>NZ_JAUSUP010000001.1 GCF_030814115.1 Alkalibacillus filiformis
ACATGAGGATTCCATATGAAAGCATCTTCTTTCATATGGATTAAAAGTTTGCCTTATGAGAGCAAAAACATGTCCAATATATTGACAGAACGTCAATAATTGCCGGACGAAGTGGGGTTAATGTCGGACAAGGGGTCATAATTGCCGGACGGAACGGAATTAATGTCGGACACCCAACCCCATTTTATGCTAATATATGAACTACATCGTTAAAAAGGAGTATATACATGAATAATTTCCATATTATTTTTGAGGATAATCATTTATTAGTCATTGAGAAGCCGGTCAATATGCCGGTGCAGGAGGATGAGTCGAGGGATCTCGATTTGCTGACGGCTTTGAAAGATTATATTAAGGAACGTGATGAAAAGCCGGGGAATGTCTACCTTGCGCTTGTACATCGGCTAGATCGCCCAGTTGGTGGTGTGATGGTGTATGCGAAAACGTCGAAGGCTGCATCTAGATTGTCGGATCAAGTTCGTCGGCATGCGATGACTAAGGAGTATCTTGCGGTGGTTCGAGGCTTCCCAGAAAAGCAACAGGCCCGCCTAGAAGACTATCTTTATAAAGATAAACGCAAAAATCAAGTTTATGTTACATCAAAAGATCACAACGAGGCGAGGAAAGCCACTTTAGAATACACAGTGCTCGGTCATGAAAAAGGATTATCGCTCGTTAAAGTGAATCTTCATACAGGCCGTCCGCATCAAATTCGCGTGCAGTTTGCTAATATCGGTTGTCCGCTTTATGGTGATCAAAAGTACGGGGCAAAAGTGAACAAGCCAGGACAACAGATTGCGCTATGGTCGCACCAACTTGGTTTAGCACACCCTACTTTAAAAGATGAAAAATTGTTCACGTCTACTCCACCGAATGATAGGCCGTGGCAACTTTTCAATGACCATATTTAGTATTCCTTCCATATATTAATTCAAAAAAAGTTCATTTTTAAAATGTGGGTGAAATTCAAAGCAATTTTAAGCATTTTAAAGTATGTTTCTAATGTACACGCTTACATGCCGTTATGAGTTCCTCTTCCGCTGTGTTATGATGTTGAAGGTTTTGTGCGAAAAAATGCGTCATTAACGCTAGCTACAAAACATCCGAGATTTACAGATGGAGAGGAAGTAAAAATTGTTAGCAAAAATAAAACAAGAATGGTTTGGTAATGTTAGAGGAGATGTACTTGCTGGAATTGTTGTAGCTTTGGCGTTAATTCCTGAGGCGATTGCCTTTTCAATTATCGCTGGTGTTGACCCGATGGTTGGTCTATATGCGTCATTCTGTATTGCAGTTGTGATTGCGATTCTAGGTGGTCGACCAGGTATGATATCTGGAGCGACTGGTGCGATGGCACTCTTAATGGTGACATTAGTAGCCGATCACGGTTTGCAGTATTTACTCGCTGCGACGATTTTGACAGGTATTTTACAAATATTATTCGGAGTATTTAAATTAGCAGCTGTTATGAAATTCGTACCACGTTCAGTGTTGGTCGGATTCGTAAACGCACTTGCAATTTTAATTTTTATGTCGCAGATCGAGCACTTCCATGGTGAAAATTGGATTATGTATGCCATGGTTGGTTTAACATTAGCTATTATATATATATTACCGCGTTTCGTTAAGTCTGTACCAGCTCCACTTGTGGCACTTGTCGTCGTAACAGGTGCTGTTATTTACATGGGCTTTGACATGCGTACAGTTGGTGATTTAGGAAACTTAACACAACAATTACCAGTGTTCTTAATTCCTGAAATTCCGTTAAACTTTGAAACACTACAAATTATCTTCCCATATGCGTTAGCGTTAGCGATGGTTGGTATTTTAGAGTCATTACTAACAGCGAATATTGTGGATGATATGACAGATACAGAAAGTGATAAAAACAAAGAATCACGTGGACAAGGTTATGCGAACGTAACAACTGGTTTTTTCGGTGGTATGGCAGGTTGTGCGATGATTGGGCAATCGGTTATTAACGTTAAGTCTGGTGGTACAGGACGGCTATCGTCACTCGTTGCCGGTGTTTTCTTAATGTTCCTGATCATTGCGTTAGGTAACGTCGTCGTTCAAATTCCAATGGCAGCTTTAGTCGGTGTTATGATAATGGTTTCAATCGGTACGTTTGATTGGTCATCTGCGCTTAACATACACAAAGTGCCTAAAACAGATGCCGCAGTTATGTTGACGACCGTTGTAACAGTTGTTGTTACACACGACTTATCAAAAGGCGTATTCGCTGGTGTGTTATTAAGCGCGATCTTCTTTGCGGCTAAAATTTCTAAAGTCAAAGTAACTGAGCAACTTGAACAAAATGGTGCTAAGAGAAATTATTACGTCGAAGGACAAATTTTCTTCGCGTCTGTTACTGACTTTGTAAATAAAATCGATTATACTGAAAATACACTAGACGTAGTGGAAATTGATCTAACTCGCGCTCACCTCTGGGATGATTCAGCAATTGGTGCGTTAGATAAAATTGAAGGTAAGTTTGAAAATCACGGTACAACTGTTGTTTACACAGGGTTGAACAGTGAAAGCCAAGAGCTAAAAGAACGCATTGGTGGTCTATCGAAAGCTTCAGGTCACTAATGTCAAAATGGGGTGAACGTTATGTATAAACGTATTTTACTAGCGACAGATGGTTCAGATCACTCGCTGCGCTCAACTGAACATGCAATCCATCTTGCGAAATGTTCAGAAGGTACAATCGATGTCGTTTTTGTTATTGATGGTGATACATCGAAAAAAGACGTGCTTCGACACGCGAATAAGATCGAAATTGAGAAACGTCGCCGTGAAAAAATCCAACCGGTAGAAGAACGTTTAGAACAATCAGATGTTCCACATGAAGTACACATGCTTCATGGTGAACCAGGACCAAGCATTGTTAAATTTGCCAATGAAGGCGAGTATGACTGTACGATTATCGGAAGTCGTGGCTTGAATCAACTACAAACACTCGTGTTAGGTAGTGTCAGCCACAAAGTTGCTAAACGTGTTGAAAGTCCAGTCATGATTGTAAAATAAAAGCAGGCGAACGCTAAATATAAGCGTTCGCCATTTTTTTATTCTGTACGCGGTGCAGTTGGATCACAATCGGGTCCTGTCGTATTAGATGATTCAGCTAGTTTCATTAAGTAATAACATTCCTCTCGATACATATGATCAGCCATCAACTCAGAGAAAGTACTTAATACTGTATTCGACAATTCCATCTCCTCAATTTCACTTAAAAACGTTCTAAATAAATTAAGCTCCACTTCAACATCACTATTAAAACGATCTAAAGCAGGAAAACTATCAACATTCGCACGTAAATAGCCGGTTAATTCAACTGCCTTTATGTAAAATTGGTCGAAGTGCTCGCGGAATTCATCACTTTTCTCCTTAAGCCTCTTTTCAACAGCATCTAAATCCTCATTAATCGCACCAGCATGACCTGAAGCATCCAATAACCAAACTAAATGATGATGCAATTCGTGAAACACAGGTGGTGCTTGCCCTTCGCTTAAATACTTCATCACATGTTGATACTCTTGCAGTTCGTTGACCATATGATTAATAAAAGTAGGGGACAAATGAATACCGATATCACCAACTAAATGACGCGAAATAATCGATAGTTTAAAATTACGCATTTGTTCCGTCGCTCGAGCAGTTTCATGTGTGAATGGAATGGCTTCATTTTCGCTCAACTGACGTGCTCTTTCTAATAATCGGTCAAACTCATTAATAAAATACTCAGCAATTTCAATATCATTTTCTTCGGTAGGGTAAAGAGAATCTCGAATAAACCGAGCGTGGTCACCTAAAACTTGTAACCAAAATTCATGTTCAAACTTCGCACTTTCCAAAAAATTGCTCTTCATAAAAGTCACTCCTTGTTAGTGTTCTGTAAAATATATTCAAAACTGAACATGCCTACCACTAAATTTATATACTGAATATTATGAATATTTGAAAGTTATGTAAGCGATTACCTACAAGCCACGCATGAGCTATACTGACTCGCTTTAAAGTCATAACTTTTTAAACTGCTGAAATAATCAGAAAAAAGCTATAGACAACCTTGTTGGCCGGTGTTATAGTCATCTTTAAAACTAATTGGAGGGGTAAACATTGGGCCAACTCATCAATGAACCATTAATCGCAACAACCTTAATTTTTGCACTTATTGCTTTCGGTGAATGGTTATCGATTAAAACACGAGCAAGAGTGCCTATGCTACTAACCGCTATGGTCGGTTATTTAATTTTAGTGTGGACAGGGATCTTTCCTGATGATCTATTAGAGCGATCACAATTCGCTGCGTTAGGTGGAATTCTAGTTGCAGTCGCGATTGTCCATATGGGAACGTTAATTCCAATGGCGATCTTAAAAGTACAATATAAAGCTGTCATAATCGGCTTAGCTGGCGTTCTCGTATCAGGTATTATCGTCATTTCAACAGTGACATTCTTCTTTGATTACGAAACAGCAATCGCCGGTGTTGGTCCATTAAGCGGTGGTGTCGTCGCATTAATTATTACTTCAGAAAAACTAGCTGAAATTGGACTAACAGCACTCGTTGTCATTCCAGCTTTAGTCGTCGCATTCCAAGGAATACTTGGTATGCCGCTAGCACTTAATTTTATGAGACGCTATGCGAAAGTTATTCAACAACAAATTGACGAAGGGACTTTCGTTCCAGTTAAAAAAGATGAAGACTTAAAAGAAGTGACAAGTAAAGATCCTGTTAAAAATAGCTTAACGATTCGTTTGTTTACCGTATTTGTCGGTGGTGCGATTGCTGTAGCTCTCGATCAGTTTACTGGCATTCACTATAGTTTATGGGCGTTAGCAATCGGTATTATCGGATTAAAAATCGGCTTTTACAAAAATGAATCATTACGTCACGCCAACTCGTTTACAATGACGATGATTGCGATCATTTTCGTTGTAATCGGTACGATGGCTGATGTAACGCCTGGACAAGTACTCGATAACTTACCTGCAATTTTAACTATTTTATTAATCGGTACGTTTGGTATTGCACTTGGTGGTTATGTCGCATCGAAGTTAGTAAAATGGCACCCATACAAAGGTATGCCAGTTGCATTAACGGCACTATTTGGTTTCCCAGGAGATTATATCGTTTGTGAAGAAGTAAGTCGTAGTGCAGCTCGTAACGAAGAAGAAGAGAAGCTGATCTTCGATGAGTTACTATCCCCGATGTTAATCGGTGGTTTTACAACAGTAACAGTCGCTTCAGTTGTTATTGCCGGAATTTTAATTCAAACACTTTAAGGAGGATGTTTTATGACGAAAACGTTAATTCAAAATGCATTAGTAATTGATGGAACAGGTGCGGCACCGAAAGAAGGACAAGTCGTTGTCGTTGAAAATAACAAAATAGCTTATGTAGGGCCAAGTGAGAATTATGAAAAACAAGGTGATGAACAAGTCATTGATGCCAAAGGGGGTGCCGTCCTACCAGGGTTGATCGATACTCACGTTCATATGATGATGGAGTACTCACCGCTTTCGCAACGTTTAACAACACCATTTTCATACATGTACTACCAAGCTCAAGAGTATTTAAACGATACTGTTCAAGCTGGAGTAACGACTGTTCGTGATGCGCTAGGAACAGACTTAGGTGTAAAACAAGCAGTTGACAATGGATTAATTACAGGTCCTCGTCTCCAAATAAGCGTCAATGCTTTAACGATTACAGGTGGTCATGGCGATGGTACTCAATTAAATGGTGATGTGATTGACATTTTGCCATCCGGTCACCGTGGTATGCCAGATGGACGTTGTGACGGTGTAGCTGAAGTTCGTAAAAAGACACGTGAAATGCTTCGAGCTGGTGCAGATGTTATTAAAGTACACGCAACAGGTGGTGTGTTAAGCCCAACAGACCATCCAGAATTCACGCAGTTTTCTTTAGAAGAATTAGAAGCAATCGTTGAAGAAGCTAATTTCCGTAAAGGTGTTAAAGTGATGGCGCATGCGCAAGGTTCTGAAGGGATTAAAAATGCTGTTAAAGCAGGTATCCATTCAATTGAGCATGGTATTTTCATTGACGATGAAGCGGCGGATTTAATGGTCGAAAATGGAACATACCTCGTGCCAACATTACTCGCACCAGTATCTGTTCTAGAAACAGCTGATGAAAAAGGAATGCCACAATCAGCAGTCGATAAAACAGAAGAAGTGATTGAACAACATAAGATCAGTTTCAAACTCGCTTACGACAAAGGGGTTAAAATCGCTATGGGAACTGATGCTGGTGTTATGAAGCATGGAACGAATTTACGTGAGTTAGCGTTAATGCGTGATGCAGGAATGGCCCCAATGGACACAATTGTTGCAACGACAAAAACAGCAGCTGAATGTTTAGGTTGGGATGAACAACTCGGTACGTTAGAAGAAGGGAAGTTAGCCGATTTAGTTATTACAAATGTTAATCCAGTTGAAGATTTAGACGCACTCGCAAATAACGATCACGTTCAATACGTTATGAAAGATGGTAAAGTCGAAAAGAATCAACTGTAAAGTAAAAACCACCTCTTGTAGGTGGTTTTTTGCTTACTCAGATTGCTCATTGTTTGTTTCAACTTCAGATGGTTGTTCTGTTTCCATTTGTGATTCTTCTGGTTCTGGTGGAGCTGCTGTATAATCATAAGCACCTGCATCAGCACGGTTTTCACTCGTATTAGACCCTACAGGGAATAATACAGGGCATTGCTCAGGACGAACAGGTGTAGGGCATGGCCCAACAGCTAAAGGCTCACGCGGTAGACAATAGTCAGCTTCAATTTCTAACGTTACTGGATAAACAGCCTGAATGCTCTGACACAATCGAACTGAGACTAGCGCATCAAACGTATCATCCTCATCTGTATCACCTAATTCACAGTCGAATGAAACGATGAAACAATCTAATTCAGTATACGTAACATCAATTTCAGTTCCTTCTGGTGCACAAAGTACGACCTGTTCACTTCTTGAAAATTCAATCTCTAACTCAACATCACCATTTCCATTATCCGTTGGGAAATTAAGAATGACGACGAAGTTTTTTCTAATCGTAACAATTTGTAGTTCAATTTCTGTGCCATCAATTACAAACTGTCGGTCTTGAACATTGATCACTTCGATGGGGTCTATTTCTGCTGGGATAACAGTACATGTCACATCTTCACTATCGAAATCATCACATGTAATGCCATTAGGTAAATCTTCATCCGTTATATTTAAATCGAAATTGGCTTCGTTGACGATCCAATCATATACTTTTTCTGTATTAATACATAGGACATCCTGGACTAGTTGTGTGGGACAATTTTTACGATAACTCATCTTTACACCTCCATAGTCACTTTATTCAATATACTTTACCTTATGTGAAACCCCTCAAGAGGGTATAGTCTATTACCATCATTTCTAATGTTTGAAGTAGATTCATATAAACGTCTATAAATTAAAGCTCCTCACAAAAAAACTAACGAGGAGCTTCACATCATCCACTACTTTCCGCTACATCCACAGCCACCGCGACGACGACGGCTACTTTTTACACCTCTGTGTGTCTTACTAGAATTGTCAGTAGCACGTAATTGTTTTAAATGACTTGTTGAACTTTTTGCACGCATAAAATCACTCCTTTAACTTTATACATTATCATAGTCGCACTTCATCTTTTCAGATAGGGCGGTTATTGAGAGTTCATAACAATTGGGTAAGGGACATAAGAGTGAACATCTTCAATAAAATACCCCTTTAACTCTGGTGGGTTGACCTTTAATGAAAGGATTAGCATTAAAATCGCCTGATCTGGATGGTTGAGCCGATCAGTATAAGACGGAGTAGCTCTCGTTTTCGGGTGAGAGTGGAACGTTGCGATCAGTTGTTCATTTTTTCTACTAATCTCATATTTCACATTTTGATATTCACCAGGACTTACTCTGTAGTAAAGAGGTGATTGAGCTTCATTTTTTAACGGCCAAAACGTTGTCACTTGTAAATTACTCCCTGATAAAACGCCACAACATTCATTTGGTAGTTCAGTTTTGGCTAGTTTAACCATTTCCCCAACAATACGTTGTGGTAACACAAGCTTAGACTTTGCCATGTTACTTATTTTTGAAAAACTGAGAGGGGAGAATTTTCTCTAGCACTGATTCTTGCGTATTAGGTTGTTGTTTTTCAGTAGGCTGTTTTGGCTGTAAAGATTGTGTGTTTGATTGTTGTGATAGTTGGTTGTTATTGTGTTGTGCTTGATTTGCATTAGTGGGTTGAGATTCTCGTTTTTGTTCTGATTGTTCATGGCGTTTTAGATCTGTTTGGACAGTTGGTTTAGGTTGATCAGTTGCACTCTGTTTCGGTTTAGAACGTTTCCTCTTTCGTCTTTTTGTACGCGGCTGAATTTGGTCATACTTACTTGGATAGTTACGTGGTCTAAAAGTGTGAGAAAAATTGCCTGAAGATGTTGTTGTACGACCTGAGCTAACACGCGTTTTAAACCTTGGTGATGCGACAGATTGAGTGTTTTGACTAGTTTGATCAGGTTGGACATAACTCGTCGCATTAGATCGGATTAAATGTTGTAGTTGACGAAACTCAGGTGTTCTTTGTCTTCTTGGTTGTGTTGACCTTTTCGGTTGAGCAGTTTCGTTATTCGTTTTTTTAACTTGGGTTTGCTTTGCGTTTTGTAAGAAGCGTGAAGTTTGACTGTTAACTTGATTTGACGGTATTTGTACATGTTCTTCAGGTGAACTGTCTTCTATTTGTTCTACGTTCTCTGCCTGTTCCTCTTCAGTAGGCTGTTCAGTTGCTGAGTCATGCTCACCTTTTATTGAGGCCAGTTCAGTTTTAACTTCTTGAAGCAATTGTATAATCGCTTTTAACTCTTCAGATTGACCAGATCGTTGGGCTTTTAATTTCTGGTCTTGTTCTTGTTGATGTTCATTCACCACTTTCAAAACCCCTTCTATTTTTACGATTTGCTTTTTTAAAGCGTGAACTTCATTTTTCATGAGTAAGTAGTCTTCGAATGCCTCGCTTTCATAAAAATCTTGAAACATATTCTCATAAAGCTTCAGTCGTTCTTGTAACTCTTCAACTTCTTTCATATTAAATAGTCGGTATTGCACAAAAGACCACCTCTCATGTCCATATGAGTATTTTATTAAACTATTAACTTCATCGTGTAGGTTAATATTGGTAGATGACGAATTTCATGACAGTCATAATTGCCCGTTTTTGTCATAAATTTTATAAGTGGAGCCCTTATGGAGTTCATCAAGATGTAATCATTATATGAAAGGGTGAAGAACCATATGAAAGTGTCTACCGTTAAGAGCATTGACGAGTGGCGCCAACAGCGAAGCGAATATTTTAAGCAAATTAAACAAAAAATTGAGCAATCAACCAAGAAGGACTATGACGTTTTAAGCTACTTCACATTTTCACTTAATATGGACGAAGAAGGTGGTGAGCATTTAGCGCTCGGAAATTATGTAATTGAGAACATTGGTTCGCAACCAATTACAGGACCTTATATTTGTTTTAAATTCTCTGATGAGCATCCCTTTGAGTTTTTCGGAAAATATACTAGTTCTAATTCCAATGGTAATGAACAAAGTCGTAGGCAAGCGCAAGCCGAGTGGGAGCGAATCCATCATTCAGAGCAGAAAAATGAAATTTGGCTTAAACCATCACAAGAAATGACGATCAATCCTGGTGAACAGCTATCGTTTCCAAACTTCCAACTAAAGTGGCGAGGAGATATGCCATACAAAGCTACCATGTTAGGGTTTACGTATTCAGACCAAAAGCCAAGCGGTACGCCTGCGATTAATCAGTTTAATATTACTGGTGGAAAGGCGAAAAAGGAGGAACAACATGACTAATCCAGAATCGGCTTTGTTGAAGCGGATTGCTGAACGGCAGTTGGAAGGGGACGAAAAGCGGGAAGTAGCACTCGATGCACTATTGTTATATATGTTAAAGCTTGAGGGGCAACCAGTTGAAAGTGGAGATGACTCACAATTAGCTTCAGTCGTTGATGAACTAATTAAAGAAGAACGAGACCAATTAGAAGGAATTTTAAGTATACTAAAAGGTGAGAGGTAGAACTTGCCAAAAACTAGTATGTTATAATAGAAGAAAATTTTTAAAAGTTGGAGAAAAATGAAGAGAATATATGTGTATTGGATTAGCGCTCTAGTCATTTCAGGGATTGGCTTTTACTTCGTCAATATAATGACCGTTTCACCAGACGTTATATCAGGTAATGGAAACCTTGGTTTATTAGTGGGGATTTTGTTTTTGCCTGTTTGGGTGATGGGATTGTATTGGAGTTATCAAGTGGCGATAAACTTAAGTCAGAACCAACACAAGGTTTATTTATTCGTTTTGATTGTTGTGTTGCTTATTAGTGGTAGTTTGTTAGTTATTCCACTTATAAATAATGCTAATGAATTGATCGATCGTTTAGGTGGCCCTCCTAGTGAACCTGGATCTGTCATTTATCGATTTGGATGGTTAAATCAATATACGAATAGTATGTTTTTTAATTTATACACGTTTCTCATCATACACATTTTAACTGTAGTCATTGGGGTCATTGCAGCAATTTTCATAAGTAACAGAGACTTGGAAAACTTCTAAGTCTCTGTTTTTTGTTTATAGTAATCTAACAATCTACCAAAAATCTTACAATTTTCTCCTTAAAATGTCGACTTTTTCCGATTATTTTAATATAATTAAATTGAAATAATTGGTATAAAGGGTGCGGTAGAAATGAAGCAAACATGGATCATTGTCGTTCTAGTTATCGTTTTAGTCGGATGTCAGCAAAGTGAGATGAAAAGCGCTACAGAGCACCTTAACTTACAAGGAGAACAAGGTCACAAAGGGTATATCAGTTTTCATGAAGACCATCATGAAACCGTCGTTTCTGATTCTATTGAAGAGGAAGAAAGCATTGAAATTGACTTACCAAATGATCATAATGCTGAGCTAACAGTTGATGAAGCTGATCAAATTGCAAAACAAGTGCTTAAAGACAATATTGAAACAATGGAAGAAATACAAGAAGACTATTATACGGAATGGTTTCAGTTAGAAGAAGGAACTGAGCAATATGAGCAAGCTGTAGCCATCGTACAAGAAGCACTTGAGTCAACTGTCTCACAATCTGCTTTAAATAAATGGGCTGAGCTATATTTTAAAGAATTTTTCATATATCAATATACGTTAGCGGTATTGCAACCAGCCGATTTAAACATTTTATTAAGTGTGGAACATGAAGGTGACGTATTCACACTACAATTCATTCAATTAGGTGATGTTGCCTATAGAGAGACGACGGAGTATGAAATGTCGTTTGTAAAAGAAGGTCGTTGGAAATTTAACGGTTATGAAATGGAACGTCTTGATGAATCGCTGAATTTAACATTTGATGATTTGAAATATGCGTACGTTAATGTTGAAACGTTAGAACGTTATGAAGGTACGTTAGTAGATGAATTTGAGCATGAAGGTGATCCATATTTAGTCATTAACTTCGGCCCGCACGACCGAGCAATTAATTTACGTACAGGTGTCGACCGACCTGATGTATTGAATCAAATGTAAAAAGCGCTAGGAGTCCTAGCGCTTATTTTTTGATTTTATATAAATCCTTTACCATCGGAATTAAATGATAGAGGAGGACAATAGATAAGACAGCTGCCATCGCCCATGCACTATATTCAATTTCAGGTAAGTCAGGGCGGTTAATCGCAATACCTACAAGTGCCCAAATAAAGACCATCGGATAAATCAAATCAGTGTTTTGATACATAAACCAAATAGCCCAAACAGTCGACAACCAAATAAATAACACAGTCCAAGCTTCAGGTGTGAACAAAAGGTGAAGGTGGTGTGAGTTAAAGACAACAGCAATATTAATAACCGTCGCCACTGAGATCCAAGCTAAATAAATCGAAAATGGGACGCGCCACAATAACCAGAATGAATCTGATCTTAGTCGGCGGTAAATAATGAGAAGGCTGTAAAATAACATTAACATGACGATCAGTGCTAAGAAGAAGTATTCATAATGGAAGAAAAACAACCAACTTACATTTAAAATACAGCTAATAATAAACCAAAGTCCAATTTCGTTTGTCACTTTCGGGCCTTGAGGGCTTAAAAATAACATAACGACCCAAATAATTAATAACAAATAAATAAATCCCCAAATCGAAAAGGCATAATCTGCGGGTGTAAATAAAATATTAAGCCTGTCCGAAATTTCCCCAGTTGTTTGATTATTTAACGGTAACGCATTGGCTAAGTAATTCATAAAAATCGTCAAACCGAGCACAACAGCATTGGCAATAGCTAACCATGTTGTTTGTTTCATCCCCGTCAACTCCTTAAAACCATAGTGGTAAACTATATGCAACAGTGGACGAGGTTATGTTTTTTTAATCAGGATGATGACTAGTCACAAACGTACCAGCAATGATGTCGTGGATTGAACGGTGATCATTACGATTATTATTTATCAGCAGTGCAAGGAATTTCTCAATAAATAAGGTGAATAGTCTCCAGCTATTCACCCATTACGTCTAACCATATTACGCTCATATAAAGAATCTTTTGTTGCTCGACAAGCTGCTTTATTTAGCTCTGATTTTGGACAATTATTACAAAAGTTATGACCAACATTTACTTCATAATAAAAACAGCATGTCCGTCTAATTCGAATAGGATCATCATCAAGAGACACTAGTCGTTTGATCCCGTGGAAACGTTTTAGAGGCTGGAATGATTCTTGAAACTGTTTTGCTTCTAATTCATAAATTAATAAGCGGAAATCATGATGGACACGTGCCATGATATCCTCATCTATTTCTTCGCTTAATTTTACTTCATATAGCCAATAAATATAGACTGCAATGTTTTCCCATAATATCGGCTTTGGTACACGTGATATAGATGAAACGTTTTCGATTAAGGTAGATATGTCAGTAAATAATTGTTCTAGATACTGTTTTAATAGCTTTTTACGTGAAGTTTCATCAATCGGTGTTACCGTATGATGATCTAAATAAAGGTTTGGAATCCACTGGTTATTATGAACACGAGGGATAATATATTGATTAGTCCAGCTAGCTGATAACCATTGATTATATTTCGTTAAATTGTACAGAGTTGGGGCGACAATTAAAAAGCCAATTCGTTTGATAAATTGCGAAGCTGCGATAAATAAATTATTTGTGTCAAAATCTACTTTGGCTTCTTCCAACACTTCACACAAAAACTGCTCATCACGAAGCTTTGATAGAGCAAACATATTTGGATCCTTATCAGATTCTATACGAAAGTTTTCACTTAAGTCGTTAAATTGGCTGTTTGTTAACTGTTGGCTCATCTTTATTAACACCTTTCATATGACGACCTTTACTGTATGGAATGCATAGAGGTGAACCGCAAATAGGGTCACACGTCACTTGACACTGTAGTCCGAACACAGATTGAATAAGCTGTGGTGTAATAATCGTATCTGGATCGCCTTGTTGAAAGACTTTCTTGTCATGAATGGCTACGATGTGATCAGCGTAACGGCACGCTAAGTTTAAATCGTGTAGAACCATGATAATGGTACGATTCTCTTGTTCGTTTAAATCGTGTAATAAATCTAATATTTCAATTTGGTGTGTCATATCTAAATAAGTTGTCGGTTCATCTAATAGAATCGTATCTGTATCTTGTGCTAATGTCATGGCAATCCATGCACGTTGACGTTGACCACCAGATAATGAATCAACTTTACGATCAATTAAATCTTCTGTGCCGGTCACTCTAATGGCATAATTGACGGCCTCTTCATCTTCTTCTGTCCATTGTTTAAACCAATTTTGATAAGGATAACGCCCTTGTTTTACAAGTTGTAAAACAGTTAACCCGTCAGGTGCAACGGGTGATTGTGGTAATATCGCTAAGTCTTTTGCAACTTTTTTCGTCGATGTATGGGCGATGTCCTGACCGTTTAAAACAATCGATCCTTCTTTCGGTTTTAATAGTCGTGCAAGTGATTTTAATAATGTTGATTTACCACAGCCATTACTACCAATGAAAACGGTTATTTCACCTTTAGGTATGTGTAAATCCAATTCTTTTATAATATCTTCCTCACCATATCCTAGTGTTAAAGTGTTAGTTGTAATTGCGTCCATAAAAATTGTCCTCCTTTACCAAAAGGGCAGTCAGTTATTGATTACGACTGCGATAAAGCAAATAAATGAAATAAGGTGCACCAATCGCTGAAGTGAAAACACCAGCAGGCACCTCAAGCGGCATAAAAGCTGTTCGTGCGATTAAATCCGCAATTAAGACGATAATGCCACCGATTAAAGCTGATGCAGGAAGTAAGGAACCGAAAGCTGACCCGACAAGTCTTCTAGCAATGTGTGGGGCCATAAGTCCAACAAACCCGATCCCTCCAGCAAATGCAACCGCACCACCAGCTAAAGCAGAGCTTAATAAGAGTAACATGAAGCGATCTTTTTGAACGAAACCACCAGCATTAACCGATAAGTCTTGACCAAGTTCTTGTATATTTAATCGTCTCGCATATATAAATAGGATGAATACCATTCCTACAATCCATGGCGTAATTGAGATTATTTCATTCCAGTTCGTTCCATTCAAGCTACCTGTAAGCCAAATATTAGCTCGTGAAGCTGTGTAAATAGGACCTAATATCATAATCATCGTCGTAACCGCTTGGACTGCCATCGCGATACCTACACCAATTAAAACGAGTCTAATTGGTGTGATCCCACCATTTTTCCAAGCGAGAAAATAAACAATAAACCCTAAAGCAATTGCGCCGATAAAAGATGCAAGTGGTAGCCAGTGGATGCTTAAGGTTAAAGAATTACTTCGATCACTAAATACCGCTAAAAAGATGACAGTTGTTAAAGCGGCACCACCAGTTATACCAATGATATCGGGAGATGCAAGCGGATTTCGAATAATACCTTGTAAAATTGCGCCAGATAACGCTAACGCTGCTCCGGCTAGCACCGCGAGTAAAATGCGTGGCATTCGAAAAGATTGGACGACGAGATTTTCCATATCACCACTTGAGTTAAATAAAGCTTTTACAACTTCTATTGGTGAAATTTGCATTTGTCCGATGCCAAGACTAATAATCATTAACACGATTGATATAAGCGTTAAGCTTGTAATCGTAATGAGCGATTTTTGATCAATTAGAAATGATATTTTATAAAAACGAAAAGGTTTATACTTATTCATTTATGCCCCTCCTTGCAATATAGATGAAGAAGGGAACACCGATTAAGGCCGTTAAGACTCCAACAGGTGCTTCTTGTGGGGCTATGACATAACGAGCTCCAATGTCTGCCGTAAGTAAAAGCATCGCCCCGAGTAAGCCACTATATGGAATAACCCAACGATAATCGATTCCGACAAACCACCTTGCGACATGCGGAATGACGATGCCAATAAACCCAATTGGACCAGCAATTGCAACTGTACCACCAGCTAGTAATACGACGATTAAGGCACCAAATAACTTAATCATTAATGTGCGTTGACCAAGTCCTTTTGCAACGTCTTCACCCATCGCTAATATGTTCATGTGTTTGCCGATTATGAGTGACAATAGCCAACCAACAAGAAGGTATGGAAGTAATCCAATTAGTAAATCAAGATCACGTCCTTGAATAGACCCAGCAAGCCAAAACAACACTTGGTCTAAGGAGCGTTCATTTAAAGTTAGCATTCCTTGTGTTAAAGATGAGAATAAAGCTGCCATTGCAGCTCCAGCTAAAGTGATTTTAATCGGTGTTAAGCCATCACGTCCCATAGAACCAAGTACGTAAACGATGATCGCGGCAATAGCAGCACCTGTAAAGGCCAACCATGTAAAACCTTCAAGTGAAGTGACGCCAAAAAAGCTTACCCCTAGCACGACGAAAAAACTTGCCCCGGCATTGATCCCGAAGATACTTGGAGAGGCTAGTGGGTTATGGGTTAATCCTTGCATAACTGCACCCGCAATAGCTAAGCTTGCACCAGCAGATGCAGCAATTAGAGCTCTTGGAATTCTTGTATCTTGAATAATAATATGTTGATTTGATCCATCAAAATTAAGAAAAGAATCAATGACGTCTTGTGTTGAAATTTTCGTTAAACCTAAAATAACACTTGACCACATAAGTAAGACGACAATTAAGATTCCTAAAAAAATCCCACTTATTTTGAATGTATGATGTTTTAACATAAAAGAATGACCTTTCAACGTTGCAACTTATTTATTCCCTATATTAATGATAAGGTGGTTGAGAATGATTGTCAATTAAACTTTGATAATCATTCTCATTTATTTTGTGAGATAGTATTGACTTTTAAATTGAATGGTCGTATTATAAGTTTTGTAAATGATAATCATTTTCAATTAAACTGACTAGGAGGATACATAATGTTTAAAAGGACGTTATTATTTTTAAGCATTTTAGGGCTTGTCTTATTTTTAGCAGCCTGTGGTTCAGAAAACAGTGAACCAGAAGAAGAAAACGGCGATACAAATGAAGGTACAGAGGAAACAACAGATACAGAAGAAAGCGCTGAAATTTACGAAGTGGAACACGCTATGGGTACAACAGAGATTGAAGGGACACCAGAAAATATAGTTGTGTTAACAAACCACGGAACAGAAGCGTTATTATCATTAGGAATTACACCAACTGGTGCTGTCCAATCTTGGGTAGGTGACCCTTGGTATGATCATATTGCAGATGATCTGGAAGAAGTGAATGTTGTTGGCTTAGAAAACGATATTTCATTAGAAAGTATTGCTGAACTTGAACCAGATTTAATTTTAGGTAATAAAATGCGTCAAGAAGAGCATTACGAAGCACTATCAGCGATTGCACCGACAGTATTTGAAGAAACGTTACGTGGCGACTGGAAAATTAACTTTGAGTTAATCGCAGAAGCAGTGAATAAGGAAGAAAAAGGTCAAGAGGTATTAGACAATTATCAAGAGCGTATAGATCGTTTGAGTGAATCGTTAGATGATCGTTTAGATACTGAAGTTTCCTTGGTTCGTTTTATGTCTGGTGACGTTCGTATTTATTATAAAGATTCATTCCCAGGCATTATTTTAGATGAAATTGGATTGGCGCGCCCAGAAGCACAAGACGTTGATGATTTTGCGGCGACAGGTGTGACGAAAGAACGTATTGATGAAATGGAAGGTGACGTCATTTTCTACTTCACCTATGAAACGGGTGATGGAGAAGGTTCAGGAGTTGAAGGTGAATGGACTGAAGACGCATTGTGGAACAATTTAGAAGCTGTGCAGGAAGGTAATGCTTATAAAGTGAACGACACGATTTGGAATACAGCAGGTGGTGTCAAGGCTGCGAACTTAATGTTAGATGATTTAGAAGATAAACTGTTAAGTGAATAATTGACTATTTGCTTTACCCCCCTTAAGTAAATAGATAGAAAACGCTGGTCGAGTGGTAGGCCAGCGTTTTTTCGTGTATAAAAATGTATGCATGTTACAAGCATTTTTTTAATAAATTTGGTATAATTACTTTGAATTCAAGATATTTTGCAGACGGAGGTTTTCAAATGGAAGGTTTAAGAGGATTGCATCATATTACAGCCATTACGAGCAGTGCTGAGAAGAATTATGAATTTTTCACGTATGTGTTAGGCATGCGTTTAGTGAAGAAAACGGTTAACCAAGATGACATTCAGACGTATCATTTATTTTTCGCTGATGATAAAGGCAGTGCAGGAACAGATATGACGTTTTTTGATTTTCCTGGCATTCCTAAAGGTAGTCATGGAACGGATGAAATTTATCGAACTGGATTTCGCGTACCGAGCGATGCAGCACTTGACTATTGGGTGAAGCGATTCGATCGCTTAGATGTGAAACATGAAGGTATTCAAGACTTATTCGGTAAAAAAGTATTGCCGTTTGTAGATTTTGATGACCAACAATACCAACTCGTTTCTGATGAGCAAGATCAAGGCGTCGCATCCGGAGTCCCTTGGCAAGATGGTCCGATTCCATTAGAGTATGCGATTACTGGATTAGGTCCGTTACACATTCGCGTTTCTGAATTTGATCGAATGAAAATGATTTTAGAACGTGTTTACGTATTTAATGAAGTTGATCAAAACGATTCAATTTATCTATTTGAAGTCGGTGAAGGTGGAAATGGTGCACAAGTCATTATTGAACATAACACTTCTTTACCACAAGCGCGTCAAGGGTTTGGAACGGTTCACCACGCAGCGTTCCGTGTTGATGATGAAGCTGAGTTGAAGAATTGGGAAGACTGGTATTCGAATATCAAGTTGCCGAATTCAGGGGTCGTCGATCGATTCTACTTCCAGTCACTTTACGCACGCGTTGCTCCACAAATTTTATTCGAGCTAGCTACTGATGGACCAGGGTTTATGGGTGATGAACCATATGAAACACTCGGCGAAAAGCTCGCCTTACCGCCATTTTTAGAAAACCAACGCGAACAAATTGAACAAAAAGTACGCCACATCGATACCGTTCGAAGCACAAAAACATTTGAAAAAGAATACGAATAACTTTTAAAGACCAATTCACTTAGAGTTGGTCTTTTTTCTTTGAAAGTTGGCAACAATGATAGTGTAATGGACGTCATAAAAGGGGAAATGTTTATGGATATGATTTTATTTTTCTTAATCATGATTTTTCATATATGTTTGTTCATTGTTGCGATTGGTTTGGCATATCGTAACGGTTGGTTTGTTGTGTCTAATGTGATCATTTTAGTTCTTTTAGCACTTATTTATGACAACGGTATGCTAGCGTTTGGGAAATTTTTTGGAGAGGGTGCACGGTTAGAATTTTATAATGAAATTCGCTTTTGGTTACACGCATTTATTACACCACTTTTATTACTTTACGCGTGGGATACGATGAAGCGTGCTGGTGTGAAGTGGGTAAAGTGGCGGTCAGTCACATGGTTTGTGTTAGGGCTGACGTTATTTTTAATTATTTATGAAATGGTTAGTGAAGTATGGGGGCTGGAGTTAGAGCCTTACGTGCATAACGGCGTGTTAGCATACACTAAAGTCGGTAGTGAGTCAGGTATACCGATTATGATTGTGGTCGTAACGATCGCTTTACTCATCGCTTCTATTTACGTTGGCCGCATACAAAACTGGTTCTGGTATTTCACAGGTGTCTTTTTCATGACAACAGGGATGGCTGCACCGCCACCAGTAGAGACAGGAGTTTACGATAACTTTTTAGAGCTTGTTTTAATGTTTTCATTAACGACGACTAAAGCGTTTCAGGATCAGTATGATAGGAGGAAGTGATGGTGGTTGGAGGAAGTGGAGCCACTGCCGCCATTACACCTACAAATCTTAGAATAACTTTTAATACATACTCCTCACCATTAAGGGAAAATTAAAGGTGCGAGGAGATGATGGAATGAACCAGTCATTAATTAAACTCATTTTAATCATGGCAGGGGTTTGGCTTGTTGTATCGTTGATCGGTAGGAGTCGTTTTCGGAGAATGGTGCCAACTTCGATGCTCGTTCCAGTTCTGTTTCGAGTGTTCGCTTACATAGGCGAAAGATCCAGTTCTTTTAATGTAAGTGAATGGGCTTCGAGAACGTGGCCGAGGATGCAAGTGAAAGTGGAGCCACTCGCAACAGGACTTTTACTCGGTGGCAAAAGGTTGTACGGACAAGCGATTAAATATTTCCCTCTTCATGCGCTCATTGAATTAACGCACCCAATTGCAAGAGAGTGGGAGAAAGCGAAAGTACGCATGCGCTAAAACAACGGCCGAAATGGTCGTTGTTTTTTTGCGCTTCAAAATTTGACGAGCATAATTTTCCACCGTTCTAATAAAGTGAATTGAGTGTATTTTATTGGAAATGTGGAGGGATTCAATGGAGTTAGTAGGGTTTTTACTGTTTTTAATTCCGCTGTTAGTCATAGCAGCGATCGTCGGTTTGTTATGGTGGGTGTGGATGAAGCTTCGATACCGGACAGCAAAGTCAAATGAAGCGCTTATTATTGCGGGTCCACGGCTTGGTAACCCGAGTAAAGAAACGAATATTTTCACCGATGAAGAAGGCCGTTCGATGAAGATTATTCGTGGTGGTGGGCATCTATTAAGAATGCACCAAACCGCGACACCGGTTGATTTAACAGCATTTCAGCTGAAAATTACTACACCTCGCGTATACACGAATGGTGGTGTGCCAATTATTGCCGATGCTGTCGCGATGGTGAAAGTTGCTGATACGTTACGTGGAATTGCAATTTACGCGGAGCAATTTTTAGGGAAAAAGCCGAAAGAGATCCAAGCTGAAATATCAGAAGTGTTGAATGCGAATTTGCGAGCTATTTTATCTAAAATGACAGTCGAAGGTATTAATGAAGATCGCGAGGAGTTTAATAAACAAGTAACTAAAGTTGCTCAGCGTCAGCTAGATGAGATGGGTTTCAAGATTACGTCACTCGGTTTACAAGACTTGCGTGATGCTGACCCTGAAAATGGTTACTTAGAGAACTTAGGTAAGCCTCGTATCGCACAAATTCGTAAAAAAGCTGAGTTGGCTGAGTCGGATGCTGATAAGGAAACGCGTATTCACCGTGCCAACAATGATCAAGAAGCAAAAGAGCAGGAGTTTGAACGTCAAATTGAAATTGCTGAATCCAAAAAGGAAAAAGACTTAAATGACGCATCAATTAAAAAAGAAACGGAACGAGCGCGTGCAAAGTCTGAGCAGTCGTACCAATTAGAAAAAGCACGACTTGATAAAGAAGTTCAAGAACAAGAATTGAAAGTCCATGCGCAAAAGAAAGAAGAACATTTGCGCTTGCAACATATGGAGCGCGAGCGTCTAGTGCAGTTGGAACATGAAGAAGCGAAAGTGCGTCAAGCGAAGGCCGATGCTGAATACTACGAAGTGACAAAACAAGCTGAAGCCGAAGCGAAGAAAGCACAAATCGATGGTGAAACCCGTGCGAAGATTAAACGTGAAGCTGGTTTGTCAGAAGCTGAAGTTATTCGGAAAAAAGGTGAAGCAGAGGCCGAGTCGAAGAGGTTGCTCGCTGAAGCGATCTCCAAGCACGGTGAGGTCGTCATCGTTGAAAAGTTAATCGAAATGCTTCCTGAATACGCAAAAGAAATCGCTAAGCCGTTATCCAATATTGAATCAGTTAAAGTCATTGACACTGGAGGCAGTGGCCAAGGTGGTATTTCAACTTATGGCCAGTCAATAACAAACACGATGACCCAAATCCAAGAGCCGTTAAAAGAGCTGACGGGATTAGATGTGAATCAACTTTTAACGGATCTTGTGAATCGCGGCAATACGCACACAGTCGTGCGAGCGGAAGAGACGAAAGATGAGAAGGAAGAGCAACCTGAAATGACAGTCGAGGTTGAAGAACAAGACGACAGGCCGGATGATAAGGGATAATTACCGAATAAGGTGAGGTTAATACCGAATAGGGTGGAGTTAATACCGAATGGAGCGGATAATTACCGAATAGGGTGTGGTTAATACCGAATAGAGCGGATAGTTACCGAATAAGGAGCAGTTAATACCGAATAGACAGCAATAAGTACCGAACAAGGTGGGATAATTACCGAATACAGACATGAACGGAATAAATAAGCGGTGACGTCATCATGTCACCGCTCATTTTTATCAATTTTCAAAGCTTCATCCATTACAGCCTGATACAACTCATGCCATTTTGGATAATACTCAGGAACATCGTCGTGGTCAATAAATGTTCGTCTGCTAGCTTCATATCCTCCTACAAAAGGGTGAATCTTTTCAATATCCATTCGGTAAAAGACTTGATAGCCAACGATTGGATATGGACCGTTTGGATCGAAGTTAGGGTTTTCGTGGTGGTCAACAGCAATGGCGCCAAGCAGCTGACACTTTCCACTTACATAACCTTCTTCATAAGCTTCGCGTTTAAAACATTGTAAAGGCGTTTCGTCTTCTTCGGTGTGCCCTCCTGGAAAGTCCCAGCCGCGGTCGTTTAAATCGACCATCAGTAATTGTCCATGCTGATCAAAACAAAACCCGTGTACACTTGTGATTAAATGGCGATCTGGTAGTGCGTCTCCGGCTTGCCAACTTAATTTAACACGTGAATTCCCCCAATTAACATAAGTTGAAATCATCGCATAACCTCCACTTTTTCATAATCCGCTATAGCATCTGTGAATTGTAATCTGTTTCCATTTTAAACCAAAAACCTTATAAAATCACTAAACTATTTGAAAATTGTATAACACCTCACTTCGTCCTCTTGCGATTATAATATTGGATCTACTAACAAAAAATTTTCACAGTGGAGGGAATATGAAAGTCAAGGTCGTAATAATTAGGGTAAAGCACATTTATTAAATTTGGTGGCATTAGTTGAGACAGGTTTCGGACTGGTTGAATTTAATAGTAATGAGAGCATACATTATATCAAGCTATGAAGTTTGGATATGGGTATAAAAAGCAAAACAGCTCTTAGGGGGCTTTAATGTAAGGAGGGGTATTGTGGCAAACATTGAAGATTTGCGCGGTCAAACAATGGGTGGCAATCGTAGACGTAATTCGGTGAAACACATTGCAAGGCATCATAGTGCAACTGAAGGTGGCGATGTTTGGTCATTTGAAAGACATTGGAAAAGTCGTGGGTGGCAGACAGGTGGTTATCACGAAATTATTCTTCGTGACGGTACTGTTCAGTTGTGCTATGACGAAGATGTCATAGTTAATGGAATAGCGAACCATAATCGAACGACATATCACATTTGTCTAGTTGGTAACGGCAGTTTCACTAACGAACAGGAGCGTGTGTGGGAAGAGCGAGCACGTTATAACATGAAACGGTTCGGTTTAAAGGTGGATAAAGTTTTAGGACACAATGAATTTACAGGAGTGAGAAGTGGTTGTCCTGGTGTTGATATGGACCGCGTACGTTCGAGATTAGAAAATGGCAGTTCAGGATCTAGCGGAGATACCGACTCCTCAGGCTCTAATAACAATCTCCTTAGAAATGGCGATTCTGGCAGTGAAGTCGAGCAGCTACAACAAGATTTACTTGAAGTAGGTGAAAGGTTGCCGAGGTATGGCGCTGATGGAATTTTTGGTGACGAGACAGAATCGGCTGTGCGTTCATTCCAACGAAAAGCGGGCATACAGGTTGACGGTATTGTAGGACCTGAAACGCGTCAGGCGTTAGAATCGGCGAAGAATGATGATCGTGTTGAACTTCCAAGCGGTATTTACAGGCGTGGTAGCCGTGGCGAAGCAGTAAAGCAGATCCAAGAAGCATTGGACAGCGTAAGGTTTAGGCCCGGAGCAATTGATGGCATATATGGACCGAAAACTGAAGATGCGGTGCGGCGTTTTCAAAAGGTTCATATCCCTCATGAAGTTGACGGAATATACGGGCCTAACACGAAAGCAAAACTAGAAGAAGTTTTGCGTGGGTAATTTGGTGGTATGACTCTAGGCGGTAAGAGTCATATGGTGGTGCAAAAGCAATCTCCTATTCCAATGTAACCTCCTCACGAGCGGTAGTGAGGGGGTTTTTATGTGTGTGCTGATTCATCCGACTCGCGTTATAATGAGCGTTTCGTCCGACACTAATACCTGTTCGTCCGACAATTATGGCCAGTTGTCCAACATTAATGCCCACTCGTCCGACAATTATGGAGGTGTGTCCGACATTAATGCCCGCTCGTCCGACAATTATGGCCAGTTGTCCGACATTAATGCCCACTCGTCCGACAATTATGGCCGGTTGTCCAACATTAATGCCCACTCGTCCGACAATTATGGCCGTTCGTCCGACATTAATGCCCGCTTGTCCAACAATTATGGAGGTTTGTCCGGCACTAATGCCTGCTCATCTGACAATTACGCCCGCTTGTCCGACACTACCACCCCATCGTCCGACAACAAACCGCCCCCATCAAAAAAGACGAACGCCAAATCCTGCGTTCGCCAAAAATCAATAAATCCGATTTGCCCCAACGTAATACTGAGACCAATAACTATTGTCCATTGAGTATTCCCAAATACCTCTTGATGATGTTGCTGAAATAAAGCTGTTATTACCAGTATAAAAGCCAACATGAGAAATGCTATTCGGATCGTTAACAGCAAAGTAAACTAAATCTCCTGGCTGTAAATCACTTCGACTAATGGGTTCGCCTTGATTAAATAATTTAGCCGATGTCGTACGTGTCGTGTCTACACCATGCTTTTTAAACATATAGTACACGAAACCTGAACAGTCAAAACCAACTTCCGGCGAATCGCCACCCCATACGTAAGGCACACCAGTGTATGTGTCTAAGTCATTTACTAGCTCTTGTTTCGTCAAAGCGCGGTCGACTTCGTGGAGTGTTGTTTGGTCGGCTGTACCTGATACGTTCAGGCTGTAATCCCGCTGGAAATCTCGTACTGATTGAGATGTGATTGAGCCATAATAAGCTGTTGGATCTTGGTTAAAATACCCTAATGAAATTAAGTTTTGTTGTAAATTTTCAACGGCTGAATTTTCATCGCCAACGGAAAGAGGACCTTCCGCAGGAGTACTGTCTGGAATCGTTAATGTCTGTCCAGAATAAATGACATCGCTTTTTAAATGGTTAGCGCTTCTTAACGCATCAACTGATACACCATGTTTTAATGCAATGGTGTATAACGAATCACCACTTTGAACGGTATAGGTTCCTGACGCACTCGTTCCAGTTGGAATCGTCAACATTTGCCCAGCATATATAATATCAGTCGTTAAGCCATTTGCTTGTTTAATCGAATCAACTGTCGTATCAAACTGACTAGCGATTAAATAAAGCGAATCGCCTGATTTAACTTTGTAATCATTTGATTGATGTGGAACCTCTAAACGTTGTCCGATCCAAATGGTATTTCCACTTAAGCCGTTTAATTGCTTAATGGCCTCAACTGTCGTGCCATATTGTTGCGCAATCAAATATAGTGAATCGCCACTTTCGACTTCATGAAAATGACTGTGAGCAGCTTGTTGTTGAGAGGTAGCTTCTGCTGAGCCGTAATCAGCTCCTAATGCAAAGGACATGACCAGAGCAGGCCCAAGCATCACTTTTACTTTCGTTACATTTAAATGTGAAAAGTTCTTGATGACATATTGTTTAAAGTTTTTATACTTTCTCTTTGATGGGAGTCTAATCGCATCAAGTTCATCAGAAAATTCACTGTAATGCTCATCCAGATAAAAAATAATCGTAAAGCCAGTTTCATTCGGCTCAAGGCGATAGCCTTTCATGTAATCCATAAAGCTGACCTCCTCATCACTTAGTTTCTGCCGAATGAGGAGGTCTATGTTCTGTAAAAACTGGCGTGTATTATTCAGCTTGCATGAGAGCCTTTGCTTTGAACGCTAGCCAAATACTACATATTAAACCAATTGCCGCAGTCCAAGCTAAAACGTTATGAATCGTTAATCCAATACCGACAAATAAAGACACTACCGCAAATGCAACCGGTGCAAAACCTTCTGATGCAACAGTGGCAATACTCATGACACGACCTTGACGATCATGTGGCGTATGTTCTTGAATGACCGTTAGCATTTGTAAGTAGACGATCATCGCCGCAAAGCCAACAACTGCAGCCAATATCATTAACGTAGGTAGCAACTCCATCCGACTAAAAATGAAAAAGCCAACCATCGTTGCAATTAGTGTCAACACAATAATTCGGCCGCGCCGTTTATTAGCCGAAATTTTATAGACAATAATGCTACCAGTAAAAGTCCCGACTGATAAACCAACTTCTAATAAACTTAAATGAAAAGCTGTTCCATCTAATGCATCAACAATCAACGGAAAGCTAATAATAATAGGACCGATCACAAATAAGTTAACCAAACTAATTGTTATAATACCTGAAGAAATAATTGGTGATTGTCTTATGTAACGCATTCCTAATACGAAGTCATCTTTAATTTTGCTGAACTCTGCCTCTTGCTTTGGCTTGTCGTCTTGAATTAATTTTGGATGAACGAAAATGACTGATAACGAAACAAAAATCGCGGCAACAGTCATCGTCGTACCAAAGGTTGATACAGTAAGCAAAACCCCTGCAATAACCGGCCCAAACATAAACATAAGTTCAATTGTGCCGTGGAAAAGCGAGTTTGCCCTTTGAATATTTTCACGCCCGACTAAAATAGGAATTAGCGCTGTTACAGCCGGGTAGAAAAAGGCATCAAAAAAGCCGAATAAAAATGTAATCAAAACTAACGCTGCTACACCTAATTGATCTTGGGTGACTAAATAAGCCATCGTCGAAATGAGTAGCGTTTGCAGTAAATTAGTTGTGAACATAATTTTTGATTTTTTTATTCGATCGGCAACTACACCACCGAAAATCATCATAATAACCCGTGGGACAGTAATCATGACTAGCACGAGACCGACAAGTGCTGGTCGTTGTAATTCATCAATGACATACCACGATGTTGTTAAAAATAGCATCGCAAAGCCAAGCATCGCACAAAGCCCTGCCAACCAAACAAAAATAAACGGCTTATTGTCACGAAGCCGTCCGTAATCTTGAATCTCACTCATATTGAAGTTCCTTTCTAGACTGTTTCGAATAGTTTCATCTTAACATAATCACTTCTCGAAGTGGGGTGGAACTGCTACACTAAAAGGGTGAGCATGAAATTAAAGGAGAATCATTTTGACACAATACCTCATAATTGGAGCAGGAATTCTTGGCGCATCAACAGCTTATCATTTAGCAAAAGCAGGACGTGATGTGACGTTAGTTGATCACGAAAATAATGGCGAAGCAACTCGCGCAGCAGCGGGCATTATAAGTCCATGGCTTTCGCAAAAACGAAATGAAACATTGTATGATATCATTAAATATGGTGCAGCTTATTATTCTAAGATCATGAACCAACTAAAAGAAATCGGCATTACTGAGACAAGCTACGCCCAAGTCGGCTCACTACATTTACATAAAAGTGATGACAAATTAGCTAAAATGGTTGAAGACGTCGAGGCAAGACGTGAAGAAGCACCTGAGATTGGAGAAGTCACACAACTAACTGATGAACAAGTGCCTCAAGCTGTTCCTGTTATGTCTGACAGAATGGGTGCGGTTAAAATTGGTGGCGGTGGACGCGTTAATGGTGCAGTCCTTCGTCAAGCACTCTTGCAAGGTGCACAACATTTTGGTGCTAAAGTGATTAAAGGTTATGCACAGCTTAATGCGGATGGAAAGCGTGTAGCCGTGAGTGGCGAAACGTTTCACCCTGAACAAATTATCGTGACAAATGGCGCGTGGGCACAGCAACTATTACAAACATGTGGTGTCGAGTTTCCTGTCACCTCAACCAAAACACAAATCATTTATTTAAGCATGCCAGAAGAACAGACTGGAAAATGGCCAGTTGTCATGCTACCGAACAATAAATATATCGTTGGTTTTGATGGCGGTCGTATCGCTGTCGGTGCAGAACACGAAGCAAATGATGATTTTAATCCGAATATAAAAGCGAAGAGCGCTTTTGACATTTTAAAAATCGCTTTTAAATTTGCCCCTGGCTTAGAACCTGCGGATATGATCGAAACGCGAGTTGGCTTTAGGCCACAAGTCAGTCAAAACCAGCCTGTATTTGGCTTCTTACCAGACCAACCACACATATATGTCGCCAATGGCCTCGGTGCTTCAGGCATTACGAGCGGCCCATTTTTAGGTTCAGAAATTGCTAAACAACTAATAGGAGAGAGCTTAACGTTAAATCCAGATCTTTATAAAGTTTAATCGCAGCTAATATTCATTACCACGTTCAATTATTGGTCAAAAAATAAGCACAACCTCCATTCCAGAAGTTGTGCTTTTACACTTCTAATTTTTGAAACGAAAAATGAACCACATATTTTACATGGTAAAATAGCAAAGCTGCAAAAATACCGAAGTACAATAAAGCTTTAGTATCAGCAGAATACCCATAAGTAAAAGTCGACGTTAAGAAGTAAATATTAGCTAAAACACCACCAACAGCGTAAACGAGGATTCCAATTATGTAGTAAAGCCACTGTTGTTTGATCGAAAGTTTGTTCAAGACGTAATCACCTAAGTAAGAAAAACCAACACCGACTCTTATGAAAAGTAAAGTCGAATACATCATCAACATAAATAAACTAGGCCAAAACTCACTCAAGCTGAAAAGGCTAAATGATAATATAATCGAAAATACTAACGCAGACAATAGGGCTGTCACAAAGCGCGTAAATAAACTCATAAACATCCCCCTCTTGTAGTCCTATTCCTTAATTACAAATCGCTGAAACGAAAATCGCACGACATATCTCAAGTGATAAAACAAGAGCGCGCCTAATATACCATTGATCATCATTGGGATCGTGTAGCCAGCAAAACCTTCATGATACAAGCCAATGAAGAAAAAGATATTCCCAATGATTCCTCCGATGACGTAAACAATTACCCCGGTTAAATAACTTAGCCACATATGACTCACGCCAATTTTTCGAATGACGTAATCGCCAACATAGGAAAACGAAATTCCTGCAATTAGAAAAATACCAAGCGAATAGGCCATCACAATTGTAAAGCTAATCCAAAAGCCACCCACATCAATTAACATAAGAGCCAAAATAAATGAAAAAATAAATGCAGATAATATTGCAGTAACAAAGCGATTTAAAAACGCCATACGAATCCCCCTTAAACAAAGTTTATCATAGGTAGTTTGTCAAAACCTGTCGCCTACAATAAAATTCGTGTCACAAAATAATTTAAAAAAATAACGTAAAATTGTAGACATTTTTCAAGTTAAAGCATTATAATATAATAGAGATTTGCCCTAGGTAAAAAAATGTGAGCGAGTACAAATGATTGTCCTTAAGAAAAATTGGAACACTATACGTAAAACTGCAATAAATATGTATGTATAAATGTTGAAATGGCCTACGAAACAAGCAACTTTTAGCTGTTTACGAGGTAATAAAAGGAGGCTTACAATTGACTTCATCTGTAAAAGTCGATCATTTATCGGTCTCTTATCACGGCGAAATGGCTTTAGATAATATTACGTTTGAAGCACCTACACAAGAGCTCATCGGGATTATCGGTCCGAATGGTGCAGGGAAATCAACGTTAATTAAAGCTATTATGGGAATGGTTCCGAAAAATCAAGGAGATATAAAAGTTTTTGATCAATCAGTTTCGAGAATGCGTCAAAAAATCGCATACGTGCCGCAGCGAAGCATGATTGACTTTGATTTTCCGGTATTAGTTGAAGATGTCGTTGTGATGGGTCGTTATCCACACTTGAAATGGTGGCAAAGACCGAGTAAAAAAGATCGTGACAAAGCTTTAGAATGTTTAGAACAAGTCGGAATGGAAGATTTCCGCAGACGACAAATAGGTGAATTATCAGGTGGTCAACAGCAACGTGTTTTCATTGCGCGAGCGTTAGTGCAAGAATCAGATCTTTTGTTTTTAGATGAACCGTTTGCTGGTATTGACTTATCTTCAGAACAAATCATTATTAATTTACTAAGAAAAATTCGTAACCAAGGTAAAACACTTTTTGTCGTACATCATGATTTAAGTAAAGTTGAAGAGTATTTTGATAGCTTAATGTTATTAAACCAACGTTTAGTTGGATTTGGAGCGCAAGAAGATGTTTTCAAACCACAGCTCATTAGTGAAGCATACAACGGTAATATAGCAACGCTTCACAGTGAAGACGGTGATGGCCAAATGGTGGTGGTGAAGTAATGGAAGGCATAGGTTATTTTATTGACGCGGTTATGACGTATCCATTTTTACAAAATGCGCTAATCGCAGGTGTTTTAGTCGGTATTGTTTGTGGTGTTGTTGGCTGTTTTATCATATTACGCGGGATGGCACTGATGGGAGAAGCGATTTCGCATGCAGTGTTACCAGGTGTTGTGATTGCTTACATGTTAGGCGCAAGCTTTTTCATCGGTGCTGTCATTACGGGTGTTTTAACGGCACTTGGTATTGGCTATATTTCACAAAACAGCCGTATTAAAGATGATTCAGCAATTGGTATTTTACTGACGGGTACGTTTGCTTTCGGTATTGTGCTAGTGACGACAATTGGAAGCACAAGTGTTGACGTTTGGCACATTTTATTCGGAAATGTCTTAGCAGTATCACGTTCAGATTTATGGATGACGTTAGGTATTACTATAGGTGTTTTAATACTAATTTTTGTTTTCTACAAGCAGCTGCTTTTAAGTACGTTTGATCCAACGATGGCTAAAGCGATTGGCTTGCCAACAAGATTGATCCACTATATGCTTATGTTCATTTTGTCACTCGTTACAGTGGCATCACTGAACACAGTAGGGATTATTTTAGTCGTTGCAATGCTCATTACGCCAGGGGCAACAGCTTATTTATTAACAGATCGTTTGCCGGTTATGCTGACGTTATCAGCGGTGTTCGGCGTGACCTCAGCTGTTGTCGGTGTTTATTATTCATACATTTATGACGTGGCAACAGGTGCATCAATCGTGATTGTGGCAACATTGTTATTTACGTTAGCCTTTTTATTCTCACCGAAACAAGGTGTATTTGTCCGTTGGTTTAGACGTATGACGACAAGCAAAGCTTAAAATATATAAAGGAACCAGGAGGAAGAGGGAGAATGTTTAAAAAGAAATTTTTCAGCATGATCAGTATCATCACTTTAGCAAGTATTTTATTAGTTGGTTGTAATACTGGGGAAGATGAAACGAGTGAGTCAGAAGAGCTTCAAATTACAGCAAGCTTCTCAGTAATTGCAGATGTTGTAGAACAAGTCGCAGGTGAGCGTGCTAATGTGGATTACGTTGTACCAATTGGTGAAGAACCTCACGAGCATGAGCCTGTTCCAAGTGATTTTCAAAAAGTTACAGATTCTGATGTGTTCTTCGTCAATGGCTTAGGTCTTGAAGAGTGGTTAGAATCATTGATGGATAACGTAACAGATACCCCAGCTGTAGAAGTATCTGCAGGAATTGAGCCAATTAAACTTTCGGACGGGGAAACAGATGACCCACATACTTGGTTAGACCCGAATAATGTAAACGTATTTGTCGATAACATTTTAGAGAAACTTATCGAAATTGACCCAGACGGTGAAGACCTTTATCGAGAAAACGCAGAAACTTATAAGCAGGAATTAGCTGAATTAGATGAAATGATTCAAGAAAAGGTTGAGCAAGTACCTGAAGAAAATCGTTTAATCGTTTTAAGTGAAGATGCGTTCATTTACTTCGGAGCAGCTTACGGATTTGAAACTGAAGGTGTTTGGGAGTTAAACGCTCACGAAGAAGGAACACCACAACAAATCGCACGTGTTGTTGACCTTCTAGGAGACCACGACATCCCATATGTCTTTTTAGAATCAACGATTAATCCAGTTCATATGGAAACAGTATCATCCAATTCAGGTGTTCCGATTTACGACATGACAGTCTATACGGACGCCGTTGCTGAAGAAGGCGATGCTAGCAGCTACATCGGTATGATGGAACACAACGTTGAAGCGATCACAAGCGCATTAAGTGAATAAAGTTTTCTAAGCCCTCTAAGTGATGAACTTAGGGGGTTTTTCATTTTGATTGGGAGTTAATGTCGGACACGGAGGCATAATTGTCGGACGGAGCGTGCTTAATGTCGGACGCGCACCTATAACTGCCGAACAAAACGACTTAAAATTACGAAATTACCTTGTTTGCTCGACCTTTTCGTTTCGATCTCCACAACACCAATACCAAACCTTCCTGTAAATGTATTCCAACCGCTCACACTCTCATCTGAAATCTTTCATATATTATACAAAACGGAAGAAGGCGGCGATTTGATGACGTATTTATTTTTACCAGTAGAGGTGAAAGTGCGTGAGTTAGATGCGAAGATGTTGCTCGCGTATTATGCAGCGCAAGAAGGTTTTCGAGTTGTGATTGGTGAGCAAACGGCAGTAGAACGAGCTGCACTTGAATTGCCACAAGGCATCTTTTTTGCTAAAGGTTATCCTGACCGCTATCGTTCGCGTGTTGTGAAGAAAATGAAGGCAAAAGGACACCGCTTAATTGAGCTTGATGAAGAAGGATTAATCATGTCAGATCGAAATCATTACTTAGAAGACCGCATGAACAAAAGCAGTACGAAACAGTTCGACCAAATTTATTGTTGGGGCACAGATCAAAAAGAATTAATCGAAAGCCATATACCAAATCAAGAACTCATCTTAACCGGGAACCCTCGATTCGACTTATTAAAAGAAAAATTCCGTCCTCTATACAAACAACGAGTAAAAAGCATTCAAACTAGCTACGGCTCTTTTATCTTATTAAACACACGATTTTCGATTTATAACCCTAAGAAAAAAAACAATCAAAATGAACATGAGCAATACGACTATATGAAGCAGTTGTTTCAACACTTCATAAAACTAACTGAAGCAATCGCTCGAGAAATACCGTACCAAACGATCATCATTCGTCCGCATCCATCAGAAAATCTCCACACTTATCAAAAACGCTTTGAATCATATGACAATATTGTCATCGCCCCGTTCGGCAACGTCATTGACTGGATTTTAGCATCACAAGTCATTATTCATAACGGCTGTACGACAGGGCTTGAAGCCTTTTTGTTAAATAAGCCGTCGATTACTTACATGCCAATTGAAGACGATCGTTACGATGTTTTTTTACCGAATCAGTTTAGTGAAAAAGCAACGACTATTGACAGTGTGTTAGACGCAATCCAAAACATTGAAACCATTCATCCAACACGAAAGCAGCACAATATTTTAGACCATTACGTTGCCAGTTGGTCTGCAGGTCAAGCATACGAAAAGATTATTAATGCGCTAAAACAACTCAATGTGCAACCAAAACAATCATCTTCCTCAAATACCTTACAGATTAAAAAAAGTAAAAAAGCAAAGTACCGATTCTCCCGCCTTTCTGAAGAAGACCTAAAGCAATTCTTTAAAAAGATCAATCAAATAGAAAAGAAGAGTTCATCCTTTCAAATCAAACCACTCGGGCAGGATGTTTATGAAATTACGCTCAGATAACGACGCACAGGACACCATCCCCTGTGCGTTTTATTGATTTCTACATATCATCTGCTCATGTCCATACCAAATCTACTAATTAAGAATAAGAATGTGATATATTGAGCCTTTTGTTAAACAAACGGTCAATGATTGTTAGTAGAAAAGAGGGAGCGATGTGTCTTATACAGGCAAAAAAATATTAATTACTGGTGGAACAGGTGCCATTGGACAGTGCCTTGTTCATAATCTATTAAGGGAAGAAACAGAATTAATTCGAATATACAGTCGCGATGAGTATAAACAGTATATGCAACAAGATGCTTTAAGCAAATACGACAACATTCAATTTGTAATTGGAGACGTAAGGGATTATGCCAGTTTGTACAGTGCAATGGAAGGCATCGATTACGTCTTTCACCTTGCAGCGATGAAACACGTTCCGGCTTGTGAGAGTTACCCTTATGAAGCGGTACAAACGAATGTAAAAGGAACGTATCACGTCATTCAAGCAGCTAAAGCACAACAAGTAAAGAAAGTATTGCTTTCAAGTTCTGATAAAGCCGTTTTACCGACTAATACGTACGGCGCAACGAAACTAATGGCAGAACGAATCATTCAAGCAACTGAAAAAGACTCAAATGATCTCGTTGTCTCAGCTGTTCGATTCGGCAATGTGATCGGTTCTCGGGGCTCAGTCATTCCATTGTTCCAAAGACAGATTTTAAAGCGTCAAGCAATTACCGTAACAGACTTAAAAATGACGCGGTTTATGATGACAAAGGACCAAGCTGTATCCCTCATGATGAAGGCGATGAATCGATCTATAGGTGGCGAAATCTTCGTACTGAAAATGCCAGTCATTCAGTTAAAAGACTTAGCTGAAGTCGTCATTGATTCAACATGTAAACGAAACAAAATTAACCAAGACAATATAAAAATCGAAGAAATCGGCTTACGCCCAGGTGAAAAACGGTATGAAGAACTGATGACTTACGATGAGTCGCTTAAAGCCTACGATTTAGGCGATATGTATATGATTAGCAACCGTATGCAAGATTGGCCCAATGCTGAGGTTGGAACATATTCATCAAATATACCGACACCAAATACAAAGGAAGAGATCGTTAAACTATTACAATCAGCTCAAGTGTTAGAGGGGTGAGAAGAAGATGGACAAACAACTGTATGAGCAACAGTATTGGACCCTTTACACCGATTTTTTAGATATGTTTCAAAGTGTTAAATATAAAGGCTATAACTTAGCTTACTTATGTCATTTTAGAAGTTTAATTAAAAAGAACGAATCCTTGTTTAATCGGCTAGGAAATTTTAGTTTAACGAATAATCTTATTCATACACGACAAACTGGAGTGGAAATTCAAGATAAGTTCAATGAATTTTTAACGAAGTATCCTATTAAAAAACGGAACTCTAACGTAAGAGGTCCAGTTGCTTATCATGATGTATATCACTTGCTGAGATTACCCAATGAACAGTTTCATAGAATGAACTCAATTCTTTTATTAGAAAAATCATCTCGTAAGCCAACTATTACTGATAGAACAATCCCAATTCATTATTTACAAGATTATATGAATGAACCGGACTTAGAAGGTGAGGTTCTGATAGTAAATAAAAGCGCAAGCAAGATTATGAAGAAAAACCAACACCACCCACTAATCCATCCGGCGTTTAAACAGAGACTACTTGAGCAATTTGAAGTTATTATTAAACGGATCAATGAAGCCGAAGATTTCTTTCAAAAGGTAAAACCATCTTGTTTAGTCGTGGGATCAACTCATTATCCGCAATCGAGAACGTTAGTCGTCGTCGCAAGAAAGTATGGAATTCCTACAATTTGTATGCAACATGGCATTATTTCTAGTGAGTTTGGCTATATTCCAAAGGTTGCCCAAGTTGACGCTGTGTACGGTGAGTTCGAAAAACAGTGGTTTCAATCGCATTTAGTAGATCCAGATGGTTTAGAAATTGTCGGGCATCCACGATTTGATTTATTGAAAAATGGTGCTGCAATGTCAAAACTGAACTTTTATAGAAAATTAAAGCTAAGTCCAAAGAAGAAAACGGTTCTCATCGTTGTGCGAGGGAAAAAGGAGCTTCTTGAGTGGCGTCAGTTCATCAAAAGATTGAATCGGCTTGGAAGTTACAACTTAATATTGCGTGATTTCCCTAATAATGGTAAACATTCTTTACTTCATGAATTTTCTAACTTGAAATCAACTAAAAATATCCCACTATATGATGTGATTAACCACGCTGATGCTGTCGTTGCCTACTCATCAACCGTAGCTTTGGAATCGATGTTAGCCAACAAACAAGTGTTTATTTTTAATAGACCATTCCCAGGGTATGTAGGTTATTTTGACCAACTCGGTGACTTAGTTCATACAAGTCCTAAAACGCTAGCAAGGGCTGTACACCAATATCTCAACAAAACGATTAAGATGAGGAAAATTAATAAAAAACAAGTAGAGTTTTTGAAACTAGCATATCCGAACCAAAACAAACCATCAGGTGTTCGGTTAATAAAGTTAATTGAACGACTAACAAGTGGAAAAGGGAGGTAAAGTTATGAATCTATTAGTAACAGGCGGAGCGGGGTTTATCGGAAGATGGGTGGTTAAGCAGTTACTCGATGAAGGTCATCGTGTTTGGGTTTATGATGATCTATCAAACGGACGGTTTATAAATATTGAGGAATTTACAACTAACCCACAATTTATGGGGTTTATTCAAGGTGATATTAAAGACGAACAGCAACTAGACCGTTTGTTTTCATCTATTCAATTCGATATTTGTTATCACTTAGCAGCTAGTATAAACGTTCAAGATAGTATCGACGACCCGAAGACGACGTTTATGAATGATACAGTCGGTACTTTTCATATTTTAGAGCGTTGTTTGCAAGACCGTGTGAAAGTCGCGTTTATGAGTACGTGTATGGTCTATGACCGTGCTCATTCGGAAGACGGAATAAAAGAAACAGATCCTGTTAAACCAGCTTCACCTTATGCAGGTGCGAAAATTGCCGCTGAAAATATGGTGCTCTCTTATTACCATGCTTACGGTCTTCCAATCGTCGTCTTAAGACCATTTAATACGTATGGACCTTTTCAAAAAACAGGTGGAGAAGGTGGTGTTGTGGCGATCTTTATTCACAATTATTTAGCGGGAAAGCCATTACAAATTTACGGCGATGGGACGCAAACGCGTGATTTATTGTATGTAGAAGATTGCGCTAGGTTTGTCGTCGCTTCAGGATTTTCAGACCGTGTAGATGGCAAAATTATTAATGCTGGCCTTGGTAAAGACGTCACGATCAACGAATTAGCTACAACTATCGTCAAAGATGAAACGCAGATTGAACACATCGAACACATTCATCCTCAAAGTGAAATTCAAAAGTTAACGTGTAATTACGATTTGGCTAAATTATTACTCGGTTGGGAGCCTTTAGTATCATTACAAGAAGGAATCAAACGAACAGAAGATTGGATTCGTTCGACAACTGAATTAGGTGAAGGGTGATGAAGCCTTTAGCGATTCACGGTGGAAAGCCTGTAAGAGATCGTTATTTGCCTTATGGGCGTCAGTCGATTAATGAAAAGGACATTGAAGCAGTAACAAACGTATTAACGAGTGATTTTTTAACGACAGGTCCAGCGATCGATCAGTTTGAACAGGCGATTGCTAACTATGTCGGTGCTCAATATGCTGTTTCATTTTCGAACGGAACTGCCGCTTTACATGCGGCGTGTTTTGCTGCGGGGATTGAAGAAGGGGATGAAGTGATTACATCACCGCTAACGTTTGTCGCAAGTTCAAATGCTGCTTTATATCAAGGAGCAAAAGTGAAGTTTGCCGATGTTGATCTTCAAACGTTTAATCTTGACCCTCAATCAGTGGAGAAGTTAATTACCGATCAAACGAAAGCGATCATCGCTGTCGATTTTGCCGGTCAACCATGTAATTATGAAGCATTTCAAAAACTAGCTTACGAATACGATTTAACGTTAATTGAAGATGCAGCTCATGCGATTGGAGCTTCATATAAAGGAAGGTCAGTTGGTTCAATTAGTGACTTGACGATGTTCAGCTTCCACCCAGTGAAACAAATGACAACAGGTGAGGGTGGTGTGATCACAACAAATGATGCTGAACTTTACCGTAAGCTTCTTCGCTTCCGAACACACGGTGTAACACGTGATCGAAAGCAGCTTTTAACAGATGAAGGCCCGTGGTATTACGAAATGCATGAGTTAGGCTATAATTATCGGTTAACAGATATGCAAGCAGCACTAGGTTTAAGCCAATTGAAACGGCTTAATCAATTCATTGATCGCCGTCAAACGATTGCTGAACGGTACAATAAAGCGTTCGAATCTTTATCAACCGTAACGCTCCCTTTTGTCTCACCTAATGTGAAATCAAGTTGGCATTTATACGTTATTCAACTAAACGAATCACAGTTAACAACGGATCGAAAGACGATTTTTGAAGCGTTACAAAAAGAAAACATCGGCGTTAACGTCCATTATATCCCTGTCTATTGGCAGCCGTACTATCAACAGTTAGGCTACCGAAAAGGGATATGTCCAAATGCTGAACGACTCTATCAATCTTTTATAACTTTGCCACTTTTTCCAAGTATGACAGATGACGATGTCTCTGACGTGATTCAAGCAGTAGAAAAAGTGCTGAAATATTACGAAGTGGGTGATATGACATGAAGATCGTTGCGATCATACAAGCGCGTATGGGTTCAACAAGACTACCAGGTAAAGTGTTAAAACCTGTTTTAAATAAACCGTTACTAGCCTATCAAATCGACCAGCTGAAACGAACACAATTAATTGACCAACTCGTTATTGCGACAACAATCGAAAGCCAAGATGATCTTATAGAACAATTTTGTCAATCAAATGGTTTGGCTTACTTCAGAGGTTCAGAAACTGACGTGTTGAACCGTTATGAAGAAGCAGCGAGAAAGTTCAACGCTGATGTCGTCGTTCGTTTAACCTCAGATTGTCCATTAATCGACTCGACAGTTGTCGATTCGGTTATTGGGCATTTTTTTACGAATCGCGCGTATGATTATGTATCGAATACGATTAAAAGAACTTTTCCACGGGGGATGGATACTGAAGTTTTTACGTATGAGTTACTAAAAGAGGCAGAACAAAAGGCGACATTTGAGCGAGAACGTGAGCATGTCACACCATATATGACTAACCCCAAAAATGGTTTTGCTATAGGTCATTGGTTAGGTGAACAAGATTATAGCCACATTCGTTTAACAGTTGATACGGTTGAAGATTTTCAGTTAGTCGAAAGGATTATAAAATCTCTTGCATCGGAAAAAGACTACTTCACGTTAACGGATGTTCTTAAACTGTTAAACGACCACCCCGAATGGACTTTAATTAATAACCATATAGAACAAAAAAAGGATTGATGAATATGAACATTGTCATTCGAACTGATGCATCAAGACAGATTGGTTCTGGCCATGTCATGCGTTGTATAACACTCGCAGAGCAACTACAAAAAAGAGGCGCAACGATCACTTTTATTTGTAGTCGGCTAAAAGGTCATTTAATCGAAATGATTAGAGCGCGTGGATTTCGTTGTGAATCACTTACGCCAACGTATCACTGGTTAGAAGATGCCAGAGCAACTAAAGCCGTGTTAAGAAATAAAACGGTTGATTGGGTTATTATTGATCATTACAGCATTGATGTGAAGTGGGAAAGAGAGGTACGCCCATACACGAGGAAGATCATGGTTATAGACGATTTAGCAAACCGTGAACACGACTGTGATTTATTACTAGATTATCAAGTTGACTCAAATCATCATTATGAATATGAGTCACTCATTCCTAAAAATGCGATTAAGTTGTTAGGGACTAAATTTCTAATATTACGTCCTGAATTCTATCAAGCTAGGAAACAATCAAAAGTTCGTAAAAAAGCCTCTCATCTATTAGTAGCAATGGGTGGAACTGATCCGACTGGAGAGACGCTTAAAGTATTACAAGCGATAGATCAAGTTAATCAATCGATCGATGTCGACGTTGTAATTGGTCACAATCATCCACATCAAAAGCAAATTGAGGCATGGTGTGATCAGCATATGAATGCGACATGCCATATTGCAATTCATTATATGGCTGATTTGATGCAAGCAGCCGACTTTGCCATTGGCGCAGGGGGAACATCGACATATGAACGTGCCTTCCTCGGTTTACCTGCTATTGTCATAGAAACAGCCAGTAACCAAACAGGTGTCATTCAAGGTGCTGAATCACTAGGAATCATCGAATCTTTAGGTACAAGTGAGACGGTCACCATTTCAGCAATCGCTCAAGCAATAGAACATTTCATTCAAAACACTGGTTCATTACAACGCATGAGTGAAAGTGCTTTTTCATTATTTCCAGAGAAGAACCATCTCGAGGACATTACGAAATGGATCTTGGGAGGGGATTAGCATAGGTTTACACACATTTTATTTAAAAGATTTATGCGAAAAGCATTTAGATCAAGTTCTCATGTGGCGTAACCAATCGCATATTCGCAACATGATGTATACTGATCGAATGATTACTAAAAGCGAACACGAGCAGTGGTATCAAAACATTTTGGCGAATAATCAAATGATTGTCAAACTATTATTTCAAGAAGACCAACCACTTGGGCTCATACAGTTTACTCATATACATGAAGACTTTAAACGTTGCCATTGGGGGTTTTATGTTGGAGAATCTGATGCACCAAAAGGAACAGGGACTGTTTTAGGACTTTTGGCGCTCGATTATATTTTTACAGATTATCAGATTAAAAAAGTATGTGCTGAAGTCATTGAAGAAAACGTGCGTAGTTTTCATTTTCACAAGAAGCTAGGGTTTATAGAAGAAGGGCGATTTAAGAAGCACATTATGAAAAATGGTGTACCAATGGACGTAACTCCAATGGCGTTATTCTATGAAAATTGGCAAGAAGTTCGCTTACAATTATTAGAGGAGTTGTAACAGATGGAAACGATATATATTAATGACCGTCCAATCGGCCCGAAACACCGACCGTTTATTATTGCAGAGCTTTCTGGTAACCATAATCAGTCATTAGAGAGGGCATTATTAATGGTAGAAAAAGCAGCGGAATCAGGGGTTGATGCCATTAAGTTGCAGACGTATACGGCCGAGACGATGACGTTAAATGTGGATCAATCAGACTTTGTCATTCAAGATGAACAAAGTATTTGGAAAGACAGATCGCTTTATCAATTATACGAAGAGGCGCATACACCATGGGAATGGCATGAGGCGATATTTAACAAATGTAAGGAACATGGTGTAATCACCTTTAGCTCTCCTTTTGACAGTTCAGCAGTCGATTTTTTAGAAACCCTAGGTGCACCATGTTATAAAGTAGCATCATTTGAATGTACGGATTTGCCATTGATCCGAAAAATCGCAGAGACGGGTAAACCGATGATCATTTCAACAGGGATGGCGACTGCCTCAGAAATTGATGAAGCGGTTAAAACGGCTGAAGAAGCAGGTTGCCAAAACTTGATCTTATTAAAATGCACGAGCACTTATCCAGCAACACCTGAAAACTCTAACCTAAGTACTATTCCACACATGCAACAGTTATTCGGCTACCAAGTTGGCTTATCAGACCATACGTTAGGAGTCGGCGTACCTGTTGCAAGTGTAGCATTAGGTGCAACTGTTATAGAGAAGCATTTCACATTAGCGCGGGCAGACGGTGGGGTTGATGCTGAATTTTCACTTGAACCGAACGAATTTAAAACATTAGTTGAAGAAACAAAACGAGCGTGGCAATCGATTGGGAAGATCCAATATGGACCAATAAGTGAAGAGAAAAATTCAAAACAACTTCGCCGCTCAGTCTATATTACAAAAGACTTAAAAGCAGGCGAAGTTTTGAATCAAAACAATATTCGCATCATTCGACCAGGCTACGGATTACCACCGAAGTATTTCAAAACATTAATTGGTAAACGAGTTAATCAGGATGTTAGATGTGGTACACCGACTTCTTGGAACTTAATCGGATAAACCATTGATTAATGTTTTAATGACTTCTGGTCGGCTAAATTCAGGCGGGGGTTTAACCCCGCTTTTTATCATTTCTCTTACTTTAGTGCCTGATAAATGAAGGTGGTTAGATGAATCATGAGGACAAGTTTTCTTCGTAACAATGGACTTACAACATTGACAATAAAAAGCATGCTCAAAAAATAACGGTTTAATGCCAATCTCCTCTAAAGCAAACTGTGAAAAAATAGTTTGAGCATCATAAGTTCCATAGTAGTTTCCGACACCAGCGTGATCTCTACCGACGATAAAATGTGTACACCCATAATTACGTCTTATTAGTGCATGAAAAATGGCTTCCCGAGGCCCAGCATAGCGCATCGATGCTGGGAAAACACCGAGAGTTACACGATCTTTTGGATAGTAACAATCTAGCAACACCTCATAACTTTTCATCCGTACATCGGCTGGTAAATCATCCCGTTTTGTATTACCTACTAAAGGGTGAAGAAACAAACCATCAACAGTTTCTAGGGCACACTTTTGAATATATTCGTGAGCACGATGAACCGGATTGCGCGTTTGGAAACCGACAATCGTCTTCCAACCGTTTTGAAGAAAAAGTGACCTTGTTTCTTTCGGTGTGAAATAATACTTTTGAAATGGATGGGACTTTTTTTGGTTTTTAAAAAATGTAATTGGTCCTGCTAAATAGACATCACCGCGAGTAAACAACTTCTTAACACCGGGATGTTTGCGGTCGACCGTTTGATATACGAGCTTAGCTTCTTCGTATAAGTCTGGCTCAAATTTGTCGGTGACTTTTAATGTACCGATTGGTTGTTTATTAAATATAAGCTCAATTAAATCACCAACTTTTATAGGAACACTCATTTGTTTTGATACAGGTAACGTAATTGGAATTGACCAAATGAGTCCACTCGCAAGACGCATCTCATGAACTACTGTCTTGTAGTCTTTTTGAGTCATAAAACCTTTTAAAGGACTGTAAGCACCCGTTGCAATTAACTCTAAGTCTGATGCTGCAGTTTCATCTACAGAAAGTGAGTAGTCAAATTGATAATGTGCCTTGTCTTCTATTAGTTGAATTAATGTCCCGCCGTGTGGTGAAATCGTCATGTTCGATCCTCCTTAACTTTTGAAACGATATAGTGAACTAATGTAAGACTTGCTTGTTCAATGTTTAGTTTGTCAGTAGGTAAAGTTAATTTAGGGTTAGTAGGAGGTTCATAAGGTTGATCCACACCTGTAAATTGAGGGATTTGCCCAGAACGCGCCTTATGATAAAGCCCTTTAGGATCTCTTTGTTCACAAACTTCTAGAGCGCAACTGACGTACACCTCATGAAAGTATTGTTCAGAAATAATGTCACGAGCAAGTTCGCGGTTACTTTTATAAGGAGAAATAGTGCTAACAATCGTTACTAGACCAGATTGACGTATAGTGTGCGCAACCTCGGCTATGCGTCTAATGTTTTCAGTACGGTCATGTTCTGAAAATCCAAGATCTTTGTTGAGTCCCTGTCTAATATCATCCCCGTCAAGTAAATAAGAGTGAATTCCTTTTTGATATAGTTGTTTTTCTACAAAATTACTAATTGTAGATTTACCTGATGCGGATAAACCAGTTAACCAAATTACTAAACTTTTATGTCTCATCAAACGTTCACGGTCAATAGGTTTAATAGCATGTTGTTGCCAATTAAGGTTGTTGTTCATTTCGATTCCCCTCGCTTTTCATCGATACTATTATCATATGTACGTTAATAGTTTTGTTGTAGGTTGTTACACGAAGAGCATCTAGATGGTATGCCTTTTTTTACTACAGTCTTACTTTTGTCTATACCATTTCAATTGGAATGACTATATTAAATTAGGAACGTTTAAAGAGAGGGGAATGGACATGATACAGTTTGATCAAATACCGGTAAATGAGAAGGATCCGGTTATTTATATTCACATTCCGAAGACAGGTGGCAAGACGATGTGGAGTTTGTTTGAACAGCAAAATGAGCTTATACACATTTGGCACAATAGGTATTTTAAAAAGTTAAATAAACGAGCTAATTATTTAACGATGCTACGCCATCCTGTTGATCGAGTAATATCAACCTATTATTACATTAAACAATATAAAAGAGATCCTTTAAATAAAATAGTAAACAGTATGACTTTAGAAGATTTTATTGAAAAGATGCAAGATAATAAGGTGGAAAATAAGCGGTATAAAAGCAAGTCAGATATTCGTAATATCCGTTATCGCACTGTTAACTTATCGACCCGTTACTTAGCAGGCGGAGACCCAGGTGCAGTAAAGCGAGCACAACGTAACATAAGAAGACATTTTGCTTTTGTCGGTACTTTGGATTTGTATCTTGAATCGCTTTATGTGATGCAAAAAACGTATGGATGGGATCTAACGAGTATTAAGCAAAAGAATGTCACTAAAGGAAGGCCAAAACTAACAGAAATAGATCCTAATATTATTCAAGCTATTGAGACTTGTAATCAACATGATCTTGTAATATATAACGATGCCAAAATAGCACTAGAAAAACAACTTAATCAGTTAAAAGAACAAGAACGGTATGAGCTTGATCATTGGTTACAACAACATATGGCTTAATAGAAAAACACCTCAAAAGTATTATTACTTTGAGGTGTTTTTAAACTTTTTAGCCATTATTATTATTTGCTGTAGGGAATAATACTGGGCATTGTTCAGGACGAGTAGGTAGCGGACAAGGCTGTACTGGTAACTGGTCTCTTGGTTCACAGAAGTCAGCTACTAGCTCAAGTGTTACTGGGTATACAGCTTGAATGCTTTGGCATAGACGAACTGAAATGACAGCGTCAAATGTATCGTCTAATTCTGTGTCACCAGGTTCACAGTCAAATGAAACGACGAAGCAATCAAGTTCCGTGTACGTTACATCAATCTCTGTACCTTCTGGTGCACAAAGTACGACTTGTTCACTACGAGAGAACTCAAGGTCTACTTCTTCATCACCGTTGTCTGTTGGTAAGTTGATTGTAACGACGAAGTTTTTACGGATTGTAACAACTTGTAGTTCGATCTCAGCACCGTCGATGACAAAAGTACGATCCTCACGGTTGATAATCTCAATTGGATCTTCTTCTGCTGGTTCAACAGTACAAGTTACGTCATCTAAATCGATGTCGTCACAGTCTAAGTCGTTCGGTAAATCTTCGTCTACAACGTTTAGATCAAAAGTTGCTTCATTAATGATCCAGTCGTAAACTTTTTCAGTATTAATACATAGAAGCTCTTGGCCTCCAGTTAAACCTTTTTCATGCATTGATAGGACACCTCCGAAATTATTAAATTACCTTTCATACGTAGCATATGTTTTAGAGTAAGTTGTGACTAATGCTAACGCTCATTTTTTAATAAATGGGTGATAACACTATCAAGAAATTAATAGAGTTAATAGCACAGTTTAGTATGGAATTAACATGAAAGAAGACACCTTTAAGTTAAAGGATGTCTATACATAATAAGCTTTTAGGTTTGTTACAATAAGATAATAGATGGGTGGAGGTAAATGATGGTAAAGTATTCGTTCATAACCTTAATTATACTTATGGTTGGCTGTGAAAATGGTGAGGAACAAACAGTTTAATATGGTGAAATAGGCGAAGATTCTATTGTAAGAGTTGTTACGGACGACGAAGAAAGGTGTGTTTAATATGGATTGGATGCTCTATGTTTTACTCTTTTTAGTAGGGATTGGGATTGGTTTATTACTTCATTCAATTATGAGAAGAAAGCCAAGCTTATTACGCCCAATGAACACGATTGTTACGCTCGTTTTGGCGACTGGTATGATTCTAACATCCATTGGTTTATTAGTGGCATCACTTATGCTATTTCAGCTTGGATTTTATTTAATGATACCGAGCGTTGGGGTTTATGTGACTAAGTTAATGGTAGGTCGAAAGAATCTTTTGTGAACAAGTAATTTATTATAGGTTGTCAGTCAGTTTTAAAGCTAAAATCATCGAAGTGGGAATAAAGACAACGATTATAATTAGAATAGACGTTAAGCTTGAGAGAGCATTCCAAATAAAAAAAGTATTAAAAATGTACTCATAAGCTTTAAAAAGAATGAAGAAAATAGCGATAGAAAGTAAGTAAAACACAACTGTTTGTTTGTTCATTTCGATCACTCCTATCAACTGTTTAATGTTTGCTTGTAATGAGCCAGTAAAGATGTTTTGTATTATGTGAATGAGTTAGGTGAGTCGTAACACGGCAATTTCCGTGTTCACGTATAACTTTAGAGGTAATAATTTTAATAACACCAAGTATTTCTGACATAAGAGGTGAGTTGTGAAGTGACCTTGAAGGTGTTTTAACAAAAGTGATGATCTGGATACTTGGTTGTTGTTGGTTGTAGTAAGCTAAAACATGGTTTGTTTCATATACGATTTTAGTTGGTGTCAGCCCATTTAATAACATTTCCGCACAAAAGTCATCAGGCATTGATGAGCCCCTTCCTTTTATATTTGACACACTTTTCTGATATTATAACAACTTTTCCGAAACTATTCCACAGGTATTTCGGCTTACCTTTGATTTCGGTTAAATGATAATGGTATAGTTATAATAACTTAATTGAAATTCAAATGAGGTGGGACAGTGAAGCGAGAGTATAAAGTACTCGTCATTGCCTTAGTAGCTGCTGCATTTATTTTAAGCTTATTTGCATTCAGATTACTAGTTCAATAGATTGATGAAGGAGTTATGAACTATGGTTAAAAGGTCGTTAATCATCATAGTAACAGCATTTCTATTAATAGGTGGCAGTGTCATGGCGGTAAACGCATGGATGACAGATGAGTCTATGTACGTAGATGAAACTGGTTGGGCATTTTATGCTGAACTAAATGAAGAGCTGATGCAACAGTTCTCTGAGGAAGACGTTATGTATAGACAAGCTTTAGAAGAAAAGGTTGATTATGATTTTTCAGATCAGTATGGTGCTATAGAAGTCGTATTAACAGAAGTTCGACGCGAAGAAGGAAATCCACATATATTAATAGGCGAAGGACATGCTTATTTTCAAACGAACGACTTTATATTTGAAACAGATTTCGACGATGTCCAAGTTTATCAAATAGAAGGTGAAGAAGGACCTATTCGTGGCATGAGTATTGATGGTGAGTTCACGACGGCTGAAGGTGAGTTGGACATGCTGTCATTTAATACATATTGGAGCCCTGAAACTGGAAAAGTTTATGCGGTTGGAAGTGTTGGCTTTGTGACGAACTATGGTATGTTAGCATTTGGAGATCCATTTGTTGACCAAGACGATTTTTCAGAAGAAAATTTAATTGAATTTGAATAGTTTGATGAGAACTTCCACTATGAATTGGTGGAAGTTTTTTAGTTTGCGGGAGTATCTATTTCTGGTAAAATATTCTTATAATTAATTTAATAAAAGAGGCGTTTGTGATTGGGATACATAAAAGAACTAAGAGAACTAGTAGGGCATCGACCATTAATATTTGTTGGTGCTGTAATTTTACTTGAAAATAATGAAGGAAAGTTATTGCTTCAACAAAGAAAATTTCCACATGGTGCATGGGGGCTTCCGGGTGGGCTAATGGAGTTAGGTGAATCGACTGAAGATGTTGCAAGAAGAGAATTAAAAGAAGAAACAAACTTAGAAGTTGGTAAACTAAACTTGATTAATGTTTATTCGGGTCCTGATCAGTATATTAAAGCAGAGAATGGTGATGAATTTTATGTTGTAACCATCTCTTATTACGCCAATGATTTTACTGGTGAAATTAAAGCAGATCTAGAAGAATCCATTCAATTTAGTTTCTTTTCGCCAGAACAATTGCCAGACCATATGGTTGGTAGCCATCGAATGATGATCGAAGACTATTTAACAAAAAAGTGAGTTGACGTATGAACTTATTCATTAATCAACTAGCAACAGTAACAGTAGGTTTTTCAACGGCTGACATGGTTATTCAGCTCATCATGTTTGTATTTCTAGTCGCTTCTCTATCTGCATTAATCGGACTAGCTGTCGTTTTCTTTAAACGGAATAATGAAGTTAAAGGGTTAAAAGAACGCGTCGATCAATTAGAAAAAGAACGTAACAACGGGTGAAGGCTAGTGTCATGTCATATGTTGTGGTACGCTTTTTGTAGACTAACGTAAGGAGCATCTATGATATGTTTGACTTTTTAAAACCAGAGAAAAAATACGGTGTTGTCGGACTGGCATTATTAATTGTTGGTGTTGCCGGTTTTGTCATATTAGAATTGTACTATACCCTATGGTTACATGAGTATCAGCTTGCTAGCTTGTTTTTCTGGGGAGTTGGATTCATTGGTAGTATCCTTTACATAGTAGATTTAATTAGAAAAAGAACGAATACGTAAGGAGAGTTATTTTGTCAGAGTACTTAATGGCAATGACATACGATGAGTGTCCGGTAGAAAACGTTTGGGAAGAAATGAATGATTATATTCTTGATGAATCGATTGAGCTAAACTCTCAGCTAAAAACGATCGCAAAAGCTGACGTTGCACCTGTAGTACGTGTGTTTAAAATTAACGATAAACAATCGACCTTTATTAAAGAAATTCGTTATGAAGAATACCAATGTAACTATGAAAAATGGGCCTAGAAATAGGCTCATTTTTTAATAAATAGAAAAAATATACATTTTATTCTAATTTAGAAGGAAATTTGTTTAATTATGTTGAAGTAGGTAAAGAGGCTTATATTTCTATAGTTATAATGTAACAAACAAAGGCGGCGTGCTATGAAGCGAACTATTTTATTATTGTTGATTTGTTTAATTTCAGTTGGTTGTTCGTCGGGGGCTGATGGTGGAGGGGGAGAGGGTGCAGTTCTTCCAGCTCAAATGCCTGATGACTTTGATTTTGTTTATCAATATGGTTTTGAAGAAAGGCATGAATTAAATACATTTGATGATCTTTATACGAAGGATTTAGTTGACGACGGTGAAATCTCAACCGTTTTAGTCATTAACGATCAAGATAAGAAAGACATTTATAAGAAGGTGCGGGAATCAAATATATTAGAAGCACCAGATGAACTGACTAGAGAAGCGGTTGATGGTACGCAATGTAGTAGTAATCCTTACACAACACATAATCTCAACATTAAAGCGAACGGGGATGAACATTCAGTCAGTTGGACGACGAACAATTGTTTGACAGACGAATTAATGGATTTAATCGATTTTACGAATTACTTGCACGAAGATGTTATTATGTCACATGAATCATACCGAGCTTTACCAGAAGCAGAAGGAACTTACGAATAATCCTTCTGCTTTATTTTTTATTTATATGATAAAATGAAATCTAGTTAAAGTTGTAGACGGAGGAGGCCCAATACATATGTGGAGGAAATTTTTGTTCGTTTGGTTACCGATTATTTTAGGCTTATTCATTATATATTTTATTTATGACTTATGGCGTAGTGATGAAGCGGACCTCGGCTTTTTTGGTCAACTTATGATTGTAGCTTTAGCCGGCATTTTCATAGGAGCGTTCATCCGGAAGTTTGTCATGAAGAAAAACTAATAAGGTATATGTTTTAAAGTTGGAGGTTGATTGTTAGATCAGCCTTTTTTTTATTTTGTTGTGCTATGATAGACTAGTAAAAATTTGAATAATAGACAACTAGAGTTAGAAAGGTGTATGCATCTATGTTACATAACCCAAAAGGAAAAGAGCGAATTGGTCTAGCATTACTACTTGGTATGTTAGCTGTATTAGGCCCGCTTAATATTGATATGTATTTACCGGGATTTCCAGGTATCTCAAATGATTTAGAGGCTAGCGCTTCGCTCGTTCAATTAACACTGACAACGTGTTTGATCGGCCTTGCTTTAGGACAAGTTGTCGTTGGTCCTATTAGTGATGCACGTGGTAGAAAGAAACCATTATTAATTAGTATATTTTTATTTGCGTTAGCCTCTTTTTTATGTGCGATCGCGCCTAATATTACAACGTTAATTATTGCTCGTTTCTTACAAGGCTTTACAGCAGCTGCTGGTATTGTCTTATCTCGAGCTGTTGTACGTGATGTTTTTTCTGGTAAGGAGTTAACGAAGTTTTTCGCATTATTAATGGTTATTAACTCAACGGCTCCAATGCTCGCACCAATGGCTGGTGGAGTGATTTTAGCCTTTCCGTTTGCTACTTGGCACACGATCTTTTACTTCTTAGGTTTGTTAGGAATTATAATTGTTATCATTACAGCTTGGAAGTTACCTGAGACGTTAGAGGAAGACAGACGTATTCCGAGTTCAATTGGTAGTACCGTTAAAACGATGGGAAGCTTATTTAAAGACAAAACGTTTATCGGTTATGCTTTAACATTAGGATTAATTCATGGCGGAAGCTTTGCTTATGTGGCCGGGACGCCATTTGTGTATCAAGATATTTACGGTGTATCACCACAAGTCTTTAGTGTGTTGTTTGGTATAAATGGACTTGGCATTATTATCGGAAGTTTTCTTATTGGTCGTTTAGCGGGTGTGTTTCATGAACGTACGTTACTTAAAACAGCAGTCATTACAGTAGTGACAATGACGTCCTTTTTAATTGTCATGACGATCATTGAAGGGCCACTCATATCGTTAGTCATTCCAATCTTTATCTACATGACCGCGATGGGGATGGTGCTGACGAGTACGTTTACATTAGCTATGCAACATCAAGCTAACCGAGCAGGGAGTGCCAGTGCTTTATTAGGTACATTACCATTATTATTAGGTGCAGCTGTTTCCCCACTTGTCGGCTTAGATGAAACGACTGCTGTACCGATGGGAACAGTGATGTTTGTAACGTCCGTACTAGGTTTTGTGGCATTTTTCGGTTTGACGAAAGAGGAGTAGTGCATGAACTCTAGAACAAGTTAATGATCGTTTTCGTTATCTAGTTTATTTGAACTATATAGGGTTCGGAGACTTTAATTTAGTTATACAAATCAATTTGAAGTATAGCAAGGAGGATACAAATAAATGAACTTTCGTGAATTTGGATTACTTTTATTTGTTGAAAGATATGATGAGTGTCTTGCTTTTTATCGAGATTTTCTTCAATTAGAAGTAAGAAATGTGAATGACACACTTGTTTCTTTTGAATTGCCACATGGTTATTTGATGGTTGAACAAGGTGGATCCGGATTTCATGAGGAGAAGTCGCGACATCAAAACCCCACTGTACTTCGGTTTGATGTTGTATCATTATCTGAATCTGTTAAGGAATTAGAAGAACGTGGTGTACAGTTTATCGAAAAGTTTAAAACGTTTGACTGGGGAACAATTGCTGTACTAAACGACCCTGATGGTAATCGCATTGAATTAGGTGAAATTAATCAAAGTAGTGGGTCTTTCAAAGGTAATCATTAATCTGTTTTAGATTCCTCACAATTGCTTAGCTTTTTTGAATCCTCCTTATGATAATATGAATATAATAAGCATCCATAGGGGGTGGTCGTTATGGAACAAATACGTCAAGAAGCGCGCGAGTTTATGATCAATACTTATTACGAGCTTGGAAAAACTGAAGAAGAAGCGTTACATCGGATCGAAGAAGTTGATCAAGAAATTGTTGACAAAGGTTTTTATGAACAGACATTTGAAGAACTGGAATACGGAGCTAAAGTTGCATGGCGAAACAGCAACCGTTGTATTGGCAGACTGTTTTGGGACCAGCTTCACGTGATCGACAAAAGGCATTTAAAGACAGAAGAAGCCATTTTTCAAGCCTTAGTTGAACATATAGATTTTGCGACAAATGGTGGTCGTATTCGTTCGACGATCTCTGTCTTCCCACAATTGAAACAAGGTGAAAAGGTTCGGGTGTGGAATCACCAACTCATTCGCTACGCTGGTTATGTAACAGAGCAAGGTGTTATTGGTGATTCTGACTCAATCGAGTTTACGAATAAGTGTATTGAACTTGGTTGGGAGCCGAAGTATGGCCATTTTGATATTTTACCACTCGTCATTCAAATTAACGACAACGAACCAAGATGGTTTGAAATTCCTGAAGATGTTTTAATAGAAGTGCCGATTCATCACCCTGAATATGACTGGTTTTCTGACCTTAATCTACAATGGTATGCTGTTCCAATCATTTCAGACATGTCATTAGATGTTGGTGGGATCACTTATCCAGCTGCCCCGTTTAATGGTTGGTATATGGGAACTGAGATTGGCGCACGCAACTTCGCTGATGAATATCGTTACAATATGTTACCGATGATTGCTGAATATATGGGGTTAAATGTTAAACGGCAATCGACACTTTGGAAAGATCGTGCGTTACTCGAATTAAATACAGCAGTTTTGCACTCTTTTAAAGAAGCTGGTGTCAGCATAGTGGATCACCATACAGCTGCTCAACAGTTTAAAAAGTTTGAAGAAAAAGAAGCGACCGAAAACCGTGATGTAACTGGTAAATGGACGTGGCTTATCCCCCCAGTCTCACCTGCGACAACACATATTTTTCATAAGCCTTATAGTAATGAGATTGTTAAGCCGAATTACTTTTACCAAGGCAAGCCGTTTAAAGAAGGATGATTGAAGTGAAGTTAAAGCAATTTGCCGCAGCGTTTTTGTTTAATGAAAGTGAAGAAGTTCTTTTATTACAGAAAAAGGCTGATGCTAAATTTTTGGCTGGTAAGCGCGTGCCGATCGGAGGACATATGGAAATCGGCGAGATGAATGACCCCGAATCAGCATGCATCCGAGAAATTAAAGAAGAGACAGGTCTTGAGCAACACCAAGTTAGCAACTTAACACTTAAATATGTCGTCCACCGCATGAAAGGTGATTACATTTATATACAGTTTATTTTCTTCGGTAAGCTTCAACCCAATGTGGACGTGGTCGAAAGTGATGAAGGTGAGTTGAATTGGATTCCAAGTGATCGCCTGAAAGATGAAAATGTTACAGAAGCCATTCGTGAGTTGGCGAGGCATTATGAGGAAAAAGGTCAATATGACGATGAGGTCTATGTTGGCGCAATGTTTTCTAATGAAGGTCAGCCTCAAATGTCATGGAGTGTTTTACAAGATTGGGAGCGGCTTTCAGCTAAATAACATGTTAAGGCTTTCTATTCGGTAATTAACTGCTGTTATTCGGTATTAACTCCGTGCTATTCGGTAATAATCGTCTCTATTCGGTAATAACTCCATCTTATTCGGTAATAATCAGACTAGATATCCAACTAATAAGCAATCACTTAACAGAAACATTACTACGCCAAGTTGTAAGATGAACATAAAGGGGAATAACAATGCGGTTAATCATCATATGTATCAGTCTAAGTATTGTTTTAATAGCTTGTCAGTCGGAGCCAGAAGGAGTTTCTGAAGAACAAGTTCAAGAAATGTCATCAACAATTGAAAGTCAGCAAGAACAAATTCAAGCCTTGCAGTTAGAGTTAGAAGAAAAGACTCGTGAACTGCAACAGGAAAGACAAAAGTCGTCTGAAGAACAACAACAAACAGAAGAAAGTGAACAAGATCATGTAGAGGAAGAAGTTGAGCAAACGAGTAACCCGCAAACAGAAAACTTCGAACTCCACTCACCACAACAGAACACCGTCATTACTGATAGAATCTCGATTGAAGGGATGATCCACGTTGACGCCGTCAATCAAGTGGAGTTAGAAATCGTTGATCACTTAGGTGAAACGATCGAGCATGTCGAGATCGATGACGACTGGTTCGGTGATTTATCAAGTGACTTTGATTGGACGGGGATTGAACTAAACATGACGATGACAGAACAACCAAGTTCAGGTGAAGGTTATCTTCACATTCATGACTTAAAAGCAAACGAAGAGCGTTCCGTTCCGATTATATTTGAATAAATGAGGTGATGATGCTGGAAAAAGTTAATCAAGCACCATTAATTTTGGGAGAACGTGTGACTTTAAGATTACCTAAAAAGCAAGATATTGATGATCGCTTTCAGCTCGGACGTAACCCTGAAGTCGTTAAAATGTTCGGTGGCGATACTCATAATCTATCAGAGTTTACTTATGAAGATGCCAAAGCGTTTATTGAGAAAACTGAGCAACATCCACTAGAGTGGTGTGTTGAGTATCAAGGACGGTGGATCGGCCATGCTCGGCTTCGTCAAGATCAACGTAGCAATCGTGCTAGTTATTCAGTTGGAATCTTTGACCCTACTGTATGGGGATTAGGCTTAGGTACAGAGGTTACTCAACTCGTCTTACAATACGCTTTTGAAGAGTTAGAACTTCACCGTGTCGGTCTTCGGGTGCTCGATTTTAATAAGCGTGCCATTGCTTGCTATGAAAAGTGTGGCTTTGTTCAAGAAGGGATGGAGCGGGAAAATGTCCCAATTGATGGTGAATATGCATCAGATGTTTTAATGGGGATTTTAGACCGAGAGTATCACCAAATTAAAAGCCAATTTAAATTCAAAGCTGTAACAAAATAGTAAAACATGGTCATTCAATTAACCTCATAATCTATGATATAATAAAATCTGTGAAAATCACATAAACAAAATCCGATTAAATAATCGGGAGAGGTTCTAGCCAAAACCCTCTATAAAAAACTAGGGATACTTAACTGTCCAGCCATATCCTTAGGGGTGTGGCTTTTTTTATGACTTTTTTACATGTATCTGTTGGCTAAATATGAAAAAACAGGTGATGAAGATGAAAAACGAAAAAGCTTTAGTCGTATTTAGCGGCGGTCAAGACAGTACAACGTGTTTGTTTTGGGCACTAGAAAATTTTAAGGAAGTTGAAACCGTAACATTTGATTACAACCAACGTCATGACCTTGAAATTGAAGTCGCTCAAGAGATCGCAAAAGAATTAGGTGTGAACAATCGTGTGCTCGATATGTCACTTATTAGCCAATTATCAGCTAATGCGTTAACACGTGATGACATCGAGATTGAAGAGAAAGATGGTGAATTACCATCTACATTCGTAGAAGGTCGTAACCATTTATTTTTATCATTCGCTGCCGTTTTAGGTAAACAAATTGGCGCGAAACATATTATAACAGGCGTATCAGAAACAGATTTTAGTGGTTATCCTGATTGCCGTGATGGGTTTATTAAGTCATTGAACGTCACTTTAAATTTATCAATGGATGATCAATTCGTTATTCATACTCCTCTCATGTGGCGTGATAAAAAAGAAGTTTGGCAGCTATCAGATGAATTAGGAGCACTCGATTTTGTTAGAGAAAAGACATTAACGTGCTATAACGGGATTATGGCCAATGGTTGTGGTGAATGTCCTGCATGCCAGTTAAGACGTGAAGGCTTAGAAGCATACTTAACAGAAAAGGGTGTTTCATAATGTGGGATTTTAAAATTGTGGATCGATTAGAGAAGTTAGATGAGGACATTAAACGAGAACAATTAAAATATCATAACAAACGCGTCATGGTCAGCAAAGAATTCACGTTTGATGCAGCCCACCATTTACATTGTTATGAAGGTAAGTGTAAAAACTTACACGGTCATACGTACAAAGTCATCTTCGGCGTTAGCGGTTATGTTGATGATACCGGTATTTTAATCGACTTTGGTGACATTAAGAAGATTTGGAAAGAGTTAATTGAAATCTATTTAGATCATCGTTATTTAAATGAAATGCTTCCACCAATGAACACAACAGCAGAAAATATGGTCGTCTGGATTTATGAAAAGATGGATGAAGCTTTACAACAAGATGAAAATCGTTATGACGGTGCACGAGTTGAGTTCGTCCGACTATTTGAAACACCGACAAGTTATGCTGAAGCGAGACGGGAGTGGATGGAAGATGAGTAAAATTCCCGTTTTAGAAATCTTTGGTCCAACGATTCAAGGTGAAGGCATGGTCGTCGGGAAAAAGACGATGTTTGTCCGTACTGCAGGTTGCGATTACTCTTGTTCTTGGTGTGATTCAGCATTCACTTGGGACGGATCCGCAAAAGATGAAATCGTTCAAATGACAGCAGATGATGTATGGAAGAGACTTCAAGAGATCGGTGGTCGTCGCTTTAACCATGTAACCATTTCAGGTGGTAATCCAGCACTATTGAAAAACTTAAATGGGTTAATCAACTTATTAAAACAAAATGAAATTGAAGTCGCTTTGGAAACGCAAGGCAGTCGTTGGCAAGATTGGTTTGTTCAGATCGATGATTTAACAATCTCCCCAAAGCCCCCAAGTTCCAATATGAAAACAGACTTTGATAAATTAGATGACATTATTCATCAACTATCGGAGCGCAATCGATTAAAGTATGTGAGTCTAAAAGTGGTGATTTTTGATGAAGCGGATTACCAGTATGCAAAAGGAATCGGAGAGCGTTACCCGCAAGTTCCGCTTTATCTTCAAGTTGGAAACCACGATGTTCATGGTGAAGATATTGAAAACTTAACAAGTAACCTGCTCGATCAATATGAACAGTTAATCGATCGAGTGGTGCAAGATGAACAACTGAATGACGTTCGCGTACTACCTCAACTTCATACGCTAGTTTGGGGGAATAAGCGAGGTGTTTAAGCTATACGAGAATGGATTTTCTATTATTAGAAGGTCCATTCTTTTTATTTTACCTATTATTAGTTGGACTGCGTATAAATGCCAACATGTTTTCTCATTATAAACTTAGGGTCATATATAGAAGGTGAGCTATATGAAAAATGAGCGGGTCAATTTTATTTATGTATTATTATTGCTTGTGACATCTGTTGGACTCTTGAATCACGTCATCATGATTCCAGCGTTATATGAAGCGGCTGGGCGAGACGCGTGGCTTAGTATTATCGGTACTTTTATCGCATTAGTTCCATGGGTATATATCATTCCATTTATTGCGAAGAAAACAAATCAAGAACACATTATTAAATGGATGCAAGATCGAATCTCGAAATGGATTGTTTATCCGATTGTTGCATTTATAAGTCTATTTTTATTACTTACTACGACCGTGACGCTATATGATCTAACGATTTGGACGAGTATTACGTATTTACCAAACACACCCAAATTGATATTACTTATAATGTTTCTTTTCATTTGCCTATATTTAGTTTCGATGAGTATTCGAACGATTGTAATTGTTAATACCATTTTACTTCCGATCGTAATCTTTTTAGGTTTCTTTGTCGCAACAACGAATTTGCCAAATAAAAATTACTCATTATTATTTCCTGTATTAGTAGATGGGTTTCACCCTATGTTAATGGGAATGATCTTTACAACAGCGTGTATGGTGGAAGTTTTTATTATAGTTTTTATCCAACACAGAATTAAGACCAAAATTCGTTATAGTGGCATTTTAATGATAACAGCTATTTTAATGATGCTCGGGTTAGGCCCAGTCATGGGAGGAATTGCTGCTTTTGGACCTGAAGTTGCGATGAAACAACGCTTTCCTGCTTATTCACAATGGCAACTAGTTACGATTGGACGATACATTGAACATTTAGATTTTTTCTCAGTTTACCAATGGTTATCTGGTGGTTTAATACGAATTTCGTTAAGTCTCTTTATGTTAATGGAGATTTTACGTATTAATCAAGTTAAAAAACGAAAAATTATATTACCGATCATTTGTTTATTTGTATTGACTATTGCGATGCTACCGATTAATGACATGCTTTTTGTCTCTTTTTTAAAGAATTTTTACTTACCATTTAATTTAATCTTCATTACGACATTATCATTTGTTCTCCTGATTATTGTGATGATAAAAGGAAAGGGGAAGGGATCTTCATGAATTCACAGCTTGATTCCCAAAAACTTAAAGACCTCTTTAAAGATTCTGAAGACGTACAAACTTATGACCTTACTATTGAAGGTAAGAAACTATTGTTTATTTATTGTGAAGGTTTATGTGACGAGCAGTTTTTAAATGAAGAGTTTCTTCCGACTTTTAAAAGTCATTTAATAAATTCACATTTTAAGACAGCTACTGAAGCGATAGAAAATTTTCATAAAATGTCTCACAAACGTGTATATAAGGAAGAAGAAATTATAGAAAAAGTATATTCTGGCGAGCTTATTATACATCTCTATGAAAATAAAGAAAACTACCTCTACGATTTAGCGAGTCCACCCGCACGACAGACGGAGGAAACCAGTGCTGAAGTAACTGTAAGAGGGCCGCGTGATGGATTTGTTGAATCAATGGAAATCAATGTGGCACTGATCCGGAAGCGTCTTAAAACTAATTCGTTAGTTTATGAAACGTTTACGGTCGGTGAACGTTCTAAAACGCCTGTTGGGTTATTATTTGTTAATGATATAGCACGTGATGAGACGATTAACCATATTAGGTCGTTACTTAAAAATATAGACATAGATGCCTTAGTGAATACAAATCAGCTGGAAGAGTTAATTCACGAAACACCACTAAGAATTTTACCAATGTATCATTACACGGGGAGACCGGACTTTGCGGTTAATAGCTTGTTAATGGGGCGTTTTGTACTGTTCATTGATGGTTCCCCAGTAGCACTTACTGCACCTGTAAACTTACCGTATATTTTAAAAACAGGCGAAGATCAAGTGTATCCTTGGTTTTTTAATTCATTCGAACGTATTATGCGATTGGCTGGATTAATCATTGGCATATTACTACCAGGGTTCTGGGTTGCACTTTCAGCTTTCCATCAAGACCAAATTCCATTAGTCTTCTTATCAAGTGCTTCTCAAGCGAGGCAAGGTGTACCACTCCCAACACCAGTAGAAGCATTATTGCTCGTTTTATTGTTTGATTTGTTAAAAGAAGCCGGTTTGAGGCTCCCTTTTAATGTTGGTCAAATACTTGGTGTCGTTGGTGGATTAATTATTGGTGATGCTGCTATACGTGCAGGAATTACAAGCCCAGCGAATGTAGTGATGGTGGCCACTTCGACTGTCGCAACATTTACAATCGCTAACCAGTCTTTATCAGGTGTCGTCAGTCTATTGCGGATTTTTGTATTAGTAATTGCTTCTTTTACTGGTTTATATGGCTTTTTTGTAGCTAGTTTTTTACTTCTAATTTATATGGCAAACTTAAGGTCATTTAATATGCCATATTTGGCACCCATTGCACCGTTTAACTTAAGAGGTGCAGTTAAAGCTATCATTCATCCACCAGAAAAGCTAAAAAAGAAAAGGCCCACAATGTTGGATGTAAAAGACACAGATCGAGGGAATACACCAAAATGAATAAGCGATTATTAATTGTAATGTTGTTAGTTCTGTTGTCTGGGTGCTGGGATTCGGATGAAATTGAAGATATGTATTATATCCATTCGATTGGTTTGGATTTTCAAGACAATCAATATGAAATTTATGCACAAGTCTTTAACTTTCAAGCCTTACCTAGTGCCGGTGGTGAGCAAGGTGGCGAAGGACTTCAAGCTATTGTTGGTAAAGGACAAGGTGAGACGATTGTCGATGCTGTTCATGATTTGTACCCAGCTGCACAACGTCGTATATTTTGGGGGCATTTATCTAGTGTAGTTTTTACAGAGGAAGCTTTGAATAATGATATAGAGGGTGCAATCGATGTATTATCACGCTTTTATGAAATACGACCGAACTTATGGATGTTCGCCACAGACGAACCATTAGAAGAGTTGTTAAATACATTCCCAATTATGAATTTAAATGTCATCTTTTCTTATTTTGGAGAACCGAAAGAAAGCCACGGACAAAGTTCTTATATAAGTCCAATTATATATAATGAGTTTAATGCTAATAGAAATGAGCCAGGTCGTACGGTGTTGCTACCGGTTATTGGTATAGAAGATGACCGTTGGATTGATGAAGGAGGCTATAAAAGCAACTTATCAGTTAACGCTGTTTCGTTAGTTCAAGGTAAACAATACTACGGGATTTTAAAAGATGAAGAAATGTTAGGTGTACGGTGGATTCAAGAAGAGACGAGACGAAGCCCGATCGTTGTGTACAATGATGATTTAGAACCGAGTGGATTAGCAGTTTTTAGAGTGAAAGATGTTAAAATAATCCCTAATCAAAATGAGGATCCGGTTACATTTGACATAGAAATTGAAGTGCAAGGAAGGCTTATTGAAATGTTAAATGATATTACAGAGGAACAGATCGTTGCTTCTGCTGAAAAGACTATTAAAGAAGATGTTCGAAAAACGTTTGAACAAGCACTTGATTTTGAAGCTGACGTGTATAGTCTGTCTTATGAATTGTTTAGACAAGATCATCAAAAGTGGAAGGAGTTAGGTGAGGATATAGAACTAGGTGAAGATACGTTACAAGAAATTAAAATCGATGTGAATTTAATGGATTCAGGTGTAGAAAGGATTCCTTAATAAAGAGTTAGGATAAATGTTAAATATAAGTGACATTTGTCCGATATAATGGTTAAGCCGCTATAAAAGGTGGCTTAACTTTTTTTAATTTCTTGTGAAGTTTGACCCTAAGTTTATGAGGGTATAAGGTCCTAAAGAATATAAATAATAATTAAACTAAAAAATGCAGCTGTTTGATGTGTTTAAGGAGTGGCATAATGAGTGATCTAGTATTTGAGCGACAAGATTTTTTGTCAGCTATAAGTAATGATGAATTTAAATTAGCCTATCAGCCACAAATCAGTTTAACAACAGGAGAAGTTGTTGGGATCGAAGCGTTACTTCGTTGGGAACATCCTACAAAAGGGTGGGTTTCACCGGCGGACTTCATTCCTATGGCCGAAAAATCTGGTGCAATTACTGAAATCACGAAATGGGTGCTAAAAGAATCATGTAAACAAAATAAACAGTGGCATGATGAAGGCTTACAAAAGGCAGTCATCTCTGTTAATATATCACCGATTGATTTTGAACAAAATGAACTTTACGAAGTCATTATGGATACATTGGCAGAAACCGGACTACCAGCACATTATTTAGAACTTGAAATTACAGAAAACGCCGTTATGAGTGATGTTTCAACCGTTATATACACATTGAAAAGAATCTCAAAAACGGGTGTTAGAGTTGCGATTGATGACTTTGGTAAAGGAAATTCAACATTGGTCTATATGCGTGATTTACCCATTACGACAGTTAAGTTAGACCGTTCTTTTATGAGCAACATTCCTTACAGTCATAAAGACTCAACGATCGTTAAAAACATTATTCAAATGTGTCACAACTTAGATTTGCAAATTATAGCTGAAGGTGTTGAAACTGAAGAAGTTGTTACTTTTTTAGCGTTGCATCACTGTTCAGTAGCACAAGGATTCGTGTTTAGTAAACCGATGTTAGCAAATGACTTTGAAGCAAATATAACACACTATGAATCTAAAGCGATCGAAATGATTTATCGATTAGAAGAGAAAGTTAATTTAAGGTCAGCCCAAATACATGATCATCGTTTCAAGTCATTGTTTGAACAAAACCCCGATCTCGTATGTTCCTTTAGTATGACTGGTAAGATTTTAAGTGTGAACCCAGCCGTTGAAAAGATATTAGGGTTTGGTCAGCACGAAGTTTTAAATAAAGAACTCGATGTACACGTACACCCAGACGATGCTGAGAAAACGCAGGAGCATTTTGAAGACGTTGTAATGGGTGGTGAGCCAGATCCAATTGATGTTCAGCTCATTCATAAAGATGGTGGTTATGTTTCATGTAATGTTAATTGCTTTCCAATGCGCTTAGGAGAACGGGTTGTTGGCGTATATAGTGTTATTAAAGATATGACAAAACAAAAAGGCCTAGAGCAAGCATTGATCGATAGCGAACAGAAGTACCGCCTGATTACTGAAAATATGTCTGACTTTGTGATCTCTGTAAGTAGTGAAGGAATTATTGAGTATGCATCAACATCTAATAATAAATTGCTCGGCTATGACCGTTCACAAATGGAAGGGCAATTAGTTTTTAACTTCATTTCAAAGAAGGATCTTGAACATGTTAAAGAAGAGTTCAAACAACTATTTATAGCGAAAGAGTCCCGTTACGTTGAAGCAAGACTGAAAGATGCTAAAGGCAATGAAATATGGGTAGAGGCCCATGGTAACCCTGTTTTAAATAAAGATGGTTCAATCTCACATATCATCATCGTATCTCGTGATATTACAAGAAGGAAGAAAGCTGAACTAGAACTAAAACAGCTACAACGCGATTTGAAAAATACATTAAGCCAACAACAAGGCATGACGCTTAAATTTATTAAGACGAGCCGCGGGTTTGTCCATACGTTGTGCGAAGGCGAGTTAGTTCGAAGGCTTGGCTTAACCTCTAATGATGTTGTTGGACAAACATTATATGATTTTGTTCCAAACAAACAAGCTAAAGAAAAAGAACAGTTCTATGCTCAAGCATGGGAAGGTCATGAAGCAAGTTACGAAGCCGAGCTTAATGGTATATACTACATTGCGAAGCTAAGGCCAATTATTGAGAATGGTGAAGTCATCGAAGTAATTGGTTCTTGTGTGGATATAACAGAGAAGAAAGCATTAGAGGAAGAATTAAATCATTATTAAGAAGTTGTAAGAGGCTGTGAAGAACAGCCTCTTTTTTAAGTTGCTTATCATCCGATTTGCTCTCAAATATATTCATTTTCATAGATGATCAATTCTTTTTTCAACTTTGTGATAATATTACAAAATATACAAGAAATAATCTTCTCCTCCTGAAATCATTTTTATCCATTATACACATTAACTTGCGTTTCCTTTGCACACTGACTACTAATGGCCTACATTAGATGTTAATACTAAAGGAGGCATTTTCATGGATGTTTATATAAACGATTATTTAATAACAGCAGAGGATTTTGAGTCTAGTCAAATTTATGTTGCCGCTGAAGTCAAAAGGTTAATTAAGTTCAGTTTTAAGGTGAAACACGAAGATTATCATGACGTGACTACGTTACTGTATAAAAATGATTTCCATGTATCAGTACCAGGTGAGCAAATCAACATGGAAGCAACGATTTACAATTATTCGACGTCGTTTACAAATCTATATGAAGAAGGTTCTGTAGGAGATTTTTATTTAATGCTGGTAGAAAAATAATCCGTTTGAATAAGAGTAGTCACATGAAATAAGGGAAAAATACTATTTAATGCCAACAACTAAGCAGTGTATTAGAAAGGCTGGTCAAAGTGAACAGACCCTTTATTATTTTTCTCTTATTAGTATTGTTTAGTTTAACTTCAGGTTGTTCAAATGATTCTGCTGAGAATGAAAAGGATCAAGAACAGGTGGATAGTTCATTTTCTGATAAAAAGGTCGTCATGGTTATGATTGATTCATTGATGGATCATACATTAAATCATGTTATTGAAGAAGGCGATGCACCTGCCCTGCAATTTTTAAAAGAGAACGGTCAGTACTATCCAGAATTAGTTGCGCCTGCACCGAGTATGTCAGTTACCATTGAGAGTACAATTCTTACAGGTGAAATGCCTGATCAACATCACGTTCCAGGCCTTTCTTGGTATGATGATAAAGCCGATCGTATTGTTAACTACGGAACGACGTGGCAATTTTGGGTAAAAAATGACTTCACCGAATCAACATATGATGTATTATACCGTTTGAATAATGAGCATCTAAACAAAGACGTCACAACAATTTTTGAAGATCTAGATGATGAAGGATTAACTTCAGGTTCCATTAATCTTGTGGTATATCGTGGTAATCATACTCATCAACTCAATGTTCCGTTATTTTTAGACGAAGTAACTGATTTACCTGAAACAGTCGAAACGAAAGGACCTAACGTATTAGCGTTAGGGCGCGTGACTAAACCTGAGATTATTGAAGATGATGAGAACTTATCTGATAGTTTATTTAAACGTATTGGGTTTCAAGATGAATATTCAATGGAAGTCGCTCAACAGCTAATCGCACAAGATGATCAACCTGACTTTACTTTTATATTTTTCCCGAAAAATGACCGAGAAACGCATAAGAAAAGTCCAAGTTATACTGGTGGAGTTGAGGATGCTGATGGCTATTTACAAGGCATATTAAACAGTTATAACAGTTGGGAAGAAGCATTAGAAGAAAATATCTTCATTGTATTTGGTGACCACGGACAAGACCAAATGCTTGAAAAAGGAGAAGATATCGCGATAGATCTAGAAAGTCTCTATAATCATTATAGCCTTTCTAAATTAGGTGAACCAGTCAGTCAAGGTGATGTTGCGTTTGGGATTAATCAGCGTTCAGCTTATGTATATGATGTACATGATGCTGACCTGCTCCCAGAACTAGCTGAACATTCTTTACAGGATGACCGAATTGATTTTGTGGCTTGGCAAGAAGGGGATGAAGTTCGTGTCATTAGCCCTAATGATGAAGTGTCTTTATACTTTAAAGAAAATGGTGAATGGGTAGACCCATATAATCAAAGCTGGTCGATCGAAGGTAATGAACAGATTTTAGATTTAGACATGAACGGAAATGAAGTAGTCTATTCTAATTATCCAGATGTTCTTAACCACATAATGACAGCATTAAATAGTCATGACACACCTAAAATCATGTTAGCTGCTAAACCAGGACATTCTTTTCGGGCAGAAGGAATTACAATTCATGAAGCCGGTGGAGAACATGGAGGGCTTCATCGAAATGACTTACTGGCTTCTATGATTGTAACTGGTACAGATCAAACACCCGAATATATCCGTATGGTGGATTTGAAAGAGTATATTTTAAAGTTATTGACCGATGATTCCGAACCAATAAATGATGAAACCTCCCTGAATTAATTGGGAGGTTTATTCGTTAAGCTTATTGATAGATGAGGTCTACAATGCTTTTTACACTTCTTTGAGGATCTAATTTTTGTTGGAATTGACTAATTTTATCACGAACCCTATTAATATCATCAGGGTCATAAAGTAATTTATAAATGTAATCATCAATCATCGCATCGTCTGATAACTTAATGGCTAGCCCTTGATTCACAAAGAATTGGCAGTTTTCTTCTTCGTGTCCGAGAAGCGGTTGGTAAATAAGTAGAGGGACCCCTTTGGAAATCGCCTCAAAACAGGTTGAACCACCAGGCTTAGTGATTAATAAATCAGCAGCCCCCATCCATTGATCGACATCTTCAGTATAGCCCAAAATATTAATGTTGGAATGAAGTAAATCTTTATTGTTCAATAGAGAATCTTTTAGTTTATCATTTTTGCCTGTACAAACAATAATCTGTAGTTTCTCTTTCCACTTCGATAAGATTTTCGTTATTTCAGGTATACCACCTAGTCCTAGCCCACCGCCCATAATGAGGACAGTAGGTAATTGTTCATTCAAGCTTAACCGTTTTCTAACTTGGTGCTTGTTTTCGTTAGAAGAGAACTTAGGGTCAACTGGGATGCCAGTCACATTGATTCGGTTTGATGGGATTCCCATATTCATAATTTGACCTTTAACATCTTGAGTTGGTACAAAATAAAGGTCAACTTCAGGTTGAACCCAAATTCCGTGAGCAAAACAGTCTGTTACGATGGTACATTGTTTTACATCAAAACCTAGTCTCTTTTTCCGCGCAACAGTTGAGCTACAAAATGGGTGCGTGCAAATAACTAAGTCTGGATTGTATTGTTCAAGAAGATCTTCAATTTTACGATGAAATAGTTGATAAATAAAATTTTGTAATGAAATCGATACAGGCTGATGCTGTTGAAAATGGTATAACTTTCGCCATAAAGACGGTAATTGCGTGCTTAACTTTTGATAGGAGTGGACGAACACAGAAGTAACAAATGGTTTTAGAACGCTTCCTAATTCCATAATTTTTATGTCGACTGAAGAATCATACATAGAGATTCTTTGTGCGATGCCTTCAGCAACCTTTGTATGCCCTAAGCCGAATGGTTCTGACAAGATAAGGATCTTCTTCTGCATGACTTTCCCTCACTATAATGTATTATCCTTAGAGTGCACCATTTAGAGGGTGACTAATCATATTGTCTATAGATGTTATTAGATTTTGTTTAGAAAAACTTTTCATTGAAGCGCAACTTTATGTAAGGTCAATTTTATGAGCTACACTAATGCGACTAATTGTAATCATTATATTGCTTTGAATAATTATGATTAAGTAAGGGGATTAAAATAGTAAAAGGTTAAAAGATGGTGAGGAAATGAAAAGAGGAATAGTAACAGCACTTTCAGCGATTGGCATTGCTCAAGGTTTGAAAATCTTTACTCATAAAAAAGTTTCAGGAAGTTGGGATGTGAAACAAGCAGGCATGTCTGGTGGGATGCCAAGCTCCCATTCAGCTGGCGTTTCAGCACTCACCTCTTATATGGCAGCAAGTAGAGGAGTTTTTCATACTGAAACAGCTTTAGCAACCATCTTTGGAATTATTGTCATGTATGATGCACAAGGAATTCGTCGACATACTGGTGAAATTGCTCAAATCGTCAATGATTTAGAAGGTCATTTCGAAGAACTTTCAGGAAATTATCCAAGCTTTCAATTTGTTAAAAAGGATAAAGAGTTAGAAGAGGTCTTAGGTCATCAACCGATCGAAGTGCTTGGTGGAGCTTTATTAGGCTCCTTAATTGGACTGATTACAGCCAATTTAGAGAAGAGGTAACATTCCATTGAATTTAATGATTACGAAAATCGTGTATAACGATATAAAAAACACAGGATGAATTCATTGAGAATTCTCCTGCGTTATAAATTTTTCGTTCTCCAGCTTTGTAGTTTAAAACGGATTCGTCGCCCATTGTAACGACTGCTTAATGAAAATACGTTGGTTAAGCTTGAGCTGCGCCACCATATATTCAGCTAAGTCTTCAGGCTGCATGAGTTTCTCAGGATCGTTCTTTTCATCTAGCTCCTCACCAAATGGCAATTCTGTCGCAACTAGGCTCGGGTTCATCGTAAATACGCGAATGTTATGTGGACGAACTTCTTGCATTAACGCTTCTGACATGCCTTGAACAGCAAATTTAGAAGCGGAATAAGCAGATGTTCCAGCTGTAGCTTTTAGACCACTACTAGAAGAGATGTTAATAATATCACCGCGATCTTCATCAATCATAGATGGCAAGACAGCACGTGTGACGTTGTACATGCCAAAGACATTGACGTCAAAAATTCTGCGCCATTCTTCAGGGTCTGTTTCTAAGAATTTACCGTATGAAGCAATACCAGCATTGTTAATTAAAATGTCTGGTGTACCTAATGTTGAGGCTAAGTTTTTAATGGTTTGGTCTACCGCTGTCAAATCAGAAACATCTACAATCCCAATATCAACATTAACCCCATATTTTTTCACTTCTTCAGCGACTTTTTCTAGCTTACTTTCTTGCCTAGCAATTAAGCCGACATTCACACCTTCTTTAGCTAATTCGATAGCTGTTGCTCGTCCAATTCCTTGGCTAGCTCCTGTAATATATGCAATTTTACCTTCTAATTTTTGACCCATCACCTGTCACTCCTTTAAAGCTAGTATAGTATTTAGTTTAACTTTGATACACGAATGATTTCAAAAATTTCGCCTTTTCGATGTGGTGAATTTTATAGAGAAATACCCTTCCTAAATTTCGACAAATTTTATATAATATCGTTTGTCCAAACTAAGAAATTATCTAAATATTTATAAATTGGGAGAAAGAGAAAGGTAGGGACTTCGTATGGAGGAGAAGCGTCGTGGGTTCTTTCAACGATTCCTTGATGTCATCGAGCGTACAGGCAACAAACTCCCACATCCGGTAACATTATTTGCGATCTTAGCATTAATGGTACTTGTGGCGTCTGCAATCGTTTCGAACATGGGGCTATCAGTTGAACACCCTGGGGATGAAAGTGACGTAACAGTTAACAACTTATTAAACACAGAAGGTATTCGCTATATTTTTGGAAGTATGGTCGATAACTTTATCGGATTCGCTCCGCTTGGCGTTGTATTAGCGACAATGTTAGGTATCGGTATTGCTGAAAGATCAGGACTTATTAGTGCAGCATTACGCGGGTTTGTATTATCAGTACCTGGTTTCTTAATTACAGCGGGAATTGTTTTTGCTGGTATTATGTCGAGTGTAGCATCAGATGCTGGTTACGTTGTATTACCACCATTAGGTGCAGTTATCTTTGCCGCATTAGGTCGTCACCCGTTAGCTGGTTTAGCAGCAGCATTCGCTGGTGTATCAGCCGGTTTCAGTGCGAACCTTTTCTTATCGGCAACTGACGCAATGTTAGGTGAAATTACAATTGAAGCAGCGGCAATCGTAAATCCTGCATACGCTGAGACGATGAACATCGCGATGAACTACTGGTTCATAATAGCTTCAGTCATTATTCTGACTCTTGTTGGTTGGTTCGTTACTGAGAAGATTGTTGAACCACGTCTTGGAGAATATAAAGGCGAATATCGTGAGGAACTAACTGGTTTAGAAGCTACAGAAAAGAAAGGCCTTGTATGGGCAACTGTTTCTGGTTTAGTCACAGCCATTGGTTTTGCATTACTAGTGCTACTTCCAAACGGACCTTTACGTGCAGATGATGGTGGTATTATCCAATCACCATTTTGGATTCACTCGTTCCAATTATTTTAATCCTGTTCTTCGTACCAGGGCTTGTCTATGGTATTGTAACGAAGGCAATTAAAAGTGATAAAGACGTGGCGAACCAACTGTCTGATACGATGGCAGCCATGGGTATGTTTATTGTCCTTGCTTTCACAGCAGGTCAGTTCGTCGCATACTTCAATGAGTCAAACATGGGTCTAGTATTAGGTGTATTAGGTGCAGAGTTTCTTGAAGCCGCGAACTTTACCGGTGTTCCATTAATTGTTGCGTTTATTTTCGTCGTAGGTGTCATTAACTTATTCGTCGGAAGTGCAACAGCAAAATGGGCCATGTTAGCACCTGTATTCGTGCCAATTATGATGCAATTAGGTTATTCACCTGAAATGGCACAAATGGCATACAGAATTTCAGATTCAGCAACTAATATTATTACACCATTACTACCGTACTTCGCGATTATTATCGCGTTTGCGCAACGTTACAGCAAGAACATGGGGATTGGTACACTGATTTCAGTTATGTTCCCATACTCAATTGCATTCATGATCGTTTGGACAATCATGTTAATTGGTTGGATGTTCCTTGGTCTTGAACTAGGACCTGGTTCTCCGATTCTCTATAATGAGTAATAGTTATAACCTCTCCATGTGACAATGGGGAGGTTATTTTTTGCACTTTTACGAATAACAAGCCATCATATATAATAAATAGACTAGTAGAAACGTGAGGTGAGGATGGTGAAGTTTGTAGAAAAGTTGATCATATCATTTGTCAGTGCACTTATATTTACAGTCATTGCACCTCAATTAGGAGGATCATTTCTGACGTTCTTTTGGGTAACATTTTTGATTATGCTTACTTTAGGACAATTGCTAGATTTCTTTGTGAAATATATCGTCGATCATGATCGTTTTAGAAGTGCAATCTATCGCTACTTAGCAAGTGTTTTCTTGTATGCTTACGGTGGGGTACTTATTTTAGCGAGCCTTTCTTTAGTAGTAGAACAATTATCGCCACTTGAACTTTCTCACTTAATCGTGCTAGGTGTGCTTCCAGCTTGGATCTATTTTCATCTAGATATTGTCATTAAGCGTTTGTTACCCAAGTTGAGTGAACGTATTGTACAAGAATGAAATCGCATGTCTCAAAATAAAAATCGCTCATTAGTCTATTTGTGAACGATGTAAAAAGCGAAACTATTCTTCTATGTTTACATTCAAAAAGATATTAATCGCAAAAACAATCACAGCAATGACGACACCGATTGCCCCGATACTTACAAGCGGTAGCCACTGAAGGTGTCCAGCTAAAACAAGAAAGAGTCCGAGCATCATAACGGGTAAAGCAATGTTGTGCATCCAAAAGTGGACTTTACCAAGCGGACTCATACCTGCTCTTGGGAATATTAAATATAAGATCCCTGCTAGAGTCATAGACGTCCAACCGAGTAAATTGATGTGGGCATGAACACTTGTATAAATGTATTGTCCAGTCATAGACATATATAAACCTAATAAAACGCCAATAACAAAATAAACAACTGATATTTTAATTAACTTAATCCCCATATCATCACCTCCTTCAGTTATATGTATGACTTCGTAATTAGGAAGTATGTGTGTGAAAAAAGTAAAACTTAACATAGATTTAACCTTTACGTTTTAAACTAGTTTTGGAGATTATATGAGATACAACTGAACTCTAACAAGAATCCTACATAAGGTAATTAAAGTTTTCTTTTTTAGGGGGAGAATGTTGTGCACGACGGAAGAAAGCAAAATGGGGTAGGCGGCTTAAAGCAGCAACACAAAAAGTTAGACCGTGGGTGGTTCAACTTAATGAAAGAGGCTGAAGCGATTGGTTTAACGCCAAAAGAGGTCCAGCAGTTTTTACAAGAGCGCCAAAAGGTAAAGAAATAGCCGAATCCATCTGTGGACTCGGCTGTTTTTTAGTTTAGTTTCCATATGCATCGATAAGCTTTTCGATATAGTCGAACGCTTCATCTTCAATTTCATCAGCATCTCCTTGGATGTTGACATGAATGACCAGTTCTTCAAGCGAAATTATACCGAAAAAGCCTTCAGGCGGCATATCATTAATCTCATAAGCTACATCGTGTCCGTTAATTTCGTGAATATCCATTTCGTCAGATTTATACTCTTCTAATTGAAATTCATTTGGCTTAGGCTGAATTATAACACGGTATTTAGAATCACCTACGTATGGGCCGTAGACATACTCGACATCATCTCCTCGTTCATCTTCAACACTGCCTGATTGTAATTCACCATCCACTTGGCTGAAGTGTAAACCAACTTCGTCATCTGTTGTAATGTTAGCGGCAGTTAGCGTTAAATCATTAGGTTCAATTATGTGTACGTCGTAGCCAGCCTTTTCACTTAACTCCTTATCATAATCGCTGTAATCCGTACTTCCATTCCCGTTACAGGCTGATAAGATGAATAACAGTACAAATAGCAACAAAACCTTTTTCATAACATCACCTCTAAATTTTGGATTTATTACTATATTGTAACAAAAAATAAGGGGGAGTGAAGTTGAAAACCATTCTCAATTAGATTGACACCCCTTTCATTAACGTTATATAATAACAGTGCTAAAAGGAAACGGACAACTTGATGAAAGGTGACATAGATATGGATATTTTTGAGGCAATTCATGAAAGAAGAAGCATTGGTAAAGTGAAGGACAAGCCTGTTGAGGATGAGTTAATAGAGAAGATTTTAGAGGCAGGGACGTGGGCGCCGAATCATTTTAACACAGAACCGTGGAAATTTTACGTGTTAAAAGATGAAGGAAGAAGACCATTAGGCCGTACACTTGCTGACATTGCAAAAGAAGACATGGAAGACCCAACAACACCTGAGTGTCAAGCAAAGTTAGAACGAATTGAGCAGAAACCATTTCGCGCACCAGTTATTATAACGGTAGCGGTAACACCGTCTGATCAAGACAAAGTCATTCCAATTGAAGAAGTAGGCGCGGTAAATTCCGCTGTTCAAAATATGTTACTAGCAGCACACGGTTTAGGCTTAGGCGCGATATGGCGCACAGGTAAGCCTACGTATCATCCGAAAATGAAAAACTTGTTCGGCTTAAGAGAACAAGATGAAGTACTAGGCTTCATTTATATTGGATATCCTGAACAAAAGAAAGAAAAAGGAACGCGTACACCTTTTCAAGAGAAAACAACGTGGATTACAACTGATTAGAGTGAATTAACGGGAAAGAGCCTTACGTCGATGTAAGGCTCTTTGTTTAATCTTCTTTACCAAGTTTGCGATCAATCGTTCCTTCATGATAATCATCGGATACTTGCTCGTACGTTTCGGCTAATCCTTTTTCAAACTGTGTGTCCCCTTGATAATGCTCATTTTTATAATTTTCCTCTGCGATTTTATGACTTGCTTTTTCATTCTCGCGTTTTTGTTTCGACATTAAGAAACCTCCATTCGATCGTTTGTTCAAATTTAGCATTTGTGCTCTAGTGCATTTTATACTACAAGGATTTAGTCGATTATGTTAGCATAAAAATGTTCAAGTTTAGATAGGAAGGACATGTCCATGACAATTCAAGAAGAAGTAAATAGAAGGAAGACTTTTGCCATCATTTCACACCCTGATGCTGGTAAAACTACACTAACAGAAACTTTGTTATTATTCGGTAATTTAATTCGAGAAGCAGGAACTGTAAAAGGGAAGAAGACAGGGAAGTTCGCTACATCAGATTGGATGGAGATTGAAAAGCAACGCGGTATTTCAGTGACATCAAGTGTGATGAATTTTCCATATGATGATTTTCAAGTGAACATTTTAGATACACCAGGGCACGAAGACTTCAGTGAAGACACGTATCGTACGTTAACAGCGGTCGACAGTGTAGTCATGGTGATTGATGCGACTAAAGGAATTGAAGCCCAAACGAAAAAATTATTTAAAGTTTGTCGCATGCGTGGCATCCCAATCTTTACATTTATGAATAAAATGGACCGCGAAGGCCGCGAGCCATTGGAGTTAATGGAAGAAATAGAAGAAGTACTCGATATTGAAACTTACCCAATGAATTATCCAGCTGGCATGGGTAAACGATTTTTAGGTACGTTTGATCGCCAAAATAATCAGTTTGTTCGTTTCACACATGAAGGGGCAGAAACGGCTATTCCATACGATGATCTAAGTAATCCGGAATACGAGGATCTTGTCATTCATGAGGAATTCAAAGTAGCACAAGATGAGGTGGCTTTATTAGATGAAGCGGGTGAAGAATTTTCACTAGATAAAGTATTAGCTGGTAAGCAGACACCTGTTTATTTCGGTAGTGCTTTAGCGCCGTTTGGTGTGGAGACATTTTTTGATTCGTTTATTAATATGGCACCGACTCCAGCTCCGAGAAAATCAACAGAAGGAGTCGTTCAACCGGACAATCCGGATTTTTCAGGATTTATATTTAAGATTCAAGCAAATATGAACCCACAACACCGTGATCGAATCGCTTTTGTCCGTGTATGTTCTGGTAAGTTTGAACGTGATATGAGTGTCAATTTAGCACGAACAGGAAAGAAAATAAACTTAGCTCAATCACAGCAATTCGTCGCATCACAAAGAGGGACGATTGAAGAAGCCTATGCAGGTGATATTATTGGGATTTACGATCCGAATGTGTATCATATTGGCGACACCATTACAGAAAGCAGAGAACTGTTTGAGTACGATGAACTACCACAGTTTCCACCAGAACAGTATAAAGCCGTAACAGCTAAAAATGTCATGAAGTCCAAACAGTTTAAAAAAGGAATCGAACAACTTGTCCAAGAAGGCGCTATTCAGTTGTTCAAAAAATTCCATACTGAATCTTATATAATCGGCGCTGTCGGTGAACTTCAATTCGAAGTATTCCAATACCGTATGAAAAATGAGTATAACTCAGAAGTCGTGTTTGAAGATATCGGTGAAAGAATTCCCAGATGGTTAACAATGGAAAAGGTGGATGAAAATTTATTTGATAGCCGTAGTACATTAGTTCGTGATCGTGAAGGCAATCCAGTCGTCTTATTCAAAAATGAATTCTCATTAAACTTATTTAAAGATCGCCACCCAGAAGTTGAATTAATCGACTTATATGAAGTGAATCAATATGACCAAGTATAATTTTTTATAGTGTGAGTTAGTAGTTCATTTACTAAAATGGACTACTTTTTTATGCTAGGAATTAAAGATTTCGTTTAATATGTCACGTGGAGTTCCATAGTATAAAGTAGTTTGAAAAGCGGGATAAGAAGAATGATACTCAATGACAATAGGTGAATTAAGCAGATATTGATGCTGTTCGTAAAATGGAATGTCCCCATAAATAATCCCTTTTAAAGCAAGCTGCATTTCTTTTAAGAAAATATTATAACGAAATGCAGCCTCTTCTAATGAAAATTCCCCTCCGTCAACATACGCATATCCAAGTAATTGATTCTGTGCTTCAGAGGTTTGAATCCACTCAGCTAAAACTTCATCACGCAACTGCCAATCAATTGCATTAAAGTTGTAGTTAGTGCCGATATCTAAAAATAACTCTCCCGTTTCATCAGAATGAGTTAGTGTATACTTTCTTCCGATAATTGGAGTCGAAGGTGTTGCGGGTGGGTGGAATTGAATTGACAATTTATTAGGATCGAAAGCTGACACGAATTTCCCTCCTTGTCATTATATATGGTAAGTGTATGAGGAAGAGGCTTGGGTAAAGAACTATCTAATCGGCGGTTTTGGTATTATTTGGCGCTCGCGGATGAAATTTTGGCGTTCGTTGATGATATTCTGGCGCTCACGAAAATTTATCAGCGCTCATGCATACTTTATCGGCGCTCACGAAAATTTATCAGCGCTCATGCATACTTTATCGGCGCTCGCAAATTTTATCAGCGCTCATGTGCACTTTATCGGCGCTCGCAAATTTTATCAGCGCTCATGTGCACTTTATCGGCGCTCGTAAAAATTTATCAGCGCTCACACCATATGATCATCACGAAAATAAAAATCCCCAGCTAAGCCTAAGCTTAACTGGGAGGTAAAGTGAATTAGTTAATCCACTCGTTAATTAATTCTTCGTTTTCATCAATCCACTCGCGAGCGCCATCGATTGGCTCTTCAGCGTCTTCAACGTAAGCCATTAGCTCACCAATTTCTTCGTCATCCATCTTCCAGTTCTTTAACCATTCACTGAATTCAGGATAGTCTTCTTCAAAGTCGTGACGCGTTGCGTGGTGAATCTTTTCAACGCCACCGAATGATTCTTTCGGGTCATCTAAATATTTTAAGTCGTGCTCAGCGAAAATGCTGTGTGGATTCCAAAGTGGAGCAACAATCGGCTCTTCGTTTGAAACAGCATCATCAATTGCTGCGATCATCGCAGGCTCAGAGCTTGGGACAAGTTCTAGCTCTAACTCATACTCTTCAATCATCTCTTCAGCAACTTCCATCGTACCTGCACCTTGGTCGAAGCCTGTGATTTGATGGTCAAACTCTTCAGCATGCTCGTTTAAGTCTTCAATGCTATTAACATCTTCCATATATTCTGGAACCACAAGACCTACTTTCGCATTGTCATACCAAGTTGCTTCAGAAAAGTCGATATCATCTTGGTATTGCTCTAGGTAATGTTGGTCTTGAACAGGTAACCAAATCTCTAAACTAATGTCTAACTCATCATTTGCAAGTGCTGTCATCGTTGGTCCCATATCTAAGTTAATTAAATCAACTTCATAACCACGATCTTCTAAAAGAACTTTCCACATATTCGTTACCGCAATATTTTCTGCCCAATTAATTTGTCCCATTTCAATCGGTTCTTTGTCATTTGTGTCACCAGTTTCTCCGTTGTCTGCTTCATCGTTACCACCGCATGCTGCTAATACAACTAATAGGGCAGCACTTAGTAATAAAAGTTTTGTCTTATTAAACATTATTAAAATCCCCCTCATAATTTTTCTCTAAAATTGTTACTCACGATTTCAACTAAAGTTCTAAACTACATATGTAGCGCAATAACGCTAAACATTTTTAAATGGGTGTGTTGCTTGCTATAAAGCAAAAACATCCCGTTAAAAAATGATCATAAACCACCTTCCTTTAAGGTTGTTAAGAACGTTAAATTTTTTCTTTACGAACCTAATATAACGATGATTAAGAAATTTGTCAAATATGATCGAAGAGTTTATGTACAAGAATTATGTAGTACATTTGGCCCCATTTATAAAAAGATGTTTAATCGCTCACACAATCGTCTATAGAAAAGTAAGCGAAAAACACAAGGAGGGTGTGGAATGAAGGAAATTTACACAGAAATCATTCAACTTGAAAATCAGCTAACCATGTACGAGATCCTTTCATTGCACGATTATAACCAAACTGTCGATGGCGATTTTTATTTTATCACTGAACACGGCGTAGTTGCCCCTCGCAATCTACCAAAATTGGTATCGACGTTTCTAACATTAGATGAAACGAGTGAGTTGAAAGTTGTGATAGAAGGTTATGATGTTAATCAAATATTTACTGACATAAAGACGTGCATCGAAGAAGGAGCAGCTGAGAAAGAAGCCGTTGTATAGTACTTAAATTGAAAAGGAGGTTTGTGGTATGAATGAACTTTTCGCTAGGGTGTTAGTAGCCTATGATGGCTCAACAGATAGTAAGAAGGCATTGAATAAGGCAGAGGGAATCGCAAAGCAAAACGATGCAAAGTTGATTGTAGCTTACGTTCAAGACCAAAGTCCAGCAGCGCCAATCTCAGATCAACACACGATTCCACATGGGACATCGATGTTAAATCAAACGACGAACTACACGACATCAATGCCAGCATCAGATAGTTCTGAGCAACAACAAGTAGACATTATGGACCAACAAGCTGATGAAATACTCGATGAGGCGAAATTGAAACTATCCAATGAGATTGACACTGATTATGAAATCCTTTTAGGACCTCCAGCAAGAGAAATTGTTAAATTCGCAAAAGATCAAGATGTCGACCTCGTAATATTAGGAAATCGCGGTTTAAGCGGCTTGAAAAAGATTGTCATGGGAAGTGTCAGCAACAAAGTAACAAATGACTCACACTGCCCAGTACTAGTCATTAAATAGAGTAGAAGAGACGCTCTTTATGGGCGTCCTTTTTATATAGCGGGAGTCGAGCTGAGCGCTGATAAATTGTCATGAACGCCGATAAAAATTGCCGAGCGCCGATAAATTGGTGTGTGCGCCGATAAAATGTACGTGAACGCCGATAAAAATTTTCGAGCGCTGATAAAATTTCGTGGACGCTGATAAATATCGGTGAGCGAGCGCCAAATAAATTTTGTGAGTGCCAAAAAAGTATATACGAGCGCCAAATAAATTACGTGAGCGCAAAAAAAGTATGAACGAACGCCAAATAATCTACCAGAGCGCCAAAAATCACCGAAGACGTCGATCCAAAATATGCTAAACTTAAAACTAGTACAAGAACTAGGGAGAGATTAATATGCAAAACTTCTATTTCATAACATTAGCATTTGTACTCGGGATTGTCGCATTTTTAACAGGTGAAATCGTCACATTCGTTATGCTCGGTTTCATTCTCCTTTCATTACAAAATATCCATCGAGTGTTAAAAGAAATGCTCGAGATTCAAAAGCAAGATCAAAATGAAAATGAACAATCGTCATAGTAAAAAACGGTCTTTCCATCTAAGGAAGGGCCTTTTTTATCCGCTCATTAACAACTTTAAGTAAAATTATGAATTATTTGACAAAAAATCACTAGTTTATGATGTGAGTAATTGGTAGTAGTGACGGTGTTTAGGAAACTAACTATTTAGGGTGGATTTTCAAATTACGGCCTTTTCGTCTTTGGAGGAAAAGGCCGTATTAAGGCTTTTGACATGCGTTATCTAAACAAATCTAAAAACCGTTCCCAAATGCCTTTTTCTTCTTCTTCAACTTCTCCACTTTCCTCATCGTCATCGATTGTAATGCTTCCACTTTGGATCACAAATTGAACCGTTTCAACTTTGTCATTACGTTCAGAAACGAATGAAACGGGTTCGAAGTCGGAGTGGTCAAAGTCATTCATCATGTTGTCGATTTCACTTTGCATTTGTTCTGGTAAATCGCTCGTTTCTTCAGCGAGTTCTCCAGTTCCATCATGCAACTCATCAACACCATCTTCTAATTCAAACGTTCCATCATTTAACTCACTAATGCCTTCATGAATATCACTGTAAGCAGATGACAATTCGCCAACGCCACCTGTATAGTCGACTAATCCAGCATGAAAGTCGCCGTATTGGTTTGCTAGCTCATTTAAACCTGACTCAAGTTCTGCTAAATCATCGGCAAAATCGAGATCATCCATACTTGCAGCTAATTCATCGGCCATTAACTCTAAGTTCGTCGCCATCTCATGAAGTGATTCGCTAACGTCAAGTAATGTAGGACTAACTGCTTCAAATGCTTCACCAACAGCATCATAAGTTCCTTGGACTGTTTGTGCAGCAATATACGTATCAACGAGTTCATCTAAAATGTCAGAATCTGCTCCACTCATGTAAAGTGATTGAATCTCTTCTTCCGATAAGTCGCTTCTAGGAATATCAGCTATTGCATCATCTAATGCATCATACGCTTGATTATAATGGTCTCGTAATTGCCACAATCCATCTTCAACTTCATACAATCCACCTGCAATTTCGCGTAAACCTTGTTCAAGTTCTTCTAGGTCAGATGTGTCCATATTATCATCTAACTCAAAGCCAGAACTTATCTCTTGAAGTGCATCACCAATTGATTGTGAGCCTTCAACTAAGTCAGTCGAGCCATCATCTAACTCACGAACGCCATCTAAGTAGTCACCAGAACCATCATGAAGTTCGACAACACCATCATTGAGATCCACTACGCCATCACGCAAATCAGTGACACCATCATATAAGTCTGCAATCCCATCTGATAACGAGCGCATCTCATCTTGCATTTCATCTGTCTCAGGGTCATCTACAGACATTGATGATGGTAAAGCCGCAATTTCTACACCATCAAACTCAAAGTTTATAACATCAGCTTCAACGACAAACTGTTCATCCTCACCAGGCATAACAGTGAACGTCACTTGCTTATTTTTCCCAGCACTAGCAACAGTACCATCTTCAGCTTCAATCGCATGATAAATTTCAGAATCTAAATTTAAAGTCACTTGTAATAAATAATGGTCATAAAAGACAGGGTTGACCTCTTCGTTGGCGGACGTTTTAATTTTAATTGCTAACTGACCGTCCTCGCCAGCGATGTCATGAGGATTAACGACTTCACCGTCTAACGTATATTCAAGGTCAACAGTCCACGGAAGCGGCTGACCATTTAAATTGCCTTGATAGTAAAACTCATCCTCTAGAGCCGTGAACATAACCTCTTCATCATGAAGCTTTATATCTTCTAGATTCGTTAAGTTATGAACACTTTCGTAATGGCCAAAGTCAATCATTTCACCAGGTTTAGTTACATTAAATTGATTGACTACATACATCCCGTCTTGCTCACCAAACGCATTCAATGTCGCATAGATGACTTCATGTTTTTCAGAAAAAGAGCCTTCACCATGTAGTTGTGAAGATGAAGACTCATCAGAATCTGATTCGCCCGAAGTCGCCAGAGCAAACGTTGGAATAAGCAATAGGGATGCGATGAAGGTGATCGTGACACGTTTCATATTCATAATCATTTCCCCTTATAAAAATTTGCTTTAATAGTCGTTTTTTCAATAAGTTTATCAAACAGCAACAACAGTGCGGGCAGTAAGAAGACGACGCTTAAGAACGCTAGGAGCGCACCACGGCCTAACAATAACCCGACTGAACCAACAATTGGATTCGATGATGTGATCCATAAAATAAATCCAACACTTGATAGGATGGCAGCTGATATGAAAATTGCAAATAGCTTCTCATCAATCGTCCGTTTCATCGCTTCAAACGCTGTCATCTCTTTACGCAGTCGTTTGTAATTTTCCGTAAACAAAATGCCGTAGTCGACAGTCGCTGCCAATTGAACGGTACTAACGATTAGATACCCAACAAAGACGAGTGTGGAATCGGTGAAATACGGAATCGATAAGTTAAACCATACGGCTGATTGGATCGTAATGAGCAACACAACTGGAAAAAAGATCGACCTGAATGTTGCAAGTAATACAATCGCTACAGCAATCACCGTCAGCCAGTTAACGAGTGTATTATCCCGCTGAACAGTATCTTTAATATCATACAACGTCACACTTTCACCAAGTAAGTGAGCCTCATCCCCGTAATAATCCATAGCGGTCTTTTGTACATCTTCAACGAGGGCAAAGGCTTGATCACCTTCAGTTCCTGTATCTGTATGAAGAGTGATTCGACTATAGTTTTCCGAATAAAACGATTCCGTAACCGATTCATCTAAATAATCAGATGGGATCGCTGGGTCAATCCTATTCACATAAGCCATCACACTTGAGATATTATTTAAGTTTTCTAACTCATACACCAACTCTTCTTCTTTAGCCACATCGCCTTTAGGGACAAGCACGACCATAGGTGTGTTTTCACCAAACTGTTCCTCAATTTGAATTTCATCAGCGCCAAGTCTTGTCGTATCAGGTTGTTCACCAACACCATAAATAAATGTCGTTTCACTTTGCGCTAAGAAAGCTGGCACGATTAAAAGTCCAACAAAAATTAAAGTCGGAATGCGTAGTTTAAGCACACGCTTACCAACATTTTTAAATTCAGGCACAATTGGCTTATGCTGTGTTTTATCAATCCACTTATAGAACATAAGCGTTAGCGCAGGTAAGAACACCATCACACTAATGAAACTAAACACAATACCTTTTACGAGGTTTAAACCTAAGTCGGCCCCGATTTCAAAGTTCATAAACGTTAGTGCAATAAACCCGAAAAACGTCGTCGTCGCACTCGCTGCAATTGCTGGGAATGAGCGCTTCATCGCCAATCGCATCGCTTCAGTAGGATCAGGCACTTTCTTTCGATAATCTGAAAAACTATGCAGTAAAAATATCGCATAATCGAGCGAGACGGCGAGTTGGAGGATTGGTGCAACTGACTGAGTAACGAATGAAATTTCCCCGAGGAAGATATTCGTCCCTAAATTGATAATGACCGAAATACCAATTGCCGTTAAAAAGAATAGCGGTTCAACCCACGAATTCGTCGATAAAATCAAGATAATTATAATAATCGGTATGAGTAGCGCAGCGGCATACATCGCCTCACGATCAGCCATTTCTTGAGACATCGCCGTGTCAGCTGCCTCACCATCAGCAGCATTTTCTTCACCGATCAAATCGTAAATCGCATTCATCGCCTCAACTTCATAACCCTCATCAACGGTTAAAGAGAAAAGAGCAGCGCCACTTTGATAATATTGTTCCACAGTGTCAGTATCCGCCATTTCCAGTGGCGTTTTAAGATCTAAGACATCATCTAACCATGTAATATGCGAGACACCTTCAATGTTTTCTAATGCCTCTTTATACGCGAGTGACTCTGGAATGGTGACGTCCTCAACCATGACACGCGTATTTCCAATAGGCTCATCAAATTCTTCTTCCATTAAGTCTGTTGCTTCCATAGAAGGCGAATCATCAGGTAAGTAATCCATCATATTATAATTGACATGAACAGCGAAAAACGCAATCGTACTCATGATTCCTAATATGAAAAACGTCCAAACGATCGATTTTTTATGTTTAATAATCCGACTTGCTAGATCGATTTTGTTTCACCCTCTCTTGCATAGAACATCAATCCACTTTATTATTATATGGACACTGTGTTGGATATTCAACAAACAGTTTAGCACTTTACGTTCGTTATCCAACACGATGTCGACTACATGTTGGATTTCAACAAAATTGTCACAGAGGAGGGTTAATGTGGGAGAGAAAATGGACCGCCGCAAAAAATACACCCGCATGGTACTAAAAGATAGCATAATTGAACTGTTATCCGAAAAACCGATCACTTCAGTTACAGTGAAAGAAATTTGCGAACTCGCAGATGTTAACCGTTCAACATTTTATACGCATTACGCTGACCAATATGACTTATTAACGAAAATAGAAAATGAAATTATTGATGATATGAACACATACTTAAGTAGCTATAGTTTTACCAAAGAAGACGAAGCTTTATTAATGACTCAAAAACTTGTCGAATACATTACCGATAAAAAGCTCATGTTCGAAATACTATTAAATGAAAACGGCGACTCAACTTTCTAAAAACGCGTTATGGAAGTCGCCCGCCGCTTTGTCATGAAAAATACAATGGAAAGCACCGACTTAGAAGAACACTTCTCAAGCTATTTGAGCATTTATATTATTAGCGGCGCCATCCACGTCATCAAAGAATGGATCGCCAGCGGAATGAAAGAATCACCAAAAGAGATAGCTCAACTCATCAACCACTTTTCTAATCGTGGATTGTCTTATTTGCAGGAGTGATTGAGAGTGAGCGCTGATAAATTAGGTTGGGCGCTGATAAAAATTCGCTAGCGCCGATAAAAATGTCTGAGTGCTGATAAAATTTTCTGGGCGCTGATAAACAAAGTGTGAGCGCCGATAAATTTTGAGCACTGATCAAAGTCCGCAAGCGCCAAATGATTTTCCCGAACGCCAAATTATCAACACGAACGCCAAAAAAATAGCAACCGCTTATAACATTAATGCGGTTGCTATTAAATCAAACTTATTAAATTGTTACTGAAAATTTTTGGCTCGTGCGCCAGATGGCAACCCAATTTTTTTATACCCAATAAACGTCAGCACAATCATACCAATGACAAAAGCAATGAAATAAGGCGAAATGACATCGCGAACGACACCTGTGACGAAGGAGCTAACGATAATTCCAAGTGAGTAAAAGGACGACATTAAACCAAATGCTCGTCCATGTCCTTCTTTTGACACAGCATCTGTAATCGCGGTTGCCATCGCAGGCATGACAATCCCGAAGAAAAATCCAACGATAAACAATAAAATCGGCAAAGCTAACATATCAGTGAAAATCGCAAACAACGTCAACGACATACCGAATAAGCCGAACATTAACCGTTTGATAGGATCCAATCGATGTAAGAAAAAAAGTGAAAGAGACGTTAAAGTACCTGTCGCCATCAAACTCAACAACAACCCAGTCCGCGCAGTCGAATACCCCATTTCAACCGCTAAATATGGCACTTCATAAATAATCACCCCATGGACATACATGACCGCAAAGCCAGTCGCTAAAATAATATGGACAGCAGGAAATGCGAGCACTTGTCCGAACGTTAGACTGCTTTTCAGTTTGTCACCTGGAGAATTTGGTCTCGCATCATGAATGTAACCTATCGTATAAATACTAATAACTAACAAACCAGACCCGATAAAGAAGTAAGTCGCCTCGTAACCTAGTAAGTTCCCTAAATTACCTCCTGCTAACGGCGCTAGAATACTAGCAATCGTCATCAGCATGCCGTAGATCGCCATATTTTTCCCTTGTTGCTGACTGTTTTTTGCATAACTTGATAAAAGCGCGAGAGCAGAAGGGATTAAAAACGCTAGCGCAAACCCATTTAAAACCCGTAACACGAGTAAAGTCGTCGCATCAGTCGCAAAACTATGCGCGATAAACAAACCGCCTGACATCATCATCGGCAGTGTAATGAACAACTTTTTTCCGTACCGATCAATCAACGGTCCGGCAATTAAGTTTCCAGTCAAGTTGGCGATTTGTCCCGTGCTCATCATAATCCCGATTAACACACTTGAAGCACCGAGCGTTGCAGCAAATGGCGCAAACAATGGTGCTTGTACACTCATCACTAAACTCATGAAAAACATGACTAAAAATATATGTAGCTTATGAAAAGTTGCGATACTCAAATTCCTCACCTCATCGCCATTGTATGCACGACGGTGAAAATTAGACGAGCTATGAAAAAGTTGACAAATATAACTTACAATTATAAACTTACTTACATAAAGTAAGTGACATTCAAAGGAGGATATTCCATGAATTTTCATAGAAAACCAACCACATTCGTCAGTCGCGTCACCATTAAAGTGACAGATCTAGCACGTTCATTAGAATTTTATCAAAAAATCGTCGGCTTAAACGTACTGGAACAAACAGAAGACACAGTCCATTTAACAGCAGATGGAAAAACGAGCATGTTGAAACTCGTACAACCAGAAAATCCAGAACCGAAGCAGAGACGTACTTCAGGTTTATATCATTATGCCATTTTAGTACCAGAACGCCGTCATTTAGCTGACTTTGTCATTCATTTATCAGAACATAACGTTCCAATCGGTGCATCCGATCACTTAGTCAGTGACGCAATTTACTTCAATGATCCAGATGGTAATGGTATTGAGGTCTATCAAGATAAAGATCCTGAAACGTGGACTTGGCACGGTGATCAAGTAGAAATGGCAGTCGATCCACTAGACTTTGAGGATTTAGTTAAATATAAGACTGAACAAGGCTGGCAAGGGATGCCCGAGAAAACGGTGATGGGCCACATCCACTTACACGTTTCAGATTTACCAAAAGCAGAGAAGTTTTACGTGGAAGGACTCGGCTTTGATGTCGTTTGCCAATTTGGCGGTCAGGCTATTTTTCTATCAACTAACGATTACCACCACCATATAGCCGCTAATACGTGGAATGGTGTTGGTGCACCTAAAGCTTCAGAAAACAGCGCAGGCTTATATTCATACCAAATTGTCTACCCTGATGAAGCATCACGTGAAGCCACCATTCATAGATTAAAAGAGATGGGATCACCCGTAGAAGGAAATGTTACAGAAGACCCCGCAGGAAATCAGATCGAATTAGTCGTATAAAGATAGTAAAGCTATTTTTAGAGGGGGACGTATGATGATTTCCCGGGAAAAATTGAGGCAGTCGATTGTGATTAGAAGTGTTGCGGAAAGGCCAATCACTTTGTGAAAATTGAAGTTTACTAAAATAAAAGCAGAACTTCTATTAAGATGGAAGTTCTGCTTTGTTATTATTTAGACGCATTATTTTACTAGAAATGATGTAAGCAATCACCGCCGAAGCTAAAATCATTCCTAACGACACGAGTGAAAAGCCACCGACAATCACAGTTTCTTGAGGAAGGCTACCACTCATACTCCAAGCTTCACTCACATTCGGTGTATGCATCCAAGTTAAGATCATGCCAGACAACACTTGGAAGGTAGCAAAAATGACGACAAAACTAATGCCAAAAAGGAAAAACTTTTTCATAATTTGTACCTCCTAATGTAACTGTCACAAATGTAACATATTCTTTCAAATAATGGAATTCGGAAATGATGCTCGCGAGACTAATTTGGCGTTCGGGGGAATTAATTTGGCGTTCACGAAATTATTCTGGCGCTCGCACGAAAATTTATCGGCGCACGCAAATGGTTTATCAGCGCACATGAAAATTTATCGGCGCACGCAAATGGTTTATCAGCGCTCACGAAAACTTATCGGCGCACGCATATGATTTATCAGCGTTCACGAAAACTTATCGGCGCACGCATATGATTTATCAGCGTTCACGAAAATTTATCGGCGCACGCAAATGGTTTATCAGCGCTCACGAAAATTGATCAGCGCATGCAAACAACTTATCAGCGCCCAGCATAATTAATCAGCACTCCCCAAACAATCAACTAGGCTATCCCACATTTTAAAAAATCCTCTCCTCATTTAACTTAAATTTAACCTTTCCTTATTAAGATGTAATTAAAGCATCAATATTTAGTTGGGGGAGGGCTGTATATGACAGAAGAACAACAAGTAGAAGAACAAAAGGTTTTTCGTGATGAAGAAGAGGACAAAAAGAGCTCTACAGGTTTAGAGAACAATGTCGCTGGATTGTTGTGTTACTTATTTGGGTTCATAACGGGTCTTATATTCTTGTTAGTTGAAAAAGATAGCAAGTTCGTCCGTTTCCATGCATTCCAATCAATTTTTATTTGGGTATCTTTATTCGTCCTCAGTATGGTGATTGGCTTCGTTCCGTTAATTGGCTGGCTCATATCACTGTTGCTTGCGCCGGTTGGATTTGTCATTTGGATTGTCTGTATGATCAAGGCGTACCAAGGCAAGTGGTTCAAGTTCCCAGTTGTCGGTAACATCGCCGAAGAGCAAGTGAATAAAATGAACAACGAAGCAGCATAAGTGACTCAGTCGGCTCAAAATCGAGTCGGCTGTTTTATTTTGTGAAAATTTTAAAAATTATCGTCTTTCGAGTAAAATATAAGTAATTAAGGAGGTGGGAAAATGAGTCGCTTACATAAAAATGTCATAGCATCGATCTTCGTCATCACAATCCTTCTCATTTTACCGAGTGGCACCGCCAACGCAGCAAATACGTTAATACTCGATGACGATACGGACCGACTCGACCTTTACGATGGTATTGAGATGGTGAAAGATCGCGACATGCAGTTAGAACTCTCCGATGTAACAACACCATCATTTAAAAACCAGTTCGTTTCAGAAGACGAAATCAATCAACGAAACGGCTTTTTTGAAACGGCTAACTGGATCCGCTTTGAGCTTGAAAATAAATCGAACCAAACAGACTGGCTGCTCGAATTCGCTTTTCCACTCGTTTATGAACTCGACATTTACCGTGAAACGAACTCAGGGTTTGAAACGATCTATCAAGGTGGTGCGGTCGTTGAGCCGTTTCACGAACGAGATATTAACCATCGATTTTTCGCTGTAAACATAGATATTGAACCGAGTACTAGTGAAACGTTTTACGCTCGAGCAGTTGGAGGGGGCGACTTACACCCACCTATATACATATGGAGTCATGATGCTTTTTTTGACCGAACGCAAAGTGAGCTGACGTTGCTTGGCATTTTTTACGGCATCATCATCGTCATGATTGTCTACAATTTATTTTTATACTTTAGTTTAAAAATGCGCAGTTACTTATATTACGTAATCGCGATGCTATGTACGTTGTTAGGTAAGATTTCAATCAACGGTGTTGGCTTTCAATATTTATGGTCAGACTATCCAGCTTGGAATTTAATATCAACCCCATTTTGGGTCAGTCTCGGCTGTATTTTCGTCTTACTATTTACACGCGCCTTTCTCGATGTCGATCAATATTTGCCGAAGTTTAATCGGTTGTCATATTTACTCATCGCCTTAAACATAGCAACTGTCATCATGCTTTTTATATCTCATATCGTCGCACTTAATATGATGATTGTGAGTGCATTCTTAACATTTATAACCGTTCTAATCGTTGCCTTTATTTGCTTGAAACGCGGCGCACGACAAGCACGTTTTTACATTCTCGGGTGGATGATTTTCTTAACTGGTGTGTTTATTACGATTTTAGAGCGTGCAGCGATCCTTCCATATTCGCTCTTGACCGAATACGCGGGGCAAGCTGCGATGACCGTAGAAGTCGTCTTATTAAGCTTCGCCTTAGCTGACAAAATTAACTTAATGCGAGCTGAAAAAGAAGAAGCTGAAAAACAAGCGCGCGAAAGCCAAGAGCTCGCGATGGAAAATTTAAAAAAAGCAGACGTACTAAAAGACGAATTTCTAGCTGTCACATCCCATGAACTCAGAACGCCGATTTATGGCATGGTCGGCATTGCGGAATCGTTACGCGATGGGATTGCTGGCGGTGTTTCTGAACAAATGAAGCAGCAATTATCAACGATCGTCGCAAGTGGTAATCGTCTTACGCATTTAGTGAACGACATTTTAGATTTTTCAAAGTTAAAATACGACTCGTTGGAACTGCAATTAAAATCCGTGCACGTTAAGGGCGTCATTGAAGTTGTCGTTGCGGTTTCCAAGCCTTTAATAAAAAATAAACCAATCGAACTCGTCACAGACATCCCAGAAGACTTATCTCCCGTATACGCCGATCCGAATCGAATCCAACAAATTCTCTACAACTTAGTCGGCAATGCCATTAAATACACAGATGAAGGACGCATCGTCATTTCAGCTTACGAAACAGAAGACGGACTGACAATTAGCGTTCAAGATACAGGAAGCGGCATATCAGCAGATCAGTTGGAATACATTTTTAACCCGTTTCAGCAAGCAGATCCGTCAACGCACACAATTGGTGGTACGGGCATGGGCTTAAGCATTACGAAGCGTTTAGTTGATTTGCATGAAGGTTCACTTTCAGTAGAATCTCAGCCGAAACAAGGTTCAACTTTTTATGTCACATTACCTGTTCAAATAGAAGACACAGCAGAAGAAGTGGCCAAACCAGTAGAGCGCTTGTTGACAGGGGAAAGTGCGAAAGTCGAACCACCAAAGATCAAGAGAGCGAACCAACCGAGCATTTTAGTGGCAGATGATGAAGCGGTCAACCTACAAGTATTAACGAACCAGTTAGCATTAGAAGGCTATGAAGTCGTCACAGCATCAGATGGTGAAGAAGTTTTCGATATTCTTAAAGAAAAGCCAATCGACTTACTTATTTTAGATTTAATGATGCCAAAATTGTCAGGTTATGAAGTGTGTAGCCGTCTGCGTCGTGATTATTCATTAATGGAACTACCGATCTTAATGTTAACAGCGAAAAGTGAACTCGATGACAAAATCGTCTCGTTTGAAGCAGGGGCGAATGATTATCTCGTTAAACCTTGTGACAAAATGGAACTCTTATCACGCGTTCGCACACTCATTCGCATTCGCACGCTCAACCAAGAATTAACGAATTTAAATACACACCTAGAAGAAAAAATTGAAGAACGAACAGAAGCGTTGAAAGTCGCAAACGAAGACTTAAAAGACGCCAATGAAAACTTACTCGAAGCAGAGCAGTCAAGAAGACAAATGTTATCGAATATCGCACATGAACTTGGTACACCTGTCACGTTAATTCACAGTTATATGCAATCGCTAAAAGCAGGAACCCTATCGCCTTATAACGAACATTACAACGAGCAAGTTTTGAAGAAGATTCAAGTGCTTAACCGACTCATTACCGATTTATTCGATTTATCGAAACTTGAAGAAGGTAAAACGAGTTTAAATAAAACAAGTGTCAATGTGCGCAGTTGGTTGGAACAGGTTGAGCGAAGATGTCAGTTTAATGTTGAACAACACAACCGCCGTTTTCACGGTATTAATTGGGAAAAATTTGCCGAAGTGGACGATTGGATCTTTTATATCGATCACGATCGAATGGACCAAGTCTTTTCTAATTTAATTTCAAACGCAGCGAAATATACAACTGAATCTGACGGTGAAATTGCAGTCGATGCACATGTTCACCTTGATGAACGTCATATATTAATAGAAATTACAGATAACGGTACTGGTATAAACCAAGAAGATCTACCATATATTTTCGACCGATTTTATAAGCAAGCTAGTTTATCACGTTATAACCCACACGGAACAGGGCTAGGACTGGCGATTGCTAAAGAAATCGTTGAAAGCCATAAAGGGACAATTAGCGTTGAAAGTGACCTAAACGTAGGCACGACCTTTTTAATCAAGCTTCCAATTAAAAAACAATCAGTCATCGAAGAGCCTGAACAAAATATAGAGGGGGAGAGCTTATGAGCGAAACCATTTTGCTCGTTGAAGATGAAGCAGGCATTCGAGACATGACCCAAATGTATTTAGAAAGTAAAGGCTACAACACACTAGCTGCACAAGACGGTAATGAAGCACTAGAACTTATTGACAAAACGCCACCTGAGCTCATTTTACTCGACATCGAAATGCCAGGTATGGACGGCTTTGAAGTCTGTCAAAAGATCCGAGAAAAACTAACGATCCCAATCATCTTCTTAAGCGTTCGCAGAAATACTTTCGATAAAGTGAAATGCTTTGAACTTGGCGGTGATGACTACTTAACGAAGCCGTATGACTTTGAAGAACTAGAAGCTCGAATAAAAGCGAACTTGCGTATTTATTATACGAAACCGAAAGCCAAAAATAACACATTAGAATATGGCCAAATCAAAATCGACCTAGACCATATGACGTGCTATGTTAACGATGAACCAATTACTCTTACAACAAAAGAATTAGAGCTCCTCATTCACCTAGCAGAACACCCAAACCGCGTCTGGAGCCACGAACAACTTTACGACCGCATTTGGAGCTATGATGCGACAGGCAACATCGAAACAGTCAAAGTCCACATTAGCCATTTGCGCAGTAAAGTCGAAGAGAACCCCAACAAACCACAATACATTCAGACAGTCAGAGGGTTTGGGTACAAATTTAACGCATAGGATTAAGGGTTACTGACAAAAGCTTGGTATGCCAAGAGAGGCGGTTGATGAATGTGGATTTATTAATTTTTATAACTTTTTTAGTTTTAATCAACATCATCGTGGTCAAATACACATCCAAAACTAGAATGATGCTCGTGACAAGTGGGTTTGTCATCATGTTCTTTTTAGCTCCAATAACATGGTTCATAACCTTGATCTCGTTAGGTATGACTGGAAGCGGCATTGCCGGTAGTGTCGCTGGTATGATGTTTGGTTTTATAACGTTTATTAATGGGATCTATTATCTATTTAGAGGAATGTTAACTAGTCAACAAACTGAAAATACATAATCATTGAATAAAACTTCACCTTAATCAAAGAATATATTTTGTATTCTTAAATGGAGGTGAAGTTCGATGGGTATTTTAAGTGGTAATCAAAAGAAAGAGCCATTACATTATGGCGAGGTTTATAACTTGTTTTCATTTTTAGTGGCGGCTAATGGGTTTCATTCTATGTTACAAACATATGGTAACCATACAGGTGACAGGGATTTGAAAAAATTTATTGAAGAATTAATTCCTGGCGTGAAATCAGAAATTAAAGAAGTTGAAGAAGTGTTAAAAGAAAACGGGATTGCATTACCTCCAGCAGCACCAGACAAACCACTAGCTACTTTAGAGGAGATTCCTCCAGGTGCAAAGTTTGCAGATCCAGAAATTAGCGCAAGCGTTTCTAAAGGACTAGCTGAAGGTTTAGTCGGCTGTTCAACGATTATTGCTCAATGCACGCGAGAAGATATCGCCATGTTATTCGGGCAATATCATATGAACAAAGCTCAAGCAGCTGGCAAAGCTTTAAGGTTAAACAAAGAAAAAGGTTGGTTAATCCCACCACCCCTTCATACTAAAATTCCAAGTGAGGATTAAAGGGAAAGCCGAGATCTACCTAATAGGAGATCTCGGTTTTCGTTTTTAGCGCTTTTATAACTATGTGTTAAACTGAGTGAAAAAGTAATAATATCGATTATGTTTGAGCGCTGATAAGTTATCTATGAACGCCGATAAAAGTTGTTTAGCGCTGATAAGTAATCCGCGAGCGCCGATAAATTTTGCTGAACGCTGATAAGTAATCCGCGAGCGCCGATAAATTTTGCTGAGCACTGATAAAATTCCGTGAGCGCCAAAATCCAAGATTCGAGCGCCAAAATATTTTCCTGAGGGTGACTAATGCTGTGGGTACATTTTCGAGAATAAGAAAATATAGTTTTTCAATTCGGCTATGTTTATAACATTAATACTGATTGGTCTGATTCAATTTTTCCAACTACCACAAGTGTTGAATTACATATTATTAGCGATTGCACTAATTTTCTGTGCTTTAGCCATTAAAGAAAGGGTAAAGGAGAGTAAGCGATGAAAAAAGTGGTACTTATTTTCACGATACTTCTACTGTTGACCGCATGTATTGAAGTAGGTGAATCGACAGGAGAACACAAGGTCTATCAACATGAAGGCATCATCGCGAAAAAGCAACAACTAGACGGTGAGCGCGACGTAAAACAAATCCTCGTCATATCAGAGATTGAACGAGACGATGTAAAAGGCAAAACAATTAGCGAAATCAATCAACTAGCTGGACAACACGAAGCCGCCTACTACGCTGTAGACGATGATCAGTTTGAAGATCTAACAATAGGTACAAAAGTAGAAATTTATTGGACTGGGGAACAACTCGATTCAAATCCGCCGCAACGAGGGGCAGAAGAAATTCATGTTTTGGAATAATAAACGATATGTAATTAAACCATTGCGAAAAAGTTCTGCGCAATGGTTTTAATTTTATTGGTATCAACATTAGGTAGAAATGCTTTAATAGCCGTGACTGCCATATCCCCAAGATGAACCAATAATAATTAACAAAATGAATAGGACGACAACTAATGCAATGCCGCCGCCTTGGTGGTATCCGTGTGACATAGTTCTTTCCCCCTTTTTATGGTTACAATTTCAATATATGTGCGAATACCTTTAATGTAAGGGCTTCTGCGGAATATCTAAAAATGAAGTGTATTCAAAAGTGATGACTGAATATTGAGAATTTGAAGAAAGTAAATTATAATCTTTGTAATAGCAAAATGCATTAAGGAGGGCTTGAAATGGATTCAAGAATTAAAATGATTGAATCAGATGAAGCTGATGGAAAACTTGAAGAGCTTTATGATCGATTTAATGGAAAGATGGCGAACATTTTAAAAGTCCACTCTTTAAATCCAAAATCACTTGAAGCACATCTTAATTATTATAAAGTGATTATGTTCGGAAAGTCCCCTTTAAAACGGGATTTAAGAGAGATGATTGCTACGGTTGTTTCATCAACTAATGAATGTTTTTACTGAATAGAACATCATGGGGCGGCGCTCCATATGTTAACGAAAGACCAGCACCTTGTTAATCAGGTGAAGGAAGATTATAAAAATGCAAATTTAGATGACAAAATAAAAGCAATTTTAGATTATGCTGTAAAATTAACAATTGAACCTCATTCAGTATCAGATGAGGATGTAACTCACCTAAAAGAAATGGGTTGTACAGACCAAGAGATCCTAGACATCTGTCAAATCACTTCATATTTTAACTTTGTAAATCGAATGGCTGAAGGTTTAGGGGTTAATTTAGAAGAAGATTTTTATGAAGAAAATTAATCGATTCGATGAGGTTAACACCCTAACCGGATTTTGTTTAAATCGCTCATCGAATCAATTAAGAGGCTCATAGATCCATTCGAGAGGCTCATTAAATCCAACCAACAAGCTCATAGAGATCAACCATATATAAAAGACGCGCTATCTATAGCGCGTCTACGTTATTAATTCACGGAAATTGAAAAATAACTAATTAAATTTAGAATAGCAAAAAGTTGAATAACAATACCTATAATACTACAAACCATTCCTGAAGTCGCTAGGCCATCTTTCTTTTCGTAAGCTTTCTGCGCTTTTTTTGAAGTGATAACACCAACAACACCTAGGACGAAACCGATTAAGGGGACTAAGATTGATAGAATCCCTAAAGTTAATGAAGTGGTTGAGTAGCTGTTTTTCGCATCTTGATCTTCCATTTAACGACCTCCAAATAAAGATTTGAATAATCAACCTTCTCGCCCAGCGAACTTCTCTAGAACCAAGTAGTCTTCTGATTTATGTTTAGGGACATCATATTCATCTAACGTCTGGTAAACTTCTTTTGGTTTGAAAGCGACAACTCTTATATTAAGTTTTCCTGGCAAGATGATTTTCGCAGAGCTTTGCTTCCAACCGACGCGTTTGAAGCGGATTTCTTGAATGTCTTCAACGTGAACGACTTTTTGGTGAACGCGGAAGTTAATATAATAAATTTCATATGTGATCGTTTCGGCATCGAGTTTTAACTTAAAGTTAATAAAAATGTTTAAGAAGAACACGACGATTACACTAATTTTAATCGGATCAACTATTCCTCTTGCAAGCTCAAATCCCACTGTAATAAGTAATATTAGTCCTAAAATTGCCACCCACAAATAAGGCCAAGCTCGATATACCATCACAATACCTCCGTAATAAAAACACCACCTTAATGTTAACATAATTTTCCTTACATTATCATTCAATAGTTGAAAAATTCTAAATTCCCCTCTAAAGTTGAAACGTTTCCCTTTTTTAAACGTCTTATATAGATGTGGGAGGGGTGCGCATGCGCGTTTTAGAAGTTAATCATCTAAAGAAATCGTTTGGTGCAGTTCAGGCGGTTAAAGATGTTAGTTTTCAAGTTGAGCAAGGTGAAGTGTTTACAATTATTGGCCCAAACGGAGCAGGAAAGACGACAACACTTGAAATGATCGAAGGGCTCGTACCGCCAGATCAAGGTGATATAAAATTTGGTGAATTAAATTGGAAAAAGAACGGAGATGCCATTAAAAAGAAAATCGGTGTCCAGCCGCAGCTTAGTGCGATGTTCGATCTGCTAACGCCAAGTGAACATTTGCAGTTATTCGCATCTTTTTACGATAAAAATAGACCAGAAGAAGAAATCCTTAAAACAGTCAATTTAACCGAGCACAAAGATAAGCAAGTTCGTAATTTATCAGGTGGTCAACGTCAAAGACTTGCGATCGGTTTGGCGATGATTGGTGATCCGGAAATAATATTTTTAGATGAGCCAACAACAGGACTCGACCCGCAAGCACGACGTAACTTGTGGGATATTATTTTGCGTCTTAAACGTTTAGACAAAACGATTATTTTAACGACGCACTACATGGATGAAGCCGAACAGTTAAGCGATCGTGTCTGTATCATCGATCAAGGGGAAATCGTCACGATCGATCAGCCAGATGCCCTTATAAAAAGGTTAACCGTCGAACGAGAAGTGCGTCTTTCATTTTTAGAACATGAAGAAGCGGCGATCAACTCGGAAAAAGTTTTAACAGAACTAAGTGTGGTCTCGCGTATTGATCGGGATTCAACGCAATTAAAAATTTGGACAGAAGACCCCGAGTACACGCTACTTGAACTATTCAATTATACGAAACAACAAAACTATCAAGTTGATCAAATATCGATTCGAGAAATGAGCTTAGAAGATGTCTTCATAGAATTCACAGGAAAGGAATGGCGAGATTAAATGAATCAGTTTAAGCAAATGTTTTTGATGCATTTAAAAATGACGTTTCGAGAAAAGCAGGCATGGTTTTGGGGGCTGTTCTTCCCAGTGATCCTAATGCTTATTTTCATGTCAATTTTCGCCGATTCAGATGATGAGTTTGAAGCGTCTGTTGCAGTAGTGGAGGAGAATCCGAACGAAGTCTCAACCGCGATCTATGACCAAATCGAAGTCATTCCGGTGTTGAACGTTGACCATCAGTTAGAGAGCCAATCCGAAGCAGAACAACTCATTATAGATCAAGAGGTCACGGCGGCGATTGTCCTACCGCAAACAGATGAAGATTCCGACGTCTTATTAATGGTCAATGCTGAAGACGAACAAAGCACGACAACTCAAGTGGTATCAGGTGTTTTGAGTAACATTGTTCAACAAATGAACTTACAAGTCGTTGGCGCATCTGAAACGTACGCGGTCGATTTCCAGACGGTTACAACTGGTGAACACGAACTGAGTTACCAAGACTTCTTATTGACTGGTTTAATTGCATTAGCTGTTGCGCAAGGCGGTTTGTTCGGCATGATTGACCTAGTCGATATGCGCCGTAAAGGGCTAATTAAACGCCTGCGCATGACACCTGTAAATATGAGTTTGTTCGGCCTAAGTGACATGATGATGCGGTTACTATTTAGCGTTATTCAAATTTTCGTCCTCGCATTAATCGGCGTTTTCTTATTTAACGCCACATTGCATATTAATGTATTAGGTTTAGTCGTCTTATTCCTAGTCGGCGCGCTATCATTTAACGCAATCGGCTACTTTATTTCATCATTTAGTAAAACAACGGAAGCTTACATGGGTGTTGCGAACATTTTTAGCTTTTTAATGATGTTTTTAAGCGGCATATTCTTCCCAGTTGAAATGATGCCAGAGTGGTTGCATCCTGTAGCGCACGTACTTCCTTTGACATACTTTGCTGAAGGCTTACGCGACACAATGGTATACAGTATTGGAATCGAATCTAGCGCAATATGGTTCCACATAGGTGTAATGGCATTATGGGGCGTGGTTGCCTATATCATCGGTTCATGGCTATACCGTCGCAAATCGATCGTGGCGACGCGATAATATATAAGGAGAGGGGAAATGTGATGCAAGAGGTTAAAGAAGATCGTTCAATTACACACAAGTTAACAGGTGAAAAAATTACATTTTTAGAGACGAGTCGTGAAACAGGAGGGGATTATGAGTATATTGAAGTTGACTTACCACCAGCTGGCGAAGGGCCACCACTACATTTTCACAAAAACTTTGATGAGCAATTTGAAGTGCTAGATGGTCAACTAAAAGTGACAAAAGGTAAAGAAGACCACATACTACAGCAAGGTGACAAGATGACCGTCGTAAAAGAAACGCACCATACTTTTTCAAATGCATCAGACAAAAACGCCGTTACATTTCGCGTGAAGATTACACCAGCTCATCAGTTTGAAGAATCAATGCGCATTCTTTATGGGTTAATTGAAGATGGCGAGACCGATGACAAAGGCGTTCCGAAAAACAAAACATACGCCGCAATCGCATTAGACATGCAAGATTCATGCGTTGTCAAAATGCCGTTTTTCTTAAAATTTTTCATAAGTCAGTTAGCGAAGAAAGGGAAGAAAAAGGGCATTGATCAAGAGTTGATTGAGAAATATGCAAAAGATTAAAGGTGATAAAATGAAAAGCTTTTTTAAAGTGTTGTTAACCGGCTTACAAGTAACCATTATATTATCGCTACTCTTGTTTATTACCACTCTATTAATGCTTGTACTAGGCTACTCTATAAATTACGCACCAACATTATTCGGTTTGCCACTGTTTATTATTGAGGTTTATGAGACACGATTTGCGATTGAAGCACGTGTGATGGGGCTTGCGCTATTTTTCATCATCGGCGTTATAGCTCACTTGGTGGTTCAATATTTCTTAAGGTATAAAAAGGCGAGTGTGCAGTGAAGGTTGACTTAAGGTGAGATCTCACCTTAAGTCATTTTATTTTATTGAAAATTTTGGTAATATAAAGTTGTAGCAAGGGGGATTAGTATGAACAGTAAAGATCTTATCCAAGCATTCGGGTTTAACGTTGATCAAGAGCAGGAAAGTATTTACCCATTTTCACCGGTTTATAAAGTGGATGATTTTATTATTAAAAGAACACAGTTTCCAATCAAGCAAGCTAATCAATTTGTGAGATATTTAAATCATCTACATGATCACGGTGTTCCTGTTGTAACACCAGTTAATTTAGATGGAAGTAATCCATTACAAATTGCTGATGAATGTTATGTTTGTTATCCATTTATTGATGGATCAGAATATAAAGGAATAAAAAAAGAGATCAAACAGGCTGGCAAACTACTTGGTAAAATCCATTCGCTAGCATCACGAGACAATACATACGAATTAGAAGAATATGATGTGTTTGACTTTTATGGTAATGAAGTAGATGAACATATTGCAGAAATTGAGAAACTAAATAGCCAATATGAGTCTGGACTAAATATAGACAGATTAAAGGAAATCTTTAGTGAAGCCGTTACAAAACAAGACTACTTAAAAAACGCACCGATTACTTGGGTTGAAACGCCTCACGACTATAAAGCGAATAACTTAGTGTATAAAGAAAACCCGGTGTTAATAGATCCAGATCATGCAAAGTGGATCCCAAGAACATTTGACTTAGCATTAGCGTTATTACTATTTCACAATGAGTTCTCATCTGCACCCAATCGTCTGTTTACACTTGAAGAGTGGCGAGTTTTCCTAGAAGGTTATCATCAATATCAATCTTTAACTGAAGCTGAATTAAAGGTGTGGGATGAAGCCGTCGTGCACGTTTTCCTTGATGAAGTGATGTGGATCTTAGCTGAAGAGGATGACTGGGCACGAGAGGAGCAACGTGAACTGCTAATGAGTTTAGTAGATTTTATATTTGATTTTAAGGTTTATTCAGATGTGCTCAATAAAAGTTTTGTATAAGGAGCGCTAGCAATGAAAACTAAAATTCTATTGATAGCCCTAACAGCATCAATCATCCTTAACATCACTGTTATATTCAGCTTAGTCAATCAAAACAACGAGGGTAGCGTTGAACAAACTTTAAACCGATTTATGTTTGATGCTGCATTCCAAATTCAAGGTGAAATGACAGAAGAACACTATGCAAGGATGAGCCAAACGTTTGATCATATTGAGGAGTTGTCGCGAAATTCAATGGATGACTCAGACTATTCGCGTGAAGTTTGGCAAACGATGAGTGTCGTTCATCAACAATTAACGTCAGTCGATCATCACGTCCTCGAGCTAGAACCAAAGACGAGAAGAGAAATCTCTCAAACTATCAACCACTCAGTTGAAAACCGAAACATTATTGAAATCGAGCAAAACATTTATGACATTATAAGAGAAAATGAAACTGATTAAGGCATCTTCCAAACAGGGAGTTGTCTTTTTTGTTTGTTAAGAAGGTTGATATTGGGTGAGCGCTGATAAATTTGCTTGAGCGCTGATAAAAGTTGGTGAACGCTGATAAACATCACGTGAACGCCGATAAAAATTTACGAGCGCTGATAAGTTAGTCGCGAACGCTGATAATTTTTCCTGAGCGCTGATAAAAAATGTCGGTGAAATATTGTGAACGCCAAATAAATCGCATGAACGCCAGAATCCAGGCCGCAAGCGCCAAATAATTATCATTAACGCCAAAATCCATACCTCAATCGCCAAAAAATCTAATAATCTACAACCCTCATTTCCACCGCCACACCGCGATATACCTCGACCGCAAAATTTGCCAAAATATTTTTTCATCAAAAAGGTTGCTTATAAGCGCTAAGCGTTGTAAGATGAACAAGCTTGACACAAATTAAATCAAACTTCTTAGTAGTTTGACCTGAACCTGTTAGATAGAGAGAAAAGGGAGGGTTTAACGATGAGAATGAGAATGAATAACTTTATTGCCTATGGAATGGTGATCTTCGGTGCAGGCTTTTGGGGCTTAACAGGCTTATTCGTCCAAAACTTATATGACTACGGATTCACGCCATGGCAAGTCGTCACACTTCGCTTAACATTTTCCAGCTTAATCCTACTCACGATGTTAGCAATATTTGCCAGAAGTTATTTAAAGATTCGATTGATCGATTTACCTTATTTCATTGCACTTGGCGTCGTCAGTATTGCACTTTTCAATTGGTTTTATTTCCAAGTCATGGACCTTGCATCACTTTCAGTCGCCGTCGTATTCGTCTATACTTCACCCGTCTTTGCAGCCATCATAGCTAAAATCTTCTTTAATGAAGCTCTTACCGTAACTAAAATCATAGCCATTCTTATGACGATCACAGGAAGTGCATTTGCGATCGAATTCTTTCCAATTGGCGAATTCTCATTAACGATTCAAACCATTATATACGGATTACTTGCAGGCTTTTTCTGTTCGACGTATAGCTTAATCGGCAAAGACGTCAGCCGCTGGTACCACCCATTTACAATCACGACGTACGCGATGCTTTGCGGTACGCTATTTTTAATCCCAACAAGTGGCATATGGCAAAACTACGAAGCGTTCGCACACGGAGATGTATGGCTAAATATACTCGGAATTGTTATTATATCAACAATTGTAGCTTATTTACTTTACACAAACGGTCTTGCCTATGTCGAATCAAGTAAAGCGACAATACTCGCTTCAATTGAGATTGTCATTGCTGTCATTGTTGGAGTCGTTGTGTTCAATGAGATCTTAACTGGTTGGCAACTATTCGGGTTCGTCCTATTGTTCGGCTCGTTATTCTTAACGGTGTTCTCGTTTAAAGGAAAAGTTAAAGTGAAGAAACCACGAGATGAAAACCATCCCAGATGAAGAATAGATAATTAAAAAAATAGTAGTTGAGTTCTGGATTAAATTCCCGCCACAACTTAACTACTATTTCTTTGTATGCAATAATAATTAAATAGACTTTGATAATTATTTAGTGTTAGTTAGAATGGTAATATAAAATCTGTAGTAAAGGGGAAGTGATGGGTGATAAAAAAGGCATTATCTTTATCAGAGTTCTCAAAATTCACTCTGTTTGAATTTATCTACATAATCCTATACATAACAATTCCATTTATTTACTTATACTTTGAAAGGGATATGAACTATCAGTTTTCACTAATCCTTATTCAACTACTTGTACTTGGTATCTTGGTCAGGAACCTAAGGAAGGAAGTTTGCTTTAAAAAGTATTCCCCTTTTGGTTATAAACTTATAAGTTTCTTTATACTAATTAGTACTATATCATTTGTTTTATTTATGATTTTGGAGCCAAAAGAATTATGGTTGGAATGGATAATAGCAATTCTAATGGTGATCAGTTTTATGTTTTACCTTAGTATTGTAGTGTTATTTATAGGTTATTTTGTAAATTTTGCATTTACCTATGAATTAAAAAGAACATTTCCGTTTGATAAAGACAAAGGTAATAAAGAAGAAGAAAGATTAGATTTGAAAGAGTTATCAAAATTCATGAGTGTATCTGATCAAACTAATTATAAGCTTTTGGGTTACATAGAGTTTATCTTTATTGCCATGTTTATATATTTACTTTATGGGTGGATCGTATCGTTTGAAGTTATTAGAGCTGAGATGGTTAGGTTGCTTTCAAGTAATGAAGCTTTGTTATTAGTATTACATTCCTATGATTTTGGTTTAGTTTTAGCTAGTTTCTCTATTACTTTAAGTATTTTTAGTTTAACCCAAAAAAGAAAAAATGATATCTTGAATCAAGCTAGGAAAGGTTTAGAAAAGGAAAGTCAGTCATAATCTTTATTTTAGGTTTCAAATAAAATTCTTTAGATTTTGTACAAACTTTAATAGTTATATACGCTTAAAAACTTTCATTAAATAATTATCAACCCAATACCAAAAAGCCCCTTAGCTAAAAAGTTAAGGGGCTTTTTCATACATTAGGTTGATACAAACTCGCGTTAGAAGGTTGGAAAATCAGGTCTCAACCCTTAGCAGTAAAAAGAAGCGCCTACAATAATTAGTAAAATAAACAACACAACGATCAACACGAACGAGTCACCGTAACGTCCTCCTGAATAGCCCATGGCGAGTACCTCCTTTATCACTATAGTACATTACATCATATGTTTAGGATGGTGAAATGGGTGGGCCGGTGTTGGGGGGAAGGGAAGTATTTTTAACGTTTATACATTGAAATGTATCACTACAGCTTTTCCTTAAGTTTACAAGAAGAAAAATATTTAGTATATTTGAAATGTTAGGAAAAAATTGAAGGAGGGTGATATTGTGGAATTACGAAGAATTAATGCAAGAACAAGAAAACGAAATTACCCAATATGCAACCTCCCAAAGTGTTTGGGAAGATCATTAGCATGAGGTAATAACACACTGTACATCCTAACAATCTTGTTCTTTGCAAATTAGGAGGAACAAGAAATATGATTCATTATGTAGAAATCCAAGAAAGAGAAAAATTAGCGCCATTATTTAAAGACTTTGATGACACCGTCGTTTTGTCGTGCTTACAAGGCCATATGGGTAGTGCCTACGTGGATGACCTCAATCATCCAACGGTAGCCCAAATCATTGTTGGAATTTTTGTGTTCTATGCAGGAGACCATGATGCTGATGAAGCAAATGAACTGCTGCAAAACTTACCAGAATTCACTCTTGCGACCGTTAAAACTGAAGAGTGGAGAAAGAAATTTGAAACATTGCATAAAGGATCCTTTGAAAAAATCAAAAGGTATGAGTTTTATAAAAATCCAAATCACTTAAATCAAGATTACATTAAAAAGTATCTGACACACATACCAGAGGAGTACGAACTAAAACCCATTGACTTAACGATAGCTGAAGACCCTACATTGCATGAGCTTTCTGAAGACTTTATAGCTCAATTTAATTCTACTAATGACTTTGTAGAAAGAGGAATGGGCTTCGCTATGCTTCACAAAGGTAAAGTCGTCTGTGGAGCAACCTCATTTAGTATATACGATGATGGTATTGAAATTGAAGTTGCAACACACCCCGATTATAGAGGAAAAGGTTTAGCAACGATTACAGCTTCTGCTTTAATATTAGAGTGCTTAAATAGAGGGTTTTACCCAAGTTGGGATGCTGCCAATATGGAATCAGTCAAGCTAGCTGAGAAACTAGGTTATAAATTTAAGACTGAATATGAAACTTATGTTATAGAATAATAGATGATGCTTTCCAGATACCCCTTAAAACTAATTAAGGGGTATTACTTTATTAAAATAAAAATTGGAGGCGCTTTTATGAAGTTTATTGTAGTTGTTTGTTGGTTATTTTTAATCACCCTGGCGGCTTGCACTACAGAGGATACCAATATAGACATTGACCAATCGGCAGAAAATACACTTATAGAAGTGGCAGACAATAATCTCATACACGAAGATGACGGGTACTATGAGGTGAATACATTAGAAGAATTATTGGATTCTGAGCTCATCGTGAAAGGCGAAGTCGTTGAGATTGAAGGCCCATTTGAAACAGAAGATCTAATCAATGAACTCTTCCAAGACTATAACGATTATTTCAAGTTCCACATCGACCTAATCATTGAAGTCGACGAATACTATGGCAACACACTCCCATATGATGAAATCGTCGTCAGAAGAGAAGGTGGCAAAATCGACGATCGTGCACACATCACACCATTTGAACATTTCGCAATAGGAGAAAAAGTCCTCATCTTCAATTAGAAAACGATCCCGAAAGATACACCCAAGTGCTAGATGGTTACGAGCCAGAACAGTACTTCGGCTTACAGATGAATACAACATTTAAAAAAGGAAGCGGCGATGAGTACATTCGAGCTGATGGGGTTGGAGAGTATGAAGGGAGGGAGAAGGTTACGGTTGGTGAGATTGAAAGGGTCATTAAATGAAAAAGGGGCTAAATTGCCCGTTTTTCATTTTGAAAGTTATTCAGTTTTACTCGGATACTTCTCACCATTTTTCTTCAGTTTTGCCTCAATAATTTCTTCAACATCTAATTTAAGGTCTGAGCACAGCATCAGTGAGTAGATTAAAACATCTGCAATTTCCTCTTGGATATTGCCTTTGTTAGATTCTAATGCTGTTTCACTATCTTTCCATTGAAAGTCCTCCAATAATTCTGCTGCTTCGATCGAGATTGAAATCGCTAAGTCTTTAGGATTGTGGAAGTGTCGCCAATTTCGTTGATCTCTAAATTGGTTAATTGAATTAATTATTTTATGTAAGTCACTCACCTATAATCTACTCCTTACTTTAATAGTAGTTTACCATTTCAGTCTTTAGAAAATTTTAGTAATATGTATTTATAGCATATTTTATCATTTCATCTATTTAATTCACATAGATTGTTTTGGGTTAGGAGGATTATGTGTGATTGTATATGAAGCGAATAAACAAGAATTCCTTAATCACGTTGATCAAGATGAGCTTGTCACTCACATACTAGACGTATTTGAAGAAAAGTTAGGGCGCACTAGTGAGTCAGAAATACGCTCTTGGGACAACTCTATGTTGCATATGTATCGCGTCTTAAATGACGAAGAAATTCCTAATGATGCTGGAGTTGCTATAGAATATAAAATTCCCTATACGTCAAAAAGAGTTGACTTCTTATTATCTGGATTTGATGGGGAAAATGATCATGTAGTCATAGTCGAATTAAAGCAATGGTCTGAGGTTGAAAAGGTAGAAGGGAAAGAAGCAATCGTTAAAACGGCACTAAATAGAGGGCTGCGTGAAGTGGCACACCCATCTTATCAAGCATGGTCTTACTCTGCTTTAATTGAAGACTTTAACGAGAATGTTCAAGAACAATCTATACAACTGCAACCATGCGCTTATTTACATAATTACAGACGAACAGATGATGACCCTTTGACAGATGAGTATTATGATCACTATCTGAACTTAGCACCTGTTTATACAAAAGGTGATGTAGCTAAGCTCAGAGACTTCATAAAGAAACATATTGTATACGGAGATCAAAAAGAGGTTTTATATCAAATAGAGCAAGGTAAAATAAGACCATCAAAATCACTTCAAGACTCATTAACAAGTATGTTACAAGGTAATGAAGAGTTTATTATGATTGATGAGCAAAAGGTCTTCTACGAAACAGCATTGCAGTTAGCAGACAGAGCCATTCAAACTGATACAAAACAAGTCATGATTGTCGAAGGTGGTCCAGGTACAGGTAAATCAGTATTGGCGGTCAACTTACTAGTTGCTATGACTAATAAGTCTTTAACTTGCCAGTATGTTACGAAAAATTCAGCTCCTAGAAATGTTTATTCTACAAAGCTTAAAGGTGATTTTAAAAAGACGCGAATTGATAATTTATTTAAAGGATCTGGCAGTTATACTGATACAGAAGAAGATGAGCTAGATGTTTTAATAGTGGACGAAGCTCATAGGTTGAATGAAAAATCAGGTATGTTTCAGAACTTAGGAGAAAATCAAGTGAAAGAAGTTATTCATACTAGTAAGCTATCAGTTTTCTTCATCGATGAAAATCAACGTGTTACTTTGAAAGATGTTGGCAATATCGAGATGATCAAAGAATTTGCAGAAGAATACGGAGCTGAGGTAACTTATGGTGAATTAGCTTCTCAATTCAGGTGTGATGGCTCAGATGGATATATCGCATGGCTTGATGACGTATTACAAATTAGAGAAACAGCTAATACCAATGACATGAGTATAGACTATGATTTTAGAGTATTTTCTGACCCACACGTAATGAAACAAGAGTTAATTAAGAAAAATAAACTCAATAATAAGTCAAGGGTTGTAGCAGGCTATTGCTGGGAGTGGCCTAAAGACCAACGTAATAAAACCGACTATCACGATATTAGAATCGAAGAACATGATTTTTCTATTAGTTGGAATCTAGGAAATACAGATACGTGGGCTATTGACGAAGAATCTATCCATGAAGCGGGTTGTATTCACACAAGTCAAGGTCTTGAGTTTGATTATGTTGGAGTGATTATTGGAGACGACTTACGTGTTGAAAATGGTGAAGTGGTTACTGATCTCACAAAGCGTGCCAAATCCGATCAGTCATTAAGAGGGATTAAGAAGCGGCTCAAAGAAGACCCTGAAGAAGCTCAAAAAATAGCTGATCGAATTATACGTAATACTTATAGAACTCTTATGACGAGAGGGCAAAAAGGGTGTTTTGTATATTGTACAGATAAGAATCTAGAGCGTTATTTAATGGAGAGATTAAAAAGAGAAAAAGATTATAATGAAATGATTAACCAAGAAATGAAAGTAGCGGAGAGAAGAAGGGATTATTAAATTGTATCTTTATCGTGACAAAACATTGTAATGAAGAAAGCTAGTAAGCTCTCATTATAAAAATGTGCTAGTAAGATTAATTTAGGAGGTGATCCCATGCAAAAACTAATTTACACAACAATTTTAGCCAGTCTGATCTTCATCGCCGGCTGCACTGGTTCACAGTACGACTTGGATGATCCAGCAGCTGTTGTTAAAGGTGAAGAGATTACGGTTGGTGACGTTTTATTTGTATATAATGCTGATGATGACGAGTTGCCACATGCCGTTGATACGTATGTGATGGAGTACCTTTTGATGCAAGAAGCAAAAGAAATGGGAATTGATGTTTCTGAAGAAGTAGAAATGGCTGTAGAATCTATGGGGCGCTATCCTTCTGAAGCCGTTGATACTGACCAAGCCAATCAGATTCGTCAATTCGCAGAATCACGTGCTGACTTGTTTGACATGGACCCAGAGACGTATCATGAAGAGTATACTAGGAAACGTGCTGAGTTGAGCCAACACTCAAATGCATTTGCTGAAGAGTACGTGGACGTTGATGAACTTGATACAGATGAAAACATTGAAGAAGCAGATGAAACGATGCAACAAATCATCAATGACTTGTTAGAAGAATATGAAGATGAGATTGAGGTTTTTATAGAATAAGAGAAAACCTTTTTATTGTTAGAGTTATAAGTATTATATTACGGACTCTCTTCAATGATGGAGGCGTATGAAGGAGATAATAAAAGAACTAGTTCTGGAACAAGAAATGTAGTTAAAAAGAGTTACTATCATAATTAGCTTATAAATAAATTTTCCTATTTTTCATAGCTCCTCACCTTGCCTTTAAGGGTATTTTTTAGACCACACCCTTTAATACTTCATCGGAAAAAAATCCCTTTCAGATTTTTTGAGAATTATGATAGATTTTGTCGAACGGTGTGTGATAGAATAATTTTTACCGTAATCATAATTTAGAGAAAAATTTTTGGAGGGGATTTTCATGAATAAGAAATTTATAAGCGCTTTCACATTAATGTTAGCGGTCTCACTAATTCTAGCAGCTTGTGGTGGCGACAATGGTGACCAGGCTGACACTGATGGTGGTGACAGTGAAGGATTAGATACGAACATTGCAACAATTGCCACAGGTGGTTCTTCTGGTCCTTATAACATTATTGCGACAACATTAGCGGAAGCTTACACTGATGAATTAGGTGTTAACGCTCGTACAGAAACAACGGGTGCATCAGTAGAGAATATGAATCTACTTAATAGAGAAAGTGTAGAAATGGCATTTGTAATGAGTGACGTTTTAAGTCAAGCAGTTGAAGGTGAGCAAAACTTTGAAGATGATTCAATTGATAATGTACAGCAAATCGCGACACTGTACCCTAACTATGTACAAGTTGTAACGACTGCTGACAGTGGGATTGAAACGCTTGATGACTTAGAAGGAAAGCGTGTAGCTGTAGGTGACCAAAACTCAGGTGTAGAAGTTAACGCGCGTACGCTTTTAGAAGGTCATGGAATTACGTATGATGATATTGATGAAGATTACTTAGGTTATGCTGAAGCGGCTGACGGAATTCGTACAGGTCAAATTGATGCTGCATTCTTAACAAGTGGTCTACCAAACTCTTCAGTATTAGAATTAGCTGAATCAGTTGATCTACAGATTGTAACGATTGAACAAAATCGAGTAGAAGAAATTGCTGAAGATAAAGAGTACTTCGTTTCAATGGAGATTCCAGAAGGTACTTACAACAATGATGAACCAATTGAAACAGCTGCGATTATGAACGCTTTAGTTGTTCGTTCTGACTTAAGCGAAGATGATGTTTATGAGTTAACGAAAACATTATTCGAGAACTTAGAACAACTTGAAAATTCACACCAAGCAGCATCTGATATCAACTTAGAAGATGCACAAAAAGGAATGGTTGCACCAATTCACCCAGGGGCGCAGCGTTATTACGATGAACAATAAATGGTTGATTAGGGGCACTTTAATCATAGTGCTCCTATTTTTAACCTTTTTTCACTGGTCTGTTATTAAAATTGAATCAGGTGATGAGAGGTATTACCTTAACAGTGATTCGTTTACGTTAACTTGGATTCACTCTGTTGAAAATGAACCGTGGTATGAAGTCTATGAACGTGATGGAAAACAATTAGTATTAACAGAGACTTACTTCAAAACGTTTGGTGCAGGTGTTCCATCTGAAGGTGAAATCATTGAAAGTGATGATGGTTTTATTCGAATGGCCGTAAATCGAGAGATGAATCACATGAATATGATCGTATCAGATCATACGGAAACAACGATTATAACAGATACAAAGGAAATCCCTTTATATGAACTTTTTGAGCCGTATAGTGAGATTGAGATCAAAGTTCATAGAGTCTATCTTTGGAATATGTGGGGAGGGAAACCGTTATGAGTCAAAATGACGTAAAAGACCCTGTTGAAAAACAAGGCAATAAGTCTAATGAAATAGATACTAACGAAGAGATAGATAAACAAGAAATACTAGAAAAATACGATAAACAATCTAAGATAAGGGATTTAGATAATCGCAAGTTCATATTCTGGACGTTGTTTATCATTGCTGCATTATATTCAGCTTATCATTTGTGGATTCAGTTTAACCCTATGCCTGCATTACAACAGCGTTCGATTCATGTTGCGGTTGGCCTTGCTTTAATTTTCTTAATTTATCCGACTTTTGCAAGTCAAAACCGTAATAAAGTTCCATTTTATGATTGGATTTTGTTTGGTTTAAGCTTTTACTCAAGTTTTTATATTTTAACGGAATATACAGCGATTGTAACTGAGCGTGGCGGTATTCCTAACACGATGGATATTATTGTAGGAATTATGACTGTCCTATTGATTTTAGAGGCAGCAAGACGTGTAACAGGGCTTATTTTACCTGTCTTTGCTTTAATCTTTTTATCATATCCATTCTTTAGTCATATGGACTTCCTACCAATGCGACTCATGACGCGTGAGTTTGATTTGGGCGATATTTTTGGGCAATTGTATTTAACAACAGAAGGTCTATATTCCACAGCAATTGGCGCTTCTGTGAGCTTTATTTTCTTATTTATTTTGTTTGGTGCGTTTTTACAAAAATCTGGCCTAGGACAGTTCTTTAATGATATCGCAATGGCGTTAGCTGGACATAGACAAGGTGGTCCAGCGAAGGTAGCGACAGTCTCCAGTGGTTTTATGGGCAGTATTAACGGAGCGGCAGTTGCGAACACGGTAAGTACTGGTTCGTTTACGATTCCTTTAATGAAGAAAATTGGCTATAACAAAAACTTCGCTGGAGCTGTTGAAGCGAGTTCCTCGGTAGGTGGACAAGTCTTGCCACCAATTATGGGTGCAAGTGCCTTCATAATGGCTGAGACGACTGGAATTAACTATGGAACAATCGCATTAGCAGCGTTAATTCCAGCCGTTTTATACTATTTAGCTGTTATTATGCAAGTTCACTATCGTGCTGGTAAACAAGGGCTTAAAGGTATTCCAAAAGCTGATTTACCTCGAGTGAGAGAAGTGTTGAAGGAGCGAGGTCATTTACTAATACCGATCGTAGGTTTAATCGTCATGTTATTCCAAAACATGCCGGTAGGACGTGCAGCATTTTGGACGATTGTTTTAACCATTGTTGTCGCTTCATTTAGAAAAGCTACACGTATGGGTCCAAGAGATGTCATGGACGCATTAGTATTAGGTGCTCGTCAATCATTAGCTGTTATGATTGCCTGTGCGGTAGTTGGAATTATAATTGGTGTTGTTAGCTTAACAAGTTTCGGTACAGTTATGACTTCATCTATTCAAAGTTTAGGCGCGGGTTCATTATTCTTAACTTTATTCTTTACCATGTTAGCGTCGATGTTATTAGGTATGGGTCTACCATCCATCCCAGCTTATATCATTACAGCAACAATGGCAGCGCCAGCATTATCTGAATTTGGTATACCTGTATTAGTAGCCCACATGTTTGTATTCTACTTTGGTATTTTTGCTAACGTAACACCGCCAGTAGCTTTAGCGGCATTCGCTGGTGCTGGAGTGTCAGGTGGTAACCCAATGATTACAGGTTTCCAAGCATTAAAGCTATCATTAGCAGGATTTATCATTCCTTACCTGTTTGTGTTTGATCCAACGTTGTTAATGATTGACACAACAGGAGTTGCAACGAACGCAACGGAATTTGGTCTTCCACCAATAATGGATATCTTACTAGTAGTAACAACAGCCATTATTGGAATTGTCGCTCTGAGTTCGGCATTAGAAGGTTTCTTCCATACCTTCATAAATCCATTCTTGCGAGTTGTGTTGTTGACGGGTGCTTTATTATCGGTGGTACCAAGTTTAATGACAGATGTGATTGGATTATCGTTAGTTGCTATTATTCTAGCGATGAATTTCATGAAAGCTCGTAAGAAAAATGAAAAGTTAGCTTAATACTACTAGACTCGAGTGTTAGCAAACGCTGATCTCGAGTCTAGTTTGTTTTTGTGATAATATGATTGGTGAAGTTGATTTGTAAATTAATGGAGGTGACCCCATGCAAAAACTAATCTACATAACAATTCTAGCTAGCCTCGTCTTCATCGCCGGTTGCTCAGGCTCTCAGTATGATCTAGATGATCCAGCGGCTGTTGTTAAAGGAGAAGAGATTACGGTTGGTGACGTTTTATTTGTATATAATGCTGATGATGACGAGTTGCCAGGTGCCGTTGATGCGTATGTAACGGAGTACTTAATCATGCAAGAAGCTCAAAATATGGGGATTGATGTATCTGAAGAAGTAGAAATGCACGGACAATTTTTAGGTGGTTATCCTTCAGAAGACGTTGATACTGACCAAGCCAATCAAATTCGTCAGTTTGCAGAATCACGTGCTGAATTGTTTGATATGGAGCCAGAGACATTTCTTGAAGAGTATACCAGGAAACGTGCTGAGGTGAGCGCATATTCAAATGCATTCTTTGAAGAACACGTGGACTTTGAGGAGCTAGATGCGGATGAAGACATTGAAGAAGTAGATGCAACGATACAACAAATGATTAATGACTTGTATGAAGAGTATGAAGATGAAATTGACGTGCATATAGAATAGAAATCGCAAAGGGAGTTTGTTTTGTCGAGCTCCTTTCTTTTTGTATATTGACAAGAACGCCTGTTCGAATATAATTATAATTGAAGACTTCACATTTCCTCTGTTTCACTCACCTTAAATTAACACTCCAAACGTTAATTTCCCTAATTAATCACTTTTAATGTTGTTATATTTGAAAGGAGAAAGCCTATGGGTCATGACATTTTTGGCTACAATCATGCCGGTAAAAAAATTGCTTATGCTCGTTTTAGCATGTCGAACTATAACGCTGATGTTTTGTACAAAGTACTAGATTCAGAAGAACATAATGGAGGTGTAAGTGGCGTTGGTGCACGCTCCACTTTCTCTGTCCACCAGATGGAATATGCACTTCAAGAATTTATTCACTCACACGAAAACAAGTTCTCCTTAGCAGGGAATGATCTTGACAATGTGCAGATTAAAGAATTCCTTGAAAACTGTCTTGAGACAGCTCAAAAAGAAGGAGAAGTTGAAGTGTGTTTTGCTTAATGCTTCGTTAATCCTTCTGAAACCTCAGTTAGAAGTTTCCACTTTAAATTATTTTCTCTGATTGAGCGAGAATCAATTGAAAGTCAGAAACGAGGAATGTGGAGTCTTTAATTTCATAGAGTTTGATAGATTGGTGGTTCAGTTATGTTCCATAATTGAGCTGTTTTTCATTTTGTAGAAAAGTCTGTAAAGTAATTTTGTGGTAAAATATAGGTGTTGATTTTTACTTAGGAGGAACGCTATGACAAGCGAGCAGAATTACCACAGAGCCTTCGGTGTCTATGGCCTTTGTATTGAAGACGAGAAGTTATTAGTTATACATAAAAACGGTGGTCCTTATATTAATAGATTTGATCTACCAGGTGGAAGTTTGGAAGAAGGCGAGTCGTTAGCTGATGCACTAAGAAGAGAAGTGCATGAAGAAACAGGTTTGCAAGTTAAAATAGATGAAAACGTCGGCCTGGTTGACTTTAAACTTCCTTGGTTATGGAAAGGCCACACGGATGTTCATCATATCGCTGTTTTCTATACAGTTAGAAAAGTTGGTGGCGAGTTAATCGAGCCAAATCAATATGAAGGTCAAGACTCTCTTGGTGCTTTATGGTTGTCAGAGGAGGAAGTGTCTTTAGATAACGCTTCTCCGTTAGTTTTAAAAGCTTTCGATTGGATGAAAACTAAGAAACTAGGAATAGAAGTTGAGTGCTTTGATGAATGGAAGGTATTAAAATAGTTAAGGTCTAAAAGGAGGGGCTATATTGTTATTAGGATTTATTAGTGTATTAATTAGTGTATTAATTCCGGTCGCAACGGTTGTCTTGTTAATCGTTGGTCTAATCATCTCTAGAAAATTTGCTTTTACTGGTGGCTTTTATTTTTTCTTATTGCTCATAATTAGTGAACTATATCAATTTATTATGAAAACAGGTGGTATCGGTATTAGAATGGTGGATTACTTCCAAGAACATGGACCGCCAATGGGGATGACTATGGGAGAGTTTGTAGTGTGGACATCATTCATTCCTAGGGTCTTAGAATTAATAGCCTTTACCTTTTTAGTCGTTGGATTGTTTAAACTATGGAAGACAAGTGCAAGCAAAACAAAGGAGATGTCTCATTGAAAATAGTTGAAAAAACGTTTGATATTGTGTCAGAAACTGATCGGTTAATCATTAGGCCTTTAGAGAAATCTGATTACGAAAGTTGGCTCGATGGTTTTGAAAGTCGTAAGCCTTCACAGCACCGTCATGATGAAGGCAAGCGAGACATGAGTAATTGTACTAAAGATTGGTTTCATGATTTAGTAGACAAGCACCAGGAGTTAGCTATATCAGATACAGCGTTTGTTTTTGGTCTTTTTAGAAAAACGGACGGCGTTCATTTAGGAATGGTAGACTTCTCAACGCTTGTACGAGATAACTTCCAGTGGGGAAGAATCGGGTATTCAATTCATAACCATCAATGGCGAAATGGATATGGTCAAGAAGCGGTTGAAGAAGCGCTCGAAATCGGTTTTAAACATTTAAACTACCACCGAATTGAAGCGCATATTAATGTGGATAATGAGGCTTCTTTTCAACTGGCAGAGCGTGTTGGAATGGAGTATGAGTGCACGAGAAAAGGATTTATCTATGAATTTGGTGGTTGGACGGATAACTTAGTTTACTTTAAGAATTCGATTTAATTTATTGAACTATGGTTTGCAATGGTTGTACCCGAAAGAGGTGAAAGGTAATGCAGAAGTTATTAGTTGTGTTTTTGGTTTCACTAATGATGCTTGCAGCATGCGGTCATACATCTGTACCAACTATAACGACTGAAGTTACCGTTTCACATTTAACTGATGAAGAATATAACAGAGTTGGAACTCATGGAATAGACAATCCGTCAAAAGAGGATTTTCGTAAGTTTACTTTAAAATTCGTTATGCCGTTTAGGGACGAATTATCTAACCGACAGTTTGATTTCCCTGGTGATTGGAGAGACATTATTAATTCCATAGATGATGAGGATCGTTATTGGTATGGTTCAGGTGGGCAACAGTTAGAGAACAAGAATAAGGGTGCGGTATATTTCAAAGAATTCGTTTTTTATGCAAGAGGATTGAGTGATGATGATATTGTAGATGCTTTTGATTCTGTCGCAGTTTATGCCTCTTGGGATACTAACACTGGTGATAAAGAGCAGAGGGAACTTGTAGTTGATGAGCTTATAGAGTTTGAATAAATTACAATTGTAGTATTAAGGACATAAAAAGGTGATAAACATGAAGATTAATAGCGTTAAAGTTTTTACCATGCTAATTCTAACAAGCTTAGTTCTTACGGCGTGTTATTCAGATTATGAGGAACTATCCTTTAAACACGAAACAGAACATTGGGAAGTTGAGTATTTCGTATCGATTAGAGGTGGAGATAGTGAAAACGTCAGTCTAATAATGGAGTATATTGGTGAAGGTGAACCACCAGAAAGCATTAGTTATTCGGTTGATGCTATGTCTAGTTCTAGATCAGGGGAAGATATGTTTATTAGAAATGGTGTATTCAATACCTCTATGGGGAGTTGTACTGATTGCGAAGTGACACAAGAAAATGCGAAAATAGATGTCAATATTAGGTGGGAAGATAACAATGAATCAATGGTGTTGAAGTTAGAGGACTAAGTGAAGGCATTTGTAGCTTATTCTATGATAAAATGAAATGAGATTTAATAGCTTCAAAAGAGGTGGCAAGATGCGTAAAGCAATATTTTTAATTATGTTAATGAGTATCAGTCTGGTTGTGGCATGTTCAGATTCTGGATATAGTCACGACGATACGGCTGCTGTCGTAAAAGGGGAAGAGATTACGGTTGGTGACGTACGTTTTGTGTTTAATGTTCAAGATGAAAACTTGCGCAATTCGGTTGAAATGTATATTGTAGATGAATTGATTATTGAAGAGGTTAAAAATGAGATGGGAATCGATTTATCAGACGATGTTGAAAGCTACGTTGAAGCTGATCCTTCTTATCCTTTTGATGATCTTGATCCTGAAGCGGCAGAGAGAATGAGAGCTTTCGTTGAAGAACAGGCTGAGCGATTTGATATGGAGCCTGAAGAATATCACGAAGCTTTCTCGCGAGCAAGTGCAGAGCGCACGGTATATCAAGACCGTTACTTTTTAGAGAAAATTGATGATCCAGACTCAAATGAAATCGATCAATCCATCTATGGTGTAACGACCGAATTAGTTGAGAAGTATGAGGATGAGATTGAGATTTATATAGAGGAATAGTTCAGTTCAAAGCACGCTTAAAAGGGGGTGCTTTTTTAATGTTTTTGAATGGGTGTTTAGAGAAATGTGTTAAAATAATAGTGAATGGTGACCGAGTGGGAGGGGAATATCATGATTGAGATCATGGTTATAGTTGCTTTTATTTTATTTGTAACGCTCATATCAAGGTTTTATGTGCATATTAAATATGATATTCCAGTGGAGATTTATCGAACAGTTAATCAATTTCATAAAAGGTTAGAGATTGGTTTGGTCATTATGTTTGTTGTTACTTTGATCATATTTATTCTCACACCCCTTCACACATTTGCGACTGCTGTCGTTATAGGTTATTTTGCAACAGAATCCGGTGTTCGTGCTTATATGGAGTACAAACATGGAATAGAAGAAAAAGCACACCTTCCTGAATTAGTAAGTGCTGTTGGTTGTAGTGTGGCTTTTATTTTTGCTGTTTTTATTTAAGATGTTAGGAGTAGATCTATGGATACATTCGATTTTAAACCAATTAAAATAATTTTTGCTGTCTTAACTTTAGCTCTTGCTGTACCGTTTTTGTTTAACCCATCTGTTGGGATTGTTTTAACTTTATTACTGTTATCGTTAAGTTTTTTACTAGCTACTTTAGGGTTTGAGCAGTTTGATAAGAAACGAATACCATTCTCTATTTTACTTGTTGTCACTTCACTGTTTACAGCAGGCGTCTCGATTTATGTGTTGTGGCTAACATCAAGTCTTGTGATAAGCTAAAATTTCTAAATGGAGTGTGACTTATGGTTGGTGTAGAAATTGATTTAGTTGTGAAAGATAGCTTGAAAGCATTAGAGTTGTACGAAAGAGTATTTGATGTAAAACGTGTTGAAGTTTCAAACCTTCCTCGTGGTGAAAATGAGGCCGTCTTCAAGTTGTACGAGGTTCAATTTCACTTGTTGGATGAAAATCCTGATTTCCATCTGATTGCACCAACGCCGGACGACCCTAAAACGAGTTGGGTAAACGTCACGGTCCCAGACATTAACGAAACCTACACAAAAGCAATGGAATTGGGATGCACAGAAATCCAACCAGTCACTGAGCTTCCTGATTACGGTGTCTCTAACGCTATATTTATGGATCCTTTCGGTTATGTATGGATGCTGCATCAAGTTCATAAAGAAGTGAGCCATGAAGAGCGCTTACAGCTATGGGAAGAGCAGAAGAAAAAATAATGAATGTAAAGAGGAAGGCACGCTATTGGCTAGCGTGCCTTTATTTATCTTGATTTCTTTTATGATGCGGTACGTAAGTGTCACGGTCTTGTCTATACATTTTGTAGATCCTTTCCGCAAAATCATTATCATCTTCTTCACTTATATCATGCAAATGGGCATCTGTTTTTTTACCGTTAATCCATTGAAACAACTCATCACTCAAACTGATCAACTCCTTATTAACAATTATAGGAAAAGTCACTTTGGAAGTAAGAATGAACTTAGTGTTGATTGGAATTTTATGTTAACATTAATTTTAGGAATATTCAATTTACTAACTTTATTATATTTGGGAGCGCGATCATTTGAATTTTAAAGTTATTATAAATCAACCAATTTCAAACAAAGAAGTTCCCGAACTAAGAGAATTTATTGGTTGGGATAGACGCGATCATGACTATCCAATATTGTTCGAACGGTGTAACTTTTGGGCTGGGGTAAGAAACGAATCTCATAAATTGATAGCTTTTGGTTATGTATGTGGAATGGGTTTAGAACATGGTTATATGGAAGATATAATCGTTCACCCTAAATATCAAGGTCAGGGGCTCGGAAAGAAATTAGTAAGAGAGTTGTTAGGCGAGTCAGAACGTCTTGGACTAGAAATTGTATCTGTTACACATGGAGAAAATAAAACCGATTTTTATAATAAATGTGGATTTACGCCTAGTGCAGGGTCTGTATGGCGGAGAACTTGATCGATCAAGTTCAAAGTGGAAAGCAGGAGAGGAACTTTATCAAGTAGCCATGAAAGCAGTCAAGTTAGATAGATTAGTAAGAGTGGAGGATATGGGTTGGGGTATACTAATTTTTGTTATTTTAGTTATATATTTTGGTTTGAAAATAAGAGAAAACTTAGTATGGCAAACATTATATGAATCAATCGGTCATAAACCTCGTTAAGTTACATCAAGGTATTCATTCTTAAAGTCAAGAGGGGTGCGATGTCGTTTGAAGAACATTACTTCAAAACTTGGTCCTACAGCACATGGCGAAATGAGTGTAGATACGACTGTCCGTTTACTAGTGCACAAAGATGATTACGCTAAAGCACAAAAAGCAATGTCTGACTATAAATAGCATATCTAATGGGTGAAATTATACAAAAGGTTACTAAATAGATCTACTAAGGACAGATGATATTTAGGAGTGATTTTATGTTCATAGTAAATGTAGAAGGTGCAATATACAGTGATGGAAAATGGCTATTAATACGAAGAAGTGACAAAGAAGAACACGCTGGTGGATTGCTTTCGCTTGTTGGTGGAAAGTGTGAGGTTGAGGGGAACTCCAGAGATATTTTAGAAAGAACCTTACATAAAGAAATACTAGAAGAGGTTGGCATTGAAGTAGAGGTTTCTAAGTATGTAAACAGCTCCTCGTTCGTCACTGAAACAGGTTTAAATGTTATCGACCTTGTTTTCCTGTGTGAGCACAAGTCAGGAGAGGCTTATGCTAAGAGCAGTGATGAAGTTGATGACGTTATGTGGATGACAACTTCTGAGATCTTAACTCATTCTGATGCTCCAGATTATTTAAAAGAGAACGTAAAACTTGCGGATATAAAATTAGAGAAATAGATTAAGAAATTTTTGAGAGGTTAGGAGATTTAATATGGATACATTTAATTTACTTTTAATTAGGGGGAACACAATGGATACAACACAACAAAATAGTCATGCATGGGATCAAAAAGTTGAAGAAGGATCTAGGTACACTCAAGCTGTAAGTAGTGAAGTTATTGAAAAAAGCAAATCTGGTGAATGGCAAATCACTGTCACAACTGAAAAGCCAGTTCCTAGAGATTGGTTTCCTAATTCCTTAAATGGATTGAGGATCCTTTGCTTAGCATCAGGTGGAGGTCAACAAGCACCAGTTCTAGCAGCGGCAGGAGCAGATGTAACAGTTACTGATATATCTAAAAAGCAATTGGAACAAGATGAGAAGGTAGCTAAACGAGATGACTTAACTTTAAAAACGGTTCAAGGTGATATGTCAGACCTTAGTGACTTTGATGATGAGTATTTTGATATTGTCGTCAATCCTGTTTCTAATTTGTTTGTTAAAGATGTTCAGCCTGTGTGGGATGAGATTTCAAGAGTGGTGAAAAATCAAGGCATTATAATTGCTGGATTTACTAACCCTTTATTGTGGATTTTTGATGATGATCAAGAAAGAAAAGGTATTCTTGATGTTAAACACTCAATTCCTTCATCAACATTGGATTATTTACCAGGGGATAAAGTTCAAGATTATATTAATTCAGGTCAAACAGTTGAACACGCTCACACCCTCGAGTACCAAATTCAAGGTCAAATTGATGCAGGATTTGTTATTACAGGTTTTTATGAGGATGATTTTGGCGGAACGAGAATTTTAGATAAGCATATAAAAACATTTATGGCTACAAGGGCTCTAAAGCTAAATCTATTTTAAGTTGAACTAGGTGGTCAACAATTGGTGGGGAGAGGAGCAAGAAAATGAACATCGAACAAAAGCTTTATCAAACAGCAATCGACTTGATAGAAAAAAGATACCCTTCTGGTTGGGGTGGGGCCGCAGCCATGTATACCGAAGATGATCAAATCTTAACAAGTGTATCACCAGACGTGATCAACGCTTCAACTGAATTATGTATTGAAACTGGATCAATTCTTGAAGCGCATAAACTAAATACTAAGGTCACGCATACAATTTGTGTTGCAAGAGAAGATGAGAATGCTAATTTTATAGTTTTGACCCCTTGTGGAGTATGTCAAGAAAGGCTATTTTACTGGGGAGAAAATGTTAAAGCGGCTGTAACTAATCCAGATGGAAAGTTGCTTTATAAAACATTAAAAGAAATCCAACCTTATCATTGGTATAAAGCTTATAAAGAGTAATTCATTTAATTAACTGTGGCTAAATCTTCTATAAAGCAATTATTTATTTGATTCTGAATAGACCAGGCAGTAGATAAGTTGTTTTAGACTTTATGAGTGTTAAGGAGGGAAAGGAGTTGGCCTTTATGAACTTTATGATTCCTTTCACAATTATCTTAATCATGATGTCAGTTGGTATAACTGTGATGTATTCAGCAATTAAAGATTACCGAAATGAATCTACAAAAACATTTAATACTTTTATATCGACATTTATTCTCTTTGTTGTTGGACTAGTTCTTTTCCTTTATGGTGCAGACGGTTTTTGGGAAGTGTTGAGTTACTAGACATCCGGGAGTCTAATGTTGAAGAAGGAAGATGACGGTGGTTTTGGTCCATTTAACCCAATGCTCATAAAAAAACAAAGAACTAAAATCTTGTAGAAAATCTAGTAATGAGAAAGGGATAGCAACAAGTAGCTTAACTTATCAAAGGGGAATAAAAATGAAAAAATTTTACGTAGCATCTAGTTTTAAAAATAAAGATACAGTACGTAGGGTTAGTAATGAGTTGAAAAACAATGGTTTTATTCCAACATATGATTGGACACAAAATGAAAGAGCTTCAACAATTCATGATCTGAAAGTTATAGGGCAAGAAGAAAAAAATGCTGTAATGGAAGCAGATTTCATGATTGTTTTATTACCAGGAGGAAAAGGTAGTCACATAGAGTTTGGTATAGCACTTGGACAAGGAAAGAGAATTTATCTATACTCATCGAATGATGAAGTAAATGAACTTGAAACAACGAGTACGTTTTATCATTTATCTGAAGTAGAGAAATGTATAGGATCTATTGAAGATTTAATAGAGACTGTAACAAATAGACAAACGGTATAAGAGATAGAAGAGAAGGGAAGTAAGCTGATGAAGCAAGTGATTGCTCTTGGAGGCGGTGGTTTCTCTATGGAGCCAGAAAATCCGTTGTTAGATTTATATGTACTAAATCAATCAAATAAAATAACCCCTAAGATCTGTTTCATTCCTACGGCTAGTGGAGATTCAGAAAACTACATATCAAGGTTTTATAACTTCTTTGAAAAACAAAATTGTAAACCTTCACATCTATCACTATTTAAACCACCTACAAGAGACTTGGAAAGCTTTCTATTAGAGCAAGACATCATTTATGTTGGTGGTGGTAACACCAAGAACTTGCTCATTTTATGGAAAGAATGGGGATTAGATGCGATTTTAAAAAAGGCATGGGAACAAGGTATAGTATTAGCAGGTATCAGTGCAGGATCAATTTGTTGGTTTGAAGAAGGGGTTTCTGATTCATTTGGGCATGAACTTGAACCACTGAAGTGTTTAGGATTCTTAAAAGGAAGTAATTGCCCTCATTATGATGGCGAAGAAAATAGAAGACCTGCTTATCACGAACTTGTAGCTAAGGGTAAAGTTAAATCAGGTTTTGCTACTGATGATGGTGTCGCTCTTCATTATATTGATCAAGAAGTAAGTAAAGTCGTAAGTTCAAGGCCAAATTCCAAGGCTTATAAAGTATATTTTGATAAGACAGTAAAAGAAGTTGAAATAGAGACTAACTTTTTGGGAAATAGCTTTTAAGCCGGATTCAACATTAGAAGTTTATGGTTTAAGGGGGAGTTAAATGAAAAGTTATAAAGCAATTTTATTTGATTTAGATGATACATTACTTAATAGAGATCAGGCAGTTGATCAAATGTTTTCAATTATCTATGAAGAGTGTTATGAGAATGTTCCTCCATTAGTTGAGAACAAAATGCTGCAGAGGTTTAAAGAGCATGATCTAAAAGGTTATGGCAATGGCGATAAAGAACAGGTTCTAAAACCTTTTTTCGATGAATTCCCTCGTAAATTTCCTTTACAAAACAACAATGATATACAAGTTTTTTGGGATTATCATTTCCCTCGTTGTTTTTCTATAAACCAAAACACGATCGATACGATAAATAATATAAAGAAGCAAGTTAAAGTTGGCATAATAACAAACGGATCAACTCAGAGACAGAAAGCAAAAATAAATAACACTAATTTAAATCAGTGGTTTGAAACAATCATTATTTCTGAAGGAGTGGGGTTCAGTAAACCTGACAAACGCATATTTGAATTAGCATTAAATAAGCTGAATGTGCAACCGGAAGATACATTATTTGTTGGAGATCACATAGAAAAGGATATTAGTGGTTGTCAAAATGCAGGTATAAACGGTGTATGGTTAAATCCTCATAAGGTCGAAAATAATACTGAAATTAAACCTTATGCTGAGGTCGATTCTTTTGATCGTTTGTTAAGTTATATTCAATAACCAAAGTAAAGTTAACTACAATTAAACCTCGAGGTGAACTATGTTAATTAAAATATCCCAGATAGAACCTGACCAACTTACTGATTTACAAATGACAGAGCTCTTATTTGAAAACGTAGAAGATGATATTGAGAATGGTGATTTAATATTTGTTCCAGGGAGTAGTAAAGCTGTGCAGTACCGTTTACCTATAGCTGTTCAGTTGTATCAAGAAGGTAGAGCAGGGAAAATTCTATTCTCAGGAGGTGTGACTTGGGAAGATTCAAGTTTGCCAGAGTCACACAAATTAAAGGAAAAAGCTATTGAGCAAGGTGTCCCTGAGAAGGATATTCTAGTTGAGGACTTATTTTAATAGAGAAGTCGATACATAAAACATATAAAGAAGATACAGTTTTAGATTTAGAAGCAATTTATGCTGTTTTCAATATAAAGTTAAATGAAGAAATAACACTACTTGATATAAAAGCTTATGGATTAGAAGAGTCTGAATTAAAAAACAATATAAACTATAAAAAACAACAGCAATTATTAGATGCTTGGCAAAAAAATGAAATAAACAGAATAGAAAAATTATGTGTTGATTCATTTGAACATCCCTATACAATTTATAAAGATGAGTATTACAAAGCTTTAGATAGTCATCGTGGTGATTATATACTTAGAACTTTGAAGGATAAAATGAATCAACATAAAAACCATTATGATAAGCAAAGTAATATGTCATTAAGTGATGAATTGAAAAATGTAAAATTTGATTGGAAAGGTTAAGTTTAAATAGATATAAAATAGCTCTTTCTTTGAAGTTATTTTATATCTATTTTCCCCTCTTTAATCAATTGTTTAATATATCTATCATTGTAATAACCTTTTTCTCTTGCTAGACGAGGGTTATTATTAATAATTCTTATAATTAGAAAATAATTTAGTTTAATACTTAAAAAGCATAGTGATGCTGAAAATATAGATAATAAAATTAATAAATTTGAATCTAAAAGATTAAGCATTAATATCTCCTCCTTATATAATTATACATTATTTTCCAGGATAAAGCTATTTTTGAATTTTTAATATTCAATAATATAATTTATCATCTTGTATAATTGGAGATGATATGGTGCTTTTAAAACAAGGAGATATATTGTTAATAAAAACTAATAAAGGTTTTGAAGAAGTGCTAGTAATACAGAATGATATTGGCAATAAACACAGTACTACAACTATAGTTTTTAATTTTGTAAATAACAGATTGAATGTGCGGATTATTGATAAAAAAAGAGTACTTAGAAAAATTGATCGTATTGATGGAAATTTAAAAGTGCAAGTTTTTCAAAAGTTGATATCAGAACTAAATAGTTAGAAAACTCACCATTGTGGTGGGTTTTTTATATAATAATTTTGAATATATGAAATAATTGTGAGGTGAGGAAGTTGGAGCGAAAATTTTGGTTAGTTGAAGTTTCCCCAGATGAAATTCCTTTTGAGACTAAATCTTTTTATACATATGATAAAACAAAAGATTATATATACGAGTTAAATAATCCAGAGAATTACGTGTCAATTTATAATCTAAAAAACTTAATATTTTGAATGTACTGTAGAGTATTAGACCTTAATAAGTTATAATAATTGGTATAAATTACATTATAATTACAGGAAAAGTAGGGTCTTTATGTTTAGCAAATTAATGCAAATAGTAAAATGGTCTATTATTATATTAGTAATAATGTCCGTAGGCTACGGAGGCACATTCTTCTTTGAAAAGGCATCTTTTTTAACAATATCTTATAAAGAAAAAGATGAATTAATTAAAACGATATGGACAATTCAAGCAACTGTAGTTACTTTTGGTATAGCGTTATTAGCGCTTATTGTAGGTAGTAATAGAGAAAAAAGGTATGGTATAAATGTGTTGGAGTTCTATTTTGTTAAAATTAGACCAATTTTTAATAGGTATGAAGTTATAATTCTACTAATATCTCTGGTCTTTTTAAATTACTTCTTTGTAGCTTTTAATTATTTATTTGGTACTTTATTTATATTTTTTATTAGTATCTGCTGTGTTATTGATATCTTATTTAAGATTTTAACATTAGTAAGAATGGATGAGAAAGGGCTAAGAAATATCGAAAACTTTATATTACAAAGGTGTGTAGAATACATTCAAAAGGAAGAAAATAAATGAAAGAATTAATTACAAATTTGCAAGTCCATACTATTGAGTGTATAAGAGATAACAAACTTAATCTGCTTGAAGAGAATTTAAGTCTTTTAAAGAAAATACATAAACGTATGCTTGAAGAATCAAAGCAACCAAATGATTCTAAGAGTCTCAAGCATCTTATAAATAGTATAGATATAATTCTCGATAAATTAGCAGATCATAATTTTTATGAAGAATTTATTGATTTAGTTTCAACTTTTTATTTGGATGCTATAACTCATAAATTTATATTCAATTTCAATTCAGCATTTTACCGATTTGCAAAATCGCTTAAATACATTGATGAAGAAAATTCAGTAAAGAAAATTAACTTTTCAAGATTATTAGTAAATATCTATATTCTTGGAAGCGAAATAAATGATTATGAATATAATAAGCAAGTAAGTCATTTGTTGCCGCATATATATACAAATATTCAACAGAATAGTAATCTGTCAGAATTAACAAAGAAAGAGGTAACGGATAATTTAATAGGTGTTATATTTGATAATTTATATTTATTTGATAAAAAGGCTTATGAACAGCAAATAACACTTTTTGAAAGGCTGGTGTTAAGACTATTAAAAGCTGCTATAGATGAAAAAGATAGTTATGTACTTAATCAAATATGGAATGGAAAATTTTCAAATGAGTTCGGTGAGTTGAATAAGAGTAGCAAAATAATATTATTTATAGCTGTCTATTCTTATTATCTTTCTGAGAAAGAAACTTTAGTAGATATGGAACATTTTAGAGCTTTATTTACAAAAGTTCTAGGGAAAAAGAATGACTTACTGCTGCTTAGGGGGCTAGATAGTTTTTGGAGCTTGTACAAGTTAGTGAAGCCAGAACTGATAGGATGGGAATTTATGCCCTCTAACGGTGAGGCAAAATGGATGATGATGGAGGAGGTCCTGGAAGAATTCACTATATTTTATGCAGCTTCTATAGATTCCAGCTTTATTGATGAAATAGATAATACAGGTGAGCTTCAAAGTTTATTATTTAAATTTAATGCTAAAGAATTTAGTAAAATTGAAGATAAGTATGAAAATTTTATAATGCATTTTGGAATAAAAGATTATGATAAAATAAGTGATTTGAGAATAATATACGAAGAACTTTTAGACAAATATTATGAAGGAAAATTACAAGAATTAACAGAATGGGATAAGAAATTAGAAAATCTCAAGTATCTTGAGGTAGATAAGGAAAATCTAATCGATGACAGTACTTTTTTGAGTGTTTTGGACAAGTATGATCAACAGCAATTTCAAAATAAAAATAAATATTCAATTGTTGAAAGACATTTAATTCCTGTTTCTACGCTAAATAATGAATTTTCTTTGGGAAAATCAAATGACTTTTTAATCAAACGAAGTAGGACAAAATTACAACTATCTATTTTAAATGACCTAATAAACGAAGGGCTTCAAGTTGAGGAAGTAATAAGAGAAGTTATGTTTTATTATCCCGAAGAATTTGTTAAAGATCTGGAAGTTATCATTAATGGGCATACAAAAGAATTTACTCATCTTTTTAGTAGTGGAATAAATTGGAGAAACCTTCATTTTAATAAACGACGTTTTGAAAAGTTCAATAAGCAAATGCGACAATTTACTTTTATAAGTAAAGCTTCTATTCCAGGATTATTTCTATTTAATAAAAATGATTATACCTATCATTTAAATAATTTTACAATTAATTATAGAAAACTTAACACTAAAGAATTACACGATCAACTAAAGGAATATAGAATTAAAGAGGGGTATAGAATTCCTATTCTCAACAACCATTCTAAAGAATTATCCCTGAAAGAAGCGAAGGATTTTCTGAAACTCAATAATAGAATTTTAGAATCTCATATAGACTTATATTTCTTCTCAGAATCTGTGGATAATTCTTTATATATAAAATTTAAAAATGCTTAATAATTTATAAGGAGGTTTTTATATGGATTTAATGCTATACAAAAATGAAATAGAGGAAGAACTATTGAGGTACTCTAATCAATGTGTGAAAGAAAATGAGTATGATTATACTACATTTGGTAAAGAGATTGAACCAATACTATCAGAAGGATTAAGGTTCTACTTTATGAGTAAATTTAATTTTAGCGAAAGCGATTTTTATGAAGCTCCTAACAAAAATCATTTTCCTGATTTTACTTTATGTAGAGAAATAGCAATTGAGTTTAAAGCTGCAGTATATAATCGAAAGCCTGAAAATGATATGGGCACTATTAATAGTTGGAGTAGTAAGTTAAAAGAGTATGGTGATAATATTTATTATATTTTTGTTAAATACTCTACTGTGAATACTTACGTGAATATAGAAGATGTATTTTTTGATAAGGTTTATAGATTTATAGGATTAAACTCAGCTGGTTTCTTAAGGTATAGAGAAAAAGATGGTAATTTAAGACCTAAGTCTTGGGAAGATTTTGATAATGCTTATACATATTGTGATAGCTTGATGGAATTCCAAGAGGGGCTGAGAAAAAGCGAATCCTATAGAGCAAGGAGGCTAGTAGAAAAACATTTTCCAGATGTAAGTGAAGAAGATAGAAGGATTATTAAAGAAAAATATTTTGATAATTAATTAGGAGGAACTGAATGGAACAAGAAGAAACAATACAAAAAAGTGCAGATGAAATTCACGAATCTTTAAGAGATTGTCTTCCAATGGATGAGTTATATTTTGAATTTATTAAATTTAGGGAAGAAATTTTAAAAAAAATAGATAATTTTGAAGAGCGTGAAACACTTCTAGAAAGTCTAAAAGCATTTCTGTCATTAAGACTTAAATCAAAAGAGTATCCCAATTTTTTTAAAAAGAAACTAAAGACCGAATATTATGGGTTTAAAGTACTTGTAAATTTAATAGGACTATCAGGAGAACAATGTAAAAATATTATATTTAATCATTCAACTTTAGATGTTAATTTTTCAGAATCAAAGGTAGCCAATAATGAAGATATTAATACTGCGTTTGCGGATTTACTTATGAATGGCTATGAAGACGCAGAGCTAAAAGAATTAGTTGATGGCGATCAGATATTACTAGAATGCTTCAACTTAAAAAAGATAAATGGTTTAGTTGATTTGTTAGATAATAGCGAACTACTTAATAATGCTATAAGAATGGCTTATAAAGGAAGGTTAAGTGGAAAAAAAGGGTATCATACTGAACAACAAATCATTGGAGAATTAATTATTAATATGGGCTATACATATGAATCTGGAATAATTGATTTCCTAATTGATTACTATAATCCAACACAACACGATCAAGATAGAAATCCAAAAGTTGATTTAATAATTCCTGACAAACAAAATCCCAAAATATTAATTGAATCAAGCTACCAATTAAGTACTGGCTCTTCACAAACAAGAAAAGGCGATAGTTATACTGCAATTAACAATGCGGTAAAAAAATATAATGATGAAAATGATGAAAATCTGATTTTTATTAATTTTGTTGATGGTGCAGGTTGGAAACAAAGAGGAAAGGTTCAAATAAATAGACTGATGGATAATGCTGATTATGTTGTGAATTATGATAATTTAGATAACCTCATTAATATAGTCAAACATTATATGGATTAAATATTATTTATAAATAAGTGAGAAAACAAAATGCAATGCATTATTTGCAAAAATGAAAAATCAGTAGATGATATTTGTATGTATAGTATTAACTATATGACAAAAGGTAGAGTGCAAAAAAGATATTATTGTAAAAAATGTAGTGTGAAAAAATATGGAGATAATTGGAGACAAATTAAAGGATACGACGAGCACTATGAAGTAAGTGAAAGTGGATATGTTAGCGTTTATAGACAAGATAAATATTTTGATATAACTCATATTAAAAACGCAAGTACAAGATATGTCTATTTATATAAAAATGGTAAAAAAATCAAGAAGAATATATATTCCCTAATAAATAAGTTTTTTAGAGATAATTAAAGATTACTTTAATAGTAAAAAAGCATCAAATTGCAGTATAGCAATTTGATGCTTTTTTAATGAGGGTTAAATTTTATTATAACTAAACTTTAATAATAGAAGCCTTCAAAGGATATTGAGGGTTTCCATATAATTCATTAAGTAATTCTTCTGAATAGCTAGTAAATTTGAGAAATTCTTCAAGTGTAGGTTTTCTGTCTAGTTTCTGTGCTAATTCTTGTGCCCTCAATTCAACTTCTTTCTTAGTTATATCTCGTTTAGGTCTTTTAACTGAGTCTCTTACCAGCTCACCAAATTCCTCAACCTGATTAAGACCTCTTTCTGCAATTTCTACATACTCTTCAGATATATCTGTTGTTAGGTAATTTCTATTTAATTTTTTTGCAACGATTGCAGTTGTCCCTGCACCACAAAATGGGTCGAATACTAGGTCTTCTTCATCAGTTGCCATTTCAATAATTCTTTCCATTAATTTAATAGGTAATTGACAAGGATGAGTGTCTCTATCTTTTTTATGCTTTATTCTGTGTATGTCTGTCCATATATCTGATATCAATAGCTTATTGTCAATGTTCTCGTTTTTACGCTTTTTAATACAACTTTTTCTTAAACAATATTCAGGGCTATCTACTTCCCCGGGTGAGTTGTACTTATTACCATTTTTACTCTTTGTATAATATAGAAGTGAATAATGCGCTGGCATAATTTTCCCCATTGGTGTTGAAAGGGCGTCCCACACAATCCAATTTTGTAAGTAAAGCTCTTTAGATAGATTTCTAGCGTGATGAATTGACCACTTTGGTATATTTAGTACAAATAAACTTCCAGTTGGTTTTAAAAGCTTTGCACATAAGCTTAACCATTCATCACACCAATCAATATATTCTTGATCCATTTGGCTATCATCGTAATCCTCATAATTTTTCTCCAAATTGTATGGAGGGTCTGCAAAGACTAAATCGAAACAACCATCAGGGTATTTTTTTAGTAATTCTCTCATATATTCAATACTATCTCTTAATAGAACTTTGTTTTTATCTTCACTTTTAATTTTTTTAATATTTTCCTTCGTGGATTGAATATTAATGTTTGTTACTTTTTTATTCAACTCATAATCAAAACGTATATTTAACATTGATGTGTCGCTTTGCTCTGTTAGATTTCTTATGCGTTTTAGTACTGGATCAGGAATAACATTATTATTTATTTTTATTAATCTGTCTTTAATGTTTATAAAATTTAATTCTATATCTTTAACTTGTGGGTCTGGCGCAACGTTATTGACAGCATAAAAATCTTTCCAAACATCAGAAATTGCAGTGCCTTTTTTATTCATCTGATGTTTTTTTCCGCCCCAATCTTTTACGTTTTTACCGCAATAGGAACATCCAACGTAAGGAATTCTAGTTTCCTTTGTGTTTAATAATAATTTGCTTTTTCGACCAGGTTTATGATACATCAACACACCCATATGTGAATGAGGTAGTTTGTTATCAACATTTTCGTGGTTTATATCAAGTGCAATCCAATACTTAAAGTTAAAGTAGTCATTCATATTATAAGCATAGTAAATTAATTCTTGGGGGATGCCATAAATAAATACGAATCCGTTATCATCTACCATATCAAATAATTTATGTGGCAATTCAGTGGTGAATTTCAAAAAATCATCTGAAAGCTCATTATATTTCTTTGAATCATAAATATCTTGTGTTTCAAAGGGAGTACTAATCACAATTTGATTGAACTTTGATTCATTAAACTTATCTAAATCATCTAAATGTTTAATTTCTATATTTTTATAGTCGCTCACGTTTATCACCTCTTATTGTTCTCGATATGTAATTATAGCAGATTTTTAATTTATAACTAAATAAATGGTTTAAAACTATTATAACACAAAAAGAACGTACGTTCTACTAATAAACAATTGACAATTATGAAAATATTGTATATTATTAATTTAGTTAAAATTTAATATTAAAGATTACATCCAAGTAATTCTAGTTTGTTTAACTTTGGTGTATGTATTGTGGTTAAGAGGGATATGTATGTCCTTTTAACCAATAACATATATCTTGGTTTAAACATTAGAAATACTTGGATTTTTTTATGCCATAAAAAGCGAAATATCTTGGTGCTTACAACACCTTATCACTGTAATGAGCGCACTAAAATATTAGTGGTACGGTTATGAGACTAAACGATCTTATAAGCGAATAGCATTCTGCCGCCATAAAAAACAAAAAATCGAAAGGATGATAAAATGTATTATGCAATTTTATTAAATGCGGGCTACACACCAAAGGGAAATCCGAAAAAAATATATTTAGTTTATGAGACTATTGAAAACGGAAAACTTGAACTTATAGAAACAATTACTGCCGATTTTTGGGGTGGTATTTCTCTAAAGGATAAATATCCTTATGTAGCAATAATAAATGAATTTCAAGTAGTTAATAAAGAGTACAAGTTTTACAAAAATTATAAGCTTAATCACATTAATAATGGAGGTGAATAAATAATGAACAAAAAGCAATTTCTTTGGAAAAATAAACGATCGAATATAACAAGAAAAGATTATTTTATAGAGGATGGATTAATTAATAATTTAGATGAGAGTTTAAGTGGGTATATCATTCAGCCTTAAAGACCAAAATTTATCAAAAATAATAAAAAACCCATATAAAACTGCTGTTGAATTATTGTTAGTTGAATGCGTGTTTGATGTAGCAGTTGTAGATTATGGTGAAGAACGAGCATACTTTTATTATAAAAAAACAAATGAATACGATTGCAGAAGAAACTAAAGAAAACTATCTATCATATTATAAGAATCATATAGGTCCCAAATTAGGAACTCTAAACATTAGAAAAATAAGTCCAATAATTGTTCAAGAGTTTGTATATTCATTAGAAAGAAAAAAGTTAGCGTCTTCAACAGTTAAGCGAATTTATACTATTGTAAGGGCGAGCTTGCAATATGCTGTGAAGATGCAAATATTAACTTTGAATTCTGCTGATCTGATTGAGAAGCCAAAGGAAAATAGAACTAGAGAAGTTAAAGTTTGGGATAAACAACAAGTGAGAATTTTTTTAGATAGTATTGAGAATGCTTCAAGATATACAATTGCATATAAATTAGCAATTTTTACAGGTATGCGACAAGGAGAAATATTAGGTCTAAGGTGGCAAGATATAAACTTTGTAAAGAAGTATCTAAAAATTCAACAAAAATTAACTCATAAAGGTAAATTGAAATACGGTGCAAAAAATAAAACTAGTATGAGAAGTGTTTCATTAAGTGATTATATTCTGAATGAATTAATAAAACATAAAGAAATAATTGAACTGGAGAAAATTAAATATAATAAAGAGTATAATAATAATGATTTGGTGATTTGTACTGAGTATGGAAACGCCTGCCATCCAAGGAATTTGTTAAGATTGTTGTATAGCCATATCAAGAAAACAAACTTACCTAGAATTAGATTTCACGATTTTAGACACACACACGCTAGCTTATTATTAGAAGCAGATGTTAATATAAAAATAATTTCTGAGCGTCTCGGACATTCGAGCATTAAAATTACATTGGACACATACTTGCATTTACTGCCTAATATGCAACAAGAAGCATCGGAAAAGTTTGAAGAATTATTGAAAGTATAATTTATGCCGACAAAAAGCCGACAAAAGTAGAAATATTAAAAGAAAGAATCAAAGGCTTTATAATTTTTATAATATTGAATAGACCTCCCGGGCCCAGTGGGCGAGGGAGGTCTAGTGGGGTTTGGCACCCTATGACTCCGAGTGGGCTCGAACCACCGACCTCCACCCTGTCAAGGTGGCGCTCTCCCAGCTGAGCTACGGAGTCGTGTTATGAAAGTGTCATATTTAAATTATCGACAACTATTAATATAATAGCTTATAATAAGAATGTCAATACTTTTTGAGAAGTTGGAGGTACAAATTATATGCTACCACGTATGGTCACGTACTTACTACTCGGTGCATTAATCGTAGCAGCTGTAGCGGTGAGTGTTCCTCAATATTTAAGTTACTTATTAATCGCTTTTGCGGCGGTTTTCGTTATTATGCTTGGTGCGCTTGCGTATATTTATGGAAAGCGTGCATTACTTATGTTTAAAGAATTGAAGAAGCAATAAATAAAACGTATCGAGTTAAGCTCGGTACGTTTTTTATTAGCGTATTCGTAAGACAGAGGCAACAATCGCAATTAATGCAAGAATGATGCCAAATGGTAGTAGCGTATATAACACGACTGGCGGCAGGCTAAAGATAATATCTAATATCGGAATTAAAATACATAACGGGACGCTAATGGATATGGCGATGATGAATAACATATCGAGTTGTTTTGTATCCATGCTAACACTCCCTTATGATAAGTTCTCACGAATGTGCTTTGGAATCATGGTCACTTCTAAGTCAAGATCAACAGGTTCATACGATTCGTCAATACACTCTTTCCAATACTTCAAATGTTTATGATCAACCCAATGCTCTGAGTCCTCAACATTTTGACCGCTTTCACCTTCAATAGAATACCAGTACAAATAGTCGACACCATCGACTGTTTCGCGAAAAATATTTTCCACATACATCTTCTCATCTGCTAATGTAAGTAACACATCTTCCATGTGCTCATTTAAAAAGTCTAGCCATTCATCGACGCGATGTTCTTTTCCCTCTTTTACCCGAAAACGTGTTAGTTCGATGATCATAACAATTGCCACCTTTATCCAGTAAACTAAATCTATTTTAACAGAAAATGATGCTATATTAATAATATTTTGTACTTTTGGAAAATTCTATTGAAAATATTTAGAATGTAGTTGGCGGCTCGTTTCTCTTCTTGTATATTAGGGAGGGATGGTTTGGTCATTGGTTGATATGGCAATGTCAAATCGCAATCTTGGTATATGAATTAAGGTTCTTATTACTCATTATATTTATTAATGACGTGTAAAATTAGTTACATTTTTAAGTGGAACAATCATGTTTCAAAATTTTAGGAGGTTAAGGCTTGGCTTTACAAAAGGATATTGATTATTTAATCATTAGAAAATTAATGTCTGCGTCTATAGCTTGTTCTATATATGCTTTGTTTTTAGGCTTTTTTGGCCCTTATAGTGATAGCTATAGTTCATTAAATGATTTTCTAGTTAATTTAGATTCTTACTTTGTAAGTATACAATTCTTTTTAATTTATTCGCTTCCAGTCTTTTTAATTTATGGAACGATTACTTCATTAATAAGTGATTACATAGCTCGTCTGATTTCAAAGTTAACATCAAACAAAATATTTGTTGTGTTCTCAGGGATCTTGCACCTTATATTTGGTTTTTACTTTACTTGGGTGGGATTACTAGCAGCATTTTTATACTTCATAACTGATTTGGTGTTAAAAAAGAAAGGGCTCTATGATTTGAAGAAGTTGCGTTTCAGTTTAATGATTCCTGTTATTATGTTTATTTCGGCTATGGTTCTTTCACACCTTTTTTATTAATAGCTAGTTTGTATAGGTGTCATTCCTGACTTAATTTAATTTGAGATCAGGTAAGTCTCTTGTTACGGTATAAGCTTATTTAAGAAAGTAAATAATAAGACAACAATGAAGTGAGGGACGTGACGTTGTGAAGCGTGTTGTTGTCTTATGTGTGATGCTGATGGCTTTTTACATATGGGTGATTGAAGTAGCCGGTGATGAAACTGAAGGGACGAAAAAGGTAGCGATTATTATTGATGACTTTGGTCACGGGTTAGAGGGGACTGAGGAGATCTTAAGTTTAGATATTCCGTTAACGGTGGCTGTTATGCCGTTTGGACCTCATACCCAAGAGGAAGCGATTATGGCTTATGAAAATGGCCATGAAGTAATTGTTCATTTGTCGATGGAAGGTCGGCCTGGAACGTCAAGGCAGTTAGGTGAAGGTGCGATTACGACGCACATGAGTAATGATGAGATTCAAGACCGTGTTCATGAAGCAATCGATGATGTGCCGCATGCGGTTGGGATTAACAATCATATGGGTTCGGTGGCAACAGAAGATGAGCGAGTTATGCAGCAAGTGTTGAGTGTACTACAAGATCGTGGGCTCATGTATGTTGATAGTAAGTCAAATTATTTTAGTGTGGCACCGGATGTCGCTGAAGAGCTAGGCGTTCCAATTGTGGAGAACCATATTTTCTTAGATGATGTGGCGAATGTTGGACATATTCGCTCACAATGTCATGCGATTAAACAGCGACTGGAAGAAAACGAAGAATGTGTTGCCATCGGTCACGTTGGAAGGCCTGGAAAAGAAACCGCAACAGCGTTAAGGCAATGGATTGAGGAAGTGGATGATGACGTTGAGTTCGTAACGGTATCAGAACTCGTGCCAGAGTTTCGGTGGATTCATCATGGGATGTAATTAGTAGTTCGTTTTGAGTGCAATTAGCATTCAGAACGAACTTTTTTAGTATAGTGAAATGTTTCCAAACGTTGATACTTATGGTAAAGTGTAGTTGGTTATTTTTTTGTATATTCTGAAATTATTTCTAATTTCTCTAAGGGGAGTGATAGAGTATGTCTAAGCAAGTAGGCTTATTCACAATAGGATTATTAATTGGTTTATTTATGGTCAACCCAATTTTAACTATGTTTGGTCTACCGACATCTGGAGAGATTCTAACTTACATATTTGGTTGAAGAACAGACAAAATCAACCTCATATACAGAAGGTTGGTTTAAATGCCTACAATTGAATGGAGGTATGCAGTTTGTTATTGATATACATTCTTTTAGGGTTAGTCGTATTATTAGGGGTTGTTGGCTTTTTTTATTTTGGATATTCAGATTACGAGTATATAGGAACAGAAGGTGAGAAACCGCAGAAAGTTGTTGGTATAGCTTTTATTCCGTTAATCCTCCTCACATTAATTAGTGTAGATATCCTATGGCCGAATCAAAATTATCTTCAACTGGCTAGTGTCCTTTTTCTTTTTAGTGGAAACTCTTTGTTTAACTCTTATTCTGCAAAAAAATATTTAAACGATGTAAAGAGGAGTTGGTTTCATTTTCTTATGGGTGTTCTTTTCATTCTTGTAGGCGTACTCTCATTGGGTATAAAATAATTTATTACAATCTGAGTTTGTTAATAGCTTTAGCTTTTTTTCTTTGTTGAGGTTGGGTTTGAGTAGGAAAGTCGGATGAAAAGGTAGGAGGCTGCAAATGAAAGGCTTAATACATCATATAGAAATATATGTTTCAAACTTTGAAGAGTCTTCTAACTTTTGGAACTGGTTTCTCGAAGAGTTAGGGTATACGTCTTATCAAGAATGGGAAAGCGGTTGTAGCTGGAAGTTAGGTGATACATATATCGTTTTTGTCCAAACAGAAGACCGGTTTTTAGACCCTCCATATCATAGGTGTCGGGTAGGTCTTAACCATTTAGCTTTTCACGCATCATCGCGTCAGCATGTAGATGAAATGACGAATAAATTAAAAGCAAGAGGTGTAAAGATCCTCTACACAGACCAACACCCTTTTGCTGGTGGAGAGAATTATTATGCGGTTTACTTTGAAGACCTAGATCGAATAAAAGTAGAACTTGTAGCGCCGGAATAGGGTTTATATTGAGAGGTTATCGTCCCTTAACGTAAAGCCGAAGGAAGTCTCTTTAAAGGTTCAATCCTTATTCAAATGATATGTAGGTGAAAGTAATGGAAGTTAGGCTGAAAAAAGCAACAGAACAAGATGCGAATTTAATTTACGACATTCAAGTTAAGTCATTTAGGCCTTTGTTGGAGCAGTATAAGGATTATGAAACAAATCCAGGGTATGAAACTATTCATCGGGTAAAAGAGAGAATACATAATCCGAATGGTGGTTTTTATTTGATATCAGCTGATGACAAAGTGGTAGGTGCGATTTGTGTATATTGGAAAGAGAATGAGCAGTTTTGGATCAGCCCAATGTTTATCCTTCCTGTTTATCAAGGAAAAGGAATAGCTCAGAAATCGATTAATTTAATAGAGGAAATGTTCCCTCAAGCCAAGTCTTGGCAGTTGGCGACCATTATGGAAGAAGAACGGAATTGTTATTTGTACGAAAAGATGGGTTACTCAAAAACTGGATCGACTAAGAGAATTAATGAGTATGCCAATCTAGTTCTTTATAAGAAAGAATGTAAAAGTTAATCTAAGACATATGTGGGTATCTCTGAGGTAGCTCAAAAGAAATGAACGCTAAGAGAGTGGGTCAATAATATGAATACTAACTCAGATGTGTTAATTAGAAAAATGAACGAAGATGATTATGAAATCATGGCGAAGTGGTTAAGCACAGAAGCGGTTCTGGAGTTCTATGGAGATGTGAATTCTCCGTTTGATTTGGAAAAAGTTAAAGAAAAATACGAACCGCGAATCGCCGGAGAAGTTCCAGTAACCCCTTATATAGTCGAGTTAGGTGAGACACCTATTGGTTATATACAGAAGTATAGTTTAAGTGAAGAGAAGAAAGTCGAGTTCGGCTATTCTAGTCATGATCAAGTATATGGCATTGATCAATTTATAGGTGTACAAAACCTTTTCAACAAAGGGATCGGAACTAAAATGGTTCGACAATTTATTGATTATTTCTTTGGAAATAAGGGTGCGAATATTGTTATTTTGGACCCTGAAGTATCGAATATCAGAGCGATTAAGTGTTATGAGAAATGTGGATTTTCAAAAGTGAGATTAATAGAGGAAGGCAATAATTGGTTGATGGAGTGTTGTGTTTAGTAGGGATGCATAGTTGGAATTGCGACTAACCTCATCAAGACTCATAGCCTGTTAAATTAAACTTCTACATTTATAAGAATTATTTTAACCTACCTGTTTACCCAACCACTTCCAAATGATGAAGTATAGTATGATTTTCTTTAACTGGGGATACTTAGAGTATAATGAATCATTTGGGAGATGAAATATATGAACGTTGCAATTATGGGTGCGGGTCTTTCTGGCCTAGCTTGTGCTATTACACTTGAGAAAAATGGGATTACCCCGACTATATTTGAAAAGCGTAGCAGTGTAGGGGATCGATTTGTTAATGCAGAAGTACTTTTGTCCATTCTTTCTAGGCCTGTTCATGATTGTATCGCATCATTATCGGAAGAGTATGGAATATACCTTAATCCTACTTCAAGTGTTCAAAAAATGGAAATTATATCAAAAAATGAGAAAGCAGTCATCGAAGGTCACCTAGGGTTTTCCAATGTACGAGGAAGAGAGCAAGATTCATTTGAATCTCAGCTAGAAAAGCAAACCCAAACACCCATTCACTTTAATTCCGAGAAAACGTATGAACAGTTATTGTCAAGTTATTCCCATGTTATTTTGGCAACTGGTGACGGGGAATATGCAAAAAAGACTAGAAACTACAGAGAGGATTTAACGGTTTCTATAAAAGGTGCGACAGTCGAAGGGGAATTTGACCGTTATTCTGTTACGGCATGGGTTGATTATGATCTTGCACCTTTTGGTTATTGTTATCTTATACCCTATTCAGATAAAGAAGCCAATATCTCTTTAGCCATTCCAGACTTACCAAAAAATAAGGATGTTGAAATCAATAATTTATGGGATCAATTTTATGATCAAGTCAGATCTCAAACTAACCAACAATTACCGATAACTGATCAGTTTCAAATAACCAAGTATTCTATGGGTATTTGCCAGTCACCGCGGGTTGGTAATACGTTCTACGTTGGGAATTGTTTCGGAACGATGATGCCCTTTTTAGGCTTTGGGCAATATGCTTCCATTTTAAGTGGGGTATATGCTGCTTATGATTTATGTGGTTTAGGGAAATATGAAGAGTTAATGAAACCTCTTCGTAAAAGCTATGATGATTCGCTAGTTTTACGGAGAAGTATGGAGCAATTATCCAATGAAGGATTGGATCGAATTGTCCACGCACTCCAAGGGAACATTGGTGAAAAATTGTTTCAAACTAGGTTGATCAATCCGTTGAGAGTAGCAAGTTATTTATTAAGGCCATATATAAAATTGAAGGAAGGGGACGGCTCCAATTAAAGATAGAAGATTTGATGGAGATACCTTTTATAGTGGAAAAGATAAACAAAAAGAAATGTTGATTTAAAGGGAAGTGTTTTGGATGGATCACAAGAAAGAGCTAACTGAGCATTTGTATTCTTTGGAAGCAACTTTGCTGAAAGGTGAAGTTCGTAAGTCTGCTGAAACTTTAAATGAGCTAATTGCTGATGATTTTGTAGAGTTTTCGAGTACTGGAGTAATTTATGATAAAGAAAATATATTAAAGCGTTTACCGAGTGAAGATGACCCTGGAATTACATTGAGTAACTTTCAAATAAAGCACCTTTCACCAACATGTGTTCTAACTACGTTTAAGATATTTATAGAAAGTAAACAAAAATTCTCTTTACGTAGTTCTGTATGGAAGTTGAATAATGAGAAATGGCAAATGACTTTTCACCAAGGAACTAACACAGGTTAATAGATTGAAATTTATTACAACCAATTAGATTGGTAGGAGACGGGTATGAGTTATCAAATCAAGGTTATGACTCAAAAACAAGCAGAAGACATTGCCTTTAATTGGCGCTATGACGGTGAGTATTCTTTTTATGATATGGTTGCTGATGAAGAAGATTTAAGTGAATTTGTCGATCCAGAATCACGTGGTAAATCTACTTATGCCGTGATGAGTAATAACGATCTAATCGGCTTTTTTAGCGTGAATAAAGTATATGAACATACATATGATATTGGTTTAGGCATGAAACCTGATTTAACAGGTAAAGGGAACGGACTTAAGTTTTTGAATGAAGGCATTAAATTTGTAATTCAAGAATTCGAAGCTGAGAGAATTACCTTATCAGTAGCAACTTTTAATCAAAGGGCGATCAACTTATATAAAAAGGTTGGCTTTAAGGAGATTAATATTTTTATGCAAGAGACGAATGATGATTGTTTTGAATTTCAGAGAATGGAGTATGAATGTCGGAAAGGAGATTAGAGTAATTTGAAAGTTCGACTTGCTGATTATAATGAAAATTGGCCTAAAATGTTTGAGGCAGAAGCTGAATACCTTGAAACGATTTTTAGAGACGAAGTTATAAGGTTTGAACATTTTGGCAGTACATCAGTAAAAGGAATGAAAGCAAAGCCTGTTATCGATATGATGTGCATAGTTAAAAACATAGAGAAGATTGATTCATTTAATAGACATATGGATTCACTTGGGTATGATGTTGCTGGGGAATGGGGGATTGTCGGTAGAAGGCTGTTTAGAAAGGGAGGGGAAAACAGAACTCACCACATTCATTTTTATCAATTTGATCACCCTGAAATTGAAAGGCACTTAGTATTTAGGGATTACTTAAGAGTCCACCCTCAAGAAGCCAATAGGTATAGTCGCTTCAAAGAGGACTTGGCGAAATGTTACGATACTACAAACGGATATAGTCTTGCTAAAAAGAAGTTTGTTAGTGAAATGGAACAGAAAGCACTTCTTTGGTATAAGGGTATTAATTCAGAGTGAAAAAGTTTAGCCGTGTTGAGCTGAACTTTTTCTTTTGTACAATGAGTCTTGATATTCTAGCAAAAGTGATTAATAATCGGGCGAAATTCTAAATAATTAGGCGAAATTTTTAATAATCGGGCGAAAATTTTATTATTCAGGCGAATTTTTAAATAATCAGGCGAACGCTCAATTAATTAAGCGTTCGCCTAAATCCCACAACTGACTTATGCCTCTTTCGGCTGGCCGACGAGTTCTTTTTCTTCGTCTTTTAATCCTTCTATTAAATAATTGACGAGTTGTTCGCCGTTGATTAGTTCGATGTTGAGTGAACTGGCGTATCTTCGGGCTTGGTTCGTGAAGTCGCTTGTTGTGACGATGAATCCGCCTTCAGCTTTTTCTTGGACCATATTGGAATGGATGATGGCTATGGGATCGAATGAGACGTTATTTTTGTATGCTTTGACCTGGCCAAGGTACAGTCCGTCTTCGCGGTGGTGTCGAATGTCAACGCCGTAGTCGCCGATCGTTCCAGTTACAGTCGTCTCGCCTCCGTACTTCGTTTTCATCACTTCAGCTACAAAGTCTTCGAATTCATAACTAACTTGTTGGATAAATAGGTTACTCACTTTATCGGTGAATTCTCCTGTTTCGGAATCTTTCTTAAAATTGAAGCGGTAGTAGAGTCCCATGGCAAGGGTGCGTTTTAAATCCTCGCTTTGATCTAGCAGTTCATATAACTGCTTGTTTCGTTTGTGTTTTTTTCGTATGATAATCAGCAAATGAATTGCGCCAATAAGAAGGACAACGGTTAACGCTGTTTGAAGCATGCAATCACTCCTTTTCATTATCATTGTTGCCAAAAAGTTTGCAGTTGAAACGGTGACAGTAAGCGTATTTTGAATTAGTATAATAGATAAAGTAGGAGGGGTAGCGATGGAGCAATACGTGTTTGTATATGGGACTTTATTGTATAATGAGCGAAATCATAGATTAATTGAAGGTTCGCATTGTTTGGCAAAAGAGACGTGGGTGACAGGGCGTTTAGTTGATACGACGAATGGTTATCCAGCGTTAGTATTGGATTCTGATCAGACGGTTTACGGTGAAGTGTACAGTGTTACGAGTGAACTTTTAGAAAAAATTGATGAACTAGAAGGGTACATGCCTGGTGGTGATTCGCATTATGAGCGAAAAGTCATTGAAGTGAAGACAGATTTTGGCACGCTTGAGGCTTATACATATTATTATGAATCTTGGAAGGCTGAAGGTTTGGATGAGGTGCCATTTGGTGACTGGCGATTGGACCAGCAATTAAAAGGTAACGTGCCGTATTATTTTGCGTATGGGTCGTGTATGGATGATGAGCGAATTAATTTGGCTGGGAAGCTTGAAGAGTTTGATAGACTAGGTGTCGGTCATTTGGATGGATATGAACTTCAGTTTACGGTGAATCGACCTGATGGAGGACGCGCTGACATCGTGGAAGCTGAAGGAGAAGCGGTCGAAGGGGTTGTTTATGAAATTACCGAAGCAGCACGTGATTATTTATATGAACGTGAAGGCGTGCATTCGGAGATGTATCGTCCAGCGATAGTGGATGTGAAGTTCCGCGGTGATTTGGTCCCGATGCTTACTTTTATTGTGATAGATAAAAAAGATGAGATCGCGCCGCCGGATCATTATTTGACGGAAATTTTGCGCGGTGGTGCGCCGGATGTGAGTGAGGAGTATTTGGAGAGGGTTAGATTAAGGGCAAGAAAACTTTTGCAAGAGTAATAGAAAGAGGAGTTAAAGGGATGTATTACATTTACATGTTGCGCTGCAAAGACGGCTCGTTATATACAGGCTATACGAATGATGTTGAGTCCCGTGTGGCTAAGCATCAAACTGGTGAAGCGGCAAAATATACGCGGGCGAAACTTCCGGTTCAGCTCGTTTACCAGGAAGAGTTTGAGACGAGATCAGAGGCTATGAAGCGGGAAGTGGCGATTAAGAAGTTGAGTAAGCGGGAGAAAGAGGAGTTAGTTAAATAAAAAAGGATGAGCGCGGGGCTCATCCTTTTTTAATAGGTTATTCTAGATCAAAGTAGCCTAAGATCCAACCTTCTTCGCTGTGTTCTTCTTTACCAACCCAAACGATAAGAGCGTATTCACCTGCTGGTAATTGATCTAAAGCCCAGTTGGCATCAATTTGATAGTTGTTTTCACCTTCTGGGAGGTCTTCTTGTACATCAATCAAAGCAATTGGAGCTAAGCCCCCTGTGTAAATCATAGTTTCAATATAATCTACATCGACATTTAAGTTAACTAGAATGTCAAAGATCCCATCTTCTAAAGTGAATCCACCTGAATCAAATAGAGCTGTTAAGCCAGGGAACACTTCATATGGGTCTTGAATAAATAAGATCGTAGGGACTTCAATGGTTTCATTATTATTAGATAGAGTAATTAATCCCTCGTAGTAACCTGCTTCTAGTTCACTAGTTTCTACTTGTACACCGACATTCACTTCTTGTGTGCTATTAGGGTGAACGCGCAAGTTGTTACTAGTGCTTACTTTAATGTGGTCATCTCCATCGAAAAATTCAACATCGATATTATATCGTTTACGTTCATCAGTTAAATTTTCAATATCGAATTTCATTTTTCTTTCTTGCTTACCATTGTCTTTTTCAAATGTACCGTAAGAGTATGAGCCGTTTGCAACTAGTGTCTCAGTTTGAAGAGCTTCTACAATACGAATGCTTCCTGCACCTTGGGTATTGTGTGGATAACGTTCTCCATTTTCATCATATAATGTTTCAGATGTGTTCATTAATGCACTTTTTACTTGTTGAGTGTCCCAATGACCATGAGCTTGAACAAGTAATGCTGCAGCACCAGCTACGTGTGGAGCTGACATGCTTGTACCTTGGAATGCTGCATAACCATGAGGCTCATCTGGGTTGTGGGTTGGGATTGTGCTTGTAATGTTTACACCTGGAGCAGAAACGTCAGGCTTAATCATCCAAGACTCAGTAACTGGACCACGTGAAGAAAAATCTGCTACAGTTTCTCCCATCAAACCAACCTCTTCAATATTGAAAGAGATTGTGTAGTCATTACTGCTGTCGTCACCTTTGTTGTTTCCACCACGGTTACCACGATTACCTCGGTTACCATTTTGGTCGTCGTTATCGCTGACCTCAACATTCATTTCTTCTAACATTGTTTCTCCGTCTTCTAGTGACATTTTAATCGTTGGGATTGCCATGCCTGGAATCTCAGGTTGTTCACCATCAACATTATTAAAGATGATGGCTCCAACTGCTCCTGCAGCAGCTGCATTAGCTGCTTTTTCAACAAATGGATAATCACCACGTTTGATTAAGGCAATTTTTCCATCTAAATCAGCTTCCTCAACTTCTTCACTACTACCTAATCCTACATATTCAACTTCAAAATTATTCCCATTTAACGCTAATAAAGCATCTTCACTTGGATGTCCCATAACATTAGCAGTCTCATAATCAGTTGATTCTGAGGACGTTAATCCTACATCGAATAATGTGTAAGGTAACTGAGTCGCACCTACAGAGATTGCATCACGGCTAGTACCTGGAGAACCAACAGTCCAATCAGCAGGACCACTGTTACCGTTAGATGCTACAGCTACAACACCATCTGCCATAGCTGTATCTAGTGCAAGTGATGTCGCAAAGTCAGGGTCATTTGATGTATTACCTAAAGATAAGTTCATAACATCAGCACCATCTATAATTGCTTGCTCAATACCAGCAATGACATTGTCTGTTGTACCACTGCCCCCTGGTCCTAAAACACGGTAAGCAAGTAATGATGCATCTGGTGCAACCCCCTTGATCAGACCGTTAGCAGCAACTGTACCAGCTACGTGAGACCCGTGGTTAGTAGAAGCACCGCGTGGATCATCAGTTGGTGTTTCTTGTGGGTCATCATTGTTATCCACGAAGTCCCAACCTTTGTATTCACCAAAAGCATGCTCTAAGTCAGGGTGGGTGTAGTCAACACCTGTATCAATGACTGCCACTGTCACACCTTCACCTGTGTAACCTAACTCGTCCCAAGCTTGGTCAGCGCCAATATGTGGAGCACTGTCCATCATATTTGGAGAAACTTCATGAGCACCAATTTCAGTTGACTCGATCACTTCAGCTTGGTGTTCAACGTTAGGGTATACTGCTTTAATACCATCAACAGCAGCTAAGCTACGTAATTCGTTTTGTTTAACCTCAACAGAGAATCCGCTAAATACGTAGTCATATTCACGTGCGAATTCACTACTAGGTGCAGCTTCAGAAACGTCATCCATCACTTGTTGTCTGACAGCTGCTAAGTCACCTCTATCTTGTTGTTCGTTATTATGTTTTGCTTGTAAAACTGAACGTTCTGTTAACTCAACAATCACCGTCACCGGCTCTTCAGAGTCATGATCAAACTCACCATGAATCGTACCTAAACGTTGTAGATCGCCTGAGTTTGCTTGCAAGTCACCATTGGGAAAGGCCATAGTACCAAACACAAGCATAATTGTAAGTAAGATTAAAATCGGTTTACTTAATGCTTTTCTCAAATGCATTCCCTCCATCATAATTTTTTTAATAAAATAATAATACCTTTCTTTGAACCTCCTTTATTAAATTTATAAAAAGGTACATATAACTATTTCGTCTTAGTTTTAAAGTTTTCCTTGAGACAAAAGAACTAAAAACTAGAATATTATGCAAAGTAGATTGAACTCTTTTGTATCAAGTGTCTTATAACTTTTTGGCTATGAATTCGATTAGGTTCGACAAAAGTTAGAGAGACGAAATGACTATAGTTTCGACGTGGATTAACGAAAGGGGAAGAAATGCGCTAAAAGTTTTTGGGATATAACAATAAAAAAAAGCCCCTGATTAATATCAAGGACTTGAACTTACTGGAAAGGATTCGATTTAATTACATTTCACTAGGCTAAATTACTCGCTAGGTTCAACCCAAGTTTCAGCCCATTTTTGAATTTGGTCTAGGGCTGGTTTAAGAGATTCACCTTTTTTAGTTAGGGTATATTCGATACGCACAGGCGTTTCATCGTATACGGAGCGTTTGACGATTCCTTCTTTTTCTAAGTCTTTTAGGCGCTCGGATAAGACGCGTCCACTTACACCTATTGATGATTCTATCTCACAAAAGCGTTGTGATCCTTCCAGTAGCTGAAAAATAATTAATGTTGTCCAACGCTTGTTCATAATGGATATAGCTTTTTCAAATCTAGGGCAAATTGTTTGATCCATAGGTCTTCACCTCTTATATTCTATTATAACCAAAAATTCATCAAAAGAAAATAATAAACTTACTTGACTATATTAACTATATTATTTATACTTACTTACATAAAGTAAGTTAATTACAAAAAGAGGAGGAGTTTTATTTATGGCAAATGTTACATTAGACAAAGTGCATAGTTCAGTTGCTTTCCAAGTAAAGCACATGATGGTATCAAAGGCGAAGGGTGAATTCCAAGATTTTGACGTTCAAGTGAGTGGGGATGTTAAAGACTTAGAAAACGCGAGTGTTAAAGCGACAATTCAAGTTGACTCAATTGACACGAACAATGAAGATCGTAATGGCCACTTAAAGTCAGGTGACTTTTTCGATACAGAGAATTACCCAACGATTACATTAGAGAGTAAATCAGTTAAGAAAATAAGCGATTCAGAATACGAAGTAACAGCAGACGTTACAATTAAAGACGTAACGAATGAAGAGACATTTAAAGTAGAAGCAAACGGTGTTGCGAAAGATCCAATGGGCGGTAACATGGTTGCTGGTTTCGATGTTGAAGGAACAGTAAACCGCGAAGACTACGGCTTAACTTGGAACGCTCCACTAGAAACAGGTGGCGTTTTAATTGGTAAAGAAGTTAAGCTACAAGCAGCATTCGAATTTGTTATTGAAGAGTAATTGATAGAGTTTAAAGCGTGAGGAGAAGAATCCTTGCGCTTTTTTATTTGGTTTTTCAGGTTGTGATTTGGCGTTCGCTAAGTATATTTTGGCGCTCGTGAGAATTATTTGACGTTCGCGAAGTGTATTTTGGCGCTCACGGATTAGTTTATCGGCGCTCCACATGAGTTTATCAGCACTCATGGAAGTTTATCAGCGCTCGGAAAGATTTATCGGCGCTCCGCATGAGTTTATCAGCGTTCACAGAAATTTATCGGCACTCACGAAAGATTATCAGCGAACGCCGATAATCGACACGCAACGTGTTCAAGTCGATATGAATTTTATCCCAGATTAATTTATAATAGAGAAAAGGAGGCTGATTATGGAAGTTTTTGCTGATTATTTAACGAGTATAGATGATGAAAAACAGCGTGAGCGGATGAATGAAGTGTTAGCTTGGGTGCAATATGAGTATCCTCAACTTGATTCTGACATCAAGTGGAATCAGCCGATGTTTACAAATAACGGCACATTCATTATTGCCTTTAGCATCGCTAAGCAGCATATGTCGGTTGCGCCTGAGAAAATGATGATCGAACGGTTTGCTAGTGAAATTAAGAGCGCTGGGTATAGTTCGACGAGTCAGCTTTTTCGGATTAAGTGGAAAGATGACATCGATTATGGATTGCTAAGACAATTGATTGAGTTTAATATTGAAGATAAAGCTGATTATACTAAATTTTGGCGGGAGGATGGATGATGAAGGAACAAGTGATTCAATTTTTAAAAGACAATCGTGAGCGTCATTTGCAAGAGTTAGAAGATTTTTTAAAGATTCCAAGTATCAGTGCGTTATCGGAGTATCATGACGATACGGTGCGAGCGGCTGAGTGGGTGCAAGAGGAGCTAAATAATATTGGTTTTCACGAAGCTAAGGTGATGGAGTCAGATGGGAAACCGGTTGTTTACGGGGAATACATAGCAGATGGCAATGCGCCGACGGTTTTAGTCTACGGCCACTATGATGTGCAGCCAGTGGATCCTGTTCATTTATGGGACTCTGAGCCGTTTGAGCCGACGTTCAGTGATAATAAAATCTATGCCCGTGGTGCAACAGATGATAAAGGGCAAGTGTTCATGCACCTTAAAGTGATGGAAGCGTTAATCAGTCAAGATGAGACGCCCCCTGTTAATTTCAAAGTGTTAATTGAAGGTGAAGAGGAGATTGGTAGTCCGAATTTACCGAAGTTTGCTGAAGAGCACGCGGATATGCTAAAGGCTGATTTAGTTGTCGTATCAGATTCAGCTTTAGTTGAAAAAGGTAAGCCGACGATTACATATGGTTTGCGTGGGCTTGCAGGCATTCAAATTGATGTAAAAGGTGCCAATAGCGATTTACACTCAGGTGAATATGGTGGCGGTGTTGTTAATCCGATTCACGCACTTGTGAAAATTGTAGACTCATTCCGTGATGAGAACAATCGCATTCAAGTTAAAGACTTTTATCGTGACATTCCAGAGCTATCTCAAGATGAGCGTGATGCCTTAGCGCAAGTACCATTTAATGAGGACAAGCTGAAAAGTGAATTAGGTGTGTCTGACTTAGATGGGGAAGAGGGTTATTCTTACGTTGAGCGCACGTCAGTTCGTCCAACGCTTGAAGTGAATGGTTTATATGGTGGTTTCCAAGGAGAGGGAATTAAGACAGTGCTACCAAATGAAGCAACGGCGAAGATTACGTGCCGTTTAGTACCTGATCAAAATCCTGATCATATCGTTGAACAACTAACGCGGCATGTGTATGACAATGCTCCTAAAGGCGTTGAAGTAGAAGTGAAGCCGTTTGATAAAGGTAAACCATATGTTACGCCATTTGATCATCCGGTTATTCAAAAAGCAGCTCAAGCTTATGAAACGGTTTATCAAAATGATACAGCGTACATTCGTGGTGGTGGATCAATTCCAATCGTCGCGGAATTAGATCGCATTTTAGATGTGCCAGTTGTATTGATGGGCTTTGGTTTACCAGATGAAAATTTACACGCGCCGAATGAGCATTTCCATTTAGAAAACTTCGATCAAGGCATGGAAACACTAGCGCATTATTTCTATTTATTAGGTGAGTAAAATAAAAGTAGCACGGATATGGTCCGTGCTACTTTTTTATATGCTTAATTCTTTGACAGTAATCGCTTGTGAGATCCGTTCTTTTTTACATTCAGCGAAGTCTTGTTCATCAACGAAATCAAGTTTCATCGCTGATTCTAGCTTATCTGTGTCGGGCTGTTTTACTTCAACGATAAATTCTTTTAAATTAAGCTCTTCAAGCTTTTCAACCGTCTTCTCATCGTCATATTTAACAGAAGCACGGATTGAGCGTTGAGCTTTATATTTACCTAGCTTCACTTCTGCTTTTTCACCTGAGCCAAACGTTTGGTCAAAATAGTGGTGGATTTGCTTCTTGAGTTGCTTTAATTCTTTTTCGATCTCTTGCTTTTCATTATTTAAGTCGTAGAAACGTTGTAGATCTTCTTCTGATAGTTTCACCTCTGCTGAGTTAGCCATCATCATTCCTCCAGTCTAGTATCGTTACTAAATTTATATGAGACTGGAGGTTAATTATGATTAAAAATAATAGAGTTGGTCTATCTTACTATTTTCATAATTAAGCTTAAGATGGCAACAAGAATCATCGCACCGAGAATGGCTGGAAAAATCGCGAAGCCAGCTACTTCAGGCCCGAACGTTCCGAATAAACCGTGTCCAATCCATGCGCCAATGAAACCGACAATAATGTTACCGATAATACCACCTGGCGTGCCACCAATTAAAAGCCCACCAGCCCAGCCAATTAGGCCTCCTACAATAATTAATATAATAAGTTCCATCATAAATATCGCTCCTTTCAGTTGGGAGAGGTTAATCAATGTTTACCTCAATCACCATGATTTTAAACATAAAGGGATAGGGTTAATAAGTCTGGTTTAAACTACGGACAATATGCATGTGGAAATTTTCAAAATAAATTTGTATAATGAAATCAAGGAAATAATTGGAGGAATTGTCATGGGTATTTCGAAGCTTTTATATTCTATTGGTTTAGTTTCGTTAGTTTCACTCGTGCTTTATTTTGTATTTTATGCTCATATTTACACGCAGTCTGAATTAATTGAAGCGTATGCATTTTTCGGTGCGGCAGTTGCGATCTATTTCATTTTCGTCTTTCTTTATAACAGAGGGAATGTTGGAAAATGGTTGTCGCTTGCTGGATTAGTTTTAATTGCGGTGTTTGCTGGTGTGCTATTCATTCAGCAGGTATAAGTTAAAGATGCCTATGTCTAGAAATAAACACCAAGTTAAAGGAGTTTCCAAAGGCTAGTGTTAGTCACTTTGGTGATTCCTTTTTTATTCATATTATATGCTAGTTTATTAGACTAATTACATAAAGTTGCGTTTTAAACAGTCAACATATTGAAGTGATTGATGTGAAATTTTCGAGTACGATGTTTTATTTTTCGGCGATGGTGATCTATAAGTAAACATAAGAAGGCCGCTCCTGTAAAGGAACGGCCTTTTGTTATAGTTCGCTATAATCGAATTGTTCGTAAACGTAAGGGTCATCAGGTTGGTCGATTCTTTCGATTTCAATGTCTTTTAAAGTGGCAAGTTGCCAGTTGTTATATTCGATTGTTTCGATTGTTCCTGTTACGCGAAGCCATGTGTCGTCTCGAATTTCTTGTAGTCGATCGTCTTCTAATAACAGGCCAAAGATCCCTGCATCAGCTGTACAACATGTGATCCCAAAACGACCGACGACGAGTTGGTCATTCGAAAAGTCAGATTCTCTAAAAGTAAACCCTTCAATTGTTAGCTCTTTCCCGACGTAAGCATCAGGGTTCTCTTCAAGTAATGAAATGACACCAACGTAATTATCTTCGGTCATGACAATGTGGTCAGTTGCTAACATTTCTTCTTTTAATTCAGGGTACATCGATTCAGGTGTAAGGACTTCTATATTTCGCTCCTCATCGTGTTCGCGATACTCTTCAGGTACTTCATCTTCATCGATTTCAGGAATTCCACTTGAATCATTATTGTCAGTAGCACTTTCTTCCCGGTCTTGTTCAATTTGCTGAGCGACTTGCTGGCTTTCTTCGTTATTAGCGTAAATTCCTGTTTCTGTTGCAAGACGCAGTTCATGTTTAAAGCCCATCGTTTGAGCTTGTGAACTACCTAATACGTGACCTGAAAATAAAAGGCCAGTAAAGATCGGAATGATAAACAGCGCGTAAATGAACGCGAATTTTTTCTTAGACCCTTGATAATCATGGTCATGTGCACAATGGCACGACTCATGGTGGTCGTGATCATCTATATCGTTTCTAAACAATTGAATCGTCCCTAAAACACCCATGACGATTAAAGCAAAATAAAAGTATGGCATCATTCGTGGGGCGATAAACCGATTAATGTCACCTGTCCAAATCAATTGGAACAACAGCATCGTAAAACCTAGTAAAATAACGCCTCGAATAAATAAATGTGTTGTTTTACTCAACTAAAATACCTCCCTAAAACATTAAGGCTTGGAATATGAGAATGACTGGGTACACAATGAATGTGACCACAGCAATTAATGTAAAGACAAAACGCGCTTTAAAGTAAGCTAGCATTAATAGCGTGTTCTTTAAGTCCATCATTGGTCCGTAAACTAAGAAAGCAACGATCGATGACGTTGAGAAAATTTGGCTCAATGAAGCACCAACGAATGCGTCAGCTTCTGAACATAATGATAAGAAATAAGCAAACGCCATCATAACAGCTGGACCTAAGAACGGATCCATACCGAATTGGACTAATACTTCACGTGCTAAGAATGTCTGAATAAAGCTTGCAAACGCTGCACCAATTAATAGAAATTTACCCATCGTGAAAAATTCATCACTAGCATGATAAAAAATATCTTTAATTTTTTGTGCAAATGAACGGTTCGCTTGATGTTCGTGTGTAATTGCACCGAACTGTTCACGAAGTGGGTTCATCTTGTTTCGGTAAAGCGCATAAATAACTAAACCGACTAACATAGCGATTAAGAATGCTAACCCCATTCTAGCATAAACGACGATTAAGTCCGATGAGAATGCATAAAATGTAGATAAAAGCACAATTGGGTTTAAAACAGGTGCCGATACGAGAATGACCATCGCAACGTGCAGTTTCATCCCCTTTTGCATTAGACGTCTTACGATCGGAACAATCGCACATTCACAAATCGGAAAAATAGCCCCCGCAATAACCGCTGGAAAAATAGCCCCGAGTGGGTTAGACGGTATGTATTTTTGAATCGTTTGGTCTGAAACGAATACTTGAATAATTGATGAGACGAACACACCGAGTAATACGAACGGAATCGCTTCTAGAAAAATACTTAAGAAAATTGTATTAAAATCTAGAACGCGGTTTGGTATATTTAAACGGTCATCTAATGCCAATGTATCAGCGAATAAAAAGGCGAAAAATATGAGAAACAAAAGCGCGTAAATAACCCCTTCTCGAAGAAAACCTTTCATAATTGAACTCCTTAATCTCTTTTTTATATTCTACCAATATTCTATAGTTTATATGACATAAATAATAGATTTAAATATTTGCTAGACTAAATTATCTAAAAATAAGTAGAGATTGTAAAGTAGTAAATCGTAATTGTTACGAAAACGTAAACTCTATACCAACAATTAGGGAAGAAAGTCTTACAAAATATATCAATTTTCTAAATTGACTGTATGTTTGGTTTATCACTATAATTAATACAAAGATGTCAAAAGAGAAAAAGGGTGATCACATGGGTGTGCGAGTAAGTGATGTGTTGGATCTTGATGTGATGAAAGAGGCAGTCGTTCATACTGGTCATAAAGACTTAGCGCATAAACTTATTGAGTGGATCTCCGTCATCGAAGTTCCAGTTGAAAACTTTGTAAGAAAGCATGAGTTTGTTTTAACGACTGGAATGGGATGTGAGGAAGACCCGGCGTTGTTTCGTTCATTTGTCGAAGATGTGATTCAATCTGGTGCAACGGCTTTGACTGTAGCAACAGGGCGATATGTATCTAACATTCCTAAAGACGTTTTGGAACTTGCTACAACATATAATTTCCCTTTAATTGAAGTCCCATGGAAAACCCGTTTTTCTAACGTTATTCATGATGTATTACAAGTGATTAATGAACAGAATGAGCAAAAAAGGCAAAAAGCTGAAAATTTACGGCAAACGTTAACGAATAGTGTATTAAATGGCGGTTCTTTAGAAGAGTTAATGGATTTATTGTATGACGCTACGGGGATTCCAGTAGCAATCAGTGATGATGAAAAGATTGTGAGAGCAAATTGTGATTTTGACTCAACTGTCATTGAGGCGTTAAATGAGGAGGGTGACATTTCTGTTGAGAAGTTAGAAAAGCCAGATGTTCCTTTGGCAGAGCACCCGTTGTATCACCATTTGGACCAATACAACGTTGACGGTAAGATGTGCTATGAATTAACGATCTTTTCAAATAATAAAAAGCAAGGCTATTTATTGTTTATGCCAAAGAAGTCTGATGAACTGAATTGGTTTACGATGCACGCGTTAGAGCATGGGTTAACAGCTTGTGCGTTATATTTTTTAACTGAGAATGCAGTGGAAATGACTGAGATTAGGTTGAAGGACAATTTCGTTTTGCAGTTAGCTAAAGATGATACCCCACTCGATGCGAAAATGTTATCAAAAGGTGAGCTGTTAGGCTATGACTTAGCCTTGCCATACGCGTGCTTGGTCGGTGATTTTCGAGTTGTAGAAGAGGAAGACCCAACGTGGAATGATGAACAAGATCAGCCTGGGCGTTCGTCTTTGCACAGTTTGAACTATTACGTCCAAAAAGAAGTGACGCACGCGAGTCAGCAACTCGGGCGCAAAACGATGTCATCATTCGATGAAGGTGAAGTCATTATCTTTTTAGAAATAGAAGAGAATGGCTACCAAGAAACGGTCAACCACTTTTTAGATATGGTTGAACGACGGTTACACGACCAGCTAGCGCATGTTTACTTCGCGTGGGGCGTTGGTTTGCATAATCAAGGCTTACGATCCTTTTACGAAAGCTACCATGAAGCGCGTACAGCCTTAGATATTCATACAGAAGAACATGGGTTCGGCGAGCGGACATTTTTTGAAGAAACGAAGGTCAACCGATTGCTTATGAATGTTGCTAGTAACGAGTCATTGATTAAAATGGTGCAAGAGACGATCGAACCGCTAATTGAGTATGACCGCAAGCGCCAAACAGACCTCATTCATACATTTATGACGTATCAAAAATATAAAGGCAACGTCAGCCAAACAGCAAGAGCATTGAACCTGCATCGCCAGTCACTTTTGTATCGCCTACGCAATATCGAAAACTTAACCGGCCTAACCTTAGTCGAAGCAGACGATTCATTTTTATTAGAGCTAAGCGTGCGGTTGTGGCTGTTGAAACAATTTAAATAATTGATTGTGTGATCCTCAGAGTGAAAATCTCTGGGGTTTTGTTTTGGTTTCAGGAAAGGCAGCTCTTGTGTTTCAGTTTGCTATGTTGGTATCGTCCGACAATAAGTGGTGTTCGTTCGACATTAAAAGTGTTTTATCCGTCAATAATGACCGTTTGTCCGGCATTAATGCGTCTTCATCCGACACTTATGATAGTTTGTCCGACATTAACCCTATTCCATTCGGCACTAAAGCACGTCTATTCGGTAATAATCCTCTCTATTCGGTAATAAAGCGTGTCTATTCGGTAATAATCTTCTCTATTCGGTAATAATCTTCTCTATTCGGTAATAAAGCATGTCTATTCGGTATTAATCTCCACTTATTCGGCATTAAGCCAACCTATTCGGTAATAACCCCCACAACTCCAGCAACAACCCACCATTAATACAGCACTAACCCCATAAAACTCCACTTTACTAAACCACATTGCAAAAGTGTATAAAAGACACGTTCAAAAGTTCATACACTTTGTATATTATCAAACAGCCTTATTCCGCAATATAATAGCAGTAACAAATAATTTAAAAATTCAGTCATTTAAGAGAAGGGAGGCTTTTACCATGCTGACGTTTGATATTTTAGAGTATCAAGAGCGGCTGAAAAATACGAAGGAACGGATGGCAAGGGAAGGGATTGAGGTGTTACTGATTACTGATCCTGCCAATATGAATTATTTATCGGGATATGATGCATGGTCGTTTTACGTTCATCAAATGTTGGTTGTCATTATTGATGAACCGCAGCCGATTTGGATTGGGCGCTTAATGGATGCGAATGGAGCTAAAGCAACAACATGGATGTACGATGAAAACATCATGTCATATCCGGATTATTACGTTCATTCAGAAAAATATCACCCTATGGAGTTTATTGCAGAGATTCTTAATGAAATTGGGCATGGCAACCGTCACATTGGAGTGGAGATGGATCAATATTATTTCTCAGCAAAGGCGTACATGACGTTGTTACGAAAATTACCTAATGCGACGTTTAAAGATGCGACGTCACTTGTCAATTGGGTTCGCATCATTAAATCAGATCAAGAGATAGAGTTCATGCGCCGTGCGGGTAAAATTGCTGAGCAGTCGATGGATGCAGCAGTTGCAGCCATTCATACAGGTTCAAGGGAAAATGATGCAGCAGCGGCCATTTATTATGAATTAATAAAAGGGACAGATGAGTTTGGTGGTGATTATCCGTCGATTGTGCCAATGCTTCCAACTGGAGAGAACACGTCAACGCCACATCTAACTTGGTCGGAAAATTACTTTGAAGAAGGTAATGCAGTTATTATCGAGCTTGCTGGTTGTTATAAGCGTTACCATGCACCACTTGCAAGAACAGTATCAATTGGTCCACCGCCAGAACGGTTAGAGCGTTTAGGACACATTGTTCGTGAAGGTATTGAAAATGTGTTAGATCGAGCGAAGCCTGGCATTTATTTAGAAGAGTTAGAAGAAGCTTGGCGTGAGTCAACACGTAAATATGGCATTGAAAAAGAATCGCGGTTAGGTTATTCGATGGGGTTAAATTATCCGCCTGACTGGGGTGAGCATACGGCAAGCATCCGAAAAGGAGACAAAACAGAACTGAAACCGAACATGACGTTTCATTTTATTCCGGGCTTATGGTTTGAAAATGACGGAATTGAGATGAGTGAGTCATTTGTCATTACTGAAGATGGGGTCGACATGTTAACGAATTATCCACGTGAATTAATCGTTAATAGTCCGTTCCACTTCCCCGATAATAGTAGTGGCATTATTTCTTAAAAATTAGGAGGGGTTACAATGACACAATACAAACCAAGTACTAAAGCATTATGGTCCGGAGAACAAGAGCAGCTAAGGTACGGAGCAACACAAGTTCCAGTCGTCCATAGTGTGTCTTACGGTTATGAAGATATGGATGAGTGGCACGCGATCGCAACAGGGCAGCGTGAAGGTCATATTTACGGTCGAAATACTAACCCAACAACTCAGGCATTTGAAGATAAAGTAAAAGAATTAGAAGGAGCAGAAGCGGCGACTAGCTTCTCAACAGGGATGGCCGCAATCTCCAATACGTTAAACACATTTTTACGACCGGGTGACCGTGTCGTGACGATAAAAGATACGTACGGCGGAACGAACAAAATTTTCACCGAGTTTTTACCGAAAAGTGGGGTTGATGTCGTCTTTTGTGAAACAGACGATCATGAAGAAATTGAACGTGAGATTGCAAATGGTTGCCAAGTGTTGTATTTAGAATCACCGACAAACCCGACGTTAAAAATCATCGACATTAAACGCGTTGCAAAAGCTGGTCATGATGTTGGTGCCTTAGTCATCATTGACGGGACATTTGCTTCACCTGTTAACCAAAATCCACTTGAGTTAGGGGTAGACTTGGTGCTACACAGTGCAACAAAATATTTAGGTGGCCATTCAGATGCGTTAGGTGGTGTGGTTTGTGGTGCGAAAGATTTAATCGATCAAATATATCATTATCGTGAAATTAACGGAGCGACACTTAGTCCAATGGCATCATATTTGTTATTAAGAGGAATGAAAACACTTCATTTAAGAGTGAAGCAACAAAATGCAAATGCAATGAAAGTGGCACAATATTTGAAAACAAATGAATGGGTTGAGGATGTCTTTTATCCAGGATTACAAGATCATAAAGGTCACGACATTGCCAAAAAACAAATGAAAGGCTTCGGCGGTATGCTTAGCTTTTCAGTTAAAGGTGGATTAGAAACGGTGCATCACTTACTGCCCCATATGAAATTAGCGAAAAAAGCCGCTAGTCTCGGTTGTGTGCAAACGATCGTCGGACCGCCTAGAACAACGAGCCACGTAGAATGTACACCTGAAGAGCGTGCAGCTATGGGAATTCCAGAAGGATTAATCCGTTATTCAGCAGGCATTGAAGACATTGATGATTTAATAAATGATATTGATCAAGCTTTTAAAAAATTACCGAAAGAGTTATATGTTTAAATTCAAAAGTCGTCTCTATACAGGAGGCGACTTTTTGCATATTTTTTCCTAAGACAAGCCATGCTTAAAAGTAGAGGTGATCGCATGAGGTTAATCGCTCTTGTTTTAATTATTACTTTTACCTTCCAACCCATTAGTTATGCACAAGAGGAATTGAAATTTTCGATTGAACAATTATACGAACGTTTAGGCTATACAGACCTTTTGACAGCTCTAGAGGAATTTGATGAAACATTCGATCACGATATTAATTTGCCGGTAAGAATTCCGTTTCCTGCTGAGACGTACTTAGGAAGAGTATCTGAACAAGGTCTTTCGATCGCGCTTATTGGTGAAGATGATGAGCGTGTTTTTCGTATTCATATATTAAATGACCCTGTTGAGGTGCCGAGTAGAAGTGAACAACGCTCACTTAAAGATGGGACAACAGTGTATTTATTTGATGTTGAAGAAAGCGCTGATCCTCATGTCAGTTGGCTTTATATGGTGAAAAATGATGTGACTTATAGCTTTGTGTTAAATGGTTATCGTCCTGAAATAAGACATTATAAATTAATGGGTGTTGCAGAATCCGTTGAGTAATTAAAGCTTGATTTGAAGGTAACTTTGACAATAGCCAATTCGTTTAAATATTACCATCTTGACTGCGGTATATTTTCTTTCTTAAATCTAAAAATAGGAGTGCAACAAGAAAAAGAAAGGAGCATCAAGATGAAGAAGTTTAACGCTTTTATTATTAGCCTTATTGCTTTGACATTGCTACTTACAGCCTGTCAAGCAGGTGAAGATGGTGCACAACGTCAAGCAGGTGACGATACTAATATAACACGACTTGGCACAGGTGATGGTCAAGATGGAAATCGTAATACACACCCTTACTATAACCGACAAAACCAAGACAATTTACGTTTCCCTTATGAAAATGATGATATTAATTATCAGCTTCGTGGACGTGAAAACGTCAATGATTGGCAGCCATTCGACTTTAATAACCGAAGAAGTGGACGACAAGGGCAACAGGGTCAACAAGGCCAAGGTGGTTTAGGTGATATTTTAGGTGGTCAAGATCGTGAACAACAAACTGAACGTCGTGACCGTAACCAACAAGGCCAACAGGATCAACAAGAGCAACAACGTGGTCAGGACCAACAACAAGAAGAAACACCTGACCGTAGTGAGGAAGCGAGAGAGCAAGATGGACAGCAAGACGAAACACCTGATGTACAAACAGACCACAGTGTTATTGAAGAAGTTGTTCGTTTAACGAATGAACAACGTGAACAGCACGGGTTAAACCCAGTTGAGTTAGATACACAACTAACAGACGTTGCACAACGTAAGTCAGTCGATATGGCTGATAATAACTACTTTAGCCATAACTCACCAACTTATGGTTCTCCATTTGATATGTTAGATCATTATGATGTCTCGTATACAGGCGCTTCAGAAAATATCGCAGCTGGACAACATTCAGCTGAAGAAGCCGTCAATAACTGGATGAACAGTGAAGGACACCGCGAGAATATTTTAAATGAATCTTGGACACATATTGGAGTGGGGTATGAAGACAGTGGTAACATGAGCCCATATTGGACGCAAATGTTTATTGTTAAATAAAAAGCCTTAAGCACGTGAGCGAATTTAAAAGCTTTCACGTGCTTAACTTTTTGTTATAGGACAAATAGGCATGTGCATATATTGAAACGTAATTAGACAATAGGAGTTGATGGCTTCATGCCAAGTGGTACGCACCGTGTAGAAGTAAATGTTCCGATCGATGTCGTCTGGAAGTTCGTTAGTCAAATGGACAATTGGGCACCGTTAGTTCCTGGTTACATGCATCATGAAATTATTAACGACCGTCATTCAACGTGGACGTTTAAAGGTGAAGTCGGAAAAATGTATAAAACGGTCTCATTAAAAGTGGAAATTCAAGAATGGGTTGAACCTGAGAAAGTAACCTTCAAACTGATAGGAATTAATGAAAATGTAATTGGACATGGATACTTTCAAGCGCGAAAAATATTGGACACAAGCACTCAAATAAGTGGAAGCTTAGATGTGACAGCAAAAGGGATGAAAGGGCCAGTCATTAACTCTGTATTAAAAAGTCTTGTACCACAAACCTCACAACGATTAACGACTGCTGTATCCGATCGTATTTGTGAAGTGGCAGTGGCGAAATAGTATTTATTAATATAATTAAAAGAACTCCACTTGAAAGAGTGGGGTTTTTCAGTTGCAAAAATTATGATATTGTTGAAATAGTTTGAAATTTTGTAGGTTGGAGCATTATATGACTTGGATGGACGTTTGTATACAAAGTACTTAAATTTACTTTTATTATTTCTGCCGTTGGTTCTTTATTTTTCATTACCGAAGGGGTCGTGTATCTCATTTCTTTCCTTATCAGTCTACCAGATGTTTATGCGATTTTATTTTTGAGTGAAAAAACGACAGTTAATATTTTAATGATTACTTTTGCTGTTTCGCTTTTAGTGGACCCGTTTGTCGTTTATGATCAATATGGAATAGGGTCTGTATTTTCTGTTATTTTATTCGTACCGATCATTATTTACTTCTTGTTTTTATATAAAGAAGATCATATAAGACTGCTTTAGAGCTAGTCCTTTTTTTGTGGGCTTTTAATTTTACCTAATCCAAAAACTTCTGCTTTAACTCAGGTGTTGGCATCATGCAAGAATCCCGTCTGCCGAAGATTTTGTGGCGATTGCGAGCCAAGAAATCGTACAACTGGTCTCTTATCGGTTTAGGAATAATTCGAAGCACATAAAGATACTTCCAAGCGCCGTCCATCTTTTTAACAATTTGAAGTGCACCTGAAGATTTTGTGTACATCTTACCATTTGTAATTACAATAATGGAGTCTAAATCGTGTTGGTCGATTTGACTGGTAACACGTTCACCAAAGTCACTTTGTAAAGCGGCGAAGCGGAAGTGGTCCTGTGAGTCGTGTTTAATTAAAAGCTGCACGACACCGTTGCAAAGATTACAAACACCGTCAAAAAGAATAACAACCTTCATAAAATCCCCTTTCAACTACCACATTGGTTCCTCTTCATTCGATAGCTTATAAATAAATGGTGATAATAAGATCATCGCTGCAATAATGACTGCTGCAAAAGCAACAACCCACACAAATGGAACGTTAACTGCATTAAGAAAAACAATCAAAATAAACGCGATAATCGTCATGTTAAAAGATCTTTTACGACTGCTGGCTGTGTAATATTGTGTTTCACCACAGCTAGGACACTGATGACCGACTCGAGATTTCCAACTAAACGGAAGAGCCTCTTTGTATTTGAATTCATATTGGCAATTTGCACAAGTTAACATAGTTGCTAGCACCTCTTTATGTAACGTTTACTCCTCTTTATGGTATCATATTTTATAACAAGAGACGTTAAATAACGTTTAGTAGGTGATTAGATGACGCAAATTTTAGTCGTTGAAGACGAAGCGAAAATTGCTCGTGTGTTAGAGCTCGAGCTTGATTTTGAAGGGTATGACGTAACAAAAGCTGAGACAGGCTATGAAGCGCTTGAACAGTTCCGTACTCAAAAATGGGATTTAATTTTACTCGATATTATGCTTCCAGAAATGAGTGGAATTGAATTGCTACGTCGTTTGAGAAAAGATGATGAAAAGACGCCAGTCATTATGCTAACAGCTAAAGATGCGGTTGAGGATAAAGTGACTGGACTTGATTCTGGTGCGCAAGATTATGTTACTAAACCGTTTCAAATTGAGGAGTTATTAGCCAGGATTCGTGTTCATTTAAAGAGCAATACACAAGAAGTAGAACAAGGTGAATGGCTGACATTTGATGAATTAAAATTAAATCAATCAACGCGCGAAGTCTATCGTGGGGAACGCTCAATGGAACTAACACCAAAAGAGTTCGATTTGTTAGTGTATTTAATGGAAAATCGTAAACAAGTTCTAACGCGCGAGCAAATATTAGATACTGTATGGGGTTATGATTATGTTGGTGATACGAACGTGGTCGATGTTTATATTCGTTATTTAAGAAGAAAAGTCGATTTAACTGATGAAAAGCCACTAATCCATACGGTTCGTGGTGTTGGTTATGTGATGAAGGATGCTTATGAAGCTAAGAAATAAAATTTTCGTCTATACGACAGGACTATTTATATTATTGTTAATTGCATTTGCTGGTGCTATTTATTATTTGTTTGCAGACCATACTTATGAACGTGAGTTAGATCGGCTTGAAGTTGACACTACAAACATGGTTACTAATTTAACAGATGTTGAGGCTAACATCCCAGTCGATGATTTGCTTCGTGCTTATGTACCTTCTAACGGCTCAATTCGTGTACTCGATTCGGATTACAATATGATGACGTCAGTTACATCGGGAGAACAAATGACGTTGTTTGATGTGACGATGCCAGAGCAGCGTGGGCGTTTCGTTCAACTTTTACAAAGTGATCAAACGTTAGCTATCGTCCAAGAACCGATGATTTGGCAAGATGGACAAGTTGTTTACATCCAAGTGATTGAAAATTTATCGCATATTGATGAAACACTAAACAACTTACAACTTGTCTTACTGTTTGTTGTATTAATTGGTGTCGTGCCGGTTATTGTTTCGGGTAAACTTTTGGCTGATCTAATATTAGGCCCTATTCAATCGCTTATTCAAACGATGAATGATATTAAAGAAAGTCAAACGTTTAAACAAATACCGCTTGAGCGTCAATCAAAAGATGAACTATACACGATGACAGAGACGTTTAATGACATGATCGCTTTACTTCAAGAACACTATGAAAAACAAGAACAGTTTGTTTCCAATGCGTCTCATGAACTTAGAACGCCAATTACGGTAATTGAGTCTTACGCTAATTTAGTTAAGAGGCGAGGACTTGAACGGCCAGAAGTGGTTGAAGAAGCGATTGAGGCCATTGCGTCTGAATCTACACGTATGAAAGATTTAACTGAGCAATTGTTGTTGCTAGCTAAACGAGACCAAGATTGGCAAATCCGTAATGATGAAGTGAATCTGAAAAGTTTGTTGCAAACTATTAGTGGTCATATAGCACACGCTTATAACAGAGAGATCCGGGTCGATGTGGACAAATCATTTGAAGTTGAAACAGATGAACAAAAATTGACACAACTGTTATACATTTTATTGGATAATGCGTTGAAATATAGTGAAGAGCCTGTTGATCTTATTTTATCAGGTGAACAAAAGTCAGTGATCACAATTCAGGATTATGGTGTTGGAATTCCCGAAGATTATCAATCAAGAGTGTTTGAACGGTTTTACCGAGTTGATGAAGCGAGGAATCGACAAACAGGTGGTAGTGGTCTAGGGTTAACGCTGGCAAAAGAAATTAGCCATGCTTTAAATATTGACTTACGATTAACGAGTGTAGAGGGTCAAGGGACGACAATTAAGTTGTATTTTTAAGCGGGTTTTAATTAAATTTTAATCTTTGTGCGGTATAGTGATGGTAACAATTATACGGCTTACAGTTTTTAAATATTAAGGATGGTTAACATGAAACGAAGACAGGTCGCTTGGTTAGTAGGTGGGTTCATATTAACAATTTTCATATTCGTAATAGCACAACAATTTATTTTTTCCCCAGCTTCAGCTGAACAACTGTCACGTGAAAAAGCAGAGCAGCATGTAAGTGAGCGGTTTGACGGTGAGATTAAAGGGGTGCATGAAACGACGTCACATTATGAGTTTGAGGTTGAATTAAAAACAGGCGTTTACCGTGTCTCTGTTGAAAAACAACGAGGTCATGTTGAACAGTTAACGCGTGAAGAAGCTTACGAATATGAAGAAGAAGTTAATGAAGAAACCGAAGTAGAAGAAAATCAATCTGAAGAAGCACAAGAGGATGAAGAAAGTACAGAAGAGATAGAAGAGCCGGCTGATGAAGAAGAACCAACGATCTTATCTTATGATCAAGTAACGTCGATCGCATTAAATGAACAGGAAGGAAACATTACCGAACTTAACTTAATGGATGAAGATGAGCCTTATTATCAGTTAATTATTGAAGATGAAGAAATGGTATATGAAATGATGATTGATGCGTATGAAGGGACTGTGATCTCTTTACAGTCTGAAGCTAAAACTCCTGATACAGTCGTCTCTGAAGAAGAAGCGGTTGAAATTGTCTTAAGTGAAATTGAAGGTGATGTAACAGGCGTTGACCTTCGTGAAGTGGAAGGTAGCTTGTATTACTTTATGACAGTTGTTCTTAATGAGGAAGAGCAAGCAATTGCACAAGTTAATGCTTTTTCAGGTGAAATTCATTCGGTTGCTTGGGAAGAACGTGAAGAAGAAAATGATGATGACGAAAGTGAAGAAGAGGAAGAATGACTTATTCTTCCTCTTCTTCTATGTCTTCTACGTCAACTTCTTCCCACTCAAGGTCATTTTCGATTGTATCAAGATGATTAGATTCGCTTACAATTTCATAAGCTGCTACACCATCTTCAGTGAAAAACATGACGGCTTCTTCTGACATTTCAATGATATAGTTATCAAAGGATATAATGTAACTTGAAGCATCAACCCTTGAATCAGTTCGTCTAATTTCAAGGTCAGAAAAGTCATCTAAAATTTGAGAAATAACTTCAGAATCTTCTACTTGTACTTCTTGTGAACCTTCAGCACCACTACCACTTAAAATATTGATCTCCTCAACTTCATCTAATTGATTTAAGAAGACTTCATCAAACGATTCAGCTTCAGGTTCTGGTTCCGTATAAATAACCGTAAATAGAACGATGACCAGAAGTCCTGCAACGATTGAGGTGATTAGTGTTTTTTTAGTATCCAATAATAACTCCCCCTTTTACTAAATCTATTATTTAGATACTCCTATTTTATCATAAATTTTCGGACAAATTTTAATCTTTTTTTAATGTTGTTATCTCCTTTTTCTCATGTTCGTTGACTAAACTAGACATTGTAGAGCTTGAAAACGAGTCATCGATGGAGGAAAAATATGCGTAAAAAAATATTTTACAGTACATTTGCCGGCACATTCGTTTTAGGTAGTTTCTTCGGTATTTCAACTGTTGAAACGAAAGAACAACCATATTCAGAAGCAAAAACAGATGCGGAGGCGAATGTGATGTTAGATGCGACAAAATTAATCGGACATAATGAATTAGAACAAATCGTCTATGAACAAGTTGAAGGTAAAATTGAAAATCTAGAATTAAATGGACAAGAGCAATTTGAAGTCAATGTATCACAAGGGAACTACACTTATGATTTAACGGTCGATGGCGTAAGCGGTAAAGTTCTCTCAATTGATAAACAACGTGTTAATCGTGTGCAGTCTATTAGTATAGAAGATGCTAAGAAATATGTCCAAACAACAATTGAAAAGTTAGATGCGATTGAACTAGCATTAGAGACGGTAAACGGTAACCCAGTTCAAGCGGATTTAGTAGAAGAGAAGGGTGACTTAATCTACTTAGTTGTCATTGAGTATGGTGATTATGAGTATGACGTAAGTGTCGATGCTGTTTCTGGTGTTGTGTTAAATGTAAGTTAAACTTGCTTGTGTCTAAGACAGGCAAGTTTTTCTTTGTTAATAGACATGTTTGTACATCTTGTCTCTATTATAATAATATAGTAGATAGAAGATTGAGAATTCTTACTTAGGTGGAGGGGAATTAGCTTGAAGGATTTTATACATAGATATGAATATTTAGAGAAGAAAAAAGAACTGTATGGCAAAGAGAAAGTTTATGTTAAGAGTACAAACGTAGAGCCACGGCATTTGTATCAATACGGTGATCTAAAAGTCGTCATCCGTGATTTTGATTATTTAACAGAAGATGAGATTAAACAAGCGTTCGACTACGAGGAAAAAAGGTTATATCCAGAACGTTTCATTCCTCAAGGTCCGAACTGTTATGATCAAAATGGAACTTGCACATTTTGGGATATTAATTTTAACCAAGATGCTGATGAGAATGGGTATTGTCACTATTTAAATCAAGGTGATTGGGAAGACGACACAGCCCTCTATAAGAAGTGCAAAGCTTGTGAGATCAATCTTGAAGAACCGGAGACAGAACAGGTGCCATTATTATTTGAGTTATATGTTCATGGTGAAGTGTATGGCAGCGGAGATTCTAACGAAGTTCATCAGTTGTTTAAGCAATTTATTGAACAAGAAGACATTCAAGATGAAGTTGATATAAAGTTAATCAAAAAAGAAGAAAAATAAACTTGGACTAGTTTAACTAATCCAAGTTTCAATTATGATTCTTATTTAAAAAGCTTGCGAAATGCTTTTCCTGTTGTGCGGCCAGCAACACGTCGACCGACCCGGCGTCCAACTCTGCCTTTTCGGACAGAATCGACATCGTTCCAAATGCGTAAAAACTTATAAATGCTCGATTTCAGACTCACTATATCACCTGCCTGAAGCAAATTGTTTATAATTATATTATAAATGATTGAATGCAATTTGAAAAACTGTTAATTATTTCGTTTTTTTCTAGTGATGTTTATAGATGTCTGTTATAAGTATTTTATAAGAAAAATTACGAGAGTGTGTTTAGATGATTGAGTTAATTGGGTATTGTTGTAAATGTGGTCGAAAAGTTTATTGTGAAAATGGATTTTTGGACGGTGAACATGTGAACGGTCAATTATTTTGTTCAAGATGTAACACATAATGTTGGGGGAGGTCTTTTTTTGAGCGAATTATACAGTATTGAGGTGGAACAAGGTAACGGAAGCCAGCAGTCAATGTCTGATTATGAAGGTAAAGTCCTTTTAATCGTTAATACGGCTAGTAAATGTGGCTTTACATCGCAGTTTGAAGGTTTGCAACATCTTTATGAGAAACATCAAAGTGACGGGTTTGAGATCTTAGGGTTTCCATGTGATCAGTTTATGAATCAAGAGTTTGATGAACAAGGTGAAATTGAAAGCTTTTGTAAGCTTAATTATGGTGTATCATTTCCAATTTATAAAAAAGTCGATGTTAAAGGTGACGAACAAAGTGACTTGTTCCAATTTTTAACGGGTGAGAAGAAGGGCTTTTTAGGTGGCGAAATTAAATGGAACTTTACAAAGTTTTTAGTTGATCAAGATGGTAAAGTGATTAGACGTTATCCACCACAAACGACACCAGCTAAAATTGAAAGTGATATTATCAATTTATTAAAGAACTGAAATATATTGACGTGAAGTAGTCTAATTTAGTTTGAATTAGACTACTTTTTTATGTTTTAGGGACATAAAAGAGGGGACTTCGGCGCTTTGAATTGAGCTAAAGTCCCCTAAATCACTTTAGAGCTTAGGTTCATCCGACATTAATGGTACGTCGTCCGACACTTTTCCAACTAGTAATGATGTATAGTTTAAAATTCTTCACGTATATTTCGATCACTAAAGATAAGCGCATCATCGTTAAACCCTAGTGTGAAACTACCGCCTGGAATGTCTAGCTCTGAACGCATTAGACTGATTATTTCTTTCATATGGTCCTCATCATCTGATTCTTGTCCACGATCTAATGTCACTCGGATGATCGGTTTTGCTGATTGTCCTTGTAGTGATGGGATGTCATTACGGTCAATATTTAAATGGTGACCAATGTCTTTCGGGTAAGTAATCCACATATCATAGATTATATCTGTTCCAAAACGTTCTTCTAGTTCAGCAGTTAGAAATTGTTCCAATTCATATTCCCAAGTTTCAGCTACGTAACTATCCATATATTCATCGTATTGATTATGACGATACACTAAAAATCTAAAATGATCATGCTCTTCAGTCTCTACTATTGCAGCATAACGAAATTGTTCATATACTCCAGTATTATCAAACAACGTATCAACGACTTCAGTTTGTTGATCAAAGTTCTCTGCTAAGTATTGTTCAGCTTCATCTATAACTTCTTCAGCTTCTCCTGAGTCTTCAGTTAACCCTAAGTAAGATAGATAGAAAACACCAATTAATAAAAAGAACACAATAATTAGTCCTGCGATTAATGCTTTTTTCTTTGCATCCATAAGTTCACCTCATTCGATTAATCCAACGTTTATTATAAGGCTTTTTCATCCTATTCGTAAATTAAAAGTTAAAAAGTACATATAAGTGTTAAATTTTTAGAATTTTTATATTATTATAATAAAAAGGGGGTTGTGCTATGGGAGAGGCAATTCAAACAAAACAACCTAGAAATAAAATCATCAAGTGGAGTTTAATAGTATTTTTAATTTTAGTGCTTATATTAATTGGTGTGCTTCTTTATGTTAACGCTTACATAGATAGATCTTTACCACAGACTGAAGGCGCCATTGCTGTTGCTAGTTATACCGAGGACGTTTCGGAAGAGTTATCTTTCGAAGGATTAACGAACGACGTAACGATTATCCGAGATGAACAAGGTGTCCCACACATTGAGGCAGAGACTGATGAAGATCTCTTTTTTGCTCAAGGGTTTGCAACAGCACAAGACCGCTTGTTCCAAATGGAAATGTCACGAAGGCAAGCTTCGGGTGAATTAAGTGAAGTCGTCGGTGAAATGGCAGTTGATACAGATAAGTATTTTAGAACGCTTGGTTTAAGAAGAGCTGCAGAAAAGTCGTTAGCTGATTATGATGAGGAGGAGTTAATGGCATTAGAAGCATATGCTGCAGGTGTAAACGCTTATATAACACATGCTGAAAGTGGAGGTAGCATGCCTGTTGAATTCACATTAATGGGGTTAAGTGAGATGAGAGAATGGACACCACTTGACTCTTTAACGATTGGTAAATATATGGCCTTTGATTTGGGAGGGCATTGGGAGCGTCAAGCATTTAACTATTATGCTATGCACAACTTCCAAGAAGAAGAAGCACTTGAGCTGTTTCCAACATATCCAGAGAAAGGTGCGTCAAACATTTCAGATGAAGAATATATTGATATAACAGCTAGCTTAACAAAAGCTGAAATACCACACCCTTTTAATGGAAGTAACAATTGGGCAGTGGATGGTAGTAAAACAAAATCAGGCAAACCAATATTAGCTGATGATCCACATTTAGGGTTGGCAACACCGTCAATTTGGTATCAAGTCCACCTAGATTCACCGAATTATAACGTTTCAGGTGTGATTTTTGCTGGTATTCCAGGTGTAATCTTAGGTCACAATGAGGAGGTTGCCTGGGGTGTAACCAATGTTGGACCAGATGTTCAACAGCTTTATATTGAGCGAAGACATGAAGATGATCCTTACCAATTTTTATATGATGACGAATGGTATGAAGCTGAAGTCATTGAAGAGACGATCTATGTTGATGGAGAGGATCCTATTGAATATGAAGTCATTGAAACGATTAATGGTCCTGTCGTTTCTGAATTTGCTGAAGAAGCTGATGAGCATTTAAATGGATCAGTGTTTTCATTACGGTGGACAGCATTAGATGCAACAAAAGAGTTGTCTGCTGTACTGCAAATGAACCGGTCTTCGGATTGGGAAGAGTTTGAGAAAGCGTTAGAAGACTTTCATGCACCTGCACAAAATTTTGTCTTTGCCAGTCATGATGGAACGATTGCTTATAAAGCGAATGGAAGAATCCCTATATATGATCATCCAGATGATGCCTTGTTGCCAATGCCAGGTTGGGATTCAACCTTTGCGTTAACAGAGTATATTCCATACGATGAGCTGCCGACGATTGTTAATCCTGAAAAAGGCTTTGTCGCTACAGCGAATAACCAAGTCGTATCAGATGTTTATCCATATCATGTTAGTAACGTTTGGGCTCAGCCATACCGATACGAAAGAATCCATGAAGTACTTGAAGAAGGAGAGCAATTTACAGCAGAAGATATGAAAGAGTTACAAATGGATACGAAAAACCTACAAGCAAGACATTTTGTTCCGATTTTTATCGATGTTTTAGAGTCTGTTGAATTATCTGAAGTTGAGCAAGAAGCAGTGGATGTTTTGTCTGAGTGGAATTTGTATGACGATCGTGAGTTAGCTGGGCCTTTGGTGTTCCATCAGTTAGTGAGGTCGATAGAAGAGACTTTGTTTGCTGAGAAAATGCCAGAGGAAGTGCTTTCTATGTTTAAAGGTAGCGGACAAAATGTTGATCAGTTAATTCAACGTGCATATGATGGTGATGAAGTACATTGGGTTGAACGTCATGGTGGGTTAGAGTCGGTATTAGATAAAGCTATAACGCAAGCTGTTGAAGAGATTGTCGATATACAAGGGTCTAATGTTGATGATTGGAATTGGGGAGATTATCATCGTATATATTTCGCTCATCCGTTATCGATTACCGGCATTTTAGACCGGTTCTTTAATAGTGTTGATCCAAAACCTGTAGATGGGAGTAGCGTGACAGTTATGGCTGCTTCATTTGGTGATGATGGTATTGTGAATCATGGCGCTAGCTGGCGTTTTGTAACAGACCTGTCTGACCCTCAGGGAGGTTATCATATCGTTGGTCCTGGTCAAACAGGTCACTACAGAAGTGATTGGTATGATGATCAAATTGAAAATTGGGTTGAAGGGAATTATCATGAAACGAGAATGGATGACTATTCAGGTGAAGAATTAATTTTAACTGCTGAATAGTTAATAAACTAACGCAAATGATCTTAACTTAACCTCCGACTTGTTCGGAGGTTTTTATTTTACACTAATAAAATCACCCATTTAACTCAAGCTATATAACACAACATCAAAGAGGAGACTTTTAAATGGGTAGAAAATTGATTGATTGGCCAACGTTTATTATATCTTTTGTTGTCATATTATCAGTCGTGGTTCCGCTTGTGTTATTCCCAGAAGCAGGTGCAGAAGTCATTGCTGATGTAAATGCATTCATGTCTGATACATTTGGTTTTTTATATTTGTTAATGGGACTTGCAATCTTCTTCTTTTTAATCTTTGTTGCTTTTAGTCAAAACGGGCAAGTGAAATTAGGTGAAGAAGACGAGAAGCCAGAGTTTAGCACGCCTGCATGGGCAGGGATGCTTTTTAGTGCAGGGATTGGTTCTAGTATTCTTTATTGGGGTACGATTGAGTGGGCTTATTATTATCAAGGACCACCATTTGGGATTAGCCCTACTGATCAACAATTAGAAACGATTCAATGGGCTTCAACGTACGGTATTTTCCACTGGGGGCCTATTGCCTGGGCTATATATGCTTTGCCGGCTCTTCCAATGGCGTATTTTTTCTATGTAAGAAAAACACCAATTATTAAGATTAGTGAAACGTTAAGACCCCTTTTAAAAGGTTGGTCTGATACTTTCCTAGGTAAAATTATAGATGTCTTATTTATTTTCGGTTTAATAGGTGGGGCGGGGACGACGCTTGCTCTCGGTACGCCGCTTATTTCACGTGGTGTATCTGAACTTACGGGACTTGCAGACGACATGTTCTTAAGAACGATTGTGTTATTAGTTGTTACTGCGATCTTTGCTGCCAGCGCTTATGTCGGACTAAAAGAAGGTATTAAACGGTTAAGTAACATTAATTTAGCGTTGTCGATTTTCTTACTCGCTTTTGTGTTCATCACAGGACCTACTTTGTTTATTGCTGAGACGACGACGAATAGTTTGGGACTAATTTTAGATAACTTTTTTAGAATGAGTACGTGGACCGAGCCATTTGCTGTGTTACAAGGGTTTGAACCAACTGGATTTCCTGAGGCTTGGACGATTTTCTATTGGGCTTGGTGGCTAGTATATGCTCCGTTTGTCGGCTTGTTTATCGCAAGAATTTCACGTGGACGAACGATTCGCCAAGTTATTGCAGGTACGATGATTTATGGGTCTATTGGCTGTTTGCTATTCTTCGGTGTAATGGGGAACTTCGGGCTCTACTTACAATTGAGTGGTTCATTCGATGTCATAACGGTGTTAAATGAACAGGGTGCACCAGCGGCGATCATTTCGATTATTAACCAGTTACCGTTTGCAGGTGTCATGGTTGCGTTGTTTGTCTTTTTATCAATCGTCTTTTTAGCAACGACATTTGATTCAAGTTCATATATTCTAGCTTCTGTTACGCAAAAAGAAATTGAAAATGAAGAGCCATTACGTTGGAATAGAATGTTTTGGGCGTTTACGTTATGTTTGTTACCGTTAGCTTTAATGTATTTAGGTGGTTTAGAGACATTACAAACGGCTAGTATAATCGGCGGTTTCCCGTTAATATTCATTATGTTCTTAATTGCTTGGTCATTTATGAAAACAACAACAGGAGACCTTATTGCCGATGATCAGTACGAACCTAAGACGATTATACTTGATTATAAGAAAATTAGAGAGAAAATTCGCCGAAGAAGAAATCGTAAAAAAGGAAAAGAGGAAGAGTAAGAAAAAAGGATTAGGGAGACTCCCTAATCCTTTAACGTTTATTTAACCCTTTTTGTTTAACGAAGTCTGTAACGTCCATGCGCATGGGCTTAGATAGTTTTCGTTCAACTTGTTTACTCCAATTGTCTACTTTCGTGTTAAATGAACGGTCTTCATAGTATTGTTCTGTCGTTTTGTTAAATTGTTCAACATGTTTTGTATGATCTTGATAACCGTTTTCGTGATAGATCGCATTAAAGTCAAAGCGTGGTTTTACATCAGGCTCTTCATCTGGAACACCTACAGCCATTCCAAATAACGGAATAACGTACTGTGGTAAACTTAATAGCTCATTAACACGGTTGATATCATTACGTAAGCTACCTAAATAACAAATGCCAAGTCCGAGCGACTCACTTGCGACTGCAGCGTTTTGAGCAGCTAACGTTGCATCGATCGTAGACATCATGAAAAACTCTGTATTCTCGATATTGTCTTTCATCTTTTCTTGTGTTTCTACATCTTGTGATTGATACATACGGTTTAAATCTGCACAAAAGACGAAAAGGTGGCCATTGTGTTCTACATATTCTTGACCGCTAACTTCTCGTAATTGTCGTTTTAATTTGTCATCTGTGACACCAATGATGGTATAGGCTTGATAATAACTTGATGTTGAAGCAGCTTGTCCTGCTTGAATAATCGTTTTAATTTGCTCATCAGTTAATGATTCATCTTTAAATTGACGAATAGAACGATGATTCATAAGTAGGTCGATTGTTTCATTCATGTTGATGACTCCTTTGTTAGTTGTTGTAACGCTCCAGTAGTTTTTTCGATCTCTTCATGAAGTTGGCTATTTTGATTCGTCTGTTCTTGAACCGTTGCCGTTATTTCTTCAACGGATGCCGTTGTTTGTTGGACTTTAGAAGCGATTTGTTCCATTGTATCATTAATGTGTGATGTACTTTCATTAACTTGCTCAGCAATTTGGCTGAAATGGTTTAGCTTGTTTTGTAAATCGTTTGTGTCATCTTCAAATTGGTTAAATCGCTCACTACTTTGATGGATCGTTTTAATATTATCTTGTAGAACAGAAAGTAATTGATTCATTTGTTCATCAGTTTCTTCATTTGTTTGTTTCATTTCATTTAAGTTATCTGAAATGTTAGAAGCAGTGTGATCAGTTTTGTCAGCTAATTTACGGATTTCATCAGCAACAACCGCAAATCCTTTTCCATGTTCACCTGCTCGGGCTGCTTCAATTGACGCGTTAAGTGCTAATAACCCTGTTTGTTCATTAATCTCTTTAATCGATTGAATGAAAGTAGATGATGACTCGACTTTTTCTGTTAATTCTTTAAATGTGGTGCGCATTTGATCCATACTCGTTTCGAACGTTTTAATTTGATTGATCATTTGATCAGATTCTTCTTTACCTGTTTGGGCTTGTTGAGACGTTTCATTTGTATCTTCTTGAATATCACTTAATTGATTCATCATATCATCCACATTAGTTGCGGTATGATGGATTGAATCGTTGACCGATGTTAAATCATCAGCTTGTGTTTCAGTACTAGAAGCGATTTCTTGAATAGCACGATTCATTTCCGTCAAAGCTTGGCTATTCGTATTTGATTGTGATTCAATTTCTTCCATACTAGTCTTAATAACGGCTGTTTGTTCTTTGATGTGGTCTTTTTGTTTCGTTTCGCTTTCGAATCTTAATTCATTCTCTTGTCGCAGCTGTTCTAATTGGTTGTCTGTTTGTTTCGTAATTCGTTGTAGTCCAAATAAAATGATCGCTGTAAATAAAATGAACGATAGCGCTGTTTCGTATCGCAAGTCTAAAAGGTCACCGTGCATGAAGACTAAACTATGGTAAATGACCATGCTTGATGTGAAACCTAGTACTAAAAGTGGCAGTGACATGTATATTGCTGATGTTACTAGAATGAAGAAAATTAAACCGAAGTTATGTGTAGAGACACTCGCTTCTAAAATGACGAAACCGAGCAGTCCAGATAACCCGACGACATATATGTACGGTATAACTTGAGTTGCTTTATTAGTGAAGATTAAAAATCCAGCGACAACTAATATACCAATCCCACCAAATAAAACAATTAAGATGACGCTTGTTGGCAAACCTGATGACACATTGGCTATTGTGCTGACAGCTGTAATAATTAATAATAACCATAAAAGCAATTTGTTTTTGTTATGTAATGACTGTTGTTCAATTGAACGTGAATCCTCCTCAAACATTCAGACACCTCCAAATTTTCTTAAAATTAATATATCATTATTTTAACATAAAGGAAAATTTTTGGGGAATTGTAGAAGTGTGCACAACTATTGCAAGTTTAATAGCTAACCGATATGATAGATTAGGTGAATTGAGAGGAGTAAAATTATATGGAAACAATAAAACAACAAAATGAAATAGATATAAAGAACCCTAGAATGTTGTTGTTTTCAATATGTTTCGTTTTAATGTTTTCGGTTATGAACGGAACAATGTTTAACATAGCCATCCCAGACATTGCAGAAGCATTTAATTTAATGCCCTCAGAAGTTAGCTGGGTGATGACTGGTTATATTATGGTGTATTCAGTCGGGGCTTTAATATATGGAAAACTAGCTGACACAGTAGCTTTTAAGAAGTTAATCACATTTGGACTAACGGTTTTTACGATTGGTTCTATTATCGGATTTCTTGCACCGAATTATTTTTTTGTACTCGTAGCAAGGGTGATTCAGGCAATTGGCGGTTCGATGATGCCAGCTATTGCTTTTATTGCACCTATTCGCTACTTCCCGAATGAAAGGGGTAAGATATTAGGGATTATTGCATCCGTGATGGCTTTTGCCTCTGGAATTGGCCCTATTTTAGGCGGTGTTATTGCCGGCTTTTTATCTTGGCAATTTTTATTTTTAACATCGGCTTTAATGATCGTGACATTACCATTTTTGCTTAAAAACTTACCAGATGAAGAAACGGTTAACGTAAGATTAGATTATTTAGGGGCTAGTTTAGTTGCTGTAACGATTGCTTCAACGTTAATTGGAATTACGCTAGGCTTCGTCTATTCGTTATATATTGCAATCGGGTTTGGTATTTTAGCGTTGCTTCGCATGTTTAAGGCGAAAAATCCATTTATACCACCTCATTTATTTAAAAGCCGTAACTATTTGGTGGCGATTTTGACGAGTTTCTTAGCGGTAGCTTGTCTATTCGGTCTTATGTTTACTGTCCCAATTATGCTACGTGAAGTCTATAGTTTATCAACGATGGAAATTGGTTTAGTTATGTTTCCGGGTGCTATTAGCGCTGCATTAATCGGAAGAAAAGGAGGAAGACTTGTTGATCAAAAAGGAGCTAGGAAAGTTTATTTAGGTAGCTTAGCTTTATTATCAACTGGGTTTCTAATCGTTTCATCTACAGTCGGTTTAAGTCCGTTAATCATTAGTTTAATGCTGATCTTCCCGATGATGTGTTTCCCATTAGTTCAAGCATCAGGTGCAGATCTATTAGCGAACTTGCTAGCTAAACATGAAACAGGTGTTGGAATGGGTGTTTTCAACTTATTAAACTTTGTTTCAGGTGCTTTAAGTGGTGCTATTGCAGGTGTTGTACTTGATTTATTCCGACCTGAGAATCCGGTGAACTTCTTGGCAGTAACAGGTGAAAGTGCCGTTTATAGTAATTTGTTCTTAACGTTCATGGGACTTGTTTTAATTGGCTTAATTACATTTAAACTAGTTTACCGTGATGGGGAAAAGATGGCTTAAAAGTTTATAAGTATAAAAAGACGTGTGATAAGGTGATTCCTTATAGCACGTTTTTTGTTTAACAATTTTGATTTGAAATATCGACAATTCGTCTTATGACTTCATTTGTTTCATCGTTATTACTAATAGTAAAGAAAAAGTCAGCCTCGTCTTCATCAGGATCAATCACATCTTCAGCTTGCTGTCGTAACAGTACTTCTTTGAAACTTGATGCATTTCTAAGAATGTTGGTGTTTCTTTCACTTTGAGTGACACGGTCAAGAAGAGTATCATAAGAGATATTAAAGTGAACTATGATTCTAATAAACTCATCTTTCTTATAAATCTCATTTAGCAAATATGCTCTTCCTGCTTTAGAACGATTAGAATTACACACTATAAAATGCAAGTTTGTATTTTCTTTAGCATAATCGACAATCAACTTTGAAATGGAATGTTTGAGTGTGTTTGGGCCTGATTTTGGTTGTAGTGTTGGGTAATGTGTATTGATAAAACCTGCATGGTGGTCTTGGTCTATAATTATAGAATGATTTAATTCTTTGTCTAGTTTCTTAGCAAATGTGCTTTTACCACTATGAGTCTTACCTACTGTTAAGATAGCAAGCCTTTTCATTATTAACCTCATTTCATTAATCGTATAAGTCTTTATGTAACTTTCTAAGCACTGTAACGATATTCGTCTGCAATTGTTCCCACTCATTATTATAAAGCAGGCGGAAGTAATAACTACGCAAGAAATTTACTACTTGATTTCTCTTCCAAAAGAAGTTTAGACTATGCCCTTCATTTTGAAATATATCATCTAATTGTTGTTCAATTTCCAAAACCCACGTATAAACCTTCTGTTCTGTAATCCCTTTTTCTTTCAAAGCTTCCATAATGAAGACGAGTCGTTCTTCTTCATCATCTATATAAGGTGTGTTGGTGGTGTTTTCTTTAAAAATACACAGTTTAATCGCTTCAAGGCATTGAGAAGATAATGCTTGATTAAAATGAGGGTGTTTGATTGCTTCCGTTAATAAATCGGCACCATGGGCAATACTATGAGCCCATCCTTTACCTGTTACATATCCTCTGGTGTCTTTTTCGAGTTTTAGGTACTTTATACTACTATTGACAGAATGGTGTATAAGTTGATCGGAAATAATCTGTTTCTGACGATTATAGTTGAGGATAAGTGCGATCACTAAAGCCGAAAATGACCGTGTGAATACTGAGTCACTGCTTCGTTCACCAATTTTCCAAAACAAATTGTCTAAACAAACGCTTAAGATGTGTTCTACTTGTTGAGTTGATAAATGATTACCTAATATTAGCTTGCCAAATTTGTTGTAGATTAACGTATCTCGAAGTTCAGGGTCAACTGAGCCAATATTTTGTAACATACGACCTAGCAGATCATTTAAATCTGGTAGTAGTACAGGATCTTTTAATTCTCTAAGCTCTAATTTTAATGTCATAATTTCACCACTTTTGAAATTTACTGTGAACTTAATAATTGAAACCATTAACTAAGCTTTTATCATTGTACCGTAATTGTAAAATAATTCAAACATCTATTGTGTGCATAGCCGTATGTTTAATTTTTCTTATAAAAGGTAACAAGTACAAATAACAATTGAAATTGTACTGCATACTATGCTATATTAATCTTTAAAAACTTAAAGGGGTGGTTGTCGTGAAACGAGTTGAGCTAGTCGATATATTTAATCATCCTATTACACAAAAATACCTTAAACGTTCAGGGATTCATCATGCTGTGTCGACAACTGAACAAGCTGTTAAATTGGCCAAGGCTCGAGGAGTTAATGTTGAGTTAGCTGCCAAGGCAGCATTATTGCATGATATAGGTCATTATGAATGGTATAACGATGGTGAGTGGGATTATCAAGAGTATCGTAAACATGACATTCATGCGATTAAAGGTGCTGAAAGAGCTCATAAATTATTGATCCGTTTAGGTGAAGATCGTAAAACGGCAAAAGCTATATCCGTGACAATATTACTGCATACGGACTCATACTTACCTTTCTCCGTTGATGGTATGCGCACGCCATTGCATGAAGTAGTATATGAAGCTGATGAGATGGAAGAACTGCCAGGGGGCAAGCATCATTATAAGACGATGACAATCGAAGAAGCGCAGAAGCGATTAAAGCAGCTTGACCAAGAGATTTTAGAGAATGAAAGCCCTCATCAATCAATTTCTTAAATATACCTTTTGTCTTCCTTCAATTTCCTATATAATAAGGATGTAAAAGAAAGGAAGGTTCGATGAAAACATTTAAATTAGTGTCGCTTAATATTTTGGAAAAATCGGGAGAAGAATTAGTAAGCAAAGATGTCGATTTCCTTGATGCGTTGATTATTGATCGTGAGGAAATTGAAGGAGCTCGATGGTTAATTGAGGCATATATCCCTAAAAAGCATTATGACTTTTTTAATCAAAAGCTTGAGGCTGAACAAGAGTTAGTTACCCAAGTTCGAATTACGAAAGAATCGAATCCTAAAGCGACGATACTAGCAAATGTTAGAGCCGTGAATGAAATTGAAGATAATATGAATGTTATATTAATTGGTAATATGGTTAACCGTGAAAGAGAACAAGTAGAAGAGACGTTGCAAGATTTAATTGAGGCAGGCTATCAAGGTGTATCTTTACTAAATAAATTTAAAGAAAAAAATCAAGAAAATTTGTTCTAAATTAAATAAAGCTATTTTGGACGGCCCTAATCTGTCATGAAGAACAGATAGGGTTTTATTTACACTTGAAGGCTTTTATTAGATGTTGTCAAATGATTAGAATGAATTCATAATAGTCTATATTTCATTTTTGAACATTTTGCGACATGATTTTTGATTTTTTAGCAGGAATTTAGCAATTTAAGGAGAAAGTTGTATTATGAGCCGAATGGATCGACTGACACCAAATAAATCAATCTTAGATAAACTAACACCCGTGCAACTTATTTCACTGTATTATTTTATAGCAGCATCTGTTGCCGCTTTTCTTTTATCACTTCCAATCTCACAAAAAGAAGGTGTTCAGTTAGCTTTTATGGAGGTGTTATTTACAGCTGTCAGTGCTGTTACTGTTACTGGATTAACAGTGGTGGAGACGGCTGATTCTTATAGTGTGTTTGGGATCTTCATGATTGCATTGGCACTCCAAATAGGTGGATTAGGAGTAATGGCATTAGGGACACTTATTTGGATCGTGTTAGGGAAGAAGATTGGCTTCAAAGAAAGACGTCTTATCATGACTGATCAGAATACGAAGTCGATTGCTGGAATTGTTCGATTAGTTAAAGAGATGTTTATTGTTATATTAACAATCGAATTGATCGGTTTTATTATTTTAGGTACATATTATTTAACGTACTTCGATAGTGCTTTACAAGCTTACTACCATGGCTTTTTCGCCTCGGTTAGTGCGACTACGAACGGTGGTTTTGATATTACCGGAGCTTCTTTAGAACCATTTGCGAATGATTACTTTGTGCAATTTATTAATATTTTATTAATCATTGCTGGTGCAATTGGTTTCCCAGTATTAATTGAACTTAAAGAGTACTTACAAATTTCGCAAGAAGAGCGTAACTTAAAGCGCTTTTCACTGTTTACTAAGTTAACATCATTAACTTATTTTGTTTTATTAGCTTTTTCATTTATCGTTATTTTGATCTTAGAGTTCAATCACTTCTTTGCCGATAAAACATGGCATGAAGCGCTTTTCTATAGTTTGTTTCAGTCAACGACCGCTAGAAGTGGTGGGCTGAGCACGATGGATATGAATGAGTTCACTACTCAGACGCAACTGTTTTTGTCATCTATGATGTTTATCGGCGCTTCACCAAGTAGTGTTGGTGGTGGTATTCGAACGACTACATTTGCTTTAGTTATTATATTTATTATTACGTTTGCTAGTGGTAGAAATCGTGTACGGATTTTTGGACGAGAAATTGAAGAAGAAGACTTATTCAAAGCCGTAGTCGTAACATTGTTAGCGATGTTAATGTTCTTTTCAGTTGTTATTGTCATTACAGCATTAGATGGGCATCTATCGTTAACGAGCATTATTTTTGAAGTTAGTTCAGCGTTCGGAACGACAGGTTTATCAATGGGGATTACGAATGAGCTGTCAAATTTAAGTCAAGTTTTATTAATGGCTCTTATGTTGATTGGGCGTATTGGAATTTTGACATTTTTATTCTCATTTAATCGAGGCAAGGCGAAAGATCGTTATCGTTATCCAAAAGAGAAAATAAATATCGGCTAATTAACCTAGCACCAACAAGGCTATGCATTTATAGTAGGGGGAAATAAAGTGTTCAAAAAAGTAGATCAGCTACAATTGCCTATTCATGATTGGATCTTAGACAATGTATCAGATGCGATTATTTTTGTTGATCAAGATGGATACATTGTAGCTGGCAATCAATTTGCAGAAGAATTACTAGAAGTAAAATTGAATGTTAATGATCCGTTATATGTTCATGATTATATTGATTTAGAAGTAATCGCAAAACAAACGAATAATGAAGATCTTGTTTGGACGAAAACGACCCCTGAGAAATTGGTTGTGATGAAAAGTGAGCCAATTGATGAGTATTGGTGCTATACACTAAAGGAAGGTGGATTAAAGTCGAAGAAAGATTCGTTAATTTATACTTTAAATCATGCTAGAAGTAGCCCTTATGAAGGTATTATTATGCATGATCGAGGACAAATTATTGATTGTGATTTTGCTTTTGCTAGCATGATCGGATATAAGAGGTCTGAATTAATCGGTAAATCCATTTTTGATATTGTCCATTCAGATGATCATGAGGCTTTGTATGAGAATATGCAATTGAACCAACATGATAGTCCTTATCCTTTAAGGGGTTTTAAGCGTGATGGGTCTATTATTTATGCTGAAGTATTACCAGAACCGTTTAATGAAGACTCGAACCTTCGTGTTGCAATCGTTCGAAATATTACTGAACGTGTGGAGAATGAAAAACAAATTGAGTTCATGGCTTATTATGATCAATTGACAGACTACCTAACCGTAACTATTTTCAACTTGTACTTGAAGACGAGTTGAAAAATTCAGAGGAGTCAGGGGAGCAATTAGCTGTTCACTTTATAGATGTTGATTATTTCAAACATATTAATGACACACTCGGTTATCAAGTAGGTGATTCGTTATTAAGGGGTTGCGCCTCTAGGTTAAAGCAAATATTAAGAGAAGATTTGTTTATTGCTAGAATGACGAGTGATGAATTTTTAGTGTTACAGCGCAAAGTATCGAGTGAACAAGATGTATGCTCATTAGCACAACAGGTAATCGAGCAATTCCGAAAGCCATTAATGGTTGATGGTTATGAAATATATACAACTGTTAGTATTGGGATTAGTCTTTACCCACAATCTTCTGCTGCAACAGCATCAGAGTTGATTGAGCACGCTGACTCTGCTATGCATGTTATAAAAGAGGAAAGCCGAAATGACTATAAAATATTTAAACAATCTTTAAAAGAAGGTTTTAAAGAACGTTTAAAGCTTGAGACTGAATTACATAAAGCCATAAAGAGTGGGGATTTCGAGTTACATTTTCAACCGCAGTATGAATTGGAATCTCAAGAAATCATCGGTTTTGAAGCATTATGCCGATGGCCACATAAAGAAATGGGAGACATTTCACCTGATCAATTTATCCCAATTGCAGAAAAGACAGGACTAATTTTAGATATAGGTGATTGGGTGATTTATGAAGCTTGTCGATTAAATAAAAAGTGGCAAGATGAAGACTTACCAAAAGTTAAAGTGAGCGTTAACCTTTCTGCAAGACAGTTTTTGCAACGTCATTTAGTGAGTCGTGTTAGCGAAATACTTGAAGAGACAGGTCTAGAACCTCAATATCTAGAGTTAGAAATCACAGAATCAATGGCTATGTCCAATGAACGTTATATAATTGATACACTTCATGACTTTGATGAGCTCGGTGTGAAGGTGGCTTTAGATGATTTTGGGACTGGTTATTCATCTTTAAAGTATTTAAGCCAGTTTCCATTAAGCAAAATAAAAATTGATCGCATGTTCATTCAAAATCAAACGAAGCAAAATATTGCTATAGTTAAAACGATTATCCATTTATCTCATGCGCTAAACTTAAAAGTAATTGCTGAAGGAGTTGAAAAGGAGGGCGATTTACATTTTCTGTTGGGTGAAAAATGTGACCAAGTTCAAGGTTTCTACTTCAGTAAGCCAATGCCAGAATCTGAAATCGAAACATTCTTAAATGAATAATACTAAAAAAGCTGATCGCAATTATAGCGGTCAGCTTTTTTTATAAGGGGACTATTCAAATCAGTGATTATTAACGGTGTAAGAGGTTATCGTCACTCCAACTATGACGATAAGCCTCTTGCACTTTGAGGGAGAAAAGGTTGATGCGAGCAGTCATCTAACCTCTCAAGACACTTGTAAGGTGTTAGCAGTAGAAAGTTGCACCCACGATTATTAATAAAATGAAAAGTACAACGATCAACGCAAAGTTGTTATAGCCATGGCCATATCCATGTTGTGAGTAACCTGGTTTGAACATAAAATCACCTCCCAAGACATGTAATATATCTATATGGTGACTTATGTGTATTTGAATGGTTACTCACCCAGAAACGATCATTTTAATTTGAATGGCTCGTCTTAGATAAGAGTTCACGTTCTAAACTTAGAATTTTTAGTTGGTCATTTTCGTAGCCAACTTCATAAATAGTTTCAAAATGGTGAGTTTCACGTGTGTCTTCATCAGTTCTAATTTCATGATCTGAATTAACTTTGAATGTTGCAATTCCATCTTCAACAGATAAAGTTTCTGTTGAATTAATATTAATATCGATTGAATGAACGATTAATTCTCGAAATTCTTGATAAGAGTAATTCGATTGTAAGTCACTACCTAATAATGAATAAGCTGTGAAATAATCACGCACATTTAATGTCTCATAGAAATAACTGATTAAATATTCACTGTCTTCTTCTAAAGTATTTGGGTCAATGTCTTGATATAAAGTAGGGTCACCATCGTAGTTTAACTCATCATCATTAGCTGTGTCTGACCACATTGAAACACGCTCGTAAATTTGGCTAATGGGAATGCTAAAACCAATGGTACCTTCATTCATGGCTGCTGAGTTTATGCCAATAATATTCCCTGTTTCTTCGTGGATTAACGGACCACCACTATTTCCTTGTAAAATACTAGCTGAGATTTGATATAAATTATTGTATTCATACTGTTCAACTGATAGGTTTCGTTCTGTTCCTGATATATGACCTAACGTAACAGTGTTTTGCAAGCGGTGCGGACTTCCAACGGCTAATATTTCATCACCAATATTGGGTTCAAAGTTTGGGTCAATCTCTAAAGTTGAACTGTTCGCTAATTGAGGTACGCGAACAACAGCGATGTCTTCAGAAGAACCAATACCGATTACAGCTCCAGGGTAAGTATGGGCTTCTGATGTTTTAACATAAACTGAATCAGCATCTTTTACAACGTGGGCATTTGTAATAATGTCACCGCGGTCGTTATAAACGAAGCCAGAACCTAAGTTATTACCAAATGACCCTGTTGTTTCAATTTGAACAACGCTTTTTTGAGCTTCATGAATTAGTTCTTGTAGGTCGTGTCCTTGGTTAGACTCATTATCTGTGACATGTTCAACAATGGCTTGATCTGATCCAATTGCTGTTTCTTTCCAATTGTCATAATAAGAGACTAAAGCATACGTTCCGGCTAATAGAATTATCATTGAAAGAACGACCGGCGCTGTTTTTTTTAGTTGGTATTTCATTTTGTTCACCTCTATTCTTGACCGTCTAGATACCATGAGATTTGCTCGATTGAAATTGTAATTTCGTCTAAGTCAATATCATCTGGTATGTCACTATGCGTATGATCAATTTGACCAGTTTCATCAGGGTATAGCGTATCAGGGAATGCGTATGTTTCATTTTCTAGTATTTCTTCTTCATCTTCATCTAGTAATTTGTATGTTATTGAAATAGAATGAATCGGTCTTGTAGCGACGCTTAAAAGTTCTCCAGTCACTTGCATTTCATCATAATCATTAACATTCACTTGAATGTCGACTACTTCAATGGCGTTATTTTCATTTTGCTCTTGTTCTAGTTCATATTGATTTAAAGCTTGCGCAATACGTTCTTGTTGTTGCGTTTCAAAATCTGATTGTTGATTCTCAATAGTCGATTTCAAGCTGCTGAGACGTTCATTTTCAGGTGCATACCGTAACCCATCTTCAATGATGGAAATAGCAGCAGTGAATTGATTGGTTTGTAATTTTTCATTAGCTTCATTAGCTGTATGGCTTACGATTCGTTCTCTTAACATCTCTTCAAGTGATTCAGCATTATCATGTTCAATCGACTGAACTTGCCATAGCAGAATTTTAAGCTCTTCAGCACCTGGGTCATCAGCAAGACGCTGTTCGACTTGGCTCATACGCACTTCGTTTCGTTTGGTAAGTATGGAATCTAATAAGAAGTTAATAATTTCACCATTGTACGAACTCAATTGACTTTCTGCTTGTTCGGTAATTTGGACAGCTTGTTGGAACGCGCCTTGGTTAACAAGAGTGTCGACGTTATTTAATTTTTCGTTAATCTCAAGTGCTACTGACATAAAGTCATGGTTAATTTCGGCAGCTTCATAGTTAGGGTTATGTTCGAGTGATTCTTCAAAAAGACTTTGCGCACGGCTATATTGTCCTTCCAGAGCATACTCAACGCCTTCATCATAAAGAGATTGAGCGGTAGAGTTATTGTACTCTAAATAGAAATGTAAACCTATACCGGCAATTAACACACAAACAAGAGTAACAATAGGTGTTAACCACCAGCGGTTAATCCCTTGTCCTTGTGTACGTTCGTCTATGTCTTTAGGTAACTGCGATCCACATATGACGCAGTATGATTCTTCAGCTTTTGTTTTTGATCCACATTTTGGACAGTACATCATAATCTATCACCTATTGTGTCCCTTTCTTATATGTAAATTTTAACACGAATATTGCAGAAATTGAGTAGTCTCTAATAACTAAATGTTACAATTTGTTCAAAAATGTTGTTTATTCTTCATTAATTTTAAGTTTCATGAGATGATAATACTCAAAGGCTAAATTTTTTGGTAAAATAGTTATAGTGAAAATCGTAAATGATGAACTAGGAGGTGCACCACTGTGGAACCAATTGAACTAACAATGGGCATTGTTTCGTTAGGTGTCATTGCATACTTAATCGGATCTTGCTATATCGATAACGTTAAAAACTAATTAAAGTTACACCCTTAATATTAGACGAATCAAAAGTGTGAAATGTTTCAAAACATTTCACACTTTTTTTATTTCTAAACGATTATAAAAGTGAAAGGAGGTTGACGAGATGGAAAATGTCCAAAAAATTAACAGTCAACTGCAACTACTATTTGTAACAGGAATTGATGAACATGGGGAAGAGGTGATTTCTCGTCGAAGTTATAACAACGTAAAGCCTGAGGCTGAAGACGACGCGGTAATTGCTGTAGCACAAGTTCTATCGCAGCTTCGACAAGATCCGTTACACGAAGCATTACGAAATGACCAATCTTTATTATTAAACAATGAATAAGAGGGGGAAGAATTAAATGAGTAAACGTTTAGAACTAAGATTTAGAAATGAACAAGGACGTCTCGCAACCATTAGTGTTGAGAATCCGGTAGAGCCAGTAAACCCAGAACAAGTTAAGCAAGCTATGGATACGATTTTAGAACAAGATATTTTCACTTCTTCAGAATTACCTTTAACAGAAATTGCTCATGCACAAGTAGTTGAACGTAACGTAGAAGAAGTACCTTTAGATTAATGATTTGGGAGGTGGCACCATTTGTGTCACCTCTCTTTTTACAAGTATAAGAAAGGTGGAGGAAAATTGTTTGAGACTTTGATCACTTGGGTTCCTGAAGTTGGCTTCCCAATTCTAGTAACTTTTTATTTGTTACACCGAATTGAGAAGAAACTTGAACAACTCAACGATTCAATTATGAACTTACCTATATTAGTTGATAAATAAAAATAAGAGGCTGAAACAGAACTAATTGTTAACACATAAAAACCCGAACGAAAACTCATTTTGAACTCGTTCGGGTTTATCTATTATCCGCTCCATCAAAATGCTCCGCTTTCACCCGCAGGGCACAAGTGCAACATCTGCTCAAACTCCCTAAGGTCGTTTGTCGCAGTGTTTTCTTTGCCGGGGCGGCTGGTGAGCCAAGCTACTACATCGAGTAACTTCCTTGTGCTTTGCACCGAGGAAGCCTGCTTCGAAGCTTATCTAGAAGACGCAGGTGCATCCCTGGGGTCTCACCCTGGCCTTTGCCATGACGACCTGGACGGTCTAATGTCGGCGTTGGTCACAAATGCAGATTTCTTTAACTTCTGCGCTTTAATTTGCGCCGAGTAACCGCAGGCGCAGGACGTGACCGTTTTTAGCCGACCAGGAGTCTCCGCATTTTGATTCCGCTAAGTGCCAGCTCAACTATAATGAAATGTTAATGTTCGTATTTTTACCACACTCTATCCCTTTTGTCCTAGCCTCATTCACTTATCTCGTCAACGACATATTGCTAAATGGGAAGATAATCACTTCTGAACGGCCGATAATGTCTTCGCCTTCAATTAAGCCAAGTCCATTACGGCTATCCTTACTAATCTCACGGTTATCACCCATGACATAGTATTGTCCATCTGGAATTTCAATTGGGTCGATATTGCCTGTTCCCTCTAGTTCGTGGTCGGTTAGATAACCCTCATCAACAGCTTCTCCGTCTATATATAAAACATTGTCTCTTGCTTCTAGTGTTTCGTTTGGTAATCCAATAACACGCTTCACATAGTTTTTGTGAGGGTGTTGAATAATGACGATATCACCACGCTCGGGCTCATCAACAATATAAACAGCTTTGTTGAATATGACGCGCTCTCCACTTTCTAAAGTAGGGTCCATACTAGCCCCCTCAACCACAGAAGTTGCAAAGACAAAAGTGCGTAAAATAAATGCTATGACTAAAGCAATTACAATAGCTTTTGTCCATTCCCATATTTCTCTTTTCAAAGGGACTCTTCCTTTCTAAAAGTGCTTTCTTTGTACTTAATATGTACTCTTATTAGTGAAGCTTGTTATATATATCCTATCATATAATTAGTATATTCGTGAAAGTAATTTCAACATACCAAATGTTTTATAAATATACCAGTTAAAAGTGAAAGATTTGTTTAAAGTTTGTTAACAGTATATTAAAATTATTTAACAAATTTAATTTATTTGGATTAAACCTTTGACATATCGGAATTTTGGCAATAAAATATTCTAATTAGGTTAAGGTTTTTTGAGGGGGAAACGGTCCATTGAAAGATCAAGAGCGTTTAATATATTTAGAGAGAAGAATAGAAGTATTACGTAAACAGATGATTGATGTAGCATCTGAACAAGGGTATACGAGTAGTGAGTCAGTGAGACTATCGCAAGAATTAGATTCATTAATTAATGAATATTTAAAACTAGACCCACAAAGTCGTAAACAAATAATTGATTAATGAACGTATGATCAACACTATAGAGAAGTAGTAAAGCCCACTGTCTAATATTCAAGTGGGCTTTTTAAAGGTTAAGTTATTGAGTGGAAAGGAAATTCTCTAATCGGTTTAAACCTTCTTCAAGCACTTCCATGTTATAAGCGTAGGATAGGCGCATGTAACCTTGGCCATATTCACTAAAAGCATCTCCTGGAACAAGTGCTAACCCAGCTTCATCTACTAAGCGCAAACCTAAGTCAAATGAAGTATAATCGGAAACTTTAAGCTTAGGAAATACGTAAAAAGCCCCATCCGGCTCAATAACATCTAATCCCATTTGTTTCAATCGCTTTAGTACGTAAGTGCGCCTCTCTGCGTAAGATTGACACATTATTTCGCTATCATTTTTCCCTACAGTTAAAGCTTGTAAAGCAGCAAACTGACTAATTGACGTTGGACAGGACACATTGTATTGATGAACTTTTAAAATATGCCTACGAATGCTTCTGTCTGCTAATAAGTAGCCAATTCTAAACCCTGTCATCGAATGTGATTTTGATACACCCTGTATGACAATCGTCTGTTTACGAACTTCCTCAAAACTTGCAATAGATATGTGAGGTTGATTGTATGTCAACTCACTATATATTTCATCAGCTAAGATGAAAATTGGTTGATCTTTCAATAAATGAGCAATTTCTTTTAATTCATTTTCTGTCAACGTGACACCAGTAGGGTTGGATGGATATGGTAAAATAACGCATTTTGTTTTATCTGTTATATGTTCTTTGATCAATTGTGCTGTCATTTTAAAGTCATTGTCACGCGTGTCGATATGAACTGGAATACCACCTGCTAGTTTAATGAGCGGCTCATAACCAGGATAAACAGGCCCAGGTAATAAGACTTCTTCACCGGGTTTAATAATGGATCTCAATGTGACGTCGATTGCTTGTGAAGCTCCAACGGTCACAATGATTTCATCTTCAGGGTCATAATTCAGACCGTACTTTTCATTTGTGATATCATGAATGGCTTGTCGTAATGGTAAAATACCAGCGTTCGGTGTATAAGTCGTTTGATTATCATCAATGGCTTGTTTGGTCGCTTCCTTAATATGTTCTGGTGTATGAAAGTCAGGTTGTCCAATTGTTAATGAGATAACATCTTCTTTTCCTGAAACTAAATTGAAGAACTTGCGAATTCCAGATATTTCGAAATTTTTAACGTTGGGATTGATGTACTGTTCCATGTTAGTGCACCTAGCTTTCTCTATTATGTTTAAAAGAAGCTACAACCGTTGATAATGGTTGTAGGAGGGGATTAGCGTGTTCAATCAATTGTCCAATTTTATCATGGGTAATCTTTTATTTGTTATATTGTTTTTAGTTATGATGGTTTCGCTATACTTTTTAATTAAGCCGTTAATCCATTTTTGGATGAGTAAGCAGTGTTTACATACGTTAACTTATTGGGTTGCAAGTACAACGATGTTTATTATTATAGTTGGATATTTATATTTTACTGATCATTCAATTGTAAGTAGTACTACAGGAATGAAAGAGTTGACATTAAGTTTACTAATTGCTGTTTCCGCTTTTGGATTAAGTTTGATGGTTTACTCAGTCAGTAAAAGTTTATCACAATTTATTCGTAACAGAAATACGACACCTTAATAGAATTTTAGACAAAACAGTTTCATACCTTCTTATACTTGTCATATAATGGTACAAGTATAAGGGGGATTTGTAGTGGAGTTTATATTATTTGTTTTATTACTTATCTTAATTTTGTTCGTCTTAAATATCGTTTCAAGTGTATGGTCTTATCGCGATGCTAAGCGTAAAGGGAAAAGTAATGAGTATGCGATGATTGTTTTATTCGGGACAATCTTCTTTCCGATTATCGGCTTTATCGTCTATCTAGTTATTCGTAATGATTAAAAAAAGGATTCGTGCTGAATGCACGAATCCCTTTTAATTTAATCTAATAGGATGTTTAAGTCATCAATGATTTGATCCATTTCTTCAGAGCTTGTTCCAGAGTAGTTGTTAATAGCAGTTCCTTCTGGGTCCACTATAAAGAATGACGTACCGTGACTGACTTGGTCATGCCCGTCTACTTTTGAAACGAGTAGCTTGAATGAACTCGCCGCAAAGCTTTCAATTTCCTTTTGTGAATAGCCCGTTAAAAAGTCCCAGTTCGAATAATCTGCATCAAATTGATTAGCGAATGTCTTTAAAGTATCAGGGTCATCGTATTCTGGGTCAACTGAAAATGACACAAATCGTACGTCAAGACCTCGGTCTTCAGCTTCTTGTTGAAGGTTTGCCATATTTGATGTCATCGGTGGGCAAACGGTATTACAATTTGTAAATATAAAATTAGCGACCCAGTATGTACCTTCTAAGTCACCTAAGGTTACTGTTTCTTCATCTTGGTTTGTGTATTCGAAATGTTCAATGTCAATATTAATTTCTGAGTCAATTTCACTTGCTTCACTACCATTACAACCAGCAAGAAGTATTGCAATTGCGATTAAACTTAACCCATATATTATTTTGCGGTGTTTAAACATTTTTGATCAACTCCATTTCCTCGTCAACTCATATTGTAACATGTCGAATCATTAAAATAAGACCGAAAGTGTAGCATATTTTAACAATTTATTGACAAGGATTAAGCTAAGTCTGTTTTTAAGTTGTAGACGTTGATTTCAGGACGACATAAAAATCGAAAAGGTAGACGTGTTGTCCCAACTCCTCGTGAGGTGAAAAGTTGCAATCGATCGCCTATTGTATGTTTGCCTTCGACGTATTTTTGCCCTAATGCTGGTGTTACTATATAACCATAAAAAGGGATTTGAACTTGTCCACCGTGACTATGTCCTGATAATTGTAGGTCAAATGGTAAGTGAACAACATCATCAGCATAATCAGGTTCATGACACAACAAAATGTTAAAGTTTCCTTCATTGTCATCACTGATTAACTGGTCAGGTCTAGGATTGCCAAGTAAAATATCATCTAAACCAGACAAATTTATATAGTCATTTTCAATTTCTATTTGCTCTGTATCATTTTTTAACAGCTTAAATCCAGATTCATTCATGACGTTTAAAATCGTCGTTGTTCCATACCCACCATGATCATGGTTGCCATAAATCCAAAACTTTCCGTAAGGTGCCTCCAAACGACTTAATTGATTAATTATTTCTCTATATTTGTCACTTGAGATAAGTGATGGGTCGTCAGTTAAGTCTCCGGTAAATACGATTAAGTCAGGTTGCTGGTTTTGGATTGCATTTACTAATTTCTTTAAGTCTTTGTTTCGATATTGAAAACCGATGTGTGTATCGGTGAATTGAACAATCTTAAAATTGTTAAACGAATTAGGGATTCTGTGAGAGCGGATTTCGTTGTTTTGTACTTTTAGCCAAAATGGTTCTACATCATGTGCATAATAGTAGCCACCATAGACTGTTGCAACCGTTCCGAAAGTCCCAATAGTTGCCCTTTTTAAAAATGATCTCCTTGTCATCTGTTTCGCCATAGTGATAGCCATCCCTTATGTATTCTTGTTTTCATTATACCATGTTTAGAACCGGTGTTGGTCATGTCATATAATTGTAAATAATAATGACATAAAATTTTGAAAAATATAAACTAATTCGTTACAATAGACTAAAGGAGAATGAATATTCATTCATTTTAAAAGTCAGTAAATGTTTTTAAATAAGGAGAGGTTCTAGATGAAAAATGAAGTTGTCATCGTAACAGGTGGTTCTAACGGTATGGGAAAGTATATGGCGAAGAAATTCGCTCAAGAAGGTGCATTAGTCGCAATTACGGGTCGTAAAGAAGATAAGTTAATGGAAGCGAAAAATGAAATAATGCAAGATGCTAAAGGCGATGTTATGACGGTTGTTATGGATGTTCGCAATTTAGAAGATGTTGAGCGAATGGTGCAAGAGGTGACTAACCACTATGGAAGGATCGATCATTTAGTTAACAATGCTGCAGGTAATTTTATAGCGCCAGCTGAGAAGCTATCACCTAATGGTTGGACATCAGTCATTGATATTGTCCTTAACGGTACATATTATTGTTCTCATGCTGTTGGGACATATTGGATTGAAAATGGCATTAAAGGTACCATTTTGAATATGGTGGCAACTTATGCATGGGATGCAGGTCCAGGGGTGATCCATTCAGCCTCAGCTAAAGCAGGTGTATTAGCGATGACACGCACATTAGCTGTCGAATGGGGAAGACGTTATGGAATTCGTGCTAATGCGATTGCTCCAGGACCGATTGATCGAACTGGTGGAGCAGATAAGCTTTGGGAGTCAGAAGAAGCAGCAAAACGTACGATTAAATCAGTACCACTTGAACGTTTAGGTGAACCTGAAGAGATTGGTGAGCTTGCTTACTTTATGCTGTCAGACAAAGCGAAATATTTAAACGGTGAAGTTATCACATTAGATGGTGGACAGTCGCTGAATCAGTATCCGTTTTAAAAATAAAACCGGTGAGGTAAGACTCACCGGTAAAATACCCCTTTTTCTTAAGCCAACACGATATAGAACAGAATCGCAAAAAAGTGAAACGCACTACCTGCTATGACAAATACATGCCAAACAGCATGGTGGTATGGAAAACCTCGCCACATGTAAAATATGCTTCCGACAGAATATAAGATTCCCCCGATAATTAAATAAATTAACCCCGTTAATTCCATCTCCGCTGATAGTGGCCGCCATACGAACACGATAAACCAGCCAAGGACTATGTAAAGTAAAGTAGAGACGACCATAAATCTATGTACGAAAAAGATTTTAAATACAATCCCTAAAATCGCTACCCCCCAAACAACACCTAACACGGTCCAACCGATCGGGCCTCTTAATAAAACTAATAAAATTGGTGTGTAAGTTCCCGCGATAAATAGATAAATCGATGAGTGGTCGATAAATAAAAAGATATCTTTGGCCTTACCCGGCTTTAAACTATGGAGAATTGTTGAAGATAAATACATCATTAACATCGTTGTTCCATAAATACTTACTGATACAACTTGCCACGGGCTGCCGTTTAAAGAAGCAAATACAATTAAGACGACAAGGCCGGCTATACTAAGCAAAGCTCCTAAGCCGTGTGTAATGGCATTTGCAGCTTCTTCTTTTCTTGAATACGCATATGGCATAAAACTAATCCCTCTTTTCTATTTAACAAGTATAGCTCATTTTAAATCTAAGTTAAACATTATCCAAAAATCAAGATTTATGTTAAAATTGTTTTTGGAAACGAGACAATTTTGAATTGGTTTCGTTTGATGAGGAGGACAATCATGCTAGATACAAAAGAGTTTGATTTAGCGACAACTCTTGTGCAGGAAAAGATGATCGATGCAGAAAAAGTAGCACACGTACAAAACAGTAATCCGCTAGAACACGCCCTGTTAGTCCTAACTAAAACTGGTTATAATGCAGTGCCTGTATTAGATTTCCACGGAAAATTTGAAGGCATTATTAGCAAATCAAATATTTTAGAAGCTATGTTTGGTGTTGAAAAGATTGAAGTTGAACAATTAGAAGAGAAGACGGTAAGTGATTGCATGGATCACGAAATTCCTACACTACTAATCGATGATACGATTGAGCAGGCGTTACATGAGTTAATTGATTATAATTTTGTCTGCGTTGTTGATGAAGACCAACAAATGCAAGGTATTATAACGAGAAGACAATTATTAAAAGAATACCGCAATGAATATTACAGAACACGTAACAAATCATAATAAAAGATTTTTAGTCAAAGGTAATAAATTGCTTGTAACAGACCTAAATCCTTTGATAAATTAAAATAGTAAAAAGAAACATAGATGGAGGATTTTACGATGAACCAAATGGATGCAAACGAAATTATTAACTTTATTTCAAACGCTAAAAAATCAACACCAGTCAAAGTATACGTTAAAGGTGACCTAGAAAATGTTGCATTTCATGAAGATGTGCAAGCATTTATTACAGGGAATTCAGGTGTGATCTTTGGTGAGTGGAGCGTTGTTAAAGAAGAATTAGCAAAGCATGAAGCGGCAATTGAAGATTACGTGATCGAAAATGATCGCCGTAATTCAGCAATCCCAACATTAGACCTTAAAGATGTTAATGCACGTATTGAGCCTGGTGCGATTATTCGTGACCAAGTTGAAATTGGTGACGGTGCAGTTATTATGCTAGGTGCTGCAATTAACATTGGAGCAGTTGTTGGCGAAGGTACAATGATCGACATGAACGTTGTATTAGGCGGTCGTGCAACAGTAGGTAAGAATTGCCACATTGGTGCAGGTTCTGTTCTAGCAGGTGTAATCGAGCCACCTTCTGCAAAGCCAGTAGTCGTTGAAGATGGAGCAGTTGTAGGTGCAAACGCTGTTATTTTAGAAGGTGTAACAGTAGGTGAAGGAGCAGTTGTTGCTGCAGGTTCAATCGTAACTGAAGATGTTGCGCCAAACACTGTTGTTGCAGGTACACCAGCTAAAAAGATTAAGGAAATAGATGAGCAAACTCGTAACAAAACAGAAATCAAACAAGAACTACGTAAACTAGACAACTAAAAATTCATCATTCATAATTAAAAGCGGGAATCACATTGGTGATTTCCGCTTTTTTAAAATTTCTATACATAAATTGAAAGGTTTGAAATAACTATGACGAATGCTAGTTGGGTTAAAATAAGACGTGATTTACACCAAATCCCTGAATTAGGTTTTCAAGAATTTAAAACACAACAATATTTACTTGATTATATTAAGACATTGCCTCAAGAACACATAACTGTGACAACGTGGAAGACAGGTATTTTCGTATATGCGGAAGGAACAGTAGGTGATCAGACGGTTGCCTATCGTGCTGATATTGACGGTTTACCGATTACTGAAGAGACAGGTTTAGATTTCGTTTCACAACACGAAGGAAGAATGCATGCTTGTGGTCACGATTTACATATGACAATTGCTTTAGGTTCATTAACACAAGTTGTTCAAGAGCGAATCGAGCATAATGCATTGTTTGTGTTCCAACCGGCAGAAGAAGGGCCAGGTGGGGCACAGCCAATGCTTGAGAGTGAAGAAATGAAACAGTATGAGATCGATTATATTTTTGCTTTACACGTTGATCCAAAGCGTCCAGTTGGAACTGTTGCATCGAAAGAAGGGCTTCTGTTTGCTAATACAAGTGAACTGTTTATCGACTTTCACGGAAAAGGTGGTCATGCAGCTTACCCGCATGAAACGAAAGATATGATGATGGCAGCAAGTGCATTTAACGTCCAATTACAGCAAGTTGTGGGTCGTATGGTAAATCCATTAGAAGATGCTGTTGTGACATTAGGAAAAATGGAAGCAGGTACAGTGCAAAATATCATTCCTGAACATGCTCGAGTTGAAGGGACAATTCGAACGACTGCAGCGAAGACAATGCCAGAAATTAAACAATCAATCGAGCGTATTTTATGTGGAATTGAAGTGAGGTATGAGTGTCAAACGAGTGTAGATTACGGTGCGAATTATTTTATGGTTCATAATGATGGGGAATATGTTGAACGTTTTAAAGATGCTTTGAGTAACACGAGTATAGAGTTCATCGAGGCAGAAGAAGCGATGACAGGTGAAGATTTCGGGTATATGTTAAAAGAATTACGTGGCTTTATGTTCTGGTTAGGTGTTGATTCAGAGTATGGGTTGCATAACAGTAAGTTAAATCCGAAAGAAGAGGCTATTGAAGTGGGTATTGAAGCAGTTGTAAATATGATGAAGTCGTAAAAAAGGTTGGTGCTAACGCGCCAACCTTTCTTATTGAGTGTAACTTAATTATATAGCACCTGTCGCTCTGTTGCCTCTATAAAAATTATAAAGTTCTCCTTGCAGCTTGTTGTATAGGGTCCCATACACCATTGTACGGTGGGGCATAAGCTAAGTCTAAATTTAAAAGGTCTTCAGTCGTCATGTTGTGGTATAGAGCTGTAGCTAACACATCAATTCGTTTATCAATGCCCATAACACCGATCACTTGCCCACCTAAAAGGCGTTTAGAGTTTTGATCAAAAACGATCTTAACTGTTACATGTTGACCTTTTTCGTAATAACCAGCAATCGCATTCGTTTCGACTTTAACAGTGTCAGACGGTATATTTAATTGTTTGGCTTCTTTTTCTGATAAGCCAGTTCTACCAATATCCAGGTCAAAAAACTTTAAGATCGATGTGCCGACAATTCCTTGAAATGCTCGGTGTTGTCCAACCATGTTCATACCAGCAATCATACCTTGCTTGTTAGCGGTTGTCCCTAATGGCACGAAATCGTTTAACTGCTTCACGCGATGATAATGACTAGCACAATCTCCAGCGGCATAAACATCATCTATATTCGTTTCCATATAGGCATTAACGATCATTTCTCCTTTAGGACCAAGGTGAAAGTCGTCTGAAACCATCTCTGTATTTGGTTTAACTCCAACATTGATTAATACCATGTCTGTTTCATATTCATTCTTGTCTGTTACAACTGTATCGACATGTTCTTGGCCTTTAAAAGATTGAACTGATTCACTAAAAACTAACTCAACACCTTTTTCTTTAGCTTCGTCTTTGATTAGCTCTGCCATATCTTCATCAAATGGGTTCATGAGTTGATTACCACGTTGAATGATTCGAACGTTTATTCCAATTTCTTCAATGTTTTCAGCAAGCTCTAAACCGATAAAGCCACCGCCAACAATTGTAACTGTTTTAGGTTGATGTTGATTGATATAAGCTTTAATAGCTTCTGTGTCTGGAATATACTTCATCGACATAATGCCACCCAAGTTTATTCCTTCCCAATCAGGTTGTACAGGGCTTACACCTGTGGCGATTAGTAATTGATCATACTCTACTTGAAATGGTTCTCCAGTTTCAGTTTGAAGACCACTAACTGATTTATTTTCATGGTCAATGTGTGTTACTTCATGATTGATGCGCGCATCAATTCCGTATTTTTCCCTAAATACTTTGACAGGTCGAGCAATGACATCGTCGGTTGATTCAACTTGACCACTTAATACGTAAGGCAGTCCACATTGACCATAAGAGTAATATTCGCCTCGTTCTAATGTTATTATTTCATTTTGTTCGTTTCCGCCTCGTTTAATTTGCATAGCAGCGCTCATTCCTGCTGCATCGCCACCAATAATGACATATTTCATATTCACACCCCCATTTAAACCTTCATGCTTATAAATTAGAGCCCATGAAATCATGAGCTCTATTATTAAAATTACTGTTCATTTCTGTTTAAAACGACATGGTGTGGGAATGGGATTTCTATTCCTGCCTCATCTAAAGATTCCTTCATCGCTTTACGTAAGTCGCGTTCAACACCCCATTGTTCCATCTTTTCTGTTTGGGCTATAACGCGTAGAACAACTTCTGAAGAACCGAAGCTTTGTACTCCGACAACGTCAGGCCCTGCTTTTAGACGTTCATCACCTGTGAACTGATCACAAACGTTTTGTAGTACGCGAATCGCCTCATCGATGTTTTCACTATACCCAATGTTCATGTCGACTAACGCACGCATATTGCCACGTGTATGGTTGTTTACGACTTGGATGTTGCGGTTAGGAATGTAATGCAATGTACCGTCAAATCCACGTAGTTTCGTCGTTCTTAAGCCTAATTCTTCAACAATTCCATCATGACCACCAGCTGTTACATAATCATCAACGTCAATTTGTTTTTCAACTAAAATGAAAAACCCTGTAACAACATCAGTAACTAGCCCTTGTGCGCCAAAGCCGATCGCTAAACCAACGATACCAGCACCAGCAAGAATTGGTCCAAGAGGAATTCCTAAAATACCTAAAAACGTGACAATGAAGAAGAACAATAAAACGTATGTAAATACATTAACTAGAAGGTTTTGTAACGTTTTTGTTCGACCTTCACTTAACTTCTGTCGTTTAGCAGTTTGTTCTACACCTGAAGTTACTGCTTTTTTACCTAATGGAGCTACGATTAAGTAAACAATAATTAATAAAAGTAGTTGTCCACCAATAGTCATAGCTGAATCGATTAAGTTGTCCCAATTAATTAGATCCATAATAATGCTCCTTACTTTTTAGTTTCTCTTCATCATATACCACAAACCGACAAGTTTTAACCATATGTTTAACTACAAAAAGAGATGGTTATAATGGTACCGTATGACAAGATTGTGTCGTGTCTATAATTTTATTGACGATTCTTGTACGTTTGTTATAATTTATAATGGTTTTTGTAAAAAGACAAATACATAATAATGGAGGTATTCACTATGGCAGAACGCATGGTAGGAAAACAAGCACCACGTTTTGAAATGGATGCAGTAATGGCTGATAAAGAATTTGGTAAGGTTTCACTTGAAGAGAATATGAAAGAGGATAAGTGGACAGTTTTATTCTTCTATCCAATGGACTTCACTTTCGTATGCCCAACTGAAATTACAGCGATGTCTGGTCGCTATGATGAGTTTGAAGATTTAGATGCAGAAGTGGTGGGTGTTTCAACTGATACAATCCACACTCACTTAGCTTGGATTAATACTAGTCGTGAAGATAACGGTTTAGAGCAGTTAAGCTACCCATTAGCAGCTGATACAAACCATCAAGTTTCAAAAGATTATGGTGTACTAATAGAAGAAGAAGGTATTGCGTTACGCGGTCTATTCATTATTGACCCTGAAGGTGAGCTTAAGTATGCTACTGTATTCCATAATGATATTGGACGTGACGTGGATGAAACGCTACGTGTACTACAAGCACTACAAACTGGTGGTCTTTGCCCAGCGAACTGGAAGCCAGGTCAAACGACTCTATAAGTTTTTAGGTTGCTACACTTTAAACGGGGTCTAACATTGGTAAGATGTTAGACTCCTTTATTTTCGTGACATATATAGGAGGTTAGAGTAATGAAACTACGTACACCGATGCCAGAAATTACTGGTGCAACAGAATGGATTAACGGCGAAGTAACACGTGAAGATCTCGTTGGTGATAAACCAACATTATTTCATTTTTGGTCAGTTAGTTGTGGCATGTGTAAAGAAGCAATGCCACAGGTTAACGAATTTAGGGATGATTATTCAGATGAGTTAAATGTAATTGCGGTTCATATGCCTCGCTCTGAAAAAGATTTAGACTTAGATCAAGTGAAAGAAGTAGCAGAAGAGCACGGCATTACACAACCAATTTTCGTTGATAGTGAGCATAAATTAACCGATGCATTCGAAAACCAATATGTACCTGCGTATTACGTATTTGATGCTGAAGGTAATCTTCGTCACTTCCAAGCTGGCGGAAGCGGTATGAAAATGTTAACGAAACGCGTTAATCGTGTATTAGGAAAATAAATGTAGTAAGGAGCTGATTAGTCCATGACTAGTCAGCTTTTTTTGTGCCTTGATGAATAGGTGGAAAAATTGAAATTTAAAATTTTTTCAAAAAATTTAATAAAAGGGGTGGAAATTTATTTCGTATCCCGATATATTTATAAAAGCAGCATTTTTAGATTAAACAGAAAGTGAGGGAGAAAGTTTGGACATATTTAAAAAATTGAAAAAGTATTATTGGCCTTACAAACGGTTTTTAATATTTTCATTAATTTCAATGTTATTTGTAACGGTCATTACCGCTGCATATCCAGTTGTACTTCAGCTTACAATTGATGAAGTTATTTATCCTGGAAACTTTGAACTAATACCTATGATTGTAATTGCATTTATAGTGTTAATGGGGATCAAAGCATTAACTGTGTATACTCAACAATATCTAGGGGACTTATTTGGTATTTCAACAGTTTATAAAGTACGAGACGACTTGTATAAAAAACTACAACGTCTATCCTTTAAATACTATGATAATGCTAAAACAGGTGACTTAATGTCCCGATTAACAGCAGACGTAGAAGGGTTTCGATTCTTCTTATCATTTGGTTTTGCTGAAATGTTACGAGTCTTCTCAATGGTTACGGTCAGTTTAGCTGTCATGCTTTATTACTCCGTACCTTTAGCTTTAGTAACGATCGCAGTAATGCCGTTTTTAGCTGTATCGGTATACATGTTTGATAAACGAGTACACCCTGCATTTTTAGGAATTCGTCGATCATTTGGTCGTATGAATACTCGTGTACAAGAAAATATCTCAGGAATGAATACAGTAAAATCATTGTCACGTGAAGATTTTGAAATTGGTCGTTATGAAGATAAAGGTGAAAATTACCGTGATCATTATATTAAAACAGCGAAGATTTGGGCTAAATATATGCCGTTTATGGAGTTTGTCGGTAACGTTTCGGTTGTTGCGCTACTAGCGTACGGTGGTTACCTCGTCATGCAAGGCAGCTTACAACCAGGTGAATTAGCGGCATTCTTTTCATTAGTTTGGATGTTTTTAGGGCCACTAATGAACTTTGGTTTCGTTGTTAACATGTTCTCACAAGCAAAAGCATCGGGTGAGCGTTTGTTAGAAGTTCTTGAGTCTGATTTAGAATTAGACGATCAAATCGAGCCTAAGGGTGAGAGTATTAAAGGACATGTGACGTTTAACAATGTGACATTAACGTATGTAGAAGACGATGATGAAGCGTTAAAGGACATATCATTTGATGCACCACCAGGTAAAGTCGTCGGGTTAATTGGAGCCACAGGTTCTGGTAAATCAAGCATCACACAACTAATGACACGCTTCTATGAACCGGAACAAGGTGAAGTATTAATTGATGGTAAGCCGACAACTGAATACTCGTTAAAAGATTTACGTAAACATATCGGATTCGTGTTACAAGAACCATTCTTATTTTCAACAACTATTAAAGAAAATATTTCATACGGTAATCCAGAAGCGTCTATGGATGACATTATTGATGCTGCTAAAAGTGCACAGGCGCATGACTTTATAATGGAAATGCCAAATGGTTATGACACGTTACTTGGTGAACGTGGAATGGGACTTTCAGGTGGTCAGAAACAAAGAATTTCAATTGCACGTGCGTTATTGATTAATCCGAGCATTCTTGTGTTGGATGATGCGACAAGTGCAGTCGATATGCAAACAGAGTTTAAGATTCAATCTGCCTTAAAAGAAGTGATGCATGACAGAACGACGTTTATCATTGCACACCGTATTTCATCTTTAAAACATGCGGATGAAATTTTAGTGTTAGAAGATGGTGAAATTGTTGAACGTGGCAAACACGACTATTTACTACAAAACAATGGACCATATCAACGTATTTATGACATTCAGTACCAAGATAAAGAAGCAATCCTAGGTAAGCAACATGTTTAGAAGGAGGGAGCAAAATGGCTACTGAAACGAGGAAAGAAAGCCCTCACTTAAAACGATTTCACTATACGCAAGATGTTGCCGTTGACAAACCGTTTAACTGGCAACAGCTTGTGAGGCTATTACAGTATTTAAAACCATATGCCAAAACGATTTTACCGATTGCAATCATTGCGATGTTAGTATCAACAGTCGTTAGAATCGTAGTGCCAATTTTAATTGGTACAGTGGCATTTGACATGGCCATAGAAAATAATGACGCTAATCTACTCATGCAGTTAATTGTAGGGATAGCCATTTTATATGGACTAAGTTACATCGGTAATATGGTGCGAATAAAGTATGTCAACTTGCTCGGACAAAATGTGATATACGACTTGCGTAAACACTTGTTCTCGCACGTTCAAAGATTATCGAATCGATTTTTTGATAATCGATCAGCTGGAAGTATTATCGTAAGAATTATGAATGACATTAATTCATTACAAGAACTATTTACAAACGGAATTATTAACTTGATCATGGACGTTATTACAATAACAACTATTGTCGTTATATTGTTTGTCTTAAGTCCAGAATTAGCGGCTGCAGTTGTTATAATTATTCCAATTATGTTCTACATTTCAACACGGTTACGTAAAAACATCCGCCGTTCTTGGCAACAAGTGAGAATTCAGCAATCACGCTTAAACTCTCACTTGAATGAGAGTATGCAAGGCATTCGTATTACTCAATCTTTCGCTCAAGAGAAGGAGAACACGGAGTTTTTCGATGGTGTTAATACTGACAACTTTGCGAACTGGAAGAATGCTACAAGAAAAAGTGCAATGTTTAGACCGTTTGTAGAAATGAGTAATGCGTTTGGCGTTGCGATTCTTTTAGCATTTGGTTCATTCTTAATCATTAATGGTAATGTGACAGTTGGTGTATTTATTACATTCGCTTTATTTATGAATATGTTCTGGGAACCAATTTCTAGACTTGGTCAAATGTATAACCAATTGTTAATGGCAATGTCAGCATCTGAACGTATTTTTGAGTTTTTAGATGAAGAGCCGAATGTAAAAGAAAAAGAGAATGCTAAGTCTTTAGACGATATTGAAGGACATATAGAGTTCGATCAAGTGCAGTTTGCTTATGATGAAGAACGTATTGCCCTGCATGAAATTTCATTAGAGATGAAGCCAGGTCAATCTGTGGCTTTAGTTGGTCATACAGGTTCAGGTAAGACGACGATTGCTAACTTGATTAATCGCTTTTATGACCCGACTAAAGGTGCTGTCAAGGTTGATGGGCATGATCTACGTGATGTGAAACTAGATGACTTACGTCAGAAGATTAGTGTAGTACTACAAGATACATTTATTTTCTCAGGTACCATTATGGAAAACATTCGTTTCGGTCGACCTGATGCTTCTGATGAGGAAGTTATTGAAGCGGCCACAGTGGTTGGAGCGGACGATTTCATTCAGCGTTTAGCTGAAGGGTATGAAACAGAAGTAGAAGAAAGAGGTAACATCTTATCAGCAGGTGAACGTCAATTGTTATCATTCGCTCGTGCATTATTAGCTGATCCGAAAATTATCATCTTAGATGAAGCAACAGCTAGTATTGATACTGAAACAGAAGTGAAGATCCAAAAGGCTTTAAAGAGATTATTAAGTGGACGTACATCAATTATTATCGCGCACCGTCTATCAACGATTCGTGAGTCAGATAATATTATTGTTTTAGAACACGGTAAGATTTTAGAGCAAGGTAATCATGATGAGTTAATGGAGAAACAAGGTGAGTATTACGGTTTAGTTAAGTCACAATTTCAAATGTTAGATGATCTATAAGATAAAATAGCTGGCTGCGGCCAGCTATTTGTCTTTTGTGGGTTCAATTTTGTCAACATTGGGTACATTTTCACCATTATTTGTTACAAATACGTTATAATATGATAGACTACTTGAAGATTGTGTAGTATAGGAGGAAGGCAGATGGGAAAGCGCTTATATGCCGTGATCGGTCTTGGTCGTTTTGGTGGAAGCATATGCAAAGAGTTAAGTCGTGAAGGAATGGAAGTATTAGCAATCGATAATGATGAAGAGAAGGTTAATGAATATAAAGAAGTTGCCTCTCATGCTGTCATTGCCGATTCAACAGATGAAATCGCATTAAAGGATTTAGGTTTTAGAAATATAGATCACGTTATTGTTGCAATTGGAGACAATGTGCACGCCAGTATTTTAACGACGTTAATCGTTAAAGAGTTAGGGATCCCAACAATTACTGTCAAAGCGCAAAATGATTATCACGAAAAAGTATTAAATAAAATTGGAGCAGATGAAATAGTACACCCTGAGCGTGATATGGGCAGAAGAATCGCTCATAGTATCATTTCAAGTAATATTTTAGATTACTTAGAGTTATCAGATGAACATAGTGTTGTTGAAGTTAAAGCTGGAGATCGTATGGATGGTGAAACTTTAATTGATTTAGACATTCGTGCACGTTTTGGATGTAACGTTGTAGCGATTAAACGCGGAAAAGAGATTAACGTTTCGCCTATGGCTCATGATGTTATTCAAAAAGGAGATATTATTATTGTGATAGGCTCCGATAAAGACATTCATCGCTTTGAGAAAGTGTTAGTCATCGAAGATTAATTAAATAAGAACGATAACAAACCCCATAGCGATTGCTATGGGGTGCTTTTTTCGGCTATTTGGATAGGAATGAATTCGATTATACTTCCATAATAATTGGTAAAATCATTGGTCTACGTTTCGTTTTGTCATATAGGAATGGTTGGATCGTATCGGTAATTTCATTTTTGATCTCAGACCATTGTGTCGTCTTTCGTTCCATTACTTTTTCTAAATGGTTTGCAACTAAACCTTGAGCATCTTTAATTAAGTCTTCAGATTCTCTCATGTAGACGAAACCTCTTGAAATAATGTCAGGTCCAGAAGCAATCTTAAATTCTTTCATATCAATACTGACGACTACAATAACTAAGCCTTCTTCAGATAGAATTCTTCTATCTCTTAAGACGATGTTACCGATATCTCCGATTCCACTACCGTCTACATAGACAGAGCCGGATGGAATCTTTCCTGCTACACCGACTTTATTTTTGCCAATAGCTAATACATCACCGTTGTCCATAATAAAGCTGTTTTTACTTGGTACACCAGAGTTTTCAGCTAAGTTAATATGTTCTGCTAACATGCGGTATTCACCGTGAATTGGCATAAAATATTTCGGTTGCATTAGGCGTAGCATTAATTTTTGTTCTTCTTGTCCACCATGACCTGAAGTGTGAATGTCATTTAATGATCCGTGAATAACATTCGCGCCAGCACGATATAGCTTATTAATATTACGATTAATGCTTATCGTGTTACCAGGGATTGGTGAAGAAGAAAAGACAACTGTATCATCTGGTTGAATTTGTATATGACGGTGTGTACCGTTTGCAATTCTTGATAATGCAGCCAATGTTTCACCTTGTGAACCAGTACATAAAATGACTAATTCATCACTAGGAACTTTGTTAATTTGGTTCGGTTCGATAAATGTATCTTTCGGCGCTTGTATATAACCAAGCTTCTGACCGATTTTAATCGCATTTTCCATACTGCGTCCGAATACAACAATTTTCCGCCCGTTTTGGACTGCTGATTGAACAACTTGTTGTAAGCGGTAAATATTCGATGCGAATGTAGCGAAAATAATTCGGCCTTCAACATTATCGAAAATATCTTGAATGCTTTTTCCTACAACACTTTCAGATAGAGTGAAGCCTGGAATCTCACTATTTGTACTATCAGATAGTAAGCAAAGCACACCTTCAGCACCGATTTCAGCCATCTTTGTTAGGTTGGCTGGTTCACCAACTGGTGTAAAGTCAAACTTAAAGTCTCCTGTATGAACAATATTACCAGGTGGTGTTTTGACGACTATTCCGAACGCATCGGGAATACTGTGTGTCACTCGGAAAAATGTGACGGACGTTTTGCGGAATTTAATGACATCGTCTTCTTGAATTTCATTTAAGTTAGCGCTACGTAATAAACCGTGTTCATCTAACTTGTTTCTAAGTAATCCGATTGCTAGCTTTCCACCGTAAATTGGAATATTCATTTCTCTTAGTAAATAAGGAATCCCACCAATGTGGTCTTCGTGTCCGTGTGTAATAAACAACCCTTTAATTTTGTCTTGGTTTTGAATTAAGTAAGTATAGTCAGGAATAACATAGTCGATCCCTAACAATTCGTCTTCAGGGAATTTAATACCGGCATCTATTAGAATAATTTCATCTTGAAATTGGATACCATACGTATTTTTACCGATCTCACCAAGACCACCTAAAGCGAAAATTGCAACTTGATCGTTTTTAACAAACTTCATATCGTTACAGATTCTCCACTTTATAGTTTTCGGATTGTTGTTCGTAAGCTAAGTGTGACTCACTTAGCTCTTGGACATGTTCAATATTGTAATTACGGTCTGCTAGCTTTTTACGGACTTCACGTTTACTTTCAGCTTCAATGTACATTGATTTTGTTTCTTCACGTACAGGTGATTCTGAAATGTCTTCTTGGTATAACACTTTAAAAATCATTATTTACTCTCCTTGTTTTGGTGTTTTAGAACGTGCATTCCTATCCGTATAGCTATATAAAATGCAATTTTGCATTATAAAACAATATTAAGTATGGTGGTTGAACCAGTTAATCTTTATTAATATCAATCGTATTTAAGCCTTGTTTTGATCTTAATAATCTTTTAAGGCGGTTTTTAATCTTTTCTCGTAAACGTTTTAACATTATATCATACATCTCCTTTCAGTATGATATAGGGGACGTTACTACATAAAGACTGTAATGAATAGTGCGTATTCTTTAGTTTATTATCCACTTCTTACCTTTATTATATACTGTTTAAGTCTATAATTAAAATGATAAATATAAAAAAGTACTGAAAATATCAATTCAGCACTTTAAATAAAAGAATTAAATTTATAGCTCTTCTGCAGATACAGCATCAGCAGGAGGGGTTAAAGGATCTTCTTGATTAATATGGTCATAAAACATTATTCCATTTAAATGGTCAATTTCATGTTGGAATACTATTGCTGCGTACCCTTTAAGTCTTAACTTAACTTCTTCACCTTCTAAAGTAGTTGCTTTTACTGTAATTCGTGCATAACGAGGTACAATTCCTGGTACATCACGATCAACGCTTAAACAACCTTCTCCACTTGGTAAATAAGTACGTTCCACAGAATGGCTCATAATTTTAGGGTTAAATAAACCGTAACTAAATTCACGGTTATTAAAATCGGTGAAATGAACAGCGATCATACGTTTTGTAAGGCCAATTTGCGGTGCGGCAAGACCAACACCAGGTCTCAAGCCATATTTTTCTGCCATTTGTTCATCTTGACTGTTTTTAACGTATTGTAACATTTCATCTAATGTTTGTTTGTCTTCATCATTAGGGGGAAGTTTAACTTCTTCTGCTTTTTGTCTTAAAACTTCATGCCCTTCACGTACGATATCGTCCATCGTAATCATTTATTTCATCCCTTTCTAGCCTTATGTATAAACCTTAGTTTGCTATAGTTATTTTATCACAATTCTTTTGAAATCATAATTAATCCGTAATATTTTTGTTCTATAAATTATGGTATACTGTTTGATAGAATGTGCCGATTATACAAAACGAACAAAAAATGTAAAGTATACTTCATTTTTTGTTTAGATAAGATGTATAATAGGTATCGGAATAAGAGACGAGGTTAAGAAAGAGGGATCAGACGATGAAAAAGATATTATTAACAGCCGTTCTAGCATTAAGTTTAGTCTTTCTAGCTGCATGTAATGGTGGCAATCAAGCAGCGGAAAATATTTACGACCATCTTGAAACTTCAGTTGAACTAGAAGAAGAGTTTCATGAAGCACAAAGTGAGCTAGTGGAAATTGAGCAACAAGAATATGAACTTTATAATGAAATGATTGAAGTTAATATGGATGAGTTGGATGAAATAGAAGGTACTGTTAATGAGGCTTTAGATTTATTAGATGAACGCCGTCAACTAATGGAACAAGAAATGGATAGTATTGATGCTGCTAAGGTAGAATTCGACCAAGTCGAACAGTATGTAGAAGACTTGGATGAAGAGGCTCAACCTGCAGCTAATGACATGATTGAAAAGATGGATGAACGTTATGAAGCTTTTGTTAGTCTATATGACGCTTATATGCAGTCGTTAGATTATGACGAAGAGCTTTACGAAATGTTATTAGATGAAGAGTTAGAAAGTGAAACATTAGATGAACAAGTGGATCTTGTAAACAATAGCTATGATGAAATTACAGAAGCACAAGAGACTTTCAACCAACGAACGAGTGAGTTTAACGATCTAAAACGTGATTTTTATGAGGCGGTTGAATTAGAAGTTGAGTTTGTAGAATAAAAAGTTGTTGTAATACAGTGCATACTTTAAGACAAAGTATGCACTTTTTTATATTAATAGAACTTTTGTGAATGCGCTTTTATATAGGGGTTGTGAAACAGAAATATAATGTAATTTCACGTTAATCTGTTATATTACAGAAAAGCTTATATAATATAACAGATTACTATATTGGGTTAATAGATTTTAATAAAAAAGTTAGCAAACCCTATTGAAACAAAAGTGTTTGACTAAAGAAGTAGCTTTAAGATAAACTACATTGTAGGTAAGCATTGTACTAATGACTTTGCGTTGATCAATGTAACAGCTAATTTTGATTAAGGCTAATTATTAATGGGTACATATATAAAAGGTAGGATTAGTACTCTAAGAATTGGCAAACTTATAGTAAGTCAAATTTTTAAAAAAGGAAGGAAGAGGTGACTAGAGTGAGTTTTAAAAATCCACTTGAAGGTATCGAAGAAAAGTTTGAAATGATTCAAATTTTAGATGAAGACGGTCAAGTTGTTGACGAAGACAATGTACCTGATTTATCTGATGATGATCTAGTCGAATTAATGCGTCGTATGGTTTATACACGAGTGTTGGACCAACGTTCGATTGCGTTAAACCGTCAAGGTCGTCTAGGTTTCTATGCTCCAACAGCTGGGCAGGAGGCATCACAGTTAGGAAGTCATTTTGCTATGGAGAAAGAAGACTTCTTACTACCAGCGTACCGTGATGTCCCACAATTAATTTTCCATGGTTTACCGTTATATCAAGCATTTTTATTTTCTCGTGGTCATTACCACGGTAACCAAATGCCTGAAGATGTAAATGCAGTAAGCCCACAAATTATTATTGGTGCACAAATTACTCAAGCAGCTGGAGTTGCTTACGGATTTAAACATAATGGTAAAAAGAATGTAGCGTTAACGTATACTGGTGATGGTGGTGCATCACAAGGTGACTTCTATGAAGGTATTAACTTTGCAGGTGCGTATAAAGCTCCAGCGATTTTCGTTGTACAAAATAATCAGTTTGCTATTTCAGTTCCAGTTGAAAAGCAATCAGCAGCTAACACAATTGCACAAAAAGCAGCTGCAGCTGGTGTACCTGGATATCTAGTTGATGGTATGGACGTTCTAGCCGTTTACAAAATTGTAAAAGAGGCGCGTGACCGTGCTGTTAATGGTGAAGGTCCAACGTTAATTGAAACGATGACTTATCGTTACGGCCCACATACAATGGCTGGTGACGACCCAACACGTTACCGTACTGATGATATGGATGATAAATGGGAGAAACGCGACCCACTTGTGCGTTTCCGTAAGTACCTAGAAGGAAAAGATCTATGGTCAGAGGAGAAAGAAAACGAAATTGTAGAAACAACTAAAGAAGAGATTAAAGAAGCGATCAAAAAAGCTGATAAGCAAGATAAGCAAAAAGTTACAGACTTAATGTCAATTATGTACGACGAACTTCCACAAAACTTAGAAGAGCAGATGGAAGAATATAAAGAAAAGGAGTCGAAGTAAACCATGGCACAAATGACGATGATTCAAGCAATTACTAATGCCCTTCACACGGAATTAAAAAATGACGAAAACGTCCTTGTGTTCGGTGAAGACGTTGGCCAAAACGGCGGTGTGTTCCGTGCAACTGAAGGTTTACAAGAAGAATTCGGGGAAGAGCGCGTATTTGACACGCCATTAGCTGAGTCAGGTATTATCGGTCTAGCAGTTGGTATGTCAACTCAAGGTTTACGCCCTGTACCTGAGATTCAGTTCTTCGGCTTCGTATTTGAGGCGATGGATGCGGTAAGTGGCCAAGCTGCACGTATGCGTTATCGTTCTGGCGGTCGTTGGCATGCACCGATGACAATCCGCTCACCATTTGGTGGTGGTGTACACACTCCAGAACTACACGCAGATAGTTTAGAAGGTTTAATGGCACAACAGCCGGGTCTTAAAGTCGTTATTCCTTCAAACCCTTACGATGCAAAAGGTTTATTAATTCAGTCTATTCGTGATAATGATCCAGTAATTTTCTTAGAACATATGAAGCTTTACCGTTCATTCCGTGAAGAAGTACCTGAAGAAGAGTACACAATCGACTTAGGTAAAGCGAACGTTAAGCGTGAAGGTAGTGACATTACATTCGTTGCTTACGGCGCAATGGTACATGCAGCATTAAAAGCAGCTGATGAACTAAAAGAAGAAGGAATCGAAGCAGAAGTTATTGATTTACGTACAGTAGCTCCAGTTGATATCGATACTATTATTGAATCAGTAGAGAAAACAAATCGTGCTGTCGTCATTCAAGAAGCTCAGAAGCAAGCAGGTATTGCAGCTAGCATTGTTTCAGAGATTCAAGAGCGTGCGATTTTACACTTAGAAGCACCAGTTCTACGTGTAACGGCACCAGATACAGTTTATCCATTCTCAGAAGCAGAAGAAGTATGGTTACCAAACCATAAAGATATTGTTGAGAAAGCGAAACAATCGATTAACTTTTAATGAATATTAGAATAGGAGGGTATAATCGTGGCCTTTGAATTTAAGCTACCGGATATCGGTGAAGGTATACATGAAGGTGAAATCGCCAAATGGTTTATTAAACCTGGTGATGAAATTCAAGAAGACGATGTATTGTGTGAAGTTCAAAATGATAAAGCAGTTGTCGAAATTCCTTCACCAGTTGAAGGTACAGTTAAAGATGTACGAGTAGATGAAGGTGAAGTTGCGACTGTAGGTGACACAATTGTAACGATTGATGCTGAAGGTTATGAAGATGAAGGTTCTGATGATGCAGAACAGTCAGAAGCAAAAGAAGAGCCTAAAGAAGAACCGAAAGAGGATAAACAAGAGGCTAAAACGGACTCTGACGAAAAAGTCGGTGGCAATGAATCAGACGTAGATGAAAATCAACGTGTTATTGCAATGCCATCTGTTCGTAAATATGCTCGTGAAAATGATGTAGACATTCGTCAAGTATCAGGTTCAGGTAAGAACGGCCGTATCCTAAAAGAAGATGTAGATACATTCTTAAGTGGAGATCAACAAGTGGAAGCTCCGACTGAAGCGAAAGATCAAGCTGAAGAGCAAACGACTGAAGCTTCTAATGAGACAAAACAAGAGCCTGTATTAGAAGGTCAATATCCAGAAACGCGTGAAAAGATTAGCGGTGTCCGCAAAGCAATCGCTAAAGCAATGGTTAATTCTAAGCATACAGCGCCACACGTAACATTAATGGATGAAGTTGATGTAACAGAACTTGTTAATCACCGTAAGAAGTTTAAAGAAGTTGCTGCTGAGCAAGATATTAAGCTAACTTACTTACCATATGTTGTGAAGGCATTAGTATCAACACTGAAGAAATACCCAGTATTAAACACATCTTTTGATGATGATACTGAAGAGTTAATTCAGAAGCATTACTACAACATTGGTATTGCTGCTGATACAGATAAAGGCTTATTAGTACCAGTCGTTAAAGATGCTGATCGTAAATCAGTATTCCAAATCTCAAGTGATGTAAACGATTTGGCAACGAAAGCTCGTGATGGTAAACTATCTTCAGAAGAAATGAAAGGTGCATCAAGTTCAATCACTAATATTGGTTCAGCTGGAGGTAAGTGGTTCACACCAGTTATTAACCATCCTGAAGTAGCGATTTTAGGCATCGGTCGTATTAGTGAAGAACCAGTTGTGCGTGATGGAGAAGTAGTAGCAGCTCCAGTATTAGCTATTTCATTAAGCTTCGACCATCGTATCATTGATGGTGCAACAGCGCAGCATGCTATGAACCATGTAAAACGTTTATTACATGATCCACAATTAATTATGATGGAGGCGTAGATTTTATGGTAGTAGGAGATTTCCCGGTAGAGGTAGACACACTCGTAGTAGGAGCAGGCCCTGGTGGATATGTTGCAGCGATTCGTGCTGCACAAATGGGGCAAAACGTAACAATTGTTGATAAAGGTAACTTAGGAGGCGTTTGCTTAAACGTAGGTTGTGTTCCTTCTAAGGCACTCATCTCTGCAGGTCACCGTTACGAACACGCTAGTGGCTCAGATGATATGGGTATTGTGGCAGAAAACGTATCTGTTGACTTTTCAAAAGTTCAAGAGTGGAAAGGTCAAGTTGTTGATAAGCTAACTGGCGGTGTTGAAGGCTTATTAAAAGCGAACAAAGTCGACATCGTAAAAGGTGAAGTTTACTTCGTAGACCAAAACACAGCTAAAATTATGGACGATAAACAGTCACAAACATACAAGTTCAAAGACGTGATCGTTGCGACTGGTTCACGTCCAGTTGAATTAAAGCCGTTCCCTTACTCTGATCGCGTTTTAGATTCAACAGGTGCTCTAGAACTTGATGATATCCCAGAGAAAATGGTTGTAATCGGAGGTGGTTACATCGGTACAGAGCTTGGCGGAGCATATGCTAGCTTCGGTACTGAAGTAACCATTCTAGAAGGTGAAAAAGACATTCTAGGCGGTTTTGAAAAACAAATGACACAACTTGTGAAAAAGCGCCTTAAGAAAAAAGGTGTTGACGTTGTAACGAACGCAATGGCACAAGGTGTAGAAGAGACAGATAACGGTGTTAAAGTTACGTATGAGCTTAAAGGTGAAGAGAAAACTGTAGAAGCGGACTATCTACTAGTTACAGTTGGACGTCGCCCGAACACTGATGAAATTGGTTTAGAGGAAATCGGCGTTGAGTTAGATGATCAAGGTCTAATTAAGATCGATAAGCAATGCCGTACAAACTTAGATAACGTTTATGCAATTGGTGATATTGTTGAAGGACCACCACTTGCACACAAAGCTTCTTATGAAGGTAAAATCGCTGCTGAAGCTATTAGCGGTGAAAAATCTGAAATTGACTACTTAGGTATTCCAGCAGTCGTATTCAGTGACCCTGAATTAGCTAGCGTTGGTCATACAGAAGATAGTGCAAAAGAAGCAGGATTTGAAGCAGAAGCTTCTAAATTCCCATTCGGTGCAAACGGCCGTGCGCTATCACTTAACGATTCAGATGGGTTCGTGAAGCTTGTAACACGTAAATCTGATGGTTTAGTAATCGGTGCTCAAGTAGCAGGACCAAATGCAAGTGACTTAATCTCTGAGTTAGGCTTAGCAGTTGAAGCTGGCATGACAGCTGAAGACTTAGCTCTAACGATCCATGCTCACCCAACTCTAGGTGAAACAGTGATGGAAGCAGCAGAAGTTGCAATTGGTATGCCGATCCACATCGCAAAATAACGAACAAAATATCCCTTGGCTTTTATGCCAAGGGGTATTTTCATGTTGAAATGGAAGGTCAGTATCAGTGTGAACGCTGATAAAAAGTTGTGAACGCTGATAAAATTTCATGAGCGCTGATAAAAAGTTGTGAGCGCTGATAAAATTTCATGAGCGCTGATAAAATCTCAATAGCGCTGATAAAAAGTCACGAGTGCTGATCAAACTCCATGAAAGCTGATACAAAAAACGATTCCTTATATAAACAGGCTGTCCCAAACTAAGACAGCCTGTTCATTTTATGACTCTTCACGTTTCTTTCGTCTTAATGGATAATTACGTGCTTCTTCTCTAAATGCTTTCACGAGTGAGAAGATGATTAATATGAGCACGAAGGCAAATGGGAATGCAGCTATAATCGATGCTGTCTGTAATGCACCTAAACCACCTTGCCATAATAACACAGCAGCAGTTGCTGATTGTACAACACCCCAAGAGAGTTTTACTCTTAAGTTCGGATTTAGACTTCCACCTGTCGTTTGCATCCCTAATACAAATGTGGCTGAGTCAGCAGACGTGATAAAGAATGTACTAATTAATAAGATTGTTAAAAGTGTTGTGATGAGAGAAAAAGGATAATTTTCTAAAACAGTAAATAATGCTCCTTCTTCACCTACTTCTTCAACGACTGATTGAATGTTCATGTCATGATGATATTCTAAAGAAATTGCTGATCCACCAAATGCTGAAAACCATAAAGCACCAAAAATTGTCGGGACAAGTAAAACACCAATTACAAACTCGCGAACTGTACGCCCTCTAGAAACTCGGGCAATGAACATACCTACAAACGGTGCCCAAGCAATCCACCAAGCCCAATAGAAAATAGTCCAGCCTTCTAACCATTGTGTATCATCAGGACTAAATGGTGTTGTTCTAAAACTCATTGAAGGTAAATTTTGTACGTAACTTCCGAGCGTTGTTGTGAAGTAGTTCATAATAAAGTTTGTTGGTCCTGCAAAGAGCATGAATAAAAGTAATACAAACATTAAAATGATATTTGTCGTACTTAAATATTTAATCCCTCTATTTAATCCTGTTAATGCTGAAAGCATAAATAAAACAGTAACTACAGCGATAATAATTAATTGTAGGTAAACGGTATTTTCGAGGTTTTCGTTAACGAAACCTAAACCACTACTTATTTGTTGCGCTCCTAAACCTAACGATGTAGCTACACCAAAAATTGTTGCGAAAACTGCAATTGTATTGACAATAGTTCCATAAGTGTTATCCATTTTATTTCCGAACAATGGTTTTAAAGTACTGCTAATTAGGCCTGGATAATCTTTTCTAAACTGAAAATACGCTAAAGCAAGGGCTAAGATAGCATAGATTCCCCATGGATGTAATCCCCAATGGAAGAAACTATAACGCATTGCAACTCGTCCTGCTTCGCTTTGATCTGCTACGTCATAAGGTGGAGCGTTAAAATGTGAAATAGGTTCTGCAGCTCCCCAGAATACTAAACCAATCCCCATACCTGCGCTAAAAAGCATTCCGAACCAAGTTAAGTAATTATATTCAGGCTCATCTCCGTCTTTACCTAAAACGATATTCCCATATTTTGATACAACTAAAAATGCAGCAAATATGAGAAAGGCCGTAGCGGATAGTAAGTAAAACCACCCAAACTTCGAAACTAAAAACCCTTGAATGTTAGTAGTCACTTCGTTAAGGTTCCAATTCGGCCACGTCTCTTCAGGTATAACACCCCAAATAATAAATAAAATAGCAATCGCAAGGGATATATAAAACACTTTAGTTACCGATTCTCTCATCATGATCAACCTTTCTGTTCATCTTAAGATGCACACAAGTCATACTAATTTGTTTTTAGTTTTGTCCATGGTTAACTTTAAATTCATGGAAATTTTTTTAGATTAAAATCGACAAAATTTATATTTATTTCTTAATGTAGTGTTATATAATGGGTTTATACATACAGAGGGGGACTAGACATGAGGAAGGTTATTTTTATTGCACTGCTCGGAATGTTTGTTATGTTAGCAGCATGTAGTGATGAAATAGAACAAACAAACGAACACGAAGAAGAACCTGTTGAAGAACAAGAGGAAGAAGAAAAAGAAAATGGAAAAGAAGAAGAGGTACGAGAAGAAGACTCTGAAGAAGATGAACAAGAAGAAAATGATGAGGTAGAAGAGGAAGTTGAAGAAATTGAAGAAGACCAAGAGCCTCAATATGAGATGACAGAGAGTTGGGCTTTTTCCCCAATAGATGATGCTAACCCAAGTGTTGTCTTACTAACGATTGATGATGCGCCAGATGGTCAGGCTTTAGAAATGGCAGAAACATTAAAGGCACTTGATGCTCCAGCGATTTTTTTCGTTAACGGTATTTTTATGGAAAGTGAAGAAGATCAGGAAATAGTAAGACAAATTCACGAGATGGGTTTTGCAATTGGAAACCACACATATAGTCATCAAAACTTGCAAAACATTTCTGAAGAAGAGCAACGTGAAGAAATTATTAGTTTAAGTGATATGATTGAAGAAGTTATAGGTGAGAAGCCTAAGTTCTTTAGAGCACCGCATGGGGCTAACACTGATTTTGCACGTGATTTAGTTGAAGGTGAAGGTATGCTCTTAATGAATTGGACGTACGGCTATGATTATTTTGAGCCTTATATGGAAACAGAAAAACTGGCTGAAGCGATGATTACAGGTAAAGCGCCTGAGATCGATGTTCCTAACTCACTATTAAGAGATGGTGCGAATTTGTTAATGCACGATCGTGAATGGACAAATGAAGCTTTAGAAGAAATTGTTGAAGGACTACGTGACCAAGGTTACGAAATGTTGGATCCTAATTTAATCTTGACACCTGCAGACGAGTAAAGAGTGGAGTAATCCGCTCTTTTTTTATATCTATAATGTACTACTATATGACAGTTAATAAATAGTATGATACAAATAATTAATTTATATAACCTATTGCAATAATTAGTATGACATAATATACTATTAATAACTTAATTGTTATATCACTGTCTGAAAGGGGAATTTGAATGGGTACGATTGTATGCTCAAGCTGCCAGCGTGTGATTGATCATTTCGATTATGAAAAGGTAACGGTATTATATAGTAGCCATTGTTCTTGCAAAAAGGATAAAAAATAAATAACATTGCAACCGCTTACAAAAAATGTTTGGTGCGCATTAAGGTACATGTTCAATCATGTGCCTTTTTCTTTTTTACTTTATTGGTGTGCCTATTTAAAAAATGCTATACTACTTAGCAAGGGAGTGGTAATTGGTGGCAATACGAACTAAAGTTACAGAAATGTTAAGTATTGATTGGCCTATTATACAAGGTGGTTTGGCTCATTTAGCATATGCTGATTTGGCCGCTGCTGTCTCGAATGCTGGTGGACTTGGTCAAATTACAGCAATGAGTTTGCCGAGTGATGAAGCATTAAGAGAAGAAATACATAAAGTAAAACAAATGACTGACCGAGCTTATGGCGTTAACTTTGCAATCGGTCAAGGGTACAGTTCTTTTGAAGAGCGAGTACAAATCGCTATTGATGAAAACGTCCCTGTTATATCAATTACTGGCGGTAATCCTAAACCAGTTTTGGACCTAGTGAAAGGGACAGGTATAAAAACATTGGTATTAGTTGCTGCAAAACGACAAGCAATTAAAGCAGCTGAGCTTGGTGCTGATGCGGTGATGGTTGTCGGACATGAAGGTGGAGGCCATTTAGGTCGTGATGACATTGGAACATTTGTCTTGACGCCTGAAGTAGTTGATGCTGTTGATGTACCTGTAATAGCATCAGGAGGTATAAGTGATGGACGTGGGTTAATGGCAGCTTTAGCATTAGGGGCGGAAGGTATAGAAATGGGGACACGGTTTATTGCAACGAAAGAATGTGTCCATGCTCATGAACAGTATAAACAAGCATTATTAAACGCCGATGAGCAATCTACAGTTTTAATTAAAAAATCACTAGGTCAACCAGCTCGAGCAATCAAAAACGAATGGACCAATCAAATATTAAAATTAGAAGCACAAGAAGTGGGTTATGAAGGATTGAAAGATTATATTAGTGGGAATGCTAATAAACGTTATATTTATGACGGAGTCGAGTCTGAAGGGTTTGGTTGGGCAGGTCAAGTTGCTATGCGAATTCAAGAAGTTCCGACTGTTCAACAACTCTTCACTCAAATCGAGGATGAAGTTAACAAAGTACAAGAAAAGTGGAAAAACAGCTAGAGAGGTGAGCAAATGAATTATCATTATCCAATTGATCCTGAATGGTCGACAGAGCAAGTCATGGATGTCGTGCAATTTTTCAATACGGTTGAAGAAGCTTACGAAGGTGAAGTAGAAAAAGAGAAAGTGTTAGACCATTATAGTAAATTTAAGAAAATTGTTCCAGCTAAAGATGAGGAAAAAACGATGTTTAAAGAGTTCGAAAAACATTCAGGCTATACACCTTATAAAGTGGTCAAAAAAGCACAAGAAGCTGAACAGAGTGAAAACGTCACGATGAAATAAAAAGACCCCAAAAGTAGCTCTTTTGGGGTTTTGACACATTAATTTTGAACTTGTTTTGTTAAGTTATAAAGACTCATTACCGTTTCCATTGTTTCTTCGCAAGCTTTAATAAACGTGTCACCATCTTGTAGTCGTTCATCATGACGGTCAAATGTTTGACCACAAAGGATCTCGGCTTTTTTGACGTTTTCGAGTCGATCGACAAGTTCATCAAATTGTCCGTTCTTCATATCAACATGTGATATAGTATCAGGCTTCATGTGATCTTTAGACCAAACGAAATGATCTGGAATATTATTTAATACATCTTGCTTATTGTTTTTTAATTGTCTTGCAAAGTCGCCTTTTATTGGGCTTTCATAAATGACAGCAAACCAAACAAAGACATGTGATTCCCACATACCAATTTGAAAATGTGGTAACTTTTTATAGCCGCGCTTATTGCTTGCTAACGCTGCCCAAGTATCATTCGGTGGGTTTGTTTTACGGCGAGCATGTTTGGCAACGTGGACAAACATTTCATCACCAGCTAATGAAGATACTGTTGGTTCGATCGTTTCAGCGATAGTTTGTAATTTCGGCGATACACGACTTTTAAGTTCAGTCATACGTTCATCTAATCCATCAATTGTAAATACATCGAAGTCAGCTTGTTCAAATCCTCGGAAAGTCGTCATAAAATCGCTCCTTTATTAAATTGTTTTTATTATTACTTTAAACATATTCTAACATAAATCGACGTTTAATACTTAATGAGACACATAGTGCGTTTGAGTACCATTATTATAATTCGTAAAACACATTTGTAATCAGAGAAAAGGGGTTACTTACAATATGAGTCAACAATCAGTAGAAGAAATTAAGGCAAATGCAAAACAGTGGATTAGAGAAGCTGGTGATTTAATTAAAAGTCATATGAAAAAGCCATATGAAGTTGATACTAAACAGGACCGCAAAGACTTAGTGACAGAAGTTGATCAAAAAACTGAGCAATTTTTTATTGATCAGATTCTTTCCCAATATCCTGACCACCAAGTACTAGGCGAAGAAGGGATGGGGGATGAAGTTCAATCTTTAAATGGAGTTGTTTGGATTATTGACCCAATTGATGGCACGATGAACTTTGTCCACCAGGAGCGGTTTTTTGCCATTTCAATCGGTATTTATTTTGATGGTATAGGTGAAGTTGGTTTAATTTATGACGTGATGGATGATGTTTTATATGAAGGAGTTAGAGGAGAAGGTGCTTATAAAAATGGCAAACGTTTAAACCCAATTGATCCTGAGAAACATTTAGAAGATGCCCTAATTGGTCTTAACAACTCTTGGGCAATTCCTAATCGTAAACTGAATGAAGAAAAAATTCATGACCTTGTTAGGAAGGTTAAAGGAACCCGGTCTTATGGTTCTGCGGCGTTAGAGTTTGCTTTTATTGCTGAAGGAATTATCGATGCATATATTACGATGCGTTTAGCACCGTGGGATATTGCAGCTGGAATGATTATCGTTAATGAAGTTGGTGGCATTACGACGCGTGTGGATGGTACAGATGTTAACATGTTAACTGGAAATACAGTCATTTGTGCGAATAAAGCGATTCACGATGAGCTTCTTGATTTCATTGAAACGAAATAAAAAAAGCGCTGATCCTTATTAGGAAGCGCTTGATTCATTATTCTTCTTCGTGTTTCTTTTGGTAATCACTTTTAAACTTAAAACCTACACCCATTAAGGCGAATCCAGCGAAGAGGAATAGAGCGAATAGTTCATAGCTACGATAACTAATAACAATAGCTGAAGCGATAAAACATGCTACAACAGCTATAGCTAATAAAAGCATTTTAATTTCATGTTTCATTGTCTTCACCTCATCATTTTAAGTGTACATGATGTGACAAAATTTGAAAACATTCATTTTATATATGGCGTTAATTTTTTCATTTTAGTATGATGATAAAGGAGCGTAGTTATAGAGGAGGAAGGATATGGATACAGAGTCAGTACAAGCGGCTGAACAGCATTTTAGTTTTGCACCTATTGAAAAATATTTTCTCGTAGATATAGGTGGGACAACTGGTTTTTGGTTGTTGTTTTTAACGATTGCTGTTTTTGCAATCATCACATATAAATTAGGGTTTGCTAAGCAGTTGCCAGTACTTAAGTCGTTAATGGTTTACATACTGCTTGTTATTGGTTGTTTCTTATTAATATTGTTTGCGATTTTCTCATTACCCATTGTTGAAGTATTAATCATCATTTCATTAGTATTAGGGATTTATCGATTCAGACTACACCGAGAGAGAAAAGAACAAGAAGCTAGTAGTTAATAAATTAAAAGGCTGTCCTCATACTATGCCTGTATGAGGGCAGCCTTTCTATCTAATGTAATCCTCAGTTTGTTCTTCTTCATATAAGTTAAAGTTGTTACTCTGTTTACGTTCATGGGTTTTATCTGAAATGCGCTTAGAACATTCGTCGCATAAATAAGACAACTTGCGCTTTTTGCGTAATTGTTTAGCTAGTAGCGAATAAGATTCGATTTTGTCTACACGGTCACATAAAATACATTTTGCGCGCAATAGTTTCACCTCTTTTTTTATAACGTATACTGTTTTCTGACATTGTAACATGTTTTAAGTTTATATGGGAAAGAGGTTATATGTTTTAAACTGAACAAAACGGGAATGACATTGATAAGTAAGCAAAAACTATTGGTTATTACGAGGAGGCATTGATATGGCTAAGAAACTCATTTTATCATCAGTGATCGCTGCAGGAGCAGCATTGACATCATACGTACTAATTGATGAGAACAGACGTAATGAAATAAAGCAGAAAGTGAAACAAGTTAAAGAGTCGTTTAATGGTAATGATACTAATTTGCCTATAGAAGAAGCAGGAAACCCTGAGTTAGATGACATAGAAAACTCTGAGATGGTTGCTGAAGGTTCGCAGTTTGGCGTTCAATATTATAATGAAGTAAAAGCAGAGAATTAAAAAGCTCCCATCATTGGGAGCTTTTTTAACTAATTAGATTCAATTTCTTCAGGATCTACTTCATGATCTAATTCTTGTTCTTGTCGTTCTTGTTCATTTTCAATTCTTTCCTCATAAGGTGCAGCAGGACGTTGTTCAGTTGGAGGGGTTTCAGGAACATAACGCCCGACTAAGTTAGCAATTTCGTCGACAATAACGTGTCTTGCACGACCTTCTTGAATTCCTCTGTTAATTTCATTTAAACGTGAAACGATATCGCCATCTGCCATCACGAAAGCATAATGACCGTATGGGTCGTCCTTAATCGCTTCAGCAACTGTATATTTCACACTTCCTACGCGTGAGCGATCTAAGTCGTCAGTCACATCGATCCCAACGACTGTATACGACCCGAAAACTACGGCTGTCGCACGTTGTACTTCATTCACATCGGAAGCAATTTGTGATAAACGTTCCGCTGCCTCCATGTTAGTGTGTTGGCGATTTTGTTCAATTTCTGAATCTTGAACTTGTAGAATATGGTCATTATTAAGGTCATCATTTAGATTTTGATTATTTTGCCCTTGTTGAGCACAAGCCGTCACCAGTAATAATGATAAAGCGGTAATCGTTAAAAGTTTGTATCGCATAAAGAAAACTCCTTTTTACCTTATTTTCCGGTAAAAAAGAGTTTTTATGATTAGTAAATATAGTTAATTATACGATGGAGATTTTTTCAACACCTTTGTAAGGTGCATCTTTATTGGAACCATCATTTAAAATGACGTGAATTGGGCCATCTTCTGTTAATGGTTTTCCATCAAGTGAGAATAATAAATACGATTGTTCTAACTGTTCAAATGAAATTGTTTCATCACCTTCAGTTGTATGTAAAATCGCTTGTTTAGCATCATCACTTGGTTCAGAATTTTTCAGAAAGTGATGTAGCGGCATTACATAACTGTTTTCTAATACTTTTTTTCGGTTGTATCGAGTAACGCTTTGATTTACAGGGGGCCTTAACTTTTGCTGATACTCATTACGGTCCCACACTTGTTGTTGGTCACTCTCAGAGTTTACGTCTTCTGATACACCGAAAGCCTCATTCAATTCAATTTTGCGATCATCAAATATCCATACAGTTGGATCTAATGTAATAGGAAACCCAACATTACCTTGAATTTGTACGATCATATTTTAGGACACCTCTTTCTAGGAAAATACTTATAACAAGTAAATAAATTTTAACATGCATTATAAATTATATCGAAAAATAGTGATAAATGCATTAAGGAGAGATGATAATGTCACTTATGACAGAAAAAGACTTAGAATATTGGCTTGAGCATGTGCGTATTTACGCGAATAACGGTGAAGTAGCTGATTATATTCCAGCACTCGCTAATCAGCAACCTGAAATAAATGCGGCTGCTTTTTATGCATTAAAAGGTGAGTGTTACACAGCAGGACAATTTGAATACACATTTACGATTCAAAGTATATCGAAAGTGTTATCTTTAGCGTTGGCCTTAATTCAACATGGTGAAAATGCAGTTTTTTCTAGAGTGGGGAAAGAGCCATCGAGTGATCCTTTTTATTCCATAAGAAAATTAGAACTAGAAGACCCAGGAATCCCTTTGAACCCGATGATTAATGCTGGGGCTTTATCAGTTACGAATATGATTAGAGGTCGTGACTCAGATGAAATGGTGAGTGAATTATTAGCACTAGTTAGAAGGTTATGTGATGATGATTCGATTTCATATGATGAGAAAGTAGCTAAATCTGAAATGGAAACAGCATTTTTAAATCGATCTTTGGCTTATTTTATGAAGCAAAATGGAATTATTACGGGTAGTATAGAAGAGTTAATGGATGTTTATACGAGGCAATGTGCGATAAAAATGAACGTCAAGCAGCTCGCACGTGTAGCGGCTGTTTTTGCAAATGATGGTAGGGATCCGGTAACTCTTAAGCCATTAATCCCTTTAACTGTTGCACGAATTTGTAAAACATTTATGGTTACGTGTGGTATGTATGATTATTCTGGAACGTTTGCAATAAATGTCGGAATTCCGGCAAAAAGCGGTGTTTCAGGAGCGATTATGGGGGTAATTAAAGAAGAAGGCGGGATTGCTGTATTTGGTCCAGCTTTAGATGAACAAGGGAATAGTGTAGTTGGTATACGCTTATTAGAAAAATTAGCAGAAGAGAAGCATTGGTCAATTTTTTAAAAAACAATTAGATGATTTGCATTTTAGTTAGTTACAAGATAGTATAATAAAATAGATAGGATTAATAGGTGAGGGGGAATTCTCATGTCATCGAATGTAGCGCTTGAAGAAAATGAACAAGCACTCGCCCTCTTAAAGGCAGATGCGGATAAAATATTACAACTGATTAAAGTGCAAATGGATAATTTAACGATGCCTCAATGTCCTCTTTATGAAGAGGTTTTAGATACACAGATGTTTGGACTTTCTCGTGAGATTAATTTCGCCGTCCGTCTAAATTTAATTAAAGAAGAGACAGGCAAAGAAATTATGGAAAATTTAGAACGAGAATTAAGCGCGTTACATGAAGCTGCACAAGCTCAAAAATCATAAGTCAACTCAAACTGATGAACAAATCATTAGTTTGAGTTTTTTTATTTGAGTGAACAATAAAGTGCAATGATAAAATTAGACAAAAACCACATTTTATTGTAATCTAAAAAATATTCAGACAATAATAGTGAATGATTATTCATTTTTGTGAAGGAATTTGTTAAAAAATGTAGAATTATATTTTGTGGGTGTGGAATTACACGAATGGAGGTTTTAACATGACAGAAATCAAACCATTTAACAAAGTATTAGTTGCTAATCGCGGTGAAATTGCGATTCGTGTCTTTAGAGCCTGTACTGAAATGAACATTCGTACGGTTGCCATTTATTCTGAAGAAGACACTGGCTCTTATCACCGCTATAAGGCAGATGAATCTTACTTAATTGGTCAAGGTAAAAAACCAATCGATGCTTACTTAGACATTGAAGGAATAATTGAATTAGCTAAAGAAGTAGAAGTTGATGCGATTCACCCAGGTTATGGATTTTTATCAGAAAATATTGAATTCGCAAAGCGATGTGAAGAAGAAGGTATTACGTTTATTGGACCTTCAAGTGATATGCTTCATACGTTCGGTGACAAAGTAAGAGCACGTGAAGCGGCGGTCAGAGCTGACATTCCAGTCATTCCAGGAACAGATGGACCTGTATCGTCTTTAGATGAAGTAGAACAATTTGTTGATCAACACGGTTTACCAATTATGATTAAAGCTGCCTTAGGTGGTGGCGGTCGTGGTATGCGCATAGTCCGTTCAAGCAGTTCGTTAAAAGACTCATATGAACGTGCGAAGTCAGAAGCGAAAGCTGCTTTTGGTAATGATGAAGTTTATGTTGAGAAATTAGTTGAAAAACCGAAACATATAGAGGTTCAAATTTTAGGTGACAATGAAGGTAATATCGTTCACTTATATGAAAGAGACTGTTCCGTCCAAAGAAGACATCAAAAAGTAGTAGAAATCGCGCCAAGTATTTCTTTAGATGAACAGCAACGTGAAGAAATTTGTGATGCAGCTGTCAAACTTATGGAGTCAGTAGATTATATAAATGCAGGGACTGTAGAATTCCTTGTCACAGAAGATGAGTTCTTTTTTATTGAAGTCAACCCGCGTGTACAAGTAGAGCACACAATCACTGAAATGATCACGGGTATTGACATTGTTCAGTCACAAATTCGTATTGCAATGGGGCATACGCTACATAGTCATGAAGTAGGAATCCCTGTGCAAGAAGACATGATGACACATGGTTATGCCATTCAATCACGTGTAACAACAGAGGATCCACTTAACAGCTTTATGCCAGACACAGGTAAAATTATGGCTTATCGTACTGGTGGTGGCTTCGGTGTTCGTCTAGATGCAGGTAATGGTTTCCAAGGGGCTGTTATTTCGCCACACTATGATTCGTTATTAGTTAAAGTTTCTACATGGGCTTTAACGTTCGAACAAGCTGCTCACAAAATGGTACGTAACTTAAAAGAGTTTAGAATTCGTGGAATTAAGACGAATATTCCGTTTTTAGAAAATGTTATTTTACACAACGACTTTATTAATGGCTCTTACAATACGACGTTCATTGACTCAACGCCAGAATTGTTTGTATTTCCTAAAAGACACGACCGTGGTACAAAATTATTATCATATCTAGGTTATACGACGGTTAATAGTCCTGCTGCAACTGGCGTTGAGAAAAAACCACTATATCCAGAACCAAGGTTGCCAGAAGTAGGGAAACATTCTCAGTTTGATTATGGGACGAAACAATTATTAGATGAAAAAGGACCTGAGGCGGTCGCAGATTGGCTTAAAGAGCAAAAAGAAGTGTTATTAACGGATACGACATTCCGTGATGCGCACCAATCACTATTAGCGACACGTGTCCGTTCGAAAGACTTATATAAAGTTGCAGAACCTACAGCAAAACTGTTGCCAAACTTATTCTCTGTAGAGATGTGGGGCGGTGCGACTTTCGATGTATCATATCGCTTCTTAAAAGAAGACCCGTGGGAGCGTCTGCAAACTTTACGTAAAAAGATGCCAAATGTATTGTTCCAAATGTTATTACGCGCGAGTAATGCGGTAGGTTATAAAAACTATCCAGACAACGTCATTGAAGACTTCGTAGAGAAGAGTGCAGAAGCAGGCATAGACGTATTTAGAATTTTCGATAGCTTAAATTGGATTGAAGGTATGAAACCTGCAATTGAGGCTGTTCGTAAACAAAATAAAGTTGCAGAAGCATCGATTTGTTATACAGGTGACATTTTAGACTCTAAGCGTGATAAGTATGATTTAGACTATTATGTCAGAATGGCTAAAGAGCTTGAAGCGTGTGGAGCACATATTTTAGGCATTAAAGATATGGCTGGTTTACTAAAACCAGAAGCGGCTTACAAGCTAATTAAAGCATTAAAGGAAGAGATTTCAATCCCGATCCATCTACACACGCATGACACAAGTGGTAATGGGATCATGATGTATGCTAGAGCAGTTGAAGCTGGAGTTGATGCAGTGGATGTTGCGGCTAGTTCTATGGCTGGTAATACGTCACAACCGAGTGCGAATAGCTTATATTACGCATTAGAAAATAACGAACGACAACCACAAGTCGATATTGAATCGTATAATTTACTTGCTCGTTATTGGGAAGATGTTCGTCAATATTATAATAACTTTGAAAGTGGTATGAATGCGCCACACCCTGAAGTGTATTTTCACGAGATGCCTGGTGGCCAATATAGTAACTTGCAACAACAAGCGAAAGCAGTTGGACTAGGTGAACGTTGGGATGAAGTAAAAGAAATGTATCGTACGGTAAACGATATGTTTGGTGATGTTGTTAAGGTAACTCCTTCATCCAAAATTGTTGGTGATATGGCGTTATTTATGGTGCAAAATGACTTAACTGTTGATGATGTTTATGAGAAAGGTGAGTCACTGGATTTCCCTGATTCCGTTGTCGAGTTTTTCCAAGGTTATATTGGACAGCCGTACCAAGGATTCCCGAAACAACTACAGCGTATTATTTTAAAAGGACGTCAAGCGATCGAAACAAGGCCAGGTGTAGAATTGAAGCCTGTGAACTTTGAAGCATTGAAAGAACAACTTTACGAAAAGTTAGAGCGTCAAGTAACGCCTTATGAAATTATTTCTTACGCTCTGTATCCAAAAGTGTTTCTAGACTATCAGAAGTTTGTGGATCAATATGGAGATGTTTCTGTATTAGATACACCAGCATTTTTACACGGTTTAAGGTTAGGTGAAGAAATTGCTGTTGAAATAGAGCAAGGTAAGACGCTAATGGTCAAGCTCGTTTCAGTTGGCGAAGCCCAAAAAGATGGAACGCGTGTCGTTTATTTCGAGCTAAATGGTCAGCCGCGTGAGGTGATCGTCCGCGATGAAAGTGTACAAGATGTTACTTCTAGTCGAGTAAAAGCAGATGATCAAAACCCGTCCCATATTGGTGCATCAATGCCTGGAACAGTCGTTAACGTATTAGTAAAAGAAGGTGAACAAGTTAAGAAAAATGATCACCTTATGATTACAGAATCAATGAAAATGGAGACGACGATCCAAGCGCCATTTGATGGGAAAGTTAAACAAATCCATGTTCGAGATGGAGAAGCGTTAGAAACAGGAGATTTACTCATAGAGGTTGAATAATTTGTTAAACACCAACCAGTTTAAACTGGTTGGTGTTTATTATGAAAAAACGCTCTAAAATATTTGTTGGGGTAGCTGTACAATTTTTAAATTACTGTAAAGGGTGTGTGTCTTTTACCTGAACCGTTGGTATCATGTGATCCGCTCTCGGTGGACGCTTGCACCCACAGGGTACAAGTGCAACATCCGCTCAAACTCCCTTACGGTCGTTTATCACGGTGTTTTCTATGCAGGGGCACGGCTTGAGCCTCCTCGGCCCAAAAACGGGGCCTGTGGGGTCTCGAGTCACGTGCTGTTCCCGCAGGCGTCGCCACCTTCGCTCCTCACCTGATACCAACTCTGTGCTTTAACCAAGAAACATGTACAAGGACACATGGCATAAATAAGGAGTGCTCTTAAGGTGCTGCACCCCAAAATTTAGACCGTCCAGGTCGTCATGGCAAAGGCCAGGGTGAGACCCCGCGGATGCACCTGCGTCTTCTAGCTAATCTTCGAAGCAGGCTTCCTCGGTGCAAAGCACAAGAAGATTACTCGAAGTAGTAGCTTGGCTCACCAGCCGCCCTGGCATAGAAAACAATGCGACAAGCGACCGTAGGATGCTTGAGCAGATGTTGCCCTTGTGCCCTGTGGGTAAAAGCGAAGCATTTCGATGAAGCGGTGATAAAAAATAAACCCGAACGAAGTCAATACATGATTTCGTTCGGGTTTTGTGCATTAATGCTTAGTTTGGTCCCAACCTCACCTTGCAAAATACTATTTTTCTTTTTTAACAACTCTTAATGCAAGCATAATGAAGTAACATAATAATGCGAAGAAAAGTGAAATCATAATAGCGTGCATTAGAGCAATTACAGGATTTAAGATAGTAATAATGATCAATGCTCCAAGAACAACTTGAGCAAAGATTAATAGTGTTGCGATTAGCCAACCTCTAACAAGGAACTTTTCATGGCGATGATTCTTATATATGTGAATCAATAACCCAATTACCCAAATAAATAGGACTCCAGCTAATACTCTATGACCCATTTGAATTGCTTGTTCGAGTGAATAAGCTCCAATATTGAAAGGTTGATCATTAGAACAAAATGGCCAACCACCACAGACTAAGCTTGATTGTTTATGTCTTACTAATGCACCCGTATAGACGACTATTAACGTATAAACAAACAAACTATAAAAATGAATTCTAATACTTTTTGGTATGTTTATTGTAGCGGTATTAAATGTTTTATCTAAGTTAAAGATAATAGTAGCTAATAAAAATACTGACGCAAACGAAATTAATGATATACCAAAGTGTAATGCTTTTATTAAGTCAGATTGTTCAAATAAAACAGCTCCTGCACCCAATAGTGATTGGATCACAATGAAAATTAACGTAACGATTATTAAAAACTTTGTTTCTCTTACATGACGGAAATGTTTCCAAGCTTGATAGGATAATAACAGAATAATAATAATCGCTAAACCAGACACTAAACGGTGACTGTACTCAATAATAAGTTCTAAATTTATATTAGAAGGGATAATTTGTCCATGGCATAATGGCCAACTTCGACCGCAGCCTAAACCTGAGCCAGTCTTGGTTACAAGAGCTCCTCCGACTAAAACGAACAGCATAGAGATTACTGATACGATTGCAGTAACTTTTGGGTGGAATATTTTTTTCATTTTTTATTTACACCTCACCTTTGCCTGAGAAGCTTCTCTATACATCTTAATATAGAATGACTATAACCGAAAATATATTTCGTTACAAATTTATAACAATTAATTGAAAGAGAAAGATTTAATTGAGAAAAGTTGATTTATAGTTACATAAATGACAGAAATATGCTAATTTATTCTTTGAATATATTTCTCACATTTTTTTCACATATTCTTCACAACTTAATCCTTTTTATATGATTAAATAGATGTGTAGGTAATTACATGGTACAATGTCTATGTAAATAAAATTTAAATTTCTACAAAATATGACTTGATTATATATGGCTGAGAGGAAGGTCGAAACAGTATGAGTGAGCCTCGCTCTTTTGGAACGACAACAATAAAGATAGTGGATAGTCCTCAAACCAATCTAAAAACGTTATGGACTGATTTTCTTGCATTAATTAAAATTGGTATTATCAATTCTAATTTAATGACAACATTTGCTGGTTTTTGGTTAGCATTATATTTCACAAACCAAAGCCCACTGAATCATTGGCAATCATTTGTGCTTGTTATGCTGGGAACTGCTTTAGTTATAGCTGGCGGATGTGTTATTAACAACTATTACGATCGAGATATTGATTTTAAGATGTCTAGAACGAAAGCACGTCCAACAATAACGGGGACTATACCTTTACCTGTAATATTAGGACTTGGTGCTGCATTTACAATTATAGGGTTGATCACATTATATTTTGCTTCACCAATAGCAGCATTGTTTGGTTTTATTGGTTGGGTATTCTATGTATTGTTGTATACAATGTGGTCAAAGAGAAAATATACAATTAATACAGTAGTTGGTAGTTTTTCTGGAGCTGCACCACCTTTGATTGGTTGGGCAGCAGTTGATAGCACTTTACATCCGGCTGCATTTGTATTATTTTTGATTATGTTCTTATGGCAAACGCCACACTTTTTGGCACTTGCTATTCGTAAGAAAGATGAATATTCAAAAGCAAACATCCCAATGTTACCATCTGTTCATGGTAATGGCATTACAAAACGACAGATGTTCATATATACTATTTGTTTATTACCACTACCGTTTTATTTCTTTTCACTCGGTTTGGCATTCATCATTTTTGCCACATTATTAAATGTCGGGTGGTTAGCATTAGCTGCTTACGGTTTTAAAATGAATGATGATGATCAATGGGCAAAATGGATGTTTATTTATTCACTAAATTATTTAACACTGTTTTTCATTGGATTGGTTGTTGCAACAATCCCATCATTTCTGTGATTCAATTAAGAAGAAGCATACTTTTTACTTTTTCTTAATTAATGAATACAATATGCTTTATGCATAACAACAATGAACTAAGAGAAAGAGAGGTATCGAGAAAATGAAAGGCTGGATGACTCGGTTTAAGGCAGTAATGGCTTTAACTGTAATGGCCCTAATCCTTTCAGGGTGTGGTGAACCATTCTTGAGTACACTACAACCTAGTGGTGAAGGTGCTGCCATGTTATTAGAATTAATTATTCTAAGTACAGTCATTATGTTATTCGTATTTGTAGTTGTAATGGCAATCTACATATACGTAGTAATTAAGTTCCGTCAGAAAAAGGGACAAGAAGATTTCATTCCTAAACAGACGGAAGGAAGTCATGCGTTAGAGACTTTATGGACTGTCATTCCTATTATTTTACTATTAATTCTAGCAGTGCCAACCGTTCAGTACACGTTTGCTTTCGCTGATGTAAACACTCCGGAAGTAAACGAAGAGGGAGAAGAGTTAGATCAAATTTGGATCGATGTAACTGGTAAACAATACTGGTGGCATTTCGAATATGAAGGTTTAGACATAACTACAAGCCAAGAGATCTACATCCCAACTGACCGTCGCGTATACTTATCAATGATTTCTGATGATGTAATCCACTCATTTTGGGTTCCATCAATCCAAGGTAAAATGGACGTCAACCCTACAGGTAACCGCAATGAAATGTGGCTACAAGCAGACGAAGAAGGCGTTTACTGGGGTAAATGTGCTGAATTATGTGGCCCATCTCACTCATTAATGGACTTCAAAGTGATAGCAGTAAGTCCAGGAGAGTTTGAAGAGTGGGTTGAAGACATGCAAGGTGTGACAGGTGAAGAAGAGCCTGAAACGGCTACAGCACAAGCAGGTCAAGAAATTTATCAAGATAACTGCTTATCTTGTCACGCAGTCGGTTCTTCTCCAAACAAAGTTGGACCAAACTTAACGAACTTTGCTGACCGAGATAAGTTAGCTGGCGTATTTGATATGACAGAAGAAAACTTATTTGAATGGATCAATACAAAAGGTGAAGAAATGAAACCAGGTAACTTAATGGTTAACGCACCTTACGACTTAGACGAAGAAGAAATCAATCAAGTTATTGAATACTTAATGACTTTAAGTCCAAGTGATGTAACGCCTGAAAGTGCTGACAATGGCGTTTACATTGATTCAGACTTAAGTGATCTATTCCCTGAAGAGGAAGAAGACGCTGATGAAGAGTCTGAAGAGGATTCAGAAGAGGTAGATGAAGAAACAGAAGAAGAAAATGATGATGAATAATATTTAAGCACTATTGATTAAGGGAGGTTACAAGCGTGAGCACGACAGCAGAAAAGAAAGCTGGCTTTGGGTCCGTCTTATGGGATTATTTAACAACAGTCGACCACAAAAAAATTGCGATTCTATATTTAGTAGCAGGACTGTTCTTCTTTATCCTTGGTGGACTACAAGCGATGTTAATTCGTATCCAGCTAATTGCACCAGATAATGAATTTATCTCAGCGCAATTTTACAACGAAGTGTTGACGATGCATGGAACGACGATGATCTTCCTTGCCGCGATGCCGTTGATCTTTGCGCTCATGAACGCTGTACTGCCACTACAAATTGGAGCGCGTGACGTTGCGTTCCCATTTATTAACTCGTTAGGTTTCTGGTTGTTCTTCTTTGGAGGTATTTTCTTAAATGTCTCTTGGTTCGCAGGAGGAGCACCTGATGTTGGTTGGACAGCATATGCACCACTATCATTATTCTCTGAAAGCCATGGTGTAGATTATTATGCAATTGGTTTACAGATTACAGGCTTTGGTACATTAATGGGTGGTATTAACTTTATCGTAACAGTTGTTAACATGCGTGCGCCTGGTATGACTTACATGCGTATGCCATTGTTTACATGGACTTCATTTATTGCAAGTGTACTTATTTTATTTGCATTCCCAGCTTTAACAGTTGGTCTGTTCCTATTAACGTTTGACCGTTTATTTGGAGGTAACTTCTTTGACCCAGAAATGGGTGGTAACGTTATTATTTGGGAGCACTTATTCTGGATCTTCGGACACCCAGAAGTATACATTCTAATTTTACCGGCATTTGGAGTGTTCAGTGAGATTATTCCAACATTCTCTAAAAAGCGTTTGTTTGGATATTCATCCATGGTATTTGCGACAATCCTAATTGCATTCTTAGGTTTCATGGTATGGGCTCACCACATGTTTACAGTAGGTTTAGGTCCGATTGCGAACTCTATTTTCGCAGTAGCCACCATGGCGATTGCCGTTCCTACAGGTATAAAGATCTTTAACTGGTTATTTACAATGTGGGGCGGAAATATAAGATTAACATCGCCAATGGTATTTGCACTTGGTTTCGTTCCAACATTTACAATTGGTGGTATGACAGGTGTAATGCTTGCATCAGCTGCAGCTGACTTCCAATACCACGATACGTATTTCGTAGTTGCACACTTCCACTATGTCATTGTAGGTGGTACGGTACTTGGTATATTTGCAGGTATTATTTACTGGTGGCCGAAAATGTTCGGTACAATGCTAAATGAGAAGCTTAACCACTGGTTCTTCTGGTTATTCTTTATTGGTTTCCATTTAACATTCTTCTTCCAGCACTTCTTAGGCTTAATGGGTATGCCTCGTCGTTATTGGAAGTTCTTACCGGACCAAGGACTAGATTTATTTAACTTAATTAGTACTATTGGTGCTTTCGGAATGGCAATTGGTACGATTATCTTCTTAATCAACGTTGTTATGACCCAAATGAAAGGTGAAAAAGTATCAGGAGATCCATGGGACGCTCGTACACTAGAATGGGCTATTCCATCACCTCCACCATTCTATAACTTTAAACAAGAACCATTAGTACGTGGATTAGATGCACTATGGGTAGAAAAAATGCAAGGTAATGGAAAAATCCAACCTGCAGAGCCTTTAGGTGACATCCACATGCCTAATAGATCATTCGTACCGTTTGTTATTTCATTAGGTCTATTCATTGCTGGTTTTGGTGTTATGTACCAAGGTGCTATGTGGATCTTAGCAGCAATCGGTTTCGGAATTACTGCAGGTGCTATGTTATACCGTTCAGTGAAAGATGATATTGGTTATCATGTGCACAAAGAAGAATTAGAAGAAGAAGAGGGGGATGGTTCTAATGGCTGAAGACGTTCTTAAATCAGGTAATCTGCCAGAAAACCCTGAAAGAGCCACCCTTGAAGGCCGTAATAAGTTTATGGGCTTTTGGTTCTTCCTAGGCGGAGAAACTGTATTATTCGCAAGTTTATTTGGTACGTATTTAGCATTAAGAAACTCAACGGTTGACGGACCAACTGGTCAAGAAATCTTCGGTTTAGGGTTAGTTTTCTTAATGACGGTTATCCTATTAACAAGTTCATTAACAAGCGTATACGCAATGTATCATATGAAGAATAATGACTTTAAGAAGATGCAGCTATGGCTTGGAATTACAGTCTTATTAGGTTTTGCATTCTTAGGGTTAGAGATCTACGAGTTCGTTCATTACGTTAATGATTATGGCTTTGGCTTTACAACGTCAGCATTCAGTACAGCCTTCTATTCATTAGTTGGTTTCCACGGTGCACACGTTGCGTTTGGTCTAGTTTGGATCATTTCGTTAATGATTCGTAACCATAAACGTGGATTAAACTTATACAACGCTCCAAAGTTCTATATTGCATCATTATACTGGCACTTCATTGACGTTGTATGGGTCTTCATCTTTACAGTTGTATACCTAATGGGAAAGGTGGGCTAAATAATGGCAGATAACACCAATTCCGCGCAAACGCAGAAGAAGCAGTTTTATAAGAAAAAGCATAGGGAACAAATGAAACATCAAGTCATCACTTTTGCAATGATGATTGCTTTCACAATGTTAGCGTTTGGTTTAGTTATGGCAGAAGTTGATGCGATGTTTACGATTCCAATTATTTTAGTATTAGCAGCCGTACAGGTCTTATTTCAGCTGTATTATTTTATGCATATGGCAGAAGAAGGGCACGAGTGGCCTGCTGCAATGATTTATTCAGGTGTATTCGCAGCAGTATTAACTATTTTAGCCTTAACGATCATTGTATGGTGGTAATTTCTAAAGCTCAGGCAAATGCCTGAGCTTTTTTCTAATCTTTTGTATTTATAGTAATAATTAGTCTGCTAATGAGGAAAAGAGTGTCAATATTTTTTGACACTCTTTTTTTATTGGTTGCTTAAGGCATAAATACCTATTCAAGAGAATATAAAAAAGTGAAATAGGTGTTTTTTCATAAAATTTCCTTGATTATTTTAATGAGATTAAGTATATTAAGTAACATAAAGAATTATGAAAATTATAAATTTTGGTTTATTTCAGTATTTTCGACAAGAAAAGCATTTAAGGGGGAGCAACTATGTCAGATGTCATACTAGAGTTAGAAGATTTACATACTCATTTTTTCACGGACTCCGGTGAAATACCAGCAGTTGATGGAGTGAGCTTTAAAGTACATAAAGGTGAGGTTGTCGGAGTAGTTGGTGAATCAGGGTGTGGTAAGAGTGTTACATCCTTATCGATTATGCAACTCGTACCAAGTCCCCCAGGGAAAATTGTAAGTGGTCAAATTAATTTTAAAGGCGAGAATTTAGCTCAAGCTACTGAAAAAAGAATGAGGCAAGTTCGTGGAAATGAAATATCTATGATTTTCCAAGAGCCTATGACCTCATTAGATCCTTTATATACAATTGGTAATCAATTGATTGAAGCAATTAGAATGCACCGAAAAATGTCTAAGAAAGAAGCAAAACGTAAAGCGATTGACATGTTAAATCTAGTAGGTATACCAAGACCTTCAGAAGTCGTCGATGAGTATCCTCACCAATTGTCTGGTGGGATGCGTCAAAGAGTTATGATTGCAATGGCAATGTCGTGTGATCCTGAAGTGTTAATTGCTGATGAACCTACCACAGCTTTAGATGTGACTATTCAAGCTCAAATTTTAGACTTAATGAGAGGTTTAAACAAAGAGCATAATACAGGTATTTTACTTATTACACATGATTTAGGTATCGTAGCTGAAATGTGCGACCGAGTCGTTGTTATGTATGCTGGTCAAGTAGTAGAAGAAGGTTCAGTACGAGAGATTTTAAAAGATCCTAAACACCCTTATACTAAGGGTCTTATTCGTTCTTTACCAAAAATACATGAAAAAGAACAAAAACTATACTCAATTCCTGGTACAGTTCCGAAGGTTTCAATGGAACACGTAGGGTGCCGTTTCGCCCCGCGTTGTGAATATACATTTGACAGATGCTTTTCAGATGACCCGGAATTATATGAAACAGATGTGGAGAGAAGAAGTCGTTGCTTTTTATATGATGACAACGAAGAACAGGAGGCAGGCTCACATGTCGAATCCGATCTTAGAAGTTAACAACTTAAAAAAGTACTTTGATGTAAAAGGTGGCGTATTTGGCCGTAAAGTTGGAGAAGTTAAAGCAGTTGATGATGTAACATTTACAGTTAACGAAGGTGAAATATTAGGAATTGTTGGTGAGTCTGGTTGTGGTAAATCTACCACAGGTAAAGCACTGTTACGACTAATTGAACCAACAGAAGGTGAAGTCAAATTCGAGGATCAAGATATCACTCAATTAGATGATGAATCTATGAGAAAACTTAGAAGAGACATGCAAATCATTTTCCAAGATCCTTATGCTTCTTTGAATCCAAGACATACTGTAGAGAAAATAGTTGGCGAGCCTCTATTTGTACATGGTATGAAGTCGTCTGAGGAACGAAAGAAACGTGTAAAGGAATTACTTGAAGTTGTCGGACTTAGACCATTTCATGCATCAAGATATCCTCACCAATTTAGTGGAGGACAGAGACAAAGAATAGGGATTGCACGAGCTTTAGCTAATAACCCTAAGTTAATTATTTGTGATGAACCTGTTTCAGCTTTAGATGTATCAGTACAGTCACAAATTTTAAATTTAATGTCAGATTTACGTGATGAATTTAACTTAACCTATATATTTATTGCACACGATTTAAGTGTTGTGAAACATATTAGTGATCGTGTAGGTGTTATGTATTTAGGGAAATTGGTAGAACTAGCTGATAAGGATGAACTTTATGAAAATCCTAAACATCCATATACACAAGCATTGCTATCAGCTGTGCCAGTAGCCGATCCAGATGTGATAGGTGATCGAGTTATTTTAGAAGGCGATGTTCCAAGTCCTTCTAATCCACCTACTGGGTGTCCTTTTCACACACGTTGTCCTGTTGCGATGGATGTTTGTAGCGAGGTAATACCAGAGTTCAAAGAGGATAGTGATCAACATTACGTTGCATGTCACTTATATGACTAAAGTGATATGTACCGAATGTTATCTATATAAAATATTTTAGGGGGTAAGTTTTATGAAGCTTAAGTACTCATTTTTACTAGCCATGTTAATCGCTTTTGTCATGCTTTTAGCAGCATGTGGCGATGATGGTGACGATGCATCTGAATCAGATACAGGTTCGGATGACGAAACAAGTGAGGAAGATGAGCAGGATGAGGATGACGGCGCTGAAGTTGAAACAGATGGCGACGACATACTTGTTTATGCTCGTGGTGGTGATTCAGAAAGTTTAGACTTTGCAAGTACTACAGATGGTGAGTCATCTCGTGTTACTAAACAAATTTATGAGAGTTTACTAGATTTCGAAGAAGATTCATTTGAAATAAAACCAGGATTGGCTCACGACTGGAATGTAAGTGACGATGGTTTAACATACACTTTCTACTTAGAGGAAGGTGTTACATTCCACGATGGTACAGATTTTAACGCTGAAGCTGTCAAAATAAACTATGAGCGTTGGTCTGGTGCAGACGATACTTATAGCTTTGAAGATGATAATTATGCATACACTATGTATGGAATAATGTTCGGTGGCTTCCATGGCGATGATGGCCACGTTATTAGTGAAGTTAATGTAAATGGTGATTATGAAGTTGAATTTGTATTAAATGAACCATTAGGTTTCTTCTTACAAAATATGGCTATGAGCTACTTTGCGATTACTTCTCCTGCAGCTTTAGAGGAGTATGGTCCTGAAATTAATGAGAACCCAGTTGGAACTGGTCCATTCAAGTTCGTAAGCTGGTCTCGTGATGACCAAATCGTTTTAGAAGCATATGAAGATTACCGTGTAGACGGTTTACCTAAGTTAGATGGAGTTATCTTTGAAGTGATTCCTGATAACTCTTCACGTCTAATTGCTTTAAATTCAGGTGAAATTCACATCATGGATGGTTTAAATCCTGATGCTGCAGCTGGTATTGATTCTGACGAAGAAACAATTCTTTATACTCGTGCTGCGAATAACTTTGGTTACTTAGGTTTCCAAACGGAAAAAGAACCAATCAATGATCCATTAGTGCGTCAAGCAATCAACCATGCGATTGACAGAGAACAAATCGCAGAAGCATTATATGCTGGTTATGCGATTCCTGCTGTTAACCCAGTACCACCAGGTTACTTAGGGTTTAATGATGATCTAGATGTATATGAATTTGATTTAGATCGATCTGCTGAGTTATTAGAAGAAGCTGGTTATGCTGACGGTTTTGAAATTGATTTATGGACTATGCCTGTTGCTCGTCCATATATGCCAGATCCTGAAACAGTTGCAGTAATAGTTCAGGCTGATTTAGCACAAATTGGTATTACAGCCAATATTGTTACTGAAGAGTGGGCACCTTACTTAGAGCGTACTCAACAAGGTGAACACGAACTATTTATGTTAGGTTGGTCAGGTACTAACGGTGACCCTGACTACTTCTTAAGTAGTTTACTGCACGGTGATAATGCTGGTGCAAGTAACCGTACTTTCTATCAAAACGATGAAGTAGATGAGTTATTAGATGCAGCGAAAAGAGCTGTTGACCAAGATGAGCGTGCAGAACTTTATAAGGAAGCTCAAGCGCTCATCTATGAAGATTCACCGATGATTCCTTTAGTACACTCTGAGCCAGTACTTGCTTCATTAAGCAACGTTCAGAACTATGTGCCTCACCCTTCTACGAGTGAGTCTTTAGCAGAAGTTGAATTAGATTAATATTTAAGAGGAGGGTAGTAGAGAAGCCTCTACTACCCTCTATATTTAGAACATAACTATTAATGCTTTACAGGCTATATACTACATAGATTAATAGAACTGAGGTGAAAACATGTTAGCCTATACAATCCGTCGCCTACTCATGTTAATACCAGTCCTTTTAGGGATGACATTAATTGTTTTCTCAGTTGTTCACTTAATACCGGGTAACCCAGCACAAGTTATCTTAGGGGAGACGGCAACTGAACAAGCTATTCAAGACCTTGAAGCTACAATGGGTATTGACCAACCATATTTTGTTCAATACGGGCTATATTTAGCTGATTTGTTACAAGGTGATTTAGGTACATCATTACGAACTAAAGGTGAGATTAGCTCTGAAATCTTACCTCGAGTTGCCGCAACTTTCGAATTAACTATTTTTGCTATGATTTTTGCAATTATCGTTGGAATTAATGCAGGAATTTTAAGTGCATGGAAACAAAACACTTGGGTTGACATTACTGCTATGGTTGTTGCTCTAATTGGTGTTTCAATGCCTGTGTTCTGGTTAGCATTAATGGAACAGTGGATTTTTGCACAAGAACTTGGCTGGTTACCATCATCTGGTAGACAATCAAGTACAGATCAAATTGAACCGATTACTCATTTTTATGTGCTCGATTCATTACTGCATCTAGATTTTGATCGAACGTTAACAGTGTTAAGTCACTTAGTTTTACCAGCTGTTGCACTAGGAACAATACCTATGGCGATTATTGCTCGTATGACACGTTCAAGTATGCTTGAAGTCATGAAGTCTGACTACATTCGTACAGTTCGTGCAAAAGGGTCAGGTCAATTTTTAGTCATTTATAAGCACGCTTTAAGAAATGCAACAATTCCTGTATTGACCGTAATCGGTTTACAAACTGGGGTTTTATTAGGTGGAGCTATATTAACAGAAACCATCTTTAGTTGGCCTGGGGTTGGCCGTTACGTGTATGAAGGAATTAACCACCGAGATTATCCAGTCATTCAATCTGGAATTCTTGTCATTGCCTTTATATTCGTTATGATCAACTTAATTGTTGATTTACTCTATGCATATATTGACCCAAGGATTAAATATTAGGGGGATTATCTATGGAAACTAAAGATCAAAAACAACAAATAGACCAATATAATAAAAACCCCAACAGTAACTATTACGATTCGGAAGAGGTAGAGGCAGTATCACCTTGGAAAGATGCCTTTCGACAACTTAAAAAAAGCCCCTTAGCGATTACAGGATTTTTTATTATCTTATTTTTTATTATGTTGGGTGCATTTGCACCAATAATATCGCCTTATGACTTTGCTGAGACGAATCCTGTCAATCGTTTACAAGGATCTTCTGCTGAACATTGGTTAGGAACGGACCATTTAGGAAGAGATATATTAACGAGGATTGCTTATGGTGCAAGGATATCATTAATGGTTGGTTTTTTTGCAGTAACAGGAGCCTTAATCTTTGGTACTATTCTTGGGATCGTTTCGGGCTATTATGGCCGTTGGGTAGATATGTTAATCTCAAGAATCTTTGATATTTTGTTAGCATTTCCTAGTATACTTCTTGCGATTGCTGTTGTAGCAATTTTAGGTGCTTCTTTGCAAAATGCTTTAATTGCAATTGCAATTATTAACATACCTATATTTGGGCGAATTGTGCGTTCGAAAGTAATCAGTTTGAGGGAAGAAGAGTATATAATGGCAGCGAGGGCACAAGGTATGAAACGTGGTCGTATATTAGTTCACCACATACTACCTAACAGCTTGGCGCCAATTATTGTTCAGGCGACATTAGGTTTCGGTACAGCTATTTTAGAGGCTGCGGCATTAGGATTTTTAGGGTTAGGAGCTCAGCCACCAACACCGGAGTGGGGGAAAATGCTTGCTGACTCACGTGCTTTCATTCAGTTAGCACCTTGGACTTTAATTTATCCAGGTGTATCCATTATGTTAGTCGTATTAGGATTTAACTTAATCGGTGATGGTTTACGAGATGCACTTGATCCGAAAATGAAAAATTAAATCATATCGTGTAACCGTAGTGTTTGAAAATCAAACGCTACGGTTTTTTATTTTCAACAATTTTATTAACGTTCTTTTAAATAGTCGAGCTTTTGTACAAAATCATGTATACTAGTGTTTGAAATAAACGTTGTAACCATCAGAGGTGAAGGACTATGTGGGATAAAATACAAATTTTCGGTTTCAGGGCATTGTGGAATCCTGAGATTATTGTTATTACTTTACTTTTAATTTTACTATATTACTTATTTACTGGACCGTTAAAACATAAGGCGGGTCTAAGCGAAGGACCTACTAAAGGTCAAAAGATTTCAATGTATTCAGCATTAATACTCTTTTACATTACGAAAGGCTCGCCTGTCTATTTATTATCACATATTATTTTAATGGCACATATGGCCCAAATGGCTGTCTTTTATTTATTAGTACCTATACTTGTCATTAAAGGAATTCCGCTAGAGTGGTGGAGGAAAGTGTTTAAGACACCGATTGTCGGTCACTTTTTGAAATTATTCACAAGACCGATTTTAGCGCTAGTGTCATTTAATGTACTTTTTTCGTTATATCATGTTCCGTTCGTTCTTGACTTTACGAAAACGAGCAACTTAATTCATTGGCCTGCAACGATGGTGTTGTTCATTTTTGCATTTTGTATGTGGTGGCCGATCTTTACACCGATTAAAGAACAAATGGTTGTTAAACCACTATTCAAAATTTTGTATATTTATGGTGCAGGAATGCTACTAACTCCAGCATGTGCTTTAATTATTTTCGCTGACACACCTTTATATTCGACGTATTCAGAGCCTGATGCGTTCATGACAGCATTAGCGTTATGTGTTCCACCCAATGTGTTAGAAGGTATGAGCTTTGGTGGTCCGCAAGTATTTATGAATATGCCACTCGTATATGACCAGCAGGCAGCAGGAATTATTATGAAAGTATCACAAGAATTCTTATATGGTGGTATCATTGCACGTATTTTCTATGGTTGGTTTAGAAGTGAAAGGACGCGTGGAATTGATCCGTTACCACAAGACCTACAAACAGCAACACCTTATGTAGAGAGAGGATGAGAGAGATGCCGTTTTTGCCAACAATTAGTACAGTGTTTATTGTTATAAGTGCTATTTTAGTAGCCATTGGTTGGTATTTAGTTTCAAAGGGGAAGTATGCTGCACATAAAAAAGTTATGATCGCAGCTGCTATTTCAGCTTTAACATTTTTTATTCTTTATGTATCACGTACGATTTTTATCGGTAATACAAGCTTTGGCGGTCCTGAGGAAATGCAAGTTTACTACACAATCTTTATGGTATTCCATATTATTTTAGCCACAACAGGTGGTGTTTTCGGGTTAGTTACGTTATATTTAGCATTTAAACGAAAGATAGAGAAACACCGTAAACTTGGGCCTTATACTAGTGTTATTTGGTTCTTCACTGCAATTACAGGTGTAGTTGTTTATTTGCTTCTATATGTAATTTATGAAGGTGGCCATAGCACGAGTGTCTTTAGAGCAATTTTTGGTGGATAAGTTATACCTGTTCAGCGTAATAATACGCTGGACAGTTTTTTTATATAAAAACCCCCTAATTAGTTTTGAACTAATTAGGGGAAATAGCTAAAATTTAACTCGCCATTTAATAATGCCAGCTTCTCGTGCTGAATTAAATATGATGACGACTATTGGTCCTAAGAAAAAGCCTAATATACCGATTAGTTGTAGACCGATATACATTGCAATGAGTGTTGGTAAAGGTTTTAAACCGATATGGTGACCCATCACTTTTGGTTCAATAGTACGACGAATCGTTAATAGTACGATTGCTAATACACCAAGTTGTATACCCATCAACATATCGCCAACTAAGAACATGTAAATCGACCATGGGGCTAAAACAATAATAGAGCCGACAATCGGTATTAAATCAACTGCCCAAATAATAATCGACATGACTAAGGCAATTTCTGGAGTTATAAATAGTAACGATATTAAGGTCACAGTGAAAATAATTAAACTGACTAAAAATTGTGCTTTTAAAAACCCGAGTAATACGTAAGCTAATCGAGCATTCATAAACTTGAACTTTTCTTGTGTTTGGTCTGTCATCATGCTATACATTTTGTTTCGTAAATTAGGAAGATCAAGCATGAACAGAAAGAGGGCGATCATATAAACGATGAAACTGATGAGAAACTCTGGTATTTTCAAAATGAATTGTGCAATATTATCAATTTGGATATAATCCATAATTTGTGCTTCTAAAGACACTAAATTTTCTGCAGCAGTTTCTTCAACTTCACGAACAAAATGGGCTGGCCAATCTTCAGTGAAGGCATTTATATCATCTTGAAGTTCAATTAATATAGTTTCGACATTTTTAATATACTCTGGTGCGTTTTCAGTTATTTTAACAACTTGGCCGATTGCCTTTGTTGTTGTATATGTACCAATCGTTGCGATTATAGACAAGAAGATTAAGAAAACAATCGTTACAGCAATTGTTCTGTTCATCCTAAATCGTCGCATAAACCAGCGAATGATTGGGTTAAGAAACAAAGCAGTGAAAAACGCTAAAATTAGTGGAATGGATATAGGTAGGATAAAATACCCAACCACAATTAAAATGATAATAGTAAATATAATAGTCCACTGTTTTTTAGATATATTTTTTAGCAATGCAATTTAAGTCCCCTTTCATATACATACTATAACTATAGCACGGTCTTGTAGGTTTGAATAGTACAGGGTCTAAAGATTATGACAATTCAAACTACACTGCTACTATTGTATTAGAAAAAACTCACAACATGTAATTGTTTTAAAAGGTGACCCTAGTCATACTAAGGTCACCTTTCTTTTTGTTAATTATTATTCTTCGTCTTGAAATTCTTTTAAATCTTCTTCGACTTTTGAAAGTACACGGTCAACACGTTCATGTACATTGTTAGGGAATTCTTGTTCACCGTATTCAACACCGTGTGGGTAAAAGTGTTTACCTAGCAGTGGTGGCATAAGCTTAATTAAAGCTGATCCTTTTTCGACACTACCCTCAACTGCTACTCCGCGTAATCTTAAGTAATAAGTAATGTTTTTCTCTGGAGAATTAATTTTTAAATCATATGTGACGCGTTCGTAATCCCATTGTTCAGCTAAAACAAACCCGTTTTGCTCAAGTGCATGAGTTAAAGGTTGTTGTTTAACTTGTGCGCCGTCGATTGAGAACTTAGTTATTTCCATCTCGTTCACCTCTTCTAAAATCTTCTTATCAAACTCATCATATTATGAAATCGCTAATTTATCAATTATTTCTGTACAAATATATATGATGTGTAACAATTTATTCAAATTTAACACGGAAACATATTATTATAGTTGAATTCTAATGAACTCATTAATACGTCTAAGCGTATTTTATTATAGGGCAAATCTTCTTAAAGGAGTGAAATGTATGAGTCATATTCGTCTACCGAAAGAATTAGAGGACTTTAAACAGTTTGTGCAAAATCGTCCAGAATTAGTCCAACGAGTGAGAAATAAAGAATATACGTGGCAACAATTATATGATATTTGGACTGATGAAGGACACCATTCAAGCTTTTGGGACCAATTTGAACAAAGTTTAGAAGAAGATAAAAACGCATCAGCATTTCCGGTTAATTCAGATCAAATTCAAGGAATGGTAAAGAAGTTAGCTGACCTTGATGTTGACCAAGTTGATAAAAATTTAAGGCAGTTATCTAAAGCACTTGACCAGATTCAACACTTGAGCCATCAATTTCAACAACAAAAAAAACGTCCACCACATAGAGGTAATCGATTTCCATTTTAATTCTAACAATGGTAATAAGTATTAGATTTTGTTATGATACAAGTATGGAGGTGTGTTCATGCTAGCTAACACAGAAGTATTAGAAGTATTAGAACAAGCAGAAAAGCTAGGTAAAATGATAAAAGAGTCAGAAGACTATGAGATATATACAAATCATAAAAATCAACTATACAATGATCCTGAAGCGAATCGTCTTATGACGGACTTTCAACAGATGAAAGAAGATTATGAAGACGTACAACGCTTCGGTCGTTATCATCCAGATTACAGCAAAATTATGAAAGAAATAAGACAATTAAAAAGAGAATTAGATTTACATGAAACAGTGGCTAGCTATAAACAGACAGAAACTCAACTGCAAATGTTATTAGATGACGTATCTGAAATTGTCGCTAAATCGATTAGCCCTAACATTAAAGCTCCAAGAGATGGTGTAGCACTTAAAGATACAGGAGATGGTTGTGGTTGCGGTAGTGGTGGCCAGTGTGGGTGCCAAGCGTCCTAGTAGAGAATGGAGGGGTATCAATGTTCACAAAACGCCAAGGAATAGTAGTTTGGTTTAAGCACATAAAACAGTTGAGAAAACTTCGTCGTTACGGTCACGTGATTTACGCATCTAAACGTCAAAAGTATGCCTTAATCTATGTTAACCAGGAAGATGTATCTAATATTGTAGAACAGCTTGAACGTCTTCATTTCGTTACAAACGTTGACTTATCATATAAACCTTATGTTGATACTGCTTATCAAGGGGCGGTCGAAAAGACAAATGATATAGATGCAGAAATGGAAGGCTATTATCAAAGTGAAGCATTTTGATGGAGCGAAGCTAAAAGATAAACCCGAACGAAGTCAAAAGGTGATTTCGTTCGGGTTTTGTGTTTTACAATCAGTTCTGTCTCAGCCTCTTTTTTATTAAATTGGTGGCAACAGATGGTTTAACCTTAATACGGCAATAAGTTGTTGATAAAATAATTCTTCATCATAATAAGTTGTCGATGATTGTACGTCAAGTTCAATAATATTGACATCAATTTTTTCACTAACTGCCTTAAAAGCATCATACCTTACGTTACTTTGACCTTCTTTAGGTTTAGGGATTCCTTCTAAACAAATGTAGACGGGTTGAAAATGGCCAATCGATGTAGGGTGCAGTATAGCAGCAATTGATGTAACATCTTGACCGTGTTTATGTGTATGAAATGCTAACAAATGTTTAACACGATTTGGCATTGAATCAATTAGTGTAATTAATTCATAGACGTCTCCGTATCCTTCACCCAATTTAATAAAATGTTGTGTCATGACAGATCCTCCTTTGTATACTCCATCAATACTTTAGCACGCAAATGAATTTTTGTTAATTAAACATAGTAACTTGATGTCGATTTTGGTAAAATGATAACGAAAATAATTGAAAAAATTATTACAATTACAAGAAGGAGAGCCTTAAATGAGAGCTCTTACAGGCATTTTAATATTTTTATTAGTTACAAGTACATTGTTAGCGTTTTATCAATGGCAGGATCATCAAAATATATCGACAGAATCTGATCATATACTGATTGAGGAACAAGTGGCAATAGAGGAGCGAGGTGATTACTTAACAATAGAGCATACAATTAACGGTTTAAATGGAGAGGAATTTGAAGCTAATATCCCTCAATATATTAGAGATTTATCTTGTGTTAATGATGAGGGTTGTGAAATAGAAGAAGGTGAAGCTTTAAGAGTAAATAACCTAAATGATTTAACGATTACATATGAAGCGCCATTGAAACCTTTAATCTCCAGTGTAGAGTATAATCAGGACTGGCTAGTTAACTTACAGCCGATAAAAATCCTTGACGTAAATAAAGAAATAACAGTTTCTCTCTCAGCTAATAAAGAAGGTAAATGGCTTAGTTCAATTAAACCGATTATCTCAAGTGAACGTGAATCAATCCATTATTATGAATGGCTTTTACAAGGAAAGCAGAACCTACCTTTATATAAAGTTTATAAGAACCTATATTTAGTAGCAGAAATAGGAGATACGGGCATATATTCTTTTGAACCAGAAGAGCTTACTGGTCAAGCTAATGATGACTTTATTGAATATGAGCAACTAGTTCATGATCGGTTAGTTATTATCAGTGACCAACTTGAACCAATTACTTTAAATCAAATAGTAATAGTCGATAAAGTTGATGGTTTAGAATCGGAACTGTTAAAAAGTCATTTACAATCCATTACTACAAGCTACAGCGACGATTATAATTGGATGACGAGTGCGTTAGCTAATTATTTCTTTGCAGGTGAGGGTGGACAAATAGTTGAAGAGCTTAATGATCATTTAACGGAAGAGCAAAAAGACAATCTTTTTAATTTACTTGTTGAACATAAAAAACAGGTTAATGAAACTTTACCAATCTATATTGATCAACTGTTGAGTAACATATTAGGATATGAAGTTGATTTCATTAAGCAAAATCATCAGTCTAATTTATTTGTACCTCTTTTTGGAGTTGATTCAAGGACCGTTTATTTAAATGAAGAACAGGTTGATTTGTCAGTTAAATTAAAGAATGAAGAAGATAATTATGTGAGTTTAGATGATGTTATTCAAATAGCAGAACTTAGTGGTTTTAAAGTTGATGGAAGAGATGAGTGGTTTGTTCAATATGAAAACGATCGCTATCGGTTTTATGTTAATCGAAACGTTTATACAATAAATGATCAACGATACGAAGTTCAACTAAATACGTGGTTTAAGTATGGAAACGATGTTTATGTTGATATTTCTGTAATAGAAAATTTATTTGATTTAAGTTTTACGTTTTCTGATGAGGAGATTATTGTAGAATAAAAAATGGCTCTTTTCCAATTGAATGAAAAAGAGCCAAAGTCTCTTTGCTTATGCAAAGAGTACAAAAAGGGAGAGGAGAAACCGGAAGAAGGTCTTATGGGGAATGATAAGACTTCTCCGAATAGAACGGATTTCCTCAAATACCGTTCCTAATAGACAGTTTTACCAGGTTCATTTTTTTTATACGTTTGGTTTTTTATTTTTTATGTTGTTATATAGTTAATTATTGATTAATCATTTATGGAAATAGTATGAAGTAGAAACGTGAAGTTGGTGATGAGATGAGAGTGATATCTGGTCGTTTTAAAGGGCACCCGTTAAAAGCGGTTCCTAATATGAAAACAAGACCAACAACCGATAAAGTAAAAGAATCATTATTCCATCAAATTGGCCCTTATTTCGATGGTGGAAGTGCATTAGATTTATTCGCAGGTAGTGGTAATTTAGGAATTGAAGCTATAAGTAGAGGTATGAGTTCTGTTGTATTTGTAGACCATCAGTATCCTGCTATTCAAACGGTTAAAGATAATGTGAAGAAGCTTAAAATAAGCGATCAATGTGAAATTTTTCGAAATGATGCAATTCGAGCAGTGAAGGCAGCAGGTAAGCATGGTAAGAAGTTTGATTACATCTTTTTAGACCCACCTTATCGCAAAGTGTCATTTGATAAAATTTTTAATCAACTAATAAAAGCGGATGTGTTAGTTGAGGGAGCGATGGTAATTTGTGAGCATGACCCTAATGATGAGCTTCCCTTAGACTTGAAACAATTTGAAGTCGTCAAACAAGATACATATAGTAGTACGATTTCTATTACCATTTTTTCTTACAATTTAGGAGGAAAACTATGAATAAAGTAGCCATTTGTCCAGGAAGTTTCGACCCAATTACAAACGGTCATTTAGATATTATTACACGAGGTTCTGAAGTATTTGACCATGTAATTGTTGCTGTGTTTAATAACCAGTCAAAGTCACCGCTTTTCACCGTTGACGAAAGGTTAAAGTTAATTAATGAAGCCACAAAAGGATTATCAAATGTATCAGTAGATGTCAGCCATGGATTGTTAGTCGATTATGCAAAAGAGAAAAATGCTGCAACGATTTTAAGAGGGTTAAGAGCAGTAAGTGACTTTGAATATGAAATGCAAATCACATCAATGAACCGCCATTTAAACGATGAGGTAGAAACGCTATTTATGATGACGAACAATAAATACTCGTTTTTAAGTTCCAGTATGGTTAAGGAAGCGGCTCGCTATCACTCAGACGTATCGGATTTAGTACCGAAAGCAGTTGAAGATGCGTTGAAGCAGAAGTACTTACAAAAGAATAAATAAGACGATGCCCAGTTAGCTTTACTAATTGGGCATATTTTAATTTAAGAGTTAAATATTCTGAAATACATTAACATATGTTAGAATTAAATTACAGAAATTTTAGAAAAAAGAAGGAAGTAGGTTGATTAAAATGGACATAGTCCCGACTTTAGCTTCCCAATTTACACCTTTAAAAGATCGAGACGAATTGATTACCCGACTTAACTTGCAACGACAATTAAATCAAGTGAGCAATTATCCCGTAACATTTGTTCATGCAGGAGCTGGTTATGGAAAAAGCGTCGGATTAAGTCAATATGTTCATTCAACAAAAGACAATGTAAGCTGGTATACTGTGTCAGAATATGACCAAGATTTAGTCGCTTTTATGGCAAAATTAATTCATGCTGTGCAAGGGGCTTATTCTAATTTCGGCGAGGGGTTAGTTAACGAGCTCGGGCAATCTGAACGGTCAGTAAAAGACCGAGATATTTGGAGATTAGTGACTGAATTTGTTGATGAACTAGATCAGATAGACGAGTTAACAATTGTTATTGACCACATTCAACTGGTGTTTCAAGCACCTAAAGTTGTTAAATGGCTTGAGTTATTGCTGGAAAATATTCCAAGTCATATACATATTATTTTATCATCTCGTTATAAACCTAGTTGGGGATGCTTATCGCAATTAAAAGTAAGAGGAGAATTGCTGGAGATAACTTCAAGTGACTTAATACTTTCTGAAGAAGAAATTGATCATTTGTTTTGTGATTTGTACAACTTTCAAATGAACGATGAGGAGATTCAAGAAATATATCGATTGACAGAAGGTTGGCCTGCTGCATGTTCAATCCTTATACAACAAATGGAACAAGGTGACCAAGTAATAAGGGTCCTTCAGGAGAATGAATTATCTATTTCCAGTTTAGATGACTATATGTTGCATGAAATCTTAAATAAGCAACCTAAACTTACACAAACATTTTTAATTCAGACAAGTATATTAGATGAACTTACAGGAGCCTCATGTGATAACTTATTAAAAGTCGGCGGCTCAGATGAAATTTTGAATACGTTAACGAAACAAAATTTAATGATCTCTAAAATAGAAAACGAACGTTATCAATACCACCCTCTATTTAAAACTTTCTTAATTAGAAGACTACAATCAACCTCTCACCAAGAATATAATCAACTCCACTATGACGCAGCACATTATTATTACAAAAAAGGTAACGTCGAACAAGCCATTGGACATTATTTAGAAGTTCAAGAGTATGAAGAAGTCTCAGAAATGTTGGAGACGTACGGAATTAAGATGTTAACTGATGGACAGCTTGAAACGTTAAATGATTACTTATATAAATTACCTGATTATGAAATTGAACGAACCCCTATTTTACTATACTTTCAAGCTGAAATAGCGCGTTATCGTTCCAAATATGATGAGGCGGAATTGATTTATCAACAAGTAATTGACCGAACCAGTGATCGGGAGCAATTTTATTTATTGAGTTTAGCATATGAAGGAAAAGCAAAAATCTACTTAGATACTATTCGTCCAATTCAAGCTAAACGAATATTGGAACGAGCAATCGAGTATCGCGAACAACTTGCCGTGGATGAGAAGGAACTTGCTAGACTTTACTACATGTTAGGTGAAAATTTATTAAACTTAGGTTCTGCAAACAAGGCTGAGTCTTGGTTAGAAAAAGCAAAAGATGCTAATTTACCTGTTGATCAAGTTAATTTAAAAGCTAGAATTTATTTAAGAACAGGTCGGTTAAAGCAAGCTAAACAATACTTAATAGAACAAAGAGTAAGATTTAGCTCTGCTAATATGAGTCAATTGCCTAAATCACATCGTGAAACAGATATTTTATTATCGATTATTTGTTGTTTGTTAGGGGAGTCAGAAGAAGGTAAAAAATACGCTGAGCAAGGACTACAACAAGGTATCGAAAATAATTCACCATTCGTTGAAGCGTGTGGTTGGATGCGACTTGGTCATGCTTCTCAGTTATTAGAGCGTTATGATAGTACAACCATTCAAACTTGTTATAAGCAAGCGATAGATATTATGAAACAACTTAATGTTTCTCGTGGAATGGCTGAGCCTTATATGGGACTGTGCTTATTGTATGGATATGAAGGTAAGTATGAACAAGCATTAGAAGCGGGACAGAATGGTTTGAAAGAAACAGAAAAAGTACATGATCAATGGTTATCTGCATTAATCCTTCTATGTTTAGGATTGGCTGCTGTATATGGTAACCGTACAGAGCAAGCGAAACAGTTTTTGGACGAGGCTATGTCTCATTTTGAAAGCTGCGAAGATCAACATGGGTTAATGGTTATTAACTTTTGGAAAGCCTATTTAGCATTTCATGAAAATGATACTAAGTCATTTGGAACTTGTTTTTCAAGATTTTTAACGATGATGCAAACTGGAAATTATGAATTCTTTTTAAAGTCAAGGACTTTAACAGGTCCTCAAGATTTACAAGTCATCGCTCCGATGTTTCACTACTGTCTAAAAGAAGGGATCCATCACTCTTATGTCATTCGATTAATTGATGAGTTAGATTTAGGTCAGTTAGAACATCATCCTGGGTATACGCTACAAATAAAAGCATTAGGTTCATTTGAAGTGAAAAGAGGACGTCAATTCATACAAGATTGGCAACGTGATAAGGCAAAGGAGCTTCTCGAGTTGTTTGTAACAAAACGTCATAAAGTATTGACGAAAGAAGAAATTTTTGATGATTTATGGCCTGGTGAAACAGAAGAAAGTGCGAATAAAAAATTTAAAGTGACATTGAATAGCTTACTTAAAGTGTTAGAGCCGAAACGCCGTGTGAGACAAGATTCTTATTTTATCGAGCGAAATGGTAGCTCATATCGAATCAATCCAGAATCAACTTATGTACTGGATTTGGATGAGTTTGAACGATATGTTGAAGCGGGTTTGGTTGAACAAGTTGCAAGTAAATCAAGAGATCTATTAGTCAAAGGTTTAACATTATATGATGGAGATTATTTAGCGCATCGTAGAACTTCAGATTGGGTAGTTAGTGAGCGAGAGCGAATACAAGTACAATACTTACAGGCTGCCGAGAAATTAGCACAAATTGCAACACGATTAGAAGAATACGAGCTTTGCTTAAGGTGGTGCTTTAAAATTTTACAAATTGATCAAACATGGGAAGAGGCTTATCGATTAATTATGTATAGCTATGACCGACAAAACAATAGACCTCAAGCCATTAAGTGGTTTAAAAAATGTCAATCTGTGCTGAAAGAAGAATTAGATATTGAGCCGACTCAAGCAACAATTGATATGTATGAGTTAATAAAATGATTGATCAAGGCTGTCTGTAAAGGCAGTCTTTTTTCGCATGTAACTCATTTGTAACTCACTCATTTTACACTGAATCCAAGCTGATAAGGCTTGAATTTTTCAAAATAGGGGGAATGAATATGTCTTTGAAAAGGTTGAGTGGACTTTTAGTTGTAGCTTTATTTGCAGTTACTTTATTGTCTGCTTGTGGAGATGAAGCGGGATCAGATGAAGAAGGTCCAATTAAAATTGGTGTTTTAGCTTCATTATCAGGTCCACTTGAGGCGTATGGCGTGCAAACGCAGCAAGGTTTTGAGTTAGGTATTGAGTATGCAACTGATGGAAGTATGGAATTTGATGGGAGAGAAATTGAAGTTATTTTTGCTGATACGGAGACACAATCTGATGTAGCAAGGCAACGTGCTTTAGAGTTGTTAGATGATGAAGGTGTTGACTTTTTAGTCGGTTCTTCTGATTCAGGTGATACGTTATCTGTAATTGGTTTAGCTGAAGAGTATGAGACAATCATGGTCGTTGAACCTGCTGTAGCAGATAGTATTACAGGTAGTGAATTTAATCCTTATGTTTTTAGAACAGGTCGAAATTCTTCACAAGACGCTGTAGCTGGTGCAGCAGCGATTGCTGATGAAGGCGTTACGATTGCGACGTTTGCTCCTGACTACGCATTTGGTTGGGATGGAGTAGAAGCATTTACTAATGCCGCTGAAGAATTAGGGGCTGAAGTTGTGTTAGAAGAATTCGTTGACCCTGATGCGACGGACTTTACACCTAACATTCAACGTGTAATTGAACATGATCCTGATTATATGTTTGTTATTTGGGCAGGTGCTAATAGCCCGTGGAATCAAATTGCTGATATGAATTTACAAGAAAGAGGTATTCAAATTTCAACTGGTGCCCCAGACATTGCAGCTCTATCAACAATGGGTGACTTGGTTGGTATGGAAGGTTTTACAGTTTACTATCATGACCTACCAGATAATGAGGTGAATGACTGGTTAGTTGAAGAAATGGTAGAGCGTCATGACACAGTCCCTGATTTATTCACACCAGGTGGTATGAGTGCAGCATTAGCCATTATGGAAGCTCTAGAGCAATCAGAGGGTTCAACTGACGCTAATGAATTAATAGACATCATGGAAGGTATGAGTTTTGAATCGCCAAAAGGTACGATGACATTCAGACCAGAGGACCATCAAGCTTTACAATCGTTGTATGCTATCACTTTAGAAGAGCGTGAAGGGTATGACTATCCAGTGCCTACATTGATTCGAGAACTTTCCCCTGATGAAACAGAACCTCCAATTTTAAATGAACGAGAATAACCTTTAAAGAAGGATGGACTTCAGTGACGTTACTGAGGTTCATCCTTATACATAAATTGGTGAAGGCGGTGAGGTATTGTGGAGACGATTATTAAGACGGAAGATTTGTCAATAGCTTTTGGCGGTCACTGGGCAGTCAGTGACGTATCGATTGATATAAAACAAAATATATTTACATCTGTTATTGGTCCTAATGGGGCTGGGAAGACGACTTTCTTCAATTTATTAAGTGGGCAACTGTCTCCTACTAAGGGGCGGGTGTTTTATAAGGGTGAAGATATAACGAAGCATTCCGTCATTCAACGAACACGTAACGGGATTGGGCGCTCATTTCAAATTACTAACGTATTTCCAAACATTACGGTATTAGAAAATGTAAGATTGGCGATTCAGTCTAGAGAACAAGTACGATTTGACTTGTTTAGACATTTTAAAAGTTATCGTCAGTTTGAAGAAGAGGCTATGAATCTATTAGAGACTGTGTTATTAGAAGAAAAAGCTGAAATTCCAGCTACAAGCTTATCGCACGGTGAGAAGCGTAAGTTAGAAATAGCAATGTTACTTGCTTTAAATACCGAAGTCTTACTGTTAGATGAGCCGACTGCTGGAATGTCGTTAGAAGAAGTTCCAGCAATTTTAAATGTAATTAAAAATATTAAAGAACAAGAGGATCGTACGGTTGTACTAATTGAACACAAGATGGATATGGTTCTGGATTTGTCCGATCGAATGATGGTGCTATTTAACGGTGAGTTGTTAGCTGAAGGTACACCAGAACAAATAATGGCGAATGAAACAGTTCAATCTGCTTATATAGGGGGTGATCCTAATGACTCAACCACTACTTAAATTAGAAAAAGTTAACACATATATTGAGCAGTTTCACATATTGCAAGATGTCAATTTTGAAGTACAAAAGGGTGAGCTCACGTTACTATTAGGACGAAATGGTGCAGGTAAAACAACGACTTTAAGAACGATTATGGGTTTAAATCCAGCAGCATCGGGTCACGTTCATATGAAAGATGAAGATATAACGGGGACGCCAACCTATAAAATTGCGAAAAAAGGAATTGGATATGTACCAGAAGACCAAGGGATTTTCTATGAGTTAACGGTAGGGGAAAACATGCGTGTTGCTATGATGCATGAGGATGACGCTACGAAAGAGCGGCTTGAGTGGTCACTAGAATTGTTCCCAGATTTGAAAAAGTTTTGGAAGAAGCCTGGTGGTCAACTGAGTGGTGGACAAAAGCAAATGTTGTCTATAGCACGAGCATTTGTTAACGAGACCGATTTGTTATTAATTGATGAGCCGAGTAAAGGATTAGCTCCGGTTGTTATTGAGAAAGTAATTGAAGCCATTGAAAAGATTAAAGACCATACAACGGTCGTATTGGTTGAACAAAACTTTTACATGGCAAATCGTTTGGGCGATCGTTTTTATATTCTTGATGACGGTCTATCAGTTCATGATGGGTATATGAAAGAGTTAAATGAGAATGAGGAGTTAAAACGAAAATACTTAGGTATTGGTTAAGGGGGAAAAGCAATGGAACTGTTTATTAACCTTGCCATAAACGGGATTGCCATGGGGATGTTAATTTTTTTAATTGCATCAGGTTTAACTTTGATATTCGGACTTATGAGTGTGCTTAACTTTGCTCACGGTGGATTGTTTGCTTGGGGCGCTTATAGTGGAGTTTTCTTTTATGTATTATTAGATAACTTTTGGTTAGGGTTGTTAGGTGCAATCGTTACAGGTCTACTATTAGGGTGGTTAACTGAAGTACTCATTGTTCGACCTGTTTACGGTAATCATATCCGACAAATTTTAATCACGTTAGGTTTTATGCTAGTGCTAACAGAAATGTTAAAAGTTGTTTTCGGACCGAACATTATTAATGCACCTACACCAGAAATGTTTCAAGGCAGCTGGATGATTGGTGACATTACAATTATTAAATACCGAGCATTTATTATTGCTGTTGGATTAATTTTGTTTATTGTTATGTATAGCGTATTGAAGTATTCAAAGATTGGTTTAATCGTTCGAGCTGGCGTAATGAACAAGGATATGATTCAAGCTCTCGGTGTCAATATTAAACTAGTATTCGTTCTTGTGTTCATGGTTGGTTCAGCGTTAGCTGCACTTGGTGGTGCCTTATTTGCACCAAGTTCAGGTGCGATCTATGCAGAAATGGGGTTAGAGTTTGGAATTTTTGCATTCATTGTTGTCATTATTGGTGGTATGGGAAGTATCCCAGGTTCATTACTAGCGGCATTGTTAGTAGGCCTAGCTAATACATTTACAGCTTACTATATGCCAATTCTATCAATGGTTGTCACGATGATTATTATGTTAATCGTTTTAATATTCCGCCCACAAGGATTATTTAATGTAAGCGGGGTGTCAAATAAATGATGAAACGTCTACAATCTTCAACATGGGTTTATTTGCTAATTGCTATTGTTTTAATGTTGTTGCCGTTCGTTAAAGATGATCGTTGGTTTCTATTTTTAATGATTCAAATATTTGTCTTTGCTATTTTTGCTATGAGTTATGATTTGTTACTTGGATATACCGGGATCGTCTCGTTTGGTCATGCGATGTTTTTTGGTATTGGTGCTTATAGTGTTGCGGTTACGATGAGTAGAATGGATTCAACGTTTAGTAGTTTTTTATTAGGTGTACTCGTTGCAGTTATTATATCAGCTATTGTGGCGTTTTTAGCAGGTGTATTAACACTTAAGTTGAAAAGTCATTACTACGCAATGCTTACGCTAGCTTTAGCTGGGATGTTTTTATATATTGCAGAAAGGTGGCGCTCTGTTACAGGAGGTAATGATGGTTTTACGTTTCGAATCCCTGAATTACCTGGAGTACTACAAGATCATCGTAATGTAGTTATTTACTTATTTACACTTCTTTCTATGGTTCTATTATTCTTTGCTATGAAAAGGCTGACAGAATCACCATTAGGTCGAGTACTTGTAGGTATTCGAGAAAATGACCAAAGGGTTGAATCGCTAGGTTTTAGAATTATGCCCTATAAAGTGTTAATTAGTGTCGTTTCAGGTGTTATCGCAGCTTTGGCGGGAGTTTTATACGCTGTTAGTTTACGTTTTGTTAATACTCAAGTGTTTGATATTGAAGTGACACTAGATGCTTTGTTAATGACAATTATAGGTGGGGTAGGTACTTTAGTTGGTCCAATTTAAGGTTCGGCAATCTTGAACTTATCACACCATTTTCTATCAGATTTAGCTAGTGTTCATTGGATTTTTCAGAGATGGGTTATTTTATTTGGGATTATCTTTATATTAGTCGTTATTTTCTTCCCAAATGGTATTGTCGGTACGATCCAAAAGAAGATACATGAAAGGAAAATGAAGCAACGCGTTAAGCAAGTTGAAAAAAAGTCGGCGAAAAATTAAAGGAGAGCGATTAATGCAAGAGTTATGTATCCATTCTTTTGTCATTCGCTATCATCAAGCTCAATTAGGTGAAAGCCCTCACATTAAAGTGAAAGTAGTAAATGTACAAAGTGATACCGAAACGTACTTCGATTCATTGTATGATGCTTATCAATACATGGAGAAAGTGATCAGTGAGTAAAGGAGATTGGTGGTGGACTCAATGGTGGGTGTCGTTGCAACAGGGATATATATACCTGAAGAAAGAATGACAGGTGAAGAAATAGCGAATAAATCTCAATTACCAGTCGATGTTGTGACAGAGAAGATGGGGATTAAAGAAAAACCTATTCCTGGATTAGAAGACCATACGGCTGCTATGGGGATAGAAGCGGCCAGGCAAGCTTTTAACAAGTGTGATGTAGAACCAGCAGAGATTGATTTAATCATATATATAGGTGAGGAACATAAGGAGTACCCATTGTGGACTGCTGGTATAAAGATGCAAGAAGCATTAGGGTGTCATCGTGCTTGGGCATTTGATGTAGCACTAAGGTGCGGTACGACCATTATGGCATTAAAAGTGGCAAAAGCGTTAATGACCACTGATTCAAATATTAAAACGGTATTGTTAGCAGGTGGTTATCGAAATGGAGACTTTATTGATTATGAAAACCCAAGATCACGCTTTATGTATAACTTGAGTGCCGGTGGTGGAGCGTTGATTTTAAGAGAAGGTTATGATCGAAACCAGCTACTTGAAACGTCAATCGTCACTGATGGATCTTTTTCAGAAGATGTTGTCGTCGTTGGGGGAGGAACTAAACTACCAATGTCAAAAGAAGTATTAGAATCGAATAAATATCAATTGGACGTATTAGATCCTGATGGAATGAAACGTCGATTAGAAGAGAAATCAATGAAAAATTTCTTAAGTGTTATTAGAGAAGCATTATCCGATTCTGGTTTTACTGAAGAAGACATAGATTATTTGGCCATTTTACACATGAAACGGTCTGCACATCAATATATTTTAGATGAATTAGGGTTGCATGAGGATCAAACGATTTATCTTGACCATTATGGTCATATCGGTCAAATTGACCAAATACTATCATTACAGTTAGCTCAAGAACAAAATAAACTTAATGAAGGTGATGTGGTCGTTCTTGTGAGTGCTGGTATAGGCTATGCTTGGGGAGCATCAGTCATTAGGTGGGGTTAGAAGGAGGGTTCGTTGGTGATACATTATATTGATTTACCATTAGGTGAAACAATTGCTTACCGCAAGCGCGATGGTGGGGACAAAACGATTTTGTTAATCCACGGTAACATGGTTTCATCTAAACATTGGGACTTATTATTAGACAACTTAGATGGGCAGTATACACTTGTTGCTTTAGATCTACCAGGGTTTGGTCAGTCAACTTATCATCACAAGGTTAATAGTATTAAAGAATTTGCGAAAATTGTAAAAGAGTTTGTTGATGTATTAGAACTTAAAGTGTACAGCATTTTAGGTTGGTCAATGGGTGGCGCAATTGCAATGCAATACTGTGCTATGTATGACCAACCTTGTGAGAAATTAATGTTATTAGCATCAGGTTCGACTCGAGGTTACCCATTTTATGCTACAAACCCAGATGGTACGCCAGATGTAAATAATAGACTACAAACTTATGAGCAAATTAAACTAGATCCTATGAAAACGAAAGTGATGGAAGCAGCACAGCAAAACGGTGATAAAGAAACGATGAAAATGGTTTGGGATGCAGCTATTTATACACAGAAAAAACCAGAGGCAAACCATTGTGATGAGTATTTAGACGATATCCTAACTCAAAGGAATATTGCTGAATGTTATCATGCTTTAAACCATTTTAATATAAGTCATGTTCATAATGGTTTAATTGATGGCACGGGAGAAGTTGACAGAATTCATGTCCCAGTCCTTGTCATGCACGGTAACTTAGATTATGTCGTCTTATCATTTATGAAAGATGAGATTTTAGAAGATTTAACAGGCGATGTTGAATATGTAGAGCTTACGAATTGTGGACATTCACCAATGGTTGATGATTTACCATTACTAACAGAAACAATCGAAAACTACTTACGAAAGGAATGACATACAATGGCTAGGTTAGATGAACGCGTTGCTATTATAACGGGTGGTGCAAATGGAATAGGATATGCTGCAGCTAATTTGTTTGGTGAAGAAGGAGCAAAAGTTGTATTAGCTGATTTCGATGTTGAAACCGGCAAGAAAAAAGAACAAGAATTACAAGATCGAAATCTTGATGTCAAGTTTATTCAAGTCAACGTCGCAGATAGGGTTAGTGTAGACCATATGGTAGAACAAGTAATTAAAGAGTTCGGTAAAATCGATATACTCGTAAATAATGCTGGCATAACACGTGATGCGATGTTATCAAAAATGAGTGCAGAAGATTTCCAACAAGTAATTGATGTTAATTTAACAGGTGTATTTCATTGTACACAAGCTGCTTTACCTTATTTGCTCGACCAAGGTAAAGGTAAAGTAATTAATACTTCTTCTGTTTCAGGTACATACGGTAATGTTGGACAAACGAATTATGCAGCGGCGAAGGCAGGCTTAATTGGCATGACGAAAACTTGGGCTAAAGAATTAGGTCACAAACAAATTAACGTAAATGCTGTAGCCCCAGGGTTTACGGAGACTTCGATGGTTGAATCAGTCCCTGAACACATTATTGAAGGTTTGAAAAAACAAGTACCAATGGGACGTCTCGGTCAACCTGAAGATATAGCTAAAGCTTATTTATATTTAGCGAGTGATGACTCCGACTATGTTAATGGCCAAGTGATTCATGTAGATGGTGCGATTATGATGTAATCTACGACCAGGTTAGCATAAGGCTAACCTGGTTTTGCTTTTAATGAGATACTTTGTAACTGTATTGTAACTAATCTTCTTTAAACTGAATACACATGATGTTTAAGGGGGCGACTAGACATGCTAGGCGAATTAGATTGGTTACAATCAAGAGCACAGTTATACCCAAATGATGAAGCTGTCGTTGATGTTCAAGCTCAACGATCTTTGTCTTATGAAGAATTAAATGACCGTGCAACTGTATTAGCAGAAGGGTTAAAACATAGTGGAATTCAAAAAGGTGATCGTATTGCTTTATTATCACTTAATCATATTAGCTACTTCGACACGTTATTTGCCTGTTTAAAGGTTGGTGCAATTTTTGTACCGTTAAATTGGAGGCTTTCGCAAGATGAATTAACCTATGTATTACAAGATAGTGATCCTAAGTTGGTCATAATTCACCCGGAATTTGAACAATCGTTAGCATGGCTTAATAAAACTTACAACACATTACTTATTGACCATCCAAATTATATGTATGATTTAGATCGACAGGACATAGGTAAAATCTCTCTACATGAAACAGATCCTTTGGCTATGATTTATACTGGTGGCACGACAGGCAAACCGAAAGGAGCTGTTTTAAGTCATCGGTCCGTTATGTGGAATGCCTTAAATACGATTATTAGTTGGGGGTTAACGAAAGACGACCGGACGTTAACAGCAATCCCAATGTTTCATACAGGAGGGTTAAATGCTTTATCCATTCCGATTTTAATGGCTGGAGGGCAAGTCATTATTCATGCTAATTTTGATCCGGATCAAGCAGTTGAACATATAATCAAATATCGTTGTACCATTGTGTTGTTCATTCCGACGATGTATCAGCTCATAACAGAATCATTAATATTTAAAGAAAACGATTTTCCACATATGAAAGTGTTTTTATCAGGAGGGGCACCTTGTCCATTAACTATTTATGAACGATTTGAAAATAAGAGACTTCAATTTAGAGAAGGATATGGTTTAACAGAAGCAGGACCAAACAATTTCTATATTGAACCAGAAGATGCTCGTTTGAAGAAAGGTTCAGTTGGTCAAGAGATGATGTTTAATGACATTGATATCGTTAACAGTGCAGGTGAGTCAGTTGCAATTAATGAAGTTGGCGAGCTTTGGCTAAGAGGGAAACATCTATTTGAATATTATTGGAATCAAGAAGAAGAAACGATGGCACAATTACATGGTGAGTGGTTAAAAACTGGAGATTTGGCAAGAAGAGACTCTGAGGGCTTTGTTTATATTGTCGGTCGTAAAAAGGATATGATCATATCAGGTGGAGAAAATATTTTTCCGTTAGAAATAGAACATTGGCTTCTATCACACTCAGACATACAAGAAGTTGCTGTAATCGGAGTGCCTGATCAACTATGGGGAGAGAAAGCCATAGCTTACATATCGACCAGTAACCCTAATCTTGATGTTGCCCAACTTGAGATTTATTGTGAAGAGAAATTGAGTCGATACAAAATACCAAAAGCATTCTATCTAGTTGATGAACTTCCGAAAACTCATGTCGGTAAAATAAATAAAAAAGCACTTAATCGTTGGTTTCAAGAGCAACAAATAAAGGAAGAAAACGGCAAGTCGTAATATAAAAAGGTGATCTCAATTAATTTTGAGGTCACCTTTAAATTTGTTTAATGCTGCTGGCTTTTACGAAGCAAGATGAGGAATCCTACTAAAATGGTTCCAATCGTAATTAATGGCCCGTATTGACTTAACCATTCTAACGCGATAACCGATAATCCGGTGTAGTCAGTGTGGGTATCAACTGGTATATCGGATGGAGAAAGCATTGTTCTTTCAACGTATAATGGCTTAAACAGAACCATTACTAGAATGACAGCGAATACAATATGCAGTAACCTTCCGAAAAAATATGGTGCGAAACGAATATCGGTATTGGCAAGTATACTTGCCACTTGTGACTGAATGGAAAGTCCATTGAAAGCTAAAATGGCACTAACTAAAATAACTTGAGCGAATAATGTAGCGTGGTCAGTTTGGGAGATCATTTGTGCACCCAACGTAATTTCAAATACACCGCTAAGTAAAGGAAGAGCTAATTCTTTAGGTTGAGCAAATATCGTTAAGATCTTCTCAATTGAACTAGCAATTACTGATGATACACCCGATAGAAATAATAACTTGTTTAAAACAGAAAATAATACAATGAATCCACCGATCATAACGAGTGTACGAATAGAAGACATAACAGCATCACCTAAGATTTTACCGAGTGGTTCAGAGTTAGAAGTTCGATGGTGATGTAAGGCATATAATGCTCGTCCAAAAGTTGACCCGCGAATGTTTCTTTGATCATCATCAGTTCGGTCATCTTCGTTTCGTTTATAAAACCTCATACATAAACCAACTAATATACAAGCTGAATAATGACAAATTGCAATAAGAAAACCTAATTTCGGATCATGAAAAAATCCAACCGCGATTGCACCAAAAATAAATAATGGGTTTGAGGCGTTCGTAAAAGCTACTAGTCGTTCTGCTTCAGTTTTTGTTAGAACATTTTCTTGTCTTAAGCGTGCAGAAATCTTAGCTCCTGATGGGTATCCGCTAGCTAATCCCATCCCCATCACAACCCCTCCAGCCCCTGGGACATTAAAAAGAGGACGCATAAGAGGTTCTAATAAAACCCCGATGAATTTCACTACTCCGAAAGCTAATAACAATTCAGCTACAATGAAAAATGGTAGTAACGAAGGGAATACAATTTCAAGCCATAAATTTAAACCTCGAATGGATGCTTCGAATGATTGGTCCGGAAAAGTAATAATAGCAATTGCGAGAAAGGTTGCTGCTGTGGCATAAAAAATAGAAGTTATTTTTGAAATCACCGCTTGTCCTCCTAATAACATCAAACTGTACGAATACAGACAAGAGTAGTAAAATATTTATAAATAGATACAAAGATTTTAATCCATACTTATACAACACTATGCATTACGATTTAGGAATAGAAGGGAGTGTTTATAGTTGTCCAGACCTAAAATTGGTCTAGCATTAGGGTCAGGTGGTGCTAGAGGTTTTTCTCATTTAGGTGTCATAAAAGTTTTTGAAGAACATAATATTCCCATTGATTATATTGCAGGTAGTAGCATGGGGGCATTAGTTGGATCTTTTTATGGGGCTGGTCAAAAAGTAGATGATCTTTATAATTTAGCTTTAAGCTTTAGACAAAAATATTTTATGGATATAACAGTTCCCAAGATGGGGCTAATTCAAGGGGAACGGATTAAGTCATATATTCGTATGTTTACATATAATAAAAAGTTGGAACAATTTAATATACCTGTAGCCGTTGTAGCAACTGATGTACATAATGGTGAACGTGTCATTTTTCGTGAAGGGGATGCTGCAACAGCTGTTCGTGCTAGTATATCGATTCCTGGAGTTTTCGTTCCAGAACGAGTTGATGGCCGTCTGTTAATCGATGGTGGTGTTAAAGACCGGATTCCTATCTCAGTTGTTCGAGAGATGGGAGCGGATATAATTATTGCAGTTGATTGTTCAAAGTTTGAAGAAAATACAGATATGCATTCGATCTATGATATTATTATGCAAAGCATTGATATTATGCAAGATGATATGACAAGTCACCTAGTGATGGACGCGGATTTTGTATTAAGACCTGAAGTGTATGAATTTAGTTCACGCAACTATTCAAATGTTGGAGAAATTATTACTAGAGGTGAAAAAGAAGCAGAAAAGCACATAGAATCAATTAAGCGAGCGATGAAAGGTTGGAATAAATAAATTATGTTTAATAATAAAAAGCAAGTCATTACGTTAATTGTTACGATCGGTTTAGCTCTCTTTCTTTCATATTACCAACTAGATTATTACATATACCAACCTGGTGATACGACATCGTTATCATCTGTCGTTGAGATGGAAGATAGCTTTGAAGGTGAAGGGGAGTTGCATTTAGTTACAGTTCGAGGGGGGCAAGCAACACCTTTGTATTACCTTTGGGCTCAAATAAGACCTCACCATGACATCGTTGATTTAGAACAAGTTAGACCTCATGGTATAAGTCAAGAAGAGTATATGGAAGCTCAATTACAACATATGGAAAGCTCTCAAGAAGCTGCTACTGTAGTCGCTTTTGAAGCGGCAGGCGGGGATATAACGATTGAATATAAAGGTTCTTTTGTTGCCATGGTGGTTGAAGATATGCCTGCTGATGGTCATTTGGAAATCGGTGATGAAATTATCGGAATAAACGGGCAAACAGTTTCTTCATCGGAGGAAATTGTAAATGAAACGAGTGCAATGTCTGTTGGAGATGAAATTGAAGTCACATTTTTAAGAGACGATGAAGAGATGACGACTTCTTTTGAACTTGACGCCTTTCCAAATGACCCTGAACGACCTGGCATGGGTGTATCACTTGTAACAGATCGTGACGTTCATGTCACACCAGAAGTTGATTATGAAAGTGGTCAAATTGGTGGCCCTAGTGCTGGTTTAATGTTTGCTTTAGAAGTATATAACCGTTTAACGATGGATGATATTACTAAAGGAAGGACGATTGTCGGAAGTGGTGAAATCGACTATGAAGGTAATATTTATCGTATTGGTGGCGTTGATAAAAAAGTAGTATCAGCTGATCGCCAAGATGCTGATATCTTCTTTGCAGCTCATGAAAATGGACGTGAGGGATCCAATTATGACGAAGCGGTAGAAAAAGCGGAAGAAATTAATACAGATGTAGAAATTGTGCCAATTGATACTTTCCAAGATGCACTTGATTACTTAAACAATCTAGAATAAAAATAATGCCCCTTAGTTTCGTGCTAAGGGGCATTTGATTGTTTAATCATAATCGGTCCAGTTAACTCTTGTTTTCTTAAGTTAGCCCGATGATGGGGTTGAATAACACTATAGTAAGCATCAGTTGCTCGCTCTTCAATTTTAATCAACGGATGCTGAGTTTGTTGTAAATTCGAAATGATAGGAATATCAATTTGTTTTTTCTTTTGATTAATAAACGCTCGACCTTGTTCATTCATCCCTAATAGACGTATGTACGGTGGTTCTGTTAAGTCTTTGTATGCTTCGACCTCATCTTTTGTCGTGTTAGTTAACAAATGAACGAAAATTCTTTGCAACCTTGTCCACGTGTAGCGTTTAGTCTTTAATTGTTCCATCCATTGTTGGAAGTTTGAAACACGATTAACCGTTTGTTTTAGTTTATATTCTAAACCTTCGATCATACCATGAACTTCTCTAAGTTCCTCTTCCGATTTTGTTTGAACAATTAATTGTAAATAAGGGAAGTATAATTCCCAATCATGCCAATTTCCGCTATTTTGCTGATAAGACTTTAATTGCTTAACAGTCTCTTTTGGTAATGCTTGTTCAGCTTTTTTGGTTAATTGTTTCGTACTGACTATCTCCTGGCGTATGCTCGTTGCACTAGCGATGTCATGCTCGATCGTTTCATCATGATAGCCGCTTTTAGTGCGTTGGATCGTTTCAGGAATTATATCGCTATTTAAATTTTGAATAGCTTTAACATAGCTAAAACCTAAAATGTTATTTGGTTGTCCTAAGTCAAGTTCTTTTGAGCGAAGTCCAATTGCATCATAAGCTTCAGTACTTGCTTGAGGAAAAGAATACCCCTGCTTCAGATTTTTTTGTAATAATGATTGAAATTGCTCTTCATGTTCTTTAAAATGCGTGTAACGGTCCTTAAATGCTTGAATGTCTCCTGATTCACTTCCGAAACAGACATAGTCAACTTCGAGCGCATTCAATATTGATACAGCACCGTGAGCGAAAAGGTCAGCATATTGAACGGCATAAAGAAAAGGTAATTCCAACACAACATCTACATGGTGGTTTAATGCCGCTTTCGTTCTGGCGAATTTATCAATGATTGCTGGCTCACCTCTTTGTAAGAATGAGCTACTCATGACAGCAACAGTTACATCGGCATCTGTTTTTTGTCGTGATGATTCTTGATGGTAAAAATGCCCGTTATGAAATGGATTATACTCAACAATGAGTCCGCATGATTTCACATTAATCACGACCTTTTTACATAGTTTAATTCTATGTTAGAAATAAATTGCATAAAAAACAAGTACAACTTTATATGTTTGGGAAAACTACTTTATATAAAGGGATGAAAAACAATAGCTGTTAAGAAAAAATATTGACAAAAGGAGTAATTCCTTTTAAAATAACTCTTGTTGCCTTGAGGTGATTAATATGCAAATTGCACTACAAAAAGTAAAGGCTAGTGAACCGTATTCTTTCTCGGAAACGGTTAATGTATCTGATTTATCTGAGATGGATCAAGATATTAGAAAAATCTCTGACGTTGAAGTTAACGGTGAAGCAACATTAGAGCAAGGTATTTATACGTTTCGATTAAGTGTAGATGGCACAATGATTTTACCGTGTGCAAGAACGTTAGTCGATGTACCTTATCCATTTCATGTAGAGGCTTATGAACTATTTACAACAGAAAGTTATAAAGCCTCTGAAGAAGAAGAGATTCATTTTATTGACCGAGAAGTTCTTGACTTAACGCCTTATATCAAGGAAAATATTCTATTGGAAGTTCCTATTCGCGTTTTTAGTGAAGATACTAAAATCGAGGATGTCGTTGGTGAGCAAGAAGGATTTACCGTTCTAGGTGAAGATGAATACTTAGAACAAGATGCGATGCAGCAAGAAAAGTTCGAGCAAGAGCGAGAACAGAAACAAAAAGTAGATCCTCGACTCTCATCTTTAAAACAATTCTTTGAAAACGATAAGAAATGAAATGATTGATCCTTGATAATATCGGGTCTGATGAGTTAAAGGGAGGTGTAACACATGGCAGTACCAAAGAGAAAAACTTCTAAAAAAGTTAAGCGCCAACGTCGTACTCACAAGAAGCTACATTTACCAGGCATGGTAGAATGTCAAAATTGTGGCGAGTACGCTAAACCTCACCACGTTTGTAAAGAATGTGGAAACTACAACGGTAAAGAAGTTGTTGAGAAGTAATTCAACCAAGTAAAGGTGTCTCGTAATGGAGGCATCTTTTTTTGTATCAAAAAGATCAATATAAGGGTGGGGTTAGGGTGAGTAATGATGTATTACTAAATCTAGACCAAAACAATCAAACAGCAGTTGTTACATTGAATCGACCAGATAAACGGAATGCGATTTCGTTAAAATTAATTGAGCAGTTAGATCAAATCATTGATCAACTTCACCGTGATGAACAAACTAAATTAGTTATTATTACTGGCTCCAGTCCAGCTTTTTGTGCTGGAGGTGACTTAAACGACTTTCACGGTGATATTGGACAAGAAGAAGCGCATCACTTGTTGAAAAAAATGCAACAAGTATTATGGAAAATCACGACATTACCAATACCGACTATAGCTTGGATGAACGGGTTGGCAAGAGGTGGAGGGATGGAATTAGCCTCTGCGTGTGATTTTAGATTTGTTAATGAGATGAGCAATTATGGGTTCACTCAAGGTCAGTTAGCTATATCTACTGGTTGGGGAGGCGGAACGTTATTGTATGAACGGATTCACCCTCAAGAAGCTTATTATTGGTTAGTAACTGCAGATGTCCGTTCAGCTGAACAGTTAAAAGAAATAGGGTTCGCTCAAGGTATATTTAGTAGTGAACAACTAGAATTAAATCATCCTTTAATTGAGCCATATACTAATAGAAGCTATGAACAGTTAAAACACTGGAAAGATCAATGGCTAAAGGCTCAAGATTTACAAAGGTTAAAAAAGCGAATGGATGAAGAAGTCGAAGCCTGTAGTCATATGTGGGTCGGTCAAGAACATAAAGATGCAGTCGCTAATTTTTTTAAGAGAAACGAAAAATAATGTGTCTATCTCCTTCGTTTGTTGCATAAGTTGGAAGTAAAGACCGTGAGCGAAGGAGGAGGCGACGTGTCAACTCGACAAGATGCATGGACTAGAGATGAAGATTTATTATTAGCAGAAATGGTCATTCGATACATAAGAGAAGGTAAAACGCAGATGAAAGCCTTTGAAGATGTCGGAAAAAAACTATCTAGAACTCCGCAAGCATGTGGATTTAGGTGGAACGCTAATTTACGAAAGCAATATAAACAAGCGATTGAGTTAGCGAAGAAAGATCGTAAGAAGTTTAACGATCACTTTACGGTGTCGCAAAGTTCGAATGATCATATGAAAGGTCAAGGGTTGAAGACATTTGATGAATTGATTGCTCAGTTAGAAAAGTTGAAGGTCGAATATGTACCTTCACAAGGGAAAAGAGATCGTCGTTCAATTGATGAGGTAGAACAATTAAAAGAACGATTAACTGATTATGAACAATGTGTTGAGCGTATTAATAAGTTAACACAAGAGGTGTTGGAAAAACACAACTCATAAGAAAAAGGACTTCCTAAAACGATAGGAAGTCCTTTTTCTTGTTTGATATTAGCTTTCCGTCTTCTCTTGAACACCTTCAGGCATCCAAATATAAGGGTTTTCACCGAAGTCACGTTCCATCTCGTAAGTTGCTGGTTGGAAACCTTGTTTCTCCCAGAAATCATGAGAGTTAATGCGCGCATTTGTTTTAATAGGTAAATTGAAAGTTTTTGCAAATTCGACTAACTGTTTTCCGAACCCTTTATGGCGATAATTCTCTAACACTTCAAGTTTCCAAAGCTGCATATAATCTTGCTTTGGTTCGAAGTAATAGTCATATTTTGAACCAACACGATAAAGACTCATTCTAGCGACAAGTTCGTCACCGAAATATATACCATAGAAAGGCGATTCACTATTGTTTTCGATCATATTATGTTCTAAGTCTTCTAACATTGAAAGTTCCTGGATTCCGTAAGCTTTAAACTTTTTAAATTCTTCTAAAGTCTTGAAATTTATTAATAAACGTTCAACTTTTGTCGGCATTTAATCTTCCCCCTTACGTTTTCTGTAGTTTATTATAGTATAAAAGAAAGAACATGAAAACGATATTATCATCAATCCATAAAATTTATCATGTAAAAGTCAATTTTCTGATAAAATATACGTTGTGGTTGAAAAGTACTATTCAGTTTAATTAAAGTAGGTGTCAAAGTATGAACATTGGTGTAATTGGCATGGGTGCTGTCGGTATGTTAGTTGCGCATCAACTAGTATCCAATGGTCATCATGTTACTTGTTATGTTAGACGAGAGGAACAGTTAAAGCAATTAAAACAAACTGGTATATCACTTGTTGAAGGTCATACGGTATACCCAGAAGTGAATTTTACGAATCAGATTAATACTCATGAACTTCTAGTAGTGTGTACGAAACAAACTCAACTTGACCCAGTATTACAGCTCATTGAAACAAATGCTCATTTGCACGGTTCTATTTTATTCTTACAAAATGGTATGGGACATATACAAAAACTAGAAAAATTAAAGCACGAAAGTATTTATGTCGGTGTCTGTGAGCATGGAGTAAATAAAGTGACAGATTCCCAAATCAAATTAAATGGATTAGGGCAAATTAAAGTTACAAGTTTAAACAGTTGTCTAAATGATTCGTTGTATAATCAAGTGAGTGAATCAAATTTCCCCATTACTGTTCATGACCATTTAATAAAAGTTTTAAACGAAAAGTTAGTTGTTAATAGCGTGATCAATCCATTAACAGGATTATATGAAATTCGAAACGGTGAGGTCTTAGACTATTTCAGCATTGAGCAACTGGCTGAACAGCTTACTCGTGAAGCATCAAAGTCGTTAGGGTTAGAAGTAGATGGAATGTGGAAGCTTGTACGAAACATTTGTCGTAAAACAAGTGGCAATAAATCGTCAATGTTAATAGATCTAGAAAACGGAAGAGAAACTGAGATCGATTATATGAATGGTTATTTAGCCAACCGTTATCCATCAGTGCCAACGCATAATTTGATGACGCAATTAATTAAAGCTAAAGAAGAGTTAAAAGGGGTGGAGAAGTGGACATCATCGCAACAATAATTGCATTACTATCGACGATTCCTTTTATAGTTTTTATTATACTGTTTGTTGTGCTTAAAAAATTGACGAACCAAGCAACTCGTTCTACAAAAATGGCCGCGGATCTATCGTGCTTTTTGTTCGTCATTGCATTTATTGGTTTAGTTGACTATTCATTTAATACTTTCCTTTTGTGGGAATTAATGCTATTTTATGTCGTGTTTTTAGCTTTGATTATTACATATCAGTGGCGAAAAGGTGAAGAAATTTATTTAATGCGAGCTATTCGTTTTGTTTGGCGGGCAAGTTTTGTTATGTTATCAGTAGCTTACTTTTTATTAGTGCCTATTGCGATCTTTTTGCAATTATATTGATTAAACGTTAAAGAAGTTAAAGGAAGGTATTACATATGGAAGTTAAACCAATCGAACTAAAACATCAATCAAAGTTAATGAACGACTATCGTGATCGTCAGGAATCTATATATAAACATTTTGAATATGATCCATTTCAATTAAGAAGCTTTAAAAGTAGACAAAGTTTTGTGATGGATGGACAATATCAACGTGAAACTCTCGTTGAAGTTTTAAAAGGACAGAACTCTCGTTGGGGAATGAATGAACAGGTCGAAAGGCATATTGATGAGCTGTTAGACGAACGAGCTACTGTAGTAATTGGTGGGCAACAAACGGGCGTTTTGACCGGGCCACTTTATACGATTCATAAAATTATATCTATCATCATTCAAGCAAAAGAACAACGAGAACATTTAGGCTGTCCAGTCGTCCCTGTTTTCTGGATGGCTGGTGAAGACCATGACTTTTTAGAAATAGATCACATATTTACTTACAATAACCAGCGTTTAAATAAAGTTAGAGTGAATGATCAGCAACCTTTTGATTATAAAGTCCCGATTTCTAAACGGATATTGCCACAAGGTGAGGTACAACAGTTTATTGATGATGTATTTGAAACATTTCAGGAAACTAAATATACTAAATCAGTTTATCAACTAGTCCAAGGTGTGGCTGAAAAAAGTGAAACATATGTTGATTTCTTTGCCTATTTAACCCAACAATTGTTTGCTTCAGAAGGCTTAGTGTTAGTCGATGCTGATGATAAGAGCTTAAGAAAGTTAGAGCGACCATATTTCTTAGAAATGGTTGAAAAGCGAGCTGATATTGCGCTGCAAGTCACAAAGGAACTAAACGAGTTAGCAGAAGATGGTTATCACATTAATTTAGATGCATCACTTTCAGATGCTCACTTATTTTATCATCATGAGGGAGAACGCTTGTTGTTAGAAGTATCAGAAGAAGGCTTAATTCAATCCAAAGGTGGGGAAGTAAGTTTTTCGGAAAGTGAATTTAAGCAATTAGTTTACGATCACCCTGAATTTTTCAGTAATAACGTCATTACTAGACCACTTATGCAAGAGTTAGTCTTCCCTGTACTTTCATTCGTTGGAGGTCCAGGTGAAATTGCGTATTGGGCTGCTTTAAAAGGTGCTTTTAAAGCATTGAATCTTAAATTACCGATTGTGACACCGAGACTTTCTTTAACACTTATGAAACGCAATCATCAATCATTTATTGAACAATACCAAATGGGTGAAGAGGCTTTAATCAATGATGGCTCTTATCATTTCAAGATGAATTGGTTAACGCGTCAAAGTAAATATCCAGTTAAGGAAACAGTTGAAGAAGTTAAAAAGCAACTTGAAGTTGTCCATCAACCACTACAAAGTATTGCTCAAGGTGTAAGTTCTGATTTAGAAGCATTAACAAAGACGAATTTTAAACAAATTGAAGATGAAATTGATTACGTCAAAAAAAGAATTATGAGTGAATTGAAAAAGCAACATGAACAAACAGTTAAGCAATTTGATGAGTTAAATGAATTTTATAATCCAAGTGGTGGTTTACAAGAAAGAGTGTGGAACATTGTGTATTGGTTGAATGAATATGGGCTAGACTTACCAATTCAGTTAACTGAAATACCACCTAGGTGGGAGCAAGATCACCAATTCATCACCTTGTAACCACCTCGTCACCACTCTCCTCCACTTCGTTTACACAATCAAAAACATTGGTATGATGCGGTTTACACGACTGATTTTAAAATTAGTCGTGTATTTTTTTATTTTTTTGGGAAATTAAGTGGTAGAAAGTGGAGTGATGTGGTAAGATTTATTTAAAGGTGGGCGGAGTCTATGTTCATGGGAGAATATCAACATAATATAGACACGAAAGGTCGTTTAATTGTACCGGCAAAATTTCGTGAGAATCTTGGGCAAACATTCGTTATTACAAGAGGTTTGGACAAGTGTCTCTTTGCATACCCGTTAGATGAGTGGAAGCAGCTTGAAGAAAAGTTAAAGCAACTCCCACTTACAAAGAAAGACGCCCGCGCATTTACCCGTTTCTTCTTTTCAGGAGCAGTTGAATGCGAAATTGATAAACAAGGAAGAATAAATGTACCATCACCACTACGCAATTATGCAGCGTTGGATAAAGAATGTGTCGTCATTGGTGTTTCCAATCGTGTAGAAGTTTGGTCTAAAGAACAATGGGACACATACGTAGAAGAATCAGAGGATTCATTTGGAGAGATTGCGGAGAACTTGATGGATTTTGATATTTAATTAATGAGGTGCCAAATATGTTTGAACATTACAGTGTTTTAAACAACGAAGCAATTAAAGGGTTAGACATCAAAGAAGATGGCACGTATGTCGACTGTACGTTAGGTGGTGCTGGCCACTCTAAGCAAATTGTCGAACAGTTAGCAGATGAAGGTAAGCTTATTGCTTTTGATCAAGATGATTTAGCGATCGAATATGCTAAAGAAGTCATGCAAGGTTATGAAAACCAAGTTCATTATATAAAAAGCAACTTTGTGAACTTAGAAGAAGAGTTGAATCAATTAGATGTTGAAGAAGTAGATGGAATCATTTTTGATTTAGGTGTTTCATCTCCACAGTTGGATGAAGGTGAAAGAGGGTTTAGTTTTCACCAAGACGCACCATTAGATATGCGGATGGACCAAGCGAGTCCCTTAAGTGCATATCAAGTTGTTAACGAATGGGCTTATGAAGATTTAGTGAGAATCTTCTTTAAATACGGTGAAGAGAAGTTTTCTAAACAAGTTGCTCGACAGATTGAAAAGAAACGAGAAGAAAAGCCTATTGAGACAACTCTAGAATTAGTTGACATTATTAAAGACGCAATTCCAGCAGCAGCTAGACGGAAGGGTGGACACCCAGGCAAGAGAATTTTTCAAGCCATTAGAATTGCGGTCAACGATGAGTTGAATGTTTTCCAAGATGCACTTCATCAATCAGCAAGGAAGCTAGCGATTGGAGGAAGGTTAGCAGTAATTACGTTCCACTCTTTAGAGGATCGAATTTGTAAACAGGCAATGAAAAAGTGGAGTACTGAACCACCAATCCCAAAAGATATTCCGTTATTGCCAGAACAAGTACAACCACCGTTCAAACAAATTACAAGAAAGCCAATTGTACCGTCTGAAGAAGAAATTGAAGAAAATCGACGTTCTCGATCGGCAAAACTAAGAATCGTTGAAAAAGTGAAAGAATGGGAAGAACAATACGCACTTGATGAAAGGAGATAATAATCATGGCGCTTGAACAAGTAAGAAGCTATCAAGTCCAACAGCCAGTCCAACCACAACGTAGGCAAGATCAACAACCACAACCGCAACAACAACCGGTGAAAAAACCTTGGTTTACAAAAGGCGAAAAAGTATTATATACATTAGGAATTGTACTAGTTGCCGTTCTTGCGGTAGTTGTGGTGAGTTACTCTTCATCAGTAGATACACTTAACCGGGATGTTCAGCAATTACAAACACAAGTGCAAGACGTGCAAGCACAAAACAATTCCTTGCAAGCCGAAGTGCAAGAATTAAGTAATCCGAACCGTATTCTGACGATTGCTGAAGAGAATGGATTAAATATTAGAAATGCAGAAGTAAGACAAGCGAATAATACTCCTTAAGGCGTGATTTAAATGCGTAAAGTCAATCAAAATGGCATTATGCTGTTAATTGTCGTCCTCATTTTTTCGATATTTTTCTTAACGATTATCGGCCGATTTATGTATATTCAAGTAACTGGTGAAATACATTCGGTCGATTTAGTTGCTTATGCAGAGAATATGCGAGAAACGAACACGACTCTACATGCTGAGCGTGGTAAAATATATGACCGATCTGGGATGGCGTTAGCGGATAATCGCCCTGTTTATAATATGTATGCTATTTTAGATGAAACATACACAGGTAATTCTTCAATTCCTCTTCACGTAGATGATGCAGAACATACTGCGCAACAATTATCTACTGTGTTAGATGAGGATGTCGAAAGTATAAAAAGCAGAATTCAAAACGGAATAGATAATGAACGGTACCAAATTGAATTTGGGTCATTAGGGCAAGGGTTGTCCGAATCTGACTATGAAGCTATACAAGAATTAGAGTTGCCTGGAATATACTTTGAACAAACGCTACAACGTTATTACCCTAACGGTTTATATGCTTCTCAGTTAATAGGATATACTGGATATACTGATGATGAAGAGCAAACTCAAGCTCGAGGTGCATACGGTATAGAGTTAGAGTTTGATGAGTATTTAACTGGGAAAGATGGCTTTATTAATTACCAACAGGATCGTTACGGACATCAGTTGAGAAATGCAGAAGAAAAAGTACAGTCACCAGAAGATGGTTTCGATATCCATTTAACAATTGATCAAAAAATACAGTCATTTTTAGAAGATGCATTAACGACAGTAGAAGAAACATATAGTCCAGAGAGAATTATGGCCGGAGTGATGGACCCGAATACGGGTGAAATTTTAGCGATGTCAAACAGGCCGACGTTTGATCCTAATACTCGAGATAATATCGAAAACTGGTATAATGATATGATTTCATCACCGTTTGAACCAGGATCTACGATGAAGATTTTCACGTTAGCAGCTGCAATTGAGGAAGGCGTTTATAACGGTAATGAAACTTTCGAGTCTGGTCAGTTCCAAATAAATGAACATAGTCGTTCTATTCACGACCATGATCGTGATGGTTGGGGTGAAATAACTTATGACGAAGGTATACTAAGGTCCTCAAACGTTGCTATGGCTGAACTACTTTGGAATAAATTGGGGCCAGACACTTACTTAGATTACCTTGAAGCTTTTCATTTGGATCGAATGACAGGTGTTGATTTAACAGGTGAAAGAATAGGGACAATTTCTTATGGAGGCCCTTGGGAACAAATTACGACAGCTTATGGACAAGGTTCAACCTTTACTCCGATGCAAATTATGAAAGCTGCGACAGCTTTAGCGAATGAGGGTGAAATTGTTCAACCGTATGTACTATCAAACATAGAAGATCCAAATAATGGTCAGTTAGTTGAACAGAAAAGTCGTGAAGTAGTAAGTGATCCGATTAGTGGAGAGACTGTTGAGCAAGTAAAAGATCTGCTAGGTCAAACAGTCACTGAAGAAGAAGGAACTGCCAAAGCATTTGCTTTGGATCAATATACGTCATTTGGTAAAACCGGTACGGCATCAATTCCTGATCCTGAGACGGGGTTATATTTGTCGGGCGGGCCAGATTATGTATTCTCATATATCGGTATGGCACCGCAAGACGATCCGCAATTACTAATGTTTGTAGCTGTTAAACAACCTGATGTTGATTATCGTTATGAAGGTAGTGAAACGACATCATATATTTACAGAACTGTCATGGAAAATAGTCTTCATTATCTTGATGTATCTCCTGATCAAGAAGATACAACACACGCTGATGAAACTACGCTCAATGGTTATGCTGGACAGAATGTAGATGATGCAATAAATGAGTTAGATAGTTTAGGCTTTCAAGCGAATATTATAGGTGATGGAAGCTCTGTTGAAGCCATGTGGCCAGCAAGTGGCAGTCAAGTCTTTACGAATCAGCGAATCCTTTTAAAAACAGATGGTCAAATGACGATGCCCGATTTAAAAGGATGGACTTTAAGAGATGTCATTGCTTTAAGCAGAATGACTAATATTGACTTTGATTATATTGGTTCAGGGTTAGTAATTGATCAAAATATAGATGCAGGAAATGCATTTAGTGAGGATCGCCGTTTAGTCGTTGAACTTTCTGAAGAACGAAATGTCGAGGATGAGGATGAAGATGAAGAAGAATACTTTGAATAGGAGTATTTGTTTGTTGTAGTAAAATAACTAAAATGGACAATGGTCTAAAATACCGCAATTTCTCATAAGTTTAATACAAGCATAGCTTGTAAAAGGAGAATGAACATGAGACGTGTTTCAGTTGTTACTGTGAGAAAGCGGTTGGCCATTGTTTTTTTATGTATTGCACTTTATTTTGTTGTTATGCTTGGTAAGTTAGCGTACGTACAACTTATTTCAAGTCCAGAAATAGTAGCGAAAGCTGAAGAACTGTGGAGTCGGGATATTCCTTTTCAACCTGAAAGAGGGAACATTTTAGACAGAAATGGTGAAGTTTTAGTAGAAAATGAAGTAGCGCCTAGTTTGTTGATTGTACCGCGACAAATTGAAGATGTCGATTACGCTGTTGAAGAGCTAAGTAGAGTAATCGATATTGACGAAGCGAAACTTCGAGATCATTTAACGAAAAATGTGTCAGTTGAAGCGATCCATCCAGAGGGTAGGAAGTTAAACAAAGAACAAGTTGAGGCTATTCGAACGTTAAACTTGCCAGGTCTTTATTTAGCTGAAGATTCAAAGCGTTTTTACCCACATGATGAAAAATTAGCACACGTATTAGGTTTTACAGGAATCGATAATCAAGGGTTAATGGGATTAGAAGCTAGTTATGATGATGTCTTAAGAGGCGAACCTGGAGCTTTGTCGTTTTTCTCTGATGCAAAAGGACATCGATTAGAAGAAATGTCAAACCGATATACACCACCTGAAGACGGAAATCATTTATCATTAACAATTGATGCAGACATACAAGCAATTGTTGAAAGAGAGTTAGATCAAGCGGTTGCAGAGTACAATCCTGATGGTGCTCTAGCAATGGTGATGGATCCCAAAAGTGGTGAAATTTTAGCAATGGCAACTAGACCTAACTTTCACCCTAATGAGTACCAGTCGGTTGAACCCGAAGTATATAACCGTAATTTGCCAGTTTTCAGTACTTACGAACCTGGTTCAACGTTCAAAATAATAACATTATCAGCAGCTTTACAAGAAGGTTTGATCGACTTAGATGAAGATGACTTTCATGATCATGGACATATAGAAGTAGGCGGGGCTCGACTACGTTGTTGGCAAAGTGGTGGACACGGAAGTCAAACGTATTTGGAAGTTGTTCAAAACTCTTGTAACCCTGGGTTTGTAAACTTAGGTCAAAAGCTCGGTGAAGAAAAGCTATTTACGTATATTGATCAATTTGGCTTTGGTGAGAAAACAGGAATTGATCTTGAAGGCGAAAGTACCGGGATACTATTTGATGAAGAACAGGTTGGCCCAGTAGAATTGGCGACGACGGCATTTGGTCAAGGTGTTTCTGTTACACCCATTCAACAAGTTACTGCAGTTGCAGCGGCCATAAATGGGGGGTACCTTTACGAACCATATGTAGTGAAAGGTGTTGTCGACCCTATAACCGGTGAAATGGTACAAGAACGCGAACCTAATCTTAGAGAACGTATTATTTCTACAGAAACGTCAGAAGAAGTAAAGCGTGCATTAGAACACGTAGTTGCAAAAGGAACTGGGCGAGGAGCTTACGTCCATGGTTATCGTGTAGGTGGTAAAACGGGTACAGCCCAAAAGGTTGGTCCAGATGGGCGTTATTTGGAGAATGACCATATCGTATCATTTATTGGCTTTGCACCAGCAGATGATCCAGAATTGTTAGTTTATGTTGCTGTAGATAACCCTAAGGATGTTCTGCAATTTGGTGGTGTTGTTGCCAGTCCGATTGGTGGTCGTATTATCGGTGATTCATTAAGACATTTAGACGTACCTGAGCGTGAAGGTGGTCTAGAAAAAGATTTTCAATGGCCCGATATGCCAACTGTTGAAGTTCCTAACCTAGTAGGAGAAACGGTCAATGACCTTCAACAATATTTAGCCAACATTACGATCGAAGTTGAAGGGGAAGGCGATGTTGTCATTTCCCAAGCTCCATCAAGTGGAACGGTTGTTGAATCTGGTTCAACTATTAGAGTGTTTCTAGGTGATGAAGAAACTCAATAATTAGCCGATAAATAACTTTTATTCAATGTTCCAAAATAATTATTATAGACTAGTGTAGAATTTGTTATAATGTATGTAGATTAATTTAAAGGTAGTGGTGAAATGAAGTTATTAGATTTAATTAATAACCTTCAAGTTATAAAATTGGACAATAAAGATGAACTATCAAACTTAGAGATCACGTCTATTGAGATGGATTCAAGGCAAGTAAGCGAAGGGTCGTTGTTTGTATGTAAAGAAGGTCTTACATTTGATGGTCATCAATTTATTGATGATGCAGTTGAAAAGGGTGCGAAAGCTATTGTTGCCCAAAGACCTGTTAAAACTAATGTTCCTGTTATTTTAGTGCCAAGTACGAAGCAAGCTTTAGCGCAATTGGCTGATACATTTTACGGACAGCCGAGCCAACAGCTAAGTATGATTGGAATTACCGGTACTAATGGTAAGACTACTTTAACGTATTTATTAGATGCCATTTTTAGCAAGGCTCATCATAAAACGGCAGTTATTGGAACAATCGATATGAAAATCGGAGAAAAACGTTACCCAGTACAAAATACAACTCCTGACCCTTTATTTTTGCATAAGCATTTAAGACTTATGTTAGATGAAGGTGTCGATACAGTCATTATGGAAGTATCTTCACACGCGTTGAAACAAGGTAGAGTGTTTGGGATCGACTTTGATACAGCAGTTTATACAAACTTATCACAGGATCATTTAGACTATCACCCAACGATGGAAGATTATGCTTATGCGAAATCTTTACTTTTTGCACAGTTAGGTAATACTTATTCTAAGGCAAAAAAGGCTGCAATTATAAACAGTGATGATCGTTATGCTGAACTAATGATGGATGCGACGGCTCAACCGATCGTTAATTATAGCTTAGATGGATCAGCTGTAATCAATGTAGAAGATTACAATATATCGCCTAGTGGATTAACGATTAACCTTAATACTCCAGATGGACCAGCGAACATCACAACGAAGTTAACGGGCAAATTTAATATATATAATATATTAGCGGCCGTAGGAACTGCTTACCAACACAACATATCGTTGGAAGTAATTAGTGAAGCAATTAAAGGAATGGAAGGTGTTCCAGGTCGTTTTGAATTAGTTGATTCAAAGCAAAACTTCTCAGTCATTGTTGATTATGCTCACACACCTGATTCATTAGAAAACGTATTGCAAACAATTGATGATCTTAAAGAGCATCGTGTTATTACAATTATCGGTTGCGGTGGTGATCGTGATCGTACAAAACGCCCATTAATGGCTGATGCTGCTATGAAGTATAGTGATCACGTCATCTATACATCGGATAACCCAAGGTCAGAGGATCCTAGTGCTATTTTAGCCGATATGACACGTCACTTAAGAGACGATGATGAGGTGTTTACTGTAATTGAAAATAGAAGAGAAGCAATTGAGCGTGCTGTTCAAATTGCTGAAAAAGATGATATTATATTAATCGCAGGTAAGGGACATGAGACTTATCAAGAAGTTAATGGAGAACGTCACCACTTCGATGATCGTGAAGTAGCTCGCGAAATGGTTCAATTACGTATGAGTCTTTAATATATAAAAATAGCATTATATCAGCCGATATTTATATATCGGCTGAGTGAATTAAGAGGAGTCATAACATGAAAAAGTTTTCGGCTGATTTTTTACATAAAATATTTTTAGAGTATCAAGGTAGCATAAATCAACAATTAGATATAGAAACTATCTATACTGATAGTAGAGAAGTTGTTACTAATGGTTTGTTCGTGCCTTTAATTGGAGAACGGTTTAATGGGCACGATTTTCTTTTGCAAGCGATTGATAAAGGTGCTGTAGCTTCACTATGGTCTAAAAGAGAGGAAGTCCCAGCTGATTTACCAGATAATTTTCCACTATTTTTTGTTGAGGATCCTTTAGAAGGCTTACAACAACTTGCCACAGCATATCGTGATTACATTAACCCAACAGTTATTGGAGTGACTGGCTCAAATGGTAAGACGACAACAAAAGAACTAATAGGTTCTTCGTTGAGTGAGTTTTATCAAGTAACTAAAACCGAAGGGAATTTAAATAACCTAATTGGCTTGCCGTTATCAATACTTCGCATGCCAGTTCAAACAGAGGTTTTAGTTTTAGAAATGGGTATGAGTGGTTTTAGCGAAATTGAGCAATTATCTTACATTGCAAAACCGGATATTGCTGTTATTACGAATATTGGTGAGTCTCATATAGAACATTTAGGGAGTAGAGAAGGGATCTCTAAGGCCAAACTTGAAATAGTAGAAGGTTTAAGTGAAGATGGTGTATTGGTAGTCGATGGAGATGAACCACTATTGGAAGTAGATTTACCTCAACGTGTTGTGACTTGTGGGTTTAATTCTGGGTTAGACTATGAGGTAAAAGATGTTGTACAAAGTCAGAATAAAACGACGTTTAAGATTAACGATCAACTATTTTCGATCCCTTTGTTAGGTATGCATCAAGCAAAAAATACGGCATACGCTTTAGCAATCAGTGACTTATTGAATATTGATGCTAGTAAAATGGCGTATTCTTTGGCGAACTTATCACTTCCTGGTATGAGGTTTGAACAAATCGAAACAGAGTCAGGAGCAGTGATTGTTAATGACGCATATAATGCTTCGGCTACTTCAATGCGCGCATCAATTGACGTTATAAAACGTTTTTCTCAAACTTATAAAGTATTGGTTTTGGGTGATATTTTTGAGTTAGGTCAATTTGCAGAGAGCGAACATCGTAAAGTAGGGGAAATAATCAATCAAGAAATTGATGTCGTTTTCACAGTTGGCCAAGATAGTCAATATATTATTAAAGCACTACCTAATGATTTTAAAGGTAGAGCAGAACACTTCGAAGATCGAGATATGTTAATGAACGAATTAGAAAAATATATAAAAAATGATACGGTTGTATTATTTAAAGCATCAAGAGGTATGAAATTTGAACAATTAATTCAACATTTTATTTCTTAAAGTAGGAAAAGAAAGGAAGAATAGGTTTTGTCACAAACATTTATTTTTATAACAATAGCAGTTGCATTTTTAATTGCTGTATTATTATCACCAATCTTAATACCATTTTTACGTCGATTAAAATTTGGGCAAAGTATACGAGAAGAAGGGCCGGAATCACACCAAGCTAAATCAGGAACACCAACAATGGGCGGTGTGATGATTATTTTCTCAGTTGTAGCCACAACATTAATTCTCGTTTTAAGAGATCCACAGACGTTGTTCTCTACGGAATTATTTATATTATTATTTGTGTTAATTGGTTATGGTTTAATCGGATTTTTAGATGACTTTATTAAAATAACGAAAAAACGTAACTTAGGTTTAACATCAAAACAAAAGATGTTTTTCCAATTAATTATTGCCATTGTTGTTTATATTATTTTATACAATAGTGCATTCCCTACTGATGTAGCGATTCCTGGGACAAATTTCTCAATTGACTTAGGATGGGCTTACGGCATCTTGATTTTAATTATGTTAGTAGGTGCATCAAATGCTGTGAACTTAACAGATGGATTAGACGGGCTTGTAGCAGGTACAGCTTCTATTGCTTTTGCGGCGTTTGGTATTATCGGTTGGGCTTTTGGTATGCCAACAGAGGTTGTAATCTTTACTTTTGCAGTTGTCGGTGCATTGTTAGGGTTTTTAGTGTTTAATAGTCACCCGGCAAAAGTATTTATGGGAGATACAGGTTCATTAGCGATCGGTGCTGCCATTGCTATTATTGCTATTTTAATGAAACTTGAAATCTTATTAATAATTATTGGTGGTGTCTTTGTCATAGAGACATTATCTGTAATCATTCAAGTAATCTCATTCAAAGCGACAGGTAAACGTGTGTTTAAGATGAGTCCACTTCACCACCATTACGAATTGGTAGGTTGGTCAGAGTGGCGTGTCGTCATCACATTCTGGGCAGTAGGATTCGTTTGTGCCGCGTTTGGGGTTTATATTGAGGTGTTGATGTAGTGAAGACGTTACGTGATTTTCCATATAATAAAGTGTTAGTACTAGGGTTAGCGAAAAGTGGAGAGGCAGCTGCACAATTATTATACGATAGTGATGTGCCCTTTATTATTAATGATCAACAACCATTTGACCAAAATGAAAAGGCTCAATATTTTAATCGTTTAGGTGTTGAAACAGTGACAGGTCATCATCCTTTAGAAGTGTTAGAAGGTGTTGACCTAGTTGTTAAAAACCCTGGTATTCCACATCATCACAACATTATTCAAGAAGCAGAAAAGCTAAATGTTCCTATTGTAACTGAAGTGGAGTTAGCTTATGAAATGATTGATGGTCCGTTAATTGCGATTACTGGAACGAACGGTAAAACGACGACGACAACTTTAATTTATGAGTTGTTGAAAGAGGCGGGACAAGAACCACTTCTAGCAGGTAACATTGGACAAGTTGCATCTGAAGTTGTCCGTAAGCAAAAAGATCAGCAGCCAGTAGTGATGGAATTATCATCATTTCAACTAAAAGCAATACAGAATTTCAAACCGGATGTATCAGTACTTTTAAATATTACTGAAGCACATTTGGATTACCACAAGTCCCGTGAAGATTACGTTAGCTCAAAACTTAATATTATTAAACGACAAACAAATGAGGACCTAGTTGTCTATAACGGTGATGATTCGACAGTGACTGAACAATTAGATGATCGTGCTGTTCAAAAAATGGCTTTCACTATTAATCATTTTAGTCGAAGAGGTGCATCTTTTGACGGGCAATCGATTTATTTTAACAATGAGTGGGTCATAAATTGTGAGAACGTTGTTTTACCAGGTATGCATAACCTTGAAAATGTTTTAGCAAGTGTCGCAGTAGCTAAGCATTTCAGTGTTAAGAACGAGGTCATTCAAACAGTCTTATCCCGTTTTATTGGTGTTAAACATCGATTACAATTTGTAGAAAATAAAAAAGGTCGATTATTCTATAATGATTCAAAAGCTACGAATATTTTAGCTACAACGAAAGCATTACAGTCTTTTAACCGACCTATTGTGTTAATCGTTGGTGGATTGGATCGAGGTAATGATTTTGATGAGCTATTCAAACAGTTTAGCCATGTTAGAAGTTGTGTTGCATATGGTGAGGCGAGTGAGAAAATAAAACAAGCTGCAGAACGTCATCAATTTGACGGTTTGTGTGTTGTAGATAATTTGGAACATGCCACACAAAAGGCATATGAACAAAGTATAGAAGGTGACATCATTCTTCTTTCACCAGCATGTGCTAGCTGGGATCAATTTAAATCATTTGAAGATCGAGGAGACATGTTTATCGAAGTCGTGCATAAGCTTTAATAGGGGCTTGTACGACATAAGCCCCAACTTCAAAACTTGGAGTTAGGGGTGTTTTTTTGGATTATAAACAAGAAAAATTAGATTATGTGTTACTAACAGCAATTGCCATCTTACTTTTAATCGGTTTAGTCATGGTTTATAGCTCTTCTTCTATATGGTCGGATTACAAATTTGGTGATTCTGGCTTTTACTTAAAACGACAAGCATTATTTGCATTGTTAGGTGTTATTGGAATTGTGATTACATTAAAAATTCCGTATTATAAATGGCTTCAATATTCTGTTACAGCATACGTACTCTGTTTCTTGTTACTTATTGCTGTTTTAATTCCGGGAATTGGAATGGTTCGAGGGGGAGCACAAAGTTGGATTGGTGTAGGTGCTTTTAGTATTCAACCGAGTGAATTTATGAAGATCGGTATGATTTTACTATTTGCAGCTGTGCTACCTAAAATCCAACGCGAGTTACGCCAGTTCTCAAAAGGTTTCTTACCGATGTTATTATTGCTCGTTGTACCGTTTGGATTAATTATGTTGCAACCTGACTTAGGAACAGGCATTGTGTTCGTTGGAACTGGAATGTTGATGCTATTTATTGCTGGTGCTAAGATTAGTCATTTCGTATTCCTTGCTAGTATTGGCTTAGCGGGTTTAGTGGCGTTAATTGCATCAGCTCCATATAGAATTAGTAGGATTACAGCCTTTTTGAATCCGTGGGAAGATCCGCTTGGGGATGGATTTCAGATTATCCAATCTCTATATGCAATCGGTCCTGGAGGTTTAATGGGGCTGGGTTTCGGGAATAGCATGCAAAAGTACTTTTATTTACCTGAACCTCAAACTGATTTTATCTTTGCGGTAATCGCTGAAGAATTAGGTCTTATTGGCGGGGTATTTATACTTGGTTTGTTTTTAATCGTTATTTGGAGAGGGATATTAATTGCTCTTAACACGCAAGATTTATCAGCATCCCTTTTAGCATTTGGAATTACAGCGATGATCACAATCCAGGTGATGATTAACATCAGTGTTGTCATTGGCTTAATTCCAGTAACAGGTATCACCTTACCTTTACTCAGTTATGGTGGTTCATCCTTAACGATTACATTACTATCTCTCGGTGTGTTGTTAAATATTAGTAAGTATGCGAAAATAAACTAGAAAATAATTGCTGTTTATAGAAGTTCGTTATTTTTTACAGTAAAAGAGTCTAACTCTTTTTACTGTTTTTTTATTTTTGTTTTACAAAACATTAAAAATAATCAAATTAGAACAAAATACCTTATTATATCAGTGTTAATCTATGCTATAATAGAACAATAACTCACTTTTAAATAGAGTTGTAAGGTAATTCTCAAGATTAGATTATAAGGAGTAGCTTTTTGAATGGCTGATAAAAAGATAGTATCGATAGAAGATCGTATACCTCAACTCAAACAAGCTAGAAAAAAGAAAGCGAATAGACGCTTTATAATCTATCTAACGTTAATCATTATGTTGATCCTTATAATCGTTTATATGCAATCACCGTTAAGCCATGTTAATTCTATAACTGTTGAAGGCAATGAAATGGTTGATGAGGAAACAATTATTAATTACTCAAGTGTTGGATTCGATGAGTCTTTTTGGAATGTCGATACAAATGATGTAATGGAAAAAATTGAGCAACATCCTGAGGTTAGACATGCAGAAATTAATAGAAGTTGGTATAATACTTTTGTTATATTCGTACAAGAGTATGAACGAGTAGCTTATCAAAAAGACGGAGATTATTATTATCCAATATTACAAAATGGAGATAAAATCGATGAAGTACAGTTAAATCAACCACGAGAAGATGCACCATTACTTCATGGCTTTGAAGATGAGATGTTGCAAAGGATTGCTTATCAATTATCGCAAATACCTGAGTCTATTAATCTACTAATTTCTGAAATTTATTGGGCACCAGATGAAACTAATCGAGAAAGAATTCGCTTATTTACTGTTGATGGGCAAGAAGTTATAGGTGTTGTATCTAACTTTGCGAGTAAAATGAGCACCTATCCATCAATTGCTTCTCAACTATCAGACGATATTGATGGTATTCTTCACCTTGATGTAGGTGCTTACTTTGTCCCGTATGAAGGTGAAGATGTCGAAGAAACAGAAGAACTGGAATTTGACGAAGAAGTATAAAAAATGTAGAAATTTGTTATTCGTTGAAGGTATTAAGGACTTTAAAGTTGAAGTTAACAAGTATAGTAAAACATGGAGCCAAAAAATTGAAAGGAAACGAAGGCGTAATTGGAGGTGCAATCATGAACCGAAGTGAAATATTAGTAAGTCTGGATATTGGAACTTCTAAAGTAAAAGTCATCATTGGTGAAGTATCCAATGATACTATAAATGTCATCGGCGTTGGAACTGCAGAATCTGTAGGGATGAAAAAAGGTGCAATTGTTGATATCGATCAAACTGTACATGCTATCCAAAATGCGGTGGATCAAGCTGAAAGAATGGTAGACATGGCTATTAAAAGTGTTATTGTCTCAATTAATGGTGATCATATTAGTTTGCAAGATTGCCATGGAGTTGTTGCAGTATCGAGTGAGACGCGTGAAATTGATCAAGAAGATGTAACACGTGTCATTGATGCTTCACAAGTAATGCAAATACCACCAGAACGTGAAATCGTAGATGTTATACCTCGTCAATTCATTGTTGATGGCCAAGATGAGATAAACGACCCTCGTGGCATGATTGGTGTTCGTTTAGAAATGCAAGGAACTTTAATCACTTGCGGTAAGACGAATTTACATAACATTTTAAAATGTGTAGAGAGAGCAGGGTTACAAGTTCAGGACATTTGCTTGCAACCACTTGCAGCTGCTGAAGTTGCTCTTTCTCAAGATGAAAAAACTTTAGGTGTTGGCTTAGTTAATATCGGAGCTGGTAGTACTACAGTCTCGTTTTACATAGACGGTTACTTAGCAAATACATCAGTGATTCCATTAGGTGGAGACAATATCACTAAAGATTTATCTATTGGCTTGAAAACAACGACTGAAGAAGCAGAACAAATTAAATTAGAACATGGTCATGCTTACCTAAATTCAGCAATTGAAGACAATTCTTTTAATGTTAAAACAATTGGAACAGATGATCAACAAACATTTAACCAAGTGCAAATTGCAGAAATAATTGAAGCAAGAATAGATGAAATTTTCCAGTTCGTACTTCAAGAATTTAGACGTATGGGTTATCCTACGTTACCAGGTGGGTATGTGTTAACTGGAGGATTAATGCAAGTACCAGGTGTAGTTGACTTAGCAAGAGATGTGTTTCAAACAAATGTACGAGTAGCCATTCCATCTCACATTGGTGTTAGGGAACCACAATTCACAGTAGGACTTGGTACCTTGCAATTCGCTTATCGAAATGCGAAAATACAAGGTAAAGATTATGGGGTAGGAATTGAAGGGCATCAAGCTAAACAAGAACAAACTCCTAAATCTGTTAATACGAAAGAAAAGCCAAAACGAAAAGTAAAAGAAGAACCAAAAGACAAAGATGGTTTTATGAAAAAGATTCAGAATTATTTCTTTGATTAATTGCACGTTTCCTTCAAAGGTAGTGTTAAAAAGGGAAAATGATCAAGTAGGAGGAACGAGACATGTTAGATTTTGAAGCAAATATGGACCAATTAGCAACAATAAAAGTAATTGGTGTTGGTGGCGGTGGCTCCAATGCCGTTAATCGCATGATTGAACATGGTGTACAAGGTGTAGAATTTATTGCAGTAAACACAGATGCGCAAGCATTAAATTTATCTAAGGCTGATACTAAACTACAAGTAGGTGAAAAACTTACACGTGGTTTAGGTGCTGGTGCAAACCCAGAAGTAGGAAAAAAAGCTGCAGAAGAAAGTAAGGAAGTTCTCGAAGAAGCACTACAAGGTGCAGACATGGTGTTTGTTACAGCTGGTATGGGCGGTGGAACAGGAACAGGCGCTGCTCCTGTTATTGCCCAAGTGGCAAAAGACATTGGTGCATTAACTGTTGGTGTCGTAACTCGTCCTTTCTTATTCGAAGGACGTAAACGTTCAACACATGCTACAAGCGGTGTCGACACTTTAAAAGAAAGTGTAGATACATTAATAGTTATTCCTAATGATCGTCTATTAGAGTTAGTGGATAAAAATACGCCAATGCTAGAAGCGTTCCGTGAAGCAGATAATGTTTTAAGACAAGGTGTACAAGGCATCTCAGACTTAATTGCAGTACCTGGTCTAATTAACGTGGACTTCGCAGACGTTAAGACGATTATGTCTGATAAAGGATCTGCTCTTATGGGGATCGGCGTTGCAACTGGTGAAAGTCGTGCAGCTGAAGCAGCTAAAAAGGCAATATCATCACCATTACTAGAAACATCTATTGATGGTGCCCATGGAGTCTTAATGAATATATCAGGTGGACAAAACTTAAGCCTTTATGAAGTACAAGAAGCAGCTGAAATTGTAACATCTGCAGCTGATCAAGAAGTAAATGTAATTTTCGGTTCTGTTATTAACGAAACTTTAAAAGAAGAGATTGTTGTAACAGTAATTGCAACTGGATTTGATGAGAGTGAAGAAAGTGCAAATAACCAACAGCAACAAACTCGCCCAACTCAAGCGAGTTCGAGTCCATCTTCAGTTGGACAACAACCTAGAAGAGAACGCCCAACACAAACACAACGTCCAGGTTATGAAGAGGAAACATTAGATATTCCAACATTCTTAAGAAACCGAAACCGTGAACAGTAATAATTGAAAAAAGATAAACCCGAACGAAGTCAAAACATAACCTCGTTCGGGTTTTGTGTATTAGTACTTAATTTTTCCCAGTCTCTTTTTTACTTACAATCATTTCGTAGAAAATTAAGTAATTTAACCTTAATAGAATTCATTATGCTTTAGATGACCTGCCTGTTTAAGACAAAAGATTGCAAAAAAAGATACACAAGAAGCCGAGAAACTGACATGTTTCTTAGGCTTCTTTTTTTATACTGGCTATAAGGAAATAAAGAGGATGTGAAACGTGCAATTATATGTAGATTTGATATGGCTATTAAACCTATTATTTGATTGGATGATCTTACTTTTGGTTGCTTGGGTGACCAAAAACTCTTTTTCACATGTGAGAATTTTTCTAGGAGCTTTATTTGCATCGTTAATTATTCCTTTAACACTACTCCTTAATTGGGGGATATTAGATTCTCCTATCTTTAAGTTAGGGTATTCTGTATTTATTATTTTGATTGCTTTTTCATATCAGTATTTTAAAGTCTTTTTAATTCGATTTTTTAGCTTTTACTTAATTAACTTTTCTATTGGTGGTGCTGTATTTGGTCTCCATTACTTCATTATGACGAATACGGAGATGGTGATTAGTAACCACGCTCCATTTGGAGATGCTGTTAGTTGGGTTGTTGTATTAATTATGTTTCCAATCGCAGTTTATTTCACTAAGGATCAACTTCAACAATTAACGATGTTTAAATTACGATCTCAACAACAATTTTCTATTACAATTTCACATGAGAACCGTGATGTCGACTTGAATAGCTTTTTAGATACTGGTAACCAATTAAAACACCCGTTGACGCAGCATCCGGTCATATTAGTTGATGAATCGACTTTCAAAAATTGGGTTGATGAAGAAAAAGTGGAGTTATTAAAACGTTACGAACAAATGGATCTTTTAAGTTTGGATGATGAACTTCAATTCATTCCTTATCAGAAAGCAGGAGGCGAACAAGGTTTATTACCCGCTTTTTTAGCGGAGGAAGTTAAAGTGCATATGGCTCATGAGATTATATCAACTAAGAAAGTCTACATCGGAGTGCATTATGGACATTTCTCTAGGCAAATGAATGTTCAATGTTTGTTGAACCCGTTACTTTTTCAATCAAAAAGAATGAGGGTTAAAGATGTAGAGGGGGTATCTTAAATTGCGTCGAATTTGGAATATGTTGCAACGTTTTTATTTAAAATTAATTGTTAAACTAAAAATTAAGCGAGATGAAATTTATTATATTGGAGGAAGTGAAGCACTACCACCTCCTTTGTCAAAAGATGAAGAGCGACATGTGTTAGACCGAATGATGGAAGGAGATCAAGCAGCTAAATCAATGTTAATTGAACATAACTTGCGTTTAGTTGTTTATATAGCGAAGAAGTTTGAGAATACAGGTATTCATATTGAAGATTTAATTAGTATTGGTTCTATTGGACTTATAAAAGCAGTTAATACATTTAATCCAGAAAAGAAAATTAAGTTAGCAACTTATGCATCGCGTTGTATCGAAAATGAGATTTTAATGTACTTAAGAAGAAATAATAAAAGAAAAACTGAAGTGTCATTTGATGAACCGTTAAATGTTGATTGGGATGGAAATGAGCTGTTATTATCAGATGTTTTAGGAACTGAAGAAGATATCATAACGAAAGATTTAGAGTCTTTTGTGGATAAAACTTTGTTAAAGTCAGCCTTATCTACGTTAAACGGTCGTGAGAAGCAAATTATGGAGATGCGTTTTGGCTTAAGTGGATATGAAGAACAAACACAAAAAGATGTTGCCGATCAATTAGGTATATCGCAATCTTATATTTCAAGGTTAGAAAAGAAAATAATTAGACGATTAAAACGAGAATTTAATAAAATGGTCTAACCCTTACAGCCCTTGGATTCAAATGATATTCAAGGGCTGTGTTATGTCGTATTCTTTAAAGTTTATCGCATAAAAAATCCCATTCTGGAAAAAATGTAGATGACATCATCTCCAGGTGGGAGGGGCTAGCATGACAAGAAATAAAGTTGAGATTTGTGGTGTTGATACGTCAAAGTTACCAGTGTTGAAAAATGATGAAATGAGGTTTTTATTTAAACGTTTACAATCAGGTGATGAACAAGCTAGAGAAGAGCTCGTTAACGGTAATTTACGTTTAGTATTAAGTGTTATTAAACGTTTTAATCATCGTGGAGAGAATGTTGATGACTTGTTTCAAGTTGGTTGTATCGGTTTAATGAAATCAATAGATAACTTTGACCTTAGCCAAAATGTTAAATTTTCAACCTATGCTGTACCGATGATAATCGGTGAGATTAGACGTTATCTAAGAGATAACAATCCAATCCGAGTTTCTCGTTCATTACGTGATATTGCTTATAAGGCTTTGCAAGTAAGAGAAGATTTAATGAGTCAACGTTCTACTGAACCAACAACACAGGAGATTGCAAAAGAAATGGACATCCCTCATGAGGATATTATTTTTGCTTTAGATGCAATTCAAGATCCTGTGTCATTGTTTGAGCCAATTTATAATGACGGCAGTGACCCAATCTTTGTAATGGATCAACTTAAGGACGATAAACAAAAAGACTCCTCTTGGTTAAATGAACTAGCAATTCGTGAAGGGATTAAAAAGTTAAATGAACGTGAGAAATTGATTATTAATCAAAGATTCTTTGAAGGTAAGACACAGATGGAAGTAGCTGATGAAATCGGTATATCGCAAGCTCAAGTGTCTAGGTTAGAAAAATCCGCAATTAAAGAAATGAATAAAACCGTATTAGACTCTTAAAATGTTAGACCTCTATGTTGGACTTGTTATTAACTTGAAACGAGTTCAATATGGAGGTTTTTTTATCGTGGTTCTCTTCATATAGTATTAATAGTGAGGAGGCGTGATTATATGTTATTGTCAGAATTACAAACAAAAGATATCATTGAGGTTGAGAACGGTGAAAAGATTGGCTTTATTAGCGACTTAGAATTAGATGTAACAGTAGGCGTTATACTGTCGTTAGTCGTCTCAGTAAAAGGAAAGTGGTTCGGCGTCTTTGGTGAACAAGAAGAGATTGCAATTTCTTGGTCTCAAATTGAAAAGATCGGCTCGGATGTCATATTAGTGAGAATGATGAAACATTCTCCTTAAATGAAATAAGAAAAATAGTGCGAAATGTGGTAAAATACTATATAGAGGAGTTCTACTATGGCAGAAATTTTAGATTATAATTATACAAATCACCTCATTAATTCCAAGTGGAAAGAACTCGGTTATACAGCAGGTTTTTCAACACGCCTAAATGGGTATAGTCATACACCCTATAACTCGTTGAATGTTGGTATTCACGTTAATGACAGAGTAGAAGATGTTTTAAAAAACCGACAATACATAAGTGATCAAATTGAACAACCTTTAGATCAATGGTGCTGTTTAAAACAAGTTCACAGTACTAAAGTGATTGACTTAACTGAAATTGATTGCAATAAAGTTTCACACGACAAACCGGCTATAGATGCAGATGGGATGATTACCAATGATCCTAGTCATACATTAGTTACTTTTTATGCAGACTGTGTTCCGCTTTATTTCATCGCGCCAGAGCGAGGCTGGATTGGATTAGCGCACGCAGGTTGGAAAGGAACGGTTGGTGGAATTAGTCACTATGTCATAGAAGCTCTCTTGTCTAAAGGTGTGCAATTAGAAGAAATAGAAGTCATGATCGGACCTTGTATCTCTCAAGATCACTATGAAGTTGACGAACGAGTGATTGAGCAAATCCCTCAAAAATACTATGAAGAAGTATTAAAACCTAGTCAACAAGAAGACCGTTATTTGCTCGACCTAAAAATGTTAAACTATTTATATTTAAAAGAATTAGGTTTATTAACAAACCAAATTGAAATTTCTCAATACTGCACTTATGAAGATGAACAGCTCTTTTTTTCATTTAGAAGAGACAAAGGCCAAACGGGTAGAATGATGGCCTTTTTATCCTTATAAAAATCGTAGCAAGGGTGTTGCACACAATGTCAGTAAGTGAACGATATCAACAAATACAAGAAGAAATTAAACAAATATGTGAACGCGTTGAGCGTAACCCTGCAGACATTCAAATAATTGCTGTTACGAAGTATGTTTCTAATGAAACAGCTCAAGAAGCAATTGATGCTGGTGTACAGCATTTAGGTGAAAATCGTCTAGAAGGTTTTTTAGAGAAGTACGAATCGATTGGACAAGCTGCCAATTATCACTTTATTGGTACTCTACAATCACGGAAAGTTAAAGGTATAATTGATTATGTCGATAGCATTCACTCATTAGACCGTAAATCATTAGCAAAAGAAATCAACAAAAGATCTAATCGAGAAGTTCCGTGTTTCGTGCAAGTTAATACGAGCGGTGAAGAGTCAAAACACGGCATAGAGCCAGAAGAGGTAGTTCCATTTATAGAAAGTCTAGCAAACTATCCAAATGTTAAAGTCGTTGGATTAATGACGATGGCACCACTCACTGAAGATGAACAGTATATTAGGCAATGTTTTAGGAAATTAAGAGAAGTAAGAGATGAAGTGCAATGTCACCAATTTCCTCATGCACCTTGTGATCAGTTATCGATGGGGATGAGTAATGATTATCATATCGCAATTGAAGAAGGTGCGACCCATATTCGTATAGGCTCAAAATTAGTTGGAAAAGAAGTATAGGAGAGGATTCCGATGAGTTTTAAAGACAAGTTCAAATCATTTTTTGACTTAGATGAACGAGCAACTTATGAAGAAACACCGAAACGTGAAGAACACGAAGTTGAACAAAAGGAAGAACCAGCAAAAAAATTCAAAAATCAAAATCAAGACAACGTCGTGAGCTTAACATCAATCCAAAACGATACAAAAATGGTCCTGTGTGAACCAGCTGATTTTGATGAAGCACAAGATATAGCTGATCATATTGTGAAGAAAAAATCAGTCGTCGTTAATCTACAAAGACTAGACCATCATACAAGTGTTCGTATTGTTGACTTTTTAAGTGGTACGGTCTATGCTTTAAGCGGCAATATACAAAAACTCGGTCAACAAACTTTTCTATGTACACCAGATCACGTAGATATTTCAGGTAGTATTTCAGAACTGTTTAACGATTCGAGTTTCGATTATAAATAGGAAAGGGTGTAAGGCGTGTGGATGCGTTACTAAGTTTAATATTATTAGGAGTTCAAATATATTCCTTTATGCTAATTGGTTATATTTTTATGTCATGGTTCCCTGGAGCTAGAGAATCACAATTTGGTCAGTTTTTAGCAAAAGCATGTGAACCGTATTTGGAACCATTTCGTAAGTTTGTTCCACCATTAGGAATGATCGATATTTCGCCAATCGTTGCAATTATTACGTTACACTTAGCATCACAAGGACTTATTGTACTATTTGGCATGTTATTTTAATGATTAAAGGAAGAGGAAGGTCATGGATTTATACCAGCACTTTCGCCCAGAGGAACAACCGTTCATAGATCAAGTATTAGACTGGAAAGATCAAGTCGAACGTAACTACGTACCAGTTGTTAGTGATTTTCTTGATCCAAGAGAACAATTGATTTTCAAGTCTATTATCGGACAGGATGAAAATTTGCAACTGTCTTTTAATGGCGGATATGAATATGCAGAACGAAAAAGAGCTTTGTTGGCTCCTTTTTATGAAACGATCAACTTTAAAGATTTTAATATAAGCATCTTACAAGGTACATACGCGTCTAAGTTTGTATCACTTTCACACCGTGATTTGTTAGGCACAATCATGTCATTAGGCTTACATCGAAAAAAACTTGGTGACCTAGTAGTGAAGGATGGTCAATTTCAAATTATATGTGATCAAGACTTAGCGCTTTATTTGAAGATGAATGTAGAGAAGATAAAAAATACACGAATCACATTGAAAGAAGTTGATGAGGCAAATGTTTTAAAACCTGTTCATCATTGGCAAGACCAAGAAGGTACGGTCTCATCCACTAGACTTGATGTTGTTTTGAAAGAAATCTATCAAATCTCACGTCAAAAAGCTCAGACATACATCGAGAAGGAAGCAGTTAAAGTCAATTATCGAATTGTCAATAACCCTTCCTTTCAATTAGAGTCTGGAGATTTAATATCTTTAAAGTCCTACGGAAGAAGTAAGATTGTCGACCTTTTAGGTGAGACGAGAAAAAACAAAGTTCGCATTAAAACTGCTAAATTAAAATAATTGCAGAAGTTAGCAGGAGTATGAAACTTCTTGTCGAAATAATAAATTAAGGAAAAGCGCAAGAGCAATAGAGGGGGTTCGAATGATGGGCATAACGCCATTAGATATTCATAATAAAGAGTTTACTAGAGCTTTTCGTGGCTATGATGAAGATGAAGTTAATGAATTTTTAGACCAAGTCATAAAAGACTTTGAAAAAGTGATTCGTGAGAAGAAAGCTTTAGAAGAACGAGTTAATGAAAAAGAAGAGAAATTAGGTCACTTTAGTAACATTGAAGAGACTTTAAACCGCTCAATCCTTGTCGCTCAAGAGACGGCAGATGAAGTGAAAAATAATGCGAATAAAGAATCTAAGCTGATTATTAAAGAAGCAGAAAAGAATGCCGATCGAATTGTTAATGATGCATTAGCTAAGTCTCGTCAAGTTTCGATGGAAATTGAAGAGCTGAAAAAGCAAGCTAAAGTGTTCCGTACACGTCTAAAAATGTTAGTAGAAGCACAACTCGATATTATTGAGAATGAAGATTGGGAAGATCTGTTTGAAATTGATTCAGAAGAAGATGAAGATATGCAGTTAGAATCAAACTACCATAATCAAACAAACAGTTATCAAACTCACTCTAATTCTGAATCATAATCACGTTTAAAAAGAAACATTAATATGTATAATGAATAATAAACCTTGACTTCATGAATGAAATTACCTATAATTTTTATCATGAAAATGAACTTAACACATGTTGTGTTTATAAACTTAAAAGCGTCGATAGGAACAGTACTTAAAGTCAGTTGTTTAAGCGATCTAGGGACGGTGAGAGCCTAGTAACAACCCTTTAAGGAAGATCATCCTTGAGCTTCCTTTTTGAACTTCAAAGTAGAAAAGGACGTGACATTCACGTTACGAATGCTAAGTGGAATGAACTATTTTGTTCATTCAATTAGGGTGGTACCGCGAACTTGTTCGTCCCTTTTTAGGGATGGGCAAGTTTTTTTGTTTCTACAGATGTCTTTTAACAAGGTTTTATAACTTTAAGGAGGATTTATATGAGCTACAAGGAAACGTTATTAATGCCCAAAACTGAGTTTCCGATGCGTGGTAATTTACCAAACCGTGAACCAGAAATGCAAAAAGCTTGGGATGAAAACAAGATTTATGAAAAAGTTCAAGAAAGAACAAAAAATCGACCACTGTTCATCTTACATGATGGTCCTCCGTATGCGAACGGTGACCTTCATATGGGGCACGCTTTAAACAAAGTGTTAAAAGACTTTATCGTACGTTATAAGTCAATGTCAGGCTTTCATGCTCCGTACGTTCCTGGTTGGGACACACACGGTTTACCAATTGAAACAGCCTTAACGAAAAAGAAGAAAATTGACCGCAAAAAGTTACCAATTGCTGAATTTAGAAAAATGTGCGAAGAATATGCTTTACAACAATTAGATAACCAACGTACGCAATTTAAACAACTAGGTGTCCGTGGTGATTGGGGAAATCCTTATATTACATTGGATCCAGCTTTTGAAGCGCAGCAAATTAAAGTGTTTGGTGACATGGCAAAGCGTGGATATATTTATAAAGGTAAAAAACCTGTTTATTGGTCTCCTTCATCTGAATCAGCATTAGCAGAAGCTGAAATTGAGTACCAAGATAAACGTTCACCTTCAATTTATGTAGCTTTTGATGTTAAAGAAACTAATGGCGTATTAGAAGGTGATGAGAAATTCGTCATTTGGACGACGACACCTTGGACGATTCCAGCTAACTTAGCAATCGCTCTACACCCTGAAGTTACTTATGCTGTTGTAAGCACTGAACAAGGTAAATTTATCATTGCAGAAGACCTGTTAGGTGAAGTCTCTGAAAAAGCTGATTGGGAAAATCCTTCAGTCGTTAAAACATACAAAGGTGAAGAATTAGAGCGCGTTGTTACTCAACATCCATTGTATGACCGCGATTCATTAGTCATTTTAGGAGATCACGTTACAACGGAGTCAGGTACAGGTTGTGTACACACAGCTCCTGGTCATGGTGAAGATGACTTTTGGATTGGAAAGCAATATGGGTTAGATGTCCTGTGCCCAGTTGATGAGAAAGGTGTATTCACTAGTGAAGCGCCAGGCTTTGAAGGTGAGTTTTATGATAAAGCTAACAAAGCGATCACTGAACAATTAGAGGAATCTGGTGCATTGTTAAAATTAGAATTTATGACACACTCATATCCTCATGACTGGCGTACGAAGAAGCCAACGATTTTCCGTGCAACATCGCAATGGTTTGCATCAGTTAGCGATTTCCGTGATGAATTATTGCAAGCTATTAAAGATGTTGATTGGCACCCTGAATGGGGTGAGACAAGGATGCACAACATGGTAAAAGACCGTGAAGACTGGTGCATTTCTCGTCAACGCGTATGGGGTGTACCAATTCCTGTATTCTATGCGGAAAACGGTGAGGAAATTATTACTGATGAAACGATTGAACACGTTTCGAACTTGTTCCGTGAGCATGGTTCAAATATTTGGTTCGAAAAAGAAGCAAATGAACTATTACCAGAAGGTTTCACTCATCCGGGTAGTCCGAATGGTCAGTTTACGAAAGAAACAGACATTATGGATGTTTGGTTCGACTCTGGATCGACTCACCAAGCAGTTTTAGAAGAGCGTGAAGACTTATCTCGCCCGGCTGATTTATACTTAGAAGGTTCAGACCAATATCGTGGTTGGTTCAACTCTTCTTTAACGACGTCTGTTGCAATTACTGGTAAAGCACCTTATAAAGGTATTTTAAGTCACGGCTTTACTCTAGATGGAGATGGCCGTAAGATGAGTAAATCATTAGGTAATGTGATGGTTCCTTCAAAAGTAATGAAGCAGTTAGGTGCAGATATTTTACGCTTATGGGTAGCAAGCACTGATTACGGTGCTGACGTTCGTGTATCCAATGAAATTTTAAAACAAGTTTCTGAAGTTTACCGTAAAATTAGAAATACGATGCGTTTCTTATTAGGTAATTTACATGATTTCGAACCAAGCACACACAAGCTAGCTGAAAGTGAATTAGAAGAAGTCGATCGTTATATGTTAATCCGTTTACAAGAAACGGTTGGTAAAGTACGAAAAGCATATGACAACTATGAATTCTCAACGATTTATCATACGATTAATAACTTCTGTACAGTGGATTTAAGCGCATTCTACTTAGATTTCGCTAAAGATGTTTTATACATTGAGGAACCGGACAGTAAACGTCGTCGCAGTATTCAAACGGTATATCATGAAATCGTAGTCAGTCTTACACAACTACTGTCACCTATATTATCTCACACGTCAGATGAAATTTGGGATTATATCCCTGGTGTCGAAGCTGAAAGTGTTCAGTTAACGGATCTACCAGAGGCTAGAACTGTAGAAGGTGAAGAAGAAACGAAAGCTAAATGGCAACAATTAATGTCTATTCGTGAAGATGTTTTAAAAGCGTTAGAGGAAGCTCGTAACGATAAAGTGATCGGTAAATCACTAGAAGCTAAGGTGACGATTGTACCGAAAGATGAATCAACATTAGAATTACTTGAGTCAGTAGAAAACCTTCACCAATACTTAATTGTTTCAGAAGTCGAATTAACAAACGATTATGAGACAGCTAAAGTTTTTGAAAATGTATCTGTCGCTGTTGAGAAGCATACTGGTGAAAAGTGTCAACGTTGTTGGGTTGCATCACATTCAGTAGGTGCTGACGATTCATACCCAGACTTATGTGAACGTTGTGCAAACACGGTCGTACAACTGTAAATGCAAATAACTTTTTTCAGAAAGGTGATCTCGTCTAATCGAGATCATCTTTTTGTATCTAGGAATGTCTTAGAGTAAACATATTTGGCTCTATACTAAATGTGGTGGTGTCCTTTATTACAACGGTCATTATAGAAGTTGATGAATGAACCGTTGGTTTGTGACTCGCTTTCGGCGGACGCTTGCACCTACAGGGCACAAGTGCAACATCTGCTCAAACTCCCTTCGGTTGTTTGTCGCAGTGTTTTCTATGCAGGGGCACGGCTTCAGCTAACTGGGGAAAGAAATGCACTTTCCCCAGTGGATCTTCAGCTCGAGCCGTGCCCGCGGAAAGCGAAGCGTTTTGATGTAGCGATGAAATGTATTCGTTAAAAGGATAATAAGTGGACGGTGTAAATCTTTACACCACCACATTTGAAATAGAACCACATAATTTTAAATCGTCTTTAAATTCGTTTTATGGTAAAATGCAATAGGAACGTTAAAGAGATGGAGGTAAACCATTGATTTATTATATTATCGCGCTATTAATTGTAGCTTTAGATCAAATGACAAAATGGATCATCATCCAAGCGATGAACGTCCATGAATCGATCGAAGTAATCTCGGGATTCTTCTACATAACATCACATCGTAATAGCGGAGCAGCTTGGGGAATGTTACAAGGACAAATGTGGTTGTTTTATATAGTAACAATGTTCGTTGTTGGTGTCATTGTTTATTACATGAGACAATACTCAAATGGCTACAAACTACTAAATACAGGCTTCGCACTTATATTAGGTGGAGCGATTGGAAACTTTATAGACCGAGTAGTCATGCAAGAAGTAGTTGATTTTCTAGACTTCACAATATTTAATTATAATTTCCCAATTTTTAACGTTGCTGACATCGCTTTAACAATTGGTGTAACTATTATTATTATTTTAATTTTGTTTGATGAATGGAATAACAAAAGGATGAAAAACGATGACGAATAAACAACAAATGACAATCGATGAAACATGTCAGAATAAACGTATTGATCAAGTACTATCTCAATTGAACGACGAAGCATCACGTAGTCAAGTTCAAACTTGGATCCAAAATGGCTATGTAACAGTTAATGGTCAGCATGTAAAAAATAATTATAAATGCCAATTAGGTGATGAATTAATATGGGAGATTCCTCAACCGAAAGAGATGTCGATTGAACCTGAGAACATTCCTTTAGATATACGCTATGAAGATGAGCATATTTTAGTCGTTAATAAAGAAAAAGGTATGGTTGTGCACCCTGGACATGGACATGAAAACGGAACACTTGTCCACGCTTTATTACATCATTGTGATGATCTATCAGGTATTAACGGTGTTTATCGACCAGGTATTGTACACCGAATTGATAAAGATACAAGTGGCTTATTAGTAGTCGCTAAACATGACCAAGCTCACGAGAAGTTGTCAGAGCAGTTACAAAATAAAGAAATTAAAAGACAATACGAAGCATTAGTTCACGGCGTAATTTCACATGAATTAGGCACAATTGATGCACCGATTGGTCGCGACCCTAATGACCGCCAAAAAATGGCGATCGTTGATGAAGGTAAACATGCGGTTACGCATTTTACAGTGGTCGATAAATACGAAAGCTTCACACGTGTTGTATGTGAATTAGAAACCGGTAGAACGCACCAAATTCGTGTTCATTTTAAATATATTGATCATCCATTAGTCGGTGATCCAAAGTATGGTCAAAGAAAAACGTTGGATGTTCAAGGTCAGGCTTTACATGCTAAAAAGTTAGAATTTGCACATCCAATTACAGATGAGACAGTAAGTGTAACGGCAGAACCACCACAAATCTTTTTAGATACAATTGAGAAAATTAAAATGATGCCTTGACTTTTGTGTTTAAAACGGTAGAATTAATAACTAAGAAATAAAATATGAAAACCTTTAAGTATAGTCCAGAGAGGCTATCAAGGTAACGATGAATAAATAGGGATTAGTATGACTAAGTATACCCTCTTTTGTTACCTTGGTGTAGCAAAAGGGGGTTTTTATATTTATAGCAAAAGACAGGAGGGGTCAAGTTGAAAGAAAAAACGCAACTTTTAGACGAACCAGCAATATCTCGAGCGATTAAACGCATTTCTCATGAGATCATTGAGCGGAACAAAGGAACAGATGACTTAGTGTTAGTCGGGATTAAAACGAGAGGAATGCCCCTTGCTAAACGAATTCAATCAGCGATCGAACAAATTGAAGGCGTTACAGTTTCGACTGGTGAACTTGATATTTCGCTTTATCGGGACGACCTTTCTAATATAGATGAACAAGAAGAAGCAAAAGTTAATCAATCGAATATCGATCATAACCTTAATGGAAAAACCGTTATTTTAATTGACGATGTGCTATTTACAGGTCGAACGGTACGAGCGGCGATGGATGCTGTTATGGACATTGATCGACCGAAGCAAATTCAATTAGCTGTATTAATCGATCGCGGGCATCGCGAATTACCAATTAGAGCTGATTATGTAGGCAAAAATATTCCAACCTCATTACAAGAGGTCATAAAAGTTCAGCTAGAAGAAACTGATGAGATAGAACAAGTCAGTATTTACGAATAATAAAATAGAAGACCTTTAAACATTAGTCCAGAGAGGCTAAAAAGGTCGTGAAGTAAGCGTACATACGGGGAATAGTATGTGTACGTGTACCTCTTTGCGACCTTTCGCAAAGAGGTTTTTTTATACTCTAAAAGATTAAAGGGAGAGTTACAGATGGACAGAGAGAATAAAGTATTAGATGTTCAAGAAGTACCACACTGGAATAAATGGTTGTTGTTAAGTTTACAACATTTATTCGCCATGTTCGGGGCAACGATTTTAGTACCTTACTTAATTGAAATGCCACCAAACGTGGCGCTCGTGACGAGTGGTTTAGGGACGTTAGCTTACTTACTGATTACTAGAGGGCAAATTCCAGCGTATTTAGGGTCCAGCTTTGCGTTTATAGCCCCAATAATAGCAGCAAGTGCTGCTGATGGATTAGCTGGAGCGATGGTCGGTGCCTTTCTAGCTGGTATTGTTTACGGTGTTGTTGCATTAATGATCCAAATGAGTGGTGTGAACTGGCTACTGAAAATATTGCCACCAGTTGTCGTTGGCCCAGTAATTATGGTGATCGGTCTTGGTTTAGCACCAACTGCCATTGATATGGCGATGCATAATTCAAACGGAGAAGTTGAGTTAACATATGTATTTGTCGCGAGTGTGACTTTGTTGATTACGGTGATTGCTTCTGTATTTTTAAAAGGTTTTTGGAATGTAATCCCCATTTTATTAGGAATTGTTGGCGGTTATGTTACTGCAATTTTAACTGGGATTGTAAATACTAGCGGTATAAATGAAAGTTGGAACAATTTAACAAGCAGTCAATCTGTTGGTGAGTTTATGAGCGCATTGTTCGTGACACCTGATTTCATCGTTCCATTTGTAGATTATCAACCGCTTGAGGTTTTAACATGGTCTGTTGCGTTTATTATGGTACCTGTTGCTTTCGTAACAATTACAGAGCACATTGGTGACCAAATGGTGTTATCAAAAGTAACGAATCGCAACTTCATTAAACAACCTGGCTTAAATAAATCATTAATGGGTGATGGTGCAGCTACAATTATTGCTTCAGCACTCGGTGGACCACCAAATACGACGTACGGTGAAAATATTGGTGTCTTAGCAATTACACGAGTGTTCAGTGTGTTTGTCATCGGAGGAGCGGCATTGCTTGCGATTTTCTTCGGGTTTATTGACTTAATTTCAGTGTTAATTGAATCAATCCCAGCAGCTGTTATGGGCGGTGTTTCGATCTTACTATTCGGTGTCATCGCTTCTAGCGGTATGAGAATGTTAATCGATAATCAAGTCGATTTAGGTGTAAAAAGAAACTTAATTATCTCATCTGTCATATTAGTGATTGGAATTGGAGGAGCAGTCATTCCAGTAACTGAAACGGTAGAAATTCCAGGCCTAGCTTTAGCAACAGTAATTGGTGTCATTTTAAATCAAGTCCTGCCTGGTCGTGAACATGCTGAAGGTAATGGGAACATGTTTGAAGATTAATGGCGAAGAGGGTGCAAAAACTATGAATCTATTTAAAATGGATGATCTAACAAATCGTGACCTTCACGGTTTGTTAGATTTAGCACATAAGTTTAAAACGAATGAAATGGATCAAAGTGATCTGAATCATAAAACAGGAGCTCTACTATTTTATGAACCTTCTACACGTACAAAGTTAAGCTTTGAAATGGCTTGTCATAAGTTAGGTATTCAATTGTTGGGTTTCTCAAAAGAATCATCGAGTGTCACAAAAGGTGAGTCACTTTATGACACGGTGAAGACGGTTGAAGTATTAGGTGCGGACTTCGTTGTCATTCGCCATCCAGATCAACAATATTACAAACAGCTAGAGGGCGTGAATATTCCAGTCATTAACGGTGGAGATGGTTCTGGTGAGCATCCATCACAGTGTCTGCTTGATCTTATGACAATCCAAGAGCAATTTAATGATTTTTCTAATTTGAATGTCACAATTTGTGGTGATATTAAACATAGTCGTGTAGCAAAGTCGAATGCGCATGCATTAAGTCGCTTAGGAGCCAATGTCCGTTTAGTTGCTAAAGACGAATGGCAAGACCATGAGCTTCCGTATCCTTATGTGAATTTAGATGATGTATTAAACGACACTGATGTACTCATGCTCTTACGCGTGCAAGCTGAACGCCATGATGAACAATCCTATGATGAAAACGCTTATTTAAGAAGTTACGGTTTAACAGTTGAACGAGAAGCTTTTTTACCGGATTCTAGTATCATCATGCACCCAGCACCTGTTAATAGAGGAGTAGAGATTGATTCAAGTTTAGTCGAAAGTTCTAAATCAAAAATTTTCACCCAAATGGAAAATGGAGTTTATATTAGGCAAGCCATTATATATAACCTACTACATAAAAGGGGGAGCTTTTTATGAAAACATTAATCAAAAACATCAAACTACAAGAAGCTAATACAAATGTATTAATTGAAAATGGGTTGATCGCAGGAATTGGTTCAGTAAAAACTGATCAAGTAGATGAGATTATTGATGGTAAAGGACAGCATTTATTCCCGGGTTTCGTTGATTTACACGTCCATTTTCGTGAACCAGGGGGTGAAGCAAAAGAAACGATTGCAACAGGTTCAATGGCCGCGGCTCGAGGTGGCTTTACGACAGTTTGTGCGATGCCGAATACACGGCCTGTACCAGACAGTGAAGAGAATTTAGAACGTATTAATTCACTAATAGAAGAAAATGCCCATGTACGCGTCTTACCTTACGCATCTATTACGACTAGACAATTAGGAAATGAATTAGTCGGTTTTGATACCTTAACGAATCAAGGAGCGGTTGCTTTTACTGATGATGGCGTTGGTGTTCAAACAGCAGGTAAAATGTTTGAGGCCATGCAACAATCAGCAAAACTAAACCAACCGATCGTTGCTCATTGTGAAGATAACTCGTTAATATATGGCGGTGTTATGCACGATGGCTTAAAAAATAAAGAGCTAGACTTACCAGGAATCCCTTCTGTAAGTGAATCCATCCACATTGCACGTGATATTCTGTTAGCTGAAGCGACAGGTTGCCACTATCACGTTTGCCACGTTAGTACGAAAGAATCGGTTCGTGTTATTCGCGATGCTAAACGAGCAGGCGTTAACGTTACAGCCGAGGTAACACCACACCATTTACTATTATCAGAACTCGATATACCAGAAGATGATGCCAATTATAAAATGAACCCGCCACTTCGAGGGGAAGCTGATCGCCAAGCATTAACCGAAGGTTTACTTGATGGCACGATTGACTGCATCGCAACTGACCACGCACCTCATACGCGTGAAGAGAAAGAAAACGGATTTATGCAGTCTCCATTTGGTATTGTCGGCTTAGAAACTGCCTTCCCGTTACTATATACACATTTCGTACAAAGCAATAAATTCACATTAGAACAACTCATTGATTGGTTAACCGTTAAGCCTGCTCAATTGTTTAATTTACCTTATGGGACGTTACGAGTTGGTTCAAAGGCTGACCTTGTACTGATTGATCTTGAACAAGAAGAATCAATTGTAGCATCAACTTTCTACTCAAAAGGTCAGAATACACCATTTCAAGGTTGGAAAGTAAAAGGGATCCCGACATTAACAATCGTTGATGGAAAAGTGGTTTGGAAAAAGGAGGAGACTTATGTCTAAACGTTATTTGTTGTTAGAAGATGGAACTGTTTATGAAGGGCGAGCATTTGGAGCCGAGTTAAATGATGTCGTTGGTGAAGTTGTATTCCAAACAGGCATGACAGGATATCAAGAAACTTTATCGGACCCCTCTTATTATGGCCAGATGGTTGTCATGACTTATCCGTTAATCGGCAATTATGGTATAAATCGGGATGATTTTGAAACGGTAAGACCTGCTTTAAAAGCTTTAATCGTTAAAGAAGCAGAAAACGATCCTTCAAACTTCAGAAGTGAAGTGTCTATTGGTGAGTTTTTAAAACAAAAAGGTGTTCCTGGTCTTGAAGGGATCGATACACGTAGTTTAGTGAAAAAGATTCGCCAGAGTGGAACGATGAAAGGTATTTTAATAGATGACTTAGCTAATTTAGATCAAATTATAGATCACGTCAAACAAACATCACTGCCGAAAGATCAAGTCAGCCAAGTGTCAGCCGCTAAACCATATGTTGTGCCAGGAAGAGGACTTCGAGTTGTGTTGGTTGATTATGGAATGAAGCATGGTATTTTAAGAGAGTTAACTGAAAGAGGGTGTCACGTCACAGTCGTACCTTATGATACAACAGCAGATGAAGTAATGCAGCTTCAACCAGACGGCATTATGTTATCAAACGGTCCTGGAGATCCAAAAGATGTATCAGAGGGGATTGACCTTGTCAAAGGGTTGATTGGTAAAGTTCCCATCTTCGGCATTTGCTTAGGGCATCAGCTCATTTCTCTAGCTTGTGGTGCTAATACTGAAAGACTTAAGTTTGGTCATCGTGGTGCGAATCACCCAGTTAAAGTGATCGAAACAGGTGAAGCTTGGATGACTTCACAAAACCATGGTTATACAGTATCAATTGAATCTATTAAACATACAAAACTTAAAGTGACACACCAAGCAATCAATGATGGTTCGATTGAAGGCATAGAACATGAAAGTTTACCAATCTTTTCAGTTCAATTTCACCCAGAAAGCTCACCAGGACCAAGTGATGCAAATGTCTTATTTGATCAATTTTTAAACATGATGAACGAAAATAAAGCAGGAGGGGTTACATTATGCCAAAAAGAACAGATATTCGTAGGATCTTAGTCATTGGATCTGGTCCAATTATTATCGGGCAGGCAGCTGAATTTGATTACTCAGGTACACAAGCATGCCAGGCGTTAAAAGAAGAAGGCTACGAAGTGATTCTAGCTAACTCAAATCCAGCAACGATCATGACCGATGACACAATTGCAGATGTCGTTTATATGGAGCCCTTAACCCCTGAATTTTTATCGAAAATTATTCGCAAAGAGCGTCCTGATGCTTTACTAGCTACTTTAGGTGGTCAAACTGGCTTGAACTTAGCGACTGAACTCGATCAAAGAGGGGTGCTCCAACAATATAATGTCGAGTTGCTCGGCACAAATCTAGAAGCAATCGAAAAGGCAGAGGACCGAGAATTATTTAGACAGCTTATGATTGAATTAAATGAACCTATTCCTGAAAGTACGATTGTCAGTACTGTAGAAGATGCTGTCGAATTTGCAAATATAATTGGTTATCCTATCATTGTTCGTCCAGCGTATACATTAGGTGGAACTGGTGGTGGTATGTGTGATGATGAACAGTCATTGATTGATACCGTTCAAAACGGGTTAGCTGTATCACCAGCCAACCAATGTCTAATAGAACGAAATATTGCTGGATTTAAAGAAGTTGAGTACGAAGTGATGCGTGACTCAAATGATAATGCAATAGTCGTATGTAATATGGAGAATTTTGATCCAGTCGGTGTCCATACAGGTGATTCAATCGTTGTTGCGCCATCACAAACGTTAAGCGATCGTGAATACCAAATGTTGCGTGATGTTTCACTTAAACTTATTAGAGCGTTAAATATTGAGGGTGGCTGCAACGTCCAATTGGCATTAGATCCAAATAGTTTTCAATACTACGTGATTGAAGTAAACCCACGTGTGAGTCGCTCTTCAGCACTAGCTTCTAAAGCAACAGGTTATCCTATTGCGAAGCTAGCAGCGAAGATCTCAGTCGGCTTAACGTTAGATGAAATGAAAAATCCTGTAACGGGCAGAACTTATGCTCATTTCGAACCGTCATTAGACTATGTTGTCACTAAAATCCCAAGGTGGCCTTTTGATAAATTCCAAGCTGCTAATCGTACGTTAGGCACACAAATGAAAGCGACAGGTGAAGTAATGGCGATTGGTCGTAATTTTGAAGAATCACTTCATAAGGCAGTAAGGTCACTAGAAATCGGTACACAAGAGTTGTATATCCCAAAGCTAAGACAATTAGCGAACACTGAACTACTAAAAAGGTTACAAAAAGCAGATGATGAGAGATTGTTTCTAATTGCTGAAGCTTTTAGAAGAGATTTTAAACTAGAAGAAATTTTTAATTTAACACAAATAGATTATTGGTTCTTACGTAAGCTGGAAGGTTTAATTAAGCTTGAACAACAACTGAAAAGTGTTCCATATGATTATGACATGACTGTTTACGCAAAGCGTTTAGGTTTCTCCGATCAAACGTTAGCAAGACTTTGGGACACTGAAGAGAAGATCGTATATGATTGGCGATTAGAAGAACATATCAAACCAGTTTATAAAATGGTCGATACGTGTGCAGCAGAATTTGAATCTGAAACACCATATTTTTATAGCACGTACGAACAAGAGACAGAGTCTTTTGCTTCGAATCGCAAAAAAGTTGTTGTACTAGGTTCTGGTCCAATAAGAATCGGTCAAGGAATTGAATTCGATTACGCAACGGTACATTCTGTTTTAGCTTTAAAAGAAGCAGGATATGAAGCGATTATTATTAACAATAACCCTGAAACCGTGTCAACAGACTTTCATATATCCGATAAACTGTATTTCGAGCCTTTAACAATTGAAGATGTGATGCATGTTATTAACGTTGAGCAACCAGATGGTGTCATTGTCCAATTCGGTGGCCAAACAGCGATCTCTTTAGTTGATGAGCTTGTAGAACGAGGAGTAGAAATATTAGGTACATCGAAATCTGCGATTGATTGCGCTGAAGACCGTGATCAATTTGAACAAATGTTAGAGAAGCTTAATATTGCAAGGCCAAAAGCTAAGATCGCAACAAGCAAGGAAGAAGCAATCGACTTAGCACGTGATGTCGGGTATCCGATTTTAGTGCGACCTTCTTACGTGTTAGGTGGCCGTGCGATGGAGATTGTTTACGAAGAAGGTGACTTAGATCGCTATATGGAAGAAGCGGTTAGTGTTCATCCGAATCGACCAGTTTTAATTGACCGATATTTAGTCGGTCAAGAATTGGAGGTTGATGCAATCAGTGATGGTGAAACGGTTGTGATTCCTGGCATGATGGAACATATTGAGCGAGCTGGAGTGCACTCTGGTGACTCAATTGCGGTTTACCCGACACAAAGTATACCTGAATCGGTTAAACAAACGTGTGCTCAAATTACAACAGAGATTGCTAGAGAACTAGATGTTAAAGGTCTCATCAATATTCAGTTCGTTTATCATGAAGATGAAGTGTACGTTTTAGAAGTTAATCCGCGTTCAAGTAGAACGGTTCCATTTTTAAGTAAAGTAACGGGTGTAACGATGGCGAATTTAGCAACTCAAGTCATGTTAGGAAGAACTTTAGCCGAATTAGGTTATAGTTCAGGCTTAATAGAAGAAGACAGTACAATCTCTGTTAAAGTACCTGTATTCTCATTTGAGAAATTGCGTAGTGTCGAAATTACGTTAGGACCTGAAATGAAATCGACTGGAGAAGTAATCGGTCGTGACAACACTTTAGAAAAAGCTTTATACAAAGGGATCATTGCTTCTGGACTTAAAGTTCCAACAGAAGGAGCCGTACTTCTTACTGTAGCTGATCAAGATAAACAAGAAATGGTTAACCTTGCGACGCGTTTCCATGCACTCGGTTTCCAACTATATGCAACAACTGGTTCAGCGAGTATTATAAAGCAACATGGTCTACCAGTTGAAGAGGTTAATAAAATTGCTGATCATGAACGAAATATTTTAAATGTCATTGAAGAAGGAAGAGTACAGTTTGTTATTAACACTTTGTCTAGAGGGAAACAAACACACACAGATGGATTTAGAATTCGTCGTGAGGCAGTCGAACACGGAATTGCTTGTCTAACTTCATTAGACACAGCAGAAGCGATATTAACTGTCATTGAATCTATGAGCTTTTCTGCGAGTCCAATGCCTAAACAAGAGGTTGTGACAGTATGATCCAAGAACAAATGACCGTTATTAAAAATAGACTAATCGCACTTGATACTTTTGAAATGGTCTTAACTAGCGAAACAATCCCTCAACGTGCAAATTCGGGTCAGTTTATCCATGTTGAAATAGGAGAAGGAAATGAACATATGTTGCGAAGACCTATTTCAATCGCTGACTTAGATGAAGAGAAGGGTTTAATAACGATTATTTATAAAGTGATGGGTGAAGGAACGAAGTGGTTAAGTAAACGTGAAGAATTTAATGTTGTGAACGTTTTAGGGCCACTCGGTAATGGTTTTGATTTAGATCATCATGTAGGTGACAATATTTTAATTGTCGGTGGAGGGGTCGGTGTCCCTCCTTTATACCACGTCACAAAGCGTCTATCACAACATAACAACGTAACAGCAGTATTGGGTTTTCAATCGAAAGAATTTGTTTTTTACGAACAGCAATTTAGTCAATATGCAACGACTTACATTGCGACTGACGATGGCTCTTATGGTCACTCAGGGATAGTAACCGATGTGATCAACCAATTTGATGAACCTTTTACAACGTTTTATGCTTGTGGGCCGAATGGCATGTTAAAGGCGGTTCAAAACCAGCTAACACATTTAGAAGGGTATTTATCTTTAGAAGAGCGAATGGGATGTGGTATCGGTGCTTGTTTTGCATGTGTTTGTGAGTACCGTAGCAAGAAAGGTTACGTTAAAATTTGTCAGGATGGTCCTGTATTAAAAGCAAGTGAGGTGTTGTTATGAATCTAGCCGTATCTTTAGGGGGACTAGAGCTTAAAAATCCGATTATGCCTGCTTCAGGTTGTTTCGGTTTTGGAAAAGAGTTTAGTCAGTTTTACGACTTAAATACACTAGGTGCAATTGCTATTAAAGCTGCTACAGGAGAGGCGCGATATGGCAACACAACTCCTCGTGTTGCAGAAACGTCGTCAGGGATGCTGAATGCGATAGGTCTACAAAATCCTGGTGTCGATGGCATTATTGAACATGAACTGCCGTTTCTTGAAAACTACGAAACACCGATTATTGCTAATATCGCAGGCAGTACACTTGAAGAATATGTACACGTTGCTGAGAAAATGGCTAAAGAACAGGTTATTAAAGCGCTTGAGCTAAACATATCTTGTCCGAATGTGAAAGAGGGAGGCGTCCAGTTTGGTACAGATCCTCAACTAGCATATGAAGTGACTTCAGCGGTAAAATCCGTCAGTTCAAAACCAGTTTTTGTTAAGTTATCCCCTAATGTGACTAATGTCATTCAAATAGCTGAAGCTGTAGAAAATGCAGGAGCAGATGGGTTGGCTATGATTAATACATTAACAGGAATGCGACTGGATCTACATAGTCGTCAGCCAGTGATCGCTAACCAAACTGGTGGACTATCAGGACCGGCTATTAAACCGATTGCGATTAGAATGATCCATGAAGTAAGAAAACAAACAAACCTACCAATTATCGGTATGGGTGGGATCTCAAGTGCAGAAGATGTCATAGAGTTTCTACTTGCAGGGGCCGATGCTGTAGCAGTTGGTACGGCTAACTTTAAAGATCCATTCATTTGTCAAAAGCTCATTAACGAACTTCCAAATACATTAGGTAACTATCAATTTAATTCAATTCAGGAAGTGAGGGAGTCAAGGTGTCACAATCCGTCTATCTCGCTTTAGATGTTAAGAGTTTACAAGAAGCAAAACAATTGTTAGAAAACAACAACTTGTCAAAAATACCAGTAAAAGTCGGTATGCAACTGTTTTACCGTGAAGGTGAACGAGTACTTAATTATTTAACGGAACAAGGTCATCCGATTTTTTTAGATTTAAAGTTACACGACATCCCGAATACGGTTAAAGAATCAATGAGAAATTTAGCCCAGTATGAGCCTGATCTTATAAATGTGCATGCTGCTGGTGGTATGCGCATGATTGAGGCGGCTAAAGAGGGCTTAATCGCCGAAAACTGTCACGCCAAGTTATTAGCTGTGACGCAATTAACGTCTACAGATGAACAAATGCTAAATAATCAGCTACTCATTTCTCAATCAATGGATGAGACGGTGAAACATTATGCATCAATTAGTCAGCAAAGTGGTGCTGACGGTGTCGTTTGTTCAGTGTTAGAAGTGCCATCTATTAAACAAGCTTGTGGAGAACAATTTCTAGCACTGACACCTGGCATTCGGTTAAACAAAAGTCATCACGACGATCAAAAACGTGTCGCTACACCGAAATTGGCCCAAAAAAATGGCAGTGACATAATCGTCGTTGGGCGCACTGTTACGAACGCTTCTAATCCTAAAGAAGCATATGAACAAGTTTTAAAGGAGTGGTCATCATCTCACGTCAAACAATAGCTCAAAAGTTAATCGATATTAATGCTTTAAAAGTTAATGTACAAGAACCATTTACATGGTCTTCAGGGATACAATCGCCAGTCTATTGTGATAATCGCTTAACGATGTCATATCCAGACATTAGACAGACAATCACAAAAGCATTTGTAAACGAAATTAAAGATTTAGATTTAGATGTAATAGCAGGTTGTGCAACGGCGGGAATTCCTCATGCTGCGTTTGTATCCGATCAGCTGAATTTACCGATGGTTTATGTACGCAGCAAGCCAAAAGGACATGGGCTTGAAAACATGATTGAAGGTAAAGTTGATCAGGGTGAACGTGTTGTTGTAATTGAAGATTTAATTTCTACTGGAACAAGTGCCATTAAAGCGGCTGAAGCTTTAAGAGATCAAGGGTGTCACGTGGTAAAAGTATTATCAATCTTCTCATACGGATTAAATGAAGCTGAGGACAACTTTAAGGAATCAGGCTTTGAATATGAAAGTCTAGTAACTTTCGATGATGTCGCTTCATTATTAACCACGAATGGAAATATAACAAAAGCAGAACGAGAACAAGTATTAAATTGGCGCGATGACCTCGTGTTAAGTTAAAAAGAACAACCATCATTTTAAGTAGTTCAGTTTAGGAGTTCAGAATTGTAATTTGTACCCTTAATTGAACTACTTTTTACATATAAAATTGTTTTTATAATGCAAGGTTATTTCTAATGCAAATTGTATAAATAATGCAAGGTTATTTCTAATGCAAATTGTATAAATAATTGCAGGAATTACAGAGTGATTATTTTTATATGGTAAAATAAGACAAAGAACGTTTATTCAACTAACGAAGCAGATTACTTAAAAAGAGTTCAATATTAAGTTAGTAAATAATTATTCTAAAAAGGGGGGACTTTATATGGAAATTAAAACAATGACTTTACAGACAGCAAAATTAACTGAAATGAAAGATTTTTATATTAAGCAATTAGGGTTCATTTTGATAGAGGAGAATGATGACAGTTTTAGATTTGCTGTCGGTAGTAGTGAAATAGAATTTACTTCAAATGGAGTAACAAAAAATCCTTACTACCATTTTGCATTCAATATTCCTTCAAATAAATTTATTGAAGCAAAAACATGGATAAAGGAGAGAGTTAGTTTAAATTTAGAAGAAGGACAAGATGAGGTTGATTTTACTCATTTACCTGCCCGCGCTTTATACTTTGATGACCCATCTGGTAATGTGGTTGAGTTTATTTCAAGGCAATCAATGAAAACAGACCAAGACAAATCATTCTCAATAAAGAGTGTTCTAAATATAAGTGAAATAGGTGTGACAGTCAATGATGTGTACAGTGCAGCGGGCGCTCTAAACAGAGTTGGTGTAACTGAACGGGATAATGAAGTCATAAATAAACAAAATCTTAATTTTATGGGAGACAGAAAGACAGGCGTATTCATCATTCTGAACCAACCTGGGAGAAGATGGATTTTCTCAGAAAAAATTTCTAATATCTTTCCACTTTCAATCACGTTATCTAATAATAGTAAAATAGATGTTAATACGAACGGTGAGTTAAGTACAACAGCGTAATGGTGTTTTGTTGGGAAGGGAAGTACCTTAATTGGGTTCCGTTAGCCCCAGTGGGTCTTGTTATGGTACAACGGGGGGCAATTGTTAAAAAAGACGATCAACAATTTTGATCGTCTTTTTAATTTAACTGATATATTATTGGAATATTATGTTAACATTTACATATAACGATTTTTAGCTAAAGTGAGCAGAAGGGTTGAACAAGGTATTAAGTGAAAATATTAGAGGAGAGAAAATATGGTTCCACAAAGAGTAAGTTTGATTACTATTGGATGTTTCGATTTACCACTTCTTCGTAAATTCTATAAGGACTTAAGGTGGGAAGAAACAGATCACGGTTATGTAGATTATGCAGTTTTTTAAAACAGTTGGAGTATTGCTATCACTCTATTCCGTTGAAAAATTAGCAAATGATTCAGGATTAGAAGTTCAGCATTCAAAAAATGTTTTTAAAGGGGTTACTTTTGCAATTAATGTAGATAAACCAGAGCAGGTTGATTTAACAATAGAACAGGTAGAAAACGTTGGTGGGAAAGTTTTAAGTAAACCAGATGATGCATTTTGGGGTGGGCGTACTGCTTCTTTTGCAGATCCTGAAAATAATATTTGGGAAGTCGCGTTCAATCCAGATTCCACATTTGATGAAAGAGGAGCAATGCTAACTATTTAGTTTCTTTCGAATTAAGTAATAAATACACGGGGACAAATCTTGAATAAGACCGATCACTCTTAAACTAACGTGAGCAGAAATGTTTAATAACCTCAAGACGAAAATTTTATTTAATTAAAGGGGAAATGTCCATGAGATACTTGATATTGTTAACTCCATCTATAAATTGGAGAGATGGTGTAGTATTACATAATCAACCGTTTATGCCTGAACATGCTGTGTATGTTCAGGCAGAATATAATAAAGGAAATATAGTCTTAGCTGGACCATTTGGAGGTTCAACTGGAGGAGCAATAGTTATTGATGCTGCCAATGAAGAGGATGTTATTAAATTCGCTGAAAATGATCCTACTGTTAAAAATGGTATCTTCAGTTATGAAATAAAACAATGGGATTATAAAATGAGCAGAATTGAAAATGAAAACTCGGGTTTTGATCAAGAATATATTGATTACAAATATAAGATTCAAAAAGAATTAGGGATTATTTAGGGTGTTTCCAATTCTAGTAACGGGAGCAAGAGTTTAATAACTATTTTGTGTTGATCAACTAACGAAGCAGTAGAGTTGAATAAATAATATTAAGGAGTGATACTTTGAAGTTATTCTTTATCAGTATTTTTTCAATAGTAATTCTAACAGCGTGTAACCAAGAAATTTCTAAAGATGATATGATTCATGACATGACACCTCCAGACCCTCTTAATTATTTTACACTTTATGCAATTTCTGAAAATGAGAATATTAGAGAACACAATGATATAGAGAACATCAATCAATCTTTAAGTGATGAAAATAGAGAATCTCTTTATCATGGAGGTATAATATGGGCTCGGGATACAAAGGTTGAAAACGTTATTTGGGATTATACAGGGAATTTTGACATTGAAAGTTACCCTACCTTTTTAGTCTTTGATACGAAAGGGTTAACTTTACAAACTACGGACATTGATGAAGTTGAAGATTTTTTATCTACAAACAAACCTGCTTGGAGAGAGTGATAGCAAAACGAACGTTTTATTCAATCTAATCGTTCGGATTATTTCTGAGGATTGTGAAGTATTACACTTCAACTATCGAGGGGGCGTTTCTTGAATTAGGTTGAACATTCCTTGTTGAACTAACGAAGCAGGATAGTGAAGGATTCCAAATTGTTTAATTTGGTTGGAGGTGTATGTTTGAAAAGAGTATTATTTCTAATTATACTTGTTGTTATTTTGGTAGCTTGTGGTCAACAAAATAATTGTTCTTCTGAAAAAAGACACGAAGGCGTCATTGTTAATATAGAGAAGGCTACTTTTAATGAAGAATACTTCATATTAACTTTGCCAAGTGTCGAAAATCTTAACTTTTTAGATAAAACAGGAGACGAATTAATTAAACTAGCACAAGAAAATGATGGTGCATACTACCGTCTCAGCCAAGAAGAGTACGAAGAATTGGGTTTAGAAATAGGTAAGCGAATAGTTGGTTATTATTGTGGTGTCGGAGAATCAAACCCTCCCGTGCTTCTTACTGATAAAGTAGAGGTAATTTCACAATGATTATTATGACTTTATTAAACAAACGGGGGCGTTAGCATCATAAGCTGTCGTTGCCTTTTTGGTGCTAACTTGGGGTTTAGTGAAAAAATCAAAATTACTTGAAAGGGGAGATCAAATTGAAGGCAGTAATCCAAAATGAATTTGGTGGTGCGGATGTACTTTCATATACAACTGATATGCAAGTACCGATAATTGGTGAGAATGAAGTTTTAATTAAGGCAACATATACAAGTGTTAATTATGCTGATATAAAAACACGTTTAGGTAATAAAGGGAAAGGTAATTTTCCTTTATTACTTGGATTAGATGTAGCAGGCGTTATAGAAGAAGTTTCTCCTAATTCCAATTTTTCAAAGGGAGAACGGGTCATAGCTTTTCCTAAACACGGCTCATATGCTGAATATGTTGTGGCAAATGAAAAACTAATTTTTAAAATCCCTGATAACCTTTCGTTTGAAAAGGCTGCGACAATGCCAACGATCTCTATATTATCTTATATACTCCTATACGAAATAGGACAAGTACAAAAAACAGATACTATTGTTGTACACAGTGCAGCAGGAGGTGTAGGTTCAGTACTTGTACAATTAGCCAAATTAGAAGGTGTTCATAAAATTATTGGTACTGTCGGAAATCTAAACAAAGACGAATATGTAAAGAATTTAGGAGCTGATATAGTTTGTACCTACGAAGGATTTTCAGAGGAAACTTTAAACCAAACAAATAATAAAGGAGCTAATGTGATTTTCGATTCCATTGCAGGAGAAACAACCAGTAAAAGCTTAGAATGTTTAGCATTATACGGCACACTTGTTCAATTCGGCAATAGTAGTGGTAAATCTGGTACTTTTAATACTAGCGATGTTCATAGTAGTTGTAGGAATATAAAAGGTTTTAGTTTAGGAACTACTCGGAAACATAATCCTGAACGATTAGCCCCTATTGCGGAAAAGGTCTTGGATTTAATCACTACTAATAAGATTTCTATACCTGTTGCTAAGGTATTTAATTTAAGAGAAGCGGCGGAAGCTCATAAATTAATTGAAAGCCGTAATTATGAAGGAAAAGTATTGATTAAAATATAATAAAGAATTTTTTACTTAAATTACCGGTAGCGATAGTTCAATAAGTTTGATCGCTCTTAAACTAACGGAGCAGAATACTTTAGGAGGGATAGGTTTTATGTCGAAAGAATATCAGTACGAAGGATTTGCCAATCTTTTCAAAGGCATAGAAGTTGTTGGCGGGAAATTATATTTAACAAAGAATGTAATAATTCATAGTCCCCATAAATTTAATATTCAATCAAGAGAGACTATCATTGATTTAAAAGATATTACCGAAGTAACTACAAGAAACACATTTCTACTTGTTCCCAATGGAATACTTCTTACAACAAAAGATGGGGAAAACTATAAATTAGTGGTGAATAAGCGGAAAAGTTGGATGGAAAAAATCAATTTATTAAGAAGGCAACATTAAGTTATGTTCTCTGATCAATAACTATTTTTGTGTTGATCAACTAACGAAGCAGATTAGGAGAAGAAATAGATATAGTATTGGAGATGAAATTAATGAATGAAGAATTAGACAAAGCAATTGATTTACGTAAAAGGGGAAATCACAAAGAATCAAACGAATTACTAATGAGATTAGCAGAGGAGTTTCCTAATGATGCTTCGATTAACTATCAATGTGCTTGGAGTTTTGACATATTAGGAGAAGAAGCTAAAGCAGTACCTTTTTATGAAAATGCTATTAAGTTTGGATTACCTCCAACTGATTTAGAAGGAGCCTTATTGGGATTAGGTAGTACATATAGAACATTAGGAGAATATAAAAAGTCAAAAAGTACATTTTTAAAAGGGATTAAACTATTCCCAGATAATAGAGCATTGCAAACTTTCTATTCGATGACCTTATATAATTTGAATGAACATAGTAAAGCTATGGAGCTATTACTAAAATGCTTAATAGATACGACAAAAGATCCTGAGATTTCCAGTTATAAAAAAGCAATTGAATTCTATGCCGATAAATTAGACGAAATTTGGAAGTAGTTTGTGAAAAGATGTACTTACACTAACGGGGACAAGAGTTTAATAAGGATTTTAGATTGTGTTGATCAACTAACGAAGCAGTTTACTTCAATAAGGCAAAAGGGGAAATACGTTGACAAATATTAAAAATATTGGACGTTTTTGTCCAACCGATGAAAATGGATATATACTAAATGATTCAAGTTTACAGAAGATTAAACCTGAATATTCCAAGATAATAGAGGAAGTAACAAATTATTATCAAACCCATCTGGGATTAGATTTACATAGCGTATATGTAAGGGGTTCGATACCTCGTGGATTGGGTATAAAAGGCGTTTCAGATTTAGATACAATTGCAATTACGAAGAAAGATACTAATGATATAGATTTGAAATGGGTAGACAATGCTGAACAAGAATTGAACAAAAAATTTAACTATATAAATGGAGTGGAATTTAGTTTCTATTACATTGATGATATTTTAGAAACCGCTAAGTTTTCAATAATTCCATTTATGATTAAGACCCATAGTGTATGCGTATATGGAGAAGATTTAGAAGTTCTTTTACCTAATTATAAAGCAGATAAAACAATTGGTAACGAACATCTTTTAAACCTAAAGGATCAAGTTAAACAAGCAAAAGAAGACCTTGATGATAATGACGATGTTGAAGACGTTTTGGATTGTTGTGGTTGGATTATGAAAATCATAGTTAGAGCGGGGCTTGCACTTGTAATAAGGGAAGAAAATAAATACACAAGAGATTTATTCCCAGCGTATGAGATATTTTCTAAATATTATCCAGAGAAGGAATCGGAAATGAAACAAGCACTTAAATATGCTGTTAACCCAGTAGGGAATACAAATGAGATAATTGATTTTTTAGACGATATGGGAGATTGGATGATAAGTGAGTCAGAAAAGTGGCTGCAAATTCATAACCCTAAAAAGGTAAATAATATGGAAATATAAAAAAGATAAGTCATTTCTAAGATTGCAGATTGTGAAATAACCTACTTAAAGTAACGGGGGCGATAGTTCAATAAGTTTGATCGCTCTTAAACTAAAGTGTGCAGGATAGTGAAATAAGGAATTTTAATATTTTGTGCGTAACTTTTGTAATAAAATGGTATAACTTTTTTTAGATACTTGAAAGGAGGCGTTGTTCTATGAAAATGACGATAACTAAAAACGGGGTGCAATTAATTTAGAGGGTAAGCGTATCAACCCCCTATAAACTACGTGATCCCTACTTACAATATAGGAGGATCATATTTTGGAAAATCTTCAAAAAACAAATTTAATTACTATGACACTTGATAAAGTGGATTTTCAACTACAAGAAGAGCAAAATTTCGATTGGTTAAAGCAGTATGGTGCAGTTTTTTGTGTATTTGACCAACAAGATTCAGGAAATATAAGTTTCGGTGTTGAAAAAGATGAACGAAAGTTTTTTGTTAAATATGCTGGATCAAAACCTATTGACTTTACTGGAAACCCAGAGGATGCTATTGAACGGTTGAAAAAGGCTGTACCAGTTTACCAATCGCTAGAACATCAACACTTAATAAAGTTATTGGATCATTTTTCTACCGAAATTGGGTATGCACTAGTATTTGAATGGTTCGAAGGTGAATGCTTGCATTCTCATTGGTCGTTTGGTGGTATCGCAAAATATACAAACCCTAATTCACCTTTTTATCGTTTTAAGAAATTAGAAGTGGAAAAACGTTTAAAAGCTTTAGATGCAATCTTTTCTTTCCATACTTATGTAGAGTCGCAAAGATATGTTGCAGTCGATTTTTATGACGGAAGTATCTTATACGATTTTAAAAGTAATGAAACAAAAATATGCGATATTGATTTTTATCGACACTCTCCTTCTATAAATGATTTTGGAGAGGATTTTTGGGGCTCAAATCGTTCAAAATCACCAGAAGAATATGGTCTTGGGGCTCCAATTGATTCAATTACGAATGTTTTTAACCTTGGTGCGATTGCGTTTGGATTACTTGGTGGTGAGCGGGATCGTTCCTTCTCAAAATGGGATGCTAATCAAGGGCTTTATGAAGTAGCAATAAAAGCTGTCGAAGAAGATCGCAATAAAAGATATTCAACGGTAAAAGAATTCTATGATGCTTGGAAGTCTGTATTAAATTAATATACTACTATAAGAAGAAGGGTGACTTTAAAATGAGATCACCCTTTAAATTATATACATTGTGAAGAAATGTACTTAAAGTAACGGGGGCATTGATAGAGCTAGAGTGAGCGTTTAAGAAATTTGCCCTTTTTGTTGTCAAAATTGCATTAGTGTTTGCACGTCTTCAATAAATGTTGTGGCTTTGTAAACCGGGTGCATTTTCATGTGTTAACAACTAATCAAATAAAAACAAACATTGATATAGCAATAAAAAAAGAGCGTTGAATTGCTATGCAATTCAACGCTCTTTTTATACTACATTTTATTGTTTGTATTCCAAAACTGAACTACCTACCATATTTTGGTTCCTCATTTTTTGTTATGCATTTACTTTTAATTGATCAATTACTTTTTCATCTGGCGTCACGTAAACGGTTTGTTGATTATCATAAGTGACATAACCAGGTTTGGCACCGTTTGGCTTACGGACATGTCTAATGTTTGTGTAATCAACAGGAACAGATGAAGACATTTTTGCTTTACTATAAAAGGCTGCGATCATCGCCGCTTCTATAATCGTCTCTTCACTAGGGTCACTTGAACGAATGATGACGTGTGAACCAGGAATATCTTTCGTGTGTAACCAAATATCTTCTTTGTTGGCCATACGATTTGTGACGAATTCATTTTGTTTATTGTTACGTCCAACAATAATTTCTATACCGTCTGAAGATTTATAATAATCAGGTGTAATCCATTTTTGTTTCTTCTTTTTATTTTTGTTTTGCTTTTGTCTAATATAGCCTTCTTCTTGTAATTCTTCACGAATATCTTCAATGTCTGCTTCGCGAGCTTGCTCTAATTGTTGGATTAAGCGCTCTAGGTAGTCAATTTCTTTCTTTGCTTTTTCAATTTCAACGAGTACTACTTCCTTTGATTTTTTAAGCTTTTGATATTGCTTAAAGTAATGCTGTGCATTTTCACTTGGTGTTTTATTTGGGTTTAATTCAAGTGTAATTTCATTTTGTTCAGGGTCATAATAATCCATAACTGTGACTTGCTCATCACCTTGTTTAACAAGGTGGAGGTGAGCAGTTAATAGTTCACCGTATTTCTGATAGTCATCAGCTTTATCTGCCTTTTTTAAAGTCGATTGTTGTTTTTTTATTTTACGTTCGTTTTTTGCTTTTTCGTTCTTTAGTAATCTCATTAAGTCGTGAGTTTGGTTTTTAACTCGATCACGCTCAGCTTTCCCCTCATAATAAGCATCGAGCATACGACTAATAGAATCATACGAGTTAACTTCACCTTTAAGCTCGATATCTTGTAATACGTGAAAATCCTCTTTATTACCTTTGAAGATCTTTGGCTCGTACTCATGGTGTTCAACTTGATGTTTAAACTGATCATAAATGGCTTCATATTTTTCATTAGAGCCTAAGTAAGCTTGTTTTGCTAGAGAGTTTGTAACAACAGGGGAACAACCCATAAGCAGGTTCATCATTTGCTTTTCAATTTTCCCTTGGTTGAAGTCAAGCTTCTTGACGAAGTCAGCCCCATCTAACAATAATGGATGAACTTTACCTTGGTCTGGCGGTGCAATATAAGTCTGCCCCGGTAAAATCGTACGGTGACGATTTTGTGCTGGACTTATATGTTTCAGACTATCTAAAATTACTTCACGCTCTGGGTCTACTAATATCGCATTACTATGCTTGCCCATTAATTCAATAATTAACGTTTTATTTTGTTCATCACCGATTTCATCTTTACTGCGAACAGTGATATGAATAATTCGCTCCATTTCGACTTGTTCAATTTTTTCAATAAAACCAGCTGCTAAATATTTACGTAACACCATACAAAACATAGGTGGTTCTTTCGGATTCGTAAACTTTTGGTCTGTTAAGTGAACCCTTGCATAACTTGAGTGTGTAGAAATAAGTAAGCTATAGTTTTGTCCTTTATTTCTCACTGTTAGGATCAGTTCACTGTTAGTCGGTTGGTAAATTTTTTGTATACGTCCGCCTTCTAGTTTAGTTAATTCATTTGTTATGGCTCGAGTAACGATTCCATCAAATGGCATGTCTATCACCTCATCAAAGTTAAGTATATCACGAATAAAACATTGATTAATAGCCGTTAACAGTTGAAAAACCGAAGTAATTAATGCGACAATATAAGACGTAATATGAAAGTTGGTGATGATATGGTAAAGAGTATGACTGGTTATGGGCAAGCGACACAGAAGTTAAATGAACTTCAATTATCAGTAGAAGTCAAAACGGTGAATCATCGATTTTTAGATTTTTCTTTTAAAATGCCTAGAGAATTAATGGCTCTTGAAGACCGAATGAAAAATCAAGTCAAGCAGTACTTTGAGCGTGGGCGGGTAGACATTTTTGTCAATATTAATGGCCGAACATTAACAAATCAAGCGATTCACGTTAATTGGCCTTTGTTAAACCAATACATAGACCGTGTTGAAGAAATTAAACAACATAAAAACTTATCAGGCCAATTCGATGTTGAGCAACTTTTTCAAATTGAAGATGCTTTTGTAATTGAAGAAGAAGACAACTTTGATTCAAAAGTTGAGCAAGCTATATTGGATGCATTAGATGACGCTTTAAGTCGTGTTGATCGTATGCGTGTAGATGAAGGTGAAGCATTAAAAGCGGATGTATATAAATTTGCTCATCAAATTGAGCAGCTAGTGACAAGTCTAGACCGAGACAAAGACTTAATAAAGCAAGATTATTATGAAAAAGTAACGAATCGGTTAAAAGAGTTTATCGCTGATGCAAATATTGATGAAAATCGGTTGTTACAAGAAATTGCAATCTTAACTGATAAAGGCGATATTACAGAAGAAATAACCCGATTACTGTCCCATGTTGAACAAGTAAAATCATTGTTAGAACAGGAAGGATCTATTGGTAGACGGTTAGATTTTTTAACACAAGAATTACATCGCGAAGCCAATACGATCGGGTCTAAATCAAACGATGTACAGCTAAGTAAGGTAACAGTAGATTTGAAGAGTGTAATAGAGAAAATTAAAGAACAAGTACAAAATATTGAATAATATTTGAGTTTTTGACTATTTTTAGACTATAATAGAGTTATTATACAAGAATAAAGTTAGGGGAGAAGAGGATGAATTTAAAATTAATTAATATTGGGTTTGGAAATGTTGTTTCTGCCAATCGTATTATTTCGATTGTGTCACCCGAATCAGCCCCGATCAAACGTATTATCACAGTTGCAAGGGATAATAATAAGTTAGTTGATGCTACATACGGAAGACGAACAAGAGCAGTCATCGTGACTGATAGTGACCACGTTATTTTATCAGCTGTACAACCAGAAACAGTTGGACAACGTGTCGTAAATGAAGATATGAACATAGACAACTAGGAGGAACTGTTGTGAAAGACGAAAAAGGTATTTTATTTATTCTGTCTGGACCGTCTGGTGTCGGAAAGGGCACTGTTAGAAAAGCATTATTTGAACGCGATCCAGATTTAGCCTATTCGATCTCCGTGACAACAAGACAAGCGCGTGAAGGCGAACAAAATGGTGTTGACTACTTCTTTAAAACGAAAGAAGAAGTGAAAAAGATGATTGAACAAGGTGAATTTATCGAGTATGCTGAATATGTAGGGAATTATTATGGAACACCTAAAGCATACGTTGAACAAACATTAGAACAAGGGCGCGATGTCTTTTTAGAGATCGAAGTACAGGGAGCTTTACAAGTAAAAGAAAATTTCCCTGAAGGTGTTTTTATCTTTTTATTCCCTCCAAGTTTAGAAGAATTAAAGAACCGTATTATTAATCGCGGTACAGAAACTGAGGATCTCGTTAGAAATCGTTTGTTAGAAGCGAAAAAAGAAATTGAAATGATGGATGCTTACGATTATGTCGTTGTTAATGACGATGTTAGCCATGCTGTTGATCGAATTGAATCGATTGTCGTAAGTGAGCATTGTAAACGTGAAAGAATTGCTAATCAATATAAAAAAGCTTTAGGGAGTGTTGAACTGTGATTTTAGAGCCATCTGTCGATAACTTACTTAATAAGATTGACTCTAAATATGCGATTGTGATTGCATCAGCTAAGCGTGCGCGTGAATTGCACGAAGAGAATAATTACATTTTAGAAGATCACAAGTCGCCTAAATATGTAGGTCAAGCGTTAGAAGAAATTATTGAAGATAAACTAACGGTTAGTGGCTACAAGTAAATTTAATTTATACGCTTGCAGGTTGGTGTTGAATTAGCCTTTCAATTCACCACCTAGCGTTATAAATGTCTTGACCGTAAAAGAACAACCTGCATGTCAGGTTGTTCTTTTTAATGGGTTATACTTTGACCATTTTAACGATTATATCAACTAATTAATGGTTGTTGGAGGAGAAACGATGAATCAACAAAAAAGAGTATTGTTAGGGGTTTCAGGTGGAATCGCAGCCTATAAAGCGTGTGCATTAACGAGCCAATTAGTTCAGCGTGGTTATGATGTCAGAGTAATTATGACTGAAGGCGCAACGCAATTCGTTAGTCCGTTAACGTTTCAAGCGTTGTCACGAAACCCAGTATTCACCGATGCATTTGATGAGAAAAATCCTGAAAAAATTGCCCATATTGATTTAGCTGACTGGGCTGATTTTGTTTTATTAGCTCCTGCTACCGCACACTTATTAGGGCGGGTTGCTAATGGACTTGCCGATGATATGTTAACGACGACTCTACTGGCTACAACAGCACCGGTATATGTTGCACCGGCTATGAATGTTCATATGTACGATCACCCAGCTGTAAAAGCTAATTTGAAAACGCTAGATGAATATGGATACCGTTTTATTGAACCAGGTGCTGGTTATTTAGCATGTGGGTATGTAGGTAAAGGTCGCTTAGAAGAACCTGAACGAATCATAGAGGTAGTCGAACAAAACGAAACAGTAGACCAACCTTTAAAAGGTAAAAAGGTACTAGTAACTGCAGGTCCAACTGTTGAATCTGTTGATGCGGTCCGTTATTTTACAAACCATTCATCTGGCAAAATGGGTTATGCCTTGGCTGAAGTAGCTAAACAATTAGGGGCTAATGTCACGTTAGTCAGTGGTCCAGTTGAATTAAATGAAATCATGGGTGTAGAAACGATTCATGTAACAACAGCTAAAGAGATGTACGATGCGGTGACGACCCGTTTTGAACATCAAGATTTCGTTGTTAAGTCAGCAGCGGTAGCCGATTATCGACCAAAAATAACCCAAACGAATAAAATGAAGAAAAAAGACGGTAACCTGTCAATTGAGATGGAACGTACAGAAGACATATTAAAGACATTAGGTGAAATGAAACAACATCAATATTTAGTTGGATTTGCTGCAGAAACAGATCACATACTAGAATACGGTAAAAGCAAACTTGAACGAAAAAACTTAGATGCGATTGCTGTTAACGATATTAGTGAAGACAAACACGGGTTTAAATCTGATACTAATGCGGTGCATGTGTTCACGAAACAAGGGTTAGAACAAACAATTCCATTAAAGACGAAACATGAAATTGCACAAGATTTATGGGCTATTTTTAACAAAGAATTGTTAGGTGAATCGAAGTGAAAGTTGCAAAAGTAGTTGTCGATGTTCCTGTCTCATCGATTGATTCATTGTTTGATTATGAAATTCCTGATGAACTTCAAAGTGTTGTAAAACCAGGGGTGCGAGTGGTAGTGCCATTCGGACCTCGTAAAATCATGGGGTTTGTCATTAATATTACTGGAAGTAGCGAATTTGAAAAACTAAAACCGATTCATACTGTTATGGATTATGAACCCGTTTTAACTCCAGAGTTATTAAACCTTTCCAAATGGTTGCAAGAAGAGACGCTATGCTTTAGAGTTTCTGCTTTACAAGCGATGTTACCAGCAGTTTTTAAAGCAAAATATGAAAAAGAAGTGTGGCTTCTATCAGATGAAGGTGAGTTACCTTTCGAATGGCAAATCATCACTCAAGGGCGTGAAGTATTCCCGTTTAATGAGTTAGAAGAGAATGGTGTGAAGGCGAGTCAAATCTCAACGTTAGTTAGTGAAGGTTTAATAGAGATTAAATATGTCGTCAAAGGCAAAAATAGAGTGAAGAAAAATACATATATTGAATTAGCACTCGAACAAGTTAAAATAATTGAGATTATTGAAGACTTAGGGAAACAAGCCAAAAAGCAAAAACAAGTACTAGAGTATTTACTAGATACTAATGGAGATATCGGATTAAAGCAGTTGATGGATGCCTTAGACGTTACTCGAGCACCTATTAAAACACTAGAGGAAAAAGGGATTATTCGTCTCGTGCAAAAAGAGGTTTATCGTGACCCTCACACTAACAGCAATGAACAATCGAAACCACTTCCGTTAACGAAACAGCAACAACAAGTCATTGAACCTGTTTTGTCACGCATTGATGAGTCTAAGCACGAAATGTTCTTATTACATGGTGTGACGGGAAGTGGAAAAACTGAAGTTTATTTACAATCGATTGATCGTGTTCTGCAAGAGGGCAAAGAAGCAATCGTCTTAGTACCTGAAATTTCTTTAACGCCACAGATGGTTGACCGATTTAAATCAAGATTCGGTGATGATGTTGCTGTTTTACATAGTGGATTATCAACAGGCGAGAAGTATGATGAATGGCGTAAAATTCATCGAAAAGAAGTGAAAGTTGTGGTTGGGGCTCGCTCAGCTGTTTTTGCTCCTTTTGAGAATATCGGGATTATTATTATCGATGAAGAACATGAAACAACGTATAAACAAGAAGATTATCCAAAATATCATGCGAGAGAAGTGGCGAAGTATCGTGGTCAGCATCATAAATGCCCTGTCATTTTAGGAAGTGCCACTCCAACGTTAGAAAGCTATGCTAGAGCACAAAAAGGGGTTTATCAATTACTAGAGTTATCAGAACGTGTTAATGAACAAGCATTACCGCACATGGAAATAGTCGATATGCGTAAAGAATTAGAAAAAGGTAATCGTACGATGTTTTCTGATACTTTAGTTGAGAAAATTAATGACCGAATTAAACGCGGTGAACAAGTCGTCTTAATGTTAAATAGAAGAGGTTATTCGACGTTTGTTATGTGTCGCGAATGTGGTGAAACGGTCCAATGTGAACATTGTGATATATCAATGACTTACCACCGTACGAATCATAAATTAAAATGTCATTACTGTAGTGATGAAAAGCCGATGCCAAACCAGTGTCCTAAATGTGAAAGTGATGCAATTCGCTTTTTTGGTACAGGTACTCAAAAAGTTGAAGAAGCATTGCAACAACAGTTCGAACATGCTCGTATTATTCGTATGGACGTTGATACAACAAGTCGTAAAGGGTCACACGAACGACTGCTGAAGAAGTTTGGTAATCAAGAAGCTGATATTTTGTTAGGAACACAAATGATTGCTAAAGGCTTAGACTTTGAAAATGTAACGTTAGTTGGTGTCATCGCTGCTGATGCGATTTTACACTTACCTGACTTTCGAGCAGCTGAGAAGTCATTTCAACTTTTAACACAAGTGAGTGGGCGTGCAGGAAGACATGAGCTTCAAGGAGAAGTCGTCGTTCAAACGTATACACCAGAACATTATACAGTTGAATTAGCTGCACAATATGACTATGAATCTTTCTTTAACCGCGAAATGCAAATCAGAAGGCGGTTTGCTTATCCGCCATATTACTTTTTAGTATTAATTAATATATCTCATGAAAATCATGTTAAAGTAGTTGAAGCTTCACAAAGAATCGCCAACATGTTAAGTCAACATCTCGGTGAAAGTGCCTTGTTAATGGGGCCATCACCTTCACCAATGTTGAGAATTAAAGACCGCTTTCGTTATCAATGTATGATTAAATATAAAAATCGCCAAGATGTCGATGAACCATTAGAGCATGTATTAAACAGTTTCCAAAAAGAAATGAATAAAGAAGAACTACAATTAACCGTTGATTTTGAACCGTATTATTTTATGTAGAAAAGAAGGGGTATTATATGGCAAAACGAATTGTATTTATGGGAACTCCTGACTTTAGCGTTCCTGTTTTAGAAAGAATTATAGAACAAGATTATGAGGTTGTAGCTGTCGTCACACAACCAGATCGCCCTAAAGGTCGTAAGAAAGTTTTAAAACCATCACCCGTAAAAGAATGTGCGCTTAAACATGATATTCCAGTGTTGCAGCCTGAAAAGATTAGACATGACTATAGAAACATACTCGATTACAAGCCAGATCTTATTGTAACAGCTGCTTACGGACAAATTTTACCGAAAGAAATACTTGAAGAGCCTCCTTTTGGTTGTATAAATGTCCATGCTTCACTGTTACCGAAATTAAGAGGTGGAGCACCGATTCATTATTCGATTTTAGAAGGTCATGATGAAACAGGTGTCACTATTATGTATATGGTTGAAGCACTAGATGCTGGAGCAATGATTTCAAAGGATCAAGTAAAAATCGAAGAAGACGACCACGTCGGCACTTTACATGATAAATTGTCTGAAGTAGGGGCTAATCTATTAGTAGACACCTTGCCGAAACTGTTTGCTGGAAAGATCGAAGCAGAAGAACAAAATCATGATGAAGCAACTTTCGCTTATAACATTAAGCGTGAGCAAGAACGAATTGATTGGAACAATTCCCAACAAGAAATTTATAATCACATTAGAGGTTTGCACCCTTGGCCGGTTGCGTTTACAACGTATCAAGGTCAAACGGTAAAACTATGGTGGGGTGAAAAAGTTAATCAAACGATTGATCAAACTCCAGGGACGATTGTGACAATAGATGAACAAGTAGGAATTTTAGTGGCAACTGGTGATCAAAAACTGATTAACATAACAGAACTTCAACCAGCTGGCAAAAAGCGTATGAAAACAGTCGATTTTCTAAGAGGATCTAAGGATTACTTTGAAGTCGGCGAGAAACTAGGTGATTAAATGGCTAAACAACAAACAGTTAGAGAAGTGGCACTAAACTTATTACAACGAGTCAGTCAAAGTGGTGGGTTTAGTCATATTTTAATAAATCAAGCAATCTCAAAACATGAAGTGAAACAAGAAGATAAAGGATTATTCACAGAGATAGTATATGGTACATTACAACGCCAATTAACGCTTGATTTTTATTTAACTCCATTTGTCGGTAAAAAGAAGATGGATCATTGGGTAAGAACGTTACTTAGAATGTCTGTCTATCAAATGGTCTATTTAGAGCGTGTACCAGATCATGCTGTCATTAATGAAGCGGTGACGATCGCGAAGCAAAAAGGGCATAAAGGAATTAGCGGTTTTGTTAATGGTGTTTTAAGAAATGTCCAACGAAAAGGCGTCCCATCATTTGATACAATTGAAGACAAAGTTGAGCGTGTAGCTATAGAAACGAGTCATCCATATTGGTTGGTATCACGTTGGGTAGATCAGTATGGCTTTCATGTAACTAAGAAGATGTGTGAGTCAAATATTGAGTCGAAAAAAGTATCCGTTCGAATTCAGCCAGAGAAATTATCAATTGACGAAGCAATTGAAAAACTAGAAGCTGAAGACATTAAGGTAGAGAAATCAACACTATCCCAACAAGGTTTAAATATTGTTGAAGGAAATATTTTAAAAAGCGAATTGTTTCCACACGCTTTAACGATCCAAGATGAGACTTCAATGTTAGTATCAGAAATGATTGATGCAAAGCCAAATATGACTGTGTTAGATGCATGTAGTGCTCCAGGTGGTAAGGCGACACATATTGCTGAAAAAATGGAATCGAAGGGTGATATTTATGCCTATGACCTTCATCAGTCTAAAGTTAATCTCGTTAAAGAAAAGGCACATGATTTAGATTTAACGAATATTGAAGTAAAAGCTTATGATAGTCGTCGTTTATCTGATTTACATGAGGAAGGAACGTTTGATCGTATATTGTTAGATGCGCCATGTTCTGGATTAGGTGTGTTAAGAAGTAAACCTGATATAAAATATAGTAAACAGGAAGATAACATCAAACAATTAGCCAATATTCAACACGATTTATTAAGGTCAGTTCTTCCTTTATTAAAAGAAAATGGTAAACTAGTATATAGTACATGCACCGTAGATCGTCATGAAAATGAAGAACAAATTATTCAACTATTAAAAGATTATTCTAACTTAGAAGTTGACCCAACCTTTTTTGACGAGTTACCAGAATCTTGTCAGCATTTAGAGGGGAAATCTGAATATGGGATTCAAATATTCCCGCATAATTTTAAGGCAGATGGATTCTTTATTACTCGTTTAGTTATTAAGTAATTTTTATATAAGTGAGGTGCATGAGAGGATGCATGCTGTATTTAAGACAGATAAGGGGAAAATTCGTGAAGCCAATGAAGATTTTGGCGGTGTGTTTTTTAACGAAGACGAACAGTTGTTAGCCGTTGTCGCAGATGGTATGGGGGGGCATCAAGCAGGTGACGTAGCTAGTCGACTAGCGGTAGAGCAGATGAAAGGTTACTGGGAAAGCACTAGGCTATTTTCAGATGTTAAAGAATTAGAAGTATGGTTAGAGACGGTCGTTAAAGAAGTCAATGATGTTCTTAAAGATCATGCGCAAAACAATGAGGAATGTAGAGGTATGGGTACAACGCTTATTGCTGCAACAGTACTTAATCATGAGGTTGTTGTTGCTCATATCGGTGATAGCCGCCTATACCATGTGACAGAAGAAACAATTGAACAAAAAACGATTGACCACTCTTTCGTAAATGAACTCGTCTTACAAGGTCACATTACAAAAGAAGAAGCAGAATCACATCCGAGAAAGAATGTGTTAACCCGTGCTTTAGGTACTGAGGAAGAAGTTAACGTCGACACGTTATCTTATGAATGGCAAAATAATTCCTACTGTTTGTTATGTACAGATGGATTAACAAATAAACTGCCGGATGAAGACATATTACATATTGTTAATCGTTCTATGTCTAATGAAGAGAAGGTTGATCAATTATTAGAGGAGGCAAATCAACGTGGCGGTGAAGATAATATTACTGTTGCATTGATTAGCTTAGAATCGGGTGATCAAACATGGACATAGGTAAAATTTTGAATGATCGTTATAAAGTTGTCCAATACATTGGTGGAGGCGGCATGGCCAATGTATATTTAGGTGAAGATTTAATTCTAGGTCGAGAAGTAGCAATAAAACTATTAAAGCTAGAGTACTCCGACCATGAAGAGTTTATTGAGAGGTTTAATCGTGAGGCAGAAGCGGCTATAAGTCTTTCAAATGACCATATCGTTAACATATTTGATGTCGGTCAAGAAGATGACCTTCATTATATGGTAATGGAATATGTTGATGGTATGACGTTAAAAGAATACATCCAACATAAAGGTACAGTTTCGATGCATGAAGCAGTACGAATTATGATTCAATTATCTGAAGCGGTAAAACACGCTCACGATAATGGTATTATTCACCGAGACATTAAGCCTCAAAACATATTAATGGATCATCGTGGCAATGTAAAAATTACAGACTTCGGTATTGCAAGGGCACTGAGTTCCACTTCGTTAACAAAAACGAATGACGTAATGGGTTCTGTTCATTACTTATCCCCTGAACAGGCACGAGGTGGAACGGCGTCACGTAAATCCGATATTTATTCTTTAGGAATTGTTTTATATGAACTATTAACTGGTCGCTTACCATTCTCAGGTGAATCTGCTGTTTCTATAGCATTAAAACATATGCAAACAGAACCACCATTTGTTAGAAGTTTTAACCCTGAGATTCCACAAAGTCTGGAAAATGTAGTGTTAAAAGCAACAGTGAAGAACCCTCTTCATCGATACGCAAAGATTGAAGAGTTTAGAAAAAGTTTAGAAACCGTTTTTGACCAGTCAAGGTTAAATGAAGAACGCTATATTCCACCTGAAGAAGAAGGGGAAGATACAAAAGTAATTCCAGCAATCCAACCGAATACAACCAATAATAGTAACAACGACGAAACAATCGTACCAACTCAACAAAACGAGAAAAAGAAGTCCAAAAAATGGATTGCTTGGGTATCTTCAATAGTTGGAATATTAATTGCGGCTTTTATTATTGCATTATTTGTATTGCCAGGGTTGTTTATGCCAGAAGATGTCACAATTCCTGAGCTTGAAGGTTATACTTATGAAGAGGCATTAATCGAACTATCGAATTTAGACCTAAATGTTGAACGCGAATCTGTTTTTAACGATGAAGTAGAAGAAGGTTATGTCATTCGAACGAGTCCTAGAAGTGGTACGTCAGTAAAAGAAGGATCCACGGTTGCTTTATACACAAGCTTAGGTCAAGAGAAAATAGAGTTCGATGATTATGTCGGTCAAGACTTTAATGAAACAAGAAGACTACTTGAGTCTCGTGGTTATGGACAAATTCGTGAAATTAGAATGGAAGATGAGCGTCCTGAAGGTGAAATTATTAACCAAATTCAACCTGAACCAGGTGACGAAATTATTCCTGAAGACACACGTATCATTTTTGAAGTGAGCCAAGGGCCACCAAGTATATCGTTGCCTCGATTTAGAGATGATACTTTAGAGCGAGTTCAAAATTTTGCTCAGGAGAATGAGTTAATGCTAGAAATAGAAGAAGAACACTCTGATGATATTTCAGAGGGGCGAATAACTAGACAAGAACCTAGTCAAAATTCTGAATTAGAACGTGGTGATGAGTTTAAAGTTTATGTTTCTAAAGGCGCTGAACCACAACCAATTACAGAACAAGTATCGTTTACAGTTACTTATGACGAAGAGGTTAATTCTGAAAATGATGAGGATGAAGAACCAGTCGGACAAGAAGTACAAATCTTTATAGAAGATCAAGACCATAGTATTAATGATGTATTTGAAGAAGATGTCATTTATGAAGATACAACCTATACAGTTGAACTAACGATCGAACCTGACGAAACAGGTGAAGTTCGTGCTACGAAAGAGGGTACACTTTATTATGAAGAAGCCATTCCTTATGAGCCAGGAGAGAATTAATGAATGCCAAAAGGAAAAATAGTTAAAGCATTAAGCGGGTTTTATGATGTATTAATTGACCAGGATATATATCGTTGTAAAGGGAGAGGAGTCTTTAGGAATCAAAAGATCACTCCTTTAGTTGGAGATGAAGTTGAAATATCTGTACAAGAGAATTATACAGGAACAATTCAGACGGTATACGAACGAGAAAGCGAATTGATTAGACCACCCGTTTCTAATGTTGACCAGGCGATTATTGTTACTTCGATGATCGAACCAGATTTTAATCCACTACTGCTCGATCGATTTTTAGTCCTTGTTGAAAATAAAGGTCTAGATGCTCTAATTGTTTTTAGTAAGGAAGATTTGATTGATTCACAGCATGAGTCAGAGATTGATTTTTTCATAAAATACTATGAAGCAATTGGCTATGATGTTGTTAAAGTTTCAAGTGAGATGGATGATTTAAATGATCAACTAGAGCCATACTTGGCGGATAAGATTTCTGTAATTGCAGGTCAATCGGGTGTTGGTAAATCAACGATTCTCAATCAACTAGATGAAACGTTAAACATTGAAACAGGTGACATATCTAAAAGTTTGGGTCGAGGAAAACATACGACCCGCCATGTGGAGCTATATCCTATTGCAAATGGGTATGTTGCTGATACACCTGGTTTTAGTGCTCTAGACTTTGATGAACTTCAATTAGAGGATATTAGAAGGTCATTTCGAGAGTTCATAGATTATGAAGACCATTGTAAATTCAGAGGATGCTACCATATGAACGAACCGAAGTGTGCTGTTAAACAAGCAGTAGACAGTGGAGAGATTAAACGATTTAGATATGAACATTACAAACAATTTTATGAAGAAATTAAAAATAGAAAGCCGAGGTATTAGGTTATGGTAAAGATTGCACCATCGATATTATCAGCAAACTTCTCAAATTTAGCAACGGAGATCAAATCAGTTGAAAATGATGTCGACTATATTCATGTCGATGTTATGGACGGTCATTTCGTTCCAAATATTACAATTGGACCATTGATTGTAGAAGCGGTCCGTCCTGTTACTAATCTACCATTAGATGTTCATTTAATGATTGAGAACCCTGAAGATTATGTCCCTCAGTTTGCTAAAGCTGGAGCAGATATCATTTCGGTTCATGTTGAGGCTTGTCCGCATTTACACCGTGTCATTCAACAAATTAGTAACGAAGGTGTTAAGCCTGGTGTCGTTATCAATCCAGCAACACCGGTATCTATGATTGAACCGATCCTACAAGATGTTGACCTTGTCTTAGTTATGACTGTTAATCCCGGATTTGGTGGTCAGTCATTTATTGATTCAACTTTATCAAAAATTGAACAATTATCAGAACTTAAAAAGCAGTATGGCTATGACTTTGAAATCGAAGTTGATGGCGGTGTGAAAGCTGAGACAGCTAAAGCTTGTGTTGATGCTGGTGCTGAAGTGTTAGTTGCTGGCAGTGCGATCTTTAATCAAGAAGACCGTCCAGCTGCAGTGCAAGCTATAAAAGCTAGTTATGAACAGTCAGTGTAGGTGATAGAATGAAGGTGTTTGGCATTGTGGCGGGAGGTCCTAAATCGGACTTGCCGCCTTTAAATCATTATGATGAGATTAACCATTGGATCGGTGTAGATTATGGAGCTTATTTATTGAGTCAAAATGTTGGCCACATTGATTTAGCGATTGGAGATTTTGATTCCGTTAGTACGACTGAATTCTCCCAAATTAAAACGTATTCTAATGAAGTGGAAGTACATCCTGTTGACAAAGATGATACAGATTTAGAGCTTGCAATTAATTATGTCATGAACCAAAAACCTGATCGCGTCTATTTATTTGGTGCTACAGGTGGACGCAAAGATCACGAATTAGTGAATATTATGTTATTAAAAAAATTTAATGACGCAGGAATTGAGGCATGGATTTGTAATGTGCAAAATGAACTAACGTTAAAAACGCCTGGTCAATACGAACTAAAGCGCGATGAACGGTTTCAATATGTATCATTTCTCCCAATTAGCGACACGGTTATGAACTTAAATTTAAAAGGTTTTTTATATGAATTAGACGGCGCAAACGTTAAAAGTGGTAGTTCTTTAACAGTTTCAAATGAATGGAAAGAAAAAATAGGTACTTATTTTTTCACTGAAGGCATATTAATAATTGTAAAGAGCCGTGATTAATTTATAGTTTAATATTTGTAATCGTGTTGGTATAGGAGGGGGAAGATGAAATTTTATACGATTAAGCTTCCTAGATTTTTAGGAGGTATCGTCAGATCAATGATGGGACTCATTAAGAAGGATTAGAACGTAAAAAAGGGCTGGCTTAAAGGAATTAATCTCTTAAGCTTCAGCCCTTTTTACGTGTTCTGATCTCATTATACGCGTTGTACTTTACCAGATTTTAAAGCACGTGCAGAAACATAAACTTTCTTCGGTTTACCGTCTACCATAATACGTACTTTTTGTACGTTTGATTTCCATTGACGTTTGTTGGCATTCATCGCGTGTGAACGATGGTTACCAGTTGACGTTTTGCGTCCTGTCACTTGGCATTTACGAGCCATATAAAATCCCTCCTGCATCATCTCTTTTAATCACTTTTCTACTTTATCATATGGTTACGTGTATTTCAACGATTGAATGACTAGTTTATCAAGTTTTTACACTTGACACGTTGTTCTCTTGTGAATACGCTTTTAAAATGTGTTATGTTGTAGTAAAATAGCCATAGTCATGGTCACGAATCAAGGAGGATGGATATGTCAGTTGAATTTCAAAACAATTATGGTCAGGTAACAGTTTCCACGGAAGTTATTTCTACAATTGCTGGTGGCGCAGCTATGGAATGCTATGGTATAGTTGGTATGGCTTCGAAAAAACAGTTTAAAGATGGCTTGTCTGAAATTCTTGGTAAAGAAAATTTCACAAAAGGTGTTGTAGTCAGACAAGAAGATCGTGATTTAAATATTGATATGTATATTATCGTCAGTTACGGAACGAAAGTATCTGAAGTAGCTCACAACGTACAAAACCAAGTGAAGTATGCACTTAAGCGTATGGTTGGTTTAGATGTTGTGTCTGTTAATATTTATATTCACGGTGTGCGCGTAACTACATAGAGGATTGTTGTGGATGAAGGAGGAAAATAGTGTGTCTAATCATACTTTGAATGGTGAGAAATTCGCACAGATGATTTTACTAGGTGCTAATCATCTATCTAATCAGTCACAAATGATTGATTCCTTAAACGTTTTTCCAGTACCAGATGGTGATACTGGAACAAATATGAATTTAACGATGACTTCAGGTGCATCTGAAGTTGAAAAAGTAACTAATAACCATATAGGCCAAGTGGCTAATGCTTTAGCTAAAGGGTTATTAATGGGAGCAAGAGGTAACTCAGGTGTGATCCTTTCTCAATTGTTCCGTGGCTTTTCTAAAAGTGTTAAAGAAAATGAAACTATAACGACAAATGACTTAGCAGAAGCTTTGCAAGCTGGTGTTGAAACTGCTTATAAAGCGGTAATGAAACCAGTGGAAGGTACTGTATTAACAGTTGCGAAAGATGCTGCTAATAAGGCTGTAGAAGTAGCTGATTCAACTGAAGACCTTGTAGAGTTTTTTGAACAAGTGCTTGAAGAATCAAAAGCTTCATTAGAACGTACGCCAGATTTACTTCCAGTACTTAAAGAAGTAGGTGTAGTAGATAGTGGTGGACAAGGTCTTGTGACAGTGTATGAAGGGTTCTTAGCGTCATTAAAAGGTGAAGAAGTACCAGAAACGAGTTCTGCTCCTTCACTTGATGAATTAGTAAGTGCTGAACACCATAAAATGCACCAAGATTTCATGCAAACAGAAGATATTGAATTTGGATACTGTACTGAATTTATGGTGAAATTTGAAGAAGATAAATTAAAAGACAATCCATTTGATGAAGAAGGATACCGTGAAGAGTTAAGCCATCATGGTGATTCGCTTTTAGTAGTAGCTGACGATGAAGTTGTGAAAGTACACATTCATGCTGAATATCCTGGTGAAGCTATGACACTTGGACAAAAGTACGGAAGCTTGATTAATATTAAGATTGAAAACATGCGCGAACAACATACATCAATTGTCGGAGAACAATCAAAAGAAGAAGCTCCTGCGAAACGTCAACCTTTAGCTGTTGTAACAGTTGGTATGGGTGACGGCATTAAAGAAATGTTTGAAAGCCTAGGTGCAACAGTTGTGATTGAAGGTGGACAAACCATGAATCCAAGTACTCAGGATATTGTTGAAGCAGTGAATAAAGCAAATGCTGATCATGTGTTAGTCTTACCAAACAACAAAAACATTGTGATGGCTGCAGAACAAGCTGAAGAATTAGCAGATGCTAATGTTAAAGTTGTGCCAACGAAAACTGTACCTCAAGGTATGAGTGCGATGTTAGCACTGAATTTTGAAGCCTCTCTTGAAGATAATCAGGAAGCGATGACTGAATCGATGCAGTTTGTTAAAACTGGTCAGATTACGTATGCCGTTCGAGATACACAAATTGACGGTCGTGAAATTCAAGAAGGTAATTTCATGGGTATTTTAGATGGCTCCATCCAAGCTGTAAACCGTGATAAGATGGAAGCAATCTACGAATTGTTAAACAACCTTGTTGATGATGAAGAAGATGAAATTGTAACTATTTTACAAGGTGAAGAAGGAACTGACGAAGAAGTAGAGTTAATCGAAAAATATATTGAAGAGCATTTTGAAGAAATTGAAGTAGAAGTGCACCAAGGGAACCAACCGATTTATTCTTATATCTTTTCTGTGGAGTAATATTATAAATTATATGCATTCAAAAGAGCCCAAGAAATTGGGCTCTTTTTATGTTTAAATAAGGCTCTAAAATAATTGCTCTATAATATTTGTAGGGATAGCGACATATTTCAAAATTTTCACGTAAAAGGTAGGTGTCTTTTACTTTGTTCGTTGGTATCAGGTGATCCGCTTTCGGTGGACGCTTGCACCCACAGGGTACAAGTGCAACATCCGCTCAAACTCCCTTACGGTCGTTTATCACGGTGTTTTCTATGCAGGGGCACGGCTCGAACCAGGTAACTTCATCGAAATTGCATCTTTGAAACTTGCACCGAGGAAGCCTGCTTCAAAGCATTGCTAGAAGACGCAGGTGCGTCTCTCGGCAGACAAAGGAACTTCGGCTAACTACCGGACGTCCTGTCCGAACGCCGAAGTGCCCCACATCCTGTGCGCCTCTGGGGGCCTCGAGACTCGTGCTGTTCCCGTGACGACCCGGACGGTCTAATGTCGGCGTTGGTCACAGGACGTGACCACCTTTAGCCGACCTGGCATCGCCACCTTTGCTCTCACTAGACACCAACTTTGTGCTTTAACCAAGAATACAAAAACACGCTAACTCTTTATTTGTTATCCTTGTTCCTACATATACAAACACACATGGCATAAGTAAGAGGTGCCCTTAACAGGCACCCCAAGGTTTGACTTAGAATCTTTTGAAAAACAATCCATTGTAATTTTTTCCTGTTCATGATAATATAAATGAAATTTTATATTAAAATATGCGGTGATGAGAAGAAGTAAACGGGATTCAATCATGACAGAGAGCTCTTATATGCTGAGAAAGAGTATGAAAATTACGTTGAAACAAGTCTCTGAGCATCATGCTGGAATGGTAAAATGATAGTGTGACAGGTGCTCCTGTTATAGAGCGCGAGTATTATATTGTACTTCAAAGGGTTATATGGCGACATATAATCAAAATGAGGTGGCACCGTGGATTTGATATTCCTGCCCTCAAGGCTAAGGTCTTGGGGGCTTTTTGTATTTTTAATGAGGAGGGGATTAGATGATGAAGAGATTGGTTTCTTGAAAGTATTCTATTATGTTATTGTTCGGAATCGGCACCTCAAGTGTTGGTGAGTGGGTATATTTTATAGCTCTCAATTTAATTGTGTTAGAAATGACAGGCTCTCCTTTGGCGGTATCAATACTTTATATCATAAAACCGTTAGCTACATTGTGTACTAATATTTGGGCTGGCTCTTTTATTGATCGGCTAAATAAAAAGTATTTGATGATCATTCTGGATGTATTTAGAGCAACCATCATTTTTATATTACCATTTATAACATCAATAGGTTTAATTTATTTATTTGTGTTTTTAATTAATATGGCTAGCGCAATATTCGAACCAACATCGATGTCATATGTAACAAAATTGATTCCGTATAAGGAAAGGAAGCGATTTAATTCTTTGTTGAGTTTAGTTACATCTGGAGCATTTTTAATTGGTCCTGCTATTGCAGGTGTATTATTTTTTGTTGGTTCACCGTATATTGCTATTTATATTAATTCAATTGCCTTGTTAATCTCTGCAATCATAACTAGCTTCATGCCTAATTTAGAAAAGGATAATTTGCATTCGCTTAAACTTGGCGATTTATCTATACAATTAGTCAAAAACGATCTAGCACAAGTTATACAATATTCACGTTTGCACACTCAAGTAATGGTTGTATATTTTTTATTTAGCTTTGTTATGATCATAATGGCTAGTGCAATTGACTCTCTTGAAGCAGCATTTGCAAAGGAAGTTTTACTGTTGACAGACAGTGAGTATGGTTTTTTAGTATCTATAGCTGGTGCAGGTATTGTAATAGGAGCAATTATAAATTCATTAGTTGTTAATCATTTGAAGACTTTTGTTTTAATTGGTTTTGGTACTGTATTTGTTTCAATGGGCTATGTCATATACGCTTTCTCTGAGATTTTTATTGTTGCAGCGTTTGGGTTTTTCTTTTTGGCATTTTTTATTGCATTTGCAAATACAGGCTTTCTCACTTTTTATCAAAATAATATACCAATTGAAGTTATGGGGAGGGTGAGAAGTGTGTTTGGGTTGTTTGAAGCAACCCTCATCATTTTACTAACTATGCTTTTAGGGATGATTGCTCAACTGTATTCAATTAAAGGTGCGGTTATTTTAGGTGTTCTGATCATGTTCTTAATTTCTACTTTTTTATTAACTATAAGCTTACGATCTTCACAAAAACAGATGTTTAATGACACTGTTAACCTCTAAAAAATAAATCCCTCCCTAGCGAATTATGCTAGAGAGGGATTACTTAAATGAAGCCTTTAATTAAGAATTCGAGTAAAAACAAGCTAGAAATGATGATTAAGAGTGGTGTTACTTCGTCTTTTCGACCGGCTACAATTTTAATAATTGGATATGCGATAAAGCCAAAGGCCATTCCATCCGCTATGCTGTACGTAAATGGAATCATAAACATAATTAAAAATGTTGGGAACGCTTCGGTTAAATCGTCTACTTTAATATGCTTAATGTTTTGCATCATTAGTACACCGACTATGATTAAGATCGGACTAATCGCATTAGCTGGTATTAATGAAATGTAAGGTATTAAAAAGAACGTTCCTAAAAACATGATACCAATGACGATACTCGTCAGTCCTGTTTTGGCTTTCGCAGCGATTACTGCAGCTGTTTCAGCAGCAGGTATTGTCGGTGAAGTGCCGAAGAAACCACTAAATGTTGCGGCAACGGCACTACTCTTATTCGCTTTGTGGAAAGCATCATGACGGTTTAGCATATCCAATTGGCCGTGTAGTAAGCCCATACTTTCAAAAATCAACACGATTGCTAGTGGTAAAACAGCAATCCAAAACGTTAATCCGAGGATGTGATCGAAAGTAGGGAAAACCATAAAGTTAGCAATACTATCAGCTGTAATTGTCGTTGGTTCTGTGTCTAAGACGCCGAACATATAAGCAATCAATGTTCCGATAATCATCGTAAATAAGAAGTTTGCGGGAACATTTTTGACAAATAAAATAACGCCGACAAGTAAGCAAAGTAAGCTAACGACAACATAAGGAGAAGAGAAATCTCCTAATGCAATTATGGAATAATCACCACTTACAATTAACCCACCGTTTTCTAAGCCGATTAATACGAGGAATAAGCCTAAACCGATTGTGATACCATGTTTCAACGCATCGGGAATCGCTTTTTTGAACATTTCCCCCAAAGGTGTAATAGCCGTTACTAAAAATATTAAACTGGCAACGACGACGACACCTAAGCCTTGTTCGTAAGTAAAATCATATTGTTGAACAATTGAGTATGCGAAAAGCGCATTGACCCCCATACCAGGTATAATTATAATCGGTACTTTAGCCCAAATACCGACTAAAATACAACCAACCGTACTCGCTAGTATGGTTGCAATCATAGCATCTTCTCGATTAATTCCAGCATCACTTAAAATGGCGCTGTTAACAACGACGATATAAACCGTTGTTAAATAACCGATTAAACCGGCAACGACCTCGTTTAACCAACGATTGTTAGGCCAATTTTTCATGAGTACTCCTTCTTTGTTTGTAAAGCCCTCGCCCACCCGAGTTCTTAAAACCCAAAGCATATTATAATCAGAAACTGAGAGATTATCAACAGAATAACTTGAAATGAATGGAATAAGTGTTGGAATTTTAACGAATTAACGATAAAATAAAGGTAGATAGAGGAGACAAAGGAGCGTGTCCGTTATGAAGTTTAGATCCGTTTTTGATATTATTGGTCCAGTAATGATTGGACCTTCAAGTTCTCACACAGCAGGTGCTGCACGTATTGGGAAAATGGCTAGAGAACTATTTGGCAGACAGCCAGATTGGGCAAAAATTCATTTATATGGGTCTTTTGCTAAAACTTATCAAGGCCACGGAACAGACGTAGCTTTAGTTGGTGGAATATTAGGGTTTAGCACGTATGATGAAAGAATTAAAGATGCTTTAAACTTAGCTAAAGAAGCGAATTTAGATATAGAATTTATAGAAGAAGATGGATCATCAGATCACCCTAATACTGCACGAATTCAGATGGGTGATGAACAAGGCGATTTTGAACTAGTCGGCATTTCAATCGGTGGTGGTAAAGCTGAGATTACAGAGTTAAACGGTTTTGAATTACGTTTAACAGGTCAATCACCAGCCATCCTCGTTATGCATAATGACCGATTTGGAGCGATTGCTTCTGTAACAAATGTTCTAGCTGAGCATGAAATTAACATTGGTCATATGGAAGTGGCTAGAAAAGAAGAAGGAAAAGATGCGATGATGATTATCGAAACTGACGAGAGAATTCCAGACCGCATTATGGATGAATTGAATAAATGTGATCATATCATGCAAGTCGTTACAATCTCAGAGTAAGGGGAAGGAGTGAGTGTGAATGTTGTTTAAACACGTTAGTGAATTAGTAGAGCAAGCAGAAAAATTAGATATTCCTATTTCAGAAGTAATGATTAGGCAAGAAGTAGAAGAGAGTGGCAAGCCGAGAGAAGAGATTTTCGCTGAAATGGGTCATAACTTAGATATTATGGAGAAATCTGTTGAAGATGGGTTAGAAGGTGTAAAGTCTCGCTCAGGCTTAACAGGTGGAGATGCTGTATTAGTTCAAAAATATATGGCTGAACAAGAAACGTTATCTGGTAATCTTTTATTAGATGTTGTTAGTAAAGCGGTTGCAACTAATGAAGTAAACGCAGCGATGGGGACGATTTGTGCAACACCAACAGCTGGCAGTGCTGGGTGTGTACCAGGTGTGTTATTTGGATTAAAGCCCCGCTTAAATCCAACGCGTGACCAAATGATTCGCTTTTTATTCACTTCAGGTGCATTCGGTCAAGTCGTCGCGAATAATGCTTCGATTTCAGGTGCAGCAGGCGGTTGTCAAGCTGAAGTTGGTTCTGCGGCAGGTATGGCAAGTGCAGCAGCTGTCGAAATGGCTGGTGGCACACCACAGCAGTCAGCAGAGGCGATGTCAATTACGCTTAAAAATATGCTCGGATTAGTGTGTGATCCTGTTGCAGGGTTAGTTGAAGTACCTTGTGTAAAACGTAACGCAATGGGGTCTTCTCAAGCGATTGTTTCAGCGGATTTAGCTTTAGCAGGTGTGACGAGTACAATCCCTACTGACGAAGTTATTGGAGCTATGTTTAGAATTGGTGAAAGCATGTCGCCAGCTCTTAAGGAAACAGCAGAAGGTGGTTTGGCAGCAACACCAACAGGAAGAGAATTAGCTAAAAAAGTTTTTGGACCTGCCATGGGAAGCGAGTGATCGAAATTGTTTAACGAACCAGTTAATCAAATACCAAGTGTCGGTGAAAAAACTCAAGAACAGCTAGCATTGCTAGATATTTCGAAAGTGGGAGATTTACTCTTCCACTTTCCTTTTCGTTATGACTTCTTAGAATTAAAACCGTTAGAAGAATTAAGTCATGAAGAAGTGGCAACGATTCAAGGGGAAGTTGTCTCACAACCGAATGTATCTTTTTATGGTCGTAAAAAATCACGATTATCGTGCACAATTCAAATAGGAGTTGTAGCAGTTAAAGCAGTATTTTTTAATCAAGCTTTCTTAAAAGACCAGTTACAAGTTGGACAAACTGTCACGCTAACAGGGAAATGGGATATGCACCGATTACAATTAACCGTGCATAAATTCCATCGTCAAAGCTTTGAAGAAGCCAGTTCAATTGAGCCTGTTTACCATACAAAGGGTAACTTAACGGTTGCTCAATTAAAGAAGCTAATTAAGTATGCCTTGAAATCTTCTGTAGAAGAAATTGAAGAGATATTGCCGGAGAAATACCTACATAACTACAAAATTCCACAAAGGCAAACAGCTGTTAAAGAGTTACATCAACCATCTTCAAAATCGAGTTTAAAGCATGCAAAAAGAAGATTTATTTATGAAGAACTGTTTCTGTTTCAACTCAAAATGCAATACATTAGAAGAGAAAATAAAGCACAATCAGTTGGAACACAAAAGCAGTATGACAACAGTGTGTTAACGGAATTTGTTAATCGACTACCTTTTGATCTAACAGGTAGTCAGAAACGAGTGTTAAAAGAAATATTAGATGATCTAAATGGTGAGCATCGAATGAATCGTCTCTTACAAGGTGACGTTGGTTCAGGTAAAACCGTTATTGCAGCAATCGCGTTGTACGCTACAGCTTTATCAGGTCAGCAAGGTGCTTTAATGGTCCCTACTGAAATTCTAGCTGAGCAACATGTTGAATCGTTAAATGGTTTGTTAGGCGAGCAGTTGAACATTGAGTTGTTAACAGGATCGATTAAAGGTAAAAAGCGTAAAGCGATTTTGACAAGGCTTGAAAATGGTGAAATTGACTTACTCGTTGGCACTCATGCATTAATTCAAGAGGAAACGATTTTCAGTCAACTCGGACTAGTTGTTATTGACGAGCAACACCGCTTTGGCGTCAATCAACGTAAAACGTTAAGAGATAAAGGATTAACTCCTGATGTGTTGTTTATGACAGCTACACCAATCCCACGAACCTTATCTATTACATCTTTCGGTGATATGGATGTATCTGTAATTGATGAAATGCCTAAAGGACGTTTACCAGTCGAAACGTATTGGGTTAAAGAAAATATGATTGAGCGCGTTCATCAGTTTTTAGTGGATCAAATAAATAAGGGACATCAAGCTTATGTTATTTGCCCATTAATCGAAGAATCAGATCAATTAGATATTCAAAATGCAGTCGATGTGTTTGAACAATTAAACGCAACGATGCCTGTTTCAATTAATGTTGGTCTTATGCATGGACGTTTATCAGCGCAAGAAAAAGAAGAATTAATGAGACAATTTGCTAATAATGAAATACAATTACTCGTTTCAACTACTGTCATTGAAGTAGGTGTAAACGTTCCAAACGCAACGACGATGGTGATCTATGATGCTGAACGGTTTGGCTTGGCTCAACTACACCAATTAAGAGGGCGAGTAGGTCGTGGTAGTGAACAAAGTTATTGTATTTTACTAGCCGACCCAAAAAGTGAAAACGGAAAAGAACGTATGCGCGTCATGACAGAAACAACCGATGGATTTGAGTTATCAGAACATGATTTACAAATTAGAGGACCAGGGGACTTTTTCGGAAAAAGACAAAGTGGCTTACCCGAGTTTAAAGTCGCAGATATTGTTGAAGACTATAGAGCACTAGAAGTGGCAAGGCAAGATGCTGTTAATGTCATGAATGAAGGTAAGTTAGAGCTGGACGATGAATATAGTAAGTTAAAACAGCTTATAGAGTCCGATCCTTTAATTCAAGAACGAATTTTTGATTAATGATTGCATCTTACGCCAACGTATTATATATTACTATTAGGACCTAGTCATAAAACGGATGGTGGATCGCATGAAAAGAAAAAAGAAGGAAAGACAAGAAGAACTCATAAAACTTATAGAAGACACACCATTTATTACAGATGAAGACTTAGCCAAGAAGTTTGGCGTAAGTATTCAAACCATTCGTCTCGATCGCTTAGAACTATCAATACCTGAGCTTCGTGAACGTATCAAAGATGTTGCACAAAAGCAGTGGGATGAAACAGTTAAAGCTTTACCTCTTGATGAAGTGATCGGTGAGGTTGTTAATTTAGAGCTTGATCAGTCAGCTATTTCACTACTGGATATTAGTGAAGAGCACGTATTTTCACGTAACCAAATTGCAAGAGGGCACCATTTATTTGCACAAGCTAACTCACTAGCCGTTGCTGTTATAGATGATGAACTAGCATTAACAGCTAATTCTGAAATACGTTTTACAAGGCCAGTTAAATTACATGAACGTGTCATTGCTAAAGCTTACGTTAAAGGTGATGACGAAAAAGGAAGAACGATTGTTGAAGTATCAAGTTACGTCGATCAAGAGTTAGTTTTTTATGGGAAATTCCATATGTTTAGATCGACTGAACAATAAAAGGAGTCATGTTTATGAAGATTGCTATCGATGCAATGGGTGGAGATCATGCACCAGAAGCTGTAGTAGAAGGTGCGAAACAAGCTATAGAACATTATAACGATTTATCAATTACACTTTTTGGTGATGAAGAACAAATAAAACCTTTATTAGGTGATACATACGAACGAATTACAATTCACCACACGACAGAGAAGATTGAGAATGATGATGAGCCTGTACGCGTTGTTCGCAAAAAGAAAAATGCTTCAATGGTCTTAATGGCTGAAGCTGTTAAAAATAACGAAGCTGATGCTTGTATATCAGCAGGTAATACTGGGGCTTTAATGAGTACGGGTCTATTTAAAGTTGGACGAATTAAAGGCATTGAACGCCCAGCATTAAGCCCAACTTTACCAACCATTGATGGACAAGGCTTTTTACTATTAGATGTTGGAGCAAATGTTGATGCAAAACCACAACATTTATTACAATATGCAATTATGGGTTCCATTTACGTTGAGAATGTACGTAACGTCCAAAACCCTAAAGTCGGTTTATTAAATGTCGGAACTGAGGACCAAAAAGGGTCAGAACTGACGAAAAAAGCTTTTGAACTTATGTCAGATGCACCGATTAACTTCATCGGTAATGTAGAAGCAAGAGACTTACTAAATGGAGTGGCTGATGTTGTTGTTACAGATGGTTTCTCTGGTAATATCGCGTTGAAATCGATTGAAGGAACAGCTTTATCAATGTTTTCGATGATTAAAGATACGTTTACACAAAATATGAAAACGAAATTGGCTGCTGCCATGGTTAAATCAGACCTTAAAGGCATCAAGAATCAACTGGATTACTCAGAATATGGAGGTGCTGGTTTGTTTGGTCTTGCTGCACCCGTGATTAAAGCGCATGGATCTTCAAATGGGCGCGCTATATTTAGTGCGATTAAACAAACATATGACTTAGTCGAAAAAGATGTTGTTCACTTAATTCAAAAAGATGTCGAATCAATGGAGAGCGGGAAGGAGTCCAATGATGAGTAAATTTGCTTTTCTTTTTCCAGGTCAAGGTTCACAAACTGTTGGAATGGGTCAAAGTTTTTATGATGAAACAAGCGAAGTACGAGAGCGGTTTGAACAGGCAAATGAAGTTCTAGGATATTCATTAACTGACCTCATGTTAAATGGACCAGAAGAGGAACTGACGAAAACAGAAAACGCACAACCTGCCTTACTATTAAATAGTGTAGCTATTTTTGAGCAGATTAAGAAAGCAGGAATTGAACCAGCGATGGTAGCTGGACACAGTTTAGGTGAATATAGTGCTCTTTATGCAGCAGGTGCCTTATCTTTCGAAGATGCAATCAAGGCAGTTCATGAGCGTGGAAAGTTGATGGAGAAGGCTGTTCCGTCAGGGCAAGGTACAATGGCTGCAGTGCTAGGTTTAGATGATGAAACAATCTTAAAGATCACCCAGGATATTACGAATAACGGCGCTACAGTTAATGTCGCGAATTATAACTGTCCAGGTCAAACAGTTATTTCTGGAACTGTTGAAGGCGTAGAGCAAGCTGTTGAGCAGTTAAAAGAAGCCGGCGCAAAACGTGCTTTACCATTAAACGTTAGTGGCCCTTTTCATTCACAATTAATGCAACCGGCAAGCGAACAGTTTCAAACAGTACTTAATGAAGTTGACCTTCATGACGCACAAGTTCCTGTTTATGCTAACGTCACTGCAAATCCAGTTCAAGATGCAATTGAAGTTAAACAACTGTTAACAGAACAACTTTATTCACCAGTACAGTTTACAAAAACGTTAGAAAATATGGTCAATGAAGGTGTAGATGCTTTTGTTGAAGTCGGGCACGGAAAAGTATTATCAGGATTGGTGAAAAAAGTCCATCGCCGTGCAAAAGTATTTAATATACAAGATGTTGATCAATTAAATGAGTTTATTCAATGGGCTAAGGAGGAATCTTAATGTTAGAAGGTAAAGCAGCACTCGTCACAGGTGCTTCGCGTGGTATTGGTAAAGCGATTGCTATAGAACTTGCAAAGCAAGGTGCTGATGTCGTCGTAAACTATGCTGGAAGTAAAGATAAAGCAGAAGCTGTAGTTGATGAAATCAAGCAGTTAGGCCGAGATGCTTTTGCTGTTCAAGCGAATGTATCAAATGCTGAAGAAGTGAAAGATTTAATTAAACAAACAGTTGATCATTTCGGATCGTTGGACATTCTAGTTAACAATGCAGGTATTACGCGTGATAATTTACTTATGCGTATGAAAGAAGAAGAATTTGATGAAGTCATTGATACTAATCTAAAAGGTGTATTTAATTGTATTAAGGGTGTTACGCGTCAAATGATGAAGCAGCGTTCTGGTAAAATTGTTAACGTCGCTTCAATTGTTGGTGTAACAGGTAACCCAGGACAAGCTAACTATGTTGCTGCTAAATCGGGTGTGATTGGCATGACGAAATCAGTCGCTAAAGAGTTAGCTGCACGTCATGTGAATGTTAATGCTGTAGCTCCTGGCTTTATTGCCACTGATATGACTGATGAATTGTCTGATGAAGCTAAACAACAAATGTATGATTTAATACCATTAGACCGTCTTGGTGACCCTGAAGATGTCGCTAAAGTTGTGCGCTTTTTAGCCTCAGACGATGCGAACTATATGACAGGACAAACGATTCATGTGGACGGTGGAATGGTAATGTAATATAATTAATTACGCTTTGAAGGGAGGTGAACAACATGGCAGACGTATTTGATCGTGTAAAAAACATTATCGTGGAACGTTTAGACGTTGATGAATCAAAAGTAACAGAGAGTGCTTCTTTCAAAGATGACCTTGAAGCAGATTCATTAGATGTTGTTGAATTAGTCATGGAACTTGAAGATGAGTTTGATATGGAAATTTCTGATGAAGAAGCAGAAAAAATTAATACAGTAGGTGATGCTGTAAATTACATAAACAGCATCCAGTAACTTTAAAAGGGGGATGACAATGTAGTCATCCTCGTTTTCTATTTTGAATGCTTAAAAATGGATACATAAGCAAAGTATAATTACATACAAGTTAAAGTGTTGTTCTCAAGTTAATAGAGAAGGTGGAACATTATGGACTGTAAACATTTTCAACAGAAGTTTAATATTCAATTTAATAATGAGGAATTACTAAAGCAAGCTTTCATGCATACATCATATGTGAATGAGCATCAGGATGATTCACTTAAAGATAATGAACGACTTGAGTTTTTAGGTGATGCAGTTCTAGAACTAACTGTGTCTCAACATTTGTTTCGAGCTTATCCAGATATGAGTGAAGGAGAGTTAACGAAATTTAGAGCAAATGTAGTCTGTGAACCTTCATTAGAACAATTTAGTCGTGAATTACAATTAAGTGATTATTTACTTTTAGGAAAAGGAGAAGAAGCTTCCGGCGGTCGTGAGCGTCCTGCTATTTTAGCTGATGCTTTTGAAGCACTGATGGGTGCGATTTATTTAGATCGAGGGTTTGAAACAGCTTTGAATTTCCTAGAAGAACACATCTTTCCGGATGTTGAACCAGGTGCTTTTTCGCATGTGATGGATTATAAAAGCCAGCTTCAAGAACACGTCCAAAAAGACGGTGAATCAGTCGAGTACGAAATCGTTGACGAGATCGGTCCAGATCATAATCGAGAATTTATAGCGGCAGTAACATTAAATGAGGAGAAAATAGGTACAGGAAGAGGACGATCTAAAAAAGAAGCTGAGCAAGATGCAGCAAAAGAAGGTTTAGCAAAGCTAACTAAATAAGCGGACGAAAAGAAAACCCCAGCTAGACTTTTGACGTCTAACTGGGGTCACATTTTTATTGTTTACGATATTTTTTTAACTCTGCAATAATTGCGTTAATCTCCGCAACACTAACTTGCCCTTGAGCATTTAACATGTCATAAATATCTTTAATATCATGATAATGGTCTAAATCATAATCTTCTGGTTTTAAAATAGAAGCGTTTAACACTTGTAATTGTTTAGCTAATTCTTCGATGATATATTCCAAATTTTCATAACTTGGCTCATTTAAGTTCATGAATATCCTCCTAATCGTGTATTGCATCCTTCTGTGAACCCTTAATTTATGATAAAATAAACAGGTTGAAATGTTAAGTACATTATTACATATTAAAAGATTATTGTCATCGTCTGTTCATAATTAAAAATGTAGCATTTATAAGTAGGTGTTAAAAGGTATGTTTCTAAAAAGGTTAGAGACTGTCGGGTTTAAATCATTTGCCGAACGGGTGTCAGTCGATTTTGTACCTGGCGTAACGGCAGTGGTTGGTCCGAACGGAAGTGGAAAATCAAATATTACCGATGCTATTCGATGGGTATTAGGTGAGCAATCAGCCAAGTCATTACGTGGAGCGAAGATGGAAGATGTTATTTTTTCCGGAAGTGATACACGTAAAGGGTTAAACGTTGCAGACGTAACGTTAGTTTTGGATAATCGTGATCACCAACTCCCGATTGAATACGATGAAGTTGCTGTCACACGTCGGGTCTATCGTTCTGGTGATAGTGATTACTTAATTAACAAGCAACCTTGTCGGCTTAAAGATATTACAGACCTATTTATGGATTCGGGGTTAGGTAAGGAAGCTTTTTCTATTATAAGCCAAGGTAAAGTAGAAGAAATCCTATCTTCAAAGTCAGAAGAGCGTCGTAGCATTTTTGAAGAAGCAGCTGGCGTTTTAAAATATAAAAAACGTAAAGTCAATGCACAAAAGAAACTAAGCGAAACACAAGATAATTTAAGTCGTGTAGAAGACATTATCCATGAAATCGAAGGTCAACTTGAACCGCTAGAAAAACAAGCCGAAACAGCGAAACAATATTTGGATTTACGAGATCAGCTAGAAAAAGAGGAAGTCTCGCTTTTAGTTGCTGAAATTGAAGCTATTCATACCGATTGGGATCATTTATTAACTTCCATTGAGCAGTTAAAAGAACAATTAGCGGCTGAAAAAGCAGTCATTCAGCAAGATGATGCAAATTTAGAAGAGAAACGCGAGATTATTCATTCTTTAGAAAAACAAATTAATAAATGGCAAGATGAAAAGTTATATTTAACGAAAGAAATTGAACAGTTAGAAGGGCAGAAGAATGTTTTAGCTGAACGGTTAAAACATTTTGATGAAAGTAAAGATAAGCTTGAAAGTAACGTTCAAACCCATTCAGACCAAGTTGATCAAATCAAACTTGATATTGAAGACCATGAAGCAAGACTTGCTGTTATGCAGTCATCACGTGACGAAACGAAAGAACAAATTAAAGCTTTAAAAGACAGGTTAGCCTCTAGTGAAGGCAACATTGAGGAAACAATCGAACAGCATAAGGCTGAATATATTGATTTGCTTAATGAACAGGCAGCTAGTCGTAATGAGAAGCATTCAGTGGAAAAACAAATCGAACAAATTGAAGAACGTAAGAAGCGTCTCGATGAACGTTTTGATCAAATGCTGCAAGATCGTGAAGACTTACAAACAGAGTTCAGTGAATATGAACAACAAAAGGAAGCGCTTGAACAACAACTTACAGATGTTAAACAAGCTTATGAACGTTTAGAAACAGAATTAAATGATCAACAAGAAACAATCTATACAGATGAAGAGAAGTTAAACCAAGCTTACCGCATTATTGAACAGTTACGCTCAAAGAAGGAAATGCTTGAAGATATGAAAGAGTCATATAGCGGCTTTTATTATGGCGTTAAAGCGATCTTACAAGCTAAAGAGCGTGACCAATTAAATGGCGTTCACGGAGCGGTTGCGCAACTAATCCAAGTACCACAGGATTACGTAACAGCAATGGAAACAGCTTTGGGAGCGCAAGCACAACATATTGTCGTCTCAACGGAAAAAGATGCGAGAGATGCTATTCAATACTTAAAGCAATCTAAAAGTGGACGAGCGACATTATTACCACAATCAACGATGAAATCTAGACTTATAGATGAGCGCATACAAAGGACAATTCAAAACGCTGAAGGTTTTATTGGAGTGGCATCACAATTAGTGAACTTTGATGAGTCTTATCGAGAGATTGCCGAGAATTTACTCGGTAATATAATTGTGACGCAATCATTGAAAGAAGCTAACGTGGTTGCTAAACAAATTAACCATCGCTACAGAATCGTAACGCTAGATGGTGATGTCGTTAACCCAGGTGGTTCCATGAGTGGTGGAGCTAAGAAAAATAGCAATCAAGTTTCTTTATTTACACGTGAACAAGAGTTAGAAGAAGTGAAAGAAAAGTTAACGGACTACGAAAGTAAAACAGATACATTTCAAGAAGAATTAAAACAAAAACGTTCTCAGTTTGAACATCTTAAAGGACAACTTACTGACAAAGAGCAAGAGCTTAATCAAGTCCAATCGTCATTCCAAGAAGTAAACCAAAAGCTTCAAAGTGCTGAAATCCAACTTTCGAATATAAATAAGCAATTAGAAGTCTATGATCAAGAAAACCAGCAGTTTGACCAAGATCGTCAAAACTTAAAACAGCAATTGACTACACTAGAATCGACGTTAGTAGAACAAAGTAATAAATCTAATGAACTAAAACAGAAAATTGATGACTTAACCGAAAATCAGTCATCTTATAAAGCGGAACAAGATGAACAACAAGAGCAGTTAAATAACTTACAAATACGTTTAGCAGAACAAGATAGTGATGTTCGTAACCAAGAAGAGCGTGTCAATCAACTAAAAGCTGATTTAAATCAAGAAGTTGAGACGAAAACACAAATCGAAAAAGAACTAAAAGACTTAAAAGAATCTCATGAAAATTCACATACAGTCGAAGGACTAACTGAAACATTGCAAAATCACCGCAATCAATTAGTCAGAGTTAACAGCCAACTAGAAGAAGCACGTGAAAAGCGTGAACAAGAAATGCAACTTCAAGAAGATCTAGAACGTGAAATTAAAGAGAAAAATAGACTGTATGAAGAGAAAAGTAGCCAACTACAAAAATACGAAGTGCAAGCGAATCGTTTAGATGTTGATTTAGAAAACAGACTCCAACAACTAAGTGATGAGTATTCAATGACATTTGAGCGTGCTAAGCAAGTACATGGCCCGGCAGCAGACATTGAACAAGCGAAGCAACAAGTCGCCCAAACGAAACAACAAATTAAAGCATTAGGTCATGTTAATCTCGGGTCAATCGAAGAGTATGAGCGTGTACAAGAACGTTATGCTTTCTTAACAGAGCAACGTGATGACCTATTAGAAGCAAAAGAGACGCTTCACTCGATTATCGATGAAATGGATGAAGAAATGATACGTAAATTCAGTGAAACGTTCTTTAAAATCCAAGAAGAATTCGAGAAAGTATTTAAAGAACTATTCGGTGGCGGTCATGCCGAATTAAAACTGACAAACCCTGATGATTTATTAGAAACAGGTGTTGATATAATTGCTCAACCACCAGGTAAGAAACTACAACAATTAGGTTTACTTTCAGGTGGTGAAAGAGCACTGACGGCAATTGCCTTATTATTTGCTATTTTACGTGTTCGACCAGTACCATTCTGTGTGCTAGATGAAGTAGAAGCAGCATTGGATGAAGCTAATGTTGTACGTTTTGCAGGCTATTTAAAACAGTTTTCTGCACATACACAATTTATCGTGATTACTCACCGTAAAGGTACGATGGAACATGCCGATGTGTTATATGGTGTAACGATGCAAGAATCTGGCGTTTCAAAAATGGTATCAGTTAAGTTAGAAGAAACAGACGAAATGATATACAATTAAGTTAAGCATTTCATAGAAAGGAAGTACTGAAATGAGTTTCTTTAAAAAATTAAAAGACAAAGTTAGCAAACAAACAGATCAAGCAACAGATAAATTTAAAGACGGGTTAACGAAAACGCGTGACTCCTTTACAACAAAGGTAAATGATTTAATCGCAAAATACCGTAAAGTTGATGAAGAATTTTTTGAAGAACTTGAAGAGATCTTAATCTCTGCAGATGTCGGTGTTGAAACCGTAATGGAGCTTATTGAAGAACTTGAAATGGAAGTTAAACGCCGTAACATTCAAGATACTGAAGAAGTAAAAGAAGTCATTTCTGAGAAATTAGTTGAAATTTATTATGGTGAAGATGACGAAGAAACAGTCGAAGCATTAAACATACAAAAAGACGGTCTTTCTGTCATATTAATCGTTGGCGTTAACGGGGTAGGTAAAACGACGACAATTGGTAAATTAGCTTATCAACTTAAACAAGAAGGCAAAAATGTCGTCCTTGCAGCTGGTGATACATTTAGAGCAGGTGCAATTGACCAACTTGATGTTTGGGGTGAACGTGCTGGCGTTGATGTTATTAAACATAATGAAGGAAGTGACCCAGCAGCGGTTATTTATGATGGTATTCAAGCCGCAAGATCAAGAGGTGCTGACGTCTTACTATGTGATACGGCAGGCCGATTGCAAAATAAAGTGAACTTAATGAAAGAGTTATCAAAAGTACGCAAAGTCATCGAGCGAGAAATTCCAGAAGCACCACACGAAACGTTACTTGTACTTGATGCTACAACAGGTCAAAATGCAATAAGCCAAGCGAAAACATTTAAAGAAGCAACAGACGTTTCAGGAATTGTCTTAACGAAGCTTGATGGTACAGCGCGTGGCGGGATCGTTTTAGCAATCCGCAACGAAATGAATATTCCAGTTAAGTATGTTGGGTTAGGTGAACAAATTACTGACTTACAACCGTTTAATGCACACCAATTCGTCTACGGCTTATTTGGAGATTTAATGACACGAGTTGAACAAGAAGAAAAATAATTATAGACTTGTTGTTCAAAGCACTTAGGAGTGTGGATTATGCTTGAAAAAACGACGCGAATTAATTATTTGTTTGATTTTTATCAGCAGCTTCTAACAGACAAACAAAGAAACTATATGGAATTATATTACTTAGAAGATTATTCTTTAGGTGAAATTTCCGAAACTTATTATGTTAGTCGCCAAGCCGTTTATGATAATATTAGACGTACAGAGGCTATGCTTGAAGAGTATGAAGCTCAGCTAGGACTCTATGAACGTTTTGAAAAACGTCATGAATTGATTCGAGAAATGAAGGAAAAACTGTCACAACGTCAATTAGAAGATGTTGAGACTTTATTAGTACAGTTGGAAAACCTAGAGTAGGGGGGACAGTCCATTATGGCATTTGAAGGATTAGCCGACCGTTTACAAGGTACGATCAAAAAGATTACCGGTAAAGGTAAGGTCACTGAAGCTGACGTAAAAGAAATGACTAGAGAAGTTAGGTTGGCTTTATTAGAAGCTGACGTTAACTATAAAGTTGTAAAAGACTTAATTAAACGTATTAAAGAGCGTGCTGTTGGTCAAGAGGTGATGGAAAGCTTAACGCCAGGTCAACAAGTTATTAAAGTTGTAAAAGAAGAGCTCACTGAGTTAATGGGTGGTGAGCAAAGTAAAATCGCCGTTGCCAATAAACCGCCAACAGTTATTATGATGGTTGGTTTACAAGGTGCTGGTAAAACAACGACGACTGGTAAATTAGCTAACCATTTAAGAAAGAAATTTAATCGTAATCCATTGTTAGTTGCAGCAGACGTCTATCGTCCGGCAGCGATCGACCAGTTAAAAACTTTAGGAGAACAGCTTGAGATGCCTGTTTATTCTAAAGGAACGGATGCTAACCCAGTTGATATTGCTAATGAAGCAATCGCTAAAGCAAAAGAAGAACATCATGATTACGTCTTAATTGATACAGCAGGTCGTTTGCACATTGATGAAGACTTAATGGGTGAGTTAACCCAAATTAAAGAAGATACTTCACCAGATGAAATTTTCTTAGTTGTTGACTCAATGACAGGTCAAGATGCAGTCACTGTTGCAGATAGCTTTGATGAGCAACTTGATATTAGTGGTGTCGTTCTAACGAAACTAGATGGCGACACACGTGGTGGTGCAGCTTTATCTATTAGAGCTGTTACAGGCAAGCCTATTAAGTTTGCGGGTATGGGTGAAAAGCTTGACCAATTAGAAGCATTCCACCCAGATCGTATGGCATCAAGAATTTTAGGTATGGGTGATGTATTTAGTTTAATTGAGAAAGCAGAAACAGAAGTTGATGAGAAGAAAGCAAAAGAAATGCAAAGTAAAATGCGTTCGATGTCCTTTACCTTTGAAGACTTCTTAGAACAGATGGAACAAGTGAAAAGTATGGGACCATTAGATGAGTTAATTAATATGATGCCTGGGGCTAACAAAATGAAAGGCATGAAAAACCTCCAGGTAGATGATAAGCAACTGACGCATATAGAAGCAATTATTCAATCGATGACAAAGACAGAGCGTGTCGATCCAAGTGTCATTAATGCTAGCCGTAAAAAACGTATCGCAAAAGGTTCAGGTACATCAGTTGCGCAAGTCAATCGTCTTTTAAAGCAATTTGAAGAAATGAAGAAAATGATGAAACAGATGACCAACCAAAAGAAAGGTAATAAAGGTGGTATGAACCTTCCTTTCATGTAAAATGAGTGCGTTATATAAACTAAATTAACTAGTAAAGCGCTGATCCTTTTAGGATTAGCGCTTTATTTATTAGGGTTATAATTAAGTGTTAATGGTCAAGTAGGTGTTTAGAATATAAAAAAGATGAAGCTATTGCAAAACGAGCAAATCATCGGGTAGAATTGTTTGACGGTAAAGTTAAAGTAGAAACAGTAAGTAAGATTTAATTGTCCTTTGTATTAATAGAACACATTGTGCTAGTATGAGAACAAGCTCTGAAACTCAGCTTCAAACGGCTATAAAACAGAAAATATAAAATCTATAACAATGTAATGTAAAAATCCTTTACACACTTTTGTTTCTCTGATACAATCTAAAATTGTGATAAGCAATTTGATGGAGGTGTAAGACATGGCAGTAAAAATCCGCCTAAAAAGAATGGGCTCTAAAAGAAATCCTTTCTATCGTGTAGTAGTAGCAGATTCACGTTCACCTCGTGATGGACGTATTATTGAGCAAATCGGCACATATAATCCAGTTTCTGAAACACCAGAAGTTTCTATTGATGAAGAGAAAGCTTTAGACTGGATGACTAAAGGTGCTAAGCCAAGCGACACGGTACGCAACCTATTCTCAGACCAGGGCATCATGACTAAGTTTCACGAGTCAAAAAATAACTAATAAGGATTTGTGATATCATGAAACCCTTAATTGAAACGATTGTAAGCCCATTAGTTGATCACCCTGATTACGTTGAAGTGACAGTTGAAGAAACGGATCGTAAAATTCGTTACCACTTAACTGTTCATGAAGATGATGTCGGTAAAGTGATTGGTAAAAACGGGCGCATCGCCAAAGCTGTTCGTACAGTTGTTCATGCAGCTCATTCGAACACAAATAAAAAGGTTTATGTTGATATTATGTAGTAAAGAGGGAGAGGGTTAAACCTTTCCCTTTTTTTCAGTTATAAAATAATTTAAGCTTAAGACGAGTTATTTGAATGAAATGGGTGGTCTTATGCAAATTATACGAAAGACAACAGTGAAGCAAGTTGTGACTGAAGATAGTAAACAGAAACTTGTCGAACAATTTCAAGAACAAATTGCGATTAAACATAAAGAAATTGAACAACTTAATTTTGAAAAGAAAAAATTGATATATAAGCAAAAGTTCGACCAACATAAAGTAGAGGAAAAGTTTTCTCAAGAAGAGTTAAAAAGAAAACAGTCGATCGAGTGGTATGAACTTCAAATCGAACAATTAGACCAATTACCATTAGGTAGTGAAATTACTGAAAGAGAAGTAGATGAAATTGTTGAAGTATCTGTTGGCGATGCTTACGATGAATTGATCGGTGATAGAGAAATCGTCGTTGAAGATGGAATAATAGTACGAATAAATAGGTGATGCTATATGAGTAAAGATTTTTTAAATGTTGGTAAAATAGTAAATACACACGGCGTTCGAGGTGAAGTTCGTGTCATGTCGGTAACAGATTTCGAAGAGGAGCGATTTGAACCAGGTAGTCGCTTATTCGTCGAAGTGGAAGGTGGAAAGCACGAAGAAGTAGTAGTTATGAGCCACCGTAAACATAAACAGTTTGATTTGTTAGTTTTTGAAGGGCACGAATCACTAGATCAAGCTGAACGCTTTAAAGGACACGAGTTAAAAGTAGCCTTTGATGACTTAGAAGATCTAGATGAAGATGAGTTTTACTATTACGAAATAATCGGTTGTGACGTGTATTTAACGACAGGAGAACACTTAGGAAAGATTAAAGAGATCCTTTCTCCTGGAGCTAATGATGTATGGGTTGTTAAACGTTCTGAAGAAGGTTTAAAAGATGCTTTAATTCCATACATTGATGATGTTGTTAAAGAAGTTGATATCGACAATCAAAAGGTTGTAATCGAAGAAATGGAAGGGTTGCTTTCGTAATGAAGTTAGATATTTTAACGCTTTTTCCTGAAATGTTTAAAGGTGTGTTTGAATCTTCTATTTTAAAGAAAGCAAAAGAGAAAAATGCTTATGACTATCAGTTAGTTGATTTTAGAGAATATACCGAGAATAAACATAATAAAGTAGATGACTATCCATATGGTGGCGGTGCAGGTATGGTCTTGTCTCCGCAACCGATTTTTGATGCTGTTGAAGACTTAAAAAAGAAGACCAATAGTACCCCTCGAGTTATCTTAATGTGTCCTCAAGGTGAGCCTTACAGTCAAAGGAAAGCAGAAGAACTGGCGCAAGAAGACCATTTAATTTTAGTGTGTGGTCATTATGAAGGTTTTGATGAAAGAATTAGAACAGAACTAGCAACTGATGAGATCTCAATCGGGGATTATGTTTTAACCGGTGGTGAGTTAGGCGCCATGGTTGTGACGGATAGTGTTGTTCGTTTGCTACCAGAAGTTCTAGGTAATGAACAGTCAGCACAAGAAGATTCATTTTCAAACGACTTACTAGAACATCCACATTATACAAGGCCAAGTGACTTTAGAGGGCATCAAGTCCCTGATGTCTTGTTATCTGGTAATCATCAAAAAATTGAAGAGTGGAGAGAATATGAATCTTTAAAACGCACTTATGAAAGGCGCCCTGACTTAATTAATGAGGATCAATTAACAACTCAACAACAGAAACTATTAAATGAAATCAAAACAAATAAAAGCTCATAACTTTGTTGCATCTCATCAAAGTGTATGATATATTATTTTAGTGCTTAAGTGTTCACTTAAGCTTGATAACGATACTCCGCTACTGGCGATCAGTAAGAGTGTTAGTTTGGAAGGAGTGAACGAAACATGCAAAAGATTCTAGAGCAAGTCGCACAAGATCAACTACGTACTGATGTACCTGAATTCCGTGCTGGTGACTCTGTAAAAGTACACGTTAAAGTTGTAGAGGGTAACCGTGAGCGTATCCAGGTATTCGAAGGTGTTGTAATTAAGCGTCGTGGTGGTGGAATCAGCGAAACGTTTACTGTACGTAAGATTTCTTACGGCGTTGGCGTTGAGCGTACATTCCCTGTACATTCTCCACGTGTTGACAAAATCGAAGTATCTCGTCGCGGTCGAGTACGTCGTGCGAAGCTTTATTACCTACGTAACCTACGTGGTAAAGCAGCCCGTATTCCTGAAAGACGATAAGTACAAGTTAAAACAGTGAAAAGAGCTTGACGTTCAGTCAAGCTCTTTTTTTACGTTACAAATACTACATAATACTTTATTTTAAATACTTGAAATGGTTAAGATAGACATAGAGGTGATTTTGATGACAATACAATGGTTTCCAGGGCATATGGCTAAAGCAAAACGCGAAGTCGAAGAAAATTTGAAGCTAGTAGATTTAATCATCGAGTTAGTCGATGCAAGAGCTCCTTTTTCAAGCCAAAATCCAATGCTTCAAGAAGTAACAGACGACAAACAAAAACTCGTCTTGCTCATGAAAAGTGACTTAGCTGATCCTAAGTTAACTAAACAATGGGTTGATTACTTTGAAAGTGAAGGTAAGTATGCACTGGCTATTGACGTAAACAACAAAGAAAATATAAAAAATATTGTTAAGCAAGCAAACGTTATAAGTGAAAAAATAAACGAAAGACGAAAAGAAAAAGGCATTAATCCAAGGTCGTTGAGGGCGATGATTTTAGGGATTCCTAACGTTGGTAAGTCTACATTAATTAATCGCTTAGCGAATAAGAAACAAGCGAAAACAGGAGACCAGCCAGGTGTTACGAGACAACAACAGTGGATTAGAGTCCATGGAGAGTTTGAACTACTTGATACACCGGGTATTTTATGGCCGAAATTTGAAGATGAAGAAGTCGGTTATAAGCTAGCTGCAATAGGCACGATTAAAGACCAAATATTGCATTTGGACGACATAGCGGTATATATATTAAGGTATTTCAAAGAACACTATGCAGAGGCATTGCTTGAGCGTTATCCAACTTTAAACCTTGAAAGTGAAGATATCGTTGAATGGTTTGATGCCATTGGTAAAAAGAGAGGTTGTTTAATGTCTGGTGGAATGATCAATTATGATCAAGTAGCCGATGTCATTATCCGTGATCTAAGGCAAGGTCATCTAGGTAAGGTGACTTTTGATCAAGTAAGCCTTTAGTTTTTACTATTATTTGTCGATATAAGAGGTAGAAGGGGAATACACAAAGTGAAGAACACAAAAGGGACGATAAATGAGATTAAACAACAGCTACAAAGCGACGAATTAACAGCTGGAGAAATAGAACGGTTAAGACAAGATGAACGAACAGGTGTTCAAAAGCTAATACAACAATATGATCAAAAGTTAGAGAAAGAACGCCAGCTTAAAGATCAATATGAACGAATGAAAGTCTATGAATATCAATTAAAGTCTAAAGGATACTTTTCTGTAGCTGGAATAGATGAAGTCGGAAGAGGTCCACTAGCGGGTCCTGTTGTGGCAGCATCAGTTATATTAGACCCACGTGACGAATCTTTAATAGGGATAAATGATTCAAAAAAACTGTCTGAGTTAAAACGAAATCAATTTTACGAGACAATTTTAAAGCATGCTAGAGCAGTTGGAATTGGCATAGTCGATAGTCAGACAATTGATGAGATCAATATATATGAAGCTTCTAAAAAAGCGATGAAACTAGCAATAGAGGATATGAACGTTAATGCTGATTTTTATTTGTTAGATGCCATGAAGTTAGAAGGACTTCAAGCACCGCAACAATCGTTAATCAAAGGAGATCAAAAAAGTGTCTCCATTGCCGCTGGTAGTGTAGTAGCAAAAGTGACACGGGATCGTTTAATGGTTGAAGCGGCTAAAGATTATCCTGCATTTGAGTTTGATCGTAATATGGGGTATGGAACGGCAAATCACTTGAAAGCGCTTGAACAGCATGGGCCTACTCCTTTTCACAGAATGTCATTTAATCCCGTATCGTTATATAAAATTTAAGTTTAAAAGGCGTGAATGGTATGGCGGAAATCAACAAAGTATTTCAATCGATTAGAGTGAGAGAATCGGGCTCCTCAAATTTATCGTTACGAGATGGACAAGTCGTTTCCGGTCGTATCATGAAGTTTTTCCCTGACCAAAAGGCAATGGTGCGCATTGGCCAACAACAAGTTGTCGCTCAATTAAGTGCGAATCTTCAAGCCAATCAAAATTATTTAATGCAAGTAAACCAGACAAGCCCATACATACATTTACAAGTTGTTAGTGAAGAAGTCGTTAGAACGCCAAATGATGCTGCCCGTGCTTTACTTGAAGCAACTGGACAACAAGCGGGTAGACAACAACAGATGATGTTAGCAGGATTCATTCGCGATCAATTACCAGTAACACAACAAAATGTTAGCAACTTATTACAGCTTGCACAATTAGGTTCTGATAATAGTGATACGGTTTTGAGGGAGATGCTGTCTAGAAACTTTCCGTTAACTGAACAAACATTTAGGGCGGTTGACCAACGGATTAATCAACCAATGTCATTTAATCAAACGGTAAGTCAAATGCAATCTCAATTAGCACAAAACTCTTCACTTACCAATGAGCAAGCGCAGCTAAGCTTATATTTAAATGCCGTTAACGGAAGAGGTCAACCGAATCAACAAATTATGGCTCATTTAACGCATCAAATTTTAACTGAAATTGGTCGTGGGTCAGATACGACTTTTCAACTATTACAAAAAGCAGGTATCGTTAGCTCACAAGTAAGTTATAATCAATGGGCTAACACATGGAGTTCATGGGCACAAACGAATCAAGTAAGCTTTCAATTAGGGACTAATGGTCTACAGACACAAAATTTTAATTTACCATTTAATATGACTAGTCAAGGAATACAAGACGGTCTAGCTAACTTAGCTAATAATCAGTTAACGGGTGGAGAACGATCACAAAAGCTGTTAAGTCGATTTATTAATCAGTTAAGCAGTTTACAAGGTGGTTCAGCTGATCGGTTGAACTTTATGGCAAATTTCAGCCAATCAACTGTATTTAATCAAGTCCAAAATAACCTTCCGCCTGCACAACAGCAAATGATGCAACAAGTAGCGCAAATGTTACAACAGAATCAAGTGAGTTCTTTACAGCAACTGCTAAGTTCTGAGCAAGGAGAACAGTTAGTTCGAAACTTAACTCAACTTTTATCGAATCAAGTAGACCAACAGCAATTTAGAGCTTTGAACCTTTGGCAAAGCGTGCTAACCCAGCCAGCACCATCGAATAATATGGCACAAGTGATGCAACAATTGCAAAGTTTTATGAACTTAACACAGCATGAAGCAATGGCCCGTGCTCAAGATTATCCAACAATGCAAACATTGTTAACGGCAACTAGTAGTCAACTAGGTAATCCTGAGGCCTTTCAGCAGATGAACCAAATGCTACAAGGAATCCATTTATCATTACAAGATAGTAGCCGAGAATGGATGCAGTTTTCGGCCCATTTTCCGAAAGAGATGTTTGGATTAAATGAAGACTTATGGATGGACTTTGAAGGACAGAAGCAATCTGATGGTTCGATTCACCCGAAAAATTGTCGGGTTATGTTTTATTTAAATTTGCCGAATTTAAATGACATGATTATCGATATGCATGTGAAGTACGGGGATGTATCCCTGTCAATTTTTCATGAATCGCCTCAAGTGTTATCACCACTCGTTGACAATATGAAATCGATGCTAAACATTAATCTTGATCAAAAAGGTTATGACTTACAATCGATTGATGTTAAACCTTTAAAGGAAGAAGTGGTTGAATCGATTTCAAACAATGAAGTTGATCAAACTCAACTGTCATATAAAGGGGTTGATTTTCGCGTATGAATGAACGTTATAAACGAAAAGAAGCAATCGCCTTACGTTATGATGAAGACCGTAATGATGCACCTGAAGTGATCGCTAAAGGAAAAGGCTTAATGGCTGAAGAGATTCTATCAAGAGCAGGTGATCATGACGTACCTGTTTATGAAGATCCAGCATTAATGGAGTTGATGGGAGAATTGAATATTAATGAGAAAATCCCTGAAGATTTGTACCAAGCTGTAGCTGAAGTGTTTGCTTTTATTTATCAATTAGACAAAAACTACTAAAAATTTTACGAAAACGAACTAAGGTTCTTTTGATTGTGACAATTTTCATGTATAATAAACAAGGTGTGGTTTTAATTAATTAGTATATTGCAGTGACTTTTTGATGGGAGGATGTAACATGAACATTCATGAGTACCAAGCGAAGGAAATTTTCCGTTCTTACAACGTTGCTGTACCTAATAGTAAAGTAGCGTTCTCTGTTGATGAAGCAGTAGATGCGGCTAAAGAATTAGGTTCAAGCGTATCAGTTGTAAAAGCGCAGATTCACGCTGGTGGGCGTGGTAATGCTGGCGGTGTAAAAATCGCTAAGAACTTAGACGAAGTACGTGACTATGCTAACGATATTTTAGGCAAAACATTAGTCACTCACCAAACAGGACCAGAAGGTAAAGAGGTTAAGCGCCTTTTAATCGAAGAAGGTTGTGACATTCAAAACGAATATTACTTAGGTCTTGTTTTAGACCGCGCAACTTCCAGCGTTGTAATGATGGGATCTGAAGAAGGTGGAACTGAAATCGAAGAGGTTGCAGAAAAAACACCTGAAAAGATCTTCAAAGAAGTAATTGACCCAGTGACTGGTCTTACTCCATTCCAAGCTAGACGTTTGGCTTTCAATTTAAACATTCCTGATGAGTTACTAGGAAAAGCAGTTAAATTTATGATGAGCTTATATCAACTGTTTGTTGAGAAAGACTGCTCAATCGCAGAAATTAACCCGCTTGTAACAACTGGTGACGGTGAAGTATTAGCATTAGACGCTAAGCTAAACTTTGATGATAACGCACTATTCCGTCATAAGGACATTGTTGAGTTCCGTGACTTAGATGAAGAAGATGATAAAGAAATCGAAGCATCTAAGCATGACTTAAGCTATATCGCTTTAGACGGTAATATCGGTTGTATGGTTAACGGTGCAGGCCTTGCTATGGCAACGATGGATATTATTAAGCACTATGGCGGCGAACCAGCTAACTTCTTAGACGTAGGTGGCGGTGCAACTGCTGAAAAAGTTACTGAAGCATTCAAGATCATTTTGTCCGATGACAGTGTACAAGGAATTTTAGTTAATATCTTCGGTGGTATCATGAAGTGTGACGTCATCGCTGAAGGTGTTGTTGAAGCTACGAAACAAGTAGGTTTAGAAATTCCACTTGTAGTTCGTTTAGAAGGTACAAATGTTGAATTAGGTAAGAAGATTCTAGACGAATCAGGCTTAAACATCACATCAGCAGATTCAATGGCTGATGGTGCTGAGAAGATTGTATCTCTAGTAAAATAAGAAAGGACGGACGAAAATGAGCGTTTTTATTAATAAAGACACAAAAGTTATTGTTCAAGGTATTACTGGTGGAACAGCGCTTTTCCACACAAAGCAAATGCTTGAATACGGTACACAAATCGTCGGTGGTGTAACACCTAAAAAAGGCGGTACAGAAGTAGAAGGTGTACCTGTATTTAACACAGTTGACGATGCAGTTCAAGAAACTGGCGCTAATGCTTCTGTTGTGTACGTACCTGCACCATTTGCTGCAGATGCGATCATGGAAGCAGTAGATGCTGAGTTAGACTTAGTGATCTGTATTACTGAACATATTCCAGTAATGGATATGGTTAAAGTTAAGCGTTACATGGAAGGTAAGAAAACTCGCTTAGTAGGACCTAACTGCCCAGGTGTTATTACGCCAGAAGAATGTAAGATTGGTATTATGCCAGGATACATCCATAAGAAAGGACACATCGGTGTTGTTTCTCGCTCTGGTACTTTAACTTACGAAGCTGTACATCAGTTATCTGAGCAAGGTTTCGGTCAATCTACAGCTGTAGGTATTGGTGGAGACCCTGTAAATGGAACAGATTTCATTGATACATTAAAAGCATTCAATGACGACCCTGATACGCATGCTGTAATCATGATCGGTGAGATCGGTGGTACGGCTGAAGAAGAAGCAGCTGAATGGGTTAATGACAATATGGACAAACCAGTTGTAGGCTTCATTGGTGGTGCAACAGCTCCTCCAGGAAAACGTATGGGTCACGCTGGTGCGATCATTTCAGGTGGTAAAGGTACAGCAGACGAAAAGATTCGCGTTATGAACGAATGCGGAATCAAGGTTGCTCCTACACCATCAGATATGGGCGACACAATGATCGAAGTACTTAAAGAAAATGATTTATACGACAAGTGTAAAACTCATTAATTAAATTTATTAAGTTGGGTTTAGGTACTCCTAAGCCCAACTTATTTAATAGAATCTATAGGGGTGAACGCTCTTGAAAGTTAAAGATTCATTAATCCTTTATATACTTAGTCAATTTAAAGAAGTAAAACGAAGACACCTATTTCAATACATCTCTGAGAATAATAACTTCGACCATATTCTACAAGCATCACCACATTCCCTCTCAAAGCATTTAAATCTTTCTTTAACACACTCTCACGTTATTCATAAAAAGTTACACGAGCAATCATTTAAACGTATGATGTGGCATGAATTTAAACAATCTCCTGTCATCACATGGTTTGATTCACACTATCCTGAAACATTTAGGTTAATCCCAGACCCTCCACTCATTCTTTACTATAAAGGAGATTTATCACTACTTAAGACCCCGTTGATTAGTGTTATTGGAACGAGAAGACCTTCGCAACAAGCTTCCAAGAAAATAGATTACATTTTAAGACCTCTAATTGACCGATCGTTTACGATAGTTAGCGGATTAGCAGATGGTATTGACGGTATGAGTCATCAATATGCATTGAAACAAGGGGCTAAAACAATTGCAATCCTAGGCTTTGGTTTTAATCATATTTACCCAGCAAAACATCGTTCACTCTTTCATTCCATTGCTGAAAAAGGGTTATTATTATCAGAATACCCTCCTCACCTAAAGCCTCAAAAATGGCACTTTCCAGAAAGAAATCGATTAATAAGTGGCTTATCCTTTGGTACATTAATTATTGAAGCTGCAGAACGCAGTGGCACTTTAATAACAGCTGACCAAGCTTTAGAACAAGGTAAAGAAGTGTTTGTTTTACCTGATTCAATATTTTTAGAACAAGCTAAAGGGTGTCATTCATTACTAAAAGATGGCGCAACACCAGTTACGACAGCTGATGATATTATTTTTAGCCTATCAACATAAAAAAGCTTGGTTTTTATAAAAAAGTTTGCAACATTAAATTTTTCGTGTATTGTATAAGACAAAATCATATTAGTAACATGAACTTTGTCGAACAATTTTTCGTATATAAGTTTGACAAACGATATTAAATTATTTAATAATGAATGAGATTAAAGGTTAACGGTTTTGTGAACCAAACATACAAAAATAGAGAAATATACCTCGTAGGAGGAATTGGTGAATGTCGGATTATTTAGTTATAGTAGAATCTCCAGCAAAAGCAAAAACAATTGAACGATACTTAGGTAAAAAATACAAAGTTAAAGCGTCAATGGGCCACGTTATTGACTTACCAAAAAGTCAAATGGGTGTCGATGTCGAGAATAACTTTGAGCCTCGTTATATTACCATTCGTGGTAAAGGGCCTGTTCTAAATGACTTAAAGAAATCAGCGAAAAAAGCAAAAAAAGTCTATCTCGCAGCCGACCCTGACCGTGAAGGTGAAGCAATCGCTTGGCACTTGGCACACAGTCTTGGAATCGAAGAAGGCGCTAAATGTCGAGTCGTATTTAACGAAATTACGAAAGATGCCATTAAAGAATCTTTTAAAGAACCACGAGAAGTGGATATGAAATTAGTTAATGCCCAGCAAGCTAGACGTGTATTAGATCGACTCGTCGGTTATAACATTAGTCCGTTATTATGGAAAAAAGTTAAAAAAGGATTAAGTGCTGGTCGTGTCCAATCGGTCGCTGTTAAATTAATAATCGACCGCGAGAATGAAATTAAAAACTTCATCCCAGAAGAGTATTGGTCGATTACTGGTGCTTTCACACATAAACGTAAAAATTTTGAAGCTAAATTTTATGGAACTGATGGAGATAAAGTCGAGTTAAAAAATGAACAAGATGTACAGAAAGTATTGGACCGTCTTGAAGGAGACGAATTTACTGTAGAAAAAGTAAATAAACGTGAACGAAAACGAAACCCAGCAGCACCTTTTACAACGTCATCACTTCAGCAGGAAGCTTTTCGTAAGTTAAACTTCCGTGCGAAGAAGACGATGATGGTTGCACAGCAGTTATACGAAGGAATAGACTTAGGTGGAAAAGATGGTACGACAGGTTTAATTACGTACATGAGAACAGACTCCACTCGTATATCAGATACTGCCAAAGGTGAAGCAACCGATTTAATAAAAGCTAAATTTGGTGAGGATCATCTAGGGAAAAAACAAGGTAAAGCAAAGAAAGATGAACGTTCACAAGATGCACACGAAGCGATACGACCAACAGTTATTCATAAAGACCCTAAGACGATTAAACCGAAATTGTCTAATGATCAATATAAGCTGTATAAATTAATCTGGGATCGTTTTATTGCCAGTCAAATGGCCCCTGCTGTTTTAGACACAGTGACAGCTCATTTAATGAATCAAGGTGTAGAATTTAGAGCGACAGGATCTCAAATTAAGTTTAAAGGTTTTATGGAGCTTTACATTGAAGGTAGTGACGATCAGAAAAAGGATGAACAAAAAGTCCTTCCACCACTTGAGGAAGGTGAGAAAGTTAAAGCAAAAGATATTACACCTAATCAGCACTTTACGCAGCCACCTCCTCGATATACTGAGGCGAGACTAGTAAGAACCTTAGAAGAAAAAGGGATTGGAAGACCTTCTACGTATGCTCCGACGTTAGATACGATTCAACGCAGAGGGTATGTAGCATTAGATAACAAGAGATTTGTGCCTACCGAGCTAGGGACAATTGTAATTGAATTGTTAGAGCAGTACTTCCCAGAAATTATTAACGTTAAGTTCACTGTAGATATGGAAAATAATCTAGACGGTGTAGAAGAGGGAGGTCAACAGTGGCGAAACATTATTGACAACTTCTACAAAGATTTTCAAAAGCGTTTAGATAAAGCAGAAGAAGAAATTGAAAAAATTGAAGTAAAAGATGAACCAGCTGGTGAAGATTGTGAGAAATGCGGCCACGAAATGGTTTACAAGATGGGACGATACGGCAAGTTTTTAGCCTGTTCAAATTTTCCTGACTGTCGTAATACTAAGCCAATTCTTAAAGAAATAGGTGTTAAATGTCCTAGTTGCAAAGATGGTAATGTAGTTGAGCGTAAAAGTAAAAAGAAACGTACATTTTACGGTTGTGATCAATATCCAGAATGTGAATTTGTATCTTGGGACAAACCGATTGAACGACCTTGCCCTAAATGTTCTTCCTTACTCGTTGAGAAGAAACAGAAAAAAGGTGTTCAAGTCAAATGTACAGAATGCGATTATGCTGAAAGTGTACAACAATAGCGGATTATAAAAAGGTGAGCTAACAAAAGTTGGCTCATCTTTTTAATTATTACAAATTTTTAAATTAAAATTGAATATTTTGTATACAATTTGTGAAACATGTAGATAGTCAAGGTGTGTAAATTGACACACAATTTTTATTCTTATACAATTTAGCATTGTTAGCATAACAATGATTTATAAGTTATAGACCCCATTACTAAAATATTTATGACATATATGTGAAAATTGTTGTATTATTCCGAAAAGTTTGATAAAATTTAATCGTTTTAGTAGTGGAGGGTATATTAGTGAACACGGATAACTTAATTAATCAATTTAGACAGTTTTTAATTGTAGAAAGAAATGCCTCCCCGCACACCGTGAATCAATACGTTGCTGATCTTCAACAGTTCAATCAATTTTTATCTAAAGAAGTTATTAGCCATTTTAATGCTGTCAATTATTCCGATATAAGACTTTACTTAACTGAACTATACAATTCAGGCTTATCAAGGGTTTCTGCTTCTAGAAAATTATCAAGTTTACGCACATTCTATTATTATTTAGAAAAAGAAAATATTGTAGAACATAACCCGATTGAATATGTGTCAATGCCAAAAAGGGATAAAAAGATTCCGCAGTTTTTTTATGCTGAAGAATTAGAACGTTTATTTAATGTAGAAGATTGTAGTCAACCGTTAGGTCAAAGAAACCAGGCGTTAATTGAAATTCTTTATGCGACTGGTATTCGTGTTAGTGAGTTAGTTCAAATCAAGCTAAAAGATATAGATTATACGCTCGGTACAATTTTAGTTCATGGTAAAGGGAATAAAGAAAGGTATGTTCCATTCGGAGCTTATGCTCAAAGTGCTGTAAAAGAGTATATTGAAGACGGTCGCAAACAATTGCTAGCCAAAAGTAAGGATGAAGTTGAGCAGTTATTTATTAACTTCCGTGGTACATCGCTTACTGATGAAGGTGTAAGGTACATATTAAATGATATGATGAAGAGAGCTGCATTAACAAGCTCAATCCACCCTCATAAATTACGCCATACGTTTGCAACGCATTTACTAAATGAAGGAGCAGATATGAGATCTGTTCAAGAAATGCTCGGTCACGAAAGTCTGTCTTCAACGCAAATATATACACATGTAACGAAAGATTACCTACAAAACATTTATAATAATGCTCATCCAAGAGCTTGAGGAAAGAGGGGATGACAATGGAGCAGTCATTTCATGCAACGACAATTTTTGCAGTGAGACATAACGGTGAAGCAGCAATGACAGGTGATGGACAAGTGACGTTTGGGAACGCCGTTGTGATGAAACATAAAGCTAAAAAGGTTAGAAAATTGTTTAATGGGCAAGTAGTAGCAGGTTTTGCGGGGTCAGTTGCTGACGCGTTTACGTTGTTCGAGAAATTTGAAGCAAATTTAGAGAAGTATAATGGTAACTTGAGTCGTTCTGCAGTAGAACTAGCCAAAGAGTGGCGAAGTGATAAAGTGTTAAGACGTTTAGAAGCGATGTTAATCGTAATGAACAAAGATCAAATGTTGCTAGTGTCTGGTACAGGTGAAGTAATAGAGCCAGATGATGATATTCTAGCGATTGGATCAGGTGGACATTATGCATTGAGTGCTGGTCGAGCGCTTAAGCGATATAGTGATAATCAAACCGCCGCAGGGATTGCTAAAGCAGCCTTAGAGATTGCCGGTGAAGTTTGTGTCTATACGAATAATGAAATAGTGTTAGAGACTTTGGATGATAAAGGAGACTCTCATTCATGAGTACAAAAGCAACACCAAAACAAATAGTTGAACAGTTAAATCGATATATTATTGGTCAATCTGATGCTAAAAAAGCTTTAGCTGTTGCGTTAAGAAACCGATACAGAAGAATGATGTTATCTGAGGACATGCGTGATGAAATTGTCCCTAAAAACATCCTGATGATCGGTCCAACAGGGGTTGGTAAAACTGAGTTAGCTCGTAGATTAGCTAAATTGGTTGGTGCCCCATTTACTAAAGTAGAAGCAACTAAGTTTACGGAAGTTGGATATGTCGGAAGAGATGTTGAATCGATGGTTCGTGATTTAGTCGATACGAGTGTCAGAATGGTTCGTGAAGAGAAAATGTTAGAAGTTCAAACTCAAGCTCGCGAGTCAGCAAACCAACGTTTAGTAGAACTACTTGTTCCAGGTAAGAAGAAACAAACACAAATGAAAAATCCGCTTGAGATGTTTTTTAATCAGCAACCAGATCAATCTGATGATGATAATGAAGAAGAAGATGATCAAGCAGACCAAAGAAGAAGAGTGAAGGAACAATTAGAACAAGGGCAACTTGAAGAACGAATTGTTTCGATTGAAGTAGAAGAACAACAATCGTCAATGTTTGACATGTTACAAGGTTCGGGTATGGAACAAATGGGAATGAACATGCAAGATGCATTCAGCCAACTTATGCCTAAGAAGACGAAAAAGCGTAAATTACCTGTTAAAGAAGCGCGCGAAGTCCTAACGCAAGTTGAAGCTGAGAAATTAATCGATATGGATGAAGTTCATCAACTAGCTATAGAACAAGCTGAACAGTCAGGCATAATCTTTATTGATGAAATTGATAAAGTATGCGGTAAAGACGAGAAGCAAGCAAATGTTTCTCGTGAAGGGGTTCAGCGCGATATTTTACCGATTGTTGAAGGTTCAACAATTGTTACAAAGTATGGCTCTGTCAAAACGGATTATATGTTATTCATAGCTGCAGGTGCATTCCATATGGCTAAGCCGTCTGACCTTATACCAGAATTACAAGGCCGGTTCCCAATTAGAGTGGAATTAAACAAGTTATTAATCGAAGACTTTGTAAACATCTTAACAGAGCCTTCTAATGCTATTATTAAGCAATATACAGCATTACTTGAAACTGAAGGGATTAATGTTACGTTCACAGACGAATCGATATACCGCATAGCGGAAATTGCCTATGAAGTAAACCAAGAAACAGACAATATCGGTGCTAGAAGATTGCATACCATTATGGAAAAGTTATTAGAGGACCTTTCCTTTGAAGCACCAGAAATTATGATGGAAACGATCGAAATAACTAAAAATTATGTTGATGAAAAACTATCGACGATCGTTAAAAATAAAGATTTATCAGAGTACATCTTATAGGAGGAATTAGAATGAATTTATTAGAAAGAACAAGAGTAATTAATGCAATGTTACAAAAAACTCAAGGAAAGGCAGTTAACTTCAATGATATGTCTGGAACATTAAGAGATGTTATTGAAGCAAACATTTTCGTATTAAGTCGTAAAGGTAAACTTTTAGGATTTGCAGTTAAACAAGAGATTGAGAATGAAAGAATGAAATCGATGTTAGAAGAAAGACAATTTCCTGAAGAGTATACGAATAACCTATTTAACATTAGTGAAACAACAGCTAATATTGATATAAATAGTGAGTATACGGCATTCCCTGTTGAAAATAAAGAACTATTTAAAAATGGTTTAACGACGATTACGCCAATTATTGGTGGTGGTGAACGTTTAGGTACACTAATTTTAAGCCGTATTGAAGAATCATTTGATAATGATGATCTATTATTAGCTGAATATGGTGCGACAGTAGTTGGTATGGAGATTCTTCACCAAAAGACTGAACAAATTGAAGAAGAGGCTCGTAGTAAGGCTGTTGTCCAGATGGCTATTAATTCACTATCATACAGTGAACTTGAAGCAATTGAACACATCTTTAACGAATTAGATGGTAATGAAGGTCTATTAGTGGCAAGTAAAGTAGCTGACCGTGTTGGTATTACACGATCAGTAATTGTAAATGCACTTCGTAAATTAGAAAGCGCTGGTGTAATTGAATCACGTTCATTAGGTATGAAAGGAACATACATTAAAGTGTTAAATGACAAGTTTTTAGTAGAACTTGAGAAAATTAATATTATGTAATGAACATTAAGGGGTGCTAAAGTGCACCTCTTTTTTTAGCAAATGAAAAAATGGCCACATAAAAAGCCAAACCTTACTATAGGTTTGGCTTTTGTTTTATACATTTCTCTACATATTTTTAGTATAGTGCTATATGTATTGTGCTAAAAAAATAGAAGCGAGGTTCCAGTGGACCATATTATTCCATTTACATATATCATTAGAACTAGTTCTATTGTATGAAATTGTATATATATCGACATAATTATCAAAATGTTTAGAGGAGATGTGTCATTTTATGCGTTTTTATGTAATAATATAAGAAAATTATAGCAATCTCTAATTTAATATATTTCGTTAGAAACAATTAAAAGGTGGGGGTCGAATGAATTTATTTGGTGGGACGATCCAAAACTTACAAAAAGGTCTTGATTATTCCTCTGTAAAAAATCAAACGATAGGTCATAATATAGCAAATGTAGATACACCAAACTATAAAGCGAAACAAGTATCGTTTAAGGACCACTTAGAATCTGCGAACTTTGAAGCAAAAAGGACAAATGACCGTCATTTACCTTTTTCTAATACAGAACGTCCCTATTCTGTTACTGCAAGACAAGATGTTACATATAACAACAATGGTAATAGTGTTGATATTGATCGAGAGATGAGTGAACTAGCAAAAAATCAACTCTATTATGAAGCGTTAACTGAAAGAATAAACGGTAAATTTAGTTCTATTAAATCAGTAGTAGGAGGTAGATAACCTTGACTATTTTTCATGGTATGAATACTAATGCGAGTGCACTAACAGCTAATCGGTTTAAGATGGATGTCGTTTCTTCAAATCTAGCTAATGCCGATACAACAAGAGCACAATTGAACGAAGATGGAGAATGGGAACCTTATCGGAGAAAGCTAGTTTCGACAGAACCTAGAGATGCTAATTTTAATTCATTTTTACAAAAATCGATGAACAGGTCGAGTAATCCTGGATCCGGTGTGCGAGTACGTTCTATTGAAGAGGATCAAAGCCCATTTGAACAAGTTTATAATCCATCACACCCTGATTCTGATGAAAATGGTTATGTTCAAATGCCAAATGTTGATCCATTAAAAGAAATGCTAGATTTAATGTCAACATCAAGGTCATACGAAGCTAATGTTACTGCTTTGAATGCATCCAAAGGTATGTTAATGAAATCACTCGAAATTGGAAGGTAAGGTGATCAACTTTGAAACCAATTGAGTCTAATATATTCTCAACAGGTATGAATAGTATAGCTTCAAGTAGTAATCAAGATAAACGAGCAACAGCTAGTGAAGTTCAGCAAAGTTTTGCCAATGAACTCAAAAATGCCATTAACGAAGTGAACAAAACACAACAAGAATCAAATGCTCAAACTAACGCACTTATTAATGGAGATGCGCAAGATCTACATAATGTTATGATCTCTGCAGAAAAAGCAAGTGTAACCTTGCAGACAGCAACTGAAATTCAAAATACAGCTATTGAAGCTTACCAAAAAGTGATGAGAATGCAACTATAATATAATGCTAAACTGCGAAGTTTTTCTGAAGTCGGAGGACTACAATGAATGAGACAGTGCAACAATTTCGAAATAAAATAACTGAATTTTGGCAGACTAGGACAAACCCTCAAAAGTCACTCATTATAGGAGGGACATTGGGGATCCTCGTATTATTAATCTCTATAACAGTGTTTGCTAGCTCACCTAAAATGGTTCCGTTGTATAGTAACCTAAGTTTAGAAGAAGCTGGTGAACTCCGTGATGAATTGCAAAGTAGAGGCGTATCACATGAAATTGAACATGGTGGTACGACAATATTAGTACCAGAAAGTCAATCTGATGAATTGTTAGTCGAGTTGGCAGCTCAAGGAATGCCAAATAGCGGGAACATTGACTATTCTTTCTTTAGTGAGAACGTCTCTTGGGGGATGACAGATGAAGAAAGACAAATCATCGAGTTAGACGCTCTTCAAACAGAATTATCTAATTTAATTAGTAATATTTCTGGTATATCAGATGCGAATGTTTTAATTAACCAAGCTCAAGAAACAGTTTTTGTAGCAGACGATGTGGGAGACTCTTCTGCCTCTATTGTCTTAAACACGGAATATGGTCAAAACTTTGATCAAAATCAAGTACAAAGCCTTTATCACTTAGTTTCACGGGCTGTTCCAAACTTAGAACCAGAAAATATTGTGATCATGAACCAACACTTTGAGTATTATGACTTGGAAAATACTTCAGGTGGCGCAACGAATACATATGCACAACACCAAGAAATTAGAAAAGATATAGAACGAGACATACAAAGAAGAGTTCAGCAACTTCTTGGAACGATGATTGGTCAAGAAAAAGTCGTTGTATCAGTTACATCTGACATTGATTTCTCTCAAGAGAATAGGGTTGAAGAGATTGTTGAACCTGTAGATATGGATACGATGGAAGGTTTACCGGTCAGTGTTGATCGTGTCACTGAAACGTACACAGGCTATGATGGTGCAGGCTTAGTAGATGGCGAAGGAGATGTGCCTAACTTGCCAGCTGTCATCGAAGACGGTGAAGAGGTTACGCAATACGAGAATGTTCGTGAAACTATTAACAATGAGTTTAACCGAGCTAGAAGCGAAATTGTAGAAAGCCCTTATGAAATTAGAGATTTAGGAATTCAAGTTGCGGTTGATAATACAGTTGACGAGGACGGAGAAATTATACAGCTTACAGAACAAGAGCAATTAGCAGTTGAAGAAGATATTCAATCGATATTAGCTTCAATTATACAAACGTCTGTCCCAGGAGACCCAGAAGTTATAGAACCTGCTGATAAAGTATCAATTGTCTTTCAAGAGTTTTCAGGTGTACCTGAATTTGAAAGCCCTACGACACCAATCCCGACTTGGTTATACGTCTTAGGTGCAGTCTTAATCTTAATTATCGTTGTTTTAGCTTTCCTACTCGCTCGTAACAAAGGTGAAGATGTAGCAAGGGAAGTAATTGAAGAACATTATGAAACGCCTGAAAATGATTACTCGATCGAACAAGTAGAAACTGAATCAGATGTTAGAAGAAAACAATTAGAACAAATGGCAAAAGATAAGCCTGAAGACTTTGCGAAATTATTACGTTCATGGATTGATGAGTAAAGGAGGAGAATTCAATTGACAGCACAAAGAAAAGAGTTATCAGGCAAACAAAAAGCAGCAACACTCCTCATCTCATTAGGGCCAGATGTTTCAGCTGAAGTTTATAAACATCTAACCGAAGAAGAAATAGAAGAATTGACGTTAGAGATTTCGTCAGTAAAGAAAGTTGATTCTTCACAGAAAGATGAAATCATGGATGAATTTCATCAAATTGCAATTGCACAAGACTACATTGCACAGGGTGGTATTAATTATGCAAAGACTGTTTTGGAAAAAGCTTTAGGTGATGATCAAGCAAATAAAATTATTGATCGGTTAACGACTACATTACAAGTTAGACCGTTTGATTTTGCCAGGAAAGCAGACCCAAACCAAATATATAATTTTATTCAAAATGAACACCCTCAAACAATTGCTTTAGTATTATCATATTTAGAACCTGAGCAGGCATCACAGATTTTATCTTCATTACCTGAGGACTACCAATCTGACATCGCCAGAAGAGTTGCGGTAATGGATTCGACATCTCCTGATATTGTCAATGAGGTTGAACACTTATTAGAAAAGAAGCTTTCAACAACCGTAACTCAAGATTACACCGAAACAGGTGGGGTTGAATCAATCGTTAATATACTTAACAGCGTTGACCGTACGACCGAACGGACAATATTAGATGATTTGGAAATTCAAGACCCTGAGTTAGCTGAGGAAATTAAGAAGAGAATGTTTGTCTTTGAAGATATCGTGACCCTAGATAATAGAGCGATTCAACGAATCATACGCGACACTGAAAATGAAGATTTAATGTTAGCTTTAAAAGTTGCTAGCGATGAAGTAAAAGATGTTCTTTATAACAATATGTCTGCTCGAATGTCAGAGACAATGAAGGAAGAAGTTGAGTTTATGGGTCCTGTCCGCTTAAAAGATGTTGAGGAGGCACAAACAAGGATTGTTGGCACGATTCGTCGCTTAGAAGAAATGGGAGAAATCGTAATCGCTCGTGGTGGAGGTGACGACATCATTGTCTAATCTATACCAATCTACAAGAGTTGTTAAACCTAAAACTATACAAGTAAAGCCTGTTGGCCAATCAAATGAAGTACATGTTGAGGAAAAGGGCCATGAAGATCAACAAGAAGACTTGCACCAAAAAATAACTGACAAGCTAAAACCAGCTGACGAGAAACTTAAGGAAGCTGAGAATGAAGCGAACAAATTAATAGAAGAAGCCCAACTACAAATTGTAAAAGAAAAAGAGCAGTTAGAAGTAGAAAAACAGGAAGTCTTCGAAATGGCATCGCAGAAAGGATACGATGAAGGCTACCGATCTGGGCAACATACAGCAGAACAAAATTATGCTGAGTTAATTGAACTGGCCGAACAAACGTTAAATCGAACTAAGCAAGATTACCAAAACCAATTGCAGTCGGCTGAGACTGAAATTATATCAATAGCTTTAGAAGCTGCAGAAAAAATAATTCAAACGAAATTAAATGAAGAACCAGAAGTCTTTAAACACTTGGTGAAAAGTGTAATAGACGAAGTGTCTGACCAAGATGAAATAAAAGTTTATGTCCATGTCAGTCAATATGAACTCCTATTAGAGCACAAAGAGGATTTGTTGTCACTTATGAATAGTGAACATACACTATCCATTTATCCAAAAAAAGAATTAAATAAAAATGACTGTATTATTGAGACGTTAAATGGACAAATCGATACTTCCATAGATACTAAATTGAGTCAGCTCAAAAAAGTATTAGGAACATATGAGAAGGAGTAAATGACGAGTGGGTATTGAACACGTGCTGGAACAAATAAAACAAGTGGATATTGTTAAGCGTTATGGTCGTGTTAATCGAAGCGTAGGTCTTTTAATTGAATCAAAAGGTCCAGAAGCTAATATAGGTGAAGTTTGTTACATATATACTGACCGATTTAAGAGAGATTATGTTAAAGCAGAAGTTGTAGGCTTTCAAGACCAACATGTTTTATTAATGCCTTATGAACAAACCAATATGATTGGGCCTGATAGCTTAGTAGAGTCATCTAATCGTTCATTAACAGTAGAAGTTGGAGAACGACTAATAGGTAGAGTATTGAATGGATTAGGGGAACCTATTGATCATCGCGATATTCCTTCTGGTTTGGAGCCATATGGAGTTGAGAGTGAACCACCTAATCCACTTAACAGGCCACCCATAAATGAGATTGTTTCAACTGGCATTAAAGCAATTGATAATTGTGTAACTGTCGGTCGTGGACAAAGAATGGGAATTTTCGCTGGAAGTGGTGTTGGTAAAAGTACTTTACTTGGAATGTTAGCAAAAAATAGTGATGCTGAAGTTAATGTTTTTGCATTGCTCGGTGAACGTGGGCGTGAAGTGAGAGAGTTTATTGAACATGAACTCGGTGAAGAAGGATTAAAACGATCAATTATAGTCGTTGCCACTTCAGACCAACCAGCATTACAAAGGATAAAAGGTGCTTATACAGCAACAGCAATTAGCGAGTATTTCCGTGACCAAGGATATCACGTTAACTTAATGATGGATTCACTCACAAGGATCGCTATGGCCCAACGTGAATTAGGCTTAGCAAGCGGTGAACCGCCAACGACGAAAGGTTATACACCGAGTGTTTTTGCTCTTTTACCAAGACTTTTAGAAAGAACTGGACCCGGTGAAAAGGGGAGTATAACAGCTTTCTACACGGTTTTGGTAGATGGAGACGACATGGATGAACCTATTTCAGATGCTGTAAGGGGCCTACTTGATGGACATTTAGTTTTAGATCGACAATTGGCAGAACAAGGCCAATACCCAGCGATCAATATAATGAAGTCAGTTAGTCGTTTAATGCAGAAAATTGTAAGTCAAGAACATTTACAACTTAGTCATCATGTCCGTTCATTAATAGCGACTTTTGAAGAGAATAAAGAATTAATTCAGATTGGAGCTTATAAAAAAGGGTCTTCAACGAAAGTTGATGAAGCAATTTATTATCAGCCTAAAATAATGGAGTTTTTGGCTCAACCGATGACTGAATCTATTAAATCAAATGATAGTTTTAAACAGTTAAAACAAATATTTAAACAGAATGGTGATGCTCAGTGAGTGATCTAAAGACGTATGAAAAAATGTTACAAATTAAAGAAGAAGAGATGGATCAAGCACAAAAACAGTATAACCTAGCTGTAGAACATTTTGAATCTGAAGCAACAAAGCTATATGAGATGCTTAAGTCGAAAGAGAACTTAGAAGGTCAATACGAGAGTCAACTTTCAAACGGTGTTTCAATTGCGTATTTAAATAACTTTCATCATTATTTTGATTCGGTTAAGGAGATGGAAAGTAATTTACAAAAGAAAGTACACCAAGCTAGAGTCAATATGTATAAAAAGCAAGAAGCTGTAGAAGAAGCTTATCGTGAGTTGAAAAAGTTTGAAAACCTAAAGGAAAAAAAGCTACAAAAACAAAGGTTACTTAACAAACAAATTGAAGCATCTTTTATAGATGAAATAGCAGTTCAACAATATTCAAGAGCTAAATAGGTGATGAGATGGCTAAAGAACAAAGATATGAAGAGAAAAATAATAAATGGCAATGGTTTTTATACGTTATTGTAATACCAATTGTTTTTGCCATCACTTTAGTGATGGTTGTTACAACAATAGCTGGTATTAATCCTTTCCAAGCTATGCAAGAATATGGTAGCAAAGTCCCTGTCGTTTCATCATTTATTAATGATCCTGAGGAAGAGCGTTTGCAAGAGCAAATAGCAGATTATGAATCAACTGTTCAAGACCAACAAGCTACTATACATGACTTAGAGTCTCAATTATCAACTAGAGACCAAGAAGTTGATGAATTAACAGAAGAGGTTAATACGTTGCAGCAACAACTAGAGTCACAAGAACACTCAAGGATATCTCAAGAAGAAGCAGTTGAAAGGTTAACAAGGTCATTTTCTGAGATGGTTGCAAGCCACGCGGCGGACATCATTGTTGAAATGGAAGTAGAGATTGCATTAGACGTTTTAGAAAAATTAAATGATGATGAACGTGGTGAAATTCTGAGTGAAATGGATTCAGACATCGCAGCAAGCTTTACTAACTCATTAGTTCAACGTTCCAATTAATCAATAATATCACTTGAAAGGGGGTGAAAAGATGAACGGGATGATGGCATTGATGCCAATGATGCAACCTCAAACCTTTACTAACAAAGGTTCAGTTAAGCAAGAAGACTCTACAGGGTTTAAAGATTTACTCGGTAATAAATTTGCACAGTCGATGGACGATGTAGATTTAGAACAACTTGAAGGTGAATTATTAACAGAATCAGATCTTGTTAAATTACTGACTCAACTTACAGATTTAATTGAAGATGGTGATGTGAATTTAGATGAATTGTTAGCCTCTTTATCATCAGAGGAAATTGAACAAATGCTTAATAGTTTGGAAGAATTACTAACAGAGCAATCAGATTTTTTGGATGAGTTGGATAGTGATCTGATCCATACTTTAGGGCAACTTTTAACTGAAATACACTATAACCTTCAAGATGAAGTCTCAGAAAAAGATCAGGAGTTGAACATGCTAGACTTATCTATCCATGGTGGCCAGCTGATACATCATAACCATAAAGGTGAACCATCTCATTTAGATAAGAAGTTAGAACAAGTTGAACGGTTGTTATCGAGATTGGTTGGGAACTTAGTCAGTCAAAATCAACTTTCACAGCAACAAACTAATAGTCAGTCAAACGAAAGATGGACTCAACTTTTACAACAAATAAAGAGCAAAGTTGAGAACACAAACTCACAGATCAACCAAACGAACCAACAATCAATTAATTCAATTAAACAGTTATTGCCCGGTTTGTTAAGTCAGGGAAATGGTAGTTCAGAACAAACTAGTATGATGCAAAGAAATGGAGATTTTAACTTTGAACAGTTGAATATGTCAAAGTTAGAGCAGTTCACAGTTCATGTATCTCGTGCCAACAGTAGTCAGTCAAGTCAAATGAGTAACCAGCAACAAATAATAGAACAACTTCAAAAGATTATGCAATCAACTCAGTTTGGACGAGCTAATGGTGCAAACAACTTAACCATACAGCTTAAGCCAGCGAACTTAGGTCAAATGACATTGCAATTTACACAAATTGATGGACAAATGGCAGTGAAAATATCTGTGATGTCTACTGCTGCAAAAGAGATGTTAGAAAGTAACTTGAATCAATTACGACACTTATTTCATCCGAACCAAGTTGTTATTGAACGTCAAGTCGACCAAACAAATACTGATTTTACGAAACAACAACTAAAAGATGAAAATCAAGAGTCAGATGAACAACCTTATGAAGATGACAAAGAAGAAGAGCTACAAGAAGAAAATACTTCCGTTGAATTCAAAGACTTTTTATTCCAAGAGGAGGTGTAGTAGTGAAAATTGATGAATCATTAATGTTAAATCAACAGTCCCAATCACGTCAGACGAATAATGATGATCTTGGTCGAGATGCTTTCTTGCAAATTTTAATGACACAATTAACAAACCAGGACCCATTAGACCCGATGGATGACAAAGATTTTATTGCACAAATGGCAACCTTTTCTCAACTTGAACAAATGACAAATATGGCTAACGATTTTACCGGCTTTATGGAAAATCAAAGTTATTCAAACTTCTTACAGTATTCAAACTTAATTGGTCAAGCTGTTAATTACGGTGAGTTTAGTGATGGAGAACTAGAAGAAGAGTTAAGTGCAGTTGTTCAATCGGTCAGAAAAGAAGGCGACGGCATTATCATCTCTTTAGATAATGGTGAAGAAATAAGTGCTGAAGAAGTCACTCAAATCGGCCAAGTGGACGCAAACGATGAAGGTGACTCAAATGAATAAAATTAATCCTGGTTTACATCAACAGCCTTTATCCATTACGAATGCAAATACCAAACCTAAAAGTAAATCTATTCAAGGCGAGTCGTTTAAAACCGTCTTTGAAAATGTTTCTAATGAAGGCGTAAAAGTTAGTAAGCATGCTCAAAAACGGATGGACGAACGAAATATCCAAATTAGTGAGAAGCAGTGGGAACAAATAGAACAAAAAATGACTGAAGCTAAAGAAAAAGGTGTTACAGAATCAGCAGTGGTTTTGTCTGATGCCATTTTACTTGCTAGTACTAAGAATGAAACGATTATAACAGCAATGGATCGTCAAGAAGCAACTGGTCATTTATTTACAAACGTAAATGGTACGATTGTTTTATAAAATTTTATAAGCAAATTGGCTGGACCGAAAGGAAGCCAATAAAACTGCTGAGTGACAGAGGCAGTGATGTTAAAGTATTTAAAATCGAAAGGATGAAGCTTAATGCTACGTTCAATGTATACAGGTATATCAGGTATGAATGGTTTCCAAAACAAGTTAGATGTTGTTTCAAATAATATCGCCAATGTTAACACATTTGGTTATAAAAAAGGGCGCCAAACATTTTCTGATTTAATGAGTCAAACAACACAAGGTGCTACTGGTCCAGTAGGGGATGGCCAATTAGGTGGTCGTAACCCGATGCAAGTTGGGTTAGGTTCAAATACAGGAAGCATCGATAATATTCATACTCAAGGAAACCGTCAAACGACAGATCGACCATTAGACTTAGCGGTTGAAGGTGATGGTATGTTTGTCGTTGCAGAAAGAACGGTTAGTGGTGATGGTGCAGAAGTTGATATTGATCCCAATGATGGTGATCAAATCAATTTCACACGTGCAGGTAACTTTTACTTAGATGAGGAAGGATACATTGTTAACGCCAATGGCCAATATTTAGTCGGTGAAGTGGATGGTGAACCTGGTAGAATTAATATCCCTGAAGGTGCACAGAGCTTTAATATTGGTGCTGATGGAACAGTGAATTACGTTTCTGATGAAGGTAATTCTGAGGAAGCTGGACAAGTTATGTTAGCAAACTTCTCAAACCCAGAAGGATTAGAAAAGGTTGGTGGAAACAATTATGCACTAACTGGTAACTCAGGCTTAATGGGTGAGGACGATGATTACCTTAACATTCCTGGTCAAGGTGGTACAGGTAACCTTTATGCAGGTGCTTTAGAAATGTCTAACGTTGACTTGGCTGAAGAATTTACAGAAATGATTACCTCTCAAAGAGGGTTCCAAGCTAATACACGCGTTATTACAACTTCAGATGAAATCCTTCAAGAGTTAGTTAACTTAAAACGATAAGGGGGGAGGGGCTAACTTCGTTTAGCCCCCAATTCATCATATGATTACAGTTACTAGATTAAACGGCGATCCGTTTGTTCTTAACGCTTTATACATAGAGAAAATACAAGCTTTACCGGATACGACAATTACTCTATCAAACGGTAAAACTTATTTTGTCCAAGAATCTGTGGATACAATTATTCAATATTCAACTGATTACTATAAAAGAGTTGGATTTGTAGATCTCCAAGCGAAAGTAGTTGATGAAAATGACGAAACCAATTAAGATAATGCTCACCTCTTTAATCTCGCTAACTATTATAGGAATAGTAGCTATAATTTTACTAGTATTTGTAGATTTCAATGAGAACATAGATGGTGAAAGAACGATTGGTGAAATGGCAGAAAGTTCATTTGTAACTAATGAAATTACAACCGATTTATCAGATGGAAGTTTTGTAAGAATCCAATTTAGGGTCGTAACAGATAATCAAAATACTAGTGAGCAGCTTCAAGAAGGTGAGTCCTTTATGATTAATGATGCAATTATTCAAGAGTTGACCGTTTTAGAAGGGGAAGATTTTAGAACAAACCTTGATCGTGTGAGAGATGAAGTGGCCACTGCATTAAATGATCGGTTAGATGAAGGAGAAGTGACCGATATTTTCATTACTGAAAAAACGGTTCAGTAAGCTCGGCACTCCGATATGGAGGTGAAAAAATGTCAGAAGATGTATTATCCCAAGGAGAAATAGATGCGCTTCTCTCAGCAATCTCAACTGGTGAGATGGATGCTGAAGAGCTTAAAGAGCAGCAAACTGATGAAAGAAAAATAAGGGATTATGATTTTAAAAGAGCACTACGGTTTTCAAAAGACCAAATCCGTGGGTTAACTAGAATTCATGAAAACTTCGCTAGATTGCTGACTTCTTTTTTTGCAGGTCAGCTTAGATCATACGCTGAGGTAACAGTTGCCTCAGTTGACCAAGTCCCTTATGAAGAATTTGTACGATCAATGCCACAACGCACGATATTAAATATATTCTCAGTTGAACCTTTAGAAGGCAGGCTAATGTGTGAAGTTAATCCAAATATAGCTTATGCAATTTTAGATCGCCTTTTGGGTGGTGAAGGTCAAAGTGAGAACAAAGTAGATAATTTAACTGAAATCGAAAGCCGAATAATGTCCAGGTTGTTTGAACGAGCATTTGAGTCATTAGAAGAAGCATGGGGCAGTATGGTTGAAATTGATTTAACTTTAGAAGAGTTTGAAATCAATCCCCAGTTTATTCAAATGGTATCCCCAAATGAAACTGTAGTCGTTGTCTCTTTAAACGCAACAATTGGTGAAAGTTCGGGTATGATGAACATATGTATTCCTCATATGGTGTTAGAACCGATTATCACAAAGTTATCCGTTCACTACTGGATGCAAAATGAATCAAGCAAAAGTAACCCAGAAGATTATGAACATATAGCATCTAACTTAAACCAAGTAAATGTTGATGCTAAAGCAGTGTTAGGTGAATCATCAATCTCTATTGAAGAATTTTTGAATCTGAATAAAGACGATGTAATTATGTTGAATCAGAAAATTGAAGAACCATTAAAATTATTTGTTAATGATGAACCTAAATTCTATGTACAGCCTGGTAAAAAGAAGCGTCATATGGCAGTACAAGTTTTAGGAGAAACAAGGGGTGAAGATGATGAATAATAATGATGATATGCTTTCACAAGAAGAAATTGATGCCCTTCTAAATGGGGGACAAAATGATGCTGAAGAAGATTCTAGCGAACTAAAACAGGGTGTAGATTCAGCTGATATTTCGAATGTTTTATCAGATATTGAAGTAGATGCGATTGGGGAGCTAGGTAATATCTCATTTGGAAGTTCTGCTGCAGCTCTTTCTTCTTTATTGAATCAAAAGGTAGAAATTACAACACCAATCGTATCGGCTATTAATAGTGATTCTCTAGGTGACACTTTTCCTACTCCACACGTGGCGGTAAAAGTAGATTATACAGATGGGTTTAAAGGTACCAATTTGTTTGTCATAAAAAGCATAGATGCAGCTATTATTGCTGATCTAATGTTAGGTGGAGATGGCACGTCACCTTCAGAAGAGCTTGGTGAAATTCAATTGAGCGCAGTACAAGAAGCGATGAATCAAATGATGGGTTCTGCAGCGACAAGCATGTCTTCTGTATTTAATAAGAGAGTAGATATTACACCGCCAGATACAACGCTGCTAGATGTTGAGTCGGGTGAAGGTACTGATTATATCCCAAATGAAAGCGAGCTTGTTAAGGTATCATTCCAATTACAAGTCGGTACGTTAATTGACTCTAGTATTATGCAGTTACTACCAATAGATTTCGCTAAAGAGTTTGTTGATAACCTGTTGAATATAGATGATGAAGCAGGCCAAGATGAGTCTTCAGATAACCAAGGGAGTATGACTAATGTAGAAGAGGAACATTCAGTACATACTACAAAAGAACGTAGTGACCATGTAAACAATCAAGAAACAACTCAACACATCGGACAAAAAGCGTTTCAACAACAAAGTGATCACCAGGTTGAAAAGGCAGAGTTCACAGATTTTGGCGGGCAATCGCAACTAGATTCTAGCGAAAAGCGAAACTTAGATTTATTGATGGATATCCCTCTAAATGTACAAGTAGAGTTAGGGCGATCAAGCAAGAGTATTAAAGAAATATTGGAGCTAAGCACTGGATCAATTGTTGAATTAGATAAATTAGCTGGTGAACCTGTTGATATTCTAGTTAACAATAAATTAATTGCTAAAGGTGAAGTTGTTGTCATCGACGAAAACTTCGGTGTTAGAGTATCAGATATATTAAGTCAATCAGAAAGAATACAAAAATTAAAATAAATTATTATAGGGGGAAGTTAAAATGAGTAATAAAATTTTAATTGTAGATGATGCAGCATTTATGAGAATGATGATCAAAGATATTCTAGAAAAAAATGACTATGAAGTAGTTGGTGAAGCAGAAAATGGTCAAGAAGCAGTTGATCAGTATAAAGAGTTGAACCCAGATTTGGTTACTTTAGATATTACAATGCCTGAAAAAGATGGTATTGATGCTCTTAAGGAAATTATTAGTCATGATGGTGAAGCAAAAGTAGTGATGTGTTCTGCAATGGGTCAACAAGCGATGGTAATTGATGCAATTCAAGCTGGAGCAAAAGACTTCATCGTAAAACCTTTCCAAGCTGAACGTGTGTTAGAAGCAATCGGCAAGGCATTAAGTTAAATTGTGAAGGTTGATTAGTTATGAAGTTGTTGAGAATTTTGTTAGTTTCAATTTTATTTATAACCTTATTTAGTTCATATGAAGAGATTACATTTGCGAATGAAGAATGTGATGGAAGTGTTTCTGATTGTCTGGAAGAATTTGATTCTGGTGTTACTAATGATGGAAGCGATGAACAACAGGAAGAAGAGTCGCCGCCAGCGGTAACGAATAATGAGCAAAGTGAAGAACAAATGGGCCAATCGAATCGCTCATTATTTCTCGATTTCTTAAGGATGATTGCAGCACTTGTCCTTGTGTTAGCTTTAATTTTTGTTGTTTTAAAGTTTGTACAAAAGCGTACAAGGATCTATCAACAAACACAATCGTTAGAAAATGTAGGTGGCATTGCACTCGGTAATAACAAATCAGCTCAAGTCGTTAGGGTTGGAAATGAGTACTATTTATTAGGTGTTGGAGACAACGTAGAAATGTTAACTAAAGTTGAGGATGAAGCAACTATTGAACAGTTATCACAATCTCATGAAGAATCATCTAGCAATATTTCATTTCAATCTGTGTTACAAAACTTTCAAAACCGTAACCGAAACCCATATCAAGAACAAGAGACTAAGAATCAGTTTAAGACTGAGTTAGAAACGATGAAAAACTCAAGAAAAAGAATGATGAAACGTTATCAAGATAAGGATGGAACAAAAGATGAATGAGTTTGTAAACATGTTTTCAGAAAATGACCCAGGAGCTATTGCTACGTCCGTACAGTTATTAATTTTATTAACTGTTCTAACATTAGCGCCTAGTATTTTAATCTTGATGACTTGTTTTACTAGAATTATTATTGTTCTATCTTTTGTTCGTACGTCATTAGCGACTCAACAAATGCCGCCAAATCAAGTGTTAATAGGTTTAGCCTTGTTTTTAACTTTTTTCATTATGGCTCCAACATTTTATGAAGTTAATGAACAAGCATTACAACCGTTATTTAATGAAGAAATCGCATTAGAAGAAGCTTATGATGAAGCAAGCATTCCTTTCAAAGAGTTTATGTCTCAACATACGAGACAACAAGACTTAGCTTTGTTCCTTGATTATTCTGGTGCAGAAACGCCTCAATCAATAGAAGATATCCCGCTTACAGCATTGGTTCCTGCTTTTGCCATTAGCGAGTTAAAAACGGCTTTTCAAATGGGCTTTATGATCTTTATACCGTTTTTAGTCATTGATATGGCTGTAGCGAGTGTCTTAATGTCAATGGGGATGATGATGCTTCCACCAGTTATGATCTCATTACCATTTAAAGTCTTATTATTTGTAATTGTGGATGGCTGGTATTTAATTACCCATTCAATTTTAGAGAGTTATATATAGCGATAGGAAGAAGGAATATGTATGACACCAGACATGGTCGTGTCACTTGCTGAACGTGGCATTTATACTATTTTAATAGTTGTTGGTCCTTTATTATTAATAGCATTATTCGTCGGACTAACTGTTGCCATCTTTCAGGCTACAACACAAATCCAAGAACAAACGTTAGCATTTATCCCTAAAATTGTCGCAGTCTTTGTTGGGATTGTTATTTTAGGCCCTTGGATGCTGCAAAGAATGATTGAGTTTACCGTAAGTATTTTTAATAATATATCACAAGTAGTTGGTTGACATGCTAGAATTATTAGATTTCACAAGATTACCAGCTTTTTTTCTAGTTTTAGCTAGACTTGCTGGCTTTTTCTTTTTAGTTCCTTTATTTTCATATCACACTATACCAATGATGCACAGAGTTGGGTTTGTTTTTGTTTTATCTTGGATTATGTACTTATCGCTTGATGTTCCTGCTATGCTATTTGATGGTCAGTATGTATTACTCTTACTTAAGGAAGTTACAATCGGTATTTTAATTGCCTTAATTGCTTATCTCATATTAGCTGGTGTACAAATTGCTGGTGGGTTTATTGACTTTCAAATGGGTTTTGCGATTGCTAACGTCGTAGACCCGCAAACTGGTGTTCAAAGTCCAATTATTGGTCAGTATTACTATATTTTTGCTTTGTTATTACTTGTTGCTACTAATGCGCACCATTTACTAATCGATGGTATTTTTTATAGTTATCAATTTATAGGATTCCAAGATATGATTCCAATACATAATGAGGCGTTTCCTGAGTTTATCATTATGACGATGTCAGGAATGTTTTTACTCGCATTTCAAATGGCGATCCCGATTGTTGGAACATTATTTTTAGTTGATGTTGCACTAGGTATGATTGCCAGAACAGTACCACAAATGAATGTGTTTGTGGTAGGGTTACCACTTAAGATATCTGTAAGTTTTGTCGTGATCCTAATTTCTTTCAGCTTTTTTGGCTTACTTATTAGTGAATTATTTAATTACATGTTCCAGACGATGCGACAGCTTCTGGAGATTATGGGAGGGGCGTAATGTGGAACAATTACGCTTAAATTTACAATATTTCAACCAAGAAAAAACAGAAAAAGCAACCCCAAAAAAGAAGCAAGATTCTCGTAAAAAAGGTCAAGTCGCTAAGAGTCAGGATGTCAATACTTCAATATTGTTGTTTTGTGTTTTCGTGTTTTTATTAGTCTATGGATCCTTCATGGGAGAAATGTTAACGGGGGTTTATACGCAGAGTTTCACTGAATTTATTCATTGGGAACTTACTACGGATAATGTTGAACAAGTTTTTTTTCAATCAACAGTAGAAGGGGTAAAAGTAGTCTTACCAGTAATGATTGTAGCAATTATAGGCGCACTTATTGCCAACTATATGCAAATTGGCTTCTTATTTACTGGTGAACCTCTGAAGTTCGATCTGAAGAAAATTGATCCTTTAAAAGGCATTAAAAGAATATTCTCAGCTAGAGCCTTAGTTGAATTTTTAAAGTCTTTATTAAAGATTTCATCTGTTGGCTCCGTGTGTTTTACAATCATATGGTTTAATAAAGATGAACTCATGATGCTATCACAAAAAACAATTGGTGAGGCAATTTCTTTTTTCGGACAACTAACTATTATAATCGGTATTGGTGCAACGATTATGCTTATGATTGTTGCTGTGATTGATTACTTATACCAGAAATATGATCATGAAAAAAATATTAAAATGTCAAAACAGGATGTTAAAGATGAGAATAAAAACATCGAAGGTGATCCGTTAATCAAATCGCGAATTAAAGAAAGACAACGTCAAATGGCGCAACAACGAATGATGAGCGAAGTACCTACAGCGGATGTTGTGATTACAAATCCAACGCACTATTCTATAGCTTTGAAGTACGATGAAGACAAAGCTGATGCACCTTTTGTTGTCGCAATGGGTGTTGATTACGTCGCATTAAAAATTAGAGAAGTAGCAAAGGCGAATGATGTTGTGCGAGTTGAAAATCGTCAACTTGCAAGAGGTTTATATTACGCTACAGAAATCGGAGATACAATTCCAGAAGATTTTTTCCAACAAGTAGCCGAGGTATTAGCATATGTTTACAAACTTGAAAAAAGAGCGAAGTAATGGAGAGGGTTTTTAGAAATGTCAGCAAGAGATTTATCGGTATTATTAGGTGTTATTTTAATTATTATTATGTTAGTCATTCCATTACCAGGGTGGCTTTTAAGTATTTTAATATTGACGAATATTTCTTTAGCTTTAATCGTCATTCTTGTCACAATGAACACGCAAGAAGCTTTAGATTTTGCAATCTTTCCTTCATTACTTTTACTCTTAACTTTGTTCCGATTAGGGTTAAACGTGTCGACAACTCGTAGTATTCTATCAGAAGCTGACGCTGGTAACGTTGTTGATACCTTTGGAGAGTTTGTAACAGGAGGTAACCCTTTTGTCGGTTTTGTTATTTTCTTAATCTTAGTAATTATTCAGTTTATTGTTATTACAAAAGGTGCAGAGCGAGTATCAGAGGTTGCAGCGCGTTTCACACTTGATGCGATGCCAGGTAAACAAATGAGTATCGATGCCGACTTAAATGCGGGTATGATTACTGAACAACAAGCTAAAGAGCGTCGTGAAAAAATAGAAAATGAAGCCGACTTTTACGGAGCGATGGATGGTGCGAGTAAGTTCGTTAAAGGTGATGCAATAGCTGGTATTGTCATTGTATTAGTTAATATTATTTTTGGCTTTATTATTGGTATGACGCAGTGGGGACTATCAGCTACTGAGACTGTCAATGTATTTTTACGTCTAACAGTTGGTGATGGACTTGTATCACAAATTCCAGCACTCCTTATAGCGACCGCAACGGGTATTATCGTTACGCGTGTCGCAGCTGAAGGTAACTTATCGCATGATGTAACAGGGCAATTATTCCGTTACCCTAAATTACTATACGTTGCTGGAGGTACAATTTTCTTATTAGGGTTTACGCCTATTCATTTCTTGTTGACAACAACAATCGCAACCATATTAGTAGTGGGTGGATTTTACCTAGACAGGTCTCAACAACAACAAAAACAAGCTTATGAAGAAGAGGAAAATGATCAGCAAACTGATGATCAAGAAGTTGCGACACCAGATAATGTCGTTGACTTGCTTAATATGGATCCGATTGAATTCGAATTTGGTTATGCGTTGATCCCAATAGCCGACGCTAATCAAGGTGGAGATTTACTAGATCGTGTCGTCATGATCAGAAGGCAAATTGCTTTAGAACTTGGGATTGTAATTCCAGTTGTTCGTATTCGGGATAATATTCAGTTAAATCCAAATGAATATCAGTTAAAAATCAAAGGAAATGAAGTAACAAAAGGTGAACTGTATTTAAATCATTATTTAGCGATGAGTCCAGGTATGGATGATGAGACTATTGAAGGTATTGATACTGTCGAGCCTGCATTTGGATTACCTGCTAAATGGATTAGTGAAGATATGAAGGATGAAGCTGAATTGTCGGGTTATACAATCGTTGACCCACCATCTGTAGTATCGACACACATTACGGAAGTTATTAAAAAATATGCAAGTCAATTATTAGGTCGTGAAGAAACACAGCAGTTGATTGATCATTTAAAACAAAACTACCCAACACTAGTTGAAGAAGTCACACCAGAACCATTGTCTGTTGGTGAAATTCAAAAAGTATTATCAAAGCTTTTAGAGGAACAAGTATCCATTCGAAACTTACCAATTATTTTTGAAACATTGGCAGATTACGGCAAAATGACGAATGATACTGACTTATTAGCAGAATATTGTAGACAATCCTTGTCAGTACAAATTACGAAAATGTTTGCTTCTAATGACTATAAGATGAAAGTTATTACACTATCTCCACAAGTTGAGAAGACAATTGCGGAGCACATACAACAAACAGAACACGGTAGTTTCATTTCAATGGATCCAGAAACACAACAAAAAGTGATCGAAACGATCCATCAACAAGCTAGCCAAGCATTTATTGATAATTCAACGCCAATATTGCTATGTTCTCCAGCTATCAGAAGGTATGTGAAGCAAATGATTGGTCGTTATTTAACAGATGTTGTTGTCTTATCTTACAATGAACTAGAACCAGACTTGGAAGTTGAGAGTGCCGGGGTGGTGAATATCTAATGAAAGTTAAAAAATATACAGCTCCGACAATGCCGGAAGTTATGAAATTAGTAAGAAAAGAACTTGGAAATCAAGCTGTAATATTGAATTCAAGAGAAAAACGGAGCAATGGGTTTTTAGGTCTGTTTAAAAAGAGAAATATTGAAGTTGTTGCAGCAGTTGATCCCAACCCTGTTTTAAATAAGCAAAGCAAGAACACTCAGGTTAGTTTTAAGCAAGAACAATCGCCAAATCTAAATGAAAGTTCGACTACAAAGAAAGAGTATGACCCTGATTTGCTTAAAGAAATCCGTGACTTGAAAGAACAACTGTCAAACCAGGAACAAACAGCTCAATACCCAGAAGTAATTGAAAAAGTTAATAGTCATCTGCAAGGTCAAGGGGTTTCTCAACCTTTAATTGATGAGTTAATCCAACCATTATTAGCTGAGTATTACTCCAACGGTCAGCATGAAGACTTAACAGTGTATTTTCAATTATTACAAGATCTAATAGCTGAAAAACTCAAACCGTCCATTGATTACCAACGAAATAGTTCAACGAAGAACCTTTTTCTCTTCGGACCAACTGGGGTAGGTAAAACAACAACCTTAGCCAAGTTGGCTGCTGATGCATCAATTAAACAAGGCAAAGATGTTGGGCTAATCACATTGGATACTTATCGAATTGCAGCTGTTGAGCAATTAAAGACTTATGCTAAAATTCTAAATTTATCTGTTGAGGTTGCTTATAATAGTGAAGATTTCGAAATAGCTAAAGAGAACTTAAGTCATAAAGATTTGATCTTTATCGATACGCCAGGACGTAATTTCCGTAAAAATGAGTACATTGAACAAATTCATCAGCTAATCGAGTTTGGTGAAGACGATGAATTATACTGTGTCCTTTCATTAACATCAAAAGAACAAGATATGGTCGATATATATAACAACTTCAAAGCCTTACCGATCAATCAAGTTATTTTTACTAAAGCTGATGAAACGAGTCTTTATGGACCGATTTTAAATCTTTGGAGCCGTTATGACTTTAAGATTGCTTATTTAACAACAGGGCAAGACGTTCCAGATGATATAGAAGAAGCGACGGTAGATAATGTTGCTCAATTGATTGCAGGTGAAAATGTATGGTGAGAGACCAAGCACATGATTTGCGAATGAGGATGAAAAAGCAACAAGGAGAGCAGGCACATACGATCGCAGTGTTTAGTGGTAAAGGTGGAGTTGGAAAATCTAACTTCGCCTTGAATTTCAGTATAGGATTAAGCGAACGAGGAAAAAAAGTACTTATTTTCGACTTAGATATCGGAATGGGCAACATTGATATTTTACTAGGACTCCAACCAAAACACAGTATTTCGACAATGTTAGAGAAAAATTTGCAAATTTCTGATATTATAGAAGAAGGAACTCATAACATTTCTTATATAGCTGCAGGAACAGGATTAAATGACTTTTTTCATTTAGACAGAGATAAGTATAATTACTTTATGCAGCAGTTACAACATGTTACTAATTCTTTTGATTATATTATATTTGATTTAGGGGCAGGCATGTCAGAGGAACACCTTGCATTTATTCAAGCAGCTGATGAGAGTATAGTTGTTACAACAACTGAACCTACTTCTATTACGGATGCATATGCAGCTATAAAACGGTTAATTGTACATAACACAAGGGAAGATTTAAAGCTATCATTGCTAGTAAATCGTGCAACAGATGAACAAGAGGCACAACTTGCTTATAGCAAGTTGAAAACGGTTGTTACTAAATTTCTTGATCACTCATTAAATTTTATTGGTTTTATACGCGAAGACTATACTGTTGTGCAAGCTGTAAAGAAACAAGTACCATTTTATAATTTTAATGAAAAAAGTAAAGCAAAAAAGTCGATGGACAATGTTGTAAATACATTTATGGATGAAGCAAAATCGACTACGCCTAAAAGACAGTTTATTAATCGAGTTAAGTCTATGTTTAGTAGAAAGGTAGATTAACATGCATAAGATTAAAGTTTTAGTCATCGATGATTCTGCCTTTATGCGGAAAGTAATATCAGACATTATTAATCAAGACAAATACTTAGAAGTAATCGGAACTGCGCGGAATGGTGAAGATGGATTAAAAAAAGTTAAACAATTAAATCCAGATGTCATTACATTAGATATCGAAATGCCAGTAATGGATGGGTTAACAGCCTTAAAGTTAATCATGGAAGAGCAACCAACACCTGTTATTATGCTATCAAGTTTAACTTATGAAGGGGCTAATAGTACGATTACGGCGCTACAACATGGAGCAATTGATTTTATTAATAAAACTTCTGGACCGATTTCATTAGACTTAAATACTGTTAGTGAAGATATTTGTACAAAAGTTAAACAAGCAGCTACTGCTAATATTAATAGAACCAACTCACCAAAAGAAGATCACCATAATTATACAGAAGTAAAAACACAACAGTTTAAACATAATGAAACAATTGTAGCAATCGGTGTATCAACAGGGGGGCCAAAAGCTTTACAACAGGTTTTGTCACAATTACCCAAAGAAATAGATGTACCCATTGTAATCGTTCAACATATGCCAGCGAAATTCACAAAATCATTAGCAGAAAGGCTAGATCGACTTTCAGACATTAATGTTAAAGAAGTACAAAATGGCGAGTTATTAAAAAATGGGTATGCTTACATTGCACCAGGAGATTACCACTTACAAGTAAAGCAAATCGGCCGCTCTTTAGCTGCAGTTGTTGAACAATCAGAACCAATTAATGGTCATCGTCCATCAGTTAATCGTTTATTCGAGTCAGTGGCAGAGTTAAAGTCGTATAATAAAGTTGGCGTAGTATTAACCGGTATGGGTAGTGATGGTACAGCGGGAGCGAAGGTGCTAAGGGAAAAAGACCCATCAACATATTTAATTGCAGAATCCTATCAAACGGCTGTCATTTACGGTATGCCTAAATCTCTCGCAGAAAATGTTAATCCTAATTTAATTAAACCGATTCACCAAGTTGCTGATGCACTAATTGAACTGGTTGAACGGTAAGGGAGGCGGACTTATGGAATCCAATCAATACTTAGATATTTTTATTGATGAAAGCAAAGAAAACTTACAAGTTGTTAATGATGAACTATTAAATCTAGAGAAAGACTCTACTAATCTAGCGATTGTAGATGAAATCTTTAGAGCGGCTCATACGTTAAAAGGCATGGCTGCAACAATGGGATACGAAGATTTATCCGACTTAACACACAAAATGGAAAATGTTTTAGATGCAATTAGGCAAGAACAAATAGCTGTTACAACTGAAGTGATGGACGTTTTATTAGATTCTGTTGAATACTTAGAGCATATGATTACTGATATTGCTGAAGGTGGTACTGGTGCAAAGGAAGTCGATACAATTGTCACAAAGCTAAAAGCAATTGAATCAGGTGAGACCGTTCAAGATCCAGCCAGCGAAACGACAGTGACTCATTCTGTTAGCAATGCTTTATCTATTGATCAATTCGAAAGAACAGTTTTACAACAGGCTAAATCAGATGGGCAGTTTATTTATCAAATTAAAGTAGCATTATCTGAAGATTGTTTATTAAAAGTTGCTAGAGTATATATGATATTTGAAGTTTTAGAACAAAGTGGAGAAGTTATTAAATCAGTTCCAACAGTGGATGCATTGGAAAATGAAGAATTTGACCAGCATTTTGACTTGATTTTAGTTTCGTCAGAATCATCTGAGGATTTAAAAGCTAAAATATTGAAAGTGTCTGAAGTATCACAAGTTGATGTTGATCCATTTGATTTTGAAAGCAGTTCTCCTAAAGCTGATGTCAAAGAGGAAATATCAGCGACTGTCGAACACTCTACAAGTAGTTCACAACAAACAGAAGAATCAGATGAACCTAAAAAGGCAGCTGGTAATAAAACTATTCGTGTTAATATTGAGCGTTTAGATGCTTTAATGAATTTATTTGAAGAAATGGTAATTGACCGAGGACGTTTAGAACAAATATCTGAAGAGTTAGATCACAGTGACTTAAAAGGTACAGTTGAAAGAATCTCAAGAATATCAGGCGATCTACAAAATACTATTTTAACGATGCGTATGGTTCCGATAGACCAAGTATTTAACCGTTTCCCTCGGATGGTTAGACAACTTACGCGTGACTTAGGTAAAAAAATAGACATGCAAATTGAAGGTGCTGAGACAGAACTTGATCGTACCGTTATTGATGAGATTGGTGATCCTTTAGTTCACCTAATTCGTAACGCTGTAGATCATGGAGTAGAAACTCCTGAGGAAAGACAACAAGCTGGAAAAGATGGGCAAGGACAGCTTCTCTTAAAAGCTTTTCATAGCGGTAATCATGTATTTGTACAGATTAAAGATGATGGTAAAGGTATTAATCAGGAAAAGGTTCTTGCTAAAGCAATAGAAAACGGAGTCATTACTGACGAACAATCCAGTACTTTAACAGGTAAGCAAATAAATGAATTGATTTTGGAAAGTGGTTTTTCAACAGCACAAGAAGTGTCAGACATTTCTGGTAGAGGTGTTGGTTTAGATGTTGTGAAAAGTACAATAGAATCTTTAGGAGGTTCGATTGAAATTGAATCTGAACTAGGTCAAGGAACAACATTCACGATCCAACTTCCATTAACACTATCCATTATATCTGTCATGCTAGTCGTAATTGAAAATGAGACGTATGCTATTCCATTATCTTCAATTATAGAAACAGCTGTTATTAAAAAATCAGAGATTATGAAAGCACACAATAAGGAAGTAATTGATTTTAGAGGAAACATAGTACCTTTAGTTGACTTGAAAGAAGTGTTTGAAGTTCCAAGTGAAAAGCAGACGGGTGATGAATTTTATTCTGTTGTCGTCGTTCGAAAAGGGGATCAAATGGCCGGTTTAGTCGTAGATTCTTTCATCGGACAACAAGAAATTGTACTAAAAGGCTTAGGAAACTACTTATCTAATATTTTTGCCATTTCAGGAGCAACAATCTTAGGAAACGGTGAAGTTGCTTTAATAGTTGACAGTAATGCTCTTATTAAATAAGGAGGAATGATCATGAGTGAAGTGATACAAAACGAAAAAGTCATCGTTTTTCAATTAAAAGATGAAGAATACGGTGTTCCAATTGAGCATGTTGGTTCGATTGAGAGGATGCAAGGCATTACACGTGTACCACGTGCTCCACGTTTTGTAAAAGGTGTCATGAATTTACGTGGGGTTATTACACCGATTATTGATTTAAGGGAGCGGTTTAACTTAGAGCAAGAAGAATATACCGAGAGCACTCGGATTATTATTGTGACGATTGGTGATCAAAGCGTTGGAATGATCGTCGATGCTGCTAACGATGTAGTTGATGTTCCGCAAAATCAAATTGAACCCTCACCAGAAGTTGTTGGTTCAGTGAGTGCTGATTATATTAAAGGGGTAGCAAAGATTGGTCAAAGACTTTTAGTATTGCTAAACCTCGATAAAGTATTATCAGAAGAAGAGTTTGATCATTTATCTAAGGTGAAATCATAATTTGTAAACGTGAGGTTCTTAACATGGAAGGTTATTTTGAACGTATACATTTAGATGTCTTAAAAGAAATTGGAAACATAGGAGCAGGCAATGCTGCAACAGCTTTATCAAGTCTGATTAATCGAACAGTACAGATGACCGTTCCGGTTGTTAATATCGTTTCATTTGATGAAATGATGATGGAAGTTGGAGGTAAAGATGAGGTTCAAGCGGCTGTTTTTGTCCAGGCAACCGGGGATATATCAGGAAGTATGTTTTTTATGGTTCCGCCAAAAGAAGCTGACTTATTTACTCAAATGATGATTGGGGAACAATCAAAAACAGTCTCAAGTGGTGATGAACTAGCAACATCAGCATTTTTAGAATTAGGTAATATTTTAACGGGGTCCTATTTAAGAGCGCTATCTGATTTTACTAATTTAGATGTCAATCAATCTGTACCACATGTAGCTATTGATATGGTAGGTGCTATGTTAACTCAAGGACTACTTGAAATTTCAGTTGCTTCTGATCAAGCTATTATGATTGAAACCATTCTTCATGACATAGATGGACTGGACCGCGAGTTGAAAGGGCATTTCTTCTTGCTTCCTAACCCAGATGCTTATGCAACTATTTTTGAATCACTAGGAGTTAAACCATTATGAATCAACAAGTTTTGGAAGTTGTTAAAGTTGGGATAGCAGATTTTAATATTGCCAAACATCCACAAACTATTATGACAGCTGGATTAGGCTCATGTGTAGGACTTATATTGTATGATAACTTTTCAGATATTGCGGGCTTAATTCATGTCATGTTACCTGATTCAACTATGGCAAGAAATAAGTCATTTAAAGAAGGGAAATTTGCTGACACTGGTATAAAAGCATTAATTGAACAACTTGAATTCAAAGGTGTTAGAAAGTCTAGTCTTAAAGCAAAAATGGCCGGCGGTGCTCAAATGTTTAATGTTAAAAGTGAGAATGAAATGATGAAAATAGGATTTAGAAATGTTGAAGCAGTGAGAAAGCAACTTAAACAATATAACATACCGATTGTTGCTGAAGATGTAGGTGGTAATCGAGGGAGAACGGTCGAATTCATGATTGATGAATCTTTACTTAAAATTAGGACAATTCAAGAAGGTGTGACATATATATAATGGTCGGCTCAGTTTGGCATAATGTTGTTTTATCAACATTTATTAGTGTTTATGTTTTTTTATTATCACTGACTAATAATACACCGCAACATTCATTAATTAGGGCTATTATTACTTTGATTTTGGCATTTTTAATAACTTATATTTTTCGACGAATCATCACTTATATATTTGAAACAAAAACTGTTTCTCAACAAGGCGAACATAAAGAGAATGTTCAAGAAAACAAAGAACCAGTAGAACATATAGAAGACCAAGAAGAGAATGATGAAATGAATTCAACCGAAACAGCAAAGCATATTCGTAATTTAATGAATGAATAACAGCGAGAAAGTAAATCTTGGGGGTCCGTCAAATGAAAAAAACTACGTCCTCTCTGTCAATGTTATGGAATAAGTGGCAAGAAAATAGAGATCAAGAAGCTGGTAATCTATTAGTGGAACATTATATGCCGTTGGTAGATTATCAAGTCAATAGAATTCACACTCATTTACCTAAAAATGTAGAGAAACAAGATGTGAAAAGCTTAGCATTTATGGGGTTAGTCGATGCTTTGGAAAAGTTTGAAACAAAGCGTGACTTAAAGTTCGATACATATGCTTCCTTTCGAATCAAAGGAGCGATCATTGACGGCTTAAGAAAAGAGGATTGGTTACCACGTTCTGTTCGTGAAAAATCAAAAGAAATTGAACAAGTTTATGAAACTTTAGAACAGAAGTTGCAACGAGAACCAACCATTGACGAAATCGCTCATACAATTAGTACGCCCCCTGAAGACGTTGCTGAGGTTATGAAAGATACGTTGTTTGCGCATGTACTATCAATCGAAGAAAAAACAAGTGAACAGAATGACGAACAGCGAGAAAGTTTAAGAAACACGATACCAGACACCCATGAATTAACACCTGATGATCAACTGATAAGAAATGAAGATGTTGAGGAATTGTTGAATGAGATGGAAAGGCTAAACGACAATGAGCAAATCGTTTTAAGCTTGTTCTATAAAGAAGAATTAACCCTAACAGAAATAGGTGATGTCTTAGAGTTATCGACATCACGCATTTCACAAATTCATAGTAAGGCAATTGCTAAGTTGAAAAGGTTATTAACAGCATGATTAAGGGGTGAAGGGTGTTGGACATATCACAGTTAATAGATGTTGAAGTTAATGACAATCGTATGATCGTTTTTATCGAAGTCAATAATAGTTATCTTTCTAGTATTGATTTAGAAGAAGAAATCGATATTGCTGAATTTATTACTCCTCCAAATATTATTGACTTGCTTCATAAAAATGAAATTGAATACGGGATTGACGAAGAAGCAATTCACCAATTTTGTGAAGAGGTTTTAAACAATGAAGATAAAACATTAGATCCCTCTAAAATTGAAGTAGCTAGAGGTATTGAAGCTGAAAATGGTAAAGATGGGTATATTGATTACCATGTAAACCTTAATGCAAAGGTAGATGTTGATGGAGAGATGCATAAGATCGACTTTAAGGAAATGATGCAAATCCCTATTGTTGAAACAGATGACCCGTTATTAACCTTTATAGCTCCGACAAAAGGTATACCTGGTATTAATGTTTATAATAAAGAGGTTGAAGCGAAACCAGGTAAAGTTGTAACAATTAAAGCTGGGGAAAATACAAAACACATTGAAAATGATCAAACAATATATGCGACAGATAGTGGACAAGTTACCCTTACTGAGAAAGAAATTAAAGTATTGCCAGTTTATGAAGTGAACAAAGACCTTGATCTGACAATAGGTAATATTGAATTTAATGGCTCTATTGTAATTAAAGGAGATGTGCCAGAGGGCTTTACTTTAAATGCTAGAGGAGATATTACAGTTAAAGGTATTGTTGAAGGTGCTTACTTAGAAGCGGGTGGTTCTGTTTTTATTGAGGAAGGGATTTCTTCTCAAGGAAAAGGTAAAATTCGTGCAACTTTAGATATAAAGGCAGGTAATATAAACCAAGGAAATCTAGAAGCCGGTCGCAGCATATACGTTAATCAATCAATACTACATAGTGAAGTAATTGCTCGCGAATTTGTATCTTGTTACAAAGGTCATATTATTGGCGGTTCGATATCTAGTGGTCAAATAATTGAAGCCAATGATATAGGTAATCGTATGAGTTCCAAAACACAACTGTATTTAGGTGAAAATAAAAAAGTAGTTGAAAAGAAATCTTATATAGAAGAGCGAATGAAAGAACTTGTAGAACAGTTAAAAAAATTAAAAACGATCGGTAGCAAGATGGAGCAGTTACAAGAATTACGAGAATTAAGTAGTAAAGAGAGAATTACTCTTTTAAGACAGAAGCGTTCTTATGAGAAAGCGAAATTAGAATTAAGTGAATTAAATGATGAATATTCTATTTATACTCAGAACGATATGAATTATAATGAAGAAAATTTACCCAAGGTGACAGTTCATGGTATAATTTATCCAAATGTAGAAGTCAAATATAGTAAGTATGCAAAAGTATTCAGTCAAGAAACTAGTAAAGTTTCAATTGTATATGAAAATCATGATTTTTCTATAAATCCACTATAGAAAGGGTCGGTTTTAATGAGTTGGAAAGCTGTTGAAATGCAAGTGGCTCTCCCAAGAACCCAAGATGCTAGTCAACTTCAAGACCAATTACAACAACGCGGCCAATTAATGCAAGATCAAATAACGCAAGAACAACTGCGTGAGCTTGAACGAAAAAGAAAAGCAGTTCTAGAATCTGAACAAACTGAGCAAATCGACAATGAAGACGAAAACCAGAAAAGTAAAGCAGAAACTGGTGCGAACAATCATAATCAAGCTGAAAGTAAGGATCGACGTGGGACAAACATTCCTCACCCTTACTTAGGTAATCGGGTAGATTTTACAAAGTAAACAATATTAGGTGGTATGGAAGTTGGAAATCATTTACTTAGTTCTACATGGAGTAGCTTTGTTCGCGATATTTTGGTTGTTTATCCAATTAAGGCAATCGAATGAAGCGGAACAGCAATCAGAACAAAGAGTTCAAGAGATTGAGGATTTATTTAATTCATATTTATTAGAAATAAAAGATGAAAATAAAAAACTGCTAGAACAGCTATCTAGAGTAGAGCAAACTAATCAACACCCTTCAATAGCTAACAACGACCAAGATCAACCGAGCAACAAAATAAGTGTAGAGGAACGTGAACATAACGTTGATTATCCTTCTCTGTCAAAAGATGACTATGTCGAATTCGATTTAGATCATGTCATCTCAGAACAGAAGGATCAATTAGAACTGAGCTCCCAAAAACAAGGTGATTATGAACAACAAAATACTCAATCAAGCCTACAAAATCAAGTACTCAACCTTATTAACCAAGGTTACTCAATAGAAACTACTGCAAAGAAATTAAATCTGGGTTATACAGAGGTTGAACTAATTGTAAAATTTAATCATAAAATGACTATTTAATACTTGCTACGCCAAAACAGTTGTGATATATTTACTTTTGGTGTTAATACACACGTTTGTGGATGTAAGTAAAGGTGCTCATGATTAGTGAGTTTTGCTTATATATGAAGCAAACGGAGGAAAAAAACCATTAGGAGGATTTTATTATGTCAGCTATTTCAATGAAACAGCTATTGGAAGCTGGTGTTCATTTCGGACACCAAACACGCCGTTGGAATCCAAAAATGAAGCGCTACATTTTCACTGAGCGTAACGGCATTTACATCATTGACCTACAAAAAACAGTTAAAAAGGTTGATGAAGCATTCAACTTCATTAAAGAGGTTGCTCAAGATGGAGGTACAATCTTATTCGTTGGTACTAAAAAGCAAGCACAAGATACGGTGAAAGAAGAAGCGATCCGTTCTGGCATGCATTACATCAACCAACGTTGGTTAGGTGGTACTTTAACTAACTTCCAAACGATCGAAAAGCGTGTTAATCGCCTTAAAGATATCGAGCGCATGGAAGAAGATGGTACATTCGATGTACTTCCGAAAAAAGAAGTTGTTATGATCTTAAAAGAAAAAGATCGTCTAGAGAAATTCTTAGGCGGAATTAAAAATATGGATGAGCTGCCTGATGCTCTATTCATCGTTGATCCTAGAAAAGAACGTCTTGCAGTTAAGGAAGCGCAAAAGTTAGATATCCCTATCGTAGCAATGGTTGATACTAACTGCGATCCAGATGAAATTGATTTCGTAATCCCTGCAAACGATGATGCAATCCGTGCTGTTAAACTTATTACAACAAGAATGGCAGATGCTATCCTTGAAGTAAAACAAGGTGAAGCGACAGAAGATGTTGCTGCAGATGCTTCTGGAGAACAAGAAGAAAAACAAACAGTTCAAGAGTAAAAAGGTTGTAGGTGATAAGAGGTAGGACCTTTTATCACCTTTTTTACAGCATGAGTTTTAGAAACATAATTATGTGGAACGATGTAAACGACTAAGTAAGTTTATATCAAATATAACTTCAAACATAAAATCGATCATTCCAAGGAGGAAGTATAATGGCAATTAGTGCGAAACTAGTAAAAGAGCTGCGTGAGAAAACAGGCGCGGGTATGATGGATTGTAAAAAAGCGCTTCAAGAAACTGACGGTGACCTAGATCAAGCTGTTGAATTTCTACGTGAAAAAGGTATGTCAAAAGCTGCTAAAAAAGCTGACCGTATTGCAGCAGAAGGTTCAACACATATTGTAACTGAAGGTAATACTGCAGTAATGATTGAAGTGAACGCAGAAACAGACTTCGTTGCTAAAAACGAGGAGTTCAAAAACTTATTAGACGTATTAGCTAACCATATCCTTACTCATAAGCCAGCTACTGTAGAAGAAGCGTTTGAGCAAAAGATTAACGGTGAAGAAACTGTAAGTGAATATATTACTTCTGCAATTGCAAAAATTGGAGAGAAACTTTCACTACGCCGCTTTGAAATCTTTGAAAGTGATGAAAACTCTGCAATTGGTGCTTACATCCATATGGGTGGTAAAATTGGAGTACTTGCTCAATTAGAAGGTACAACTGATGAGGACGTTGCAAAAGACGTTGCAATGCACGTTGCTGCAATCAACCCTGACTACTTATCTCGTGAAGAAGTAGATCAAGAAGTTGTAGATACAGAGCGCGAACGCCTAAAGCAACAAGCTCTAGAAGAAGGTAAGCCTGAGCACATTGTTGAAAAAATGGTAGAAGGTCGTCTAGGTAAATTCTTCGAAGATATTTGCTTACTTGACCAATCATTCGTTAAAGACCCTGATCAAACAGTGAAAAAGTACGTTGAATCAAAAGGTGCTTCAGTTAAAACATTCGTACGTTATGAAGTTGGCGAAGGAATGGAAAAACGTGAAGAAAACTTCGCTGATGAAGTAATGAACCAAGTTAAGAAATAACAAACTAATAAGAATAGGGGACACTTGGTGTGTTCCCTATTTTGTAAAGTAAAAATTACATCTTTACATAATGACGGAGGTAAATATGTCAACACCTGATTTCAAACGTATCGTATTAAAAATTAGTGGTGAAGCACTTAGTGGTGAACAAGGGTATGGAATTGACCCGAAATTTATTAAATCAATTGCAGATCAAGTTAAAGCTGTACACGATTTGGGAATCGAAATTGCAATTGTAGTCGGTGGCGGTAACATTTGGAGAGGAAAAGTTGGTAGTGAAGTCGGTATGGACCGAGCTAACGCCGATTATATGGGGATGTTAGCTACTGTTATGAATTCCCTCGCTTTACAAGATAGTTTAGAGAACTACGGAGTCGAAACTCGAGTTCAAACATCGATTGAAATGAGACAAGTTGCTGAACCTTATATTCGTCGCAAGGCTATGAGACACCTTGAAAAAAAGCGTGTTGTCATCTTTGCCGGTGGAACAGGTAATCCTTACTTTTCAACAGACACGACAGCGGCTTTACGTGCAGCAGAAATAGAAGCTGATGTTATTTTAATGGCAAAAAATAATGTCGACGGTGTCTATTCTGATGATCCAAAGCTTAATGCTGATGCATTTAAATATCATGAACTAAGCTTCATGGAAGTGTTAAATGAAGGTTTAGGTGTAATGGATTCAACAGCTTCATCTTTATGTATGGACAACGACATAGCATTAATAGTATTCTCTATTATGGAGGAAGGTAACATCAAACGTGTTGTTACTGGAGAAGAAATAGGAACAATTATTAGGAGGAAATCAGAATGAGTGATGCAGTAATTAAAGATTGTCGCGAAAAAATGTCTAGTGCGATTCAAGCGTTCTCAAAACAATTGTCTACAGTGAGAGCAGGTCGTGCTAACCCAGCACTATTAGATAGTGTTTATGTTGATTATTATGGTGCAAACACACCGTTAAATCAGTTATCAACTGTATCTGCTCCAGAAGCTAGATTACTTGTAATCACACCGTTTGATAAGTCAGCTATTGGTGACATGGAAAAAGCAATCCAAAAAGCAGACTTAGGTTTACAACCAAACAATGATGGTAATGTTATTCGTATTAATATTCCGGCACTTACTGAAGAGCGCCGTAAAGAGTTAGTAAAAATTACTCGTAAATATGCTGAAGAAGCACGTGTTCAAATCCGTAACATTCGTCGTGATGCGAACGATCAATTAAAGAAACTAGAGAAAAGCAGTGAAATTACTGAAGACGATTCTCGTTCCTATCAAGATGACGTTCAACAAGAGACGGATAAGCATATTGCTCAAATTGATCAATTGTTAGAAGAAAAGGAAAATGAAATTACAGAAGTTTAAACTTCTTACTTGGAAATTATAACAGCTTTCGCTCATTCCAGCGGAAGCTGAATTTTTCTTAATGTTGTGTAGCGAGGGATTATTATGCTTTTTCGTACAAACTCTAAAAATGAACAAGATGAATTACAAACGGAAAATATACCGAGGCATATTGCAATCATAATGGATGGCAATGGTAGGTGGGCTAAGAAACGAGCTTTACCACGTGTCGCCGGCCATCGTGAAGGTATGAAAGCAATTGAAAAAGTCGTTAAGCGAGCATCTAATTTAGGTGTTGAAGCATTAACGCTGTACGCTTTTTCTACAGAAAATTGGAAAAGACCTAAATCTGAAGTTGAGTTTATAATGAAATTACCTTCTCAATTTTTAGATACATATTTACCTGGACTTAAAGAAAATAATGTTAGAATTACAACTATGGGTGACTTTGAATCGCTACCTGAATTTACAAAGAATGCTGTTAGCAAGGCAATTGAGGAAACAAGCAATAATAATGGTATGGTTTTAAACTTAGCTTTAAACTATGGCAGTCGCAAAGAATTAGTAGACGCTGTTAAAGAAATTAGTCAGTCTGTATTAGATGGTGAATATGGTGTGGATTCTATCAATGAGCAAAAAGTTGAAGATCATTTATATACGACTGATTTACCAGATCCTGATTTACTAGTTAGAACAAGTGGTGAACAAAGGTTAAGTAACTACTTATTATGGCAATTAGCGTATGCGGAGTTTTACTTTACTGACAAACTTTGGCCTGAATTTAATGGAGAAGCATTAGATGAAGCTATTAAGGAATATCAACATCGAAAAAGAAGGTTCGGTGGCTTATAGGGATGTGAGGAAATGAAACAACGAGTCATAACGGCTATAATTGGATTGATCATATTTGTTCCCTTTGTCGTATATGGAGGGTGGCCATTTGCATTAATAGTTGCTGTTTTAGCAACAATGGGGTTAAACGAGTTGTTTCGGATGAACAATATATCAACTTTTAGTTTCCCTGCAGTATTAAGCTTTTTGCTGTTATGGATTTTTTATATTGATCTATTTATAACACCGATCTTTTCATACATACCGTTGGAACATTTTGAACTATTTTATATTTTTGTATTTTCACTCTTAATTTATACTGTTGTTGTAAAAAATGAAAAGACGTACCACGACTTATCGTTTGTATTGTTATCATTATTTTATGTTGGAGTCGGTTTTGCATATTTTATCGAAACAAGATTTGTCGGCTTAGAATACATCTTCTTTGTATTATTAATTATTTGGTTAACAGATTCAGGGGCATTTTTCTTTGGAAAATATATGGGTAAACGTAAATTGTGGCCTGAAATTAGTCCGAAAAAGACAATTGCAGGATTTGTTGGTGGTATATTAAGTGCCATCGTGGTAGCTGTCATCTTTGAATTAATAGTTGAATTATATGGTTCCGTTTTAACTGTCATCATAATTGCAATTATCGCTTCGATCCTTGCACAAATTGGTGATTTAGTTGAATCTGCTTTAAAACGAACTTATGAAGTGAAAGATTCTGGAACTTTACTACCAGGTCACGGTGGTGTTTTAGATCGTTTTGACAGTTTAATCTTTATGCTGCCTTTCTTACATTTTCTACAATTTATTTAATATATAGCAATAAATGAGGGTTAAATATGAAAAATATTGTCTTATTAGGTGGAACGGGTTCAATTGGATTGCAAACTATTGATATAATAAAAGAATACCCTAATGCTTTTAATCTTTATGCACTTGCATTTGGAACTCAAGTGAATGTTGCCAAACCGATTATTGAGGACTTAAAACCTCAAGTTGTTATTGTTAAAGATAAACAAACTAAAAGTCATCTTGAAAGTTCACTTACATATGATGTTAAAGTGTATGCTGGATTAGATGCATTAAGTGAAATTGTTAAAGATGAACAAGTTGATTTAGTTGTCAATGCTGTTTTAGGAAGTGTTGGTTTGAAGCCTACACTAGAAGCCATTCGAGCTAAAAAGCAAATTGCGTTTGCAAATAAAGAAACGCTTGTAACAGCAGGTCATCTAGTAATGGAAGAAGCAAGGAAATACAGTGTTGACTTACTTCCAGTTGACAGTGAACATGCTGCGATCCACCAATGTCTACGTGGAGAAAGTATTAAAGAATTAAAGCGTATGGTAATTACGGCTTCTGGTGGTAGCTTTCGGGATCGTACGAGGGATGAGCTTGTAGGTGTTACTAAAGAAGATGCTTTAAAGCACCCTAACTGGAGCATGGGAGCAAAGATCACCATCGACTCAGCAACAATGATGAATAAAGGCCTTGAAGTAATTGAGGCGCATTGGCTATTCGGCGTCCCATATGATCAAATTGATGTGATTTTGCACAAAGAAAGCGTTATTCATAGTATGGTAGAATTTACGGACCAAAGTGTTATGGCACAGTTAGGAACACCTGATATGAGAATACCCATTCAATATGCTTTAACTTATCCGGAACGTTATCCTTACAATATGTCAGAAGGATTGGACTTATTAGCTTTTGGTACTTTAAACTTTCAAGAAATGAGTTTTGAACGGTTCCCATGTTTAAAAATGGCGTATGAATCCGGACGTGAAGGTGGTTCTATGACAACCGTTTTAAACGCTGCAAATGAAGAAGCTGTTTCTTTATTTTTAAACGGAAAAGTAGACTTTTTAGGGATAGAAAAATTAATTCAAAACCAACTTGAACAACACAAAACAATTACGTCTCCTGATTTAGAAACGATTTTAACTATTGACCAAGAGACCCGTGAACGCGTCCGTCATGAAGTGTCTTAAAGGAAGGTGCTAGTATTGAATACTGTTATTGCCTTTATTTTCATGTTTGGCCTTTTAGTATTTATCCATGAATTAGGCCATCTCATTTTTGCTAAAAGAGCTGGAATGTTAGCCCGTGAATTCGCGATCGGCTTTGGACCGAAAATATTTTCGTACCGTAAAGACGAAACGTTGTATACGGTTCGTTTGCTTCCAATTGGTGGCTATGTACGAGTAGCAGGTGAAGACCCAGAAATTATTGAATTAAAACCAGGGCATCATATCGGCTTAGAGTTTAACGATCTAGGTGAAGTAAATAAAATAATTGTTAACAATAAATCAAACTATCCTAATGCCAAAATTGTAGAAGTAGAGCAAGTGGATTTAGATCACGAATTAAAAATTGACTGTTATGAGCTAGATACTGATGAGCATCACCAGTATAATGTTAATCGAAAAGCATTGTTCGTTATGGATGATAAAGAAACTTTAATCGCCCCATATGATCGTCAGTTTGCATCTAAGTCTGTCGGCCAAAAAGGGATACAAGTCTTTGCTGGTCCTGCGATGAACTTTTTATTAGCGATTGCAATTTTTATTGGGCTTGGCTTTCTTCAAGGAGTACCAGTAGATGAAGCTTTAATTGGTGGAGTGCAAGAAGATAGTCCTGCAGAACAGGCTGAATTGATGGAAGGTGACGAAGTCGTATCGATTAATGGTCAATCTATAGAGACGTGGATGGACTTTGTAATATACGTTCAAGATCGACCTGGTGAGCAATTAGATGTGACTGTAGAAAGAGAAGGAGAACTTATATCCAAATCCATTACACCAGAGTCCTTCACTGAACAAGGGGAGACAATTGGAAGGCTCGGTGTTATGAGAATGTTCGAAGATTCTCCTGGAGATGTCATCTTACATGGTTTTACACAAACATATGATATAACCGTATTAATCATAAATGCTCTTGGCCAACTTGTGACTGGCCAATTATCTCTTGATGCGTTAGCGGGTCCGGTCGGTATTTATTCTGCAACTGATGACGTTGTACAAACTGGATTCTTAAACTTTTTAATGTGGACAGCTATGTTAAGTATTAATTTAGGTATTATCAATTTATTACCTCTTCCTGCATTAGATGGGGGTAGGTTAATGTTTATTGGTCTAGAAGCCATTAGAGGAAAGCCAGTGGACCCTCAAAAAGAAGGTGTTGTCCACTTTATCGGCTTTGCACTACTTATGTTGCTGATGATTGTTGTAACATGGAATGATATAGAACGTTTATTTATGTAAATATCGTATTTTGAGGTGAATCTAATATGAGACAAAGTAATATGTTGATTCCAACTTTGCGAGAAGTACCTAAAGAAGCAGAAATAGCAAGTCACCAATTACTATTGAAAGCTGGTTATATTCGAAAACTAGCTTCAGGAGTATACAACTTTTTGCCTTTAGGTAAGAGAGTCTTACGTAATTTAGAAAAAATTGTTCGTGAAGAAATGGACCGTGCAGGAGCTCAAGAAATTCAAATGCCAAGCCTACAACCTGCGGAACTATGGGAAACATCAGGCCGTTGGGATACAATGGGCTTAGAATTAATGCGTCTTAATGATCGTCATGAAAGACCATTTGCACTTGGAGCGACTCATGAAGAGGTTGTAACATCATTAATTAGAGATGAAATCAATTCATACAAAAAACTACCTCTAACAGTCTACCAAATCCAAACGAAGTATCGTGATGAAAAAAGGCCACGATTTGGTTTACTAAGAGGTAGAGAGTTTTTAATGAAGGATGCTTATTCTTTCCATGAAGATTTCGATTCTTTAGATGAAACGTATGATCAGTTATTCAATGCTTATAAACGCGTGTTTGAGCGTTGCGGTTTGAATTTTAGGGCTGTAATTGCAGATTCAGGAGCAATGGGTGGTAAAGACACACACGAATTTATGGTTTTATCCGATGTAGGTGAAGATACTATTGCCTACTCTGATACATCTGAATATGCGGCTAATGTTGAAATGGCACCTGTTGTAACACAATATGAACCGCGTAATGAAGAACAAAAGCCACTGGAAAAAGTCGAGACACCGAATGCGAAAACAATGCAAGAGGTAGCGGATTATTTAGGGCATTCACTTGCTGAGGGCATGAAAGCTATTATGTTCAAAGTGGATGAGCGTCTTGTGTTAGTCGTAACTCGTGGAGATCATGAAGTGAACGATGTTAAAGTGAAAAACCTGTTTGATGCAGGGATCGTCGAATTGGCTACTGAACAAGAAACCCTAGATGCTATTGGAGCAGGTTTCGGTTCTTTAGGGCCAATTAACGTAGAAGAAACCGTTGAAGTGATTGCTGATCAAGCAGTTAAATCCTTAGTGAACGCTACTTGTGGAGCTAACGAAAATGGCTATCACTTTAAAAATGTGAACCCTGACAGAGATTTTGAAGTATCACAATATGCAGACTTACGCTTTATTGAAGAAGGCGATCCTTCTCCAGATGGACAAGGTACAATACAATTCGCAAAAGGAATTGAAGTTGGCCACGTATTTAAGCTAGGTTCTTTATATGCTGATAAGTTAGGAGCATCTTTCTTAAACCAACAAGGACGTTCACAAAACTACGTGATGGGTTGTTATGGTATTGGAGTTACAAGAACTTTAGCTGCTGTAGTTGAACAATATCATGATGATCATGGCATGTTTTGGCCAGACTCATTAGTTCCTTTTGATGTGCACATTATTAATTTAAATGCTAAGAAAGAGGAACAAGTTGAAGTTGCAGAACAAGTATATGAACAACTTCAATCTAAAGGTTTTGATGTTTTATATGATGACCGTCAAGAGCGTGCTGGCGTTAAATTTAATGACAGTGATTTGATTGGTGTAACACATAGAGTCACGATTGGTAAACGTGCACATGAAGGTTATGTTGAGTATAAACATCGTAAAACAGGAGAACAGCAAGATATTCATATTGATGAACTTGTTGACTTTCTAAAATCACTTCATTCATAATTCCGATGTAAACCCTTGTCTTATAATGTGAGACAAGGGTTTACTAAAATGATATAACCTTTAAGAGAGGGACTTGAAATGGACCTAAATAAAAAAGAGAAAATGGCACTGTTACTTGAACAAGTTAATATGCCAACTGACGTTATAAATGAGCACTTTTCAGAAACCATTTTAAATAAATTAACTGTCTACAAAGAAAAGAAGCTGTGGGAGTTCCACTTACATAATCCTACTCCGTTTAAATTCGAAGCGATTTCTTTATTCAAAGCTAATTTAAAAACGGCCTTTCATCATATTGCTGACGTTGATGTAGTCATAACAAATGACCATAGCGATCTTGAGGATGAAGAATTTAAAACGTATTGGCATGATTTCATTCATTCAATCCACGATTTATTTCCAGCGTATAAAGACTTTATCTGTTCTCAAGTGCCCAAACTTGAGGGAGTTAATGTCTCGTTAAGCGCTCGTAATGATGCAGAAGCTAATGTAATTAAGAAGAAACTAGATCCACTTTTTAAAGACTACTGTGATAAGCACGGTCTTAAAAATTATTATATTCAACTAGAAGTCTCAATTAATGAAGAGGAAATCCAACAGTTTCAAAAACAGAAACAAGAAGAAGAAAGAAACTTAGTTCAAAAAGCGATCCAAGATCAAGCTGAAAAAGAAAAAGTTAAAGAAGATGAACCGAAAGAAAATCAAGGTCCTTTACAAATTGGCTATGACATTAAAGATGAACCAATTCAAATGCACAATATTTTAGAAGAAGAGAAACGAATGGTCATTCAAGGTTATGTATTTGACGTTGACATTCGTAATTTAAGGTCTGGTCGCGACCTTTTGATTATTAGCATTACAGATTATACGGATTCAATCCAAATTAAAATGTTCTCTAAAGGTGATGAACAAAAGGAACAATTCAAACGTGTTAAAGAAGGCATGTGGATTAAAGCACGCGGAAGCGTTCAAACAGATACGTACACAAATGAACTAATGATGATGGGTAATGACGTCATTGAAGTAAAAGGAGTAGTACGAAAAGATGAAGGCATCGATGGTGAAAAGCGTGTAGAACTACATGCACATACAACGATGAGTCAAATGGACGCAACTGTCTCAGCCTCAAGTCTAGTTGAGCAAGCTGCTAATTGGGGTCATAAAGCGATTGCGATCACAGACCACGGTGTAGTCCAAGCTTTTCCAGATGCGTATAATGCAAGTCAGAAGCATGACATAAAAGTACTTTATGGGTTGGAAGCTTATTTAGTAGATGATGGTGTGCCTATTGCTTACAATGAAAAGGACTTAATGCTTGAAGATGCAACGTATATCGTATTTGACGTCGAAACGACAGGACTTTCTGCAACTTATGATAAAATTATCGAGCTAGCAGCCGTGAAATTATACCAAGGTGAGATTATTGACCGTTTTGAGCGATTTGCTAATCCTCATCAGAAGTTAAGCCAAACGACGGTCGATCTTACAGGCATAACTGATGACATGGTTAAAGATGCACCAGAAATTGAAGATGTCATGCGAGACTTTTATGACTGGTGTGGCAGTGATGTGCTCGTAGCCCATAACGCAAGTTTCGATATTGGCTTTATTAATGCAGCTTATCAACGTATACAATTACCGAAAGTAACAAATCCTGTGATCGACACTCTTGAGTTAGCGCGTTTACTTTATCCTAATTTTAAAAACCATCGCCTCAATACATTATGTAAACAATTAAACATTGAGCTAACACAACACCACCGCGCAATATATGACGCAGAAGCTACTGGTTACTTAATGTGGGCGTTAGTTAAGACAGCGAAAGAAAAAGAGATTGAAAATCACCAAGATCTAAATCGTTATGTCGGACAAGGTGATGCATACAAACGCTCTAGGCCTATGCATGCTATTTTAATAGCACAAACAGAAGAAGGTTTAAAAAACTTATTTAAGCTTGTGTCTTTAGCACACATTGATTACTTTTTCCGCGTTCCAAGGATACCACGATCAAAGTTATCAAAACTTCGTGAAGGAATCTTAGTAGGTTCAGCATGCGACCAAGGTGAGTTATTTGATACTATTGCTCTTAAATCAGAGGAAGAAGCAGAAAAAGTAGCTGAGTTTTACGACTATATCGAGGTTCAACCACCGATGAACTATTACCACTTAATCGAAAAAGAGAATGTACAATCGCTAGAACATATTAAGCAATTGATCAAGAAGTTGATTGAAATAGGGGACCGATTAGGTAAAACAGTAGTAGCAACCGGTAATACGCATTACTTACACGAACACGAAAAAATTTATCGACAAATTTTAATTGGCTCGCAAAGTGGTAACCCATTAAACCGTCAAACATTACCTAACGTTCCATTTAAAACAACACAAGAAATGTTAAGTGATTTTGCTTTCCTTGGCGAAGAAAAAGCAAAAGAAATTGTCGTTACTAATACAAACTGGGTAGCAGATCAAGTTGATGTTTTGAAACCAATTAAAGACGATTTATATACACCAAACATTGAAGGTGCAGACCAAGAAATAAGAGATATGTGTTATAACCGTGCTAAAAGTATTTATGGAGAAGACCTACCTAACATCGTAACTGATCGACTTGAGGTTGAGTTAACGAGTATTATCGAAAATGGTTTCTCGGTTATTTATTTAATTTCACAAAAAATCGTTAAAAAATCATTAGAAGATGGTTATTTAGTAGGTTCACGTGGTTCTGTCGGTTCATCATTTGTGGCGACGATGATGGAGATTACCGAAGTGAATCCGTTGGCGCCACACTACGTATGCCCAGAGTGTCAGCACTATGAGTTTTTTACTGATGGAAGTGTTGGCTCAGGTTATGATTTACCTGAAAAGAGTTGTGAACAGTGTGGTGCGGAATATAGTCGTGATGGTCAAGATATTCCATTTGAAACATTCTTAGGCTTTAAAGGTGATAAAGTACCGGATATTGACTTAAACTTCTCAGGAGAATATCAACCTGTAGCCCACCATTATACTAAAGTGCTATTTGGAGAAGAAAAAGTTTATCGTGCAGGTACGATTGGTACAGTCGCTGAAAAGACTGCTTACGGATTTGTTAAAGGTTACGCACAAGACAATCAATACATGTATCGTCAAGCTGAAGTAGATCGATTAGTTAAAGGTTGTACAGGGGTTAAACGTACGACTGGACAACACCCAGGTGGTATTATCGTTGTACCAGATGAGTACGAGATATATGACTTTTCCCCAATTCAATACCCGGCTGATGATCAAAGTTCAGAATGGTTAACGACACACTTTGATTTCCATTCCATTCATGATAACTTATTAAAACTTGATATTTTAGGACACGATGATCCTACTGTTATACGTATGTTACAAGATATAACTGGTATTGATCCAGAACATGTACCAGTTAATGATCCTGAAGTAATGAAGATTTTTAGCGGTCCTGATGTTTTAGGTGTAACAGCCGATGATATTTTGTGTAAAACTGGAACACTTGGTGTACCAGAGTTTGGTACACGATTTGTAAGACAGATGCTAGAGGATACTAAGCCATCTACTTTTAATGAGCTAGTTATTATATCAGGTTTATCTCACGGTACCGATGTATGGCTAGGTAATGCTCAAGATCTTATCAATGATGGCATTTGCGAAATTGGTGATGTAATCGGTTGTCGTGACGATATTATGGTTTATTTAATGCATAAAGGGCTTGAATCATCTTTGGCATTTACGATTATGGAATTTGTTCGTAAAGGGAAAGGGCTAAAAGACGAATGGATTGCAGAAATGAAAAAGCATGGTGTGCCTGATTGGTATATTGAATCTTGTAAGAAGATTAAGTACATGTTCCCGAAAGCGCACGCTGCGGCATATGTATTAATGGCTATAAGAATTGCTTATTTCAAAGTTCATTATCCAATTGAATTTTATGCTGCTTACTTCTCAGTACGTGCCGATGACTTTGATATTGACACGATGGTACGAGGTGCAGAACCAATCAAGCAACGTGTTGAAGACATCATTGAAAAGGGTAATGAAGCCGCTCCAAAAGAGAAGAGTCTATTAACTGTGTTAGAACTAGCCTTAGAAATGACGATGAGGGGCTATACTTTCCAAAAAGTAGACCTTTATAAATCAGATGCTAAAAGGTTTATCGTTGACGGTGACACTTTAATCCCTCCATTCAATTCAATTGATGGTTTAGGTACTAATGCAGCGATTAATATTGCGAAAGTACGTGAAGAAGGGGAATTCCTCTCAAAAGAAGACTTAAGAGAACGTTCTCGTATCTCTAAGACAGTATTAGAGTATTTAGACCAACATGGTTGCTTAGCAGGATTACCTGATCAAAATCAGCTATCCTTGTTCTAGACTAGTCTCCAGGGTTGCAAATATTCTATCAGTATGGTATATTTCATATTGGATAAGCAAAAGATACGATTACGGTAAAGAGTGGGGAAACCCACTCTTTCCTTTTGTCTCACCCTGCTGAACACGTAAACAGCAGGGCAATTTATTGCCTAAAATAATGAAAGAATGCTTATATGAATTAATAGTAGCACTTAGCTGTATTAAGGAGGGTATGAACTTGAGTAAAAAGATTGTAACTTTGACTGAAGAAATTGCTCAACCAATTGTAGATGCGATGGAACTTGAATTAGTAGACGTTGAATTTGTTAAGGAAGGGAAAAACCACTTTTTACGAGTCTATGTTGATAAAGATGGAGGCGTCGACATTGAAGATTGTGAGAAAGTAAGTGAGCGATTAAGTGAACAATTAGATGAACAAGATCCAATTGAAAGTGCTTATTTTCTTGAAGTTTCCTCACCAGGTGTAGAACGCAAGCTGAAGAAAAAGGAAGATTTCGAGCGATTCGTCGGTTCTTATGTTTACATAAAGACGTTCGAACCTATTGATGGTGATAAAGAGTTCTTTGGAGATATTAAAAGTTTTGAGAACGATGAAGTAACACTTGTAGTTAACGTTAAAACGCAAACAAAAGAAGTAACTATACCATATAAAAAGGTCGCTAATGCACATTTAGCAGTGTCATTTTAATAAGGGAGGTTTAATTGGTGAATACAGATCTATTAGATGCAATGAAAAGTTTAGCCGATGAGAAAGGCATCGATCGTGAAGTTCTTTACGAAGCTCTTGATGCAGCATTAGTTTCTGCATACAAGAAGAACTTTAATTCGAAAACAAACGTAAGAGTTGACTTAGACTCAGATGATGGTGAATTAAAAGTTTATGCAAGACTTCAAATTGTTGAAGAAGTAGAAGATGATGATTTAGAAATTTCAATTGAAGAAGCAAAAGAAATTGACCCAACATATGAAGTTGACGATATCTTAGAGCGTGAAGTAACGCCACGTAATTTTGGGCGAATTGCGGCACAAGCTGCAAAACAAGTTGTGACACAACGGGTTCGCGAAGCAGAACGCGGTGTGATCTATAGCGACTTTGTTGATCGTTTAGATGATATCTTAATAGGTACAGTACAACGCATGGACCAAAGGTATCTCTATATCCATCTAGGAAAAATTGAAGGTAAATTACCAATGAATGAAGTCATGCCTGATGAGTCATATAAAGTACATGACAGAATTAAAGTATATGTTACTAAAGTAGAGAATACGAGCAAAGGCCCTCAAGTTTATGTATCTCGTACTCATCCTGGATTATTAAAGCGTTTATTTGAAATTGAGGTCCCTGAAATTTATGAAGGCATCGTTGAAATTATGTCAGTATCACGCGAAGCCGGCGATCGTTCAAAAATTAGTGTGCACGCTGAAGATCCAGAAATTGATCCAGTTGGTTCGTGTGTCGGTCAAAGAGGTCAGCGAGTGCAGACAGTAGTTGATGAATTAAACGGCGAAAAAATCGATATCGTACATTATTCTGAGGATCCAGTCGTTTATATTTCAAACGCTTTAAGTCCTTCAAAAGTAATCGATGTATTAGTAGATGAAGAAGAGCATGCAACGACAGTCATTGTACCTGATAACCAACTATCACTAGCAATTGGTAAAAGAGGACAAAATGCTCGTTTAGCTGCTAAATTAACAGGTTGGAAAATTGACATTAAAAGCGAATCAGAAGCAACAGAAGAAGGGTTGTTAAATAACGACTCTGCTGAAGTTGATGTTGAAGATCACGACGACGAACTGTAAGGGGTGATGAATAATGGCAAGTAAAAAGAAAGAACCTTTACGTAAGTGTGTTGTGACACAAGAAATGGTACCAAAAAAACAACTCATTCGGGTTGTTCGAAATAAAGAGGGTGAGGTTTTCGTTGACGATACCGGTAAAAAGAACGGTAGAGGCGCCTATTTAAGTAATGATCAAGATACAATTGAAAAGGCGAGAAAAACGAAAGTGTTAAATAAACATTTAAATACAACAGTTAGTGATGAAATATACGACGAATTACTACGTAAAGTGAGTGAGTGAAAGTGAGTCATAACTATTTAAACTTACTAGGATTAGCATTCCGAGCAAGAAAGCTAACTCTCGGCGAAGAAGCGATTATCGATGCCATACGATCGCAGCAAGCCCACTTAGTGATCATTGCTGGAGATGCTTCACAAAATACAACAAAAAAGCTCACAGATAAATGTTGTAGCTATGATGTCCCTTTTCGAATTGTTGATGATCGTAATACGCTATCTCAAGCGATTGGGAAGCAAGGGCGAGTGGCAATTGCCATAAATGACGAAGGTTTTTCTAACAAGTTTATGCAATTGTTACCGGAATAATACTCGGGGGTGAATGTATGAAAAAAATGCGCGTATATGAATATGCCAAGCAACAAAACGTTTCAAGTAAGGAAGTTATTAATAAATTAAAAGAACTAGACGTTGAAATTTCAAACCATATGTCTACAATTACAGAAAATACAATTAGACAGTTGGATGGAATTTATCAACCTAAATCACAAGAAAAAGCTGAACCAAAAAAAGAAGAAAAGAAACAAGAGACTAAGAAGCAACAATCTAACAACCAACAACAGCAAAATCACAACAAAAGTAATCATAACAAACAAGGCCAAAACAACCAAAAAACATCAAGCCACAATCAAAATAATCAAGGCAATAAAAACAAGAAAAACAACAAAAAAGGTAACAACAAAAACAGAAGACAAGATCAACAACAGAAACCACAACAAAGTTCCCAAGAAGTACCAAGCAAAATCACTTATCAAGGGTCTTTAACAGTTGGAGAACTTGCTGAGAAGTTAAACAAAGACTCTTCAGAAATTATTAAGAAGCTTATGTTGCTTGGTGTAATGGCGACAATTAATCAGCAATTAGATGAAGAAACAATTGAGCTCATTTGTGATGATTTCGGTGTGGAAGTTGAAGAAGAAGTTGTCGTTGACCAAACTGATTTAAACAACTTCATTGAAGAAAATGAGGATGAAAATTTACAAATTCGCCCAGCAATCGTTACGATTATGGGGCACGTTGACCATGGTAAAACAACGCTTCTAGACTCCATTCGCCAAACAAAAGTTACAGAAGGTGAAGCGGGAGGCATTACACAACATATTGGAGCTTACCAAATTGAGGATGAGGGTAAGAAGACAACATTCCTAGATACACCTGGTCACGCTGCCTTCACTAGTATGCGATCTCGTGGTGCACAAGTAACAGATATAGCGATTTTAGTCGTAGCTGCTGATGATGGAGTCATGCCTCAAACAGTTGAAGCGATTAACCACGCTAAAGCTGCAGAAGTGCCGATTATTGTTGCTGTTAACAAAGTTGATAAAGAAGGCGCAGACTCAAGTCGAGTTATGCAAGAGTTAACGGAATACGAATTAGTACCTGAAGACTGGGGCGGAGAAACAATTTATGTACCGCTATCAGCTTTAAAAGGTGAAGGTATTGACAATTTAGTAGAAATGATTAACTTAGTTGCAGAAGTTGAAGAACTAAAAGCTAATCCTAACAAGCCAGCAAACGGTACAGTAATTGAAGCTCAGCTAGAGAAAGGTCGCGGAAGTGTTGCTACTCTATTAGTGCAAGATGGTACGTTAAACATGGGTGATTCATTAGTAATTGGAAACACTTATGGTAAGGTACGTGCTATGAGTGATGATCTAGGACGCCGTGTTAACTCAGCAGGTCCATCAACACCTGTAGAAGTAATCGGCCTTAACTCTGTACCACATGCCGGTGATCAATTTGTTGTATTCAAAGATGAGAAGAAAGCTAAACAAATCGCTGAAATACGTGAACAAAAAGAAGTTGAAGAAAAACGTGAATCAACAGGTAAGCTAAATTTAGATGAATTATTTGATCAAATTAAGCAAGGTGATTTAAAAGAAATTAACCTTATAGTAAAAGCTGACGTACAAGGTTCAGTAGAAGCTGTTGCTTCTTCTTTACGTAAGATTGATGTAGAAGGTGCAAAAATTAACATCATTCATACAGGCGTAGGTGCTATTACTGAGTCAGATATCATTTTAGCTTCTGCTTCAAATGGTATTGTCATTGGATTTAACGTTAGACCTGATAACAACGCCAAACGTGCAGCGGAGTCAGAAGGAATAGATATTCGTTTACACCGTATTATTTATAAAATTATCGAAGAGATTGAAGCAGCCATGAAAGGTATGCTTGACCCTGAATATGAAGAAAAGATCATTGGTCAAGTTGAAGTACGTGAAACGTTTAAAGTATCTAAAATTGGTACAATTGCTGGTTCTTACGTTACAGATGGTAAGATCACTCGTAATTCTGGAATCCGTGTTATTCGCGATAGTGTTGTTCAATTTGAAGGTGAAATCGATTCTCTAAAACGTTTTAAAGATGATGTTAAAGAAGTTCAACAAAACTACGAATGTGGTATTACGATTAAAAACTTCAATGACATTAAAGAAGGCGACATCATTGAAGCGTTCATAATGGAGGAAATTAAACGATCATGATTGGATATGCTTACGTTGAATGTTTGCTTTATGATGTTCAATCTTTAAAAGGCAAACGTTCAATTATTAAACAAGTGACTAATCAAATCACTAAAAAGTTTAATGTAAGTATGACTGAAATTGATTTCCATGATACATGGCAACGGTCAGCATTCGGAATAGCTGTTGTTTCTACCGATAAGGTCATGGCTGAACGGGTTCTACAACAAGCTGTAGAAACAATTGATTCACGCACCGATTTGGATACGACTATTATTGAATATGAATGGTTGTAACCCTAAAATTCCGAGGTGATAATAAATGAGTAATGTTAGATCAAATCGTGTTGCTGAGCAAATGAAAAAAGAACTCGGCGATATTTTATCAAGAAAAATTAAAGACCCACGTGTAGGATTTGTTACAGTAACAGACGTAAAAGTAAGTGGGGATTTACAACAAGCGAAAGTTTTTATTTCCATTTTCGGTGATGATGAACAACAAGAAAAAACATTAGTAGGCTTAGCGAAGTCTAAAGGTTTCATTAGAACTGAAATTGGTCAACGTATTCGATTACGTAAAACACCAGAGATCACATTTGAAATTGATGAAGCTATTCAATACGGAAACAAAATTGAAAACATTTTAAATGATCTCAATAAGGAATAACCTTTATATACACCTTTAAAGGATAGACAAACACGTCTATCCTTTAGTGTGTATTTAAGATATAAGCTTCTTTGGTTTTGTTAATTAACCAATAGGCTTTTACATAAAAAGAGGTGCATCGAATGAACGGAATTATTCCATTATGGAAACCAAAAGGGATGACTTCACACGATTGTGTTATGAAATTAAGAGGAATTTTAAGGACGAAAAAGGTTGGTCATACTGGTACATTAGATCCTGAGGTTGAAGGGGTATTACCGATTACAGTTGGAAAGGCAACTAAATTGACAACTTTAATTACGGACCATCCTAAAACATACGTTGCCGAAGTTTCCTTAGGTAAACAAACGACGACTGAAGATTATACAGGTGAAGTTGTTGATCAGAAAAACATTTCTGAATCACTTACTCTTGAACATTGTGAAGGTGTTTTAAAACATTTTGAAGGAACAATAACTCAAGTTCCACCTATGTATTCTGCAGTTAAAGTTAACGGTATGAAGCTATATGAGTACGCAAGGGAAGGACTTGAGGTAGAGCGCCCTAATCGAGAAGTCACGATCTATAATATAAGTAACTTAAGTGATCAGTTGAAAATATACAATCAACAAGATGTAAGATTTTCATTTCAAGCTACTTGTTCTAGCGGAACATATATAAGAACTCTTTGTGTTGATATTGGTAAAAAGTTAGGATATCCAGCTCACATGTCTCATTTAGTTAGAGAAGAGGCAGGTTCTTTTAAATCAAATGAGTCTGTTACATTTGAGCAGTTAGAGGCGGCAAAGAAAGATGAAGGCGTCGAGAAGTTTATCGTAAGCCCGTCAAAACCTTTATCTTATTTGCCAACATATATAGCAAATACTGATGAAATTTTTCGTTTTAAGAATGGACAAGTACTGTCTGTTCCCTCTACACTAAAAGAAGTTGACTTATTTAGAGTTGAAGATGAACTAGGACATTTAATAGCATTATATCAACAACATCCGACTAAAGCTGGTCAAATTAAACCGTTTAAGGTATTGCAATCGTAAAGAAGGTGAATTTATGGAAGTTATTGAACTGTCTTTAAGTGAAAGTAGCCACTTTCCTAAATTAGATGATGTTAGTATTGCTGTAGGTTATTTTGATGGCATACATAAAGGGCATCAAGCTGTTATACAAACGGCAATTGAACAAGCCAATGAACTAAATATTAAATCTGGAGTTATGACGTTTAGCCCACATCCATTAACGGTTATTAAAGGAGAGCCTCTATCTGATTACTTAATTACATCACTTGATGAAAAGCTAGACTTGTTTAAAAGTATGGATTTAGATTATGTTATCATAGTTACTTTTGACCGTGATTTAGCAAAACTATCACCACAGTCTTTTGTAGATCAGTTTTTCTCTGATTTAAATGTTAAACATGTAGTAGGTGGATTTGACTTCTCATTTGGTCATAAAGGTGCTGGAAAAATTCAAGAGATGGAAAGCTACTCAAAAGGAAGGTTTACACATTCTGTAGTAGACCAAGTCTCTTTAAAAAACGAAAAAGTTAGCTCAACCTTAATAAGAGAACAATTATCTTTAGGTAACCTTAAGTACACCGAACAATTATTAGGTCGTCCATTCACAATCAAATCTAAAGTTAAAGAAGGGTACAAAAGAGGTAGGGAAATTGGTTTTCCTACTGCTAACTTAGATGTTGATCCAGAACATAAAGTACCTAGAGTAGGTGTATATGTTGTACAGATAGAGTATGCCGATAAAGTTTATGGTGGAATGGCAAGCGTTGGATATAATCCAACATTTGAAAATGAGCATGATAAGCCGATTATTGAAGTGAATATTTTTGACTTTGATCAAAATCTTTATGGCGAAGAGATCATCGTCTCATTTATGAACTACATTCGTGATGAAGAAAAATTCGACAATGTTGATACATTAGTCGACCGAATTAAACAAGATGAGATTGAAGCAAAAAAAATCTTATCGAAATATAGATAATACTTGCATTTGGCACTTATAACGTGTATTGTAAATATTGTATGAAGCTAACCTTGTTCTTGGCATAACGTCTCTCCGCCGAATGCTAGGAAGAAGGGGATTATAAAACATTAGGAGGTGAATAGGATGGCAATTTCACAACAACGCAAAAGCGAACTAATCAGCGAATTTAAAACTCACGAGAATGATACTGGTTCTCCAGAGGTACAAGTAGCTATCCTAACAGAACAGATTACTACTTTAAACAATCACTTACGTGAGCACAAAAACGACCACCACTCTCGTCGTGGTTTAATGAAAATGGTTGGTAGACGTCGTCATTTGTTAAACTATCTACGTAACAAAGACATTCAACGCTACCGTGAATTGATCAATAAACTTGGTCTACGTCGATAAGGTTTGTCACAAAAAGCGGGGATATCACCCGCTTTTTCTTTATCATAAAGACTTTTACAAGCATAACGACAAGTAATAAAATGAATAATAAAAGTGTACTTGTGATTACATAAGAACAGTACTTGGAAGGAGCAATTAAATTATGACGAATGAAATGAAGTCATATTCGATCGATGTCGGTGGAAGGCAATTAACGTTTGAAATTGGAGAAGTTGCTAAACAAGCAAACGGTGCTGCAATGGTGAGATATGGTGACACATCAGTATTAGTTGCCGCTACTGCCTCTAATGAACCTAAAGATTTACCTTTCTTCCCACTAACAATTAACTATGAAGAGAAATTATATGCAGTTGGTAAGATACCAGGCGGGTTCATTAAACGTGAAGGGAGACCTAGTGATAAAGCGGTTTTAACTTCTCGTTTAATTGATCGTCCAATTCGACCGTTATTTGCAGATGGTTTTCGTAATGAAGTACAGGTAATGAGTACAGTCCTAAGCCTAGATCAAGATTGTTCTTCAGAAATCGCTGCTATGATCGGTTCATCCCTCGCACTATGCATCTCAGATATTCCATTTGATGGGCCAATTGCTGGTGTTAATGTTGGTCGTGTAAATGGTGAGTTTATCATTAACCCTACCATTGAACAAATGAAAGAAAGTGATATCGAATTAACGGTAGCTGGAACAAAAGATGCGATCAATATGGTTGAGGCTGGTGCGGAAGAGGTTCCAGAAGATATTATGTTAGAAGCAATTATGTTTGGCCATGAAGAAATTAAGCGTTTAGTAGCATTCCAAGAAGAGATTGTTGCTGAAGTAGGCAAAGAGAAAGTGGAAGTGACATTATTCACTCCAGAAGAAGATATTGCTTCAGAAGTTGAGAAATTAGCTAAAGACAAGCTAGTTTCTGCCATTAAAACTGAAGAAAAACAAGCTCGTGAAGATTCGATTGACGCTGTGAAAAAAGAAATCGTTGAACAATATGAAGAGGCAGAAGCAGAAAGTGACGTAATCGGACAAGTTAAAGCGGTGTTAGATTCAATTGTTAAAGAAGAAGTTCGCCGTTTAATTACAGTAGATAAAATTCGCCCTGATGGCCGTCAAGTCGATGAAATTCGCCTGTTAACTTCACGTACTGAAGTTTTACCTAGAACACATGGTTCTGCGATGTTCACTCGTGGTCAAACACAAGCTTTAAGTGTATGTACACTAGGACCATTAGGAGATGTACAAATTCTAGATGGTTTAGATCTTGAGGAAGAGAAGCGTTTTATGCATCACTATAACTTCCCACAGTACAGTGTAGGTGAAACTGGCCCTGTACGTGGACCTGGTAGACGTGAAATCGGTCACGGAGCCCTAGGTGAACGTGCTTTATATCCTGTTATTCCAGATGAGAGCGAATTCCCTTATACGATTAGAGTTGTCTCTGAAATTTTAGAATCAAACGGTTCGACTTCACAAGCGAGTATTTGTGCAGGAACAATGGCAATGATGGATGCTGGTGTACCACTTAAGAAGCCAGTTGCAGGTATTGCAATGGGGTTAGTTAAATCAGGTGAGAACTATACAGTACTAACTGACATTCAAGGTATGGAAGATGCATTAGGTGACATGGACTTTAAAGTAGCTGGAACGAACGAAGGTGTAACAGCGCTACAAATGGATATTAAAGTTGACGGTTTATCAAAAGAAATTTTAGAAGAAGCCTTAACACAAGCGAAAAAAGGTCGTATGGAAATTTTAAATCATATGGTTGAGACAATTCCACAACCGCGTGAAGAACTTTCTGATTACGCACCTAAAATCGAAAAAATCTTGATTAAACCAGATAAGATCCGAGATGTTATTGGACCAAGTGGTAAACAAATTAATAAAATCATCGAGGAAACAGATGTTAAGATTGATATCGAACAAGATGGTCGCATTTTCATTTCATCACCAGATCGAACCAAGATTAACCACGCAAAACAGATCATTGAAGATTTAGTGCGCGAGGTTGAGGTTGGTAAGATCTATTTAGGTAAAGTTAAACGTGTTGAAAAGTTCGGTGCATTCGTTGAACTATTTAGTGGTAAAGATGGATTAGTCCATATTAGTGAACTTGATGAACAACACATAAAAAATGTAACCGATGTGGCTGATGTCGGAGATGAGATGTTAGTTAAAGTTAAAGAAATTGACCAACAAGGTCGTGTTAACTTATCTCGTAAAGCAGCTTTAAAAGAGCAAGAATCTGAACAATCCATGTAATTTGGAGACATAAGATAGAGCTGGTGTTTACCAGTTCTTTTTTATGTCATTAATTATAGGACGAAATTTAAAAATTCAACGGGAGAGGTTATACAGTGTTACAAAGATACGAACTCAACAACGGTTTAAAAATAGTTGAGGAGCAAATGAATGGGGTTCGTTCAGTGTCAATTGGAATATGGATTTTAACTGGATCGCGCAATGAACCTGAGAATATTAATGGAATTTCACACTTAATAGAACATATGCTTTTCAAAGGAACTGACAAAAGGTCACCTAAAGAGATAGCTGAAGCTTTTGATAAAATAGGAGGACAAGTCAATGCATTTACTTCAAAAGAGTATACTTGTCTTTATGCAAGAGTTATGGACCAACATGCTGAAGAGGCTTTAGAAGTGTTGTCTGATATGATTTTGAACTCTAAATTTGATGAGGAAGAACTTGAAAGAGAAAAGAAAGTTGTCTTAGAAGAAATACTCATGACAGAAGATGACCCAGATGATATTATTCATGACTATTTACATGAAGTAAGCTTTGAAAATCACCCATTGTCACAATCAATTTTAGGTAGTCGCGAAGCATTACATAATTTGTCTAGGTCAGATATTATCAATTATATGGATCAATATTACACAGCTGAACGTATGGTTGTTTCTATAGCAGGTAATGTGCCAGAGAACTTCCGCGAAAAAGTATCCACACACTTAGGAGATATTAGTTCTAATTCTAAAGATGAGGACGAGTTGAAGACAATTTTCACACCAGGCAATATTGAAAAAACTGATGATACAAGTCAATCCCACTTATGTATTGGCTATAATGGATATCAAATTGGAACGGATGAGGTATTAACGGTTTCTGTATTAAACAACGTACTAGGCGGTAGCATGAGCTCGAGAATGTTCCAACAAGTTAGAGAAGATAAAGGGTTGTCATATGCTATATTCTCATTTCACAATCCATTTCGGGATAATGGAATTTTAACAATCTATAGTGCAACTGCACCCGATCAACTTGAAGAAATGGAAACCATAATTAATAGTATCATAGATGATATTAAAGTGAATGGTATAACGGATCAAGAATTAACGAATACAGTTCAACAATTAAAAGGTCAATTAGTGTTGGGGTTAGAAAACCCTAGTAGTCGAATGAACCGCAATGGTCGTAATGAGCTTTTACAACAACCACACTTAACAATTGATGAGCTAATTACGAAACTTGAAAAAGTAACTCATGTTGATATTAAAAAGATTGCAAATGAAATGTTTAATTCTAAGCCAGCTCGTGCATTGATTTCACCTGAAAGCATATAATGGTATAAAACATACTAGAAAGGTAGATGTTTATGCGTTATAGAGACTTATCAGGAAAAGAATTAATTGATGCAGACCGTGGAGAGAGGTTAGGTGTGTTAGGACATACCGACTTAGAAATTAACGAATCAACGGGCCAAATTGAACGGATCGTTATTCAGGATTACTCGATGCTAGGTTTTAAAAAGGGAGAGTCCACTGCTACTATAAAATGGTCAGATATTGAAGTAATCGGTGACGATATGATCGTCATTAAACGAAACGCCTTTTAAGACTTCATAAAAATAAAAATTGTATTGAAATCATATGTATAACTGGCTTTCCTTAAAACTTGGAAAGTCAGTTTTCACTTTTCCTAGACGTTTACATAGTATATATTGGATTGAATGATAATGGGTAGGTGATGAGATGTTAACAGGAAAGACAGTGTTAATTGTAGGTGGCGACGCCAGGTATATTGAGTTAATTAAACAATTGTCATTATTTGATGCTAGCGTCTATGCTATTGGGTTTGATGAAGCGGAAGACCAGCTTGACAATGTCGTCTTAACGACTGAGGATCGTTTAGTGAAAAATCAAATCGACGCAATCATCTTACCGATTACCGGGCTAGATCAGAACGGTTATGCTGATACTCATTTTAGTGATTCATCAATACAATTGACCGAAGAAGCATTAAACGATTTTCCAGACCACTGTTTGATGTTCACTGGGATTATGACACCGTACTTAAGGCAATTAACTAACTTTGAAAACCGTATTGTCGCATTGATGGACCGAGATGATGTTGCGATTTATAATTCGATCCCAACTGTTGAAGGTGCCATAATGCTTGCGATTCAACATACAGACTTTACTATTCATAATTCCAATGTAACCATTTTAGGCTTTGGAAGGGTAGGAAAAACATTAGTGAGACCTTTTCAAGGGTTAGGTGCTAACGTTTCAGTTTATGCACGAAGAAATGATGATTTAGCAAGAGTTTTTGAGTCTCATGCTAAACCAATAGAAGAGACTGATCTTGTCGACTCAGTAAAGGACTGCAACATATTAATTAACACAGTACCAGAATTAATCGTAACGCCTAAAATTATAAGCGCACTGCCATTGGACTGTTTAATTATCGATTTAGCGTCAAAACCAGGAGGAGTCGATTTTCGTTATGCAAAAAAGCGTGGCGTAACTGCTATGCTCGCACCTAGTTTGCCAGGGATGGTCGCACCAAAAACAGCTGGTAAAATATTAGCCCATGTCATTCAAACCGTTATGCATGATCATGAATAACGGAAGGAGTTCGGTTTGATTGGATTTAAAAGGTAAAAGAATAGGATTTGGATTAACAGGATCACATTGTACGTATGATGAGACATTTCCAGTTTTGCAAGACTTAGTTGATCGGGGTGCTGAAGTTGTACCCATAGTCTCTTATACTGTTCAGTCTACTGACACAAAATTCGGAGAGGCTGAACAACATATTGCTAGAATAAAAGAGATAACAAACAAACCACTCGTTAACACTATTCCTTTAGCAGAACCACTAGGACCTAAAGAACCTTTAGATTGTATGGTTATTGCACCAATGACAGGTGCTTCTTTAAGCAAGTTTGCTAATGCCCTAACAGATAGCCCTGTCTTAATGGCAGCTAAAGCAACGTTAAGAAATCGTAAACCTGTCGTTTTAGCGATCTCTACAAATGATGCTTTAGGATTAAATGCTGCCAATATTGCTAAACTATTAGCTGCTAAGCATATCTACTTTGTACCATATGGCCAAGATGATCCAGTGAAGAAGCCTACGTCTTTAGTAGCGCATATGTCACTGCTACCAGATACAATTGAAAAAGCACTTGAAGGTGAACAATTGCAACCCATGTTAAGAGAATATTAACAAAGGTGTTAATAATATAAAAATATGATAGACTGTTAATAGAAAATTTATATACGTAGTTATGGAGGGAATAAAAGTGGAAGCAAAAAGCAGGTACAATGTAGCAGTTGTAGGAGCAACAGGTGCAGTAGGTGAAAAAATAATTGCGATGCTAGAAAAGGTCGAGTTCCCAATTGATGAACTACGTCCTTTAGCATCAAAGCGTTCAGTAGGCAATACCGTTCAATACAAAGGTGGAGAAGTTTCGATTCAAGAAGCAACTCCAGAAGCTTTTGAAGGAATTGATATTGCTCTATTTTCAGCAGGCGGTTCAGTTTCAAAGCAGCTAGCTCAAGAAGCTGTCGATCGTGGAGCTGTCGTTATTGATAATACAAGTGCATTCCGTATGCATGAAGATGTTCCATTAGTTGTTCCTGAAGTGAACAAAGAAGATATTAAAAATCATAAAGGAATTATTGCTAACCCAAATTGTTCAACAATTCAAATGGTAGCAGCTTTAGAACCAATCCGTGAAAAATATGGGCTTAACCGTATTATTGTTTCAACTTATCAGTCGGTATCAGGTTCAGGTAATGATGCGATTGAAGAGCTTAAGCATCAAACACGATCAATGCTAGATGGGGAAACAGTTCATACAGAAATCATGCCAGTGAAATCTGAGCCAAAGCACTTCCCAATCGCGTTTAACGCATTACCTCAGATCGACACATTTGAAGACAATCATTATACATTTGAAGAAATGAAGATGGTTAATGAAACGAAGAAAATCATGAGTCTTCCTGAGTTAAACGTTGCTGCAACGTGTGTGCGTTTACCATTTTTCTACTCACATGCTGAGAGCATCTATGTCGAAATTGATCATGAAAACATTTCAGTTCCGCAATTACAAGGTGCTATTAAAGATGCACCAGGTGTTGTATTAGAAGATGATATTGTAAACCAAGGATATCCAACGCCGTTATCTGCAGAAGGTAAATTAGATATTTTTGTAGGTCGAGTAAGAAAAGACTTAGATGTACCAAACGGATTCCACTTATGGGTTGTAGCAGATAACGTACTAAAAGGTGCTGCTTGGAATTCAGTACAAATCGCTCAAGCATTAATCGAAATGAACTCTGAAGCATAAGTCGAGGTGCAAAGATGAAAACGTTAGTGCAAAAGTTTGGTGGGACCTCTGTTCGCGATGAAGCGATCAGAGGTCGAGCAATTCAACATATAAAGGATGCAATTCAAGAAGGATATCGAGTCGTCGTAGTCGTTTCTGCAATGGGACGCAAAGGTGAACCATATGCAACCGACTCTTTACTCGGTTTAATTGATTATCCCGAAACAGACGTTACAAAACGTGAAATTGATTTATTAATGTCGTGTGGCGAAACAATCTCGTCTGTTGTTTTTACACATGAATTAAAACAACAAGGTGTAACAGCGACTGCATTGACAGGGTCACGCGCGGGTATACTAACAACGAGTGATTATACAGACTCTAGAATTAATAAAGTCGATTCTACAGAAATTCATAAGTATTTAAAAAGTAATGATGTTGTCGTCGTTGCAGGTTTCCAAGGACAAGATGAAGATGGTAATGTTACAACTCTTGGACGTGGTGGTTCTGATACTTCTGCTGTAGCATTAGGAGCCGCTATGGAATCTGATTATGTTGATATCTTTACGGATGTTGATGGAATTAAAACAGCCGATCCAAGACTTGTTGAAAATGCTAAAACTTTACAAGTGATGACATATAATGAAATTGTTCATCTAGCGTACCAGGGCTCTAAAGTGATTCACCCTAGAGCTGTTGAAATTGCGATGCAAGAAAAGATTCCGATCCGAGTACGATCAACATACTCTAATGATAGCGGTACTTTAGTAACTGCAAAAAAAGATCAAACAGTCGACCAAGGCTTTAAAGATCGACTCGTTACTGGTATCGCACACGTTTCTGGCATTACACAAGTTAAAGTGTACACTAAAGAAGATCCAATTCGTTTGCATAATGACGTATTAACCCAATTAGCATCAGAACAAATCTCAGTTGACTTTTTCAATATTACAACAGATGGTATAACATTCACTGTCCCTACACACAAACTAAAGACTACTACTTCTATAATAGAAGCATTAAATTATGACTATAAAATCGTAGAAAAATGCGCAAAAGTTTCAACAGTAGGTGCTGGAATTCAAGGAGTTCCAGGTGTTGCTTCTCGTGTCGTTTCAGCATTATCAAAATTTAACATCCAAATATTACAGTCGGCAGATAGCCATACTACTATTTGGGTGTTAGTAAAAGAACAAGACCTTGAAAATGCGGTTAACGCATTACACCAAGAGTTTCTCGAAGATCGTTAATTTGTGGAAGGGGTTTTGACAGTGGATTTTGGGAATGTTTTAACTGCGATGGTTACGCCCTTTGACGATGAAGGACGTTTAGATTTAAACAAAACTGAGAAGTTAGTTGAGTATTTAATTGCAAACGGATCTGAAGGTTTAGTATTAGGTGGAACAACAGGTGAATCACCAACACTATCAAATGAGGAGAAACTACAACTTTTTACTGCTGTTAAAGAGATGGTCAATAATCGAGTACCGGTTCTCGCTGGTACCGGTAGTAATCATACACAAGCAGCAGTAGAATTGACTAAGCAAGCTACTAAAACAGGCGTTGACGGTATTATGTTAGTGACACCATATTACAATAAGCCGAATGAAGAAGGTTTATACTTACATTTTAAAACAATTGCTGAAAGTACATCATTGCCAGTCATGCTATATAATGTTCCAGGTCGCTCAGTCGTTAATATGTCAGTTGATACGACCGTTGAGTTATCAAAAATCTCCAATATTGTATCGACGAAAGATGCTAGTGGCGACATAGATATGATGAGCGAAATTATCGAAAGGACGGATGATTCTTTCAGTTTATATGTTGGTGATGACAGCATGACATTACCATCGTTAGCTGTCGGTTCAAAAGGTGTTGTTTCGGTTTCAGCACATGTTATAGGAAATGAGATGAAACAAATGGTTGATGCCTTTCGCTTGGGACATACGACTCAAGCAGCACAAATTCATCGAAAGATTTTACCAAAGATGAAAGCGTGTTTTATGGCCCCTTCACCAGCACCTGTAAAAGCAGCGTTAAATTACTACGGAATTGATGTCGGTTCAGTTCGCTTGCCTTTAGTTGATTTATCACTAGAAGAGTTTAATACATTAAAAACAGTATTAGATCAATAATATATTTGTCATTAATTAAACTGGTCTCATTCCTAATGAGACCAGTTTTTACTTTTTGTTATGCATGACTAACCACAAAATGCGAACAATACGAACTAAAGGTAGGTGTTAAAGATGAATCAAGATCAACCAAATAACGATGAGAAAAAACAGGAAGGTCAAAGTCAAGATTCATTAATGGAAAAAATTAAACAGCTCGGCTCAACAAATGTCCCTCAAGCACCCGATTCCAATATTCACGTACTACCGATTATTGGACAAGTTGAAGGGCACCTTCAATTACCCGCTAAAAATAAGACGACAAAATATGAACACCTTATTCCGCAAATTATAGCTATAGAACAAAATCCTAAAATTGAGGGTGTCATTATTTTGTTAAATACTGTGGGAGGAGATGTAGAAGCAGGTTTGGCAATTTCAGAAATGATCTCGTCTCTATCTAAACCATCTGTATCCCTCGTATTAGGTGGCGGACATTCTATTGGTGTGCCAATTGCTGTTTCAGCAAACCACTCTTTTATTACCGAGACTGCTACCATGACCATTCACCCAATCCGCTTAACTGGTCTAGTGGTTGGTGTACCACAAACATTTGAGTACCTTGACAAAATGCAAGATCGTGTTATTAATTTCGTAACCCATCACTCAGATATTGAAGAAGACAAGTTTAAGGATTTGATGTTTGCCAAAGGTAATTTAACTCGTGATATTGGTACAAACGTTGTTGGTCAAGACGCTGTTGATTATGGTCTAATTGATTCAATTGGCGGCGTTAAAGAAGCGATGGTCAAACTTAATGAGTTAATCGGTAAAACTGATGATGACCAGGTGATCGAATGATTATATATACGCCATTACTCGAACAAGAAATTTTTGAGGATGAAGAAGAGCATGAAAGCTTTCATTGGTTAAATGTTGAACATGCAACAGTTAAATTAAGAAGAGATGTTGAAAACAATAGTTTTGAAATTGTTCACATGACATCTACTAATCCATCAGATTATTTAAAGAACCACTTACAACCTGGGTCAATTTATTACTTATAATCATCCAAAAGGAGGTAACTCTGTGATATAATGAACGTTAGAAGCAGCCGATTATTAGGCTGCTTCACTCATTTTTGAGGTGATGAAGATGGCGAAGAAAAAACGTAAAACAAAACGCAACAAAAGAAAACCTTTATTGAAGTTTGAATTAATAGGATTACTATTAATTTTAACTGCTATTTTCTCAAGTGGAATAACACCGATCAGCGAAGGTGTCATTCCAAATTTATTAACGAATTTACTGCAATGGTTGTTTGGTTTTTGGTACGCAATTGCAAGTGGCTTTATGTTCGTCTTAGGACTCTATTTATTAGTGAAAAGGACATGGCCAACATTTACATCAATGAAATGGATTGGTTTTTACGTATTAGTTGGCTCAATTATACTTTATACTCATGTACAAGCCTTTGAAACTGTCGTGGCGACTAATTCTGACCAGTCAATTTTCACATTAACTTGGGATTTCTTTGATGCATACCAAAATGGGATTGTCACTTATGAAGAAATTGGAGCTGGGATGACAGGTGCACTATTATTTTTCCTAAGTTTTTATTTATTATCTTCTGCAGGAGCAAAAGTTCTCGCGCTCTTTGCGCTTATTATTGGAATTATGTTGTTATCTGAAAAATCTTTAACAGATGTAATTAACCAAGTGTATACATACTTCAAAACTAAGTTTGATCATTGGAAGGCACAAAGAGAAAAGAGCAAAGAAGAAAAACAAAAAGAACCAAAAGAAAAGCCCGAGCCTGACACAGTAACTGTAGAAATTGAAGATCATGCAACACCACAAGAAGAGCCTGTAATTGAAGGTTTCGAAACGTATGGAAATGAACCTGACTTAACAGAAATTGAAACGAAAGAATGGACGGAAACAGTTGAGAATGAGTCAGAGCAACAATTTGATGAACATGAACAACTACCGTTGACTGAAGTTGAAAATGAAGACTATAAATTACCTTCTTTAAACTTGTTAGCGAATCCTGTCACCCATTCACAACAGCAAGAGAAGTCACAAATTCAATCAACTGTTAAGAAGTTAGAACAAACATTTCACAGCTTTGGTGTTAAAGCAAAAGTAACGAAGGTTCACGTTGGACCAGCTGTTACTAAATATGAAGTTTATCCAGACGTTGGTGTGAAAGTTAGTAAAATTGTTAATTTGCATGACGATTTAGCACTGGCTTTAGCTGCTAGAGACATCAGAATTGAAGCACCAATACCGGGTAAATCAGCAATCGGAATTGAAGTGCCTAATACTGAAGTGGCACAAGTATCGATGAGAGAAGTGATGCAACCCATTCATCAAAGTCCTTCCAAATTACTGTTCGGATTAGGACGAGATATTGCTGGTGATGCTATTACAGCTGAATTAAATAAAATGCCACACATGTTAATTGCAGGTGCGACAGGTAGTGGTAAAAGTGTTTGTGTAAATGGTATTATTACAAGTATTTTGCTACGTGCTAAGCCACATGAAGTGAAAATGATGATGATTGACCCTAAAAAAGTTGAATTAAATGTATATAATGGCATACCACATCTATTAGCGCCAGTTGTAACGGATCCTAAAAAGGCATCTCAAGCACTTAAAAAGATTGTTTCAGAGATGGAAAGACGTTATGAGTTATTTTCTGATACTGGTACAAGAAATATTGAAGGATATAATGACTACATTAATAAAGTGAATGAGCAAGAAGGTGAAAATCACCCACAATTACCATACATCGTTGTTTTAATTGATGAGTTAGCAGACTTAATGATGGTTGCTTCAAATGAAGTAGAAGATGCTATTACTCGACTAGCACAAATGGCGCGAGCTGCAGGGATTCATTTAATTATCGCTACACAAAGACCATCAGTTGATGTTATAACAGGCGTAATTAAAGCGAATATTCCTTCTAGAATTGCGTTTAGTGTATCATCGCAAACTGATTCGAGAACGATTTTAGATAGTGGTGGTGCTGAGAAGTTACTCGGTAAAGGTGACATGCTATTTTTACCAGTTGGTGCTTCTAAGCCAACACGAATACAAGGTGCGTTCTTATCTGATGAAGAAGTCGAATCCGTAGTCGATTTCTGCATCGAACAACAGAAAGCACAATATCAAGAAGAGATGATTCCAAGTGAATCAAATGAACAACATGAAGAAGTAGACGATGAATTATATGAAGATGCTGTCCAACTAATAGTCGAAATGCAAAGTGCGAGTGTGTCAATGTTACAACGCAAATTTAGAATTGGTTACACGAGAGCTGCACGTTTAATTGATGCAATGGAAGAACGAGGGATCGTTGGCCCATATGAAGGTAGTAAACCAAGAAAAGTACTAGGATCACCAAACACACAACATGAAGAACAATCGTCATAACTTCACAATAATATTCTTATGTAAACTCAGGTTTAGTAATTTTACTGAACCTGAGTTAAATAGTATGTTTTAACGTATAAAGGTAAAATATATAATAAGAAATTCCTAAGGAGGACTGACATGCAAACGTTAGTAGATCATAAAGTAGACTATGATGACTATGAGTTACATTTAATTAACACGAAAAAGTTTAAAACGAACACAATCGCTTTAAAGTTCTCTCGTCCTATCGAACGTGAAGATATAACGAAAAGAGCTTTAATTCCTTTTGTATTACAAAAAGGTGCTGCGAAATATCCAACAGAACGTGACTTGAGATTAGAGTTAGACGAATTATATGGCGCAAAGTTCTCAATTACGAGCTCCAAAAAAGGTGAAAACCATATCATTACTTTTACATTAGATTTAGCGAATGAAAAATTTATTGAGGGAGAAGATGAACTTCTTCAAAAAGGGATTAGTTTTTTACATGAAATTGCTAACAACCCAAAGTTAGACGGAGATCAATTTGATTCTAATATTGTTGAGAAAGAAAAAGAAACGTTAGAAAACAAAATTAATTCGATCATTGATGAGAAAATGCAATACGCTAATATGCGCTTAATCGATGAAATGTGTAAAGGTGAGAAATTCGGCATTCGTTCGCACGGATACTTAGAAGATTTAGACGAAATTGATGCACAAGTTTTGTATGAAGCGTATCAAAAGATGATCACGGAAGATCAATTAGACATTTATATCGTTGGAGATTTAGAAGAAGAGCATGCTAAAAGTATTTTGGAAAGCAAGTTTCAAATTAATCGAAACCCTAATGTGAGTATTAGACGTGTAGAGCCTAAAGAGCCTTCAGAAGAAAACGATATTACTGAGGCTCAAAAGATCCAACAAGGTAAACTACATTTAGGTTATCGAACTGGTATTACGTATCAAGATGAACAATACCCTGCACTCCAAGTGTTCAATGGCATTTTCGGTGGATTTCCACATTCAAAACTGTTTTTAAATGTTCGTGAAAAACATTCATTAGCTTATTATGCTGCATCACGCTTTGAAAGTCATAAAGGATTATTGTTTGTGTTTAGTGGCATTGCTCCAGAAAAGTATGACCAAGCGAAAGATATCATTATGGAACAACACGAAGCCATTAAAAAAGGTGAAGTCTCTGATGAAGAGCTTGAACAAACAAAAAAGACGATTATCCATTCATTAAAAGAAACAATTGATCGTCCGCGCGGTATTATCAATTGGTACTACCAGCAAGTAATTGGTGGAAAAGAAATGACTAATCAAGAAATGGTAGAAGCTATACAATCAGTAACGAAAGAACAAGTCGTTGCAGTGAGTAAACGAGTGCAATTAGATACTGTTTATTTCTTAACAGCAGAAGATGGAGGTGCGGAACATGAATGAATTAAAAATTCCTCGAATAAATGAATCCATCTATCATGATCGATTAGAAAATGGGTTAGACGTTTTCTTATATCCGAAAGATGAATTAGAGAAAACGTTTGCTATTTTTTCTACAAAATACGGGTCAATTGACCAAAAATTTATACCATTAAACGAACAAGAAATGGTTACAGTTCCTGATGGTATTGCTCATTTCTTAGAACACAAAATGTTCGAAAAAGAAGATGGAGATGTTTTTCAACACTTTTCCGAACGTGGTGCATCAGCTAATGCTTTTACTTCATTTACACAAACAGCATATTTGTTTTCAAGTACTTCTGATGTAAAAGAAAATGTTGAAACGTTGTTAGACTTTGTCCAAGACCCTTACTTTACAGAGGAAAGTGTAGAGAAAGAAAAAGGCATTATCGAACAAGAGATTCGTATGTATGACGATAAGGCAGACTGGCGTTTATTTTTCGGCACGTTAGGTGCTATGTTCGAAAAGCATCCAGTTCATATTGATATTGCTGGTACAGTTGAATCCATTAATAAAATTACACATGAAGACTTATACACTTGCTATGAAACGTTTTACCACCCGTCTAACATGCAGTTGTTTATCATTGGTAACTTCGATTTAGACGAAATTGAATCATTAGTTCGTGATAATCAAAGCAATAAATCGTTTGAAGATCAAAAAGAAATCGAACGTGATTACGGAGATGAACCCGTACAAGTTCATAAACAACAAGAAGTTATAAAAATGCCAGTAAGCACTCCAAAATGCATGGTTGCGGTTAAGGAAAAGCCAGAAGCGTTACAAAAAGAAGTCCTTTTAGAAAATGACTTAGTGCGAGATATCGTATTAGATTTATACTTTTCAAAGAGTGGACGTTATTTTGAGGAGTTGTACCAAGAAGGTTTAACGATCGATACGTTACGTTTAGAATTTGTCTTAGAAGATTCTTTCGGCTTCACGGCAGTAGGTGCTAATACGATGGAGCCTGAGAAATTTAGTAAGCGTGTGAAAGAAATGTTTCTACAAATTAAAGATGAAGAAATAGATGAAAATGATTATGAACGTGCAAAGAAGAAAAAGTACGGTGAACTGATTCGAGAATTTAATGACATCGAAGGTACAGCGAACAATTTCATGCAGTATAATCAAATGGGCTTAGACTTTAGAGATATCTTTGAAACGCTTGAAAATTTATCGTTAGATCGTTTTAAAGACAATCTTTCCAAATGGGTTAGTGAAGAACAAATTGCAATTTGTATGGTAGTTCCTGAAGGGGAGTAAGCGGTGAAGAACGAGGAGATTGTTCTAGTTATAGGTTCAAGTGGGGAAATCGGTAAGGCTACGGTTCAGGCTTTAGCTGAACATAATAATAAACGGTTTATTTTACATTATAGTAAAAATAGTCAAGTTGTAGATGATTTAGTGGAAAGTTTACATGAAGATCAAGTATTAATGACTATTCAGGCAGACCTATCTCAATCGGATAAGATATATTCATTAATTGATCGCATCCCTTTCGATGTCGATACGATCGTTTTTGCACAAGGACAAGCTTTATCTCAAACGTTTATAAAGTTAGAGGAACAGACAATGGATTGTGTGTACAACGTTCACGTTAAGGCTACAACGTTAATTACACAAGCATTTCTAGCCCCAATGGTCAAAAAGCAATTTGGCAATATTGTGGTCATATCTTCTATTTGGGGTGAAGAAGGAGCTAGCTTTGAAGTATGGTACTCCATGATGAAAAGTGCCCAAATTAATTTTGTTAAATCATTAGCTAAAGAATTGGGACCTTCTGGTATTAGAGTAAATGGTGTCACACCTGGTTTCATTAATACGAAAATGAATGAAGCGTTTACAGCAGAAGAGACAACTTACTGGATAGAAGACGTTCCACTTAGTAGGTTAGGTGAAGCAAGTGAAGTGGCCAATTGTGTTAAGTTTTTATGTTCCAGTCAGTCAAGCTATGTAAACGGCCATATTTTAAAAGTAAACGGCGGAATTAGTTAGCTTAATGTATAAAGTTCATCTTTCAGCTCAAAATATAAGTGACATATATCAAAAGGAGGATGAGCGATGTCCGTTTTAGATAACTTTGAACAATGGAAAGATTTCCTTGGTGATCGCTTGCACCAAGCAGAAGATCAAGGTGTTGATCATGCGACGATCAATAACCTTGCCTATCAAGTGGGAGAACATTTAGCTACGAAAGTTGATGCTCACAATGACGAAGAAGCCATGCTAAGAGATCTTTGGAATGTTGCTTCAGAAGAAGAACGCAAATCCATTGCAAGCATGATGGTTAAACTTGTACAAAACGAAGGTACTGACAGATAATACTTAGCTCCGTAAAGTGAATTATACACTTTGCGGAGTTTTTTACATTTGTATTAAATTTCATTATTTATCCTTTTAACCTTTTCATTAATATTAAAATAATTTATTATAGAAATAACATGTCTGTAAAATTTGGACATATATTATAATTGGTACGAAAGGCTGATTGTGATGGATGAACGTAAAGATTGGTATTTAGAATATGAAATTAAGTATAATCGGCCTGGCCTATTAGGTGATATATCTTCTTTATTAGGAATGTTATCTATAAACATTATTATGATTAATGGTGTAGAAGACCACCGACGAGGCATGTTGTTATTAAGTAAAGATGATCGCCAAATCGAGCGTTTAATCAGTATTTTAAATACGATGGATACCATTCGGGTAACGAAAATTAGACGCCCAAAATTACGTGATAAATTAGCTGTAATGCATGGTCGTTACATAAAAAGTGATTCAGACGACAAGAAAACGTTTCGCTTCGTACGTGACGAGTTAGGTTTATTAGTCGATTTCATGGCCGAGCTTTACAAGAAAGAAGGACACGTTTTAATTGGTATTAGAGGGATGCCGAGAGTCGGCAAAACTGAATCAATCGTTGCAGCGAGTGTCTGTGCTAATAAAAGATGGTTGTTCTTATCTAGCACATTATTAAAGCAGACGGTCCGTAGTCAGCTAATTAAAGACGAATACGGAGCAGATAATTTATTTATCATTGATGGTGTTGTGTCGATGAAACGCGCTACAGAAAAACATTGGCAACTAATAAGAGAAGTCATGAGTATACCTGCGGTTAAAGTGGTTGAACACCCTGATGTCTTCATTCAAAACTCGGAATATTCTTTAGATGACTTCGATTATTTCATCGAACTTCGAAATAGTGTAGATGAAGAAATTCAGTATGAGAAAATTCAAAAACCACAATTTGATGAGCAGGATGGCTTTTCTATGTTTGACTTTTAAATGGATGGTGTTAATCAATGGAATTAGGGCAAAGACTTAAAGAAGCGAGAGAAGAAAAAGGGTTAACAATTGAACAGCTAGCTGAATCTACTAAAATCCAAAAGCGCTATTTAACTGCAATTGAAGATCATCAATGGGATACAATTCCCGGTAACTTCTATGTTCGCGCTTTTGTTAGAGAGTATGCTGATGCTGTTGGTTTAAACGGCGATGAACTCATAAATGAATATGCTAATGAGTTACCTTCTGGGGACGATCGAACGTATGAATATATGACGCCATCAAGAAAGAACAGCAAGGCTCAAAAAGCAAGTAACCAAATCTTCACCCTTCTTCCAAAACTATTAGTATTTCTATTAATTATTGGAATTGGGTTTGCCATTTGGTATTCAATTGTTAATTATATTCAGCCTGCCATAACAGATGGTGAAGAACAAACTTCGCAAGAAATCATTACTGCTCCAGAAGATGAGGAAGACGAAGTAAGCGAAGAAAATGGTAATGAAGAAGCATCAAATGAAGATGAGGAAGAGTCGACTGAAAAAGACGAGGTCGAGGAAACTAATCCTAGCTTAAACGTGCTTGACGTTAATCAAGACAGTACACCAAGAACGACATATGAATTAGTTGATACGGATTCATTTGAGGTTACACTTACTGTAAACGATGAAACTTACTTAGAAATTGATTTAACAGAAGACGGAGATGAGTCACAACTTTTTTCAGGAATGTTTAGTGTTGATGATTCACCATTTGAGTTTGATTCAGATGGAAATGAAGTTGAGCTAGAGATGAACATAGGACGTGCAAGTGGATTTGGTATTGAAGTAAGCGGTGTCGAGCTTGAGTATGAAGTCGACCCGAACGACAATGTCCATCAACGTATCATTATTTTATGGGAAAATGAGCATGAAGAAGACTAATCCTTTGCTTTTAATCGCAAAGGATTTCTTTTTCGGTTAAAATATACTATAGATATTGCAGTAGATGAAAATGGAGGATTACGTTATGAACTTACCAAACAAAATCACTATCTCACGACTATTTTTAATTCCGATTTTTATCATTTTATTAGTGGCACCCTTAGATTGGGGTAGCTATGACATCGGAACTTATGAGCTACCTGTTACACACTTAATTGCTGCTATTATATTTATTGTCGCTTCCTTAACAGACTGGTTAGACGGATACTATGCTCGTAAATATAATCTTGTGACGAATCTCGGAAAGTTTTTAGATCCATTAGCAGATAAATTGTTAGTTTCTGCAGCTCTAATTTGCTTAGTTGAATTAGGTATGGCTCCTGCTTGGATTGTCATCATCATTATTAGTAGAGAGTTCGCTGTTACAGGATTACGTTTAGTTGCAGCTGGTGACGGAATCGTTTTAGCAGCAAGTCAAATGGGGAAACTGAAGACGACTTTACAAATTGGTTCAGCTGCATTTTTATTACTGCACCATTTTCCTTTTTCTTATATTGGGTTACCAATCGGTACTATTTTGCTATATTTAGCAGCATTAGTAACAGTTATATCAGGAGTTGACTACTTTAAGAAAAATTGGCATGTGATGAGGGATTCTAAATAATGAATAGTAAGTGCGAAATTATTTCAGTAGGTACAGAGCTGTTATTAGGGCAAATCGTTGATACCAATGCAAGTTGGTTGTCTGAAAAGCTGAATAACATTGGGTTAAATGTATATTATCATCAAACGGTTGGTGATAACTTTAATCGTTTAACTAGCGTATTTGAACAAGCACAAAAGCGCTCAAATATCATTATTGTCACTGGCGGGCTAGGCCCAACAGAAGATGATCTAACTCGCGAAGTTGCTGCAAATTTATTTGACACAGATTTGAAGTTAGACGAACCTACGTTTCAAGAGGTTCAAAGCTATTACACTGAACGAAATTTAACGATGACTGAAAACAACCGTAAACAAGCACTATATTTCAATGGTGGTGAAGTGTTTCATAATAAGGTTGGTATGGCTCCTGGTTTACATTTTGAACATCAAGGTGTTTTATGGTTTTTCTTACCTGGTGTACCTAAAGAAATGAAGTGGATCACAACTGAAAAGGTTATTCCATACCTTCACGATAAAGGGTTAACTGAGGGCAAGTTGTTCCATCGAGTTTTAACATTTCAAGGTATAGGTGAGTCAGCATTAGAAACTGAATTAATTGATTTAATCCACGAACAAACGAACCCTACAATCGCTCCATTAGCGGGTAACGGTTACATTATGATTCGATTAACGGCAAAAGCAAATAAAGAAGTAGAAGCAACTGAGTTATTAGATGGTACTGAGCGATTGATCCATGAGCGGGTTGGAAACTTCTTCTTCGGTTATGGTGATCAGTCGCTCGATCAACAATTGATTCACCTTTTATCGAAACATCGACTGACTCTTTCAGCTTGTGAAAGTATTACAGGAGGTCAATTTGCTTCGACAATCGTTTCGAATAAGGGTGCTTCTCAACTTTTCAAAGGAAGTATTATTTCATATACAGATGAAATGAAAGAAAAAGTTGTCGGCATTCCCAATCATATCTTGCAAAAAGAAGGTGCAGTCAGCGAGGCATGTGCTAATTTGATGGCAGAAAATACACAACGAATGTTAAATTCAGATTTATCTATTAGCTTCACTGGTGTAGCCGGCCCAGGTGAAGTAAATGGTTATGAGCCTGGTACTGTCTTTATAGCCATTAACTACAATGGACAAACTAAATGTGATCATTATCATTTCGCTGGAGATCGAAATCAAGTTAGAGATGAAGCGGTTCAGGTTGGGCTCAAACAGTTAATTGGTATTATTAATTCGTAAAAAAACAGAACAAATATTCGCTATTTTCTTGGCAAATGATTAATTTCATAGTATTATAGATACAGATGAACGAAAGGGGAATGTAATTATGAGCGACCGTAAACAAGCATTAGATATGGCACTAAAACAAATAGAAAAACAATTTGGCAAAGGCTCCATTATGAAGCTAGGAGAACAAGAAGGACAAGCGATTTCAACTGTATCAACTGGTTCGCTAGGAGTCGACGTAGCATTAGGTGTTGGTGGTTATCCAAGAGGACGAATCGTTGAGATTTATGGCCCTGAATCCTCAGGTAAAACAACTGTTGCACTACATGCTATTGCAGAAGCTCAAAAACAAGGTGGTCAAGCTGCTTTTATTGATGCTGAGCACGCCTTAGATCCTGTCTATGCTAAGAATTTAGGTGTTAATATAGATGAGCTGTTACTTTCACAGCCAGATACTGGTGAACAAGCTTTAGAGATTGCTGAGGCACTAGTACGTAGTGGCGCAGTAGATATTATTGTTGTTGACTCTGTAGCAGCATTAGTACCTAAAGCAGAAATCGAAGGCGAGATGGGAGATGCTCACGTTGGTTTGCAAGCTCGACTAATGTCACAAGCACTAAGAAAGTTGTCGGGTGCAATTAATAAATCGAATACAACAGCTGTATTCATTAACCAAATTCGTGAAAAAGTCGGTGTAATGTTCGGTAGCCCTGAAACAACTCCAGGTGGACGTGCACTGAAATTCTACTCCTCTGTTCGCCTAGAAGTTCGTCGTGCCGAGACGTTAAAACAAGGTAATGATATGGTGGGTAATAAAACGCGTGTTAAAGTAGTGAAAAATAAGGTAGCACCACCATTCAAACAAGCAGAAGTAGATATTATGTACGGTGAAGGCATTTCTAAAGAAGGTGAGATCTTAGATATCGGCTCTAATTTAGAAGTGGTACAAAAGAGTGGAGCATGGTTCTCCTATAATGGTGAAAAATTAGGCCAAGGTCGTGAGAATGCAAAGCAATTCTTAAAAGACAACCCAGATATTTATGAGCAAATTCATAATGAAATTCGAGCTCAATACAATATCGATGATGAAGCATCAGAAGAAACTGAACCACAAGAAAAATTAGAGCTAGAATAAATCTTTACAACACCTTTTCTCGTACAATATTGAGTAAAGGTGTTGTATTAGTTTTCTTTAAAATTATAAGCAAAAAGTATAGCATTTTTTTAGACATATAGTTAAATAGTTTGACAATTCCCTGACATGAACGATAGACAAGCTTAAAATTAATATGTATAATTTTCATTTTATACTTTGATGCTTATGATGAATGATTGTACATTACCGACCGAAATGAAAATGAAAGTTTGAAACAAATGAATAGCAAGAGGAGGTGAATGTATGGATAGTATGGCAATTTTAATCATCTCCATTTTGCTTGCTTTAGTTGTCGGTACTGTTGTTGGTTATCTGATTCGTCGTTCGATTGCGGAAGCTAAAATTTCTAGTGCTGAAGAATTTGCTCGTAAAATAGAAGAGGAAGGCAGAAGAAATGCAGAGGCTGCCAAGAAGGAAGCTCTTTTAGAAGCTCAAGACGAAAGTCATCGTTTACGCCAAGAGCAAGAAAATGAATTACGAGAGCGTCGAAATGAGATCCAAAAGCAAGAAAATCGACTCATGCAAAAAGAAGAAACGCTTGATCGTAAAAGTGAAACGTTGGATAAACGTGAGCTAACATTAGAAAACAAAGAGGAGTCATTAAACGAAAAACAACAACAACTAAATAAAGCTGAAAGCAAAGTGGAAGAATTGTTATCGACACAACAAGCAGAGTTAGAAAGAATTTCAGGTCTAACAGAAGAACAAGCAAAACAAGTCATTATTGACCGTGTCGAAAAAGAGATGGCACACGAAACTGCTATGATTATTAAACGTGAAGAATCTCGTGCCAAAGAAGAAGCTGATAAGAAAGCTAAAAATATCTTGTCGCTAGCGATTCAACGTTTAGCAGCTGAGCACGTCTCTGAAACGACAGTCTCTGTTGTTAACCTACCAAATGATGAAATGAAAGGCCGAATCATCGGTAGGGAAGGTCGTAATATCCGTACGCTTGAAACGTTAACTGGTATTGATTTAATTATTGATGACACACCTGAAGCTGTCATTCTTTCTGGTTTTGACCCGATCAGACGCGAAGTTGCGCGTATTGCGCTTGAAAACCTTGTACAGGATGGAAGAATTCACCCTGCACGAATCGAGGAAATGGTAGAAAAATCTCGACGTGAAGTTGATGAATACATCAGAGAAGTTGGTGAAGAAGCGACATTTGATATTGGTGCTCATGGCATCCACCCTGATCTAGTTAAGATCATAGGCCGACTGAAGTACCGTACAAGTTATGGTCAAAACGTTCTGAAACACTCTCTAGAAGTCGCTTACTTGTCTGGACTGTTAGCTGGAGAACTCGGAGAAGACGAGCAATTAGCTAGACGAGCTGGCTTATTACACGATATCGGTAAAGCTGTTGACCATGAAGTGGAAGGCAGCCACGTTGAAATTGGTAAAGAACTAGGCCAGAAATACAAAGAGAATGAGACGGTAGTAAATGCTATTGCTTCTCACCACGGTGATGAAGAAGCGACTAGTGTCATCTCTGTAATCGTTGCAGCTGCCGATGCTCTATCAGCAGCTCGACCAGGAGCTCGTAGTGAATCACTAGAGAACTATATTAAACGTTTAGAAAAACTAGAAGAAATAGCAGACGCTTATGAAGGTGTTGAAAAGTCATTCGCAATTCAAGCTGGGCGTGAAGTCAGAATTATGGTTCGTCCAGATGATATTGATGATTCAACTGCTGTTACAATGGCTCGCGATATTCGCCACAAAATTGAAGAAGGTTTAGAGTATCCAGGGCATATTAAAGTAACAGTAATTCGTGAAACACGTGCAGTAGAATATGCTAAGTAATAAAAGACGGCGCTAAGCCGTCTTTTATTTTGACTAGAGTTATTAAATATGTAACGATAAATTTATAGGCTCTATACTAAATATGGTGGTGTCCATTATTACAACAGTCATTATAGAAGTTGATAAGTGAACTGTTGGTTTGTGACTCGCTTTGACGGACGCTTGGCGTGGGCACGACTTCGAGAAGCCTATGACCTTAATGAAGTGAACAATTGTTCAAAACAAGTAGACATAACCACTTGTATATTAGGTGAGCACTACTAAGCGGAATCAAAATGCGTAGACTCCAGCGGGAACAGCACGAGTCTCGAGACCCCACAGGCCCCGCACTTTGGGCCGAGAGATGCACCTGCGTATTATAGTTATGCTTCGTAGTAGGCTTCCTCGGTGCAAAGCAAAAGAAGATTACTCGAAGTAGTAGCTTGGCTCGAGCCGTGCCTCGGCAAAGAAAACACTGCGAAAAGCGATCGCAGGGAGTTTGAGCAGATGTTGCACTTGTGCCCTGCGGGTGAAAGCGAAGCATTTTGATGTAGCGATGTTAGGCACACAAAGAAGTTATACGAGAGATTAATGGAACGACAGTCGTTTTGTCCAAAACCTATACGTTAAAAGGGTAATAAGTGGATGGTGTAAATTTTTACACCACCACATTTGAAATAGAACCTCTTACTCTTAATAGACCATTTGACATCAAAAAAAGAATATAGTTTTAGAAAGGATCTAGTTATGAATATTCTATTTATTGGCGATATTGTAGGTAAGCCTGGACGCACAGCACTACAAAACCAACTACCAAAATTAAAAAAGCAATATCAAGCTGACTTGACGATTGTAAACGGTGAGAATGCTGCGCATGGAAAAGGCATAACGAAAAATATCTATCAGCAGATTCTTGATTGGGGAGCAGATATTGTCACTTTAGGTAATCACGCTTGGGATAAACGGGAGATTTTCGACTTTATTGATGATGCTCACCAACTAGTCAGACCGGGCAATTACCCAGAAGGGACACCAGGTACAGGCCTTCAATTTTATAAAGTTGGCTCAAAAAAAGTTGCTGTCATTAATATTCAAGGCCGTACGTTTATGAACCCTATTGATGATCCTTTTACTGTCGTTGATCAATTGATTGAGCAAGCAAAGAAAGAAACGAATGTTATATTCGTAGACTTCCATGCTGAAGCAACAAGTGAAAAACAAGCAATGGGCTGGTATCTAGATGGACAAGCGTCAGTGGTCGTAGGTACCCATACACATATTCAAACTTCAGATGAACGAATTTTACCTAATAAAACAGCTTATATTACGGATGTTGGAATGACAGGACCATATAACAGCATTTTAGGAGTAGAAAAAGAAGCCGTTATTCGTAAGTTTAAAACAGGCTTGCCCGTTCGCTTTGACATTCCTGAAACTGATCAAACGGTCTTAAGTGGTGTCGTTGCAAAAGTCGATTCAAAAACAGGTGAAGGAAAAAATATTAAAAGAATATTAATCAATGATGACCATCTCAACTTCGAATAGACAAATTATTTGAATTTTTCCGATAATTAGTTCATAATAAAAGGAATAGGTCGTAGAAATGCTGAATAGATTAATTATGAAATCACTATAGTAATTGAAGGAGGAACTAGGGATGGAAATACTCAAAGTATCATCGAAATCAAATCCAAATTCAGTGGCAGGTGCATTAGCAAACGTATTAAGAGAGCGTGGCTCTGCCGAAATTCAAGCCATTGGTGCAGGTGCACTGAACCAAGCAGTTAAGGCTGTGGCCATATCCAGAGGGTTTGTTGCTCCTAGTGGTGTTGACTTGATTTGTATTCCAGCATTTACAGATATTACGATCGATCAAGAAGAACGTACGGCGATCAAGTTAATTGTTGAGCCGAGATAAAAGCAGAAGAAGTGAGTACAAAGCTAGCAATAGCTTTGTACTTTTTTTGTATTCAAATATTTATGGAAATCATTCTCATCCATTTTTTCTGTCAATTTTATTGCCTATTCTATAATTGTTAGTAAAATGGAAATATACGAGCTTTGAATCTTTTATATGGGAGAGGGGGATCGTTATGGTGATTGATATGCACTGTGACGCTTTATTAAAATTATGGGAAGATCGTTCAAAAACTTTTGATGATGGTGATTTACATATTTCTTATTCTAAGTGGGTGGAAAGCCCAGTTAAAGTTCAATGTTTTGCAATATTTGTACCTCCAGAAATAGATGAAGATCATTTTAATGCTGCTTTAGAAATGGTAGATCTTTTTCATGAGAAAGTTGTTAAGCCTTATGACAACATAAAGTGGGTCCAAAGTAAGGAAGACATTGAATCATTAAAACCTCATGAAAAAGGTGCAATGTTAACTTTAGAAGGTTGTCATGTAATAGGCGAAGACTTACACAAATTACGTACTTTACTTAGTCTAGGAATTAAAGCGGTTGGACTAACATGGAATAATACGAATGCGGTATCTGGAACTTGTGTAGAGGAACCTGAAAAAGGATTAACAGATTTCGGCAAAGAAGTCGTTCAAGTACTAAATGAGTATAACGTTTTTACCGATTGTTCTCACCTGTCTCCAGCTGGAATTGATGATGTGTTAAAGTATGCTAATGATCCAATGTTTTCACATTCGAATGCCAAATCAATTTATGCGCATGACCGCAACGTTTCTGATGAACATTTGAAACAATTCTTTCATCAGAAGGCACCAGTTGGATTAACATTTGTTCCTTATTTCACTGCAGAGGGTGATGAAGTGACAATCGATGATTTAGTTAATCATTTAGATTATTTGTATGAGCTGGGTGGCCGAGACTCGATTGCTTTCGGTTCTGATTTTGACGGGATAAGTAAAACGATTAAACATTTAGAACATATCGGACACTATGACAACCTAATTCAAAAAATATTAGAACGATATTCTACTGAAGACGTCCATAAATTTACTTATGATAATTTCGTTAGACATTTAGATTAATCATTTATATAACCCAAAAGTTTGTCTTAATTATGACAACTTTTGGGTTTTTTATTTTGGATTTTTTATATGATTATTGTTAAAATCACGTTGAGCAATTATACTGATAAGAGGTATGCGTGTGTCGTATATATAGGAGACCTAAGGAAAGGAGCCTTGTCATGAATGAGAAGCAAAGAAAAGAACAAAACCAAATAAAACAGAGTAATCCATCGGACATAAAATCCGACCAGGATAATCTCGATCGCTTAAAAGATAAAACATCAGATGATTTTGTTAAATATTTTGAAGCTACTTACGAACCACCAAACTTACGTAAAGCTCAAAAGCGTGGTAAACAAGATGTTAAGTACCATGACAATTTTGAAATCGATGAACAGTTTAAAGAACTAGGTACTGGCCGTAAATATTTAATTCGTACTTATGGTTGTCAAATGAACGAGCATGACACAGAAGTTATGTCAGGCATCTTAGAAGAGATGGGGTATGAGGCCACCACGGATCAGAAAGAAGCTGATATCATCCTTCTAAACACGTGTGCAATCCGTGAGAATGCTGAAAACAAAGTATTCGGTGAGATCGGACACTTAAAACCATTAAAAGTCGAAAATCCTGACTTGATTATCGGTGTATGTGGCTGTATGTCACAAGAAGAGTCAGTTGTGAATCGAATTCTAGAAAAGCACCATCAAGTCGACTTAATTTTCGGTACACACAACATTCACCGTTTACCGCAACTTGTTCAAAACGCACACTTAAGTAAGGAGCGCGTTGTAGAAGTTTGGTCTCAAGAAGGTGACGTTATTGAAAACCTGCCAAAGCGACGTCAAGGTAACATAAAAGCATGGGTCAATATTATGTACGGTTGCGATAAATTTTGTACGTACTGTATCGTTCCGTATACGCGTGGTAAGGAACGTAGCCGTCGCCCTGAAGATATTATCCAAGAAGTACGTCATTTAGCTGCGCAAGGTTACAAAGAAGTGACTTTATTAGGTCAAAATGTTAACGCGTATGGTAAGGACTTCGATGATATTGAATTCGGCTTAGGTGACTTAATGGATGAAATTCGTAAAATTGACATTCCAAGAGTGCGCTTTACGACATCACACCCTAGAGATTTCGATGATCGTTTAATCGAAGTTCTAGCCAAAGGTGGCAACTTAATGCCATATATCCATTTACCAGTACAATCAGGTAATTCTAATGTACTGAAATTAATGGGACGTAAATACACGCGCGAACAGTATTTAGAATTAGTTCGTAAAATTAAAGAAGCGATCCCTCATGCTTCGTTTACGACAGACATTATTGTCGGTTTCCCTAACGAAACTGAGGAGCAATTTGAAGATACGCTGTCACTTTACGATGAAGTTGGCTTTGAAGGTGCTTATACTTTCATTTTCTCTCCAAGAGATGGCACACCAGCAGCTAAGTTTAATGATAAGATTTCTATGGATGAGAAAAAAGAACGTCTTCAACGTCTAAATAAGAAAGTAAATGCTTTATCTGCTGAAGCGATGAAAAAGTATGAAGGTGAAACAGTTAAAGTATTAGTAGAAGGCGAGAGTAAAAACAATTCTGATGTATTAGCTGGTTATACTGAGCATAGTAAACTAGTTAACTTTACAGGACCAAGATCGTCAATCGGACAAATTGTAGAAGTAAAAATTACAGAAGCTAAAACTTGGACGCTTGATGGCGTCATGGTTGAAGAGTCAGTTGAGGTGAGTTAATATGGCAAAGTATACAAGACAAGAAGTCATCAAAGAAGCAAATGAGTTAGCTTACAAATTAGCTAACATCGAAGAAATCGAACGCTTTAAAGAATTAGAAGTAAAAATTAACAATAACAATAAAATCCAAAGCCACATTAAGAAAATTAAAGCGTTACAAAAGCAAGCTGTTAATTTGCAGCATTATGACAAGCATGAAGCTCAAAAACGAGTGGAAGAAGAGTTAGATCGTTTACAAAACGAATTAGATGAAATTCCAATCGTTCAAGAATTTAAGGAATCACAAGTCGTTGTAAATGATATTTTACAACGTGTTACGAAAACAATTGCTGATGAAGTAACTAATGAAATCATTAGGGCAACAGGTGGCAATGTTTTAAAAGGCGAAACGGGTAAAGAGTTACAAGACTAAATTATGTATGATGACTAATCCTTGGCTTCGAACTTCATTGTTCTTAAGCCAAGGATTTTAATTTTATTTAATCGTTATTTCCTCTAGCCACATGAACATTTTAATGGGCGTGAGCATATGAATGAGTATACATCTATTAAGCTATAGATTTTAGATTCACAATATATGCCTAATAACCATATTATAAAATGGCTAATTAAAGAGGAGGAAAGTTATATGGCGGGTCGAGATTATCGTGAAATTATTACGAAAGCAGTTTGTGGTAAAGGTAAGAAATTTACCGAAACCTCTCATACCGTTTCACCTAACTATAAACCAACGAGCATTCTAGGTTGCTGGATCATTAATCATCAATACCAAGCTAGGAAAAAAGGGCATGTTGTAGAAGTGTCTGGTGCATACGACATTAACGTATGGTATTCGTATTCTGATAATACGAAAACAGAAGTCATTACAGAAAGAAAGCAATATGTCGATAAAGTGCCAATTGCGATGAAAGACAATAAGTGCTTAACAAACAACTTCGATGTCGTTGCAAGAGCAACTCAGCAACCTAATACGCTTGAGTGCACAATTGATGAAGAGAATAAAAATGTTAAAGTAGAACTTGAGCGTGAATTCGTGGTTGATCTAATTGGCGAAACTAAAGTTTGGGCAAAAGTTGAGCCAGACGGTTTTGATGAAGATGATGTAGATTTAGATGAGCTGGAATCAGAGTTAGCTGAAATCGAAATCAACAGAGACTAACTTATAAAACCATACAGCTATACAAGGCTGTATGGTTTTATTAATTCATTCGACAATCTATGCTATAATGACGATTAGAGATTATCTATTGGGGGATACATAACATGGGCAATCATACGCCAATGATCAAGCAATATTTAAAAATAAAATCTGAAAATGAAGACGCATTTCTATTTTTTCGTTTAGGTGACTTTTATGAGCTATTTTTCGATGATGCATTAAAAGCAGCGAAAGAATTAGAGATTACGTTAACCCAAAGGGACGGTGGCAAAGAAGAAAAAATACCAATGTGTGGTGTTCCTTACCATTCAGCTGAAAATTATATTAGTATGTTAATTAATAAAGGCTATAAAGTAGCTATATGTGAACAAGTAGAAGACCCTCAAACTTCTAAAGGTGTCGTAAAGCGTGAAGTTGTACAAGTTGTTACACCTGGTACCATTATGGAAGATAATATGTTAGCAGAAGATGAAAACAACTTCATTACATCAATCACTGAGCACGAGGACAGTTATATTATTTCTTATACCGATTTATCTACTGGAGAATGTTTCGTTAGCAAAATCAGTACCTTCAAAGACGTGTTAAGTGAATTGTACAACCGTCCAGTTAAAGAAATTGTTTTATCTTCTGAATTTCCTGAAGAACATAAACAGTCTCTACAAGCCTATTTAAATGTGACCATCTCTTCACAAGATGATAGTCACATTCCAGAAGACTTTTATTACTTAGTTAATCAACTAAATGACCCAATGCTTACAGAAGCGTTCGGTCGTTTATTTCAATATATTTATCATTCACAAAAACGTTTCCTTACTCACTTACAACAAGTTGAATATGTGCCGGTCGAACAATTTATGAAACTGGATCTATATTCCAAAAGAAATTTAGAACTAATGGAATCAATCCGAGACAAAAGTCAAAAAGGGACTTTACTATCGGTTTTAGACCAGACATCTACTGCTATGGGAGCCCGCAGACTTAAGAAATGGTTAGACAGACCATTGCTATCAAAAGACGCAATCGAAAGACGCCATGAACAAGTTCAAACGTTAATCGATTATTTCTTTGAACGAGGAGAACTTAAAGAACATTTAAAAAATGTATATGACTTGGAACGTCTAGCAGGGCGTGTTTCATACGGGAATGTTAACGCGAGAGATTTAATTCAATTGAAAAAGTCACTAAGTGCAGTACCTCACTTAAAAGATATATTGAACCAATTTGACTCAGAACTGATTACGCAACTATTAGGTGATATAAATGTTTATCGTGACATGCATGACGTATTAGAGAAAAGTATTCACGATGAGCCACCGATCTCGATTACAGAAGGCGACATTATTAAAGATGGATACGATGGTAAGTTAGACGAATACCGTGAAGCTTCTCGCAATGGAAAAGCATGGGTTGCACAACTTGAAGCGACAGAACGTGAAAAAACAGGAATTAGATCGCTAAAAGTTGGTTTCAATAAAGTGTTTGGCTACTATATTGAAGTGACAAAGGCAAACCTTTCACAAATCGATACAGAGCGATATGAACGTAAGCAAACACTTGCTAATGCAGAACGTTTTATAACGCCTGAATTAAAAGAGAAAGAACGTTTAATTTTAGAAGCTAAAGATAAGAGTGTGGCGTTAGAATATGAATTGTTTGTTGAAATTCGTGAACAGATGAAACAATATATTCCACTGCTACAAAAATTAGCTGAACAAATAAGTGAAATCGATGTGCTCGTAAGCTTTGCTAACGTTAGCGAGCAATTCAATTATGTGAAACCATCGTTAAATGAAGAACATTCACTGAGTATTCAAGAAGGAAGGCACCCAGTCGTTGAACAAGTGATGCAAGAAGAATTCGTTCCAAACAGCTTTGAAATGAGTGATGAGACAAGCATCCTACTTATTACAGGACCTAACATGGCGGGTAAAAGTACGTATATGCGTCAGCTCGGTTTAATGGCGATTATGGCGCAAATTGGGTGCTTCGTTCCTGCAACATCCGCACAATTGCCTGTTTTTGATCAAATCTTCACACGTATAGGAGCAGCAGATGACCTAGTATCTGGCCAAAGTACGTTTATGGTTGAAATGTTAGAAGCTCAACACGCGGTTAGCCATGCAACTGAAGATAGTCTCATTTTATTTGATGAGATCGGTCGTGGGACGAGTACTTATGATGGAATGGCGCTAGCTCAATCAATCGTTGAACATTTACACGACCAAGTTGGAGCAAAAACTTTATTCGCCACGCATTATCATGAATTAACATCTTTAGATGATACGCTTGAAAACTTAGAAAATGTCCATGTTGAAGTCGATGAACAAGCGGGAGAAGTTGTCTTTTTACACACGATTAAACCAGGTAAAGCTGATAAAAGCTATGGTGTTCACGTTGCTAAATTAGCTGATTTACCAGATGAAATTATCGATCGTGCCAATTATTTACTTCAAACATTTGAAAGTACACAGTCAATTAAAGATGAGTTCGTAAAAGAACAACAACTCACACTATTTGAAGAACAAACAGAAGCACCACCAGCTACAAGGGAAGTTGAAGTAGCTAAAGAGTTACGAGACACTAATTTAATGAATCTGACTCCAATGGATGCGATGAACAAACTTTACGAACTCCAAAAGAAATTAAGTTAAAAGGAGGTGCTGTATGGGCAAAATTATCGAATTACCCGAATCACTTTCAAACAAAATTGCAGCTGGTGAAGTTGTAGAACGTCCAGCTTCTGTTATAAAAGAGTTAATTGAAAATTGTATTGATGCTAATAGCTCGTGGATTAAAATCGAACTCCAAGAAGCAGGTTTGCGTTCTATTAGAGTGATCGATAATGGTATTGGGATCCAATCTGAAGATGTCCCTAAAGCATTTGGCCGTCATGCAACAAGTAAAATAACAAACGAGCATGACTTATTCCGTGTTAGTACATTAGGATTTCGCGGAGAAGCTTTAGCGAGTATAGCCTCTGTAAGTCAATTGACTTTAAGAACTTCTACAGGCGAAAGTGCAGGGACTGAAATTGTCGTTCACGGTGGTACGTTAGTAGAACATAACAAGCATACAAAACGTAAAGGAACTGAGATTACGGTTGAAAACTTGTTCTATAATACACCAGCACGGTTAAAATATTTAAAAACCGTACACACCGAGTTAGGCCATTTAACAGATGTGATTAACCGTATGGCTTTATCACATCCTGATATTCGGTTTGAATGTGAGCATAACGGTAAAAGGATCTTTTTCACACCGGGTAACGGTCAGTTGCTTCATGCAGTCCAACAAATATACGGGACAAACATTGCGAAAAACATGTTAGAAGTTAACGCAAGCTCACTAGATTATGATGTCCAAGGTTATATTGCTAAACCAGAGGTCACGCGTTCTAATCGCAATTATATTTCTTTAATTGTAAATGGACGTTACGTTAAAAACCCGATGGTAAATAAAGCGATATTGGATGGCTACCATACGTTTTTACCGATTGGTCGATATCCTGTTGTCGTATTAAAAATTGATATGGATCCGTATTTAGTCGACGTGAACGTTCATCCAGCGAAAACAGAGGTAAGGTTTAGTAAAGAAAAAGAGTTATTCGATGTAATCAAACAAGCCGTTTATGAAGTTTTACACGGACAACGCCTAATACCATCAGGTGTAAAGAAAGAAAAAACTCAATCAGAACAAACGTCACTAGATTTCTCGGTAAAACGAGACTCTAAACCAATCCCTGAATCAATTCAAAATACATTTTCGAATACAACACATGTAGGTTCATCAAATATCATACGCGAAGATGAGAACGGTGTAACTGAGGAATCGACCTTAGAAAATGAAAATAATACAGCTGTAACAAGCAAAACGAGCGAATCAATAGAACAACAGGTGGAACAACCTTATATTGAACGAAACGAAAAGAAAATCCCATTTTTAAGCCCAATCGGTCAACTTCACGGTACTTATATATTAGCTCAAGATGATAGTGGTTTATATATGGTAGATCAACATGCGGCGCAAGAGCGTATTAAATATGAGTTTTTCAAACAGAAACTCGGTAATCCAATTAAGGAAGTTCAAGAGCTTTCAATTCCACTTACATTTGAATTCACTCAACAAGAAGTGATTCGAATTGAAGAAAATCGGGAAGAACTTGAAAAGGTAGGTTTATTTCTAGAGCCTTTTGGCGATAATAGTTTTTTAGTTCGATCGTACCCAAGTTGGTTTCCAAACGGTGAAGAAGAAGCAATCATTCGGGATATGATCGATGATTTAGCACATGAACAATCGATTGATTTAGAGAAAACAAGAGAAGAAGCGGCCATTCTTATGTCTTGTAAACGTTCAATTAAAGCGAATCATTACTTAAGTCATGAAGAAATGTCTTATTTAATAGAAGAATTAAGAACTTGTCAGGATCCGTTTACTTGTCCACACGGAAGACCAATCGTTATTCATTTTAGTGAGTATGAATTGCAGCGCATGTTTAAACGAATAATGTAAAGTGAGGAAACCATTTTGAAACCTGTTTTAGTTAGTGTCATAGGCCCAACAGCAGTTGGGAAAACGAAATTAGGAATTGAGTTGAGTAAAAGGTTTAACGGAGAAGTGATCAACGGTGACTCTATGCAAGTCTATCAACAGTTTAATATTGGTTCTGCTAAAGTGACTGATGAAGAGGCTGAGGGCATTCCACACCATCTCATTGATCTATTATCACCTGAAGATGAGTATTCGGCTGCTAGGTTTAAGGAAGATTTACATGGGACTGTTGATGAAATTACAGGAAGAAATAAGCTTCCAATTTTAGTTGGTGGAACAGGCTTTTATATACAATCAGCACTTTATGATTTTAACTTTTCATCAGTTGAACGAGATGAAAAATACGTTGATAAAGCTATTGAAGATATTAAACAAAATGGTGTTGAACCTTACTATAATAAATTAAAAGAAGTTGACCCGATTCAAGCTAACAAAATACATCCAAACAATATAAGAAGAGTTGTCCGCGCTTTAGAAGTCTATGAGAGAACAGGAAAGCCGATGTCACAGTATGAAGCGGAACAAACTTATCATTCACCTTATAACGCAATTATAATAGGACTTGATATGGACCGAGAGACGTTATACGAACGGATTAACCAACGTGTTGATGAAATGATTGAAGAAGGATTAATTGCAGAAGTTCGTAACCTTTATCAAACGTACGGAAGTAACATACAACCGATGCAAGGGATCGGCTATAAAGAGTGGGTTCCGTATTTAAATGGTGAACGAGGTTTTGATGAAACAGTTGAACAAGTTAAACAGAACACACGTAAGTTTGCAAAAAGACAATTAACTTATTATCGCAATAAACTAGATCGTGTACATTGGTATACAATCGACCCAGAACATTATTTAGAAACTTTTGAGATAATTTTCGAAGATTTAGCAGGATTTTTCAAAGAGTTAGAAGAATAAATACATTATTAGATAGATAGAGGAGGATTTGTATGGCGAATTCAACAAATGTACAAGATGCTTATTTAAACAAATTGAGAAAAGAGAAGGTTCAACTAACGGTATTTCTGACGAACGGGTTCCAATTAAGGGGGATTATTAAATCATTTGATAATTTCACAATTTTAATTGAAACAGAAGGTCGCCAGCAATTGATCTTTAAGCATGCAATTTCTACGTTTGCACCGGTTAAAAATATCGATTTGGATTAATATTAATCTTAAATACCTTAAGTAAAGCCTGTCACCTATACTAGGTGGTAGGCTTATTTACGTGAGTTTGAAGTTGACTTACCTCCAATTTTAGTCAACAATAACACTAACTATAGGTTACAAAGAATAAAGGAGCCCATTCATGAAAAAAGAAACGATCGAAAAAGCTATTTTAATTGGATGCCATACTGCCGATCAAGATGAACAAACATTTGAATCTTCAATTGAAGAGCTTGAGTCACTCGCGTTTACAGTTGACGCTAACGTGTTAGAGATCTTTGTTCAAAACCGTGACAAAGTTCACTCAGCTTTATATATCGGAACAGGTAAAGTTGAAGAGGTTAAAGCATATATCGATGAACATGATGTCGGTGTTGCGATTATTAACAACGAATTATCACCATCACAATCAAGAAACTTAGAAGAGAAATTAGAAATTAAAATTTTAGACCGCACTCAGCTAATTCTTGATATTTTTGCTATGCGTGCTCGAACGAAAGAAGGTAAGCTTCAAGTCGAACTTGCACAATTGCAATATTTATTACCACGACTACACGGGCAAGGTACTGCTTTATCTCGACTTGGTGGCGGAATTGGTACACGTGGTCCAGGTGAAACCAAATTAGAAACAGACCAACGTCACATAAGAAGGCGTATTACTGAAATTAAACGTTCACTTGACCAAGTTGTCAAACAGCGTAATCAGTATCGTGAAAGGCGTAAGAAAAACGCGGCTTTTCAAATTTCAATCGTCGGTTATACGAACGCTGGTAAGTCTACGATCTTTAATTACTTAAGTGATACACAATCGTTAGCTGAAGATAAGTTATTTGCTACGTTAGATCCGATGACACGGAAAATTACATTACCAAGTGGGTTTCAGCCGTTAATTTCTGATACTGTTGGTTTTATTCAAGAGTTGCCGACGACGTTAATTGCAGCCTTTCGCTCGACATTAGAAGAAGTCGTTGAAGCGGATTTTATTTTGCATGTCGTTGATGCATCAAATGAACAATCTGTCGAGCAAGAGAAAACGGTTTATAAAATTTTAGACGAATTAGGTGCTGGTGATATTCCAATGCTGACGGTCTATAATAAATCCGATCTACTCGCAAATGATTTTATCCCATACTCGACGCCACACATTTTAATGAGCGCGCTAAAAAATGAAGACTACACTAAATTACAACTCGCAATTGAAAAAGCATTAAAGTCAGAGTGGGAACCTTATGACATTAAGCTTAATAGTAGTGAGGGGAAATTAATTAATCAACTTAAGCGAGAAACGATCTTAGAAGAAGAGGAGTTTGTTGAGGAAGATGAGACTTATTTAGTTAAAGGGTTTGTCTCACAACATTCTCCTTTATATTTAAGCATTACAAAAAGGTGAGGGGTCAACATGCAGCAGCAACAATGGAACATGATTCACGAAACAGAACAACAACTTGATGAACGATTTAAACAAATTAGAGATCTCGTTACAACTAATCAAAATAAAGTACTTAAAGCTTTCCAAAGCCAAAATATTAGTGACGTCCATTTTAGCCCAACGACTGGTTATGGGTATGACGACTTAGGGAGAGAGAAGCTCGAAGCGTTGTATGCTGAAGTCTTTAATGCTGAAGATGCATTAGTTCGTCCGCAAATTGTATCAGGTACCCATGCAATCTCTACAGCATTATTTGGGTTACTTAGACCTCATGATCAATTGTTAAGTATTACAGGCTCTCCTTATGACACGTTAGAAAGTGTGATCGGCTTTAAACAACACGTTGATGGGTCGTTAGTTGACTTTGATATCGAGTATGATGAAGCCCCTTTAAATTCAGAAGGTGCTATTCAGTATGACGAAATTAAGAAGAGAATTAACGATCAAACAAAAGTCGTTGCGATTCAACGCTCAAAAGGGTATGCCGACCGTCCGTCTTTTACTGTTAGCGAAATTAAAGAAATGATTCAGTTTGTTAAATCGGTTAAACATGACGTCATTGTATTTGTCGATAATTGTTATGGTGAATTTGTTGAAACAATTGAACCTACTGATGTGGGAGCAGACATTATTGCAGGGTCATTAATAAAGAATCCAGGAGCTGGGATCGTTAGAACAGGTGGCTATATCGTCGGGAAACAACGTTTGATCGAACAATGTGCTAATCGTCTGACGGCACCAGGGTTAGGGAAAGAAACAGGAGCAACGTTAAACAGCTTGCAAGAAATGTTTCAAGGTTTATTTTTAGCACCTCACACAGTTGGAGAAGCTTTAAAAGGCTCTTACTTTACCGCAACATTATTATGTAAACTTGGATTTAAAACAACGCCAAGTCCAGAACAAGATCGAACGGACTTAATTCAATCGATCACATTTTCTACAAAAGAAGAAATGGTTCAATTCGCTCAAGTCATCCAACAACAATCACCGATTAACGCATATGTGACACCACAACCTAGCTATATGCCAGGTTACGATCACGATGTCATTATGGCCGCTGGAACGTTTGTCCAAGGAGCAAGTTTAGAACTAACAGCTGATGGTCCAATTCGCGAACCTTACACGTTATACGTTCAAGGTGGGCTAACATACGAACATGTTAAAATTGCCATCGTTGAAGCTTTAACAAGTTTAAATGTAAGTGTTTAAGGGGATTTATAAGCTCTTTAACTGTAATTAGTTAAGGAGCATTTTTTTATGTTAACTTTCCTAACATCTGTTGACATATATAATTACATAGAATATAATGATTAGTATATTGGAGGTGTTGGTTATGGTTAATCAAGATCGAAAAGCTTTACCTTTATTCCCAATGAGCGTTGTATCTGATCTTACGGAGTTATCAGCTCGACAAGTTCGATATTACGAGGAAAAAGGTTTAGTTATGCCCGTTCGATCGAAAGGGAATAGACGTTTATTTTCCTTTTATGATGTCGATCGGTTATTAGAAATTAAAGAGTTAATTGACCAAGGTGTTAATTTAGCCGGCATCAAACAAGTATTAAAAGTTAAAACTGAACAACAAGAGCAAATTCCACATAAAGAAGAAGTTCCTGAAGCGAAAGAGGAACTATCAGAGAAGGAGCTTCACAAGATGCTTCGTCGCGAAATTATGGAATCAGGTTACATGAACAAATCGTCCATCGTTAAAGGGGAGCTTTCTAGGTTCTACCATTAATGATAAAAAACTTTTAGGAGGAATTTATTGTGGCAAAGTTTACAAAAGAAGAGGTTTACAAACGTATTGAAGAGGAAAACGTTAGGTTCATCCGACTACAGTTTACTGATTTACTAGGAACGATCAAGAACGTAGAGATCCCACTTAGCCAGCTAGATAAAGCATTAGACAACCAAATGATGTTTGACGGTTCTTCAATCGAAGGTTTTGTACGTATTGAAGAGTCAGATATGTTACTACACCCAGATTTAGATTCATTTGTTGTTTTCCCATGGACTTCAGAAAAAGGTAAAGTCGCACGTTTCATTTGTGACATTTACAATCCAGACGGGACACCATTTGAAGGTTGCCCTCGTTACAACTTAAAGCGCAACATAGAACGCATGGAGAAGCTAGGATTCACTGACTTCAACATTGGTACCGAGCCAGAGTTCTTCTTATTCAAGTTAGATGAACGTGGCGAACCAACAATGGAATTAAACGATAAAGGTGGCTATTTTGACCTAGCTCCAACAGACCTAGGTGAGAATTGCCGTCGCGATATCGTACTAGAGCTAGAAGAGATGGGCTTTGAAATCGAAGCGTCTCACCACGAAGTAGCACCTGGTCAGCACGAGATCGACTTTAAATATTCAGACGCTGTTAAACATTGTGATGACATTCAAACGTTCAAACTAGTTGTTAAAACGATCGCTCGTAAGCACGGTTTACATGCAACATTTATGCCAAAACCATTATTCGGTGTGAACGGTTCAGGAATGCACGCCAATATGTCACTTTTCTCTAATGGTGTTAACGCGTTCTTTGACGAAAATGCTGACGAACAGTTAAGTGAAGTCGCTCACCAATTTACAGCAGGAATTATTAAGCACGCTGTTAACTTTACAGCAGTGACGAACCCTACTGTAAACTCTTATAAGCGTTTAGTACCTGGATACGAAGCGCCATGTTACGTAGCGTGGTCTGGCCAAAACCGCAGTCCACTAGTACGTGTTCCATCTTCAAGAGGATTAAGCACACGTATTGAAGTACGTAGTGTTGACCCAGCAGCGAACCCATACATGGCAATGTCAGTTATGCTTGCAGCTGGTTTAGATGGTGTTGAGAACAAGCTAACAGCACCAGAGCCAGTTGATCGTAACATCTATGTGATGGATAAAGAAGAACGTGAAGCAAACGGCGTTCAAGACTTACCAGCAACACTTTACGATGCATTACAACACCTAAAAGAAGATGAAGTCATTAAAGGCGCATTAGGTGAACACTTATTAGAACATTTCCTAGAAGCAAAAGAAATTGAGTGGGATATGTTCCGTACACAAGTACACCCGTGGGAGCGCGAGCAGTACTTAAGCAGTTACTAAAATTTTCAACCCCTTTAACCGCCATGGTTTTAGGGGTTTTGTTGTTATGGTGGGGTGATTCATCATTGTAGTAAGCGAAACCCTTACACCCCAATTTCACCCCAAAAAATTCGTAAAAAATTTAATCAACTATAATTGATTTATGTAATCTTCATATTTATTCATAAATGGTGGTTTCAAGCGTTAGTTTATGAGAGGATTTTTTGTATAATTTATGCAGGAAAATATCTCCTTTTGTCGAAGTGGTTCAGTGAAGGGAGGTGTAAGGAAGTGGATTACATAAGTCCGGAATTGATAAGAGCTAGTGGGGAATTAGCTGGCCATGTTAAAAAAAGTTCAGAAGCAATGTGGGATAAAATACAAGCATCAAAGAAAAAAGATAGCCAGAAAGAAACTATTAGTGATCTGGAAGAAATAATTCAGAACTTGATTGATGATAAGAATGAATTAATTCAAATTGCTCAGGTTTATGATGAGGAAATAATCGCTCAAAAGATTACAGAAGAAGAAATGAAGTATATTAGCGAAACAATTATTCCATTACTAAGAGAGTTTTTTGAAGATAGTGGAGATAATGAAAATCTAGAAAACTTAGAAAAACTGTCACCTTTATTGTCAAAAGACACAATCAACATTATGCAATTGATTGGCTTTAATTTTAAACAAGCTATTGGGGAACCTTTGACAGATTTGTGCGCAGCTGCAATTAGGAAGCAAAAACCTATAACAGTTACACAAGAGGAATTGTTGAAAGCCGATCGTGAAAAAGAAAGAGAATTTTATAAAATGATTCAAAATGAAGAAGCGTATGAAAGGTTTTTATTTTTAACAAATCAAAAGTAGTTGGTAATTAAGACATCTCATAGTGAGGTGTCTTTTTTATATAATTTGCAGGAAAATATCTCTTTTTGTCGAATTGGTTCGGTGAGGGAGGGTGTTATAAATGCCTACTAAAAGAATAACTTGTAACTTTTTTTATTTAAACGAACCAGTCGATAATAAAGGCCAATTAGAATATCTCCTTGTTGATCAAAAAGAGTTAATAAACGAGGATAAAGTGTTTAATGTTGAAGTTTCAGGTGTGATTTTAAGGTTCACAAATTTAGAAAAAAAGACCGTGAATCAAAATGATTATTGGATCGGGATTATTGAAAGGCTAGATACTACTGAACAAGGTGAAATTTCTAATCTTGAAGGAGAGAAACAAATTTTTGCAACTGAAGAAGATGAGGGTCCAATTGTTAACACAGGGTTTATATACTATCCATTAACTAATACTATTGGTCTGCACAAAAAAATCGGTGGAGTTAATGATAAGATGTTAGGAGTTTTTATAAGACGAGTGTTAAAACAAACAAATATAGTTACAAAACATAATACAAAATATCAATTGGATTTGATTCCTGATTTAGATAAAATAACTCGTTTAAAGAAAGCTGATTCTGTTAAAACTCTTGAGTATAGTTACAAAATCCCCGAGGATATATCTTCTGTTGCTTCTGAAGAAAGACCGATGTTTGGAGACTTGCTGTTAGCCAAGTATTTAGAAGGGGATAGAATAAAGGTTAAGTTAGACGCAAAAGAGATGGATCCTCGTGTAATTTACAAAAAGGTGAAGGACATTTTAACATATGAAAAAGATAATATTGGCTCATTAAGAGCTGTTTCAGAGCATAACCATATTGAAGAACCTTTGGATTTACTTAGTGATCGTTTAACCGATTATTATGATGTTGATTTACCAAAAGGAGTTAAAGAGAATGAAATACTAATTATGGAAACTATTGATGAAATATTTTTAAACCAAAGAAAGTTACTCCAAAAAATGTATTTGAAAAGTGAAGAATTATAAAGTGAGGGGTGAAATAATGAAGAGTCATTTTATAAAAGCGTCACCCTTTGTTATTTCTTTTGTAGTTATATATTTTTTTATGGATATTACGATTATACCATCGGAAAAATTTACAGATTTGCTGGTAGCAAGCATTGCCTATAGTTCGTCGTCAATAGGTTTTTTTATTGCAGGAGTATCTATTTTGCAAACTTCTCAAATAAGTCGGTTTTATAAAAAATTGGTTGAACTGGGAACAAATAAAAAACTCATATCCTGGCTTATGGCAGCAATCGGTTATATGTTTATACTTTCATCTTTAAGTTTACTATTACTCTATTTGATTAGTAACGGTTCAACCATAACTTATATTATTTATGTACTTTGGTTATCCGTTTTTCTTTCTTCAATTTTTACCACTTTAATTATTATTTTACTTTTTTACACTATTTTTTCTCAGAAATAGAACTTCATAAATTACTCTAAAAGACATCTCAATATGAGGTTAAGTAGTTCCGATACTGTGGAGAAGCATTACAATTAACACATCAAACAGCATACCAATTGATATGCTGTTTTTCTTTGGTATAGCAACATTTATTAATAAATAGCAAGCTAAATAGCAAGCTAAATAACAACCTAAATATCATTACGTCAATGGCTATTGTCACTGTGCGAATTGGGGTGCGATTTGCTATGCTAATTCGACTTGAAATTTAAGAAAAACGTTGTCATATCAATAAAAAAATAGAGTGCTAAAACCATTGAGATTTTGCACTCTATTTCGCCTGTTATTTTATATTTTCTCCACCAAAACGGAACTCCTTAATATGAGGTGTCTTTTTTATATGGTGAACTAAATGCAATACAAAACGAGAGAACAGAAACGACAGTTTTATAACAGTAAGTCCTGGAGACATATGCGCGAAGCAATCAAACAACGTGACAACTACAAGTGCCAGGAATGTACCTGGCTAGGCTTTGTTAAGACTGGCCGTAAAAAAATACAGTTAGCCGCGGATCACATCAATGTACTAGAAGAGTATCCAGAGCTGGCTTTGGATGAAGGTAATTTAGAAACGTTAGTTGAGAGAAAACCTACGAAATAAAATAGAGATGAAAAATAGTAATCCCCCCCATCAAATAATTTGCTGATTTTGTTCTAAGGTAACCGGTGCAGAGGGCTCGGTTAACCACATTTTTTAAGAAAATTACACGTTAGGAGGGCTTTCATGTTATGCGACAGCAACAATCAGCGGAGCATTTTGATGTAGCGGCATTCTGTGATCCCATCCAACTTTTTACACCTTGTTATTTTTCTTCACTTTGTGGTATAATGCGAACAAACGTTCTTATTCAGTGAAAGGATTGAATAATATGAACCAATTGTTTCAAAAGTCATTACAAGACCGACGTAAGCTTGAGATGGTTTATATGGATTCAAAAAACAATATAACACAACGTACTGTACGAATTGTAAAAATGGATGATGATCGAATCCTTGCTTTTTGTTATACGAAAAAGAAAGTCAGGTCATTTAAAAAAGAAAACATTTTAGCCATTCATCCAGTTCGTTTAACTCAGTATGAAATGGAGGCCTAAAGTATGCATCACGATCGAGGGAGTATTAAATGGGCGTCACTCATGTTGCCTGAACATGTAGAAGCACTACAACAAATTTGGCAAGAGAGTGAGCATGAACAACCACCAACCATTGATGAACAGCAACTAGAAGAGCATCTATTTTATTTATCACAAGCCTACGAAGAACGATTAGAAGTTAAAGTCGTTTACTTTAAACATACACGATACAACGAAATAACCGGCAAAGTGATCGATTGGAGTCGTGAACAGCAAGCGGTTCGATTGCAAACCAAACACGACGAACGAGAATGGATCAAGCTAAAACACATTAAACAAGTGACATTATAAAGGAATGAATTAATATGGATTACACTCCTTACCCAAGACATGATGTACTATGTATTGATATGCGCTCTTTTTATGCTAGTGTTGAGTGCATGAAAAGGGGGCTTGACCCACAAAAAGCGTTGCTAGCGGTTGTCGGCGACCCTAACCGAAGTGGGAGTATCGTCTTAGCTGCATCACCTGCTTTAAAGAAAAAACACGGTATTAGCAACGTCAGTCGTTACTTCGAATTGCCAAAAGACTCTAACTTAATCATCGCTAATGCCCACATGGGTGATTACCTTAGCATCTCACTTGAAATCACGAAATTAATGACTCGTTTTGTACCGAAAGAAGCAATTCATATCTACTCTGTCGATGAATTATGGTTAACAGTAGACGGTTTAAGACGACTATATGGGTCAGTTGAAGAAATCGCCAAAAGAGTTCAAGCAAGTATTCGTGAGCAATTTGGAATTGAGTCAGTGATTGGTATTGGTGATAATAAATTTTTAGCAAAAGTTGTCATGGATATCCACGCAAAAAGAGCACCTAACGGTATTAGTGAGTGCCGATATGAACACGTAAGTGATTTACTATGGCCTATATCTGTTGAAAAAGTGTGGGGAATCGGCTCGCGTATGAAACATCACTTAAACCGCATGGGAATAATCACATTAGGAGACTTAGCCCAGTGTTCAAAAGCCCATTTAAAAAAGCGGTTTGGCGTGATCGGTGAACAGCTATACTGGCATGCATGGGGAATCGACTTAAGTCCAGTGACCGGTAATTTTACCAAAACGGAACAGAAAGGTTATGGTCATGGTGTTACACTATTGCGTGATTATACAAAAGATGAAATTAATGCTTGTTTATTAGATTTGTGTGAAGAGGCTTGTCGAAGAGCGAGGAAAGATAAAAAGGAAGGTAGGACGATTCATCTTGCAATTGGCTATTCGAGTGAACACGGCAAAGGGTTTAGTCGCTCAACTTCAATTGACATCCCAACAAATGACACGTGGGAAATGTACCAAGTGTGCTTACAGTTGTTCGAGCAATTTTATACAGAAGGGTGCCACATACGTAAAGCATCCGTTACATTAACGAATTTAGCTGATGAAGTCGGTACACAACTTAGCTTATTTGAACAACGCGACCAACAAAAACAGCTCGATCGTGCTGTCGATCAAGTTCGAGAACGGTTTGGTTCTACCGCCATTTTAAGAGCTAGTAGCTACACATCAGGTGGTATTGCCATTGATCGTGGCAAGAAAATAGGTGGGCACTATGAATAAAAAAGAGTTGCTCCTTCCAAACTAGGAAGAAAGCAACTCTTTTTAATGGATATCGCGATATAAGCCTATCACTTTACCTAAAATTGTAACGTGATTTAACACAATAGGTTCCATTGATGAATTCTCTGGCACAAGACGGTATTGATTGGAATCTTTAAAGAAGCGTTTAACTGTTGCTTCGTCTTCTTCAGTCATAGCAACAACAATATCCCCATTAGAAGCAGATGCTTGCTTTCTCACAATAACTAAATCCCCATCTAAAATACCAGCTTCAATCATACTATCACCTTGAATAGATAAGACGAACACATCTTCTTCCACTGCTGAATAAGTGTTAGGAATTGGAATATACTCCTCAACATTTTCAATAGCAGTAATCGGCTCACCAGCAGTAACTTTACCGACTAAAGGGGCATACATTGCGCTACGTTCATGGACCGTTTGTTGATCCTCGTGCGTAATTTCAATAGCACGTGGTTTAGTTGGGTCACGACGAATGTAGCCTTTCTCTTCCAAACGAGATAAATGACCATGCACAGTTGAGCTTGAAGCTAGTCCAACTGCTTCAGCTATTTCTCGAACGGACGGTGGATACCCTTTTGCTTTAACTTCATCAGCAATAAACTCATAAATTTCTTTCTGTCTCTTTGATAACTTCGTCACTCTTCTCACCTCATGGAATTATTACAACTATCGAACTACTTTTAAAGACATTATAGCAAGAATTGGAACAAAAGACAAACGTTCGTTCGCATTTAAAACATCGTCCTTGTGTTTAGCGTACATAGATTATAGAATATAGTTTGGACTTAGAGTATAAGGGTATTTTAATAGTAAAGAATTAAAAGGAGTTTGGTTTATGCTATCTCAAGACAAAATTGATCGAATAAATGAACTAGCGAACAAAAAGAAGACAAAAGGGTTAACGAAGAAAGAAGAGCAAGAACAAAAGCAGTTGAGAGAGGAATATTTATCATCATTCCGTAATTCTTTCAAAAATCAACTACAATCAATGAAAGTAGTAGACCCAGAAGGACAAGATGTAACACCTGATAAATTAAAAGAAGAACAAGAAAAAAATAAAAAACATTAAAAATATCAATATTAATTGTCGGTTTTTGTTAAAATAGAAACAGTATAACAAAAGCCTTACAATATAAATAAGCAAGTTGAAGGGAGAATTCAAATGAGTAGAACAACAGAAGAACTATCTATTAACACAATTAGAACACTAACAATCGATGCAGTAGAAAAAGCAAACTCAGGTCACCCTGGAATGCCGATGGGTGCTGCACCTATGGCCTATACATTATGGACGAAAGTTATGAACCATAACCCGAGTCATTCTTCATGGTTCAATCGAGACCGTTTCGTTTTATCAGCTGGTCACGGCTCAATGCTACTGTATTCTTTATTACATTTATCAGGATACAACGTCAGTCTTGATGACATTAAAAATTTCCGTCAATGGGGCTCTAACACACCAGGCCATCCTGAATTTGGACATACAGATGGTGTAGAAGCAACAACTGGCCCACTAGGTCAAGGTTTAGCAATGGCGACTGGTAAAGCTATGGCTGAGCGCTTCTTAGCATCAAAATTCAACACTGATGAACATAAATTAGTTGATCATTATACTTATTCTATTTGCGGTGACGGTGACTTAATGGAAGGTGTTTCTCAAGAGTCAGCTTCATTAGCAGGTCACTTAAAACTTGGCAAGTTAATCGTAATGTACGATTCTAATGATATCTCATTAGATGGAGACTTAGACCGCTCATTCTCTGAAAGCGTTGAAGACCGTTACAAGTCTTACGGCTGGCAAGTCATTCGTGTAGAAGATGGTAACGATACTGAAGCAATTGAGCGTGCTTTAAAGGAAGCGAAAGCTAACACAGAACAACCGACAATGATTGAAGTTAAAACAGTAATCGGTTACGGTTCACCAAACAAATCAGGAAAAGCTGATTCTCACGGCGCTCCATTAGGTGAAGATGAGCTGAAATTAGCAAAAGAACATTACGGTTGGGATTTTGAAGAAGATTTCTTCATTCCAGAAGAAGTTAAAGAGGACTTCGCTACGAAAGTTAAACAACGTGGAGAAGAGGCAGAGAACAAATGGAATGAATTATTAGACCAATACAAAAAAGCTTACCCAGAGTTAGCTGATGAGTTCGAAAAAGCAATGAACGATGAACTGCCAGTCGATTGGAATGCTGACTTACCAACTTATGACGAACATTCAAAAGCTTTAGCAACTCGTGCAGCTTCTGGTGAAGTGTTGAACGCACTAGCAAATAAAGTGCCGAATTTAATTGGCGGAAGTGCAGACTTAGCTGGATCTAACAAGACAGCACTAAAAGGTGAAGATGACTTTAAACCAACGGATTACAGCGGTCGTAACATTTGGTTTGGTGTACGTGAATTTGCGATGGCATCTGCATTAAACGGTATGGCTCTTCACGGCGGTGTTAAAGTATTTGGTGGTACGTTCTTCGTATTTAGCGACTATTTACGTCCAGCTTTAAGATTATCAGCATTAATGGGAGTTCCAGTCACTTACGTATTAACTCACGATTCAGTTGCAGTAGGTGAGGATGGTCCAACACACGAGCCAATTGAACAACTACCATCACTACGTGCGATGCCTCATTTAGATTTAATTAGGCCAGCAGATGCTAACGAGACGAAAGCAGCTTGGGAATTGGCAGTTACTGCAACTGACCATCCAACAGCATTAGTTTTAACTCGTCAAGGTTTACCGGTACTACCAAGTACGGATGAAATAGCTTATGAAGGTGTTAAACAAGGTGCTTACGTATTAAAGCAAGCTGAAAAAGAGCAACCAGATGTGATCCTATTAGCAACAGGTTCAGAAGTACAACTTGTCTATAAAGCGAGCGAGAAGCTTAAAGAAGAAGGAATTGACGCTCAAGTTGTTAGTATGCCTTCTTGGTACCGTTTCGAACAACAATCTGATGCTTACAAAGAAGCTGTATTACCTTCTGCTGTTAAGACACGTCTAGCTGTTGAAATGGCATCACCATTCGGTTGGGAACGTTACGTAGGACTAGAAGGTGACGTTCTAGGAATTGATACATTTGGTGCATCAGCTCCTGGTGATGAAGTCATTGAAAAGTATGGCTTTACAGTTGAAAATGTTGTAGCACGCGCAAAGGCGTTATTAAAATAACAAATCATCAAAGATAAACAAAATGCGACATTCTTTTTTGTTGCTCAACTTAAAAAGTGACAAACTTTTTTATGGAATATTGATACGCTTGTCCAAAAGGGGGATGAGTCATGTATCAATATTCCTTGTATTTTTTCAAACCGACATATGCCATTCATTTTTATTATAAAGTAGATGTACTCTATCGGTTTCTAGATCAATACCGAAAAGGTAAATATACGGATGATACTACACAGCGCCAAGTAAGTTTCGTCTTAGAAGATGTCATTTTAAATGATATATATGAGCATTTAACATCACAAAAGTTTTCACACAAACTTACTGTTAAAGCTGAAAATGACGAACTAATGGTTAAAAGCGAAAGTTTAGATATGAGAGCAGTTCGAAACGGTTATGCAATTGATGTTTATGCTAATTCATTAATTGATGCTGATCAATTATTCTTTCAATATATTAAGGAATTCCATCCATACGTTTTTGTCGTCAATTTTGAAACAAGAGAATGCGGTTGGATATTACCTTTAGCAAAAAAAGCAAATTATCACATATAAGGCTATTGTCATTATTCAGATGTTTTACTATACTGTATAAAGACAACGAGATAGGAGGATATAGAAGCAATGGACATACTATGGGTTGTATTAATTGCTTTGGGTACATTGGTAGCTGGTTTACTTTTAGGCTTTTTCATTGCCCGTAAGACAATGATGAGCTATTTAAAGAAAAACCCACCAATTAACGAGCAAATGTTACGTACAATGATGATGCAAATGGGACAGAAGCCTTCACAGAAGAAAATTAATCAAATGATGAAATCTATGTCTCAACAAATGGACAGCAATGACAAAAAGAAAAAATAAACGAGAAGGGATGGGCGAATAGCTCATCCCTTTCAATTTTCATAAAACCGTCAACTGTTAAAGCTTTATAGAGGTAATTGTTTTGATACGATGATATTATAGAAGACAGACTATAGTTAGGAGCGTTTACACATGGCTGAAGTAAACATATTGTTAGCTTTCGGTGCAGGGTTTTTATCATTTATCTCACCTTGTGTATTACCGTTATATCCCGTGTTTCTTTCATATATAACAGGTATGAGTGTAGAAGAGCTAAAAAATGATAAAGCGATGTTAAGGAAAAGAGCGATGTTACATACGCTGTTTTTCTTAATCGGATTTTCTTCAATCTTTATAATGTTAGGGTTTACAGCTTCCTATATCGGTGGGACACTATATGCTTACAGCGATCTAATTAGACAAGTAGGTGCTGTATTAATTGTGTTTTTCGGTTTAATGATGATTGGGTTCTTTAATTTTGATTTCCTTATGAAAGAACGCAAAGTGACATTGAAGAATAGACCAGCCGGGTATTTAGGAACCTTATTTATTGGTGCAGCTTTCTCGATGAGTTGGACGCCTTGTACTGGCCCAATCCTAATGGCGATTATTGGTTTAGCAGCAACAAACCCAGAGTCTGGTGTCATAATGATGACTGCATATTCATTAGGCTTTTCCATCCCATTCTTTGTCATGTCGTTCTTTATTGGGAAAATGGGTTGGATCAAGCGTAACTCACAAAAGATTGTTAAAATTGGCGGTTATGTATTAATCACCTTGGGGGTTGCCTTATTCTTTGACTTGTTACGTATTTTCACAGCTTATTTAGCAAATTTCTTTGATTTTTACGGCTTCTAAAGATTGAATGATTGTGCATAATAGCATATAATAATGGTGATTTATTAAACAACGATAAAGGGGATTTTACATGGCACACACTAATGACATAATCCTTAAAACAATGACTCAGTTAATTGCATTTATTTTATTAGGATTTTCTATTTACTTATTTTTCGCTGGTCACAATGCGCCAGGTGGTGGATTCATCGGTGGATTAATGACAGCAGCGGCAATCATTTTAATGTACATTACTTACGGTTATGAAAAAATCGAACAAATCTTACCAATTAATTTTACAACAATGTTCGTTGCAGGCTTAGGTATTGCGACTCTTGCAGGAATCGGTTCAATTGTCTTAGGTCACCCGTTCTTATCACAAACTTTTGAATACTATAACTTACCAATCATGGGTGAAACAGAGCTAGCAACAGCATTAATATTTGACCTAGGCGTTTACTTAGGTGTAGTTGGTGTTACGATGACGATTATTTTAACGATCGCAACTGACTCAGACGCTAAGGAAGACGAAGAAAAGGCAGAGGTATAATGTTTTCAATTTTAGATCACCCAGTAGTGGCAGGTTTAATTACAGTAATGGCGGTTATTATGGCAACAGGTATGATTGTCGTAAGAATGCGAGCATCAAAGAAACCTGCAACAGTTAAAAAGATTATATTACCACCACTATTCATGAGTACAGGAGCATTGATGTTCTTTGTTCCATATTTTCAAATTCAATGGATTTTGGTAGTAGAGGCCACAATTGTCGGATTATTGTTCTCAATTTTACTCATTTACACATCGAATTTCGAAGTTAAAGAGAATGATATCTACTTAAAGCCTTCAAAAGCACTTGGTTTTATTTTAGTCGGTTTATTACTAATTCGACTGACTTGGAAAGCGATTACAGGGGCTGATATTTCAGTCGGAGAAACGAGTGCGATGTTTTATATACTAGCTTTTGCCATGCTGTTAACTTGGCGAGTGGCTATGTTGTTAAAGTATTTAAAACTAAAAGAAAGTTTAAACTAAAAAGTGGGAGTTAGCCTATTGCTAGCTCCCACTTTCTTTTTCTTTCTCAAGTAAATGCTCGTACTGTGAAAAATCGATATCTTTTTCATTAAGTCTTTTAATTAAAAACTTATGGTCACGTTTTGGAGTCGCTAATATGTAACCTTCAATTAACAAATCCATCGTGATTGATTTTGCTTTTCGCTTTAATGCAAGCTGACCGATTTTCGCTCCGATCTTCTGTTTAGCTACATCTCTAAACAACTCTGGAACAGGTTCAACTAGCTCATTAAGTAAAGCCTTTTTCTCTTCACTCCATAAATCAATCGTTTCATGGACGTAATACTCTTCCCAATCTATGATTGATTTTCCATCTTCTTTAGGTAGTTTCTTAAGGAATTTACGGAACATAAAATAACCGCCAATCCCCAAAAGCCCTACCATTATAAACGACCAAATAATTAACAATATACCTACTGTAGTTGACATAAGTACTCACTCTCTTTTTAATGTACATATACATTGGCGGGACTGTGTGGGAATCGAACCCACCGGAGACGGCACGCGCCTCCCAAGCGGTTTTGAAGACCGAGACAAGCACCAGCTTTGCAACCAGCCCCAATTAGTTCATGTTTATATTCAAACGTTATTATACAAGGTAAAATGACCGCAAGCAACTTAAAGATATCATCGTACTGTTTTAATAGGACTAAAAATCTAGTATAATTGTTCTAAATAAAGAATAAATAATTAAAATTGTTTAGACAATTATAAACTATTTAGTTAAAATGAGAATAGTTGTTATAATTTGTTAGCTTATATCATAGTTTGTTAATAAACTATTCGTCAAATGAGGGGAGGATCAACCCGATTATGAAGAACGATGTCACTTTTAAAGATGTAAACGAATTATTTTACGACGTTGAATATGGTGGGGTAATAGAAGCTGCTAATTCATGGATTGATCAAAACTCAATGACTGTCAAAACGATATATGATGAATCTTTTAACATAATTTATATAACCACTACTGTTGAAGAAGTATTCGGTTATAAACAAAATGAATTGATTGGTAAGTCTATTATAAACTATATCCATCCAGAACACCGACAATCACTTTATGGATGTCTTGAGAAGCTCGAAGACAACGAAAAATTAAGACACGAATTTCGTGTGCTACATAAAGATGGTAGATATATAGATTGCCAAGCCCATTCTGGGAAAATAGTTGACCGTAAAACAGGTCAACACTATTATATTAGTGTGACACAAGACATTATGGCACATAAACAAGCACAACAAATGCTAGTGAGCTCTGAGAAATTGTCAACAGCAGGTCAACTCGCTGCTAGTGTCGCGCATGAAATCCGTAACCCAATCACGTCTTTAAAAGGCTTTCTACAACTTTTAGAGACTGGCATTGAAGGTAAAGAAGCATATTTAAACATTATGAAAGATGAAATCGAAAAAATTGAATCCATTTCATCTGAACTTCTTTACATCGCAAAACCATCACCGAACGAATTTAAAGAAGCAAACATAGTAGAAATGCTAGAAGAAGTATGTATGCTTATGCGTTCACAAGCAAGACTAGAAGATGTTGAAGTCGTACTAGACAGTGACCTTGAAAGTTTTATGATTCTATGTGACAGGTCACAAATTAAGCAAGTTTTCATTAACTTGATTAAAAATGCTATTGAAGCGATGCATGAACCTGGAGAAGTTACAATTAAAGTAACTAATGATCACTACTTATCTGTAGAAGTGATCGATGAGGGAGAAGGTGTTCCTGATTCTTTAAAAGAAAGATTAGGTCAACCGTTCTTAACAACTAAAGATAAAGGTACTGGCTTAGGCTTAATGGTCACGATTGATATTTTAAAAAATCATGAAGCAGAACTATTAATTAGAGACCGTGAACCAAAAGGTAGTATTTTTCAAGTAAAATTTTCTTAATGCTAGTTGGTGGGTTTATGACAAAAAGTAACTATACTATTGGTATGGCAGGCCATATTGACCATGGTAAATCAGAATTAACGAAAGCTCTTACAGGTGTAGAAACAGATCGACTGAAAGAAGAGCAAGAAAGAAAAATATCAATTGAATTAGGTTATGCACCTTTATATGCTGATCAGGAATATTCGTTATCTATAATTGATGTACCAGGCCACGAAAAGTTCATTAGACAAATGATTGCGGGAGTATCAAGTGTTGATCATACATTATTAATCATCGCAGCTGATGAAGGGGTTATGCCTCAAACAGTTGAACACATCGAGATTCTAAATTATTTAGAAATAAATCATGCATACATAGTCATTACTAAAGTCGATTTAGTAGAAGAAGAGTTATTACAGCTCGTAAAAGATGACATTAATCATCATATTGAAAATACAATATTTGAAAATGTTCCAATCTATTGTGTAGATTCGGTTAGTAGAAATGGAATAGACCTATTAAAGACCGACTTAATTTCAACTCTAAAAAGAATGCCCGAAAAAGATCATTCAGGCTTTTTTAGAATGCCAGTCGATCAAGCGTTCCACGTGCATGGGATTGGTACAGTTGTTAGAGGGACAATTGTTAAAGGTTCGATTACCGAAAGAGAACAAATAACAATAAAGCCACAAGAAATTAATTCAGAAGCAAAGAGTCTACAACAATTTGGACAAACGGCAAGTGAAGCGAGAGCAGGTACACGAACAGCAATTGCCTTAAAGGGTGTGGATTACCATTCTGTAAGAAGAGGTGACGTCTTAACAACGAACAACCATGAAGCATCAAAGAGAATAGACATTAAATTACATATAAGCCCGAATCTAACTAAAGCTATTAAACAAAGGTCTCCAATTAAATTCCATACCGGTACGAGTGAGATTTATGGTAGGTTAATCCTATTTGACCGAAATGAAATTCAAAATGCAAACGAAGAAGTCTACGCTCAAGTAGAGCTAGACCAGACCGTTTATGCTACTAGACATGACTATTTCATTTTAAGAAGAGCAACACCTATCGAGACAATTGGTGGTGGACAAATCATTAATGCTCCAGCTGAACGACACCGCTTCGGAACTCATACAGTTAAGATGTTAAAACAGCAGAGCGAGTTAAGCATTGATGAAGCGATCATTGACTATATTGATCAAAAAGGCGTTGCTAAAGAGAAAGAAATGGTTAACCATTTAGCAATTGACCCAACAGATGGTCATGAAATATTAAATACTTTGTATGAACAAAACAAGATCTATTTCATTAATGATTTAATGATGACGAGTAACTGGTTAGAAAAATATACTCAAATACTTAGCACTGAGTTAACTAACTACCATAACCATTTCCCTTTAAGGCAAGGTTATCCAAAAGCAGAATTCGTTCAATTATTGCCGGTAAAAGCAAAAGTAGGGAAAGTTATAGTAGACCATTTGGTTGATGAAAAATACTTTAAACAAATAAACAACTGCATTGCATTGCCAACATTTACACCATATATTGATATCGACTTAAAAGATGAGGTTGACCAAGGACTGGCTAAACTAAAACAAGATGCTTTACACGTAGAAAAGTTTATAAACTACTTTCCAACTGTTGGCCAAGATACTGTTGTAGATTTGCAACAATACTTAACTACAACAGATCAAGTAGTTCAACTATCTGAAGAGCTTATTGTCAGTCATGAATCATTTCATAACGCTGTGGATCAGCTTCGCAAGGAAACTGATGACGAATTCACGTTAAAAGAGGCAAAAGAAGTGTTATCATTGTCACGCAAATACTTAATTCCCTTACTGGAAAAGTTAGATGAGCTCGAACTCACGAAAAGGTTGGAGAACGCAAGACAGTGGAGTAAGTAATAATTTGACTATTTAAAACGATTTAAGATCAAATGTCGGATTGTTTGTTAACTAGATTTCTTATTATGCCATGTGTCTATGTAGATGTTTATCAGAAATCATAACACTTAAATCATTTCCTGTAACTACCGTTGATAACAAAATGACAGGGGTGTTCGTTTAATAAGGGATTTGCTTACTTTTTTTGTTTTTATGGTTAAAGCACAAAGTTGGTATCAGGTGAGGAGTGAAGGTGGCGACGCCTGCGGGAACAGCACGTGTCTCGAGACCCCACAGGCCCCGCTTTTTGGGCCGAGGAGGCTCGAGCCGTGCCCGCGGCAAGCGTCCACCGATAGCGGATCACCTGATACCAACGGTCAGGTAAAAAACATAAGAAAAAAACTGCACGAGACCAAATGACAAACATTTGGTCTCGTGCAGTTTATTTTACATAAATACTTTTTTCAGATCCTTCAACAACTTCACCGATGATATACGCTCGGTCGCCAAACACTTCATCCATTTGTTTAACATACTGCTCAGCTTGGTTACAATTCATTGAGATTAATAAACCACCTGAAGTAATGGCATCAGCTAAGATTACCTTTGTTTGTTCCTGTACATGTGATTCAAATGTTACATTTTTATCTAACCAATTAAGGTTAGCTTTAGTACCACCAGGAACAGCACCTTGTTCGACAAGCTCTTTAACGCCTTGAATAACAGGAACTTGGTTGTGATTTATAATTAGTGATTTCTCACTACCTTTTGCAATTTCTAAAGCATGGCCTAATAATCCAAAACCAGTAACGTCTGTCACAGCATGCGGCTTAAATGGACGCAACTGTTCTGCTGAATACTTATTTAATTGCGCCATCCATTTAATGGCTTCATCTGCTAAATGTTGAGATGCTAAGCCTTTTTTAATAGCTGTTGTGATGATTCCAATACCGATTGGTTTCGTAAGGACTAATACATCTCCAGCTTGCGCTTGACTATTCGTCCATAATTGATTAGGATGCACAAAACCAGTTACAGATAGTCCGAATTTCGGTTCGTCATCATCAATTGAATGACCACCTATAATAGAAGCTTCAGCCTCATGCACTTTATCTTCAGCCCCTTGAAGCACTTCAGCTAATACATCTGATCCATATTTTTTTACAGAAAAACCAACGATGTTTAAAGCTGTTTTAGCATCTGCCCCCATAGCATAAACATCACTTAAAGCATTAGCGGCTGCAATTTGTCCAAATGTGTATGCATCATCGACAATCGGAGTGAAATAATCAACCGTTTGAACCATTGCTAGCTCATCTGTTATTTGATAAACACCCGCATCATCAGAACTGTTTTGACTATACAATACTTGAGGATCATCTGATTTTCGTTCAACTTGACTCAACACTTGAGTCAGCTCGCTCGGTGCGAGTTTACATCCTCACCCAGCTTTAGATGAAAGGGAAGTTAGACGTAAAATTTCATCACGTTCCTTACTCATATGAATCACCTCCAAAGTTACAATATTACATTCACCTATATTTTACTAGAAAATGATTGAAAATTGTTGAAAAAGGTTATGTTGTTTTATAGGCTAGTATTTAAGAAGGGGGTAAAAATTATGAGTTATAAAGTATCAATTGAGTTTTGCATGCAGTGAAACTACGCGCCAAAAGCTGCGAGTTTCGCAGATGAGTTATTTACTAAATTCCGTCACGAAATTTCAGAAATGAAATTAGTACCAGCGGCTGGTGGAGCTTTTGAAGTAACAGTTGATGGTAAAAAGTTATATTCAAAACTAGACACTGGCGTTTTTCCTGAGGCTGAGGAAGTTATTAAAGAAATGAAATCTTAAGGTAAAATGTGGCCCGCTCGTTTAGCTAAACGGTGGGCTGCTTTATTGTTTGCATTCAATTAAGTTATAATAGTAGTGAAATAATTAAATTATGGAGCGATTGGATGAATTTATTAAGAAATATTCCACCAATACACGAATTACTTAATGACAACAGAATAGTTGTTGAAATTAAACAACATAACATCTCATACGAAGAGGCGAAACAATCTCTACAAGATAGCGTTCAGTCTGTTCGTGATGAAATTTTAAACGATGAATTCTCAAATTTTAGTGTAGATGATCTATTTGATTTAATAATAGAAAAAACAATCAAACAAATAGAACAACATAAAATTCATAACTTACAACCTGTAATTAATGGGACAGGGACTATCTTACATACAAATTTAGGGCGAGCGCGATTAGCTCCTCAAGCTATAGATCACGTCGTTAATAGCGCTTCATATTATTCAACTTTAGAATATGATATAACGACTGGCAAAAGAGGTTCAAGGCACGATCTTGTAGAACAATATATTACAAGTTTAACAGGTGCTGAGTCCGCAATCGTTGTTAATAATAATGCGGCGGCCGTTTACATGGTTCTATCTAGCTTTGCAAAAAACTATGAAGCAATTGTTTCACGTGGCGAACTAGTTGAAATTGGAGGAAGCTTTCGCGTCTCATCGATTATGGAAGAAAGCGGTACAACCCTTAAAGAAATCGGAACGACGAATAAAACACATTTATTCGACTATGAACAAGCCATTCATAACGAAACGAAAATGATTATGAAAGTTCATACGAGTAACTTTTACATGAGTGGTTTTACTTCAAGTGTAGATCGTAAAGATTTAGCAAACCTCGCTCATCGTCACAACTTAATTTACTATGAAGATTTAGGTAGTGGTTTACTGTATGACTTGAGTGGTCAGGGGATAACTGATGAACCGATTGTAAAAGATGTAATCAACAAAGGAGTCGATCTTGTTTCATTTAGTGTCGATAAACTATTAGGTGGACCACAAGCAGGCGTTATTGCAGGTAAGAAAAAGTATATCGATACACTAAAAAAACATCAGTTAGCAAGAGTATTAAGAGTTGATAAAATGACTTATGCAGCACTTGAGGAAACACTTCGACTAACATTAACTAATCAGGTTGAACAAATACCTACTTTACGTGACATTTTAAAAGACTCTAATACCGTACAAGACGAAGTCATGGTATTTTTAGAAGAATTAAGAGATTTTGAACAATTAATAGTTGAACCTTGTGAAATGAAGTCTAAAGTAGGGGGAGGTACATTACCTGAAGTAGAGCTTGATTCTTTTGGAATTAAAGTCAAATGTCAAGTACAGACAGCTGAGCAGTTAAGTCAGCAGTTGCGCACATGTTCGATCCCAATCATTGTCAGGGTTGAAAACGACTCAGTCATGATTGATTTTCGGACTTTGGAACGTCATGAACAGGATGAAATAAGAAAAGCATTACAAGAACTAAATAATCGATTAAAGTAAGCGTTTTCATGCAAAAATTTTAGTTTTAATGTTTTACTTCTATATCTTTTTAATATAAAATGAATACGTGCAGAAATATTGGCTTTTCTGTAGAAAAACGCTAATTATTTTAATGAGACGAAATATTACATAAGTTAAGGGGGTAAAGTAACATGGTAGCTAATCTTTCTTCAAATGCAAAAAAGCAATTTGAGCTTAATGGTAAGACTTATAACTATTACCATCTAAAAACGCTAGAAGAAAAAGGTTTTGGCGACGTATCACGCTTACCTTATTCAATCCGCGTTCTTTTAGAATCAGTTTTACGTCAATACGACGGTCATGTTATTAAAGATGAACACATTGAAAAACTAGCAAAATGGGCAGATGGCGAGAAGGTCGATGTACCATTCAAACCATCTCGTGTTATTTTGCAAGACTTTACAGGAGTGCCAGCAGTAGTAGACTTAGCATCTCTACGTAAAGCAATGGTTGATATGGGTGGAAACCCTGATCAAATTAATCCTGAGGTACCAGTTGACTTAGTCATTGACCACTCAGTACAAGTTGACAGATATGGCACAGCGGATGCGCTACGTGTCAATATGGAAATGGAATTCGAACGTAACAAAGAGCGTTATGAATTCTTACATTGGGCACAGAAAGCATTCGATAACTACCGCGCTGTACCACCAGCAACAGGTATCGTGCACCAAGTTAACTTAGAGTACATTGCTAACGTTGTACACGAACAACAGCAAGAAGACGGCACTTATGATGCATTCCCAGATACACTAGTTGGTACTGACTCACATACGACGATGATCAATGGTCTAGGTGTTCTAGGTTGGGGTGTAGGTGGTATTGAAGCAGAAGCAGGTATGCTAGGTCAGCCTTCATATTTCCCAACTCCTGAAGTAATCGGTGTTAAACTAACAGGTAGTTTCCCAGAAGCTACTACAGCAACAGACTTAGCGTTAAAAGTAACGCAAGTTCTACGTGAGAAGAATGTAGTAGGTAAGTTCGTTGAATTCTTCGGTCCTGGTCTAACTGAAATGCCACTTGCAGACCGTGCAACGATCTCAAACATGGCACCTGAGTATGGTGCAACTTGTGGTTTCTTCCCAGTAGACGAAGAGACTCTAGACTACATGCGTTTAACTGGTCGTACTGAAGAGCAAATCCAGTTAGTTAAGGAATACCTACAGAAGAACGATCTATTCTACACGCCAGATCAAGAAGATCCCGCGTTTACTCAGTTAGTAGAGATCGATTTATCTGATTTAGAACCTAACTTATCTGGGCCGAAGCGTCCACAAGACTTAATTCCGCTTTCAGAGATGAAAGAATCATTTAACAAAGCGTTAACAGCTCCAGCTGGTAACCAAGGCTTTGGATTAGATGAGAAAGATAAAGAAAAGGAAGCTGTTGTTAAATTTAATGACGGCGGCGAGACGACAATGAAAACAGGTGCATTAGCGATTGCAGCTATTACATCTTGTACAAACACGTCAAACCCACACGTTATGTTAGGTGCTGGTCTATTAGCTAAGAAAGCTGTAGAAAAAGGCTTAGAAGTACCTTCATACGTGAAAACTTCATTAGCACCTGGTTCAAAAGTAGTTACAAACTACTTAGAGAACTCTGGATTAATGGAATACCTAAACAAGTTAGGCTTTAACCTTGTGGGTTACGGTTGTACAACTTGTATCGGTAACTCAGGTCCATTACTACCTGAAATTGAGGAAGCAATTGCTGATTCTGACTTAACTGTATCATCCGTACTTTCAGGTAACCGTAACTTTGAAGGACGTATTCACCCATTAGTACGTGCTAACTACTTAGCTTCACCACCATTAGTAGTAGCGTACGCTCTAGCTGGTACAGTAGATCTTGACGTCTTAAATGAACCATTAGGTCAAGATGCTGATGGTAATGACGTATTCTTCAAAGACATCTGGCCATCATCAGATGAAATCAAGTCTGAAATCGCGAAGGTTGTAACACCTGAAATCTTCCGTAAAGAATACGAAGAAGTATTTGATTCAAACGAAGAGTGGAACCAAATCCAAACAACGGATGAACCGTTATATGAGTTTGATGAAGATTCAACTTATATTCAAAACCCACCATTCTTTGAAGAAATGTCTAAAGATCCTAAGGAAGTAGCACCATTAGAAGGTTTACGTGTGATTGGTAAGTTCGGTGATTCTGTAACGACTGACCACATTTCACCAGCAGGTGCGATTCCTAAAGATATGCCAGCTGGTCAATACCTAATGGAAAAAGATGTTTCTCCACGTAACTTCAACTCATATGGTTCTCGTCGTGGTAACCATGAAGTTATGATGCGCGGTACGTTTGGTAACATCCGTATCCGTAACGAAATCGGTGGCGGTAAAGAAGGTGGATTTACTACGCACTGGCCAACAGGCGATGTAATGCCTATTTACGACGCAGCCATGAGATATAAAGAGGAAGGTACTGGACTATGTATAATTGCTGGCGATGACTACGGCATGGGTAGTTCACGTGACTGGGCTGCAAAAGGTACTGACTTACTAGGTATCAAAACAGTAATTGCTCAAAGCTTTGAGCGTATTCACCGTTCTAACTTAGTTATGATGGGCGTACTACCTCTTCAATTCCAGAAAGGTGACACAATTGAGTCACTTGGTTTAACTGGAGAAGAGGTCATGAACGTTGAAGTTAATGAAGACGTCAAGCCTCATGACTTAGTAAAAGTAACAGCTACAAATGACCAAGGTGAAACAACAGAATTTGAAGTTGTTGCACGTTTCGATAGTGACGTAGAAGTTGATTACTACCGTCATGGTGGTATCCTTCCAATGGTACTTCGTAACAAGCTTCAAACAGTTGAAAAATAAACTTTATTATAAAAGCCACCGTTTTAAACGGTGGCTTTTTTTCGGTTATGCTTGTTTTTCATCTTGTAACTCACGATCCCAATGTCTGTGTTGAGCTAATTGTTCTAAAAACGTTTGGCTAAAATCTTGTAACTGTTCAGACTGAATCGTCACTACACCATGATCATTGAACAGCTCGTTGTTTGATTGTTTAGTTGCAAGTAGTGTGGACTGAGGAAGTACAGTTGAGAATAAATCGACTGCATCATTACTAGCTGCTATTGTTTTAGCATGCGCGAATGTATCTTTAATAAAGTCTTTCGCTTCTTTGTGTGTCATTAACTGATCGACATGTTGTTTCCCGCCAGGAATGAATATACCGTCATACATAACAGAATGTGTTGTCGAGTAATTTTTATGGACATCGACTGGTTCATTTTGATCACTGTGTAATTTCCCTAACGTCTTACTAACGACCTCGACGTGTATGTCATTGTTTCGCAAAGTTGTCACCATTTCCTGTAGTTCCTTGTTTTTAAAACCATCAGCGAGTAAAATGGCCACTTTTCTTGTATTAGAAGAGAAGGTCGTTTGTAACTGACTTAATGCTGGTGATGGTGTAACTTGAGGTTCTTGGTTGTTTGATTGTGGTGGTTCAACACCAACACCTTTTGCAATTTCATTGGCAAGTGTATGACTAACATTACTGAACATCTCTACGACTTGCTGCTTAATTTTAGGGTCTTTGACATTACCAACCTCAAAGTGAAACGCCTTATGAATATGTCTTTTCTCATGCTCGGTCATGCTATTGTAAAATAAAGTCGCTTGCGTATAATGATCTTTGAAACTTTCACTCCGTTTCCTAACTTTATAACCATCGACTTTTTCTTGGTAATGTTCAAATCCACCTTCAGCAAATGAACTAGTCTTAGGATCATTGTTTTGTAAGCCGTTCGGGCTATATGCCACTTTTCCTTTATTTATCGTCATACGGTGGAATCCATCACGTTGATTGTTATGAACAGGTACAATCGGACGGTTAATTGGAATTTCATGAAAGTTAGGTCCACCTAAGCGCAACAGTTGTGTATCTAAATAAGAGAACAAGCGACCTTGTAATAATGGGTCATTTGTAAAGTCAATACCAGGTACGATATTGCCCATATGAAATGCTGCTTGCTCTGTCTCAGCAAAGAAGTTGTCCTGATTTCGATTTAGCGTCATCTTTCCAATAATCTTGACTGGAATTTGTTCTTCAGGCCATATTTTCGTCGGATCGAGTATATCAAAGTCAAAATCAAATTCTTGGTTTTCCTCAATAACTTGAATGCCTAATTCAAATTCAGGATACTCCCCATTGTTAATAGCCTCCCATAAATCTTGTCTATGATAATCAGGATTTTTCCCGGCTATTTTTTGTGCTTCATCCCACGTTAATGAGTGTGTACCTAAAAGTGGTTTCCAGTGGAACTTCACAAACTTTGCCTGCCCTTGTTCATTTACTAAGCGGAACGTATGAACACCGAAACCTTCCATCATACGAAAACTTCTAGGAATACCTCGGTCAGACAATAACCACATAATCATATGCGCTGACTCACGATTTTGTACAACCCAATCCCAAAAAGTATCATGCGCAGCTGACGCTTGTGGAATTTCATTATCGGGTTCTGGTTTTATTGCATGGACGAGGTCGGGAAACTTAATCGCGTCTTGAATAAAAAAGATCGGCATATTGTTCCCAACTAAATCGAAGTTTCCATCTTCGGTATAAAATTTTGTAGCGAACCCTCGAACATCGCGTACTGTATCAGCTGAACCACGGGAACCAACAACCGTTGAAAAGCGGACAAATACAGGTGTTTTTACTGATGGATCTTGAAGGAATTTTGCTTTCGTTAATTCCTTCATAGACTCGTAAGGTTGAAAGTAGCCATGAGCCCCAAATCCTCTTGCATGTACAACTCGTTCAGGGATTCGTTCGTGGTCAAAGTGTGTCATCTTTTCTCTGAAGTGAAAGTCTTCCATAATAGTTGGTCCTCGTTCACCTGCAGTAAGTGACTGAGACGTATCAGACAGTTTAGCCCCTTGATTCGTGCTTAATTTTTCACTTTGATTACTGTTTTTAAAGGCATTAAGCTGTTCATTTTTTGCATCTTGTTGATTATTTTGATCGTCTGGCATATAAACTCCTCCTATATATGTAAGCTCTATACGTAGTTTGCCAAATCACACCATATTTATTCCTGTATTTAGTAATAGAAGTTCACTGAATCGTAATCCATACTTTACGTATTTTTTTAGAAAATTTGGTATGATGAATGAGTAGGGAGTGGTAGCATGAACGACTTAATTCAAATTGGTCCTTTAAACATATTTGTACCCTATTTATTTTACATAGCTGGTATAGTCGCATCTTTAGTAGTGGCTCACTTCTTAATCAAACGTTTGATTAATTATGATTTCCCAAAGAAACCAGCCGATTTAATGCTTGAATATTGGATCGTATTCATTGTCGTTTGGAAGTTAAGTTATTTTATTAACTATCCAGCTGATCTGTTAAACAATCCTTTAGCTGTTATTTATTTTGACGGTGGAACGTTAGGTTTACTTTTAGGTGTTATTGGAATTGCTGTATTCAGTTATGTTCAATTTAAACGCCACAATATCACTATTCCTGTTCAATTATTGTTAATCTTACAAGCTATATTCGTATTTATTGTATTTGATCAAGCAACGTCTTTCCTATACGGATTTGACCTTTACATTTTTATAGAGGTTGTCTCATACATTGTATTGATTAGTATTTTGTTTCGCTTAGTTAAGCCTGTTACTTTATTTAAAGTTTTCCAAGCATACAGATGGTTTGTTATTACTTGGGCTTTATTTAGAGTATTACAAAATGAAATTCATATATATACTCAAACATTATTTATAGTGTTACTATTAGCTATTCTCACAATTGTTGCAGAATGGTACTTAAACCAAAAAGTGAAAGGAGATCATTCAAATTGAACACAATGTTAAAGCGTATTTTAGGCTTGGCCATTATCGGTGTATTACTTGGAATCATCGTTTATAACACGTGGTTTGATGATACAGCAGGAGATCCAGAAGGGGATGGGATTTTTGTTCAGCCTGATGGCGTTGATATTGATACAGATGGTGTAGAAGTTGGAGATATGGCTCCTAACTTCAAATTACAAACCCTTAATGGGGAGGAAGCTGAACTAGCTGATTTTAGAGGACAAAAAGTTATGATCAACTTTTGGGCTACTTGGTGTCCACCTTGTCGTGCAGAAATGCCTCACATGCAAGAAATTCATGAGGAGTATGATGATGAGGTTGTCATTTTAGCAGTTAATGCGACGAGCCAGGAGACATCGCATGATACAGTGCAGGACTTTATAGATGAACTACAATTAACGTTTCCAATTTTAATGGATGAAACAGGAGAAGTTAATGTACGTTACCAAGCTTTAAGTCTGCCAACAACGTATTTCGTTAATACTGAAGGTGAACTACAAATCCCAAGACATGTCGGGCCACTTTCATATGATGATATGGTCAGAAAAATTGAAGAATTAGATTAAGTATAAACATTACGAATCATGGTAATCCTAGTAAAAAAAGGAGACGATCATGATGCGTAGAAAAGAACGACTCTCTTTCCAATCTTTAGTTAAAGATGAAAAGGAGAAGATCCTGAACAACCAAGAAGAACTTGACAAAATTTATGACAAAATTGAATCGCGAATGGAATTAGTTAGAAATCCTAAAAAACATGCATAGCTCATGACTGGTTTCCCAAACTATGATTAATTACATCATAAAGGAGATGGATGGAATGTCTAATCATAGCCAAAAGCCGAAACCAGACAACAGACGTGATAACTTAAAGAAAATTCAAGAAAACATTGAAAATACACTAGAAAATATCCAAGAAGCAGAACACTCAATGGAAACAGCTTCAGAATTTCAAGAAGAAGAAATTCGTCGTAAAAATGCACGTCGACGTCAGTCAGTTGAGGGCATGAGAGACGAAGTACATGATGAGCACGAACATATGAAACGCAAAAAGAAGAATAAATAACTAGAATTAAAGCTGTCGGGAGAACTCGACAGCTTTAATATTTGATTAACGACTTATTTTTGCTACCCTGTAAGATTTCATATAAAATATATAGTAAAATAATAGCAAAGTGTAACAAGGGAGATGTACATATCATGGTTGTAAATGAAACAGAAGTTAAAGTAAGGTATCAAGAAACTGACCAAATGGGTGTCGTTTACCATGCGAACTATTTCGTCTGGTTTGAAATAGGGAGAACACACTTAATTGAGGAGTTAGGATTTCGGTATGCTGATATGGAAGAAGAGGGGATTGTTTCACCAGTCGTTGATATCGAAGCAAAGTATAAAAGGCCTCTTCGCTATGGCCAAGTCGCTACTGTTAAAACATTTATAAAAGAATATGATGGCTTTAGGGTTGTTTATGGCTACGAAGTTTATACAGATGATGGCACTTTAGCTGTTACCGGATCGTCATCTCACGTTTGTGTTAAAAAATCAAACTTCCGTCCAATATCAATTAAAAAGCATTTTCCTGATTGGCATCAAGCGTATGAACAGGCAGTAGGTGAAGCTGATGGCGTTCGGAATTAAGCGAGATGAATTAAAACAATGGAAGAAAGAAGTAGAAGCTGGTAATATCGCCTTTTTAACTCACTATTGGGCTGACGATCGCTTTCCACAAATGAATACCGTTACAAAAGTAGGTTGCCGTGATGTCGATAAATTAAAGCAGTGGGGAAGGAAGCATGGACTTAAACCAAAATGGATTCATGAGGATGAAAAATATCCACATTTTGATTTAATTGGATCATTTGAAGAAGATATTTTAAAAGCAGAAGGTAAGATCGATCAATTAAAAAGATTTAAAAGTGTTGAAAGATAAAGAGGTTGAGACAAAAGGGGTGGAGTGTGATGAAAGCACGAACAATTGACATTTCATCTTAGTTGAGCAGTCACCTAGCGGAATCAAAATGCGTAGACTCCTGATCGGCTAAAAACGGTCACGTCCTGCGCCTGCGGTTACTCGGCGCAAATTAAAGCGCAGAAGTTAAAGAAATCTGCATTTGTGACCAACGCCGACATTAGACCATCCAGGTCGTCATGGCAAAGGCCAGGGTGAGACCCCACCGGATGCACCTGCGTCTTCTAGCTAATCTTCGAAGTAGGCTTCCTCGGTGCAAAGCACAAGAAGATTACTCGAAGTAGTAGCTTGGCTCACCAGCCGCCCCTGCAAAGAAAACACTGCGACAAGCGACCGTAGGAAGCTTGAGCAGATGTTGCCCTTGTGCCCTGTGGGTAAAAGCGAAGCATTTTGATGGAGCGATGTTAAAAGATAAACCCGAACGAAATCAAAAAATGATTTCGTTCGGGTTTTGTGTTTTAGAATCAGTTCTGTTTCAGCCTCTTCTGCTTTTTCTCATTTTTCTCTGGAACTGGATCAAAACCACCCGGGTGAAATGGGTGACATTTTAACACTCGTTTAACCGATAAAAATAATCCTTTAATAACACCAAATCGCTCAAAAGCAGTGAGACTATAGTGTGAACAACTTGGATGAAAGCGGCATGTCGGCCCAAGCATTGGTGAAATAAACTTCTGATACACCTTAATCGGCCAAGTAAATAAGAACTTCATGATTAAACACTCTGTTCATCACGCTTATCATATGTGATCGATGCAACAGCATCATGTAGATGGATTGATTCTTCGTTAATACATTTAACAAAGAAACGTTCAACTTCATCAATTTCATATAAATCACTAGCGACTAATCGAACCATATCTTCAACAAAGCGTGGGTTTTCATAAGCTTGTTCGGTTACCATTTTTTCATCAGGACGTTTCAATACAGGGTGAATACGTGCACTTGCATTTGATTCAGCCGCTTCTAGTAAGATAAACTTCCAATCAAGCTTGTCCTCATCAAAGTCTTCATTAAGTAATACTTCCATCTCAATATTACCTCTTTGGTTATGAGCACTATATTCACTTATTTCCTTTGAACAAGGGCATAACGTTGTAATTTTACCTTTAACGCCTACGCGAACATCATAACCTTCGTCTTGATCATAGTGAACTTTAATCCAAGCATCGGCATGGTTTAAGCCTGCCTTTTCAGAATAAGGTGCTTTTCGTTCGAAAAACCAAGGGAAGGATACTGTTACTTCAGCATCTTTTTGTTCTAAACGTTGACGTAATTCATATACGAATGACTTTAACGTTTCCAAGGTTAGTACAAGGCCGTTTTCATAATAAGTTTGTAGCTGTTCAGTAAAACGACTCATGTTCGTACCTTTTGAATCTTGTGAAATGGACGATGCGAAGTAAAAAGTACCGATCGTCGTTTGTGTTTCTGGAGTTAAAGAACTATTAACGATCACAGGATGCTTAACGTTTGAGATCCCGACAGCATCTAATTCGAACAAGAAATCTTTTCTAGTATTTTGCAAATCTTTCATTTGCTCTTTTTCAATTGGCTTTGTTTTAGGACCAGGTTCAACTGATCCAAATAATTTATGTCTTTCCTGTTTATCAGGAAGTTGTTTTTTTACTGTTTCATTCATACCGAGGACTCCTTTCAAATCTAAAGGGAAGAACATAGCTACATTTAAATTATACATTATTACGTTAAAGTAGTTCAATTTATTAGACTTATTCTAAATAAGGTACAATTGTAACATCAGACGAGTAAGTTTGCATATGTTCTGCTATTTCATCAAATATATCATGAGCATCTTCTAAACCGTACTGATCTGCTTCAACAAGAGGGACGACTTGAACATTTGTCATGAGATCCCCGTGGTCTTCGTGATCATTGTGTGTTGGCATTTTTCGATCGGTTTTGCTTCAGTTTGTTCAAATTCATCAAACCCTAAAGTATTTGTAGCTGTTACAACAATAGCCAGTAAAAAAGTAGAGATTATGACTATAACTACAACTCTTAGTTTCAACTAATCACCCTTAAGTTATCAATTAGAACCAAGTTATTTTCGGCTCTGTCTTATTTTTAATACGTTTAATATTATCTGTATGGCGATAAATGACAAACGCTGCTAAAAATATAGTAACAATAATCAATCCTAAATCTTGCATAATTAATGTTGTTACAACTGCTGTAACACCCGCTAAGATTGATGCTAAAGAGACATACTTGAAAAGCTTTAAAAAGATAAAAAATGATAGCACTAAAATGACAAATAACAACGGGCTAACGCCTAATAAAACTCCACCAGACGTTGCAACTGCTTTCCCACCTTTAAACTTAGCAAACAAAGGATAAATATGACCGATTACTGCAAAGGCACCGACTAATAACGGCTCAATCCCTGGAGCTAATAAAACGACGATTAAGACAGGTGCTGTTCCTTTTAATATATCTAAGATCGTAACAACTAAACCTGCTTTTGTACCTAACACACGAAATGTATTAGTAGCACCTAGATTTCCACTACCATGTTCTCTTACATCGATTTTATAAAATAGTTTACCAATAATTAATGCAGATGGAATCGAGCCAAATAAATAAGCAATGATTGCATAAATTATATATTCCATAAGATTCCCCTTTTCTATAAATGAATATAGTTTATTTTATCAAATGTCTTAACAATTAAGAAGTTTATATTAAATATATGTTGAAAATTAAACCAACAAACTATAATGAAAGTTGAGAAATAACGATAAACACGCTATTCTTATAATACAAGATTATTTAAACTTAGGAGAGATGTTATGGAAAATCCAACACAAGATACAATGAAAGAGCTATTAGAGGATGCTAAGTCAATTGCGGTCGTTGGACTGTCTGACAAATAAGATCGAACATCATTCCAAATTGCTGAAGCAATGCAACAAGAAGGATACAAAATCATCCCAGTTAATCCAACTGTTGATGAAGTTTTAGGTGAAAAAAGTTATAATACGCTTGCAGAGGTTGAAGAAAATATTGATATTATTAATGTGTTCAGACGTTCTGAACATTTAGTGGACGTAGCCGAAGATGCACTTAATACGAATTGTAAAGTCTTTTGGGCGCAGCAAGGGATTATTAACGAAGAAGCACATAATCTGTTGAAGGAAAACGGATTTACAGTCATAATGGATTCATGTATTAAAGTTGTCCATGCTGTAACAGTCGAAAAATAATTTCTACAAATCTCTGCTTTCAAGCAGGGATTTCTCTTGTCTTAACGAATTGTATTATTCAGACGAAGCATATATAGAGAAAGGGGTCTATTATATTGACTCAATCAAACGAACTTTACAACGATGATTCCATACAAGTACTAGAAGGGCTAGATGCCGTTCGAAAAAGACCAGGAATGTATATCGGAAGCACTGACCATAGAGGCTTACACCACTTAGTATTTGAGATCGTCGACAACTCAGTTGACGAAGCATTAGCTGGTTTTGGTCAATCAATTAAAGTGACTATACATAAAGACAATTCCATCTCAGTGAGCGATGAAGGTAGAGGTATGCCTACGGGTATGCATAAAATGGGTAAACCAACACCTGAAGTCATTTTTACGATCCTACACGCAGGGGGTAAATTTGGACAAGGTGGTTATAAAACGAGTGGTGGTTTACACGGAGTTGGCGCATCAGTCGTGAATGCTCTTTCTGAATGGTTAACTGTAACGATCTATCGAGATGGTAAAAAGCATGAGTTAAGGTTTGAAGAAGGTGGTAAGGCAGTTACTGATCTGCAAGTCGTTGGCAACACTCGAAAGACAGGTACGACGATCCACTTCAAACCCGATGAAAAAATGTTTTCTTCAATTCAGTTTAACTTTGAGACACTCTCTGAACGACTAAGAGAAGCAGCCTTTTTATTAAAAGGTATTGAGCTCGTTTTAAAGGATGACCGTGAAGGTGTTGAAGAATCTTATTTGTATCCAGACGGCTTACAATCATTTGTGGGTTACTTAAACGAAGAAAAAGATGAACTTCATCCTGTCGTCTCGTTTGAAGGGAAGTTTAAAGAAATCGAAGTTGACTTTGCTATGCAGTTCAACGACGGTTACTCCGAAAATATTTTATCGTTTGTTAACAATGTTAGAACGCGTGATGGTGGCACACATGAATCAGGTGCTAAAACAGCAATTACACGAGCTTTTAACGAGTACGCGAGAAAAATGCAATTCTTAAAAGAGAAAGACAAGAATCTTGATGGAAACGACATTCGTGAAGGCCTAACAGCAATTATTTCAACACGAATCCCTGAACAATTGTTGCAGTTTGAAGGGCAAACTAAGAGTAAACTTGGAACACCTGAAGCAAGAAGTGCTGTAGACAGTGTTGTTGCAGAAAAACTCGCTTATTTCCTTGAAGAAAACCCAGATGCATCCAAAATGTTAATTAAAAAAGCTGTTAGAGCCCGTGATGCAAGAGAAGCAGCAAGAAAAGCAAGGGAAGAAGCACGCAATGGCAAAAAGCGTAAGCGCCGTGATTCTTTACTAAGCGGAAAGTTAACACCAGCACAATCAAAGAATGCTTCTAAAAATGAGCTATTTTTAGTTGAGGGTGACTCAGCAGGTGGTTCTGCCAAGCAAGGACGTGACCGCCGCTTCCAAGCTGTTCTACCTTTAAGAGGTAAAGTTATTAATACTGAGAAGGCGAAAATTGATGATATCTTTAAAAACGAAGAGATCGCTACCATTATTCATACTATTAACGCTGGAGTAGGGCCAGATTTCAACATCGAAGATTCACAATACGATAAAATTATAATTATGACCGACGCTGATACAGATGGTGCCCACATTCAAGTATTGTTATTAACTTTCTTTTACCGTTATATGAAACCGTTAATTGAACAAGGGAAGATTTATATTGCACTTCCACCATTATTTAAAGTTTCAAAAGGCAAAGGAAAAAATTATAAAGAAGCCTATGCATGGGAAGAAAGTGAAATGGATCAGTTACTGAAAGAGTTCAAAAACGGTTATACAATACAACGTTACAAAGGTTTAGGTGAAATGGATGCAGAACAATTGTGGGAGACCACGATGGACCCTGAATCAAGAACTTTAATTAGAGTAACCATTGACGATGTCGCTAGAGCCGAAAGACGTGTTGCGACATTAATGGGGGATAAGGTAGAACCGAGACGTAAATGGATTGAATCTAATGTTGCGTTCGGAATGGAAGAAGATGACACAATACTCGATAACGATAGATTGCTTAGCTAGGAGTGAATAAGTTTGGCTGAAGAAGCAAAGTATTTAGACTTGCCATTAGAAGAAGTAATAGGTGACCGTTTTGGTCGCTATAGTAAATATATTATTCAAGACCGTGCCTTACCAGATGTAAGGGACGGTTTAAAACCGGTGCAACGACGCATTCTTTATGCAATGCATCAAGAGAGAAATACTCATGACAAGCCATTTCGTAAATCGGCTAAAACGGTCGGTACCGTTATTGGTAACTACCATCCACACGGTGACTCATCTGTTTATGAAGCGTTAGTGCGCATGAGCCAATCTTGGAAAGTTAAGGAAGGGCTTGTTGAAATGCACGGAAATAACGGCAGTATTGATGGAGACCCACCTGCTGCGATGCGTTATACGGAAGCAAGATTATCAGGGATCTCTTCAGAGCTATTACAAGACATCGATAAAGACACAGTTGATTTTATCCCTAACTTCGATGACACTGATTATGAGCCAATAGTCCTTCCAGCTAAATTCCCGAGCCTATTAGTCAATGGTTCGACTGGTATATCTTCAGGTTATGCCACTGATATACCGCCACACAATTTAGCTGAAGTGATTGATGCTGTCATCTATAAAATCGAACATCCTAACGCTACATTAGATAAATTAATGGAGAAACTTCCAGGACCTGATTTTCCAACTGGCGGCATTATTCAAGGCGAAGATGGAATCCGTAAAGCGTATGAAACAGGGAAAGGCAAAATTGTTCTGCGTGGCTTAGCTGAAATCGAACCACTTCGAGGCGGCAAAGAGCAAATAGTTATTACCGAATTGCCATATGACGTCAACAAAGCCAACTTAGTTAAGAAGATGGATGAGTTACGCCTTGAGCGTAAAGTAGAAGGTATTTCTGAGGTTCGTGATGAGTCGGATCGAACAGGCTTAAGAATTGTCATAGAATTAAAGAAAGATGTAGATAGTCAAGGTGTACTAAACTATATTTATAAAAATACTGATTTACAAGTTTCTTTCCATTTCAATATGGTGGCCATTTCTGATAAAACACCAACGATTATGACGTTACCAGGAATTTTAGATGCCTATCTTAACCACCAACGTGAAGTTGTAAAGCGACAGTCAGAACATGATTTAAGAAAAGCGAAAGACCGTGCCCACATCGTTGAAGGTTTAATTTATGCTGTATCTATTTTAGATGATGTGATCGCCACGATTCGTAGCGCACAAGATAAAAAAGATGCGAAAATTAAGTTACAAGAACAGTATAACTTTACAGAAACTCAGGCTGAAGCGATTGTCATGTTACAGCTATACCGCTTAACAAATACTGACGTTACAGAACTTGAAAAAGAAGCAGCCCAGCTTCGTGAGCGAATTGTATATTTAGAAGAAATTTTAGGTAATGAAGCAAAACTACTAAATGTAATTAAACAAGATTTAAAGCGTGTTAAGAAAACTTATAAGAGTGACAGATTAACTAAAATAGAATCAGAAGTTGAAGACTTAAAAATCAATCTTGAAGTGATGGTACCATCTGAAGATATTGTCGTCTCAGTAACGAAAGATGGTTACATTAAACGCACAAGTTTACGATCATTTAGTGCTTCTAATGTTGAAGATTTACAGAAGAAGGAACAAGACTTTTTACTCCATTTATATGAAGTCAATACAACTGACACCTTACTTCTCTTCACAAATAAAGGGAAATACTTATACCTCCCAATCCATGAGCTACCTGAAATCAGGTGGAAGGATATGGGTCAACATATCGCAAGTCTCGTTTCTGTTGGCACAGATGAAAAAGTGATTAAAGCTATTCCTGTTCGAGATTTTGAACAAGAGCTATATGTCATGTCGATTACGAAACACGGTATGATTAAAAAATCTAATTTAGCTGATTACAAAGTACAACGCTACAACCGGCCAATAGTTGGAATGAAGTTAAAAGGTGATGATGAAGTTGTTAATGTTCACATTACCGATGGACACCAAGAGATTTTCTTAACGTCTAATAGTGGTTATGGTTTGTGGTATCACGAGTCAGAAGTTAACCCAATCGGCATCAAAGCAGCCGGGGTAAAATCAATGAACTTAAAAGACGAGGAGTATATCGTCAACGGGGAAGTGTTTGCTGAATTAACAAATCCGAATTTATTTGTCGTTACACACCGTGGCGCTTGTAAGCGTATGAACATTTCTCAGTTTGAACAAGGAGCACGAGCCAAACGAGGGTTGATTATGCTTAAAGAGTTGAAACGCAACCCACATCGAATAGCTGGTTTTCATGTAGTTGGAGAAGATGAAACGGTCGTATTAGAAACTGAAAAAGAGGAAACGCACTCAGTATTACCATTTGAGTTTAAAGAACAGTCACGACAAAATAATGGCTCATTTGTTGTAGACAGTGATCATCAAGGTAAAGTAACGGCTACTTATGTCGAAGCACAATATACAAAATATTTTCCTGATGATGAACAATGATAAAGAAAAACGAAGAGGGTAGCAATCATGCTCCTCTTCGTTTTTTTATAATAAAGTTTTGAATGACGACAAATTCTGAAAATTTTGTTTGATACTTTTCTAAATTGTGTTAAAATATTGACAAAAGGTAGGAATTTTATGTCACATTTAAAAGATAAGATTATTCAATCATCATTAGTTTTATTTTCCGAGAAAGGTTTTCACGGTGTATCAGTGAAAGATATTGTTGAATATTGTGGTACATCAAAAGGCGGCTTTTACCATTACTTTAACTCCAAAGACGAACTTCTTTATGTCATTCACGATTTATTTATTTCATATGTATTGAATGAAGCCAACCGTGCCAAGAAAAGACATAAACGACCCATGTACCAACTCCATGAAATATTGCACTCATTCGTTCGTGTATTTGATTTGTACAACGAACACATCTCAGTTTTCTATCAAGAGAATAAATATTTAAAAGCAGAATACGAAGATAAAATTAAATCAAAACGCGATCAATTTAAACAAATTGTCATCGAAGTCATCCAAGAAGGACAAAACGAAGGTGAAATTCGAAAAGAATTACCAACCATTATAACTGGTATGTCCATACTTGGCATGGTGAACTGGACATACAAATGGTATAAGCGAGATGGAGACTTATCGATTGATGACATTGCAGAGGTTTACATAGACATCTTATTTAAAGGTGTTTTAACAGACCAAGCGATCCAAGAATATCACCAGTCAACTTTGCACAACTAAAAAGTTTATTTGTCACACGCTTTTAGTAAAGCTTTTTTATTTACTCCAGCACAGACCAACCAGTCGGTCTCAAAATAAAAGGGGGAGTTTTAAATGAACTTCACACTAAGTGAAGAACAAGAAATGACAAGAAAGATGGTTAGAGATTTTGCAGAAGAAAAAATCCAACCACGTGCAGTTGACATCGATGTAAAGGCAGAATTTCCAGAAGATATTTTTAAAGAGATGGGTGAACTTGGCCTTTTAGGTATTCCTTACCCAGAAGAATATGGAGGATCAGGGGGCGATACCGTTACTTACGCACTTGCCGTTGAAGAAATCGGTCGCGTTTGTGGAAGTACTGGCTTAAGCTACGCCGCTTCAGTATCTCTAGGTTCATCACCGATCTACCAATTTGGTACTGAAGAGCAGAAGCAAAAGTTTCTAGTTCCATTAGCCCAAGGGAAAGCATTAGGCTCATTCGGATTAACCGAACCGAACGCAGGATCTGATGCAGGGGGTACTAAAACGACAGCAAAGTCTGATGGGGATGACTTCATCATTAATGGTGAGAAATGCTTCATCACCAATGCATCTTATGCTAAACAAATCATTGTAACCGCTATCACTGGTAAAGACGATCGTGGTAAAAATATTATTTCGGCTATTGTCGTACCAACTGATACAGAGGGTGTAACCATTACGGACAACTACGATAAGATGGGCGTTCGCGGTTCTAATACAGCAGAAATCGTACTAGAAGATGTAAGAGTACCGAAAGCTAACTTAATCGGTGATCCTGATACTGGGTTCAAGCAATTTTTACAAACGTTAGATGGTGGTCGAATTTCAATTGGCGCATTAGGAGTTGGTATTGCTCAAGCATCACTTGATCGAGCCTTAGCTTATGCGAAAGAACGTAAGCAGTTTGGTCAGTCGATTTCTAACTTCCAAGCCATTCAATTTAAACTAGCTGACATGGCAATGGAAGTAGAACTGTCGCGTAACATCGTATTGAAGGCAGCTTGGTTAAAAGACCAAGGCAAAGTGTTTACAAAAGAAGCTGCTATGGCGAAATTATACGCTACAGAAACAGCCTTTCGTTCAGCCAACCAAGCAATTCAAATCCTTGGTGGTTATGGTTACATGCGCGAATATGAAGTGGAACGCTATTTACGCGATGCTAAATTACTTGAAATTGGAGAGGGGACTTCTGAGATTCAAAGGTTAGTTATTGCTAGACAATTAGGATGTTGATTAATAGAGAGGGGACGTTTGTATGCCATTAATGAATTTAACGGTCGGTCAGTTGTTAGATGAAAAGGCAAAGAAACACCCAGAGCATGAGGCAGCTGTGTATCCTGAGAAAGGAATTCGTTGGACTTATGAACAGTTTAATGAAAAAGTTAACGATGCAGCAAAAGGCTTGATGGCTTTAGATATTGAAAAAGGTGACCATGTTGCAATCTGGTCTGATAATAAGCCTGAGTGGTTAACTAGCCAGTTTGCTACTGGAAAAATGGGTGCAGTTTTAGTCACCGTTAACACAAGCTATCAAGCAGCAGAACTCGAATATCTATTAAAACAATCTGATTCTAGTACATTAATTTTAGCAGAATCTTATAAAGGAACTTCTTACATCGATATTTTGAAAGAATTATGCCCTGAGCTTGAGCACTGTGAAAAAGGTGAGCTTCAATCTGAACGTTTACCTCATTTGAAAAATATTATTGTCCTTAGCGATCAAGAGTATAGCGGTTGTTATTCGTGGAAAGACATAATCGAACTCGGTGCAAATAGAGTAACAGATCAACAACTAGAAGAACGTTCTAATTCTTTAGACTGTCATGAAGTCATTAATATGCAATATACATCTGGTACAACAGGGTTCCCTAAAGGAGTTATGCTTTCACACCACAACATTGTTAATAACGGCAAACAAATTGCAGAATGTATGCAGTTTACTGAAAAAGACCGTTTATGTATTCCAGTACCATTCTTCCATTGTTTCGGATGTGTTTTAGGAACGATGGCTGCCGTATCTAAAGCTGCAACGATGGTCATTGTAGAACAGTTCGACCCTGAAAAAGTGTTAGAAGCCGTCTCTAAAGAAAAATGTACAGCACTACATGGTGTGCCAACGATGTTCATAGCCGAATTAAATCACCCTAAGTTCGATCAATACGACTTCTCTCATTTAAGAACAGGGATTATGGCAGGTTCAAACTGTCCAATCGAAGTGATGAAAGATGTGATGGATAAAATGGGCGCATCTGAAATTACGATTACTTACGGGCAAACGGAATCGTCACCTGCGATCACACAAACGAAAACGGATGATCCAATTGATCGTCGTGTCAGCACAGTAGGAAAACGTCATCCAAATGTCGAAATAAAAGTAGTCGACCCATCAACGAATGAAGAAGTTGCTCCGAACGAACCTGGTGAGCTTTGTACAAGAGGTTACCATGTGATGAAAGGTTACTACAACAATGAAGAAGAAACGAAAAACGCAATTGATGAAGACGGTTGGTTACACACAGGAGACATAGCCATTGTTGATGATGACGGCTATGTACAAATCACTGGAAGAATTAAAGATATGGTCATTCGTGGTGGTGAAAACATTTATCCACGAGAAATTGAAGAATATTTATACCAACATCCTGACATTTTAGATGTTCAAGTCGTTGGTGTACCTGATGCAAAATACGGTGAAGAACTAATGGCATGGGTCATTGCTAAAGAAGAATCTAACTTAACAGAAGAAGACTTAAGAGAATTTTGTAAAGGTAACATAGCCTTTCACAAAATACCAAAATACATTCAGTTTACAAAAGAGTACCCAATGACTGCTAGTGGCAAAGTACAAAAGTATAAACTGCGCCAAGAAGCAGAACAATTACTAGCAAAACATTAAAGGTAAAGGTGATAACATGCAACAGAACGAACAACTACCAGAAACTTATCAAATCGAAAGTCTTATTACAGATCATGAACAAGTAGTCGATGCAAAAGTGATTACAATACCTCATCCAGAAAAAGGGGAATTAATTGTAGCTTGGCTAATTGCTAATGACAGCACATTAACTGAAGAAGTTGTCATTCAGTATTGCGATAGCTCTAATAATATTAGTACACCTAATTACATTTTGTTTACTGATGAATTCCCAACAACACCTAGTGGGAAGATCCAAAAAATAAGGTTAAAAGAAAAAGCACTAGAATTAATAAATGAATAAGTGAGGTGCTTCAAATGTTTAACAAAGTCTTAATAGCTAACCGAGGGGAGATTGCTTCAAGAGTTATTCGTACGTGCCAAAACCTTGGCGTTAAAACGGTTGCTGTTTACTCTGAAGCAGATGCGGAAGCCCCTTTTGTATCTGAAGCAGATGAGAGTTATTTGATTGGTGGACCTAAAGTTAATGAAAGCTATTTAAACATTGATGCGATTGTTAATGTCGCTAAAGAAACTAATTCAGAAGCGGTTCACCCAGGTTACGGATTACTAAGTGAAAATACAGACTTCGCTAAAAGACTTGAAGACGAAAACATTGTATTTATTGGTCCTGATTCGAATGCGATCAACCAAATGGGGAGTAAATTAACAGCACGTCAAACGATGGAAGAAGCTGGCGTCCCTATTATCCCGGGGACCAATGATCCAGTTGAATCAGTCGAAGACGCTAAACAAATCGCAAGCGATATTGGTTATCCCGTAATGGTTAAAGCTTCCCATGGCGGTGGTGGAATTGGTATGGAGATAGTTCAAAATGATACTGAACTTGAGAAAGCTTTTGAAAGTAATGCGCGTCGTGCTGAACAATTTTTCGGAAATGGCACGATGTTTGTTGAAAAAGTAATTGAAGATGCGCATCACATTGAAATTCAAGTACTAGCCGATCACTATGGTCAAACAGTGCACCTTTTCGATCGTGAATGTTCAATTCAAAGAAGGCATCAAAAGATTATTGAAGAGGCACCTTCACCATTAATTTCTGAAGAGACTCGTCAAAAGATGGGTGAAGCGGGTGTGAAGGCTGCTAAAGCCATTAACTATAAAAACGCTGGGACGATCGAATTTTTAGTTGATGAAGAGCAAAATTTTTACTTTCTAGAAATGAACACACGCCTTCAAGTCGAACACCCTGTTACAGAACAAATTACAGGAATTGATCTTGTGGAAGAACAACTAAAAATTGCGTACGGAGAAAAACTATCATTCTCTCAAGAAGATTTACAGATTAACGGGCATGCAATTGAAGCTAGAATTTATGCTGAAGACCCGAAAACATTTTTCCCATCACCTGGTCAAATAACAGCGTTTAATCCACCAGTTGGAACTAACATTCGACATGATATAGGTGTTAACAGCCAATATAAAGTGACACCTTATTATGACCCGATGATCGCTAAATTAATCGCATTTGGGGATTCACGTGCTGAAACGATTGAGCACTTAAGAGAAGCATTAGTTGATTATGAAGTAGAGGGTATTAAAACTAATATCCCGTTCTTAATAGATGTAACCCAATCACCTGCATTCCAAAAAGGTGATACGCGAACATCGTTTATCCAAGAATTTATGATTAAACAATAGGAGGAAGTTAAAATGACAGAAGTTAAAGCAAACATGGCAGGAAACGTATGGAAAGTATTAGTGAGCGAAGGTGACACAGTGGACTCAAGTCAAGATGTTGTCATTTTAGAATCGATGAAAATGGAGATTCCAATTGCTGCTGAAGTAAGTGGTACTGTTAAGGAATTAAAAGTTAAAGAAGAAGATTTCGTTAACGAAGGCGACGTTATTGCCGTTATTGAATAAACAGTATGACTATAAAGGAGTACTGACTATATGAATCTACCAAAACAGGTACAAATTAAAGAAGTTGGTCCTAGAGACGGGTTGCAAAATGAAAAGAAAGAAATCGCAACTGAAGATAAAATCGAATGGATTAACCAAATGTCAGAAAGTGGACTTTCATATATCGAGATCACCTCATTTGTTCATCCGAAATGGATTCCTCAATTAAAAGATGCTGTTGAGGTAGCAAAATCGATTGAACGAAAAGATGGGGTCACTTATGCTGCTTTAGTACCGAATATGAAAGGTTTAGAGCGTGCGATTGAAGCTGATGTTGATGAAGTATCCATTTTCATGTCTGCAAGTGAATCGCACAATAAAAACAATATTAACAAATCAATTTCTGAAACATATCCCGTACTAAAAGAAGTTGTCGATGAGGCTAAAAAGGCAGGTAAATCTGTACGTGGTTACGTTTCTACCGTATTCGGTTGCCCTTATGAAGGTAATGTCGATGAACACCAAGTAATTGATATTTGTGACAATCTATTTAATATGGGGATCGATGAGCTATCGATTGGCGATACGATCGGTGTAGCCAATCCTGTTCAAGTCGAACACGTATTAAGCGAATTCGAGAAACATTTTTCAAAAGATCAACTCGCATTACATTTCCACGATACGCGTGGTATGGCTTTAGCTAATACTGTTGTAGCACTTCAGCTAGGCTATCATATTTTTGATAGTGCATTAGGTGGTTTAGGAGGCTGCCCATATGCAAAAGGGGCTTCTGGGAATGTTGCAACAGATGACTTAGCTCATATGCTTCAGCAAATGGGGCTTGAACAATCAATTGACCTTAATAAACTTCAAGAAGCGGCTCAATTTATAGAATCAAAACTAGACCAACCTTTAACGAGTAAACAAATGGGTATTTCAAGAAGGTTGTAAGAAGGACGTGATGTTTTGAGCACTGTACAGTTTGAGATGATTGATGATTATATTGGGAAGTTAACGTTAAATAGGCCTGAAGCGGCTAACGCTTTTTCTAAACAGTTAATGGAAGACTTTAACGAACAATTGGATATCATTGAACAACACGAATCATTAAGAGTATTAATTATTACAGCAGAAGGTGAAAAAGCCTTTTGTGCAGGTGCAGACTTAAAAGAAAGACGCACAATGACACAAGATCAAGTCGTTGAAACAGTCGGGCAGATTGGTTCACTAGTCACACGTGTAGCAAACTTAAAAGTTCCAACGATTGCAGCTATTAACGGTGCTACATTCGGAGGTGGCTTAGAGCTAACATTAGGTTGTGACATCCGCATTGCGAGTAAAAATGCAAAGATGGGACTAACTGAAACGTCTTTAGCGATTATCCCTGGTGCAGGCGGTACACAACGTTTAGCACGCTTAATCGGTTTAGCAAAAGCAAAATATTATATTTTAACTGCTAAGCGCTTTGATAGTTATGAAGGAGAAAAAATCGGATTAATTGAAAAAGTCGTTGATCTTTCTGAACTACAAGACGAAGCTTCAGAGATTGCTAATCAAATAGCGTCAAATGGACCTGTTGGGGTTCAAATGGCTAAACAAGCGATTGATGAAGGTTTAGACCATGATATTGACACTGGATTGAAATTAGAAAGAGAAAAATACTTAAATACGATTCCAACTAAAGATCGCTTAGAAGCGTTAGAAGCGTTTAAAGAGAAGCGAAAACCGATCTTTACTGGTAAGTAGAAAGGATGACCTTAACATGGCATTTGAAGAACAACACCAAGCGATTCGCGACCGAATAGAAAAGGGTGGTGCAGAAAAGTATCACGAAAAGAATTCAGAAAAAGGTAAGATGTTCGTCCGAGACCGTTTAAAGATGCTGTTAGATGAAGATTTAAACGTAGAAGATGCATTTTTCGCAAACTGTGTCGATGAATCGTTACCTGCAGACGGTGTCGTTACAGGATTAGGGAAAATTAACGGCGAGACCGTAGCGATTATGGCGAATGATTCCACTGTAAAGGCCGGCTCTTGGGGCGCACTTACGGTTGAAAAAATCATTCGCATCCAAGAAACGGCAATGAAACTAGAAGTTCCAATGCTGTACTTAGTTGACTCAGCTGGTGCACGTATTACGGATCAAATTGACATGTTCCCAAACCGTCGTGGAGCAGGGCGCATTTTCTATAATCAAGTGAAAATGTCAGGCCGTGTGCCACAAGTTTGTTTATTATTTGGTCCATCTGCAGCTGGTGGTGCATACATACCAGCCTTTTGTGACATCGTGGTGATGGTTGATGGTAATGCGTCGATGTACTTAGGCTCTCCACGAATGGCTGAGAAAGTAATCGGAGAAAAAGTGTCACTTGAAGAAATGGGCGGTGCGCAAATGCACTGTTCAGTATCAGGTGTTGGGGATGTTTTAGTTAAAAGTGAACAAGAAGCTATTAAATATGCTCAAAAATATTTAACATACTTCCCGCAAAACTTTAGAACACAACCACCTGAAAAAGAAACGATTGACCCAAGTCAATTTGATAAAACGATCAGTGACTTAATTCCCGAAAATCAAAATGCTCCATTCGATATGTATGAGTTAATCAATCGTTTGATTGATGAAGATAGTTTCTGTGAAATTAAGCGCGAGTTTGCTAAAGAATTGATTACTGGGCTAGCGAGAATTGACGGTAAATCAGTTGGGATCATTGCGAACCAACCACGCATGAAAGGTGGCGTATTGTTCCACGACTCAGCTGATAAAGCAGCTAAATTCATTCAGCTATGTGATGCGTTTAACATTCCACTCGTCTTCTTAGCTGACATTCCAGGATTCATGATTGGAACAAAGGTAGAACGTGCTGGTATTATTCGTCATGGTGCTAAGATGATCTCAGCAATGAGTGAAGTAACAGTACCGAAAATTTGTGTCGTCGTAAGAAAAGCTTATGGTGCAGGACTATATGCGATGGCAGGACCAGCTTTCGATCCAGACGTAACGATTGCTCTTCCTACAGCACAAATTGCTGTTATGGGACCTGAAGCTGCTGTTAATGCTGTATACGCTAACAAAATTGCTGAATTACCAGAAGAAGAGCGACCAGCGTTTATTAAAGAAAAACAAGAAGAATATAAAGAGAACATCGATATTTACAGACTAGCTTCTGAAATGATCGTTGATGATATCGTGCAACCGAATGACTTAAGAGATGTTCTGACACAAAGACTCGATATTTACCAATCTAAAAACTTAACATTTACTGAACGAAAACACGGTGTTTATCCTGTGTAATAACATCAATGCAGCATGGCTTAGCAATTTGTCCTAAGTCATGCTGTTTTATTTAGTCAATTAGTCAAAATCGGCAAGGAAGTTTAATATATTAATAATATGTAAACTTGTGAATGGAGGATTTATATGTCATATGATGCAATCGTTATAGGTGCGGGGCTTTCTGGTCTCGTTACAACGGCTGAGATTGCTAACAGTGGTAAAACAGTATTATTACTTGACCAAGAACCCGAAAGTTCATTCGGTGGACAAGCTTGGTGGTCTTTTGGTGGATTATTTTTAATAGATTCACCTGAACAACGTAAAATGGGGATTAATGATTCACTAGAATTAGCCGAACAAGATTGGTTCGGCTCTGCTGGCTTTGACAGAGAAGACGAAGATTACTGGGGAAAACAATGGGCAAAAGCTTACTTACAATTTGCTGCTAACGAAAAGCGAGATTGGTTAAGACGACTAGGCATTGGTTTGTTTCCTGTTGTTGGTTGGGCAGAGCGAGGCGGATACTTAGCTGAAGGTCACGGTAACTCTGTTCCTCGATTTCACATCGTTTGGGGAACCGGGCCTGGCATAGTAGAGCCTTTTGAAAAGCTAGTTAAGAAGTTTATCGACGGTGGATTGGTTACATATAAACCACGGCATCAAGTAGATGAATTAATCATTAACAATCAAGTTGCAACAGGTGTCAAAGGTTCTATATTAAAAGACGACGACGTTGAGCGAGGTGAGAAGAGCTCGCGAGAAATTGTTGGGGAATTTGAATATGAAGCAGAACATATTGTGATTGCTAGTGGTGGAGTAGGGGCTAACTTTGACCTAATCCGAAAAAATTGGCCAAAGAGGTTAGGAAATCCTCCTAAAAATATGATTTCTGGAGTACCAGATTACGTCGATGGTCGCATGCTTAACATTGCTGAAAACTCGGGGGCAAAAATCGCCAATAAAGATCGGATGTGGCATTACACCGAAGGAATTAAAAACTGGAGTCCAGTATGGTCCAATCACGGTATTCGTATATTACCTGGACCATCATCCATTTGGTTAGATGCAGAAGGTAATCGTTTCCCAGCTCCGAACTTCCCTGGCTTTGATACACTTGGCACACTTGAATCAATCATGAAAACTGATTATGATTATTCATGGTTCATTTTAACGCAAAAAATCATCGAAAAAGAATTTGCTCTTTCAGGTTCTGAACAAAATCCTGATCTAACAGGAAAAAGTATTAAGCAGCTGCTAAAGCGTGTATTACCAGGAGCACCAGGACCAGTTGAAGCCTTCAAATCTAAAGGTGAAGACTTTATCGTAGCTGACAAATTAACTGATTTAGTCAATCAAATGAACGAATTAACAGGAGAACAACTCCTTGATGAAGAACATATACGTAGACAGATTGAAGCTCGCGACCGCGAAATTGATAACAAATTCACTAAAGACTTACAAATTACTGCTCTTAGAGGTTCGCGTTTTTATAAAGGAGATAAGTTGATCCGCACAGCTAAACCACATCAAATATTACATGAGAAAAACGGACCATTAATTGCTGTACGATTAAACATACTAAGCAGAAAGACGCTAGGTGGACTGCAAACTGACTTATCAGGTACAGTGTTAGGGCAAACCGGTGAACCGATTAAAGGATTATACGCAGTAGGAGAAGCATCTGGTTTTGGTGGCGGTGGGATTCACGGTTACCGTGCATTAGAAGGAACATTTTTAGGTGGTTGTTTATTTACAGGTAAAACGGTTGGAAGAACAATCGGTAACTACAGTTAACGATAACTTTATTATGTAAACCTATTAAAAAGAATCTCATAGAATGGATAGAAGACGATGATTCATATACTGACTATATTAGGCTTTGTATTGATTTCTTTCTTTATTATACTCTCACAAACAATACTTAAAGCTAAACACGATTACAATTTCATAATTTTTAACACTTTATTTTATATAAGTTTCATTGGTGTAGTCATCAGTGGCATTGGAATGATCTTTAATTTCGACATCATTAACTTTCATTTACTATTTGGTGTCAGTATGATCGTCTTCATTGGTTCAATATTAAGTATGATCACTTCAGTTTCTTTCTATGAATAGAGAGGAGTTATTATTTTGGGATCTCGTATTATGCACTTAATAATAGCAAATCGTATTTTGGAAAATGTTGCGGTTACTGACCGTACAGCTTTTTTACTCGGTGGAATTGCTCCAGATACTGGAGTACCAAAAGAAGAGTCACATTTCTATAGCGGAGAACATCATAATTATACTAGAACTATTGACTATGAAGCGTTTTATAATAAATATAAATCGTTATTCGATGATGATTATATTAAAGGATACTACACTCATCTCATCGCTGATGACCTATGGTTACAAGGCTTTTATTTATCGTGGTTGAAAAATCGTATGGAAGCAGATGAACAATTGTTTAAAGCATATCATCGAGATTTTTGGTTATTAAATGCCAAATTAATAGAATACTATGGGTATCAAGAGGAGTTAGTCGATACATTGAATTCAACCCTTCCGCAAATAATCGATCTAGAAGAAGTAAAACAACAAAATGTAATTGAATTTACGAATCAAATTTTGAACGACTTACACTATGACAAACAAAATATCGATGAAAATCTTGAAGTATTTACTTTACAACAAATCGTCGGTTATATTGAAACGTCAATTGAACAAGCACTCTATAGGCTGAATCAACACAAGATTATTACAGTTTAGCTTATTGATTTAGGAGGAGATAACTAAGTGAATACCATTTTAATGATCGTTTTATTATCATCCGTTGATTTAAACTTTGATCACGAAAGTAAGAATGAACAACATGAGAAGCCAAAAATTGAATTACTTGAAGATCCTAGTTTAAAGAAAAATGCCTTATTACCTTTACCACCAAATATAATTCAGAGCCCATTTGAAAATGAACTGCTACCTTTACCAGAAGAAACACCAGTTCCTGACTTATTAGAAAAAGATCAAGCAAAAAATAACCATTAAAATAGACGCTTGGAATCTTTTGAAATCCAAGCGTCTTATTATTAGTTTTGCACTTTACCAATCTCACGAATTTGATCAACGACATGTGGGTTTTCTAATGCAGATAGATCGCCTGCATCTTTATTTAGATAAGCTGACTTAATAGCACGACGCATTACTTTAGCATTTCGTGTTTTTGGCAAATCTTGAACGATATGCACAGTTCTCGGTGCTATCGCTTTTCCTAGGCGATTAATGGCATGATCAATCAACTCGTTTTTCAACACTTCTTCGTTGTTTGGATCATCTTTCGTCACAACAAATGCAATCGGCTTTTCACCTTTAACCTCATCAGGGATGCCAATCACACCAGCTTCAACAACCGAATCATGTTCAACAAAAATTGATTCAATTTCAGCCGGCCCTAAACGTTTACCAGCTACGTTTAACGTATCATCTGAACGACCAGTAATCGTATAGAAACCTTCATCATCATGCACAACCCAATCTCCATGGACCCACGTGTCTTTAAATCGGCTCCAATACGTATTTTCATAACGTTCATTTTCTTTATAAAAACCATTCGTCATACCGACCCACGGCTGTTTAATAACTAATTCTCCAACTTCATTTTCAACACGGCTTCCATCTTCATCATAAACGTCAACATCCATACCTGGTAAAGCAGCATTAAAGCCAACTGGCGCAATTGGTTTTACTAATACATTACCAAAAATACCGCCAGAAATTTCTGTTCCACCTGAGTAGTTGAAGATTGGGATCTCTTTACGGCACACTTTATCAAACAGCCACATCCACGGCTCTTCATTCCATGGCTCACCAGTAGAACCGATCAACTTTAACGATGATAAGTCATGTTGTGTTACGTAAGTTTCATCTAATGTCATTAACGTACGAATTAAAGTTGGTGCAATACCTAAATGGGTGACTTGATGCTTCTCTACAATTTCCCAAATACGATTAGGTTTAGGGAAGGTAGGAGTACCTTCGAACATTAAGATCGTTGCACCGTTCAAAAGTCCACCATATACTAAGAAAGGCCCCATCATCCAACCCATGTCAGTATACCAAAACAGTGTATCACCAGGAGAAACATCCATTGTAATACCAGCATCAAAAGCAGACTTTAAAGGGAATCCATTATGAGTATGAAGAGCACCTTTAGGCTTACCAGTCGTACCTGAGGTATAAATGATCATATAAGGATCTTGGCCATTCGTTTTCACTGAGTTGAACTCTGAATTTGTAGATACTAACTCAGACCACGTAACGTCTTTGGAATCGTCCCATGTGACATCAATACCTAAATGTTCCACCATAAACACTTTTTCTATTGATGGAGATTCATTAACAGCAATCGTTGCTTCATCTTTTAAATTAACAGCTTTACCACCACGGTTGAAACCATCAGCTGTGATTAAATATTTAGCTTCAGCAGCGTTCATACGTGTTGATATCGCTTCTGATTTATAACCAGAAAAAGCAGGAGAGAAGATCGCACCAATTTTAGAGATCGCCAGCATAGCAATCGTTGTTTCTGGGATCATAGGCATATAAATTGTAAAAATGTCACCTTGTTTAGCACCATGGTTAAGCAATCCATTAGCAACACGGTTCACTTCTTCATCTAGCTGCTTAAACGTATATGTTACCGTCTCGCCAGCGTCACTTTCCCAAATAAGAGCATTTTTGTCTTTATAATCTGGATTTAGAGCCCACTTTTCAACAGCATTATAAGCCACATTTAATTGACCGTTAACAAACCATTCAGGGTACATCACGCCATTAGATAAATCTAGTGTTTGTTCATAGTCTTTAAACCAATTAATATCTAATTCCTTAATCGATTCATGCCAAAATTCAGCAATGTCATGAACACTGTAATTATGAAATTCATTATAATTATCAAAACCTAAACGGTTCATAAATTGATAAAGTCGTGTTTGTTTTAAAGCGTTTTCATCAGGAAACCAAACTGCTTTTGTCATATAAGGGATCACTCCGATTCATATAGATTGATTTGCTTGAAAATTTTAATATCTATAGTCAATTATAACGCAGAATATTAGGAGTGAGAAGGTGATACGTGTAATCGGTTACAAATAAAGAGTATTAAAACGTAAAACAAGAAAAGGTATAGATCATTAGATTAATAGGAATAAGGAAGAACTACACATTGAATTACCAGGGATTAAAGTAAGAACAAATTACATAGGTAAAACGCAAAAAAATAATTTTCTCATAACGATATGTAACTTATAAATTATTATTAAGTTTGCAACAAAACAATTAAAGACAAATGAGCCATAAACACTGTCAAATCAATGTTTAGAGTAGGATTAATGAAACATTAGGCTACTTTTTAAACTAATCACTAACTTGGTATAATCGATGTTATGTAAACCTAAATATAAATTTTATAATGGCAAATACATAGTTAATAGTCTCTTATATATATTCACCATTAATATTCATTAATTATGTTTGTATTTAATAATGTCATTTGTCTTAGTAAATCTTAATCAAAGAACTCCATATATGGTTTTTCTTCTCTATAAAAATCCATTCTGTCATTTAAAGTTCCGGTATGAAATTCAAACTTGTGACCATCAGGATCTGTAAAATAAATTGACTGAAGATCTTTTTTGTTTCTTTTTCGTCCAGGTAAAATATTAACATTAAATGCTTTTAATTTTTCAAGGAAATGATCATAATCTGATTCATCGATTGAAAATGCAATATGTGTATATGACTCGTGTATTTCATAACGTGGTATGTTTTTCTCTACATTAAGAGCAATCCAAATTCCATTCATATCAAAATAAGCAGTATTTATTCCTTTAACTAATAATTTTGCATCCAATATTTCTTGATAAAAATCAATTGATTTCTCTAAGTCAGACACAGAAAATAATAAATGATTGATTCCTTTTATTTTCACTTGATCTCCTCCAAATGGCTAAGCTGTTCGTTCAATAAACTTATTTTAAAGCCCCCTCCCCTTCTCTCATTCTAATTACCAATAATTGTTACAATTATTCTACAGCACTTGCTCTTTGCTTCTTACTAAGAGTTATAAAACTGGCTATAAGCAAGCCACTTATGATGACCAATGTTAGAGCTCCCAAAACATTAGAAATCTCAAAAATATTAAATTGAAAATTAACCACTAAAGCAATAAATATGGCTAATATCATTAACCCTCTACTTTTACTTTTTCTATAAAACGACATAAAAATAGACAAAGATATAACTGACCCTATAAAGACTACTATTAAGACCATTATGTATAAAAACAACTCTTCAGTCATAGCTCACTCTCCATAAATTTATATTATGTGCATTATACCATTTTTTGTGATTTTTAATAAACTTTAACTAAATTTTCTAAATCTTAAAACTAATAACGTATTCCTTATTTATTACATATTACTAAAGCCTTTACTAATCATAATGATTAAGATCATTAAAGTTAAAGAAAGAAGGATATATCATGTCAAAAGAAATGAACTATGGAGATGATTATAAGTTTATACCGGCGACATCGATTGGCAGCGGTGTTGGCAAAGAATTACTAACTGATCTTTATCAGCATACCATTCAAGTCGTAAACCTTTTCTTCTATGGTGATTCGGACAGTAACGAATTCGTGTTAATTGATGCTGGTATGCCAAGGTCGTTCGATGATATTAAGGCAGTTGCTGCAGAACGATTTGGTGAAGATACGCGTCCGAAAGCGGTTATTTTAACTCATGGTCATTTTGATCATGTTGGAGCAATTATTGAGTTAATTGAACATTGGGATGTTCCAGTTTACGCTCATGAGTTGGAAAAACCATATTTAACGGGAGAAAAAGATTATCCTGAACCGGATTCTTCTGTTGAAGGTGGTTTAGTTGCTAAAATGTCCCCAATCTTTCCAAATGAAGCGATCGACATTAGAAATCACTTAGAGCCACTCCATTCTGACGGGAGTGTTCCTCATATGCCTGGATTCAGGTGGGTTCACACGCCTGGGCATACACCTGGGCATGTTTCATTGTTCCGTGATGAAGACGGTACGTTAATTGTTGGTGATGCATTTGTGACAGTAAGGCAAGACTCGTTGTATAAAGTGTTTACTCAAGAAAAAGAAATTAGCGGACCACCTCGCTACTTAACGACAGATTGGCAACAAGCTTGGGATTCAGTTAAAAAATTAGCTGAATTAAAACCAACACTAGCTGCTACTGGGCATGGTGTTCCTTTATATGGCGATGCGCTAAATGAAGACTTAAGTGATCTTGTGCAAAATTTTGAAGAAATCGCTATTCCTGATCACGGAAAGTACATTTAAAATAAAGTTAACCCCCTTTGGCCATACGCAATCCAAAGGGAGTCATTCTTAAAAATCGTATTGATCTTCCTTCTTCTGCTTAATTTCTTGATAAGTCTCGGTTAACACAACTGTGTCTTCTACTAGTCGATCAATTCTTGCTAACACATCGTGATTAACGATTTCTTTTCTATGGAAATCAACTTCTTCAATAAATACATACGTTTGAACGATTTGTGCTTTCATATAACCTAAAATCGACTTTAAATGTTGTTCTATAATTAAATAATGTTTCGCCGATCCCGCTGTTGCAATCATGCCGACTACTTTGTCTCGAAAAGCATCAACTGGTAGTAAGTCAAAAATGTTTTTTAACGTTGCTGGAATCGATGCCTGGAAGATTGGCGTTCCAATGATAATCGCATCAGCATTCATAATCGTTTCTGTTACGTATTTGGTATCGCCGTCATAGTCTAAATAATTGCGTCCGTCACTAAATTGAATATTATAATCAGCTAAGTCGATTAACGTTGTTTCAGCTTCAGGGTATTGTCTTTCTAACGATTCCATCGTGTAGTCCATTGCGGTTCTTGTTTTAGAACCAACAATCGATCCGGATAATCCGACAATTTTCATCCCTCTTCCCTCCTCTACCTTCGTGTGTGTTTCTTAATTGCTGGTAGTATTTTAGATCCGATTAATTCAATATTACGTGCTAATTGATCAAAAGGCATTCCGCCGAAATCCATTTGGGCAATGTAACGTTGATGACCGAACAATTCATGCTGATATAAAATTTTCTCAATAATTTGTTGTGGGCTACCAATATTCATGACATTGTGTGGGTCAACACCTTGTGCAAAGTTTTGCTTCGGAAAGCCTTGTCCATTCGTCTTCTTCATACCTTCATTAATATGAGGGTATAAATCTTTGAGTGCTTGTTGTGACGTTTCAGCTGCATAGAAAAAGCCAGCTGTAGCAATCGGTAATTGTTCTGGGTCATAACCATTCATGCTAGCCGCTTCACGATATGCATCAACCGTCCGTTTAAATACGGTTGCAGGTCCTCCTAAATGTGCCATAAACATCGGCACTCCCGCATAACCTGCTTTTACAGCGCTTGTTGGCGATCCACCAACTGCACGCCAAATAGGCATCCAACCGTCTTTGGGACGCGGTAACACGCGCGCATCTTTAAGAGGTGCTCGGTGCTTACCACTCCAGTTCACAACCTCTTCTTCATTAATTTGACGTAATAACTCAAATTTCTCTTCATATAGCTCTTCATAATCTCTTAAGTTATAGCCTAACAATTCAAAGTTGCCAACACGAGATGCTCGTCCTGCAACTATTTCTGCACGACCTTTTGAAATTAAATCAATTGTGGCAAAATCTTCATATACACGCACTGGGTCCAACGTGCTAATAATCGTCGATGAACTTGCAATTTTTATTTTCTCAGTGGCTTGTGCGATTGCACTTAATACAACTGAATGAGCTTGTGTTGTAAAGTAATCTTGGTGACTTTCTCCAACACTAAAGAAATCAATACCAGCTTGTTCTGCTAATTGTGATAGCTCTATAATTTCATGTATTCGTTGTTCTGCTGGAATACGCTCTCCTGTATTTGGGTTCGGTAAATGGTCACCTAGCGTATATAATCCAAATTCTAGACCGTTATCAGGGTTAATACGGTATTTTTCCATGATGATCAGTCCTTCCATTCTTTTGTTTCTCTCTATTTTATCTTACAATAGTATTATCTATTAAAACTGTCGCAAATGAAAGTACGCACTTTTATGAACCATAGTATACTTAAAGATACTGTAAAGGGGTTTTCAAATATGGAAGAACGTCAACCAGAATTATGTCGAGTTGAAGATGCGTTAAGCATCCTTGTTGGTAAGTGGAAACCGATCATATTGTTACACTTATTGCACGAAGATACTCACCGCTTCAATGAACTTAAAAGAAAATTACCTGGCATTACGCAGAAGATGTTGACGAAACAACTACGTGAATTAGAAGATGAAGACATTGTCGAACGTACGGTCTATCCTCAAGTCCCACCTAAAGTGGAGTACGCCATTAGTGAGTATGGTCGTAGTTTAGAACCGATTCTTGAAGCTATGCATGAATGGGGCCAAAATCACACTTTACGAAAAAACCAAAAAAACAAGGATGAAAGTTAAAGTTCATCCTTGTTTATCCTAACTCCTCGTTCAAGTAATTTAATAAATCCGTTAACGTTTGATACCTTTCATCACGAATAACATCATAATAAAGAAAATCAGGTTTATAATCTTGCTTCAACCTTTCATTCAACGCTTGAATGTCTTGCTCAACATCTCCAATTGACTTAATATAACGCTCTTGAATCGTTAAATTTGAATAACTATGATCAAACTTTACTCGATCATTTAGTATTTGACCCGTGAACTTCGGGTGTAACTTATTTTTATCTTCTAAGAATAGTGTGTGATCACTAACAACCTCATCGTGGCTATAAACTCTTAAAGTTAAATCAAGCGTATCATTAATGACTAACTCCGCTCTTCTCTGCCCGAGTGTTGCAACTATATAAACATTGCTATCAGATAAATGAAATTCTCGTTTAATAAAATAATCTTTAAACTGTTGCAAAGCCTTTTGCACCTTTTCGAATTTCGCTTGGCGATAATATTTTGAATCAGCCAACCTTTGATTAATCCTATTATAGTGTTTATAAACCTTCTTTAAATTACGTTCTAGCTCTAACAATTCTAAATCAACGTGCACCATTTCCTTTGCATGATCAAAGAATCCCATTCTTACACCCCCCCTTACTTCATAATTACGCCTATGTTTTGCCGTATATTCTTGTCTTGTTATTAATTTTAAAAATCTATTAACCTATCAAAAATAGGACGATTAGAATTAGGGAAGTAAGAGGAAAAACGCAAGAAAAACTCTACGATTTGTGGCTTAATAGAGGCACTAGTTCCATGGGAAAGTTGGTTTTTTGTTAACCTTGAACCTGAAGTAATCAAAAAAATACAAGAAAGTCAAACTAATAGGTTATATATAATAGAGAAGTTAATCGATACCTCATATACTATAGTACTAGTATATTGGGGAGGTTTTATTATGCGGAATTGTCGTTTATGCCTACCTGGATACCGTTACTGCGGTCCAGGATGTAGTGGTCCCGGCAAACCTGTCAATAAGGTTGACCGATCCTGCCGTAAACATGACCAGTGTTATCATTCAAGAGTTAACAGAAGGAAATGTGATCAACAGTTTATTCGCGAACTCGACCATTTATCAACACGGTGTACACGTGAAGGTCGACACGCTCGTGCAGTACGTAACGTCATGAAGTTACGGCAAATGTTTTACTGGTAAAAAACAAAAGGCTGCGAATAACACAGCCTTTTGTTAAATCATATATTATTTTCCGTCTACTACTTCTTTTAAGATTTCAAATGACCTTCTTTGCTTCTCACGATCATAAATATACGTAATAGCCATGATTTCATCAACATCGAACTGTTCTTGGAAACTTGTTAATTGGCGTTTCACTGTTTCTTTACTACCAATTAGTGAAGCGCTTGTCATTGAATCAACGATCTGCTTTTCTGATGCTTTGTAAAAGTCTTCAATATTATCAATTGGCGGATTTAATGGATTTTGTGTCCCTCTAACAACATTTAGGAAGAATTGTTCCAACGTTGTCTTCTCACGGATTGCCTCTTCATCTGTCTCTGCTGCAATAACATTTAAACAAACCATCATATATGGCTGATCTAAATACTCTGATGGCTCAAATTGTTCACGGTATATTTTTATAGCTTCTGCCATGTGACGTGGTGCAAAATGTGCTGCAAACGAATATGGCAATCCTAACTTAGCTGCTAACCTTGCTGAGTCAGTTGATGAACCTAAAATATAGAGAGGGATGTTCGAGTCAACCCCTGGGTAAGCTTTAACAAAGCCTTGCTTCTCCAGTGGTCCAAAATACTTTAAGATCTCTTGCACATCATTCGGAAAATCATGGACTGAATCATGTTTAGAACGTCTAATTGCACTTGCTGTTAGTTGATCGGTACCAGGTGCTCGTCCTAATCCAAGGTCTAAACGATTAGGGTAGATTGTCTCCATCGTACCAAATTGTTCTTAAACTATTAATGGTGAATGATTGGGAAGCATCACGCCACCAGAGCCAACACGAATTTTCTCCGTATGTTCTAATGTATGTTTCATTAACATCGTTGTCGCAGAACTAACGAGCGTTGATGTATTGTGGTGTTCTGCAATCCAATACCTTTCGTAACCTAATTGTTCTGTTGCTTGAGCTAATTCAACCATCGAATCGATTGCTTCTTTAGCCCCTTCACCTTTCCTGATTGGAACTAAATTTAAAACAGATAAAGGAATATTTATATTGCTCATATTTAAAAGTCCTTTCTTGTTGAGATGTTCACTACAATCGTATCAGCTTGTAAACCACTTTTAAATTAATTTGCTTTACTAGGATAATATTATGATTCATTACACTATTTTTAATAGAAACGATTGAATTGATCAACTTGTCTTATCTCTTTTTAGCAGAACGTTCATAGAATAATACAGAGCTATAATAAGGAGGGATCTATTATGACATTAAGAATTATGAAACTCCAAATTGAGGCTGAAACAACTGTAAACTCTGAACCTAATTCAACTAAATTCTTCTATACCACTGATGCTGAAACAGCACCCAATTCTACTTTATCAATTGATGCTGCTGATTTCTTTGATGATACTGGTACAACAGTAACTGAACTACCAGAACTAGAACAAAACAACAGTTATTATAATGTTTACATTAACGGTGTTCTACAAATGGATGATATCTCTATTTATACACCTGGAGAAACGCAAACAGGCTCATTAGATATTAACGTACCTGATGAAGGTGAACCAATCTTAGAAGGTGTACCAGTCGTATTAGAAGTTGTTAACTTCACACCGACTTCAAACACAGATATAGCAACATAATAAATAGTAGAGGGATCCCAATTGTTTGGGCCCTCTATTTCTTATTGATAAAGCGCAATATACTGTAAGGTTATAGGAGCTCCTTCTATTGGGGCATCTTCAGTATTTAACGTTAGTTGACCTTCTTCAACATTGTAGATATTAGGGGGTTGTAACACACCATTAATATATAAATTTATAATTGAAAATTTATTCGGGTTCAAAACTCCACGATTTCCATACTCGGTTAGTTCATCACTATTTGTATATACTTTTCGCACTCCATCAGAACGAGTATTATATTGATAAGTTTTAACTTTCATAGGTTCTTTACTCACCTTCAGTCTTACCATTAAGTCAATTGTCGTCGTTTGCCAATCATATACTTGCTTAGTCGATATAACTTGTCGTTTCTTTGATCGCTTTTTCACCCCAATCACCTTCCTATAGTCCTACTATTAATTTATGCAAATGTTTGAAGGTTGATTGGCCATTCAACAATATATACACCATATGCGGTTTCATCATTTTTTAATCAACATCTATAAGAACAAACGAAATGCCGAATCTTACCATAATATATAAATAAGTTTGATAGAAAGGAGTGCGAACACAATGAGTAGTGAATTATGTTCCATTATAGAAAACAATGGGACAGTCAGATGTTATTTGACTGATCAATTTGGATTTCCATTACCTACTAATGAAGGAGTAGAATGTGCAGAAGTTGATCCTAATAGAAGACGAGAGGTTAGCGTGACATTACCGTCTGGGGAGCGAACGATTCTTCAAGAAGTCACATTGTTTAAACGGGGATTTGTTGTAATTGAAGCATTTGATGATCGATTTGAATGTGTTAGTGAACCCATACCATTTAGCTTTACTGAAAGAGTATTGCTCTGTGCCCCTAGAGGAACAGATGTGACATGTACAATTACCGAGTTTGACTGCCTACCTAACATCGTATGTCGTGACGGTGAATTAGTTTCAATCGAAATCGGCTTAAGGATTTGCCAAGAGATTAAATCAGTATACAATACGGTCATTGATTTAGCTACAAGGGCATGTCAACCGAGAGAAGCATTAAGCGAATCCTGCCCTCCACCGACAACACTTAGTACAAAGAATAGGATAACTAACACAGGTGAACAACAAACTTTTGAACAAACTTGTATTTCTACTGAAAAGGTTTATGACTGGATTATTCAAGACACAAACCAACAAATAAGAGTAGATGATGTTTCATTTACTTGTGGTCCATGTCAAATCACTTTGTTTGTACCAGCTGTCATAATGTGTGACCGTCAAATATCTGGAACTGTACTATGTAATGGCGAACGAATAGCAAATCAAGAAGTATTTATTTCTGTTGACCCTGACATTGCCGATGTTAACCCAAATCCTACCGTAACTGATGAAAACGGTCATTTCTTTACCACATTAGATGTACCTGTTGGGACTGAGCCAACTATTGCAACAGTCACAGCAACGACTACCATTGATCAACATGAGTTTTCTATTAGTCTTGATACCATTTTGGTATGTGAAAGTGAATGTCAATTGTTCTTATTTGGTCCAAGTACGATTGACTGTATCGATGTTGTAGAGGCCCGAGTACGTTGTAATGATGAAGTTATCGCTGGAGCAAATGTAACGTTTGAAAGTGATCGACCAGATCTTATTTCATTTGACCCTAATCCAGCAACAACAGGAGTACTAGGTGTAGCACTGACAACGGTTAATGTAGAGCCAGGTACGCCTCCTACACAAGTAACAATTACCGCAAGAACCACAGTTGATGGTGAAGATTTAGAGGAAACAATAGTTCTAACTGTAGTTTGTGAAGCTCGTGAATGTACAATTACGATCGAAGCACCAGCACTCATTACTTGTGAAGGAGAAATCACTGGAACTGTAACTTGTGATGGTATACCAGTTGAAGATGCCGTAGTAGAATTTAATAACTTCCCTATCGTTGGTGAGTTTGATCCAAATCCAGCTACGACCGATGCATTAGGAAATTATTCCACTACGCTAACGGTTCCAGAATCGACCCCACTTATATCAACTGTTATTATGGCTACAACAACTGTTAATGGTGAAACAATTACTGCTATGATTAGTATCCATATAGAATGTCCATTAGAGGAATGCCCATGTAAATATAGAATAGGTATACAAGGTAATGCTGCACCAGCTACCGTTAATGTCACACAACAAAGTACCCCATCAACATTCCAAGGTACAATAAACGTCACAGCCATTCAATGCTTCACAGCGAATGCGATTTGTAACCCAGCCATTAACAATTTTAATATTGCTTTCGGCTCAGGTGGTAATACAATTAACTTTGTAATGGGAAGAAGAATCAGTATACAATGTGATGGTAACAATTTCGCTAGAGTACATGGTGTAGCCAATGCGATTGGTAACGTAATTAATGGTATTTTTGATGTTTTAATTGAGTTACAAATTAGTCCCGCAAATATTGGGACGTGGACTATTATTGCTTCTGACTTACACGGCAACAGTTTCTCTACCACATTTAGCGCACCAGTAAGCTCTGCGACGTTTATCGGTGACTGTAGTGTAGTCCCATAGTATGTTAAAACACCAATCCTTAACAGATTGGTGTTTTAGTTTACTCATTCAGGTTCTTCTTGGTTAAACTCTTCATTAACGACAAATGTCATTGTCGCTTCATATTCTGTCCCATCTAATTCGAATTCTGCCCGGATTAAATAGTAATCCGCTTCTCCTACTTCCCACGCAATTTTTCCGTTCAAATCTGTAACGAGCTGAAGATCTTTTGAGGTGCTTCGTTGAATAACAGCAACCTCTTGATCTTCAACTGGCTCCCCATCATACATTAACTGAGCTGTTACATAATCGCCTGATTGAACTGTTACAGGGTTGAATAGTGGCACGATTTCTGCTCTTTTACTTACTTGTGGTTCATCGTAGTCTGAGAGTTCACTCATTTGTCTTAACGTTGGATTTTTACTAACGCCAACAAAAGCTTTAGCCGTCCTCACTGTTGCCTCTTCCTGTTCTCCGTACTTAAAGTCTCCTTTTGCAATGACTGTATATAGCCCTTCTTCTTCTGCAGTAAACGATCCGTTATAAAAATTATTTAAACCAGCTCGGTCATCATCTACTTCGGATACTTCACCCATATCATAAAATTCATCTGTCATGTTCACCTCTTGGTTAGAAGGTGTTTTTACAACCATTTTAGAATCTTGAATTCCCCACTTACGATCAATTCGATAACTCGTATGTTGATCAGAATGGTTGCCTAAATATAAGCTAACGTAAGCTTTTTGGCCTTGTTCAACGATCGGGTTATTAGATTCGATCCATCCATTGTGCGCAAAAGCTGTAATCGATAATAATAATATAAATACAACTGCTACATTTATTGATATAAACTTTTTCATCAGTGACACCTCACAATATCGGTTTCACTTTGTAGCGTTCCAAAAATAATGGATAATATCCTGAAATATACTTCGTGCATTCATAATGTGACCATTCTTACAAACACTAAAGCATAATCACTACATGAGGAGGCAAAAATCATGAACGAAGGACACGAAGATATTATTACAATTTATGATGAAGAAGGTTTGGAGAAGGAATTTTCTGTTGCAGGTATGTTTGACATGCATGAACAATCATACGCTTTATTAAAAGATGAAAACGAAGTGTTTGTCATGCGCGTTGAAGAAGAAGGTGACGATCAATTTTTAGTTAAAATTACAGACCCAGATGAAAGGGCATCGATACTAGAAGCATACGAAATCGCAACTGAAGCAGAAGGATATAAGGAAGAATAACGAATGCACCATGAGATTATTGAGACGTTACCACAAGAAGTAAAAGAACAATACTTAAACGAAATCGAACAACTCAAATTTATTAAAGACTTTCGCTCAGCCAGTGCAGAAGAATGGTTTTTGTTTCTTCCTTCTTATCAAGAACCTAAGTCTGACGGAGCATTTGGAAAAGCTATAGTTCATTATGATTTGCTCGGTACTAAAGAAATAACGATTAATACATCAATAATTATTGAGGACCCAAAACTTTATGAACGTAATCTCCATGTATTCGTCTACTTAATCGGTGATGAAGTTATTAACCGAATTGTTGGTTTCGCAAATACATTATTGACGGTTTATGCTGGGGAGAATTCATATAAAGCTGAATACAAAAGTTAGAGCCTTAAAGGGTTTGAACAATTTACTGTTCAAGCTCTTTTTTAACATAAATTTGGCAAACGTCATATACATAAGTGGATATTCATTAGGAGGTTTTAACTTGAAACACGAAAACTTAAATCAGTTTATAGAAGACCTTAGCCATTGGACAGCTGAGTTTGTAGAGAAATGGGAACGTATTCAAGATGATTTTCTGCGGCAAGATGAAGTTAACCAAGAAGGAAAAGAATTAGATCAATCGTTAGGTGAATTTTTAACACAAGTAGATACGTATTATCACCACCGCGATGACCTTTCACCTGACATTGCGAAACAGTTACAAACTGATGCAGCTCACTTATATGACCGTTGGAATCAATTGATCCATAAGAAAAATGACAAGCAAGATGATCATAATAGTCGATCCGTACCAATCGGCGGACACGAGCTCCCTCCCCTTCCTTATGACTATGATGCATTAGAACCCTATATTGATGAGCGCATTATGCGTCTACACCACCAAAAGCATCACCAAAGTTATGTAGATGGGTTAAACAAAGCTGAACGTAAGATGCAGGAAGCACGTCAATCAGGTGATTACGATTTAATTAAACATTGGGAACGAGAAGCGGCTTTTAATGGAGCTGGACATTACTTACACACGATTTTTTGGAATGTCATGAGTCCAGATGGTGGTGGAGAACCTACGGGTGAACTATTAAATGAAATAAATCACTCATTTGGAAGTTATGAGCAGTTTAAAGAGCATTTCTCTGAAGCGGCAAAAAATGTAGAAGCGGTTGGATGGGCGATTTTAATTTGGTCTCCTAGGTCTCAACGTCTTGAAATTTTACAAGCCGAAAAGCACCAAAACTTAACACAATGGGATGTTATACCTCTTCTACCTCTCGATGTTTGGGAACATGCTTACTATTTGCAATATGAAAACGAACGTGGTGATTATATTGATGAATGGTGGAATGTTGTCAATTGGGATGAAGCCGAACACCGATTCCAAGAAGCTCGCCAATTAGAGTGGACACCTTATTAAATAGTTGAGGTGTGATTCATATAGAATCACACCTCTTTGTTTACTTAACTTTAAATTGATTTGCTGCTTGTTGTAATTCTTCTGCCATATGTGACAGTGCATCTGTTGCAGAAGTCACTTCTTCTACACTAGCTGTTTGTTCTTCAGCTGCACCTGCAACCTCTTCAGCAAGACTAGATGCATTTTCTGTTTGCTGTGAAACTGTCTCCATTGAATGAACAAGCTTATGACTTCTTTCATCGATCTGTTTAATCGAATCTGATACTTCTTCCATTCGTTGAGACACAAGAGTAACGGCTTGTGCAATGTCTTCAAACGAGTGACCTGCTTTATTTACAAGTTCTTTTCCTTCATCAACGTTTACTACGCCATTTTCCATTGATTGCACTGCATGTTGCGTTTCATTTTGAATTTCAGTAATAATACTTGAAATTTGACCTGTGGATTCAGTTGATTGTTCTGCTAATTTTCGTACTTCATCAGCAACAACTGCAAATCCTTTACCATGTTCACCAGCTCGCGCAGCCTCAATTGCCGCATTCAAAGCTAGTAAATTAGTCTGCTCAGATATATCATTAATAATATCTAATATTTTCTCTACTTCTCTTGAACGCTGATTTAAGCTCTGGATAATATCACGAGTTGATTCCGTATTTTTACTAATCTCATCCATTTGATTAACTGCTTGTTTTACGACTTCCTCACCACTTACTGCTTGTTTTGAAGTGGATTCTGATGATTCGTTAACACGTTCTGCCCTAGAAGAGATCTCTTCAATGTCTTTAGATATGTCAGATACATACTGAGTTGATTCTTGTACTTGTTGAACTTGCCCTTCATTTCCTTCAGAGACTTGTTGGATCGATTGAGCAATTTGTTCTGCAGCACGAGTGGTTTCATCTGCATTTGCGTTTAACTGTTGTGATGAAGCAGCCACTTGTTCAGATGATTCAACAACTTTCTTTATTAATCCATGCATTTGATCTAACATTTGATTGTATTGTTCTGCAAGGCTTCCGAATTCATCTTGACTATTGACTTCAATCGGTTGTGTCAGATCTCCATTGGCTACATTTTGTAGGCCTGTATGGATTGTTTTAATTTGGTTATTCATGTATCGAACGAAGAAAAAGACGACAACTAATCCTACAACGACAGATATAAATCCAATTAATAACATCGTCTGCGCAGTATCTTGTCTTAGTAACGTAGCCAGTTTAGACATTTGAAAGTCAATTGCTGCTACACCAATTACCTCACCTTGTTCATCTGTTAATGTTGTTGCAAGCGTAATAATGGATTGGTTTGTTGCAGCATCTAAATATGGTTCTGTCCAAATAACTTCTCCTTCATTTGCCAATGCCTGTTCATACCAATCACGTTCTGTTGCATCATATCCTGTTAAATCAGCATCAGGAATATCATTTAAATACAGTGAGCCATCAGGTGTTCCGAAATATAAATTTAATATATAATCATAACCTTCTGCGTAATTCGTCAAGTACTCTTGATAAAACCCTGTCATGTCCGGATCATTAGTCGAAGGCATATTATCGAAATTAACATCCGAACTCGGTATATCGAATGATGTGTACTGCAGTTCCTCCTCTTGACTATATGTATTTAATAGTTGTTCATACTCTTCAAAAACTTCAGCTGCTGCTGAACTTTCTCTTTCTAATTCAGCTTTAGGAATGACGACACGTTCTAAAACCGATGATTGACTGTATGACACAAAAACGACTGTAACTAGTGGAACCACTAATAATACAAGCATAATGACAGCCAATTTTAACCGTATTGATTTCATTTCTTACTCCCCCTCAATCATATTGCTTAAAAATAATATCGGCTAATACGACTAAAGGTTTAGAACTTTTGAACATTTAATGAACTATATTCCCTTATCTATTTCCCAGGCAAGCGCACAATACGACGCTATTAAACAAAAATGGAGACATTCATTCGACAAAATTCACTAAAAACTAGTGACATATTTAAGACTAAAAGACTAATAGAATATAACGAGCTTCAAAAAACATTTACAAAAAGGAGGAATAATATGCTTAAGTCGATTACGGCTACCAGTGATAGGCTCGTCCAACGCTACTTACCTGATGCCTTTCTATTTGCTATCATTTTAACGATTATTGTGTTTGTTCTTGGATTAGTCTTTACAGGCAGCTCACCAGTTAACATGGTTGAGTATTGGGGGCAAGGATTTTGGGATCTTCTAGCATTTGCGATGCAGATGTCATTAATTGTTATTACGGGATATATTTTAGCTAACACACCTTTCGTAAAAGGTATTCTATCAAAAATAAGTAATATGGCTAATTCACCTGGTCAAGCAATTGTCCTTGTAACTGTTGTCGCATCGATTGCTTGTTTAATTAACTATGGATTCGGTCTTGTTGTTGGTGCTTTACTTGCGATACACGTTGCCAAACGGATCCCTTCTATTGACTACCGTATTTTAATCGCAGCTGCTTATAGTGGGTTTCTACTTTGGCATGGAGGATTCTCAGGTTCTATTCCTTTAACAATTGCAACAGAAGGTCACTTTTTAGAAGATTTAGTAGGCGTCATTCCGATTACTGAAACTTTGTTTAGCGAACTAAATTTATTTATCGTTTTTATTTTACTCATCACATTACCAATCTTAAACTGGTTTTTACTAAAAGCTCGAGATGGTAACTCTAGCATTGATCCAGAATTGTTAAAGACCCACACTCAAACAGTCGAGGAGCAAAAGTTAGAGAAGAAAGATTTAACACCAGCAGAGCGACTTGAACATAGCCAAGTCATTTCTATGATCATCGGTATATTAGGTTTAGCCTTTATTATTTATCACTTTACGACAAGTGGATTTGATTTAAATATTAACATCGTAAACTTCATCTTTCTTTTCTTAGGCATCCTACTTCATAAGACACCTCGTAAGTTTTTAAATAGCGTGTCAGATGCTGTTAAAAACGCTGGTGGGATTATTATTCAGTTCCCGTTTTACGCAGGGATTATGGGGATGATGGTAGCTTCAGGATTGTCTGAACAAATGTCAACGATGTTTGTAAATATTTCAAACGAAGTTACTTTACCGTTGTTCGCCTTTATTAGCGCAGGGATTGTTAACTTTTTCGTACCATCTGGTGGCGGACAGTGGGCAGTTCAAGCACCGATTATGATTCCAGCTGCACTAGAAATTGGTGTTGATACAGCCAAAACAGCGATGGCCGTTGCTTGGGGTGATGCATGGACGAATATGATCCAACCATTCTGGGCATTACCATTACTTGCCATAGCCGGTCTTAAAGTTAAAGATATTATGGGATTCTGTTTAATCATTCTCGTTTGGAGCTTCATACCGATTGCAATCGGCTTACTATTATTCTAAAAAAGCAAATCCCTCTAGGTGTTTATGACCTAGAGGGAATTTTTTTATAAATGTTAGCAATCGAAATGCCAATTATGATTAGAACAGTACCAATCAATATGTTAGCTGTTAACGGTTCATTTAATAATAACCAACCAAATAACAAACCGAACACAGGAACGAGTAACGTTGAAATTGTTGCCGTTACCATGTCGATCACACTTAATAAAATAAACCAAACTGTAAAACAAAGCGCTGAAGCTAATACACCCGTAAATAAAACATAGTATACACTTTCAGCATTCCATACAATCGCCTGATCAGATTCAGCCATGACAGCCACGATCGTAATTGCCAAAGAACCAAAAGCCATCTGATAACCGTTAACTTGTAGTTGTGACAACCCTTTTAAAAATAAACGGTAGTATATGTTCGATAAACCCCATGAAATGGCGGCAACGATGATTAACATTTCACCGAAAACCGTTGCAGCATTTTGAGCTAGCCATAAATCCCATCCTAAAATAGTTAATAAACCTATCAACCCAACTGTTAACCCAACAATTTGTGGTTTAATCAGTCGATCTTTTAAAATGAAAACAGCTAGTAAACTACTCCAAATGGGCATTGAATATAAAAGAATAGAAGATTTACCCGCTTCTACAAACTTTAGCCCATACATAACAAGTAAAAAGACGATCGCTGTTTGAAGGAGCCCTACTATGAATAAATGTTTCCAATACTTTCGTTCTGGTATCCCGACCTTAAAGAACAGTAATATGCCAAACATTGTAACGGCACCAACACCAAAACGAAAAGCTGAGAAAGTAAAAGGCCCCATATACTGAAGCGCCTCTTTCATTAACGTCCATGCATATCCCCATATAATGGTTATACTTAAAATGAGTAATACAACTACCCATTTGTTTTGTTTGATGTAATTCATCATCCGAATTTGTCGTTCATCCAACGTTAAAATCAACCACCTATTACTGCATTTCTTTCATTCTATCATTTGCCTAAACAAATAAAAACTCAACCCACAATTTGGGCTGAGTTCTATTAAAATAACGTATCGAAAATTTGGATCGCAATCGGTCCCATTAAAACGATAAATAATAACGGGAAAATACAGAACACCATCGGTAATAACATTTTAACTGGTGTTTTCATCGCTTGCTCCCGTGCTCGCTGAAGTTGTTGTTCACGTATACGCTCGGTTTGAACGCGAATAACTTTTGACATTCCTACGCCTAACCGGTCCGCTTGAACGAGTGAACGAATAACGTTTTGAAACTGATCAGAAGGAACACGGTCACGTAAGTCAGATAACGCAATATCTCGTGAGTTTCCTAACTTCATATCTTCTAAAGCGACTTGGAACTCATCAGAGAGTGGGCCTTTTACTTTTTCACAAGATTGTACCATAGCTGAGTCTAACCCCATCCCTGCTTCAACTGATAAGTTTAACATATCAAAGTAATCGGGCATCATTTTTTCAATTTCTTTCAATCGATTTTTCCTTCTCGTGTTCAAGTTAGCCATGGGATAAATGAAGCCAATCAACCCAGCAGCACCGCTTATTAACAACACTTGACTTAACGATTCAGAAGAAGGAAACAGTAAAAGGAAAACAACTAAAAACAACCCAATCCCTACAGTAAATTGAATTAGTCTAAAATCTACCGCTGATAAATTTTTCGGATTGCCAGATTCACGTAACTTTTGTTCAAGTGTTTTAATTGAATGGCCTGACATTTTATCTTTCATGACCGTCCTAGCTTGAGTAATCCCTTTTTGAACGAATTGACTGTTAGCTAATTGCCGCTTCCCCTCACCTTCATCATCTAGTTGATCACTTGACCTGCTAGTCAACTGATCAGCCCTTTGTTCTATGTTAATTTCTCTTTTCATGAAGAAATGAAGAATTCCTGCGACAACTAATGTCAGAAATACAAACGTCGAAATAAAAAATATGAACTGTGTCATCGTCTACACCTCAACTTGGACGATTTTATTAATTAATAGCCATCCAATGACAAAAAATAACGCTCCGAAAATGATTAACATCCAACCGAATATATTGGTAAATAACGGTTCGAAAAATCCAGGATGTATAACATTAATCACTAACGCTAGACCGATTGGTAAAAGAGAAATAATCCAAGATGAAATTCTTCCTTGTGCTGTTAACGTACGGACTTCATCTTTTACGCGTAACCGTCCTTGAATCGTATCTCTTAACGTCTCTAGTAAAACAGCTAGATTTCCGCCAGACTGTCTTTGGATTAATAAAGCTGACACGACCATTTCTAAATCTTTGTTCGGAAGCCGTCTAAGTAATTGATCAAAAGCCTCTTCGTATGAGCCTCCAAGGTTAATTTCTTTAATCGTCAGTTCAAACTCTGGTCCAATAGGGTCTGGCATTTCCTTTGCTACAACTTGCATCGATTGCATAAAGCTAAAACCAGCACGCATTGAGTTAGACATCGTCCCTAAGGCATTCGCAAGCTGCGTAATACTTCGGTCGAGACGTTTTTTAGTTTTAATTTTTAAGTAAAGACGAGGTAAATAGAACCAAGTTAACAAGATTGACAGTAATGCGACCCAAATGTTTACCCACGCCACTAAAATAAAGAATGTAAAAAGAACAAACATTACTCGAACGACATAAAACTCTTGTAACTTTAGAGTCACGCCAGCAACAATTAACCGCTCTTCCCATTGATTGCTAATTGGCTTCCACGGTAATTGCTTTCCTAGCCATGAAATCCAACGCATCATTGTACTTTGATCCTTCTTCTCACCCTTCTCTTCTACTTCCTCTTCTTCATTCGACATACTGTCTACTCGACGGTCAATGTTTATTTTATGACGAAAAGCCCATAAAAACGCAACTCTAAATATGATAAAGAAAAATATAAACGAAAATACTAAGGCGAATAACATCGATAAACTCATCACTACCACTCCCCACGGAACAAGCTAGGTGGTAGATTAATACCGTTTTGTTCAAGTCGATCAATTATTTGTGGGCGAATACCAGTCGGTTGGAAGTGACCTTCGATTTTTCCACTTTGACTGATGCCTGTCTGTTTAAACACAAATATATCTTGCATCACAATTGTATTCTCTTCCATACCTAATACTTCTGATATGTGTGTAATTTTGCGCGTTCCGTCTTTCATACGTGATTGGTGAATAATTAAGTCAATCGCCCCAGCAATTTGCTCACGGATCGCTTTAATAGGAAGATCCATCCCAGCCATTAGCACCATCGTCTCTAAACGAGATAACATATCTCGAGGGGTGTTAGCGTGCCCTGTACCTAATGATCCATCATGACCTGTGTTCATCGCCTGAAGCATGTCCAATGCCTCAGCACTACGAACCTCACCGACTACGATGCGGTCTGGTCTCATACGTAACGAGTTTCTAACAAGGTCACGGATCGTAATCTCACCTTTTCCTTCAATATTTGGTGGACGAGATTCTAATGGAATAATGTGATCTTGGTGTAACTTTAATTCTGCCGCATCCTCAATCGTTATAATACGGTCTGTGTTTTGAATAAATGAAGATAACACATTTAATGTTGTTGTTTTACCTGAGCCTGTCCCACCACTAACAAAAACATTTAAATATGATTGGACACACGCTTTTAAGAAATCAGCCATCTCTTGATTGAAAGTCCCGAACCTTAATAAGTCGTCTACCTTAAATGGTTCCTTAGAAAACTTACGAATCGTTAACGTTGGTCCATTCAACGCAAGGGGCGGTATAATCGCATTAACACGCGAACCATCTGAAAGTCTTGCATCGACCATCGGATTACTTTCGTCGATTCGTCGTCCTAAAGGGTTTACAATTCGTTCAATTACATTAGCAACGTGTCGATTATCTTTAAACGTATGATTTGTCCTCGTAATCTTACCGTTTCGCTCTACGTAAATTTCTGAAGGACCATTAACCATGACTTCAGTTACCGTTTCATCATGAATAAACGGCGTAATTGGTCCTAAACCGATTAAATCATTCATAACAGAAGAAGTGACGTCTTTTTTCGCTTCAAACGTAAGTCGATCTCCTTCTTCTTCTAAAAAAGGTTCTGCTAATTCTTTAATCGTTTCACTCAATTCATCTTGTGAAAGGTCTTGGTATTGCTTTAACTCTTCAATTAAATAATCACGCAACCGTGTTTCGATTATTTCTTGGTGTGTTTTTGGGCGTTTTTCTGTTGGTACATTAAATGTTTTCTTCTCTTCATCTCCAACTTGTGTTTGACTCATTCGTTTCATTAATGACATGTAAAACCTCACCCCATTTCATTAATCAAGCGTTCACCGCTTTTTTAAATAACACACCTTTTTTCTTCTCTGGTTTGTTCTCATCTAGTTTCCCTGCTAGCTTTAAGATCGCTTTCGCAGCAGGGGCTCTAGGTGTAGAAATAACTAAAGGAATTCCTTCATTGACAGAGGTCACGACATTTTTCTCATCATTCGGTATTTCCGCGAACGTTGATTGGCCTAAAACGCTTGTGACTGTTTCTACTTTCATCCCTTTGATTTTCTTTGATTTGCGGTTAACGACTAACTTTAAAGGCTTTTTAATATGGATTGATTCCATCGTTTCCAAATAAAGCTTACAGTTCTTTAAAGTGGGTAAGTCCATTGAAGTCACTAAAATGACTTCATCAGATTGTTCTAACGCAACAATGTCTGTTTCAATTAACGTTGGAGGTGTATCGATAATAACCCAATCGTATACACTTTTTAACGCTTCAATAGCTCTTTCAATATCATCACCCGTAACAGCTTCAGCAAACTCTGGTCTTATAGGTGAAGCCAATAAGTCGACTCCTGATTCATGAGATGTCATATAGTTTTTTATATCCGAATGACTGCTTGCTTCTTTCACCCACTCGTAAACCGTTTTCTTCGGTTTTAAATCTAAAAACAAATCAACATCACCAAACTGAAGATCAAGGTCAACTATTGCAACACTGTTACTCTGTTTCGCTAAGGAAACCGCTAAATTAGTACTGACGGTCGTTTTACCGACGCCTCCTTTAGTACTACACACTGTTAAGACCTTTCCTAATTTCTCTTCTTGATTTTGCCATGATGAGGATTGATTTCTTTTCACCGTTGGAAGTTCAGATAATCCTTTTAATACATCTACATATGAATATGGCTTATCGATTACGTCGATTGCACCAGAACGAATAACCTTTTTCACATCAACTTGGTGTTCTGGCATACATAGAACCGTCGAAACATTTTCAAATTGAAAACTAATCTCTTCACATAACTCATATAAATCACGTTCATCATTTTCATAGATTAGTATAATCATCTCTTCATCTGGCTCAATGGATGACTTAAGTTCTTGAACAGATTCAAACCATTGTAAACTATGACCTAATTCTTGTGCAGCACGTTGCACGCTTAACGTTTGGTTTAATTGATTTGTAATTCCTAGTATTTTCATTTAGCGAAACACCCCTTCGTGCAGGTCGTCTTCATGAACATGTGTACGGTCTGGCTCAATACTTTCATCATCTTGATCACGTAACATTAAATAAAGATCCCATTTCGTGGCAAAACCTAACGACAAACCTTCATACGGCTCTACTTCTAACGTCACTTGTTGGTAATTCGCTGCCTCTTCGGGACTATGTGTCGCATGACCAATCGCAAGCACACGTACCTTCTGTAACAAAAGTGTCGCAGCATCGTGCTGATCACCTTCAACATCTTCAGGTGTATTGATAATTGTTACAAGATCAACGTAATCTCCAGGCTCAATAAAACCTGAAACACCCTCTACATAGTTCACATCAATAGACATTGCACGCTTTCCTTCTTCAATCGGCAACATCTCTTGACGGTACACTTCATCTTCTTCACTAGAAGCATCCATCACTTCTTCACTTTGGTCTTCTTCAGATTCCTCTTCTTCTACTTCTATTTCTTGCTCCTCAACATTCGCCTGCTGATCATTCACGGTGTCATCTTGTTGACTAAATACTGCGATATAAAGTGTAATTGAAGCTAAAAAACCAAATAAAACAGCCCAAATCCAAATACGCCTTGATTTCATTACTCTCCCCCTACTCCATATAAAACGAAGATGACTAGACAAACTGTTGTGAGATTTATATTTTTATATAATCAATGTGGTTTAATCTGACGCTGGGTCGACTAGTTTGACTACGTTAACACTAGTTTCTGAGTTACAACCCTCGATTCCTTCACAAATTATTTCATCAATAACTTCCCCTGAAGAATATACCTCCAAAAACCTCCCAATAATTGTATGGTCACTACCTGAACCAACAGACTCTAACCAAAATGCAGCAAATCCAGTTATAGGAATGTCAGTTTTACCCTGAATATCTTCTTCTTTGATACAGTTTTCACCATAAAGTTCTTCATCTTCTCCTTCAGGGATAATACAAGTTGTAGGTACTAACAATACTCTCTCACAACTTAAATCTGCAGTTTCATAACTTTCACAATGTTCCTCAGTATCTGCTTCAATTTTATCTTCTAGTGGATCTCTCCATTGTCCAGGTGAATTACCTGGCTCACTTTGAACATAATCTCCAATACTCACCTCATAATCAGTTTCATCAAAGGAACCTCTTAAATTCCCATCTTCAAAGTCTAAAAACCCAAAATTACCTTGATCTTGTTCTTCACAATCTGAATCACTACCAGCTGTTACTCGCTTTAAACAGACTTGATCACCCTTCTCGAAATCAGTTGAATCAATGAACATTGGTGAAACACCAATACCTGTGCTTAGAAGGCCAAATTCGGCTTTTGATGAAGCAAACACATCTGCATCACTGAAATCTAATACATTGGCAAAAGATAACCCTTTATTCCTAACGACCTCTCCTAAAACATAAGAATCTGTGACCGTTAAAGCTACGTTATAATCTGACCCTTCAACATCAGATATATATTTCATTCCATCTTCGACTGATGTACCTTCGTCGAAGTTCAGCGCGACACCATCGTCTGGCAAACCATTTTGTTCAGACACATACGTGAATTCTCCAACAACATCTCCGCCTTCTTCAAAAAATTCATACGCCCCGGCTAGAACGGCTGCATCCATCGTTTTTTGTAATTTGTTACGTTCTGCGTATAATAAGCCACCATCAATTACTAAAGCAGCGAAACCTAACAACACGACTAAAGACAGCGCGACAAGAATAAGAGTCCCGCCTTTTTCGTTCCGGACATTCGTTTTCAACCTTTTAGATAGATTATCCATAAATCATTCCACCCTCATCACAGTTTCAGAAGTCAGTTCTAACGTGTCTTCCATAAGTGCACTTTGCATTAAAGCTGTTAAAGGTGTTATAAAACTTACTTCATAGTTAATCGTCACTGATGCATACTCTCCAGATTCTCTATCCGTTTCTGGTGTTAAAGTAATGTGATCATCACTAATTGCAACACCTACAGCAGCATCAACTGTCGTATCAATAATTGTAATATCATCCGCTCCTAAACTTGCAATTCGTGCACCTTCACGACTCGCATGTTCTAAAGCTAAATTCATGTATAAGACCCTGCCGAAGTCCATAATGCCAAACAGCAATATAGCGAGTAGCGTAAACGTGAGTGCGAACTCGACAAGTCCTTGCCCTTTTTGGGATTTAATCATTTAGATGCCTCCCCAAAACATCACGATAAACGTACCCATTACTATTGGTACGCCGTATGGAATAGATATATGTTTCTTCCTTGGTTCATTAAGGTCTGCAAGCTGTTGTTTATAAATGATTTTGAAGTATATTCTTTTAAAGAAAGGAAATAACGTTTTGTTTTTTAACATAATCAGCAAAGAGATGACACCACCAATTATAGCGGTTAATAAAAAAGCATAGAAAACAAATTGTGCTCCCATTAATGCACCGATCGCCGCCATTAACTTAACGTCACCAGCACCAATTCCTCCTAATAGAAATGGGATTAATAGAATGACAAAACCTAATAAAAGTCCTATTAAACTAAAGGACAAACCTTCTAAACCATTAATATATGTATGATAGCCAATTCCGAACAACATAGAAGGTAAAGTAATAACATTCAAGATCTTTCGTTTATGTATGTCTGTAATTAAAGATATGACTAAGATAATAACCAGCGCAGCGTTTATGACCATGCGAACATCTCCTTTAAAAGAATGATGATCCCGCCAAAATTGGCGGAATCATCTAGTGAATTAATGTGGGAAATTAGCTTTCAATATCAAGTGCATTACCAATATCAGTAAATACTTCTTTTAGATTGTCACCAACAGTCACTAGTAAGGCCACAACCACTACAGAAATTAACCCAACAATCAACCCATACTCCACCATACCTTGTCCTTCTTCTTCAACTAGTAATCCTTTGAACTTTTCTAACATCTTAAATTCCTCCCCCAAATTTTTTTATATAAAAGATCGATTGTATGCTATGATTGACTTAATACTTATGTATTTTTGGAATCGATCTTTCATAACAGGTTGAAATCTTTATAAAGAACTTTTCGTTCTTTATATCGAACTTACATTAAGTATAGTCGTAATTCTACAAATTGAAAACTCGCAAAAACATCTATTCATTCGTTAAAAAAGCCTAATTTTGTTCTGTATAAAGAATAACTTTTATTCTCTTAAATTTTCAATCTATTACTCCTTTTCTTTCTATTTATCTCTAATTTTGCGAAAAAGTATTATTTCATAAGTAGTTAAAAAGTAGTGTGATATAGTCCTCAAATGAACTAAAGCATCATACTTTAATCCTTATAAAAAAATCACTACTTCTTCTCAGAAATAGTGATCATAGTTTATTCTTCATCTATTAATTCTGCTGTCACAATATATCGTTCTGGTGCGGAACCTACGAAATCAAAAGGATAGCAAGTGACAAGGGTTAGGGTCGCTTCTTCTGTTGGAACAATTACGGTTCGATCGTCTTCATCAACGATTCTTGTTTCAGTTAACTCATAAATAAATAGGCCGGCTTCTGTTTCCACTTCTATACGATCACCTTCTTCTAATTCTCCTAAACCAACAAAGACCGTATCGCGATGGCCAGCTAACACACTGTTATCTGAAGTACCTGGTAATACGCTCTGTTCGAAATGTCCGACCCCACGGGACAACTCTTCTTCTCCTGACCCGTGAATAATCGGTAATTCATAATCTAATCTAGATATAGTTAATTTACCAAACACATCGCCATTATTTGGGACATTCTCATATAATCTTTGTGCCTCTTCCTCGCCCTCATTTCCTACTTTGGCTTCTTCAGCTTGCTCGCTTAAATGCTCAATGACAAGTTGATCTTCAGTCGTTGTACTCCGATCTTGTTGTAATTGTTCCCATTCATCTAATGACTGGTTGACTTTTGCATCGCTGTTAATAATGTTCATAACTGAAAAGCCTAATAAAAAAAATGAGAGAAAGAAGATGACACCGGCTACCCATAAGGAAACCTTCTTTCTCATCTACTTTCACCTCATAATCATCAAAATTTATGCTGTCTTAAATGGACGCAACTTAAATAGCAAGTAACCACCTGAAGCTAACAATAAAGCAATGCTTACCGCTAATAAGTTATACCATGGAGTTGACGTTTCAGGTAATTCACCACCATCAACAGTTGATCCTACAGCAGTTGATTCTTCTTGTTCTTCATCAGAGTCGTCATCTTCTCCAGAAGTATCTGGTAACTGTTGTTTTTGATCCTCATCATCTGCATCTTCTTCTATTGTCTCTCCATCGTTTTCACGCTGTTCATCATCTGAACCATCTTCGTCACGGTCACCTTCGTCTGTTCCATTGCTTCCATCATGATCTCCATCTTCTTCACTTCCACCATCTTCTTGACCATTTTCGTCGTCTTGACCGTTTCCTTCATCTTCGTCTGAACCGTCTCCGTTTTCACTGTCTTCATCATTACCATTCTCATCTTCTTCATTTCCATTATCGTCGCCATTGTCTGATCCGTTCTCGTCACCATTATCCTCATCAGATCCATTTCCATTTTCACCATCATCTTCGTTGCCCTCATCATCACCATCGTCTGAACCGTTTTCATCGCCGTTTTCGTCATCATCTGAACCATCTTCACCGTTACCCTCGTCACCATCTCCTGGATCTTCATCTTCTGTTATATCGAATTTGAAGTTTTTAGAGTTAGTCACATCACTACGGAATGTATCGTCCTGACTTAACAACAATTTATAAACGCCACCTTCATTAGGCGTTTCATCTGGATACCCTCCTAATAGTTCATAAAGGTTGTAACTCGAAAACGTCCCATCCTCTAGTACAACAATATCTGCACTTGGACTTGTGCCTAGATTATCTTTACCATTAGGTGAAGTAACTCTAACAAGATAATTGCCTGGCTGTAACTCATGCCCTTTTAAGTGGATATCCTTAAAATCATCAAAATGAGGAACATTTCCTGGTTCCTCGTTACCTGCATCATCTGTTAGCTGTACTGTTCCAGTGTTTGGGTTTGCTTCACCACCATCTTGATGATTCCCTGCAAAAGTTCCTATACTAAAACTAATTGAAATAAATAAAACTGATAATGCAATGATCAACCATTTCACCGGCTTGGATTTGATCATCGTATCTCACCCTCTCACCCATTTGTTTTAGTTCTGTTCTTTATATAGAACTATTTTTAGTATATGTCCTCATGTAAATATTTCAAAACGTTAAAACGGGCGAAATAAGTTCAAATTGAGCTGTTTTGTTCATTATAAAGAACTAAACCTGCGCATTACTTACTTTTTCACACAATTACTTTCATTTTTATTCTTTATTAAGAACAGAAAGCGCATAGGTCTTTTACAACACAAAAAAACTCCCTGATTATGATCAGAGAGGGTTGATTATAGCTTTTTTATTCAATTATAAACAGTTGCGTCCAATAGCTGTTTTGTTCGCCACCTTGTGCGTACCCGACACCTAAATGGGTGACCTCTTCGTTTAAAATATTGGCGCGATGACCATCGCTGTTCATCCAACCACCTACAACTTCTTCAGCTGTCTTCTGTCCTGCAGCAATATTCTCAGCTGAGCCGTTGTTTTCAATCTCATAATGCTCAATCATTTCATGAGGCGAACCATAAGTAGGTGATTCATGAGCAACATAATTTTGATCGCGCATATCTTCTGATTTTATCCGTGCAACTTCAGATAATTTCTCATGTTGCGCTAATCGGCTTAGACCATTTTCATCTCGAATTTCATTAACCATTTCAAATACTAATTGCTCCATTTCATTAGCATCTTGATCTATTGGATGATCAATAAAATAAATCGTCCAGTAATGACCGTATTGACCACCACTTACATAACCAATCCCTACATGAGTGAAATCACGGTCATATAAGTAATTAGTAAAATTCCCGTCATTTAACTGTTCGAATACTCGCTCCGGGTCTTGAACACCGGCTGATAAACTCGCTGCTAGTGAGTAATATGGAATGTCATATGACTTAATAATGTCACTTGTACTACCATAGTTAGGCGATTCCATCTCAAAATAACCGTGGTCTCGCATGTCAGCTGATTTCTGTTCAGCCGCTTCATTTAATTGAGACAGTTGCTCATATTCACTAATGTTTTGCAATTGACGCTCTTCATTCATAATATTAAACAATTGCTCAACCAATTGTTCATCTGATATTGATTCATCTACTTCATGGTTTTCTGATTCACTTATAACAGTATCATCATCTGATTCATCATGTGATTGATTGACATTAGAATCCTCAAAGTCGACGAATAACTCAATTGGTTGTTTTTCTAATGGGTGCTGATTAATCGATTCATTCGCACTTGCTTGCATCATCGTTGGCTGCCTGTCCAGTAAGTTAGGAAACGCATAAAAAATTAACAACCCAAACACAATCGTTAGCAAAAATACTCCAATTATAGGCTTCTTCACCTTGTTTCTCCTCCCACCAAGCAACATATTCATTTTATTTGTAAGTAACTCAACTATTTTATGTATATTTTATTCCTAATAATTCACGATAAGAATGTGTGTATTCAAAAAGGAGTGATGATTATGGAACATTCAGAAGAGATGGAAGACTTTTTCCACGATGCACTACTGCATTACAAAGAAGGTTCGAATGCGTTTAAAGAAAAGCTTCCCAAAATTACTCAAGGTTACTTTGATTTTACTGAAGCTGCTTTTGCTGACGGAACAATTGACAAAAAACATAAACAGCTTATGGCACTAAGTGTTAGCATTTATGCACAAGATGAATATTGTATCATCTATCATATGAAAGGTGCCGTTGAGAATGGAGCTTCTGAAGATGAAGTGCTAGAAGCGATTGGGGTTAGCGCTGCCTTAGGTGGTGGTGCAGCATTTGCTCAAGGTGTAACACTAGCAAAAGACGCCTATGAGTATTACTCAACTAATAAATAAGTTAACAATCCCTCACTATTGTGAGGGATTTTAATTATGTAAGTTATACTCTTGATTGATCTTGGAATTCGATCTGCTTATGTGACCCATCACAAAATGGCTTATTACTAGAAGCACCGCAACGACATAATGAAAATGCTGGCTTCGTTTCGTACTCATTACCTTCAGCATCTAATAATGTGACATCACCTTTAACTAAAATCGAACCATTATCTCTTACTTGAATGATTGGCTTTTGATCGCTCATAAATCTTGCTCCCCCTTTAAATATAATCTTTAACTTATCATATCACGGTTTTTAATATTTTTAAATCTTATTTTGGTTTACATAACATTATTATGGTTATCTAAAAATATTTCTGAAAATAAGATTGTCTCATATACTATATTATAGTAAATTTAATTATAGAATTTATTAAAGGGAGATTTGTATGAGTAAGGAGAAAAAAACGAAGTATAAAAAGCCTTTTTCTATTGGTTTGACAGTTTTAGGAGCAATTTATATTTTTCTTTATTTAATACCAATGCATTCAGTTGAGCCTAAAGCATTTTTTGAAAGTGACCGTCCATTGGTCATCGCCCACCAAGGTGGTGAACACTTAAAACCTTCATCGACGATGGCTGCGTTTGAAAATGCGGTTGACCTCGGTGTTGATGTTCTTGAGACAGATTTACATATTTCAAAAGATGGTTACTTAATTAATATTCACGACCCTTCTGTTGATCGGACGACAGATGGAACTGGTAATGTAACAGACTTAACTTTAGAAGAACTTAAACAACTTGATGCTGGCCATTACTTTGAAGATGAACAAGGTAATCACCCTTATCGCGGACAAGGGTTAGAGCTTATAACTGTCGAAGAGTTGTTTGAAGCATTTCCAGATGAACGTTTCATTTTAGAAATTAAAGACACGAACCCAAGTGAACGAATTGATGAAATGATTGACCGATTAATTACGTTGATTGAACGTTATGACATGCAAGAGCAAATATTAATTGGGTCTTTTGACCAAGGGATTATTGAATCGTTTCAAGCACAAGATCCTTATGATATCGCAGTTGCTGGTGGTAGAGGCGAAATTCGTAACTTTGTGGTCACGCATAAAATATTTCTAAGAAATTTATACAACCCTAGTGTTGATGCTGTATTAATCCCTACAAGTGAAAGTGGTTTTGACTTAACGACCAATGATGTTATTAGTGGTGCAGACCGACTAGGCTTGCATGTATCTTATTGGACAATCAATGATCGAGAAGAAATGAAAAGATTACTTGAATCAGGTGCAGATGGCATCATTACAGATCGACCAGATTTAACGTTAGAAGTATTAGAAGAACTAGGGTATTAATAAGAAGCGGGAGCGATGCGTTCATCACTCCCGCTTCTTTATTATTCTATTGATTCAAAGAATTCCTTACTTAACTCGACTGTATAGCCGCTTCCGCCTGAGTCTTCAACATTTTCAATCATTAAACTTAATAGCATGTTTGGGTTTGCTTGGTCATAAGAAACGAAAATACCGTTTTGTGCACCATCTTCATCATCATGGCTTGCTTTTAGCTCGGCAGTTCCTGTCTTCCCTGCCATCTCTCTTCCATCAATATTAATATCTGTTGCCGTTCCTTCAGCGACAACATTTCTTAATGCTTCTTGTAAAATGGCGTTTTCTTCTTCTTCAATAATCGATTCAAACCATACTTCCTCTGATTCATCTAATAATAAGCGAGGTTCCATGTAAACACCGTCATTGGCTACACCAGAATATAGTGTGGCTAAGTGAGTATTGTTAATTAATACTTCACCTTGACCGAACGACGAATCTGCAATTTTGCCTTCTGAACCAAAGCTTCCAGAGTTTGAAATTTGTGAAGTCGTTACTGGATAAGCGAAAGGTAAAGATTCGCCAAATCCTAAAGTTTCTAAACCATCTTTAAACGCTTCTCCTCCAATGTCTAAACCTAACATTGCAAAGTAAATATTATCAGAGTGCTTCATAGCAACGTCTAGATCAACTTCAGTATGTTGGTCACTAACACGTGTGACGTGGTAATCATCCCAACTATCCTTCTGCCATTGCAGACCTTCAATTTCTTTGACTTCATCAGAATCTAATTCACCTGTTTGAAAGCCAACAATCGATGTAAATAATTTCATTGTTGATCCTGGTGAGTATGTTGAAGAGAAACGGTTGATCGTCGGTAAATTTTCATCACTCATTAACTCTTCATATTGTGAATTGGTCATTCCTAAGACGAACTGGTTCGGATCAAACGTAGGGAAACTTAATAAGCTCAATATATCCCCTGAAGCTGGATCCATAACTGTTGCTGTACCTGCATCACCATCAACTATTCGGAACAGCTGTTCTTGCACTTCCATATCAATTGTTAATTGAACATCTTCACCATCTTGCGCTTCTTGTTCAGTAACCGTATAAGTAGAACCATCTTGTTTATTAATGTAAATTTCAGCCCCATTTTGGCCTCTTAACTTAGATTCAAACAATTGTTCTAATCCACGCTTACCGACACGGTCTGATGAAGTATAACCCCCATCTTCTAACTCTTCCAACTCTTCAGCGGAGATTGGCGCAATATAACCTGTTAAGTGAGCAGCTGCCTCAGCAAAAGGATAAACACGATCTTCAACAACTCGTGTTGTGACTCCGCTAATAGCAGTCGATTCTGAGACCATCTCGTCATCCGTTAACTGTATGTTTCTGACCGGAACAAAATGCTCTGGTTGTACCCAACTTTGATTAATTTTATTTTCTATATATTCTTCTGTAAGATTTAAAGAGTCAGCTAATGTACTTAAGTCTGATTCATCGAAATTTTGTGGCGTAATACCGACTTCATAGACCTCGCCAGTCGTAGCTAAAGCAAGATCATTACGGTCTAGTATATCGCCTCGCTTAGCAGTCAACGTACTGTAACTTACCTCTTCATTCTGCTCAAGGTTTGGTAGAATAAACTCTGGTTGCCATTGGACTAACCAACGTTCATCACCTTCTCCTTCATTATTCTCGTTCTCAATTAAAGTTTTCTCTAAACTAACATCTAATTCATAATCAACAGTACCAGCTAATGTGTCAAATGACACTTCAAGTGGTAATGTATAGGTTTCTAATTCTTCTAACTCGTCGACCTCTTCCTCATCTAAATCTTCTCTTAAGATTTGTAATGAAAGGTTGTTTATATTTAATGCATCGTATAAATGATTGTAACGTTCTACGAAATCTTCATGTGAAAACGTTTCACGACTTTGTTCGGTAATGTGGTTGTCATAAAGATCCTCAAACTGTTCACTTTCCCAAAGTGATATGTAATTAGACAACTCATCATATGGTGTAATGACTTCTTCATCGTCATCACCAAAACAACCGACTAAAAGAAACGTTAAGCCAAGTAATAAAACAATTAACTTTTTCACTTAATACTCCCCCTTTCTATACTAATTATATAATAATTTCTTCCAAAAATTAAATCTCCGAACTTGATCCGGAGATTTTTAAAGTTATTTTATCGATAATGATTAAGTACGTTTTGTAATTTCAGGGCGTAAGTTAGATCACCTTTTGCCTTAATTTTACCCATCATAAATGCTGACGTCGCATTTAAAGAGCCATCTAACAACTTTTCAAAATTACTTGCACTCATCCTTAATAGACAATCTGCATCATCTAGCAATGACTCTGATAGTTCAACTTGTTCAGGTGATACTTTCACACCCCATGCCATGTTGTCTTCATCTGTTATGTCAAACGAATAAGTAGCATTTAGCCCGTTTAATCCACTAGCATCTTCATTCATTTTCGTAACTAGAGTATTTAACTTTTCTTCAATTGCCATATAAACTCCCCCTATATATTTCTAATATTATTTTACCAAAAAAGTATTGCAATTGAAGGAATTTTTTAAAAATTAGTTTTAAAATATAGTGCGCGGGAAATATATGACTAAGAGGTGATTACATGCTTTGGACAATTATATCGATTATATTAATCATTTGGTTAATAGGTTTAGTCCTTGAAATTGCTGGTGGTCTTATTCATTTATTACTCGTTATAGCTGGTATTATTTTTATTTACCAATTGCTTACCGGAAAACGAAGCTTATAACGGCTAACAACACGTTAGTCGTTATTTTAATATCGTTTACTTCCCAAAAAGATTGGCGATTGCTATAATCGATTACAGTAATAAAGGAGTTGATAAACGATGAGTCAATTAAAGCGAGCAACTTTTGCTGGTGGTTGCTTCTGGTGTATGGTAAAACCTTTTGATCAATGGGATGGTGTTCATAGTGTCGTATCAGGCTATACAGGTGGCCATGTTGACCAACCGACATATGAACAAGTTAAGCAAGGGACATCAGGTCATTATGAAGCGGTTGAAATTACATATGATCCAAGCAAAATGTCTTATGAAACAATATTAGAATTATATTGGCAACAAATTGACCCGACTGACCCAGATGGCCAATTTCATGACCGAGGACCACAATATCGTACAGCGATTTTCTACCACGATGATGAACAAAAATTACTCGCTGAACAAAGTAAACAACAGTTAAAAGCATCTGGAAAGTTTAAAGATCCTATTGTAACTGAAATCTTACCTGCTGCAACGTTCTACTCAGCAGAAGAGTACCACCAAGATTTCTACCGTAAAAATCCTAATGAATATAAAGAAGACCGTGAAAAGTCAGGTCGCGATGAATTTATCGATCAACACTGGTCATAAGGAAAGCCCCAGTTTAGTTACGTTCTAAACTGGGGCATAAATATTATTTCAAGTAACGATCGAACCATCCAACAATATGATTCAACCTTTCAATTCTTAAGTTCGGTTTACCTGTGCGTGATAAATTATGATCTGACTCTGGAAAGCGGACAAACTCTGTTTCTTTCTTTTGATATTTTAAGGCGATATATAGCTGCTCTGCTTGTTCAATTGGGCAGCGGAAATCAAGCTCATTATGAATTATTTTAAGTGGTGTTTCAATTTGATCTACATAAGCAATTGGTGAATGCTTCCACATTTTATCAAGGTCACTAAAGTCTGCCTTGATTTGCCAATCGTTAAAGTAATAACCAATATCACTTACACCACGGAAACTGATCCAATTGGAAATACTTCGCTGAGTGACAGCTGCTTTGAAGCGGTTGGTATGTCCTACAATCCAGTTCGTCATAAACCCGCCATAACTACCACCAGTAACACCTAGACGATTTTCATCAATCCAGTCGTATTCATTTAAAACGTAATCCACACCATTCATAATGTCTAAATAGTCTCCGTTACCGTAATCACCACGTACAGCATCAACAAACTCTTGACCATAACTATGACTTCCACGTGGATTTACATATAATACAGCATAACCACTTGCTGCTAAATACTGCATTTCATGAAAGAACGAATTGCCGTAAAACGCATGCGGTCCACCATGAATATTTACAACCATTGGATACTTTTGACTGTCTTCAAACCCAGCCGGTTTCATAAACCAACCGTACACTTTCCAATCATCTTTACTTTTATAGCTAATTGGTTCTGGCTCAACTAGTTCAACCTCTTCCATAAATGACTCGTTGAACTGAGTTAATTGTTTAAGATTGCCATTCGTTAACTCAAGTTCATATAGTTCACTTGGGTTTGTTGGTTTACTAATTGTTAGTAACGCTTTTTGTTCAGTTGGATTAATATCAAAACCAAAAACGTGTAAACGCTCATTGATCGCTGGATACAAACTGCCGTCAACGTGACCGTAATATAAGAGTACATTTCCTTGATTTGATACTGGAAGATAAAATTCCTCATTACTTGTCCAAATAACAGGCTTTAAAACCGGTTGTTGTTGTGTATCTGCAACGATAAAGTCACCAACTGGTGCATCAAAACCTTCTGTAAGACAAGCTGTTACCCCAGAAGAGATGTGATAAGCGTACAACTCTGCGTGTGTCGCATTTTCATACGTTCGCCCCATATGAGCAAACAGAAGATGTTCACCATTTGGCGATACTGTAAAACCTGATGCATATCCCTCTTCAGTAAACAGCTTTAAGTCTGTCTTAGACTTTAAATTGTAAATGTATGATTCATGGTTAAAGTTAAAATCTTGATCGTTCGAATCGTCTGTCGAATAAATAATTTGAGAATCATTAACCCACGTCTGGAAAATGAAATTTTGTTCACCTTGTTTAATTGTCTCAACTTCTTCATGCTCAATGTTAAACAATTTAATGACTTGGTACTTTTCCTCAACCACTCCTGCACCATCTGCTTTATATTTCATTCGATTAATCACAGTTGGCGTAGGTAAATCATCGTCTTTTTTCTCTTCATCGTCATCTTGTTTGTTTAAATCATCTTTTTTAATAGGCGTTTGAAGCATAATGCGTTTACCATCAGGAGAAAACTCTGCACGGTTCACACCGGCCTCTTCATCTGTTAGCTTCTGTGCTTCACCGCCGAAGCGTGCGATCTTGTAAAGTTGATTTTTATCCTCTCGATTAGATAAGAAAATAATAGAGTTCCCGTCTGGTGACCAACGGGGATTAGATACTTTACCTTCTCCAAATGTCCATTGGTTTACTTCGTTCATCTCAACGTCTAAGTGAAATAAGTTTGAGACGTATTTGTTTTCTTTCTCGTTAAGTTCAGTTTTGATAAATAGAGCTTCTGAATAATCCGGCGAATACCTCGGATCTGATACTGAACTAATGTTAAAGAGATCTTCTGCTTTTATGTTACGTTTAGTTGCCATCGTCTCCCCCTAAATACATTACTTTTATGGTGCTAGTTCTTTATATCTTTAGTAACCTAGCATTTATACTTATCATAAAATAATTTGTTAGAATTGTCGAATTAAATTGAAAATAAGCGGGGTTTAAGTATTCGACAATGTTTGTTTTACTTGTTTAAGTTTAGCTTTCTGCGATTCATCTTGATAGATTGATTGTTTAGATGCAATCATTGACTCAACATGACTAAGATAAACTTCAATTTGTTGATGTTGATATGATTCGAACTGCTTATTGTAATGTGTTTTAAAGACTTGTTCAAACTGTTGTACAACTTTTCCTAAATATTGATCAATTTGCTCTTCTAGTTGACTAAACAACTCTTTAATTCGATTTTGTTCAAAGAAGTCTTTCTTATTCTTATAGATCGAAACGAGTTCCTTAAGACCGATCTCATCACTTAAGTTAGTTAACTCAGGCATTTCCACTGGATCAACGACTTGTTCTTCAAAATATATTTGGTCAAACTCACTAGCTTGTTTAACATCATTATTTATATCTTGAATTAACGTATTAGCAGCTGAATTAAAATGATAATCTAACAAAATATTAGTTGAATGAAATTCTTTGCTTAACTTTTGCTGTACTTCAATAAATAGTTGTTTGATTGCTGTCTTTAACTCTTCTTGTCCCTTACGACCGTTTTGAGTAATTGTTGCTGGATTAATCGTATCTTTCATTAAGTCAATTAATTGGATATTCGTACGTTCGCGAACGTAGTGGATCAGCTCATCAACTTGTTGATGAACTTGTTGTACGTATATTGTTGGTTCAATTGAGTTCAATCGCTTACGGAGTTGTGCTAAGTCGTCTTTATATTGATTAATTAGACGGTCTTGTTCTTCTTGGTTTTGATTGATTTCATAAACTGTTTTCTCAACAAACGACGTTAACGTATCAATTTCTGCTTGTAAGTTATGAGCGATCATAACTTTAGCATCATGTTCGATAAAGTGATTAAATCGATTGAAAAATGCAAGTGCTGCCTCATCACTTTCTTTTAACGCTGGTTGTTCGACCAACTGCTTACTAGATATTGGGTACGTTTGTGGATTTCGAATACCGTATTGCTGTAATTGTTCTTGTAAATACGAAACAACCATTTGCAGTTCATTGTCATTTTGCGCTAAATCAGCAGCATTTAACACGAAGAACATCTTGTCCATTGTAAATGCGCCTTTAACACGGCCTAATTGTTTCAAAAATTCACGGTCTGCTCGTGCAAAAGCATGGTTGTAATAATTGACATATACTAAAACGTCTGAATGTTTCACGTAATGCATCGATACGTTCGTATGTCTAGCATGAATTGAATCTGCTCCAGGCGTATCAACTAATGTAACGCCAGAGCGAGTTAATTCACAATCGTAATAAATAACAATTTCATCTACGAAGCACGAAAGTCTTTCAACTGTTACATACTGCCTGAAATGGTGTAAGTCAACCTGTTTTTGTTCACCTAATAATGGCTCACACTCATTTAAGCCAGTACTAAAAGCTTCGATAAATGAAGCATCCGTTTTGGAAAGTTGGTCTGTTAGTTTCTTATTGTTTTTATTAATAAACTTACTTAAAGCCGTTAATGAACGAAATGGTTCATCTGTAAACGGCGCTAAAATTTGATTTACTTGGTCAACGATTGCTTGCTCAGTTTTAAATGTGACAACGACATCTTCATGATTGAACTGTTCATTGATCGGAGCAATCTTATTAATGGCAGCTGTTGTTGGATTTGGTGAAACCGGTAATACGTTAGCACCAATCCATGCATTTGCAAATGATGACTTTCCTGCACTGAACGCTCCAAACAGTGCAACTGTATAAGTCATATTTTGTATTTGTTGTTGCTTTTGTTCGACTTGAACTCTATATTGATCAAGGATTGGGACATTAACAGTTTCTGCTAAAATTTCCTCAGCTCGATCAGTCGTCTCTGTAACAGACAACGTGTAGCTGGAACTTACATCTTCTTCACCTTGTCGTTCCTCTTCTACTTCATTAACTTTAGTCAACATTTCTTCCACGTTTACTTCATGACGTTGTTCGACTTTTGTCTGTAAAGCTTTCTCTACTTGTTCATCAGTTAGATCCTCACTTAATAAATTGCCCTTCATCGACGATTCAAACTGCTTCATTTCTTTAGAGCTTTCGTGAGATTGCTGAGACTGATTCAATTGGTCTTCTAAGTCATTTAACTGCGCCTTCAATGGTGGCAACTGTTCTTCAATCAACGGTTGTAACGATTTATAAATGTCATTTAAGTCACTCGTTAAACGGTGCTTAACGTCGTTTGAAATCGATTTTTGTAGTGATTTTGTAAACAATAATACGTAATCGCCATTAACTTCAGCTGATGGATTTACATTATCGAGCAACACTTGTTCAGTTACGACGAACTCAAACTGTTGTAGTTGTTGCTTTAAGTCGTGGTCTTGAACATTGTGCTCATCTAAGATCGAAACTAAAAACTCTCTCACATGCCAATTGACTTGTGTTTTCACGCGTTCATTTAAGTCAGTTAAAAATTGATTAAGGCGACGCTCTTTCTCTTCTAGAGTTTTCTTTTTAGAAAATAATCCGCCAACCTTAAATTTTGGCTGTACAGATTCTAAATAGTCTTTAGCAAGCTCACGCATTTCAAAGGTCATTAAATAAGCCTCATCAACAATTTTACTCACTGACTTCATGTATGATGCGTTAAATTGTTGGTTGTCTTTATTTAATACTTCTACGCGATCTTTAATTTTGTAATACTCTTCTTCTATCCGTTTTAGCTCTTCTTTTGAAGTATGTTCTGTATAACTGCCGTACTTCTTTTCAGCGATGACTTCAATTAAGCTTTTGAGTTCCGTTTTAACACGTTCTTCAACTATTTCTTCTTTACGATCGATAATAGTTTGTAAATGCTGCTGTAAGTCATTCAATTGATTATGTGGATGTTGTTCGTCCATTAATGAAGTGAACAATGTTAACTGAGGTGATAAGTTCCAGTTCTCACAACTATCTTCTAACGCACGCTTATACTCATCCATCGTAATTTCGTCTTCATTATGCTTATCGACTTGGTTAACGACAATCATATAAGGGATTGATTTCTTCTCAAGCTGTTGTAAAAATTGAAAATTGACCTCTGACTGAACGTGGTTATAGTCAACAACATAAATAAAATAGTCAATTAGATGTACACGAGATAATGTACGGTCAAACTCTTCATCATCTGCCGAATCAATTCCTGGTGTATCCATTAAAGCTGTATTTTCAATAGCCGGTAATGGTTTTTGAATCGTAATCGAATCGACTTCTTGACCATTACGAGACAATTGTTGAATTTGGTTAATATTAATTTCTGATTCATGCGCAAACTGCTGATCTTTAAAATGATAAATGACTTTAATGGGACCATTGTTAATCTCTACTATATTGGCACTTGTTGGGATTGGACTAGAAGGTAATAAATCCTCTCCAACAATTGCATTAATCATCGAAGATTTCCCAGCAGAAAAGTGGCCTGTAAAGCCAATAATTGATGACTTCTCTGACCACTTTTCATAAAGTTCGATTAACTTCTTCTTTTCATTTTCTAAACCAAGTTGTTGCATTTCCTTATAAATTAAATCAAAGTTAAAATCTTGTTTAACAATCGTTGTCATTTTACAATTCCCCTAGCTTTTAATTGCTTGCTTAAATGTTTCATCAAATACAGCTTTGTTTTTCCCCGATGCCTTTGCTTGATGTAGACAACGGTCAACACGTCTTAATAGTTCATCGCGATCATCTGATTCCTTCAATGAGCCAACACCATAACTTATTGTGATATATTCATCACTTAAGTCGTCAATCATTTGTACATGTTCTGCGAAATAGTTGTTCCATCTTTCGATATTCTGCTCGATCTTATGACGCTTTTGGTCAAACAAAATAATCGTGAATTCATCACCATTATACCGGAAATTGTAGCCTTCTCGAGGCTCAATCCAAAAGTCTAACGTACTTCCTAAAATAGCTAACACACGGTCACCCGTTTCATAACCGTACGTGTCATTCAACTGTTTAAAGTGATCTATATTTAATTTAATGAGCGTGAACTCTTTATCTTTTTCCACAAGTTTCGTTAACGTATTTTGAAAAGAGCGGTGGTTATAAAGCCCTGATACATAATCTTTCATTGCTTCTTCTTTATAATTGATATGATCAATCGATGCGGCTTGTTTTCTTGAAGATAACAAATAAGCAAACACACCGACTAAACCAATGAAGATAGTGTGAGCACCATATAATAGCAAGTAAGTACTTATAAATAATTGCTCAAAATAGTACGCAATAAAAGAATAGCTTCCTACAGCTAATAATGTCGCTAGTAACATCCCTTTAAAGTGCCAAACTAATGCTGCATGCATAAGCCAGACAAAATAAAGAGGCATAAACAAACTACCGACTCCACCTGTGAAGTAAACTAACGATGATATAAAAAGGTAATCAAATACCACTCCAGCTTGAACGAATCGTAATTTAGCTTTTGTATAAGTATTTAACTTCCATAAAGCGATTTGGATAGCTAAACTATACAAAGCTCCAAAGCCAATTATGTAGAGTAACTCCTGCATCGTTAAATTGAATACTAACGACTCTGGTAATGTGAAATATAAAGCCATCACAGCTACGATTGTTAACCACCTTGTGACCGAAAATATTTGCGCTATATAATCATCCTTTTTGTTGAGCATGTCCCATTCCCCTATATATAGTGCGCCCATCTAAATATGAACGGACTAATTTTTGTAATTAATCGTTGCAAAAAAGAGGCTGAATACTTATATCCAGCCTCTTGTGATGTATTCGTTATTCTTGGAAAAACTTCCTATTAATTTCAATATACTCGTTCTCTTCTTCTGGAAGCTCGTCCTCATGATAAATAGCCTCTACTGGGCATACCGCTTCACATGCTCCACAATCGATACAAATATCTGGATCTATATAGAACATGTCTTTACCTTCTTCAATACAGTCAACCGGGCATACATCTACACACTCTGCAGCTTTCTCGTCCTTACAAGGTGATGAAATAATAAATGCCAAGGTAATCCCTCCTATAATAATAATGTTTACTGATATAATATCATTTATTTCGCAGAATAACCACGTGTATGTAGAAATTCTACCCATCATTATAATGACTTTTCATAATTTGTGCAAATTCACCATTCCTAAATCATACAATTAGGATGTAAGGGGGACGACTTTCATGAGACATAATCGAATCATACATGATGAACGTTTGTATACATTTAGACAGTTTGAAGAAGACTTGTTCACTCTTCAAGCGACTTACCCTCAATTTGCCCTAAACACGATTGGCCATTCAATTATGGGAAGACCGATATATGAAGTTGTCATTGGAAATGGCGACCAACATATTCATATAAATGGCTCTTTTCACGCTCACGAATCCATTACAACTAATGTCATTATGCGATTCATTAATGACTATTTACATGCCTTATCAACAAATGAACCAATTCGAGGCCACAATATGCATCACTATTTTAATGAAATTACTTTAAGCATCGTGCCAATGGTAAATCCTGACGGTGTCGATTTGTTAAATAATGGCCTGCCTGAAAATGAACGATTTCGTGAACTAGTTTTAGACATCAATAATCAAAGTACGAATTTCGATCAATGGAAAGCTAATATAAGAGGTGTTGATTTAAACAATCAATTCCCTGCCAATTGGGAGTTAGAGCAGCAGAGAAAACCAAAACAACCATCTCCACGTGATTTTCCTGGGTATGGACCACTAACTGAACCAGAAGCTTTGGCAATCTATGATTTAACTTTAATAAAAGGCTTTGATCGTGTCCTTGCCCTTCACACACAAGGAGAAATCATTTTTTGGGGTTACGAAGGCCTAGAACCACCTATTTCCCGCGACATCGCTCAAGAATACAGTCGTGTTAGTGGTTATCGTCCAATACAATACGTTGATAGCCATGCAGGGTATAAAGACTGGTTTATTCAAGATTTTAGAAGACCAGGTTTTACATTAGAATTAGGTCAAGGAGTTAACCCGTTACCTATTACGGATTTAGACGAAATGTATGAAGAAACACTTGGCATCTTTTTAGCGAATATATATGTGTAAGAAAAGAGGCATTCATTAGTCGAATGCCCCTTTTACACTTAAATCTCTTCAAAGTATTCTTTATAAAATCCGCCCATTTTACCTGAATCATCAATAACAAAATAAAATTCTTCTGATTCATTTTTAACATCATAAGTCTTCCCTGTCGTTAAGACGTTTTGGACAGTAAACTTTTTAGCATCTACGTGAACACATTTAATTTGTTTTATTGTTTTGTTATTCTCCCACGTTTTATGGATCATCTTAACACCTTCCTAAAATAATTAATCAAACGTTTGATTAAATTTTTCATTCAAATAATTGTTGATATTTTCTATAACCTTCTTTTTCTAATTCCTCTTTTGGAATAAACTTAAGTGCTGCTGAATTAATGCAGTAACGCATACCACCTTGATCAGTCGGACCATCATCAAACAGATGCCCTAAGTGAGAATCAGCATACTGACTCCTTACTTCGATTCGACGCATACCGTGTGATGTATCCAGATCTTCTTCTAACGGTGCAATTGGCTTTGTAAAGCTTGGCCAACCGCATCCTGCATCATATTTATCTTGGGAAGAAAACAGTGGTTCTCCACTTACTATATCGACATATATTCCTTCCCCTTCATGATCCCAATATTCATTTTTAAAAGGAGGTTCAGTTGCATCTTCCTGAGTTACTTTGTATTGCATTTCAGAAAGGTTTTGGCGTAAAGCTTCTACATCTTTATCTTTGGACCAATGATCTTTAATAAACCCTTGTCTTCCAGAGCCTTTTTTATAAAGCTTATAGTGAAATGGGTTTTTCTTATAATAATCTTGGTGGCCTTTTTCTGCTGGATAAAATGTAGTAGCCTCTCTAATCTCAACTACTATTGGATTGTTAAATTTACCACTCTCTTCCAGCGACTGTTTAGACTGCTCAGCTAATTGCTTTTGCTGTTCATTGTGATAAAAAATTGCTGGCTTGTACGATTCACCGCGATCATTAAACTGACCACCTGCATCTGTCGGGTCAATTTGTTGCCAAAACAGTTCTAGTAGCTGGTCATATGGAAAAACGTCCTCGTCATATGTGATTTGGACAGCCTCCAAATGACCAGTCGTATTAGAACACACTTCTTCGTATGTCGGATTAGTTGTATGTCCACCTGTATACCCAGATACAACTTCATAAATTCCTGGTCGACGGTCAAATGGTTCAACCATACACCAGAAGCACCCTCCAGCAAATGTAGCTTGACTTAATTTCGTACTCATCGAATCACTCCTATGAGACATCTAAATGTATAATTTAGGTTGAGGTAAGCCTTTCGGATGATGTTTTGATTTAGGTGGATGACTTTTTTTAACTTCTGTTTTAAATGGCTCTTGCACATGATCATCTTCGAGCATTTTTAACAGTTGTTTTTCGTCTAATTTTCCGTCTACACCCTTATAATCTTTCGTTTCTTCATCAAATTTTTCATCATCAACCTTTTGCTCTTTACCTTCATCCTCTTCCATCATTAATTTTACCATATCAATGAACATCGGTGCATTCTTTATAAGTGGACCATACTGTTTCCATATCGGTAACACTTGTTGGACCATACCTAAACCTTTTTGAATATGGTTTAACGTCTCATGAAAATTGTGATATTTAGACGCCGTCATTGGGAAAGGAACATGTGGTGTGTGAAAAGGAGCCGCTTTTCCACCTGGTCCTTTTAGTTTCGCTACCAACTGCTGAACGATGTTGGGTTGTTGAAAACCTTGATGCCTTGTTGGCGGGTGAAAACCATGTTGTGGTGGTTGATGATGTCTGTAATCTTGATGGTGCCGTACAGGATACATACTTATTCCTCCTTCATTCAACTATTATAATGTACGGGATAAATGCGTATCCTGTATAGGCTAATGTTAGTAACACCAATTAACGGGCGCTTGCCCATTCTTTAGTAGCGCATCATTGACTTGACTAAACGGTTTGCTACCAAAAAATCCTCTATAGGCTGATAGTGGACTAGGGTGAGGGGCGTGTACAATCGTATGACGCTCATCGATTAGCGCCTTATTTTTATATGCTTGTTTTCCCCATAGGACAAAAACAACGTGGTCCTTCTTTTCGCTTACAGTTTTTATAACCGATGTTGTGAAAAGGTCCCAACGTAATGAACGGTGCGCGTTTGCCTCTCCTTCTTTAACAGTTAAAGATGTATTTAAAAGTAATACACCTTGATTCGCCCAGTGAGTAAGATCACCATGGCTCGAATAACACCCGTAATCTGATTCCAATTCTTTAAAGATATTTTTTAAGGACGGAGGAAGCGCTTGGTCTTTATGTACTGAAAAACTTAATCCGTTCGCTTGTCCTTCACCATGGTAGGGATCTTGACCAAGGATGACAACTTTAGTTTCTGAGAATGACGTTTGGTTAAACGCATTAAATATTTCCGAGTAAGGTGGATAAACAATTTCCTGTTCATAGCGCTCTTTAACATTTTTAATGAGATATTTGAAGTAAGTTTGTTGAAATTGTTCAGTTAAAACTTCATTCCAATCGGTTTTAATCTCCATTTTTAATCTCCCTTTAAAATTATTTCAAGACATTTATACAAGTCTCATTACGATAGCCTATACACACGTACACAAGGGTGCATAAGTTAACAGTGAAAACAAAACAGGTCTAAGGAGTGATTCTTTTATGAGTAAAGGTTATTGCGGAGGCGGTTTTACTTTAATTGTTGTTTTATTCATTTTACTAATCATCGTAGGTAGCTCTTACGCTTGCTAATTGAGCTAGCTAAACAGCATTGAGTTAACTCGCTTACTTTCACCAATACCAAATAGACAAAAAGCCAGGCGAATATTCACCTGGCTTTTTGTTATTATGAATTCTCTTTATACTCGTCCCACAATACATCAAATGTCTTTAATGCATCTGCAAATGGCACTTGCATTTCTAAATACTGCGTAATCTCATCGTAGCTGATTGATTGTTTTGGGAAATCATGATCACGAAACATCCAATCTGCCAGCTGTTTACGCTCATCTTGTTTATTTACGACTCCTCGATATTGCATCGCAAAGTGATAAAAAGACTTCATCTAAACACCTGCTTCTAAATTTCTTCATCTGATTGTTCATTTAACTCAGCTAACTTTTTCTCCCGTTTACGATAAACGATTGCTGAGGTAATTATAGCGAGCTCGTATAGAAAGATCAATGGTGCTGCCACTACTAACTGCAAAATAAAGTCAGGTGGTGATAACATTGTTCCAATAACGACAAGAATTAAATAAGCAAACTTTCTCGATTTCTTCATAAAAGCTGGTGTTAAAACACCTAAACTCGTTAAAAACATTGCAATTAGCGGGACTTCAAAAAAGAAAGCAAAAGGTACTGTTATTTGAAGGATAAATTTAAAGTAATTATTAACAGTAAACATTTCATTAACTAAACCGTCACTTAAGTTAAGTAAAAAGTTTAATACTAAATCTTTAATGACGAAATAGCCGAAAGCTAAACCTAAAATAAATAAAATGAATATGGCTGGTACATATAGTAAACTTACCCTTTTTTCATGCTTTGTTAACCCAGGCTTTATAAAGAGCCATAACTGAAAAGCTAAAAACGGTACAGTTATAATTAGGCCTGCCATAGTTCCGATAATCACATAGACCCAAATGATATCAAAAGGGCTTAAAACTGTTAATTGAAATGGTACATCATTTGCAATATATAAATATATTTCTTCACGAAAATAAAAACCAACACCAAAGGATAAAGCAAACACAATGAAGCTCCAAAAAAAGCGTTTTCTGAGCTCACCTAAGTGTTCTGTCCAATCCATTTCATTTTGGCTAATCTGCTGGTCATTTGTCATCTCGTTCACCCTCTTACATTAACCCAAGTACATATTTTTTAAGTAAAAGTTCCATAAAAGAAGATGTAAGGGGCTCCCTTACATCTTAATCATGCAAGCTTATTGATTGTTAGAATCTGAGTTGTTTTTCTTTGAATTAGAATCATTTGAGTCTTCTGAGATTAAACCGTTCGTTGCTTTTTTAAATTCCTTTAACGATGAACCGAACGCTTTACCGATCTCAGGTAACTTGGATGGGCCAAATACTAGTAACAGAACAAGTACAATTAATATTAATCCCGGTAAACCGATGCTGCCAATGCCCATAATATCACTCCAATACTTAGACGTTATTGATGATCAATTGTCTTCTTCGGTTGATCATCTTGATCTGATGTTAATTCATTAGTTGACTTTTTGAACTCTTTTAACGTTTGCCCTAAAGCTTGCCCTAATTCTGGTAGCTTTTTCGGACCGAATATAATTAATAGGATTAAAATAATTAATATTAACCCCGGAACTCCGATTGTCATCTAAACACCCACCATTCGCAGACTAGTCCTGTCATTATTGTCGCTTATTTATCATGAATTTGCAAATATTATTGCATTCTGTTACAAAATGTTCACTTATTTTCGACGGTAAACTAAAAATGTATGTTCATGTTTGTTCTTCTCATCAAGTTCCCCTGATTGTTCACTAACTAATTCCCAGTCATCCCAATTGATTGTTGGAAAATATGTGTCGCCATCGAACGTTTCATGAATTCGAGTGATATACATATAATCTACTTGTTCTAAAGCGTCTTTAAACAATTCTGATCCACCTATGATGAACACTTCCTCTTCCCCATCAACTAATGGCGACAGATCCTCCCATTGATGCACAATCGAGCAACTTTCCTGAGTGTACTGTTCATTACGTGTCATAATGATGTTGTGACGATTCGGCAATGGTCTGCCAATCGATTCGAACGTTTTACGCCCCATCACGATTGGTGAACCTGAAGTTACTTTTTTAAAGTATTTTAGATCGTTTGGTAAATGCCATGGCATATCATTGTTCAAGCCAATTACTTGATTGTCATCCATAGCTACAATTAATGATAGTTTCATTCTTTACCTCCTAAACCGCAATTGGAGCCTTAATAGCAGGGTGTGGATTGTATCCTTCTACAGTCAGATCTTCAACTTCAAAATCAAAGATCGATTGTTTTTCCGCATTAAGCTTAAGTGTTGGAAACGGCTTCATCTCACGACCGAGTTGTTCATTCACTTGATCAAAATGGTTATGATAAATATGGGCATCACCAAACGTGTGAACAAACTCCCCTACTTCTAGTCCACATTCATGAGCAACTAAATGTGTCAGCAATGCGTAGCTTGCAATATTGAACGGGACGCCAAGAAAAATGTCGCCACTTCTTTGATAAAGCTGACATGACAACTTACCATCTTGTACATAAAATTGAAACAGTGTATGACAAGGCGGCAAGGCCATTGTAGGGATATCTTCAGGGTTCCAAGCTGACACAATCAACCTTCTTGAATTAGGGTTGTTTTTAATATCATGAATGACTTGTTTTAACTGGTCGATTGTCTCACCTTTTGAATCTTGCCAATGACGCCACTGTTTACCATAAACATCACCGAGGTGACCGAACTCTTCAGCGAACTGATCATCCTCTAAGATTCGCTTCTTAAACTTGCTCATCTGCTCTTGATATTGTTCATTAAATTGGTCATCTTCTAAAGAGCGTACGCCAAAATTGGTCATGTCAGGTCCGTCATATTCATCACTTTCAACCCAGTTTTTAAAAGCCCATTCGTTCCATATGTTGTTATTATGTTGTAATAAGTAACGAATGTTTGTATCACCTTTAATAAACCAAAGCAGCTCACTAACGATTAATTTAAACGGGACTCGCTTCGTCGTTAATAAAGGGAACCCTTCTTGTAAGTTAAACCTCATTTGATGGCCGAACATTGATCGGGTGCCAACACCAGTACGATCACCGCGATCACTACCATGTTCAAGTACTGTTTGGCATAAGTTTAAGTAACCTTGCTCATTTACATTTTCCATACTATTTCACCCCTATAATAATTTCGTAACATTTTTGTAACTCATAGTTTTAATAATCAACACATATATTTCGAACAGAGATCAATGAAATGAAAAGGTGTTGGTAAAATGATCAAACGGAAACCGGCGAGAACTTTCATGATTGGCGCTATGGCAGGTAGTTTAGCATTAAGTTCTCCGTTTGTTTTTCATGTGCCAGTTGATGCATATACAAAACAACAAATTAAAGAGATGAATCAACTCTCATACGGAGACCATGGTGATTCAGTTGTATTACTTCACCGAAAGCTTAAGACTGCCAACTATTATCCTGGTGAAGAAACTGATCAATACAATGCATTAACAGAGTACGCCGTTAAAAGCTTTCAAAGTGATTATAATTTAAAACCAAATGGTGAATTAAATGAAGCCACTTTAGAAATGCTTAACCAGGCAATATATGATCAATATATAAGTGTGATCAATCATTTAGCTGAAGATATTACCTTTGGAGAACAATCTAATAGTGTTAAACGTGTCCAATCAGCTTTAAAAGGTTTAGGATTGTACCATGACCGCGTCGATGGTGATGCCGGTCACAATACGAAACGTGCGCTAATCTATTTTAATCAATTAAACAATAAAGATTTAGATTTAGCTGGGTTGGACCAAATTATAACTGTTTCTCATGTCACGACTACTGAACAAACCAATCACTCAGCCAATACGAATACACAGTCCAATCAGTCAGAGTCAGAAGTTCAAACGTCATCGACTACATATAGTAATGCTGCTTCTACTGCAAGATCTTATGTCGGCACACCTTATGCTTGGGGTGGTACGTCACCGAGCGGGTTTGACTGTAGTGGATTTTTACAATATGTATATTTTCAACATGGTGCCTCATTACCGAGAACAGTCAATGACATATGGAATGTAACAACACCAGTTTCTCAACCAAGTGTTGGTGACATTGTGTTTTTTGAAACTTACAAACCTGGCCCATCACATGCTGGTGTATACATTGGTGACGGCCAATTCGTACATGCAGGAACAACAAGCGGTGTTACTGTTGCGAGCATGTCAGATCGTTATTGGCAAGCACGCTACTTAGGTGTTCGTTCTGTTAATTAATCAGTAAACAAGTCAATTTGTTTAGGGTTTAACCCTTCATAAGTTAAATTTGACATTCGTTGGAATCTTTTCGCATTTTCGTAAGCATGACCACCTGAGTTATTGTTAAACAAAATAGTCATTTGTTTAACTTGTTGTTTTAAATGGTCAATTCGATTTTGCCATTCTCCTAGTTCTTGATCAGAATAATTATATAGGAATCGTACTTCACGCCAATTGTCTTGACCATTATTGTTCCAGCCATAAATGTTACGGCCATGGAAACGTATTAATGATTGTTCTACGTTTGTAATTTCTGGCACAATTGGGACAGAGGATTTACCAGCTTGAGGTTCATCACAAATCGTATGAATCCACTGATCACCTTTTAAATATTGTAGCGTATATTCCTTAATATGCTCATCATACCAACTTCTATTGCGAAATTCTATAGCTATCGGGTAATCTTTAAATTGCTCGCGAATAAATTTTAAGCGTCTTATATGGTCTTGGTTCACATCAAACCAAGGCGGAAACTGAAATAAAATGTTTTGCAATTTCCCTTCTTTTACAAGAGGGGAAATTTGTTTCTGGTAAAGTGAAAATAACTCCTTCATTTCTTTGCGCGTATATTTTTTTCGGTCATGCCCTGTAAACGCTTGATAAGCCTTTACAACAAATGAAAAATTACTTGGCGTTTGATTTGACCACTTTTCAAATTGTTTTTGGTCCATGATGCTGTAAAATGCGCTATCCAACTCAACAACTGGGAAGTGAGCGGCATAAGACTCAAGCTTATTTCGAGTTGTATACTCCTGAGTATAAATATCATCGTGATCACCCCACCCTGTGAGGCCAATTAATATTGTCACATTTCATCATCCTTGCACATATATTACATATATTGTACTTGTTCTCTCTTGACTTTATCAATAACTTTCGATATACTTAAAAGTGCAATAGAGATGTGAAGAATCATAAAGAAAGTCAGGTAACTTCTATAGAAGTGAGAGATGCATTTGTGATCCTTCATTTCTATAGGAGTTACCCTTTTTTTATCTTTACATCTATTGTGAAATAACCATCTAGAACTTAGGTGGATAGTTTTTAGGAGGATTTTTTAAAATGCAAAACGGTGTAGTAAAATGGTTCAACGCTGAAAAAGGTTATGGTTTCATCCAAGTTGAAGGTGGAGACGATGTATTCGTTCACTATTCAGCAATCCAAGAAGAAGGTTTCAAAACTTTAGAAGAAGGTCAAGAAGTTGAATTTGAAATCGTTGAAGGCGACCGTGGCCCTCAAGCTTCAAACGTAGCTAAAAAATAATAAAAACCATATAAATATTCGGCAACCATACAATGGTTGCCGATTTTTTGTTTAAATTATTAATCGTCTTCAAATGTCATTACTTCATTATCTACATTTGTAATCCAGTCACTAAAGCTACCTACGTATAGCTTTACATTGTCATATCCTGTTTCCCATAACGCAATAACATTTGGAGCCGCTGTAACACCAGATCCGCAATAAACAATAACCTCTTCGTACATCTCTAAAGAACTAAAGTAAGTTTTTAATTCATCTTTATGTTTAAACAACCCATCTTCTTTAAACAAGTTCATCCAATCAAAGTTTTTAGCAGAGGGAATGTGACCTGCTTTAAAGTCAATTGGCTCAACTTTTCCAATAAAACGTTCATAATTTCTTGAGTCAATTAAAGCTATTTGGTCATCCTCTATATGACGCCTTACATAATCTTGAGTTGCAATTAAGCTTTCATTGAACCGCCAACTTTGCTCACTTGTTATTGCAGTTCGTTCCACTCGTTCGGTACTTAAAGGATACTCCATGTTGCGCCAAGCTTTAATACCACCATTTAATATATAGACGTGTTGGTGACCGAGCGCTTTCATCATCCACGCAAAACGCGAAGCAAAGGCATGATTATCATCGTATGCGATTACAACTGTTTCATCATCAATTCCTTTAGACTTCAGTATATGAACAAAAGAGTCTAAATCCGGTAGTGGGTGTCTTCCCCCTGTTGTTTCTACTGGACCACTTAAATCTTCCTCTAAATCGAAATAGACGGCACCTGGTAAATGAAACGCTTCATAATTTTGAAAGCCAAGTTGATCATCTTGCAAATCGAATCGACAGTCAACAAAAGTAGCACCTAATTCTTCATACATCGTTTTAGCTTCTTGAGCCGAAACAAGCATACTCCCCACCCTTTTCAACTTATTTATTGTGTATATTTCTTCAAAGCTTCATTTTCTAACGGAATACGTTTTGTCATTAACAACACATGCGCTAGCGGAAAAATGACAGCCGTTATATAAGCGCCAAATAATAACGGAATGGTTAACAGCTCGAAAAATACAACCCAATAATTAGGGTGTTTAACATACTTATATAACCCTTTTTTAACTAAACTTCCTCCGCCTGGGTTTATAATAACTTTCGTATTCCAATAGCGTCCTAAAGATAAAATAACCCAAAACCTCATAATTTGCAAAATAATAAAAATAGTTAATAAACTAACAGATAAAGAATGGTTAAATTGGTGTGTTAAATAGCTTTCAATAATTAAGCTTATGATAAAAAGCACATGGACAGTGACGATTAATGGATAGTAGCGATCATTTACTACAACTGCTCCACGTTCGATTTGATAGCGTGCATTCGACTTAGCAATCGCTAATTCTAATAATCTTAAGCTAATTAAATAAATTAACAATAATATATAGACCATTTACATAACCTCCATTAAAACAATTTCAGAAGCAAACCCTGGCCCTAGAGCAGTTAATAAGGCATACCCTTTTTCTAACTCTTTTTGTTTCATTACTTCTTGTAAGACAAAAAGCACTGTAGGAGATGACATATTACCAAACTTCTTCAAGATATTTCTTGACGGTTTGAGTAGGTCAGGGCTCGGAAAAAAACGTTCAACCTCTTCAATGATCTTTCTTCCACCAGGGTGTGCAACAATATGTTTTATTTCTTCAAGAGAAAGGTTATGGTTTGTTAATAAACGCTCTACATGTGGTTTCCAAAACGGTTCAATTAACTTCGGGATTGTGACATCAAAAATGACATGAAACCCATCATCTTTTATATCCCATCCCATGACATTCATCGACTGGTGCTTTACTTTAGAATCCGTTGCCTTAATGACAATTTTTCTTGTTAAATTATTTACTTTTGGGTGCTTTTCACCAAGTAGTAATGTAGCCGCTGCCCCGTCGCTAAAAATAGCAGCCCCTACTATGTCTTTTGGCCTTAAATTGTGCGGGTGAAACGCCACTGAAGCTAACTCACACGATATGAGTAAGACGGCTTGTTCTGGGTTTCCTTTTAAGTAGTCAAAAGCCCTCGATAAGCCAATGGCACCTCCAGCACACCCAAGTCCGAAAAGGGGCATGCGTTTTATGTAAGGAGAAAAGTTTAGTTCGTTTAGTAGGTGAACTTCCATCGATGGTGTTAAAATGCCTGTACTCGTAACAGAAACTACTGCGTCAATATCATTAAGTTCAAAATCATTCCCTAAACAATGGATAACCGCTTCCTTGGCCAGTTTAATTCCTTCTTCAAGCCACAACTGATGGCGATTTTCCAACCCATGATTCGTTTTAAACCAATCCTCACCTGTAGCGAAATATCTTTCTTCTATTGCTGCTTCATCAAATACTGATAAGTACTTCTTCAAAGAATGAGATTGAGTTAGCTCACTCACGATATTTTTTGCAAATGTTTGAGAAAATTTATGCTGAGGAACTGATGTACCAACTGAGGCAATAATCGCCATGGAAGTTTCATCCTTTTTTTATTTAAGTTACCCTTTCAGCCGTTAATTATGTATTACAACTACACGCATAGCTTCTTTATTTCAACCATAAAAAAGACTCGGCTTTAAACCGAGACTTTGTTTAAGACATTATTTTTTTCCGAAAAACTGATAATAATCTGTTTTAATAAACCCATTAAATAACTTTCTCTTCTTAGATGCTGATGTACCATAGTGTTTTTCGAATTCTTCATGGGACGTCATCACATAGACGCTCCATTTCGGGTAGTCCTTCATAATTCCACCTAGTGCTTTGTAAATTGACTCAACTTCAGGTCGGTCTTTTAATCTTTCACCATAAGGTGGGTTACCAACTAAATAACCGACATCTGTTTGTGGTTTGAAGTCTTTTACATTCATCTGCTTCCATTTGATTAAATCTGCAAATCCAGCTTCTAACGCATTATTCTGCGCCATTTCTATAGCTCTATGATCAACGTCAAAACCTTGAATGTCTAATGGTTGGTCATAATTCGCTAAGTCTTCAGCTTCCTCAAGAGCTTCATCCCACATTTTCGGAGGTAAAAACTCCCACTCCTCAGCTGCAAATTCGCGGTTAAAACCTGGTGCAATATTTTGACCAATTAAAGCAGCTTCAATCGCGATTGTACCCGATCCTGTGAACGGATCGACAAACGGTTGATCAGGTGTCCAATTCGTAAGTTTAACTAAAGAAGCGGCTAATGTCTGTTTAAGCGGGGCTTCCCCTTGCTCTATGCGATAGCCTCGCTTATGGAGGCCTGCACCTGTTGTGTCAATCGTTAACGTTACTTTATCTTTTAAAATGGCTACTTCAATTTTGTAACGAACACCAGACTCTTCAAGGTTAGTATAAATTTTATACTGATCTTGTAGTCGTGATACAATGGCTTTCTTGACAATTGACTGACAATCTGGCACTGAATATAATGTTGATTTATGTGACTTTCCAACGACATGAATAAAAGCATCTTCGGGTAACCAATCTTCCCAAGGTAACGCCTTTGTTTGCTCGAATAATTCATCGAAACTATAAGCGTTAAACTCTCCAGTTAGTAATTTAACGCGGTCGGCCGTTCTAAGCCATAAATTACTTCGTGCAATACCTTTATAATCTGCTTTATATGTAATTTTACCGTTTTCACTTTTAACATCTGTATAACCAAGATCCATAACTTCACTTTTCACTAAAGTCTCTAGACCCATGGCAGCTGTTGCAATTAGGGTTACATCATTTGTTGTCACTATAAGACAGTCCTTTCAAACCAATAGTAAACTTTATTATGTACAATAATTTATAAATTAAGGCATAGGTAAGAATGACCCATAAATGTCTTGTAAGCCATGTTCTGTCCTATCGTACTGCTAACGGCGGTCAACCTCGTACTCCAGGCGTAATCATCTATCTACAAGTGAAAGATCACTTGTCTTTTTGCTAGGTTGAATTCCCTGCAAAAAGTGCCCCTACCATAATTTGGGTTGCTCACTCGTGGGGTTTACCGCGTTCCACCTTAATTGTTTCCAATTAAGTTCGTCACTGTGGCACTTTAAAGGTAATCTGACCATACTATTAAAGCTTAGGCCATTTCCCTGCCGTTAGCTACCTAATTGTAGCTACCTTGACTTATGGTTTCGTCAAGCACGAACACTACGAGCATCTCAGCTCGTGTGAGCATGGACTTTCCTCTCAAATGAATCATTTGAGCGATTACGTAGACATTTATGAACTCTTACCTATGCCCGAATAAAACATTATAGCATAGTCGAACATTGTTTGCTAGTACAATAATTGGTAATTACTCAGTGCGCTTTCTACCGAAAACAGCTTTTTCTAAATTGGATAACCTTTGAAGTACATCAGCATTAACTTGTGATCGACTTTGGTTGTTTTGGTATGTAGAATTAGTATTGGACCCTGTTGCGTTTTTAAGCCTCTCTAATTCTTCATTTAGACGTACAACCTCTTTCTCAAAGTAATCATAGTCTTGGATGACAACGTCTAAAAATTCATCAACCTCATCTTGATTATAACCTCTCATCGAAGTTTTAAACTCTTTGTCCAAAATTTCTTGGTTCGTCAATTGTGCTTTTTTCATCATAAACATCCCCTCAATCTTTTTATTCTAATTGACCGGACTCTTGTAGTTCCCGTGCCACTTCTTCCAATTCAAAAGAATTAATAACAATTATTTCATAATCATGCTGTTCTTCATATTGTGTCACTAAGCGGTAAAAAAACTTAGGTGAACCACCATACTCTTCTTCAAATAGGATCATGCACCCATCTGTCTTCTCAATCAACCAACGATCACGTGTTTGATACTGTTTAGGACTTTCATATTCCTTTTCACTTAAAGGCTTAGAAAAGTCAGCTTGCGAAATCATTTGTTGATATTTTCTCTGTTTTTCTTCATTCCATACTTTATCTTGATTAACAAAAGGTGGTATTACAGCTATTTTAACATGATATAGAGATTTCAGCGATTGAATAACGTCAAATGCCCATATCTCAACACCAGGTTGTCCTGATATAACAACCCACTCTAACCCTTCTTCTAGATGAGGAACAAGCCTTCTCTTAATCGCTTCTTTAATAACTGTAATTTTAGTATCTTGTTCATTAAATATATTCAGTTCGTGTGGTTTATAACCGGTAATTGTTAAAGATTTCTTTTCCATATTATATAGTATATCAAAAAAAGAGCTAGTTTTGACTAGCTCTTTTAAAATCTTAATAAATTGTATTCAACTAATTGTAAACTATGCTCTTCCTGACTCTAAATCATCAGGTGTAAATGAAAATGGTAACAATTCCTGGACAGTTGTCTCTTTCACTTCCATGTCTTTACTCGTAATATAAACTTTCATACTTGGATCGAAAAATTCGCTCATCACTTGTCTACACGAACCACAAGGTGGGACTGGACGTTCTGTGTTCGCAATAACCGCAAGTGCTTCAAAGTCTCTTTCACCTTCAGAAACTGCCTTAAAAATCGCGACACGCTCAGCACAACAAGTCACAGGGTATGCAGCATTTTCAATATTACACCCTTGATACACTTTACCATCTTTCGTTAATAACGCTGCGCCGACTGGAAATTTAGAGTAAGGTACAAATGCTTGATCTAACATTTCTTTTGCTGACTGTACTAACTGACTTTGCTCCATCTAATAATTCTCCCTTAACTAATTTTAGTACTCAATATTATACATAAATTATATTTATTTTTCATCATTTATTACGAGATCTAAGTTATACATAACAGACTGGTATAGTTCCATAAATCTCTTTTTCCTAACATCATGAAAATAGCTATGCAGAATCATGATCTCGAGGTTATCTTTAGTATTCTTTATTTGATTTGGAAAAATTGCAATTTTATGAACGATGGCTTGAGCTTCCTCTTCCCATTTCTCTATCTTTTCAAAGAGAGGCAAAGTTTCAGCTTTTACTTGATTAAAATCATCATAATTTTTACGATCAAACTTCTTACCATGTTCATAACGATTCAAACAATCTTCTAAAATAACGTCTCTTACCTCATTTGTAAGTTGCATAAATTGTTGCATAACGACCACCCTTCTTCCCCCTAAATGTATCATGAAATTATGCAACTTACTATAAATTTAATTTGCTTTTTCTTTAGTCGGATCATAAATTCGTGTTTGTAATTGATCTAAAGCGATCTCTAGTTGTCCTAACGACTGAATTAATTTTTCTTTCGTGGAGTGTTCATGCCCTTTCGTATTCATATTCATGAGCAATCCTCCTTTCATACTTTACTAATTCAGTCTTTGCTTTAAATCTCCTTCACACTTGACAAAACTAGAAATGAAGATACAAAACTTCTATATAGTTACTCTTTTTCGACAGGAGATGGGGGTAATTTGTCTTTAAGTGAACTAATTTTTGTCATTTGCTTTCTTTTTTCATAAAATTCATCCGCAAATGGCTCAACTCGTTTTAGCCTAGGCTCTTTCCACCATTTTCGTTTAATTTTCGTATAATTAGACCAATCTGTTTGTGGAACGGTAATTTCATGTTCAGTATTACGATAAATATCTGTTAGTGGTTTCGTTGTTAATGGTGACTGGACATTTAAAAATTGCTCATATTCCTTTCGCTCTCCAGTGACAGGAACATTGTCTGCAAAACTACGAAACAATGGATATAGGTATGGGTAAAATAAGATCGCTGCAATCTTCTTACCGAACTTAATCCGTTTTGACACATGCGTAAAATGCGGGACAAATTTGCCATACACTTTCCCTTGTTCTGTTGGCAATAAAACAGCATTTAAATGCAATAATTCTTGTAGTCTGTAAGGTAAGGATTTGAATACCGTTTGCCGATACGGATTATGCTTAATAATCGGTTGTTGAATAATGTTTTGTTCATTTACAATTTGGGAATACATTAGTCTATTTAAATCGCTATTTTGATAAAATTCGTACCATTCCCTTTCCATAAAAGAAGATATGTGAAAATACTTAAAAAGAAAGAACAAAGGTTTTTGTTGTTCTTTCGACATTTTATAAATGAGTAATTGCGGATAGGCGTCTTGGAATATGTACCAATTGATACTTTCATATGTTAAGTACAACGATTTTAGTTGCTTCTCTGAAAGTAGTGATTGATAAGCTTCAGAGTCAAGGTCAGTCATATTCCACCCTGCATTTCTTGATACAATACTAGCAAGAAACGCCCATTTGATCTCAGGGTTTTCTTGATAAAACTGTAAATATGCCTTTGTTCGCGCTACGTTATTAATATTATGATTATACGTCTGTTCTTTAATATAATTAACCATTAAAGGGATCATAGATACATTCCTTTATGTAGTTTTATGTCGTTTATTGCTCATTATATTCACAGTATATCCAAATCTTTTTTATTTAAAATTTGATATAATAGAATTGTTAGGAGGAATCATGTTGAAGTACCCAAAAGGTAGTCGCCAAAAGCGTCAGACTCACACACCGAAAAAACAATCCTATAAAACAAACGACGCTTTTGCCAACAGGGGAATGACCCTCGAAAAAGAAATAGTAGAAACGAATAAATATTACTTAGAATCGGGTAAAGCAGTGATTCATAAAAAGCCGACACCGGTTCAAGTTGTGCAAGTCGATTATCCAAAAAGAAGTGCAGCCGTTATTAAGGAAGCATACTACCAAAAACCGTCTACTACTGACTTTAACGGTTTATATAAAGGAAGGCATATTGATTTTGAAGCAAAGGAAACGAAAAATAAACAGTCGCTTCCTTTCACCAATATTCATTCACACCAGGTAGAACATATGAAGCGTATTGAGGAACATGGTGGAATTACATTTTTTATTATTCGCTTCACTGCAAAGAGTGAAACTTACTTATTGCCTCTTTCGCCTTTTCTTAACGAGTGGGAAGAACAATTTAACGGCGGGAGAAAGTCACTTCCTTATAACTTTATAACTGATAATGGATATTTAATTCCATTCCAACTTCAAGCAAAAGTTAACTATTTGCAGATCGTCGACGATGTGTACATTAACGGAGGAGATTGAAATGACTGAACAAGTTAAAAGTCGTAAAGCTAAAAAACAAAGCAAAAAACAAAATAGAAAAATAAACTGGAAAAAAGTCTTTATTAGTCTACTAATTATCGGACTCGTAACATTTGTAATTGGTTTAGGTGTTTTATATTCCTATATAAGTAATGCACCTGAATTAACGGCTGAAGAATTAGAAGTACCTGCTAGTACAACGATTTTAGATCGAGATGGCAATGAAGTAGCTGATTTGGCAGCTGAAAATCGAACGATTATTGATTATGAAGACTTATCGCCTATTATGGAAGATGCTGTACTAGCTGCTGAAGACGTCAGATTCTACGATCATAGTGGGATTGACATGCGACGCATTGGTGGAGCGGTTATGGCAAACATAACAGGCGGATTCGGTTCACAAGGTGCTAGTACGATTACACAACAAGTAATTAAAAACTTCCTTCTGACAAATGACAAAAGAATGGAACGTAAAGTCCAAGAACAATATCTAGCACTACAATTAGAACGTGAGTATTCAAAAGAACAAATTTTAATGATGTATTTAAATAAAATTTATTACAGTAATGGTATTTACGGGGTTCAAAAAGCAGCAGAAGTTTACTTCGGTAAGGATGACCTTAACGATCTAACGTTAGAGGAAGCTGCATTGTTAGCTGGTATGCCACAACGTCCAAACGCATACAATCCTATCGAAAATCCTGATCTTGCTGAAGAAAGAAGAAATACTGTATTAAATTTAATGGTAAGACACGAAAAGATTACTGAAGAAGAAGCTGAAGAAGCTAAAAATGTTGCCATTGAAGATATGATTCAAGAAAACTACGAAAGTGAACTTAAATACTCAGCCTTTATTGAAACTGTATATGATGAAGCTGAAACATTAATCGATGATGATGACATGAACTTGTATACTGCAGGTTTAACGATCCATACAACGTTAGACCCAAATGCTCAAGAACATGTGGAATATTTATTAAGTGCTGAAGGACCAATTGATCATCCTGAAGGCCAAGAAGCAGCTGTTGTTGCAATGGACACAACGACAGGTGAAGTGCTAGCAATAGGTGGAGGAAGAAACAAAGATGACTTCCGTGGTTTTAACTTTGCTACAGACAGTACTCGTGGACCTGGTTCAGCCATTAAGCCAGTTGTAAGCTTTGGGCCTGCTATCGAGCAAAATCAGTTTTCCACTTATCATCAATATAACGACACTCAATCTGAGGCTTATTATTCGTGGGCCGAAGCTGACGAAGATCCTTTCAGTAACTTTGGTGGTCATTATTACGGTTGGGTCACAATGCGTGAAGCCTTATATCGCTCATTGAACGTTCCGGCAGTACAAAATGTTCGTGATGAAATTGACCGAACTGAAGCTGGAGAGTTCGCAAGGTCACTTGGTATTTCTTCAATTGAAAATAGTGTAGCTGAATCATACCCTATCGGTGGTGTGAATGATATTCAAACTAACCCTTATGAAATGGCTGGAGCTTTCGCTGCCTTTGGTAATGAAGGTGTTTATAATGAACCACACACGATTAAAATGATCGAATTTAGAGACGGTCAGACGATGGAAGTTGATCGCCAAGGAGAGCCAGTCATGTCTGATTATACGGCTTACATGATTAGTGATATGTTAAAGGATACGATTGCACATCATAATGGAACTGCTAGCGGTTTAAACTTTGGTGGTTTACCCGTTGCTGCTAAAACAGGGACAAATGAACATTTTGACTCTTGGTTAGTCGGATATACAACTGATTTTACAGTTTCAGTTTGGAATGGCTATCCTTCTTACGAGAACGGCGAAGAGGTGCAAACCCGTACAAGGCCGATGTTCCAAAGCATGGTAGATCACCTTTCAAGTGGTGCTGACATTTCAGACTTCTCAAGACCTGATTCAGTTGTTGAAGTCGATATTGAAAGAGGTTCTCGTCCAGCGATGTTACCGAGTGAATTTACACCAGATGATCAAATTGTAACGGAGCTTTTCGTAAGAGGGAATGAACCTTCTGAAACATCTGATGAATACGATATGGTTGAACCAGCTGAATCACTTAACCTAAATTTCGATGAAGAAGAGCAAATTATTGAAGCTTCATGGAGTCACCCTGGCTCTCAAGACCGCGACATTGAGTTTGAATTAACGATCAGTGAAAACGGTAGCGAAATTGACCAAATTGATCTATCAGATTTCGACTACACATTTACAGATGTTGAACTCGGTGAAACTTATACGTTTGAAATTGTTGCTTACGATGCTGATAATGATGAAAATCGTAGCGACCCTATTTCAGAGTCAATCGATATTCCTGATGAAGAATCCGACTTCTGGGACGACTTCTTCGGTGAAGATGAAGACGAAGAAGAACCTCCTGAAGAAGATGAACCAGGTGAGGACAACAGAAACGGTGATGGTGATGGCAACGATAACGGCAATGGTAACGATGATGATGGAACTGATGATGGAGATCAAGGCGAAGGTGATGATGATGAAGGTGATGATGAAGACGATGATGATGAATTTGAGACGCCTATAGAAGATGATCCAGAAAATGAAGATCCTGAAAACGAAGAAGAATAAATAATTTAAGGCTAGTGTCAATTGAGTTGACACTAGCCTTTTTAATTAGCTTTTAATTTAGCAATCGCAAACTTCTTCTTCATCTCTTTATACATTTCATTCAACTGAATGTAACCGTGGCGATGGTGACACCTTGTCTCAACAAACTCTAATCGCTCCCCTACATTGATCGGTGCGTATTGTAACTGGTCAAAATGAGAACAATCTTCATAAACATTAGAAGTATCTAATTGATTACATAACAATATGATTTGTTTTAATTGATCCAAATAGCTTAAGACATAACTCTTCGTTTCTTTAAACTGTCTAGTTTCAGCTAACTCCTCTACGTGAGTAGAGACCTCTTCCCAGCTTGAGAACTTACTTTCGATTTCCTCCACATTCATAGTGTTAGCCCCTTTTCTTCATTCGCTTCTGACCTTCACGACAAATGTCTAATAAAGGACATTCAGGACAATTTGGTGTTTTCGCCTGACAATGATAACGTCCAAAGAAGATCATACGATGATGGGTTGCACTCCACTCCTCTTCAGGTAGCTTGCGCATTAACGTCTTCTCTACTTCTAAAACGGAATCCTTCCAACGACAAATACCTAACCTCTTCGACACACGCTCAACGTGCGTATCAACTGCTATTGCAGGCTGTCCGAATGCAACTGATATGACGACGTTTGCAGTTTTGCGACCAACACCAGCTAAATTAATTAACGCATCATAGTCGTCAGGTACTTTTCCGTCATATTTTTCAATTAAATCAGCACATAATTTACGAATATTTTTAGCTTTATTTCTGTAAAGTCCTATTCTTTTTATATCATGTTGTAACTCTTCTAATGAAACATTCACATAGTCTTCTGGTGTCTTATATTTAGCAAATAAACCCGGTGTTACTTTGTTGACTAATGCATCTGTAGCTTGTGCTGATAAAACAACAGCAATTAATAACTCGAGTTCATTATCATGCGTCAATTCACAATCTGCATCTGGGTACATCTCTGCTAACGTATCTAAAGTAAAACGAATATCTTTTTTCGTTAACACCTTTACCCCTCCCCACTATTCTTCTAACCAATTATAATAAACAGATGTATCACGCTTTTCTTTTGGTGCTTGTTGTTGATTTTGTTTTTGCTGAGATGATTGCTTAACATCATTAACAGATCGAACGCCTTTTTTCTTCCACTCATTCAAAATACGATCAATATAACGGAAATTGAGCTTCCCCATGAGAACTGCCTCACGTAATGCTGCCTTTATTAAAGGCGGTTTAAATTGATCTTCATCTAACCAATAACTAACGGTTTCAATTTCAATCGGTGATAAAGTGCGAGCAAACTCTTGTTCAAATAACTGAAACAATTTACCCTCTTCTTCCTGCGTTGACTCTTGTTCAACCTCAAAGAGTGATTCAAACAATGGTGATAAACAATACCATTCGTGTTGCCCGTTTTGTTCATCCGTTATTTGTTCGATTTGTAAATAGTTATTGTTTTTTAATTTCTTAAGTACATTAGCAACTTCATTTGCATTGATCGTCATATGGCTCGCGATTTGCTCAAATGACGGTAATAACTCGCCTGATTTTTGTAAGTTCATAACGTGTAAAACAACCATCAAATCTTCTTCGTTCAAACCAAGCTCATTGTAATCGTTTAACAGTTTACTCGGGATATTAATTTGTTCAGTTAAAAGTCTTTGATAGGAAAATGGTAATTCCATAACAATCTCTCCCTTAAGTTTGAATAGAAAAGATGACTCAATCAAATTGAGTCATCATGTAAGTTCTATGGGTATAAACGATTTAATAAGCGTGGGAAAGGAATTGTTTCACGAATATGTTCAATTCCTGTAATCCATGCAACTGTTCGCTCTAATCCTAAGCCGAAACCTGAATGTGGAACTGAGCCGTATTGGCGTAGCTGTAAGTACCATTCATATGCTGGCCCATCAAGTTCGTGTTCTTTGTAACGCTCAGCCATTAATTCATAATCATCAATACGCTCTGAACCACCAATGATTTCACCGTAACCTTCAGGTGCAATTAAGTCAGCACACAAGGCAACATCCGGGTTGTCCGGATCTGGCTTCATGTAGAACGCTTTAATTTCAACAGGGAAATGAGTAATAAACACCGGTTTGTCATGAGCTTCTGCAATTGCTGTTTCATGTGGTGCACCGAAGTCATCTCCCCAATCAATGTCATCGAAGCCTTGATCTTTTAAGAATTGAATCGCCTCGGTATACGTAATTCTAGGGAATGGCGCTTTAATCTTTTCTAATTGCGTTAAATCTCTTTCTAATGTTCCTAATTCAACTTTGCAATTTTCAAGTACTGATTGAACAACGTATGATACATACTCTTCTTGTACTTGCAGACTTTCTTCATGATCCATGAAAGCCATCTCAGGTTCAATCATCCAAAACTCAATTAAATGTCTTCTCGTTTTAGATTTCTCAGCACGGAATGTCGGACCGAATGAAAAAACACGACCTAGTGCCATTGCAGCTGCTTCCATGTATAATTGTCCACTTTGTGAAAGGTATGCATCCTCATCAAAATACTTTGTATGGAAAAGCTCTGTTGTACCTTCTGCAGATGCACCAGTTAGAATTGGTGCATCAATTTTAACGAACCCTTCTTTATTAAAAAATTCAAATGTGGAACGAATAATTTCGTTACGTACTTTCATAATCGCATGTTGTTTCGTTGAACGTAACCATAAGTGACGGTGGTCCATTAAAAACTCAGTACCATGCTCTTTTGGAGTAATTGGATAGTCAACCGCTTCTTGAATCACTTCTAAATCAGACACTTGTAACTCATATCCCAATGGGCTACGTGCATCTTCTACTACTTCACCTGTAACGTAAAGTGACGTTTCTTGTGTTAAATTTTTCGATAACTCAAAAGCTTCTTCTGATACAGCTGCCTTAGCAACGACACCTTGAATGAAGCCTGAACCATCTCTTAGTTGTAAAAATGCAATTTTACCACTTGAGCGTTTATTATGTAGCCACACACCTATTGTGACTGTTTCATTTACGTGTTTATGAACATTTCCTATTGTTGTTTTCAAAATGTTTCCTCCTAACTATACTTCTCGACAAAACGTTTTAATCTAGTTGCTGCTTCTTCTAATTGATCTAAAGATGTTGCATAAGATAATCTTACATTATCTTCTGCACCAAAACCTGACCCAGGTACTATTGCTAGCTTTTCTTCTTCTAACAGTTGTTTGACCCATTCATCTACTGAATCAAACGGTGATTGTTCAACAACCTTTTTTACATTTGGGAATAGGTAGAACGCGCCATCTGGCTTAACACATGTTACATTAGGAATTTCCAACAACCAATTATACAACTTATTTAAGCGTTCTTCAAAAGCTACCTTCATTTGATCAATTTCTTCTTCAGAATGGTTATATGCAGCAATAGCAGCATATTGAGCAATTGAAGTTGGATTTGATGTTGCATGGGATGCTAAATTCGTCATCGCTTGAATAATCGTTTGATTACCAGCTGCATAACCAATTCTCCATCCTGTCATTGAGTGGGATTTACTCACACCATTAATAATAATGGTCTGTTCTTTTAGTTCATCAGACAGTTGCGCAACCGAAACATGTTCTTTTTCCCCATATATTAACTTTTCATAGATCTCATCAGATACGATAAAAATGTTATGTTTTAATGCTACTTCTCCTAGTGCTTTTAATTCATCTGCTGTATATAAAACACCTGTCGGATTACTTGGTGAGTTAAGAACAACAGCTTTTGTATATTCAGTAATCGACTCTTCTAATTGTTTTGGTGTAATCTTAAAGCTGTTATCTTCAGAAGCTTTTACATATACTGGTTGACCTTCTGCTAGTTTAATCTGTTCTGGATAGCTTACCCAATATGGAATTGGGACGATCACTTCATCACCACGGTTTAATAGCACTTGGAATAACGTGTATAAGGCATGTTTTGCCCCTGTCGTCACGATAATTTCATTATTATGATAATCAATACCTTGGTCACGCTTAAACTTGTTAATAATAGCTTCCTTAAGCTCAGGAAGGCCCCCAGATGCTGTATACTTAGTTTTTCCTTCTTCCATTGCTTCTTTAGCAGCATCTAAAATATACTGAGGCGTGTTAAAATCTGGTTCACCAGCACCTAATCCTATCACATCATGACCTTCAGCTTTTAAGGCTTTAGCTTTAGATGTGATAGCTAAAGTTGTTGAAGGGGTTAACGATTGTACACGATCTGCTAATTCCATATGGATCTCTCCTTATTAATTTTTACTAAAAGATATCGAGTCATAAAGCTCGCCTGTTTCGAATAAATAAGTTCTAAAATACATGCGGTCATCATCTTCAAATACGACTTCCCAAATCGTTCGATCATTCATAATACCAGGTGTTATATGTAATAGTTTACAATTTGAGCAGTCTTGTTGCCATTCAGATAGAATATCCTCTTTAGAGGCGCCTTCATTTTCAAGAACCCAACTTATGTCATCTTCTTCTAGATTCTCTTTCTTTGGAACAAATGTAAAATACCGCTCTCCATCTCCAATACCTTCAACTACAGTGTAAGATTGTTCTCCATTATAATGATAATCTTCTTCAATAGTTTCAATCGGTGAGTGGTCGACAGCAATATTTGAATATGTCCTTTGCTCCTCATTATGCGAGCCTTGAATTTCAAAATAAAAATAAGAAAATAGAATAACTGCGATCATCATTGAAATGGCAAGCACAGTTATGACTAATAATACAATTTTATTGCTAAAAAAATGTTTTAGCGACAACCATACTCATCCTCTTCATTAAATTAAAAACTAGTTATTATTGTTACATGACTTCTTCATTATAACAAGTTTTTACTGTTTTTTAGACATTTTTTGAGAAAAACTTTTGAAGGTTCAATTACAAAACTTAAACGATTGCTCTCCACCAAAGAGCAATCGCTTTATTTACTCATCATTTGTTTAACCGTTCTAAATAAACATCATAATCACCATCATAAATCGATATGTGAATAGCGATAAACTTCTTTAAAAAATACGTCTCCACCCAAGATTCTTGAAATAAGTCATGCATTTGACGGTTGCGCTGCGGATCGTTCTTTTCATTGATAATTGCCATTTGCGGGTCAATTTTATTAATCTCATCATGTTGGATCATATTAGCACTTATATAAGATGGAATATAAATCAATTGAACTTTCCCTTTCAGTTCACCGTTAAGCTTTTGGTCTGTTTCATACCAATAAACAGAAAAAACATCATTCGATAAAACAATGTTACCATTTTCACTATTTTCTTTAGCGATATACTTAATATAAAAATCATTACTTAAAGCAATGACGTTTTGTTGTTTAAGTGAAAAGACGTTATAATCTTCATTCGATAAACTACAAACCATCTCATTTTCATTAGAAACATAAATTTGTTCAACATCTCGAGATTTTGATATCTTTTCTAAGTTTCCACAGTTTTCCGATTTAGATGAAGTAATTAGAATACCTTTCAACTTCTTATCAGGCCATTGATTCAATGTATTTTCAACGGACTTCAAACTTTCTTCATCACCTGTATTGATCAGGAACATTTCATCACCATTCAAATGTAAAATGGCCATATCACCAGAATCAATCGGTGTAAATATTAATTCTCTTTCTGTAACAGAACTCATGGTTGAGCTCGTTAACAAAACGCTCACGAAAAACAATTTAAGCCAAATGGTCATGATGTCAACACCTATCCATTATTTAATCAAACATCTAACCCATATATTTTGTAAAAGGGCATCTGATTATGAAAGCCATTTTTTTGCATGATTAATAATAGAAGTTAGATCATCATGAATTACTGGGGTCTCTGGCAATGAATTTAAAAATTGTTTGCCATATCCTTTCTTCATAATGCGCTGGTCAAGGATGATGAAAGCCCCTTTGTCTTGTTCATCTCTAATGATTCTTCCAAATGCTTGTCTAAACCTTTGAATCGCAATTGGCAATGCTAAGTGTTGAAACACATTGTAATTACTCATTTCCAACTCTTCAGTCTTCGCTAATATGAATGGATTCGTCGGCGTTTCAAAAGGTAATCTAACGAGACATACGGTTTTTGAGTTGTTGTCATCAACTAAATCAATACCTTCCCAGAAGGAATTTGTCCCTAATAAAACAACCTTGTCTTCTGTTTCGAACATCTTTTTCAATTTATCCCGACTGCCTGTTGATACACCTTGTCCGACAATCGTATAACCATCAAGCGATTTCATCCGCTTTAAATGTTTGAAAACGATTCGAAGCATGTCATAAGAGGTGAATAAAACCAACATTTTCCCATTAACTTGAGTAGTGTATCGTTCGATAAAGTCAGCCACATAACCTGTATAATGATTAACTTTAGTTTTCGATACATCAGGTATGTTATTTGGAATTAAAACTTTCGCCTGTTGTTCATAATTAAATGGTGAGGCGAATGTTTGGCAATTCGTTTCTTTAGGCAAACCGGTTCTTTCTAAAAAAGGCTTATACGACTTTCCTGTTTTAAGTGTAGCACTGGTGAAAATAAAGCTATCTGCGTTTTGATAAAATTGTTCTAAGTAACGACTAACTGATACTGGTTCAACATGAAGCGTTGCAGCATTTTTAGCACCATATTGATCAATTTCAATCCACCTAACATCATTTACAGATGAATCAAAGAAAGCTTTGAATGTGTTCATCATTTCGTTAAGTTTTGAAAAGGCATGATTACTAATAATGGTTTGCCATTTGTTAAGTGATTTTTTATCTTTTAACTCATCTAAAATATGATTAATTGAAATGAACAAATGATTTAAGTGTTCTTTAATTTCTCCATTTAGCATTAAATTTAAGTACTCTTCACCAATTGTTAATTGAGCTTTTCCTGTATCGGTCAATAAGTCATCTTCACCATGCAAAAATTCTACTGACTGATAAACCGATCTAAAGAAAGCATCAGCATAAAAACGTGCATGGTCAATCACATCATGGTTAACTACTTTTTGAAGATCTTGAAGTAAATGAACAATTGTTACATAATTTAGATCTCTAGAAAATTGTTCCCTGGCTACACTTTCAAATTGGTGAGCCTCATCAATTATGGCATAATTAAACTCTGGAATCCGACCTTGACCATATAACGATGAATTTAATAAAAACGCATGGTTAACAACGACTAAATTAGCCTGTTCACTTTGGCGTAAAGCTTCATAGAAGAATGAACCATCGTGTTGGTTTTGGTGATAACAGTTAATGTATTTCCATATATTATCACCATTTGATGGAAGGTGTAACTCATCAATGTCACCTGTTTTTGTTTCCGTTAACCAAACAATAATCATTGCCAAAGTTAATACGGCATCATAATTATCAAATTCACTAAAATTGTCTAAATAAATTTGAAAACGTTTAGTATCAATGTAATGTTTTGGACTTTTTAAAGTTGAAATCGTTATGGGCTGATTTAAATTCAATGATAATCGATCGGTTTCTTTTACAACTTGATTTTGCAATTGAATCGTACTCGTGCTAATAACTGTTCTCCTACTTTTCTTAGTGGCATAATACAAACTTGGAATTAAATAACCAATTGTTTTACCTAAACCAGTCCCCGCTTCTATGACAACATTCTCTTGAGCCGACATTTGATCATATATTAATTGTGCAATTTCTTTCTGACCCGACCGCTTCTGTTTAAGACTATTCTCAAATACATGCTCAACGAAGTCTTCATAATGGTCTGGAAATAATGGCTGTTCTACTTGATATTCAACCGATTGATGAACCATCATACCATTTTGTTCAATTAAGTTGTGGTGTTGACTATAATTATGACGTTTTGCCTCTAATAAAGCATTAAACCAACCCTCTAATTCACTATGTAAACTTGGAATAAATTGAATTAAGTTTTCCAACGTCTTAAAAGGCAATAGTTGTAACTTACTTTTTATTTCTAACCATAGTAATGCGGTAACATGAGCATCACTTAATGCTCGGTGTGGTGAAACATGCTCTATTCCTAGATATTGAGTAATCTCAGACAATTTATAGCCAGGAGACTTTGGAAAAAGAATGCGCGATAACTCAACTGTATCAATCGTTAAACAGTTTAATGGCTCATACCCAGCTGCTATAAGAGAAGCATTTAAAAACTCATAATCAAATTGCACGTGATGAGCTACGAAATAACTATTTTTAAACATAGGGATTAAATCGTGAATAATTTCACTAAAATAAGGAGCATCAGTTACGTCTTCATGGTGAATACCTGTTAGGTTCGAGACGAAAACAGGTATATCTGTTGTAGGTTTCACTTTAGTCGCATATTCTTCAACAATTTCGTTACCTTCTAGTACAACGATGCCAATTTCAATAATTTCGTCACCTTTTTTAACAGAATGACCTGTCGTTTCTAAATCAACAATTACATAACGATCCACTTTTAATCCCCCTTTCTATGTATTCTAAAATAAAAATAACTCCCTAAACCAAGGGAGTTATAAGACAGTTAGGGGTGGTTCTTCTACAATAATTTCCCCGATTTGGTTATCCTCATCCATAATCGCAATCTTGGGCTGATGTCCTTCTAATTCATCACTTGATAGTGATACATATGAAATAATAATGACGGTATCGCCTTTTTGAACACGTCTTGCTGCAGCACCATTTAAACAAATAACACCACTATGCCTTTCACCAGCAATCACATAGGTCTCAAAGCGCTCCCCATTATTATTATTAACAACTTGCACTTTCTCATGAGGTAAAATACCAACTTGTTCAAGAAGGTGTGCATCTATTGTAATACTACCTACATAATTTAAGTCGGCTTCAGTCACCGTAGCACGATGGATTTTACTATTTAACATAGTACGATACATTATGATTCACTCCTATATTTCACATCACCTGATGGGGTTAATATAATATTGTCAATTAATCTTGCATTTTGATATTTTACAGCAACCGCAATTATTATATCATGTTTTTCTGTAATTTCACGAGTTAATTCAGGATATGTTAAACAATCGACATAATCTATTTCACCTGACAATGTATGTTTCAAGAAACTTTCAACTTCGTCTAAAACCCTTTGTCGGGTCCAATTACTTGCTTTGATTAATTTTTGACCTTTTAATAACGCTTGATAAATTTTATATGCTTCTTGGCGTTCATAGGTTGATAAGTTAACATTTCGACTACTCATGGCTAAGCCATCAGATTCACGAATTGTAGGAACTGGAACTAATTCAATATTAAAGTTAAAATCGTTAATTAAACTATCGACTACAGCAACTTGTTGCGCGTCTTTTAGACCAAAATAAACACGGTTCGGATTAACAATATTAAATAATTTGGTTAAAACCATTAACACACCTTCGAAATGTCCAGGCCTTGTTGCGCCGCACAGCACATCTCCACGCTGATTTAAACTAAGATCAATTGACAATGGGTTTGGGTACATAGCTTCTTTTGAAGGGTAAAACACAAAATCTACACCCTCTTCAATTAACAATTTCTCATCTCGTTCAAAATCTCTTGGATATTGTTCTAGATCACTTGCTTGATTAAATTGTAGCGGATTAACGAAAATGCTGACGACCACGATATCGTTTTCTTTACGCGCCTCTTTTATTAAAGCAAGATGTCCGTCATGTAAATAGCCCATCGTCGGGACAAAGCCGATTGATTTTTGCTCTTTATGAAGTTCATCTTGCTTTAATTGCATGTCTTCTATAGTCTTAATTGTCTTCATGATCCCCCGTATAACCCCTTTAATGTTTCTTCATTTATCGAATAAGTATGTTCTTCTTTTGGAAATTGTTGTTGTTTAACTTCTTGAACGTATTTTGAAATCCCCTCTACTGCGACCTCATTAACGTTAGCGTATGGTTTAACAAATTTAGCTAAACGATCAACACCATATTCTAGTAAGTCATGATAAACTAACACTTGTCCATCACAAGATACGCCAGCACCTATACCAATTGTAGGTATGTCGAGCTGTTCAGTAATCATTCCGGCTAATGAAGCAGGAACACATTCTAACACAAGTGCAACTGCGCCTGAATCTTGCATGATTTTAGCATCTTCAAGTAATTTTTTAGCATCTTCTTTTGATTTACCTTGTACTTTATAACCACCTAAAACATTAACGGTTTGTGGTGTAAGGCCAATATGAGCTACGACTGGAATTCCCGATTCTGTCAGTCTTCTCACCGTTTCGGCAACTTCACGACCACCTTCTAACTTTAATGCAGAAGGTTCAATTTCTTGGAACATTCTTTTCGCATGGTCTAGTGTTTGTTCTATTGAGATGTTGAATGACATAAAAGGCATGTCAACGACTGTAAATGTATTTGGTGCTCCTCTTCGAACTGCCTTACCGTGATGAATCATATCATCTACAGTCACAGGAATTGTTGATGAATAACCTAACACAACCATACCTAATGAATCGCCTACTAAAATCATATCGACTTCAGATTGCTCACTCGTTTTCGCAGATGGGTAGTCATAGGCTGTGATCATCGCGATTTTTTCACCAGCTTGTTTCTTTTGAGTTAACATTTTCGTCGTTTTCATATAGACACCTCTATTAGTCTTTTAAGACCATAATATTTCTGCAGAATATAATAACTGTTCTTGACCCTTTTCATCGACGACTTTAAGTGCTCCGTCTTCATGTATGCCAATTAGTTTAGCATCCCATTCGCCTTGTGCTCGTACTGTGAGCCATTCGCCCATTTTGTAAGCATAACCTTCCCAATCGTATTTGATTGGTTTGAAGCCATGTTCGATAAATCGTTCATATTGCATTTCAAATTCATGAGCTATTGATTTAAATAACGTATTTAAATTGTAGTGCTCATCTGTATATACTTTTAGCGATGTTGCATGTTCTAATGCAGCGGAACCTAAATCCGCTTCTTCGTGATTAACATTCATACCGATTCCAATAATAATATAATCGATCTGGTCTTGTTCTGCTTGCATTTCAGTTAAAATACCTGCCATCTTCTGATCACCAATAAATAAGTCATTCGGCCATTTAATTCTAATTGGTATCCCGTACTCTTTCATGACATTGGCTAATGCAACAGCAGCAACTAATGTTATTTGTGTTGCATTTTTAGGTTCTAATGAATGAGGTCTTAATACTGTACTAAACCACAAGCCTACTTTAGCTTTAGAATCCCAATAACGTTTCATACGTCCTTTGCCTTTTGTTTGTTCACTGGCAATAACAACAGTGCCATGCTCAGCACCATCGCGGGCAAATTCATGAGCTAAGTTTTGTGTAGAAGTGACAGTTGGATGATAGTGTAAAGTTGAACCTAGCCACTTTGTTTCAAGCCCCCACCTAATAGCATCTTCTGATAACGACTCTGGAACATTTATGATCCGATAACCTCGATTCGTAACAGCCTCGATCTCGTATCCAGATTTCTTTAATTCGTTCATATGCTTCCAAATGGCAGACCTTGAAATATTCAAAATTTCTGATAACTCTTGACCTGATACGTACCGATCTCGATGTTGAAAAAGAAGATTAATTAATTGCTTTCTTGTTCCTTCCATCTCTTCACCTGACTCTCTATTTCTGTTCGATTGTTTTTTAGTTTTCCCTGTAAGACTAGTTGCTCTATTTTCGATAAATACTCGCCAATCCACGGACCTTTTCGCACACTTGGGAACATATTCATAAGATCATGTCCTGTTACTGCTAAATCGCTACGAGACTGGATAGGTAATTGTTCAAATAGGGTTGTGAGTTCACTAGTCTCAATCTTTTCGCGATCGATTATAAATACTAATTCTAAAAAATGCACAAAATAATCATGTGTTACATGATATACAAGCGTTTCACTTATTCCTTTACGTTTATATTCATCATAACAATGGAGAACGTGCAAGCTTTCCCTTTTGAGCTTATTAGAAAGTTTGTATGCCTTCACCCAGTCATTCAAATCATGATCTTTACTTAATAATGAAAGCGTTGCTATCACGACATTTTCAAATGGAATAGGATCTTGCACCGTCTCAATTAAACTTCTTACTAAAGAATGTTCACCTTTGAAAAGAGGCAATGATTTATAAAGCTGAGTCATATTTAGACTATGTAAGCCTTGCTTTAAACCAACACCTTTAAACATTTTAAACAGCTCAACTTGAATTCGTTCTACGGCAACATATTTAATTAATGACCCATATTCTTTAATAGCTTCGTTTACGTCATGAGCAATCTTAAAGTTTAATTGACTTGCAAATCTTACAGCTCTTAGCATTCTTAATGCGTCCTCAGTGAAACGGTCTTTCGGTTGGCCTACTGTATGTATTTCTTTTTGTAATAAGTGCTCTTGCCCACCATATGGGTCAATAATATCTCCATCTAAACTCATCGCCATAGCATTAATTGTAAAGTCACGTCTGCTTAAGTCTAATGTGATATCACGTACGAACTCCACCGAATCAGGTCGTCTAAAATCATCGTATTCTCCTTCAACTCGGTAAGTTGTCACTTCAAACTCATGTTCACCATCTAATATTAGTACTGTGCCATGTTCAATACCGACCGGAACTGTTCTTTTAAATAGTTTTAACATTTCATCTGGTTTTGCATTCGTCGCAATATCGATATCGCCAATCGGGACATTTAACAAATAATCACGAACTGACCCACCAACAAAGTACGCTTCATAACCATTGTCTTCTAATGTTTGAATGACATTTCGAGCTTTTGTAAAAGGTTCTCCTAACATAACGACCAATCCTATTCTAGTACGCGATCATAAACTGATTCATACTGTTTTACAATTTGTTCTGTTTGAAACTGCTGCTCCACAATTTCTTTTGACTGACTTGAGAGCTTGTTCCATAAACTTTCATCAGTTAATAAATTTACCACTTTATCTGACACGCAATCTAAGTCACCTAACGGACAAATATAGCCATTTACTCCATCATCAATCACTTCTGGTATTCCGCCAACTTTAGTTCCAACACAAGGAACTCCTTGGCTCATTGCTTCTAATAATACAAGTCCGAAGCTTTCTTTTTCTGATAACAATAACTTAACATCACTAATCTTCAATAGATCTTGAATATTGTCTTGTCTTCCTAAAAAGATCACGTCATCTTGCAATTGTAAATCAATTACTTTTTGTCTTACTTTACTGTACTCAGGTCCATCACCAACTAAAAGCAGTGTAGATTGAACGTGTTCCCTTACTTTACTAAAAGCTTCAACAACTTGATCAACCCGCTTAACTTTCCTGAAGTTAGAAATATGAATAACAACTTTTTCATCCATATTGATGCCTAGACGTCGTTTCAAATCTTCATCATAAGCTGGTATTCGTTCTTGCAAGTCAATAAAATTATGAACAACTTGTATATCTGTATCGGTTTCAAACACTTGTTGTGTTTGTGTTTTTAAACTTTCTGAAACGGCAGTAACAGCGTCTGATTCTTCAATCGCAAAACGAATCATGTTTTGCAAACTGTCATCAATACCTAACACCGTTATATCAGTCCCATGTAAAGTTGTCACGATTTTAACATCACGCTTCGCCATTTGCTTAGCAAACAATGAACAAATTGCATGTGGGACCGCATAATGGGCATGGATTATATCCAATTGCTCACGGTCAACAACTTCAGCAATTTTGTTAGCGAGTGACAAATCATAAGGTGGATGTTTAAAAACGGGATAATTCGCTACTTCTACTTCATGAAAGTATATATTCGGATAAAGACGCTTAAGTCTAAACGGCATCGTTGTGGAAATGAAATGAACCTCATATTGTTGTTCGGCTAAAAAAATGCCTAATTCAGTAGCTACAACACCTGAACCACCAACTGTCGGATAACAAACGATCCCGATTCGTTTACTCATTATATATACCTACCGACTCTTTAATTGTACGCCATTCTAACCACCCGCTATTTAGTCCACGAATAATAATCTCCGCAGTAGCTTCATTCGTTGCAACAGGTATTCTATAGACGTCACACAATCTTAGCAGTGCCGTTACATCAGGTTCATGTGGTTGAGCTGTTAGTGGATCTCGGAAGAAAACAACTAAATCTAAGTCATCTTCTGCAATCTTAGCACCAATTTGTTGATCGCCGCCTAATGGGCCTGATTGTAACCTTGTCACTTCAAGACCAACCTCGTCCATAATTCGCTTTCCTGTAGTGCCTGTTGCAAATAGTTCGTGTTGTTGGAAGATAGGTTTATATGCCGTAATAAAATTTATTAAACTTTGCTTTCTATGGTCGTGCGCTATGAGTGCAATTTTCATTAATCTCACCTACTATTCCATTAAATTTTCTAAACCGTATACATAATCATCCATTTCTATTACTTGCTCGACAGCAAATTGGACTCCACTCATGAATGAGTAACGATCCATTGAACTATGAGTAATTTTTAAAGTTTGACCTGTTTGTCCAAACGTTACTTCTTGTTCAGCGATGTATCCAGGTAAACGAACACTATGAATTCTGAATCCATCGTACTCAGCCCCACGAGCTCCTTCAATTGTTTCTTTTTCCTCTGGATGACCTTGTTGTTCAGTTTGTCTTACTTCTTGAATCATTTGAGCTGTCTTAACAGCTGTACCAGATGGCGCGTCTAGCTTTTGGTCATGGTGCTTTTCAATAATTTCAACATTAGGGAAATATTTTGCTGCCATTTGCGAAAAGCGCATCATTAAAACAGCTCCCATTGCGAAGTTAGGTGCGATCACAATACCTGTTTGATTTTCATCACTTAACTGCTTCAAAGTCGTTAATTGCTCTTCTGAAAACCCAGACGTACCTACAACCGGTCTAACATGATGTAACAATGCTAAATGAGTGTTATGGTAGCCAACCTCTGGATTTGTTAAATCAATTAAAACATCAGCATTTAACTCGTCAAACGCCTCACTTGATTCAGTATATATAGGAGCATCAAGATTCGGTAAGCTTTCTATATCCTTTACCGACAATCCATTATGCTTTCGATCAATACAACCGACTAAGTTAAAATGGTCTGTTCTTTCAATTAGTTTTAATGCTTCTGTCCCCATTTTACCTCTTGGGCCTGCTAAAATAATGTTGATTGTTTCTGTCATGATTCATTCTCCTTTTTAGTCCAGCGATTTTGATCTCTTTCTTCTATTTTTGACATACTTATATCAAATGCTTCGTTTAAATCAATATCTAAAGAGTTAGCCATTGTAATGATCACAAATAGTAAGTCACCAAGCTCTTCTTCAAGTTTTTTATCTTCTTCAGACGATTTTTTCGGTTTCTCTCCATAGTAATGATTCACTTCTCGGGCTAACTCACCCATTTCTTCTGTCAAACGTGCCATCATAGACAAAGGTGAGAAATAGCCTTCTTCAAATTGACTAATAAATGCATGAACGCGTTTTTGCATGTCTTCTGCAGTATGTTGCTGTGTCACTTGAAATCACTTCCTCTATATAATCTAACATAATGTTAGCTAACAAATAAGAATTTGACAAATTATTAATTTTAATTTTTTCACTTTTTTCTTTATCCTGCTAATGAAATGCTCAGTTACTAGAGCAAATTGATGAGTTGGCTAATATTGGATATAATAATTTGAGTGATTACAGTAGACGGAGGGTTATTATGTTACACGGCATTAAAACGAAGAACATTCTATTTATATTAATCGGAGCTGCCATTTTCTCTTTTGGTATTGTAAATTTTAATATGCAAAACAACTTATCAGAAGGTGGATTTACAGGAATTACTTTGCTATTATACTTTTTATTTTCTTGGGATCCTGGAATTATGAACTTAATTTTAAACATCCCTGTTTTCTTTGTCGGGTTAAAGTTATTAGGTAGAATTACATTTATATATACCGTTATTGGTACTGTTGCTGTATCGATTTTTTTATGGGTATTTCAAGCTTATCCAGCTTTCTCTTTACAAGATGACATGACATTAGCCGCTTTATTCGCCGGAACATTTATTGGTGTCGGTTTAGGGATTATCTTTAGATTCGGAGGTACAACAGGTGGTGTCGACATTATCGCAAGACTTGTCCATAAATACATCGGCTGGAGTATGGGGCGAACGATGTTCTTGTTTGATGCGATCGTCATTATTGCATCTGTTGTCTTTTACTTAAATGAAGTTGAAGGAATGTATACATTAGTAGCTGTGTTTATCGGGGCAAGAATTATAGACTTCATTCAAGAAGGTGCCTATGCTGCAAGAGGAGCAACGATCATCTCTGATTATAGTGAAAGTCTTGCGGAAGGAATAACTAATCAAATGGATCGCGGGGTTACTATTCTTAACGGAAAGGGGTATTATACTGGCAAAGACCGTCAAGTTTTGTATTGTGTTGTCGGTAAAAATGAAATTGTAAAGTTAAAAAATATAATTCACGAAATTGACCCACATGCTTTTGTTTCAGTTTCCACGGTACATGATGTGTTAGGTGAAGGATTTACATTAGATGAAAACAAAAAACCGATTGATTAGTTTAAGTTTAAGCTTTTTAGGGTGCCTTTTACTGTTCCGTTTGTATCAGGTGATCCGCTCTCGGTGGACGCTTTCCGCGGGCACGGCTCGAGCCTCCTCGGCCCAAAAAGCGGGGCCTGTGGGGTCTCGAGACTCGTGCTGTTCCCGAAGGAGTCGCCACCTTCGCTCCTCACCTGATACAAACTCTGTGCTTTAACCAGAAATACAAAAAACACGCTAACTCCCTATTTGTTATCCTTGTTTTATACTATCAAAACAAAAGGAGTTGCGTGCATATGAACATAGCATGACTTTATAGCCATAAAAAAGATGATCCCAAAACAGTATTGGGATCATCTTTTAGCTACATAGCTTTCTAAAATTGCATGTTAATCATTCATATGCAAGAACATAAATATGAAGCGTATTAGCTCCATTAACGCGACGACTGCACCGGCAACATAAGTCCATGCCGCAGCATCTAATACTTTCTTAGTCTCACGATGTTCTGCACTTCCAATAATACCAGAACCGACCATCTGACCCATCGCTCGATTAGAAGCATCAAATTCAACTGGTAGTGTTACAAGTTGGAACAGTACAGCAAACGCCATAAAGATAATACCAACTAAGAACATTTGCATTGCACCAAATAGTATACCAGCAATAATGAAGAAGAACGATGCGTTTGAACCGAAGCTCGCAATCGGTACTAAGGCATGTCTAAAACGTAAAAATGCATATCCTTCTGCATCTTGAATAGCATGTCCAACTTCGTGAGCTGCAACCGCTGCAGCTGATTGTGATGGCTCATGGTAATTGTGTGATGATAATCGAACAACCTTTTTACTTGGATCATAATGATCAGAAAGAAAGCCTTTCGTTTCTTCTATTTTGACGTCATATAAACCATTTTCTTGTAAAAGTTTCTGTGCAACTTCTCTTCCAGTCATACCAGATGAAACAGCGATTTTCATATGCTTTTTGTAGGTGTTTTTAACTTTACTTTGTGCCCAAAGCGGTAGAATTAATAAAATCGCAAAGTAAATTAAAAAAGTCCCCATGCTCATATCGGCTTCCCTCCATCACGTTTAATTTCTCTATAGTCAATTTTAGTCAAACAAATTTTAGTCGTCAATTTCTTTGCTTTGTACTTTGTCTTCTTTATATTTTTTCCAACCGACATAAAATAATGTTGCCATAATAATGGAAGTCACTAGCGTAATCGTAAAAATAATCTCACTCATATCAACAACAATAGCTAAAGCATATAAAGGGATGAAAAGTATGATCAACACACTTAAACCCATATTGAATAGCCCCTTTAACTCATATTTATTATATGCTTATGCTAATTGGTTAGAACGTGTTCTTCTTACAACTAAAAGGTATACTAGTGTGATCGATAATAAACTTAGCCAAAACGTGAAATAACCGATATGTTCTTCAAATTGAGACAACGTTGGATACATCGGCATATGTCCATACACATAATCAATGACATCATTATGTAATGTCCAAATACTAGCGACAACTAAATGTCGCATTTCAATTTTAAAAAATGGTGAGTATAAAAGAGCTTGAACTGCCATCGCACCGTGAGACACAATCAACATCATGGCCATTAATGAAACTGGTTGACCGTGAATAAACGTTAAAATATTCATGACGACCGCCCACGTTCCATACTTGAACAGCGTGAGCATAGCTAAGGCTTCCATGTATTTAAAGTTTTTATTAAGAAGTAAGCCAATTAAAACAAATACAAAAAATAATGAAGCAGTAGGACTATCTGGCACAAACGGGATAAAAATCGTAGGCGTTATTTCTAATTGATAACGATACCAATAGAAACCATAAATTGTTCCTAAAGTATTAATAATTAATAACAATACAAGAATGCGTCGATCCATCAATAAATATATCATGCTACTACCCCTATTAATTTCGTCATATGTATACAAAAAGCTGACTTATAATAAGCCAGCTTTTTTTGTCATTTATTCTTCTGTATCTTCGTCTTCACCTTCACCGTCATCAGTGTCAGTGTTTTCAACAATAAAGTTAGCTAAATGTTCTAGCTCTTCATCCGTTCCTTCAAACATACCAGCTGGCATGTCACCAATACCTTCTACTGAGATTTCAGCAATAGTATCTGCTGTATGTGGTAAATCAAGAAGATCTGGACCTAAACCTGGTTCACCTTCTAATGATCCACCATGACAACTCATACAGTTTTGAGAATAAACCTCATACCCTGGGTGGGTCTCATCAACTTCATGCTCTACCATATTATCTACTGAATACTCTTCACGCGTATCCCAATCAACCGCTACAACTGACTCATAAGTTAACCAAATTGTCGCAAGTACACCGATTAACATCATACCAGTTGCAATTGGTCGCTGAGATGGACGACGACCTGGTTTTGTATCTAAAAATGGTGCTAATAATAAGGCACCAAACGCTAAGCCTGGAATACCGACTGTACCAATTATAATATATTCCGCGGCTGCAAACTCAAACTTTAACAATTCATATAAAAACAAGAAGTACCAGTCTGGTAAAGGAATATATGCAGCATTGTTAGGATCTGCTTGCTGCTCTAATGACACTGGAGTTGCAGCAACATAACATAAAAACCCGATTAAGAATACTGCACCTACTAACCATTCTTTTAATAAATAGTTCGGCCAAAAGGCTTCCGTTCTACCAGGATACTCAGAGTAATCTTTTGGAATTGTATTACGTTGTTCTTTGTCTTGGACACGTGAGTCTCCGACAAATTTCATTCCTTTTCCTCTATGCACAGTGTTCCCTCCTTATCATCAGATTTCTTCTTATAGTGGACCTGAGATTCCTTGACGACGAATCATAATAAAGTGTAATGCCATTAGCCCAAATAGAGCTGCTGGTAAGAAGAATACATGAATCGCAAAGAATCTAGTTAGGGTCTGTGCACCGACAATATCTGGATCGCCTGCAAGTAACGTCTTAATATCCGTACCAATTACAGGAACACTCTCTGCAATTTCAAGACCTACTTGAGTTGCGAAGAATGCTTTGTTATCCCATGGTAATAGGTATCCAGTAAACCCTAGTCCAAACATTACGAAGAATAGTAACACACCAACAATCCAGTTTAATTCACGTGGTTTCTTATAAGCCCCTTGGAAAAACACGCGTAACGTATGTAAGAAAATCATTACAATTACGACACTAGCTCCCCAGTGGTGCATACCGCGAACAATCTGTCCATGTGCCACTTGTGATTGTAGATACTGAACTGAATGCCACGCATTCTCAATATCTGGAACATAGTACATTGTTAAAAACATACCTGATAATACTTGAATTACTGTAACAAAAAATGTCAAACCACCAAAGCAATATACAAATGCTGAAAAGTGGTGGGCTGGGTTTACGTGTTCAGGTACTTCGTGGTCAGCGATATCGCGCCAAATAGGCGTAATATCTAGCCGCTCATCAACCCAGTCATATAACTTCTGTAGCATCAATTACGCCCCCTCTCGTGGATTCGCTCTACCTAGATATAATCGACCGTCTTCAATACGATACTCATAGGCATGTAGTGGTCCTTCTGGTGGTGTACCAGGGATGTTAACCCCATTCTTGTCATAACGACCATAGTGACAAGGACAGAAGAACTCATTATCATGGTCACCTGTTTCCCAGTCGACAACACAACCTAAGTGAGTACAGATAGGAGATAGTGCTAAGATGTCTCCATTTTCGTCTCGATAAATCCATGCAGCACGTTCAGCTTCTGTATCATACCAACCGTCTTGTTGGTCAATGTAGAATGTCTTACGTTGTGGCTCGGTAGTAATTTCATCAACATCCATTACATACTCAAAATCATCTGAACCGTCAGCCTGTAATAACGGATCGACAGCCATACCAACCATTGGTGCAACAACTGCCGCACCCATGAAGCCGCCTACACCAGTTAGCGTGTAGTTTAAGAACTGCCTACGAGAGACTTGATTGTTTTTCTTTTCGCTCATGTCTTTCCCCCCTCTATCCATCTGATCAACGAACAGGGTTTTTTCACATATTTATTAGGACAATATAATGATAGCGTATCCCTCAACATCGGTCAATAAAAACAACAGATTGAATAGAAAAATGTCACAATTTCTTTACAAGATTGTCATAAATTCTACTCGTCCCATTGTTCTTTAATCAAGTCTTCTATTTCACTGACTTGTGATTGAACTAATTGCTGGGTTTCTACTTGATTTAAATCACCTTGTTGAGGAGCTGGTAACCATATTAATTCTGCATCAATTTTTGAACTGTATTTTCGCCACTTTTTATCAAAGGTGAACAAAAATATATGTTTAAATGGTTGCTCATTAACATGGTTAACAACTGTTTCTAAACGCTCATATTCATCTTCTAGTTTGTTTTGTTTAAGGTAATTATATACAGGCAATAAAAAAACTCGACCTTTTAATTGTTTTTCGATTTGAGTCATAAGAATTTGCATGACTTCATGTTGGTAAGCCAGTTGACTTAATTCATCATCACCTTGAAAAGAGAAAGGAATTAAAGGCATGATTGCAGAATCAATATACTCTTTAGCTTTAGTATAATTCTGCACATCTTGATGCATCCATTTCATATCAGCTACCTCCTATTTTGATCCTCTGTTTGATTATTTAGTAAGGAACTGTAAAAGTTAAAAGCTTTTAAATCACCTTCATCTAAGGCTTCGTCAATCTTAGATTTTAATTCCAAAATGTATTGTTCATTTTCTACATAGTTTAATAGTAAATCAATTTCTTTGTAGTCAGAGTCCTCCAAATAGTAATCATCTGGTAGAAACGGATTATCCTCTAGTACAGAAATATACTCTTCTGAATTTCTAACCCCTGCGAAATTCATTTCTACATATAAAGGTTCCCCGTGATTCATTCTAATATCATGGAAAGCCTTTTCAACCTCATTGGTAACAACGTGCTCCTTGTAAAAACGAAATGGCCTTTCCTCACCATCTTGTACAGATATAATCATACTCCTCGGACAGAGGTGAGCCTCAAATACAAAGTGCAGGTTATTTAACAACTCATCACGCTTTAATAAATAATCGAAAAGCCATACAATTTCACGCTTAGGCAAGTCATATTGATCTAAAAACCAATCAATAAATGCTTTTTTCTGTAATGGTGAGATTTCCATATCGTCCCCCCTCTTACTTATTGTTCTTTCATTCTTAACATGAACTCGCGAACTTCTTCATCATCTGGGATGACTTTTAAGTAAGCATTCAATATATCTAAAGCCTTGTGAAGATCCCCTTCCTCCACTAAGAACATACCGTATTCTTTTAAGAAATTTGGATCTTCGCTATAAGTGAGTGCTGCTTGTTCAAAATGACTTTTAGAAAGGTCAAATTCCTCTAGTTCATTATAAATTTGAGCTGCTCTCCAATTTAAAACAACAGGATAACCTTCATAGCCCATCAGCTGATCAACTAAATCTTTCGCTTGCTCGTATTGCTCATTCTCAAAATAAATGTTTAACAGTAACTCTACTCCATCTTCATAAGCAGGGTCAATCGCTAAAGCTTCTTGCAAATAAGTAACCGCTTCTTCCTGCTTATTTAACTTCAGTGCATATTGAGCCGCTAATAAATATAGTTCATTGTTGTGTTCATCTTTATTAATACCTTGTACCGTTGTATCAAATGCTTCCTGCAGTGCACCATCTTCATAAAAAGCTCTAGCTAACATTGGATAAACACTCGTATACTCAGGGTCTAGGTCAATCAATTGATTCCAAACTTTCGTACAAATATCAAACCGTTCAATTTGATAGGCTGTGTAACCGTATTTGAATAATTGATCAGGTGTTTCTAGTTCAATTAATTCAAAGTAATTAAGGGCCTCTTCCCAATCACCAACTGATGATAATGCTTCAGCTAACCGTTCTTTAATATTAACAACATCAATACTCGGAGCTTCCTTATCTACTTTTTTATAAAAAGGGATTGATTTTTGGTATTCGCCATTAGAGAACGCTAGCTCTGCCAATGCTAAATCAATAATTGGTTCTTCCGAATCAATTGATTTGGCTTCCTTAAGCTTTTGTTCAGCGACCTCAAATAAACCTTGTGATTGATAAAAGTCAGCTAATAGTACTAAGGCTGTCGTATAAAAATCTGAGTCTTCTTTTATTTCTCCTAGAGTTTCTAATACCAACTCGTCTTCACCTAAGTCAGTATAAATTTCGGCTAACAGCAATCTTATTTGGTCATCATCTGGGTATAACAGAAGCATGTCCTCGTAAACATCTCTTGCATCATTCAACAATCCCCATTCTTGAAGTAATTGTGCAATATCGAATCGTTCTGCATCTTCAGCTTCTGCAACATAACTCTTTAACAATTGCACAGCTTCATTAATTTTTCCTTCCTCTTTAAGTTTCAATGCTTCGCCAATTGTTTCCATACCTTAAATTCACCTTTCTATTTTCAAAGTTCGTTTTCCTTTATGATTGATCTTAAATCTTCAAAAAATGTTGGATAAGAGATTTTTATACAATCAGTTTGGTCAATTGTAACAGGCTGATCACTGATTATTGAAGCAATAACTGCCATCATCGCCATACGGTGGTCATTTTTAGATTGGACAGAACCACCTTTTAAATCTGTCGGCCCATTTACTACCATTTGATCTTCTGATGAACTGACCGTTGCTCCAAGGTTCTGTAATATGTTAACAGTTGCCTCAATCCGATCTGTTTCTTTGTAACGCAATTCTTTAATGTGGTTAATTTTCATTTCACCTTGTGATTGTGTTGCAACAAGTGCTAATAGAGGAACCTCATCAACCATACTAGGTATCTCTCGCTCTGTAACTGTTGTTGGTACGAGTTCAGAATATGAGGCTTCAATTGTACCAACCGGTTCATCTCCAATATAATGTTCAACCGTAACTGTAATCTTAGCACCCATCCGTTTCAACACATCGACAAAGCCCATACGAGTCGGATTAACACCAACCTGTTCTAGTACTAAATGACTACCTGGAGTTATGACAGCTGCGGCAACCCAAAATGCAGCTGATGATATATCACCTGGTACAGTTATTTTCGCCGATTTTAAAGTTTGCTTACCGATAATTTTAATTTGTTGACCATTAATTTCAATTAAACCACCAAAAGCTGATAGCATTTTTTCGGTATGGTCTCTAGTAGGGTTATTCTCAATCACCGTTGTCGTTCCATTAATTAATAAGCCAGCTAGTAAAATAGATGACTTAACTTGCGCACTATCAACTGGTAAATGATAAGTGATTGGTTGTAAATGACCACCATTTACACTTAGTGGCAACTTATTTTCTTCATTTAAAGAAGAAAATTCAGCTCCCATCTCTGTAAGTGGGTTAATAACTCTACCCATTGGGCGTTTACTTAATGAATCATCACCAGTTAAATTGACTTTAAATGGTAACGATGACAGTATCCCCAACATAAGCCTAGTTGTCGTTCCTGAATTACCCATATCAAGAGCACTGACAGGCTGACTAAATGAATCAACGCCTCTTCCCAATACTTTTACTTGATTACCAGATTCACTAATATGTACACCTAAAGATTTAAATGCTTCAATCGTCCTTCGACAGTCTTCTGAGTGTAAAAAATGATCAATAACAGTCTCACCATATGCAAGTGATGCAAACATAATTGCTCTATGTGAGATCGATTTATCTCCTGGTACTCTTACCACTCCACTAATTGAAGCCCTTTTGTAGTGAAATTGTTCGGTCACACAACCCCTCCTCACTTCTAACACAACTTCTTTACATTTGGATGTTGTGTTATATACTCAACAAATCCGTTTAATAAGGTCTCAATTTGCTTATAATCAAAGTGTTTAACATAAGGTTGTCCATATGCCCTCAACAGAATAAGTGCGATTTGTTGGGTGTCATTCTTTTTATCAGCTAACATGACTGTTAACAATTCTTCAGCTTTCCAATTTGTAACGTTCAACTTATACCCTAATGTAGTTAACCAATCGACTAAGCGTTGATTAAGTAATTGGGAGTCACTCTCATTCTCTAAATCAGAGACATATAAGTCAAATAAGATTCCAATCATAACAGACTCGCCATGCGTTACAAAGCTTGTAGAATAAACAGATTCAATCGCATGACCTAAAGTATGGCCGAAATTCAAGTATTGCCTAATACTAGACTCACGTTCATCATGTTCTACAATTGCTCGCTTAACATGAATAGACGCCTCAAGAATATGAGCGAAATCTGAATCATGACTAGATACTTTCGATTTATTCATTAATTCTTTAAGTAAAGACACATTGTCAATCAAACCATGTTTAATCACTTCAGCCAAACCAGATCTAAACTCTTGATCACTCAATGTTGTTAACATCTCTTGGTCATAAATGACAAGGTCAGGTTGATAAAACTGACCGATTACATTTTTTACATTCGATAAGTTGATTGCAACTTTACCCCCAACACTACTATCATGCGCTAACAATGAGGACGGCATTTGAATAAAGCCGATCCCTCTCATATATGTTGAAGAGACAAACCCAGCTAAGTCTCCAACAACACCACCACCTAATGCTAATACAGCGGAGTTACGATCCAACTGCTCGGCTAGTAAAAACTGCTGTATTCGTTCAAACTCAGCCATAGACTTAGAGTGTTCTCCGGCTGGTATGACATAACTGACTGTTGGAACATGTGGAGATAAAGCGGCTGTAACATCGTTTAAATAGTGTTGTGCAACATTAACATCTGTAATAATCGCGACTTTATTAAATTTAAATGGCTCAATCAATTGACCAATCTCATTTCTAATTTTATAACCGATTAAAATACGATAACTTTTAGAAGCTTTAACATTAATCTCCTTCATTAAAACGTTCTAATCCTTTCTCTATACTCATTAACAGATTCCTTCAATTGCTCCATATAATCGGATGGGAATTGTTCAATAATAGAACTTGCAACTTCCCAAGCGACAACATGTTCCATAACAACAGCTGCTGCAGGTACAGCACAACTGTCAGAACGCTCAATGCTAGCTTGAAACGGTTCTTTCGAATTAATATCTACACTTTCTAAAGGTTTATAAAGGGTGGGTATTGGTTTCATTACTCCTTTAACAACGATTGGCATTCCTGTCGTCATACCACCTTCAAAACCACCTAAATTATTCGTTTTACGATAATAGCCACGTTGTTCGCCATAACCGATTTCATCGTGTGTCTCACTACCACGTGTACGAGCTGCTTCAAACCCAATTCCAAACTCAGCACCTTTGAAAGCATTAATACTGACAACAGCACCAGCAATCTTGGAATCTAATTTTCGGTCAAATTGAACATAAGAACCTAAGCCTGCTGGTACTCCTTCGACCGTTACTTCCACGACACCGCCAATCGAATCACCATCTTGTTTAGCTTGATCAATCGCGCACTTCATTTCTTCTTCTTTTGAATCGTCAATGACACGTACTGGTGACTCGTTAGATTTCCTTATCTTCTCTTCAACTGACATAGGTAGATCATTAGCTTTAATTCCATGTATCTCTTTTACATAGCCAACAATATTAATATCTAGTTCTTTTAATATCTTTTTAGCAATTGACCCAGCTGCAACACGTGCTGCCGTTTCTCGGGCAGATGAACGCTCTAATACATTTCTCATATCACGATGATTATATTTTAAAGCACCATTTAAATCAGCATGCCCAGGTCGAGGTTTTGTCACTTGGCGCCTAATATGTTGTTCTTCATCAATTGGGTCCTCACCCATAATGTCTTCCCAGTTTTTAAAATCGTCATTTGTAATCGCAAGCGTAATTGGTGACCCTAGCGTGTAACCATGTCTAACACCACTTAACATAGATACTAGGTCCTTTTCAATTTTCATACGCCGGCCTCTTCCATATCCACCCTGCCTGCGTATGAGCGACTCATTGACATCTTCTTTAAGTAAATTTAATTGTGCCGGTATACCCTCTACGATTGTCGTTAACTGTTTACCATGTGATTCTCCAGCTGTTAAATATCGCACTTCAAAACACCTCTTAAATTATTGTTTTTCATAAAAAAACGTTTCAGCTACTTCAAAGTTAAAACTTTGTGGGTTAAAAATTTGCTCTGTACTACCGACAAACAAGACCCCACCTTCAACAAGTGATTGTGAGAACCAATCATACACTTGGTTTTTCGCATCTTCTGTGAAATAAATTAATACATTTCGACAGACAATCAAATCGTAACTTGAACGATAACGGTCAGCTAATAGATTATGTTTACTAAATTGTACACATTTCTTAATTTCATCTGATAGCGAGTAGAAATTGCCTTTTTTATGAAAGTACTTCTCTTTTTTGTCACGTGGAACTTCTTTTAAAGATCTTTCCGGATAAACGCCTTCTTTCGCACGCTGGATAGCCAGTTCATCTATGTCTGTTGCGTGGATTGTTATTTCACTCAGTGGGAAATAATCACTTAAAATCATCGCAATCGTATAGGGTTCTTCACCAGTTGAACAAGCTGCACTCCAAACTTTCAATCGATCTTTACCTTCCATTAATGTAGGAAGAATCTTCGTTCTGAATGTTTCCCATCTATTAAAGTTACGATAAAACTCTGAGACATTAATTGTCATTCGATCCAAAAACTCAAAATATAATTGCTCGTCTTGTATTAAAGCCTGATAGTAGTCATTGAAATTGGCGAAACCACGTTTATCTCTTAGCGTCGTCAACCTTCTTTTCATTTGTTTTTCTTTATATAAGGCTAAGTCAATCCCGGTTCTTTCCTTTATATTAGATATAAACGTTATGTAATCATCCTTCATAATACCTCTCCCATCATAACATCTATTATATAATAGGTCTTATGTCTAATGCTAGAAATTACAAATAGAAAACACATACACTATGTAAAAGAGGTTCTAAGTCAAATGTTGGGGTGCCCGTTAAGGGCACTCCTTATTCATGCCATGTGTGTTTATACTGGTGATGTAATAATACTTTTCGGCGCAATCGATCAAAGCGCTGAAAACCAAATGCTTGTCACTTAATGACCTTTGTTTGGTTATTTAGCCCTTCAACGTAACCGTTGTGTAAGTTATAACCAAAGCTATTCAATATCTCTTTCTGCCAATTTTAAAGCGTCTTAATCGCTTGATTTAACTCAGGTATCTCCGATTGTTTTACGGTATCGTAAAACCCGTATAAGTTTGCTTTAATCTCCTTTAAGTGATTTGCCCCTAAATCCTTAACCTGATCAAACCAATCACAGAACCATTCTTTGATTAAGTAATCGTCAGTGAGTAGTTCCGATTTATCACAATGTGATGTTTGACAGTCAGGGCAAGGTGTCATCTCACGTGGGCGCTCAACATATATGTGATAGAAACCATTTTCGTCTCGTGTACCAATGACTTGAAAGCTTTCCAATCCTGGTAATGTCATGTTATGATGCAAATGCACGCAACTCCTTTTGTTTTGTTTTAGTGGTATAAAACAAGAATAACAAATAAGGAGTTAGCGTGCTTTTTTGTATTTCTGGTTAAAGCACAGAGTTGGTATCAGGTGAGGAGCGAAGGTGGCGACTCCTGCGGGAACAGCACGAGTCTCGAGACCCCACAGGCCCCGCTTTTTGGGCCGAGGAGGCTCGAGCCGTGCCCGCGGAAAGCGTCCACCGAGAGCGGATCACCTGATACCAACGGTTCAGGTAAAAGACACTCTACTTTTAAGTGAAATTGTACAGCTACCCCAACAAATATTTTAGAACCGTAAAAGAAAAAACCAACCGTGTCAATAAGATCACGATTGGTTAAAACTCTTTAAGTATATACAATTAATTTTTATATTAGTAAACCCATTGGTCAGCATCTTTATTGTAGTCAACTAGACCACCTTCGCTAAAGAAAAGACCGATTTCACGTTCAGCTGATTCAGGTGAATCAGAACCGTGAATAACGTTTTTACCAACTGTTAAACCATAATCGCCACGGATCGTGCCGATATCTGATTCTGCAGGGTTTGTAGCACCCATCATTTTACGAGCTGTTGCAATAACGTTTTCACCTTCCCAAACCATAGCAAATACAGGTCCAGAAGTAATAAAGCTAGTTAACTCACCGAAAAATGGCTTGTCTTTATGCTCTCCGTAATGCTCTTCCGCTAATTCGTTAGGGATTTGCATTAGTTTAGCGCCAACAAGCTTGAAACCTTTTTGTTCGAAGCGAGATACGATGTCACCTACTAAATTTCTTTGTACACCGTCTGGTTTAACCATAATAAAAGTTCTTTCCATTGTCTTGTCACCTCTTAAATTATTTTGTTTCAAACCGTAAAAAGTTTATCAAATTTTAAGATAAAATACAATTTAAAATTTACGTTTTCCTAAATAGCCAGCAATTTTTTGCAATGTCCGCTTCGATTTAGTGTTTGGTAAATCATCTAACTGTTGTAGAGCTTTCCTTAAATAGGTTTGACTATATTGAAATGATTCTTCAATAGCATGAGACTCTCTTATTCGTTCAATAGCCTGTTCTGCTTTTGTTAAGTCATTAGGGTCATTGAAAAATTGCTTCACTTGATCGTAAATCGATTGATCGTTAAACGCTAAAATGGTAGGTAAGGTTAAATTACCGTTTAATAAGTCACTTCCTACAGGCTTACCTAGATCTTTTTCATTCGATGTAAAATCTAAAATATCGTCAATAATTTGATAAGACATACCTATGTAATAACCATATAAACCTAAACGTTCAACGACTTCTGGTTCACTATTAGCTGCTATAGCACCTAACCTTGTACTAGTAGCAATTAATAAAGCTGTTTTACGCTTTATTCTTCTAAAGTAATTAAATAAACTTTGGTCAATATCATATTTGTCTCTCAACTGTTCAATCTCACCTATACAAACTTGGTGGATTGTATCAGATAAGACGTCATGTATTTGTTGTTCATTTTGACCTTTGACTAATTCTAATGTTCTAGCAAAGAGAAAGTCCCCTGTATACATAGCCGTTAAATTATCCCACTTATAATTAACAGTCGGATGTCCTCTTCTTGTATCTGCAAAATCAATGACATCATCGTGCACTAAGGAAGCCATATGGATAAGCTCTAGTGCAACAGCTACATTAACGGCCTGTTTTGTATCGGCTTGACCAAACTGAGACGATAATAAGACAAAGATTGGCCTAATTCGTTTACCACCAGCTTGTAGTAAATGATTGGAAGCTGTTGAGATCATCGTGTGTTCATTACCGGTAATCTGTCTCATCTTATTTTCGATTTCATTAATATCATCGTTCATATACTTAATAGTGGTTGCCAACTTCATCAAATTCACCTTTTTAACAGTTTACTTTTTTCCTAGGTGCATAGCCGCTGCACCTAAAGCGAAGCTCTTAACTTTCACATCATCAAAACCTGCTTCAAAGAACATCGATTTCAGTTTCGTTTTACCAGGGAAGTTTTTCGTTGATTCATGTAACCAAGCATATTCTTCGTAACTTTTAGCGAACATCTTTCCAAACAACGGCATGATATGTTTAAAGTAAAAGAAGTATAATTGCTTAAAGACAGGAAGTGTCGGCTGTGAAGTTTCAAGACAGACGACTTGACCACCTGGTTTAACGACACGGTACATTTCTTTTAACACTTGCATATAGTCTGGAACATTCCTTAAACCAAATCCGATTGTTACATAGTCGAAACTATTGTCTTCATATGGTAGAGACATTGCATCACCGTGTACGAATGTCACCTGGTCTGCACTTTGTTCCCGTTTCTTTTCCTCCCCAACTGACAACATGTTTTGACTAAAGTCGAGCCCTACGACATTCCCTTTAGGCCCTACAGCATCAGCTAACGCTAAAGTCCAATCCCCTGTACCACAACAAACATCTAAGCAATGTGAATCTTTCTCAACGTTCATTTGTTTCATCACAGTTTTGCGCCATGCTTTATGACGCTGAAAAGAAATGATGGAGTTCATCCGGTCATATCTTTTATATATTTTCTCAAAGACGTTATGTACTTTCTCTGATTTCGTATTTGGATCCATCTATTTCTCTACTCCTACTTACGCTTTTTATAATTAGATTTATGACAGTGAGCACATGGTTATTATTAGACACCAATCGAAGGTGAACCATTATCAAAATAATCAAAGTGGGTATTATAGAAACATTTAACGTTGTTCAATCACTTGTTTAATTTCACTTTGTTGATGGTTTACTAAATCATTAAACCACGGTAAATAATTATGGAGACTTAAGATTTTATTTTTTATTTCAGGTAGCCACTCTTCTTCATAGCTTTCAACCTCATAATATTTAGCAATGCCATTAAATAAGTGTGAATAAACATTAATTACTTGTTCAACCCACTCGTTAGGCGAAAATTGTTTATGTAATAAGTCTACTTTATATTCATTGATTCTCTTTATGTACGGTAAAAAATGATAGAGAGCGTTCGTTAACCCCGCATTAGAAAGTAACTTATAAAACAAAGAACTGTGATAATCGCCTAATAAAACTTTGAGCTGATTATCTTTTAATTCTTCTTGAGAACTACTTTCATTAAAGTATTGATCAACTATGTCGTGAACGTTTAGCGATACTTGCATATTGACTAGTGCATCAGCAATGATATGGTCCTTCTGATCAACAAGTTGATATATATACCACATATAACCTTCAACAAATACTTGATCATACAAAGCTTCATCGATATAAGGGTGTTTATATCGTTTCAGAAACTCATTTTTAAAGTTATTTATGTTTTCAAAATGCGTTTGCATATATAATCACCTTTTAAACCTAAATTAGGTTGAATATCTCTTCTTTATGTATTTTAGCACTTTTCCTCTATTTTATCTAATCTACTGAGTTAAAAAATCGTTAATAAGACGTTACATTAAAAAAAGAGGGGTTGTCCCCCTCTTTTAAATGCCCTATGTATCAATTATTTAACTGCATCTTTAAGGGCTTTACCTGGTTTAAACGCAGGTACTTTGCTTGCAGGAATATCAATCTCTTGACCAGTTTGAGGGTTACGACCTTTACGCGCAGAACGCTCACGTACCTCAAAGTTACCAAATCCGATAAGTTGTACTTTTTCAGATTTTGTTAAAGAATCAGTAATTGCTTCAAACACTGAATCTACAGCTTTAGAAGCATCCTTCTTTGAAAGATCAGCATTTTCAGCTACAGTATTGACTAGATCTGTCTTGTTCATGTTTTTCACCTCCTTCAAAAGTTATTAATATAAGTTAACTTTCACTTTAACTTGATTAACTAAAAAGCAAAAGTTAATCACAGAAATGACTAAATTATTGCAAGTTTCAAACATTCAAACTACTAACATTGTTACCAAAATTTAAACAGAGATACATAGAAAATGCAACAAATACGCATTCTATCAGTGTTTTGCAGTAATCAAACTCGTTAGTAGCATATTTTTCTAGTTGATGTAACTGCATATTATCACATGCTTTGAGCAGTTTCAACACGAAATTGCACCAAATCAACGTTTTTTAGGTGTTTTTAGGTATTTTTGACTAATCATCAGTTACATATAATGTCATGATTTACATATTCAAGTTCAAAATAAAAAGCGAGTGCCTTATTAGGTCACTCGCTCTTTAACGATATTTTTATAAAATTATAGCGATTAAACCACCGCTACCTTCATTAATAATACGCTCTAAAGTGTCTTTTAACTTATAACGAGCATGCTCTGGCATTAATGTTAACTTAGCATGGATTCCTTCTCTAACAATTGAACTTAAGGAGCGGCCAAAAATATCAGACTTCCAAATAGATAATGGATCTTCTTCAAAGTCTTGCATTAAATATCTCACAAGCTCTTCGCTTTGCTTTTCAGTGCCAATAATTGGTGCAAATTCTGATTCTACATCAACTTTGATCATATGAATTGAGGGTGCTACCGCTTTTAACCTTACTCCAAATCGTGAACCTTGCCTTATAATCTCTGGTTCTTCTAGTCGCATATCTTCTAATGAAGGACTAGCAATTCCATAACCTGTTTGTTTAACCATTGATAGTGCATCAGAGACTTGGTCGTACTCTCGCTTGGCATCAGTATAATCTTGTAATAGCTCTAACAAGTGGTCTTTGCCTCTAATTTCTTCTCCAACAATTTCATTTAACACTTGATCGTATAATTCATCTGATGCGTGTAAGTCAATCTCTGCAACACCTTCACCCATTTCCATTCCAGCCATTCGCGCTTCAGTAATGAATTCATAATCATGGAATTCACCTACAACACGATCAACATCTCTTAAACGTTTAATGTTTTGAACGGTGTCTTGAATCGCTTCTTGGAACTGCCTTCGTAACCAATGATCTTCTTTTAATGACATTACCCAACTTGGTAAATTAACATTAACTTCAAGTACAGGGAACTCATATAAAGCTTCACGCAAAATGTTATTAACGTCATCTTCACGAAGATTTTCAACTGACACCGGCAATACTGGAATATCGTATTCTTCTGCAAGTTCTTCTCTTAATAAGTTTGCATCCGGTGAATGTGGTTGGCTTGAGTTTAATACCATAATAAATGGTTTACCAACTTCTTTTAATTCATCAACAACTTGCCTTTCAGCTTCTAAATAATCTTTTCTTGGGATGTCACCGAATGAACCATCAGTTGTTACAACGATTCCAATTGTTGAATGTTCTTGAATCACTTTTCGTGTACCCATTTCCGCTGCATCATGGAATGGGATAGCTTCTTCGTACCATGGAGTATGAATCATTCTAGGTCCGTTTTCATCTTCAAAACCTTGAGCACCTGTAACAGTATACCCGACACAATCGACTAAACGTACGCGAACATCTAATCCTTCTTCAACAGCTACTTCTACAGCTTGATTAGGAATGAACTTTGGCTCAGTAGTCATAATTGTTCGACCAGCAGCGCTTTGAGGAAGTTCATCTTTCGCTCTTTCCCTTTCCTGCTCATCAACGATGTTAGGTAAAACAACGAGATCCATAAAGCGTTTAATGAACGTCGATTTACCTGTTCTTACTGCTCCAACTACTCCTAAATAAATGTCCCCGTTTGTCCGTCTCGATATGTCATGAAACACGTTAAACTTTTCCATTTTATCCCTCCGACCTGATCCATTTATCGACCACTTGTTATGATTTGGCACTACTAATTTATGTCGTTGTCCTAATCAAATATGACTTAAAAATATAAAAAAATAGAGATTCTAATAAATAATAATAGAATCTCTACTTAATCTTATGAAAGTTTATTCAGTTACTATGCCTTCTTTTAGAACAATTTGCCCATCTTCTAAATACATTTCAGGTGAAAATGCAGGGACTATTGGGTAATGCTCGATTAGTAAATACCGTAAATCACCATCATATTGATCGATGTCTTCACTTTCCATCAATTGATAAACATCAGGTCGATAATCTACAACAGCTTCACCTTGAGTTGTCATGACGACGTCAAGCTCTTGTCCTGTATATGGGCTTGTCACATGAGGTTCTTCCCTTAGGTTGACGCGATCTTCATTAATCGTAAATAAACCATTTCCTAACGACTCACCATATGGAGGATTACCTGCACTATTACGGTAAATGTTTATCTCATAATTAATTGACCTTAAAGTTTGCGTTACGCGCACATCTGAAACTTGTATGGTTGGTTATTCTCTTGGATCAACGATTACATATGAGTAATAACCACCTTGTTCATAGGCGTTACCTGGCGTCTCACCTAAAATATTCTCTTCTTTTAGAGCATTAAAATTTACTGGATACTTTATAAATAATGGTGTGTCCTGGTCTCTAGTATGAATCGGTAATATTCCATTGTTCCGTTCTCTAAACTCTTCTACTGCTTGTTGTACAGCCGCTAATTGTTCTTCGTTTGTAGCCTGATTCTCTTGCATTCGTTCATTTGGGTACAAACAACCAGATAATAATAAGGTAAAAACTAATAAAAATATGATTTTTAATTTCATGGTGTACTCGCCTCCTTTTACGGCGGGGTAGGCCCGCTAAACACGATGTACAAGATTATAAACCCACCAACTAACATACAAATATAGGCGATGGCTGCAACAACTCCACTAATAATGCCTGTTAACTTATGTCTTGCTAACAGTATTAGACCTGTTGCTACAAATAGTAGAATCATACCGACAAATGATATGTACATTCTTAACATTGGTTCTGACATGGGGATGCCTTCCTTTCACACAGTTTAAAACCAATAAAATTATAACACGAAATAGTAAACTTATGCTTGTCCAAACATAGTTAAAAGAGGTGTAGGGGCATACACCTCTTTTATAATGACTAACTTCCTCAAAAGTAGCTCAAAATTCTATTACATTTCATCATATGAATTTTAGCATAGTTATGCCAAGTCCTCTTGCCCAAATTATAACTATTTTTTGAAAATCTGTTGTAACGTTGAGTAATCTATTGAATCACTCTTTTTAACAATCATCTCTACTAATTGGTCTTCCTTTTGTTGACTCATCGGTTTATTTGCCATTCTTGCTAATTGTTTAACTAACCTACGTACAGTTCTTTCATCTGAGAAATCGGCATTTTGTACGGATTGTGCCACTTGGACAATTTCTTCAGGCGATATATTGGCTTTCTTATTCAAGTGCTCAAAAATTGACTGTTGAAAGTCTTGACTCATGTTGATCCTCCTTCAGTATGCATTCGTAATAATATATGCATTCTAAAAGAAGTTGTTCTATTTTAAGACAGATGAATTAGACTATCCATTAGAAATTTGCTCAAGCTCATCCGCTTTGCTACGGTTCATTAAATCATCGACAACGTCTTTAGCAGGTTTATCATTAACAACTAGTTCATAGAGGCCTTCTGTAATTGGCATATTTACTTCTAATTTTTTAGACATTTGATACGCAGCTTTCGTCGTACGTACACCTTCAACAACCATTCCCATTTGATCTAATACGTCATCGAGCTTGTAGCCTTTGCCTAACATATTTCCTGCGCGCCAGTTTCGGCTATGTTGACTTGTGCATGTAACGATTAAATCACCGACACCTGTTAAGCCAGCAAATGTAAGTGGATTGGCATCTAAATGTTTACCTAAACGAGCAATTTCTGCTAAACCTCTCGTAATTAACGCCGCTTTAGCATTATCACCATAACCTAAACCATCAGAGATCCCGGCACCTAAAGCAATAATATTCTTTAAGGCTCCACCAATCTCAACACCTACGAGATCTTCATTCGTATACACTCTGAAGCTCTCGTTCATAAATAAATCTTGAGCTATAATCGCTTGATCAATTTGTAAAGATGATACTGTAACAGTTGTTGGCTGTCTTCTTCCAACTTCCTCAGCATGACTTGGGCCACTTAATACGACAATTCCTTTACCTAGTTCAGGACCTAATTCTTCGGCCATCATTTCAGAAATGCGTTTATTAGTTTCAGGTTCAATCCCTTTTGATGCATGTATAATGGTTTGATCACTTGTTACATAAGGTTTTACTTGCTGACACACTTGTCTAATCGCTTTAGTTGGTACTACAAACAAAATGGCATCAGCACCTTTTATAACTTGTTCTAAACTGGTATCGGCATGGATTAAATGATTTAGCTGAATGCCTTCTAAGTATTGTTTATTTTCACGATCATTATTTATTTGTTCAGCTTGTTCTTGACGGTGTGACCATAGAGCAACTTCATGATCATTATCGGCTAACACGATTGATAATGCCGTACCCCAACTTCCAGAACCTAATACAGCTATTTTCCCCATATTTTCACCTCATTTTAAGATCTTTGTCTTGCATAAATTTTAATCGGTGTTCCATCAAATCCAAATGCTTCACGAATTCGATTTTCTAAAAATCTTTCGTAAGTAAAATGCATTAAACTAGGGTCATTAACAAATACGACAAATGTTGGTGGTTTTGCTGCTACTTGAGTCGTGTATAAAATTTTAAGTTTTTGTCCTTTTATAGAAGGTGTCGGATTAATTGCCAACGAGTCTTCGATTACTTCATTAAGCAAGTTTGTTTTCACTCGTTTTGAATGATTTTCACTAGCTTGTATAATTTTCGGAATTAATGTGTGAATTCTCTTTGTTGTTGCTGCAGATAAGAACACGACTGGAGCATACGATAAAAATTGAAATTGTTTCCTTATATCCTCTTCAAACTTCTTCATCGCATCTTGTGAACTGTCAACTGTATCCCACTTATTAACGACAATAACGATCGCTTTGCCAGCTTCATGGGCATAACCAGCAATTCTTTTATCTTGTTCTATTATACCTGTATCAGCATCGATTACGACTAAAACGACATCTGAGCGTTCAATTGCTTTCAATGCTCGAAGAACACTATACTTTTCAGTTGATTCATAAACTTTTCCGCGTTTCCTCATGCCTGCTGTATCGATAATTGTGAAGTCTCGATCTTCACGCTTAAACTCAGTATCGATTGCATCCTTCGTCGTACCCTCAATATCACTAACAATAACTCGGTCTTCACCGAGTAAAGCATTAACTAGTGACGATTTACCAACATTTGGACGTCCAATTAGAGAGAAATAAATACGTTCATCATCTTCATCGTGTTGGACATCTGTTGGAAAATGCTTAACTACTTCATCCAATACGTCACCTAAGCCTAAACCGTGTGTACCTGATACAGGATAAGGTTGACCCAATCCTAGAGAATAATACTCATATAATAAATCTTGCATTTCATAATTATCAATTTTGTTAACGGCTAAAACGACTGGTTTACTTGATTTGAATAAAATTTTAGCGACTTCCTCATCCGCCGCTGTAATACCTTCACGACCATTTACAAGAAAGACAATAACATCTGCCTCATTAATAGCAATCTCTGCCTGTTCTCTTATTTGTACTATTAGCGGTTCATCACTTAAATCAATCCCGCCAGTGTCAATTACATTAAATGTATTATTTAGCCACTCTGCTTCAGCATAAATACGGTCACGTGTTACACCTGGTACATCTTCTACAATGGAGATTCTTTCCCCAACTAGCCGGTTGAAGATTGTTGATTTTCCTACATTAGGCCTTCCTACAATGGCTATTACTGATTTTCTCATCTTTATCATCCTTTAAACACTATTCACTTTTATTGTGTCCAACTATATTTAATATACGATTAAAAAGAGTGGCGTTTAAAGCCACCCTTTTAGATTACTTATTAAAATCTTTTAATTGATCACCAATTAAGTCACCAATTTGAAAAGCACTTTCGTCATCTTCTTTTTGGTACTTTTGCATCTCTTTATTTTCCTCTTCTTCTTCTACTTCTTTTATACTTAGAGAAATTCTTTGTTCTTCTTCACTAACGTCTAGTACTTTCACTTTGACTGACTGACCAACAGAAAGCACTTCTTGAGGTGTTTCGATATGGTCTTTAGAAATCTCCGAAATATGAACGAGTCCTTCTACTTGTGGGAGCACTTCTACAAACGCACCAAAGTTAACAAGTCGCTTAACAGTGCCTTCTACCACATTGCCTGATTTAAGTTGTTTCTCTACTCCAGCCCATGGTCCTGGTTGTAAATCTTTAATTGATAGGCCAATGCGTTCTGTGTCACGGTCAACAGTAATCACTTTCACTTTAACTGTTTGCCCAACCTCTACAACATCTTCTGCTTTTTCAATGTGATCATGAGAGAGTTGTGAAATATGAACTAATCCATCAACACCACCAAGATCAACAAAGACACCAAACGATGCGATACGTTGAACAACGCCTTCGACAACATTTCCTACTTCTAATTGGTTAAACAGCTGTTCTTTTTTACGCTCTTGCTCAGATTCAGCAACTGCTTTGTGTGATAGAATTACTCTATTACGTTCTTCATTAATTTCAATAATCTTTACCGATAATTGTTTTCCTTTATACTTTTCTAGATCATCAACATAGAATGTCTCGATATGTGATGCAGGAATAAATCCTCTTATACCAACATCAACAATTAAGCCTGCACCCACGACTTCTGTTACAATTGCATCGAGAACTTCCTCTTCATCGTAAACCTTAAGAAGTTGTTCCCAAACGACTTTATGATCTTTTGCTTTTTTAGATAAAATAATTACATCATCTTCTAGTTTTGTAACAACTGCTTGGAACTCATCACCTTCAGATAAAACCTCATTCGTATGATCAACATGCAAATGAGATAGCTCAGAGATTGGTATAATGCCATCAAATTTTGCTCCTATATTCACAACTACTTGTTTTTCCTCTAGTTTAACTACTGTTGCTGTTACTTCATCACCAACATTTAAAACTTTTTCACTTAAATTATCCTGTCCAGTCATCTTAATTCTTCCTCCTTCTTCCTCAAAAAGAAAAAATAGCTATGTAACTTATAATAAAATAATCATAACATCATTTTTTATTTTCATCTATTAATGATTGTATATTTTCCATAATTTCATCTGTAACTTCTTGTGCTGATGGTTTATCTTCTTTCAATGTTTCAAATTCGATCGGTGGTCCATAGATCACTTTTAACGGCTTGAACCTTTCATATGTACCAATAATGGCACATGGAATTACGGTAGCATTTGAACGCATAGCAAAAAAACCAGCACCTGCTAATCCTTTCTTAAGCTGTCCATCTTTACTACGAGTCCCTTCAGGAAACAAACCTAAAGTACCACCATCTTCAAGCAGTCCCAAACCATTTCGTAAGGCATTACGGTCACGCATCCCTCGCTTTACTGGAAAAGCTTGTAGATTTCTTAACAGAAAACCGATTCCCTTCTTCTCAAACAATTCTTCTTTAGCCATAAAATGTATATCTCTTGGACAAGTAATTCCGACAACTGGAGGGTCATAATTAGATATGTGATTTGAACAAATAATTACCGGACCTTCCTTCGGTACATTCTTCTTTCCAATAATTTTAATTCTAAATAAAAATTTAAAGATCGTATATACAACTGCTTTAGCAAATTTATATAACATGACTTAACCCCCTTTAAAACTAGAGTGATTTTGAATAATTGTAAGAATACTTTCTTTAACTTCTTCAATTGATTTTGAAGTCGTGTCTATTTCTATTGCATCATCAGCTTTCGTTAATGGAGCCATCTCTCTTTGAGAATCGATTTGGTCACGTCTTTCTATTTCTTCTTTCAATTGATTTAAGTCAGACTCAATACCGCGATCAATATTTTCTTTATGACGTCTAATCGCACGTTCTTCAACTGAGGCTACTAAAAATATTTTCACCTCTGCATTTGGAAGAACATACGTCCCAATGTCTCTGCCATCAACAACAACATTAGCTTCCTCTGCCAACTTTCTTTGCATCGCTACCATGTGCTCTCTAACTAATTTATGTTTAGCAACGATCGATACATTGTTTGTAACATCGCTTTGACGAATATCGTCTGATACATCATCACCATTAATGAGAACATCTTGCCCATCTTCTTTATGTTTAAAAGAAATTTTAATTTGTGATGCTAATTGTGCTAAAGCTTCCTCATCTTCTAGATTAACTTTATTTCGTAAAGCTTTTAAAGTTAATGCTCTATACATTGCTCCAGTATCTATATAAAGATAATCTAGTTTCTTTGCTATTTGTTTTGCTACAGTACTCTTCCCCGCAGCAGCTGGTCCATCGATTGCTACTCTCATAATTATTCCTCCAGTAATCGTCTTGCATAGCTGTTCTATTAATTATACTTTAAGCTTTCTTCGTCTTTCTAATTGTCGATCAAAGCAATATTTAATAATGGTCTCTCGCTTATCGTCTTCTATTGAGTTAAATTGAATCGAAAGTTTATAACCTTCCCCTTCATTAAGAGGAGAGTAACGAATGGTCCGTCCTTTGACATTTAAGTAAACATAATCATTCGCTTCAAATGGTAGGACTAGCATAATGTCAACTTCTTCATTCGGAATGAAGTTTTGTTTCATGCTTTTTACAGCTATTCCACCACCACTTAAATCTAAAGTATGCGTAATCAATTCTTCTTTAGATTCATCCAGCGGATAGACTGCCACGTCCAAATTTGTTTCAATCCTTACATATTCACGCCTTTGAACTTTAATTAACTCTTCGTTTTTTGGAAATGGAATTTCAATAATACTTTTTCCTTTTTTCCGCTTTCTTTTAACTTCAGAGTAATACATATAAACAACATCATGATCACTAATGAATGAAACCCTTATTTTAGTATTTTCTAGAAAATAAAAGGTTCTTCCAGTACTTTGATTTGAAGGATAATCAGCGTATATTTTTTTACGATTTAAATCAACAACTTTTGTATGTAACTTCTCTTCAACTTGGTCACCTTTGACTGTTTCTAGTGTTAGCTTCATCCCTACTGTTATCATTTCACTAACCCCTTTTAGTATGAGCTAACTTTATTATGACAAAAAACTATAAAAAGGAAAAGGCTAAGTTGCCTTTTCCTTCTTAATTTTTACTATTTAGTCTCTAGCTATAAACTTCCTCACTTTGCTTCAAGCGTTCTACTCGTTCCTCAAAACCATCGTCAGCATTGATAAATACGCGATAAGTTGTTGAATCAATGGTGCCGAGGATTTCATATGTTAACACTTCTTCACCTAAATCATTTTCTATAACAGCTAATCTTTGTTCCCTTACCTCTAAACTTTGATTAACATGTTCAGTTGCTTCTTCCTCAGATAAAGTCGCTTCAAATTCACGATCTGTTCTAGTTTGTTCATTAAACACATAGTCCTTTGCTGTTAATCCAATGATGTCACCTTCGTCTAATGCCACTTTTACTTGAATACTATCAGGATAATACAATATATCATCTTGCTCATGAACAAACTCATATACACCTACTTTATCATATTGTATACTTTCAACCATTTTAACATCATCAAAATCAAGGTCTTCTAATAATTGTTGTGCTTCATTCATTCCATCATGCAAACTTACATTTGCTTCATCAAGATCTCGGCTTAAAAGGTAAGATAACACATGTCCACCTTGTCGAGTAATCTCAGCATAACCGTGTAAATCCTCTGTATCGAATGAAGCATTATACATCGGTATAACTGATCCCTCACCAGTTTCAGTTACGACTAGCTCAGCTTGTTGATCTAACTCAAAATAATCCCTTATAATTTCCCGTATATCTTCTTCAGTTTGTTCTTCACCATCAATTTCAATCTCCTTATCACCACGTTCAGCTGAAGAAAGCCCTACAGAATCGTCAAAAGTATCATAGCTTTCTGCATTTCTCTCAACCGTTTGCAAACCGTTTATAATTGAGTCTTCTCGCGGTTCATTAGTAGCTAACATGACTTCAACATCCATCCACCTAACCCCTTCTGACAAGACTTCATGCTGAATAGTTCTTAAATCACGTCTAATTTCATTTGATTGGTCTTGGAGTTGGCTTAATGTATTAAGTTCATCGTCAGACAATGGATCATCATCTAATCCTCTAATCGAGACACGGTAAGCAAACTCTCCAATGTTGTTTAAAAACTGTTCAGTCTTATTAAATGGTACTAGTGTTAAAGGTAGTTGTGATACATCAGCCTTTGCTTCAGACGTGATCTTCCAAATATCGGTCATTTGAGGTGATACATTATCTGGAGCATTCATAGCTAACACGGTATCGATCTTCTCATTCAAAGTATCTACACGGTACGAAAGGTCATGGAAAGCACGCTGGTAATTATTTTCCGCTTTAATTAGTACCGCATTTTTTTCTTGTTGTTCCTGGTAGCCCCAAACAAGGGCACCAATCATTCCAACTAATAGAACAACGTATATAATCCATCTAACTGCACCCATATTTCTTACCTCCTAGTTCATAAATATGTGCTTGCCAATTCGTTTAATTTGTGGCCTTGACCAAATCCAGTCTGACGTTGCAGTATCTGGGTTGAAATAATACGTTGCACCACCTGATGGGTCCCAACCATTAATTGCATCCATCACCGCTTCACGCGCTTGTTCATTTGGTTCCATATAAATTTGACCATCATCTACCGCTTCAAAAGCTAACGGCTCAAATATAATACCAGAAATCGTATCAGGAAATTCAGGATCTTCTATTCTATTTAAAATAACACCTGCGATGGCAACTTGACCGTTATAAGGTTCACCACGCCCTTCAGCATAAACAGCCTGTGCCATTAGTTGAATATCATTTTGCGAAAATCCACCTGGCACATTAACGGCTTCACCTTGTTCACCTTCTGGCGCTTCTTCTTGTTCTGGAACTTCAGGAACATCACCATCGAAAGTTCCTTCTTGACCTTCAGGCTGTTGTTCACCTGGATCTGCTTGTTCATCTTGCCCTGGTTGTGGTGCTTGTTCAGGCGCACCTTCTTCAGCAGGTGGTTGGCTTGGTGCTCCTTCACCTGATGGTGGTTGGGTACCGGAATCATCAGGTGCTTGCCTACCTTGTTCACCATAATGGGTGAAATCTCGTCCTTGGTTTAATTGTTCTCTAATCCATTGTTCATCGTACTCGGTTGCTCGAATAAGCATATCTTTTGTATGATCACCAACCAAACCATCAACTTCTCTTAAACCGAATTCTTCTTGAAAGTTACGAACGGCCCAATAAGTCTCCCATCCATAAACTCCATCAATTCGACCATTATAAAAGCCGATATACTGCAGCCTTGATTGTAGTTCAACAACATCATCTCCAGTAGCTCCTTTTTGGATCACCTGTTCACTAAACCCTTCAGATGTCTCTTCAGGTAAAAATGCTACTATTCCAACACAAAGCGTTAAAATCATAATAATTTTGCTAATCTGATGTTTCCTTCTCAATGTTGATCCTCCTCAATTACTGTCTAATCTTGTTGCTTATTTTTTGTATCTTTTCCGTTAATATTCTTTGAAAATAAAAAAAGGCTAACAGAAGAAACAATTACCAACTGTTAGCCTAAAAAATTCCTTTATCAATTTTTAGTTGAACTGAAAGTGACGCTGGTCTGTCGACAGTTGAACTGCTAACTTTACCCTCGCCTTTTTACAATCATAGTCATGACCTAATAACACACCATGGTTCGTTAAATCATATGCACTACCTTCATAATCATAGGTTGGATAAACCGCACCCTCTTCGGAAGCTGTCGTAATGACAACTATGACACCTTGATTAATCGCCCTTTTAATAGCTGGCATCATTTTTGGAGGAACTTGCCCTCTACCGACACCTTCTAAAATGACCCCTTTAGTTCCAGCTTGGACAAGGCTATCCATAACAGTTCCATCACCATCAGTGTAACACTTCACTATATCAACACGAGGTAAATAGCTTCCTAAAGGATAAACTTCTCTGCCTATCGGCTTCTGATATACTTGAACGATATCGTTATCAATAATACCTACATAGCCAAAGCCAAACGCATTAAACCCTTGAATGTTACTAGCATGTTCTTTTTTAACATGTTTAGCAGTAAATATGCGTTCATTAAATACAACAACAGTTCCAATATTTCTTAGATCAGTACTACAAGCACAATAAATGGCATGCCTTAAATTTATATAAACATCACTACCTAAGTCACTAATGGACCGTTGCGATCCTGTTACAACAACAGGCCTTTCATCACTAATAGTTAAATCTAAAAAGTATGCTGTTTCTTCAATGGTATCTGTACCGTGTGTAACAACAACACCTGAAACTTCAGGGTCTTGGAAATGGTGCTCGATTATTTGTTTTAACTTAATCCAATCATTTGAATCTAAATGTATACTTGGCTTTTGAAAAGCAGAATCAATCGTAATATCGATTTCATCTGGTAATTCACATAAATCGGCGAGCTCTTCACCTGTCATCGCTCCAGATGATAACTTACCACTTGGGTGTTTTGGCTTGCTCGCTATTGTACCACCTGTTGTTATTAGTACGACTTTACTCATAATCTTCACCTAGTTTCTTTATTTACTATATCATTAGCAATTCTTTCTCCGTGGTGCCTTCCATTTTCAATAAAAATTTCGTTGTTGTTGTAACCTGCTGCAATTACGCCGGAAATATATATTTGGTCAACATTTGTTTCCATCGATTGATCATCAAACTGTGGACGACCAGTTTCGCTGTCAATTATTATTCCGACTGAAGTCAAGAACTCTTGATTCGGATGGTACCCGATCATCGCAAAAACAAAATCAGCTTTAACTTCTTTCGTCTCGCCTTTAACAATGTATCGAACAGCGTCTGTAGTAATTTCATCCACTTCAGCATCAAATTCCATTTGAACTTTTCTATGTCTTACTAGCGACTCAAAGTTCGGTAAAATCCACGGTTTCACACTTGGTGAGTAGTCACTACCACGATAAAGAACCGTTACATGAGCACCAGCTTTTTCAAGCTCTAACGCTGCATCGACTGCTGAGTTTTTCCCACCTATGACAACTACGTTTTGATTAAAGTAAGGATGGGCCTCTTTAAAATAATGATAAACATGAGGTAGCGACTGACCTTTGACATTTAAACTATTTGGATGATCGTAATAACCTGTTGCAATCACTAAATAATTTGCATGATATGTCTTCTCTTCGTCATTTTTTGTTTTCGTTTGAAGAGTATATGAATCACCCTGCTTCTCTACCTTCATTACTCGTTCATAAGTATTTATTCTTAATTCACTACGTTGTGCAACTGTTCGGTAGTAAGTTAATGCTTCGTTTCTTACTGGTTTTTGCCTTTCTGAAATAAACGGTATTTGACCAATCTCTAGTTTTTCAGCCGAACTAAAGAAAGTTTGATGTGTCGGATAATAATATAAAGAATTAGCTACATTTTCTTTTTCAATTAAAAGCGGATCAAAACCTTTTCGTTTTAACTCAATTCCAGTCGACAAACCACATGGGCCTGCGCCGATTATAATTACTTTCTCGCTTTGCATGTTGTTGACACTCCTATAAGATCTTAAATACATTCATAACTATCTTTTATTATGTTGAACTTTTTTTGTGAATAAATTTACAGCATTTAAAATAAATAAATCTCCTACCAAAAATAATGATAGGAGATTTTACTATAATATTCAACTTTTAAATGTTAAATCCAACCTCTAAATCGAGCAGCTTCAGTCATCTTACGTACGCCAACCATGTATGCAGCTAAACGCATATCAATTTGTCGGTTTTGAGATGTTGTGTAGACATTATTAAATGATTTAACTAACACCTCGCGTAATTTCTCCTGAACCTCTTCTTCTTTCCAGTAGAAGCCTTGATTGTTTTGTACCCATTCAAAGTATGATACTGTCACACCACCAGAGGATGCCAGTACGTCTGGTACAATTAAAATATCTCTTTCAGTAAGAATTTCTGTTGCTTCTAACGTTGTTGGACCATTTGCTGCTTCAACAACAATTTCAGCTTTAATTTCATGTGCATTATCTTTTGTAATTTGATTTTCGATTGCGGCTGGAACTAAAATGTCTGTATCTAGCTCTAACATTTCTTCATTTGAGATGGTATCATCAAATAAATTAGTAACAGTACCAAAACTGTCACGACGGTCTAATAAATAATCGATATCTAAACCTTCAGGGTCATGTAGCGCCCCTTCAGCATCTGAAATAGCAATTACTTTAGCGCCCATATCGTGCATAAATTTAGCTAAGAAACTACCAGCATTACCGAATCCTTGCACAATTACACGTGCACCTTGAATGTCGATTCCACGTTTTTTACATGCTTCTTCAATACAAATTGTAACACCTTTTGCAGTTGCAGATTCTCTACCGTGCGAACCACCTAACACAATGGGTTTACCTGTAATAAAGCCAGGGCTATTAAATTCATCAATTCGGCTGTATTCATCCATCATCCACGCCATAATTTGCGAGTTAGTAAACACATCAGGTGCAGGGATATCTTTTGTCGGCCCTACCACTTGAGATAAAGCTCTAACATAACCCCTACTTAATGCTTCTAACTCTCTAAATGACATTTCTCGTGGATCACAGACTATTCCACCTTTACCACCACCATATGGTAAATCAACAATCCCAGACTTAAGTGTCATCCAAATTGACAGTGCTCTTACTTCCTTCTCAGTAACATCTGGATGGAAACGCACACCACCTTTTGTCGGCCCTACAGCATCATTGTGTTGAGCACGATAACCAGTAAATACTTTAATATTACCGTCATCCATCCTTACTGGAATTCTAACAGTAATCATTCTTACAGGTTCTTTCATTAATTCGTAAGCTTCTTCAGGATATCCCAATCGATTTAATGCATCTTTAACTACAGATTGTGTAGATATTAGAATGTCATTTGGTTGTTCGTTTTGAGAATCTGCTGACTTTTCGGCTACCATTCGTTTACCTCCTATATCTATGCAAACAATGTTAAGTATGTCTCTCAATGATTAGTATACATCTTAAACAAGAATATGCAATATAATTGAAAGGCAAAATCATTAAAAACTTCGTAAAAATTAGTTATATTTCTCTAGGGATAAATCGATAAACAGTTGAATCATTTCTGTATAACTTAAACCAACTGCATTGGCAGCATCAGGGTATAAGCTAGTCGGTGTCATGCCAGGCAACGTGTTCACTTCTAAAATAATGGGTCCTAACTTTTCATTTAAAATGAAATCGACACGTGAGTACGTTTCACAACCTAGCGATTGATGAGCGATTTTAGAGTAATTTAATATCTGCTCGGCCAGGTCATCGTTTATTTTAGCTGGTACTATATGCTCACTGCCACCTTCAGCATACTTTGATTCATAATCATAGTATTTACTTTTCGGAACAATTTCTATTACAGGTAGCGCTTGTTCATCGCCACTATTTCCTAAAACAGCAACTGTTAGTTCTCTTCCCTGCACATATGTTTCCACGATTATGTCAGAATCATGCGTAAAAGCTACTTGAATTGCTTCACTTAATTGATCCCATGTTTCAATTACTGTTAAACCTAAAGTTGAACCCTCTTGGTTAGGTTTAACAACAAATGGTATTTCAAAACTGCTTTTAATTTCTTCGATAACTTGAGTTCTTGTTTCTTTATAGTGATAAGTTTCACTCTTGGCAACTGGAATACCATGCATAGCAAACACTTGTTTTGCTTTTGATTTATCCATTGCAAGTGAAGAAGCTAAAACACCAGAACCTACATAAGGAATGCCTAGTAAATCTAAAAGTCCCTGTACTGTCCCGTCTTCACCTTGCTTACCATGTAAGCCAATAAATACTAAATCCACATCTTTAATTTGATCAATTAATGAGTTTAGCTGACTTGGATCAAAGTCTATTGCTAATACATCATGATCTAACTCCTCTAGTGCATTTACTATTCCTTTTCCTGTCGATAATGAAACTTCTCGTTCTTTAGATGTCCCACCATATAATACTGCAATCTTCATGTATTCACCTCAAAAATCATCTGAAATATTTATTCATTACTTCTATTGCATTATTTTTTACAATTTCAACACCATATTCTTCTAACACATAAGACGTCACTGTACTTGGTGCCCCAAACTCTGACATGATGGATATTAAATCTTCACGTTTTTTAGAAATTAACGCTTGATCATACACTTTCATGTAATACCTTTGATCATACTGATATACAGATGCATCAACTTTTTGATTTTTTAACGTTTTAGCTACTTGTATGATAGGTTCAATTGAATCAAAGGAAAACATAATTTCATTACTCTCATCCATCGTCACTTTTAACTCGATATACTCATCATCCGCTTCCCCTTCATTTTGTGTTACAACGATGATCATCCCTTGAGCTTGAAGCATATGAACTCGAACGACTAACATCCCATCTAAATCCATTTCAAGCTCCTCTGATGCTTCATATAACATATCTTGAAAAAGCTGATTTGCTTTCGGTAGATTGTTCCACAAATCCTCTTTGGAGTAACCACGGTCATTTAAGTCATCATAAGTTAGAAAAATTTTAAACTGGTTAACGCTAATTCGCTCTAACCTCACGCAACCACCTCCAACTAATATCTTCTTATAGTATATGTCTTTACCACTGAAAAAATTGCCTGTATAGGTATGTATAAATATTAATACCTACACACTATTCTAAATCATATCGAATTAATAAAAAACTGTTTAAGTTCATTCAATCTAAAAAATAATGATTATTGCATTACAAACTGATAATATAATGGAATGCTAATAATTAATAATATAAAAAGAATTAACACAAAATGAATACTTAACTTGTGTAAAAACAAATTAGGAGGGCGCTCATTTTGTTCATTTTTATGTGAATCACTTTGTTCCTCCTGTCCACCTTTTCGTTTCTGCTTATGATGTACCTTGCTGCGAGGAGGTAAATTTAAAACGTCATATTCTTTATGTTCTTCACTACTATTTTTAATCCGTTCTTGTTTAACACTCAATGTTGTCACCTCATAAATAGTCGATAATAAATACCTAATAAGAAATCAATTAAAAAATGGGCTACAAAAGGAACCATCAAATTATTTGTCACTTCGTACATATAACCAATCAGAAAAGATAAAAGCAAGACTGATATTAACAAAACGATCTTATTTAAATATCTGAAATGAATTAAAGCGAACAATAGACTGGCTATAATAAAACCAGCAAAAGTATGAATGACTCCTCTAAATAGTACCTCTTCTGCAAATGCAATTAAAAGCGTGATCACCAATATATGAGGAATCGATAAAGCCTTAAACAGCCTTTCATTGATCCCACCATCATCATAAGATTTCTTCGGTAAAACTTTAACTAAAATTACATTAATGGTGACGATTAGTAAAGCTGGTAAAATGGCATATACTATAATTTCTTTTACATCAAAATACCATAAACTAAAAAATTCACTAAAAGAATTAAATACGAAAAAGCCTAAAATAGCTGCGATTAGTAAAAACAATAATTGGGAGGCATATACATTGATAATTAATTCACGATCTGACAACTGTTTTACAATTTCAGCCTGGTTTGGTCTTTTGTTCTTCTTCATATAGTCACCTTCTATTAAAGATTGCGTTCAACCGATTCTCCCAATAAAATGTTATTTTGTGATCGCTCATCTGATTTTGAAAAACCCAGTTATCTAAGTTAAAGTCACAATGATCACAACAGTATGTCGTTGCATTTTTTACCCCATCTTGAAATGAATGATACAAAGCTTCTCTACGACAACCAGAATAATGTAACCAATTTAACATTTTAAGTATACTTTCTCTTTTAGCTTGTAATCGGTCATCACGAACTCTTTTCAAAGCATTAATCATATCATGATGATTTTGTATAGAGGAGTTTAGCTCCAGCTGATACTTTAAAAATCTTTCCTTAGTTTCACTTAACCCTTCTACTTCATTGCCATTTAACCGCTCACTTATAAACCACTCTAATTCATCATCATCGGGCAATTCTTGACTGATTAATTGAAAAGGGATTGTTTCATCTCCTGGCTGATAGAACAACGTTGCGACACTATGTTCACCATCTCGTCCTGCCCTTCCAACTTCTTGTATATAAGACTCCAGATTAGATGGCATATGATAATGGACGATTAGTCTGATATTTGCCTTATCAACACCCATACCAAAAGCACTCGTACAGCAAATAACGTCTAACTGATCATACATGAATTGTTGTTGGATTAATAATCGATCATCTTGGTCCATTCCGCCATGGTAGTAAGCCACTTTTCGCTTAGGAAATTGCTTTTGTAACTTTCTCGCGACTTCTTCACTAACCTGTCTACTCGAAAAATAAACCATTGTAGGTACATGATTATTGTGTAATAAGTCTTTTAAAGAATCTTCTTTATGCTGTTGGCCTTCTACTTTCTTTAGCGAAAAAGTAATATTAGGTCGGTCAACTGGATGAATAATTTTATCCATCTTTATTTGTAAATGTTTAATAATATCGTCCTGAACTTGTGGTGTAGCCGTTGCACTTAGCGCTAATACTGTAGGTTCTTTTAACTGCTTAAAAATTGTATGTAATTTCATATAATCTGTTCTGAACTCATGTCCCCATTGTGAAATACAGTGCGCTTCATCAACGACAAAATATGAAACATTTACTTGCCTTAATCTTTTCATAACTCTTTCTTGTTGCAACATTTCAGGTGAACAATAAATTAACTTATACTTGTTTAAATTATTTAAAAGCTTTTGCTTCGCTTTTTCATCAACTAAGCTATTGATAGCTGCGACTTTTTTAATCCCTTTTGATTTTAATATTTTCACTTGATCAACCATTAAAGAAATAAGCGGAGACACAACTACAGTTACACCTTCTGCGATCAAGGCAGGTAGTTGATATGTAATTGACTTTCCGCTCCCTGTAGGTAAAGTAGCTAGCGTATGTCTACCATCTAATACAGATTGGATAATCTCTTTTTGACCTTCTCGAAACTGACTATGGTTAAAGTAGGTCCGTAACTGCTCTTCTAATTTAGAATGATTGGCCATCTTGAACCTCCTGCTTATGATGTTCAGCTCCTAGGCGAGCCAACGTTAGTCTAATTTGAAAATAGGTAACATCCTCTGGTAGTTGCTCTTTAATTAGTTTTAGTCGCTTAGTAGTTAAATGATTAGTGGCTTTTTCAATCAAACTGAAGACGTGTCCCGACACATATTCGTCTATTTTAAAGGCTTGATCTTTAGTAGCAATTTCGACGATGTGATCTTCTATCGTACTTCTCTTCAAATTACGAATGTACGCTATTTGTTCAACCGTGTAACCTTGATTAACTTTCTCAAATGTCACTTGTGCCGAATGAGTTAAAGATGTCTCATTTCGGTTCATTAAAAATTTATAACAAATTGGGAAATTTTGATCGTTATTGAGAATAAACTCAATCCATAAATGAACTGTTGAAATGATATGTAGCTGAACGATTCGATCAGGTTGATTAAATTCGGATGCTATTTGACTAATACTTAACCCAACTTGATCAGCACCTGTAAAGCTCATCATCATTAAATTAGCTCGCTTTTCGTCAACAAGTTGAAATAATTGGTGAAGTTCTTGATATAGTGCTTCTCCATTATTGGACAGGAGTCCAGATTCTTTTAACACGTTTTTTACATCTCTTTGTACTTCATCATTGTCTGAAACGGGTAAAAAATGATGATGACCTTTTATTAGGTGTGATGTCGATTGAAGAAGTAGCTGTAACTTCCGGTAAAATGGTAGAGCTATTTGACTATACTCTTCACCGTTAAAATAAAGGTTTGTAAACCATTGCTCCTCCTTATTAAGCTTGTGTGCTTCTTCTGTTAAGTAGGTCAACTCACCGCTGTTTAACAGGAGCCCCTTAGAAATAAGTCGATCAATGCAGTAGTCAAATTCTTCTTTACTTAACTTTGGTAAGATTCCTAGATAAGGACCTAGTTTAAACAATAGGCTATCTTGAATGGTCTGGGCGGATTTTTTACCTTTTAGTATGTGATAAATTGAGCTAGTTGTACGTTGATTCTCTATGTAACTAAGTAAATACAAAATCAATCTTTCAAATAACATTTGCATCGCTCTCCAGTATATACACCATTATATCATTCGTAAAAAGTTGCATTCTATTGTCTATCTATTTAAAATTAAAATATAACTCGTCTATGATTGGGGATGATTTTATTGCCTAAGTACACGTTGGTTGACCAAGATACTTGTATCGCATGTGGTGCTTGTGGCGCAGCAGCCCCTGATTTATTTGACTACGATGAAGAAGGAATTGCATATAGTATGCTCGACCATAACACGGGTACCGTTGCTATACCAGATGAACTAGAAGAGGACTTAGAAGATGCATATGAAGGTTGTCCTACTTCATCAATTAAAGTAAATCAACAAGCATTTGAAATAAAAAGTTCATAATTAACAAACTGTAGATGGTCAAATAAAGGCCATCTATTTTTATGAAATTCTTTCAAATAACTCATAAGTCTCCTTATAATCAGTACTTCTCATGTACACATTGAAGGAGCGATCAACAATTCGATAATGGTTATGTATAGAATGCTTCTGTAAACTGTAACCTTCATGTTCGATGATTGGTTTCCAATGTTCGTCTAATGTGTCATATGAGATTTGTTTTTGAATGACTGTTTTTCGACTGTATGTTTGTAGACATTCAACAGGATTACGATCACCTAGTGTATATTGAATGGCTGGGCTATCTTTAAATAACGATACAAACGCTACAATCGTCGGCCAATTAGCTAACTTTCTTCCCTTTTCAATTTCCACCAATGTTTTCTTAGAAATGCCTAAAGTATGACACATTTCGTTTTGGGTGATTCCTTGTTCAGCACGTACGACTCTAACTCTAGTTGAAACTAATAATTGAATCGTTTCGAAATCCATTTCACTACACCCTTCAACAAAAATTGCTTCATTATCTTATATTTTAACATGGTTGTTTCTTTTCTTCCTATATAAAGATTGATATAATGAATAAGCAAAATAAAGTTTAAGGAGGAAACATTGTGGCTAAAAACAAAATTACAGATGTATTAGTAGAAATACCTACAGGAAGCCAAAACAAATATGAATATGATAAAGAAAAAGGTGTCTTCAAATTAGACCGTGTTCTTTTCTCGGCACAATTCTACCCTGCAGAATATGGTTATATTGATGAAACTTTAGCTTTAGATAACGATCCATTAGATGCTCTAGTAATAACAACTAATCCAACATTCCCTGGATGTGTAATCGAATCTAAAGTGTTAGGTTTCTTAAACATGATCGATGACGGTGAAGAAGACCAAAAACTTATTGCTGTACCAGTTGAAGACCCACGTTTCAATGACGTTAACTCATTAGATGACTTACCACAACATAAACTTGATGAAATTTCTCATTTCTTCCAAACATATAAAGACTTACAAGGTAAGAAAACAGAAATTGGTGAATATGAAGGTGTAGAAGCTGCTAACAAGCTAATTGATGAGTGTATTGCACGTTATCAAGGAAACTAAATACCATTTTTAAAAAGCTGTCTCAACAATTTGAGACAGCTTTTTAAAACTTATTTTCTTGGTAATGTAAATGTAAATGATGTGCCTTCATTATACTTACTTTTAGCATAAATGTTCCCGTCATGAGCTTCAACAATATGCTTAGCAATCGATAACCCAAGTCCTGTCCCTTTCTTAGATTGGTTTCTCGTTCTAGCTTTATCACTCTTGTAAAACCTTTCAAAGACGAAAGGTAAATCCTCTTCAGAAATACCAGAACCGTTATCTTGAACCTCTACAACAAGATCTTCGTTTTGTTTAGACACATTTACTTTCACAAAGCCCCCAACATCAGTATGTCTAAAGGCATTATCAATTAAATTTGTTAACACTTGTTCAATTCTGTCAGGGTCGATATTTACTAGTTGGTTTTCTATTGATACATGTACATCAAATTCAATATTTTGTTCAGTTGAAATGTTAGTAAACTTTCTAGCTACGCGTTCAATGAAATCTTGAAAGTTGACTTCCTCAATGTTCAATTGAATATGTCCAGCTTCCATTCTAGCTAAGTCTAGTAATTCATTTACTAAACGCCCCATACGTAATGACTCATCATAAATAATTTGAGCCAATTCCTGTTTTTCTTCTTTCGTTTCAGCAACGTCATCAACAATCGCTTCTGAATAACCTTGCATCATAGAGATCGGTGTTCTTAATTCGTGCGATACGTTCGCTAAAAAATCTTTCCTCAACTTATCTAGTTGTCGTTCGTCTGTCATATCACGAATGATCGCAACAACACCTACAACGACGGAATCATCATATAAAGGTGTCATGACAAGCACATAAGAACGACCTTGAACGACGATTTCTGTTGAATGTTCTACTTCATTTGCTAAAACTTGTGTGAAATATTCTTTTAATTCTTCTGGAAGTTCATCTTTTTGTAGACTATTCTCATACACGATCTGTTCTAAAAACTGTTCAGCAGGTGGATTGATGATTAATACATCAAGTTTTCGGTTAACCGTAATCACACCATCTGCCATCGACTTAAGAATACTCGACAATTGCGATTTCTCTTGGTTTAATGCAGTAATATGATAATTTAACTGCCTTCTCATTAAGTTGAAGGAATTAGCTAATTCGCCAATTTCATCATACGTCAAGACTGGTACTTTTGTATGGAATTCTCCTCTTGCCAATTCTGAGGCAGCTTTTCTCATTTTTATTAACGGAGCTGTAATTCTAGTTGATAAGAAAAATGCAAAGATTGTTGTTAAAACAATAGCTATAGATGCTGCTAATAAAATAATGTTTGTCGTTTGTTCCGTTGTTTCTTCTACAACATTTAAAGATTGATAAACATAAATAGCTCCACGTTCATCGTGTGTAGGAACTCCGACAATAATTATATCTTCGTTTGCGTTTGGTAATGTAGAGATTTCTTTTATTTGCTCGCCGTGTGATAAAGCCCGACTAATATCTGATTGAGTAATAAACCACGTCGGTTCAATCTCTAAATACTCTTCATAAGTATCATTTTGCCAATACTGATGTTCATCGAAAAAGATTGTCACACGCGTAGATTGGTCCATCAATTGGTTAACGGTGTCAATACTAACACCTTCATCTTCGTGGCTTTCAACCAATGATTGTACGCTTTCAGCTTGATTTAAAAGGTTCATTTCAGCATCTTCAACATAGAAGTTCTCAAAAAACTCAAGTAAAAGCACAGTCAATATCAAGAGTACGAAAGCCACTAACATAATAATCGTTAACCAAAGCTTAAAAACAACACTTTTCCAAAACATTACGCGTCTTGGACCTCAAACTTGTAGCCTACACCCCATACTGTAACAATCATTTTAGCTGCATCTTCTGATACTTTATTTAGTTTCTCGCGCAATCGTTTAACGTGGGTGTCAACGGTTCTTAAATCACCAAAAAACTCGTATTCCCACACTTCTTTTAATAACTCTTCGCGATCAAATACTTTATCAGGTGATTTAGCTAAATAATAAAGCAACTCATATTCTTTTGGTGTTAGACTAACTTCAATATCATCCGCTAATACACGATGAGCGTCTTTATCTATAGTCAGATGAGGGAAGACTAACACATTTTGAGAATCAGGCTTAGTCTCTAAATATTTTGTTACTGAAGAACGTCTTAATAAAGCCTTAACCCTTAATACAACTTCTCGTGGACTAAATGGTTTGACGATATAATCATCAGCCCCTGCTTCAAAACCGTGTACTCGGTTTGTTTCTTCACCTTTTGCCGTTAACATAATGACTGGTGTAGCTTTTTGCTCTCTTAATTGTTCGCAAACTTCCATACCATCGATGCCTGGCAACATAAGGTCTAATAAGATTAAGTCATAATCTTGGTCTAAAGCTTTAGCTAACGCACCATCACCATCTTCAGCTTCATCAATTTCAAATCCTTCACGTTCTAAATAAAGCCTTAACAAACGACGAATGCGTTCCTCATCATCAACAACTAGAATCTTTGCCTCTTCTGACATACTAGACATCTCCTTCTATAAAATATTTACGAAGCATACGAATGTAAACCTGCAATTACAAGGTTAATAACGATTAAGTTAAACATAATGATCACAAAGCCAACCACAGCTAACCATGCAGATTTTTTACCATGCCAACCTCTCGTTAACCTTAAGTGTAGGAACACCGCATAGAATAACCACGTGATTAAGGCCCACACTTCTTTCGGATCCCAACCCCAGAAGCGGCCCCATGCTTCTTGAGCCCAAATAGCTGCAAATATTAAGCCACCTAATGTAAATAATGGGAAGCCTATAGCGATTGAACGATACATGACATCGTCTACAACATCAGGGTTAATTTTACCAAACTTAGTTTGTAAGTACGCTCCAATTCTTTTACCTTTTAAAGTGAGACGGGCTAAACCATATAACAGTAAACCTGCTAATAAGGATAACGTTAACGTATTAAGCTTCTTACCTGCATCAATTCCTTGCATCCACGATGGTGCTTCAATACCTGAATTGAAACGGTCTTCTGTCATAAGGTCTGAATTGCTTGGTTGGAATAATGCCAGCATTTCATATTCAACCTCATATTGATAACCATCAGATTCTTTAATAAATGTCGCTTCATAATCCATTGCTCCAAACCCAGTTGAAAGAATTATGAATCCGACCGTTGAAAGAACTGCATAAATAATAATTTCTAACCACGTTGTTTCTTTGTTTCTTACTGTTTGATCAATTTTAACTATTAAGAAAAGTAAACCCGCTATGAAACTAATAGCTAATATAGCTTGTGCTAAACCAACTAAAGTGACGTGAATGTATAACCAATGCGACTGTAAAGATGGCACTAATGGTGATACTTCTTGCGGGAACATACTGCCATAACCGATAATAACAATCGCAATAGGTAAAGCTATCAACCCTAAAGCAGGTATACCATATACGAAATGAATAACAATAAAACATAAAACTAACATTAAACCAAAGAACGTAATGTACTCGAACATATTACTCACTGGAATGTGCCCAGCTTCAATCCACCTAAAGATATAAGCTGTTAAATGCGAGGCAAAACCAATAATCGTAAATGTCATTGCAAGTTTTGTTGCTTTAGACTTTTTATTTTCATCTCTATTATTTCCTAAAGTCATTCCAAAGAATGCTGTAGCAATTAGATAAACGAAAAAGGTTATATAGAGAAATGTACTACTTAAAACATAAAAATCCATTTTATCCCTCCTCGGGTAAGTCCATTTATTACTTTAATTCTTGTTGATCTTCAAACTCTTGGACGTTTGTATCTTCAGTTATTTTCTCTAACTCTTGCTTCATACCATACCAGTTTTTATTCGTATGAATCCCAATGTGATAAATCCCTTCACCTTTTGGATGAATCCATACACGTCTATGATACCAGTACAGTCCTTGCACGACACCGATCATAAAAATGCCGGCACCTAAGCCGAATAACGGCAATGTATTATCCTTTTTCACCGTTAAACCAGATGCAGAACGGCGATCTATTCCTGTTACGTTCATAACTAGTTCATTATCTTCTGATAACGGTATAATATCTTCTTGTAAATAGAAGAAACGTTCTGAATCACCTGTATCAGGATTTTCTACAGAGAAAATTAAACCAGGATTTCTAGGAAACTTTGAAAATGATGATGGACCATTTTCTGTGAACTCTAACTCTGGATACCAATCATCAACAGAAACCATTATATCACTTTCTTCTAAATGGAACTCAGGTGGTGCCTCGTCACTATAAAAAGTGAACTCACCTAGAACTTCATCATTTAATTGGACATCGAAAGACATAGAATCATACTCTGCCTCAAGTTGAGTACCTGCTTGGTAAAGTGCATAACCATCAAAAGTAACAGGTTGATTTAACCTGATCTCTCCTCTTGTCACTTCCTCTAGTTCAGGTTCTTGTCCAGGTAAAGTTTCTTCTGTTGTTCTATAAATAACAGCATTCGTTTGAAAGTTTTTTGGTACTGGTTCTTCTACATCTTCTAACGCTCGGCTAAATTGTTCTTGTGTTTCAGGGTCATATTCTTCATATACAAACCCTGTATTTTCCACATAATACTCTTGGTTCGTACTAGGAACAACACGCGTTTCACCTTCACGAACCCAAACATAGTCATCAACATGCATCACTTCAAACATTCTAAAAATAGCAGCAAGCAAGATGATAATTAAGCCGATATGGTTTACATAAGCTCCCCACCTAGAGAATCGATTTTTCTCAGCCATAATATGACCATCATCTTCATAGACTTTATAACGTCTACTTTTAAGGTTCTCTCTCAACTTATTAACATCGTCTTCATTTAACTGATTATCTTTACTCACTAAACGCTGTCTTTTTACAAACACTTCATGTCGCTTAGTCTTTTGATTGTTTAACGCTCTTCTTAACGGCACATATCGATCAATACTCGCTATAATAATTGAAACACCAATTAGTGCAACTAAAGTTATGTACCACCAAGAACTATACATGTTGTGAAAGCCTAATTGATAAAATATTTGTCCGGTAAAACCATATTCTTCAGCATAAAATTGCGAAGATGGTAACGGTGAGTTTTTAAACTGCTCTTGAGGATAAACCGTTCCTAAAGCTGATAATACTACTGTAATAACAATTAACCAGACACCAACTTTTACTGATGAAAAGAAAGCCCATGTTTTATCAACGAACGTCCTTTTATACGTTTGAGAACGTCTTGCCGATCCTTCATAACGCATTTCTAATACATGTTTCTCATCGTTACCATCAATGTGTTGGTTACCTTCAATCGGTTTACCGCACGCTTCACATAGAATGGTGCCCTCTTTATTTAAGTGTCCGCACTCACATCTAATTGACTGATCACTCATATAAACCCCTCACGATTTTGTTTATTTCTTATTGAGGTAAAATTTCATTAAAATAAGTTTCTAAACTTTCTAGTGTAACTGGTCCGCGTACAATACGTTCAATTGTGCCATCAGGATTAATAAAATATGAAGTAGGTAACGGAACAATTTCATACGCTTCCATTACTGTTTCATTTCGATCGTGTGTACTAGGAAACGATAAATCTAATCGGTTATAAAAGTTATTTATAACTGTTTCGTTTTTATCTACACTTACAGCAACAATTTCAATACCTTGATCATGATACTCTTCATATAATTGATCCATATACGGCATTTCTTCTTTGCAAGGCTCACAATAAGTGGCCCAGAAGTTAACCATAACACCTTGACCTCGTAAGTCGTGTAGTTCTATTGCTTCACCCTCTTGATCTAAACGATCCAATTTGAAGTTTGGTGCTTCCATTCCTTCTTGTAATGAAGGGCGTTCAGATCCAGCGTTAACGATTAATACAAACACTAGCGTCCCTGCTAAGATTGCTAAAACAATACTTCTAAATATAAGGCGTTTTTTCTTCTTTTCCAACAGGATCCCTCCTCATTGCCATTATATCATTCGTCTAATCAGACTTATTTAACATCTTTGAACATTATTTAACATTTTTTTGCGTAATGTCTTTAAGCTGTTTTACTTCATGTGGTGTTAATTCTCGATACTCACCTGGCTGTAGATTACCTAAAGTTAATGTACCAAATCGTTCACGTTTTAACTTTTCAATTCTATATCCCAGCGCCTCAAACATTCGACGAACTTGTCTATTTTTGCCTTGATGTAGAACCAACTCAATTTTTGTTTTACCTTTCTTTTTATCAACTTCCATAATGCGGCTCTTCACTGCTTTAAGACGTTCACCATCATGGGTAACACCTTTCTTTAACTGCAATACTTCTTCTTTAGATAGTTCACCTTTTACTTTAGCGACATAAACCTTATCCACTTCAAATTTAGGGTGGATCAATTGATTAGTTAGGTTGCCATCGTTTGTTAATAATAAAAGTCCTGTCGTATCATAATCAAGGCGTCCAACTGGATAAACTCGCTGCTCAATCTCACCTGATAACAAATCAGTAACGACTCTTCTACCTTTATCATCTTCAACAGTTGAAACAACTTGTCTTGGTTTATTAATCATGAAATAAACTGGCTGCTCTTTTTCAATAATAATGTTGTCCACTGCGACTTCATCACTTTGCCCGACTTTTGTTCCTAATTCGCTAACAACCTTACCATTTACTTTTACTCGCCCTGATTCGATTAGCCCTTCAGCTTTTCTCCTTGATGTTATACCACTTTTTGCAATTACTTTTTGTAAACGTTCTTTTTGTCCGCTCATCATTTTCCACTTCCTTAGTCTGTCTAAATTATGTACATACTTATATTATGGCACAAGAAAAGCGTTAACATCATGGTTAACGCTCGAATTTCTTTAATACCATTATGAACCAAAAATAAGGTAACATACAACTAACGAAGCAATTATACCAACGAAGTCAGCTAAAAGTCCAACTTTTAATGCATCTCCCATCTTTCTAATACCAACAGCCCCAAAGTAAACTGTTAATACGTATAACGTCGTATCTGTACTTCCTTGCATAGTTGATGCTAATTGACCGATAAACGAATCTGGCCCTTCAGTTTTAATTAAGTCGGTGGCAATACTTAGTGAAGCTGTGCCAGATATAGGTCTCGTAATCGCAAGTGGAACAATCTCAGAAGGAATATTAAAGATTGAAAGTACAGGATCAATCAAATTAACAAAAGCATCCAATGCACCAGACGCTCTAAATATACTAATTGACACGATCATCCCTAATAAAAAAGGAAGCAAGGAAACAGCCATCTTAACGCCTTCCTTACCTCCTTCAACAAACGTCTCGTACGTTGGAACCCTTTTGTAAGTTCCATACAGTAAAACCGTTAAAATGATGAGCGGAATAATCCAGTTACTTATATGTACAAGCATTATATAAGACTCCTTTGTCTCCTGTAATAAAAATATCGATCAATCATGATTGCTCCGACCGTAGAAATTAAAGTAGCTATAATAGTAGAACTTACAATTTCAGTAGGGGCCATCGAATCATATTGCATTCGAATGGCAATAATCGTCGTTGGAACAAGTGTGACACTTGATGTATTCAGAGCTAAAAACGTAATCATAGAACGTGAAGCAACCTCACTATCATTATTTAACTTTTTCATCTCATGCATCGCCTTGATCCCAAGTGGTGTTGCTGCATTACCTAAGCCAAACAGGTTCGCTGAAAAGTTCGATAAAATATATCCCATGGCTGGATGGTTGGCTGGAATCTCTGGGAATAGTCTTGTAAAAACAGGTTTAAATAAATGAGCTAACTTTTCTAATAGACCAGCCTTTTCAGCAATACGCATTAAGCCTAACCAAAACACTAATACACTTACAAGACTGATCGTAAGCGCAACAGCGTCTTGAGCACTACTAAATATGACTTCATTTACTTCTTCAATTGTGCCATTAAAAAATGCGTAAATAATTCCAATCGCTGCTAATGCTACCCAAATGATATTAACCATTTAAATTGCCCCTTGTAAGTAACGGAACGATTTCATAAACCTTTCCCATAAAGAAGGTTCACTCGCCTCTTCTCCAAAAAATATGGGAATTTCCGGCCTATCTTCTAAATGAGAGAATGCATAGCTGTACAGTAATCGATGGTCATTCCAATCATCCGATGCATCGATCGTGACCACAACCACTTCATTTCCATCTTGTTCGGCTGTTGTAACTAAAGTCCTCCCAGCAATGCTCGTGTAACCTGTCTTACCACCTGTACATACTTGGTCATAAGTCATAAGTAATTTATTTTTATTCATCCAATGATAGCCAACATTTTCTGATAAGTATCGTTTTGTACCAAAAATCTCTCTAAAGTCGTCACTCATATTCATCGCGTAACTTGTTAAGACCGCCATATCATAAGCAGTTGAATAATGGTCATCTTCATCTAATCCGTGTGGGTTCTGAAAGCTACTGTTTTGCATCCCAATCCAGTCCGCTTTTTCATTCATTAAAAATGCAAAGCCTTTCTCACTCCCAGCAACATGTTCAGCAATTGCATAGGCTGCATCATTTCCAGAGCGTAACATCAGTCCGTATAATAAATCTTCCAATGAATATACATCACCAGCTTGCGTGTATATTGAGGAACCAATCATTCTTGAAGCTTCGTTTGATATCGTCACTTTTGAATCTAATTCTTCATGCTCTAGTGCAACAATTGCTGTCATTATTTTAGTAATACTAGCAATTGGCAATTCCTCATGAATATTCTTTGAATAAATGACTTCTTGGGTTTCCATATCAATTGCAATAGCACTTTTAGCTGATACACCTGGCTCAGCATGTGTCATGACAGTAGGTTGCCACCAAATTAATAAACATCCAATAAGAGCAAGGGAAATAAATTTTCTCATCTGACATCTCCTATTCCGTAACTGTCTTGTCCTATTCTCATGAAACATTATATGGTGTTATGATGGCTTGTATGATTATAATCCAATAAAAAAGGTGACCCCGTAATTAAAAATCGGGATCACCTTTTAGCTGATTAACTATTCAAAAGTATCAATATGACTATACAGCTTCTAAATAATCTAACTCTTCACGTAAATCTTGGAATGTCGGCTCAATCAATTTTGCTAATTCAAGTATATGATTACCAGGCTCACGCTGGAATTCAATCGACATTTTATTTTGGTATGAAGCACGACTATCCTCATACCAAAGATCATCTTTAGGAGAGAAAAACTCATTAACACACTTAAAATAAACGCCTCTTAACACTTTTTCAAGCACTTCTTCTTGAATGTCTTTGGTTGCTATTAATCTTTCTAAAGCAAATTTCCCCTCCATACAGTAAACTTCTAGATAACGCAAATGCTTCACGATTGAACGTACATAATCTTGATTAAGTTGCGCTTCATCATTCAAAATAAAAGTTACGCTTTTATCATTTAAAAAATAATTTAAATCACGCTCTATTATATCTAATTGATTATAGACTTTCTCAGCCTGTGAAAATAAGTGTGTGCTCATCGGCCACAAAGTTACCTCCTTGACGAACAATCATCAAATAATTTTATGCAGACGGTTCCTCCATATCATTGAAAAACAGATCAGCATCTTGCACAGCCTCTTGAAGGTTTTCATCTGGTAATGGTGGTAGCTCTTCTAACGATGTTAAACCGAAAAAGGTTAAAAACTCTTTCGTCGTTTGGAACAAGATGGGCCGACCACTTGTTTCTTTCCGCCCACATTCTTCTATTAGGAATCGAGAAACTAACGTTTGAATGGGCCCATCACTTTTCACCCCTCGAATGTCTTCAATTTCAACCCTTGTAATTGGCTGTTGATATGCAATGATTGCTAAAGTTTCTAAAGCGGCTTGTGAAAGCTTGGAACTTGAATTTGTTTCCTGCATTTTTTCAAAATATAAAGCGTGTTCAGACTTAGTTGTTAAGTAATAAACACCCTTTTGTTCTAAGATAGATAATCCCCTTTGTCCATGTTCATAATCATACTTTAACTCTTCCAATAAAATTTCGGCGGTTTCCCCGTTGACAGAGAGAACTTTCTTAATTTGTGCCATTGATATTCCTTCATCGCCTGAAGCAAATAACAACCCTTCAAATACGCCTTTAAGTTGAGCTAGTTCCATAATAATCCTCCGTTAAGGCCACTGTTATATCTTCAAAATTTTGATTCTGGTAGCATATAATCGTATGAGTTTTCATTAATTCAAGCAATGCTAGAAAAGTTGTAACTACTTCAAACTTCTGCTCATATTCAAACAACCCAAAAAATGAAGACTCACCTTTAAATAGTTGCAACGATTTAATAACATCATTCATTCGATCTTCAATTGAGACCTCTTGACGTTGGATTGTTGTTTCCATAGGTTCAAGTAATTTTTTTCTTCTCAAAACTTTTTGAAATGCTTCTGTTAAATCAACAACAGAGAGCACTTCGCTTCGCTTTACGACATCATCCGATTGATACGGCGTTAAGTCAATTGGTGCTCTAGTGTATACTTGATTGGATTCTTGTTCTTTTTCCTGTAACACTTTTGAAGCTTCTTTATACTTTTTATATTCAACTAACCGTTGAATTAGTTCTTCTTGTGGATCTTCTTCATATTCATCTTCAAAATCTAACTCTTGTTTTGGCAGTAGCATATTACTTTTAATTTCTAACAAGGTCGCTGCCATAACTAAGTATTCACTAGCAATATCTAAATGTAAATCTTGCATTGTATGGATATAGTTCATATATTGATCTGCGATTTCTTTTAAAGGAACTTCATAAATATCAATCTCATACTGATTAATCAGATGTAATAATAAGTCTAATGGTCCTTCAAACGCGTCAGTTTTTACCTTATAGATTGACTCACTCATCAACTCACTCATTTCAAATCAGTTACCATTCTATTTCATGTTACCAAATATCAAAGCAAAAAGGAATATCGTAATCTGTTTCCTTTTCGCTCTGTAAGCACAAATAAAGTGGCTTCAACTCTCAAGGAGTCGAAACCACTCTTTTTATTTAATCACATTGATCAAAGAAATCTTTAGTTTGGCCATCACCACAAATATCGTATTGATCTTGATACTGGTCTTTTAAAGCCTTAACCATTTCTTTACCTATTCCTTGATTACGATGTGAAGGTGTTACGCTAATATGCTGAACAATCATTTGTTCGTTATTAAACCTAGCACCAATCGCACCTAATATATCTTCATCTTTCCATAAAAACAATTGCCAATCATCATTGTTTTCATATTCTTTGATTGTAGATTGCAGCTTTTTAACTTCTTTTTCATCTGGCATGAAGGAGAGTAAGCCCATGGCAATCTTCTCAAAGCTCTTTTTATATTTTATAAGCATAGAAACCCCTCTTTAAACTTTCAATTACTTACATATTTTTACCAAAAAAACGTCTATATAATACAATATATACTTTACTCGTTTTTGTTCATTTGTCAATAATACATTATTTAGGAAGAGGGAGACAAAAATTATACAACATTAAGCTTCTGTGATCACTACTTTTTGCATGATATCACCTGGTTGAATTCGGTCCACAATTTCGACTCCTTCTGTTACTTTACCAAAAACAGTATGGCGTCCGTCAAGGTGTGGCTGAGCATCATGACAAATAAAGAACTGGCTTCCACCTGTGTCTTTACCTGCATGTGCCATTGATAATGAACCACGTTCATGTTTATTCGGATTTCCTTCCGTTTCACACTTAATAGTATAGCCTGGTCCACCAGTTCCATTACCTGTTGGACATCCCCCTTGGATTACAAACCCAGGAATTACTCGGTGGAATGATAAACCGTCGTAAAATCCATCATTAGCAAGTTTCACAAAGTTATCAACTGTGTTTGGCGCTCCATCTTCAAATAAATCAATTTTAATTTGTTCTCCATTTTCGAATTGAATCGTTGCTTTTTTCATTTCAAAATCCCTTCTTTCTTTTCTATTTTACTCATATGAAAGGTCAAAACGTGTCAAATCTTGATATCGTTCACGTTTTATTACTAATCGATCTTCACCATTTTCAACAAAAACGACTGCTGCTTTCGGAAACCGGTTATAATTACTTGCCATTGAATAGCCATATGCTCCTGTTGAAAACACAGCTAAATAGTCGCCACTTTCTATGGTAGGCACTTCTAAGTCCCATATTAACATATCGCCTGTTTCACAACACTTACCAGCAATTGAAACAGTTTCTTCTTTCGGTTCATCCAATTTGTTAAGTAGCTCTGCTTCATACTCTGCTTGATATAGAGCAGGTCTTATATTATCGGTCATACCGCCATCTACAGACACATACTTACGCACACCTGGAATATCTTTAATCGATCCAACTTCATAAATGGTCACACCTGCATCACCAACAATTGAACGTCCTGGTTCGATCCAGATTTCTGGAATAGCTAACTCATGTTCACTAGCTGCCTGTTTAACTGATTCGACTAAAGCCGTGACATAATTTTGTAATGGTAACGGCTCATCTTCTTGGGTATATTTAATTCCAAAGCCTCCACCAAGGTTAATCACTTCAGCTTCGAAGCCTAATTTTTCTTTCCACTGACTTAAGGCTTTATATATAGCTTGGACAGTCATTTCAAACCCTGTCGTTTCAAAAATCTGTGATCCGATATGGCTATGCACACCTTGCAAATGGATTCTTTCGTTGTTTAATAATTGAGAAACTGCTTGATCAGCTTGACCGCTTAATAGATCAAAACCGAACTTCGAATCTTCTTGACCAGTCAAAATATATTCATGTGTGTGTGCTTCAATACCAGGTGTGATACGAATGAGTGCATTAACTGTTTGGTCCTTCTCTTTTAAAATCGCATTTAAAAGCTCTATTTCATAAAAATTATCAATGACGATACATCCAACATTCTGATCAATTGCCATCTCTAACTCAGAAATACTTTTGTTATTGCCGTGAAGGTGGATTTTTTCAGCAGGGAATCCTGCTTCAATGGCTGTAAATAATTCACCTTCTGAGACGACATCTAAGCTTAATTCTTCTTGTTTTGCCACTTGAAGCATTGCAATTGAAGAAAATGCTTTACTCGCATATGCTACTTGAAAATCAACGTCTTGTTCTTTAAAAGTTTGAACAAACGCCCTTGCGTTATTTCGAATTTTTTCTACGTCATATACGAAAAGTGGTGTTCCATACTTTTCTGCTAAACTAATTAAACTTTTGCCACCTATGTGTAATGTGTCTTTAACCATGAAACTCACCTATCCATTTCTCTATAAGACAATTCTCTCTATACAATACAGTAAACTTACCATATGGAAAAGCAACGTTCAATTATTTTTCGCTCGAAAATCTCATTTCAAACCTCGAACACAAATTAAGCAGGTTATGAATATAAACATAACCTGCTTTAAACATTATTCAGATCCTGTTCGCTTATCATCTTGTGGATGAACGATACTCGGACGACGTTCTTGAATCGGAACTGATACTCTAAATAAAATGTTATACAATGCTTTACCGTTAAACGGGATTAACGGCCATAAATATGGCGTATTTAATGAGTAAGTGCGAGTTAAAATCAAAGCATATAAAGTCATTCCTAGCACTAATCCTAAAACGCCAAATGATGCAGTTAAAATGACAAGTGCCATTCTTGATATTTTATTAGCTACTGATAGCTCATAACTTGGTGTTGCGTAACTTCCAACCGCTGCTATAGCGACGTAAAGTATAATTTCTGGTGTGAAGAGCCCAACCTCAATGGCAATCTCACCAATTAACACCGCTGCTATTAAACCGAGCGCAGTCGATACAGCAGTCGGTGTATGAATGGCTGCTATACGTAGGAACTCTAACCCTAAGTCTGCTAATAATGCTTGTACGACAATCGGCACATTCCCTTCATCTGATGGACCAATATAAGCTAAGTTTTCAGGTAGTCTGTCAGGTTCTAAAACAAACAGTAACCATAACGGGAGTAGGAATAATGAAGCCAAGATACCTAAAAACCTTACCCACCTTACGAATGTACCGACAAAAGGAACTTGTCTAAATTCTTCGGCGTGTTGTACGTGATGAAAATAGGTGGTCGGTGTAATCATTACACTAGGTGAAGTATCCACCATAACAAGCACGTGTCCTTCAAATAAATGGGCTGAAGCTACATCAGGCCTTTCTGTATACCTAACTAATGGAAAAGGTGTTTTAGCTTGGCTTAAAATAAATTCTTCTAACGTTTTATCTGACATGGATAATCCATCTACATCAATCTTTTCAATCTCACTTCTTACCGTTTCAATTAACCCTGGGTCCGCTATATCATCAATGTACATAATTGAGACGTCCATTTTAGAACGTCTACCAACTTGCATAATTTCTAAGCGTAGATTTTCATCTCTCACACGTCTTCTAGTTAAACCAGCATTTTCAATAATATTCTCTGTAAAACCATCACGCGAACCACGAACTACCCGCTCTGTATCTGGTTCTTCTGGTCCTCTTCCAGGGTAATTACGAACATCTACTACAAAGGCCTTATCTTTTCCATCTACTAATACAACTAATAACCCTGACATAATCTCAGTAGCAGCATCATCAACCGACTGAATTTCTTCGAATTGGTGATTAGCTAACCTGTTTTTAACGATTTCAGGTACTTTATTTTCATTCTCTTCAAAGTCATTGATCTCAATAACTTTCTTTAATATTTCAGTGACAAATTCGGTATCAACCAAACCGTTTACATAGTAAAAGTCCACTTCTTTACCTAAAACAATAATGGTTCGATAACCAATATCAAACGACACATCAAGCCCGAGCTTTTCCTCAAATATCTTTCTATTTTCTGTAATTGAACTTTTAATTTTCAGTTCATCTTTAGCCATAAACAAACGCACCCTTTATCCTCTTGGTTTAAAGATCAATGCTACGATAAATCCGAATAATATAGCTGATGCAATACCGGCTGATGTTAATTGGAATATCCCCACTGCAATACCTAAAAATCCATGATCCTCCGCTTGTACCATTGCACCGTGTAACAAAGAATGCCCGAAACTTGTAATCGGAACAGTAGCCCCAGCACCGGCAAATTCGATTAACTTATCATACAATTCAAAACCATCTAAAACTGCACCAGCAACAACAAAAGATGACATGACATGTGCGGGTGTTAATTTGAAAATATCTAACAGGAGTTGCCCAATGACACAAATTGCACCACCGACTACAAAAGCCCAAAAGAAATCCATAATCATGTTGCACTCACCCGCTTCAATACAACACCGTGAGCAATACACGGAATTGTTTCTTTTTGTTGTACAATCGTAGGACTAAGTAACGCACCCGTAGCGACAACCAACACTTTATTCAACTCCCCTGCTTTTAACTGCTGAACAACTTGACCATAAGTTACAATGGCTGATGCCGCACATCCGCTCCCACCAGCAAATATGTTTTGGTTTGAGTGATAAACCATTAACCCACAATCACGATGCACATTTTCTATGTCATAACCTGACTGGTAAGCTAACTTCTTAACGATTGGAGTACCGACACTCGATAAATCACCAGTTAATATTAAATCGTAATCCTCTGGAGTCCGATTGAAATCTTTTAAATGTTGAACGATTGTATCAGCAGCTGCTGGTGCCATAGCTGAGCCCATATCAAGTGGATCATCCGCTCCAAAATCGATAGCCTTACCAATTGTGGCCCCCTCTACTTGAATCGAACTATGCTCTTTTGAAATTAACGCCGACCCTGCACCAGTTACAGTAGATGTTGCTGTGTCAGGTTTTTGGCCACCATATTCAGTCGGATAGCGAAATTGTCTCTCAGCAGTTGAATAATGACTACTCGTACTAGCCAATACATAATCACAGTTTCCACTATCAACTAGAGATGCACCCATAGCCAATGTTTGCATTGAAGTAGAGCAAGCACCGAAAACTCCCAAGAAAGAGCTCCCGTAATTTCTTGCAGTATAATTTGAAGAAACAGTTTGATTTAAAAGGTCTCCACTTATAATTAAATCAATGGCATCTTCACGAACCTTCGACTTTTCTATACACAACATAATCGACTTATTGAGTATATTTTGTTCTGCTCGCTCCCAAGTTTTGCCGTCACAGTATAAATTCTCATATGAATAGTCAAAGGTTTGACCAAGAGGACCTGCTTTCTCTTTAGGACCTGTGACAGTTGCCGTTCCTTTTATATAAACTTCGTTGTTGTTAAAGACCCATGAATGTTTTCCTTGTTTCATATAAGAACCACCTTACAATTTAAAATAAAGTTTGAATTGTATAACGAATCATACCGACAACGTAAGCAGCCACCGTTCCAAATACAATGACAGAACCAGCTAGCTTAAACATATTAGTAGCAACCCCTAATACAATCCCTTCACTCTTATGTTCTAATGCTGCACTTGTAATAGAGTTTGCAAAACCTGTGACTGGTACGGCTGAACCTGCACCGGCAAATTGTCCTATCTTGTCATACACTCCAAAGCCTGTTAATAAAGCTGCGATTAATATTAAGGTCGTAATGGTTGGATTAGCTGCTTCTTTTGAAGTGAATCCGAACATTTCCATATAAAAAACGGTCAGTCCTTGTCCAATTAAACAAATAAATCCCCCGACTAAAAATGCCTTTAAGCAATTTCGAAAATACTTAGGTTTTGGCTGATAATCTTTTAATGATTGCTTGTAATTTTCTTTTGTAATCAATCGTCTTGCTCCTTTCTAATTTACAAAAAATATCCATTGAAACAACGACCCTAAAATCTTTCCAAAAACTATAGCTAAAACTAATAAAGGAATAAAATTGTCTACTTGTAATCTTTTAGCTAAAATCGGAAATACATTTAGTACTTCAGTTAATGCAGCTGCCAACATTCCGATAAAAATTCCATGTAACAATCCCCAATACATTTCAACGAAGATCGATGTTTGAAATGTGTAGTCACTAAAAGTAATCCAAATACCAAACATAGCACCTAATATGACTGACCATTCATAAACGCGGATCAACTTCCCTGACTTAGACAATTGAACTAACCGAGGAATTATTCCTAATACTGTTAGAAAGGCTACAAAACCAGAACCTACCGCTAACCCAGCAGATAAGCCGACAATAATTTCTACAGCGTAACTAATCATTATTTTTGTTCAACTCATTTTCATTAAATGTTACGTATTCATATAAATTCTGGTCGTAGTTAAACATTTCAACTTCGAGCGGGCTCGGTTCTTCATTAAATTTTTTCTTCAAAAAGTGATTAAAAAATAAAATCATCCCTAAACCTAAACCAATCGAATATGGGACTTGTAACCAAAGAACACTTCGGTCTATATCTCCAGACATCATACTGTGTAACTTCTCCTGTACCTCTGGCATACTGACATCAAAATGAAAATTCATAATAGCCATAGCTGCACCTATAAATAGAAGTGTCCAAATGAAAAACACATAAATTGGATACATTTTCGTCCGAGGTTGTTCCAGTATTAAAATCGTTTGTGATGGTCCAACAGATTCAATGTCGTTTTCTGGGTATAGGTTTTGAATTTTTTTAATAATGTTATATAAATCAATTACTTTATACGTTTGATCATTCTTTGTTACTTCGTAAACAAATAAGTTTAAAAGTTTATTTTGCAGTCCCTCTGCACAACTAATCCAGGCGATATCTCCTAGTCTTATTTGGTCGTTGACGTTGACTTTCCGTTTGTATTTCAGACGCAAATAGATGACATTAGACATTTGTTAGACCCATCCCTTGAATTGCTATATTGTTATTATGTACATCAGATAGTAATCCATGTATTTTTTACAACTTATAATAAGCCATAATATTAAGCTCTCTTGATGACAAACTAAAAAGAGGCTGAGGCAGAACTGATTGTAAAAAAACAAAACCCGAACGAAATCACTTTTTGATTTCGTTCGGGTTTATCTTTTAACATCGCTCCATCAAAATGCTTCGCTTTCCGTGGGCGGCTGGTGAGCCAAGCTACTACTTCGAGTAATCTTCTTGTGCTTTGCACCGAGGAAGCCTAATTCGAAGATTAGCTAGAAGACGCAGGTGCATCCGGTGGGGTCTCACCCTGGCCTTTGCTCCCACAGGAGTCTCAGCATTTTGATTCCGCTAGGTGACTGCTCACCTAAGCTGAAATGGTTAGTGTTTTAATCACACTCCAACCCTTTTGTCTCAACCTCTTCTTAATTATAATTTTATGTCTCCAATAAATCTTCTAATTCAGACAATATACTCTTTTCTAGACGCGAAACCTGGACTTGCGATATATTTAATCGTTTAGCCACTTCTGATTGTGTTTGATCTTTATAGTATCTTAAGTAAATAATTAACCTTTCGCGATTGTCTAGTTTTTGTATCGCTTCTTTTAAAGCAATGTGATCAAACCATCGTGTTTCTTTATCTGCAATTTGATCCATCAATGTAATTGGATCACCTTCATTTTCATACACTGTTTCGTGAATGGAATGAGTGCCTTGGTTTGCTTCTATTGCCATAACAAGTTCTTCTTTCGGAATCTCCAATGCTTCACTTAACTCTGCAACGGACGGAGAACGCCCATATGCTTTTGTTAACTCATCTTTTTTAGCTCTAATTTTATGGTTCATCTCTTTTAATGATCGGCTCACTTTAATTGAACCATCATCTCGAATAAATCGCTGTATTTCACCAATAATCATTGGAACAGCATAAGTCGAAAAGCGCACATCATAACTTAAGTCAAATTTATCAATTGACTTAATTAATCCAATACACCCTATTTGAAATAAGTCGTCAGCTTCATAACCTCGGTTTAGAAAACGTTGAACAACCGACCAAACAAGTCGGGTGTTCTTCTCAACAATTAAATCCCGCGCGTCTTGATCACCTTGCTGACTTCGTTCGATGAGTTCTTTCACTTCTTCATTTGATAAAGCGCGCTCATCCTTAACTTGCTTATTTTCTTTCATTGACATCACCGGACAGCATGACGTTCATTGTGATTGAATTTCTTCCTCAATATTACCGTTGTACCTTGACCTTCAGCTGACACCACTTCAAACTCATCCATAAAATTCTCCATAATTGTAAAACCCATTCCCGAGCGCTCTAACTCTGGCTTAGAAGTATACATCGGTTCAACAGCTTCATCGATGTCTGGAATCCCTTTTCCGTAATCGATAATCTTTAATGAAACTTCCTCGTCATCAATATGGCACTCTAATTCTACAACACCTTGGTCCACTTCCTCATAACCGTGAATAATAGCATTCGTTACCGCTTCAGAAACAACTGTTTTCACTTCAGTTAATTCATCCATCGTTGGGTCAAGCTGGGATATAAAAGAAGCAACAACTACTCTTGCAAAAGATTCATTTTCACTTTTAGCAGCCATCTCAACTTTCATATGATTGTTCATGAAGCCACCCCCAAACGGGATAGTGCAGCTGTTTCATCCTCTTCAGTATTAACTAGTTTAAACATCCCGGAAAGTTCAAATAACCTTTTAACAGATTTATTAATGGAGCAAATGACCATCTCACCATCATTAGCTTTAACTTCCTTATAACGACCAAGGAAAACACCTAAACCTGATGAGTCCATAAACGATAACCTCTCTAAATTAACAACGACATTTTTGACGTCGTCATCCTGTAAATACTCTTTCCATTTTTCCTTTAACGATTCTGCTTCATGATGGTCTAATTCACCAACTAAACGAACAAGCAACACATCTTCTTTTCTCTCGAAATGTGAAATAAGGCTCAACGCATTCTTCCTCCTTTGAATAGATGCTATTGAGCCTTTTCGCCATAGTTACTTTAATTTCCTGCACAGAGACAAAACTAGTTTAAATTCGACATAACATCTCGATGGTGTAGTTGATTCATCATTCGTTTCCACAATGTCCAAACGGATGCGTCCTTCACCTCTTCTTTAACCGTTAAAGGATAATCTTTAACGAGTTGTTCATCTTTATAGATTTCAACTTTACCAATTTCATCACCTTTTGCTAATGGCCACTCATCAGAAGACTCAACTGAAACTTCAGTACGATAATCACTAATATTTTCACCTTTTTCTAATAACATCGAAATGTTTTGTTTAGGTGCAGCTACTAAATAGTCATTGTCTGCTTTAATATGTTGCCAGTGGTGTAATTCATCACCTTTTGCATGAATTTGATGCAATTCATAGTGTCCATATGCATAATCAAGCATCGACGTAATATCAGCATTACGTTTTTGTGGTGTTTCTGCACCCATTACGACGGATACGACTCTCATGTCACCTCGTTTGGCTGTTGCTGTTAGACAATACTTAGCTTCACTTGTATAACCCGTTTTCAAGCCATCAACACCTTGGTAAAACTTAACTAACCTATTCGTGTTAACGAGCCAAAACTCATCATCTGTATCTTGTCTTAAATAGTCTTCATAAATTTTTGTATATTCGGTGATTTCTTCATGATGAAGTAGCTCCTGAGCAATTCGAGCCATATCATGAGCAGTACTATATTGATTTTCATCAGGTAAACCTGTCGAGTTTACGAAGTTTGTATTCTCCAATCCAAGTTCCGTCGCTCGTTCATTCATACGATCGATAAATGCTTGTTCAGTAACCGAAATCCGTTCTGCAAGTGCTACAGTTGCATCATTTGCAGAGGCTACTGCAACAGCTTTTAATAAATCTTCCACAGTCATTTCTTCAAATGGTTCAAGATAAATTTGTGAACCACCCATTGATGCAGCATATTCACTTACTTGAATGGTCTCATCCAATGTGATGGTCCCCTTATCCAGCTCTTCCATAATTAAAAGCATAGACATAAGTTTCGTCATGCTGGCAGGTGGTAATCGTTTATGTGGATCTTTATCATACAGAACTGTTCCTGTATCAACCTCTAACAACATAGCTGATTTTGCCGACTCAACTAGTTCACTACTACCTTCTTCGTTAGCCCATATATTCGTTTGTGGAAATAATAAGAATAAGATCATCGTAGAAATTGTAATTTTACGTAACATAGTAATTCCCTCCATTCATGCTTCATATTTTTTCCATAGAAATTTTTTTTATTACATAAAAACAAAAAAATCCTGAGTTTTCTTTTTTAGAAAACCCAGGATTTAATATATTACTCAGAAATGATTGTTTTAATTAATTGTGGTGATTGTACACTTTCGTTAGTTAGAGTGATGTTTTCGTATAGCTTTTCTTTTATTGAATTAACATCTTCTTGATTAGAATGAATCGTTAATAAAGAGTCACCTTCTTCTACGTAGTCACCAACTTTTTTGTTTAACACGACACCAACAGCAAGGTCAATTTGTGAATCTTTCGTTTGACGTCCTGCTCCTAATAACATTGCTGCATTACCGATCTCATCGGCAACAATTTCGCTTACATAGCCTGATTGTTTAGCAGGTAGTTCAATATTATACTCGGCTTGTGGTAATTTGTTCGGTTCATCAACAACCGATGCATCTCCACTTTGTGAGGATAAGAATGTTTTCAATGTTTGTAAAGCTTCACCATTTTCGATCACTTTTTCTAACAAGTCTCTTGCTTCATCTAGTGAACTTGCCTTTCCACCTAGTACGACCATTTGACTTGCAAGTGTAATTGATAGTTCGGTTAAGTCTTCTGGCCCTTCACCACGTAACGTATCAATGGCTTCTTGGACTTCTAGTGAATTACCAATTGCACGCCCTAACGGTTGTCCCATATCGCTAATAACAGCCATCGTATTACGGCCAACATTATTACCGATGGACACCATTGCTTTAGCAAGTTCAACTGATTCTTCTTCGCTCTTCATAAATGCGCCTGCTCCAGTCTTAACATCAAGAACAATCGCATCAGCACCAGCGGCAATTTTCTTACTCATAATGGAACTAGCGATTAATGGAATCGAGTTAACTGTCGCTGTAACATCTCTTAAGCCGTAAAGCTTTTTATCAGCTGGTGTTAAATTACCTGATTGACCAATTACAGAAAGCTTATTTTCATTGACTAAGCGAATAAATTCTTCGTTGTCGATCTCAACGTGGAAACCTGGTACAGCCTCTAATTTATCAATTGTACCACCTGTATGACCTAAACCACGTCCGCTCATTTTAGCAACTGGTACACCTACAGCCGCAACTAGGGGTGCTAAAACTAATGTTGTTGTGTCGCCTACTCCACCTGTAGAGTGTTTATCAACTTTCACCCCTTCAATAGGCGAAAGGTCAATTGTGTCTCCAGACTCTACCATAGCCATTGTTAAAGTGGCACGCTCTTGTTCTGTCATGCCATTAAAGTAAATAGCCATCGCTAAAGCACTTGCTTGATATTCTGGAATTGAACCATCTGTATACCCTTCTATGAAGAAATTCAATTCCTCATCAGTTAATGCTTCACCATCTCTTTTCTTTGCGATAATATCATACATTCGCATGGCAATTGCCTCCTTACAACGATTGCAACGTTTGTTTAACTAGTTGAATAAATTGTTGTTTCACTTGTTCAGTCGTTTCTATAACTTCATCGTGAGATAAAGGTTGATCAAGTATACCTGCAGCCATATTAGAAATACAGGAAATACCTAGTACTCTCATTCCAGCATGATTAGCTACAATAACCTCTGGTACTGTAGACATCCCTACAGCATCTCCACCTAACGTTCTTAGCATTTTCACTTCACTGCTTGTCTCATAAGTCGGACCTGAATTACCAACGTAAACACCACGTTGCACGTTTAGACCTATTTCATCAGCCGTCTTTTGAGCTGTCTCGATTAAATCACGGTCATAAGCTTGCGACATGTCTGGGAAACGAGGACCTAATTCATCAACATTTTTACCCATTAATGGATTATCACCCATATTATTAATATGATCTTCAATTAACATTAAGTCGCCAGCATTGAATGATTCGTTAATTCCACCTGCTGCATTCGTTACAACAAGCTTTTCAACGCCTAATTGTTTCATGACACGTACTGGAAATGTAACGTGTTGCATTGAATAGCCTTCATAATAGTGAAAGCGACCTTGCATCGCAACAACTGTTTGACCTTGTAACTCACCAATCACAAGTTGACCTTTATGCCCTTCAACTGTTGATTGAGGGAAATGTGGGATCTCATGGTATGGAATTGTTACAGGGTTATCGATCTCATCAGCTAAAACGCCTAAACCAGACCCTAAAATTAAACCGATATTTGGTGTTTGCCCCGATAATTGGTCACTAATATGTTTCTCAGACTCCCTAATTTGTTCGATTAATGACATGTGTATTCTCCTTTATATACGATTATTTAATATCTTTAAGAAAGCTTTCGCCGAATTCAGGCATTTTTGTGTTAAAGTTATCGGCTACAGTCGCTCCTACATCAGCAAATGTTTTACGCATCGGTAAGTTCTGACCCTCTGAAATACCTTTGTGGAAAACAAGTAACGGTACATACTCTCTTGTATGGTCCGTACCATGATGAATTGGGTCATTCCCGTGGTCAGCCGTTATAATTAATAAATCGTCTTCATCCAGTTTGTCTAATACTTCTGGTAAACGACGATCGAACTCTTCTAGCGCCTCACCGTAACCCTGTGGATCACGACGGTGTCCGAATTTCGCATCGAAATCAACTAAGTTTAAGAAGTTTAATCCATTAAAATCTTTGTCCATTGATGCAACTAACTTGTCCATACCGTCATTATTATCTTCTGTACGAATCGCTTCAGTTACGCCTTCATCATCATAAATATCTGAGATTTTACCTAAAGCGACAACATCATAACCGTCATCTTCTAAGTAATTCATCACTGTTTCGCCAAATGGCTTAAGTGCATAATCGTGTCTATTTGGTGTTCTTTCAAATGAACCTGGTTCACCAACAAAAGGTCTTGCAATAATACGACCGATCATATAAGGTTCATCTTTTGTAATTTCACGAGCAAATTCACAAATTCCATGTAGTTCTTCTACAGGAACAACGTCCTCATGTGCTGCAATCTGTAATACAGAGTCAGCTGATGTATACACAATAAGTGCGCCTGTTTCCATATGTTCTGGACCTAATTCTTTTAAAATTTCTGTTCCTGAAGCTGGCTTATTACCAATAACTTTACGACCTGTTTTTTCTTCTAAACGATTAATTAAATCATCCGGAAAACCATCAGGGAAAACACGAAATGGCTGATCAATGCGTAAGCCCATAATCTCCCAATGGCCTGTCATAGTATCTTTACCTGCTGAAGCCTCTTCCATCTTTGTAAAATGAGCCTCAGGCTGAGTAGATTGACCTATACCTTCTACTTCATGAATATTCCCTAAACCTAAACGTTCCATATTCGGCATTTTTAAACCGCCCATATGTTGTGCAGTGTGACCTAACGTATCAGCACCTTCATCACCGAACTGTTTAGCATCTGGTGCTTCACCAACACCTACTGAATCCATTACTACTAAAAATACTCTTTTAAATGACATCTTGTTACAACCTCCATTTTACTTACATCATAAAGGAAACGCTTTACAATATAACATAAATTACTTTGATTATGCACGCGGATGGTAATCTTGATAAATATCTTTTAATCTAGATTTTGAAACATGGGTATAAATTTGTGTAGTTGAAATGTCTGCATGGCCTAACATTTCTTGTACAGCCCTCAAATCAGCACCATTTTCTAATAAATGTGTAGCAAATGAATGCCTTAACATATGAGGTGTAATTTCTTTAAAGATCCCTTGATTACGTGCGTGCGCTTTCAACACTTTCCAAAAACCTTGCCTAGTCATGGTATTCCCTCTATGGTTCAAAAATAAAGCATCATTTTTCTGTTTTTTTAATAATGCATCACGACCATAGTCGACATAGGCTTGGATCGCATCTTGTGCTGGTTTACCGAGCGGAACAATTCTTTCCTTTCCACCTTTACCGACAATTCTTACAAATCCCATTAATAAATGAAGGTCATCTATTTTTAATGAGAGTAACTCTGAAATACGTAAACCGGTTGCATACAATGTTTCAAACATTGCTTTATTTCTTAGTTCAATTGGCTTTTCCCCACTTACTTCTAATAAACACTCAACTTCTTCATTAGATAATACTTTCGGTAACTGTCTTTCTTTTTTAGGTCGTTCAATATGTAAAGTGGGATCATTTGATATTTGATGTTCTCGAACAATAAACTGATGAAATGAACGAAGTGTGGAAATCATACGTGAAATACTTGCAGAAGATTTCCCTTGCTCTTTCATTTGATTGAGAAGTCCTCTAACGTGCTGACGTTCAACATCATTTATTGATTCAATTTTTTCTTCTTGAAGGTATGTTATATATTGCTTTAAATCTCTTTCATATGAGCTAATCGAGTTATCAGCTAAGCCTTTCTCAATTCTTAAAAAGTGTAGGAAATCCTGCATTAAATCTCTCATCAACATACCCCTTTTGTTTGGAAAAAGTAAAAGAAACGCATAAAGTATAAAAGACCTTTTGTCCATTTGGATAAAAGGCCTAGTTATATTATTATTCACTTTGTTTATTTTGACAACTTTTGCAAACGCCATGAAAAGTAAGTCGGTGATCTTTAACATCAAATTCAAATTGTTTCTCTACAACCTTTTCAACATCACCTAACAAATCTTCTTCAATTTCAGTAACAGAACCACACTCAACACAGACTAAATGGTGGTGGAAGTGTTCTGCGCCTTCTTTTCTCAGGTCGTACCTTGATACACCATCACCAAAGTTAATTTTATCAACCACTTTGAGCTCGGTCAGTAATTCTAACGTACGATAAACGGTTGCCAGTCCTATTTCTGGAGCTTTCTCTTTTACGAGGAGATAGACATCTTCCGCACTTAAATGATCTTGCTCATGCTCCAACAAAACTCTTACAGTGGCTTCGCGTTGTGGAGTTAGTTTATAACTTTGAGAGTGTAATTGTTTCTTAATGTTCTCAATGCGGTTTTCCAATACAATCTCTCCCCTCTTTCCTACACTCATAATTATAAAAAAAGGGGGTGTTTGTGTCAAATTATAATAATTTTAAACAAACTATTATAATTAATATTATATAATAACTATTATAAACTACTCACTATCCACTCTAGCATATTAGACGATACAAAAGTTTCTAAAACAGAGCCAACGCCAACTAACAATAACGCAACAATATACGATCTAATGTAAAAAACACTTACATCACTAATCGTATTTGAACTTTGATGTTTAACAAACAAAATACGTAACACATGAATCGTAAATACCATACTGCTCGCTGCGATAATAAGATAGGCTGGAACGATCAAAAGGTTTTGCGGTGCAATCGACATGACAGATAATAGAAAACCTTGCCACGATAATTGGTTAACTAGGAAGCCGACCGTAAAGCCAATCACAACCCCTTTTACAAACAATAGGAACCATACGACTGGTAATCCAACAAAAGATAATCCAAATAAGAACAAAAAAGTAATGTATTTTCCATGTGTCCAAAGTGCATCCCAAAACACAGCTAAGTAACTACCTGTTGGTTGTTCAGACAAAGTATGAAAATACTGTTCGACAAAGAAAAATAAATCTTGTCGCTGTAAGAAGTTTAAACTACTCACCATCATCGACCCGAAAATGACACCGATTAGAAACAAAACAAACAAAAAGACGTACAAACTATAGTAAGGTTGAATGTGAATTGTAAGTGCTTTCGGCCACTGTTTCATCTTAGTTCCTCCATTCATTTCTACTCTAGTAAAAAACTATGTTGGTAGAATTGAATATAGAACTAATTAAGAGATTAATTATTTTTCTACTTTTCCATATTGACCAGCGCCTCCTGGTACAACTTGAAGCTCACCTTTTCTAAGTTGAATAATTTGTCTAGCAACATTAGAAGATACAAGTTGGTTTAAATCTTCCTCAGTCGCTTCATGAATAATATACATATCATGGTGTAAGTACTTCCTTAGTTTAGCTAACATTTTCGGCCCTAATCCTGGAACATACTTTAGAGGAACTTGATGAATGTAAGGGGGACGTTCGACAATTGACGATGTTCGCCCTTGCGATTGCTCAATTTCGTTAATCCTTCTCGAAACTCCTTTAATAATCTTATTTGAACCACACCAATGACAATGACTAAGACTTTGACTAATAGATCCACATTGTCGACATTTTGTTTCATAATACTTACCTAGTTTCGGGTTTAGTCCATAATTGCAAACTAATTTGCCTTGATTAAATGCTAAAGCTTGTGCTAGTCCTCTAAAAGATCGCTCACTTAAAAGTAACTTTTGGTACTCTCTACCGATATTTTCTAAAGAATGGGCATCAGAATTAGTTAGAAAAGGATAATATTGAAGCTCACTAATAACTTGAGCCATTGCAGTATCAGAACTTAACCCAAGTTCAATTGCGTCAATTAAACTTGGGTCAAATACTTCTTTAAGCGAACTTTTAACACCTTTGCCATACAAACTTTTAAAAGGTGTAAAGACATGTGCTGGTACGAACAAACCGTCTAACTGTTTCACTTTGTGTTGCAAACTAACACCATCTATATAGATTCTTTGAGAGCTTAGGTGAGGGTTTTTGACATATTTTTGATACCAATGTGTAAACTGCTTCATCTTTTCAAGTGTCGGAAAATAACATAAAACGTGAATTGGTCCAGAACAAAATGAATCATATACTTCAATTTCACTACCTAAAAGGACTGTCACTTCCCCGTTGGAAAGACCTCCACCTTCAAGTTCTGCAATTTCTTTATTCTTAATCATTTCATCAAACTCGGTTAACACTTCTGGAGAGTGAGTATCAATAAGGCCAATTAAGTCGATTCCTTTTACATTTTTAGCGAACTCAAAAATGTTACGAACGGTAAGGTTGTTCGAGGCTGAAATTTTTACAGCATTTCCTTGCTTTGTTTGTCCAATATGGACGTGTAAGTCAGCATAATATGTTTTAGACACTTCATTCACCCTTTAAAGACTGATACATTAAATAATAAATAGCATGAATCGTTTTAGCGTCATGTATACGTTCTTCTTCTATTAATCGAAGTGCTTCTTTAATAGATACCTCTTTTAGTTCGACAAATTCGTCTTCATCCATTTGAAGCTGATCTTCACTTACGACTTCTAGCCCTTCCGCTTTATAAATATAAATAATTTCATCAGCAAACCCAGGTGAAGTGTAATAGGAGACAACATAACTTAATGACTGGGCACGATAGCCTGTTTCTTCTTCTAACTCTCTAGCAGCAGTGATTTTAGGAGATTCACCTGCTTCTAATTTACCGGCAGGAATTTCGATAATGCTTTTACCGAGTGCCTTTCGATATTGTTCTACCATGACAATTTTATCTTTATCAGTTAATGCAATTAAAGCGACTGCTCCAGGGTGTCTAACGAGTTCTCGTTTTGATGTTTCACCGTTTGGAAGCGTAACGTCATCAACTTCAACATCTATAATTCTACCTTCATATATTTTTTCTGTATGTATAGTTTTTTCTTCAAATTTATTCATTAATCTCACCTCTTCGTGTATTTTATCACATTACGGCTTAACGTTTGTCATTAAGCTTTAGTGTCGATAAAATAAATTCAAGGAGGGATACGATGAATAAACGTCAATTAGGAAACACAGATCTACATATTTCAGAAGTTGGCCTTGGCTGTATGAACTTAGGGACGAATGAACAAAATGCTAAAGGTATTATTCACGAGGCAATAAATGCAGGGATCAACTATATTGATACAGCTGACTTATATGATTACGGTGAAAACGAGAAGCTGGTCGGTAAAGCACTAAAAGGAAAAAGGCAAGATACAATAGTAGCCACTAAAGGTGGTAACCACTTTGAACCAGGTCAAGACGGTTGGTATTGGGATCCGTCTAAAAAATATTTAAAAGAAGCGATTAAAAATAGTTTATTACGTTTAGGGTTAGATGATGTTGATCTATACCAATTACATGGCGGAACAATTGAAGACCCTATTGATGAAGTCATCGAAACGTTTGAAGAGTTACAACAAGAAGGGTTAATTCGTTACTTTGGATTGTCCTCGATCCGACCAAATGTCATCAAATCTTATGTTGATCAAACAACCGTCACGAGTAATATGATGCAATATAGTTTGTTAGATCGTCGTCCTGAAGAAGAGCTTTTAGATTATTTAGACAGTAATCAAGTAAGTGTTTTAGTTAGAGGCGCTTTAGGTAAAGGGATGTTAACGAGCAAAGGCATTGAACAATGGGAGAAAAAAGGAAGTAACGGCTTTTTAGAGTACGATCAAAATGAACTTAAACAGGTAATCGAAAAACTACAAGTGCTTGCTCAAGAAGCAAATACAACTCCACAATCAATTGCTATGCATTATTGTTTAAGTCATCCAGGAGTATCTAGCTTAATTTTAGGTGCTAGTCGACCTGAACAAATTCAACATAATATTAAAGCATATTATGACGCACCAAACGATGAAGCGATTGTTAAAGAAGTATCTAACATGACTAAAGAGCAAATTTATGAACAACATCGGGTGTAAAAAAGCCCCATCCTACTTATAGGCTGGGGGCTTAATATTAATAGGAAAAGGTCTTACAGGGAGAGTATTTTAACACGCCCTCATCTAAATAAGAATTGATTTTCCCTTCGTATTCCAAATAATCGAGTTGACCGATCGTTTCAGACATCGTCAATCCGAATTGCTTTTCATAATGCTTTGGGAACAAGTATTGGCATACTTCAAACGGTGTGGCATCGTGTTTCTTCAAATAATCAAAGACATGCTCTGCCCGCTCCTCTTGACGTTTAATTCGGTGATCTATCAACTTCTCATTGAACTGAAAGGGTTCACCATGTCCCGGCAACACTTCGCCGATCTTGTAATCCTTTAACTTTTTCATCGCTTTTCGATAATTAATTAGAGACTTCGGTCGTTCTTTTTCACCAACAAGCGGTGCTTCTAAAATCGGATTAGACGAGATGTGTTTTAATAGGTGGTCCCCTGCGATTAAACTCCCACTATTTCGATCAAAAAACGATAAATGACTTTGTGCATGACCAGGTGTTTCTATGACAGAAATAGACGGTAAATTGGGGATGACATTACCCTCTAAAATTGTCTGAGTTAAGCGGCCATTCCCTTGAAATTTAAAAGCGCTCTCAACCGTCTTATCAATTTTTCTGTATTGATGAGGGACATCAAAACGATTATATAATTCATCGAAAAAAGCGAAATAATGCTGAAAGTACTCACGATCTTCTTTCAACCATAAGTCGGTAATCGGATGACCATATATTGCTTCTACTTGATCAAAGTACTCGATCAGTCCAGTATGGTCTGGATGATGATGTGTTAACACAATTTGTTTTATATCAGATGGCTCTAAACCAATTTCTTTTAATTGTTGCTGAAAAGCTTCCCACGCTTCTTCAGTATTAACACCTGCGTCAAATAGGGTCACTTTCTCACCCATATATATATAACAATGTACATCTCCAACTGCATACGGTGTCGGAACGGTAATTTGATGGATTGTTTGATGTGTCATTATATCTGTTCCACCTTTTAAGTTATTTTGCTAATATTATACTACAAAAGTTAAAAATTGCATCTATTTTCAAATAATTCTCTTAAATGTTTCGTGAATTGTATGATCAATGATCGTCGGCAACTTTTCAAAGGAATAAATTAGCTCTAGCCTTTCCGACCACTGGTGTGCATCTTTACCCAGTGGACCTACATTTAATGTCGGTATTGCCCATTTTTGTTTTGGAATATAATTTCCCTGGAATTGTTGCATCGGTAAATTCATTGATAATTGATCAAAGTCTGCTTCACTGCTCGTCGTTTCTCCAACAAAGCTTAAATCAGAAATACCGTTGAAATATGACAACGTAATTGGGTTAGCACCTTCACTTTTCATCTTCTCTTCAATACTTTTAACTAGCCTTTTTATCATCGTATTTTGTTCACTCGTAACAGCAGGGTAAAAAGGTGGACTATAAAACAACACAATCATCGGCGCTAAATGACTACACATATAGGCTAAATCTTGTACTAAAATCGTTGAAAAGTCTCGGTCACCAGTTTGTCTTTCACTTAATAATTTAGATCTCCTTTTATCTACCTCTTCTTGACCGTACTTATTAACGGCTTCATTGTATAATTGCTCATAACTTAATATTGAAATGTCTAAAGAAGGTCCTTGTTCAAATTGCCCTGCTTGTTCTTTAAACTTCTCATATTGGTTCTTTAAATGATTTTCAACTTCATTCTTGGTCTGTTCCATTACTTCATACAATTTTTCGGTTATATCAGTGACAGTTTGTTTCATAAACAATATGTTATACATCGAAACAGCTGTAACAGGTGTTTGTACAGAATAATGTTCTTTTAAATCTCGACTCATCAAACTAACAGGTGGAGGTGTAACTTCCTTACCAACTTTCTCCACTAACTCATCGTTTAACTCTAAATTTTTATTTAAATAGCTAATCATTAAATTCGCATTTAACCCATGAAACGGTTCCCCGACATGAGTTTCTTTTCCATAGCACAGGAAACCAGGAAGTACTTTTCCTAAAGATCCAGTATATAAATACATATTTTCATCTTCAGGGTATTGCCTGAACATTGGCTCACTATTTAAACAAAGTTTATATTGTAAATTTTCCTCTTCTTGTATGTCCTTTAATACTTCTGTAGCTTTGAGCATGCCCAATGAATTGACTTCTTCATCTGGTACGACGAGTAATAAAATATTACCATCCCATTCACCGTGAATCGCTTTCTCGATCATCGATAAATGTAAAGCCGTTCCTGCTTTCATATCCATCGTTCCACGACCAAATAACCAATCTCCGTTCTCTAAGTCACGTTGTGCTTCTTCAGGCAACATTTGAGATTGTTCTTTAAATAAATGAGTTAAATACGTTGGATCAAATGCATAGTCTTTATAAGCTCCATAATCTTCAACGTCTACTACATCAATATGACTTAACAAAACGACCGTATCTTGAGCGTCACCATTTTTAACTAGCGCGGTTAGAACCCCTCTACCATCATCTAAATGATGAACATTTAAATGGTTAGGATTTTGACTAAAATAATCTTCTTTAGCTAATAAACTTTGTATGTACGTTACTATGTTTCGTTCGTCTTCTTGCCCAGTAATACTATTAAAACGAACTAACTGACACAATAGGTCTGTTAACTGTTGTTTTGATTGCCACTTCATCACAAAAACCACCCCATCTATATATTGACTTTTCATACTACATACACCACAATCATAACAGAGAATTGAAAGAGGTGTTGGCAATTAATACAAGAATTTTTGCTCATCGAGGTGCAAGCCATTATGCACCTGAAAATACATTACCTGCATTTCAATTAGCTAATGAAATGGGTGCATCTGGAGTCGAATTAGACGTCCAATTAACGAAAGACAACATCCCTGTCATTATTCACGATGAGAACGTCAGAAGAACAACCAATGGTGTTGGCTTTGTTCAAGATCAAACCTATGAAGATATTAAACAACTCGATGCCGGCAGTTGGTACAACGAACAATTTGCGAACGCAACAATACCAAGTTTAGAAGAGTTTCTAAATTGGGTACAGACTACTAATATGACCATCAACCTTGAATTAAAGACGAACGTCATTAATTATGTCCATATAGAAGCTATTGTTAATGAAATGATTGAACACTTTAAATTAGAAGATCGAACTATTTTATCTAGCTTTAACCCAGAAACAATTAGAAACTTAAGTGACATGAACTCTCAAATTGAACGTGCCTGGTTGACGCAAATGCGAATCCGTAAAGTTCATCTACTCTTAAAAGATATTGGCGCTCACAGCATACATATTAAGACACGATTATTATCATCCAACATGCTAAAAAGAATTTTACAAGAGGAGATCCCTTACCGCGTCTATACGGTCAACCGTGTTAAAACATTGAAAAAATGTGAACAATTACAAGCAGATGCTATTTTCACTGATCTACCAGACTTACTTAAAAACACTTAGAGCTCGGAGGCTACTTATGGAAACAAAACTTTTCTCCCCTATTACTTTTAATCAAGTTACGTTAAAAAATAGAATCGTGATGTCACCAATGTGTATGTACTCTTGTTATGAACAAGATGGTATTGTCACACCTTTTCATATAACACATTACGAAAGTCGTGCCGTTGGACAAGTTGGCTTAGTTATGGTTGAAGCAACAGCAGTTCAACCAAATGGTAGAATATCATACGAAGATTTAGGTATTTGGTCAGACGAACATATTACGGGTTTAAAAAAGGTTACAGAACGAATCCATGCTCACGGAGCTAAAAGTGCGATTCAATTAGCTCACGCTGGAAGAAAAGCTGAATTAGATGATCCAATCATTGCACCTTCTAGTCTTCAATTAAATGAACGGTTTCAAACACCTCGTGCTATGACTAAAAAAGACATCAATGAGGCGATTCGTTCTTTTCAACTAGCAGCAGAAAGAGCTCAAAAAGCTAACTTTGATATAATAGAAATACACGGTGCGCATGGCTATTTAATTAACCAATTCTTATCGCCACTGACGAATAAGCGGGACGATGAGTACGGAGGGAGCCGCGACAACCGTTATCGCTTTCTTAAAGAAATTGTTGATGCGATCCAAGAAGTGTGGGACGGCCCAATATTTGTCCGTCTATCTACTTCTGAGTACCATGAAGAAGGTAATCAACTTGAAGAGATTATTTATTTTTCAAATCAATTGTACGACCAGGGCATAGACTTAATAGATTGCAGTTCTGGCGGCGTCGTCCGAGTGAAGATTAACCCTTACCCTGGATACCAAGTCCCTTTTGCCGAAGCGATTAAACATCAAACTGGTATTAAGACAGGTGCAGTTGGACTGATTACGAATGGCACGCAAGCTGAGGAAATAATCCAAAATAATCGAGCAGACTTAGTCTTTATAGGAAGAGAGTTACTAAAAAACCCTTATTGGCCAAAACAAGCTGCAGATGAATTAAAAACTAGCATAACGAGTCCAAAGCAATATCAAGCTGGTTGGCGTTAGGTTAAAATATAGGAGGAAAGGCCGTGAACATTACATTTTTAGGTACAGGCTCTGGTGTTCCATCAAAATTTCGAAACGTTTCATCTTTAGTACTAGAAATGCATCAAGAGCGAGATGAAGTTTGGTTATTCGACTGTGGTGAAGCAACACAACATCAAATTTTAAATACACCGATTAAACCTCGGAAAATTAATAAAATATTCATTACACACATTCATGGCGACCATATTTTTGGTTTACCTGGATTACTTAGCAGTCGCTCGTTCCAAGAAGGAACATCAACATTAGAAATTTATGGTCCTAAAGGGATTAAAGAGTTTATTGAAACGGCCTTATCTATTAGCCAGACTCACTTAAAGTATACGATTAAATATTACGAAGTTACAGACGGTGTATTATTTGAGGATAATCAAATAAAAGTATCAGCTATGTCACTCGTTCACGGAGTTCCTTCATACGGGTTCTTAATTGAAGAAGCCGATCAAATCGGCCCTTTACTCCCAAATAAATTAAAAGAAAAAGGTGTTCAACCAGGGCCAATTTTTCAAGAAATTAAAAATAATGAAGTGATCACATTAAATGATGGCACTAACATTGTAAGAGATGACGTAACAGGCCCTGATATACACGGTAGAAAGATTGCAATCTTAGGTGATACCCTTCCATTTGATGACGTAATTGATTTTGTACGTGATGTCGATGTGTTAGTTCATGAAGCGACATTTATTGATAAAGATGCTAAGTTAGCTCAACAGTACAACCATTCAACGAGTTTACAAGCGGCTAAAATTGCTAAAGAAGCAAATGTAAAACAATTGCTTTTAAACCATATATCTTCACGCTATCAACAAGATCAGCTTCACGAAGAGTTAGAACACTTAAAAGAAATCATTAATCATGTCACATATGTTAAAGACTTTGATTCATATGAAGTATTAAAGGAGGGACGTTAGTTGACGGAAATTCAAGAGTTAGTTAGTAAACAGAAAACATTATTTAAAGCTGGTAAAACGATGACACACACGTTTAGAAACCACCAACTACAAAAATTAAAAGACATGTTAAAACGAAATGAATCCAATATTTATGACGCCTTAAAAAAAGATCTAAACAAATCCTCCTATGAAGTGCTCATGACTGAACTTGGCTTTTTATACAATGAGATCGATGAAACGATGAAGTATTTACGCGGTTGGATGACACCTGAAAAAGTTAAGTCGCCAACAACTCACAAAGGGGCTAAAAGCTATATTTATAAGCAACCTTATGGTGTAACTTTAATTATTAGCCCTTGGAATTACCCATTACATTTGGCATTAGCTCCATTAATTGGCGCAATTGCAGGCGGTAATACAGCGATCATTAAACCTTCTGAGTTCACCCCCCATACTAGCCAATTAATCGAAAAGATGATTACAGAAACATTTGAAGCTAAGTATATATCCGTTGTACAAGGTGAAAAAGAAGTGAGTGAATCCTTGCTTGATCAACCACTTGACTACATTTTCTTCACTGGCAGTACACAAGTTGGAAAAAAAGTTATGGAGAAAGCGAGTAAACAATTAATCCCTGTCACACTTGAATTAGGTGGAAAAAGTCCGTGTATCGTTGATTCTGATGCTAAAATTCAACTAGCAGCAAGAAGAACGGCTTGGGGTAAGTTAATTAATGCTGGTCAAACTTGTGTAGCGCCAGACTATTTATTAGTTCATGAAAGCATTAAAGGTCAATTTATCGAAGCGTTCAAAAAAGAAGTTGAGCTTATGTACACGGAAAACCCAATCGAAAACGACGATTATACGAAAATCGTTAACGATCAGCACTTTAATCGCTTATTAACTTATTTAGACGGAGAAAATATTATTTATGGCGGGCAATCGGACTCTAGTAGGGAGAAAATCAACCCTACTTTAATCGACAATGTTAACTGGGACTCTGATATTATGCAGGAAGAGATTTTCGGTCCATTATTGCCGATTATGACATTTAATAAATTAGAAGAAGTAGTCGATCATGTTGAACATGCACGTAATCCATTAGCTCTTTACTATTTCTCTGAAAATAGTCAAAAACAAGAATGGGTCATTAAAAACTTATCCTTCGGTGGAGCTTGTATTAATGATACGATTATGCACTTAGGAAATAATAACTTACCATTTGGTGGTATTGGTACGAGTGGCATTGGGAGCTATCACGGGATTCATAGTTTCGAAGCCTTTACACATCGTAAAAGCGTCGTAAAGCAAACGACATCATTTGATTTATCATTCCGCTATCCGCATTCAAAAATAGCAGAAAAAGTATTAACGAAAGTATTTAAAAAGTAATATAAATAGCCTTACGTCTGAACTTATAACAGACATAAGGCTATTTTTTACGTTTATTTTGACTTAAGAAATCTTTTTGAAAGCTCGTCTTTATTTTCGGTTGTTCATATCCGCTTAAATTCACAAAAACTTCTTTACCAAATTTATCTTCAATTTGTTCAATTGCGTTATATAATGGTTCTTTTTCAGCTTCTTGTTCATAATTAAAAAGGTCCAATTGCTTGGATACATCTTCTTTGTGTGAAAGGTGTTGTGCTGTCACTCCGAGTAGTCGGATAGGCTCTTCATTCCAATGCGAATAAAACAAATCAAGTACAATTTGATTAATTTGATCTTTATGTTCTACAAAGTCTCTTAACTGGCGACTTCTCGTAATCGTTTTCCGGTCATGATAACGAATCATAATTTGGACGTTTTCTGAGACAACTTGTTTAGCCTTCATACGGTCAGCTACACTTTGACATAGTTGACTTAACATTTGTTGAATCTCATTTGAATCTGTTGTGTCAAAAGGAAACGTTTGAGAATTGCCGATACTTTTAAACTCATTAATCGCCTCAGGGTCTACCTCGCTATTATCTATACCATTTGCTCTTAAATGGAGTCGCTCACCGTTAACCCCAAGTAAGTTTTTAAGTGTTAACACGTTGCGTTTGGCTAAATCACCGATAGTTTCAATGTCGATTTGAGTTAATTTCTCTTCTGTCTTCTTCCCTACTCCATACATTTCACCTATAGGTAGTGGCCATAACTTATCTTGAATTTCCCGTTTACGTAACACCGTAATTCCTAATGGCTTTTTCATATCGGAAGCCATTTTCGCTAGAAATTTGTTCGGTGCAATGCCAATGCTGCTAGGTAAATCAAGTTCATCTACTAACCTTTGTTGAATCCATTCAGCTAATTGAAGTGGGGTATTCTCACCACTATAGTCAGTGATGTCCATATAACCTTCATCAATTGAAATCGGTTGGACAAAAGGCGTAACTTCAGACAAGATAGCAAACATATGTTGCGACGCTTCTCGATAACGGTTAAAATTCGGCTTTAGAGCAATTAAGTTCGGGCACAACTCATAAGCCTGCCATAAAGGCATTGTCGTTTTAACACCTTTAGCTCTTGCTTCATAATTACATGTCACAATGATTCCTTTTCTTTTCTCTGGATCACCTGCAATTGCAACAGGTTTTCCTTTTAATTCAGGTCGATAAGCCGTTTCAACTGAGGCATAGAAACTATTCATATCAACATGAAAGATAATTCGACCTTTCCCCACTTCATCACCTACTTACTAATAAGAAAAAGTATGGACAACGTTGCCCATACTTTATTATAACACGAGATTATTTAGCCGCTTCAATTGAAATGGCTGTTAATAATTCAGCGATTTTTACTAATTCACCAACTGGCATACGCTCATCTGTCGTATGAATGTTCTCATATCCAACACATAAGTTAACTGTCGGAATTCCTAAGCCTGCAATGATATTAGCATCACTTCCACCACCACTAGCTTCAAGTTGGCTTGTGCGACCAATTGATTTAGCTGCATCTCTTGCAACTTCAACGACTTGATCACCTTCTTGATGTTTATATCCCGGATACATATAGTTAACTTTTACTTCTACTTCTCCACCAACTTCTTCTTCAGCTTGGTGACAAGCTTTTTGCATTTTTTCAATTTGTCTCTCTAACTTCTCTGGTTCTAAAGAACGTGCCTCAGCTAAAATATACGCTTCATCACAGACGATATTCGTTGCTTGCCCACCTTCAAAACGACCAATGTTAGCAGTCGTTTCGTCGTCAATTCGACCTAATGGCATTTTAGATACCGCTTTTGCAGCTAACGTAATAGCTGACACACCTTCTTCAGGTGCAACACCAGCATGTGCTTTCTTTCCTCTTGAAGTAATCTCTAACTTCGCTTGAGATGGTGCAGCAACGATGATATTACCAACATCGCCGTTACTATCAACCGCATAACCGTATTTAGCCTTCACTAATGATGCGTCTAGCGCTTTAGCACCAACTAACCCTGATTCTTCACCGACTGTAATAATCAGTTGAATATCACCGTGTTCAATCTCTTCTTCTTTCAGTCGTTTGATCATTTCGATCATAGCAGCTAAACCAGCTTTATCATCGGCACCTAAAATCGTTGTACCGTCAGACACAATGTAGTCCCCTTCAATTGAAGGTTTAATCCCTTTACCAGGAACAACTGTATCCATATGAGATGTGAAATAAATTGTGTCAGCATCTTCCTTTGCACCTTTTAAAGTACAAATTAAATTGTTCGCACCATGCCCTGTTTTTTCTTTAGCCTTATCTTCTTGAACGTCTAATCCTAAGTCCGTTAGCTTTTGTTTCAACACTTCAGCCATTTTTTCTTCATGTTTCGTTTCTGAATCAATTTGAACAAGTTCAATAAACTCATCAATTAGTCGTTGTTCGTTTACTTTCATGCTGTTTTACCTCCGTCTTTATAATGGAATGTTTCCATGTTTTTTAGTCGGTCGCTCTTCTTTTTTGTTACGTAACATATTTAAACCTTGTTTCAACTTTAGTCGTGTTTCTCTTGGATCGATCACATCATCTACCATGCCTAGTCCTGCTGCTACATATGGATTCGCGAATTTCTCACGGTATTCATTAATCTTCTCTTGGCGCGTGACTTCTGGCTCTTCAGCTTCTTGAATTTCTTTAGCAAAAATAATGTTAGCTGCACCTTCAGGGCCCATAACCGCGATCTCAGCATTCGGCCACGCAAACACTAAATCAGCACCAATCGATTTACTATTTAATGCCACATACGCTCCTCCATATGCTTTTCGAGTAATAACAGTCATTTTCGGCACTGTTGCTTCTGAATAAGCATATAAAATTTTAGCGCCGTGACGAATAATTCCGCCATGTTCTTGTTTAACACCAGGGAAAAAGCCTGTCACATCCTCAAAAGTAATAATTGGGATGTTAAATGAATCACACGTACGGATGAATCTAGATGCTTTATCACTTGAATCGATATCAAGGCCACCTGCTAAATGCTTCGGTTGATTACAAACTAATCCAACAGTCTCACCATCAATAGTCGCAAAGCCGACGACGATATTTTTAGCGAAGTCTGGGTGAATTTCAAAGAATGACTCATGATCAACGACTTCGTTAATCACCGTGCGAACATCATACGGTCTAATTGCATCAAATGGTATTAAGTCAGCTAAATCAGGGCGGAAGTCTTCTTCTTTTTCTAGTTCTTGTACAGGTGTCTTTTCTTGACTATTTTGTGGCAAGTAGCTAATTAATTGCTTAACTTGATTTAATGCTTCTTCTTCATTTTTTGCTTTTAAGTGAGCATTGCCGCTTTTCGAGTTATGTACGTCTGCTCCTCCTAAATCTTCAGAAGAAATCTTTTCACCCGTAACTGTTTCGATTACTTTTGGCCCTGTAATAAACATTTGTGATGTTTCTTCTACCATAATGACAAAGTCTGTAATAGCTGGTGAATAAACAGCACCGCCTGCACAAGGACCCATTATAACAGAGATTTGTGGGATCACACCAGAATAGACTGAGTTGCGATAAAAGACGTGACCATAGCCATCTAATGAAGCAACTCCTTCTTGAATACGTGCACCACCTGAATCGTTTAAGCCAATAAACGGTGTGCCGTTTTTCGCAGCTAAGTCCATAACAGCAGCGATCTTCTTACCATGCATTTCTCCTAGCGCGCCACCATAAACGGTAAAATCTTGTGCAAATAAATAAATGGGGCGCCCATTTACCGTACCATAGCCTGTTACGACACCTTCACCTGGTACTTCTTTTCCATCCATGCCGAAGTCAGTTACACGGTGTTCGATAAACGGATTTAACTCTACAAATGACCCTTCATCTAATAAGTATTCAATTCGTTCTCGAGCTGTCATCTTTCCTTTATCGCGTTGTTTTTGAATCTTTTCGTCTCCGCCGCCTAATTCAATTTTTCGGCGCTTATCATATAATTCATTAATTTTATCGAAAATATCCATAGCTAAGCCTCCTACTTTTGTTGACATAGTTCAAATAATACACCGTTTGCTGCCTTTGGGTGTAAAAAAGCGATTTGACTGTCATGCGCTCCAACTTTTGGCTGTTCATGAATTAACGGAACGCCTTGTTCTTTTAATGTATTTAATCTTTCATCAATATCATTTACATCTAAAGCTATATGATGAATGCCTTCACCTTTCTTCTCGATGTATTTAGCAATCGGTGATTGATCGTTAAGTGGTTCTAATAACTCAATTGCACTTTCCCCAATCTTTAAAAAGGCAACTTTAACATGCTCTGACTCAACTTCTTCGACTCCTTTAAACTCAAGCCCTAGTTGGTCTCGGTAAAAAGGTAAAGTCTCATCAATACTTGAAACCGCAATGCCGATATGTGCAATTTTATTCATTTGAATCACCACTTACACAAGATTTAATAAAGTCAACTGTTTCAGTAGTTGGAGTACCTGGTGTGAAGATTTTCTGTACGCCTTGCTCTAATAAATAAGCAATATCTTCATCTGGAATGACGCCACCACCAATAACGGGGATATCCTCTGCATCTTTTTCTTTTAACGCTTCTACGACTTTAGGAAACAGTGTTTTATGTCCTCCTGAAAGTGACGACAAGCCAACGACATCAACATCTTCTTGAATAGCCGCTTGAGCGATTTGAGCAGGTGACTGTCTTAATCCAGTATAAATAACTTCCATTCCATGATCACGTAATGCTTGTGCGATAATTAATGCACCACGATCGTGTCCATCTAATCCTGGCTTGGCAATTAACACTCGAATTTTACGTTCCATACTGACATTCTCCCCTTCCTTTTACATCCCTGTATACTCACCGAATTCATCACGTAATACATGACAAATTTCCCCGACAGTAGCATACGATTTTACACAGTCTAAAATGTAAGGCATTAAGTTTTCATGTGATTTTTGTGCTGCTTCTTTTAATTTATTTAATTGCTCATCTACTTGAGGTTGATTTCTTTGGTCTCTTACATTTTGTACTTGTTTAACTTGATTTTGCTCTAATTGTTCATCTACTCTTAATAAATCTTCATGAACTTCTTCTTCGATTTTAAATTCATTCATACCAACAATGACTTCTTCTTGTGATTCAATCTTTTTCTGCGTCTCGTAAGCCGCTTGATGAATTTCACGTTGCATATATCCTTCCTCAACCGCTTGAACAGCACCGCCCATCTCTTCAATACGATCTATATAGGCCATGACTTCCTTTTCGATTTCATCAGTCATCTGTTCAACGTAATAAGAACCAGCAAGTGGGTCTACAGTATCAGCTACGCCACTTTCATGAGCAATAATTTGTTGTGTACGTAATGCAATACGAGCTGATTCTTCTGTCGGTAAAGCTAACGCTTCATCTCTTGAATTCGTATGCAAACTTTGAGTTCCACCTAAAACAGCTGATAATGCTTGTAGCGCCACTCTAACAATATTGTTATCCGGCTGTTGTGCTGTCAGTGTGGAACCACCTGTTTGGGTGTGGAAACGCAAGCGCCAGCTTTTCTCGTTTTGCGCTTTATACTTTTCTTTCATCATTTTTGCCCAAATACGTCTAGCTGCTCTAAACTTAGCCGCTTCTTCAAAGAAATTATTATGTGCATTAAAGAAGAAGGCTAGCCTAGGTGCAAATTGATCGACTTCTAAACCGCTTTCAATTGCAGCATCAACATAAGCCATACCATTTGCAAGTGTAAAAGCAACTTCTTGTACGGCAGTGGATCCCGCTTCTCTAATGTGATAGCCAGAAATACTAATCGTATTAAACTTCGGTACTTCATTTGCACAATACTCGAATATATTCGTAATTAAACGCATCGATGGCTTAGGTGGGTAAATATAAGTCCCTCTTGCGATATACTCTTTTAAAATATCATTTTGAATGGTACCCGTTACTTTTTCTTTCGGGACACCTTGTTTTTCTGCTACAGCTATGTACATACATAATAATACAGAAGCAGGTGCATTAATCGTCATTGATGTACTGACTTGATCAAGTGGTATTCCTTTTAAAAGCGTTTCCATATCTTCTAATGAATCAATAGCAACACCTACTTTACCTACTTCACCTTCAGACATCGAGTCGTCAGAATCATAGCCAATTTGCGTTGGTAAGTCAAAAGCAACAGACAAGCCTGTTTGGCCTTGTTCTAGTAAATAGCGAAAACGTTTGTTCGTCTCTTCAGCCGAGCCAAACCCTGCATATTGTCTCATCGTCCAAAAACGGTTACGATACATCGAAGGCTGAATACCACGTGTATACGGGTATTGACCTGGGAAACCGATCTTTTCACTATATTCTTCATCGACCTGGTCTTCTTTTGGAAAATATAGTGGGTCAATTTCTATATCGGATTTGTTTACAAATTGTTCTTTTCGTTCTGGAAAGCGTTCATTCGTTTTTTCAACTTGTTTCTTCCATTCATTTAATTGTTCATTAAAACGTTCTGTCATTATGTAACCTCTCCCTTCTAACACCATTTTACAGTTGTAAGAAAAATTCGTCATCTACTTTTATTGTAAAGCAAAGTTTTGTCTTGTCCAATGCTAGTTTTTCTTTTACAATGAGATTAGCGGAATATTTTAAGGGAGGAATCATTGTGTCTAACAACAAAAAGCCTCGTGCTCCTTATGCTTCATCTCGTAGAAAGAAAAAGACATGGACGACGATTGTAATCTATTTAATGATTATTGCCATGCTGTTAAGCTCTCTAATGATGGGTCTTAGCATGTTTGTATAAACGCAGTTATAAAGCATAGCCTTATTCAAGGCTATGCTTTTTATTTTATCTTATAGTTTCATAATATGGCATAAAGGGTAATAATGAAGATAGTAAACGACATACAAGGGAGCTATCATATGAAATTTCTACTAAATCGTTATAAGATGATTTTTGTACTTTTCACATTACTACTCATCATAGGCGGCTACACCTTCTATGACTTGCCACAACGCGATTTTCCTGAAACGCCGATGAACCAAGCAACCATTACGACACCTTACCCTGGTGCTTCACCTGAAGACGTTGAACGAGAAGTCACTTCCACTATAGAAAGTGAAATTCATCAAATTAGCGGAATCGAATCTTACCAATCGACATCATCTCGTGGTGTATCAAACATCATACTTTCGCTTGATGACGGTGAAAATCACCAAGAAATTATGACTGACGTCAATCAAACGATTAATCAATTACAATCGAATCTACCTGAGGAAGCATTAGACCCCAATGTGTCATTATCTGAATTAACGACGCCAAGTCAGTCGTATTTTTTAACTTCAGAAAGTCATGGTGAGTTGGATCGACTTCACGATTCCAAAGATGAGTGGACTAATCAAATTGAACAGATTAACGGCGTATCACATGTTGAATTTAACGGACTTGAAGAGCAAGAAATTATGATCAATTTTGATTCTGAAGAAATTCAAGATCAACCAGTTCAATTCTCTCAAATTCTCACGGCTTTAGAAGAAGAGTGGAATCCAACCCCTTTGGGTGAACAAGTTACTGAAGAAGGTTACCGAACGTTAACGATTAACCATATTAATGACATAAGCGAGATTGAAGATACAAGAATACCAACTGGTGATGGTAGCTACATAGATATAACTGAACTAGCTGAAATTACAGTAACATCGACTAATCAACCTGATCTCATTACATATAAAGGTGAGCCTGCAATTAACATGACGGTTTATCTTCAAAGCGGAGAAGATATCCCGAGTGTGAGTCGATTAATTGATGAAGAAGTTCAATCTTTAACATCACAATTACCTGATGAATTTAACTTTAACCATTACTTTGCTCAAGATGAGTTTATCGCTAATGTTTTCGATGATCTATTTCTATCATTAGCCATTGCTGTACTAGCCGTTATATTAGTAACAACATTAGGATTAACTTTAATGGGATCAATTGTAGTAGCTATAGCTATTCCAACTTCTCTCATTTTAGGATTAATCCCTTTGCCATTACTAGGAACTGACTTAAACCAAATTTCAGTGATCGGGGCAATTATCGCATTAGGTATTTTAGTGGACGACTCGATTGTGCTTAACGACAATATTGAAAGGCGATACCGTTTAGGTGACCAAGCACTTACTGGAACAGTTAAAGGAATTAAAGAAGTAAGAAACTCTATTATCACTTCAACATTAGCGATTGTGTTTACTTTTTCACCTTTAATCTTTTTATCCGGTGCTAATGGAGCATTTATTAGAGCATTACCGAGTGTCTTGATTTCAACCTTAATTGCCTCGACGATTGTCGCGCTTATTTTAGTACCAGCTATTCGCTACTTTCATTACAAAAAGTCGAATAAAAAAATTAAAGAAAACCCTGGCATACTAGGTAAATGGCTAAGCAAAGGGGCTACCGTTTACGCTAACCGCATTATTCGTAAGCTCATTCGTGTACCAAAGCGTACCGTTGCCATTGGCTTACTTTTAACAACAAGTATATTTTTACTAATATTGTGGACACCGTTCGAATTTTTCCCGTCTGCGGACCGAGAAGAAGTTACAATTGATGTCACATTGCCAAATGGCCTTACAAAACCTGATACATTAACAACTTTACAATCAATTGAAGAAGACATTTTGAACGATCAACAAGAAGAAATTAAAGATATTAGTCTATTTACAAGCGGAAGTGCTCCAGCATTATTTGGGCAATCGCAAAGCAACACTGGAGAACATACTGGTCGAATGTATGTCAGAATTAACCAAGATGAAACAAATGCAGAAACATTTATAGATCAGTGGGAAGATCGATTAAGAGTTAATTATGAAGAAGCCGAGATCTTTGTAGAAACTATCCAACAAGGACCGCCAACTGGTGCACCGTTAACTGTCACGGTAACTGGAGATGAACTAACGAATATGTTAGACATCCGTGATGAAGCGATCGAACTGTTAGAAGATGCAGGAGCTGAACTTGTTGTTGATAACGTCGGTGATTTAACACCTAACCTAACTTACGAACTTAATCGTGAAGAAATGGAAAACTATAACGTGACCGTTCAAACGATTAGTGAACAAATTAATTTACGTACGACAGGGCTACCTTTTGCACAAATTAATTCAGGACTCGATCAATATAACGTTCAACTTTATCTTGATCGACTAGATGATTATGAAAATCTTAACCTTGAAGAAATCGTAGTCCCTGTTGATTCACCAGAAGGTCCACCAGTTGTCAGTTTAGATGAGGTTGTTGAAATAGAAGAAAATGAGGTCATTCCGAGGATCCACCATGAAGATGGGGAGAGAACAATTACGATAAGAGCTTATGCTGATCAAACCGATGACATTGAAGAAACGATTACACCACACATTGAAGAATTTAACGAAAGCCATGATCAGTACGCTTTATCAATTAGGGCTGAAACAGACAACCAGGATACGTTCTTCTCAGAAATTACTGTCATCTTTTCTGTCGTCGTATTGCTCGTTTATTTATTGATCGCATTTCAGTTCAATTCATTAACAATGCCGTTCTTAATTTTAATTTCTGTTTATTTAGCGATTGCTGGAGCTATTTTAGGATTGTTTGTCACTCAAACGCCAATTAGTTTCTTAGCAATTACCGGAATGGTTTCACTTACAGGTATAGTTGTAAGAAATTCATTAGTGTTAGTCGACTTTATTGAACAATCGATCAAATCAACTTCTACAATTTTTGAAGCCGTTGTTAAATCAGCTGAAGCTCGCTTTAGACCCATTGTACTCACGACGATCACATCTATTATTGCATTAACACCCGTTGCCATAAGTGGTGATGTATTATTCCAACCACTGGCAATCACGATTATTTCGGGGATTACTTTCTCAACTGTATTAACACTATTACTTGTGCCAGTGCTTTACATTTTATTCAAGAGAATATAAATGACATTTGAAAAAGGAACTCCAACTAGGGACTTAGAATTTTTCTAAGTCCCTTTATTATGCGAATTCCTTATTTAACTAACGCTCCCCCGTTTGTTTAATAAAGTCATAATAATCATTGTGAAATTACCTCTACTTTATCAGTAAGAAGCACGGGAGGGTTTGATTCTCCGACACCACAATAATAACCAACTATTCGCTTACCTATTTCTAAACCCAATTCTTCGTACTCTTCTTGGCTGAGACGGTAGTATGCACCATCATTTTCTTGTGCTAGTTTAATTAATTCGTCTCCTGTTTTATCTAAAAAGTTAAGATTTTCGACACTTGGCAAAGTTAATATGATGTATTCTTCATTAAAAGTAGCCTTCTCTATATTAACAATGACGCCTTCGTGTCTTTCTTCAGAAGAACAATTATTTTGTTGACCACAAGCTACCAAAATAACAACAAGTATAATTAGAAATAATACTCTTTTCAAACATACACCTCCAACCAAATTAAACAATTTGGAACCCTTCACTATCCTGCTCACGTTAGTTGATCAACACAAAAAAATTGTTATTAAACTCTTGCCCTTTAGTTGAATACAAACATTGTTATAGTGAATCAATTACGGAATACCATGCTCTTGAGGTAGGTTCAATGATTTTAAAATGTTCTATATCTGGCAGAATAACTAAGTTCACATGCTTATTTTGTTCTTTTACTTTCAAATAGTAATTTTCACTTAATTCAGAAGGTACATGTTTATCTACTTCACCATGAACTAATACCTGTTCTACATCTATTGGTAACAATTCAATTGGAGAAGCGGTGTTATAACGTTCAGGGACTTCATTTGGTGTCCCACCCATTAATTCAGATACAGGACTCTTTAATCCTTCTGCTTCATGGATTTCCCACATCTTTTTCAAATCAGTTACTCCAGCCAAACTTATCACTTTTTGAATTGGTACTACTAGTTCATTAAACATATAGTCTAAACTTTTATGTACAGTTCTTGCCGCTAACCAAAGAGCTAAATGACCTCCAGCAGAGTGTCCAATAATAATGACGTTCGATAGATCTAAATGATAAGTTTCTTTTATATTTGTTAGATGATTTATGGCATCTATGACATCATTGAACGTACCTGTCCAACCTCCTCCATCTTCACCTAATCTACGATACTCAATATTCCAAGTAGCATAACCCCTTTGAGTTAAATCCTCTGCAATAGGGTTATTTTCTTCTAAATTAAATTTTGCTTGCCAAAAACCTCCATGAATTATAACGATCACTGGTGACGGATTTTTACTCTCAGGTACCCGCAAAACCCCAAATTGCGATTGATTTTCCTCATAAAACAACTTAATTTTCTTAGTCATTACTTCCTCCTGATTAATTCTTTTCAACTATCTGCTAAAGTTAGTGCAAGAGTGCTTTCTAATTATCAATAACACCAACTAAAATAAAGATTTATTAACTATTATAATTAGTACCATTTTTAGAGTTTTTATGCTCAATGTACTTTAAATTTATTATATAAGAAATTAGACAACCTGTTGATACACCAAGAATTAAAGCGATGTTTAACGAACCTTGAATTGTTTGAAAAATAATCAATAAGACACCTGCCATCATTCCAGCATATAAACCTTTCCATTTTGAATTTTTTATTTTCAAATACACATTTTTTATACCCGTCATTTCACTCCCCCCCCATTTTCAAGATTGCTTATTCAATTATCCTATTTCGTTAGTTAATAACTCCCACACCGATTCTTACATAACATTCCAATACTTGAGGTCATTAAAGATCAAACTCATCAAACATACCGTTTCAATAATGAGAGAAGAGACTGCCCCGTTACTCTATTTCTCGAAAAGAAAGAAATCTTTTGCTACATTTGCCAAAACTGCCGATAGTGGAATAAAAACAATCGGGAAAATAACAAAATACATGACATCGAGTTGAATTGAAAGTAAAAAAGGATCTACAAAGTAAAAGTAAAATTGATGACTTACATACACAAATATTAAAAAAAACACCCAAAATAAAAGAGTATCCTTCCCCATACAATAACCTCCACATTTCTTCTTCCACAAACCTCTATTACCCCTTACTTTAAGTAGAAACCCACGTTACATTGACTAATCAATTGTAAACTCCGCTATCACATAATGCTCATCGTAGTCCCCGGGTTTTCTAAAATCCAGAATACCCTTCACTATACGGTATTCTCCATGATCCAGACTTCCATCCATAGAGCCACTCCCAATCGACTGCCCAATCACTAACACTTGAAGGATCTAACTCATAGGCAGGTTCACCAAATCCATATGAAGCTCCTGGGATAAAGGGAGCTTGATACCATTTCCCGTCCATTTTCATTTCCAACAAAAAATCTTCACTATATATGCACTGCTTGTCGGAGTTATTCTCAAACTTTACGGTTAATCCAGTAGAAAATACCGTTTCCTCCTTCACATCCATGGTTACTCCATCTAATGTATTGACAGTTTCATATTTTGTCAGTTCCCAATCTTCTTTTTCTGGTGTTTGTTCTGAATTACATGCTGACAAAAGTGTAAGGCTTATAGCTATAAAAAATAGTGAACACAAAATCTTCTTCATGTAATCACTCCTCAAAGTAAATCATTCACTTTTCTAATTTAGGTGCGCGGAAATGTCCACATTATTGCGACTATCTGTACAAACATGCTGTGTTAGTGCACACCAATTTCCTTTCACCTTACAGACCTTGAAACAGCGGATCCATGTCCTTTGATGACTTTTTAGCGTTTACTCTATTGTAAATTCTACTGCTAAATTGATTTCATCATTTTCTGTTCTAAATTCTTTAACAATTCGATATAACCCTTGTGTCAATTGATAATCAATATGTTTTATTTGAACTTCTTCGTCATAAGTTTCATTAGCTTTAATAGAAAGTCCAATATCTGTAAATTGAATATTTAGAGGTACTTCATACCACGTATCACCTTTATATTTCTCTACACGATAATAGGTGCCAAATGCTATAGGGTTTGGACCTTGATTTCTAACTGTTACCTTAATTTCATTTATAGATTTTGAATAAATGCTCTTTTCTGTTTCCATCTGAACATTAGTTTCACCCTTAATATATTCACTAGGTAAATCCCCGTCAAAGGATTTTCTCTCCAAAGATTGTACTCCTTCATCTCCCTGGCAACCAACTATAAATATTAAAATACAAATCAACGAAAAAGTAATATAAAAATTAGAAATTTTCATAAGTCCCCCTAATTAATACCTAATTCCACAATTCTACTTCAATAGTTAAAGAAGAGACTGACCTTATTGAACAATCGCTACCCATTAGCACAATATCTATTCCACAATCTCAACCTTCTCAGCAGTTCCGCCTTGGGGTTCGGTATCGTAAAATTCATCTGGTGCCCAAACTATTACTTTATCTCCTATTTTAAATTCAGCCAATTTATCTTTTTCAAATGAAAATGAATACAATAATGCGCTATCATACTTTTCATATGCTTCTTCAACTGTTAGTCCTTGATTTACTTCAACGAATTCTTCAACGAATAGGAAACTAGAATCACTTTCACCACCGATAACAGTTCCTTCAAGCTTAACTGTTTCGTCTAGTTTCTCCAACTTTTCAGAACCTGAACACCCTAATAAAGCAAAAACTAATATGAATAAAAACATAGTGAAAATTAGTCTTTTAATAAAATAATAACCTCCCTCTTTTTAGATAAGACGATGTTGCTTTGGTAAAAGTTACTGTTTTTTTGACTAAATGCTTCGTTAGTTCAAGAGTGATATTCTATCGCCCCCTGTTAATGGCATATGGGTATTGCTACTCTTCGTAAACTTTAACAAATACAGAACCGTGCAGATTGTCGCCTACATAAGCATCTAATTTCCACATACCACTTTTGGGTAGAGACATGTTTGAAGGCATATGCTTATCAGCACCATTATTTGCGCTTCCTAATGTCTGCCCTTCTATTAGAGTAATGGTTTTATCATTTAATTCATGAGTAGCATTAACCGTCACCTCTCTAACATCAAATTCATCCTCGTCTCCCCAAAAGTGCCACATATATTTATTTGCCTCACCGGCATAAAACCTTGTAACTTCATCATCGTAAATAAAACCTAATCTGTCCTCTATACCAAGCATCGTATAACCGTTCGATTCAAACATTTCACTTTCTTTCCAATTTTCTTCCTGAGTACATCCAGCCAGAAAGAAAGAAAAAAGCAACAACAAAGAAACTAATAAAAGATAAGTTTTTTTCATATATAATCCTCCATTCTAATAATCACCTTTTCTCCAATAATTTGCTGCCTTAGTGATCAACAGAAAAACGCTCTCTGATACATTATGGCCCTATAGTTTAAGTACTTTAACTCACAGGTTGAAACATAAATATCAATTCTCGACAAGTTCTAACTTTTCCAACTCCACCTGATTTTGCCCCTCACTATCTTTAGGCATCCAGGAAACCGATACTTCTAATCCCCTTTCCAAGTCTTCGAATTGAATAGCTTCCTCTGATCGATTAAGCATTTCGCTATTCTCGGTAACGCGCAAATTGACTTGCTTTGTTTCACCCTCAACAATTATTTCCTGATCAGTGTGATTTACATCCGTAACAACACCCCTTAATACAGAATGTTGAAGCGTATCAGAAGTAGATTCCATCGTATTAGAATAACCACAAGCGCTCAGTGGTAGAGATATACTTAAAAACAAAAGAGAAATAAGCTTTAATTTCATTTTTATCTCCTCCAAATTTAATAACATTTGATATATTCAGCCACAATTTATTAGCCCTTTATCTAACCGAATATATTGAATTTGAATTGTGATTCTAACTCACCTACCCTGTTTGTTCAGTTGATCAACGTAAAATAAAATCTCGTAAATAGAATTAGATATTTTTCAATCCACGCTTTAAAATATGGTCAATTAAAAACAATTGTTTTCTATAATCTGTTTAACAGTGTCTGACCAAACATATAGTAGTAATACCAATCTATCAATTCTATAAAAATTGTACCTTCTTATTTGGCTAATCTTCTTAGTTAGTCCAATCTCTCTTTTTCTTTTTAAATATAGATCCAATACAGACACTTAATACTTGAACCAAAAAAAGAAATATTCCATTCATCATATAATAATGTAATCCATGACGGGTGTACGCTGGTAAAGGATATCGTTCTGTTACTGGAGGGAAAAATCCCCTGAAAAAGTCAGCATTATTGTAAAACTCGATCAAATACCAAGAACAAATAACAAAAGATATACCACATGTTATTAAAATAAAAAATGAGTTTTTAATTATGCCATTTGGATAAGCTCTATAAATATAAAAAGCTATTCCTATTGATAAAAACAAATATAGAACAATGATTAAAAAGTTAAAGTATATAATGACATCTACATACGGGGGACCTCCATACGAGTGTAAACGAACATCTAATAGAAAGAATAAAATCCAGTACATTGCCATTGCAGTAATAAAAGACATTATTACAAGCACCAGCCCCGATGAGAAACCGATAATAGACTTTTTCAAATAATCACTTACTAGTAATGCCTTATTCACCAAACCCCTCCTAACATAATAGATAAAGTATATTTTTTAAAAAGGATGGCGTACATAATCTAGTTCGTTTAATTTTCTAGTCTGAGTGCTAAATTAATCAATTCCACAAATATCCCCATTCAAATTAGCTACTTGTATTCATTTACACAATTATGTCTTGACCGTTACTTTCTAGTTCTAAAAGCACTTGATTAATTTCATTAGAAAAACTTGTGTCTTTCCAAAGAGTAACAGCTTTTCGTTCTCCGTACTTTTCTATTAAACGTTCTAAAACAGCATAGCCTATATAGTAAGCTAAGCGTGTATATCGAAAATGCGTTCCCCCATTGATTGAAAACCATTCACGAAAAACCTCAGTTGGTGACTGTTCATTTATGTCCTCAATAAAAGTAGATATAATCCTTGCTTGGTGATCTTTTGCAAATTCAAGCCATTCTTCCCCACTACCATCATACGTAAAATAAACAGATTCATCTGCGGTTGTGACTTGTTTTGAAAAGTAGGTTGCACAACCTTCTTGTAACAGCCAAGTAAACGGACTACCCCAATTTAAACTCCGCCAATTCATTGCCTCTTGATCGGATAAAATATTATGTAAGGCATGGCCAAATTCGTGTGCAATAATCACTTTTAAGTGTTCATCTTCAGAAGAAAGCTTTTCTAAGCAAAACGTCACTTCAGGAATGATTTGGCGGTGCGTAAAAGCATTAGACCCAAACGCTCCAACGATAATATGTACATCCTTTGCAAATTCAACATCATACTTTTGCTCATAGGTTAACTGGATTTGTTTAATTAAACCCTCGACCTTATCATTCGACTCTTTAATGTCACTTAATGTCTCTGAGTACATTTGAATAGCTTTTTTAATTTTTTCGTCTACATTCTTACAGTGGTACAAAAAGTATTCTTTAAAGTGCAGTGAAAATTTTTCATGATATTGTCTTATAAAGTGTTCTGTTGGAGTGAAATTTTCCAAGAAATAAGGAACCGTATTATGAACCTTCATAAGTTCATCTCCTCCTTTAAACTTCTCCAAAACTAAAAACAGTTATATATTTAAATAAAATAGACAGAGTAAAAAACATAAAATAGGTATATATCTTTACTAAGGTCTATAATAAGTAGCAAAAGAATTAGCAATTTTAATTAGTTCTTCTACAGAATATAGTTCATTATCCTGTTCAGGAAGATAAACTATAATGTCGTAACTTAAGCCTGAATCATTCCAAGTTAAGATTTGTGAACTACCATTATAGAAATATTTTGCTTCTGTGCCATTACTCAATTCTAATTGTTGTTCGTTCGAACCTGTTCTATTTCCAAGCTCCGGCTCTATCTGAGTTATGACTATTTCTTCTTCCGATGTACCAAGAAGTGAAATTTCTAGGTTAAAATCCAATGGTTCTAATTCACTTGATTTTTCAGGTAACTCTTCAGTTCTTTGGTCATAATGGAATAACTTCACTCGTTCTACTTCATATGGCATATGAGTCGGAAGCTTAAATTCATATGGAAAATCATCAATACCTTCTATGTTTTGAGCATATGGATGTTCGTCATTCTGATTACAAGCAGACAAATACAAAATAAAAAGTAATAAGATTAATGACATTCTTTTGTATTTCATAGGTACCCTCCTACGCTTACTCAACTAACCAGCTCACGTTAGTTGAACAACAATTTCTTTTCTTACAAATCTTGAGATAAGCGGATCATGTCCCTGCATTGAATACCGTTTTCAAAGATTTCTTCTGGGTAATGCCTAACAAAAAAGTCAATATCAACACCAACTATCCTAAAGCCACATTTCTGATAAAGAGCGAGTTGCCCTATGCTTGAATTTCCAGTTCCTATTTCAATTGTTTTGTAGCCTATTGCCTTTGCTTTCTTAATTGAAGCCATTACCAACCACTTTCCTATACCTTTACCGTGCTGGTCTTCAACAACTGCAACATTTACCAGTTCCACTGTTTCTGGCCTTGTTGGAAGTAACACAAACACCCCAACGATTTGCCTTTCAGCTTCTGCTATAAAGCATTCTCCCCTAGCTGTATATTCCTCAATAATCTTCCTTGAAGGGTCAGCCAATAGCAACAATTCTATTGGAAGTTTCTCACCTTTATTAAGTTTCCTAATATTCATCTTTACCTCGCTTATAATTTATCGGTCTCTAGTGTTATCACGGTTCTAATAAAGGTCTGACTTTAATAACAACTATTAACCTTATATTTTCAATTTAATCAACGTTTTCCCGACAATGGTCACCATTTATTTCAATTGCTTTTCAAGACTATAATAAAGTTTTTGTTCAAAAATTCTCTCATCATATTTTTCAAAACCTAAAGGAACCCAGAAATCCAATGCATTCTTATTCTTCGCATGAACAGCAATTTGGATAGACTTCACACCTTTATCCCTCATTAGATTTTCGTATAGAAAATAGGATTCTTTTGCATAACCTAAACCTTGATACTCTTTGTCAATTAGAAGTAAGCTTAACCATGGCTTGTGGGCACGAGGGCTAAACATCCCGTATTCAATAATACCGATTGGCGTTTCATCTAAACTTATTAAATATCTATTTGTTTTTAACTCTGCCGTTTCTTCGTATTGACTTAATATATCGTTGTCTTCCAAGTGTCTTTTATCAAATGCAATATAGTTATATTCAGGGTTACTATTAAATATTTTCTTTTCAATTCTTACCTGATCCATATGACTTTCAACAAATGTTAACATCATTGTTCTCCTTCTCATTTTTACAGTAACCATTTTTTTAATCTCGCTAAATTTTCTTCTAGAAATAACGCATGTTCTTGATTTCCTCGACGTTTACACCACCCAATACTATTAAAAGCATCAGTAAATCGATAGAAAGGCAACACTTTTTCTAAGTCAATTAATGGTCTGATACTGTTATAACCTCTTTGATAAGCACTATATAGACTACTGTCATAACTTAAAAAGTCGCGATATAATTTGGAAAAGTCAACTTCTGTTGAACCAAACCTTACACTTTCAAAGTCGATCACTCCTGAAACTTGTTCATTATCAACAATTATATTTGCTGGTCGAAAATCCATATGTATAAAGCTTGGCCCGTCGGATAAAGGGAGCTGCTGCTTCATTCGTTCAAACTTTTCAATTGCTTTCTGATATAATCGTTCATCCAATATGTACTTAGCATCTTCTGCAAAACTATAAAATTGTTGATCAATAAAATGAGACCAGTTTGGAAATTCATTTTTCATACCATTTAGTACTTGCTCTGAAGGCGGCTGAGTGGAATGCATTTTAGCATGAAGGACCCCAACTTGGAATGCTGTTGTTGGTTTAGCTGCAGATGTCAGTGGTTTTCCTTTAAGTTCAGATAACAAAAAAGCACCAGGACATTCCTCATCACCTGACCAATAATTGATCATTTCTGGAATGGATACTTTTCCTTTTAATATTTCATAAGCTTCTAACTCTCGCTGATACTTTAACTTTGTAAAAGGAATCTTCAAATAAACATTCTCACCATTAGACAAAGTACATTTATAAACTGTTGAACTATGGGAATCTTCAACTTCACTAGTTGCTAAGACGTCCAATTGAAATTGTTGAATAACACGTTTTAACATCGAACTCCCCCTCAATTTTTAAAGGCAATTATTTTTTTATTTTTGCAAATGTTGAAGTTTAATCATAATGACGGTGGATGATCATTCATTGTATTAACAAGAATCACATAGATAAGTAAATTGGCAGGTGCAAAAATGAATATTAGTCTAAGATATTCCGAAATAATTAGCTATTCCTCCACAAACACCTGTTATAGACTTATCTGTTGAGGATTTTCTTAACTTATTTCTCAAATAAATCCCCCTCCTAACTAATCCATCTTAAAATATAAGCACCCTAATACGTTATATATCTTAGGTCTTATTGAGAAAAGCGCCCATTAGTTAATTAGCTAAAAACATCATGTAACTCATTTCATTAAGATAACGCTTGAATACATGCTTCTCGAACACTCCATATATCGTCTATTTGAAATGGTCTCAACTCACCTTCTTGTAGCCAATTTTGTATGTATGAACGGTGGAATGTCTCTTTAAACTCACCAATTTGATTTGGTAGTATATTTTCTTCTTTTATAATTTGAAGGTTTGAATGACCTGACTCACAAAACCTAGTAAAGTCATACCTTTCTTGCTTGTACTTTAAATAGCAATGAGCTTCTGGGATTGATCGAAGTCCAAACCGCTCTAACACACCACCTATACCAGGTGTGTTAGCATCGTCCATTTCATAAATACCTGTATATAACTTAATACTCTGTACTCCTTGCTCGATGCATAACGCAGCAAGGAGTGCATGCTTCGTACTACACGTTCCTTTATTCTCTTTTAGCACGAGGTTATAATTTGAGCGATCACTATTTCTCCCATACGGTAACTTATGTACATACTTCACGACTTGATGCAATTCATTAAGCCCTAAATCTAATACACTTTTTGAGATGTTACCGATTGGTTCAATACTAAAGTTCGGAAGCGAATGAACCTGCACCTTAACTCCCTCCATCTATTGATGTTTTTTAATATAATTCTCAATCCACCCTATATCTACTGGTCCGTTAACAACTTCATATGGACCAGTGCCAACATCAAGCAGACGATCTTCATAAATTGACGTCATGATGGCTGAACCTTCTTTATAAATCGTTATTCGAAACCCCTTCTCATTTGATACATCACTATCCCAGTCGCGATTCCTCATCTTTTTAACTTGATATTGGCTTAAAAATTCACTAATTGCTTCAGCGTGCTCTTGTTCATCTGTTCTCCACTCTTGCTCGTGCCCTTCATGAACAACTAATTCATGTAGTTCATCTTCATTATAGTTCATCACTTGATCTAAACTTTTCTCTCTATACTCATTATAAAAATACAAAGATATAATCAAAACGGGAGTTGCCATTAACAGTAAGGTTAATGCCTTCCCCTTTGATGTAGCATACTTTATTAGCTTCTCTGTCACATATAAAGTCAATGGGATGATCACAATAAAATAAATCAAAATAGTGGCTAATCCAATTAACCAGCTAGGATGCGGTATCAACATAACTGCTGTTCTATAAATAAATGTATTTATAATTAAAAGCAAAACAAATAGTATCCATAACAACAGCTTGTTAACCATTCAAAACACCTCTTCTTTCCAATTTATTCTAACATAAAATTCCAAGTGACACTTTATATTTTCAAAAAAATTCTAAACAAAGACCCGTTAAAATAACCGTTAACCTTTAATTAGTTAACGGCTTAAAACACCTTTTAATCTTCAACAATAAAACCTTGATCACGCAGCGCTTGTTCAGCTTGATCGAGTAATGCCTCCTCATTCGCAGCAATCGTATGTAAATGAACGCCACCTGTTAATTCGGATAATAAAGCGGCATTAGACTGGTCGATTTGTGCCTTAAACTTCTTCACATCCACTCGGTTTGAAATGTGAAGAACCGCTTTGAATTCACCGTAAATCGGATGGTCGACTATGACATCTTTAACATAAACACCGTGATCGACTAAAACGTTCAGCTCTTCTTCTGTTTGTTCTTTATTATGACAACAAGCAATTGTTCGTTCATACCTTGGTGTTTCCTCTTGTTGACTCATGTATATATAACCTTGACTCGTAGACATAATCGGTTCGTTTTGAGCTTTTAATAAAGCGACATCACCAACAATCACTTGTCGACTTACTGAATAAAGTTCCGAAAGCTCCTTGCCTGTTTTAGGTTCAACAGTTTGTTTAAGTTCATTTAAAATTTGTTCGCGTCGTTCACTACTCGTTAACTTTGATTTCGTCACTTATGTCACCTCACTAATGACTTCTGTTTCAATTAAATGATCTAAATATTGAGCTAGACTGATCACATCCGCTTCAGTTGTAAATCGTCCAAAAGAAATTCTAAAAAATTGTCTGGCCGTTTCATCATCAACTTGTAGAGCAGACATTGTATTCGTCTTCTTTTCATACCTTACATCACACGCACTACCAGTTGAAATCGCGAAATTATTACGATTACATTCTAACATAACGTACTGACCATCCATACGTTCAATTGCCATACCCACTATTGAATCTAGTTGGTTACCTTTTTCTGATTCAAAAAAATGTACATACTGTTCGTGATCCAACGATCGTTTAAAAACACTTCTCAAATTCGCCATATGCCTCGCATCTTCCTCTAATAAGGCAACCGCTTCTTCACAAGCAGCCGTAAAAGCGACTATACTAGGTACGTCTACTGTATTTCCCTTCAAGATAAAATGGGACAACGTTTGTGTTTGTCTCGGTTGTTCCTTTAAGTATAATAACCCAATTCCTTTAGGTCCATAAATTTTATGACTTGAAATAGATAAACTATCAACTTGATCAGCGATATTTGATAAATCCAATTTACCAAAGCTTTGCACTGCATCTACATGAAGCTTTACGTTATATTGTTGGCATAGTTTGCTAATCTCCTCAATCGGTTGAACAGTACCAATTTCACCATTTATATGTTGGGCACAAACAAATGCTGTATCTTTCCTCAGTAACTGACTTAGCTCATTAATATCGATTACACCATCTTCATTAAAATAGACTATACTAACTTCATAGCCTTCATTTTCTAATTTTTCTTCCATCTGTCTAATCGAGTTGTGTTCACCAGCAGATATAATGATATGGTTTCCTTCAGTTATTGCCTTTAAATGTTCGATCGCTATTAAGTTACTTTCCGACCCCCCATTGGTAAAGTAGACTTGCATTTCAGTTGCCCCTAGATAAGAACTAACTTTTCGTTTACAAAACTCTACAATTTGATAAGCTTCCGTACCGTAGTCGTGAATACTGTTTGCATTACCATAATATTTTTGGGCCGCTTCAGTGTATGCTGTCAGTGCTGTTTCACTCATCGGTGTCGTCGCAGCGTAGTCAAAATAGATCAAAAAAACCTCTCCCCTAAAATTTAATCAATACTCTTGCTATTTATTTAATAATATGTAAATATAGGTGTCAAGACAGGTGTAATTTCAGAGGTGTAAAACAGTGAATACAGACATCCTTATAATAGGAAGCGGAATTGCCGCCCTTCAATTAGCCACTAAGTTAGACTCTCAGTATAACGTGACGATTATTACAAAAGGAAAGATCAATGATAGCAACTCCTACTTAGCACAAGGTGGAGTCGCTGCAGCAATTGATCAATCTGATGATGTGTTAAGTCATGCTTTTGATACGTTAAAAGCAGGAGAGTATTATAATTTGCCCTCAGTTGTGAAATACATCACAAAGATGGCACCGAGGGTCGTTCATGAACTAATCGATCAAGGGATGACGTTCGATCAAATCGGTCATAAGCTCATTCTTGGAAAAGAAGGAGCTCACCAGCATCGTAGAATCGTTCACGCAGGTGGTGATGCTACAGGAAAGCACCTGACTGAGTCACTAACGAACCAATTAAGTGAACAAGTCACGATTTATGAAAATAGTTTTGTCTATGAATTATTAATGGACCATATCCAGCAAAAATGTTGTGGCGCTGCATTTGTCGATGCAAAAGGAAAGAAACAATTAGTTCATGCAAAATACACTGTTTTAGCAACAGGAGGATGTGGAGCACTCTACCAATATACATCGAATCACCCAATGGCATTAGGTGACGGCGTTGTATTAGCTCAACAAGCAGGTGCTAAAATATCTGACTTAGAGTTCATACAATTCCACCCCACCCTTCTATACATGAATAGTAACACTTATGGATTAATTTCAGAAGCTGTACGTGGTGAAGGTGCCACTTTAATAAATCAAAATGGGATTCCGATTATGGAAGGTGTCCATCCATTTAAAGATTTGGCACCACGCCATATCGTTGCACAAACTATATACAACCATCGATTAAAAGGTGATGAAATCTATTTATCTATTAAACAGATCAATCAATTCCAAAATCGTTTTCCATCCATCAGTCAATTGTGCACCAAGTATAGCATTGACCTACATGACGGGTTAATTCCAGTTACACCTGGTGCTCATTTCATGATTGGAGGTGTCGAAACAGACATTAAGGGAGAGACAAACGTTCAAAACTTGTATTGTATCGGTGAAGTAGCTAATACACGTTTACATGGAGCCAATCGATTAGCAAGTAATTCTTTATTAGAAGGTCTCGTGATGGGTCATGAACTTGCCAGTCATTTAAATAAACAACCTAAAGCACAGAAACCTGAACCAATAGCTCCAAGTTCAAATCTTACAATACCTAAGCTTCCTAACTTAAAACACTTACAAAAGTCTATGATGAAAAACGTTGGTATTGTAAGGAGGCGAGAGCAGTTGACGATTCAACTTAATTGGTTACAGTCGTCACTCCAATCTAAACTACAAACCAATTTAGATCTCGAATCCTTTAATAATTTTATCGCTTATCAAATGGCTTATTTAATAACACAATCAGCATTAAAACGGCATGACAGTCTTGGTTGTCACCAAATGGCTGAGGATGTTTCTTCAATAAATACTACAGAAAGTAGGGAATATGTTGAACAAGTTTAAGCTAGAAGAAATGTTAAAAGCTTTTTTCATTGAGGACTTTGGCGATTTAGATATAACAACAGATCACATCTTCAATGAAAAAGATGTTGGAACACTTACCATTCAAGCGAAAGAAACGGGAATTTTTTGCGGGGAAAAGATTATTAAAACGGCCTATAACTTATTAGATGATAACGTCGACGTCAAACTACACGTCCGAGATGGTGAACAAATTGAATCAACACAAGACATTGCCCACATACATGGTCCTGTACCAAGTTTATTAAAAGGTGAACGCGTCGTATTAAATCTAATTCAACGATTATCAGGCATTGCAACGAAGACGAACAGAGCTGTCACAACACTAGATTCCGACCACACCAAAATATCAGATACACGAAAAACAACACCAGGTCTACGCCTGTTAGAAAAATATGCTGTAAGAGTAGGCGGTGGCATTAACCACCGCTTGCGGCTCGATGATGCTGTGATGATCAAAGATAACCACATTGCTTTTGCAGGGTCGATAAAAGAAGCGGTAAACCGCGTTCGTAAAAACGTCGGTCATATGGTCAAAATCGAAGTTGAAGCTGAGCATGAACAGCACGTCCTTGATGCTGTTGAAGCCAATGTCGATGTTATTATGCTCGATAACGTAGATCTAGACCAACTATACAAACTCATTCAACTCATTCCGCGTGACATTACGACTGAATTATCAGGTGGAATCAATATTAAAGACCTACCGAAGTACCGTGATTTAAACGTTGATGTCATCTCAATGGGATGCTTAACCCACCAAATTGAAGCTTTAGATTTTAGTGCGAATCATCATTTTGAAAAGGAGCGTGTGTCATGATGTCTTTATTACAACAGTTAGAGCAGTCCGTTTCAAAGATTCCTGAGCAATATAAACAAATGGACGACGAACAGCTGGAACGAATCATTATGAATGCTAAAGAACAATTAGGTGATGAACTATTTATACCTGGCCACCACTATCAAAAAGATGAAGTCATTGCATTTGCTGATGCTAGAGGCGACTCATTAGAGTTAGCACAAAAATCAGCTCATACAACAGCAAAGCATATCGTCTTTTGTGGTGTTCACTTCATGGCTGAAACGGCTGACATTTTAACGAACAATAACCAACACGTCTATTTACCAGACATGCGAGCAGGTTGCTCAATGGCGGATATGGCGAATATTAATCAAACTGAAATCGCTTGGGATAGATTATCCCAATTAGTTGGAGACACAATGATTCCGATTACTTACGTCAACTCTACTGCAGCTATTAAATCGTTTGTCGGTAAAAATGGTGGTGCCACCATCACTTCATCTAATGCTAAAAAAATGATGCAGTGGGCCTTTACACAAAAAGAAAGAATACTGTTTTTGCCAGATCAACATTTAGGTAGAAACACAGCCTATGACTTAGGCATTCCACTGGAACAAATGGCCGTATGGGATCCAATTATGGAGAAGCTTCATTATGATGGTGACTTAGATGATTTGAAGGTCATTTTATGGAAGGGGCATTGTTCAGTACACGAAAACTTTACGGTACCTAATATTAAAGAAGTAAGAGTGAAACATCCTAACATGAATATTATCGTCCATCCTGAATGTACAAGAGAAGTTGTTGCATTATCTGATGATGCAGGTTCAACTCGTCACATTATTGAAACGATTGAAAATGCACCTTCAGGAAGTGAATGGGCGATCGGTACTGAAATGAACTTAGTCAAACGACTAATTAAAGAGAATCCTGACAAACATATCATCTCATTAAACCCACATATGTGCCCATGCTTAACGATGAACCGAATTGATCTACCTCACTTAGCTTGGTGCTTAGATTCACTCGTCAACAATAAACCTGTCAACCCGATTATTGTGGAAGATGATATTAGTCATTTTGCAACAGAAGCATTAAATCGTATGTTAAACAAATAAGGGTATAAATATTGAGCATTGAATATCATTCGATGCTCAATAATTTTTATTTACTCGTGGTCCAAGTCCTCAACAAATCCCTCTTGGTTTGTAACTAGTAGATCTCTTAATGTCAACGATTAAGCCCAACCAATTTGTCCATATTAATAATAAAATAACATAAACTATATAATAATATTAGACAACATTTTGAAAACGAAAAATGGAGGGTTGTCATGTTACAGTATAAAGTGTTTAACTACACATTTAAAAACTTAAAAGAAAAAAACATGACCTTTGAACAGGTATTTGATCATATTTTACACTTTATCCGCCGCGATCCGAGGGGGAATTTTAAGTTAATGATTGGGACAGATTCACAAGTTCATAAAAACCATACGACTTTCATTACCGGAATTGTTATTCAAAATGAAGGCAAAGGCGTTTGGGCATGCTTACGAAAAGTAAGAGTTACCGAGAAAATTACGAATTTGCATCAAAAAATCTCTTATGAAACGTCCTTATCAGAGGATGTCTTTTCGATGTTCACTCAAGAACGCAAGGATGCCATGTATGAAATTGTTTTACCACATGTTGACCATGGAGCGAGTTTTACCATGGAAGGCCACATTGATATTGGTGCAGGTAAACGAAATAAGACGAGTATGTTCATAAATGAAATGGTTGCTCGCATTGAATCATTAGGTGCAGAACCTAAAATTAAACCTGAAGCGTTTGTTGCGAGCAGTTATGCAAACCGCTATACGAAGTGAAAGATGCATATAAACGCTTAAGCTACCATATATTGGTGGCTCTTTCGTGTGGAAATACATAAAAAAACCAAGCACAAGGCTTGGTCTTGTTATATATCACTTTTTTTATAGGATCGCTTCAAAATTAAATATTGTTCAATTTCATTAAGTAGCAAATAAAGGTTAGCTCTTTCCTCAAACGTTTCGAGGTCATCAGGTAACTTTTCTTTATTAAATTTCTTTCTAATTTGGTTTAACTTCTCTAAATATTTTACTGCTGTATTACCTGGGTGAACATGGTCTGCCAAATCTTGAAATAACTCACCGATATAATTATACTCATCTTCTGTAGCATCAATACGGCTTATTAACGGGAGCATACGCTCTAAAATATCAAATTGTTTCTCTCGCATATGAAAGTAATGATAAAAAGGGTGATGCCTTCTTAACAAATGATTTTCGACATCTCGAGAAGCTAGTTCATTTGCTTCTTCTATTAGACGAGCTGTCTCAGTAATCTCATGCCCAGACCAATAATACTCACCAGTCTTCAAATAATTAGCAATCTCTCGCAAGATTTTTGAGAAGTTGTCTTCTAATTCATCTCTTATTTTCTCCAGTTCAGAATCTAAGCTAGGCATATACATATTCAAGATTAGCGCCACACCTAACCCAACCGTTAATAATACAATTTCATTCATAACGATTGAAACAGAAAGGGCCCCTTCACCATATAAGTGTAAAATGATGACGGTACTTGTAATAATCCCTTCAGTAATGCCAAGCTTAACCGTAATTGGAATAAAAATTATTAAAATGAGTCCGATTACTAGCGGGTTGTATGCAATCAGTTCAAAAAGCAACCCAGCAACAATAATTCCTATTAAACAAGCGTAAAAACGATACCAAGCTGTTTGTAGCGAACGTTGCCTTGTAACTTGAATACATAGAATCGTTAATATCGCAGCTGAAATAGCATTATCTAGTTGCAACGCTTGAGCAATAAGAATGGATACAGGCGCACCTATCGCAGTTTTAATCGTTCTAGACCCTACTTTGAACATGTTTGATCCTCTTCCTCTTTTCCTCTATTATGTATGTTTAATATACCATAATTTACCCGCATCAATCGCTTTATAATCTTTAAAACATAAAAAAAGGTGGTACAATAGACCACCTTAATTACTATTAATATTCTTCACAATGTTCGTCGAATAGTTTTTGTAGTTGTTGTACAACTTCTACTGGTGTTGAGCTTTCGACTTCGTGACGTTCAATCATTGTTACGATCTTCCCATCTTTCATTAGTGCAAATGATGGTGAAGATGGTGGGAAACCTTCAAAATAACTTCTTGCTTGCTCTGTTGCTTCACGATCTTGACCAGCGAATACTGTTACTAAATGATCTGGACGATAATCATAATGAACGGCGTTAGCTGCAGCTGGACGCGCAACTCCACCAGCACAACCACAAATTGAGTTAACGGCAACTAAAGTAGTACCTTTACGAGTTAATGCCTGATCGACTTCTTCAGGTGTTGTTAACTCTTCGTAGCCTGCATCTGTTATTTCTGTTCTTGCTTGATTGACGAAATCTTGCATATAAATGTTAAAATCCATGGCGCATGGCTCCTTTTATTTAATATTACCATAACTAATCATATCAACATTTCTGACATGTTTCAAATTGTCTGCAGTGACATGTAATGAAAAAGCTGCCTTGAACCATCATAAATTTTGATGACAAGGCAGCTTTTATTCTATTTTATTAGTAAATAGAAGTATTTTCTTCAGACATGTTCTCTAAAATTTCTTTAACACGCTGTAAGAAGTTACCGCAAATTAAACCATCTAGAACACGGTGGTCTAATGATAGACATAAGTTCACCATATCACGTGGGGCAAACATACCATCAATGTATACAGGGCGTTTCACAATTGATTCAACTTGTAAAATGGCAGCTTGTGGGTGATTAATAACACCCATCGATTGAACAGAACCGAATGAACCTGTATTGTTCACTGTGAACGTGCCACCTTGCATATCATCATTTGTTAATTTACCATCACGAGCTTTCGTTGCAAGTTCTACGACGTCTTTTGCGATTCCCTTTACGCTCTTATCATCAGCATGTTTAATAACAGGAACAAATAATTGATCATCACTAGCTACAGCAATTGATAAATTAATATCTTTCTTTTGAATGATTTTATCCCCTGCCCACATGCTGTTTAGCTGAGGGTATTCTTTTAACGCTTGTGCGACAGCTTTTACGAAAAACGCAAAGTACGTTAATGAGTAACCTTCTTGTTGTTTAAATTCATTTTTCTTACTGTCACGGAACTTAACTAAGTTCGTAACATCAACTTCAACTGTCATCCATGCGTGTGGAATTTCAGTCTTCGATTTAACCATATTTTGCGCAATGGCTTTACGCACACCAGAAACCGGAATTTCCACATCACCTGGTTGTGCACTTGCTGCAGGCTGACTAGATGGAGCCTTAGGTGCCTGTTGAGCTGGTGCAGCAGGTTGTTCTGATTGAGCAGACTCTGCTTTTGGTGCTTCTTCTGCTTGTGGAATTTCACCAGATTCAATGATTTTCTCTAGATCTTTACGCGTAATACGGCCTCCTTTACCTGAACCGTTCACTTGATTTAGGTCAATATCATTCTCTTGAGCAAGTTTTAAAACTGCTGGTGAATAACGTTTTTTCATTGGTTGGTCTTCATCAGACTGCTCACTAGAAGTCGTGCTTTCCTCTTTTTCAGTTGATGTTGAAGGTTGTTCTCCTGATTCTTCACTTGAACCGCCTTCAGTTTCCATATAACAAATTAAACCGCCGACTTCTATAGTGTCTCCTTCTTGCGCGACAAGTTCTTTAATAGTTCCTGTGAACGAAGAAGGGACTTCAGCGTTTACTTTATCTGTCATTACTTCTGCAATTGGGTCGTACTTATTGACTTGATCGCCAACTTGTACTAACCATGAACTAATCGTACCTTCAGTTACACTCTCACCTAACTGAGGCATCGTTACTTTTTCGACCGCCATTCCTGTTTACCTCCTTTTATTACGAAATAAACGAATTAAAATTCAGCTAATTCGCGCATTGCCTTCTCTAGTTTATCAGGGTTAAGCATGAAGTATTTCTCCATTGTTGGTGCATACGGCATAGACGGCACATCTGGTCCAGCTAGTCGTTGAACTGGAGAGTCTAGATCAAACAGACAATTTTCCGAAATGATCGCAGATACTTCACTCATAATGCTTCCTTCTTTGTTATCTTCAGTTACAAGAAGTACTTTACCTGTTTTCTTTGCCGCTTCAATAATCGCTTCTTGATCTAACGGATAAACTGTACGTAAGTCTAAAATATGTGCTGAAATGCCTTCCTCTGCTAATTTTTCAGCTGCTTCTAAAGCAAAGTGAACGCATAAACCGTAAGTAATGATTGTAATATCATCACCTTCACGCTTAACGTCAGCTTTACCGATTGGTAATACGTAATCATCTTCTGGTACTTCACCTTTAATTAAACGGTAAGCGCGTTTATGTTCAAAGAATAATACAGGATCTTCGTCACGAATCGCCGCTTTAAGTAATCCTTTAGCATCATAAGGAGTTGAAGGCATTACGATCTTCAAGCCTGGCTGATTAGCAAACACAGCTTCTACTGATTGTGAATGATATAATGCACCGTGAACGCCACCACCATAAGGAGCGCGAATAACCATTGGACAGTGCCAATCATTATTAGAACGATAACGGATACGAGCTGCTTCGGAAATGATTTGGTTAACAGCTGGCATAATGAAATCGGCAAATTGCATTTCAGCAATTGGGCGCATACCATACATAGCAGCACCAATACCAACACCTGCAATCGCAGATTCTGTCAGTGGTGTATCTAGAACTCTTGCTTCACCAAATTGGTCATGCAAACCATCTGTTGCTTTAAATACGCCACCTTTTTTACCGACGTCTTCACCAAGAACAAATACTTTATCATCACGTTCCATTTCCTCTTGCATTGCCTTTGTTATAGATTGAATATAAGACATTACAGGCATAATTATTCCCCTCCCTCTTCAGCATACACATGCTTCAGTGCGTGTTCTGGTTCAGCATACGGAGCGTTTTCAGCTTCATCAGTCGCCTTATTAATCTCATCATCTAACTCTTTATTTAACGCTTCTTCTTTTTCCTCTGTTAATACGCCAACATCTCTTAAATATTGAGCAAAAGAAATTAAGTTATCTTTCTTCTTCATTTCTTCTAACTCTTCTTCATCACGATAAGCTTTGTCATTGTCATCACTTGAATGAGCTGTTAAGCGTTCAGTCATTGCTTCAACTAGAGTTGGTCCATCACCATTCATCGCTCGTTCATGCGCTTCTTTAACGACTTTGTATACTTCTAACGGATCATTTCCGTCAACTTGATATCCTGGCATGCCATACGCAACACCGCGATCTGCTACTGATTTACTTGCCACTTGGCGTTCTAACGGTACAGAAATCGCGTACTTATTATTTTCTACCATAGTAATAACTGGTAACTTATGAACACCCGCGAAGTTTAAACCTTCATGAAAATCCCCTTGGTTAGAAGAACCTTCACCTAATGTTACTAATGAGGCAATTTCTTCACCTTCCATTTTAGCTGCTAAAGCAACTCCTACAGCGTGTGGAAGTTGTGTTGTAACTGGAGATGAACCAGTTAAAATTCTATTTTTCTTCTGTCCAAAGTGTCCTGGCATCTGACGTCCACCAGAGTTTGGATCATCAGCTTTTGCGAATGCCGCTAAAAATAACTCTTTTGTCGTCATACCAAAAGCTAATACAACGCCTAAATCACGGTAATAAGGAGCTACATAATCCTTATCACGATTTAGTGCATAACTCGCTCCTACTTGTGCTGCTTCTTGACCTTGACAAGAAATAACAAATGGAATTTTACCTGCACGGTTTAAAAGCCACATTCTTTGGTCAATTTTTCGTGCTAATAGCATCGTGCGGTACATGTCTAACACTTGATCATCTGATAAGCCTAAATCTTGGTGACGATTTTCTACTTTACCCATAAGTATACCTCCCTTTAATTAACCATGAATCTGTTTTCCATCAACAGCTAACGCTGCCTCCCCTAACACTTCAGATAACGTTGGATGTGGGTGAATCGTTTCCCCGATCTCCCATGCTGTAGCATCTAATACCATCGCTAAACCAGCTTCTGAAATCATATCTGTAACATGAGGTCCAATCATGTGAACACCTAAAAGATCCTCATTGTCTTCATTCGTGATAATTTTAGCAAATCCTTCTTTTTCACCATGTACAAGCGCTTTACCGACAGCTTGGAATGGAAATTTGCCAATCTTAACATTATACCCTTGTTCTTTCGCTTGCTCTTCTGTCAATCCGACACTTGCCATTTCAGGGTTAGAATAAATACAAGAAGCTACATGATTGTAGTTAATTGGCTCTGGGTTTTCGTTAGCGATATGTTCAACAGCTAATATACCTTCATGAGATGCAACGTGTGCCAACTGCATGCCACCTATAACATCTCCAATTGCATATATATGTGATTCTTTCGTTTGGCAATTTTGATTTACTTTAATAGCACCATTTTCGACAACAATGTCCGTATTTTCTAAGCCGATATTATCAACAATTGGTGCTCTTCCAACCGAAACTAACATACGATCTGCTTCAAACATTTGGTTCTCACCATTAATTTCAGCTTCTACTTTAATACCGTCAGACTGATCAAGTGTGTCCGGTAACACTTTAGCACTTGTCACAATGTTAATTCCTTTTTGTTTAAGTGCTTTTTCCGCTTCTTTAACAACATCGTGATCTTCAGTTGGCAAAATTCGATCCATAAACTCGATTACCGTTACATCAACACCAAAATCAGCTAACATTGAAGCCCACTCTATGCCGATTACACCACCACCAACGATGACAATAGAGTTTGGTAGCGTATCCATTTGAAGTGCTTCATCTGATGTCATGACTGTTTCACCATCGATTTCAAGGCCAGGTAGTGTCTTCGGCTTCGAACCAGTTGCGACAATTACATTTTTAGGGACAATCATTTCATTCTCTTCACCGTTGTTCATTTCAACTGAAATTGTTCCAGCAGTTGGTGAGAAAATACTAGGTCCTAAAATACGCCCGTGACCTTCAAAAACGTCGATTTTACCTTTTTTCATTAATCCTTGAACACCTTGGTGTAGCTGATCAATAATTTGTTGCTTTCGTTCTTGTACTTTAACGAAATTAAGCTTAGTGTTTTCTGTTTCAACACCATAACTTGATGCATCTTGTGTTTGTTTAAAAACTTCTGCACTTCTTAATAAAGATTTTGACGGAATGCATCCTCTATGTAGGCATGTTCCTCCTAGGTCTCCCTTTTCAACCATTGCAACTTTTAAGCCAAGTTGACTTGCTCGGATGGCAGCGACATAACCACCTGTACCGCCACCGAGTATGGCAACATCGTATTCTTTGGCCATATTAAAACTCCTTTCTATTAGGCATTGAGCGATAAAGCTTAGGCTGCTCTTTACCATTTAACACTCTAATCGTGCCTTCTGCTAATGCTTCTAGCTCATTTTCACCTGGGAAGGTTAATACGTCTGCGATCCAATCGATGCGTTCTGTTATCTCTTTAACAAAACTTTCGCCATATGCTAAGCCGCCTGTCAGTACAATAGCATCCATATTGCCTTTTAATACTGTACTAATACTCCCGATTTCTTTGGCTATTTGATAAGCCATGGCTTCATATACAGCCTTCGCTTGCTCATCACCTTGTTCAACTCGTTCTTCTACTTCTTTAGCATCATTCGTTTCAAGGTATGCCACTAAACCACCTTTACCAACTAGCATTTTATGAATTTGCTCTTTCGTATATACCGAAGAGAAACATAAATCAACTAATTGACCAGCAGGCACTGTTCCTGCTCGCTCAGGAGAAAATGGTCCTTCTCCATTTAAACCATTATTGACATCAACGACTTTACCCTTTTCATGGGCACCGACAGTAATGCCACCACCCATATGACAAACGATTAATCGTGTATCTTCATATGGTTTATCTAAAGCTTCTGCCGCTCGTCGTGCAACTGCCTTTTGATTTAGTGCATGAAAGATACTTCTTCGGGGCAATTGTGGAACACCCGAGAATCTTGCGATATCTTCAAGTTCATCTACGACAACAGGGTCAACGATATAAGAAGGAACATTAACATTACTAGCTATTTCATATGCTAATATTCCGCCTAAATTAGAAGCATGCTCTCCGTAAAACCCTTCTTTCAAGTCGTGGAGCATCGCTTCGTTAACTTCATATGTTCCGCCTTCAATCGGTTTTAATAAGCCGCCTCGTCCACAAACTGCATCTAATTTAGATATATTAAATCCTTCATAGTCTAATGCTTCTAATATGACGTCTTTTCTAAATTGATACTGTTCAATAATATTTGAATAAGTATCTAATTCTTCTGTTTTATGACGAATCGTTCGCTCAATTAAACAGTGTTCATTTTCAAACACGGCGATTTTTGTTGAAGTTGAACCTGGGTTAATAACTAAAACACGGTAGTTCATATTCTTGATGACGCCTCCATTTATTTTCTTCTTGAAATGATGCTATGTTCGTTTTGTAAAAAAGTACTTCTTGTACGACGAACACTTGCAATACGTTCTTCTGCCATACGGTCAGCAGCAATGTGTGTGGAAATACTATCACGTTTAGATATTTCAAAGATTTTACTCAAGCTGTCATAAATAGTATCAATCTGCTTAAATGCACGCTCTTTGTTATAACCATTTAACTCATCAGCAACATTAATGACACCACCTGAGTTAATAACGTAATCCGGTGCATACACAATCCCAGCTTCATGCAGCATGTCGCCATGTCTGTGTTCTGCTAATTGGTTATTTGCTGATCCAGCAATAGCTTTAGCTTTTAACTTCGGAATCGTTTCATCATTTAGAGTAGCACCTAAAGCACATGGTGCATAAATATCACAATCAACCGTGTAAATATCATCTGGGTCCACAGCTTGAGCTCCGAAATCTTCTACAGCACGATCAACAGACTCTTTATTAATGTCTGTAACGATTAACTTAGCTCCTTCTTCGTGTAGATGTTTACACATATGGTAAGCAACATTACCAACACCTTGTACTGCAACAGTCTTACCTTCTAATGAATCATTACCAAAAGCTTCTTTAGCAGCGGCTTTCATACCACGGTACATGCCATAAGCTGTAGCTGGTGACGGGTTACCAGAAGATCCAAACTCTGGTGAAATACCTGTTACGTAATCTGTTTCCATATAAATATAATCCATGTCATGCTCTGTTGTACCAACATCTTCTGCAGTAATATAGCGACCGTTCAGTCCTTGAATGTAACGGCCGAAAGCTCTGAACATCTCAGGGTTTTTATCTTTTTTCGGATCGCCAATAATAACAGTCTTACCGCCACCTAAGTTAAGTCCAGCAGCTGCGTTTTTATATGTCATTCCTTTAGCTAGACGTAAAGCATCGATTACTGCTTCCTCTTCTGAGTCATAAGTCCACATTCTAGTTCCACCTAATGCTGGTCCTAGCGTTGTGTCATGTAAAGCTATAATAGCTTTTAAACCTGAGTTTTTATCTTGGCAAAATACTACTTGCTCATAATCGTACTCTTCCATATAAGTAAATAATTCCATTTCATATTCCTCCCTAAAATTAAGATGATGTTAAAGCAAACGCTAAAGAATAAATTTTACTTTCAGCTGTATCCGCACGTGAAGTTAAAACAATTGGTGCTTTGGCTCCACTAATAATTCCCGCCACTCTTGCATTAGCGAAATAAGTAAATGATTTGTATAGCGTGTTACCGACTTCAATATACGGACAAACTAAAATATCAGCGCTTCCAGCAACATCTGAGTTTATATTTTTTTCTTGTTTTGACTCTAGAGAAATTGCATTATCAAATGCTAAAGGTCCATCGACTGTACAGCCTGAAATCTGGCCTCTTTTTTGCATTTGAGATAATACTGCTGCATCAACAGAAGCTTGCATAGCTGGGTTTACAATTTCCACCGCTGCTAATGGTGCAACCTTTGGGTTATCATACCCAAGTCGATGCGCTACATCTACTGAATTTTGGATAATTTGTACCTTCTCTTCTAAATCAGGTGCAATGTTCATCCCAGCATCAGTTAGAAATAAAAGACCATCACGGTTAGGAATTTCAAATAAAGCGACATGTGATAAAATCCTTCCATTCCTTAAGCCTGAATTTTTCTTTAAAACGGCTTTTAGGACGATCTTCGTTGCAACATTCCCTTTCATTAAAACATCCGATCGTTCTTCTGAAACTGACATGACTGCTTTTTCAACAGCGTTTTCAACTGATGTAGCGTGGTGTAGCGTAATTCTCTCTTGTTCGAGGTCTAATTCGATTTCATCAGCCGCCTCACGGATTAGTTCCATGTTTCCAAAAAGCTTAAATGCCGCAAGATCGCGTTCAACCCCCTCCTTTATCGCTTTCAACGTTTCAACATTAGTTGCTTCTGCTACAGCAACTGTTTTCTTCTCCTCCATTTGACAGAGGTCATTCACGAGTTGATCTAAGTTCATTGTTTCTCTCACCTTCATGTTGTATTAATTCTAGTTATTAGCTTAGCTTTGTACATCTTTTCCGAGATTGTGCTTTTCCATTTTGTAATACAAATTACGTAATGAGATGTTTAGCTGTTTAGCTGTTTTCGATTTAATATAATTATTCTTCTCTAGTGTCTCAAGTATGAGTTGTTTTTCAAATTCATCAAGCGCATCTTGTAACGGAATAACCTCACTATTTTCTGGTTCCTTAAAAAGATCTAAATCTTTAAATGAATGCTTCCTTAATGCTGGTAAATGTTTTTCATTAATGTAACTTTCATTTTGGCCCATACTTATAATGGCGCGACCAAGTATATTTTCAAGCTCTCTTACATTACCAGGAAAGTCATACTCTTTAAGTATACCTAGAGCTTTTGTTTTAACTCCTCTTACATTTCGACCATAATCTTCATTAAGCTTTGTAATTAAGTGTTGTGTTAAAGGATCTATATCATCAGTTCGCTCTCTTAATGGCGCAATCATAATCGGTAGTCGATTTAGTCGGTAAAACAAATCCTCTCGAAACTCTTTTTCCATCATTGCACGTTCTAAATTAACATTAGTTGCTGAAATCACCCTTACGTTAACAGGGATTGGTTTTCTGCCACCAACCCTTATGATTTCTTGATTTTCCAAAACATGTAGTACTCTTGCTTGAAGTTCTACTGATAAATCACCAATTTCATCTAAAAACAACGATCCATTATTAGCCTCTTCAAACAAACCTTTTTGCTTTTCAGGTGGACCTGTTTCGTCACCAAACAAAGCTTTTTCTAGTGCTTCCTCTTCCATCGAAGCACAATTCACTCGAATGAATTTATAATGTTTACGATTGCTTTCGTTGTGGATCGCATGGGCAATCAACTCTTTTCCTGTTCCTGATTCACCTCTTAGTAAAACTGTAACAGGTGTTTTGGCACCTACTTTGGCCTGTTCTAGCGTCAATTTCATCTCAGTCGACTGTGCAATTATATCATCAAATGTGTACTTAGCTTCTAAATTCCGAATTATTTGGCGAGCTTTTTTTAACTCAGATGTTAAAGATTCAATCTCTGACAAATCGTGAATTATGGCGACACTACCTTTTAGAACACCGTCCACTAAGATTGGTGCAGCATTAACTAAAACATCTCGTTTTAGTGGACCGACTTTCATTCGTGCACCTCTTACAGGTCTTCTAGTTTCAAGTACCTGCATGTGCATACTTTCACCCTCAGATATATCAGCTGTTGCTGGTTTACCGATGATCTCGCTCTCTTTCAATCCCGTAATCTTTGTGTAGGCAGGGTTAATTAATAACCCTTCGCCATGTTCATCAACAACCGAAATCGCTTCCTCACTTGACTGAATAATGGCTTCTAACATATTTTGAATGTTTTTTAAGTCTGTGATTTCTTCTGCTAACTCTACAACTTCAGTAATATCTTTAAAGACAGCAAAAGCACCTAATAGCTCACCTTGCTCGGTAACAAGTGGGATTCGAGTTGTAATAATACGCTTACCATTACTCAAATTCAGCGGTTGGTTAAGTTCTTTTTTACGGGTCTTCATAACATTTGGTAAGTGAGAATCTGAGATGATCTCAGTTACTAAGTGTCCGACCATTTCATCTCTATTAAGGTTTAGTATGTTTTCTGCTGCTTCATTGACATATGTAATGTTGTGGTCGAGATCGATAACGATCATTCCGTCATGAATCGAATTTAATAATAAGTCACGAGAATCTGTCTCTTTTTTTAGTTGATCTAGTAGTGATTCTTTTTCATTCAATAAGTTATAAATAACGTGAGCTACAGTGCCAGGTATTAAAACCGAGCGCCTCGTTTTATATTTCTTTAGGTCATTAAACACTTCTTCCTTACCTGTTGTTTCAACGATTATATCAATTGGTTCATTTAAAGCATCAATATATGACTCATACGTATTGATTGATTTATTACCAGCTAATTTAAGGCCAGGAGCATGTTGATTAATGTCTGCAACAGCTTGCACATTAATCATATCGATTTGCTCAAATAGCTTTAATATAGCTGTGCCACCTTGTCCTACTCCTACAATTAACACATTTTGCATAGTTTTACACCTACATTTGCAAGTTTTTGCATACTTCCATGATAATGAAAGCGCTTCATTAATGCAAGTTTTTTTCGTTTTTTCTTTTAGCTATTTTTGATATACTACAAAAGGGATAAGGAGAGAAAAACAATGATGAGGTTAATTGCACTTTTAATAATGGTACTACCAGGAGTTATAGCTGCCTATGGAATTAAATTAATTCGTGATTCTTTTTTTGGAGAAGCTGCTGCAATTTTTTTCAATAATGTTTTAATCCAGTTAATCGCTGGTATTATTTTAATTGTTGTAGGCATTGGGTTTATTGGTGGCTTCATACTACATCGCGACCGAAAACGCGATCGAACACAAAATAAGTACTAAACAAAAACCATTACTAACAACAATCGTTAGTAATGGTTTCTTTATTTACTCAGTTAAGAAAAACTCTTGATATAATGATTTAATCGCTTCGTTTAAGTTCTCTTCATATATTCCAAACATCATGGAAACCTCTGAAGAACCTTGGTTGATCATATCAATATTAACATCTGCCTCTGCAAATGCTTTCGTTGCTTTCGATGCGACGTTTAAGCGATTACTCATCCCTTCACCTACTAGCATAATCATCGCTAATCCATGTGTTACATCTACTGTATCTACTTGCAGTTCATTTTTAATTCGGTTCATTAAAGTTTCTTCTTTATCGCCTTTTAAGTCCTCTGTACGAATAATAACAGACATATCATCAATACCAGAAGGTGCGTGCTCGAACGAAATATTTTCTTCTGCAAGAATTCTTAATAAATTTTGGCCAAATCCAATTTCACGGTTCATTAAATACTTGCGAACATAAATCGTTGAGAACCCTGTATCACTTGCAATTCCAACGACAGGTTGACCGTTGTCTTTTTTACTTGCAACAATCATTGTTCCACGACAGTCAGGGTCGTTTGTGTTTTTAATACATACAGGAATATTCTTTTTGAATGCAGGGATTAATGCTTCATCATGAAAAACTGAGAAACCTGCATAAGATAATTCACGCATTTCTTTGTAAGTTAATGTATGAATTTCTTTAGGGCGATCTACAATTTTCGGGTTTACACAATAAACTGAACTCACATCTGTAAAGTTCTCGTACAGTTCAGCTTGTACACCTGCAGCAATAATTGAACCTGAAATATCAGAACCACCACGTGGGAAAGCTGTTAAAACACCAGCTTCTGTGTAGCCGAAAAATCCTGGGATAACAACGACACCTTCACGCTCTCTCAGACGGTGAATTTGCTCATAACTCTTCTCTAAAATTTGGGCACCACTAGGGTCTGAGCTGACAATAACTCCTGCATCTTTAGGGTTTACATAAGTCGCTTTCGTACCTCTTTTGTTAAGATACGCACTTAAGATTCGAGCTAATGAATCTTCACCCATTGCCTTTAATGCATCCATTAAGTGAGTTGTATTTGTCGTTTCTCTTAGTAACCTTCTTGATTCATTTTCAATTCGAGCAACAATATCTTTTGATAATTCAAGTTCTTCAGTAATAGACATAAATCGCTGAGAAATTTTAAATAAAGTTTCCTCATAATTTTGCCCACTGTCATATTGCTCGCCTAATTGAATAAATAAATCTGTTACTTTAACATCGTCATCGTATCGCTTTCCTGGTGCTGATACGACAATAAACTTACGATCTTGATCAGCTTCGATAATACTAGCCACTTGTCCAAGCATCGAACTATCTGCGACAGAGCTTCCTCCAAATTTTGCTACTTTCATTATTATCACCACTATTTGAATTGTTTTATAACAATGATTATTTTAACATAACGAGAATAAAAAAAAAGGGAGTTAACAAATGTTAACCCCTAAAGTGATTCTATTGCTTTATCCAACTTTATGTTCTAATCTCAGCTTATCTGCAATCATAGCAATGAATTCAGAATTGGTTGGTTTTGCTTTTGAAACGCTTACTGTGTAACCGAAAATGGCTGATAGAGAATCAATATTTCCACGATTCCAAGCAACTTCAATCGCGTGACGAATCGCTCGTTCAACTCGTGAAGCTGTCGTATTGTACTTTTTAGCGATATCTGGGTATAAAACTTTAGTAATAGATCCTAATAATTCAATATCATGATATACCATAGAAATTGCTTCTCTTAAATATAAATAACCTTTAATATGGGCCGGAACACCAACTTCATGAATAATTGATGTAATGTTAGCGTCTAAGTTTACTTTTGGTGGTTTGCTTTCAACAAACCCTTGTTTAAGAGGTGATACTTGCTTTGAACCAGCAATGTTTAATACTTGGTCTTTAAGCATGTCTAAGTCAAAAGGCTTCAACATATAATATGTAGCGCCTAATTCAACAGCTTTTTTCGTTACGGATTCGTGTCCGAAAGCAGTGAGCATAATCACTTTAGGTGTCTTGTCTAATGACGAGTTTCGAAGCTTTTCTAATACAGCTAAGCCATCAATGTGAGGCATAATAATATCCAAAATTAAAATGTCAGGTTGATGTTCTTGAACCATGGTTAAGCAATCATTTCCGTTGTAAGCGGTACCTACAACTTCCATTTCTTCTTCTTCAGAAAAATGGTCCTCTAACATTGATACTAATTCCCGATTATCATCAGCAATTCCTAATTTAATCTTTCCCATAAATATTCCCTCCTATAATAAATATCCGCTTGACCCACAATTAACCAATTCGACATATAAGCATAATCTCCTTTTAAATTTTTGGATTTTTTGTGATATATTCATTTTTTATAAGCTTTAAGCACGTATTCAACAAAGGCTCTTATAATTCGACATAAAAAAGCCCAATACTCAATTAGTACTGGGCTTGAAATTAGCTTGCATCTTTCATCTCTTCGTCATCTTTTATTGTTAACCCTGCTTCATTTAACATCCATTCTATATGCACACCATAACCACTTGTTGGATCATTTAAAAATACATGTGTTACTGCACCGATTAATTTACCGTCTTGTATGATTGGGCTACCGCTCATACCTTGCACAATTCCACCAGATGCTTTCAACAAGTCCTCGTCTGTAACTTGTATAACCATCCCTTTTGTTTCTGGGTTTTGTGAAGGTACGCTACTTACAATTTCAATTTCGAACTCCTCAATCGTATCATCTTCTACGACTGTCAATATTTTAGCTTTTCCTTCTTTTACTTCATGAGCTTTAGCAACAGGTAGCAAACCGACATGGTCATTCATAAATAATGAATCATCTTCCAATTTGCCGAAGATTCCATAGTCCGTATTTTTTTGAATCGTACCTAAACTTGTCTCATTCATAGAAAAACGTGCTCGCTTCTCACCTGGTGATCCGCTTTCCCCTTTGTTAATCGAGGTGATCTTTGAAGGCACAATTTTACCATTGTAAATGTCTAATGGTTTCTTTGTTTGCTGATCAGTAATAACATGCCCCAATGCCCCATAACGTTTAGATTCTGGATCATAAAAGGTCATCGTACCAATACCAGCAGTTGCATCTCTTATAAAAAGACCGAGCTTATACACATCTTCACCTTCGTCGGCAAGCGGCTTTACCGTTAAAGGGAATATATGCTCTTGTCTTTTAATTAATAATTCAATCGGCTCTTGCTCAGTTTCGTATTTCTGAATTAACTTGGTGAAGGATTGCATATCGTTAATTTTATGTTGATTCAGTTGTAAAATAATATCACCAATTTCAACACCTGATTCCTCAGCTGGTGAGGTTTTACCCTCGTCAGTAGAGACAGGACTAAAACCGACTACGACAACACCAGAAGTGTGGAGTTTAACACCAATGGATTGACCTCCAGGGATTATTTCTTCAACAGGTTGTAATGTTTCAGCAGCTACATGGTATGTTAATGTGAATGGAAGAACAAACGAAACAAGGAGAATGATTTTTAATGTTATTCGTGATCGGCTCATCAAGTACACTCCTCATTTCTCTTTATAATTGAAGCTTTAACGTTAATTTGAGCTTTTTTCACCCTTTTTAAACGGTAAAAGTAAATGCAATTTAGTTTATCATTTCCTTGAATAGCTTAACTTTGATTGTATATAAAATAATTACTAACAAACCCAATACATATATCAAAAAAAGGTTAAACATACGAATAAGTATGTTTAACCTTTCATCACTTCTGCTTGTTCAATTAACTCTTTGGCATGATTTGTTGTCGTTTCTGTTACTTCATGTCCAGAAATCATGCGCCCGACCTCTTCAACAGTTTCATTTGCTGATAATGGGTGCACACTTGTGTTAGTATACCCATTATTTGAAACATCTTTTTTAATTAAGTAATGATGATCTGCCATCGCTGCAACTTGAGGCAAATGAGTTATACAAAGAACTTGTGACTCATTTGATATACGGTGAATCTTCTGGGCAATAGCTTGAGCTACACGACCACTTACACCAGTATCAACCTCATCAAAAATGACGCTTGTAATACCTTGATGCTGTGATAAAATGCTTTTTATGGCAAGCATGATACGTGAAATTTCTCCACCTGAGGCGACTTTATGAAGTGGCTTCATTGGTTCACCAGGGTTCGTCGTAATGAGAAACTGAATAACATCTAAGCCTTGTTTTAGCAATTTCACATGACGATCACGCCAATTAACTTCACCTTTATGCGTGTTAAATTCCACATCAAACTGTGCCTTTTCTAAATATAGATCTTGTAATTCATGTTGAATTGCTGAGATTAGCTTTTCTGCGATTTCCTTTCTTAACTTATGCAAATGTTCCGCTTCTGTTAAGGCATCCTTTTCAGCTTCTTTTATTTCATGTTCGAGCGATTGCAAGTGGCCATCTTTATTTTCGAGTTGCTCTAATTCTTCTTCCATTTCAGCCATATGTGTCATCAATTCATTTACATCTTTGCCGTATTTTCTTTTTAATCGATTAATTTCAAACAACCTTGTTTCAATTTCATCTAAACGATTAGGTTGAAATTCTAATTGATCTAAACGGTTTCGTAAATCAAACGACAGTTCTTCTAAAGAATAGTAATTCGCTTTTAATTGTTTAGAAAGTTCTTCAAAGTCCTTATCCACATCTTCTAATTGTTCTAGAGCAGACATCGCATGCCCTAAGAAATCCATTGCATGATTCTCAGCCGATAATGACTGATATGTTGTATTTAACCCTTCAAAGATCCGCTCATAATTCATTAATTGACTACGCTCTTCTTCTAGTTGATCATCTTCACCAAGTTGTAATTGCGCTTCACTCAATTCATTATGTTGAAACTTAAGCAAATCAATACGTTGTGCAATTTCCTGCTCATTGTTGGATAATTCCTCATATCTTTTCTTTAGTGATTGTAAATGATTATATAATTCATGGTAATGTTCTTTTGATTGATCTAGACCATCACGATCAAAAAAGTCTAGAAGTTCAATATGGCGTTCTGGATTCATTAAAGATTGTGTCTCGTGCTGGCTATGTATATCAATTAATTGTGCACCTAATTCTTTTAACACTGCTAATGTAATTAGCTTACCATTAACTTTACAAACACTTTTCCCTTTAGAAGTTATGCGCCTTTCTATGACAACACTACCCTCATCTTCATCAATTGGTATTTCAAATTGTTCCAACACTTTATACGCTATATGCTGTTGGTCATCTATAAAAAATAATCCTTCAATTGATGCTTGATCAGCATTATGTCTTACAAACTCAACTGATGCTCTTGCACCGGCTAAGAGCTGGATTGCATCGATAATAATCGATTTACCTGCACCAGTTTCTCCTGTTAATACAGTTAATCCTTCGTTAAAAGATAGTGAAATTTCATCAATGATTGCAAAATCCTTAATTGATAATTGTGCTAACACAATAGACACCTCATATTCTTAGAGCATTTTCATAAATTCATCATAAATGGCTTCACTTTGTGACGGTGTACGACAAATGATTAAGCATGTATCATCTCCACATATACTCCCCATAATATCTTCCCAATCTAATTGATCAATTAAAACACCGACAGCTTGGGCATTACCTGGTACAGTTTTTAGAACTATGAAATGGTCTGCACGATCAATTGAAACAAAACTTTCTAAAAGAGTTCTCTGCAATTTCTCAGTTGGGTTAACTTTTGTATCCCCAGGTAAACTGTATTTATAGCTTCCGTCATTAGTTGGAACTTTCACTAATTGAAGTTCTTTTATATCCCTAGAAATTGTTGCTTGCGTTACATCATAGTCTAGGTCATGAAATTTTTGCACTAACTCATCTTGCGTTTCAATATCGTGTTTGTAAATTAAATCACGAATCTTTAATAAACGTTGTGTTTTTTTCAATTTTTTCACCATCTTTTAGTTCAGTATATAACATCAGACCCGTTTACTTATGAAAGTCTTCGTGTGCTTTGTTAATAACTTGATCTATTTCTTCATTTGACAACTTGTTCCCTGCTGCTTGGTCATCTAACCATTTAGCGTGTAAAAGAAACTCAATATTGCCATCACCACCAGTAATAGGTGAATAATCAAGACCTTCTATAACAAAACCTTCGTTTTCAACAAATGATAAAATGTTGTGAACAACTTCGGTATGTACACTTTTATCGCGTACAATCCCCTTTTTCCCCACTTGTTCTCTTCCTGCTTCGAATTGAGGTTTTATTAAAGCCACAATATCAGAATCAGGCTCTAAAATCTGACGGATTACAGGGAATATAAGTTTTAATGAAATGAAAGACACATCTGTTACTGCCATATTTGGAAGCCCGAACTCTAAATGATCTTTAGTTACGTAGCGAAAGTTAGTACGTTCCATTACATATACACGTTCGTCTTGTCTCAGTTTCCAATCAAGCTGGTTATAACCAACATCAATTGCATAACTGGCCTTTGCCCCATGCTGTAAAGCACAATCTGTAAAACCACCTGTTGACGAACCGATGTCTACAATTAATCGATCACTAAAATCAATCTTAAAGCTGTTAATCGCTTTCTCAAGCTTCAAGCCGCCCCGACTAACATACGGGACAGCTTTTCCTTTTACTATAATATTAATAGTCGGATCAACTTTAACTCCTGGCTTATCTAAACGTTCATGATCAGTGTGAACTAAGCCAGCCATAATAGAACGCTTGGCTTTTTCCCTTGAATCAAAAAAGCCTTGTTCAACTAAAAGTGTATCTAAGCGTACTTTTTTCATATTTACTTAAGCCCTTTTCTCTTTTGTCGGGACGATTTCTTTTATTTCATTTTGAATACTCTTAGCCGTCAAACCGACTTCTTCTAATAAATCGTCGACACTTCCGTGTTCAATGAAGCGATCAGGTATACCCATTCTTGAAATAAACGGATAAGCTACCTTTTCTTCTTCAAAAAATTCTAGAACTGCACTACCGAAGCCTCCTTGAAGAGCATGCTCTTCGACTGTGAGAATCGGTAAATGTTCTTCTGAAATTTGTCTTAACATATTAGCATCTAACGGTTTGATAAAACGAGCATTAACGACTCGAACTGATATATCTTCGTTTTCCAAATTCGTCGCTGCTTCCATTGCTCTTTCAATCATCGTACCAAAAGTTAAGATGACAAGATCATGACCTTCTTTCAGCACTTCCCAAGTCCCGATTGGCACCATATCATATTGACCTTCTACAGGATGTTCCTTAGCGTTCCCTCGTGGATAGCGAACCGCAATTGGGCCATCTTGATGGTTTAATGACGTATATACCATATCTTGACACTCTTGTGCGTCTTTAGGCATCATAATGGTCATGTTTGGTAAATGACGTAAAAATGAAATGTCAAACACACCTTGGTGAGTTTCTCCATCTGCGCCAACCAATCCAGCACGATCAATACCAAAAGCTACGTTTAAATTTTGACGGCAAACGTCATGAACGACTTGATCAAAACCTCTTTGTAAAAAAGTCGAGTATATTGATAAAAACGGCTTCATCCCTTGAGTTGCAAGGCCACCAGCGACAGTCGTAGCATGTTGTTCAGCAATTCCAACATCAAAAAGTCGGTCAGGGAATTTCGATTTGAAGTCTTCTAGTTTGCTGCCCACCGTCATGGCTGGAGTAATTGCCACTACTTTTTCATCGTGTTCAGCTACTTGCATTAATGTGTCGCTAACAACTTTACTCCATCCTTGACCACCTGAACTTTTCTTCACCGATTCACCAGATTCGATTTTGTAAGGTCCAACACCATGCCATGTTCCAATTTTATCGTTTTCTGCCGGATGGTAACCTTTACCTTTCGTTGTTAAGACATGAATTAGAATCGGCCCTTCAGTTCGTTTCGCATAGTCAATCGATTTAAATAAGTCATCATAATCATGGCCATCAACTGGACCATAATATGTGAAACCTAATTCTTCGAAAAACATGCCAGGTACAACTAAATACTTCATACTATCTTTAATGCGTTCAGCAGTATTAGCAATCTTTCCTCCAACTGAAGGGATTTTCTTTAATAATACTTCTAACTCTTCTTTAATCCAGTTATAACGTTGGCCGCTTCTCAAACGTCCTAATACGTTATGTAAAGCACCGACATTGGGCGCAATAGACATCTCGTTGTCGTTTAATATGACAATCATATCTTTTTGTTCATGGCCAATATGGTTTAATGCTTCTAATGCCATCCCACCTGTTAATGCACCGTCACCAATAATAGGTACGACGTAATTGTCTTCTTTCTTAACATCACGAGCAATCGCCATTCCCATAGCTGCTGATAAAGAAGTCGAGCTATGCCCTGTCTCCCAAACATCATGTTCACTTTCGTTCATCTTAGGAAAGCCACACAACCCTTGATATTGTCTCAACGTATCAAAGTCTTTTGTTCGCCCAGTAAGCATTTTATGCACATAAGCTTGATGTCCTACATCCCATATGAATTTATCTTTCGGACTATCAAATGATTGATGTAAAGCTAAAGTTAATTCAATCACACCAAGGTTAGGTCCTAAGTGTCCACCTGTCTTTGATAAGTTCTCGATTAAAAACGAACGTATCTCTTCACTTAACTGTTGTAACTCTTCTACTGATAAGTCTTTAATTTCCGATGGATGTTTAATGTTTTTAAGATCCATTCAGGATCACTCACCTTTATATTAATTTCATTAATTTTTATTTTTATGTGATGGTAAAACACGTATACGTAAGTTATTTTCGATAAAAGTAGTTATTTTTCCTGCAAATAGAACCAACTCCGTTGAAGCTCGTACAGCAATCGATTTCCCCATTGCTTTTCCACCTACAGTTAAAGCAGCGACAACACCTGTAAAAATCACTGAGATTGTAAATTGATATGTAGAAGCTTGTCCATTTGAAATTGAAGTTGCTAACTGAATTACAACGAGTGTCGATGCTGTACCACTTATAACACCTGCAATATCTCCTATAACGTCGTTACAGAAGGTAGCAAATTTATCTGCATTACGCACAATTCTAATCGAATTTTTAGCTCCATAAACTTTTTCTGAAGCCATCGAATGAAAAGGTGTCTCGCTAGCCGCTGTTGCAGCAATACCCATCATATCTGATAATACACCAATAAATACGATTATAAAAACAATGATCATACCTAATATCCATCCAACACCACTCAAAATGGAATTAGATATTATTGTAAAAATGGCCGCTAACACCAAGGTGATAACGGCTATACTAACACTAAATTTAATGGATTCTTTTATTATTTTGATCATATTATGACCTCAGAATGTATTGTAACCTTTGTTTAATATCATATGTACAGAAAGAGGTGGTCATTTAAGAGGTAAAAATTGCGGCTTAGGTCCAGTAGGTTTTCCCAGGCCGTTACCGTGTGTTGCCACTACGGCGGTTCCCCTTTAAAACGACCTTAGCTTCGTCTCCGAACGCTAGACTGGATTACCACTTAGTCCACACTATAATCCCTCTTAAATGTCGCAACGGAACAGTCTAGGAGTTTTCCTCGACAGCCTTTAACCACTCCCTAGCCTCTTTTGCAGCATCTATTTCATGCAACGTTTAACGTGTTAATCGTTGGCCTAACGATTGATCACGTACTGAATTGCAATCCCCTAGACACCACTCAAGGCAGGCTACGCTGCAGATAGCGAATTCCTCGGTATCATGCAGGTTCATACCCCATTTCATACCTCATTAAATGCGATTAATGAGGCACAAGAATGGGCCTCCACGGAAGTAGGGTCAACGCCCACATGCCATTGTGGATCGCCCTCCAACCTTAACTCCCAGCATCGACCCAAGGCTGGGCGCCTCAAGCCAACACCAGAAACTTCATCGATGTGCCCTTTGGCGGATTTTTAGGCCCGCCTTCAGAAGTGGGGGGCCGACTAGAATACTGCACCACCCCTTGCGTAAATTCTATTTTATCACATCAGCTCACCACTAACAATTGTAAAAAGACTAGTAACTTCGTTTACCAAATAGTTCGATAATGTCCATTAACTGAGTATTTTCGACCCTTGCTTCACGCAGAGCCTTTTGAGCACGTTCCATATAGTCATCTCGCTTCTCTATAGCTCCATCAATTCCTAATAGCTTCGGATATGTGCTCTTATCTAATGACACATCACTACCGACAGGCTTACCGATCTTATTTTCATCTCCAGTAACATCTAATATGTCATCTTGAACTTGGAAAATTAACCCTAAATAACTTGCATATTCGTCAAGTGCCTCAATTTGAGGTGGAGTTGCTCCTCCTAAATATGCACCTATTTTCACAGCTCCACGGATTAGCTCGCCTGTTTTTCGACGATGAATCATACTAAGTTCATCAACAGTTAATTGTTCACCTTCACCTTTTAAGTCTAAGTATTGCCCAGCAATCATTCCTTCTAAACCGCTTGCTTTACTTAGTTCGGTTATCGTAAAAACTTTTTCCTCAGCCTCTAAATCAGCAGATGAAGAAATGACTTGAAAAGCCAAAGTGAGTAACCCATCTCCTACTAATATTGCTGTTGCTTCATCATATTGTTTATGAATGGTTGGTTGTCCACGTCTAAAATCATCGTTGTCCATTGCTGGTAAATCATCATGAATTAGTGAGTACGTATGAATTAATTCAAGTGCAACAACGACATCAGATACACGCTCTTCATTTTCTGAAAAAGCATTATATGCAGCCAACATTAAAATTGGTCGCAATCTTTTTCCACCAGCATTTAAAGCGTAAATAACGGCTAACTTTAATTGTTCTGGTAAATCCAATTGCTCCGCCTTGTTTTGTAATTGTTCATTGATCGATTGTTGTTTTTGCTCAAATGACAAAATGTTCACTACGACTCTTCCTCCACTGTATATGGCTCAGATTCACCGTTTTCGTTTAAGATCTCAGTCATTTCATTTTCAACGTTTTTCAATTTCTCATGACATACTTTGGAGAGTTGCATACCTTCTTTATAGTACTGAATTGCCTGTTCTAACGGGACATCGCCTTGTTCTAACTGTTCTACAATCTTCTCTAACTTCTCCATCGCCTGTTCAAAAGTTATGTTATGATTCTCCATCTCGATCATCCCTTTCTTTAACACTCTGGACTTGACTTACAACTTGGCCATCTGCAAACGACACCTTCAACACGCCACCAGTTTCTACAGCCTTTGCCGTTTTAACAATGCCATCGTTTTCATTATAAGCAATCGAATAACCCCTCTTCATCGTTTCAAGCGGGCTTAAAATGGATAACTTTTCAATTTGTGTGTTAAATTCATGTTGCTTTTGTTTATGATTATTAGCCATAACCTGATTCAACTTCTCTGTCATGTAATTCGTTTGATTTCGTTTCTCTTTAAGTAAGTTCGAAGGCGAGTGGGCAACTAACTTATCATATGATGAGTTCAAGTTTTGCTTTTTCATGTGTACTGCTTGATTTATATTTTTATTTAATTGTAGCACAACACGATCTAAATCTTGTTCTTTCTGTCTCGTTAAGTGGACTGGGTATTTAAAAGCGTAAGCATTTCTTAAGGAGTTTAAACGCTCATTTAAAGTATTGACCTTTTGTTTCATTTGTTGCTGCAACCGGTGAGTTGTCACTTCCACTTGTTTATGTAATTCATCTAATGAAGGAACAGCCAATTCTGCAGCCGCTGTCGGAGTAGGAGCACGTAAATCAGCAACCAAATCACTTATTGTAAAGTCCGTTTCATGGCCTACAGCTGATATAATAGGGGTTTTAGACTGGCTAATAGCTCGAGCAACAACTTCTTCGTTAAACGCCCAAAGCTCTTCAATCGAGCCACCACCACGTCCTACAATCAACGTATCAAAATCACCTATATTGTTCGCCTCATTAATTCCTTCTGCAATTGATTTTGAAGCTAATTCGCCTTGAACAGAGACGGGTATGACAACGCGCTTCGTGTGAGGATAACGTCGCGCTAATGTTGTAATGATATCGCGCACAGCTGCTCCAGTAGGTGAAGTTACAATTCCAATCTTTTTAGGGAACTTGGGGATTGTTTTTTTTAGTTCCTCATTAAATAATCCTTCACTGTTTAATTTCTTTTTTAACTGTTCATAAGCCAAATGTAATGAACCTAAACCATCAGGCTCCATATTACTGACATATATTTGGTACTGGCCGCTTCGCTCATATAAACTGATATCACCATGAACTAACACTTTCATACCGTTCTCAGGTTTGAACTTTAGTGAACGATTGGAAGAAGCAAACATTACAGCTGAAATACGAGCATTTTCATCTTTAATGGTAAAATACATATGCCCTCTTGAATGGTGATTAAAATTTGAAATTTCGCCTTGTAACCATACATTTTTCAAGTGACGGTCAACATCAAATTTTTTCTTAATATATTTCGTTAATGCGGTAACGGTTAAGTATTGCTGCTTCATAATTGAAGTCTCCTTTTACCTTAAACGTTTTGCTGCTTGAATTGTATTACTTAATAGCATGGTAATCGTCATAGGTCCTACTCCTTTTGGTACAGGAGTGACAAAGCTTGCATGATCCAACATTTCATCAAAAGCGACATCGCCGACTACTTTACCAGTCTCTAAAAATGTATTGCCGACGTCTACAACGACTGCCCCTTTTTTGACGTCTTCCTTTTTAATTAACTGCGCTTTCCCAACGGCTACAATTAATATGTCAGCTTGCTTGGTATATTCAGTTAAGTTTTCAGTTTTGGAATGGCAATAAGTTACCGTTGCATCTTCATTTAATAACATTTGTCCAATTGGTTTTCCAACTATGTTACTTCTACCGACTACGACAACATGTTTTTTAGCTACAGGAACTTGATAATAATGTAAAAGTTTCATGATGCCGTATGGTGTGCAAGGATAAAACGCTTCCTGTCCAATTGAAAGTCTACCAACGTTTATTGGATGAAAGCCATCTACATCCTTTTCCGGTAATACAGCATCTAAGACACGCTTTTCATTAATATGATCAGGCAAGGGTAACTGAATAAGAATTCCATGAGTTGACGGATCCTCATTTAAGGTTTCGATATGGTTAAGTAGTTGTTGTTCTGAAGTGTTCACTGGAAGTTCGATGACATCAGATGTTATTCCAATTTTTTCTGCTGCTTTTTTCTTTATTTTAACATAAGTCTTAGAAGCTGGATTATCCCCAATTATAATTACGGTTAATTTAGGAATCACACCTTGTTCTTTTAGACTTGTAATATCTTCGGTTAAATTTGACCTTATATAGTCAGCTACTGTGTTTCCATACATAATCGTCGTGCTCATTATTTCACCTTCTAACTGCTCATAATCTTAGATAAGACACCATTAATGAACTTTCCTGATTGGTCATCATGAAAGCGTTTGGCCAATTCAACTGCTTCATTAACAGCTACTTTATCCGGCGTATCATCTACATAACGCATTTCATATGCAGCAATTCTTAATAACGTTTTTTCAACTGCACCAATTCGATCGATACTCCAATGTTCAAGGTTTTGTTCAATTAATGCATCTAATTCTTCTTTATACTCCATGACCCCTTTAATAATCTGGGTGCTGAAGATACTAATATCCTCATCTAACACTTTAAATAAATCTTCATGCTTTGCATCTTTATTAATATCTATTTGAAATAACACTTGAAATGCTTTTTCACGGCTATGTTTCCTGCTCATTGAACCTTTCTCCTTCTATAATAAATTCCGGCAATTACTACTAAGTAAGTTTACCATGAATAAAGAAATAAATAAAAATATATTGTGATAACTAAAAAAATCTAACTCGCGCTACGATGTAGACACGAGTTAGACTTTTCTGTTTATTTTTCTGGCTTTGACTCTTCCGACTTTTCTTCGATTTGAACACCAACAACATGTACATTTATTTCAATAATTTCTAATGCGGTCATATTTTTTAATGTTGTACGAATGTTATCTTGAATTTTTTCACAAACTTTGGGAATAGATACACCATAATCTAATACTGTGTAAACGTCGATCTCTATTCCTTCTTCTGTTAATTCGACCTTAACACCTTTGCCGTGTTTTTTCTTACCTAGTCGTTCAGTAACATTTGAAGCAATGTTACCTCTCATGTTGGCAACGCCATTTACTTCATTGACTGCAATTCCTGCGATCACTTCAATAACTTCAGGTGCAATTTCAACACGACCAAGTGAATTGTCTTCGCTAACATTTAGTAATTGGTTCTCATCCATGTTCGTCACCTCTAATTGTCATCTTCCATCACTTTGTAATCATCTAAAAACTTCGTATTAAAGTCACCATCAATAAAGACTTGATGATTCATCATACGTTTATGGAATGGTATTGTTGAATGAATACCTTCAATTACAAATTCATCTAAAGCTCGATTCATTCGCTCGATTGCTTCTTCACGAGTTCGTCCATGTGTAATTAATTTAGCAATCATCGAGTCATAATAAGGCGGTATATTCCATCCAGTATAGGCTGCAGAATCTACTCTAACACCAAAACCACCTGGTGGCAAATACATTTCAACCTTACCTGCTGAAGGCATGAAGTTTTTGTATGGATCTTCAGCATTAATTCGACACTCGATCGACCAACCTTCAAATTTAATATCCTCTTGATAAAAAGGTAACGCTTTGCCATTAGCAACATTAAGCTGCTCTTTAATTAAATCTACACCTGTAACCATCTCAGTTACGGGGTGCTCCACTTGGATTCGAGTATTCATTTCCATAAAATAAAAGCGAGATTCTTTCTTATCAAATATAAATTCGATAGTACCAGCACCTACATAGTCTACTGCTTGTGCTGCTCGAACAGCGGCATCGCCCATTTCTTGACGCATTTCCTCATCGATCGCTGGTGAAGGTGTTTCTTCGATTAACTTTTGCAAACGACGTTGTACAGTACAATCTCTTTCTCCTAGATGAACTGTATTGCCGTGTTTGTCTGCCAAAATTTGAATTTCTACGTGCCTAAAGTCTTCGATATACTTTTCTAAGTAAACGCCTGGGTTACCGAATGCTGTTTCAGCCTCATTTTGAGTTAGACGAATACCTTGAACAAGTTCTTCTTCGTCTAGGGCTACACGAATTCCTTTACCACCACCACCGGCAGTTGCTTTAATAATAACTGGGTAACCAATGCTTTGGGCTACCTTTTTACCTTCTTCTATGTTTTGAATAATCCCTTCAGAACCTGGAACAATCGGCACACCCGCTTCTTTCATCGTCTCACGTGCCACGTCTTTCGTTCCCATTCTTGAAATAGAATCAGCACTTGGACCAATAAATGTTACATTACATTCTTCACACATTTCAGCGAAGTCAGCATTCTCTGATAAGAAACCATAGCCTGGGTGAATAGCATCACAATTTGTAAGTTTTGCAACGCTCATAATGTTTGTTTTATTTAGGTAACTATCTTTACTTAACGTTGGTCCTACACAATAGGCTTCATCTGCAATTTGAACATGAAGAGATTCTCGGTCAGGTTCTGAGTAAATAGCAACCGTTTCAATTCCTAACTCTTTACACGCACGTATAACACGTACAGCAATTTCTCCTCTGTTAGCAACTAATACTTTTCGTATCACGGACAATCCCTCCTTACTTCTTCTTCACACGGAATAATGGTTGTCCGTACTCGACTAATTCACCATTGTCTACAAGCATTTCAACAATTTCACCTTTCGTTTCAGCTTCAATCTCATTAAAGAGTTTCATCGCTTCAACGATACAAACGACTGTACTAGCATCAACATTGTCTCCAACTTGTACGTACGGATCATCTTCTGGTGATGGTGACTCATAAAACGTACCAACCATTGGTGATACAATTTCATGGTCATAATCTACTGTACCTGCAGTCGCTTCTTCCTTTGGCTCTTCTTTTGGCTGTACTTCTTCTTGCTTTGTTTCTACTGGTTTTGCCTCTGCTTGTGGTTCTGGTTTAGTTTCTACAGCAGGTGCAACTTGTGGTGCAGCTACCTGAACAACTTCTCCGTTTTCTTTTTTCATGGATACTTTTGTTCCATTAGCTTCATAAGAAAAATCGGAAATGGATGATTCATCTACTAATTTAATAAGTTCACGAATTTCTTGTACTTTTAACATTTTGATTAGCACTCCTTTTGAAATTAATAACAGGTACTAATAATTCCTATTAATATTGTACGATAAATGAATAGTAATCTTCAACTTAATATTTAAAGAACTATTTAAATTACTTAGTCATTACTTGGTTCATACTTTGTATTTAGCTTACCAATAATTGAGAAAAAGTAAAGAATAATTATTAAAGCCTCCATACCTTAAAAGATATGGAGGCCTTGATTACGCTTCATCTTCTTGGATTCTTACAATTACTTCATAATCACCGAACTCATCACGCGCCATCTGCATGAGGTGGTTCGCATCTGTAGGTGATAAATCCGTTGTAATTACTGTAATGTTGACAACATCTTCATCGTGTCGAACTAGTACGTCACGGAACTCCTTCTCTTGCTGGATCATCTGCTCAAGAATTGATTCTTTTTGAGCGACCGTTTGTAACGCATACATTTCTTCCATAGCTTCATTTTTCTCTTCAGTAGTAGCAGATGCAGAAGCTACAATAGAAGACAGTTGCTCTCTCAATTCACTTCTTGCATCCTCAGTCTCTAAGCGAATTGTTGTAAATAACTCATCTGCTGATAACTCGTCCATAGATAAGTCAACACCTAAACCTGATGTTTCTCCTGCATCACCATCTTCAGTACCTTCTTCTGGTTCAGTTCCATCATCACCATCTAAGTTTTCCTCTGTCTGCTCTTCGTCTTGGTCAGGTATTAAAGCCACCTGCTCACCACCTGGAGACATCATATAATACACACTCAATACAATTAGTAAACTTAACATCGTAATTAACCAAACCGTTTGTTTTCTTAATACCATATTATTCCTCCTCACCTTTTGGCATCACAGCTATGCGATGTGTTGATACATCTAATAATCTTGATACTGAATCAATTACCATCTGCTTAACCTGAATTTGATCGACCCCCTCCGCAACTATTAATACTCCTCGAACAGCAGGGCTTTCCGTTTGTATTAATAACGGTTGTTCACTGTTGTTGTCTCGGTAAAGAACGGTTTGCTCTTCGATTGTTTCATCTTCTACCTGTCTAGTACCTCCACTTTGATCGGTTTCATCGGTCGATTGGTAACCTGTAATCGTATTTTTTTCATAGACATGTAGAGAAGATGAGTCAAGCTGTAAAGTAACGTCTACGTTCGATACACCATAGATCGCTTCGAGCGCTCTAGCTAATTCATCTTGCATCGCTTCTTGTATACTAGTAATATCATGATCCCCTGCTGAGGCTTGTTCACTATCTCCATTTCCTAAAAACACTTCTTGCTCTTCATCAAATGAAGGTTCTTGCTCATCAGTTTGTCCAGTAAAAATATTAGAAACAATTAGAAACATAAGACCAACTAATCCTATAACTAAAATATAAGAACGTTTAGTAGGTCGGTCTGTGTCATCTTTTAATCGAAATAATGACTTTAAATTCATCTAGTTACTCTCCTTCCCACTCGATAATAATTGAGTCGACAGGTAAACCTAAGAAGGAGGAAATTGTCCGCTTGATTTGTTCTAAGTCCTCTCCATCTTCAGACTGTTCAGCAGGTATTTGAACGACTTCCACCTCCCGAACAACGTTCCCCTCTGTTAGATGAAACGTCACTTGTTCAATAATTTCATCTAATTCTTCACCATCATTTGAGTCATCTAATTGTACGAAAACATCTAGAATAGCTATATCATATTGTTGGACCAACTCCTCTTCTACAGAAGATTTAATACTTTGTTCTAGCTGTTCTAATATATATGCATCAGATGAGGCTTGTATTTCACTTTTTTTATTAGAAATTTCAATCTCCATTTCCTCTGGTGTAATAGAGAGCTCTGGTAATTCAAATTCTGACACAATCGTCTCTGGATTGATTTGAAACAAAGCTGATAATGGATGTAAAAATAATAGAAATATAATCATCCCAAAGACAACTTTAATTACTTTCTCATGGGAGGTTTTAGGAATTAGGAGAGATATAAGGGTTGCTAGAAAGATAAATAGTACAATTTGTGAGATCCAATCTATTAAAAAGGACATAATTTCCCTCCTTTACTACGACTAATAGAATTCGTATTACATTATATGAAGGGATTGTCCTTTTTTATTACGTATAAGTTAAGAAATATAAAAGCCTTGAAACTAATGGATTTCAAGGGGGTATACAATTATCTAATCATTAAAGACATATTTCCGATAATGACAAGCATGACTAAAGCGAAGAAGAACATGATCGAGACCATTAACAAAGCTAGCATGATATATAAGATGTGTTTTCCCATCCAGTCAATCATATTGACAATAGGTCCATCGGCTACAGGTTGTAATAAAGCAGCTGATACGCGAAAAATCAAACCTAAAACAAGTACCTTTAAAACTGGAAACAGCGTAATGATTAAAATAACAACAATCCCTGCTAAGCCAACACCGTTTTTTATTAATAGAGATGCGGATAACACGGTGTCTGTTGCTTCAGTGAACATTCTTCCAACTACCGGAATGAAGTTGCTCGTCACAAACTTCGCAGCTCTTACCGCCACACCATCCGCCACTGCTGTGTTAGCACCTTGAAGCGACATCACAGTTAAGAAAATCGTTAAAAAACCACCCATTAATATAAAAGCCACTTGTCTTAACAAGTTTGCAAGTTGTGATACGTTATATTCTTCATTTATTTCGCTTGCGATGTGCAAAATAGCGGACAAGAAAAATAACGGCACTATGATTGCAGAAACGAAGAAACCACTAACTTGGGTAAAGAATAAAATAAAAGGGTTAAAAAAGGCGACTGTTGCTATATTACCGAAAGCTGCCATCACACTTAAAAATAAAGGGAGTAACGATAGCATAAAATGGCTCATCGCTTCTATTGCATCAACTGTATAGGTAACAGCTTGATGAAAACTAGCTACCGCAATTGTCATTAACACACCAAAAATGACAAGATAACTTACTTTAGCAACCGATTGATTCTCAAAAGAATGGATTAATACTTTAAGAAAGACACTTAACAAAGTTAAAAAGATCAACATCCCTAAAGTCTTTCCATTCACAACCCACTCATTTAAAAAAAAAGCTGTTATGCCACTTAACCAGTCTGAAGGTGAAAAGATAGAACCATCACTAATGATGTCTCGCCAACTATCAGTCTGGTCAAGAGGCATAAAGTCTCTATACTCATTTAATAAACCTTGCCACTGTCGTTCTAAGTCTTCGCTTTCGAATAATTCATTAAGCTCTTCTTGAAGTTGTTCATCTTCAGGAGTCTCTTCAGCATGTGTAATAGATCCATTCCAACCAATTATAACGATCACAACAACTACGAAGGATATTATAAATTTATTCATTTCACATCTCCTTCAAGGTCTATTGAGGGATAAATGATAGTAAGGTTTCTATAACTGTGATAAATATAGGCAGAGCTATAAGTAATATAAACAACTTCCCTACAATTTCTACTTTTATAGCGATTGAAGCTAAATTTGCATCCCTTAACACTTGTGAGGCGAATTCTGTTATGTATGCCACACCAATAACTTTGAAGATGGTATCTAGATGAAGGAGTGAAACATTCATACGTGAAGTGACTTGCTGAAACACTGAGATTAACTCACCGATTTGAGTTAATATAAAGAAAAAAACTAATGTACCTGTTAATAACGTTAATAAGAACCCTATTGAATGGTTTTTCTCTCGTACAACAACGATTAAGATTGCCGCAACTATAATAACGGATAGCATTTGGAGGAAAGGCATATTCTTCGACCCTTTACATTAACATTTGGAACATAAATACAGACCTAATTTGTGTAAATAATCGAGATAAGTAGTCAATTACGATTACTAAGACGATAATAAAACCTATTAACGTTACCCAATGTGCCATATCTTCTTTTCCCATTTGCTTTAAAATAGTATGAAGCATAGCTATAATAATCCCGATACCAGCAACTTGAAATAATAAATATATATCGATCATAGGACTCGCCCCCTTAAATAAAAATTAAAACAAATAACAATCCTGATAGAACGCCCAATGTTCTAAACATTCCTGAAAACCGCTTCTCATCCTCTAACGCAGCTTCTAATTCATGCTGTAGATGGACTTTCGCTAATTGAATCTGTTTCTGCTGCTGTTCAATATTATGCAGGCCTAATGATTGACCAAACTGTAATACAATCTCCCTCTCCTTAGCTTTCATCGCTGTCTGACGCCATTGTTTACTAACAACGTCTTCCCATAAACTTTGTAAAGACGTATCTCCTATCATTAATTGTTCAGACAAATCATGAAATATATATGAAACAGGGGCAGATAACTGTTTAGAAACATATGCAAGCACTCGGTAAATAGGCTCTTGTGCATACACAATTTCTGCTTCCATTATTTGGAGCGCTTGTAATAGTTCACGGATCTGCTTTGGCCTTTTAGTATAATTTCTAGCTATATCGATTCCGACCCACGTGCACGTGAACAGAATCATAATGGCTCCGATCCACTTCATTTGTCATTCCCCTAACGTTTGTTGATAATTGTTCAAAGCGTTCGTTATACACACCAAGTACATGGCCTGGTTTCGGGTGAGGGCTTAAAACGATATAGCGGTTAAATACTTCATCTGCTATTAACGGGGCTAGATTCGGTCTTCTTTTCATGTCATCAATTGAATAACCGTGTACACTACAAATGACTTGAACACCTGTATGAGTAGCTTCTAGTAAGCTAACGACATCCTCTTCCCTTCCGATCTCATCAACTGCTAATACTTCTGGAGACATTGAACGTACCATCATCATCATGCCTTCAGCTTTCGGGCAATCAGACATAACATCTGTTCGCTTCCCTACATCATGTTGCGGTACACCGTTATAAGAAGCAGCTATTTCTGACCGTTCATCGACTAATGCGACTCTAGAAGGCTTTAAGTAAGTGGTTCCATCACTTAACGTCCTAATAATATCTCTGAGAATGGTTGTTTTCCCACTTTTCGGTGGGCCGATAAGTAAGGTATTGTATAGCCTACCTTTTGCAATATGGGAGAGAAGGTGTTTAGCTGCTCCTTTTCTTTCCGATGCAACTCTTAAATTAAATGATGATACATGTGTAACAGCTTTAACTTGTCCACCTTCAACAGCTACTTTTCCACTGATACCAATTCTATGACCACCTTGTATGGTGATATAACCATTTCTTAATTCCTCTTCTAAACGATACACGGAGTATTCACTGATCTTAGCTAATAACTTCGTCGCATCTGATCTTTCAAACGTATATTCCGGACAGATGACTTCACGATTGTGAAAAATCAATTGAGCTTGTCTTCCAACACGTAGTCTAATTTCTTCTAAATCTATTAACTGATCTGTATTAAATTTTCTCCCAATTATTTGTGATAATAGTTCAGGTAAGAACTTTAGTATTTTTTCATCCAACTTGAGTTCCTCCCTATGTTTTACCACTACTATATGATTGAAAAAGATTTGATATGAACATTAGCGAGAATAATTAGAGAACATAAAAAAACCGACACTATTTAAAGTGTCGGTTTTTGATTCATATAAAAATCTAAGCTCTTGATACGTATTTTCCTTCTGATGTGCTAACGACAAGGCGTTCACCTTTATTAATAAAGAATGGTACTTGAACAGTGTAGCCCGTTTCTAATGTTGCAGGCTTAGTTCCACCTGAAGCTGTGTCACCTTTAATGCCTGGTTCAGTTTCAACAACTTCTAACTCTACGTTGTTCGGTAACTCAATCCCTAAAGTATCACCATCATAAATTAAAACGTAAACTTGTAAGCCCTCAGTAAGGAAATTTAACTCAGTTTCAATCTTATTGTCTGGGATTTCAATTTGGTCAAATGTCTCTGTATCCATAAATGTACGGTTATCACCAGATTCATATAAGTACTGCATTTGACGACGTTCTAAGTGAGCCTTATTAACTTTCTCACCAGCACGGAATGTCTTTTCTTGAATGTTACCATTTTCTAAGTTTCGTAATTTTGAACGAACAAATGCTGAACCTTTTCCTGGTTTAACGTGTTGGAATTCGATTACTTGCCAAATAGAACCTTCTAATTCAATTGTTAAACCTGTTTTAAAATCGTTTACTGAAATCATACTTAACTCCTCCTATATCCACAAAGCCTCTATAGCGTAATTAATTCTTTTGTTGAGAATGTTAAACGTTCATTACCGTTTTCGGTTACAACTGTATCATCTTCAATTCTACAACCACCTACATTTGGAACATAAATGCCTGGTTCAACTGTTACAACCATGCCTGGTTCTAAGACCTTGTCACTCTTGAATGATAATGATGGCCCCTCATGAACATCCATACCTAACCCATGGCCAGTGGAATGACCGAAATATTCACCATAACCTTGTGCTTTAATATAATCTCTTGTTAAAGCATCTGCTTCTTTACCCGTAATTCCAGCTTTAATGCCATCCATTCCTTTTAACTGTGCTTGTAGGACGGTATCGTAAATCTCTTTTAATTCATCGCTAATTGGTCCAACAGCAAACGTTCTTGTCATATCAGAGCAATACCCTTTGTACAACGCACCGAAATCTAAAGTGACTAACTCACCTGATTGAATTTCTTTCTCAGAAGCAACACCATGTGGTAATGCTGAACGATAACCAGATGCAACGATGATATCAAAAGAAGAAGAAACAGCCCCTTGCTTACGCATGAAAAATTCTAATTCATTCGAAACATCAATTTCTTTCACGCCTGGTTTAATAAATGTTTGGATATGTTCAAATGCTGCATCAGCAATTTCAGCCGCTTCTTTTAAAATTTTAATTTCTGCATCAGCTTTGACCAAACGTAATTGCTCAACCAAACCTTCAACAGGAATGAATTCACATTTTAATGCTTTTTCGTATGTTTCATATGTTAAGTAAGTGACATGGTTCTTTTCAAAACCTAAACGTTTAACGCCTAGTTTGTCTACTTGATCGGCAACTTCTTGTTGAATTGGACCTTTGTGCTCAACAATCTCATAACCTTCTACTTGATCATTCGCTTGTACAGTATAACGAAAGTCCGTAATAAAAACTGCCTTCTCTTGAGTTAACAAAACAACACCAGCTGTACCTGTAAAACCTGTCATATAACGGCGGTTTTGTCCACTTGTAATTAACATACCATCAAGATCATGTTCTTGTAACTTCTCTCTTAAACGGCGGATTTTCTCCATTTTAACTCTCCCTTTCCTTTAAACTTTCGATTAAGGCAAATGCACCAATTATATAACTATTTGTACCAAAACCAACAACTTGTCCGGCTGCTACTGGAGCAATATATGAGTGGTGGCGAAAGGATTCCCGATTATGTATATTTGAAATATGAATCTCGATAACAGGGACATCAACTGCCTCTATTGCATCCCGAAGAGCTACACTTGTATGAGTGTATGCACCTGGATTTAAAAGAACCCCTTCATATTCTTCATTTGCCTTTTGAATCCAATCAATTAGTTCTCCTTCATGATTAGATTGAAAAGTGTCTAAGTGAAATGAAAAGGATTGGAGATATGCCCTTACTTCTTGCTCGACTTGTTGTAAAGACTTTTGCCCATACTGATCCTTGTTTCGTTGGCCTAGCAAATTCAAATTTGGGCCATTTAGCAATAAGAGCTTTCTCATCAAGTCTCTCTCCTTTTCATTCTCATTCCACTTATCAGTTTATCATATTTAGTTGTTTTGTGACACTTTTCTCATAACTCTTTGGTCATGATGTTCATATGAGATGGTATAACCAATAAACACGCCATATAGAATAAATTGACTCATCGTTGTTGCGATTGTGTCCATGTTTAATGAAAACAAGTCAGGTACATAAGAGAATAGTGGATTGAGCAATCCGAATACAATAAACCACAATGCAATTCCATAAACTAGACCTGGCATCATCCCACGAAGCTTTTTAAATAATAAGTAATAAATAAGGGCAGGAATAATACCAATAAACCCTGTAATAACAATACTTATTGATTCAGCAATCCAACCTGTCGTCCATTCACCATCAAAAAAGGAGCGAAAAATAAACGATGCATGGGACACATCAGAGAATGATAAAAAATAAGCCATTGATCCAACCATCGCAAACAAAATCCCACCTACTAATCCTGCAAATAAACCTTTCTTAAAAACGGAAGATTCTTTTTCCATAATAGACACCTCTTTTCACATATAGTTTGTACGAACACAACTTTTTCATTCGATTTGCTTTACTTAATAATCATAATTTAATGTCAAATGGGTGAGTATAAATGTAGTTAGACGTGGTATAATATAACTAGAATAGTGTTTAACTAGAACGGTATTAAATCTATTGAATGAAAGGAGGATTATATGCCAAAGGGGAAAGGCGTTGTCCTGTTATACGTTATTGGTGGTTTAGCGATTATTGGAGTGTTGGGCCAATTAGTAATGAACCCTCTAGGTTTTCTTCAAAGTATTTTGATGATGTTAGGTTTTGCAGCTTTAATTGGTGCTCTTGTTTACTATTTCTTGATTCATCGTCGTAGAGCTCAAGCAGTTGGCTCTGGCTACAAAAAAGCAGTTAAACAATCTAAACAAAAATATGGAACGGTTGACCGCGGCATGCGCTATAATTCTCATATAGAAAAGCCTAATAAAATTAGTAAAAGCCGTACACAGCGAAGTCATTTAAAAGTGATTAAAGGTAATAAAAAATAAACGCTAGACGATTTACTCGTCTAGCGTTTATTACTATTTTATAATCCGCATTTTAATTGCGCTCCACAATTTGTACACGTATTACAACCACCAACATCTTGTATATTACCTTTTCGACAAACTGGACACGTGTCTCCTACTTCAGAGCCGACTGTCACATTGGTGTTTTCTAATTCCTGAACGGTATCCATTAAAACGACTTTTTGCTTCTCTTCCTCAAACAATTCTGTTTGCTCTGAGAACTCATTTTCTTCAGCTTTTAATGTTAAGACTTGTGTATCACGACTTCCATCAACGTATACCGTCCCACCTTTTGCGCCACCTTTGTAAAGGCGTTGGTAAACTTGTTCTACTTGATCGACACGATAGCCTTTCGGAGCGTTTACGGTCTTAGAAATTGAACTATCTACCCAACGTTGGATCACACATTGTGTATCCGCATGCGCTTCTGGCTCTAGGTCCATTGCTGTTACAAACCAGTCTGGTAACTCTGTCTCATCAGCACCAGGATTACGTTCATAATAGTCTTGAGCAATGTCAGCTTTCACTTCGATAAACTTACCTAAACGACCACTACGATAGTACGTGAAGGAGAAATATGGTTCTAGGCCCGTTGATACACCTACCATCGTTCCAGTTGAGCCAGTTGGAGCAACTGTTAACAAGTGACTGTTTCTTATTCCATAGTTCAAGACGCCTTCGCGAATATCTTCAGGCATCTTTTGCATATAGCCTGTATTAATAAACTGCTCTCGTAGTGCCTGCGTCTCTTCCTCTGTTTCTCCTACTAAGAAAGGGAAGCTACCTTTCTCTTTTGCAAGCTCAATTGATGTACGGTACGCAGTTGTTGCGATTGTCTCAAATATTTGATCCACTAGTTGATTTCCTTCTTGAGAACCATAAGCTGTCTCACAATAGATTAATAAATCATGCAGTCCCATAACACCAAGTCCAACCCTGCGTTCACCTAATGCTTGTTTGCGATTTTCTTCTAAGAAGTATGGTGTTGAGTCAATAACATTATCTTGCATTCTAACACCAGTTACGACAGTTTGTTTTAACCTCTCAAAATCTGGCTGTTTACGTTCATGATCAGCAATTGTAGCTAAATTAACAGCTGCTAAGTTACAAACAGAATATGGAGCGAGCGGTTGTTCACCGCATGGGTTAGTCGCAACAACCTTTTGACCATATGCTTTTGCATTCGTTTCTTTATTTGCATTATCAATAAAGAAAATACCTGGTTCTGCTGAATACGTCGCACATATATTAATTAAATTCCATAATTCTGTTGCTTTAATACGTTTATAAACTCTTGTTGCGAAACCTAAGTTTTCCCACTCACGGACATCTCCGACTTCGCTCCAATGTTCATTATAATACGCCATTTCTTCTTCGGAATAACTTTCTACATCTGGGAAACGCAAATCATAGTCTTCTTCATTTTCAACTGCTTCCATGAACTCATCAGTAATACAAACCGAGATATTTGCACCAGTTAAAAACTCTGGATTATGAACACTATAAGTTCCACCGTCACGTAGTTTTTGTTCTGCTTCGCGAATGTTCTCTTCTGTAAATCCACCGTGACCTTCAATATGTTTATAATTCGCTACTCCTTGATAAAGCTGGTGCTCTGAATTAGATAATGGAGTGAATTTCAATTTGTCTTTCGCTTGTTGTTGAATCGTTTCATCATCAATGTTTTCGATTAAATACCTTAGAATACGTGGATTTTGCATTTTAGAAATAATAAATTCTATGATATCAGGATGCCAATCATTTAACATGATCATTTGCGCACCACGTCTTGAACCACCTTGTTCAACTAAGTGAGTTAACTTCGCGATGTCATCTAGCCACGATACAGAACCGGATGATTTACCGTTGACACCGCGCGCTAAAGCATTTCGTGGTCTTAAAGTAGAACCATTCGTTCCAACACCGCCACCACGTGACATAATCTCCATCACCTGTTTACGGTGATCGCTAATTCCTTCTCTTGAGTCTTTTACAAATGGCATGACGTAGCAGTTAAAATATGTTACATCAGTGTTTGAACCTGCACCATATAGCACTCTTCCTGCTGGAACAAAGTTTAATGATGAAAGTTCTTGATAAAACTTCTCAAACCAATGTTGTCGTTTTTCTTCAGTTTGTTCAACCTGTGACAGACCAGTCGCATTACGCAACGCAATTTGTTCATAATAGATTTCTAATGGTTTATCAATAACGCATAATGGCTTTTCTATTAAGCCTGTTTGTTGGGCTTTTTCTGACTCCAATATATGGACAAATTCTTTCTCGATTTTCACAATCGCTTGATCACCATTTAATGTTTCAATATATCCTGTACCTCTTGCTGGGAATTTCGGGTCTTCTTTAATCGTTAAGACGACAAAGTCCCCTTCTTTTATTGTTTTCTTTTCGGTATCTTTGAATGCATAACGGTCTAACATGACAAGACGAGAAACACCTTTGTGAGTCGTGTTCATGTCAGGTGTAATGGGATGTACGTGTGGAAACTGATTTATATCTTGATTCAACTGTTCTACGTTCAGTTGAACTTGTTTCTCTTTTACACCTTGCATTTCGTTACCTCCTTCACGTAAGATAGAATCGTACTAACATTTGTTATTAATTAATCTATCTTTACAGTATCAAAACCAAAACAACAAATCAATATATAGTACTCTCATTTTTAAAATATCTCTATATATTGTGTTTTGTACATATTTAGTAGTGAAAGTCAATAGATTCTTTCGTACTTTTTATAGAATCTTTTTCTTATACCAAAATAACTAGAATAACATGCTCTAATAAGAAATAGAATAAGATAGAAAAAAATCTTTGAAACATATTACAAACACTCTTATAATAAATAGTGGACCTATTATAGAAAGAGGGGAAGCACGATGGATGCATTACTAATCATATTAGTAGCAGTTGCCGCATTAATTTTATTTGCTGTATTTAGAAATATGCGCATGCAAAAACATTTAAAAACGCTTACTGAAGAGCAGTTCAAAGAAGGCTATCGTAAAGCACAATTAATTGATGTACGTGAACCAAAAGAGTTTGATCGAGGTCATATCCTAGGTTCTCGTAATATACCACTTTCACAAATGAAACAAAGAATGGGTGAAGTAAGAAAGGACCAACCTGTTTATCTTTATTGCCAACGTGGTTCTAGATCAATGAAGGCTGCAAACTTACTTCGCAAAAATGGTTACGAAGGTCTACATCAGTTAAAAGGCGGATTTAGTAAGTGGACCGGAAAAATTAAAGTGAAGAAAAAAGGTTATTAAAATCTAAACAATACCTTTAATTAGTAAAGCATACCAGCCATAGCTGGTATGCTTTTTTACGTCTCTAAAATATTTGTTGGAGTTGGGTGTCTTTTCCTTTTTAGTCTGAAGGCTGTAATAGTATTATTTTAATAACAAAAACAGTTCGGTTTATCAGAACCGAACTGTTTTTTAACTTAATCAACCATTAGTCTTCACGATAATAACGTAAGACAGGTTTTCTCGCTGCTGTTGTTTCATCCATACGATCAACAACTGTCGTGTGTGGTGCTTCTTGTACTTTTTCAGGATCTTCTTTAGCCTCGTTAGATATTTGAATCATCGCATCGATGAATTCATCTAACGTTTCTTTTGCTTCTGTTTCTGTCGGCTCAACCATTAATGCTTCCTCAACATTTAATGGGAAGTAGATTGTTGGTGGGTGGTAACCAAAGTCTAATAGGCGTTTTGCCATATCTAACGTTCTAACACCCATCTTCTTCTGGTTCTTACCAGATAAGACAAATTCGTGTTTACAATGTTGGCTAAATGGTAATTCAAACTCTGTTTCTAAGCGTCTCATCATATAATTTGCATTTAACACTGCATTTTCACTTACTTGTTTTAAGCCGTCAGGTCCCATAGAACGGATGTACGTATAAGCGCGAACGTTAATTCCAAAGTTTCCGTAATATGGTTTAATTCTACCGATTGATTTCGGACGGTCATAATCAAAGAAGTATTCTTCAGAATCACGCTTAGAAATTAACGGTTTCGGTAAATATGGTGCTAACTCTTCAGTTACTCCTACTGGTCCAGAGCCTGGTCCACCACCACCGTGTGGTCCTGTGAATGTTTTGTGTAAGTTTAAGTGAACAACGTCAAAGCCCATGTCACCAGGACGAGTGTAACCCATAATTGCATTTAAGTTAGCGCCGTCATAATATAAGCGCCCTCCTGCTTCGTGAACAATTTCAGCCATCTCTAAAATATGCTCTTCAAACAGTCCTAAAGTGTTTGGGTTCGTTAACATTAATGCAGCTGTATTTTCATCTACAACGCGCTTCAAGTCTTCTAGGTCTACTAACCCTTGATCATTGGATTTAACTGTTACAGCTTCAAATCCGGCAACTGTAGCTGAAGCTGGGTTAGTTCCATGTGCTGAGTCTGGAACAATGACTTTAGTACGGTGATGATCACCGTTCGCTTCATGGAATGCACCAATCATCATTAGACCCGTCCACTCACCTTGAGCACCAGCTGCTGATTGTAGCGTTACAGAATGCATACCTGTAATTTCACTTAATGATTCTTGTAGGTCATACATTAAAGCTAATGCACCTTGTACAGAACTTTCCTCTTGATAAGGGTGAATCATACTGAAACCTGGAATGCGTGTAATATCTTCATTAATTTTCGGATTATATTTCATCGTACATGAACCTAATGGATAGAAACCAGAATCTACACCATGGTTTCGTGTTGAAAGTGCTGTATAATGACGCATGATTTGTAGTTCACTTACTTCAGGTAAATCTGGATTTTCTTGACGAATATATTCATTAGAAAACTCATCATCTAAGTTAATGTCGTCAACATCTAGTTCAGGTAAGTGATAACCTTTACGTCCTTCTTGGCTCAATTCAAAAATGACTGGAAAATCTTGCTCTTTAGCCATTAGCCTCACCTACTTCCTTCACAAATTGGTCGATTTCTTCTTTTGAACGAACTTCTGTCACTGCAACTAACATGTGCTGGTCATAGCCGTCACTGGTACGTCCTAAATCATAGCCACCGATATAGCCTTTTTGCAGTAATTGTTCATTTACTTCTGAAACCGGCTTATTCAACTTCACAATAAACTCGTTGAAAAATGGTCCTTCATGTAATGTTTCAAAACCAGCCGCTTCAAATGCTTTTTTCGCATAACGTGCTTTTTTCATATTTAATTCAGCCATTTCACGAACACCTTGTTTACCAAGAGCTGTCATTGCAACCGAAGATGCTAATGCGTTTAAAGCTTGGTTTGAACAAATGTTTGATGTCGCCTTATCACGACGAATATGCTGTTCACGCGCTTGTAACGTTAATACAAAACCACGACGACCTTCTTCATCGACTGTTTGACCGACAAGGCGCCCCGGTACTTTACGCATTAACTTTTTCGTTGTTGCGAAATAACCGCAATGTGGTCCACCGAATTGTGCCGGAATACCAAACACTTGCGTATCACCAACAACGATATCTGCACCAAATTCTCCTGGTGGTGTTAAATATCCTAAAGCAAGTGGGTTACTAGAAACAATCATCATCGTTTTCTTTTGATCTTCTAGCATCGTTTCAACTTCTTTTAATGGCTCAACTTGGCCGAAAAAGTTTGGATACTGAATAACGACACTCGCAGTATCCTCATCTAGTTCAGACTTTAACTGCTCTAAGTCTGTTAAACCATTTTGGTAATCAATTTCAACAATCTCTAAGTTAAAACCTTTTGCATACGTATAAATAACTTCCATTGATTCTGGGTGAATCGCTTTTGAGACAAGTACTTTTTTCTTTTTCGTTTGGCCTGCACTTAAGTTCACCGCTTCTGCTAATGCAGTACCACCATCGTACATAGATGAGTTTGCTACTTCCATCCCTGTCATTTCACAAACCATCGTTTGAAATTCAAAGATTGCCTGTAACTCACCTTGAGAGATTTCAGGCTGATATGGAGTATAAGCTGTATAAAATTCAGAACGAGAAATAACATGGTCTACAATAGATGGAATGTAATGTTGGTAGACACCCGCACCTAAAAATGACGTATGAGATTTCGTATGACTATTTTGTTCAGCTAATTGTGTTAACTCTTTGGTTAACTCATATTCTGATTTAGCTGGTTTGATATTTAATTCACCATCAAAGCGGACTTTTTGTGGAATATCATTAAAAAGTTCTTCAGTTGAGTTTACACCAATTGTTTCTAACATATCTTTTCTGTCTTGATCTGTCATTGGAATATATCGATGTTGCATTTACTTCACCCCTTACTTTCTTTTATAAAATGGTGTTGGAACTACTTGAGCGTTAAGCGTTCTTTTTCTTACTTTAACTTGTAATTCTTCACCTTCATTTACATACTGAGTATCAACTAGTGCTAGACCTACGTTTTTCCCCAATGTCGGTGACTGTGTGCCCGAAGTGACAAAGCCAACTTCCTCTTCATCTTTCATCACAGGATAACCATTACGAGGAATGCCTTTATCAATCATTTCAATTCCTACTAATTTACGTTTTGGCCCGTTTTCCTTCTGTTCTTTTAATACTTCTTTGCCAATAAAGTCAATTTCTTTATTCACTTTTACAGCAAAACCAATCCCTGCTTCAATCGGTGTAATGTCTTTAGTTAACTCTTGGCCATACAATGCTAGGTTCGCTTCAAACCTTAACGTATCACGCGCACCTAAACCAATTGCCTGTAACCCTTCGTCTTCACCAGCTTTTAGTATTGCGTTCCATAAATCGACGCCAGATTCACGGTTAATATAAATTTCAAAGCCATCCTCGCCAGTATAACCAGTGCGTGATACTAATGCCCCATGTTCTACTCCATTTACTTTTACATCATCTTTAAAGCGGAAAAATTTAATAGCACTTAGATCTTCCGGCGTGATCTTTTGTAAAATCGATTGAGCATTTGGACCTTGCAACGCTAATTGGACTAACCCCTCAGAGATATTGTTAATCTCGACATTTCCTTCTTGATGTTCGACTAACCATTCGTAGTCCTTTTCAGTATTAGCAGCATTTACTACAAGTAAATAATCTTCTTCATCGCGCTTATATATTAGGAAATCGTCTACTGTACCACCATCCGGATAGCACATAGCTGTATATTGAGCTTGATTAATGTTTAACTTACTTACGTCATTAGTCACCATCTTTTGTAGAAACGCTTCACTATCAGGGCCTGTTACTGTAACCTCACCCATATGTGAAACATCGAAAAGACCGGCTTTTTCACGCGTTGCATGGTGCTCTTCTTTAATACTCGAAAATTGAACAGGAAGATCCCATCCACCAAAATCAATCGTTTTCGCACCTAATTTTTCATATTCTGGAAAAATTGGTGTTCTTTTAATTTCTCCCATTTCATAACCCCCGTTTTTACAATTAGGATAATGTACCAGTCACATGCTTATAAAAGCATTAAAAAAGAGAATACCAAATTAAGCTTCGGTATTCTCTCTGTCCTGACACCTGAAAGTTTCACATCACTATGTAATGCTTACATCTTTGGTGGTTTATCTCTTATTCGATAAACACTCTCCAGAGGTGCGTCATACAAGAGTCTTTGTGCCTGAGAGATTCATACGTTACGTACTTGCTCCGTCGGCGTCACATCAGTTGTGAACTCTCCCCTTGTAATCATTCGCTCATAATATTTAATTTTTAGAGCATAATAAAACAATGAGATGTTTAATTAAATTGCTACATAAAAATTGTTTAAAAAGTATGAATAAAAATCTACTTGTATTATACCACATCTCTTCATGATGTGTAAGCGTCATCATAAAGTTTTAATAGTTAGGGGATCTCATATATGAAACCAATAGTTAATACTGATCATTTATACGAAGTCATTAACCGTGTGCAAGACTATCAAAACAGTGACTGGGATACATTTAAAAAAGCATATGAACTGAGCCAACTATCGATGACCAACAAAAATGAGCTTAGTTCATTGAAGTATTTACCTAATCTTGAACTGCTACCGCACCAAAGAGAAGCTGTTGAGAAAGTTATTTTTCATATGCATGGTCGTGCTATTCTTGCTGATGAAGTTGGATTAGGTAAAACAATAGAAGCAGGCGTTATTTTAAAAGAATTAATGATCAAAGGATTAGTCAAGAAAGTTTTAATTCTAGTCCCTTCTTCTCTAATTAGACAATGGGAATCTGAGATGAATTATACATTTTTCATTCCTGCTAGAGCTAAGCATCGTTCGTATCCTTGGGAAGCTTATGACATAGTCATCTCTTCAATTGATCTAGCCAAAAAAGAGCCACACGCATCTACTTTAATTGAACAAGAATTTGACTTATTAATTGTTGATGAAGCGCACCGACTGAAAAATGCTGATACGAAAAACTATCAATTCGTAAAACAACTAAAGTCAACGTATTGTCTATTACTTACAGCAACACCTATACAAAATAAAATTGATGAAGTCTATCACTTAATGAAAATTGTACGTCCTGGTTTATTAGGAGATAAACGGATCTTTAAAGAAAAAGTGAAAAAGAGTAGCTATGATACGATTCAAACATTAATTAAACAGTCGATGGTCCGTTCCAGAAAAAGTGATGTTCAAGATCCTTGGGCTACAAGGGAGATCAAGACTATCCAAGTTAATTTTACAGCGGAAGAACAGCACGTATATGATGAGCTACAACAACTTGAAACATCACATGCATTAACGAATTTGACTTTATCACGTGAGTTTTGTTCAAGTCGTGAAGCTTGTTATTTATCAATGAAGAAGCAGGAAAAACTTAAAGAATCACCTATTGTTGAGTTAATTGAACAACTACCAAACCATGCAAAAGCTTTAAGAACAATTGACCTTATTCAAGAAATTGATGATAAAGTCATTATTTTTACAGAATATAAATCATCACAACTTTACTTACAATGGCTATGCCAACAAAACGGCATAAGTGCTGTGCCATATAACGGTGATTTTAGAAAAAGCAAAAAACAATGGATGCTACAGTTATTTCAAAACAATGCAAAAGTATTAATAGCAACAGACGCTGGTGCAGAAGGCTTAAACCTGCAATTTTGTAAAAACATGATCCATTATGACTTACCTTGGAATCCGATGAAGTTAGAGCAACGAATTGGACGCATCCATCGTTTCGGGCAAAAAGATACAGTCAATATTTTTTACGTTGTCTTAAACAACACAATGGATGAAAGAATCCTCAACCTTCTTTACGATAAACTATCTATTTTTGAAGGTGTGATTGGGGAAATTGACCAAATTTTAAGTAGCTTCGGTGCTAATAGTTTTGAAGAAGAAATAACGGATATCATTCAAGAATCACAATCAACGAAAGAAGCAGAAATTAAAATCGATAACTTAGTATCCGTGATCCAAAGTGAAAGTGAACATTCTGAAGGGGAGCTAAAAGATGAAACAAGCTGAGATCCATGAGTTTCTATATGAATTCTTTGACCATAGACAAGCTTCTATTTTAGACAATCAAGACGGTTTATTAACAGTTAAGTTGACGAAAGAATTAGACCAACAGTTGATGAATCGCCCATTTTACTGGCAATACATTAACACGATGGGCTATGAAGGTGAACCCATGACTATCACATATAAATCTAAGGAGGGTATTGAAGCTGAGACTGAAGGTGAATGGATTCACTTTGGTTCACCACGTTTACAGCAAATATTTAACGTCATTCAAGAAGAAGGTCGCTATACTACCCTTTATGAACAGATTTGGGGAAACACTTCCCGAACACCGCTTTATCCTTGGTTTGTTTGTAACTTACAAGTTAAATATCGTGGATGGTATATTCATGATGAAATGGTTAGTATAGGTATACTTCTTACTAATGGTACTATGCGTTTTAACTGGATTGATGAAAACCTTGATCAACAATTTGTCCAACAAGTGCCTGATTATGCATACAAAATTCCATATATCATATCACCTGAAAGATCGATTGAACATATAACGAAAGAGTTATCGAGTAGAATAGAACAAGAAGCGGTCTCCTTCAGTGAAAAATCAGTTGAACTTTATAACCAAGAATTAAAAATGTTAGACGAATTAACAGAGCTTCATACCGAGGAAGACCAACAATTTTACGATCAATCAAAGGAACAAATTTATGAAAGGTTATACCCGAAAGTAGAAGTGAATTGGATTAATGGTGGATTGTTTTATTTAACACAAGAACGAACAAAACAACTTACATCTTCTTAATAAAAACTTTTCCAACTTATAAACAAAAATAACCAATGAAATTTTGTTTAACAAGACAAAATTCATTGGTTATTTTACTGAACGCAAAAGTTAACGATTTTCGTCGTATTGACGTTCGGTTTCAATCGTTGTATAAGAATATATATAGCGTTTAATTTCCTCGACAAGATCTTCCACTGGCCTGTCATCCACTTTCACTGAAAAGTGTGATGTAACATCATAAAGTGGTTGTCTACTATTGAACAAACTCATTCTTTTTTCAACATTTTGATTCCAAAGTGGTCTTGACTCATCGTTAGTTAGTCTATTCATTATCGTATCAAATTGAGTGTCCAGCCATATAGTCAAAAAATCATCATTTTTTAACATTTGGCGATTGGCATCCAACTCAATGATTCCACCCCCTGTTGCGATGACACAGCTCTGCTTCGAGAATGACTTTAACACTTCACTTTCAACTTTTCGAAAATATGGCTCACCATAATGTTCAAAGATTTTAGGGATCGACATCCCAACTCTATTAACAATTTCATCATCTGTATCAACAAAAGGAATTTCCATAGAGTGCGCGAGATATTGTCCTATAGTTGTTTTCCCAGAACCCATAAATCCAATTAATACAAAAGTTGTCATTAGATCACCTACTAAACTTCTCTATATAAGGAGTGATTTTTTGAAACCAGACCACTTATCTAACCAATTTATTCATGACGCTATTAATAAAGGGGCAACGGATGTCCATTTCTCACCTGAAGAGGTTGATGTAGCCATTCATTTTAGAATTAATGGCTATCGTTGGTTTTATAAAAGAATCCCACTTACAGATTACCAAACCCTTTTAAGTTATTACAAATTTACTTCTGGTATGGATATTGCAGAGAACCGAATTCCACAAGACGGTACAATTCCTGTTTCAATTAGACACGATGCTTATCACTTAAGGTTATCAACATTACCTTTAACTTCAACTGAAAGTCTTGCTATAAGAATTTTACCAAAAAACAAGTCACCTACCATTAACGAGCTGTTCTTATTTCCTAAGCAAACTGAATCTCTTCTTAAATGGATACAAAACAAAGCTGGGATTATATTATTCACTGGTCCAACAGGAAGTGGTAAGTCCTCTACTATGTTTGCCTTAATGAAAGAAGCAATCAAACGATACGGTTACCAAACAATCTCTCTTGAAGACCCAATCGAACAAAACGTTGATCAAATATTACAAGTACAAGTTAATGAAAAAGCCGGTTTCAGTTACGATGTTGGATTAAAAGCAGCCTTAAGACATGACCCAGACATCATAACCGTCGGGGAAGTCCGTGATGAAACAACAGCCCAATTTGCATTTAGAGCCGCTTTAACAGGCCACTTAGTGTTAACTACTGTTCACGCTAAAAACGCTCACGGCACAATCGAAAGGCTATCAGAAATGGGACTAACGAAAACAGAACTTCATCAAACCATTATTGGAATTGCAGCTCAACAATTGATCCCGTTATCTAAACCATTACAAGAACAACGTGGATACTCAAGGTTAGCGATCGCTGAGTTACTAGAAGGTGATAGCCTTACCCGTTCTATAAAAGGGTTCCCTCCTGAGAATAACAGCCATTTTAATACCTTTCATCAACTAAGGAGAAAAGCCTATGCCTATGGGTATTCAACTCAAAGCTACTAATAAATCAGTTACATTAAGTGAACAAGTTGCTTTTTTAGAACGCCTCTCAAAACTACTGTCCAATCATTTTACTTTAAAACGTTCATTAGAGTTTATGATGTACGATCCTCAATTCAGTAATTTAGCTAAACAGTTTGTAACTTTTCTGCATAACGGCAAGAGCATAGAAGACTGCTTTAGAATATTAAAATTTCACCCGATCGTTATAGCATTTTTATATTTTTCAAGAGAAACCGGACAAATGAATGAACAAATTATTAATTGCCATAACATGTTGAAAATGAGATTAGACTTCTATAATAAGTTAAAGAATTTAAGTAAATACCCATTAATCTTACTGTTAATTTCATTTGGTGGTTTTTTCTTCATAAGTAGCTTCCTTCTCCCTGCCTACACTGAAACGATGACTAGTTTTGGAAACCACTCTTCAAGTTACTGGTTTAATTTATTCGTTACAATCATCCAAACTAGCATTACTTTACTGCTATGTCTCACTATTATTTTTACCTTTGTAATATATTTCATTTATAAAAATGGAGATGTTGAACGAAAAATTAATATTATTGAAAGAATTCCTTTTATAAAGTCTATTGTTAAGTTAACGACAACGATTCACTTTGCCTATCATCTAGCCTCAACTATGAATAACGGTAAGACCGTTAAAGAAGGTTTAATTATTATGAGTCACCAAAACGATTTAATTATCTTACGCCATTATGCACAAATCATAATTGATCGTTTGAAGAATGGAGATCAGTTAGTTAATTCTACAAATGGCCTAAGCCTTATTGAAGAAGATTTTAAGTTTTTGATTTTAAGAAGTTCTGAACAAGGAACATTACTTGAAGATTTAAGGGCGTATTCCTCTATTGCGCTTTCAACACTAGAGGAGCAAACACAAAAAGTACTACTAATGGTTCAACCTACTTTGTATTTACTCATCGGCAGTATGGTGGTCGTTATATACTTATTCACACTGTTTCCTATGTTTCAATTAATTAATCATATGTAGAGGTGGAAAATCATGGTCAAAAATAACAAAGGATTTACTCTAATAGAAATGCTCATCGTGTTGTTCATCATTTCTGTTTTGTTGATCTTAACGATCCCTAATGTCATAAAACACAATAGTTTTGTAGACGACACTGGATGTGAAGCATATTTAGACTTAGTTCAATCTCAAGTACAACTTTACAAATTAGAAGAAGGTTCATACCCAAGTGAATTAAATGACTTAGTCGATGATTATATCCCTAGCGCAACATGCCCTGATGAAACTGAGTTATTATTAAACAATGGTCGTGTGACAATTGCGAATGAGGATTAATAACTCTAATGGTTTTACATTGATTGAGCAATTAATCGTTTTAAGCGTTATTCTCACGATCCTCTTTTTCTCATGGTATAACTTCCATTCAATAAATACAAATCGAACCACACAGCACGTCTTAGACACTTTTGAACAAGATATATTCTACATTCAACAACATTCTCTTCTATATCAACGAAGATTAACGTTATTATTCACTTCAAGTAACAGCTATATTATATACCGAAGTTCATTAGAATCCCCAATCATTGAAAGAGAGTTTGGAGAAGACGTGCAATTTCAATATGAAACTAGACGTATTTCTTTTACCCCAAGAGGTACAATCGTCGATCCGAGAACGATTTACATCTCAATAAATGGACAAACCTATGAAGTCACATTTCCATTTGGAAAAGGAAGGTACTATGTTACTGAAACGTGAAGATGGATTTATTTTACAAGATGCCATATTAACTTTAATATGTTTCAGCTTATTAGTAAGCTTGACGATTCCATTTATAACACAGCTATACAAACACAATCATGATATAGAACGACATGAAGAAGCTTACCACCAGTTACAACAAGCAAAAGCGTATATCCTTAAATACGACCCACCTGCCTCCTATTTAGAGGAATTATCAAATGAGAATTTTTCAACCATATTATTAGAAGATGATCAACAATTAATCGTCTGTATTAAATGGAAGGATTCAAATGACACGAATAAAGAGCTTTGTCAGTATATCCCAAACTACACGTAATGAACAAGGTTATACGTTACTAACAACTTTAGTAGCCTTAGCCATTTTTATGTTAACACTCCCAATGATGAATAACTTAATTAAACCAGTAGCAGACTTGTCTCCTCTAAATAACATTAATCAATTAGAGGTCAGGCAATTTGATTTTCTAACTTCATTTGAATTAAATAGAAGTAGCGAAATAAGAATAGCCAATAATCGTTTACACTTTGTGGACTCTGGAGGTAGAATCGTAACTTTTGAGCAATATAATGATCGAGTAATCCGACGTACTAATCAACAAGGGTTTGAAGTCATAATGTTTGATATTCACGGCTTTAAAACCGAGAAAATAGCACCAAATGCTCTCAAAATTCAATATACAAGGCAGGGACAGCAATTTGAGACGGTATTTACACACTTCAACATTAATGAATATTAAGGGTGAAAAAGGGTTAATCTTCCCCATTATGTTATTTTATTTGATTACGGTTAGCTCCTCATTAATAATATTATTTGCTCAAACCGAATACCAAAAAGAACAACTTCAGTGGAGTGACGAACAATTAACTATACAGAACTTAATTAATATGGGGATACATGACTTTTTGACAGGTGATTTTACACCAACATCAAACGTCCAAACCGTTCATTTTAACTACAAGACAGGTAAAGTACAAGTAGCCTATTCCATCAGTGACAATGACTTGATTGAGTTAAGGTTACAAATTGAAACAAATAATGCATTTAATTATGAACATTTTACAATAATAATGTATAATACTTGATGTAATGAACTATAATAACAATTGTGATTGGGCCATAGCCAAGCGGTAAGGCATCGGGTTTTGATCCCGTGACTCCCAGGTTCGAATCCTGGTGGCCCAGTTATAATGCTTCAAAAAAAGTTCATTTACATTATTTAAATCATCGTATATAATATGTCTGACGAGTTCCTGGCAAAGGAGGAAAAGACATGGATCGTATGTTTCGTGTTCTAGCATTTTGGACTGGTGTTTTCACTGCACTTTTCTATGCTGCAGGTAACTTAGGCCTGTCCGTAGCATTTCTAGCGCAAACGATCTTCTTTTTAGGAATCGGATACTTAAACCTATCAGAACGTCTTTATATGTATATTTTTGGCGCATACTTAACTGTTTTTATGGTAGGTTTTACTTATTACGTAACGTTCCTATTAGAACCATCATTCTCACACTAAAAAAAGTTCAACTCCGAATTGGGGTTGAACTTTTTTTAAAACGTGGCTCTCAACAATATATGACTAAACTAGAAAAATGGATTTTGTTCTTTTTCTTCGCCAACCGTTGTTTTAGGGCCGTGTCCAGGTAAAACAGTCGTGTCATCTGATAAATTAAAGATCTTCCCTTGTATGGATTGTAAAAGGGTTTGATGCTCACCAAATGGTAAATCTGTTCGACCAATTCCCATTTGAAATAACGTATCACCAGCTATTAATACATTATTACTTTCAAACAAGAATGAAATACTACCAGGTGAATGTCCAGGAGTATGAAGTACTTTAAACTCAAATTGGTCAATGGTACTAATTCCTTCAGTTAGAAATTGATCCGCTTCACGTTCAGCTTTGATCTCGCCTACTTGAAAACGTTGTGATCCATTTAGTTGTGGATTCGTTAACCATTCACGTTCTAATTCGTGCATATAAACATCAATACTATAATAACTTCTTAACTCTTCTACTCCACCTATATGATCAAAATGGGCATGCGTTAATAGTATCGCTATTGGTTGAATATCATTCTCAGAGAAAAATTGAATTAGCTTCTCTGCATCACCACCGGGATCAACCACTAGTGCTTTCTGATTTTGTTCGATAATATAACAATTAGTGCCTAATAATCCTAAAGAAAAACTATAAATGTTCACAAAACGTTCCACCTTTTCTATGTATTTTTAATGAAATCACTCGACACTTCAATACTTTTTATATAAAATATAAGGGAGAAATCTTACGGATAATTTCTTAGTATCATTGTAATCATAACAAAGAGGAAGTTTTTCATTCAAGGAGGAGCAGACATGCAAGTAGGAGAATTCGTATTTGGAGTTATGATGCTAGTTGTAGCGATTTTAAGTTTTATTGCCATTTTCCGCGAAATTAAAAACCGCAACTTCTTTGCTGTAGCTTTTGCAACTGCATCACTACTATTATTTGGTTGGTATTCAGTTATGACTCTATATAGTCAACTGATGAACGTATTTACCGGGTAATTAAAGCGGCTAACATTTATTTTGTTAGCCGTCTTTTTTTATATCTTGCAAGTTTAAAAGTTGCATCTGCTTATTAAAGAAGAATCGATACATAACCATTGAGATAAAAATAGCACTCAATGAAACTGAGGAAAAAATACTAATAGATATAACTAGTTGGTATTTAATTGCAATAATTGGAGCGACTCCACCTAAAATTAGGCCTGTCATCATACCTGGCAACTGTACTAAACCAATTGTTTTCAATTGATCGATGTTAGGTATTAATGCTGCATTTAAAGTCTTCTTAATTGACATATGCGCAGCGTGTTTTGGTGTTGCACCAAGTGATAATGCAGCTAAAAGTTTGCCTCGTTTTTGTTCGAATTCAGATTTCAATCGTTCAAGAGCTAACCCCATTGCTACCATACTATTTCCGATTACCATTCCACTCATCGGGATTACTTCTTCAGGTGTAAAGGAAATCATCCCAAAACCCAACCACATTGATAAAACAATGATTTCTACACCGATTAAGCCAACGAGAATAGTAATAAAAATATAAGGCAATTCTTTTCCTTTTTTCCGAGCGTGAAATGTTGCAACCAATATCATAACACTTAACATTATAGGAATACCGACTAATGGCGATAAATCAAACAAATAAGTTAATATAAGTCCAATTAAAAGTAATTGAAGTGTACCGCGGATCGTTGACCAAATAATATCTTTCTTTAGACCAAGCTGATATATATAAGCAATTGTAAAAGGAATCATAACAAAAACAATTAGTAACAAGAGTGAATAAGTAGGTATGTCCCGTTCCATATTGTATCCTCCTAGTAGATTTAAGACTTATGCAAAAACTGTTTAAGCTGATCTGTATTAGGATTTTCTAATAATTGATTAATGTCACCGTATTCAATAACTTGTCCTTCTTCTATATAAAGCCCCTTTGTACCAATCCTCTTAGCTTGGTCCATACTATGAGTTACCATCACAACTGTAAGATGGTTATGTTCAATTAATCTGATCAGGTCCTCTTCTATTGCTTCAATGTTGCGATCGTCTAAAGCACTAGTTGGTTCATCTAATAATAAGACATCTGGTTTATTTGCTAATGTACGAGCTAAAGAGACACGTTGCTTCTCCCCACCTGATAATTCTTCAACTGATTTGTCTAAGTAATCTATAGGTAAGTTCACATATTCCATTAAACGTTCAGCACGTCCTTCTTCCCAATCGTTAAACAAGCTTGGGCCGAACTTTAAATTATCTAACACCGTATCAGGGAATAAGTGAGGTTGTTGTAAAACTAAACCAACACTTCTCCTCAATTGCGGAATATCATATTGCTCAATACGTTTATTATGAAATAATACTTCACCTTGCTCTGGGTCATCCATTCGATTAAATAAATGAAGCAAAGTCGATTTACCGGCCCCTGACGGCCCAAAAATAATGAGTCGGTCTTCTTCATGCAAAGTGAAAGTTATGTTTTGTAAAACTAAACGGTTAACTTGATTGAATTGAAATATTGCATCACTCAAAACTTCATCACCTTCTGTTTGTGTCCTTATGTTATATAAGATTACTAAAAAACGCTAACCTACTCAAATATTTGAGCAGATTAACGCTTTTGTTTAATCGCTATTCTCTTCAGCTATTTCCCCTTGTTCGAAGTCATAAAACCTAAACAAGTCTCCATAAATAATCTCATCTGAATAATTTAATTCTTGTTCTGCCTGTTCTCTCATTTGGTCACAATTAGCTTCTTCTACCAACTCACCATTTTCATTCTCATAACAGTTTCCAGAAGCATATATATGATCTTCTCCTACAACACGCCCATCACGAAAAGCAATAAAGTCTTTTCGTTCTTGTGAAAACAAATCATTACCAAAAACAATGTCGTTTTCGTTCTCTATTCCTAGCATATTTAAAACTGTAGGCTTATAATCAATCTGACCTGATAACGTGGACAGTGTTCCTGAATCTTCATGGCCTGGAATATGAATAATCATAGGCACACGTTGTAGTTTCACTTCATCGTACGGTGTAATTTCATCTTTACCTAAAAAGTTAGCCATAGCTTCATTATGATAAGAACTAATTCCGTAGTGGTCCCCCATCATAATAATAATTGAATCTTCATATATTCCTTCTTCTTTTAACTGGTTAATAAATTGTTCCAGTGCTTCGTCTGTATAACGTGCCGTTTGGAAGTACTGATTTAACGTTACAGAGCTCGAATCAAATTGGTCGATTGTCGCCTCTTCTTCTGGCATTTCAAATGGAAAGTGGTGAGTTAGCGTAATAAACTTCGCATAATAAGGTTCTTCTAGTTCCTTCATCATATCAATTGATTGGTCAAAGAACATCTTATCGTTTAATCCCCAACCAATTTCATCACTTTCCTCAAACTCGTAAGACTCAACATCAAAAAAATCATTATACCCTAATGTTTCATACATTACATTTCTATTCCAAAAGCTTCCATTGTTTGCATGGAAAGTATACGAATCATACCCAAGCTCTTCCTGAATAATTTTCGGTAAAGAATTATACTCATTTTGAGCATGAGTGAAAAATGCTGCACTATTAGGTAAAGGATATAAACTATTATCTAATACAAATTCGTGGTCTGATGTTTTCCCTAATCCAGTTTGATGATAATAGTTCTCAAAGTAATAACTATCTTCTTTAAACTCGTTTAAAAACGGCAGAACTTCTTCTCCGTCTAATGTTTCATCAATTAAAAAGGATTGCATCGATTCAACTGCAATATAAATGACGTTTTTATCTTCTGCTACCCCTGTTAAATCAATAGGGTTTTCAATTTCTCTAACGTTTTGACTGACATACTCATCAATTTCGTCCATACCTGAACCATCAGCAAAAAGGCGTTTAGACTGTGTCGATGTTGTCATTACAAGGTCATAAGCATGGAAAACTGGTAGCCCTACATTTTTCACTAAATATTCACGGTCAAAACCGCGTTGGAAAAGCATTGGCCTCTCAATCTCAGCTAAGACTAAATTAACAATTACAGCTGTCATCGATATAGCGACGATCCGCTTACGAAATTGACTAGAGAACTGTTCAATTGAGAAAGTATTTAGTTTAATAAATGCTATAATTAAAGCTACATCTAAAAATAATAATATATCTGAGAAATAAACTAAAGAAGTCACACTTGAGCCTAAATCTCCAGCATTATTAACTTGAAATAACGTTGGTACCGTAACAAAGTCTGTAAAGTTACGATAATACATTAAGTTAGCAAAAATGATCACCTACAGAACAATACCCGTCGTTAATATATACCGTTTTTGACTCTTCGGCTTTAGCCATACTGCAATAAAGAACAGAAACATACTAATGGCGAAAGCATTAACTAACAAAATAATTTCTTGGAATAATGATTCAATTGATAAATCAAAATAAAATCTATATACAACGTAAGTCTTTATTCCAACTAATATCGCTGCAATGATAAACAACGGAATTCTTTTCATCCGATTCATGTAGCTCCCTCCACTTCCCACAAAAAACTCACCCATATATTAGACGTTCCATTTTAAAAAAAGTTTCAAAATGTTATTTAATCTAATACCCGTTTTATCATTTTTTCAAACATTTTACAACGAAAGTTATTTTACGATTTGATTTCAGAACGTAATATTAAGACGGCTTGCTTAAATTCCTCAGAGCTAATTAGGTTATTTTGATACAACTCTCTAATCTCTTCTTCCATCAACATGATATCTGATTCTCGGTCGCCTAAATAAACAAAAGAACCGAAACGCTTTAAAAGTTTTTGTACATCTAGGTAGCTATTCATCCTTCTCCCCGTCCTTTAGTCAGTAATTCATCATAAAAATCCCGAAATTGTTGTTGATCTGGATTAAGATTAATTGCTTCTTCAACATATTCTACTGCTTTATTCTGCTCTCCACGTTGCTCATATAATACCCCTAAATTGTAGTAAGCCTCTGAGAAACGATGATCTAACTCAATGGCTTTATATAAATCTTCTTCAGCTAAAGACAGATTATCTTGTTCAATAAAGGCAACAGAGCGATAGAAGTATAAATACTCGTGATCAATTCCCTCATCGATTGCTTTTGATAGAACCCGAACTGCTCGATCATATTCTTCATTATTAATATGCTGTTGTGCAATAAGTGCTAACGAATGTGGATCCTCAGATGTTTCAGCATGATTAACGCCATGCGCTGTCATAGAAGAGAATAATAAAATAAATAGTGTAGTTCCGATCAGTTGCTTAATTTTACCTTTTTTATATGGTAATTGAACGATTTGAGCTGCTAAGAAACCACCAATCAATCCACCTAAATGAGCACCATTATCAATTTGCGGAACTGTAAAGCCAAATACAATATTAATCCCTATAATAATTAATAAACTAGTTCCCATTGTTTTAAAAAATAGCTCACGATAATTTAGTCCAAAGAAAAGTAATGCACCGAACAATCCAAAAATTGCCCCCGAAGCACCAGCAGCTACTGCATCATTCGTCGCAAAACTTGCCACGCCACCAAAAACCCCTGCTAAGAAATAAATGATTAGAAATCTTTTGGTGCCGTATATTTTTTCAGCTACATCACCAAGGAAAAAGAGAGCAAGCATATTCATAAATAAATGTAATGAACCAATATGTAAAAACATAGATGATACAATCCGCCACCACTCACCATCTGCAATAGCTGGGTTGTACTTTGCCCCCCATTCAATCAAATGAAATGTATCTGTACTACTCCCATTTAATTCAACTAAGGCAAAAACAAATAAATTAGCTAGTATTAATAAATAGGTTAACCTCGTTTTGCCATAAAAGAATACTTGCTTAAACTCTTTCTCTTTAGCTCTATGATAACCGACAACTTTTTGTTCTAGGTAAACAGTCTGACGATCCATTTCTTCAGAAGTTGGCTCTAAATCTAAGTTCATATAATCTGTAACATGTTCGTTAACTTGATTAGAAAATCTGAATAATTCATCATTTTTTTCGCCTTGATTAAAGTAATACACCGAAACTTGAGCATTTTTCTTCTCTTTTAATGGTTTAGTTTCTCTAACATCTTCCCAGTGATCCACTGGAGCCAAATCTGAAAAGTAAGCAATATGGTAATGTACTTTTCTACCTCTCACAAACCTTAATTTCTTCATTAAATAATTTACTTTATGTTGAACATCTCTTTTAAGATGATTCGCCCAATCAAATTGTTTCTGACTAACAAGAATGATGTGGCTCGTTTGCTTTTCATACCTTTCCAAAATAAAGAGGTCTCGGTTTTTAGAAATATGTCGAACTTCGAATTGATGGTTTATTAACTGGTCAATTACTTTGAACATTGTATACCTTTCAGCAATATACAACCCGATCCCCCCTTTTATTCTGCTTCAGTCTAATTTGTTATAGTAATAGCAATTTGTTGATGAGTCATTTCTGAAGTTACGACGTAAGTTCCTACTTGAATTGCTCGGCTGTAGTCATTTTCTGTTAGATAGTTAACCAATTCACCTGAATCATTAATGATACCTTGTTCTTCTAAAACTGATGCTATATTTTGTGTACTCATTCCTGATTCAACCTCTAGCGTAAATACTTTATGATCATGATCAGTTATTGATTCTTCAGCTTGGTACTCCTCTAATTGTTCATTTAAATCATTATAATCAGCTTCTAATTGGTCAAATTGGTCCATTTCGGATTGAGATATTATAATATGTCCTTCTTCTTCTAGTAACTCGTGTGCCTCTTCTATAGTTATATGTTCATTTGACTCAACATCAGCTACTTCTTGTTCACCTTCAGCTTCACTGAAGTATACAACGCTTAATATTAATGTCGTCACTATAATACCTAAGGAAAACGCCATAATAATTGGCCTCATAATGCAACCTATTCCTTTCTAATTAGCCTATGCAAAAGCTTGCTTGTTAGTCTTTTGATGGACGATGACTTTAATATCATCTTGGCTTAAACCTGTTTGTTCTTCTATTTCTTTGAAACTATAACCATCTTCAAACAACCCGACAACCCGTTTAACGACAGTCGGTTCTTTTTGTTTGAACAGGTCATCATTTTTGCTATGTTGACTTGAATACTCACCTAAATTTATCGTTCCAGTTAACAGTTCTTCCTCTAATACTTTCAGTTTATTGTTCATAACATATTGATTTTGAATATGATCCATCGACAACTGTTCTAATTCTGTTTCAATTTCTTTAAATCGACTGTTCATAAAAAAAGAAATTATAAGTAATACTAAACCTATAACTAATAGTGTTCCTAACGCATAAACCATCTTTGTCACCCTTACTGTTTTGTTTCATAGATATAGTTTATCATTTTAAGTCATGAAGAGAAATTAGTTTACTATAAAATCCTTGTCTATTGCACCTTGAATATTTTTAGCAATTTTGGTATGATAGTTAAGTCAAATTGAAGATATATGTAGAAACGGAGGGAAAAATCATGCGTGTACAAATCACACTAGCTTGCACTGAAACTGGTGATCGTAACTATATCTCAACTAAAAATAAACGTACGAACCCTGACCGTTTAGAGTTGAAAAAATACTCTCCAAGATTAGGTCGTCATACGTTACACCGTGAAACGAAGTAAAACAGTAGGTGATCCTGCTGTTTTTCTTTATATTTAGACGTATTTTCACCATTTGTTTAAAGGAGAGTATATAATGTACAAACATTCATTTAGAACTTTAAGCAAACGCTTGTTAAAACATATAAGTCGTGAACAAAAAAAAGAGGCTGCTAACATCATTAGCAACACGTTATTCAAAACAGACTATTGGAAACAATCGCAAATGATCGCCATCACCATTCCACGTGAGATTGAACTAACTACATACCCAATCATTAAACAAGCATGGCAAGAAAATAAACAAGTGGTAATTCCTAAATGTTATCCTCATGAAGGTAACTTAATGAAATTCTTCAAATTCACAGACGAACTTGAACTAGAAAATGTTTATCTTGATTTGTATGAACCTAAGGAAAGCGAAAGTCAAGAAGTTACAACGAGTGAAATCGATTTAATTGTCGTACCAGGATTATTATTTGATCATAACGGTTATCGAATTGGATATGGTGGCGGTTATTATGATCGATTTTTAAAAAGTTTTGATGGGACTAAATTATCGATTGTTATGGAAGAACAAATTGTTCGCTCAATCCCTTATGATGACTACGACATTCCTGTTGATTATATTATCTCCAATAAACAAATATACCAATGTTTTTAACTTAAAAAATGTGCACCAGGGGTAGTGACCAAGGTGCACACTTTTTATTTACTCTTCGTCAGAAGTATCTTCTTCAACTTCTTCTAACTCAACATCGTCTTCTAATTCTTCTTCAGTTGTACCCTGACGCTCTTCCTGCAGTTCAAAATAAGCATCTAAAGCACGTTCACCGATCCGTAAGTTAGTTCGATGGTCAGAATTTGGATCAGTATGCGGAACGACAACTGCAAAAGCAACCTCTGGATTATCAAACGGAGCGTAACCAACTAAGTTTAAGTTATTAACCTCAGCAAGCAATTCTCCACGATCAAAAATTTCTGCCTCAGCCGTACCTGTTTTACCAGCGGGGTTGTAATCTTTATCGCCGAAATAGGGTGACCCTGTACCGCTACTTTCTTGAAACGCTTGCCTAAAGCCTTCTTGGACTCTTTCAATATAACGATCATCCATATCGATTCGGTTTAATATTTTAGGCTCATTTGCTTTATATAGAGGTCCTAAACCGTCAGTATCACCCGCACTATGCATTTGACGAACAAGTGATGGCGCAATCCGATATCCGCCATTGGCAATAGTTGAAACATATTGACCGAGCTGTAAGGTGGAGTAGTTGAAATACTGTCCAATGGAATAGTCCATCATATTACCAGGGACAGGAACATCCCGGTAAGGGTCAGTAGTACCAGTCGTTTCAGATGGTAGGTCAATGCCCGTTTCCACACCGAGACCAAATTGAGAATAATAATTAATCATTGATTGAAAACCTTCACGAGTGCTACTCATCACAGTGTTGCTGAAATCGTATTGATGCCTTAATTCATCGTTCATTCTTAGCGCAATAAAACCCATATAAACGTTCGATGATTCACGTAAAGCTCCGATATCATCTAACGACCCTAAAGTACTATGTGAACTAAAAGTTAAATCGCCCCCACCATCTCCTGGTGGCAACCGAACAGTACGATCACTCATCACTTCACCAGGACTAATCACACCTTCTTCAAATCCAGCTAAAACGGTAGCCCCTTTAATGGTAGAACCAGGCATATAAGCAGCATATACAGCACGTAATGCATCATCCTTTATACGTTCACTTTCATCTTCAGCATCACGTTCATACCTTTTACCTGACATCGCTAAGATTTCACCTGTATTAGGGTCCATCATGACGGCTAATGCATGGTTCAAGTGTTCACTAGGGTATTCTTCAACAGCCTCCGTTAACTCTTCACCAACAATTTCATCAAGACGCTGTTGTAATTCCATATCAACTGACAAGACTAAGTCTTTTCCACGCTCTCCTTCTCTGATTAGCTCACTACTAATGACATTTCCATTCGAATCCGTAATGTGTTCACGTACTTCTTTTTGACCTGCCAAATATTGTTCGTACTGGTCTTCTAACCAACTTCGACCGACACGGTCATTACGGCTATAATTACGGGATAAAAAGTAATCTAAGTTATCATCTGGAATACCTTGTCGAGTTGTAGTAATACCACCTAAAAAGCCAGAAAAAGTGTCTCCGAATAAATGAACTCGATCCCAGTCGGTCGTCACATTAATCCCTGGAAATCGATTTAAGTTTTCAGCAATAACAGCATACTCATCATTTTCGATATCTCTTTTAATGATATGAGGCGTTAACGCACTTGCTTGATTGAGCTCTCTAAACAATGCAATTACGTTCATCTCTTCATCAGAGATCTCCTCTATATCTTCATCAGTAACTCGATCTAGAACTAATTGATATTGTTCAGAGTCACTAAGTTCAAGCTCTTCCTCATCCAGTCGACTATATGCTTCTTCAAAGTTTTGCAAAATCCAATAGTCCTCTACATCTCTTTGGGTGACACGTGATAATAACCCGTCTGAAGTGACTTCAATATAATCGACTAATTGTTCAGCAATTTTTAAGTTATCTTCAGGCTGAACATTTTTCGGTGGTGTATAAGTAATAGCCAGTACAGGCTCATTATCAACGATTAGCTCCCCTGTTCGATCAAACATTCTTCCTCGAGGTACAGGTGTTTCAGAAGTATCTTGTTCTGTACGATCAATCTCTTCTTGTGCATCCTGTCCATATAATATTTGGACGACACCAAGTTGTAATATTAGCATCGAGAAAAGCAAAAAAATCAAGAAGAATAATAAATTTAAGCGAAGAGGTAAATGCGATTTACTTTCTTTGTTTTTCAATGTTAGCTCCTCCCCTTAAATGCTATACATATTATAGCATCTTTTTATACATTAAATAAGGGAAGAATGGTACAGATTTGTTAAGTCTCCGAACTATCTTTTACTATTTTTGCTAGGTATATGTTAACAATTAAGTAACCGACTCCGAATATAACAATTCCGTACTGAATCCACAGTGATTGATCCATGAAAAGTAAACCGAGTAAAAAGAGTAATAAAGAAGTTCCTCGGCCCAAATTCAAGAAAATCTCGCGTAAAATAATATACTCAATTCGGTATTCGCGAGCCTGGTTCGCTTTACCAATCACATCATATGAAATCGACATATACGGAGCAAAAAATAAAGGGAAAGCTATACCAACAATGGCTCCAAAAATAAAAAATTCATATGATAAATTCGAAATGAGTAACCAAAAGATCGCTAAATATAAACTAATCGCACCAAACGTAATAAATTTAATCCGATTGGAAGGTGTGACTACACGCGCAACAACTTGATAAGCTAACAAAGAAGTAGCGGCATAAATGAAGTTATAAATACCAACTGTCATTTCACTTTGTGTTCCCATATAGACTAATAAACCGACTAAAAATAAAAAGACTCCTTCTCTCGTCCCTTGAAAAAAGTGAGCATTTAATAGTCGTTTCCAATTTGCGTTTTCCTGTCTTTCTTTTATTGCCACGCGCAAAGCATAAGTTCCTTCAATCTCTCTTCTTTCAATAAAGAAGCTACAAACGACAGCTAAAATGAACAAAATAAATGAAATAAAAAAGATGGTTAGATAACCAGTATATCCTGTTAATACAGTAATAATAAAACCTGCTGTTATAGGTCCGACCATTCCACTAAATGATTGCAACATTCCTAATGTACTGTTAAAGAAGTCGCGTGTGTATGGTTCGGTTACTTCGAAAGTTAATACATTAAAAGCTAACCAAAAAAATCCATAACCAGCTCCTAACAAACTCCCTAACAGAAGATTATAATGAGCTGCATTTTCTCCAAAAGCTAATACTGATATAAAAAAGATTGAGATTAACGTAATTCCCGCTCTTAATATTAAAATTCGGTCGATCTTTTTCGCCCATTTGCCAAACACAATGTAAATTAACGTTTGGGAGATCGCAATAAATAAATTATAAAAAGCAACTACTTGTATATCTTCAGATTGTTTCCATAAAAAGATATTTACGAAAATGTTCGAAAGGAAAATCCCAAGTGTATATAACAGCCCAATGGCTAGAAGTAAGTATAAGTTTTTACGTTCATGATCACTCACATCATGACTTAAGCGATTTAGCAACATACAACTCCCTCGTTTCTAACTGTAGTTTTTGCAATAAGAGGTCGCTTATGCAACTAAACCAAAAAGAAAAAGCTTGCACCTAAATAGGTACAAGCTTTATATTTAATTTATTATTTAGCTTCTTCGTAACGCTTGCTAACTTCATCCCAATTTACAACGTTCCAGAATGCATTAATGTAATCTGGACGACGGTTTTGGTATTTTAAGTAGTAAGCATGCTCCCAAACGTCTAATCCTAAGATTGGTGTAACACCTTCCATAACAGGTGTGTCTTGGTTTGGTGTAGATGTAATCTCTAAGTTACCGTTTTTAACTACTAACCAAGCCCAACCTGAACCAAAACGTCCAGCGCCAGCTGCTGCAAAGTCTTCTTTGAATTGGTCAAAGCTTCCGAAAGCTTCTTTAATCTTCTCTGCTAATTCACCTGTTGGCTCACCGCCACCATTTGGTGAAAGAATAGTCCAGAATAATGTATGGTTAGCGTGACCACCGCCGTTGTTACGTACTGCAGTTTGAATGTCACTTGGAAGTGAGTCTAGGTTTTGAAGTAGTTCTTCTAATGATTTGTCTTGAAGATCTGCATGCCCTTCTAGAGCTGCGTTCAACTTCGTCACATACGTATTATGGTGTTTCGTGTGGTGAATATTCATTGTTTCTTGGTCGATGTGTGGTTCTAATGCATCATATGCATAAGGTAATTCTGGTAGTTCAAATTTAGCCATAATTAATTCCTCCTTCAACATAATACAGTGGAAAGTATTTTCTGAATTTCCACTCAGTAAAAGGTTATCAACCGAATGGCTGATATGCAAGTTTTTTGCCTTAAAAGTATTTCCGTTATTTTATTACCCTTAAACTAATTTAATTAAACATAGTTATTATGAAATTAAATTTTCTGAATTATATGGTAAAATATATTAAATGAGGTGATGTAGATGAGATCATATTTATTCACTGGCTTTCCAGGCTTTATATCTGAGAATTTAATTCGTGAAATTATTCGTCAAAAGAAGTTTGAACAGGTTTACTTACTTGTCATAGAACAATCTATGGACGAAGCTAATAGCTTACTCAACAAGGTTGTAATTGAAGAAAAAATCGCTCAAGATAAATTGACGATCGTTAAAGGGGATATTACTCAAGAAGGTTTAGGAATTGAACAAAAGATTGCTAACGATATTCAACAGGACGTTACTCATGTTTTTCATTTAGCTGCTTTATATGATTTAGCTGTACCTTTCGACATTGCTTATAAAGTAAATGTTACTGGCACAAAACATGTCAACGACTTTGTTAGGCATTGTGAAAATTTAGAACGCTTTGTTTACTTCAGCACAGCTTATGTATCAGGTGATCGAGAAGGGAAAATTTATGAACATGAGTTAGACGAAGGACAATCATTTAAAAATCATTATGAAAAAACTAAATTCAAAGCAGAAAAAATGACCGAAGCAATTAAAAAGGATGTACCAACGACCATTATTCGTCCAGGGATTGTGATTGGTCATTCTCAAAGTGGATCAACGAGTAAATTCGATGGGCCGTACTTCATTTTAAACTATTTACAACGTTTAAAGTCACTACCACTAATACCTTACCTTGGAAAAGGGAACGCCTTAGCTAACTTTGTACCAATTGATTATATTGTAAAAGGAACTATTCATTTAGCTCACAGTAATACAAGTAATGGTAAAACATTTCACCTAACTGACCCGAATCCATACCATTCTCAAGATGTTTATGAAATGTTTACACAAGCATATTTAGGCAAAAATCCGATTGGGAATGTGCCATTAACAGTTGGAAAAGCATTCTTATCCTTCTCCTCCTTCCGTAAGTGGTTCAGGATTGAGAAAGAGGCATTAGACTATTTTTATTGTGATTCGGATTTTGATTGTACAGAGACGGCCAAAGAGTTACAAAGTGTAGGCATCATTTGTCCAGACCTAAAAGAGTATTTGCCAGCAATTGTAAGGTATTATAAGAAGTTTGAAGATGATTGGACTAAACATATAGAAATTACTTAATGAATTTTTGAACATAAAAAAAATAAGCTATATTATAAGCTTAATTTGAATGGCGGAGGAGGAGGGATTCGAACCCCCGCGGGCCGTGAAGCCCCTGGCGGTTTTCAAGACCGCTCCCTTCAGCCAAACTTGGGTACTCCTCCGGATATAAAATTGTAATGGTGGACCCTGCAGGACTCGAACCTGCGACCGATCGGTTATGAGCCGATAGCTCTAACCAGCTGAGCTAAGGGTCCACTTAAGTAATGGGGCGATCGGTGGGAATCGAACCCACGAGTGCCGGAGCCACAATCCGGTGCGTTAACCCCTTCGCCACGACCGCCATATTTAAGTATATAAGTTTTAATTATGTAATAGCGGCGGAGGGGATCGAACCCCCGACCTCACGGGTATGAACCGTACGCTCTCGCCAGCTGAGCTACACCGCCATGGCTCCAGCGGCAGGATTCGAACCTGCGACCAATTGGTTAACAGCCAACTGCTCTACCTCTGAGCTACGCTGGAAAATAAAAAAGGTATGCTTTCATTAATGTGCTGTTTAAGCTAAAAGCTATCAACAGCGACGAGATATAATTTACCATGATACTGTAGGGTTGTCAACAGAGTTGATTGCTTTCTTAGAAAAGAATATATAATTTATTAATCAAGACAGGCTAAGTGCTTAGCCTGTCTTAATCTATCATTTATTCTTCATGATTCACTTCTTGAGCAATATTTAATGCATGATCGCCAACTCGTTCTAGGTTACTAATAATGTCAACAAAGATAATTCCAGCTGTGCCAGAACATTTACCTTCATTCAAACGTTGGATATGCTTCTTACGATAAACTCTTTCCATCTCATCAATTTTATTTTCTTTTTCCATTGCTTTTTTCGCTAACTCAACATCGCCATCTTCAAACGCTTTAATAGCTTGCGTTACCGTTTCAACTGTTAAATCAAACATTTCGTTTAAATCTTCCATTGCTTGATCAGTTAAATGCACTTTGTTAGCAATTTTATATTCGTTCAGTTCAACGATATTTTCAAAGTGGTCACCAATCCGCTCCATATCACGAACTACATCAACTACCGTCGAATGGACATTACTATCTGCTTGTGTAATATCTTGGCTAGATACTTGCACTAAGTAGTTCGTAATTTTCTTATCCAAGTTATTAATAGCATCTTCTAATGATAACGCAATCTCTGCATTCTTAGGTTGATTTGAGTTTAAATACTCTCGTGTTTGTTCAAGACCTTTAATTGCAACTTCACCCATTCTGAGTGTCTCAGCTTTGGCTTGAGAAATCGCCATTGAAGGTGATTGCTCTAAGAAAATTGGGTCTAAATGTTTAGGCTTCGAATCCACGACGGAATCATCACCAGGTACAAGCTTCGTTACAATTAATGCTAATAAGGCTATAAATGGAAATTGGATCACCGTATTAGAAACATTAAAGATCCCGTGCGCAAATGCAATAGTCATTCTAGGTTCTAATACTAATACATCTCTAAACCATTCTACAGCCATGGTAAACGGTATTAATAATATTAAGAAGACTGTAGTACCTAATAAATTAAATATAACGTGTGATGCCGCTGCACGCTTAGCTGCAACACTTGCTCCCATCGCTGCTAATACAGCAGTAATTGTTGTACCAATATTATCACCGAATAATACAGGTAAAGCTGCTTGAAGTTCAATTGCGCCTTCAGCATGTAATGACTGTAATACACCAATTGCTGCGGTAGAGCTTTGAACACTCACTGTGAAAATGGTACCAATAGCTACACCTAATAAAGGTATATCACTCATCGTAACTGTTAAATCTTGGAAAGCCTGCATACCTCTTAAAGGTCTTAGACCATCACTCATTAACTCCAATCCATAGAAAATAGCCCCGAAACCAAACACTGTCTGTCCAAAATAAACAACTTTTTTATTTTTGAAGAAAAACAGTAAAAATGTACCAACCGCTAGTATTGGCAGTGCATACGCAGATATATCAATACCAATGATAAATGCAGTAACTGTAGTACCTATGTTAGCACCCATAATAACGCCAATGGCTTGTCTTAATGTCATAAAGCCTGCGTTAACTAAACCAATAGTTAGCACGGTTGTACCTGTACTTGTTTGTAAAAGAACAGTTACTACAATACCAGCAAGTACTCCCATAAAAGGGTTTGTAGTAAAACGATCTAATATATCTCTCAGTTTATCTCCAGCAGATCGTTGTAATCCATCCCCCATGTACTTAATACCAAATAAGAAAAGACCTAGTCCACCAACAAACAGGAATATCATTTGTTGAACTGAAACTTCTTCCACATTCCTCACCTCAGATCAATATGTTTATCTATTGTTGCTTTCAACAAGTATATTATGCTCCGATACACTCAACAAAGTAAACCTATTCTCGACATTCTTTACAAAAACTTAACAATGGCTAATTATTTATAAAAATTGATATAAATTTATTGTTTGCTAGATGGTTGTCAGATATTATAGTAAAGAGCTATATGGGAGGAATTGCATGAAGGTCAATATTATAAAACGTTTTATTTGGAGCTTGTCCAATTTTAAAAATGTTGCCAAGTTAAGATCAGAAAAAATAAGCAAACCAATTGTTTTTTTAATAACTCTGATGTTTTTATTAGCTATACCGTATGCTGCTATTATGGCATTCGATTCACAACGAGCGGTTAACCAAATAAGTGACTCTACAATATCTGAGGAATTAACTGGACATTATGACGGGGATACTGTCAACCTTGACGAAGACCGCTCTCTAGTTGAAGAAGGCAATACCTCTATTGCTTTTACAGAAGAGGGCTTTGAACAGGCAGAAGGTAATGTCGTTCTATATTTCCAATCAGATCAAGCAACACTCGTCACTGATCGGAATCATTACTCTTTCTTATATGACGATGTGATTTCGAGTGGAGACTTTACGTTACAACAAATAGTTGATGGGTTAGATCAATTTATTTTAACTTTAATTATCGTATCAACTATTATTTACTTCTTTATTTCCTTTGTCATTAAATTAGCAGAGGTTACGCTGTTAGGCTTTGCTGGTTTCATTGGAAATAAATCTTTAAATCGTGAGGCACGCTTTAGTGAGATTTGGAAATTAGCAGTATATGTTGCCACCTTACCTACGATTGTCGTAAGTGTTATTCAATGGACAGGCATTCAACAAAATATTTCCGGGATTATATTTTGGTTGGGTAGTTTCATCATCATGTACTTTGTCTTAAAACATATCCCTAAACAAACAGAGCAGTGAGGGTTAAACCTCACTGCTCCCTTCTTTTTCGACTAATATTTTCGTACCATCTACTGCTACCACTTTTACATGTTGACCAGGTTCTATATATTGACCATTTGATACAGCACTATATCTTTGTTCATCAATTTTAACAGTACCTGTTGGTCTTAATATTGATTCTGTTACTCCTGTTTTTCCTACTAACTCTTTGTAGGATTCATTTAAAGAGTTGTACCCTTTTTCACTTGTTAACTGCTCTTTTAAAGCTAATTTTCCCCACATAGCGCGTTTCGGTAAGGCATCAATTCTAATTAAGATTAAACTACTTAAAGCGCCTAATATAACACCAGCAATACTATAAGTAGCATATATACCGTCAGGAGCAGCGAAAGCTACTGAAAATAACACGACTAAGAAACCAATGACTCCTAATATACCATCATTAACGAACTTCCCATCAGCTATAATTAATGCAAGACCTAAAGCAAAGCCTAAACCGACTAATATTAAATCCGCAGTTGATAAAAATGACGAAAAGTATAAACCGATCGTGATTACACCAATTAAGGCACCTAATCCTCTCAATCGGATTAAAATCTCTGCAAAGAAAAAGAACATAGCAACCCCAGTAATTACAAATACTCCTAATACACTTTCAATCATGATATTCCCTCCCCCTTTTTATATTTTAATGCATTTTTCTGACATATCAAATACTATATATTTATTATAGCAGTTATCTAAGTTAGCATGTTAAACTAAACTTATGTTATGATTTTTTATGGAGAGAATAAAATTTTCCATTGTATATATAAAAGGAGAGTTGAAAGATGTCTACGATCACACATCGTAAAGATACAAGACCTGTCCGTGTCGGAAATGTCATGATTGGCGGGAAAGATGAAGTAATTATTCAATCTATGACGACTACAAAAACACATGATGTAGAAGCAACAGTTAATGAAATACACCGTTTAGAAGAAGCTGGTTGTCAAGTTGTACGTGTAGCGTGTCCAGATGAACGTGCAGCGGATGCCATTCCAGAAATTAAAAAACAAATTAATATTCCACTTGTTGTAGATATTCACTTTGACTATCGTTTAGCTTTAAAAGCGATCGAAGGTGGAGCAGATAAAATCCGTATTAACCCTGGTAATATTGGTAAGCGTGAACGTATTGAAGCAGTTGTTAATGCAGCAAAAGAAAAAGGTATACCTATTCGTATTGGTGTTAATGCTGGTTCACTTGAACGCCATTTATTAGAAAAGTACGGTTACCCAACAGCTGATGCTATGGTAGAAAGTGCTTTACACCATATTAAAATTTTAGAGGATTTAGACTTTCACAATATAGTGGTATCCTTAAAGGCTTCTGATGTTCATTTAGCAGTTGAAGCTTACGAGAAGGCAGCTGAACACATATCTTATCCAATTCACTTAGGTATTACTGAGTCGGGTACTTTATTTGCTGGAACAGTAAAAAGTGCTGCAGGTTTAGGAGCTATATTAAGTAAAGGAATTGGAAGCACTGTCCGTATTTCATTAAGTGCAGACCCAGTTGAGGAAGTTAAAGTCGCTAAAGAGTTACTAAAATCATTTGGGCTTGCTGCCAATGCAGCTACTTTAATTTCATGCCCAACATGTGGCCGGATTGAAATTGATTTAATTTCGATTGCAAATGAAGTTGAAGAATATATTCAAAACATTAAAGCGCCAATTAAAGTAGCAGTTTTAGGGTGCGCAGTAAACGGCCCTGGTGAAGCTCGCGAAGCTGACATTGGTATTGCTGGTGCTCGCGGCGAAGGCTTACTATTTAGACACGGGGAAATTATCCGAAAAGTTCCGGAAGAAATAATGGTTGATGAGCTTAAGAAAGAAGTCGATAAATTAGCTGAAGAGCATTACCAAAAACAAAAAGAAGAACAAGAAGCATAAATGCAAAGATCCAAATGGCTAATCATTTGGATCTTTTTTTATAAAAAAGGCTCTAAAATATTTGTTGGGGTAGCTGTACAATTTCTTACAAAGAAGGTTGGGTGTCTTTTACTTGAACCGTTGGTATCAATGTCTCAGTCATATTGCCGGAAGCGTTTTGATGAACCGATGTCCGTGCGGAACGCTACAAAAACAATCACAAGAATTTAATATAGTTTTCAGGGATAATAAAATGGTCCAGCAGTGGAAATACACGAAGACTCCAATGGGAACAGCGCGAGCCGAAAATCACCCAAAACGACACGGCAGTGAGTTTTGGGAAGTTGAGGCCGTGCCGATGGAAAGCGAAGTGTATTTTCACTGCGTTATAATTGAGCCACACTTTGATCAATTTGTTCATTTGACTTAGAACCACGTAAAAAAAGGCCTGCCTTAAAGGCAGACCGTACATCTATATGATCGGAAATAAGAACAATCTAATCGCAACTGCTGCAATTGCTATACCGATCGCAATGTTACCTAACGTATTGGCACCACGACGTTTAGCGTATATACCCATCACTACACCGATCACGGCAAATAGTAATGTCCATACAAAGAATGACAGTAACGATACAGCTAAAGCGATCCAGCCCCAACCTGCATCAACATGTTCTTCATACCTTGATTCCTTCTCTTCTTTTTTCATTTTATCTTCATCTAATTCATCAGGATTAAATGTCGCTGCATCACTTGAGAATTCAACATCGTCACTACGGTTACTGATGCCATCTTCTGCATTTCGGATGCCGGTGATGGGATCATTAGTTGGATTAAAGTTGTTGTTTTGCTCGAAATAATTATCATCTTCACTATAACTTCCTGGGTGTCGATCATCGTTGCTCATTCGTCTTCCCTCACTTTCCTTAGGAGTACTTATAGTGTGTGAGGGAGAGCATAAATTATACTTACTGGCACCAACTTAGTTAGCAAAAGCTAGGCTACGGTTTTCCTCTGCCTTTTCTTGGATTTCTACAGCGTACCAACTAGCTGCATGTCCATTCTCTTCTTGATATTGTTCAAGGCCACCAATGCCTCTATGATAAGCGGTTAACGCCTCATCCCAATTATTATACTCATCATACAAGAAGTCTAAATAGACCACTGCTAATTGAATACTATAAGTTGGTTCAAAAAGCAATTCTTTCTCGTAAGGAAGATCAGCCATATCCGCAATCCAAGGTGCTGTATTTTCCATAAATTGAGATAAACCGTAAGCATGACCATATTGAGTTGGTGGTCCAACTAAATCAGGGTCAAACGTATCACCCGTTTCAACTTTAATTAGCTCATATACAATAAACGGGTCTATATCATAGGCTTCTGATTTTTGAATTAGGAAAAGTGCCCATGACTTTTCAAATGAACCTCCACTGTCCTCGACCATTTTATTAGCTTGCATTTCGATCTCATTCCAATTATGGTACGAAAAATCTGAATCCCAATTTAAATTAATTGATTGGAAATACTCATTTTGATTTTGTACTGATTCATTTTGAATTTTTAATTCTTCTTGCTGCTGCTCTAGCTCTTCTATAGTTTGTTCATAATTTATATTATTCACGATGAATGCCGTTGTCATAACCATAATTGTAATAAATAAAACAGCATAATGCTTTAAATTCATATAAACATCCTTTCTTACCCTTAAAGAGTTGGTAACTTTTGGGCCCAAGTTGACATAGTAACTTATTAGCAGCTCCTAATCAAACAAAACGCTCCAAAACACAGATTTCCCATATTTGCATATACATAAACATCCAAGTATTAAAAAGGGTGTTGATGATGTTAAAGCAAATAATTACAACGAGGTTATACCACTCTACTCCAGAAGAAGTGGTTAAGTATAGTCAAGAGTACGGAATTCCTGTTACCCACGAACAAGCAGCTATGATTTTAAGCTTTATAAAAAAAGAAAAAATCGATCCTTTTTCAGAAAAGGATCGATTAAGAACTTTTAGATTTATTCAACAAAACATTGGTACCGCCGAAGCCAAACAAGCTTATCAGTTGCTATACCAATTAGCAAAACAATACCAGCTTGATGAATTGTTATAGTTATTGTTCCATAATTTTCGACTTTAAATCTTCATCAAATGTATCACCTTTAAGCATGTCAATTTCAAACTTATAAGGTGGTTTTTTATTCTTTTTGTCTGTACCGACAAAAGGTGTTTCTAAAATTTTAGGTAAATGCATTAAATCATCATGATGAATAATATTGTGAAGTGCCTCAAAGCCGATATGACCAAACCCGATGTTTTCATGTCGGTCTTTTCCGGCACCACGTTCATTTTTACTATCGTTAATGTGTAATACTTTTAATCGATCAAGACCAATTACATTATCAAATTCTTTAAGCACACCGTCAAAATCATTAACAATATCATATCCTGCGTCATGAACGTGACAAGTATCTAAACAAATAGACAGTCGCTCATTTTGTGTTACACCATCGATGATTTGTGCTAATTCTTCAAAAGAACGGCCAATTTCTGAACCTTTACCTGCCATTGTTTCTAAAGCAATTTGAACATCACGCTTTTCCTCAAAGACTTCGTTTAAACCTTCGATGATCTTATTAATCCCTTTATCCGTACCTTCTCCAACATGAGATCCTGGGTGAAGGACAATTTGTTTAGCCCCAATCGCTTCTGTTCTTTCAACTTCTGAACGTAAGAAGTTCACACCTAATTCAAACGTTTCTGGCTTATTCGTGTTTCCAATATTAATAATATATGGAGCATGAATAACGATGTCTTCTATTCCGTTTTCCTCCATATGTTGAGTGCCAGCCTCTATATTTAATTCCTCAATCGCTTTACGACGAGTGTTTTGAGGGGCTCCTGTATAAATCATAAAAGTATTCGCACCATAAGATACAGCCGCTTCACTTGAACCGAGTAACATATTCTTCCCGCTCATTGATACGTGTGATCCTAGTTTCATTACTCATTCTCCTCTCTTTATCTACGCTTTCCTTTCTTGGACTGTTTCTGCTTCATTTGTTTTTTAATTTGGTCTTTCTCATTTTGCATTTTCTTTTTATAGCCTGGCTTGACTTTTTTCTGTTTTTTAACTTTTTTCCACGCTTCTGATTCTAATTCATGATCTGCTTTTTGCCTTTGTTTACGTTCATTCCATTTTTTAACCTGGACCCATTCACCTTTTTTAATATCATAGTTAAAAAATTCAATGCCTCTTGATTCAAGTGATTCAATTAAGGTTAAATCTTTGTCTTGATAAAAGCTAACAGCAGTACCTTCTAAACCAGCGCGTGCCGTTCGTCCGACACGGTGTATATACGTATCAACATCATGAGGCATCTCAGCATTAAATACGTGGCTTATCCCTGGAATATCAATCCCTCTAGCGGCTAAGTCTGTCGCAACGATATATTCATACCTTAATGACCTTAACTCTTTTAGCACTCTTTTGCGCTCTCTTGGTTTTAAGCCACCATGAACAACCCCTACCTCAAGTCCTTTATCAAGCAATTGTTCAGCTAAAGCATCCGCATGTTCTTTTTTGTTGACGAATACTAATGCAATATATGGGTTAATAAGTTTTGAGGCTTCTACAATTAAATCTGCTTGTTGCCTATGTCGTAAAGGAACTAAACGATGCTCCAATTGTTCAGGACTTAGCACATCTTCTTCAATTTGAATATGCTCAGGCGCTGTTAAATACTTTTTAAGAAAAGGCTGTAACCCTTTTGGAATAGTTGCTGAATATACCATGATTTGAACCTCTTCATACATTCGGGACAAAATTTGATCAACTTCTTCAATTAGACCAAGGTCGATTAACAAGTCAGCTTCATCGACAACGACACTATTAACCGTTGAAGCATTGATTGTACCTTCTTCTATAAAGTCTAAAATCCTACCAGGTGTTCCTACAATAATGTGAGGTGGATTTTGTAACTTTTGTTGTAAGCGTTGTTTGTCTGTTCCACCAATCACTAGCTTTGCTGTCCATTTCTCATTAGAGAAACTAATTACCTTTTTCACTTCTTCAAAAATTTGCATCGCTAGCTCTCTCGTCGGTGCAATGATAATTTTTTGCACGTCATCCTGTTCGCTATTAACCCGATCAAACATAGGAATTAAGTATGCATGTGTTTTCCCTGTACCCGTTTGTGACTGGCCAATAATGCTTTTCATTTTTAAAGCGTGTGGAATAACTCGATGTTGAATTTCTGTAGGGTGTTTAAACTTTAACTGCTCAATTACATTTAACGTATTGTTTTGTAAGTCATACGATTGGAAATATCTTTTCATTATTCTAAAACTCCTTTACTATCAAGTTTAATTATAAATGACACGAATTATAAATGCTACTGATAGAAAGATTTTGTCAAACTCGTTTATAACCATTATAATAACGAATAGAGATGATTATATGAGGAGGCCATGTTTTCATGGAAGTCATTAAGATTGCTCCAAGGGGATATTGTTACGGTGTGGTAGATGCTATGGTTATTGCAAGTAACGCTGCTAAAGACCCAAACTTACCACGACCAATTTATATATTAGGGATGATTGTACACAACAGCCATGTAACACAAGCTTTCGAAGATGAAGGTGTTATTACTTTAGACGGTAAAGACCGTACACGTGATCAGTTGTTACATGACATTGATGAAGGAACCGTTATTTTTACTGCTCACGGTGTCTCACCAGAAGTTAAGAAAGTTGCTGAAGATAAAGGGCTAACTGTTCTTGATGCGACTTGTCCTGATGTTACACGCACTCATGATTTAATTCGTGAAAAAGTGTCAGAAGGCTATGAAGTCGTCTATATTGGTAAAAAAGGACATCCTGAACCAGAGGGCGCTGTTGGAGTCGCACCTGATCACGTTCACTTAATTCAAACAGAAGACGAAGTAGAAAACTTAAACCTCCCAGAAGGTTCTAAGGTAGTTGTTACAAACCAAACGACGATGAGCCAATGGGATGTTTACGATATAATGTTGGAAGTACAGGAAAAATACCCACAAACTGAAATGATTCAAGAAATCTGCATGGCGACACAAGTACGTCAAGAAGCAGTGGCTGAACAGGCAGGAGATGCTGACTTAACATTAGTTGTCGGCGACCCGAAAAGTAACAACTCAAACCGTTTAGCGCAAGTTTCAAAAGAGAAAGCTGGCACAGAAGCTTATCGGATCGCCGATGTTTCGGAGATCAAGTTAGATTGGCTTGAACAGTGTGAAAAGATCGCTGTCACAGCAGGTGCCTCTACACCAACTCCAATTACAAAAGAAGTTATTAAATTTATCGAACAGTATGATCCTAATAATGAAACAACTTGGGACCTTAATAGTAAAATTACGAACAATAAAATTTTACCTAAAGTTAAACCGAAGAAAAAAGTTTAACTTAAAAACATCCCCAGCTAAAGGGCTTATTTCAAAAGTCCTTTAGCTGGGTTTTTTTATGACCCAAAAATAAAACCCAACCACTTATCAATAATAATGGTTGGGTCTATACTATATAAAGTTACTCCCACTCAATTGTTGCAGGAGGCTTACTCGTAATATCATAAACGACTCGGTTAACTCCATTTACTTCATTTGTAATACGGTTAGATATCTTTTCTAGTACATCCCAAGGAAGTCGTGCCCAATCAGACGTCATGCCATCAACTGATGTAACTGCACGTAGACCGACTGTATGGTTGTAAGTACGCTCATCACCTTGTACTCCTACACTTTGAATTCCCGGTAACACCGTGAAATACTGCCATACATCTTTCTCTAAATCATTTAATTTTATCTCTTCACGTAGAATTGCATCTGATTCACGTACAATCTCTAACTTCTCTTCTGTCACTTCTCCTAAAGTACGAATCGCAAGTCCTGGTCCTGGGAACGGTTGACGCCAAACGATATGTTCTGGGATCCCCAGTTCTTCACCTAATTTTCGAACTTCATCTTTGAATAAAGTTTTAAGTGGCTCAATTAAGTCAAACTGCATATGTTCTGGTAATCCACCAACATTATGGTGTGACTTAATGGTTTGTGCTGTATCCGTACCACTTTCAATAATGTCGGTATAAAGTGTACCTTGTGCTAAATAGTCCATATCCTTTAACTTATCTGCTTCATCATCAAAAACATAAATGAATTCGTTACCGATAATTTTTCTCTTTTCTTCTGGGTCACTAACCCCATTTAACTTAGATAGAAAGCGGTCTTTTGCATCAACTTTAATAACGTTTATATTAAATCCTTCTTCAAACATTTTCATCACGTCGTCTGCTTCATTCTTTCTTAATAGACCATGATCAACAAAGATACAAGTTAATTGGTCACCAATCGCTTCATGTAGAAGGACAGCAACAACTGATGAGTCAACACCACCACTTAAAGCACATAGCACTTTTCGGTCCTTTACTTCTTCACGAATCTTTTCAACTTGCATTTCGATAAAGTTTTCCATCGTCCATTCGCCATCACACTCGCACGCATTAAATACAAAATTTTTCAACAGGTCATTACCATGTTCAGAGTGTTTAACTTCAGGGTGAAATTGGACACCATACAGATGTTTAGTTTCATGACTAAATGAAGCAATTGGACAAGAAGGGTTAGTCGCGTTGACCACAAATCCATTAGGTGCTTGCGTTACAAGATCACCATGACTCATCCAAACGACCTGTTCATCAGGTAAAGCTTGAAAAAGACTTGATGTTTCTTTTACATCAATTGTGGCCTTGCCATATTCTCGGTGGCTCGCTTGTTCAACGCTACCCCCTAGTTGTTTAGCCATTAACTGCATACCATAACAAATTCCTAAAACAGGGATCCCTAGGTTGAAAATTTCTTCATCTATTTGTGGTGAATGGTCATCATAAACACTTCCAGGACCACCTGATAACACAATTCCTTTAGGGTTTAATTCTTTGATTTCTTCTGCAGAGATTTTATTAGAGTATAATTCACTATAAACACCTAATTCTCTAATTCTCCTCGTAATTAATTGATTATATTGACTACCGTAGTCTAAAACGATAATTTTTTCATCAAGCGTATTCATAATCTCGTACCACCTTTTTGATTACATCATTACACATTAACCATAAAAAAATACAACTCTGCCAATCAAAGGGGGAGAAAGGCAGAATTGTATCGTCATCTGCCTTCATAGTCAGGTTGTTTAAGGCAACCCGGTAGAGACTCTCACCCCGTATTGGCGAGTATATATGAAGCCATATTATCGTAAAAGGTTTTATGGTTAATCGTTTTTAATTATACTGAATAGTTTGGTGCTTCTTTCGTTATTTGAACATCATGTGGATGACTTTCTCTTAAGCCAGCACCAGTAATTTTTACAAACTGTGACTTTTCTCTTAAGTCTTGTAAGGAACCTGCTCCGCAATAGCCCATTCCTGAACGTATACCACCTACCATTTGGAATAACGTTTCTGCAACAGGTCCTTTATAGTCAACACGTCCTTCAATACCTTCTGGGACAAACTTATTTGACTCCTCTTGGAAGTAACGATCCTTACTTCCTTTTTCCATAGAAGCAACGGATCCCATTCCGCGGTAAACTTTAAAGCGGCGGCCTTGATAAATTTCAATATCTCCGGGACTTTCTGTTGTTCCAGCTAACATACTGCCGAGCATCACAGCATGACCACCTGCAGCCAATGCTTTTACCATGTCACCAGAGTACTTAATGCCACCGTCAGCAATAACTGGTACATTGTGTTTTCTAGCTTCTGTTGCACAATCATAAACCGCTGTAATTTGTGGTACACCTACCCCAGCTACAACGCGTGTCGTACAAATAGAACCAGGACCGATTCCAACTTTAACGACATCAGCACCTGCTTTAATTAACGCCTTAGTTCCTTCAGCTGTCGCGACATTACCAGCGATCAAGTTTACAGAAGGATACTTATCTCGAATAAGCCCAATCGTATCTAATACACCTGACGAATGACCGTGAGCAGTATCAATAACTAATGCGTCAACGCCAGCATTAACTAACTTCTCTACTCTTACTAACGTATCTCCAGAAACACCGACAGCTGCAGCAACAAGCAAACGACCGTGATCATCTACAGCAGAATCAGGGAACTCTACATCTTTTTCGATATCTTTAATGGTGATTAAACCTTTTAAAGTCCCTTCGTCATCAACTAAAGGAAGCTTTTCTATTCGATGTTCTTGTAGAACGCCTTCAGCTTCATCTAAAGATGTATTGACTGGTGCAGTCACAAGGTTGTTTTTCGTCATAACTTCAGAAATAGCCATTGAATAATCATTAATAAAGCGTAAGTCACGATTCGTAATAATCCCTACTAGCTTTCTGCTTTCTTCATCGTTAACGATTGGTACTCCAGAAATACGATACTTACCCATTAAATGCTCAGCATCAAAGACTTGATGATCTGGTGTTAAATAAAATGGATTCGTAATAACGCCTCTTTCAGAACGCTTTACTTTGTCAACTTGGTCAGCTTGCTCTTCAATTGACATGTTCTTATGAATTACACCTAAACCACCATTACGAGCCATTGCGATTGCCATCTCAGCTTCAGTAACTGTATCCATACCAGCACTGATCATCGGCATTTTAAGATTTAAAGTGTTCGTTAAGCTCGTATTAACGTTTACACTTCGTGGTACGACATTTGATTCAGCTGGTAATAAAAGTACATCATCAAATGTTAGACCTTCTTTTGCAAACTTCTCTTCCCACACGATTAACCATTCCCCTTTCTTCCTAAATATTATTAGTAGGTTACCAAGCAGTAGCCGTAGTGTCAACAACTCTCTAAGAAGTAAAAAGATTTTAAATATTCATTTAATAGACTTATAGAAAATGAAATGGTTCCGTCACTTGTTCAGAAGAAACGAATTCAATATTCATTTCTCTTTTAGTAGCGTCTTGTTGTAGTTGGTCTTTTAACCCTTGCTTCATAATTTGTTCTATATGATGTCCTGGATCGATCATTGCTAAGCCAATACCTAATGCATCGTGAGCTGTATGATAATAAACATCCCCTGTAATTAACACATCAGCTCCTTTTCTTTTAGCTTGGTTAATAAATTTGTTACCATCACCACCAATTACAGCAACCTTTTTCACTTTCTTATTAGGATCACCGACAAACCGTAGCTGCGGGACGTTAAAGGTTTGTTTCACTTCATTTGCAAACTGTTCTAATGTTTTAGACTGCTCTAGTTTACCGATTCTTCCTAACCCTTTTTCTTCTCCGTCTAAGTGTAATGGGTAAACATCATAAGCCATTTCTTCATACGGATGAGCTTCATTAGCAAGTTTAATACTATGATCAATCTTGGATTCAGGGACAATCGTTTCCATGCGTATTTCATTTACTTTTTCGAGTTTATCAGTGGAACCAATATATGGATTAGTGCCTTCTTGAGGTTTAAAAGTACCAAACCCATCACTATTAAATGTACAATGGCTATAGTTGCCGATATGACCAGCACCAGCCTCAGCTAAGGCATCTCTTATGTCGTTTTCATGTGTGGTTGGCGTAAAAATCACTAATTTATATAATCGTTCTTTTTCAGTTGATACGACAACGGCATCGCTTTCTAATCCTAATTGTTCCATTAACATATCATTAACGCCACCGTTAGCGATATCTAGGTTTGTATGAGCTGCATAAACTGTAATGTTATGCTGGATTAACTTACTTACGATTTTACCTTTTTCGCTATTTAAATCGACAGACTTTAGAGGTTTGAATATTAAAGGATGGTGGGCTACGATTAAGTCAATTTCTTGATCAATTGCTTCATCAACAACATCTTCTAGTACATCTAACGCAATCATAACCTTGCTTACTTTTTGGTTAGCGTCACCTACTTGTAAACCGATCGGATCACCTTCAAAGGCTAAATGTTTAGGAGCTTTCTTTTCTACTAATGAGATCACGTCTTTTACAGTAACTTGATTCATTCAAATACCTCCTCTTTAATCCACGTTAATTGTTGTTCAAACTGGTTTATTTTTTCATGGTTCGGTTCTGAAGCTTGTTTCATTTGAGTAATAATGGACTGTTTTTTCTCAAAAACATGTCTCCATTTTTTATAAAAGGCTTCATTTTTTGATTGTAACATAATAGGACCTAAATAAATTTCCTTGGCAGAATAAGAAATTTTCCCATCAGAAGGTGTCAATACGACAACTTCATAAATATAGCCGTCCTCTTCTATTACATCTTCGTTTACAATTTCATATTGTTGCTCTATGGCAAACTCGCGAATGGAACTTGCATCGATGTTTGGTTGTAACACTAAAGCTTTAGCTTCACTTAACTTGTTAATCCCATTTTTCAAAATGTTTGTGATTAATGTTCCACCCATCCCTGCAATCGTTACACAGTCAACCTCTTCAGGTGATAGAACTTCTAAACCATCACCTAATCGAACATCAATCCGATTAGATAATTCCATTGCCTCGACTTGTTTAACAGCAGCACGATAAGGGCCTTCATTAACTTCTCCAGCAATCGCCTTTACATCCGGTCTCTCCAGGCAAATTTTACAAGGTAAATAAGCATGGTCAGAACCGATATCCGCAACACAGTTTATATTATCAGGGATCATTTGTTTTACTCGACTAAGTCTCTTTGATAAATCAATTTCTTTCATTGTTGTCACCTATTTCTATTTTTATAAAACAAAAGTCCAGAAACATTAGTCTGCAAGGGTGACTTACAAACATGCTCCTGGACTTTTCATTAATGGTCTATTGCTCCATAAGCCATTCTGCAAGGATTTCTGCTTCTTCATTCGTTGCATAATCCCCTGTCATAATAGAGCTTCCTTCAACACCATTAGCAATGATGTCTTCTAGTTCTTCAAGTGAGAAACGGTCTCCAGCATTCTGTAATTCTGGTCCACTTCCACCTTCTAAATCTCCACCGTGACATGATAGACAGTTGTTTTCATAAATAGCTTCTGGGCTATCAGCAGCTTCTTCTGTCTCTTCAGTTGCCTCTTCAGCATGGCGCATTTGATCTAAACCAACACCAGCCATAACGATCATTGCTACAATTCCAAGAGTAGCAATTGTTACGTATGGAATAATTGGGTTTCTGCTCATCTGTTTCCTTCCTCCTTACGTTACCTATTATGTATACAAAACTATATATATTTTACTTTAAAAACCGTTTGTCGGAAAGGGCTAAAATGTGAAATTATTATAAAAACATAATTGTTAGTAGCAAAATGGTGCCGATTACACCTGAAGCGACTAAATAGTAATACCGATAAATAATTCCTACAACGACCCATATGATACAGTGGAAAAAAATAGTTGAGATTAATACGACCCCTTGTCCAAACAGCGTATGAAATAGTGATATGGTAGCTATTAGAAGCACTAAAAATAAGAGCATAATAGGGATATGAATTAAAGTTTGGTGCTTTTTATTATACCAATACAAGTGCCCTGCAATTAAGAGCATCATACCTAAAAAAATAACCATTTCAATCCACAAGTCATATTGAAAAAAAACCAACAAAAATAAAGAAATGGGTAGAAGGAGTATGAGAAGAACTACATCTGCATAAAGAAATAATGAGTTTCGAACAAGATCTCTTTTAGTTGATGCACTTTCCTCTACCCCTTCACCATACGTATATAGTGCCAATAAAAAATCACAATATTCTGCGGGTAATAATTTATTTTGTTTCCAATGCTTGATTTCATCGATAATCACTTGATTTCGATTGTCATTCCCCATCGTACACCTCCGCAGAGTTGATAGGTTATTCTAAAAAGTCTTTAAGTCGCTTGCTACGACTTGGATGTCTTAATTTCCTTAACGCTTTTGCTTCTATTTGACGAATTCTCTCTCTCGTTACTCCAAATACCTTACCAACTTCTTCAAGTGTACGAGTTCTTCCATCGTCTAAACCGAAACGTAACCTAAGCACATTCTCTTCTCTGTCTGTTAAAGTGTCTAAAACATCTTCTAGCTGTTCTTTTAACAACTCGTAAGCTGCATGATCAGAAGGTGAAGTTGCTTCTTGGTCTTCGATGAAATCACCTAAGTGTGAATCATCTTCTTCACCAATTGGTGTTTCCAATGACACTGGTTCTTGTGCAATCTTTAAAATTTCTCGAACTTTTTCAGGAGTTAAGTCCATTTCTTTAGCGATTTCTTCAGGAATTGGTTCGCGACCTAAGTCTTGTAATAGTTGACGTTGCACTCGAATTAGCTTGTTAATGGTTTCAACCATGTGTACAGGGATACGAATCGTACGTGCTTGGTCAGCGATTGCTCTTGTAATAGCTTGCCTAATCCACCATGTCGCATACGTACTAAACTTAAACCCTTTTCGATAGTCGAACTTCTCTACTGCCTTGATCAGACCCATATTACCTTCTTGGATTAAATCAAGGAATAGCATGCCACGCCCTACGTAACGTTTAGCGATACTAACGACTAACCTTAAGTTAGCTTCAGATAAGCGTCTTTTCGCTTCTTCATCACCTTGTTCGATTTTGTTAGCTAATTCAATTTCTTCTTCAGCAGATAATAAATCTACACGCCCGATTTCCTTTAAATACATACGCACTGGATCATTAATCTTGACTCCTGGAGGTACACTTAAATCGGTTAAGTCAAACTCTTCCTCTTTAGCGATCTTTTGAATGTTAGGGTCATCATTCTCACCGATAATATCTATACCTTGATCTGCCATCTGCTCGTAAAACTCATCCATTTGTTCTGAATCAAGGTCATAATGTCCTAATTTATCAGCAATTTCTTCATAAACGAGTACACCTCGTTTTTTACCCATTTCCAGTAATTGTTCTTTAGCCTGATCAACAGTTAAATCCTGGTCTTGTGTTTGTTCTTGTGCAACTTCTTTTGATTCAATTGGCTTTTCAGCCATGATACCCCTCCTTCCAAACCAATTGCTATAGCTTGGATTTATTACTTTTCTTCCTCAATTCTAAAATCTTCATACCTATTCGTGCTGCAGATTTGGGATCATTTTCCTTCTCTGCGTTTTTTAACATCTTTTCTAGAGATCTAATTTCTTGATCGACATCAGCCTCTTTTAAGATAGCAAACATATAATCATCTAACTCTTCTCTCTCTAATGTTTCATTTATAGGTAAAACAGCCAATTCTGAAACTAACTGTTTTATCGACTCATCATCTGGCAAACGCTCTAAAAAGCGTCCAACATTGGGCTCGTTCCCTTCCTCATAATATGCGTATAAATAAGTAACTAATACTTGATGTTCTTGCATATTAAATTTAGAGCCTAATTGATCCTGTACTTGATTGGCAACATAGTTATTTTGTAGCATATGAGCAATTAAATATCGTTCAGCATTTTGATAAGCTGGGTATATTTTTTCAGTTCTTTTAGTCCGTTTTTCTTTGTTTTCCTCAAACTTAACACGATTATCTTGTTCAACATGCCGTTGTTTTATTCTTCTGCGGTCTGCAATTTCATTTTCAAGAGTTTCTCGATATAAGTCAAAAGTCTCTACTAACTCTTTAATATAAACGTCTCGTTCAACTGCGTGATCTACTGTTGCGATTAAATCTAATGCTTTCTCAATATAATCTAATTGGTCATGTTTAGATTGAAGGTTATAATCCTTCTTTAAATAATTTATTGCAAAAGCTACATAGGATTCTGCATTTCTTAACACTTGATTTTGAAACTTTTCTGGTCCATAAGTATCAATAAAGTCATCAGGGTCTAGTTGATAGGGTACATTTGCAATTAAAACGTCTAACCCAACATCTGTTAACATTTGAGCTGCACGGTCACTTGCATCTTTACCAGCTTTATCACCATCAAAACATACTACTACACGATTCACATATCGTTTTAATAGTGAGGCTTGATATTTAGTCAAGCTTGTACCTAATGTTGCAACAGCATTATAAATGCCTGCTTGTGATGCCTTTATTACATCAGCGTACCCTTCAAAAAGTACAACTTCCTTTTCTTTTTGAAAATGCTTTCTTGCCTCATAAAAATTGTATAAAAGTTTCCCTTTTTGGAAAAGCTTAGAATCAGGGCTATTTAAATATTTTGGTTCAACTCCATCCTCAATTGCTCGGCCACCAAAGCCGACGACTTTTCCTTGATGATTTTGAATCGGAAAAATGACTCGCCCTTTGAAACGGTCAAAAAAGGTATTCCCATCTCGACTGCTTAATAAACCTACATCCATTAAATTTGCAAGCTGGAATCCTTTTTTATGTAAGAATGTCGAAAGGAATTGATCTTTATTTGGTGAGTACCCTAATTGAAATTGTTCGATATCATCTTGCTTAAACCCTCTATTTTGGAGATAATTAAGCCCATTTTTTCCCTCAGCAGTATAACGTAAGACGTGATGAAACAACTTTGATGACCATTCATAAGCATCCAAAGCTGACTTTTCTTGTTCCGATAGTGCAGGTTGATTTGAACCTTGCACATACTGTTCTGGTAATGATTCTCCACTTTTTTCTGCCAAGGATTGGACAGCTTCTCTAAATGTAATGGATTCCAATTCCATAATAAACTTAACGACATTTCCACCCTTGCCACAACCAAAGCAATGAAAGATTTGTTTATCGGGTGACACTGAGAATGAAGGTGTATTTTCACCATGAAAAGGGCAAAGTCCGAAATAATTTCGGCCTTTATTTGTTAGTTGTATATGCTCACCAATCACATCAACTATATCGTTTTTAGTCACAATCTGATCAATAATTTCCTCAGGGATTTTTTGCTGCATATACATCACCATATTATTTGATATTCGATAAAAGAATGTAAATCCCTTCATTAATCGACATATTTCCATAAATTATTATTTAGTCTGTTTTCAAGTGAATTGAAACGAAGGTAATCGTTAGTTTAGACAATTACTGAAATTTCATCACAAATATGAATTATAACCTAAAATAAGCATTAATGCTAATAGTTTGTTTTAATTTGTCGTGAATTGAAACATTATTCGACAATATTTCATTTTATTATGTTAATTTAAAGTTTTCAACTACAACATTTCCAAATCAAATTAACTTCAATATCTAAGGGTAACTAAGAGTTGGTTACATATTCATGTAAAAAGCTCACCTCTAATTTAAGGTGAGCTCTTCTTTTCGAATTACTTCTTCACAGTATTTAAAATAGCGTTCGCTGTTTCCTCAACAGCTTTTGTTGAAACATCGATTGTTTTACAACCAATTTTGTCTACTACTCTGTTGAAATAATCAATTTCCTCTTTTATTCGCTGAGTTTGTGCGTAATTAGCTGAGCCATCTAGTCCTAATGATTTTAAACGTTCGGTTCGTATATGATTCAGTTTTTCTGCACTGATATTTAAACCGATACACTTATTCGGATGTACTTGGAATAGTTCTTCCGGTGGCTCTACTTCTGGAACAATTGGTACATTTGCAACCTTTAGCTGTTTATGAGCAAGAAATTGCGATAATGGCGTTTTAGATGTACGTGATACACCAATTAATACTAAATCAGCTTTTAAAATGCCTTTTGCATCTCGACCATCATCGTATTTAACAGCAAATTCAATCGCTTCTATTCTTTTGTAATAATCTTCATCCAATTTATGAACTAAACCAGGTTTTAATACAGGCTCTTGACCGAGATAGTTTGTTATATTTTCAATTAGTGGCCCTAATAAATCTAAAGAAACAATTCCTAATTCATCAGATAAGGTTTTTATTCTTTGCCTATACTCGGGTTTAACTAGCGTATAAGCTAATAAGCTGTTATTTTCTTTAGCTGTATAAACTGCTTCATCTAAAGTTTCGAAATCGTCAACATAAGGTATTCTTTGTATTTGTACATTAGAGTCAACAAATTGACTCAGTGCTGCTTTCACCATTAATTCTGCTGTTTCACCAACAGAATCGGAAATGATGTAAAAAGTTTGTGGGTGCATGATAATTCCCCCTTTTAAACGTCTTCATTTTTGACTAATTCTACGAAGGCTTTAGTTATGTTCGTTTTCGTCAAACGTCCAATGACTTCTAGACCTTTATCTTTATTTTGAACAACTGGAAGTGCGTCAATTTGATTTTCAATCAACTTAATACTTGCGTCGATCAGCAGGTCATCTTTTTGACATATTTTAATTTTAGGTAACCTTGTCATAATAATATGTACTGGCACTTCCGTTAAATCTTGTTGCCCCATACTTGTTCTCAATAAGTCTTTACGTGAAAGTACTCCAACTAAAATACCATGTTGGTCCACGACGAACAATGTACCTACATCTTCTAAAAACATCGTTGTGATCGCGTCATAAGCATTTGCTTGATCATTTACAACAACAGGTACCGAATGATAGTCCCTAACTGATAACTTTTTAATTTTATCTGTAAGCAATTCACTACCTGTTTTACCTGTATAAAAATAACCAACCCTTGGCCTTGCATCTAAAAAGCCAGCCATAGTTAAAATAGCTAAATCTGGCCTCAATGTCGCTCTAGTTAAATTTAATTCATCCGCTATTTTCTCACCTGTAATGGGCCCATGTTTTTTGACAATCTCTAAAATTTGCTCTTGACGGTGAGTCAAGTCCATTGCCTTCCACCACCTTTAATGACGTCATACTTATCGCATTTATTATATACTATTTAGTGGGTTTTTGAAAATATAGAATGTCTTTTTTTATAATTTAGACATACTATCTACCTTAACAGAAATTAAAAAAGGTGAAGTTGATCTAAAAAACGTTTGGATTTGATCCTCATCCCACCGTAATAATCATAGTACAGCTCTAGTATTTGCTTTATCGTATTTAACGTATCATCTTTGATCGAGACGTCTTTAATTTTCGTTAGGCTTTTATTGCTCATCAACCTTAACACATGATAAACATTTGGTGAAAGGACGAATACATCTGTTGCGCGGTGGCGACATTGTTCACAAACGACACCACCTTCTGAGACTGAAAAACCGGCAATTGGATCATTTACATGACCATTAACACATTGATTAACGACAGGAGCAAAGCCACCTACATGATATAGTTTAAGTTCATACATTAAAGAAATGGCTAACTCAGGGACGTCTTCTTCCATTCTCTCAAAGCTTTCTAAAAGCTCTCTAAACAACGGTCGGTTTCGTTCACGTTCTGTTAGTATTTTTGTCGTAAGTTCCCCCATATATGTAGCATAAGCCGTTTTAAAAAGATCCTCTCTAATATGTCTCATACTTTGAATCGTCTCGCCTTGGTGAATTGTTCCTAACCCTCTACCGGTATAAACAACATATTGACCATATATAAATGGCTGCGTTACCGCAGCCATTCGACTTTTGGACTTTTTAGCACCTTTTGCAACAGCACTAAGCATGCCATATTCTTCAGTTAATAGCGTTACAATTTTATTTGTTTCACCATAATCTTGGGTTCTTAATATAATACCATTTACTTGGTCCATTGCCCCTCACCACTTTCGTTTACTATGTTTTGGGGTTTAAGGTCGTGAATCGCTCTTCCTTATGATTTTTCTTTGTATCCTCTACCTGTTTCATTAATAAATATGCCTCAACATTACCTGTCTTCTCAAAAACTTTCCACGGAATGTCAAACATCATATTCTCCACCCTTCAGCTTTATTTTAACTGAAAAACCTTAACCTTATTTTCACCCGAATGAAACAGTTCATAAGTTTAAATTATTACCATTTATAAATACTTGCTTTTTTAGTAGTCATCCTCTTTGTATCCATAATCGCGTAGGTGAAAGGCACGATTACGCCAATCTTTTTGTACTTTTACCCACAATTCTAAAAAGACCCCTGATCCTAATAAAGCTTCTATATCCTCTCTAGCTTCAGAACCAACTTGCTTTAACATTTTCCCTTGTTTACCTATTATAATCCCTTTTTGAGAATTACGTTCCACAATAATCGTCGCTTGAACATCTATTATATCTTTGTCATCTCTAGAACGAATTGAATCAATGACAACAGCAATCGAATGTGGAATTTCTTCATGCGTATGGTGTAACACTTTCTCTCTTACTAATTCACTAATAATAAAACGTTCTGGATGATCTGTAATTTGATCTTCTGGATAGTATTGCGGACCTTTAGGTAATTTTTCAGATAACACATTTAAAAGGCTGTCTGTATTGTTACCTTCAAGCGCAGAGATTGGAACGATGTCTTCAAAGTCCAACTTTTCTCGATAAGTATCAATGATAGGTAGTAGTTTATCAGGATGAACTTGATCAATCTTATTAATAACTAATACGACAGGGTTTTTTACTTCTTTTAGTTTTTCAATGATAAATTCGTCGCCTTTTCCATATCCCTCATCAGCATTAACCATGAACATAATAACATCAACTTCATTTAATGTGTTGATTGCTGATCTATTCATGAAGTCCCCTAGTCGATGTTTAGGCTTATGAATACCAGGTGTATCTATAAATATGAATTGTGTATCATCAGTTGTGAGTACACCTTGAATTTTGTTACGAGTTGTTTGTGGCTTGTCACTCATAATAGCGATCTTCTCACCGATTACTCGGTTCATAAACGTCGACTTTCCTACATTTGGTCGTCCAACTATTGCAATAAAACCTGAATGAAACTGTTCTGTCATTTAATTTGCTCTCCTATTCGTTGCTAGTAAGTTTAGTGTACTATAAAAATAATAAAAATTCACATAATCGACAAATGTTTTAGCTCATAAATTAAAAAAATGAATATGGCATAAAATACAAATAAACTCGCACATGTGTTTTGCGAGTTTAAACCGATGTCACTACAGTAATTCTAAAAGCTTAGGTAAGAAGATAATCATACCTACTAAAGCTGCAAATGTAGCTGCTATTAAAACAGCAGCGGCACTAATGTCTTTAATTAATTTGGCCGTTTCATGTCTTTCTTCAAATAAAACATCTGTTATTAATTCAACGACTGTATTAATTAGCTCTAAAGCTAAAACAAGTCCAATGGCTAATAATACAAACAGCCATTCAATTCTTGTTAATCCTAACAATAGACCTGCAAACAATGTCATGAACATAATAATAAAATGAATCTTTATATTATGCTCAGTTTTTAGTGCTGCATAAATTCCCTCAATAGCATATTTAAGTCCTACCCGATCATTTTTCATTTCGTGTTAACCCAAACTTTTGTAAAATATTTTCTTGTTTCTCGAACATGACTTTTTCGTCATCCTCAGTCTCATGATCATAACCTAATAAATGGAGTAAACCATGGACTGCCAAAAAGGCTAACTCTCTGTTATCAGAATGACCAAATTCTTTTGCTTGTTCAAATGCACGGTCTACAGATATAACGATATCACCTAGATGAAGAGGCAATTCTTCACCAATCACTTCTAATTCACCTTCACCTTGCTCTTCTAAGGCAAAAGAAATAACATCAGTTGGATCGTCTTTACCGCGGTAATCACGGTTAATCGCTTTAATATCTTCATCTAATACAAATGTTACTGAAATCTCTGCGTCACTTTCGACTGATTGTTGATCTGCTGCAAAATGTAGTACATCATTGACTAAGTTCAATTGTTCAATTGACAAATGGTTTGTTTCGTCTACTAAATCAATATTCATGATGAATCCTCCCTGGCCACTTGACTGTCTTTTATTTCTGGGTATTCGATACGCGAATGAAATATACCATTTAGCATATCACAGATTGACTCCTCTATTACTCGTAAATCCTTTAAAGTTAGTTGACTATCATCTAACTGACCATCTGTTAAACGGGCATGGATAATTGCTCTTACCACCTGTCTAATTTCTTCAAGTGTCGGATTAGACTTTGATCTTACAGCAGCTTCAACAGAATCACAAATGTTAATGACAGCTGACTCTTTAGACTGTGGAATCGGCCCTAAGTACCTAAACTGTTCTTCTCTAACATTAGGATCAGTCTCTTTTTCTTGATAATAGAAATATTTTAATAACGTCGTTCCATGATGTTGCTCTGTTATATCAATAATCTCACCTGGCAATCCATAATCACGTAAAATAGCTGCTCCTTCATACGGATGTTTTAGAATAATTTCAGCACTTATTTTAGGATCTAGTTCGTCATGTGGATTACTCATATTTTGTTGGTTTTCGATAAAGTAATGCGGTTGAAATGATTTTCCTATATCATGATAATAAGCAGCAACTCGAGCCAATAATCCATTTGCACCAATAGCTTCACAAGCTGATTCACTCAGGTTCGCTACCATAACACTGTGATGATAAGTACCTGGTGACTCAACTAATATTTGTTTTAGTAATGGGTGGTTAGGATTTGCTAAGCTTAATAATTTTGATTCAGTTAACAAATTTAACCCAGCTTCAAATAACGGAAAAAGACCTAAAATTAAAATAGCTGAAATAAATATTGATAAGACGGCAAACACTAACGCGATTACAGTCTCAACAGAAACAAGATCATCAAAACTTCTCACTTCAAACGTAAGAACTAAAGCAATATGTAATACTATTAATGGGATAGACGTTTTAAATAATGAAATACGATCAGTTATAAAGTCATATAAAAAAATCGCAAACCATTGTGAGAATAAAAAGTAAATAAACACAAAAATAAAATGATTGAAGTCACTTGATAAAGTAAGCAAGTTTGCACCAATAATCGCCATCAATACAGAAGAGACTAATGCAAAACGCTCCTGCACTAAAAAAGTGATTAAAACCGCATGTGCTGCAATTGGCACTAAATAATAAAGTGTATCTATATTTGGCCCAAAAGCATAGATGACGACCATTAACAGCACCATGCCACCACTTAATAATGTATTAGCTAAAGACATATTCTTTGTCCATTCTTTATAATGGTTAATTTCTAACGACACAATTACAATCAAAAGAACACCAATTAAACAAGTTACCATCAATTCATGTTCAGTTGCTTGTCCTTGCAAATAATAAATAAATACAAATGTCACTAGAAATAAAGGAGCAACTAATGCTGTTACTAATACATTAAACTTAGAACTTTTGGAGGACAAATGTTCTGTCCGTTTACGATTCTCCATACCCTATTCCCCTGTACTTAACAAATTACTCTTCATATGCATCAATAATACGTTGTACTAACGGGTGTCTTACAACATCAGAACCTTTAAGATAATTAAATGATATACCTCTTACCCCATTTAGTTTTTCCTCAGTTACTTTCAGGCCTGACTTTACACCTTTAGGCAAGTCTATTTGTGTAATATCACCTGTCACAACCATCTTTGATCCAAACCCTAATCGTGTTAAGAACATCTTAATTTGTTCTGGTGTTGTGTTTTGTGCTTCATCTAATATCACAAAGGCATCATCTAATGTTCGACCACGCATATAGGCTAATGGTGCAATTTCGATCGTACCTCGCTCCATTAATCTTGCAGTATGTTCAGCACCAATTACATCATGTAAGGCATCGTAGAGTGGGCGTAAATACGGATCTACCTTCTCTTTAAGATCTCCTGGTAAAAAACCTAAGCTTTCACCAGCTTCAACCGCTGGACGAGTTAAAATTAAACGCTTGACTTCACCATTTCTTAAAGCTTTTGCTGCCATAACTACAGCTAAATATGTTTTACCAGTGCCGGCAGGTCCGACTCCGAACACTAAGTCATTTGCTTTAATTGCAGCAACATAATCACGCTGACCTAATGTTTTAACTCTTATTGGCTTACCATTTTGGTTTTTAGTTATTTCATCTTCAAACAAAGTTTCAAACTGCTCTAGTTTATCTGTTCTAGCTAATTCAATGCCATATACGATATCACGTTCAGTTACCGTAATGCCTTTTTTTATAACTTTAAGTACTTTTTGTAATAGTTCATGAACTAATTCAATATCCTCTTGTTTACCTTCTATTTTAATTTGACCACCACGTGTAATAATTTTAACAGGCAAAAATTCTTCAATCTGTTTAATATGACGGTCATTTGTCCCAAACAAATTTAACGTATCGTTATGATCTTCAAGATGTAAATTAATTGTTTGTTTTCCTGCTTGCATAAATCAATCTCCTTGGTCGATTATTTGTTCTTCAGTGATATCTTCTAAAACTTTAACAAACATTTCTAATTTAACTTTATCACTGTACCTTTCCTCGTGCAAAACTTTTTGGTATGTGACGTCAATAGATTGACTTAGTTGTCTTTTCAACTGCTCTTCTACAGCTTTTTGAATATGATTGTCTAAGTCTATTTCATTAACCGTTTCTTCTTCAGCATAAAAATAATGCTCATGAAAGCTAATAGGTAATTCCCAATTCAGAAAGTAAATTGGACGATCTTGCGACAGTAGTAGTCGTCGATCTCCAGCTCTCCTTGGCATCCATTCAAACGAATCAAACAATGATACTGAATAACGTTTTGTTGCATCAGGTGTTAAAGACAGTAAGTATTGTGAGAAATCGACTTCTACATTTACTTCATACCATACTTCAGCAATTACTTCACCTTCTGCATATGTTAGTACTTCGCCATCCTCATCTAATTCTCCTGTAACTAATACATCACCTTTTTCGACAAAATCACTAATTCGAACGACTGGTCGTCCATTTACAATAAACATTGAATCAATTGTACCTGCTTTACTCGCTACTAAATTAGTCGGATCACGGTTAACATTTTGCTCCATCGTTTCCGATTCTTCAATTAAAATATTATAAGAACTGCCACTTTTGCTAATTCCAACATACGAAACTTCATCTATACTATTCATAATTTCTCTTTCAATTGTACTAATGTCCTCCATATTTTGAACCCAATTGCCTTCTTTTAATCCTAATGAATCTAACAACTGATTTACTTCATATCGAGTCTCTGGACTTCCACCCTCTACAGTTACGTTCCAAACAATATTGGATAATAACAAAATAAACAAAAACGACAATACAACACCAATAAGAGGCGGCAACCATTTTTTACGTTTACTATACATCGTAGGAATTCCTGAACGGTCATTAAACTTAACCTTACAGCCGTATTGTTTCCTTTTCGCTTTTAAATAAGGTACAGCTAAATAGTCAACTTTCATCTTAACTGTTTGTTCATCTAGTCTCGAAATTTGTTCAACCTTAACCCCTTCTTCAATTAAATCATTAAGAAATAACTCAACTTGTCCACCTTTTAAAACAACTTCAACAATTCCCCGATAAGACAATTTCTTAATGGAAAGCTCCCCCTCTCTTATGTACTACTCTCCCATTGAACATGATCAATAACTCCTTCAATCACAATCTCTTCTGCAAGTAGATTTTTAATTACGAGTTGTTTACCTTGAATAATTATTTTCCCTTGGTCCTGCTTCACAGTAATTGTAGATTCATCAAAACTTAATAAACCTTTATGGTTTTCAATATATAAATGTATGTTGCCAATCATTGTTACTCGTGGGTAATCATAAATAACGTCTTTTGGTAACATGCCATAGTTGGTTAGCCAACGACTAAATTTACTTGGGATGTATTTCATTTATTTACCCCCTATCAAGAACAATGTATGAAAAAAACACAGGATGTATACTACATCCTGTGTTTAAAAAAGAAATTATATTGTTCGTTCTTTTTTCGATTTTGGTTTACCAAGGACTTCTGCCATAATAATACTTTCGACAATCCTTTTACGGGTAATATTTTGGTGAACGGAGACTCTTGCTATTGAGGAACGATCATCCTCTGCTATAGAACCACTTTTGATCGAATCCATGCCACCGATTGCTTCACTTTGAATGGAATCTTGCGTTTCATTTGCAACTTCTTCAAGTCGATCTTTTGAATCTTGCATCGCTTCATACCAACTTGAAGTCTTCTCAGAGATTTCATCCATCTTATCTTGAGTCTTTTCCTGAACTGTTTCTTTTGCTTGTTCACGTTGTTCACGATTTGGAATCGGTGGTCTTTGATCACCAAAAACTGGTCGATTACGTCGGTCATCTTGCTTTTGTTCTTTTTGGAAAATGCTTAGTAGACCGACAAGTAATGCAACAATAATAAATATGTTACTTACTATTACTTCAAACATAATCAGCTCTCCTCAGTAGGCAGATTATTTCCTATCATCATGTTCATCATTTTCATGTTTGCTCAACTTACCGATCATTTCACGCATATCAGTGTCTGCTAATACGTTTTTATAATTCACGTAATCCATAACACCCATATTACCATTGCGAAGTGCTTCTGCTAATGCTTGAGGTACTTGAGCTTCTGCTTCAACTACTTTTGCTTGCATTTCTTGAACTTTTGCAATGTTTTCTTGCTCACGTGCTACAGCCATTGCACGACGTTCTTCTGCTTTTGCTTGTGCAATGTTTTTATCTGCTTCTGCTTGGTCTGTCTGTAAGATTGCACCGATGTTCTTACCAATATCAATATCTGCAATATCAATTGATAGGATTTCGAATGCAGTTCCCGCATCTAAACCTTTTGATAATACATTTTGTGAAATGGTATCAGGATTTTCTAATACTTTATTGTGACTTTCTGAAGAACCAATTGTACTTACAATCCCTTCACCTACACGAGCGATTACTGTATCTTCACCCGCACCACCAACAAGGCGGTCGATGTTAGCACGCACTGTAATACGCGCTTTCGCTTTAACTTCAATACCATCCATCGCAACACCAGCAATAAATGGTGTTTCAATTACTTTCGGGTTAACACTCATTTGTACTGCTTCTAATACGTCACGACCTGCTAAGTCAATCGCAGCACAACGCTCGAAGCTTAATTCAATGTTCGCTCGCTGAGCAGCAATTAATGCGTTTACAACGCGGTCAACATTACCACCTGCTAAGTAGTGGCTTTCTAATTGGTTTGTATTTACATCTAACCCTGCTTTATGCGCTTTAATTAACGGGTTAATAACCATTTTCGGTATAACTCGACGTAAGCGCATACCAACTAAAGTAAAGATACTAATACGTACACCAGCAGCTAATGCGCTAATCCATAGCATAACTGGTACGAATGTAAATAAGATTGCTATACCAATTACTAATACAGCAACAATTATAAGTGGAAAAAGATCTGTTAATTCCATAAGTATTCCTCCTAATTTTCTTCTTTATTAATCAATTCTCGAACGACAATCCGAGAACCTTCTACCTTTACAATTTTAACGGGGTGGTTTCGTTCAATAAAACCGCCTTCTGAAACAACATCTATTCTTTCATCACCAAATAGTGCAGTTCCCGATGGTCTTAAGAAAGTAAGTGCTTGACCTTCCATTCCTACTAAATCACTACGGTTTTCATTAGAAACATAACCTAACTCATTACTCGTTTGGTCTTTTAGTACTAAATACTTAAATAAACCACGATTTGTATCCAATTTCTTAAATAGGAAAAACGCCAATACAAAGGCTAACAATAATGAAATGCCAATACTCAATGCCATATGCCCCATATCAGCACCTGACACAAGCATAGCCCCTAGTATAGCTCCACCACCGATAATCCCAAACACACCACTTGGGAAGAATATTTCGAGTATGATGAGTACTAATCCCGTAAGCAATAGGATCATCGCTTCGTGACCAGCAAAACCTGCGATTAAATGCCCATAAAAGAAAAGAATTAATGACGATACTCCCATAATACCAGGAATTCCAAAACCTGGCGAGTATAATTCTACAATTAGTCCTAAACTTGCAATAGATAATAAGATCGGTATTACAATTGGACTTGTTACAAACCTTGCAATATTTTCAGACAAAGTAGGTTGAGTCTCTACTACATGTGCATTTTCATATCCTAAGTGTTCCAACACTTCATCTCTACTATTAACAACACCTTCAGCATAACCTACTTCATAAGCTTGATTAGGAGACAAAGTTAAAAACTCTCCAGGACCAGCATTATACTCACTAAGGTCAATTGTGTCATCTGCCATTGCTCGAGCATATAGAGGATCTCGATCATTTCTTTCAGCCGCTGCTACCATTGCAGAAACCCATGCCGATTGCGCTTTTGAATCTGCAGCTGACCCATCTCCTGTCACAACTCCTGATGCACCGATTGTTCCATTTGTATTCATATAAATATCATCAGCCATCAGTGATATGTATGAGCCTGCTGATAAAGCTTGACTTTTCACATAAGCAGTTGTTGGAATATTGACAGCTGATAATAGTCCTGCTATTTCGTTTGCTGAATCAACTCTACCACCTGGAGTATCGACTTCAAATATAATGTGGTCAGCAAAGTTCTCTTCCGCTTCCTGAATACTTCGATCCATAAATGCTGCCAAACCACGTTCAACCTCTTCTTCTACAGGGACGATATAAACGAGAGAAGATGATGGATCATTTTCGGCCTCAATTGGTTGTTGGTTTAACCATATAAATGACAAAGCAAAGATCACAACAAGATAGACAATTCTTTTCACCTTATGTAACCTCCCTTCACCTTGAATAGTTGCACTATTCTTACATTAAATTTAATTAAAAAATAAGTGCTAAGCAAACCAATGACATCTGTATATGAATACGTATATACGATGTGAACATTGAAATGCAAAGCACCTATCTTCCTCTACCTTATTGCAATTGTTTCAAAACAAATTGGTTTACTTTTGAGCCGTCTGTTTTCCCTTTAACCTTTGGCATAACAGCACTCATCACTTGCCCCATTTGTTGTTTTGCCGTAGCACCAACTTCTTGAATCGTTTCTTCAATAATTTGATGCAATTCTTCGTCTGATAACTGCTTAGGTAAATATGTCTCAATAAGAGCTAATTCCCGCTCCGTTTTCTCAACTAAATCTTCACGACTAGCAGCCTTGAACTCTTGGAGGGAGTCTTTTCTTTGCTTTACTTCACGAGTTAGAACTTGTAGCTCATCATCTTCAGTGAGCTCTTCGTTCTTCTTGATAGCTTCATTTTGCAATGAAGATTTAATCGCACGAATGACTGTAAGCTTTTCTTTTTCCTTGTTTCTCATAGCTTGTTTCATATCTTCGTTCAAACGATCAAGCAAAGACATTAAAAACTACACCTCTTTTTACTTTTTACGCTTTCTTGCAGCTTCTGACTTCTTCTTACGACGTTCGCTCGGCTTTTCATAAAATTCACGCTTACGATACTCTGATAGCGTGCCGCTCTTTGAAACCGAACGTCTAAAGCGTCGAAGAGCATCCTCAATAGACTCATTCTTTCTAACGCGAGTTGAATTTGACATGCTCTACCCTCCCTCCAAATAAAACGCTAAAACAAATGTGCTATAACACATCTTTGCTTATTATATTAAACATTTGCCAATTGGTCAATGTTTTACGCATGACTTGTCCTTAATAACATATGATGAATTGAGGTGTTGGTTATGTATTCACTTACTTTATTGATTTTTGTTTTCATTGCAATATTTATATTCGGGATCGTTTTAATGCGAATTGGGTTTCAAACATTAACATACACACATATTAAGCAGTTCACACCTAAACTTTCTCCACTAAATGGCTTGTTAGCAGGCTTATTGATCACAGCTTTACTTCAAAGTAGCTCTGCTTCAATTGCACTCCTCATCACGTTTATGGCAACGATGAGAAGGTCTTTAAAATTCGCAATATGTTATTTGATTGGCGCTAATATAGGGACAACCTTTACCGTTCAATTATTTGTATGGAACAATTTGGACCTTATGTGGTTTTGTTTAATTGCTGGAATACTTTTAATTGCAATCCCTTTACAACACTATTTATGGTTTTCAGCTGGTGTTATATCTTTTGGTTTAGGGGTCATTTTCTCTGCCCTGTATGGATTAGAAAATTTAGCTAGTGTTATTCCAACACAACATATCGAACAATTAATGGGTGTTGAACAGCAATCAACATTTCATCTAATGTTATTAGGGTTTATGTTAACGACAGTTATTCAATCCTCAACCACTGTAACTGGACTTTTAATGAGTTTTTCAACGGATGGATTAATTCCACTATCTCATATTTATTATTTACTATTAGGTATAAATATAGGAACTTGTATTACAATTTTAATCGTTTCAATTAGCCAACCTTTCTATGCAAAAATTACAGCTTACGCACACATCTGGATTAATGTATTAGGGGCGATTATTGCATTACCTGCTATTTTTAGAGATCCATTAATACAACTCACCACGTGGTTAACGTCAAACCCTGAACAACAAATTGTCTTTATTTCTATTTTATATAATGTTGTAACAGGCGTTATTTTCTTACTTCTTTTATCACCATTTTGTAAATTTATTACGTTTATTCATAAAGATAAAAGTGATTTAAGAACCTAAAAAAGCTGTTCCAAAAAGTCGAATGACTAATTGGAACAGCCTTAATTTAAGACTTTAGTAATCAGATGTAGAAGTTTCACCATTTACAATTTGTACTCCGGAAGAAGCACCAATTCGTGTTGCGCCTGCGTCGATCATAGCGTTTGCATCATCTAGGTCTTTCACTCCACCTGAAGCTTTAACACCCATCTCAGGGCCAACAGTTAAACGCATTAAGCGAATATCTTCTACCGTTGCACCGCCACCTGAGAAGCCTGTTGAAGTTTTAACAAAATCAGCACCTGCTTTTTTCGCAATTTCGCATGCTTTTACTTTCTCATCTTGAGTTAGTAATGATGTTTCAATAATCACTTTAACAAGTGCTTTATTTTCAGCTTCAGTTACAACTGCTTTAATATCTCTTTCCACTTCTTCATATTGACCATCTTTTAATGAACCGATGTTGATCACCATATCCACTTCTGTTGCACCATTTTCGATCGCTTGCTTCGTTTCAAAAGCTTTCGTTTCTGGAGTTGTAGCCCCTAATGGAAAACCAATCACCGTACATACTTTAACATCTGTTTCTTTTAGTAATTCATAGCAATGTGCAACCCATGTTGGATTAACACATACTGAAGCAAATTTATTTTCTTTTGCTTCCTGACAAATGTGATTAATCTTTTCAGTTTGTGTTTCTGGTTTTAATTGTGTGTGATCAATCATGCTAGCTAAATTTTGTCCCATTGTTATCTCTCCTTATGTTTAAGCCAAGTATTAAAATATACTAAACCGCTTGATGACTTGATTCTTCTGTCATGGCACGAACAAACTGCCCTTCATTATAGGGATAGCCCGCTTTCGTTATTTTAACTCTTACAATTTCGCCGACTAATTCTGGTGGACACTCAAATACGACTTTCAAATAATTGTCTGAATAACCTTCATATAAACCACTATCAGGATCTTTTTTATACGGTTCTTCAGGGATGACTTCTAATACTTCACCTTCATATAGAGATGAATACTCTTTAGCTTGCTGGTCTGAAAGTTCAATTAATCGATGGACACGATCGTTTTTCGTTTCATCATCAATTTGGTCTTTCATACGAGCAGCAGGTGTTCCTGTTCTCATTGAGTAAGGGAATACGTGAAGTTCTGAAAACCCAATTTCTTGTATAGAACGATACGTTTCCATAAACTCTTCGTCTGTTTCACCTGGGAAACCAACAATGACATCTGAAGTAATTGCTAAGCCAGGTAATGCTTGTTTTACTTTTTCAATACGACTATGGTAAAACTCCATCGTATATTTACGACGCATTCTTTTTAATACTGTATCAGATCCTGCCTGCATTGGAATATGCAAGTGTCTAACGATTTTATCAGACTGATCTAACACTTCTATTACTTCATCTGTAATTTGACTAGCTTCAATCGATGAAATTCTAATACGTTTTAAACCTACAACCTTGTCATCTAAATCACGAAGTAATGCTGCTAAGTTATAGTCTTTCAAATCTTCACCATAACCACCTGTGTGAATCCCTGTTAAGACGATTTCCTTATAACCTGCATCAACAAGTTGTTGTGCTTGATTCACAACATCTTCAGGTGGTCTAGACCGCATTAACCCTCTTGCCCACGGAATAATACAGAACGTACAAAAGTTATTACAGCCTTCTTGAATTTTAAGTGAAGCCCTTGTACGATCCGTGAATGATGGAACGTCCATTTCTTCAAATGAACGTGTCTTCATAATGTTACTAACCCCATTAATTGGTTCTCTTTCCTTTTTATATTGCTCTATGTACTCAAGCATTTTACGACGGTCTTGTGTACCTACAACAATATCAACACCAGGAATTTGCATAATTTCACCAGGTGAAGTTTGGGCATAACAACCTGTTACACATATGACAGCATCAGGATTCTTTCTAATAGCACGACGGATGACTTGGCGGCTTTTTTTATCGCCAGTATTCGTTACTGTACACGTATTAATAACATAGACGTCTGAGCTTTGATTGAAATCAACACGTTCATAATCGTGTTCTTTAAAGAAATGCCAAATCGCTTCTGTTTCATAATGGTTCACTTTACAACCTAAAGTATGAAATGCAACTGTCGTCACATTCTCACCTCCATTCTTCCAAATAAAAGGATAAAATCGATAAAACGTATAAAGGAGCTGTCTCTGTACGTAATATTCTTGGTCCTAAACGGATTGGAACAGCTTGATTGGATAAGGAATATTGTAGCTCTCCTTCTGAAATACCACCCTCTGGTCCAATGATGACAAGTATACGATCATTATCGTCAATTTCTTTTAGTAATTCAGAAAAAGACTCAGTACCTTGATTTTCTCCTTTTGCTTCATATTCACTAGCAATTAATATTTTATCAAAAGTTTCGCGCTTGAGAAGTGAATGGATCGTTTCAACATTAGTAATTGTTGGAATAGCTTGCCTGTGAGATTGTTCGCTCGCTTCTTTTGCGATTTTTTCAAGTCTTTGCAGTTTCTTTTTTGCTTTTTTGTCATCCCATTTCACAATGGAACGATCCATCTTCAACGGAACAAATTCTCTTACGCCTAATTCAGTCGCCTTTTGAACCACTAGGTCTAACTTATCACCTTTAGGTAAGCCTTGAGCTAACGTTACATAAACAGGTAGTTCTCTATTCTCATCAAGTTGTTCAATTACGAGACAATGAATAACATGTTCATCATTATTGATCTCTGTGATTTCTACGAGATAACTTTGCTCTGAAGGGTGACAACATATAAACTGACTTCCTGGATTTTTTCTCATAACATTAACAATGTGATGAAAATCTTCACCAGAAATTAAAACTTTATTATCATTCAAGTTCCATAAGTCTTCCGATATAAAATACCGTTGCATGTTAATCCCTCATTACTCAGGCTTCTGTGCGATGATCGAAATCCAGTCTTCCATTTGGTTTACTTCTAGTATGTTAAAACCTTTGGCTTCTAAATCATCTTTGACTAACTCTTTTTTACCTTTAATGATTCCCGAAGTAATGAAATAACCGCCAGGCTTCACTAAATTAAAAGCATCACCAGTAGTTTGTACGATAATTTCAGCTAAAATATTTGAAACAATTACATCAGCTTGTTCTGTAATCCCAACTAACAGGTCATTTTTTTCTGAAGTTACAAGTTCTTGCACTTTATTTAACTTAACGTTAATTGTAGAGCTTTTAACGGCTACTTCATCCAAGTCATATGCTCGAACGTTGTTAGCACCAAGTAATGCTGATGCAATAGAAAGAACACCTGAACCTGAGCCAACATCAATAACTTGATCACCACTTGATACATAACGCTCTAACGCTTGTAGACTAAGTACAGTTGTAGGGTGTGTACCTGTTCCAAAAGCCATACCCGGATCTAATTCAATAATAATTTCGTCACTATTAACTGGCTCATAGTCTTCCCATGTTGGTATTATTGTAATTTTTTCAGAGATTTTCACAGGTTTATAGTACTTTTTCCAAGCTGTCGCCCACTCTTCTTCATTAACTTCTGAGATCGTGACATTATTTTTCCCGATATCAATATCGAATGTCACTAAATTATTAATTGCTTCTTTTATTTCTTCAACTGTTTCCCCTAAAAAACTATTGACTGGTAAGTAAGCTTTAATATATACCCCTTCTTCAGGGTAATTGCTTGGGTCTAAGTCATAAATTGTTCCGTATAGTGTTGAACGTTCTTGGAATAAATCTTGGCGATCTTCTATAACGACACCGCTAGCACCTGACTCGTGTAAAATATTCGACACCGGTTCTACTGCTTCCGTAGTCGTATGAATTTTTATTTCAGACCATTTCACGTACCATCAACTCACTTCAATATATTATTCACCTTTAAATGCCCGTTTAAAGCGTTTAAATAAATTATCTTGTTGTTCATCTAAAGAGTCTTCACCACTTTGTTCATGGAATTCTCTTAATAATTCTTTTTGTTGATCAGTTAAGTTTTTAGGAACCATCACTTTAACTAAAATATGCTGATCACCTTGACCGTAACCGTGAACATTTGGTGCACCTTTACCTTTTAATCTAAAATGTGTACCTGTTTGTGTTCCAGCTGGTATTTTTAATTTAACACGTCCGTGTACAGTTGGAACTTCAAGTTCATCACCTAAAGCTGCTTGTGTAAAAGTAATTGGAATTTCACACAAAATGTCGTCTCCATCACGTTCAAAGAACTCATGTCGCTTAACACGTACAACGACAAATAGATCGCCTGGAGGACCTCCATTTTCTCCTGGACCACCTTGACCAGAAACTCTAATTTGCTGGCCGTCTTCTATACCACCAGGAATTCGAATATCAATGTTTTTGCGTCTTTTTACATTTCCTGCGCCACCACATGTAGAACATTTATCTTCTACGAATTGGCCTGTTCCTGAACAATGGTTACAAACTCTTCTATTAACTACACGTCCAAACGGTGTATTTTGTTCAACATTCATTTGTCCTGCACCATTACAATGTGAACAAGTCGTCACATTAGACCCAGGCTTCGCACCTGAACCATCACATGTTTCACACGATTCTTCTTTCGGAATATAAATAGTCGTTTCTTTACCAAATACAGCTTCTTCAAAATCAATTTCCATTGTATATTGAAGGTCTTGACCTTGTCTTGGTGCGTTAGGGTCTCTACGCCCTCCGCCACCGAAGAACATATCAAAAATATCACCAAAGTCGCCGAAGCCTTCAGCTCCACCACCAAATCCTTGGCCTTGCTGTGCTCCTGCGTGACCAAACCGATCATATTGTTGACGTTTTTGATCACTGCTTAGCGTTTCATAAGCTTCTTTTACTTCTTTAAATTTATCACCAGCGTTTTCTTCCTCGCTAACGTCTGGGTGATACTGTCTTGCTAATTTTCTATAAGCTTTTTTAATTTCATCTTTTGAGGCATCTTTTGATACACCTAATACCTCATAATAGTCTCGTTTACTCAATTGAAGACCACACTCCCGTATCTTCTCGCATAAAGTTTATCATAACATTTTTATTATATTAACTGCAATTATCCACAAATAGTTAAACCCATTTCAGAACTCATAAAGAAAGCCAAAGCCAAGGGTAAGATATTCTTGACTTTGACTTTGAACTTAAAAGCAGTTTAATCAGACTTACTTCTTCTGATCGTCTTCGTTAACTTCTTCATACTCAGCATCTACAACATTGTCATCTTCTGACTGGCCTTCGCCACCTTCTTGTGCTTGCTGAGCTTGTTGTTGAGCTTGCTCATACATTTTAACTGATAAGTTTTGAACTTCTTGTTCTAAAGCTTCTTTCTTTTCTTTAATTGCATCTAAGTCTTCGCCTTCTAATGCCGTTTGAAGCTCTTCTTTTGCTGTTTCAGCTTTTTGCTTTTCTTCTTCAGTGACAGCTTCACCAAGGTCACCAATTGTCTTATCTGTTGTGAAAATTAACTGGTCAGCTTCGTTACGAAGTTCAACTTCTTCACGACGCTTCTTATCCTCTTCAGCATTTTCTTCAGCTTGCTTAACCATTTCTTCTACTTCTTCTTCTGATAGACCTGAAGAAGACTTAATAGTAATAGATTGTTCTTTATTCGTACCTAAGTCTTTTGCACTTACGTTTACGATACCATTCGCATCAATGTCGAACTTAACTTCGATTTGTGGTACTCCACGTGGTGCTGGTGGAATGTCTGTTAACTGGAAGCGACCCAACGTTTTGTTATCCGCTGCCATTTCACGTTCACCTTGTAATACGTGAATATCAACAGATGGTTGGTTATCAGCCGCCGTCGAGAATACTTGTGATTGACTAGTTGGGATCGTTGTATTACGTTCGATTAATTTCGTAGACACGCCACCCATTGTTTCAATACCTAATGATAGTGGTGTTACGTCTAGAAGGACAACGTCTTTAACATCACCTTGTAGTACTCCACCTTGAATCGCAGCACCTAGAGCTACTACTTCATCAGGGTTAACACCTTTTGAAGGATCTTTTCCAATTTCTTTTTGGATTGCTTCTTGTACTGCTGGAATACGTGTTGAACCACCTACTAGAATTGCTTGATCAATTTCAGATGGTGACATATCAGCATCTTTAAGAGCACGACGAGTAGGCCCCATTGTACGCTCTACTAGTTCTGAAGCTACTTCTTCAAACTTAGCACGAGTTAAATTCATCTCTAAGTGAAGTGGACCAGCATCTCCAGCTGTAATGAATGGTAGTGAGATTTGTGTTTGCGCTACACCTGATAAGTCTTTTTTAGCTTTTTCAGCCGCTTCTTTTAAGCGCTGTAAAGCCATCTTATCTTGTGATAAGTCAATTCCATTTTCTTTTTTGAACTCTGCAACCATATGGTCAATAATTACTTGGTCAAAGTCATCACCACCAAGTTTATTGTCACCTGCAGTCGCAACTACTTCAAATGTTCCTTCACCAATGTCTAAAATGGATACGTCAAATGTACCACCACCAAGGTCATATACTAATACTGTTTGATCTTGGTCTTGATCAATACCATATGCTAAAGCAGCTGCAGTTGGTTCGTTAATGATACGCTCAACTTCTAAACCTGCAATTTTACCAGCATCTTTAGTTGCTTGACGCTCTGAGTCGTTGAAGTAAGCTGGAACTGTAATAACAGCTTTTGATACTTCTTCGCCTAGGTAATCTTCTGCATATGATTTAATATGTTGTAAGATAATAGCTGAAACTTCTTGAGGTGTGTACTCTTTACCTTCAATTTCAACCTTATAATCTGTACCCATATGACGTTTAACTGATTGAATTGTATTAGGGTTTGTGATTGCTTGGCGTTTAGCCACTTCACCAACCTGGCGTTCACCATTTTTAAATGCTACAACTGATGGTGTTGTACGATTACCTTCAGGGTTAGGAATAACTTTTGATTCGCCACCCTCCATTACTGCTACACATGAGTTTGTTGTACCTAAGTCAATACCAATAATTTTACTCATAAGTAAGCTCCTCCTTTTATATCCTTTTTATTCGTTTACTTTAACCATAGCTGGTCTAATAACGCGATCTTTTAGTTGATATCCTTTTTGTAATACTTCAATTACTTGATTAGATTCATAACCTTCTTCACTAACCTGCATGACAGCTTGGTGTTTTTGTGGATCAAATTGAACACCATCTGCTTCAACTTCCTCAATTCCATGTTGCTCTAAAGCTTGCCTAAATTGGTTATATACCATTTCCAATCCTTCAGCAAATGAATTCGTGCTTTCATCATTAACTTCTACTTGTAAAGCACGTTCAAAGTTATCAAGAACAGGAATTAAGTCGTTTGCTATGTCTTGAGATTTATACTTTAAGTCAGCTTCTTTCTCTTTCTTTGTACGACGGCGGAAGTTATCGAAATCAGCTTGAAGTCTTGCTAACTTATCTTGCAAGGCCTCTTTCTCTTGTTTGATTTCTTCAAGTTCAGATAGTTGTTCATCTGCTTCGCCTTCAACTTCATCTGAATGTTGCTCGACCGTCTCATCATTAACAGAGTCTGACTCTTGATCTTCCATATATTCATCATTTACTACATCTTCTGTTAAATCTTCATGACCTTTGTTTTGTTCATTCATTACTGTCACCCCCTACTCATACGTTTCTTTCACCAATTGTTAAATATATCATTTTAATTGTTAAAACAAAACCCTGACGCTAAATAAACTTGGCAAATTTGTAGAAATTCGCCAAGTCATTAGCAAAGGTTCACAAACCTAGAAACATTGTTCCCTCATTTTTAATCATTAAACCATCTATAAAGTGATTGGCTCATATGATTAGACCATAAATCTAACAATGACACAGCTTTAGCATATTCCATTCGTGTTGGTCCGAGTAATGCAATAGTACCTATTTGGTTTTCACCTAAAGTATAGGTAGCTGTGATGAGTGTGCAATTGTTCATCACTTCCATTTCATTTTCATGACCGATTGAAATTTTTAATCCTTCTTGGTTAGTTTTTAAGATCGGGGCGATTTGGTCTTCACTCTCCATTACATTAAATAAAGAGCGTGCCTTTTCAATATCATTAAATTCTGGTTGCATTAATATATTTGATTTACCACTGACATATAAACTAGTCGTTTGATGGTTAAACAAAGCTTTCTGTATTAAGTCATATGACTTTTGGAAGTTTGAAGTATACCGATTGATTAAGTCGATCACTTCAGTTTCAATCATTCGATCTAAATAAATGATTGGCACACCCACTAACTTCTCATTTAATATATTGACAACCTTTTCTAAATCAGAGTGATCGATTTCTGATGGGACAGCAAATGAGCGATGCTCCACATGACCAGTATCGGTTACTAAGATCGCAATAGCTGACTGTTTATTAATGGGAACAATTTGCAACTGCTTAAGCTTTGTTTCATACACCTCTGGCCCAAGTACTAACGTTGTGTACTGTGTTAGCTCTGATAAGATATGAGCAGAGTTTTGCATGACTTTTTCCATCTCAATCATTCGATCATCAAATTGAGATTGAACTAGACGCACTTCATCACTTGATAACTGTAGTGGCGACATCATATGATCAACATAAAATCGATATCCCTTTTCTGAAGGAATACGACCTGATGAACTATGTGTCTTCGAAAGAAAACCTTCATCCTCCAAATCGGCCATGTCATTGCGAATGGTAGCTGGGCTGTATGCAACATCTTCTCTTTTCGCAATGTTTCGCGAACCAATTGGCTGTGCTGTCTCAATAAATTCATCAATAATAACTTTCAAAACCAATGCTTGACGTTCTGTAAGCATATGCATCACCCCTGTTAGCACTCACCTTTAACGAGTGCTAATTCTATTTATAAATTATCAAAATCATGAATGACTGTCAATTGGAAACTTCTTATTCCAAACATCATCATTTATAAGAAATGAGGCAAAAACATCATTACCGAACAACATACCGTCATGAGTCATTGAAATCGTATCTCCACGCTGTACGATCCACTCCTTGTTAACTAAATAATCAATCTCCTCTTGATAAAGGTCAAAGAAAGAAAAACGGTATCGTTCTTTGAAATGGTGATCCGACACTCCAGATTTCCTACGTAACCCTAAAAACATCTCTTCTTCTACTTGTTCTTTTAATGTGACTATCTCTGAATGTAAAACAGGTTTTAAACCTTGTTTGATTCGATCTTCATAATGATTAACGGGTCTTAAATTGACATAACGCTCACCATTTAAGTAACCATGTGCACCTGCACCAAAAGCATAATATGGCACATTATCCCAATATGTTAAATTGTGTTTACTTTCATAACCAGGCTTTGAAAAATTACTTACTTCATAATGCTGCAACCCTTGTTCTTCCATAAGGTTAACTAAAGAATGGAACATTTGTGCTTCAACTTCTTCTTTCGGTTTTGATAGTTTCCCTTTTTGATACCGCATATAAAAAACGGTTTTAGGCTCAATTTGTAATGCATATGAAGAATAGTGTGGTAAATCAAAAGATAAAGCTTTCTTTAGCGTTGTTTCAAAATGTTCCAACGTTTGACTCGGTAAGGCATAAATAAAGTCCATGCTAATGTTAGTTAATCCATATTGTTGTAACAATTGTACCGAGCGTTCAACATCATCAACAGTATGAATTCGGTTCATTTCTTTTAGGTAGTCATTGTCTAAAACTTGTACCCCTAATGAAACACGATTAATCCCATATTGAGCCATCAACTTCACATGCCCTTCATGAAACTCCCCAGGGTTTGCTTCAATCGTGAACTCTTCAACCTTTTCAATGTTAAAGTAGTTCGAAATGGTTTGGAAAAGCTTCTCTAATTGATTCTCGTTCAAACTAGTTGGCGTCCCTCCACCAATATAGATCGTTCTGACCGAAACAGGTTCATCTTTTATATACATACTTATCTCTTCATTTAAAGAGTTTAAGTACGAATCAGCAATCCCTTCATGATAATACATCTTCGCAAAATCACAGTAATGACATATTTCATGACAAAACGGAATGTGTATATAAACAGCTTGTACACTCATATAATCCCTTCTCTCACTAAAATCATTCTTTTAAACAGATAAAAGGGCAGACCTTAATCGGCCGGCCCTTTTTAAATTAATTTTGGTCATCATCCATCTCTAATACTGACATAAAGGCTTCTTGAGGCACTTCCACTTTTCCTACCATCTTCATACGTTGTTTACCTTCTTTTTGCTTCTCTAACAACTTACGTTTACGAGTAATGTCACCCCCGTAACATTTTGATAGAACGTTTTTACGCATAGCCTTAATTGTCGTACGAGCAATAATTTTATTACCAATTGCTGCTTGAACAGGTACTTCAAACTGCTGTCTTGGAATTAAATTTTTTAGCTTTTCTGCTATTTGCTTTCCTCGATGGTAAGCGAAGTCTCGATGCACAATAAATGATAACGCATCAATCGTTTCACCATTTAATAGAATATCCATTTTAACTAAGTCAGAAGGTTTATAACCACTTAACTCATAATCAAAAGATGCATATCCTTTTGTCTGTGATTTCAATCGATCAAAGAAATCATATACAATCTCTGATAGCGGAATATCATATACAATGTTGACACGGTTTTCATCCATATACTGCATATCAGAATACTCGCCACGTTTCTTTTGACAGATTTCCATAACAGGACCAACATATTCGTTTGGGACCATAACAGATGCTGTTACAAATGGTTCGCGGACTTCTTTAATTTGCTGAGTCTCAGGCATAAGTGATGGGTTTTCAATTTCAATTACTTCATCATCACTCATCTCAACTTCATAAATTACACTAGGTGCTGTCGTAATCAGTTGAATATTAAATTCACGCTCGATACGCTCTTGAATAATCTCCATGTGTAATAGTCCTAGAAATCCACAACGGAAGCCAAACCCTAATGCTTGAGACGTTTCTGCTTCATACTGCAATGATGAGTCATTTAATTCTAGGCGTTCTAAAGCATCACGTAAATCGTTATAGTCATCAGCACTTACAGGGAACAGCCCACAATATACCATAGGGTTTAGACGACGATAACCTGGCAATGGCTCATCAGCTGGGTTCTTAGCTAATGTAATAGTATCACCAACACGAGTATGTTTAACATTTTTAATAGAAGCTGTTAAAAAGCCAACGTCACCTACAGATAACTCTTTCTTTTTCACTGGATTAGGTGTGAAAACGCCTAACTCATTAATTTCAAATTCTTTATCAGTTTGCATCATCTTAATCTTATCGCCAATTTTAAGGGAACCTTCTTTAATACATGTATACGCTATGACACCACGGTAAGAGTCATACAAGGAATCAAAGATCAACGCTTTTGTTGGGTCTTCTTGATTACCTTCAGGTGCTGGGATGTCTGTGACAATACGTTCCATAATTTCGTCAATCCCTTTACCATCTTTAGCTGAAGCTAAAATGGCTTCATCACCATCGATGCCAATGACGTCTTCGATTTCTTGTTTAACTCGATCCACATCTGCACTTGGTAGATCAATCTTATTAATGACTGGAATAATTTCTAAATCATTATCAAGCGCTAAATAGACGTTCGCTAACGTTTGAGCTTCTATCCCCTGAGCAGCGTCTACAACTAAAATAGCCCCTTCACAAGCTGCTAAGCTACGTGATACTTCATATGTAAAGTCGACGTGGCCTGGGGTGTCAATTAAATGAAAGATATAATCTTCCCCGTCACTTGCTTCGTACTCAAGCTGCACAGAATTTAGTTTAATCGTAATTCCACGTTCACGTTCCAAATCCATCGCATCTAAGTACTGATCTTTCATCTCACGGTCTGTTAATGCTTTCGTTTTTTCTAGTATTCGATCCGCTAAAGTCGACTTTCCATGGTCGATATGAGCTATAATCGAGAAATTTCGAATGTTTTCTTGTCTTTTATTAGTCAAAATTTACCACTCCTGTCACGTCCATTCGCTAGCTCGATTATAGCAATACCGAGCATTTTATTCAATTATAGTTACATCGATTTATTAAATATCTATCATAAACCAAAGGTCGCGGCTAACCTATGAAAGATATGAAATAGAAAAGTAAAGATATTTTTAACATAAGTTTCAATTACAGAAGCAATAGAATAAAGCCCCGTTTGATTTTCTTTTATTTCTTGGTCTTGAATAATTCGCTCATGCCTTTCTGAGAAGGAGTCTGTTTCTTGCTCTGCCAATTGTTCTTCTTGTTGAATTACTGCAACTTGATCCTCTGTTTGGCCAAACTCTACACCCAACTGAAAAATGATAAATATAACAACTGCCCATCCGATTAATCTCAAGAAATCCAACCCCTTCCTTTAATTATTTTGATTTTGATAATATTCAGCAAAGACCTCTGCAAATTTTTCAAGACTACGGTTTAACTCTTCAAAGTTGTTATCTACTCCACCAACTTCTAATAAAATTTTCTGATCATCTATATCTTGGTTAAACACCCCATTTGTTCTTGGACCTTGCTTAACTTCAACACCTCGACTCAAGGTTGGGTACCTTTCTTCTAACATTTGATGTAATTCAGCTGCGAATCGTAAGTTCCCATCGTAGTTTTCATGGTTACCTCCAACGATAAACATTAGTTTGGCAACTGACTGTCCATTAATCTCGGTTGTTGTAATGTGATGTGGTTGAGCATCACGGTGTATGTCGACAAAATACTCTATATCATCATTCTCTTCAATTGATTGCTCTAATACTCGTCTTGCTACGTTATATGAATCAGCATAAGCTAAATCTTCTTGCTGTAGTACTTGGTAATGATCGGTTTGATCAACATGTGATTCTATACCATACTCACCTAACATACGTTGGAGGTTAAGACTTAAATCAACAACGTTCTCTGTATGACTAAAGGCTTCATGAGCACTCGTCCCTTCGTCCATGTATGGTAGAAAGGCTTCTCTGTTATGTGCATTATAAATAAAAACAGATTGGTTTTCGTAATCCTCTACCTGGCGTTCTTCATTGACTTCCACTTCGTCTTCCGCTTCAAAAATGTACTCTGGTGGGGCTGATTCAATTGAAGTTGTAAAATAGTTCGTCCCACTTCCAGCGATAACAATTGTGCTATCTTGACCAGGAAAATTTGGCAATTCGTGACCAAACAACATTCTTAAATCTTGATAAGGTAAATCTGTAATGGCAGGTATAATCACGCTCGAAAATGTTAACGGTTCTTCTTGTTGGTCCAATACACCCGACATTATGGGTTGGTCTACTGTCATTAAATACGAAAAAGAAGCACCATCGATTTCATTCACCCAGCCTTGAAGAATGTTCGTTGATGCTTCTGAGAAGTTTTTGGAGAATAAAGGAATTAACATCCATACACATAAAAATAAAATGATAAACATGAGAAACGGGTTTCGTTTTAATTGTTTAACTTTGTTATGATTAAAATTAAGTTTATTCATGACCTTTTCAACCCTTCTATTAAAGTTCTATTAAAACTTTATTCAAATAGTTGAAAAGGTAGAACTAATTAATTAAGAAAATCTCGAACGTTTTCTTGTTTAATATGTGAGTGCAAGCCTTGGTTTATGCCAGATGCAACGAGTTTACTCATGTGATCAATAACATCGTCAACTTCTTTAGGCGTTACCATTAAGTTATGACCAATTGGGCTTAATACTTCACGGATTAATTGTCTTTTTTCATCTTCTGACAGTGATCCGACTACACCTAAGTATTTTTCTTTCGATTCGTCATCTGGTAAATCTTTATCTGTCAGTTCTACTCGTTCACCAAATGTCATACCTACAGGTGTTAGCGCTTTACTCGCCTGATCACCCTCTCGCATTTCTCTACCGAAGTGTTTCAAAATATAATCAATCGTATCTGCTGTGATTGTAACGGCATCGACTACTGTTGGAATCCCGATTGAGAAAACAGGTACTTCTAACGTTTTTTCACTCACTTCTTTACGATCATTACCTACACCTGAACCTGGATGAATGCCCGTGTCAGATAATTGAACAGTTGTATTAACCCGATCAACTGACCTAGCTGCCAAAGCATCAATGACAATAATAAAATCAGGCTTCGTCTCTTTAACCGCACCAAAAATTAAATCACTCGTTTCAATTCCGGTAAGTCCCATCACACCTGGTGTGAAAGCTGAGACAGGTCTAAAGCCTTTCTCGACTGTTTCTGGTTGTAACTTGAATAAATGTTGAGTAATATACGCTTTTTTTAAAGCTTGTGGCCCTAACGCATCAGGCGTTACATAATCATTACCCAATCCAACAATTAAGCAATTCGCATCTGGGTGGATATCATGCATTTTAATTAATCTTTCAATTTCTGCACCTAAAATTGTTGCAATTTTCTTCTCAAACTTATAATCCAGATCTCTTAACTTTTGTGATTCAATGGTAATGTAATGTCCTGCACTTTTCCCGACACGTTCACTACCTTCTTCATCAATTTTTACCCTTGTTAGCTTAACATCCTCTTCTTGGTATTCCTTTATAATAATGCCATCTAGTTCTTCCTTTTTATCAGGGTTTCTCTCTATAAACATTTCCCTTGCTTCTACTGCTAAGTCAGTACGTGGTCCAACAAATTTTTCTGTCATTTTCATACCTCCTATCTAAAATTAGCGTTTCCAATATGTTATAATTTAAACGACAAGCGAGGCTTCTTGACACCAAACTATTGAAAACTAGTCAGTGCTTTGATAAAATGACTTTTGTCCAAGATAGAAACGAACTATTGTATAGGACAGATTCATCAGGAGGTGAAAGGAAATGGCAAATAACCCACAAGCGGTAAAACGAATTCGTGTAAACCAAGATAAGCGTGAGCGTAACCAAATTGTACGTTCAGATATGCGCAGTGCTGTTAAGAGTGTTGAAACAGCAGTTAAGCAAAACGATGCTTCTGCAGCACAAGATCTTCTAAAAACAGCAGTAAGCAAAATCGACAAAGCTGTTCAACGTGGCATTGTTCATAAAAATAACGGTGACCGTAAGAAGAGTAGCTTAACAACTAAAGTTAACAAAATTGCTAACTAATTAATTTTTAATGAAAAAGGCTGTCCCCACAAAGTCATGTAATTGACTTATGGGAACAGCCTTTTTTTTGAGCTACCTTGTTGTAGACAAATTTAGTTGGGTAGAAATCACTTTTAAATACATTTCTAACGCTAACCATTTATCCATCTGGCCTGTCTTTAACTTCTCGTCAGTGTTAGTACCTTCAATAATAATTTGTTTCAGTGCATCTTCCGAGAAAAACCGCTCCCGTTTAGAAGCCATCTTCACAGCATAAGGATGTGCTTTAATTTGCTTAGCCATATGTTGCTGTTGGTACCCTTTTTTCTTCAACAGTTTACATTGCAAGATTAACCGAACTTGTGAAGTGACAAGTGCTAGCAATGCTATTGGTTCTTCGTTCTGTTTCTTTAATTCCTTTAAAATGTTCAAGGCTTGTCCTAGTTGATTTTGCACCAAAGCGTCAATTAGTGAAAAGGAACTGGTTTCTGCATATGTACTAATTAACTGCTCAGCCTCATGAACTGTTACCTCTTGCTCTCCAAAATAAAGAGACAACTTAATTAATTCCTTTTGTAAAGCATCTAAATGATCACCAATACGTTCTGTCATTAATTCGATCACTTCATTTGAAAGACTTAAATTGTGTTGTTTTGCCATCGTTTTTAACATGTCTTGCATATCGTTAACACTAGGCGGTGAACAATCCACTAATTCGCTATGCTCTTTTATGGTTTTAACGATCTTTTTGCGTTGGTCTAATTTTTCATAAGGGGCAACAATAATGAACGTTGAGAAATCAGTTGGTTGGCTTATATATTCTTCTAATGCATTAATATCATGCTCTATATCGCTCTTCGTTTGGCCAGTTAAAAAGCTCGCCCGATTAACTACGACAATCTTATGTTCACTGAAGAATGGGAATGTTTCTACATCGTGAATGGCTTCTTGAACTGTTACAGTTTCCATATCATAAGTTTGGATATCAGGTTCTGGATCTTTATTCTTTTTGACTGATTCAATTATCCGTTCTTTTACTTTTTGTATAAAATATGGTTCCTCACCAAACAATAAATATATAGGTGAAACATGTTTTATGTTTTGCTTAATTAATTGTTGTGCATGCATGAATTGTCCTCCTTCTTGTTTTATCGTATACTGATTTTAAGAAAATCACAAGACAACATAGACATTTCGATTTGCGTACACAAAAATTTAAAGAGAGGAACCAATTTCGGCTCCTCCCAGTATCTATATAAACGCTAAAAACAAATCCCCGGGAAGTTTTGTCTTTAGCGACGTTTGGTGTTATACTTATTGTGTGTATAAACAAATTGTTTATGGCTGTTAAGTCTTTACAATTAACGTGATCGTGGTTTTCCACAACTTTTTGACATTCATCAAAAAATATAGATTTTTTTGATCGAATCGCTTATACTGATAGTGATTTAGGAGGGATGGTTGTGAACGAATTCGAACAGGATGTACAGTCCAAAAACAATGATGTAGTTGATTCCATTAAAGGTTTTGGCTTCTCGTTCATTTTCTTCTTTACAATCTTTGCAATTGGTACGATTTTCACACTGTTTGCAAACTAATTGAATGATCGTGTCATGTAGGAAGGGGCTAATTATTTAGTCCCTTTTTCTATTTTATATTATGGAATAAATGGCTTTATCGTACCTTGTCCACCTTCAATTTTAACCTTAATAGCTCCATGCTCATCCGTTCTATAAACTTCATACCCTTCTGTTAACAACCGTTCATAAACTAAAGGGGTTGGATGGTTGTATCGATTATTTCGTCCGGCTGAAATAATCGCAACTTCAGCGCCTACAGCATTTAAAAATTCCTTATTAGAAGAAGTATCACTTCCATGATGGGCGATTTTTAGTAAGTCCACTTCACTTAAGTCATATCTTCGAGCAACATCAACCTCTACTGATTCATAAGTATCACCAGTAAATAAGGTTTGGTGACCGTCATACTCTAAAATAAACACATTAGAACGTTCATTTTCACTTTTCAAAAGGAACTCATCGGAATTTGCCGGTGCCATTACAAACATTTTCGCACCTGCTAACTCAAGGTTGACACCTTCATAAATCGGGATCAATTGCTCCATGCTTTCTTCATCTAAGTATTCTTGTTCCTCTATAAACGGGTGTGAAAATATATAGTTCGGGTTAAACTCATCGATTAGTAACTGAGCAGATGCAACGTGATCAAAATCAAAATGGCTAATAAATAACGCATCAATGTTACGAATCCCATTAGACCATAAATAAGGTTTTATTATACTTGTATAGTTGCGATCATGATCGCCATCAAAAGGATAGATGACTTCTTCACCTACATCGACTACAAATACCCCTCGTCTATTTGGAAGTTCAATAACAATTGCTTCTGCTTGCCCGACATCGAGCATCGTTATTTTGTAAGTTGAATCAAAAAATGTAGCGTATTGCTCGATAAAAAACACACTGATCGCCAGACTGCCAAATAAAGCGGCTGCTTTCAATTTGTTTAAACCCCACGCTCGCATCATTAAAAGTAAGAATAAATAAAACGTAACAACTGTTATTAAGCTTACTTCTCCAACGATCCATATCGCTAAATCTGGCTCGCCAAAGCGTACAACCATTGAATGAACAACTTCTTGAACATTCAAGTATACTATTTCAATTAATTTAGACACATTGTAAGGAAATATAACCGCTACTACTAAAACCAAACTTACAGGTATAGCGAAGAAAGTGTAATAAGGAACAAATATTAAATTTGCTAAAAATGATAATACATTTGTGAAGTAGAAATGTTCAAATTGAATGGGTAAAATCGCTAATTGACTAATTAAACTAACTTTCAAAGAAATTAGCAACCAATGATCACGCTTCAAGAAGTTTTTAGACAAGACTAAGGATAATGTAACGATGAATGAAAACTGAAAGGCAAGCTGGTATACCAAGTAGGGGTCAAACCATAAAATTAATAATAGGACTACGGAAATGACATCTGTTGTATCCAACCTTTTATGAAACATTGAACCAAGTAAAATGATTAGAGCCATGAACCCAGCTCTTAAAACGGGCGGGTTAGCACCTGCTATCACGATATAAAATGGGATTATAACTATTATGAACCACTTTATAGACTCATTTGGAAGTTTGAATATATAGTGTGAAATTACATATAAAAATCCGATAAAAAAACCGACATGTAAACCTGATATCGCTAATAGATGGGATATGTTCCAAAATTGAAAAGCATTCAAAACTTCATCTGAAATATAAGAACGATCACCGAAGATTAATGCCTTTAACCAAGCAATTGTTTGATCAGTATAGTGTGTTTCTAATTGTGCAACTAAAAAATGCCTTACGGAAAATAGGTATGACAAAATCGAAGCAGAATGACAGTCAGATATTTGAGGGTTGTAAGATAGACCGATTACTCCTTGTTTCTTTAGAAACTCGCTGTAATCAAATTGACCTGGATTTGTAGCTGGTCGAGGAGGAACAATTTGCCCTTTTAACTTACAAGTTGATCCATACTTAAGAATTGGAGAGTCATCATTAAAACGTGCTTGAACCTTATAACCTTGTTCCAGCTCCAATGTATATTGTCTATAATAATCCGTTTCGTCTACATCTGAAACAACCCGCACCTCACCCTCATAATGTTGTTCACTGTCTATTACAAATAAGTTTTCAGCCTTTGGGGAATGTAATGAGGAGATCATAAAGAAGGTAATAGATAAAGCCAACAACAGTTGTCGCTGTTTTAGATAAGAAAAAAATAAATATATACATAAAACTAACAATATAAAACTAATCGTTGTTGGCAAATATCCAATTAAGTAGAAGAAGACGAGTATATAAAATTTTCCTCGCATAGCCTAATCAGCAAATGTGAATAATTGATTCGCTTTCATTTTTAATTCTTTAATTTCTTCCTCTTCGACCCCATTTGCTTCTAACTTTTCAATTAGCGATGTTATGAAATAGAGCTTGTCTTTCGTATTTGTGTCGATATGTAAATAATCTAATTCGACTTTTTCAAACTGCACACCTGCTTCTGTTAACAGTTCAATCGCGTAAGGATTATTTTTGTAATCATGCGCATAATAAATTTTCTGGATTCCGCTTTGGATAATGGTTTTACAACAATTTAAGCACGGAAAATGAGTGACATACATTTCTGCACCTTCTGTTTCTACACCAAATTTTGCGCATTGTAAAATAGCATTCACTTCAGCGTGTATTGTTCTAACACAGTGTCCATCAATCACCTTACACCCTTCATCAATACAGTGAACACTACCAGATGGACTGCCATTGTACCCACCTGCAATAACACGTTTATCTCGTACAATTGTCGCACCAACTGCTAATCTTTCGCATGTACTTCTTAAAGCTAATAAAGTGCTTTGTGACATAAAATATTGATCCCAAGAAATTCTCTCCATAAGCCATACCTCCTTGTAGTCATTTTAATTCGTAGTCACAACATAGTAAATAATGAATTAGTTAAGGAACAATAATGTCTTCTTTAAAGTTCTCTAACGTTTTCTCACCAATCCCACTTATGTTTAGTAAGTCTTCAACAGATGTGAATGAGCCATGTTCTTCTCGATAATCTATAATCGTTTGTGCTCTTTGTTCTCCTATTCCTGGCAATGTCATCAACTCATCTACTGTTGCTGTATTCACTCGGATTTTCGTTTCCTTATTTGTTGGGGTAACATTACTACCTGCAGTCTGTTCGTCTTTATTTGGAACGTAGATTACCATTTCATCATAGACCAACTCCGCTAAGTTGACAAACTTTGAATCAGCTTCTTCTGTGAATCCACCTGCTAGCTCAATCACATCGACAACTCTTTTTCCCCGTTCTTCAACAGTATAGACTCCCGGACTTTTAATTTCTCCTTTAATATCGACAGCCCATTTTATCTCCTCTATTTCTAATTCTTCATCTTCCTCACGCTCATCTTGGTCTTCAAGCAGTGGTTTAGTATTATTTTGACTTTCATGTTCTATAGCAAGTTCTTCATCACTGTGTAATATAAAGTAAAAAACAATCATAAAAATAATAATAACTACTACTAACCACTTTTTAGGAATTAACATGTTTTTAACCTTCTTTCATATAAATGAGGGTAAGTTCGTTTTTAAGGGAGGATCCTTATGAATTGGGGAATTATCGGAACAGGAAATATGGGAACAGTGATTATGAATGCATTAATAAAAAGTAATGCAGTAGATGAACGGAATATTTATGTCAATAACCGCACGTTTTTGAAGGCCTATGAACTAAAAGAAGATTACCCAGGTATTCATGTTCTACAAACAGTAGATGCGATTGCTGATACGTGTGATGTTATATTCTTATGTACAAAACCGAAGGAAATCGTTTCAGTTGCTCATCGGCTGAACGGACAGTTGAATGAAAAACAGTTGGTCGTGTCTATTACGAGCTCAGTTTCTGTTGATCATTTAGAGCAACTATTGGGATGTCAAACTGCAAGAATGATTCCGAGTATAACGAATCGTGTCCTGCAAGGAACAACTCTTCTGACCTTTGGTTCAACAATTACAGAAGAAATGAAACAAATGCTAACACAAACTTGTAAACTGTTCTCCTCTCCTCTTGAGATCAATGATCAATACGTTAGAGTTGCCTCTGATTTGGTTTCGTGCGGGCCTGCGTTTATAAGTTACTTATTACAATCGATGATTAAAGCAGCACAAGAAGAAACTGGTATAGATGAGGAAACAGCGACTCAACTCGTCGAGACAATGATGATTGGTTACGGCAAACTATTAGATGAAAATTTATATGATTTAAATTCTTTGAAAGAAAAAGTTATGGTCAAAGGTGGTATTACTGGAGAAGGTATGAAAGCTTTAGAACTTTGTGTTCCAAATGGTTTAAACGAAGTATTTAAAGCTACCCATGAAAAGTTTTACAATGAGCAAAATCATGCTGATGAGTTAGTCAATCAATTAACGACAAAAAATTAGTATATTATTTATTTTAATTAAAAACCTAAAAAAAGCAACCAAAATAGGAAAGTCAGACTTTCAAATTTTGGCTGCTTTTTATTTTTGGCAAATAAAAAATAATCTGTCTGCATCTTCTCTATACTCAAAGCTAAAATCTGAACAAACGGTAACTTTTTGAAAACCGATTGAGCTAAGAAGATGTTTGTATTGCTCAACTGGAAATGTTCGCTGTTTATGCGTTTCATCAAAACGTTTGTACAATCCATAGTCTGTTTGCACAAAAAATGTTAAATCGTGTACAACTTCATACGGACGTTTCGTTCCCTCACAAAACCATACATAACTAACGTCATCTCTAACTTCAGAGAACATTTCTGAATCTAATAAGAACTCGACATAACCTTGGCTGTGTATATCAAAAATGAAGACACCATCGTCTGTTAAATGGTCGTATATTTGATTAAACGCCTTAGTCAAACTATTTTCTTCTGTTAAATAATTAACAACATCACAATAACTAACTACAACATCAAAGTTCTTGTTTAATTTAAAATCAGTTGCATCAGCTTTTAGAAATTGTATTTCCTGGTCATGTTCCATTTTGGCCCTTGCATGATCAATCATTTCTTCTGATTGATCAAAAGCTGTCACTTCGTATCCTTGTTCCGCAAGCCGAACTGACACTTCACCAGTACCACACCCAACATCCAACAAACAACTTGAAGCTCGTTTTGAATACGGCTTAGTTGCTTGTTTAGTAAAGTCAACCCACTTATCATAAGGTGCATCATTCATTAACTCATCATATACTTGAGCCATTTCTTTATACATACAAGACCTCTAGACCGTTAGAGCAACTTGATCAGCGTCGCCCCATAACTTTTCTAAGTTATAGTAGCTGCGTTCTTCTTTATGGAAAATGTGGACCACGACATCATCTAAATCAACTAAAACCCAACGCGCTTCGTCTTTTCCTTCAATTTTCTTCACTTCTATACCTTGTTCTTCAACCGCTTCTTTAATGCCTTTACTAATAGCATCTACTTGTCTTTCGTTTGTACCATGACAAATTAGAAAGTAATCAGCTATTAAGGATAACTCTCTCATATCTAAAGCAACTAACTCTTCTGCACGTTTGTCATCACATGCTTTAGCTGCTAATTGTAATAACTCATGACTATTCATGTATTAGTTACCTCCATCTTTTTTTATTGATCTCGTTAATTCATTATATGCTTGAAACGTATCAGGGTAGATAGGTTGTTTTTTACCAATCAAAAATAAAATCGATTGTTTCAATGCGTATTGGCAAGCTTGATCTAAGTCTTGTTGAGCCAACTCACGCGCTTTATATACAGCATCAAATTGGCGCCCAGGTTCAATATAATCAGCTAAAAAGACAACTTTTTCAACTAATCCCATCCCTGCTCTACCTGTAGTATGCCATCTGACTGCATTTAAAATGTCTCGGTTTTCAATCATAAACCAATGTTGAATCATTTTTGCACCAACAGGACCGTGCCATAGTTCATGGTGATAATGGATTAAATCCTTAGGAATGTCTATGGCGGTTTCAATCCAATGTTGAAGTAGTGACTTGTCCATATGTTTAGCATAATCATGTAAAGCTGCTGCAATACCAACATTGTATGAATCTGCTTGATATCTTTCCGCTAATTTTAGTGCCGTTTCAGTAACTCTTTCAACATGCTCATATCTCTTAGTCGGTAAAACCGCCTTCGACTTTTGTAATGCATAATCAACTTCCATATAAGCCATGCTCCTTTATATAATCGTACACCTCAATTGGCAAACCCTCAGGATTCTCATGTCGTTCGATTTGATTACGAATGACTGTGGATGAAACATCTATTTCCACCATATTTACTTTTAAAACTGATTGATCATTAAAATCTGAGCCTGGTCGAGTAACTCCAACAAACTGGATCAGTGTTTTCAGTTCATCAATGGCATACCATTTTGGTAAATACTCTACCATATCACCACCGATTATAAAAAAGAACTGACTATCCGCTTCTCGTTCTTTTAATATTTTTACAGTATCAATGGTATATGATCGACCTCTACGCTCACTTTCCACTGTGGAGATTTTCAATTGGGGATCATCATGAATTAAATATTGTAACATGTTTTTACGGTGATCAAATGAAGCTTTAGCTTGTTGTTTATGTGGTGGTTGATAAGTTGGGATTAACCAAACTTCATCTAAATTCAAACTGCTCAAAACCGTTTTACATATTGTTAAATGACCGAGATGGGGTGGGTCGAAAGTTCCGCCAAATAACCCAATTCGCTTCATTGTATACCCACCTTTACGGTAATTCGATTTGCTTATTTTCCACCGATTCACGATATAACACAATAATGTTACCGATAATTTGTACAACAAGAGCGTCGGTACCTTTAGCAATTTGGTCCGCTAAGTCATGTTTATCTTCAAAGTTATTCTGTAAGACACTAACTTTTATTAACTCTCTTTTTTCTAACGTTTCATCTATTTGATCCAACATATTTCTATTTATACCGCTTTTTCCAACTTGGAAGATCGGACTTAAATGATGCGCTTCTTTTCTTAAATAACGTTTCTGTTTACCTGTTAACAAAGAAGTTCCTCCTAGCCTCATAATTGATTAAGGTTGTATTCTGGGTTTGTCCAAATTTCAAAAGCCTTTACCGCTTGATAATATAACATAGATTCACCAAAAAGTAATTGGCAGTTTCTTTTTTTGGCATCAATTAAAAATGACGTCCATTTAGGTTTATAAACGATATCACTTACTATTGTACCTGGTTTTACGTAATCTAATGGAATAACTTGCTCACCATCATAAGGTGTCATACCTACACTTGTTGTATTAATAACTAAATCATATTGTCCAAGTTCTTTCATTGCCTCGTTGAGCGTTAGAATGTTGGATAGCCCTAGTTGGTGATCTAAAGATTGCGCACGTTCTATGTTACGGTTTGCAACATCCATTTGTTTGAATGGAGACTGCAATAACTGGTGAGCAATGCCTTTAGCAGCACCACCAGCACCTAGCAAAAGAATACTTTTAGCCTCAGCATCTTCTAGAAAATTAGGAGACAAAGTTAATAATGACTTTACATAACCTCCTCCATCTGTATTATAGCCTATTAGTTTTCCTTGATTGATTTTCACCGTATTGACTGAACCCATAACTCGTGCGGAACCTTCCAAGTAGTCGAGATATTCGATTACTTTTTCTTTATATGGTACTGTAACGTTAAATCCTGTAAAACCTTCTTCTTTCATCCACTCAATATTATTCCCTAAATCCCTATCTTCAGTTTGAATCAACTGATAATGACCTTTTAAATTATGTTCTTGCAAAAGCTCATGGTGAATATCTGGTGATTTAGAATGGCTTACTGGATTTCCGATTAAACCTAACCGAAACATTCACATTCTCCTTTAAATAATGGCATCGCGTACTAATACTCGAACACCTTTAGGAACATAAGCTGTAACTGTTGACTGTCCATTCGGTACCGTAATCCAACCTAATCCTGAAAATACAATATCTTGCTTCTTTTCACTATTTATTTGAAAAGTTTTCGCTTCTAATTCAGGCCAAGTTTCGATTGTTTCTTCAGTTGGAGGTGACAACAATTCACCAAGGTGTTGATCATAAAGTAAGTCAGCTTTATCAGTCTTTGTTCTATGAATGTTTAAGTCATTTGAAAAATAACAAATAAAACCTTTTTGTTCATCAACCTTATCGATGTCTAAACGAGCCAGACCACCGATGAATAACGTTTGTTCTGCCTCTAGTTGAAATACTTTTGGCTTCACTTCTTTCTTAGGTGTGACTGTTTTCAAATCTTTCTTCGATAAATAGTGAGCCATCTGATGATCGTTTATAATACCAGGTGTATCAATCATTGAAGATTGGTCATCAAGTGGTATATCAATAAAACCTAAAGTGGTTCCAGGAAAATATGATGTTGTAATAACTTGTTCTTGTTCAATAGAACGGTTAATAAGGTAATTAATAAATGTTGATTTCCCTACATTCGTACACCCTACTACAAATATATCTTTCCCTTTTCTGATCTTCTCTAACTCAAAAGCTGTCTCTTCCATATTAATTCCTTTTACCGAACTAACTAAGTACACTTCTTTAACTTTTAAGCCAAATTCTTTCGCAACTCGCTTCATCCAATTCTTCACTTTATTATGGTTTATAGATTTTGGTAGTAAATCTACCTTATTCCCGACTAATACAACTTCATTATCGCCAACTAACCGATTTAAACCCCTTACGAAACTGCCGTGAACATCAAATAAATCAACGATATTAACGACTAATCCATTTCGGTCTCCAATTTCATGTAACATCGCTAAAAAGTCATCATCGGTCAAGTCAACATCTTGTACTTCATTATAATTTTTTAACCGAAAGCAACGTTTACAAATGACGTCTTCGCGCTCTAATGCTGAAAGCGGGGCATAACCAAGCTCTTTCTCACTATGCGTTTGAATTTGAACACCACAACCGTGGCAATGTATTTGTTCCATATTAATCCTCCCAATGAAGCATACCTTTTTTTCTAAAGTAATTAAATATTCTTCGTTCCACCATTCTGTTAAAGCGAGTGAAAAAGCCGTCTGTTTGAACAACTGGTATAACTAAAATGGTATTAAGTCCTGATCGGTTCCCACCTAATACATCGGTTAACAATTGATCTCCAACAACAGCGATTTCTCCATCTCTTAGCCCCATTTCTTTTTGGGCTTTTTGAAAAGCCTTACCTAAAGGCTTTTTAGCTTTTGAAATAAAAGTAATATCTAATGGCTTACTAAACTTGGCCACTCGATCTTCACTATTATTCGACATGATTGTGACATGAATGCCCTCTTGCTCTAAAGTTTCAAACCATTCTTTAATTTCCGGAGTTGCCTCAGGCTGATCCCAAGCAACTAGTGTATTGTCTAAATCAGTAATAACACCTTTAATACCTTTAGCCTTCAAATAGCTTGGTGTAATTTCTAAAACTGTTTCGACATGTTCATTAGGCAGAAATTTTTTTAACAACGAATTCACCTCTAATATTATACTCTCACTATTTAACATCATAAACAATCAGACGCCATCTTTCAAAAAAAATTCGACCAAACAGTAATACTTTTATGTTTACCTGTGTAAATTATTATAAATATGCGTCGAATTACCATACAATACCTATATTTTTTCATTTTCGTTCGACAAATACCTTCATTTTTCACACCTGTGGATAACCTTACACACATTACCCACAGCGTAAAAACAAGTTTCGTGAGCTTTACACCCCTGAATATCAACAATTTATACACAAGTTACACACATATATGTTAGTTTGTGACTAGGAAAAAAGAGTGGTATTATAAATACAGTTTTAAAGTGAGCGTGCGGGAGGTGCAAGCCATTACGGCTTACGTATTATGGAAACCTTATCTGATCAGTTATTAATTGATTCATATTACAAGGCGAAAAATCTTGGTTTAAATCATGACTTCATTCAACTTATAGAGAAAGAATTAAAAAAACGAAAATTAATTGATCACCTAAAAGAGTCATCTTAGTTGGAGTTTCTTCCTATATATAAGTCTGTGGCACTCACCGTGAGTGTCACTTTTTTTTATTTAATGTTCACAGAGTTTTTCTTTTCAAAGAACATGAAATATCGTTATAATGTTACTGTATTTATTGCGGCTTAGATTTTTCGAAAGGATGAAACAAGTATGATCTATGCAGTTTTTGCCCCATTATTATTTGCGGTACTGATCCCTTTCTTAAGTCGATGGAAGGAAAAAGTACATACAGGTTGGCTTATACTGCCTGTACCATTTCTGATCTTCTTGTACTTTTTACAGTTCGTTGGGCCCAACTTCGAACCACAAGTACAATCAGTACAATGGATTCCATCTCTTGATATTTCATTATCATTTCATCTAGATGGATTGAGTTTATTATTTGCATTATTAATTAGCGGTATTGGTACTTTAGTTGTTCTATATTCAATTTATTACTTAAATCACAAAGAACAACTAGGTCATTTTTACACTTACCTTTATATTTTCATGACCGCTATGTTAGGTGTTGTACTATCAGACAACGTATTTGCTCTATACGCTTTCTGGGAGTTTACATCGATTTCATCATTTTTACTAATTGGTTATTGGCATTACCGTGAACGATCACGTTATGGTGCATTAAAATCAATGTTAATCACAGTACTTGGTGGTTTCAGTTTACTTGCAGGTATTATCCTATTAACTATTGTTACAGGAACTACTAGTATTCGTGAAATGGTTGCACAAGCAGATGTCATTGTAGACAGCCATTATTTTCCTTTTATTTTAGCGTTTTTATTACTTGGTGCATTTACCAAATCTGCACAATTTCCGTTTCACATTTGGTTACCAGATGCGATGGAAGCACCAACACCAGTTAGTGCTTATTTACACTCAGCTACGATGGTTAAAGCGGGTATTTACCTAATGGCTCGTTTTTCACCAATCTTAGGAGGAGAACCAAATTTCTTCTTCTTACTAAGTTTATTTGGTATCGTGACATTAGTTTGGGGTTCTTTCATGGCTGTAAGACAAACAGACCTAAAGGGAATCTTAGCTTACTCAACAATCAGTCAATTAGGTATGATTATGGCTATGTTAGGGTTCGGAACAGACGTAGCCTTATTTGCCGCAGTCTTTCACATTTTAAACCATGCAACTTTTAAAGGTAGTTTGTTTATGGTTGCTGGTATTGTAGACCATGAAACAGGTACACGAGACATACGAAAACTCGGTGGTCTTATGACGTTTATGCCGATTTCGTTTACATTAGCGATCTTCGGCACATTCTCAATGGCTGGTGTTCCATTACCATTCTTAAACGGTTTCTACAGTAAAGAAATGTTCTTTGATGCAACATTGGTAAACAGTGCAACTGGTCCATTTATGGAAGCTTTAGTTGCTGCTTTACCAGTTTTAGCTGTAGTCGGTAGTATCTTTACATTTGTTTACTCAATGTACCTATTCTTCGGTACATTTACTGGTAAATACAAAGAGGAAGAGTTACCACAAACACCACACGAAGCGCCGAAAATGATGCTTCTACCACCATTTATTTTAGTACTTGGTGTTATTACAATTGGTTTATTCCCTGAAATGTTTAATCAGGGGTTAATTACGCATGCTGCTGATGCTGTATTCGGTGCTGAAAATAATAAAGACATTTACTTCTGGCACGGATTAGTTCCTGCATTCTACATGTCAGTAGCTGTCGTAGTGTTAGGGATCGTTCTGTATCTTACTAAGAGCAAATGGGAAGGCATTTATTCTGTCTTACCAGGGCGCTTAAGCTTTAACCGTGTATATGATTGGTTAATCGAAAACATTGAAAAAGGTTCAAATAAGATTACAACTTCATATATGACAGGTTCATTAAGATTTTACATGGTTCTAGTGATCACAGCGATCTTTGCTATTACATTAGGTGTATTAATTCAAACAAACGGCGTTAACTTTGAAGTTACTGACGTTGCACCAATTACAGTAAAAGAACTAATTGTAGCGGCTATCATGGCAATTGCTGCAATTGCAACGATCTTTGTTCATAACAGAATAGCGATTATTCTTATAGTCGGTGTAATTGGTTATGGATTAGCGATTCTTTTCGTATTCTACCGAGCACCTGACTTAGCACTCACACAATTAATTGTAGAAACAGTAACTGTTGTATTATTTATGCTATGTTTCTATCACTTACCGAACTTACAGAAATCTACAACACCGTTACTCACTAAAGGTGTAAATGTTGCGATTTCCGTTGGTTTCGGACTATTACTAATGGTTATAGGTGTAAGCGCGTATAACAGTCGTGCATTTGATTCAATTGCTGATTACTATATTGAAAATGCCGATCCTCTAGGCGGTGGTTACAATATGGTAAACGTAATCCTTGTTGACTTCCGTGGTATTGATACTCTATTTGAAGTAGCAGTATTATTCGGAGCAGCATTAGCGATTATCGCAATGATTAAACTTCGCCGAGATAAGGGGGCGAAATAAATGGAGATTATTATGACAGGATTAGCATCGATTTTATTCGGTGCTGGTATATACAATCTATTGCAAAAACAACTACTAAGAATTGTAGTCGGAACAGTGTTAATCTCTCACGGGGCACACTTATATTTCTTAACAATGGCTCAACTAAAGAGAGGTGCCCCTCCATTAGTTGTAGATGGTGTCACGGAGTATGCTGATCCTTTACCACAAGCGTTAGTCCTTACAGCAATTGTAATCGCTTTTGGTGTAACAAGTTTCTTATTAGTGTTAGCATACCGTACTTATACGTTAAATAAGACCGATAATATGGAAGAATTGCGAGGTAGTGATCATGAATAATTTAATATTTTTGCCTATAGTCCTACCACTTATTGCAAGTGTTATCGCTGCGTTCTTTCCTAAAAAGTTAAATTTTTCACGTAAATTTTCTCAAATTACGTCTGTCATATTAACTATTATGACAGCTGCATTAACGTGGCATGTATTAACGAACGGTACAATTGTTGTTCAATCTGGCGGTTGGGATGCTCCATTTGGCATCTCAATCGTTGGAGATGGCCTATCCATGATTTTAGTTATGACAACGTACATCATTGGTACTGCGGCTGTCTTTTATGCTCCATCCGTACTTGATAAGCAACAAGAAAGCTTTTACTTTTATGCCTTTTACTTCTTACTGATTTCAGGTGTAGCTGGTGCATTCATGACAGGTGATTTGTTTAACCTATTCGTATTCTTTGAAGTGTTGTTAATTGCTTCATACGGGTTAATCGTACTTGGTAATGGTAAAGTACAGCTAAGAGAATCGATGAAATACGTAATGTTTAACGTTTTCTCCTCTATGCTGTTCGTTACTGCAATTGCATTCATTTATGCAATTACAGGTACTGTTAACTTTGCTCAATTAGCAGAACGCGTAGAGTATGTGGGACAAGAAGGGATTTTAACAACAGTTGCGATTATATTATTCTTTGTGTTCGCCGTTAAAGCTGCTGTGTTCCCTCTATACTATTGGTTACCAAATTCTTATGTAGTTCCTAATGCTGTTGTATCAGCATTATTCGGTGCATTACTAACTAAAGTTGGGATTTATTCAATCTTAAGAGTGTTTACATTAATTTTCGTACATGACACGGGAGTAACACACCAAATTTTCATTTGGTTAGCTATGTTTACGATGATATTTGGTGTCATTGGTGCACTATCGACAAATAATGTGAAATTGATCATCACGTATAATATTATCCCTGCAGTTGGTTTCATGTTAATGGGTATTGGCCTTTATACTGAAGATGCAATTGCTGGCTCTGTTTATTATTTAATGCACGACATGGTAATTAAAGGAGCACTATTCTTCTTAATCGGGGCATTAATAGTTGCAGCAGGAACGAAAGATTTAAGGCAAATGAGCGGTGTCATTCAGAAGTTCCCATTACTCGGATGGATCTTCTTCGTAGCTTCATTAATTTTAGCTGGAGTACCACCATTCAGTGGTTTTATTGGAAAAATCCTATTATTACGTGGTGGTTTAGAGCAGGAAGAGTTTTTACTCGTCATTGTTGCCTTGATTTCAAGTTTACTAATCTTGTTCTCAATGATGCGTATTTTCATTCGCGGATTCTGGGGCGACTTAATGGAAAACATCTCAGATGATCGTAAACGAGTACGCAACTTAACAATCCCTGGTGTCGTTTTAGTCAGCATTTCTATTTTCTTAGGAGTAGGTGCAGAAGCTGTATACCCTCATGTTGAATCAATTGCAAATATGCTAATGGACAGAACAGAATACATTAGTTCTGTTTTAAAGGAGTAGTGTGTTATGGCCATACAGATTATTTTTAACTTATTAATCGCGGTTATGTGGATGTTCTTAAGTGAATCATATACAGTGCTCTCATTTTTCATCGGTTTCTTTATCGGTATGGGTTTACTGTTTTTCCTAAGACGATTTGTACCAGACATTTTTTATGTCATTCGTTTGTATAGAATTATTAAATTAAACTTGATTTTTTTACGTGAATTAATTTTATCAAGTGTAAGCATTATAGCACTGGCGTATAAGCCTAAATTAGACATTGAACCTGGTATATTTGCGTTACCTATAGAGCTAAAGAGCAGTTGGGAAATTGCACTTTTAGGTAACTTAATTTCTTTAACTCCAGGAACGTTATCAGTTGCTGTAGCAGATGATAACTCGAAAATCTATATTCATGCGATGGACCTTCCAGATGTGGAAGCGTCCATCACTGAGATTAAAGAAACATTTGAAAAAGCAATTATGGAGGTGACACGATAAATGCTTAACGAATTCGGCGCACAAATGTTAGAAGTTGTCTTATGGATAAGCTTTGTTGGTGTCACAACATCCATTCTAATGTTAGTTTATAGAACCATTAAGGGCCCTACAAACCCTGATCGAGCGGTCGCTTTAGATGCGATTGGTATTAATATGATGGCCTTAGTTGGCTTACAAGCGATTAACTTGGGTACTGATCGATTGAATGATGTTGTTTTATTAATCGGTATTCTATTATTCATAGGTACAATCGCAATAGCGAAATTCTTAGAAAAGGGTGTTATCATTGATCGACATAATCATTAGTCTATTATTATTGATAGGGACATTTTTTATCCTTTCTGGTTCTTTAGGAATTCTTCACTTTCCAGATGTTTATACGAGACTGCACGCGGCAACTAAAGCGGCAACACTTGGTGTAGCTGGGGTACTTCTAGGTTCATTCCTTTACCTTTTATTTGATCAAGGTATTGTAAGCGGGAAATTATTATTAGGTATTGTCTTCGTATTAATTACAGCTCCAATTAGTGGACACATGATTTCTAGAGCCGCATATAACTCTGGTGTTGAGCTGTGGGATAAAACGAAGCGTGACCATTTAAAAAACGAGTCGAAATAAGCTTTAAAATGTCTTATATTTAATAAAACACCAATTGTAAGGTATTTACCCTTATAGTTGGTGTTTTTGTTTATAGAGGGAACTCTAGAGGCTCTGGACATGGTGTAAATCGATATTTTTTTAATTATTTTGTGTGTACACGCACATTTGTCTTCATCAACCATACAATTAACTATAGGCAACAACCCATCACGATTTGGAGTTGATGACATGATTAGTTTATTGAAGTTGCTTGCCCTCATTTTTCAAAACCCCTATTTATTTATCGCTTATGTAAAAGGAAATGCATTTCCACAGCCTTTGTCCCCTAAAGAAGAAAAGCATTATTTACAAAAATGGCAAGAAGGAGACTTAGACGCTAGAAACAAACTCATTGAGCACAATTTAAGACTAGTAGCTCACATTGCCAAAAAATATGAACAAAACAAAGAAGACCAAGAAGACTTAATATCTATAGGGACAATTGGTCTTATTAAAGGAGTAGAAAGTTTTTCTTTAGACAAAGGAACAAAGCTTGCTACATATGTTGCAAGGTGTATTGACAACGAAATTTTAATGTTTTTAAGGTCTTCGAAAAAGAGTAATAAAGATGTGTCATTGCAGGATCCAATCGGTCATGACAAAGAAGGTAACGAAATTAGCTTGATTGATGTGTTAAAATCTGATTCACCTGATCTTACTGAAAAAATACAAACAGCTATAGAAATCGAGCAGATTTTTCAATACATTCATTTATTAGATGAACGTGAAAAAGAAGTGATCGCAAAGCGTTATGGTCTTGGTAATCAAGAAGAGTATACACAGCGTGAGATTGCTAAATCACTTAGTATATCTCGTAGTTATGTTTCTAGAATTGAAAAAAGAGCTTTAATGAAAATGTTTCACGCCTTTTACAGAGCAGAAGAGAGAAAAAAGAAAAATAACCAATCGAAGTAGGCCATCAACCCACTCACTTATTAAACCAGTTTCATAGCTTATTAGTAAGAACGACTAAAGGAGTGGGACTATATGTATTATTATGGTCAACCATCGTACCCACCTTACCCTTTATATCACCATCATCATGGCCACTCAAACATCGGTTATGCATTATTGATCATTTCACTACTGTTGCTTCTAATATGTGGTGGTTACTATTGGTATACATCATATTGTTAACTTTGTTTAGGAGTTAGACTTATGAATCACAAAACAATTAATTTATTCAAAACTTAAAAAGCACAGCTAACTGTTTTACAACATAGCTGTGCTTTTATGGTTGATTATTTTAACATTTCCAAAATAAATGAAGCACTGTTTTTGGCTGCACGGTCTAAGTACTCTTTAAATGACACATTAGATTCTTTACCAGCAATGTCTGATAATGAGCGAATGATTAAACAAGGGGTATCATACTGATAACACACTTGCGCAATTGATACAGCCTCCATCTCTAGTGCTTTAATACTTGGGAAACGATTACTTACCTCTGTAACACGATCTAAGTCTGACATAAACGAGTCACCAGTACCTATTAACCCTTTAGTCACTTTTACATCGCTCGGTAGTACTTCCTTAACTTTTTCTGCCTTATTAACTAGTTGTTCATGTGAAGGAAACGTTTCAGGCATTTGTGGGATTTGTCCATATTTATAACCAAATCCTGTTGCATCTGCATCATGATGAAGTGTTTCTGTTCCAATTACGATGTCACCTACATTTAAATCTGGATCTACACCACCTGATGACCCTGTATTAATAACATAATCTGGCGCAAAACGTTCATGTAATATAGTTGTTGAAATGGCTGCATTCACTTTACCAATACCAGATTGAAGTAACACTACTTCTTGCCCTGCATACTCACCTACATAAAATATACAATTAGCTACAACAAGCTCTTCAGTAATATTAACTTGTGACTTTAACCAATCCAATTCTTCTTCCATAGCTCCAATTATACCGTATTTCATCGTTGTACAACCTGCCTTTATTTATTCTTCATCTTCTTCTGAAGTGTCTTCTTCGTTTTCATCTTCTTCACTACCATAGTCAGGATGTTGATCATTTTCATATAATTCTTCTACCTTTTGTGGTTCCCAGCCTTCATGTTCAATCCAATCTAAATAAACACGATAAATCTCTTGTTGTGCTGAATCTGTAACAGTACCAATTACTTGGTTCGCTACACCACCACTTTCCAATCTCCAAAAGATAATATCATCCTCAGACAAACCTGTAGCATATATAATGGCTTGTTCCATTTCTACACGGTCCTGTGTACCTTCACTAAATTGTGTTGTATGCGGTTCTTCTTGTTCCGTACCGATCGGTGTCCAATTACGTTCAATAACACGAACAACATTGTCCTCATCAGATTCATATACATGCTCTTCTTCAGATTCCTCTTCATTACTTTCTTCTTCTGACGATTCATCAGTTGTTGATTCTTCTTGTTCTGAGGAATCCTCCTCTTCACCTTCACTCACTTCATTTTCGTTATGCTCTTCTTCTTCGTCTTCCGCGTCTGCAGATGTATTTTGCTCAGTTTGTTCTTCTTCTACTTCACCGTCGCCTCCGAAAATCCAGAAAGCAATGAAAACAACTAATAATATAATGATAGCCCATATTAGTATATTCATTGTTTTCGTATTTTTACGGCGTTTTTCATAACGTTCAGATCGAGAATATTGATGATCCACTAGGTTCCCCTCCTCAATGAATTCAACTAATTTAATAATAGTACAGGAATTTCTTTTATTTGGTAAATAGTCCTACACAATGCTGTGTAGGACTACTTGATGTTTATTTTACTTCTTTAATTTTTACTTCGAATTCCCCACCTGGCGTTTGAACCATAGCTTGGTCACCAACTCTTTTACCAAGTAAGCTTTGTGCCATTGGAGAATCATTTGAAATACGTCCTTCAAAAGGATCAGCCTCTGCACTACCAACGATTTGATACTCTTCTTCATCTCCATCAGGTAATTCTTCAAAAACAACAGTTTTTCCTAATTGAACAACTTCATTGTTATCTTCATCATTCTCAATAATAACAGCGTAACGAATCATATTTTCTAATTGAGAGATACGTGATTCTACGAAAGCTTGTTCATCTTTCGCTGCATCATACTCAGAGTTCTCAGAAAGGTCACCAAAGCTTCTTGCTACCTTAATACGCTCAACTACTTCTGGGCGCCTTTCGGTTTTTAGGTCTTCTAATTCTTGTTCTAATTTTTGTTTCCCCTCTTCAGTCATATAATAGCTTTTTTCTTCTGCCATGACTTAACACTCCTTTTAAATTCAGTTCTCTATTTCAATTAATTTTAATATTTATGATGGGAACTTATATTTGCTTTTGATCGATAATGCTTTTTACTTTTGTTGATAATAAATCAATGGCAACATGATTTTGTCCGCCTTCTGGAATAATAATATCAGCATAACGCTTAGCCGGTTCTACAAACTGCAAATGCATAGGTCTTACAACGTTTATATACTGATCCATAACAGATTCCAATGTTCTGCCACGTTCTTTTATATCTCGCATCATTCTTCTAATAATTCTAATATCAGCATCCGTATCCACAAATACTTTTATATCCATCATATTACGTAATCTTTCGTCTTCTAATACTAAAATTCCTTCTAAAATTATAACTTCTTGTGGTTCAGTTTTAATTGTTTCATTTGAACGGGTATGAAGCTCGTAATTATAGACCGGTTTTTCCACTGACTCTCGTTTTGATAAACGTTTCAAGTGTTCAAGTAATAAACCATGATCGAATGCCAGAGGATGATCATAGTTCGTATTTAATCGTTCTTCAAATGGTATATGTGATTGATCCTTGTAATATGAATCTTGTTCTAACAATAAGATCGATGTATTTTCAAATTGTTCACAAATAGTACGAGTAACAGTTGTTTTCCCAGAGCCTGTCCCACCTGCTACACCAATAATAATCGGCTTATCATTCAATTTATGAATACTCCCTTCTCACATGTCATATCTAGTTAGTTTTTAAAGCAACCGCAATTCCATCTCCAGTTTCAATAATTGTTGTTTGATATTGAGGATGATTCAATAGCCACTCATTAAATGACGCAATCTTTTCCCCGATCTTCACAAAACGTTTGTTGTCTTGTTTCTCCTTTGAAACATACCCCTTAAATAACACATTGTCAACTACTAACAAACTACCTTTTGATAAAAGTGGCGTAATTTTATCTACATAGTCTATATACTCACCTTTAGCAGCATCTATAAAGGCTAAATCAAAGCGTTCTGTTGTAAATCGATGGTCTAACCAATTTAGTGCATCATCTAAATCGATATGGACTCTGTCTTCTAGATTAGCTTTTTGAATATACTGTTTAGCACTTTCAAACCTTTTTGCATCACGTTCAACGGTGTACACATGAACACCAGGCATACTACTTGCCATTTGGATCGCGGAATAACCAATGGCAGATCCGATTTCAATTATTTTATTAGATTGATGTATTCGAATCAACTGTTTTAAGTATTCAATACCATCTTTCTCCATAATCGGAACGTGATTTTCAATTGCATATTGTTCCATCGATTCGATTAGAGGGTTAGATTCATCATTATATAAAGACTGCACGTATTGCTTTGTTTTATTCATTTCTAAACCTCCAACAAGGGTTTAACAATTTCATTCCTATACAATTTAAATATTTTACCATAAAAAAAGACGGGAATGCGAATAATTTTACGCACTCCCTTTTTTAATTTTATTCTTCTTCGTCCTCTCTTGGTGGTCGATGTTCTTCAATATTTTGCTGATGTTGTTCATAAGTTTCAGCAAAATAGTTTTCACCTTCATAAGAGGCCACAAAGTATAAATAATCGTGATACTCTGGGTTGACTGCTGCCTTTAATGCACTTTCATGAAAACTTGCAATAGGACCTGGAGGTAAGCCAGTGTATTCATATGTGTTATAAGGATTATCATATTCTAGATGCTCATATAAAACGCGTTGGTGATGTTCACCCATCGCATATAATACAGTAGGGTCAGTTTGTAATGGCATCGTTGGTTCCCTATTTAAACGATTATGGAAAACACCAGAAATCATCAACCGGTCTTCCTCACCAACAGCCTCTAACTCAATGATTGAAGCTAAAGTTAATGACTCATGAATTGTCATTCCTCTTGCATCCATGGCATTAATATAATCGTATACTCTGTTCTGAGTATGTTGAAGCATTTTATCGACAACTTCTTCAACCGAAGGATCTTCTTCATGGAAATCGTAAGTAATAGCGTATAAGTATCCTTCTAATGGATACCTAACATCTTCTTGTAATATATCTTCAGTTAATAATCCTGGGTAATCTTCCATTAAAGATTCAATATATTCATCATCTGTCATATACTCCATGAACTCATCTTCTTCAATGGATGTCTCATTAGCTAGAATCTCAGCAATGCGCTCAATGTTTGAGCCTTCAGGTATAGTAATAGAAAATAATGGCTCAAGCATAATACGGCCTGTCTTTAACGTCTCAATAATTTCATCAAGTTCAAGACTTCTTGACATGGTATAATCCCCTGCTTGAAAGTCTGACTCATTTTTAAACGTTACATATGTTTGAAAGATTGTAGCATTATTAATAAGGTCGTTCTCTTCCAAAATCTCTGCGATATCACCAACATTCGATCCCATTGGAATCTCAACTTCTACAAGCTCATCATCTTCAGGGTCTACAGGGCTTAAACCCTCACTAACATAATTGTAAATAAAGTAACCAGCGATACCAAATACAATTAGGGCTACTAAGATTACAATTAAAACAACTTTTCTTACCATTCCCGCTTCCTTAGCTCGCTCTTGCTTTATACTGTTATAATCATTGGAAGGTGACAAAATACTTCCCCCTATTCTTTACCTTTCTTTTATACCAATAAAAAGTATAAAAGAAAACGACTATTTTTTCTATCTTTGTCACTAAATTATTTATTTTTTAAATAAAAACGAAACACTAATCGTATTTTACCACACGATCAGTGTTTCGTTATATCAATTAATTTTAAAAACTATTGTTTAGTTAGACTCATCATCAGATTCTGTAAATGTAGCTAACATTTCTTCGACCATTTCCCATTCTTCATCCGTTTCAATTTGGTATAAAGTGAGATCATCAGGGTCATCTTCTTTTTCTTCAAAACGGAAAGCGAATACTTCTACTTCCTCTTCTTCAGCTTGTTCAGCTGGAACCGCTACTAAGTATGATCTTTCAGTATGGTCCACATCAAATGTAAATAAAACATCAAATAAATGTTCTTCCCCTGATTCATCAGGGATAATAATACGCTCTTTTTCCTGCATCAGTTACACTCCTTTTAGCGATTTGAATCGAGATAACCTTGTAAGATCATCATTGCCGCCATTTTATCAATTACTTTCTTTCGCTTTTGACGACTCATGTCAGCATCTAGCAATACACGTTCAGCTGCCATCGTTGTTAAACGTTCATCCCACATGACAACAGGTAGTGAAAATTGTTCTTCTAGATACGCTGCAAACTGCTGACATGCTTCACCACGTTCTCCAATTGTACCATTCATATTCTTTGGTAGACCAACGACAACCTTACTGATTTCATACTCATCAATAAGTTGTTGAAAGCGATCTTTAACTGACGCGAATTCAGCTTCATCCCAATGAATTGTTTCGATTCCTTGGGCAGTAAAATGTAACGCATCTGATATTGCAACACCAATTGTTTTTTCACCGACATCTAAACCTAATATTTTCATGCAAAATCCTCTTTAACTTTTATTCGTCTGCAAATAATTCTTTACAACCTCTTCGATAATTTCATCTCTTTCAATTTGTGAGATTAAATTACGAGCATCATTATGTCGAGGGATATATGCAGGGTCACCTGATAATAAGTAACCGACTATTTGGTTGATTGGATTGTATCCTTTCTCTTCCAATGAACTATAAACTTGATGTAAAATTTCGTTTACTAATTGTTCTTGTGAGTCATCTGAAAACTGAAATTTCATAGTGTGATCGTTCGACATTTTCAATCCCCCTCAAACCACTTTAACTCCATTATATACCTAAAAGCTACGAAGTTAAAACAGTTTTAATATAATCTTTCGCCGACGCTAGAGCTTCACCAATTTTTTCTGGTTGTTTACCGCCAGCTTGTGCCATGTCTGGGCGACCTCCACCGCCACCACCACATCTTGTTGCAGCTTCTTTAATAACATGACCTGCATGAAATCCTCGATCGACTAAATCTTTAGAAACACCTGAAGCCAATTGTACCTTGTCACCATTCTCCATTGCTAATAATATGATGCCTGAATCAACTTTTTGCTTTAATTCATCAACCATATTACGTAAAGCGTTCATATCACTGACATCGACTTTCTGTGCTAAAAGATTAACATCATCAATCGTTTCAATTTCATCTAAAATGTTAGCTGATTCAACATTAGCTAGTTTCGCTGATAGTGATTCATTTTCCTTTTGTAAGTCTTTCATTTCTTGGAAAAGTGTATCAATTCTTTGCGGTACTTGCTCAGTTTTAGTTTTCAACTTGTTAGCTGCTTCTGTTAATAACTGTTCTCTACCTTGATAGTACTCATAAGCTCCAGGGCCTGTGCACGCTTCTATTCTACGTGTCCCTGCACCAATTCCTGTTTCTTGAGTAATTTTAAATAGACCAATCTCAGCTGTGTTATCAACGTGGCAACCTCCACAAAGCTCAATACTGTAATCATCAACAGCTACTACTCTTACTTCTTCACCATATTTCGCATCGAATAATGCCATAGCCCCCATTTGTTTCGCTTCGTCCAATGATTTGTGCTTGATTGATACTGGAATGGAAGCCCACACTTTCTCATTTACTATCGTTTCTATTTGTTGTAATTCCTCTTCTGATACAGAATTAAAGTGTGTAAAGTCAAAACGCAAACGATCTGAAGCAACTAATGAACCCGCTTGATTGACGTGTTCACCTAACACATCTTTTAAGGCTTGGTGTAACAAGTGTGTTGCTGTATGGTTTTTAATTACTTGCTGACGTTCGTAACGTGTTACTTCAGCTGAGACTGATTGAGTAGCTTGTAAAGACCCTTCAATCACATCAACTTGGTGTAAGTTTTGGCCATTTGGACCTTTTTGAACATCCATCACTGAAGCTTTACCAGTTTCCGTCGTAATTATTCCTTTGTCTGCAATTTGTCCACCGCTCTCAGCATAAAATGGCGTTTGAGCAAGCACTAATGTTGCAACATCACCAGATTTTACTTCATCAACCAAATCTGAATCTTTAACAATAACATCTAGATTAGTATCAATTGCTAATTGGTCATAACCTACAAACTCACTTGTCGTGTGTATTTGTTGTAACACTTGGTCTTGAACTTGCATAGAATCGACTTTTTGTCTTGCTTCACGAGCACGGTCACGTTGTTTTTTCATTTCTTTCTCAAATCCTGGTTCATCAATAGAGAAGCCTTCTGCCTGTACATATTCTTCTGTTAGCTCTTTTGGAAATCCATAAGTATCATAAAGTGTAAATACTTCTTCACCAGGAAAGACGTTACTTCCTTTTTCTTTTTCTGTTTTCATAACTTTTTCTAGTATTGCTAAACCTTCTTGGAGTGTTTCATGGAAACGTTGCTCTTCTTTTTTCATTACTTCTTTAATAAAGTCCTTTTTCTCATGAACTTCTGGATAAAATTCAAACATTATGTCTGCGACTTCATCAACTAATTGATACATGAATGGTTCATTAATATTTAAGTCTTTAGCAAATCGAATAGCACGACGTAGTAACCTTCTTAATACATAACCACGACCTTCATTTGACGGTAATGCGCCATCACCAATTGCAAAGGATACTGTTCTAACGTGGTCAGCAATTACTTTGAATGCTGTATCTTGTCTTGTTGATTGACCATATGTGACTTTAGAGATCTTCTCAGTACGTTCAATAATCGGTTTAAACAAATCCGTTTCAAAGTTCGTTTTTGTATCTTGAATGACCGATACGATTCTTTCTAACCCCATACCTGTATCAATATTTTTCTTAGGAAGTGGTGTGTACGTGTCATCAGGGTTATGGTTAAACTGTGAAAATACTAAGTTCCAAATTTCTAAATAGCGTTCATTTTCTCCACCTGGGTACAGTTCAGGATCATTAAGGTCATTACCATAACTATCACCACGATCGTAAAATATTTCAGTATTGGGGCCACTAGGTCCTTCCCCGATATCCCAGAAGTTTTCTTCAATTCGAATAATGCGTTCAGCAGGAACTCCAACTTTATTTAGCCAAATGTCATAAGCTTCTTCGTCTTCAGGGTGAACCGTTACAGATAGTTTATCTTCATCGAATCCAATCCACTGATCACTCGTTAAAAATTCCCACGCCCATTCGATCGCTTCTTCTTTAAAGTAATCACCGATTGAGAAGTTACCTAACATTTCAAAAAAAGTATGGTGTCTTGCTGTAAAGCCGACATTTTCAATATCATTTGTTCTAATCGACTTTTGAGCATTAACGATTCTAGGGTTGTCAGGAACAATTCGACCATCAAAATATTTCTTTAATGTAGCAACACCACTGTTAATCCATAATAAAGTTGGATCATCCTGTGGAACTAAAGAACGACTTGGCTCAACTCCGTGATTCTTTTCCTTAAAAAAGTCTAAAAACATTTGTCTTACTTCATGTGATTGAAGTTGTTTCATTTTTTTACCTCCTTTTTTATGTACAAAAAAATAGCCGTCTCTACACGTTACATGTAGGGACGACTATTGTGCGCGGTACCACCCTAATTATAGATTGATTATAATCTATCATCTCAGATCACCGTAACGTGGTGAGACGTCGGGGGTTAGCCGCTCTCCGGATTAGCTTCAATGACCCTTCACTTAGCATTTATCCCAGCTAACAAAATGCCTCTCTGAAAGTGGACTGTCATTTACTCGTTTCCATCATTGATTTATGTCATTTAATTAATTTAACATGTTTTTCATGACGTTATTATAGATAATCGATTTGTTAATGTCAACTTATATATGTATCACAACCGTTCTATCCAGAACGGTTGTGTGTGCCTTAGAGATACCTTTTTCTTAGCTTTTTACCAGATTTACGAAGCTGCTTCCACATACCACTTTTACGTATATTATTACGATTACGCATAAAGTATAACGCGGCAGCTCCCATGACACCTGTTGAAATTACTCGACTCAAAGTTGTTCACCAACCTTTATCTACTGATATGGTGCATAAACCTTTCAACAAGCAAGCATTGCGCTTTCTTCTGATTCCCCACCTATTAGCAAAGAATGGTCAACCTTGCCACAGTTATTCCGAAAACAGGTCGTCTAAAGAGGAAATCGTCCCATCCTCTTGCACTTCATGCACGTGCATTTTGCCATCTTCTACGGATAGTTCTATAAAACAGTTCCAACAATAAAACTGCTGACTACCGATTTTACCGATATCAGATGCTTGGCAATTTGGGCAGTTCATAAAAACCCCTCTTTCCTTTTTGCCTACATCCTCCCCGTTTTTTCTTTGTTCTATACCAAGGGTACGAACACTATTAGTTTGAGCGTTCTACATAAAATCATAAGGTGAAATATCTTCCTCAAACTGTTCATCCGGTTCTAATTCACTTAGATCTTCTTCATGTCGTTCATTTAGATTAAAAGCTTTAATACGTGAGACAAGACTCGTATTACGCTCGTATGCTTGTTGTTTTTGCATACCTTCCAAAAAGACGTCATAACTGCCACAAATAATGAGAGAAGATTTACCACGTGTAATAGCTGTATAAATTAAATTTTTAACTAACATACGCTTAAATGACCTAACGATCGGTAATATCACAATTGGGAACTCACTACCTTGTGATTTATGAATGGAAATCGCATAGGCTAACATCAATTGGTTAAAATCTTGTCTCGTATAAGATACTTCAAGTCCTTCAAAATTAATAATTAATTCATCTTTTTTCGACTCAGCTTCCTTAGCATGTTTAATGGCGACAATTTCACCGATGTCGCCATTAAACACATCTTTCTCCGGTTGATTGACAAGTTGAATAATTTTGTCACCGGTTCTAAAGACAGACTGGAAATGTTCAATCTCACGTTTACCCTCTTCTTTAGGATTAAAGATATTTTGTAACGTTTGATTTAATTCATGTATACCAACTTTTGTTTTATACATTGGAGCCAGGACTTGAATGTCTCTCATTGAATATCCTCTGTCGAGTGCTTTCTTAACGATCTGTTCAATTGTGTTTAACGCATAATCTGTATTCGTTTCGATAAAATTAAAGTCATCTTTTTTACCGACAGACTGCATTGGTATTTGATTGTTTTTAATATCGTGAGCCAGTTTAACGATATAAGAATCATTCTTCTGGCGATAAATTTCTCTTAGCTGACACACTGGTATGACTTTCGACTTTAATAAATCAGCTAACACTTGCCCAGGACCAACAGATGGTAATTGGTCTTCATCACCTACAAAAATGACTTTCATGTCAGCGGGGACAGCTTTTAGCAAGCTGTTAGCTAACCAAATATCAACCATCGAAAACTCATCAACAATTAACACTTTACCCTTTAGTTGGTTTCCATCGTTAAATTCAAAATGTTCTTCACCAGACCAACCGAGAAGGCTATGGATTGTTTTTGCTTTTAAACCAGTTGACTCGGTTAACCGTTTAGCAGCTCTTCCAGTTGGAGCAGCTAAAATATAGTCAGATTGATGTTTGTTTTGATTTTTTCTAAATAGAACTTCATAACAGTGGATAATACCTTTAACAACGGTTGTTTTCCCAGTCCCAGGTCCACCTGTAAGTAACATGACTTTCTCATCTAACGCTTTTTTGACCGCTTCATATTGCTCTTCACCGTATGCAATACCTTCTTGTTCTTCAATATCGCCAATCACTTTCAACAGTTCACTTTCGTCATAAGATGCGTCCTGTTCAGTGGCCAAGATTCGTGTAAGTTGTGAAGCAACACCTTCTTCAGCAAAATAAAGCTGTGGTAAATAAACTCGATCATCTTCTTGTACAATTAAGTCTTCATCCGTTAAAAACTTCAAATGTTGCTCTAGAGATTCATCATTTTCATGATTTCGACCTTGATATAGGAGTGAATTTAATTGTTTTAATAACTGCTCTTTTTCAACGTATACATGTCCATTAGACGATTGTTGGTCTAAAACATGTAACACACCTGCTTGAATCCGAGTTGGGTGTTCATCTTTAATTCCAATGGACTCAGCAATTTCATCAGCGCGTTGAAAGCCAAATCCTTCTACATCAAAAACAAATTGATAAGGATTTTCTTTTAATTGCTCAATCGTCTTTTCATAATATGCACCATACAGCTTTCCAGCTAATTGCAAACCTATACCATATTTTGCTAACTCAACGGTCACTTGCTCAAAACCTTGATTCATTCTTAAATCTGCAATAAATTGTTTTTTAGTTTCAGGTTTTAACCCGACAACTTGATCAAGCTTTGCTGTGTCTCTTAATACTTCGTCAACAGCATTAATTCCTAATGTATCGACGATCTTTTGAGCCGTCTTTTGACCGATTCCATAAAATAAGTCACTTGATAAATATTTAACGAGACTTTCTTCAGTTTTCGGTAATTCTTTTTCATATGTAAACACTTGCAGTTGTTCTCCGAATTTCGGGTGAACTTGAATTGTTCCATAAAAAATATAATCATTCCCATGTGTTAAAGGTGGAAAGTTACCTTTCACAACTAATTCTTCTTCATCTAATTCAAGTTCAGTATCTTGAACAGAAATAGACGCAATCGAAAATTGCGTCTGCTGATTGTGAAAGATCATGTGATTTAATTGTCCCTTAGCATATTTTTGATCAGACATGATCAGTTGCTCCTTCTATCCATCTCGCTCTTGTAATAACTGTTCGACTTGCTGCTTCGCATTTCCTGCTAATAAATGGTCATCTTGAATAGCTAACGCTTGTTCAAACTGTAAAAGGGCTTCTTCTGGCTTTTCTTGATAAAGTAAACAAACACCTTTGTTGTAATAAGCATCACTATGTTCTTCATCGATTGATAAGACGACATTCATTTGTTCATAAGCTTCGTCAATCATGTTGCCGTAAGCTAAAGTTAAACCGTATTGGAATTGAATATCAACATCTTCAGGACTTAACTCACTTGCTCTTTGCATATATGGAAGTGCTAGTTTAGGCATATCTTGATTTAATAATGACATCCCTAACATGAAATAAACATCTTCATCACCTAAGCCTTGCTTCATTGCATCTTGGAAATGTTTAGTCGCTTGTTGATATTGTTCTTGTTCATAATACATGTTACCTAACCCGTAATGAGCAGCCGGTAGCGTCTCTTCTAATTCTAATGCTTTATTATAAAATCGTTCTGCTGAATCATATTCTTGTAAATGGACTAGAAGATTTGCAAAATTAATAAACCCAACTGGATCTTCTGGGTTCTCCTCTATATAATTATTGAAAGACTGAGCCGCTTCTTCAAATTGATGGTTTTGCATATATTCAATACCTTTTTGTAACTCGCTCATCTTGATTTACTCCTTTATCTGCAAAAATAGAGAAAAAAGTCACCACATTGACGTGCTGACTTTTTAAATTAACATTAACTTACCCTAAATGACTTAACAGTTGCTCCTCTCGATAAACATCATCGATCGTACCGCCACCTAAACAAACATCACCTTCGTAAAAGACGACTGCTTGTCCTGGTGTAATGGCACGTTGAGGCTCATCGAATTTAACATTCGCAGTTCCATCCTCATTAAGATAAACCGTTACGCCACTATCTTTTTGACGATATCTAAACTTCGCTGTACATTTAAGAGGTTCAGTTAGATCACGATCAACTAACCAATTAACATCGACAGCTAACAATTCATCAGAATACAATGCTTCATGATGGAAACCTTGTTCAACATATAACACGTTATCAGTTAATTTTTTACCGACTACAAACCACGGGTCACCTGATCCACCGATGCCAAGACCTTGACGCTGTCCAATCGTATAATACATCAGTCCGTCATGACGACCTTTCACTTCACCAGATAAAGTTTGCATTTCACCTGGTTGTGCCGGTAAATACTCACTTAAAAATTCTTTAAAGTTTCTCTCACCGATAAAGCAAATGCCAGTACTATCTTTCTTGCTGGCAGTAGCTAAATCATGTTCTTCAGCAATTTCACGTACTTCTCGTTTGTCTAAACCACCAAGTGGAAACATGATTTTAGGTAAGATATCTTTAGATATTTGATTTAAGAAATAAGTTTGGTCTTTGTTATCATCAACACCACGTAGCATTTCAACTTGACCATCATTTTCACGAACTCTAGCATAATGACCTGTAGCTAAATAGTCCGCCCCTAAACCGACAGCATGGTCTAAAAAGGCTTTGAATTTTATTTCTTTATTACACATAACATCAGGGTTTGGTGTTCGACCTGCTTTATATTCATCTAAAAAGTATTGGAACACTTTGTCCCAATATTTGCTTTCGAAGTTTACTGAGTAATACGGAATATCTAGTTGGTTACATACACGTGCAACATCTTCATAATCTTGTGTGGCTGTACATACACCAAACTCATCAGTGTCGTCCCAGTTTTTCATAAAGATCCCGACGACATCATAGCCTTGTTGCTTTAATAATAGGGCTGTAACAGATGAATCAACACCACCTGACATTCCAACGATTACTCGAATATTTGAACGATCTTCCATGCTCTCACCACCTTTATGATAAACTCTTTAACCGTTCGACAATCGGCTGAATCTTTTCAGCAACTTGCTTCATTTCATCTAAAGTATTATGAATTCCAAAACTAAATCGAATCGAATTATATAACCGCTCATCTTCTTCACCATACATCGCTTTTAAAACGTGAGATGGGTCAATTGAACCAGCTGTACAAGCTGAACCAGATGACACTGCTATTCCCGCTAAGTCTAGATTCGTTAAAAACATTTCGACCTCTGTGTTAGGAAAACTAATATTAACAATGTTAGACACTCGGTTATTCAAATCGCCATTGATTGAGAACTCCATCCCTTGCTTTTCTAACTGAGCAATGAGTTCATTGAATAAAGCTTGATAATGATTATTGCGACTTTCTCGTTGTTCCATCAATACTTTTACAGCTTGTTCGAAACCAGCAATTGCTAAAGTATTTTCTGTACCCGAACGCCACTTACGCTCTTGTTCGCCACCAAATACTTGTTGCTTTAAGTGATGTTTTTCATGTTTATATAAAAAACCGACACCTTTCGGGCCATATACTTTATGTGAAGAGGCTGTTAATAGGTCTATCTTCATCTCTTGAACATCAATCTGTTGTACTCCATAAGCTTGTACAGCATCCGTATGGAAAACAGCTTGATGGTTTTCTAACAATTCACCAATTTCTTGTATGGGTTGAATAACACCGACTTCATTATTAACCGACATGATCGTCACTAAAATTGTATCATCTCTTAATGCTTCTTTTAGTTGATTAATATCGACTTGCCCAGTTTCATCTACAGGTAAGTACGTGACATCAAAACCTTCACTTTCTAATTGTTCACACGGATGTAATACTGCATGGTGTTCAATTTGTGTCGTAATAATATGTCGTCCATATTGTTCATTAGCATAAGCTGAACCGAAAATCGCTAAATTATTTGCCTCAGTACCACCACTTGTAAAGATTAACGATGTAAATGGCGCATTAATACTTTTAGCAATAGTCGTTCGCGCTTGATCAAGTAATTTTCGGCTATCCCTTCCGAAAAAGTGAATACTAGACGGATTACCAAAATGATTCTGCATAACTGAAGCCATCTGTTCTTGAACCGATTCATGTAACGGTGTTGTAGCAGCATGGTCTAAATAGATATGTGACACTTCATTCACCTTCTTTGTAACTAAATATAAAACATATGCTCTTCTTGATAGTTATTGTCATCATAATCGACGAGGTCTTGTAAAGAAGTCGTTTCTAACACGTCTTTTACCGCGTCCCGTATTCTTTTCCATAATTCACGTTTTGATGGTTCTTCATCATCCATCTCTTCCACAGGTCGAATTGGACCTTCCAAAGTTTTAATAATATCTGCAGCAGTAATTAGTTTTGGCTCACGCGTTAATAAATAACCACCTTTTGCACCTCTTACACTTTTAACTAACCCTTCGTTTCGAAGAGGAGCAATTAATTGTTCTAAATAATGCTCAGATAAATCATACTCAGAAGCGATTGACTTTAATGGAATCGGCTTATCACCGTAATTTTTCGCTAAAGCAATCATAATGGTTAGACCGTATCGGCCTTTAGTTGAAATCTTCAATTAAAGCTCCTCCTTGAACACTAATCTTTCTATATTGATCAGTATAACACGTTGTTGTGTCTCTAAAGTAACATCATAATTTATATAAATTACTGTAAAGATTAACTGTTAAAAACCATGTGACATTATAGCATGATGTCAGCAAACATGCATTAGTTAAGTTTTATTATGGCGTGCTTTCTGCTTAAGTGTATTCAACTTATCATACACTTGAGCCAATCGCTTTTCTTCTCCAATTTCTTTCGGTGTATAATAACTGGCATCTTTCAACTTTTCTGGTAAATATTCTTGATAAACCCAAGACCCTGTGTAATTGTGAGGATATTTGTAATCCATACCGTGCCCTAAATCTTTAGCACCGTGATAATGGGTGTCTTTTAAATGGTCAGGGATATCAGCAGTAATGCCTTTTTGTACATGAGTTATTGCTTGATCTAATGCTTTATAAGCTGTGTTTGATTTTGGAGATAAAGATAATTCAACAGTAACTACAGAGAGTGGAATTCTCCCTTCAGGTAATCCAAGACGTTCTACTGATTCAATAGCAGGTAATACTCTTGCACAAAGTTGTGGGTTTGCTAAACCGATATCCTCATAGGCAATGACAAGTAACCTTCTTGTAATAGCTTCTAGGTCGCCACCTTCTAAAAGTCTAGCTAGGTAATGTAAGGCCGCATCAACGTCACTTCCTCTAATACTCTTTTGGAAGCTTGATAATAGATTGTAATAAATATCACCTTTTTTATCGTGTGAAAAACCTTTATTACGGATACAATAATTAACCGTTTCTTCATCTACAACATATGCGCCTTCTTCATTTTGATCTGATGCAAAAACAATATCTTCTAATAAAGTTAATGCTGTCCTCGCATCTCCTGTTATAGAAGCAATTTGTTCTAATAAATGATCTTTTATATCAATATTTAAATGGCCTAAGCCCCTGTACTCATCATTCAGCGCTTTTTTCAGTAATGTTTTAACCGCTTCAGGTGATAATAATGATAACTGCTTAATTTGGCCGCATCTCGATCGGATGGCGTTATTGACACTGTGGTATGGATTTTCTGTTGTCGCGCCAATTAATGTGATTACACCTTCTTCTAAAGCTTTTAACAAATAATCTTGCTGACTTTTATTAAATCGATGAATCTCATCAATAAATAAAATGGCTCCTTCGCTCATTTTAGCTTTAGCTATAATCTCTTCTATTTCTTTTTTACTAGAGGTTGTGGCATTAATTGCATAGAAGTCTTGGTTTGTAGACCCTGATATGGCAAAAGCTAACGAAGTTTTACCAGTTCCAGGTTCTCCATACAAAATCATGGATGGTACATGTCCTTGGTTAATCATTTTATATAATGGTGTATTTTCACCAATTACGTCATCTTGACCGATCACATCTTCAATAGTCTCAGGTCTCATTCGGTATGCTAGTGGCTCTTTAAAAAACATGTTAGAACTCCTTTTAGTCTAAACTCTTATATTATTTTACTATATTCAAAGGTGAATTGACGAATAATCACCTCTCATGTATAAAATAATAGCTTATTGCGCATGCTAGAAATAGAAAACTATTAATTATACAAACATAAATGATTTAAAATGAAAGGATGAAAACATATGGTGAAAGTTCGTCAAGATGCTTGGTCTCACGAAGATGACCTATTATTAGCTGAAACTGTGCTAAGGCATATAAGAGAAGGAAGTACACAGTTAAATGCTTTTGAAGAAGTTGGTGATCAACTGAATCGTACAGCTGCAGCATGTGGCTTTAGATGGAATGCTGAAGTTAGAAAAAACTATGAGAAAGCAGTAGATTTAGCGAAAAGGCAAAGAAAACAGAGGAAGAAAGCCCAACAACAAAGACAACCTCAACCAAGACGTACTGTACAGCCTGAAGTAAATCTACCAATGACAGTAGAGGAAACAACAATGGAAGTCCAAACAAACGAAACATCTGCTAGTGCTCCTTCAATTGACTCTATCATTCAACAATTAAATCAGTTGAAAACTTCAAATCAAGTGAATGAACAGATCAATAGTGAGCTAGAGGCTTTAAAACACGAAAATGAGGGAATTCGAAATGAAAACGAGCAACTAAAAGCGAAAGTAGAAGAAATGTCCCAGCAATACGCTAGCTTACAAGAAGATTACCAAACATTTATTAACATTATGGACCGTGCTCGTAAGATGATGATATTTGATGAAGATGAAGTAACGACACCATCATTTAAGATGGAGAAAAACGGAAATTTACAGCAAATAGCGAAATAATAAAAAGTGGGTAAGGAACAAAACAAGTCCTTACCCTTTTTATGGTTCTATTTCAAATGTGGTGGTGTAAAAATTTGCACTATCCACTTATTATCCTTTTGACGAATAAATTTATCATCGCTACATCAAAATGTTTCGCTTTTACCCACAGGGCACAAGTGCAACATCTGCTCAAGCTTCCTACGGTCGCTTGTCGCAGTGTTTTCTTTGCCGGGTCGGCTGATGAGCTAAGTTTCTCGTGCTTTGCACCGAGGAAGCATTTGTGACCAACGATGACATTAGACCATTCAGGTCGTCACGGCGAAGGCCAGGGCAAGAAAAAACATCAGCGCTTTAATTCGCACCGAGTAACCGCAGGCGCATACAAATAAGAAGTTAGCGTGCTTTTTTGTATTTCTGGTTAAAGCACAGAGTTGGTATCAGGTGAGGAGCGAAGGTGGCGACTCCAGCGGGAACAGCACGAGTCTCGAGACCCCACAGGCCCCGCTTTTTGGGCCGAGGAGGCTCGAGCCGTGCCCGCGGAAAGCGTCCACCGAGAGCGGATCACCTGATACCAACGGTTCAGGTAAAAGACACCCTACCTTTTAAGTAAAATTGTACAGCTACCCCAACAAATATTTTAGAGCCAATATTTTAGATTCAAAAAAACACTAATCTCATTTGATTAGTGTTTTTCGTCATTATGTAACAATCCCAATTGTGCCGTCCCTCCGTATTGTTTTGAACCCGCTCAAGGCAGGTGGGTGTCCTGTTCCATATATTTTGTAAGTCCTTAACAAAGGCTTTTACGCAATACGGAAACGTCCGGACTCCCTACAATATAAGTGTTCGGTCAAAACTTATGTGGAGTAAGACGAACACATTAGGATTGATTTGGTTGCTCTGTTATTGTATTTAAATCATAGCATGATGCAGGCACCGTTTCAAGTGCTAAAGAGTAGTTCTAAGGTAGCAATTTTTAGGTACTTTAGCTTTGGTTTTCTTCATGTTTCGCGATACTTTGCAAGTAAAGCTCTTCCAATTGGTGTTGATCAACTTGAGAAGGAGCTTGTGTTAATAAATCTGATGCTGAAGCTGTTTTTGGAAACGCAATTGTGTCACGTAAATTCGTTTTACCAGCTAAAATCATCACTAAACGATCAAAGCCTAGAGCAATACCGCCATGAGGTGGGGCACCAAATTCTAAAGCTTCTAGTAAGAAGCCAAATTGCTCATGTGCTTCTTCTTTTGAAAAACCTAATGCTTCAAACATCTTCTCTTGCATGTCTTTCTTATAAATACGAAGTGAACCGCCACCTAGCTCATAACCATTTAAAACCACGTCATAAGCTCTTGCTTTAACATTAGAAGGGTCTTCATGTAATTGGTTCATATCATCTGTTTGTGGCATTGTAAATGGATGGTGTGCAGCATGATAACGTCCATCGTCTTCATCATATTCAAATAATGGCCAGTCCGTAACCCATAAGAAGTTAAATTGGCTTTCATCAATTAAGTTTAACTCTTTTCCTAATTTTGATCGTAAAGCGCCTAAACTTGCTGCAACAACATCCGGTTGGTCAGCTACAAATAGTAATAAGTCATTTGCTTCGCCATTTAATGCTTCTAAGATTGACTGTTCCTCTTCTTCTTCAAAGAACTTCGCAATCGGTCCAGTTAGTGATTCACCATCGACTTTCATCCAAGCTAACCCTTTAGCTCCGTATACAGAAACGAATTCTGTTAACTGGTCAATGTCTTTTCTTGAGTATTGATCAGCAAAACCTTTAACGTTAATAGCACTTACTTTCCCACCTGATTCAACAGCTTGTTTAAATACTTTAAAACCACTGTTTTGGAACACATTGCTCATATTAACTAATTCTAATGCAAAACGTGTATCAGGCTTATCTGACCCATAGCGTTCCATTGCTTCATCATAAGTTAATCGAGGGAATGGAAGTGTAACATCTAGACCTTTAACTTCTTTCACAACCGATTGAAGCATTTCTTCAGTCATTTGCATAATCTCTTCTTGTGATAAGAAAGATGTTTCAATGTCAACTTGGGTAAACTCTGGCTGACGGTCTGCTCTTAAATCTTCGTCTCTAAAGCAACGTGTAATTTGATAATACTTTTCAAAACCTGACACCATAAACAACTGTTTAAAAATTTGTGGTGATTGTGGTAACGCATAAAACTGTCCAGGATTAACACGACTTGGTACTAAGTAGTCTCGTGCCCCTTCAGGTGTACTTTTCGTCAAAATGGGTGTTTCCATCTCTAAAAAGTCATTTGAATTCAAATAATGACGAATAGCTTGAGCCGTTTTATGCCTTAAAATTAATGTTTCTTGCATTGGCTGACGTCTTAAATCTAAATAACGATACTTCAGACGTGTTTCTTCAGTTAAGTCTTTATGGTCATCTACTTTAATTGGTAATGCTTTCGACTCGTTTACAACAGTTACATCGTCTACTAACACTTCAACTTCACCTGTCGCCATATTTTCATTAATCGTTGAAGCATCACGTTTTAAAACTGTGCCTTCAATTTCAACAACATATTCGCTTCTTAACTTTTCTGCAATTCGTAATGCTTCTTCATTATGGTCTGGACTGAAGACCGTCTGTACAATACCAGAACGGTCTCTTAAGTCAATAAAAATTAACCCGCCTAAGTCACGGCGCTTTTGTACCCAACCTTTTAGTTTTACTTTCTGATCGACATGCTCTGTTTTTATATGTCCACAATGTGTTCGTCCCATGATGATCCTCCTTAAACTGACGTTTCTAACTGTTCGATAATTTTATCGAGTTCAATTTTTTTTTGTTCGCCTTCTACTAAATTCTTAACGTTTGCTACACCATTGTTTACTTCTTCTTCACCAATAATAATGGCATACTTCGCTTTATATCGATCAGCCGCTTTAAACTGTGCCTTCATTTTCTTATCGAGATAATCTTGATCAGTTCTAAAGCCTGCTTTTCTTAGTTTATTAACTAAGCTGGAAGCTGTGTACTTCGCTTCATCTCCCATCGTAATAACGAAACAATCAAGCGCGTGTCCTGTTTCAAGTGTAATTCCTTCTGCTTCTAAAGCCATTAATAAACGTTCAATACTTAACGCAAAACCGATTCCTGAATTTTCAGGTCCACCTAGGTCTTGAATTAAGCCGTTATAACGTCCACCACCAGATAGTGTTGTAATCGAGCCAAAACCCTCTGCCTCACTCATAATTTCAAAAGCTGTATGTGTATAATAATCAAGACCTCTTACTAGCGTCTCATCAACTACATAAGGGATTCCCATAGCATCTAAATGCTTTTTAACTTCTTCAAAGTATTGTGAAGAGTAATCATTTAAATACTCTAATATTGAAGGAGCACTGCTCATTGTTGGGTGGTCACGGTCGACTTTACAATCGAGTAACCTTAAAGGGTTTTGTTCTAAACGCATTTGACAATCTGAACATAACTCTTCTTGATAAGGTTTAAAGTGCTCAACTAAAGCTTGCCTATGTGCCTCACGACTTTCTTTGTCACCTAAACTATTTAAAACTAATTTTAATGATTTTAAACCTAGTACTTGATAGCAATCCATTGCAAATGCAATGACTTCAGCATCAATTGCTGGGTCGGCACTTCCGATTGCCTCAATGCCAAACTGTGTAAATTGACGTGTGCGTCCTTGCTGTGGTCGTTCATATCTGAACATCGGCCCTAAGTAATAAAGTTTAGTTGGTTGATCAGCATTGCCGTGCATTTTGTGTTGAACGTATGACCTTGCGACAGATGCTGTGCCTTCCGGGCGTAGAGTCAAACTTCTACCACCGCGATCTTCGAATGTATACATTTCTTTTTGGACGATATCTGTCGTATCTCCAACCCCTCGTTGGAACAATTCAGTCCGTTCAAACATTGGAGTTCGAATTTCATCATAGTGATACGTATGAGCTAAACCTTTCAATGCCTCTTCAACAACTTGCCATTGCTTTGTATTTTCAGGTAATAAGTCTTCTGTACCTCTTGGAACGCTTATGTTCATATTAAATCCTCCATCCTTTTTTCTAATCCATTATGCGATCGATTAATATTAAAAATTTTACGTAAAATAAAAAACGCCCCTATCAAACTGTTCGTTTGATAGGGACGAGACTCCACCCGTGTTGCCACCCTGATTAAAGCATAAAAATTATGCTTTCACTTCATTATCATAACGCGATGACGCGATGAACACCTACTAATTGAAAATGATCAACGTTCGATGTCATACCTCCAGAATGTCTTTCATGAAAAGAACTGATAGGTTTATTTCCAGCCAAGATAAACCTTCTCTGAAATCGTATACCATTTCACTACTTTTTCCTTCATAGGCTTTTTGCCATATTCAAATGTTTTAATAATCATATATAGTAATTTATAAAATGTCAAGTTACTTTCTATTTCTCTTTTGAATCTAATATTAAAGTAACAGGACCATCATTTAATAAAGAGACGTTCATATGTTCACCAAACGCTCCAGTCTCTACTGGAACACCTGAGTTGATCACTTCTTGATTGAACTTCTCATAAAGATCATTTGCTTGGTCAGGTTTTGCTGCACTCATGAAGTTCGGTCGTCTACCTTTTCGGCAATCTCCATAAAGTGTGAACTGAGAAATCGATAATACTTTCCCACCGACATCTTTTACTGATAAGTTTAATTTGCCTTGTTCATCTTCAAAAATACGTAAATTAGTCACTTTATCAGCGATATACTTCAAATCTTGCTCATCATCTTCATGTGTAACCCCTAGGAGGACTACTAGACCTAATTCGATGGAACCAGTTATTTGATCATTAGCCTCAACTGAACCTGTCGTAACTCGTTGTATGACTGCTCTCATTACGAAATCTCCTTACTGAATCGTTCTTTGTACGGTAAATACGTCGCTTATGTGCTTAATCCGATCCACAATACGTCTTAAATGATCAACATTTTGAATTAAAATAGTTAAATGAATGACTGCCATCTTATTTTTATCAGATTTGCCTGTGACAGCGACAATATCCGTATTCGTTTCATTGACGACTTGTAAAATTTCATTTAATAAGCCATTACGATCAAAACCTGAGATTTCTAAATCAACACTATAGTTTTTACGTTGACGAGTGACACCTTCCCATTCAACATCAATTAAACGTGCCTCGTCTTCGTTTTTTATATTTGGGCAGTCGTCGCGGTGTACAGAAACACCGCGTCCTTTTGTAATAAACCCAATAATTTCGTCACCTGGAACAGGATTACAACATTTTGAAAGACGGACCATCAAGTTGTCTACGCCTTTAACATTTACACCAATTCCAGTTGATTTTTTCTTCGTTTTCGTTTCTACTTCTTGTTGAGCTTCAATTAATGAATTCTCTAAATCAACAGGCTTTTCTTTTTCGAGTAACTTTTCAGTTAAACGATTCGTTGCTTGTTGTGCTGTAATTCCTTGGTAACCAACGGCAGCATACAAGTCTTCTAACGTATTCAAATGAAAACGGCTTAAAGCGTTTTGAATATTTTCTTCAACTAAAGCTTCTTTAGGTGAAAGATCTAAGCTTTTAATTTCTTTTTCAATTAGTTCTTTACCACGTTCGACGTTTTCTTCACGGCGTTGTTTTTTGAAAAACTGTTTTATTTTATTTTTAGCTTGTGATGTTTGTGTAATCTTAAGCCAATCTTCTGAAGGGCCGTACGAATGTTTTGATGTTAACATTTCGACTATGTCGCCCGTTTTAAGTCGGTAATCTAATGGTTCGATCTTACCGTTCACTTTGGCACCGACCGTTTTATTACCTACTTCTGTATGAATTCTGTAGGCAAAGTCTAATGGGACAGAGCCACTCGGAAGTTCAATTACATCGCCATTCGGTGTGAAAACGTAAACCATATCTGAAAAGAAATCAACTTTTAATGACTCCATAAATTCTTCAGCATCATTTGTTTCACTTTGCCATTCAAGAATTTCTCGGAACCACGCTAGCTGTTTAGACATATTCTCTTGATCGTGATCTTGCCCTTCTTTATAAGCCCAGTGCGCAGCGATACCATATTCAGCAATTTCGTGCATCTCTTGCGTTCGAATTTGCACTTCTAGTGGGTCACCTTTAGGACCAATTACCGTCGTATGAAGAGACTGATAAAGGTTCGGTTTTGGCATTGCAATATAGTCTTTAAACCGACCAGGCATTGGCTTCCAACAGGTGTGAATAATACCTAAAACAGCGTAACAGTCTTTTATACTTTTAACGATGACACGGACTGCTAGTAAATCATAAATCTCGTTAAAGTCTTTCTTTTGAATCACCATTTTACGATATATGCTATAAATATGTTTCGGTCGCCCTGATATTTCAGCTGTAATATTAACATCTTTTAATTGATCTTGAATTTCATTTATTACTTTTTCAATATAATAGACACGCTCATCACGCTTTTGCTTCATTAAGTTAACAATACGATAATATTGTTGTGGATTTAAGTACCTTAATGAAATATCTTCTAGCTCCCACTTAATAGTGGAAATACCTAAACGGTGAGCTAAAGGAGCAAATATTTCTAAAGTTTCATTAGCAATTCGCCTTTGCTTATGTTCTGGTAAATGGTCTAATGTTCTTATGTTGTGCAGACGGTCTGCCAACTTAATTAAGATTACGCGTATATCTTTAGCCATCGCAATAAACATTTTACGATGGTTTTCTGCTTGCTGTTCTTCTTTAGATTTATATTTAATCTTACCTAGTTTGGTCACACCTTCAACGAGCGATGCTACTTCTTCACCAAACTCTTCTTTTAAATCATCATAAGTAATCCCAGTATCTTCAATGACGTCGTGTAAGAAACCACTCGCTATAGTTGCTGGATCCATCTCTAAATCAACTAAAATACTAGCAACTTGTACAGGGTGAATGATATATTCTTCTCCAGATTTTCTTATTTGCCCAACATGCGCTTCTTTGGCGTAATCATAGGCAAGCCTAAGAAACGTCGTATGTTCTTCATTTAAATAACGACTCGCATCTTGGATTACTTGTTCAATTGTTTTCGTCTCATGTTTAGCCATAACATCACCTAGGTGTTTCTAAAGTCAGATTTTTAACTAATTATAATAATAATTTGAATATTGTAAAGTATAGTAAACGCTTAACTATGTACTCAATGATTCAAATAAACTTGGCTGACCAAGATCTGGTCAGCCATTAAGCTTAATACTCCATTAAAGTTAGTATATCATAATCTTTTAGCTTTTCTCGACCGTTTAAATAACTTAACTCAATTAAAAATGCACAGCCTACAACTTCTCCACCGAGTTGCTCAACTAAGTCGATTGTCGCTTCAACTGTACCACCCGTTGCGAGTAAATCGTCAGTGAATAACACACGTTGGCCTGGTTTTATAGCATCTTTATGAATGGTTAAAGCATCTGTACCATATTCTAAACCATACTCTACTTTAATCGTATCACGTGGTAACTTTCCTTCTTTACGCACAGGTGCAAAACCAACTTCTAAAGCGTAAGCAACCGGACAACCTACGATAAATCCACGTGCTTCTGGACCTACGATCACGTCAACATTTTGTTGCTTCGCATATTCTACAATATCATCTATAGCTGACTTAAAAGCCGGGCCATTATCCATCAATGTCGTAATATCTTTAAACTTAATACCTTCTTTTGGCCAGTCTTCTACAATCGTTATATGTTGTTTATAATCCATGTACAACTTCCCCTTCCTTCGTTTGCAAGTCCAACTTGCTCTCAATCCAATCCTTTAATTCTCCATAATTTGAATAGTATAACGTTTCTTCGACTTTCAACGCATCTTGTTTTCGTTTATACGTTACTGACTCATCTAATGGTTTAAACTCTACGTCATTTCGAAAAGTTATATCACCATTAGTTATTTTAACAAAATTCAAGTCAAAAAACACTTCTAGCATGAAATCCAATTGCTTTAATGACCAATGTTTTGCTTCAGCAAGCTGAGCTTTTTGCTCATCCTTAATAATTTGATGTTTTTTCAACGTAATGTACAATGTCTTAAACGCATCCCTAGATGGGATAAATGAAAATAAATGATTACTTTCATTGTTAAAACATAAATAAATTGATTCAAATTCGGTAAATCGAATAGTATCCTCAAAAGTTTGCAATGTTTCAGGTAAATCTAAGCAAACTAACTTGTTATATTGTTGTCGGTCAAGTAGCGTTAGTTCACTATAATGATAATAATTTTCTTCTTTCACAAAAGTTGGAGATTCATTAAAGTAGACAAACAATACTTCATCTGAAAATAAATTTGATTTAACTTGATCAGTTAACCCTTTTCCTCGATAATCAAACAATTGCCACTGTTTACACCTTAAGTCTTTTAATTTAACTTGTAATTTTCGATTACCGTTCCACTCATTTACTTCAATTTCACCAACAACATCAACATTAGAGCCTAAAGTTAATTTATCAGCTGATTCTCCCATTTGAAAGCCTATCATTTCAACTGTTAAACCATCTATATCCCCGTGTAGTTTAATATGGTTTTGTTTAGCTCCGATTTTTCTAATGTTTGTAAGTTTCACATCATTAATTTGAAAAACCGGTTTCTCATTGTCCATACCGAATGGTGCTAATAACTCTAATTCTTGTGGAAAATTAAGATCTAGCTCAGCCCAATCGACTTCATCTTCAATCATCAAGTTAGGTATAAAATCTTCTTCAGTCAAAAATTCACTAGCTTTTTCATTTAATGTTTTTCTCAACTTCTCTAAATCATCTAAATTGACCGTCATACCAGCAGCTTGAGCATGGCCACCAAAGTGTACAAATAAATCATTAACTTTCATACCTTCTTTAAACATGTCATAAGCTGGAATACTTCGACCACTACCTTTAGCTATTCCTCGTTCTTGATCAATACCTAATACAATAGTTGGTTTATAATATTTATTAACAATACGAGAAGCAACAATACCTAATACTCCTGGATTCCAACCTTCATTTGCTAAAATGATAACCTCATCGTCTTTATGATTTTGTTCTATCATTTCAAAGGCTTGGTCAGCAATTTCTTTAACTATTTGCTGTCTTTCCTGGTTCAACTCATCAATTTCTTTTGCCATATCTTCAGCAATGACAGGATCATCTTCTAGTATTAAATCAACAGCTAATGAAGCATCTTGCAGACGGCCAACAGCATTTATTCTTGGACCAATTATAAAACCAATATGTTCAGTCGTAATTGGAGGTTCAATTTTTCCGATTGTTTTAATAGCTTCAATACCAGGCATGTCGTTATGAGTCAACGTAGACAATCCTTGTTTTACTAACACACGATTTTCACCTTTAAGCGGAACTAAGTCAGCAACCGTTCCAATTGCCACTAAACCTGTCAATCCTTTTGGTATTCTACCTAACAGAGCATGAGCAAGCTTAAAAGCAACACCTACTCCAGCCAAATCGTTATAAGGATAATTTTCTGATAAGCGCGGATGAATAATCGCATATGCGTCTGGAATTTCATCTTGTTCTTCGTGGTGGTCTGTAATAATTAAATCGATTCCTAACTCTTTAGCCAAAGCCGCTTCTTTCGGTGCAGCAATTCCATTATCTACCGTTATAATTAATGAGCCACCCGCTCCATGTACTGCTCTAAAAGCTGCTTCATTTGGGCCATAACCTTCTGTAAAACGGTTTGGAATATAATAATCAACTATAGCACCTAACGAAGTTAACGTCTTAACTAACACTGCAGTAGCTGTAACACCATCAGCGTCATAGTCTCCATATATTAATATCTTCTCTTCATTTTCAATCGCTTGCTTTATTCTTAATACAACTTGATCCATTTGTTCAAATAAGAAAGGATCATGTAGATCGTTAATCGTTGGGTATAAAAAAGCTTCTGCCTCTTCCTGTGTATGTATACCTCTTCTTACTAACATACGTTCTATAACAGACGAAACAGATAGATTTAATTGAGGTGTTTGATTGTTTGATGCACTTTTCCAATTCATTTTACTTTTTAACATATTTTCACCCCTGACTAACTTATTATACAAGAGCTAATCAGGGGTATCAATGTGAGATTATTTTAGTTCGTCTTTTTTTTCTTGTTCTAGCTGAGTTTGATCTTCATGTTCTTGATTAGGTTCCTCTTCGGATATTGCACCAGTTTTTAACTGTTTAATCTGTTTTTGTAGTTGATAAAATTTCGCAAAGCTAACCCCCATCACTAATAATGCTCCAAGTAGAACAGACAATAATATGACTAGTATTAATGGTGCTTCTGTTTCTACGAGTAAGAAGTCAACCGGAACAGAATCGACATTAATAACAGCAAAAACAGCGATTAAGATCATAAATATTATCGTTAAAATAATCCAAGTTTGTTGTTTCATATAATTTCCCCCATTGTTTTTAATTAGTTTTATTTTCCCTATATTAGGTTAACTCAATCCTAACTTTCAAAAAAAGTGATAGAGGTAAAGTCCCTCTATCACTTAAACCATTAAACTTGTGGTCCTTCTTGACGCTTTTTCTTTTGGAAGTCGACTGGTTTCTTTTCAATGTTACGACCTCTCCACACTAACCATAGCTGTGCACCTAGGAATAGTGATGAGTAAGTACCAGCAATTAAACCAACGATTAATGCAAACGCGAAGTAAGTAATCGCTTGAGCACCGAAAATGAATAACATTAACGCTGCAAAGACTACTGTAATAACCGTATTGAAACTACGTGCTAATGTTTGCATTAAACTCTTATTAACAATTGAAGCTAAATGACTAAATGTCTTAACTTTCTTCTCCATCCGTAAGTTTTCACGAATCCGGTCATAGGTCACAATAGTATCGTTAACTGAGTAACCGACGATGGTCAGAATTGCTGCAATAATTGTAATATCGAACTCAAACTGGAAGATGCTGAATAAAGCTAAAATAAAGAATGCATCATGTAACAACGCAAAGATCGCTGTTAAGGCAAAGAATAATTCAAATCTAAACGTTACATAAATGATAATCGCTACCGATGCTATTAAAACAGCATAGATTGCATTCATGGCTAGCTCTTGACCAATTTTAGGTGTTACTGTGCTGACACTTGGTTCATTACCATATGCATCAGTAAAGTGTGTGTTGACTTCTGCTATTTGTTCTTGATCCAACACTGTATCAAAGCGGACCATGGCAATCTCATCGTCATCACCAGCCATGACAACTTGAGTAGGGTCTAATCCTAATGTGCCAAACTCATCATTCACTTCTTCAGCTGTTAATGCTTCATCCGCCATAACTTGAACACGAGAACCACTTTCAAAGTCAATACCTAAGTTTAAACCGACTGTTGAAAGGAATATTACACCCGCGGTGATTAAAGCACCAGCGATCATAAAGAATTTCTTACGATGTTGAATAAAGTCAAACGTTTTACCGAATAAGTGCGGTTCGACTTCTTCACCTTTCGTAATATCTTTAATCTCTTCAGGTTTAACACCAAATAACTTTGGCTTATTGTTTAACACTTTGCTATTAATCCACAACCCTAGTAAGAAACGGGTTAAATAAACAGCTGTAATAAAGCTTAATACAATACTAATAATCAACATTGTCGCAAAGCCTTTAACTGAACTGGTACCAAATATGAACAAAACAGTAGCTGCGATGATCGTCGTGACATTGGCGTCTAATATCGTCGCCAATGAACGTCTGTTACCTGCTTTAAAGGCCGATTTCAACGTCTTACCTGCTTTTAACTCTTCCTTTATTCTCTCAAAGGTTATAATGTTAGCGTCTACCGCCATACCGACACCGAGCACAAGGGCTGCGATTCCTGGCAAGGTTAGCACTCCGTTAATCGATTCAAACACAAGTAATATTAAATATATATAAGCACTTAATGTTACCGCTGAAATTAATCCAGGGAAACGATAATAACTAATAATATATAACAGGATTAAAATGACACCGAGAATACCAGCATATACCGTTTGATCTAACGCTTGTTCACCAAACTGAGCACCAACTGCTACAGAGTAAACTTCATTCAAGTCAGCTGGTAATGAACCTGCGTTTAGTAAGTCAGCTAATTGTTTAGCTTCATCTACTGTGAACTGACCTTCAATCATAACGTTTGTGCTAGCAATTGGATTTTTTACACGTGGTGCCGAAATAAATTTAGGGTCATCTGATCCTACTTCTTCTTGGAATGAGTCGCCTTCTTCATAATCTAACCAAATAACTAGCAAATTTTCGCCTTCTGGCAATTGCGAAACATCTTGGGTAACTTCATGGAAATTCTCATAGTCACTTTCTTCAAAGTTACGCTTAGTCTCCATCGTTACAATCGGTTGGTTCATATCATCAAAGTTTTGACGAGCACTTCCTTCGACTAGCTCTGTCCCATCAAAGAACAGTTCATCATCTACTCCTCTAAAAGAAAGGTTCGCTGTTGTTGATAATAGCTCTCGTGCCTCATTTTGATCCGTTACTCCAGCCAATTGCACGCGTATTCGATCATCACCTTCTATATCAATAGAAGGTTCATTGACCCCTAATACGTCAACTCTTTCATTTAAGCTTTGTACAACTGCATCAAGCATTTGATCATTAACTTCTTGATTTTCGCTTAATGGTTCAACTTCATATAAAACTTCAAAGCCACCTTGTAAATCTAGACCTAATGTAATATCTTTCGTTATTGAATTGGTTGTCGTACCAATTAATCCTCCTAAAAGTAAAACAATTAGGAAAAAGGCGACAATTCTGCCCTTCCTGTTCATGTTATCTGTTACCTCCTTTAAGTCGACACCGTTGGGACTTAGTTTACTTCTTTATGTCCCTGTTCCCATTGGGATAAAGCTTCAATTTGTTGTGATAGCTCTTCGTCCTCTTGTTGAACTTGAACCGTTAAAAAACTCATAAATAGACGATCACTCATATGTAATACATCTTGTACGACTTGATGTAATGTCTTTTCATTACTTTTTCGCCACACTTTCTTTAATAAACAATTCCATACTTCATCATGTGTGACGTGATCATAACCTAACAGTCGTAATTCATCTACTTTACTTTGAATGACGTCATACAAGTAAGGGCGCCATTCTTCAACGTGCTTTTTAACCGGTTCCAACTAAAATCCCCCTTTAATGGCAGCTTCGCATGACTCATCTTTCTTAGGCAAAAGCGCTTCATTTTAATCAACAAGTAATTCTTTATTTCATCTCACAAACTTTTAATCTTTTATCATGACTTGCACTAAGACAAGCATATAAATTATTGTACCGAAATTTCACCCTTTTGAGAAGGTAGGTATTCAAATTGTCTAAGCAGACTTTTATAAAAGGCGCCATTATATTAATAATCGCAGGGATGATCAGTCGTTTACTCGGTTTCGTTAATCGTATTGTGTTAGCTAGGTTGTTAGGAGAAGAAGGAATTGGCATTTACATGTTAACTTTACCTGCCTTATTTCTCATGATTACCTTATCTCAAATTGGGATTCCCGTAGCCGTTTCCAAATTAGTAGCAGAAGCGAATACGGAAAACAATAAACAAAGGATTTACCAAATTTTAAAGTTATCCTTTACGATCACAATTTCATTAAGCCTAATTTTAACAACCCTCTTTTTAACCGCAGCACCATTTGTATCAAATTATTTAATTTTAGATGATCGAACATATTTACCAATGCTGATGATTAGCCCCATAATAATTATAATTGCAATCTCAGCAGTTTTAAGAGGCTATTTCCAAGGGTTGCAAAATATGAAGCCTCAAGCGACTTCACAAGTTATTGAACAAGTAGTGAGAATCGTTTTTGTGGTTATCATCGTTAAGATGATGTTACCTTATGGAATCACTCATGCTGCCGCTGGTGCTATGGTATCAATCGTAATCGGTGAACTCGTGTCACTATTTTATATGTATTATTGCTTTAGGAAGCATAAAAGTTCGATTATTGACCTTACAGTTCATCAAGGGTTTAAGAAGATGCGTTCTACACTAAATAGCATTTTACACATTGCGCTTCCTACAGCAGGTACACGTTTAATCGGATCAACAACATATTTTTTAGAACCGATTCTAGTCTCACAAAGTTTAATTATAGCCGGTTATACAATATCAGAGAGTACTAAGTTATACGGCCAATTAACAGGTTATGTGCTACCACTGTTACTTTTGCCGACGTTTATAACACATTCTCTATCGGTAGCTCTCATTCCTTCTATAAGTGAAGCGAATGCTTTAAAACATTATCAAACTGTACACTACCGAATAAGACAAGCATTACGCCTGTCATTTGCTTCAGGTGGCATTGCGACGATCATCTTTCTACTTTTAGCTCCTGTCATATTGCAGCTCATGTACGGCAATGACAATGGTGCTAAGTTTTTGATGTTTATGGCACCTTTTTTCTTATTACTATATTTCCAAGCACCACTACAAGCCGCTTTACAAGCACTAGACTATGCGAAACACGCTATGATTAACAGTTTAATTGGCGCTGTCGTAAAACTTGCTGTCTTATGGTTACTAGCTACAAAGCCCTCTTTCGGAATCGATGGTGTTGTTATTTCAATTGTTGTCGGCGTAATAGTTGTCACATTATTGCACTTCATCACACTATATAAACTCATAAAATTCAGGTTGCCTTTTTGGCTTTCATTTAGAATGATTACATTAGTTATTCTAGTTTACATCATGGGAACTAAAATAGAGTCTATCTTTATGACTGGAAGTGCATTATTCTCCACAATACTTATTATCATAACACTTTTATTTTTGTACATCATTGGATTGTTCCTGTTTAAAATTGTATCAAAAGACGAATGGGAACAGCTTAAGAAGGGCCGGTTTTAATCTAACTTTTTGAAATCCATATAAATTGAGCCGTCTTCATGCATTTGTGCAACAGACACATTTGATATATCTTGCACCCCATAGTTTTGTAACTGATCTAATACTTGTTGTCGCGTAACGCCTTGTTGTTCTAAGGCTTCACCTTGAAACTCACCATCAATAATGATCGGATCAAAATAGTTTAAAGGGCTGTCCTGCTTTTGAAATACTGAGAGCTTGCCATTTGTTTCTAATACGGCAAGCTCTACTTCTTTTAATTGTAACGCCCCTTGCTGCCTCAATTGCACGAGAAGGTCGTCCATGTTATATCGCTGCCTTTTCATTTCTTTCTCATCAATTTCACCATTTCGAACGATAATTGATGGCGTGCCATCAAGAAGCATTCTCGCCTTATTACTCCTGAAAGAAACTTCTGCTGTTAACCTTTGAATAATTAATAATACAAAGATCGGGGTTAACAATAAAAAGAAGGATTCTTCCGTTTGTTCAATAGAAAGAACCCCAACTTCTGCCATCATGATAAATACAATTAAATCCATAATACTTAACTCACCGATCTCACGTTTACCCATTAACCGAAAAACCGCATAAATTGCTATATAAACACCTGCCGTGCGAACAATCAAGTTTATTAGTTCTTCCATAATGTCCATCTCCGTTGATATATTCGCCTTTAGCATTTGCTATATAGATCAATTTATACGGAATAACTAGACTTTAGAAATAACGGATTGCCATATAGATTGTTGCAATAACCAGTGACACAACGACTATGAACAAACCATATAACATAAATCGCACAAATGGGATTTTAACGCCATTTGTACTTGCAATCCCTGCAACGACGACGTTTGCGGAAGCTCCAAGTAATGTACCGTTCCCACCTAAACAAGCTCCTAGTGCAAGTGCCCACCACATTGGATCGATCGCTGTCATGCCAAACTCTTCTATTTCAAATAAGATTGGAATCATCGACGCCACATACGGGATATTATCGAGGAAACCGGATAATAGACCAGCTGACCACAAAATAATAAATGTGGATTTAACAGTATCGCCTTCTGTTAAAGTGATAAAGGCCATGGCAATTTGATCTATAATTCCGGTCTGTTCTAATCCACCTACTAAGACGAATAAGCCGATAAAAAAGAATAAAGTCGTCCACTCTACTTTTGCGAAAATTTGTTCACAATCGGCATATTTTTGCGATAGAAGTAAAAGAATTAACGCTCCAGCTAAAGCGACCGTCGTTAACTCAACATGAATAAACCCATGAAGAAGAAAACCTAAAATCGTTAAAACGAGTACAGTTAGAGATTGATATAGTAATGGCGACTTTTTTAAAGTAGCATTAGGGTCTAAGTTCACTACCCCATCATTTCTCTGTTGATCTGCTTTAGCAAGCGTTCTTCCAAACATCAGTAATAATAGAACCATAGTAATAGCGAAAATAACAATGACAACAGGGGTTAGATGAATTATAAAAGACATAAACGTTAAATGCTCGACAGCTTGTCCGATCATAATATTAGGTGGATCTCCAATCATCGTCGCTGTTCCACCAACATTAGATGTGATAATGACCATGACAAGGTACGGAAAAGCTGGTAAGTTTAATTTTTTAATCATGTGTAAAAGAACTGGTACAAATAACAACACGGTCGTTACATTATCTAATAAAGCTGAACCAACAGCTGTGAATACACCTACCCAAATGAACAATGGTATAGCCCTTCCATCTACTCTTTGAATCATCCATAAAGCAATATACTCAAACACGCCTGTCCGCTGAGTAATCGTAATTAAAACCATCATTGAAAATAATAATACGATTGTGCTCCAATCTACATAAGTGGTTAACGCACTATCAATTGTAAATATACCAAGCACTACTAATATAGCAGCCCCACATAAAGCGACTAGTGCTCGATTAATTTGATCCAGTAATAAAAATATGTAACTAATTGCAAACACTGTAATAGCGATGATCGCTTCCATGTTCATTTCCCCTTTTAACTTTCTGTCCTTATAAAATAAATACGTCTTTTTCATAAGAAACATGCATAGTTTTATACCAATAGGACAACAATGGACAGCTTATGCTTTGTCTTAAGTAGTTAGGCACAAATTGTTAAAGGGGGAATTTTTCATGAATGAGCGTCTTAAAGCCACTTTTTACGGATTAACAGCTATTTTAGTACTTATGTTAGTTGCGAGTTTAGTATTTGCATTATTTATTAATTTCGATTGGATGGCGACTAGTACACTTCAGTGGGTCACGTTTATTACAAGCATTCTTATAATGCTAATTGGTGGGATTATTTCTGGAAGGATGACACTTCATAAAGGTTGGGTGACAGGTGCTTTAGTTGGTGTGATCTATGTTGTGGGCATTATGCTTTATCAATTTTTAGCCCATGATTCATGGATCCAAAGCTATCAAGTTCTTTATTTCTTAATATTCATCGTCGCTACAGTTACTGGTAGTATATTAGGTGTCAATATGCAAAGAAGAAGTGAAGCTTATTAGCGTTGATACACTAACAAACAAAACTTGGCGCAATCCCTTGTTCGACTTCTGTTGGGTTTAGCTTTAACCACGCTCCATCAAAATGCTTCGCTTTCCGCGGGCACGGCTCGAGCCAGGTAACTTCATCGAAATTGCATCTTTGAAACTTGCACCGAGGAAGCCTGCTTCAAAGCATTGCTAGAAGACGCAGGAGCATCTCTCGTCCAAAAGCAGGGCCTGTGGGGTCTCGAGACTCGTGCTGTTCCCGCTGGAGTCTTCGCATTTTGATTCCGCTTAGCGCTGCTAATCTAACACAAAAGTTTCTAATTCTACAAAACAGAATTAGTTTTTCTCTTTCACCTTCAGAGAGTTTATCAATTGACTTCTACATATACTTCTGACCACGATTTATATTCACACTTAGTAAACTCCCAACCATAAATAGTCATAGCATCCATTTATAGAAAGAAACTAACTTTAGAGATAAATAAAAAACAGGTTGGAATGTCCAACCTGTTTTTATTATGCTTTCTTTTCACGAACTGAGGTACGATCGTATGTAAGCTTCTGTCCTTCATTGACCTCTAATACTACTGTACCTTCATCTAAGGCATGTACAGTACCATGCATACCACCAATTGTGATGATTTCATCACCTTTTTGTAGGTTGTTTTGCATCTCTGTAATTTGCTTTTGACGCTTTTGTTGTGGACGAATTAAAATAGCCCAGAACAATAGAACAAATAATAAGATTGGCATTAACGTCATTAGTAAATCCATCTATTACGACCTCCTTTCTAGAAGTTTTTAGCATCTGGTTTATTAAAACCATACTGTTCAAAAAACTCATCACGAAAATCGCCTAAACGATCTTCTCTGATGGCATTTCTCACTTGTCCCATTAATTTTACCAAAAAGTATAGATTATGATAAGTAGTTAATCTTATTCCTAACGTTTCATTCGCTTTAATTAAGTGACGAATGTAGGCTTTCGTATAATTACGGCACGTATAACACTCACAGTTTTCATCAATTGGTGTGAAATCTTTAGCGAATTTAGCATTTCTAACAACTAAACGACCATTTGACGTCATACATGTTCCATTTCTTGCTATACGTGTTGGTAATACACAGTCAAACATATCCACACCACGCATCGCACCATCTACTAACGAATCAGGAGAGCCTACCCCCATTAAGTACCTCGGTTTCTCATCTGGTAATAAAGGTGTTGTGAAATCTAATACATTGTTCATCACATCTTTAGGCTCACCAACAGACAAACCACCAATGGCATACCCCGGGAAATCTAGGCTAACTAAGTCACGAGCACTCTGCTTTCTTAGTTCTTCATACTCGCCACCTTGAACAATACCGAATAGACCTTGTTGGTTAGGTTTTTGGTGTGCTTCTAAGCAACGTTCAGCCCAACGACTTGTCCTTTCTACAGATGCCTTCATATAATCATATGACGCAGGGTATGGTGGACATTCATCAAAAGCCATCATAATATCTGGACCTAATGAGTTTTGAATATGCATCGCCTTCTCAGGTGATAAAAACAGTTTCGCACCACTAATGTGGTTTCTAAAATGTACACCTTCTTCTTCAATTTGACGCATATCACTTAAACTAAAGACTTGGAAACCTCCAGAGTCTGTCAGGATCGACCCGTCCCAGTTCATAAACTTATGAAGCCCTCCAGCTTCTTCTACAACATCTTCACCTGGACGTAACCATAAGTGATACGTATTCGATAAAATAATATCTGCACCAATTGCCTTCAACTCTTCTGGTGCCATCGTTTTAACAGTTGCTAAAGTCCCTACAGGCATAAACACTGGTGTTTCAAAAGAACCGTGCGGTGTGTGCACTTTACCTAGGCGAGCTCCTGTTTGTTTACATGTTTTAATCAGTTCATATGTGATTGCCATACTCATTCTCCTACTGTTAAAGTATTAACATCGCATCGCCAAAGCTAAAGAAGCGATAACGCTGTTCAATTGCCTCATGATAAGCTGACATAATTAAGTCTTTCGTTGCAAAAGCACTGACAAGCATAATTAAAGTTGACATTGGTAAATGAAAGTTCGTAATTAAACCATCAACCGCTTTAAATTGATACGGGGGATAAATAAAAATATCAGTCCACCCTGAAGCAGCGCGAAATTCATCATGGTCACGCATAATCGTTTCTAACGTTCGAATCGATGTCGTTCCAACGGCAATAATTTTGCCACCGTTTTCTTTCGTTTCAGTCAGAACATCAGCCGTCTCCTCTGTTAGACGATAATATTCAGCATGCATATCATGTTCTTCTAAATTGTCCACTTGAACCGGTCTAAATGTACCGAGGCCAACGTGTAACGTTAGATAAGCGACATTGATTCCTTTTGCCTTAATTTGTTGTAGCAATTCTTCAGTAAAATGTAGACCTGCTGTCGGTGCAGCCGCTGAACCAGACTCTTCAGCGTAAACCGTCTGATAACGGTCTTGATCGTCTAGCTGCTCCTTAATATATGGTGGTAATGGCATCTCACCTAATTCATTTAAGACTTCAAGAAAAATTCCTTCATAATCAAATTCAACCACTTTACCACCTTGATCTAAACTTTCTACACAAGTCGCCGTTAAAAGCCCATCACCAAAGCTCACCGTAGCTCCTTCTTTGAACTTTTTAGCCGGCTTGGCCAACACTTCCCATTGATCACCTTCAATTTGGTGTAATAATAGCAGTTCAATCTTAGCTCCAGTTTCCTCTTTTACACCTAAGAGGCGAGCTGGTAATACTTTAGTGTTGTTTAACACTAAACAGTCACCTGGGTTTAAGTAATTAATCATATCTGCAAACACTTTATGGTTAACTGACTTTTCTTCTCGGTCAATAACCATCATTTTAGAAGATGCTCTTTCTTTTAAAGGTGTTTGTGCAATTAACTCTTCAGGTAACTCAAAATCAAAGTCTTCTACTCTCATTGTTGCGACACTTCCTTCTATTTAAACCTACCAAATAACATAAAAAGGACACTTAATATAATACTAACGACAATTGATGTTACGATTGGAAAATAAATGGTTGTATTTCCTGTTCTAAACGTAAGATCACCAGGCAACCTACCAATAAAACTCCAAATAATACCGATTATAATAAAAAGTACCCCTAACAAAATAAATAACTTTCCTAAACTCGTCAAGTTTCATGAACCTCCCGCTCAAAATGTTCATACGCTTTATGAGTTGCCACTCGACCTCTTGGTGTACGTTGCACATAACCTTGTTGTAATAAAAATGGTTCATACACATCTTCAATTGTTTGCGATTCTTCGCCAATTGTTGCAGATAAAGTATCTAAACCGACTGGTCCACCTTTAAATTGATCGATAATACTTAACAAGTATTTATGATCAATATGATCTAAACCAGATGCATCGACTTGTAACATCGATAGCGCTTTTTGAGCACTGTTAAACGTAATCGTTATTTCACGATTTACTTGCGATAAATCTCTAACTCTTTTGAGTAAACGATTGGCTATACGCGGTGTACCTCTTGACCTTGAGGCGATTTCTGTTGCTGCTTCTTGTTCAATTTCATAATCAAATACATTCGCCGTTCGATGAATAATCGAACATAAATCAATTTCATTATAAAACTCTAATCGGCTTAAAACACCGAAACGATCTCGTAATGGCGCTGACAATAAACCTGCTCTTGTCGTTGCTCCAACTAATGTGAAAGGTGGCAAATCAAGTCTCACGGACCTTGCGGCATCACCTTGTCCGATGACAATGTCTAAAACATAATCTTCCATAGCCGGATATAAAATTTCTTCAACAGACCTTGGCAAGCGGTGAATTTCATCAATAAAGAGTACGTCTCCTGCTTCAAGAGAAGATAAGATTGCAGCTAGATCTCCCGCTCGTTCAATTGCAGGACCTGACGTTGTTCTAAATTGTACTCCCATTTCTTCAGCTATAATCGAAGCCAATGTCGTTTTACCGAGACCTGGAGGCCCATAAAGGAGCACGTGGTCTAAAGGTTCTTCACGCATTTTGGCTGCCTCAATAAAAACCTTTAAATTTTCTTTTGTTTTTTCCTGACCAATATATTGAGCTAGGTTTGAAGGTCGTAAACTTTGCTCTACTTGTGAGTCTTCCCATTGTGCTTCACTTGAAACCATTCTTTCATCCATTTCTACTCACCCTTAACGCATTAGTAATTGTAGACCGTGTTTTACAAGGTCGTCGGTTGAATTAGTTTGTTGTGCTTTTAGTTGAGGTGCTATTTTATCTAATTCTCTCTTTGTATAACCTAGAGCTAATAAGGCCTCGATCGCCTCATCATAAAGTTGATGGTTACTCGGTGCTATTTCTGTTTCAATCGTTAAAATGTCATCTGAACTAACTTGCATCCACTCATCGACTTTACCTTTCAAGTCTAAAATCATTTGACGAGCTGTTTTCTTACCAACACCAGGAAACTTCGTTAAATAAGCATCATTTTCTTGTTCAATAGCTTTAGCAAAGTCTTGTACAGTCGTCTGGCTGACTATGCTTAGGGCATTTTTAGGGCCAATCCCCGAAACGTTTAATAGCTTTTTGAATAAATCTTTTTCTTCACTAAGCTTAAATCCATATAGCATCTGTGTATCTTCTCTAACATAAAAATATGTATATACTTTAACAACCTCTTCTATTTTCGTTTGGAACCTTAACGGGTTAGGGCACCAAATTTCATAACCAATTCCTGAAACATCAATCACAATATAATCTTCTGTTACACTTTTAAGCTCACCTTCAATATATGAATACATAGTGTTCCCCCTACTTCTATGAACAAACGTTCTCTTTATCAGTTTAACATGACTTCATTCATTCGTCCTTAATTTCATAATACTTAAACAGAAAAAACCTCCCCAAATAGAGGAGGATTAAAACAACCTTATAAAACAGACTTATTGCATATTATGGTGAACTTCTTGAACATCATCTAAATCTTCAAGCATATCAATTAATTTTTCCATATCTTCTTTGTGTTCATTACTAATTGGTGTGTAATTATCAGCAACCATCGTTAATTCTGCAGCTGCAGTCGTATACTGTTTTGTAATGGTGTTACGAACTGGTTCGAAGTCTGCTGGATCTGTAAATAATTCAAATACTTCTTCATTTGATTCAATTTCCTCACAGCCAGCTTCAATAGCCTCTAGCATGAACTCATCTTCATCCACTTCGATATGAGAACGTTCGATTACGATATAACCTTTGCGGTGAAACATAAACGAAACACAGCCATTTTCACCTAGGTTACCATTATTTTTATTGAAAGCGTGACGAACTTCTGATGCTGTGCGGTTTTTATTATCAGTTAATACATCCACCATAACAGCGACACCGCCAGGACCATATCCTTCGTAAGTGAACTCTTCATAATTTTCACCATCAAGATTACCTGTCGCTTTTTTGATCGCTCGTTCTATATTTTCATTTGGCATATTATTTGATTTAGCTTTATCTACAGCTAGTCTCAAGGCAGCATTAGTTTCTAAATCAGCTCCACCTTGTTTCGCTGCTACATAAATTTCTTTTGCTAATTTCATAAATAACTTGCCACGTTTAGCATCTTTTGCATTCTTTTTATGCCTTATATTATGCCATTTTGAATGACCTGCCATAGGTTCCCCTCCCTTTTATGCTACTTCGCTAAATCATAAACTTTATACACTTTACCATTTTCTAAATTTTGTTGGTCGTTAATTAACGTTTGTAATAAGTCAGCGACTTCTTTTGGACTTCTTAATTGCCCTGTTTCTTTTAAATGTTTAAACGATTCGACATCTTTGAAATCGTCTTCGTTAGTTTCTCTAATTTCCCCTTGCATATCGGTATCCATAACACCAGGACTAAATGCGACATGCACATCTGGAGCCTCTAACTCTTCTGCTTCTAAAGCCGCTGTTTCAGTATATTTATTAATCGCAGCTTTAGTCGAGCTATACGCATTCCAACCATAAATGGCTTTTTCAGCTGCTCCAGATGTCACATTAATAACAGTCATACGATCAGCTCCACTATGAGCTTTCATTGTGTTAACGAGTAACATTGGTGCTGTTAAATTAAGTGAAACATGTTTAGCGATTTCGTGATTCTCTAAATTGCCGACAGCTCCCATCGGTGTTACCATACCCGCGTTGTTAACGATTAATAACTCATCCACTGTATGTTTTTGTAACACTTTAACGATTTCATGCGCCGTATCATTTAACGATTCTAAATCACTTAAATCACATGAAAAATGGAAGTATGATTTTCGGTTTTCATTCGCCACATTTTTAAAGTCATTTGTCTTCCGTTTACGAGACACAGTAATGACATGATAATCGCCTTTTAACAAGTTTTTTGCTACTTCTTCTCCTAATCCTCTTGAAGCGCCAGTGACAATTGCAAATTTCATAAGTAAATCCCCCAGTTTTATGTATTTGAACAGGAGATTGATGATCCACCTCCTGTTCAACTGTTTTTAATATTTTCGATCTTCTATTCTGTTGTGAAACTCTCGATCAACCCAAACGGTAACATCTGTACGTCCAGTTTCATCCTCGACTACTTCCGTCACACGTTCAATGGCTTCAGTTTCAGTTGTTCGAGTTTTTAAATTAATGGCTACAAAAATATGATCGTCTTGTAATGAAATCCCTACTTGACGCACTTCATCTAAGTTCATAATGCGATGATACAATTTACGTTCTTCTTCAATACGCTCTGATGCTTCTTCAGAAACGTGAGGACGTCCATCAGAATTATCTAATGTATCCTCAACTTCATCTCGTTCAAAATATTCATAAGGATTTTCATACATATTTAATCGAATCTTCTGCTCATCTGTCAACTGTTGATCTTGTTGCATTTGAGTAGACTGTTGACTATTCGTTACACTGTCTTCATCTGAGTTAACTTTACCTGGATTAACATACGTACAAGCTGTTAAGGTAAAGACCAGCGTAGCCATTAAGGTTATTTGTTTGAACATGGAAAACACCTCCGTTTCATTAGTTTGAAATGAGAGGTGTTACATCATGCATTTATTCAAGTGTGAAATGATGGAAATTAGGTGGAGACTTGGGTAATGCACGCTTATGTGCTGTTCTTTCGTGCATTTTCTCAATTTCTAACGCATCATCATCATTGACAGACTCACCCTTTAAAAAGGCGTCGATTGAATCATAAGTGACACCCATTTCTTCTTCATCTGTTTGACCATGCCAAAGACCAGCACTAGGTGCTTTTTCAATAATTTGCTTTGGTACACCTAAGGCTTTACCTAATTCACGCACTTCAGACTTAGTGTAGTGTAATAATGGAACTAGATCAACACCACCATCTCCATGCTTTGTAAAATAACCTGTATACCATTCAGCCGCGTTATCTGTTCCTACAACTAAATAATTGTAGTTAGTCGCAATAGTGTATAAAGTGCTCATTCTTAAACGAGCACGAAGGTTAGCATCCGCTAATTGTTGTTTGTCCTCATTCCATTCACCTTTTGCTCCAATCTGCCCTTTTATATTATTAAATAAGGCATCATGTTGTTCAGTTAAATCCACTGTAACGTGATCGATTCCAGAGCCTTCAATTACTAACTTTGCGTCGTTAGCGTCTGATTCTGCACTTTTACAAGGCATTATGACACTTAATGATTGATCTGGTAATGCTTTTTTAATTAAGTAAGCTACAACTGTTGAATCAATACCGCCACTTAACCCAACAACTAGTCCATCAGTTTTGGTCTCTTTGACGGTTTCTCGTAACCATTGTACTAACTGTTCAATATGTTGATCCATATATTTTGCTCCTTTGCCACGTTAGTCATTTTTATTAATTTTATCACAACGCTTTTGAAAATAAAAATAAGCCGTAAATGAACTCATTTACGACTTAATTATTGTTTAATAGTAATAACCGTAATTATAATTAATTGGTGCACCGTGACAACCACAACCATTTCGATAAGATGCATAATATAACCGTTCATAATCTTGTTGTGATTGCTGTTGTTGTTGAACTACATAAGGGTCAAAATAGATCGGCTCATATACTACTTCTGGAGTCCAACTGTCCTCAAAGGTGTTCGGCATATTCGTATAACTTGCCGCTTCAAGAAGCTCATCATAAGAGGTACTTTCATCATAAGGTGCGATTTGTTTATCAAAGTATTCATCTTCACGAATATAAGGAATTGGCTTTGGTTTTTCAAAGTCATTCGGTAACGGAAAACGCTCAGTCGCTGTTAATTCTTCTTGACGACTATGTTTCACTTCCTCATTAGAGTTATGTGCCGTTTCCGCCTCACTCGTTTGTTCATTTTCTACAACTGATTGCACTTTCGGTGTTTCATTCGGTACTTTTAACTTCATACCTTCCATAACATCTTTAGGTTCTGATAATTGTTTGTTCATTCCATGCAATTCAGATTGTGAAACACCATACTTCTCAGCAATCGATTCCATTGATTCACCTTTTTTAACGATATGAATTTTCAATGTCAACATTCCCCTTTCTGTCGTACCTAGGCGCTACTAACAAGTTATGCAACTAGGCGAAAATGTTGACATTGGACAAACAGTTTTATGAAAACGGGTAAAAATTAAATGTTGAAACTTACACTTACTCAACAAATTCAAATTCAAAATCTAACAGGCGCACAATATCCCCATCTTCAGCACCACGTTTTCTTAACGCATCATCAATTCCCATATGTCGCATTTGTCTTGCGAAACGACGAACTGATTCGTCTCGGTTGAAATCTGTCATCTTAAACAGACGTTCAATCTTTGGTCCTGATAATACATAAGCACCGTCTGGGTCACGCGTAATATGGAATGAATCATCATCACCTTCATATTTATAAACGACGCGCTCATCACTTTTCTCTTCTGTAGTTTCAAAAGTATCTTTCGGTATTTCTTCTAACGTATTGGCCACTTCAAGTAATAAGTCTCTCAAACCAGTCTTCGTAATAGCTGATACAGGGAAGATCGGTAAATCTTCGCCTAATTGCTCCTTAAAAAACTCAAGATGCGTCTCAGCATCGGGCATGTCCATTTTATTAGCGACTATGATTTGTGGTCTCTCAAGAAGTTTTTCATCATATTCTTTTAATTCATGATTGATTGCTTTATAGTCCTCATGCGGATCACGACCTTCTAATCCTGACATATCAATTACGTGAATAATGACACGTGTTCGTTCAATATGTCGCAAAAACTGATGCCCTAAACCGACACCTTCATGAGCACCTTGGATTAGCCCAGGTAAGTCTGCTATAACAAAACTTCGGTCATCATCTGTTCTAACCATACCTAAATTAGGGGATAACGTCGTGAAATGATAATCAGCGATTTTCGGTTTTGCCGCACTTACAACTGATAAAAGGGTTGATTTACCTACACTCGGAAATCCGACTAAACCGACATCTGCTAATACTTTAAGCTCTAACTCTACATCTAGCTCATCACCAGGCTCACCGTTCTCAGCAAGTTCAGGTACCCGGTTGCGCGCACTAGCAAATCGAATGTTTCCTTTACCACCACGCCCACCTTGAGCGATAACCGCCCGTTGTCCATGCTCAACGAGATCAGCAATAACTTCTTTCGTTTCAGCATTTCTCACAACAGTTCCTGGGGGGACCGGAACAACAAACGGATCTACATTTTTACCATGCTTTCCTTTACTCATGCCATTTTCACCACGTGTGGCTTTGAAGTGGCGTTGGTAACGGAAATCCATTAAAGTGTTTAATCCTTCATCTACCTCAAATACGACGTCACCACCGTTGCCGCCATCACCACCAGCAGGTCCACCCATTGGCTCATATTTTTCACGACGAAAGGCGACTAAACCATTACCACCGTCACCTGCTTTAACATATACTTGTACGCGATCGACAAACATTACACTCACCTACTTTTACTCCATCAATTGATGTATTCTATCGTAAACTTTAAACTTTCATCTTCACTTGTTTTATTTTGTAATTTTCCGTTGAATGTTAAATCATTCATAAAAACTTCATGTTGACCTTTATTCAGTACGATTTCAAAAGATAACAGAGTTGAATTGTGCCCAGAAACCACGATATGAACAGGTTTTATTTCATACTCATTAATATGTTTAAAAAGTCTTTCGATTATGTTTTCACTATCTACTTTCATTTGTTCATCTATACTTTTTAAGTCGCTGTCTTCAACGTCAATATCATAAGTGACTTCCAACTGCTTTTCAGCTAAGGATAAAGTTAATAACCAATAAGCAAATTGATCAGCATTCAATGCTTGTAACAGTCGTTCATCTTTTAATCGTTCAGTTAGTTGATTGACTTTCTCATTTGATTTGTCGTACTTACCCATTGTGGCATATCCTTGAATAATTTGTAAGTCATTCATAAGGTCGTGCCGATACAATCTGAGCCACTGTAAAAATTCACTCGTATTCAACCTCATCACCTTCATTATGATTTTATTTATATCATACCATAACTTAATTCATGATTTTAAATCGCATTTCTAGATGAAGTTGGACAACATAAGTATAGCTTAGTAAAAAGTCAAAAAAGCCGACTCTAACTTTAGAGCCGGCTTTTTAACTCATTATGCTTCTTGTGTTTCTGGGTAAACACTTACTTTTTTACGGTTACGTCCGTAGCGTTCAAAGCGAACAACACCGTCAACTTTTGAGAATAATGTATCGTCTCCACCGATCCCTACGTTGTGACCAGGGTAAACTTTAGTACCGCGTTGACGATAAAGGATTGAACCGCCAGATACGAATTGGCCGTCAGCACGTTTAGCTCCTAAACGTTTTGACTCAGAGTCACGACCGTTTTTCGTACTACCAACACCTTTTTTCTGTGCGAAGAACTGTAAGTCTAAGCGTAGCATTGACATGCACCTCCTTAAGGTTTTGAGATGTGTATATATTGTCCATAGTCTCTTTCGATTGTTTCAAGCGAGACAAACATACCTTCTAAAAGTGTTTGTGCTTTACTCAAGCGTTCTCCTGACAATTGTTCAGGTAAAACCACTTTTAGAAAACCGCCATCTTCACTTTGTTCAATGTAAGGTTCACATTTACACATTGAAATAATGGCATTTACAGTACCAAATGAAACAGCAGATGCTGCAGCACACACTAAATCTTGACCATGTGGTCCACTATTAGCATGGCCTGACATTTGAAAACCTTCAATTGCTCCATCTGAGTTACGTTGCTCAATTACTTCAATCATGTCTAAAATCCTTACGCGTTAATTTTGTCAATTGTAACTTTTGTGTATGGCTGACGATGACCTTGCTTACGCTTGTAGTTTTTCTTTGGCTTATATTTGAAAACAGTAATCTTACGACCTTTACCCTGCTTTTCAACTTTACCAGTTACAGTCGCACCGTCAACGTATGGAACACCAGCTTTTGTAGTATCTCCACCTACGAAAAGTACTTTGTCAAAAGTCACCTCTTCACCAGCTTCACTATCAAGCTTTTCGATGAATACAGCTTGACCTTCTTCTACTTTTATTTGCTTGCCACCTGTTTCGATAATTGCGTACATACTTGCACCTCCTCTAATTACTCAGACTCGCCATTAAAGGTACTCAACTGAGTTTAAAAACCTTCTCTGAGCGGTTGTAGCACGGGTGCTACATTTAAAAACATAACATATAGATATTATCACGTCTTAAAAAACTTTGTCAATATTTAATTGACCTTCTTCTTGGCGAGATAATAACCAATTAACGTCACCTATTTTATATAATTTATAAGGCGTGTGTAAAGAGCCATTTTGACTAATGTAACATTCAAAGTGGAATCGGTGATGATGAGCGATTCTTTCAATCATCGCCTTCCAATTAACTATTTGGTGAGGTTGTACCTCTACTAAAACACAATCAACATCAGGATTAGCTTCATAAACTAACAAATTCTCTTCAAGCTCTTTATATGAAAATGCATCGGTTATTCCTAAAGACCGTTCATCAACACCTAAAAATTGGTAAATATTTTCATTTATACGCTTTCTCGTAACTTCTAACATCCCGAGTCTAGTAAACCCAACGACATGCACTTGCGCGTCATCGTTTTCCGCTTCTTCACGGAATACATTCATGACCATTTGCTGTTCACGCTTAGTTTTCATATTTAGAAAATCAATTACAATCGCTCCTGATATGTTACGATTACGAATTTGTTTTGCACTTTCTTTAGCTGCTTTTACGTTAATGTCCATATACGGGGGATGTTTGCTCGTCTCATCCTTGAATGAGCCAAAATCAACATCAATGGCTGTTAAGGCTTCTGTTTGGTCAATTGTGATTGTTGCACCGTTATTAAGCTTAACATGACGGTTTGCTAACAACTCATACAGTTCCGTTATTGAAATCGGTTTATTTGAATAAAATTGCCGATCATACTGAATTAAATGACTAAGGTGATCAAAAGATTGTTTATATATTTGCACCTTGTCTAAGTCATCAACAATCAATTCATCAACAGCACTACATGAAACACTTCTTAGAAGCTGGCTAAATAAATTTTGCTCTTTTAATAGAACACCTTTACTTTGGTTATGACGACTGACGGTGTCCCACTTAGATTTTAATTGATTATATTGCTGTTTTAATTCATTATAATCTAATTGTCCTGCAACCGTTCGAGCAACGACACCTCCATGATCAACAATATGGTCCAACTTCTCTTTAAGTTGTTCTTGCTCATCAGTATTTAACTTATTAGATATGTTAATAGAGTTCTCTAATGGCAAATATACTAAAGCATCGCTTTTTAACTGGATCATGGTACTTAAAGAAGCTTTTTTAGTTTTCGTTGCCAAACGCTCAACTTGTAAAATTAAGCGCTCTCCTTTATGTACTTGACCATTATAAACGTTTTCAAATGCCAAATAGGCCAAATCGCTTTGGCCTATATCGACAAACGCTGCTTTTAACCTTTTATCAACTTGATGTATTATTCCTGAAACAATATCACCAACTTGAAGGTGCTCTGCTTTTTGATATTTTATATTTGTTAAATGACCATCCTCGAAATCGTAGATCATTTGATGGGATGTTTTCGTTTGTAAGTATATTTTCCTCATTTAGACTACCTCTGCCTTTATCTTCTCGTCAGATATTGTGCGATCGCGGTTAGTAAACAAGATTTTCAAACATTCATCCTCACTTAAGATGATATCTTGTCCGATGTGGATATAGTGATAACAACCTTTCTTAAACAACTTTACTAATTCATTAACGGGAGTTCCACTTGGGACTTGAAGCAATTGAATGTCTGAACGATCCACATTTTGAACAAAGTACCTCGATAGGAGATGCTTTAATAAAAAGACATGTTTCTCTCTCCACGTAAACCAATTATCTAACAATAAAAATATAGAAATCCATGTTACTTGAATATTATACCAACCTACAAATAATAGTATACCATTTAAGAAACCAATTAAAATAATTGAAACTAACGTCATTGTAGCAATAGATTTATGAAACGAGAGTAGTTTATTTAAACCAATAAAAATAACTCTTCCGCCATCTAACGGAAGAATTGGTAATAAATTAAAAAGAAGAATAGCCGTATTCATCGCCAGTAAAAGGAACAAAAAGCTTTCCTGCACCCCAATATAACTCAATATGAAAATTGCCCCATACAACCATACATGTTGAATTGGACCGGCTATAGTTACAATCAATTCCTCTTTACTCGGTCTATTATAGTAATCTTCTGTTTCCATTACACCACCAAATGGCCATATAACAATTTTAGATACATTCCATTTAAAATATCTAGCTGCTATATAATGTCCCATCTCATGAATGAACACGATTAAAGTTAAACAAAACAATTCTACAAATAGCCCAAAAAAGTATGCGACGACACATAAAATCATAAATAGAGGGTGAAGTTGTATTTTTTGAACAACTGCCATATTAATCTCCTAAAATGACTTGTAATGGGTCAATATAATCTTCTCCATCTTGTACAGCAAAATATAAATTTGAATGTCCTACTAGTTCATCAGGTTTCACCGTTGCCATCTTTTTAGTTGGATCGACGAATTGATAATGAAAGACATCTATTTCAGCTAGGTTACCGTACACTGTTTTCTCACCACTTTCATGTTGAACAATGATCGTTCGCCCTGTATCGGGCATATTACCAGCAAATAAGACAGTTCCACGCTCAACAGGGTAAACACCCTTTTCTTCATGAATTTCTATATACACACCTTCAGAAGCTTCTGTCACTCTATCGACATGCAACCCACTGACTGGTACTGTATCAACCATTTGGTCCTGTTGACTTGCTGGTTGATCCAATGCTGTAGATACGAACAGTGAAGAAAAGTGGGAATCATACCAAGCTTGTACCGTCGCAAAAGGCATGTCCTCTGTCAACCACCCATGAACTTGTTTTTGCGCTTGATTCATCCAAGGCGCAGGTGAATAGTAAATAAAAAAAGTTAAAAAGAATATAAATGCAGATAACAATAGCTTGGACATATAAGAAGCTTTAATTCTCGGAAAACCTTGTGAATCATACTCAGATAAAGGCATGTATCCATGGCTTTCTTCACGAGAAGGCAAATACGGAGCATCTTTTTCTAGTTTTGAACGTTGAGTCTTTTTTCTCTTCGAAATACTATGTCTAATTTCATTTAGTTTTCTACTCATATTTCACCATTCCTTTTCTCATTTGTACTAGCCTATTCGGAATAAGTGAAAATATGATTAAGTTAATAGATAAACAGAATTTTTATACAAAGTGAAAGAAGTTTGTGTTAGAACTACACTAATACAAAAAACCGAACGAAATCAGAAATAGACTTCGTCCGGGTTTATCTTTTTACAACTATCCTTCTTCGGTCTCCTACTTATTTCATACCTAGTAGTTTTTTTACTTTAACCATGATTCCTTTGTCTTCATCGAAAGACATTAATGGTACTGATTCTCCTAGAATACGTCTAGAGATATTACGGTAACAAATTGAAGCCTTCGTATCTGGCTGAAAAGCGACTGGATTACCATGATGCGAAGCTCTAATTACATCTTCATCATCCATAATGACACCTAACAATTCAACTGACAGCGTCGATACGATATCATCAACGTCTAACATATCACCACTATCCATCATATGCTTTCTAATTCTATTAATAACAAGATGTGGTGGTTCTAGTTCTTCTTGTTCTAACAACCCAATAATTCGATCAGCATCTCTAACGCTAGATTTTTCAGGAGTTGTTACGACGATTGCTTTATCCGCACCAGCTACAGCATTTTTATATCCTTGTTCAATACCAGCAGGACAATCGATTAATATGTAGTCATAGTCCGGCTTTAATTCATCAATTAATTCTTTAATACCTTCAGGCGTCACTTCATTTTTATCACTTGATTGAGCTGCAGGTAATAAGTGTAAGCAATCAAAACGTTTGTCTTTCACTAAGGCTGCTTGGAGTTTACAACGCCCCTCAACAACATCAACAATATCAAAAATAATTCTATTTTCTAAACCTAAAATAACATCCAAGTTACGCAGACCAATATCTGTATCAATCAAGCATACCTTTTTATCTTGTAAAGCTAAAGCTGTTCCAATATTGGCTGTTGTCGTTGTCTTACCTACTCCACCTTTACCAGAAGTAATAACTATTGCTTCCCCCATTTTATAATCCCCTTTCTACTATATCCGTTAAGTTTGGCCGGATTTTTTGAAGGTTATGTATTTGGTCCAGCTCGATCTGTCCAGTTTCTTGATTAATATATGCAAATTCTTGGCTTGAACCTTGCACCTCATAATCAGGTGCCCTACTAATTTTATTAGCGATTCTAATTTGGTTAGGGTTCATATAAGATGCTACAACAACATGCTCTGTCCCCTCAGCATAACCAGCATGAGCTATACCTTTCAATTGTCCCATTACAAATATGTTGCCAGTAGCGTTCACAGTTGCACCTGGATTAATATCACCTAAAATTAAAGCATCACCTTCAACATGTAACACTTGTCCAGACCTGACAGTTTTAACAAACGGTTTGATTGTCGTTTGGTCAAACCACGTTAACGCTTCTTCATGCGACAACACATTTGACTCAATTGACTTCACTTTTAATGAGCTTTGTTCTTCCACCACTTGCCTAATCTCATCTAGTTGCCAATCTTGTAAATATCTGTTCTGACAATTTATAATGACTTCTGTCGTATTTTCAATTGTTTCTGATTTCATTTGACTACCTAATTCATTTAATAAGGCTTTAAATGAGCATTGATCATCTAAATATACAATAATCCCTTCATTTGTACCTTTCATTGTAAGATAGAGATTAGCTTCTGTCATCTTGGGACACCCCATTACTACTTTTATTTCTCTAATTCATACTTCCATTTTACTAGTTTTTTAATAAAAATAGGGTATATTATGAATAAAAATAATATATTTATTAATAACGTAGGAATTAAACGATTGATCAAATAAGCATTAAAGCTTAAATCCACCTGTCCAATAATGAAGTATAAACTATAGATTAAGACCTCCGCTGCTGCCAATCCTAAAATAGAAAATAACAAAACGACTAAAAGGTTTTTGTGAAGATAGCGCTTTAACACATGTACCATATATAGCGCCAAACCATAAGCTAAAAAATACACACCTAAAATATTTGTATAAACTAAGTCTGTAAGAAATGCAAAGGCTAGTCCATTTATAAGACCTACATAACTATGCTCTCGGTCATAAAACGTTACAATTAAAATGGCAAAAATCAATGTCCAATGCGGAATATAGTATAAACTATCAAGCCAAAAAGACTGCGGAATTAGCTCAACAGCGACACTTTGAGACACAAAGAAAATAAACATAAACAAAGGTAGAAGGAAGACTCTCATTACTCTTCCTCCTCTTCATCAATAACGGTTGAATGCAAATCGCGATCAACAACCATAACTTGGCTTATATCTTGTAAATTTGCTGCCGGTTCTACATACGCAACTTTAGTTAATCCATATGAATCTAATTCAATTGAGCTAACCTCACCTATAAGAATCCCTCTAGGGAAAACGCCTCCTAAACCAGAAGTTACAACAGCTTGTCCCTCTTCAAGCTCATCTTCTCCAGTCAGCTCGCGGAAAACTAACTTCTCTGTATCACTATCATATCCTTCAACTAAACCGAAAATCGAATCATCACCATCAACGATCGCAGAAACTTGATGTTCTGTACCAAACCCACTTAACAACTGAACCGTTGACGTTAATTGTGAGGCATTAATCACTTTACCAACCATGCCTTCTGCTGTTCTTACAGCCATATTAGCTTCAACACCATGTTGTTTACCTCGATTAATGGTCACTTGTTGAAACCATCTTTCTGGACTTCTAGCGACAACTGAAGCATTTAGTGTTTGATAATCGGTAAGTGTTGACTCAACTTCAGCCATTGCCCTTAATTCTTCATTTTCATTTTCTAATTCATTGACTTGATAAGCTAACGTTTTATAATCTTGTAATTCTTCTTTTAACACTTTATTTTGTTCATATACATTTTTTATTTCCCCAACGGAATCAAAAATTTCAACAAAATAATTTAACGGTGTGTGTAATATATTTTGAAAGAATCCGACTGTGTCAATTGCAAACTGAGCTGGTAAACTCTCGCCACTATCGGACCTTAGTGAATAACCAATTAAACTGACAATTAGTATAATCCCTACTAAAAATACAATTAGTTTTCTCTTTCTTAAAAACGATGGCATAAACGTTACACCTTCTCTTAATTTAGCGTATTTCTTTCTGCAACATTTGGTGCATTTTTGAAGTGTTCAAGTTGATCTAAAGCTCTGCCAGTACCAATTGCAACACACTCTAAAGGATTTTCTGCAATGAAAACTGGCATATCAGTAGCATAACTTATTTCCTCATTTAAATATTTCAATAATGCTCCCCCACCTGTTAAGACAATGCCTGTATTTATAATATCTGAGGACAATTCTGGTGGTGAGCTCTCAAGTGTGTTTTTAATTGCTTCGATAATTGCTTCTACCGTTTCACTAATAGCTTCAACTACTTCTTCACTATGAATTGTAACAGTTTGAGGAAGTCCTGTGACAAGGTCACGACCTCTAATGTCCATTTTACCACGTTGATCGTCATTACGTGCAGCACCTAATTCAAATTTTAACTGTTCTGCTGTTGATTCTCCAATTAACAGACCATGTTTTTTACGAATATACGTAATAATTTGTTGATCCATTTTATCTCCAGCCATACGAATCGATTTGCTAGTAACAGTACCGCCTAAAGAAATAATTGCAACTTCTGTCGTGCCTCCTCCAATGTCAACAACCATATTACCAGTAGGCTCCCAAACAGGTAAGTCAGCACCTATTGCTGCTGCAAATGGTTCTGAAATTGGATATACTTCTTTAGCACCAGCTTGTTTAGTAGCATCAAGCACAGCTCGTTCCTCTACCATTGTAATCCCTGAAGGAACGCACACAATCACATTTGGCTTAGCTGAGAAGATTGACTTTGCTTTATGAACTTTACTTACGTAGTAATTCATCATAGCAGCTGTCGTATCAAAATCTGCAATTACACCGTCTTTCATTGGACGAATAACTGATATATTCTCTGGTGTTCTTCCCACCATCTTTTTCGCTTCATTTCCAACTGCAGAAATTTCATTAGTATGCTTATTTACTGCTACAACAGTTGGTTCATTTAATACAATACCTTTATTTTTCACAAAAACAAGCGTATTAGCCGTACCTAAATCTATACCGAAATCTCGGTTCATAAATGATGTTCCCAATCTTGATCGCCCCTCTGTAAAAATAAGATTGATACTATAAAATACGCTTTTAATGTTTAAAACATGAATAAGCACCACAATTATTTAAAACTCTTTAATTGATGGTGCTTAAAAACACTTTATTATATATATTATACGAAAAATAATTCAAAATAGATAGGTTAACACGGTTCAAATATATGTGATTTTTTAACTATTTTTTATGAAAATATTAATTAAAACTAAACTATAAGTACCCCTTTTCTTTCATTGAAATATACTTATGGTCCCCGATGACTAAATGATCTAATAACTCAATCCCTACGACTTTACCTGATTCATACAATCTTCTCGTTACATGGACATCTTCATTTGATGGGGAAGGATCTCCTGATGGATGGTTATGAGCACAAATGACTGAAGCAGCCGAATGTTTAATAGCTTCTTTAAACACTTCACGAGGATGAACAATAGAAGAATTAAGACTACCAATAAAAAATACAACGCAACAAAGTGTTCTTGTTTTAAGCCACGCAAATCCTCCATTAAGAAATTAGCACCATCTTCTGGGCTCCTAATTACATATTGATCACTCGTCTTATAAGTATGGATTCGCTTACCTAATTCTAACGCTGCCATCAATTGTACCGCTTTAGCTACACCGATACCATTAATGCTTGTTAACTCATTAATCGAGGCATCTCTTAGCAGTAACAAACCTTCGAAGTGTTTTAATAAACGTGTAGCTAACGATATTGCTGATTGGCCCTTAGAACCACTGCCAATTAAAATAGCTATTAACTCATGGTTAGATAAAGCTTGTGGCCCTACTTCAATTAACCTTTCTCTTGGTCGGTCACTTTCAGGTACATCTCTAATTAAAATGTTATTACTCAATATACATGCTCCTCTCATAAAACATAGACATGTATATTTTAAAAAACTACTTATAATAAAACAAAAAGGGAAAAACTCATTTTCCCTTTTATAAACTTGAATTAAATTCTGTGATTTGTTTTGAAGAAACAAAACGCTCCATTTTTTAAAATTTAAACTAAATTGCATCATAAAATAAATAAATTGTTAAAAGTAAGGTTTTATTTTGTAGAAGTTGTTCACCTTCATTACTGGCATGATCCGTTATAATATTAATCGCCTCGTCTAAATAGTTGTGATCACTATAATGATTAGGTAGTTGTGATAACCAGTCTTCTACACGTTCTCTCCATTCATCATTCAGTTCCGTTTGCTGAATAAGCTCTTCACCATGGATTAGCCAATCATGAACAGCTCCTGGAACTTCTACTTCCTCACTTGAAAATGTCCAAGTTTTACTTATATAATCTTCATTTCTTTCAAGACCATTCGATTCAAAGTAATTAATAACTTCACTTTCTAAAGAAGAGTCCTGTAACAAACTCGTTAACAGCACATATTGACCATTATCTTCTGTCACAACCGAAGGAATTAAGTCTAAGTGCAACTGCATCTCTCTAGCATTTTCCTCCGAAGAGAAAACCCCCAATTGGAAAACTTCATGCGTGGATAAGTTCGTTTGAAACACCGTCGAATCACCTTGGTTACTCACACCTTCACTCTGTCCTTCTTCTCCTTCATCATCATCTTGAGTACCAATTGTCTCAACAGGAGTCCCGACAGGGGTTTGATCAGTAGACAAGTCAAAGAAATACATCATTGCGAATCCGAATAGTGTTCCTAAAGCAACAGCTAAAATAACCGCTCTTAGTACAGTAACTGAAAACTTCTTTTTACTAGAGAAACTATGTATCCCTCTACTTTTCGGTGTCAAAACTTGTTCTAAGTCATGTGAACGATGGTCTTTAGAATCCTGATTAATTGTTACTCTAACCTTTTTACGCTCGTCCATATTTTAACCACCTTCATCCTTATTGGTTGAAATCCTATCATATTTCAACTAAAAAAAAGATAAAATTGTGTCATATAGTTTATTCAATTTCAGACAAAAAATGACCCCTACTTTAAAATAGGGGTCACTTTTCATGAGCATATTCGGATTAGTTAGTTACATTGCAACAGCTGCTGATGCAACACGATTCTTACCACTCCGCTTAGCACCTACATACATTGAACGGTCAGCTTGTCTGATAAGTTCTTCAGGAGATTCACAATGATCAGGGTAAGTTGCAACCCCGATGCTTGCTGTTACATATACTTTTACTGAATCTTCTCCTTCAATCATATGTTCATAAACGACAAATGGATCTTTAGCAATCATAAAGCGTATATCTTCAGCTAGTTTAATTGCGTCTTCGTGTTCAAGGTCTTTTATAAGTACCGTGAACTCCTCACCACCGTAACGAGCTATAATCCCACGGTCACCAACATATTCTTCTAGTCTTCTAGCTAACTCTATTAAAACCTCGTTACCTGCCTCGTGACCATATGTATCATTTAACTTTTTAAATGAATCGAGGTCAAATAAAATAACGGATAACTTTTCCTCTAAGCCTTTTTCCATTAAATCTAGTGCATAACCTTCTAAGTGCTCAGTAAAATACCGATAGTTATATAAGCCTGTTAATCGATCACGTTGACTTTTGTTTTTCTCTGACTGATAGTGCCTTGCATTTTCAATTGCAACTGAAAGAAAGTTACCAAGAATTTCGAGCAACATTAGGTGATATTTTTCGTAGGCTCTTACATGCTTAGATGCAATAACTAGAACACCAACGACATTGTTATTCCTTAAAATTGGAACTCCAATTACACTGTGAACTTGCTCCGGGAGCTCTATCCCAGGTATACTCCTTAACTGATTACGCTTAAGAATGATGGAAGCTTTTTGCTTTTTATAAATTTGACCTGCAAACCCTTCACCATAACTTAAAGACATCTCGTCAGTTTTCTCTTTACCTTCACTTCCTACATAACGAATCAAGTGCATTGATTGTGTAGAATTGTTAATATCATAAACATATATATAAGACATCGGAATTAAATTCTCTACTCTTGCTATAAACGTATCGAGTACGTCTTTCACATTTAACTTCTTCGACAATTCATGACCGATTTCACTCGTCTCATGTAAATAAGTGTTTACTCGTCTACCCTTATGGTATGTAGAAATTACGACTGAAAGTAATATCGCTGGAAAACTAACGATGAGAATGCCAGGAATCCCAATCTCTAAATATAGTATATAAAGAATGATGCCAATTGGAGTAATCATAGCTGTTGTTAAACTATCAATAAATAAAGATTTGGGAACTGCAGTGAACTTATTACCTTTAACATAAACATCAATGATCGTTAAAAGAAACTGGTTAACAACAATTGACCCTACCACATAGCCGACTAGTGGTATGATTTCATCAAGTGTACTTAATGATAGTACGCCGTGAGTTCCACCTAACGCATAATATACTACTGCCGCAAAAATTGAGGTTAGAAGAAGCATGGTTGAGTTTGTTGCAATTCTATGAAACTCTGATTTTTTTAGCCTAATCTTTATAAATAGTGCAACTAATGCGAGTTGAGTAATTATAATTTCGGCAAATAAACCAAAATATAAAAACACAGCAAAACTTACACCGTTTATGAAGAAAATCGTAATAGACCCAACTTGAATTGGAAAAGCAGCTACAGCACAAACCACAATCGCAAAGGCTAGTAGATCTAACCAATATCCTGTAAAGTTAGGTTCAATTGCTATGTACAAGTATGCCAATGAGGTCGGAAACACTGCTAACCATATAAGCCAAACGATAACATTTTTAGATTTTGACATATAAAGGCCCCTTTTTTAAGGAAATCATTCTCTCGGTTTAGTTATTTTCCTTTAACGATTGTTTTACTTCAGATATAAAATATAAAGATCCTGTAACGACTAACACTTCATCTGTCTCTAAAGCCTCTAACGTTGAGTTGTACGTATTTTTCCAGTCCTCTACTACTTTAACATTACCATTTTCATACTTTTCTTTTAGTTCATAATACCCATAATTATTAAAAAAGTCAAACGTTGTAAGCGTTATATTATTATAATTTTTAGATAAAATTGACAACATTTCATTAATTGGCTTATTTTGTATGAACGAACATAAAATGGTTACTTTCTTCGACTCATACCTATTATTAATCGTTGTGACTAAAGTCTTAATTGCTTCAACATTATGAGCACCATCTAGAATCACATCAGGCCCTTTCTGAATTAATTCAAATCGACCCGGCCAATATGCTTTAAAGATTCCTTTATATATAACTTCCTTTTGTATAGGGAATCTTTCAATGGTTGCTAACGTCAAGTAACTTTGAATCGCCAAAGATGCATTATCAATTTGGTGATAGCCTTTCATTGACATTTTAATATCAACAAATTTCATACTTTCATATTCAAAGTGGAAACATTCTTCACCGTTAATAGCATTTGCTATATCATTCTTAAAATCATATCCTAACTGCAATACAGTTGTTTGATTATCTTTTGATCGTTTTTCAATAATCTTCTGCGCTTCAACTTGTTTAACGCCAGAAATTACAGGTGTTGAAGGTTTAATAATACCAGCTTTTTCATATGTAATTTCTTCAAGAGTGTCACCCAAAATATGAATATGGTCATAACCGATTGTTGTAATAACACTAACAACTGGTCTTATAACGTTAGTAGAATCCAACCTTCCTCCTAATCCAACTTCAATAATGGCATAATCAACAGACTGTTCAACAAAGTACATAAAAGACATGACAGTAATAATTTCAAACTCGGTCGGTGCACCATCTTCTGTCGTCGCAAGTTCTTCACAGATTGGACGAACATGTTCAACTAACTGTATGAGGTCCTGAGCTGGAATTGGTTCTCCATTAATACTAATTCTTTCATTAAAGATTTCTATGTAAGGAGAGGTAAAAGTTCCTATTTTAAAGCCTTGCTGTTGCAAAATTTCTCTCAAAAAAGTCGTAGTAGACCCTTTTCCGTTTGTACCCGCGATATGTATTGTTTTAAGCTTTTTGTGAGGTTCACCAAGCTTTTCCAACAAAGTCTCAACTCGACTTAATCCAGGTTTAATTCCAAACTTTAGTTGTTTATGAATCCAATTAATAGCTTCTTGTTCGTTCATTAGCGTCACCCATAGTAAATCATATTTGTAATTGATAAAACACGAGTTGCTCCATCCAAATAGGAGCAACTCATCTTTATAATAATTTATTTAACTTTCTCTAACTCAGCAATTCTCTCTTCAACTAACTTCTGTTTTTCTAAATAATCTTTTTCCTTATCGCGCTCTTCTTGTACTACAGCCTCTGGTGCTTTACTAACAAAGTTTTCATTGGCTAGTTTCTTTTGAACGCGCTCAACTTCACTATTCCACTTTTGTAATTCTTGCTTTAATCTATCTATTTCGTCATCAATATCGATTAATCCTTCTAACGGGAAGAAAATTTCTGCACCAGTGACAACTGCACTTTTAGATTGTTCAGGTACATCAATATTAGTATCCATGATCAATTGTTCAGGGTTACAAAAACGATTTAAATACACTTCATTTTTATTTAGTTCTGAAACAATTTCCTCATCATTAGCTTTAATCATAATTTTAATTTCTTTAGACATTGGTGTATCGACTTCAGCACGTACGTTTCTTACAGAACGGATGATTGATACAAGTCGCTCCATTTCTTTACGTGATTGTTGATTGTTATAAGCCTCGTTTACTTCTGGCCAGCTTTGGACGGTAATAGAATCTCCTTTATGAGGGATGTGCTGCCAAATTTCCTCGGTAATAAACGGCATAAACGGATGAAGCATTCTAAGGATATTATCTAATGTTACAACTAACACCGATTTCGTCGTTTTCTTAGCCGCTTCATCATCACCGTAAAGAGGCAACTTAGCCATTTCGATATACCAATCACAGAACTCATCCCAGATGAAGTTATACAAGTATCGACCCGCTTCACCGAAATCATAACGGTCGATATTTCTCGTTACATTTTCAATCGTTTCATTTAACCTAGTTAAAATCCACTCATCAGCTAACGATTTTTCACCCGATAAATCAATATCTTCATATTGAAAATCATCTAAGTTCATAATAACAAATCGTGAAGCATTCCAAATCTTATTATTGAAGTTCCATGTCGCTTCAACTTTTTCCCAATGGAAACGTAAGTCCTGGCCTGGAGATGAACCAGTTGATAAGAAATAACGTAATGAGTCGGCACCATACTGATCAATGACGTCCATTGGATCAACACCGTTGCCTAATGACTTGCTCATTTTACGACCTTCAGCATCTCTTACAAGACCGTGAATCAATACATCTTTAAACGGACGTCGGTCCATGAAATGTTTCGTTTGGAAAATCATTCGTGATACCCAGAAGAAAATAATATCATATCCTGTTACTAACACATCAGTCGGGAAGTAACGGTTTAAGTCATAACTCTCTTCATCAGGCCATCCCATCGTTGAGAAAGGCCACAATGCTGATGAGAACCAAGTATCTAATACATCTTCATCTTGTTCCCAATTTTCCACGTCTTCTGGAGCTTCACGTCCTACGTAAACTTCTCCCGTTTCCTTGTGATACCATGCTGGAATTCTGTGTCCCCACCATAGCTGACGAGATATGCACCAATCACGAATATTTTCCATCCAGTGTAAATACGTCTTCTCAAAACGGTCTGGAACAAAATTCACTTGATCATCCGTAGACTGCATTTCCACAGCCTGTTCTGCTAATGGTTCCATATTAACGAACCATTGCGTTGAAAGGTATGGTTCAACGACTGCATCACTTCGTTCAGAATGGCCTACTTGATGAGTGTGATCTTCAATGTTAAACAACACACCTTCATCTTGAAGGTCTTTAACAATCTGCTTTCTGCATTCAAAACGATCCATACCATTATACTTACCTGCATTTTCATTCATAGTTCCGTCTTCATTCATCACAAGTACACGTTCCAAATTGTGACGTTCACCAATTTCAAAGTCATTTGGGTCATGTGCAGGTGTTATTTTTACAGCACCAGATCCGAATTCCATATCAACATAATCATCTGCAACAATTTCAATTTCTCGCCCCACAATCGGCAACACTACTGTCTCGCCGATCAAGTCTTTATATCGTTCATCTTCTGGATGGACAGCAACCGCTGTATCACCAAGCATTGTTTCAGGACGCGTCGTAGCCACTTCAATATGTCCTGACCCATTCTTCAATGGATACTTCATATGATAAAAAGCACCTTGAACTTCTTTATAAATGACTTCAATATCTGATAAGGCTGTTTGAGTATTTGGGTCCCAATTAATAATGTACTCTCCACGATAAATGAGTCCTTGTTCATAAAGTGATACAAACACTTCACGAACCGCCTGTGATAACCCGTCATCTAAAGTAAATCGTTCTCTAGAGTAGTCAACTCCTAATCCGAGCTTTTCCCATTGAGCACGAATGAAAGAAGCATATTCTTCTTTCCAATCCCAAGACCTTTCTAAAAACTTCTCACGTCCTAAATCATGACGATTTTGTCCATCTTCCTTTAATTTACCTTCTACTTTAGCCTGTGTTGCAATACCTGCGTGGTCCATTCCAGGTAACCAAAGGACATCATAACCTTGCATACGTTTATAACGAGAAATAATATCTTGCAATGTCGTATCCCAAGCATGACCTAAGTGCAAACGCCCTGTAACGTTTGGTGGTGGGATTACAATTGTAAATGGTTCTTTCGTCTCATCGTTTTTTGCTTCAAAATATTTACCCTCCACCCAAAACTGATACCGGTCTTTCTCTACTTCAGTTGGGTTGTATTTCGGTGCCATGGAAGTTTCGTTGTGTTCATCCATAAAATATTCCTCCTTATTGATCGTTTAATCACCATTGAAAATAAAAAAAGCTTTTCGCCCAATAAAGGGCGAAAAGCTTTGGCTTCAATCGCGGTACCACCTTTGTTTATGAGTATTAACATACTCTACTCATACACTCATACTGGATAACGGTCTTCCCGGCCCCTTCTACTTCAGTTCAAAGGGGCTGCTTATTTCAGAGCGACCTTCCAAGTTTTCAACCCGAGGAAACTTCCAGCCTAGGCTTCCTTCTCTGTACGGGGTCCAACCTGTACTCCTCTCTTACTAGCATTTACGTAACATTTAGTTTGCTATTATTGTATACAAAACCCTTGGAAAAAGTCAATAAATATAAAGCACAACTTTTTATTACGTACATATTGTAGCTAGAGAGGAGGAAATTTTTATGGGTAAATATTATCGTTATCGCTTACCACCTTGGGCAAGGCAATGCATTTTCACAATTGAAAGGTGTATTTTACCGATTATGATTTATCAACTCATTCGAACATTACTTTTTCCTTCTACACTTGATGTATTTTTATCAGGTGCATTAGTTGGTATTTTTGTTGCTTTTTATTTGGAATGGATTTAATTAATGTTCACTCGACTGTTTAATGTTACCTGGAACATATATAACATCACCAGCTTTTAATGTATCACCAGCTTCTAGGCCATTCAAACGTTCTAATTTACTCACAGAGACATGATAATAATTAGCAATAGATTCTAATGTATCTTCTTCTTGGACAAAACGCATACGCATTTGAACTGTCCCCGTCTCTTCATCTTCTCTGAAAAACTTAGATAAGTAGCTAAGACCTTGTTTCGCTTTTGATTTTTTCTGTTCAACTTTTTCGTCAGCGTCATCAACTTCTGCCATCGTATCTGTATCTGTATCTGAGTCTTTACCATATTCATCATCATAATCCTGGTTGTCATCGGCATCTGTTTCTTCTGGCATCGCTGAAACATTAACTTCTTCTACGTTTGAAGTTGTGTCTTCATCAACTTTTTCGTCTTTTTTATTAAAAAATTCTTGAAGAGATTGACTGTCTTTCTTTTTCCAAAAGTCTCTTCCTTTCTCTTCGTCTGAATCTACATCTGGTTCATCGTAAATTTCATCTTCTGTGTCATGTTGATCTTCTTGCTCATATTCATCATATTCGTGATCTTGGCCATCGTCATGTTCATAATCTTCATCTTGCATAGTCGGAAATTCTTTTAATTCAAAGTCTGAGTTAGTTTCTTCATCATCGTAACGTTCTTCAACTGCTTCAACCATTTCAGTTCCATCTAAACGAACATTAGAATAGACTTTTAATGTTTTTGGTTCTGGTAATTCGTAATCGAAATAATCGATGACAACTTGAATATGGTCATCTGTACGAATCCTATTATGTGGAATCGTTATATCAATAGGAATTGGATACTGGAATTCCATAAACCCATTGTCCAACGTGCGTACTTGTTGTACCGTGTTATAATCCTCATCATCTACAATGTACTGTGATTCTTGATCATAATTCGTGGTTTGATAATCACCACGAACAACGAGAACGCCTCTTATTTGTACATAATTACTTTCATGAATGACCTTCACATCAGGATCGATCGCAATGCTGTAAAGGTCATCGATTTCCTCCCCTCGTTTGAAATTGATATTTTCCCGAACTTCAAATTGGTATGGAACTTGTTCATAATTACTCAATCTAAATCCCCCTCTTATGGTCACTTTAATCCATTAGTAATTACTATATGTCTATTACGGGAGATGCAGAACTATGTCCACTTTTATAAACATCTACTAAGTTCTGAGAAAGATTCTAAGTCTGATGTTAAGGCTAGAACAAAACATAAAACCTTAACGAAATCATGTTCTGACTTCTTTAGGGTTTATCTTTATTACCGCCATAGAGCGATGCTAAGTGAGGAAGAAGTACGTGTCAGCCTAGAAAATAAAAATAACCAGCCGAGATTCGTTTGAATCCGGCTGGTTAGATACATTTATAACGAGCTTATTTATACTGTTTAAATGCTTTATTCACTGCTTCAATTGTTTTTTCGATATCTTCATCTGTATGAACAGTTGAAAGGAACATACCTTCAAACTGTGAAGGTGGTAAGAAAATTCCTTCTTCAGCCATCACTTTATAATACTTTGCAAACCACTCTAAATCAGAAGTTTTGGCTGTTTCAAAGTTGACAACTTCTTCGTCTGTAAAGAAGAAACCTAACATTGAGCCCGCACGGTTAACTTGTAACGGTACACCGTAATCTTTTGCGGCCTTTTCAATTCCTTCTACTAAACGGTCTGCTTTACGATTGATCTCATCATATGAAGCTTCTGTTAACTGACTTAATGTCGCATAACCAGCAGCCATTGCTAATGGGTTACCTGATAATGTTCCAGCTTGATAAATATCACCAGCTGGAGCAATCATCTCCATAATTTCACGTTTACCACCGTAAGCACCTACTGGTAAACCGCCACCGATTACCTTGCCTAAGCATGTTAAGTCAGGTGTTACATCAAAATGACCTTGTGCACAATTATAACCTACTCTAAATCCAGTCATCACTTCATCAAAGATGAGTAACGAGTCATGATCATTTGTAATATCGCGTAAGAAACTTAAAAAGTCATTAATTGGTGGTACTACACCCATGTTACCTGAAACAGGCTCAACAATGACAGCCGCAATATCATCACCATACTGTTCAAATGCATATTTAACACTTTCTTGGTCGTTATATGGTACTGTAATTGTATTTTTCGCAATGGACTCAGGTACACCAGGGCTGTCTGGTAAACCGAGTGTTGCTACGCCTGATCCTGCTTTAATTAATAATGAGTCACCATGACCATGGTAATTACCTTCAAACTTTAAAATCTTACTACGCTTCGTATAACCTCTCGCTAACCTTAAAGCACTCATCGTAGCTTCAGTACCGGAGTTAACCATACGGATCATTTCGATAGAAGGTACACGGTCGATTAACAGCTTGGCTAACTTATTCTCATACTCAACGTTAGCTCCAAAGCTTGTCCCTTTCTTCATTACTTCCTGTAACGTTTCAAGCACTTGGTCATGTGCATGTCCGACAATTAATGGGCCCCAACTTAATACATAGTCGATATACTCATTTCCATCAACGTCTTTAATTTTTGAACCTTTACCTTCTTCCATATAAATAGGATCAACATCAACCGAGTTGAAAGCTCTTACTGGTGAATTAACCCCACCTGGAAATAGGTCGACAGCTTCTGAAAATAATTGTTGTGAACGATTAGTCATTGGAACGTCCTCCTTTATTCTTTAATCCATTTTGCGATATCTTTTGCAAAGTAAGTAATAATTAAGTCTGCTCCTGCTCGTTTCATTGAAGTGACTTTTTCTAATACAATTTCCTTTTCATCTACCCAACCTTTTTGTGCTGCTGCCTTAATTAAAGAATACTCTCCACTTACATTATAAGCGACAATCGGTTGGTTATAGCGGTCTTTCAATTCACGCATAATATCTAAATAACTTAAAGCAGGCTTAACAATTAAAAAATCTGCACCTTGTTCAACGTCAGACTCAGCTTCACGTTGAGCTTCTAATCGGTTAGCAGGGTCCATTTGGTACGTTTTACGGTCACCAAATTGCGGAGTGCTATGAGCAGCATCTCTAAACGGCCCGTAAAATGCTGATGCATATTTAACAGCATAGGACATAATTGGAATGTTCTCAAATCCAGCTTGATCTAATCCTTTACGAATTTCAACAACAAACCCATCCATCATATTAGAAGGAGCTATGATATCTGCACCTGCTTTCGCTTGTGACACAGCTGTTTCAACTAACAATGGTAACGTCTCATCATTATCCACGAATTGGTTCTTAATTACGCCACAATGCCCATGAGAAGTATACTGGCATAAGCAAGTATCAGCTACGACAACTAAGTCTGGATATTGTTTTTTTACAAGTCGTGTCGCCTTTTGTACAACACCTTCATCATTGTACGCCTCAGAACCAACGTCATCTTTTTCTTCTGGAACGCCAAATAAAATAATTGATTTAATTCCTAAGCTAACGACTTCTTTAACTTCATCTAATAGATAATCCAATGACACTTGATATACACCAGGCATTGAAGCTACTTCATTCTTTTGCCCCGGCTGTTCAAGAACGAAAATGGGGTAAATCAAATCTTCTGTATGTAATTTCGTTTCACGTACTAAGTCTCTTAGTTGATTGGATGTTCTTAATCGGCGATGACGTGCAAATGGTAAGTCTGACATACTATTCCTCCTTAAAATACTCTTCTACTTCAAAAGCTAAAGCATCGAGTGTATAAGTTTCTGGGACAATGACTTGATTAAAGCCAACTTTATAAGCATAATCGGCAGTCGTCTCTCCTATACAAAAGCAAGGTAAATGTACAGTATTCTGAGCTAATCTTCCACCTAATGCAAAATATGCTTCGATCGATGATGGTGATGTAAAAACAACAGCTGATAATCGACTATTGGTTAGTACATCAATAATAGACTCTTCTTCATCTTGATTAGTTACTGAATCATATACAGTAAGCGTTAAATGGCTTATGTTATGTTGTGTAAATAAATCATCTAAAACGCTTCTAGAACGTGTTCCTTTTACTAAAAGCACATGATTTAATTGTTGTTCTTGTAACATTTGATTCCCCATTCGATCAGCATCGTACACGTCAGGCACAAAATCAGCTACAAAGCCAAAGCTTTTCAACGTTTCAGCTGTTTTACTTCCGACAGTAGCCAACTTTTTACGACGCAACACTTCTTTGGAAATATTGTACTGTTCTAGTAAGTTAAAGAAGTATTTGATTCCATTATGACTAGTGAAAATAATCCAATCGAATGTATTAAGTGAGTGAAGAGTTCGCTCAGCATTTTCCTCATCATACTGAGCGAACTTAATAAGCGGAACCCCTCTAACAGTTACTTGATCAAGGTCTAGTTTAGAAAAAGGATTAGATTGATCTAAGCTTCTTGATAGTAGTATTTCCTTACTTACATTCCTCATTATTTTCCTTCTAACTCTTCTTTCGCTTCTTCTACTAACTTTTTTGCGCCTCTATTAATTAGTAATTCTGCAGCTTTCTCGCCAGCTTCGATTGGATCTTTTGAACGGACTGTTTCTTTTAGTACGGTCTTTCCATCAGATGAAGATACTAATGCTTGTAATACAACGTCATCTTCCTCTAGTACAGCGTACCCAGCGATTGGTACTGAACAACTACCTTCTAATAAACTTAAAAACTTACGCTCAGCTTGTACCGTCCTTGCTGTATACTCATTATTAATTTGATTAATAAGCTGTAGTAAATCTTCATCATCTGCACGACACTCTAACGCTAGTGCACCTTGTCCTACTGCAGGTAAACATATTTCTGGGTCTAGAAACTCTGTAACTAAATCAGTTGACCAACCCATACGTTTAAGTCCAGCTGCTGCTAAAATGATTGCATCAAAATTCTCTTCTTTTAACTTACGTAATCTAGTTTCAATATTTCCACGAATCCATTGAATTTGTAAGTCAGGACGATAAGCTTGTAATTGCGCACCACGACGTAAACTACTCGTACCAATTACTGCGCCTTCCTTTAGGTCATCTAGCTTAACATGATCTTCAGAAATAAAGGCATCACGGTTATCCTCACGTTCTGGCACACATCCTATCGTTAAACCTTCAGGAACTTGTGACGGCATATCTTTCATACTATGGACAGCCATATCAATTTCATGGTTGTACATCGCTTGTTCAATTTCCTTAACGAACAGGCCTTTTCCGCCTACTTTTGATAAAGTAACATCTAGGATCTGGTCACCTTTCGTCACAATCTTTTTCACGTCAAAGCTGTACTCATCTGATACTTTGTTTAATTGATCAATAACCCATTGTGTCTGAGTTAAAGCTAAGTTACTTCTTCTTGAACCGATAATAATGTTACGCATGTTTTGCCTCCTAGTTTAATCCATGAAAATTTGATAGCATTGATAAAATTAAATAATTACTAAACAGTACTAAAAAAGCTATAATATATAGTCTCGCAACAGATTTGCCTACTAATTTTTTCGTTACCCTTATATATATAATGATAGAATAAATCCCAATCACGACAAATGACCCTACAGTTTTTGCATCTAACCAATAAAATAAATCATCAGTTGTATATGCCCACAACAACCCAAACACTAAAGAAATTAGAAGAATCGGTGTAGCAAAGACGACGAGTAAAAATGATATCTTTTCAAGTTGCTCTAAATTGCCAATTCTTTTAACCAGTTGACGCCACCTTTTCTTTTTCAGCAAGTAAAACTGTATTAAATACAGCGTAGCAAATGCAAAAGATAGTGTATATAGCGTATAGGCAACAAATGCAAGCACAATATGAGCCACTAATATCTCACCTACGAAATTCCCTGTTAGTTGCGATTGATCACTCGTTGCATAACTCATTAAAAACATCATCATCACTAAAAAGCCAATGATATTAATAATGAAAACGACTAAGTCCATTTTGTAGAAATAGTTAACAACAATCGATACTAATAATATTAACCATGCATAAAAATATAAACCTTCTAAGATGTTAAAAACAGGAATAAATCCGTATATGTAAATATTCGTAAACAGAAGAATCGTCTGTAAAACCCAAACCAATAAAAGTAACCAGAAGGCTATCTTGTTCGCCTTCCGGTTACGTTCAACAAAGTCATAGAAATAAAAGGTTACACTTAAGCCATATAGTATTACTATTAATTCGTAAAGTTTGAACTGTTCGAATATCCCCATGAGAGACCCCTCTCATTTACCTACTGCAACGCTCGAACTAAGCTTGCAATTGGTAGCGACTGATTAACTGATTCGTGACTTGGGTGCTTTTTACTCTGTTCTTCTAACTCTTGTTGTACTTCTTCTTCAATTCCAAACATACGCACAAAAAGTTTTAACATATCATCTGCATGCTCTTCGCCAGCCATTTCTTTCGCTTGTAGAATCGGGTCTTTAAGCATTTGATTGACAATACTTTTCGTATGTTTATTAAGCACTTTTTTCTCTCTTGGTGTTAAATCTGGCATTTTGCGTTCGATTGATGCCATCGTATCTTGTTGGATTGTTAATGCTTTTTTACGCAATGCTGAAATAACTGGTACGACACCTAATGTTTTAACCCATTCATCAAAATCGGTCATTTCAACATTAATCATTTTATCGATTTCTGTAGCAGCTTGTTTACGTTCTTCTAAGTTTTGATCTACTATGCCCTGCAAGTCATCGATATCGTATAGGAACATACTCTCTAATTGTTCTATAGCTGGATCTAAATTACGTGGCACCGCAATATCAACCATAAATAATGGTTTACCATTACGCTTTTTAACAACAGATTTTAAATCACTTTGTTGTAAAATGTAGTGATCCGTTCCTACTGAAGTGATGACGATATCCGCCTCTTCTAACACTTCATTTAGCTCGTCCATTGACTTAGCTCGTCCAGAAAACTTTAAAGCTACTTCTTCAGCTTTCTCCAATGTTCGGTTAACAACTGTAATGTTATGAACACCTGAACCGTGTAAATTTTGTACAGCTAATTCACCCATTTTACCCGCGCCTAAAATGACGACATGTTGGTTACTTAACTGATTAAAGATCGTTTTAGCTAATTCAACTGCTGCATAACTAATCGATACAGCATTTTCACCAATTTCTGTCTCTTTATGTGCACGTTTAGCTGTTGTAATCGCTTGTTTAAACAACTGATTAAACATTAAACCTGATGCACCATCATTTTGGGCTTTGTTAAATGAATCTTTAACTTGTCCTAAAATTTGAGTCTCACCTAATACCATCGAGTCTAACCCAGCAGCAACATTAAATAGATGTTTAATTGCTTCTTTCTCTTCTTTCAATTCAATGAAATTAGCAACATAGTCAACATCCATCGAGAACCAATCAGCTAAAAATTTCTTTACATAATAACGACCAGTATGTAACTGGTCAGATACGACATATAATTCTGTGCGATTACATGTTGAGACGATCACATTTTCCAAAATGCTCTTCTCTTCGTTTAATTTTGTCATCGCTTCGCTTATTTGGTCATCAGAGAAAGTTAACTTCTCCCTTATTTCTACTGGGGCTGTTCGATAATTAATTGTAACTACAACAAAATGCATCCCAATTCACCCCTTGCATCGCTCGAACTAATCTAATTATTATTATAACAAGAAAAAATAGTACAAAACCTTTATTTGAATGAACAAATTATGAAAATTTATGATAAGATTTATTTAGAATGATTATTAATAACTATATGTAGACTATCATATCGGCATCGAACCATCAAGAATTTTGTCTATAGAGGAGACTTTTTTATATGAAGCAACCAAAAAGCTTTTTAGCCATTATACTGATTGGTTTTGGTATTTACTTTTTAATCCAACAATACCATATCCCTTTTATATCTCAATTTAATACTTGGCCTAGCATATTAGTTATAATCGGTACAGCCTTCATATTTAATGCTTACGGAAATAGGCAGTATGATAATATCGTACCAGGTGTGATTCTTTTTGGATTAGGTATTCATTTCCATGCTTTATATTATAGCGCAAATTGGATTGACCATTGGGGGATGTATACTTTAATTATTGGTATAGCGTTTATATTACGTGCTCAAAAAACGAGCCAAGGGACTGTAATCGGTATTGTATTGATTATTTTATCGTTTATTGCACTTACTTCATTTGCCATGCCTAGCTGGTTCGGCTGGTTTGATTACATGTTTAACATGATCGAGCAGTTTTGGCCAATTTTACTCATTATTTTTGGTTTCATTTTATTATTTAAAAAATAAGTTACTTTTAGTATGTTACTTTAGTACATAAATTATCCAACTAAACATTTTAACTGCATGTAAGTTGAATCTTCAATTGATGTTTAGCTAGCTTTAAAGCATCAAAAGAGGCGCTGATTAGTTCAGCACCTCTTTTATACAAGACTATAGAAACCCTTTGATTTTTCCCCATACTTGGTCTTTTCCTTCTCCTGTTTCTGCCGAGAATGGAATAACTACATCTTCTGGTTCAAGTTCTAAGTCATCTTCTATCACTTTGAGATGTTTTTGGCGTTTAGGTTTAGCGATTTTATCCATCTTTGTTGCAACCACAATAACCGGTAAATCATAATACTTTAAAAAGTCATACATAATTAAATCATCTTCTGTTGGAGGATGACGCATATCGATTAATAAAACGGCAGCTTTTAACGGCTCCCTTGTCGTAAAGTACTCTTCCATCATACGTCCCCAGGCTTCTCGTTCCCTTTTGGAAACTTTAGCATAACCGTAACCTGGTACATCAACAAAATAAAAAGATTCATTAATTAAATAAAAGTTTAACGTCTGGGTCTTTCCAGGCTTAGATGATGTACGGGCTAAATTTTTACGTTGAATCATCTTATTAATAAAGGATGATTTTCCAACATTTGAACGACCAGATAAAGCAATTTCTGATAGACGATCTTCAGGATACTGTGCTTTACTTACTGCACTCATAACGATTTCAGCTTGATTTACTTTCATATTACTTACTCCTTTGGTAAAAGAGCGTGATCTAACACTTCATCTAAGTGTTTTACTTGGACGAAAGTTAAACCATCACGCACACTTTCAGGGATATCTTCTAAATCTTTTTCATTTTCAGCTGGCATAAGAATCTTCGTTAATCCAGCACGGTGTGCGCTTAATGATTTTTCTTTCAGTCCGCCTATCGGTAACACACGACCTCTTAACGTAATTTCACCTGTCATACCTACCTCTTTACGAACTGGACGATTAGTAAAAGCTGAGACTAACGCTGTTGCAATCGTAATACCAGCAGAAGGTCCATCTTTTGGTGTAGCACCTTCTGGAATGTGAATATGAACATCATACTTTTCATAAAAGTCATGTTCAAGTTCAAATTCATCTGCTCTAGCACGTACGTAGCTAAAGGCTGCTTGTGCAGACTCTTTCATTACGTCACCAAGTTTACCTGTTAACGTCAGTTTCCCTGTACCTTGCACAATAGAAACTTCAATGGCCAATGTGTCACCACCAGCTTGTGTATAAGCCAATCCAGTTGCTGCACCAATTTGGTGTTCAGCTTCAGCTTGTCCATAACGGAACTTAGGTTTTCCTAAAAGCTCTTCTAGTTGTTTCTCAGTAATGATGACTCGTTTTTTCTCACCTGACACAATGAGTTTTGCAGCTTTTCGACAAACAGAAGCAATTTCTCTTTCTAAATTACGGACTCCGGCTTCTCTCGTATACATCCGGATTAGTTTAAGAATCGCTTCATCACGGAACTGCACTTTTGACTTCGTTAAACCATTTTCTTTAATTTGCTTTGAAATTAAATGTTCCTTTGAAATATGAAGCTTCTCTAACTCGGTATAACCTGCAATATTAATAACTTCCATACGGTCTAATAAAGGACCAGGAATCGTTGCTAAATTATTGGCTGTTGCAACGAACATTACTTTTGATAAGTCATAAGGTTCTTCAACAAAGTGATCACTAAAGGAGTGGTTTTGTTCAGGGTCTAATACTTCTAACATAGCTGAAGATGGATCCCCACGGAAATCACTCGCCATTTTATCAATTTCATCCAATAAGAAAACAGGATTAATGGTTTCTGCTGTTTTCATCCCTTGAATAATTCTACCGGGCATAGCACCTACATAAGTTCTACGATGGCCTCTAATTTCGGCTTCATCTCTCACACCACCTAAAGATGCACGTACAAAGTTACGCCCAACTGAACGAGCAATTGATTTAGCTAAAGATGTTTTACCAACACCTGGAGGACCAACTAAACATAAGATCGGTCCGTTAACTGATTCAGTTAGCTGTTGTACCGCTAAATATTCTAACACTCGTTCTTTAACTCGATCTAAACCGTAATGATCTTCATCTAACACACCTTGGGCACGGTTTACATCTAAGTCATCTTCTGTTTCGTCTGTCCATGGTAAGGCAACTAACCATTCAATATAATTTCGAATAACAGAACTTTCAGCAGAGCTTTGTGGAACTTTTTCATAACGGTTTAACTCTTTATAAGCCACTTCTTCGATTCGCTCTGGCATATTGGCTTCAGCAATTTTTTCTTTTAATTGTGCAACCTCACCGGTTTTCCCGTCTTGATCGCCAAGTTCTTTTTGAATGGCTTTCAACTGTTCACGCAAGTAGTATTCCTTTTGAGTACGTTCCATCGACTTCTTTACACGTTGGCCGATCTTCTTTTCCATCGACAGGACTTCTTTCTCATTTTGAATCATTTCAACTAGTTGGTCTAAACGATCTGGAACATACGGTGTTTCTAATATTTGTTGTTTCTGTTTAACTTTTAATGATAAATGTGAAGTAACGATATCAGCTAAACGGCTTGATTCAGTAATATCCTTTACTGTTTCATATGTTTCTCGTTTCGTCTTTTTAGACACTTTTGTATACTCATCAAATTGATTAACTAATGTGCGCATTAACGCCTGCTCTTCGACACCATCACCGTGCTCATCTTCAACTGTCTTATATGTAACAGTGAAATATGGCTCAAGCTGTTCAAAGGATTCAATCTCTGCTCGCTCTAAGCCTTCAACTAAAATACGACTCGTGCCATTGGGCAGCTTGACCATTTGTTTAATATATACAATAGTTCCAAATTGATAAATATCTTCTTCTTTTGGTTCATTTAACGATGAATCACGTTGTGCTGCCAATAACAGCTTATGGTCTTGCACCATTGCTTGTTCAAGCGCTTTGACTGAATGTTCTCGTCCTACATCTAAATGTTGTACCATTGATGGGTATATAATAACCCCTCTTAACGGTAATAACGGGATTTCTTGACTGATGTTATTATTCAATTTAAGTCACACCTCCAATTACGGTTACAACTCAACTTCCTCTATTGCTATCTTTATTATATACATTTCATTTTAATCTATTTTGTTTATGAAATAAAATGTAGTAACTTCTGACTCAAAAAGCAACCAATTTTATCCATAAAAAGAATACAAAATAAAAAGGTACTCTCACTTCGAAGAGGAGAGTACCCTCTAAAATACGTTAACTATTGTTAAGCACTTTCTTTTGGACTTTCTTTATTTTGATCAACTACCGATCCATCTTCCATCACAAGCGTCGGCTTACCTTTTTCTAATTCAACCGTGTCTTTTGTGATAATACATTTCTCGATATCTTCTCTTGATGGCAATTCGAACATAACATCAAGCATGATACTTTCAATAATTGAACGTAAACCTCTTGCTCCTGTATTACGCTCAATTGCTTTATTAGCAATTGCTCGGAGTGCATCATCTTGAAGTTCTAACTCAACACCATCAATATCAAACAACTTCTCATATTGTTTAGATAATGCATTTTTCGGCTTCGTTAAGATTTCTACTAATGCATCTTCATCTAATGGGGTTAGGCTACCAATTACTGGCAAACGACCGATGAACTCTGGAATTAATCCGTAACGTAATAAGTCTTCTGGCAACACTTTTGTTAACAATTCAGATTCCTCTAACTGTTCACCAGTTGATTCAGAACCGAAACCAATTACACGTTCACCTAGACGACGTTTAACAACTTGATCGATCCCGTCAAATGCACCACCAACGATAAATAAAATGTTAGTCGTGTCGATTTGAATAAATTCTTGATGAGGATGCTTTCTTCCACCTTGTGGCGGAACACTTGCTTGTGTACCTTCAAGAATTTTCAGTAGTGCTTGTTGTACACCTTCACCTGAAACGTCACGAGTAATAGACGGGTTTTCAGATTTACGAGCAACTTTGTCAATCTCGTCAATATAAATAATTCCTTTTTCTGCCTTTTCTACATCATAATCAGCAGATTGAATTAGTTTTAATAAGATATTTTCAACATCTTCACCAACGTAACCCGCTTCTGTTAATGAAGTAGCATCTGCAATTGCAAATGGCACATTTAAAATACGAGCTAACGTTTGAGCTAGTAATGTTTTACCACTACCTGTTGGTCCTAAAAGAAGGATATTACTCTTTGAGACCTCTACATCATCATTTTTTACATTAGAATTAACACGTTTATAGTGGTTATAAACTGCAACAGATAATGACTTTTTCGCCTCTTCTTGCCCTATAACATAATCATCTAAAATTTCACAGATTTCTTTGGGCTTCGGTACTTCTTTAAAGTCTTCCTGTTCTACAGTACCTAATTCTTCTTCAACGATCTCAGTACATAAATCGATACATTCATCACATATATAAACGCCAGGCCCTGCAACTAACTTGCGAACTTGGTCTTGTGTCTTTCCACAAAATGAGCATTTTAACTGCCCTTTTTCATCACTAAATTTAAACATACATTCACCCCATAATGATCTATATTTAACCACTACGAATTATCATTAATTTTAATAAAAAAGCATGGTTTTAAACAGGTAATTTTTGATCTTATTTCTTAAGCTTTAACCTTCACATTCTCCATTATGTACTTCTAAGTCAATTAAGTCAAAAGAAAAACTTATTCATATTATATGTACAAAAAAACTATTTGTTCGAATCATTTTATCATTGATTGATCAATATTACTATAGCCTATGTTCAAAATTACCAAAACATTAATTATAGTGCAAAACAAGGCACGTAAAATTACGCGCCTTGCTTATACACTTGTGAAATTATACAGTTTTTGCGTTTTCTACTAAGAAATCAATTGCTTTTTTAAGCTTCAAGTCTTCATTTAATGCGTCAGTGTTGCCACCTAACATTTGCTTTAACTGTTCAGCATCAGTTTGGTACATAGTAGCCATTTCTTGAAGCTGATCTTCCACATCTTGCTCTGTTACTTCTAATCCTTCTTGAGCAGAGATTGCTTCAAGCGTTAAATTAGTACGTACACGCTTTGCAGCATCTTCTTTCATTTGTCCTTTAAGGTCGTCTTCACTTTGACCAGAGAACTGGTAGTACATATCTAATGTCATACCCTGCATTTGTAAGCGTTGTTCGAACTCTTGAAGCATACGGTCTAGCTCTGAATCAACCATTGCATCTGGAATATCAACCGTTGCGTTTTCAGAAGCTTTTTCTACTAGAGTTTCACGCTTTTGGTTATCTGCTTCAGTTTCTTTTTGCTCTTGTAGGCGTTCTTTTGTTTTAGTTTTTAGTTCTTCTAAAGTTTCAACTTCTTCGTCTACATCTTTAGCGAACTCATCGTCTAATTCAGGTAATTCTTTTGCTTTAACTTCATGGATTTTCACTTTGAAAGTCGTTTCTTTTCCAGCTAATTCTTCAGCATGGTAATCTTCTGGGAAAGTGACGCTTACTTCTGTGTCAGCTCCAGCTGTTTTACCTACTAATTGCTCTTCAAATCCAGGAATGAATGAACCTGAACCAACTTCTAATGTATGGTTTTCAGCAGAACCACCTTCAAATGCTTCACCGTCTAAGAAGCCTTCAAAGTCAATAACAACTGTGTCGCCGTTTTCAACTTCTCCTTCTTCTTTAACAACTAGCTCAGCTTGCTTTTCTTGTTGAGATTTTAAATCTTCTTCAACTTCTTCATCTGTTACAGTTACATCTTGTTCTTCAACTTCTAGACCTTTATAATCGCCTAATTCAACTTCAGGCTTAACTGTTACAGTAGCTTTGAAGATTAATGGCTGTCCTTTTTCGATTTGTTCAACATCTACTTCTGGACGATCTACTGGTGTAATACCTACTTCTTCAACAGCTTTCATATATGCATCAGGTAATACGATATCTGCCGCATCTTGATATAGAGATTCTACACCGAAACGCTGTTCGAACATTGGACGAGGTACTTTACCTTTACGGAATCCAGGTATTTGTACATCTTTCACAACTTTTTTAAAGGCTTGGTCAAGGGCTTGATCAAACTCCGAAGCGTCTACTTCTACAGTAAGAACACCTTCATTACCTTCTTTCTTTTCCCATTTTGCTGACATAATTCTTCCCTCCAACATCTATTCATACTAATAATTGTCGTATGTTTTCATGCATATTTGCGCTCATGCATAATGCAACCACTATATTATAACATAGAAATTCCGACGTTCAATACTCATGAATTAGTAATTTTAGTCCTCCACTTGAGAAAAATATATTTTCTCTAAACGTTCAATTTCATCCATCCATTTTTGTTGCTCTTTTGATGCTTCTTCAGTTAGGTTAGTATCTTCATTCAAGTGTAAATACTTTTGTGCAAGCATTAAAACAGCTTCTCCTAAGTTTTGAACACTTTGTCGGTCTGATTGTGGTTCAAACGGATATTTAATATAAAGGTAACGATACAAGATTTGTTTGACGAACTCATACAATGTAGGATCACCTTGTTCCACATTTTCAAGGTAATCTAAAACACTCTTTGCAAAGTAAGTATCTAAAATATCATTTAATTGAGCTGGAATGACATAGTCCGAGTGATCAAATTTCTCAACTTCAATTTTTTGCTCGATTTCACAATCCATTAACCACTGGATGATACCTGTCTTAATAACCGGATTTAATCTCGCATCACTTAAATAAGGTTTTATAGCTTCTAAATGTGGTCCTACCTCATGTTTTCTATGCATGGATAATAACTTCCATTGTTCTTGAAAATTACCGTTTTCTAACGAATCAAGGAAATGATTCATATGTGTTTCTGCTTCTTGTTGCGTAGCAGAATCTCTCATATCTTTACTAACATCATAAAGTTGTTTAAACGCTTCCTCATACTCATATGGAATAGTCTCATTTTCAAATATTTCATCTAATAATTCAATCAGTTCCGTATACTGACTCGTTTGGAATAGAATTGTTAAATAAATATGTAAATACTTATAATAATGGTCATCATCTTCTTTCATTAGAAGACGACATAAACTGATCGCTTCATCATACCTTGCTAACTCAACAAAGCATATTACTTTTGCTGTTAAAATATCATTTGAAGCTTCTTTAAAATCTTCTAATTTTTTAATATGTAATAACGCTTCCTCATAATATTTCTGTTGAATCGCATCAAAAGTTTTCTGTTCCAGCTCTTTTCTCCATCCTGGAAACATCACAACATCTTGACGCTCAGTACTCATGGTCTCACCTCCTTATTCAATTCTACTATCTAATCTACCCTTAATAAGATATAAAAAAACACATATAAAAGGGTATAACCTTATTGTAACAAAATAATAACAAAAAATATGGCTTCTTCATTAAGTTTAATAAATATTAAAGAGCACCATAGTAAAAGACTTAAGATATGTCATTCCACTATGTGCTCCAGGATGAAAGTTCAATACTAAAATGGAAAGTCGCGATACTCTTCCTGAATAGATACCCATTTAGTAATGGTAAACTCTTCTACAATCCAAGGGTTCCCGAACTTCCCAACACCACTTTCTTTTGTGCCACCAAAAGGAATTGTCGGATTGTCATTTACGGTTTGGTCATTGATATGTGTCATACCACTTTCAATTTTAAGTGCTAATTTCTCCCCTTTTTCTAAGTCACTTGTAAAAATGGAGGAACTTAAACCATATGGTGTGTCGTTTGCCATTTCAATTGCTTCATCATCCGTAGTTGCTTTTATAATGGTTGCAATTGGGGCAAATAACTCGGTTTGTGCTAGTTCACTATCATTTTTAACATCAGTAAAGATATATGGTGTTAATAAGTTTCCTTCTCTTTTACCTTCTAATACTAAGTTCGCCCCTTCCTTTTTGGCCGTTTCAATAATTTCTAGCGCGCTCTCCACTTGCTCTTCGTTAATTAACGGTCCGACAATCACCCCTTCTTCTGTTGGGTCACCTGAAGGAATTTCTTTAACTCGGTCGACAAACTTTTCAATAAATGAATCGTAAAGCTTTTCATGTACAATTATGCGATTAATAATCATGCAAATTTGCCCTTGGTGAATAAACTTACCAAAAATAGCGGCATCTACCGCTCGATCTAAGTCAGCATCTTCAAGTACAATAAACGGATTGTTTCCTCCTAATTCTAAGGCAACACGCTTTAACATACTGCCAGCTTTTTCAGCAATATGTTTCCCTACAGGTGTCGACCCTGTGAAGCTTATTAAAGGAGAGTGTGGTGTTTCAATCATATAATCACCAATTTCATCAAGGTCCGTTAAAATACTATTAAACACACCTTCAGGTAAGCCAGCTTTTTCAAATGCTCTAGCTAGAATTGAACCACCTGTTAAGGCCGTTTGATTATCTGGTTTATGAACAACAGCATTTCCTAACGCAATAGCTGGTGCAATTGTTCGCATCGACAAGTTCATTGGAAAGTTAAAAGGTGATATCGATGTTATGACACCTAGTGGCAACTTGTGAACTTTATTCACTTTACCTTCGACCGCAGCGCCCTTTTCATTAACACGGTTTAGTTCATCCGGCATGTTTATAGCCTCATCAACTAATGCAATTGTTAAATCAACTTCAACGCTGGCTTTAATTAAACTTCCACCTGTTTCTCGTGCGATCAGTTGTACAATTTCATCTCTATGTTCATCCAAATAAGAACTTACTTTTTTCAAAACATTTTTACGTTCTTCTGCAGATGATTTAGCCCATTCTTTTTGCGCTTGTTTAGCTTTGATATATGCGTCTTCAAGCTGCTTCTTTGTCGCTAATGGAATCGTGTTAATCGTAGAATCATTATATGGATTCTTGTTTTGATAATCTCGTCCACTTTTTCCTTCAACCCACTGACCATTAATGAAACTTTTATTATAACTCTCGAACTGCTCCATAATAACTCCCCTTTCATCCATATTTAATATATAGAATGAACTAATAAAGGGAGTTCTATTCCTATTTAACCTTTGAATAACGATTAAGTACAGAATCTACTGAAGAACCATACATTTCCCCAAAAATATTTAAATGAACGAGTAAATAATATAACTGATATAGCGGCTTAATGTCTTCAAAATAATCTTCTATAGATGCTATATTTTTATACCCTTGATAAAAGTCCTCAGAAAAACCACCGAATAAATAGGTAAAGGCTAATTCAAAATGTCGATCTCCATACAAAAACGAAGGGTCTACTAAATAAGGTTCTCCTTTTTTGTTATATAGCCAATTCCCACTCCATAAGTCACCATGCAAATATGAAGGATTCACATTTTTAGGTAAAAGCTCTTCACATCGCTCGATTACATCCCATAACTGGCTTTGCCTTTTACCTTTAATGTTACCTCGATCAACACCAATGTCATATTGAGCTTTTAACCGACAAGAGCTGTAATAATCATGCCAATTCTTATAAAGAGCGTTAGGTTGTTCTAACGTGCCGATATATGTAAAGTGGTCATAACCATGCTTTGAAGAATAGGTATTATGTAACATGGCTACTTTTTCACCTAAAATATCTTCTTGAAAACTTCGCCCCTGTTCAATCCACTGTAACAAAATATGGGATTTATTAGGTGTATCACTATATGAATGTACTTTAGGGACATTGATCGTATTCGTACGATTAATCTTTTCAAGCCCTTCAGCTTCCATTTCAAAAAATCTATTTGGTGATTGCTCGTTTAACTTAATAAAATACTTATTTTCATAAGTTTGAATATAGTAACTATCGTTAATATCGCCACCTGCTACACTTTTAATCTCAATCACAGTAGAGTGATCACCGAAGTCAATTAATGATTGTTTAATAATATCTTTCATATCATACCTCCAAAATTTTCTAATAAAAAAAGAAACACCAATCGCGATGTTAAACCACCTCGACTGGTATTTCTCATGAACAATTATTGTATACGGCGAACGTGACCGTTAAATTTTTGATTCCAGTAACCAGATGTCATATTAGCAACAGCTACTCCTGTTGAGTTTTGTGCACCTAAAAACTGACCGTTACCTAAATAAATTCCAATATGTCCATTTTGCTTGTACGTATCAAAGAAGACTAGGTCCCCTCTTTGCACCTCACTTGCTGACACCCTTGTACCTACATGAACGAAATCATCAGTAGTACGTCCTTGTACATTGAGTCCTCCTTGACTGAATGCCCATGTTAAGAAACCCGAACAGTCAAAGCCTGATGTAGAGGTTCCACCCCAAACATAAGGAGTGCCAGTTTGTGTCATACCTGCTGCAATTACACTTTCCATACTACCGTTTCCGCTAACATTGGAAGGTGAAGATGAAGATGACTGAACTGTATTACTAACGTCTCCACTACTACTAGAGCTGTCATTACTAGAACTATTACTAGAAGCTAGTGTTACACTTTCAGCTTCTTCACGTTCAATATCTTGTCTAACTTCCTCTTGAAGAGAAGCCAATTCTCGATCTTGAACTTCTAATTCTTCTTGTAAGGCTACTAACTCTTGTTGTTTATCTTGTAATTCATCTTGCTTCTGTTCACTAGAATCTTTTTGATCCTCTAGTAATTCGTTCATTCCGACTAGTTCTTCTTCCATCGATTCTAATTCATTTAAACGATCTAACAATGTTTGCTGCTTATCTTCAACCTCATTTTTATCAGCTACTTGTTGATCGACTAAATCTTTATCAGAATCCATTATTTTGTTTACCGTAGTGACACGGCTAACAAATTCTCCAAAATTACTAGCACCAAGTATTACATCAATATAATTTACATTACCGCCGTTTCTTTGTAACGTCGATAACCTTTCATTTAACACTTCTTGACGGATGTCAATTCTCTCTTGAATTGTTTCAATTTCTTCTTCTAAGTAATCCGCCTCTTCTTGTGTTTCATCGATTTGTTGCTCTGTTTCTTCTAGCTTTGCCTCATTTTGTTCCCTGGCTTCATTAATGCGATCAATCTCTTGATTTAACTCTTCTAATTCAGTTAAAACTTCAGCTAGCTCTGATTCCGCTTCAGACAACTCTTCACTAAGTTGTGAACGTTCATCCGAAATTTCTGACTCTCGATCTCTTAGCTCATCAGTTTCTGCATATGTAGTAGCTGTAAATGCTAAAGTTACTAATAGAGTTAAAGCTATTGAGTATATAATTTTATTCACGATCGCTTCCCCCAAATACAAATCTATTAAATCTCTTTTATAGAGTATAACATATATCTCATTTCAAATAGATAATAGAGTTATTACAATTATATTTCATTTTATTATATATTTAGTATCATTTTGTCGATAATTCTCTATTTATTACTAATGTATTCTAGTCTATATTTCATGTATGGTGGCTCACCTAATAAGACTTAATACACATAACCATTTTATCATCTCACATATAATAATCCATGACATATGTTGGTAAGAAGAAGGCAATTTAAGGAGGAACACGATGAACGTGAGTCTTAATTGTTATGTTTATTCTCCAGAAATTATTTGTGATCAACAACGTCAAGAATTTCCTGAAGTCGACCCGTTAAAGTTTATGGAGTCTGCCGAAGCCTTTAGTCACTTAATGGCGGACGGAAGCTTAATGCTTGATCAATTGTCACAATCTGATGAACTAGCATTTGAAGTGATGGAAGCAGCTCAAGTCAATGACCTCGAACGTGTTCAACAACTGCTTCAAGGAACGGGTGTAGAACATGACCTTGATGTCGAGTTTACTCCAAGTGGTATCACAATCAAGATGAGGACGAGTGCTAATGCCGGAGATTGCTGTGTACTGACGATGCTTTTAAGGTGGTAACTAACCTACTGTGTTGCATTAAAAAAACGACCCTATTTGGTCGTTCTTTTGTTTAGTGACACCATGTTTTAGCTTATTGAAAAGGAATAAAGTGTCTTGTCCTTGGTATTAAATCATCTTCATAGGTCCTTTCATTGTCTGACCAATGTACATGTAATATATATTCTTCTTCATGACTTGCTTGTCTAGCTTTTCTTACAAATTCCCTCGAAGAACCACTACTGAACTCATAATTTTATACTTCTTTAGAAGAACATCAACTATCTTCTATACTCAAAATTAATATAAAAAATGCCTCAAACTCTTATCGAGTCTGAAGCATTTGGTGTATGTAATTAATCATACTATGTTATAAAAATGGCGTCCCGGGCAGGATTCGAACCTGCGACCGACAGCTTAGAAGGCTGTTGCTCTATCCTGCTGAGCTACCGGGACCTTTCCAAGTAATTTCAAAGATTACTTATGTATTAAGATGGAGCGGGTGATGGGAATCGAACCCACAACATCAGCTTGGAAGGCTGAGGTTTTACCATTAAACTACACCCGCATAATGAACTGTTGCTTGCCACCATGTTTTATTCCTCTGTTGCGGACAAAGATTATTATATAAAAGAACGACCTCTAATGTCAACACACAACCTATAAAAATTTTAAGTTTAAGTTTCAGGTAGGGACTTGCCCTTAACCTGAAACTTTTTCAGTCAATACGTTTACCATATCATTTAATGCCATTCGACGGTGACTTATTTCATTTTTTACTGAAGGTCCTAGTTCAGATAAGGTTTGACTATACCCAGTTGGTTTAAAAATAGGATCATAACCAAAGCCTTCACTACCTTGTCGCTCATTTGTGATCGTCCCATGGCACTTACCCTTTGTAGTCAATGCTTCTTCTCCTGGTTCAGCATAGGCCATAACACAGACGAAAGCTGCGCTTCGGTCATCCGCTTTCTTTTCATCTAACTTTGCAAGTACTTTTTCAATATTGGCATCATCGCTTTTCTCTTCACCTGCATAACGAGCTGAATATACACCAGGCTCTCCATTTAAAGCATTAATTTCTAAACCTGAGTCATCTGCAATAACAGGCAAGTTATGTCTTGTAGCATAAGTTTCAGCTTTTAAAACGGCATTCTCTTCGAAAGTTTCACCTGTCTCTTCTACATCTTCCATGTTCGCCACATGATCTTGTAAGCTTTCAATTTTGATAGACAAACCAGATAAAATTTGTTCAAACTCTTTAATTTTACCTTTATTAGTCGTTGCAACATATATTGTTTTCATCGAATTCCCCTAACTATGAATTAAATGAGCTGCTTCACCTAATGCATCTTTTTGTATGTTAATAATTTGATTAATTCCACTTGTACCTAACTGCAGCATTTCGTTTAACTGACTTGGTGTGAATGTCGCTTCTTCTCCTGTGCCTTGTAACTCGACAAATTCACCTTGATCTGTCATAACTAAGTTCAAATCAACATTAGCCTTTGAATCTTCATCATAGCACAAATCCAGTATGGCTTCTGATTCTGGTGTTATACCAACAGAAGTTGCTGCTAAAAAGTTAGTAATTGGCATTTCTTTAATTAGATCATCTTCTAATAATTTAGCACATGCCAATGTTGTTGCTACAAATGCCCCTGTAATAGCTGCTGTTCTCGTTCCACCGTCTGCTTGAATCACATCACAGTCAACCCAAATTGTACGCTCACCGATTTTTTCAAGGTCAATAATAGCTCTTAATGAGCGTCCAATTAACCGTTGTATTTCCATTGTACGGCCAGCTACTTTACCTTTAGAAGATTCACGAATGTTACGTTGTTCTGTCGCTCTAGGTAACATGGCATACTCTGCGGTAATCCAACCTTTACCTTCTCCTCTTAAGAACGGAGGTACACGCTTTTCAACACTTGCATTACAAATGACTTTCGTATCGCCAACTGAAATTAAAACAGAACCTTCAGGGTGTTTTGTGAAATTCGTTGTAATAGTCATATTTCTTAGTTCATCGTTACGACGTCCATCAATTCTCATCTTTTGCCTCCTCAAACTTCCATAAACAATCGACTATTATTTTATCTATAGTTCTGATTGCTATACACCGCATACAGTATAACATACGCATTATGATGTCAGCTCTATATTTATCAGTTATCTACAATTTAAAACAATTTAAACATAAAAAAACTTACACCATTCATAGATGGCATAAGTTTTACAAGATCGACACTTGCTTTACTTGACTATTAGTAAAATGAAAAATTTCATCTTTTAAACGTTGTAAAACACTCAAACTTCCCGTAGTTAATATTAAAGGGTCAGAAAGTGGAAACTCATCCTTAGTTGTATGCATGTTATAAAACGTTAAGCTAGCACTGACTTCCGCACCGGTCTCTAAAGCTGAAGACAATACGGTCACACGTTTACCTAAAACATCTTCTATAACAGGTTGAATAATCGGGTAATGTGTACAACCTAAAATCAATGCATCTATACTAGAATCATTCTTTATATTAACCAAACTCTCATGAACAACTTGCTTAGCCTCTGGCCCTGAAATCCTTCCAGACTCTATTAGTGGAACGAACCGTGGACAAGCAACTCCAACTGTCTGTATGTTCGGGTTAATTTGCTTTAATGCATATTCATATGCTTGACTCGAGATTGTATTTTCTGTTCCGATGATCCCTACATGCTCAGTTTCTGTTGATTTAATAGCTGCTCTTGCTCCTGGTTCGATGACACCAACAACAGGAATCGATAAGTATTGTTTTAATTCTTCTAAAACAATTGCTGTTGCAGTGTTACAGGCAACTACAAGCAGTTTAATATCAAAAGTTAATAAGTATTCAACGATCTCCCACGTGTATTGCCTAACTTCATCGGCTTTTTTCGAGCCATATGGACACCTTAACGTATCACCTAAATAAACAAACTCCTCTTTCGGAAGCTGTCTTTTAAGTTCATATAAAACTGTTAAACCGCCTATTCCTGAATCAATTACACCTATTGGTCTTTCCAATGTTTAGGACTCCTTCTTGCTGTCTTTTTCTTGAGCTTCTTCATGCCCCTTCATTTCATTATAAAGTTGTGTCATAGAACTACGTAGTTTCTCAACTTCTTCTGATGAGTATGTTTTTAACACTTCTTGTAAATACTCTTGGCGTTTTTCAATAACTTCATCAATGATCTCTTTACCTTTATCTAATAAATGTATTCGAACAACTCGACGATCTTTTGGGTCTCTTACACGTTCAATTAATTCATTTTTCTCCATTCGATCCACTAAATCTGTCGTTGTACTAAATGCTAAGTACATTTTCTTAGATAACTCACCGATTGTTAAATCACCAGAATCTAATAGCCACTGAAGTGCTATAAATTGAGGTGGTGTAATTGGGTAATGATTAAGTATTTCACGACCTCTTTGCTTCACCATGTGTGATATGTAGCGTACATCTTTTTCTAACTCTGCAATCACTTTTAAATCAATTGTCGAATGCAATGGTTTGCCCCCTTAATTAAACGTACCTTTTATATTATTTTCACTTTTTTGCTCGAAAAATGCAAGTCAACGTCGTTTTTATATATTATAACAAATTTAATAAAAGACCGGCTACGTTAATAGCCGGCCAATTTAAAGTTCGATTTCACCGAGCCGTATTAACTCAACAACAGCTTGTGAACGCCCCTTTACTTGTAATTTTTGAATTGTGTTCGATATGTGATTCCTCACTGTTTTTTCAGAAATAAATAACTCCTCAGCTATTTCTTTTGTCGTCTTATCTTGAACGAGCAATTCAAAAACTTCTCTCTCTCTCTTCGTTAATATATTGCTAGGTCGATACTTTTTGCTGTCCAAGCGGTAACCCCTCCTCCATTTAAGAAGTGAGCTACTTCTTTCATGAGGATTTTAATTAGTCACCATAGTTTATGACAGTGGACGTTTCTATGTTCGCGATATGTGTCATTGTTTTATTGATTAATCGTTTTTTTACTGTTTAAGCTCTCTATTTGCTCTTCATTGAAAGGTTCTGCCTTTCCTGTAGAGGAATCAATTTGGACAATTCTTCCTCTTCCAACTAAACAAATTTCACCTTGGCTATTTTTCCCCATATAGTGAATATCAATTGAGCTATTACCAATGTTATTAGTTTTAACGTACATTTGTATTTGTTCACCAAAATAAATTTGTTTTAAATAATCGCATTGCAAGTCACTCACAACTGGTACTTTATTTACCCCTGGCTTTAAGTCTCCGAACAGGTTAATTTCTTTCATATATGCAATTCTTGCCTCTTCAAAGTATATAAATGGCGATACATTATTAACGTGACCAAACATGTCAGTCTCTGAAAAACGAATATTAATCGGTATGTAAAAACAAAATTCATTGATCCACTCGTTCATGTCTTCAATATAGTTAGGTGTTTTCATGCTAGATCACTCCTGTTAACTTAAATTTACGAATAATCAGACTAAAATTAACCTTAAAAAAGGCTGACTTTTGTCAGCCTTTTTTGCTTTTTTTAATGTTGATAGTCACTACCGAAGAAGCTCTTAAATGAATGTAAAGTTGCTTCACGGTTTAATGCTGCGATTGAAGTTGTTAAAGGAATACCTTTTGGACAAGCTTGTACACAGTTTTGTGAGTTACCACAGTTTTGTAAACCACCATCATCTAATAATGCATCCATACGTTCTGCCTTATGATAAGCACCTGTTGGATGAGAATTAAATAGGCGCACTTGTGATAATGCTGCCGGTCCAATAAAGTCAGAGTTGCTATTCACATTTGGACAAGCTTCTAAACAAACACCACAAGTCATACATTTTGATAATTCATAAGCCCATTGACGTTTACTTTCAGGCATACGTGGACCTTCTCCAAGATCATAAGTACCATCGATTGGAACCCATGCTTTAACCTTTTTAAGAGAGTCGAACATACGACTACGGTCTACTGCTAAGTCACGCATAACTGGGAAAGTTTTCATTGGTTCTAAACGTACCGGTTGCTCTAATTGGTCAATTAATGCTGTACAAGATTGCATCGCTTTTCCATTGATTACCATTGAACAAGCGCCGCAAACTTCTTCTAGACACCCCATATCCCAATAAACTGGAGTTGTTTGCTCCCCTTTTGCATTTACTGGGTTACGACGGATTTCCATCAGAGCAGAGATTACGTTCATATTTTTACGATATGGAATCTCAAATTCCTCTTCGTACGGTAGAGCTTCAGGTTCATCCTGACGCTGAACGATCATTCTAATTGTTTTGTGATCTTCCGCCATACTCTTTACCCCCTCTATGCTTATTTAGTCTTAGAATAGTCACGCTTACGTGGTTCAATTAATGACGTATCGACATCAACATATTCGAAGTCTGGACCATTCTTTTCAGCATTGAAAGTCGCTTTTGTCGTCTTTAACCATTCTTCATCGTTACGATCTGGGAATTCAGGCTTATAGTGAGCTCCACGACTTTCATTACGATTATAAGCACCTTGTGTAATCACTCGTGCTAATTGTAACATGCTATCTAACTGACGTACGAACATTGCCGTTTGGTTACTCCACCTTGAAGTATCATTAACGTTAATGTCTTTCGCACGTTCCATTAGTTCTTGAATCTTTTCATCAGTCTTTAATAAACTCTCATTTTCACGAACAACTGTGACGTTATCAGTCATCCATTCACCTAGTTCACGGTGAATTTGATAAGCGTTCTCTTTACCAGTTGTCATATTTAAAATGCTTTCGAATTTCTCTTCTTCTTCTTTCTTCTTCGCTTCAAATAACTCTGAAGATTGATCTTCAGCTAACTCCTCTAAGCCATCAATATATTTAACTGCGTTTGGTCCTGCAACCATACCGCCATAAATACAAGATAGTAGAGAGTTTGCACCTAATCGGTTTCCACCATGGATTGTGTAATCACACTCACCTGCAGCGAAAATACCAGGAATATTTGTCATTTGATCATAGTCTACCCATAAACCACCCATTGAGTAGTGTACTGCTGGGAAGATTTTCATAGGAACTTTACGTGGGTCTTCACCAACAAACTTCTCATAAATCTCGATAATTCCACCTAATTTAACGTCTAACTCTTCTGGATCTTTGTGAGATAAGTCTAGGTAAACCATGTTTTCACCATTGATACCTAGCTTTTGGTTTACACACACATCGAAAATCTCACGAGTTGCGATATCACGAGGTACTAAGTTACCGTATGCTGGGTACTTTTCCTCTAAGAAATACCACGGTTTACCGTCTTTATAAGTCCAAACACGGCCACCTTCACCACGAGCAGACTCTGACATTAATCGTAATTTATCGTCGCCAGGAATCGCTGTTGGGTGAATTTGAATAAACTCACCATTTGCGTATACTGCTCCTTGACGATATAGATTTGATGCAGCAGAACCTGTGTTAATAACAGAGTTTGTTGATTTACCGAAGATAATACCAGGACCACCTGTTGCGATAATCGATGCGTCCGCTTTAAACACTCTCACTTCATGTGATTGAATGTCTTGTGCAACGACACCACGTGATACACCGTCATCGTCAATGACAGCCTGTAAAAAGTCCCAACCTTCATATTTTGTAACAAGTCCATTTGCTTCATGACGACGAACTTGTTCGTCTAATGCATATAATAGCTGTTGTCCTGTTGTTGCTCCTGCGAATGCAGTACGGTGATGTTGTGTACCACCAAAACGACGGAAGTCTAACAGCCCCTCTGGTGTACGGTTAAACATAACTCCCATACGATCAAGCATATGAATAATGCTTGGTGCTGCTTCACACATATCTCTTACTGGTGGTTGGTTTGCTAAGAAGTCACCACCATATACCGTATCATCAAAGTGTTCCCAAGGTGAGTCACCTTCACCTTTCGTATTAACGGCACCGTTAATACCACCTTGTGCACATACAGAGTGGGAGCGTTTTACAGGAACAAGTGAAATTAAATCAACGTGTACGCCTGCTTCAGCAGCTTTAATAGTAGCCATTAAACCAGCTAAGCCACCGCCTACTACCACGATATTTTTATTACTCATAATGAAGTTTCACTCCCTTTTAACCAATTACTAAATTGTTAGTACATTTTAAATTAATAAGCGAAAGCGATTAATGATGCAATACCCATATAGGTGAAGATAATGAAGATCCCTAGCGTTGCGTACGTTAAGATCTTTTGTGATCTTGGTGTCACTGTAATACCCCAAGTTACAAAGAAAGACCATAGTCCGTTAGCAAAGTGGAATACTGCTGCAACGACACCTACAATGTAGAACCAGAACATAAATGTCGATTCTAAAATAGTAGCCATCATGTCAAAGTTAACTTCTGTTCCATAAATCGCATGTGCTAGACGTGTTTCCCAAACGTGCCATACAATAAAGATTAACGTAATAATTCCTGTTGCTCTTTGCAACATGAACATCCAATTTCGGAAAAATCCATAACGTCTTAAATTGTTCTTAGCAGTGAATGCAATATATACACCATAAACTGCGTGGAATAGTAATGGTATATAAATTAGAGCAAATTCAAGGAAAACTCTTAAAGGTAAATTTTCCATAAAGTGAGCAGCATTGTTAAACGCTTCTGGACTATATGTAGCAAAGTGGTTAACTACTAAGTGCTGCATTAAGAATAAACCGATCGGAAAAACACCTAATAATGAATGTAGCCTGCGATTAAAGAACTCACGGTTTTCCGCCATGTGTTACCCCCCTCATTTGATGTTAAAATAGTTCATAAATAAGATTTACATAACTGAATGCAAAAATTAGTATACATGACATGTTTATTGTACTTCTAACGCGTAAAAGCGTCAAGAAAGTTATGACTGAATTTGGCACTATTTGTTACCAAAAACCGTAGCCCTGTTATTAATCTTTACGAGAATCATTAGAATTATTATAAAAGTACTGTGTGATAGTCTCTGCTACATTTTGAGGAATTCCTAATTTCGTTATATCCTCTAATTTTGCACTTTTTATTTCCTCAACTGAACCAAAGTGTTGGATCAACAATTGTCGTCGCTTAGGTCCAATCCCTTCAATATCATCTAAAGCTGATTGTACAGCTCCTTTACCTCTAAGCTCTCTGTGGAAAGTAATTGCGAATCGATGGACTTCATCTTGAATGCGATGGATTAAATAAAACGGCTGACTATTACGTTTCATTTGAACTGGTTCAGGTGGATCGCCATACAGAAGCTCACTCGTTTTATGTTTTTCATTTTTAGCTAAGCCGCATAACGGAATGTCTAAGCCGAGCTCATTTTCCAGGACATCCTTTGCTGCTGACATTTGACCTTTAGCACCATCCACTAATATTAAATCTGGTAAAGGAAGGCCTTCTTTCAGTACTCGCTTATACCTTCTTCTAATGACTTCGCGCATCATTTCATAATCATCTGGCTGATCGACAGTTTTTATTTTATATTTTCGATATTGATTTTTCTTCGGTTTACCATCGATAAACACAACTAATGCAGATACAGGGTGAGCCCCTTGTATGTTCGAATTATCGAAAGCTTCTATCCGATGGGGGATTTCAATATTTAGCTTTTCACCTAATTCTTCAACAGCCTTGATTGTTCTTTCTTCATCTTTTTCAATTAAAGAAAACTTTTCTTTTAAGGCAATTTGGGCATTTTCATGAGCTAAGTCGACTAACTTTTTCTTCTGACCACGATACGGTGTTTTTACTTTCACATCAAGATATTGTTGGATCAAGTCATGGTCAATTCCAAGTGGTACATTAACTTCTTTGGGTTTAATATGGTTTGAGTGAGTGTAAAAGCTAGCAATATAGCTAATAAACGCTTCAGACGGTTCATTATAAAAAGGAAAGATTGATACATCGCGTTCGATTAACTTCCCTTGTCTAACGAAGAACACTTGAACACACATCCACCCTTTATCATAAGAGTATCCAAATATATCACGGTCTGTTAAGTCATGAAGGTCCATTGTTTGTTTTTCCATAACCGCTTCAATATGCTCTATTAAATCACGGTACTCTTTTGCCTTTTCAAAATCTAATGACTCAGATGCGTTCACCATTTTTTCTTGAACTTCTTGCTTAATTTCTTTGTGACCACCATTTAAAAACTTTGAAATGTTTTGGACTAATTCTTCATTGGTTTCCTTACTTACGAAGTGTTCACAAGGACCTAAGCATTGGTTGATATGATAATAGAGACAAACTCGTTTCGGCATGACATTACATTTACGTAACGGATAAAGTCGATCAAGTAACTTCTTCGTTTCACGTGCTGCATTGACGTTCGTGTATGGTCCAAAATATTTTGCCTGATCCTTTTTAACTTTACGAGTGACAATTAAGCGTGGATGTCGTTCATTCGTTATTTTCAAAAATGGATAACTTTTATCATCTTTTAACATGACGTTATATTTTGGGTCATATTTTTTTATTAAGTTCATTTCTAAAATCAATGCTTCCATCTCTGAACCTGTCACAATATACTCGAAGTCAACAATTTCATTAACGAGACGTTGTGTCTTTAAATCATTAGCACTTGTAAAATACGATCGCACTCGATTTTTTAACACTTTAGATTTACCAACATAAATGACTTCATCTTTTTTACTCTTCATTAAATAACAGCCTGGTTTATCAGGTAAAATGGCTAACTTCTCTTGGATACGTTCATTCATTACACTCACCCCCCTTTATATTTCAATTAACTGAAATAAAGAGCTAACTCACTAATGAGTCAGCCCTTTAAAAAGAAAAAACTTATGCGTTTTTAGTTACTAATTCAGCTAGAGCGTCTTTAGGTTGGAAACCATGTGCTTGATCCACCTGTTCGCCATCTTTAAATAGAATTAACGTTGGAATACTCATTACACCAAATTTTTGTGCTGTTTCTTGGTTCTCATCAACGTCTACTTTTACAATTTTAACTTTATCGCTCATATCTGCATCTAGTTCTTCTAAAACAGGAGTAATCATTTTACATGGACCACACCAAGGTGCCCAAAAATCTACTAAAACTAATCCTTCAGATGTTTCTTCGTTAAAATTCTGATCTGTTGCGTTTACAATTGCCATTTGTAATTCCTCCTATACTTTCTAATTCAAACATAGTATAGCACGTTGCTCTTAATCCATGCCAATACTTTGTTTGTAAACTACAAATAAGTTAAAGAACAGGCTCTTCAACGTCTAACACGATGAAGAGCCTATATTTCTTTTATACTTTTAATGCTTTAATTTCTTCAGTTAGCTTAGGAATAACATCGAATAAATCGCCTACTATTCCGTAATCTGCTACATTGAAAATGTTCGCTTCAGGGTCTTTGTTAATTGCTACGATTACTTTTGAATTCGACATACCAGCTAAGTGTTGGATCGCACCAGAAATACCGACTGCAATGTAAAGGTCAGGTGTTACAACTTTACCAGTTTGACCAATTTGTAGTGAGTAGTCACAGTAACCAGCGTCACATGCACCACGTGATGCACCAACTGCTGCACCTAATTCATCGGCAAGCTGATAAAGTGGTTGGAAACCTTCTTCACTTTTAACACCACGACCACCTGCAACGATAATGTTCGCTTCTGATAAATCAACACCTTCAGAAGTTTTACGAATTACTTCTTGAATGACTGTTCGAATGTCTTTAATATCAACATCTAATGAACTCACTTCACCAGAACGATTTGTATCTTTTTCAAGTGGTGCAATGTTGTTAGGTCGAATCGTTACAAACGTAAGGCCATCTGCTAACTTCTTCTTTTCGAATGCTTTACCAGAATAGATTGGACGAACAAATTCAGCATCATCTCCACTACCTTCAATTCCAGTGATGTCTGATACTAAACCATTATCTAACTTACTCGCTAAACGAGGCGATAAGTCTTTACCTGCTGAAGTGTGTCCCATCACAATTCCGTCTGGTTCTTCTTCATTAATAACTGCCATAGCTGCTTGAGTAAATGCATCTGAAGTATACTCTTTTAAATCTGCATGTTCTACGACTAATGCTCGATCAGCACCGTGATGAATCATTTCATCTGCCAATGCTTCAGTGTTTTGGTCTGATAAAACAACCCCTACAACTTGTGCATCTCCATCTATTTGTTTTGCTGCTGAAATTGTTTCAAATGATACGTTTCTTAACTCTCCGTCACGTGCTTCTGCAAATGCTAAAATTGTGCTCATAACTTTATAATCTCCTTTCTACACCTGTTAAATTAAAGTACTTTCGCTTCTGTACGTAGTAGTGAAACAAGCTCTTTCACTTGATCGTCTGTTTCGCCTTCTAACACTTTACCTGCTTCTTTTTCAGGTGGAAGGAATACGTCAGTCGTTTCCGTCTTAGCTTCTACATCACCTTCATCTAAATCTAAATCATCTAATTCTAACTCTTCTAATGGCTTCTTCTTTGCCTTCATAATTCCAGGTAATGAAGGGTAGCGTGGTTCGTTTAACCCTTGCTGACAAGTAACGAGTAATGGTAATGACGTTTGAACTTTTTCTACGTCACCTTCAACATCTTTTTCGATATTTACTTGCTGACCATCAATTGTAATACCCGTAATTGTTGTCACATAAGGAATGTCTAACTGATCAGCAACTCTTGGTCCAACTTGGCCACTTGCTTGGTCAATTGCTACGTTACCAGCTAGAATAAGATCGACTTCTTGATCTTTTAAGTATGTTGCTAGAATAGTGGATGTTGTATATTGATCACCATCTTCAACATCATCTTCAATATTAATTAGAGTCGCTTTATCAGCACCCATTGCTAGAGCCGTGCGAAGCTGTTGTTCTGAGTCTTCATCACCTACTGTAACAACTGTCACTTCACCACCGTGCTCATCACGAATGTTAATTGCCTCTTCAACTGCGTACTCATCATATGGGTTAATGATGAATTCAGCACCATCTTGTTCAATAGCGCCTCCGCTAACTTGAATTTTTTCTTCTGTATCGAAAGTTTTTTTCATTAGAACGTAAATGTTCATTGGATTACCTCCTTATATCTATTGATCCTTAAAGTTTGGTTGACGCTTTTCAATAAAGGCTTGCACGCCTTCTTTTGCGTCTTCATTACCAAACACTTCACCAAATTGTTCTGCTTCTGCATTAACACCTTCTAAAAACTGCGAAGTCTGTGCATAAGGTAATAGGCTCATAATCGCATGAATTGAAGGTCCACTTTTAGCAACAAATTTGTTTGCTAGTGACAGTGTTTTTTCCTCTAACTCTGATTCATCTACAGCATGATTCACTAAGCCTAGTCTTTCAGCTTCAACACCTGAAATTGGATCTCCTGATAAGATCATTTCATAAGCTTTCGGAATACCAACATAACGTGGCAATCTTTGTGAACCAGCAAACCCAGGGATAATTCCTAAGTTCAACTCTGGTAAACCTAACTTAGTATCTTTTGTTGCAATTCTTACGTGACAAGCCATTGCTAGCTCTAATCCACCGCCTAAAGCTGCTCCATGAATTGAAGCAATTACAGGGATGTGAAAGCGCTCAATTCGATCAAATAGCTGTTGACCTTTTTGCGCTAAGTTTTTGTAATCATCTTGTTGTTGGAATGAGGTAAACTCTTTAATATCAGCTCCTGCTGAGAAAAACTTCCCCTCACCTCTTAAGATTATGAGCTTAATAGATTTGTCCGCCTCTACTTCATCTAAAACTTTACTTAAATCTTTAAGAATTCCAGAAGATAAAGCGTTTGCAGGAGGACTTTGAATTAATACGTTAGCTATTTGGCCTTGTTTCTCCCATGATAGATGGTCCATGACGCCATCCCCCTTCTAATTATGTTTACGTAATCCGTTATAAATTAAATAGTGAACTTCCTTAGCCTGTTCTACTAAGTTGTACCGCTGCTCTTTCATAACCCAGTTCGTTACAACTTCATCTAAAGTTCCGAAAAGCACCTGTCTAACTAATTTCACGTTTAATTGGTCTTGGAAAGTCCCATCTTTCATACCTTCGTGTAAGATGTCATCCATTAACGTTAAATATCCTTTTAACACTTCATTAATCTTCAACCTTAAACGTTTGTTAGACTGCCTTAACTCCAGCTGGGTTACAATTGCTAAGCTTGGATCATCTGATAATTGTTGAAAATGCATTTCGATAAGCTTGTACAACTTTTGATCAGCTGCATCAATTTGCTCAATCTCATCTTTAATTTTTGAAACAAATTGCCCCATCTTCTCTTCAAAAAGTGAGACTAATATATCTTCTTTGTTTTTGAAATAAAGATAAATCGTCCCATCAGCAACTCCAGCTTTTTTCGCAATTTTTGATACTTGAGAATGGTGGTATCCATTTTCAGCGATCACTTCAACAGCAGCATCTAGTATTAACTTGTATTTTGGCTTTGATTTGTTTTCCATAAATTAAGTCTCCTGTAATTCTAATGAATGACCAAACACTCGGGTGAATGAATGGTCATTCATTTATCATAATATAAAGAAAAGTGGAAAGTGTCAACTATTTATATTAATCTGTCTGATTACTTTGTAATTTTTCTTTTTCTTCATCGACTAACTTCCTTCTTAAAATCTTTCCTACCGCAGTTTTTGGTAACTCATCTCTAAATTCATATAATTTTGGTACTTTAAAGGCTGCTAAGTTTTCTCTACAGAATTGATCTAATTCTTCTTCTGTTAATTCGACATCTTCTTTAAGGACGATATAAGCTTTGACTGTTTCTCCTCGATATGGATCAGGTATACCTGCTACGACAGCTTCTTGGATCCCTTCGTGTTCGTAAAGCACTTCCTCAACTTCACGTGGATATATGTTAAAGCCACCAGCGATAATCATGTCTTTTTTACGATCAACGATATAAAAGTAGCCATCTTCATCCATGTAACCCATATCGCCTGTGAAGAACCAACCGTCTTTAAGTGATTGCTCTGTTTCGTCAGGTTTATTCCAATAACCTTTCATCACTTGTGGTCCTTTGACTATAATCTCTCCTACTTCACCAACAGGCTGCTCTTCATTTGTATCGGCATTAAATATTTTAGAATCAGTATCTGGCCAAGGTACTCCAATCGTTCCTGCACGTCTATTTTCCCAAACAAAATTAGCATGTGTTACAGGTGATGTTTCTGTTAATCCATAACCTTCAACTAAACGTCCACCAGTCACTTTCTCAAATTGTTCTTGAACCTCGACTGGCAATGGTGCTGATCCACTAATACAAGCTTCGATTGAAGACAGATCATATTTAGATAACTTCGGATGGTTTAATAAACCAATATAAATAGTGGGTGCACCTGGAAACAGCGTCGGACGCTCTTTATGAATAGCTTTTAACACATTATCTACGTCAAACTTCGGAATAAGAACCATCTTTTGTGCCATCATGACAGATAAAATCATGACTGTTGTCATACCGTAAACATGGAAAAACGGTAATATACCAAGCACTGTTTCTTTTCCATACTCTGTTTTATACAACCATTTTTGACACATTTGCGTGTTAGACACTAAATTACCGTGCGTTAACATGACACCTTTAGGATATCCTGTCGTTCCACCCGTATACTGAAGTAAAGCTAAATCTTCTTGTGGATCAATATCATGTTCTTCGTACTCTACAGTCGCATCGTCCATAATATTAGTCCAAACATGAGTATTGCCACCATGCTCTGGTTTTACGACAATGCCGTATTCTCTTTTTTGTAAAATTGGTTGTACGACATTTTTCGGAAACGGTAAGTAATCTTTAATTCTAGTTGTAACCACATGTTCTAAATTCGTCTCTTCTCTGATAGCGTTTACACGCGGAAGTAAAATATCTAGACAAACAATAACTTTAGCTCCAGAGTCTTTCATTTGATATTCTAATTCACGCTCTGTATAAAGTGGATTCGTTTGTACGACAACCGCTCCAGCTAGTAACGCACCATAGTAAGACATCACAGCTTGTGGTGTGTTCGGTAACATAATGGCTACACGATCACCTTTTTCTACACCTAGACTTTGTAGATAGTTTGCTACTTTTCTAGCCGAATCAAATAATTCTTGAAATGTTAAGTCTTTCCCTAAAAAATTGATTGCTGTTTTGTCTGGATAATTTTCCGTACTTTCGACTAGATAGCTTTGTAACGTCCTGTTGTCATAATCAATCGTTTGTGGGACTTCTTCTGGGTAATGCTTTAACCAAGGTTTCATTACTTCAACCCCCATGAAATGACATCCTCCTTTAAAACTATATTTATAAATATTATAAACACAAAAATTATCAAATTTAAAACATTATTTAAAATTATCTGAACTTAAAGTGGTTATTTTTGCTCAGAAAGTATGTCTCAAACCTTATTTTTACTTACTATTCCACTTAAAAAGAATTTTTTAAAGAAAACTCTGTTTATGACGACAATTGACTTCGTAATGATTAAACAAAGTTAGTTTAAATCAAATCAAAAGTACGACATATAACAGAGCTTTAGTTGATTACTATATTAATTTGCCATTAAAAAGATGACACCAACGATTATAAACAATGCTGCTACGACCCATAAAACTTTCGCAAGTGTTTCCATGACCATTCCCTTTCTAACATGTTATGACATAACAATTGATTTTAGACTATTTTAACTTCAAGATTGTAACACCTGTACCACCTTCATTTGCACTTGCAAATTCATTCCCTTTAATCGAACGGTGCTCTTTAGCAAATTGTTGTACACCTTTCATGAGCGCCCCAGTACCTTTACCATGAATAATCGACACTTGATGATATCCAGCTAATAACGCATCATCGATATACTTTTCTAGCTTGTGGATCGCATCTTCATACCGTTGTCCACGTAAATCAAGTTCTGGTTTAACGTGAACTTGACTGCCTTTAACAGTTGCTAACGGTTTTGTCTTCACTGGTTCAGGACGTTTAACGAACTGCAACTGACCTTTAGACACCTTCATTTTCATAATTCCTAATTGAACTTCATATTCCTGTTCATTAACCTGCTCAATAATGTACCCGTTTTGATTAAAAGTGGCTACATGTACTTCATCACCAGGTAACAGTTTTTCGTTTTTCTTTTCAGTATTAACAGCTTGACTTGATTTCTGGTCCGCTTTTAACTGATCTTTTTGCTCTTCAAGCTTTTTCCGTGCATCGATAAAGTGGTGTTCTTTAACGGTCGCATCTTCTTTTAATTCTTTTAACTCTTCTAATATTTCTTTAGATTGCACTTCAGCTTCTTCGATAATTTTTTGGGCTTTCGATTTAGCTTTTTCTTCATACTGTTCTTTTTTATTTAAATACTGGTTATACTCATGTTTTAATGCATCTCGGAATTGTTCTGCTTCAGAAAGAATAGAAGAGGCTTCCTCATAGTCACGCTCTGCACTATGTCGCGACTGTTCTAACGATGCGATCATATTCTCAACAGACCTAGAATCATCACTAACCATCGATTGTGCCTTTTCGATTACTTCATCTTTCAAACCTAAACGTTTTGAAATATCAAATGCATTACTTCTTCCTGGGACACCTAAAAGAAGACGGTATGTCGGCTTTAAAGTTTCCACATCAAATTCAACTGAAGCATTTGTTACCTCAGTACGATTATAGCCGTATGCTTTTAATTCCGGGTAGTGTGTTGTAGCTATGACTCTTGCACTTTTCGATATAACATGGTCTAAAATTGACATCGCAAGACCTGCACCTTCTTGTGGGTCTGTTCCTGCTCCTAATTCATCGAATAACACTAATGAATTACTGTTCACACGTTCTAAAATATCGACTATGTTTGTCATATGGGATGAGAAAGTACTTAAACTTTGCTCGATTGACTGTTCATCTCCAATATCAGCAAACACATGCTCAAAAACTGCCATCTGACAACCGTCTAAAGCTGGTACTTGTAATCCCGACTGTGCCATTAACGTGCAAAGTCCTACCATCTTCAGTGTCACTGTTTTACCACCAGTATTTGGACCTGTAATGACAATTGCGGTGAAATCTTCTCCCAACTCTACATCGTTACTGACCACTTCATCACTAGGAATTAACGGATGACGAGCTTGCCTCATATGAATGACTCCGTCTTGGTTCATTTCAGGTTTTGACGCTTTCATGCTTCTAGATAATTTAGCTTTTGCAAACATAAAATCAATCTGCTGCAATGCATCTACATTTTGACGCAAAAACTCAGCGTCTTGTTCGATTAAGCCTGACAATGACTCCAAAATCCGTTCGATTTCATGTTGTTCTTCGACACGAGATTCCTGCAATTTATTATTTAAATCAACAACTGATTGTGGCTCAATAAAAAGGGTCTGACCAGAAGACGATTGATCATGTACAATTCCACCAAAACTACTTCTATACTCTGATTTTACAGGGATGACATAACGTTCATTACGAATCGTTACAATGGCATCAGATAGCATTTGGCTTTTCGATTTCGTATACCCTTCTAAACGGTCACGCACTCGACTTTCATATGAGCGAATTTGTGAACGAATGGTACGCAACTTGCTTGAAGCACCATCCATTACTTGACCGTATTCATCTATACAGTTCTTTATAGAACGCTCTAAGTTATTTAAATTGGAGATTTGTTCACACCATTCTTCTAATATTGGTATTTCAATCTCTTCTTCCTCTAACGTATAAACAAACTTTTTAAATTGTTGACCACCATAAATCGTACTTGCGACCTCTAAGCATTCTACAGCTGACAACATACCACCTATACTCGCTCGCTTTATGTGAGGCCTAATATCACTAATACCTCCAAGAGGAACATGACCTTTTAAGCGAAGAACTTGTACACCTTCATCTGTTTCTTCATGCCATTTTTGCACTTCTAATAAACTGGATGACGGTGTTGTACTAGATGCCAATTCTTTACCTAAACTCGTCTCAGCTTGAGTAATTAAATTTTCAATTATTTTTTTAAATTCTAGTTGATGCAATATTTTATCATTCACTAATCTCACCTTTTTTCTTTCGTAAGAAGTGTTGGATATCTTCAAAAGCCCAAGTATTTATTACTGTTTCTCTTTCAATCCAACCTTTCCTTGCGGCTTGTACCCCAACCTTCATATCTTGTAACATTCGATAATTGTGAGCATCTGTATTAATAGCAATAGTTGCCCCTTGTTCTTGCGCAACTTGTAACCAACCCCACGCCAAATCAAGCCTGTTCGGGTTGGCATTTAATTCAATAATTGTATTATTTTCGACTGCTAATCGAATAAAACGCTCATAATCGAAAGCGTAACCTTCTCTTCTACCAATTAAACGACCAGTTGGGTGAGCAATCATATGAACGTAGGGGTTTTTAATAGCATTTTCTAAACGATTCATAATTTCTGCTTCGCTTTGGTTAAAATGAGAATGAATAGATGCAATGACAAAATCCATTTCACTTAAAAACTCATCATCAAAGTCTAAATCACCATTCGGTAAAATATCCATCTCAACACCTGATAATATTTGTATATCATCATACTTTTCATTCACTTCAGCAATTGCTTCACGTTGCTTTCTTAATCTCGTTTCATTTAATCCATTTGCGACTTGCAAATATTTCGAGTGATCCGTAATAGCCATAAATTTATAACCGTAATCACGGGCTTTGTTAACCATTTCCTCAATTGATTGCGCTCCGTCACTCCAAGTCGTGTGCATGTGAAGATCGCCATTAATATCAGGTAAAGATACGAGTTGAGGAATTTCAGATTCTACTTCTTCACCTGTTTCACGTAACTCTGGCGGAATGTAGTCGACACCTAAAAACTCGAAGAACTGTTCTTCAGTTTCAAATGTGTGTACTTCACCTGTCTCTGATTCTTCAATTCCGTATTCACTAATTTTATAACCTTGTTGTTTAGCTAGACGTCTCATTTCAACATTATGATCCTTAGACCCAGTGAAATGATGTAATGTCGTAATAAACGCTTCAGGTTCAACCATACGAAAATCAACTGAAATATCCCATTCGCCCGAAATAACGACTGTCACTTTTGTAGTTCCTTTAGAAACAATTTCTTTAACATTAGCCAGTTCAACTAATTGATCTGCAACATGATCTGCTTCAGTCGTGGCGATGATGAAATCTAAATCCTTCACATCTTCTCGAAGACGCCGGAAACTCCCAGCAATAGCATAACGTTGTACCCCTTCTGTCGTCTCAAGTTGGGCACTAATCGCTTCGTATAATGGGATTACAGAAGAAATAGGTAATCGTTCTGGCTGAGAGCCGAAATCATCTATTGCTTTTAAAATCTTCTCTACCGATTTCTTTCCAAAACCACTTAATGCCTCAACTTGACCACTTTCACACGCTTCTCTTAATGTTGCTTCATCGATCACACCTAATTCATGGTATAAACGTGAAAGCTTCTTGCCCCCTAGACCTTGTAGCTTTAGTAAAGGAATTAACCCATCTGGAACCTCTTTAGCTAACTCATTTAACGTTACAGTTTCACCACTTTCAACAAACTCTTCTATGACTGCCTTCGTACCTTTACCGACGCCTTGTAGTGATCCGAAATCATCTATTTCGCTTAAAGAGCGGTCGTCGCGCTCTAACGCTTGTGCTGCTTTACGATAGGCAGAAATTTTAAAGGCATTTTCACCTTTAAGTTCTAAGTAAATTGCTATTGTCTCTAAATGTTTAATCACTTGTTTTTTATCCATAACGTAACCACCCTTAACTTTTGAATCATGACTTGCAACAAAAGAAAAGAGGTTAACCCATTGTGAGCAAACCTCTCTAAACACACTTAATCTTCAAACCAAGCATTCTTGATCATTTCAGATAACAATGGCGTATTTTCAATCATAAATGATGCGATCGATGAATCTTGAATGAAGTCTTGAACAAAATCGACTGATACTAGCGATAATAAAAACAATACAACAAAAACAATGACATACATTTCTATTAATCCAAATATTGACCCTAACAAATTATTGATACTACTTAAAATTGGAATATTAGCAACGAAATCTAACATGTTTGCTAATACTTGCATTAAGATTTTCACAATAATGAAGATAATAATAAATGCAACACCGTTATAAAAAGCCTCAGCTAGACCGCTTCCACTGATTAATGTTCCCCAAAAATGATCATCAGCTGTATTCGGGTTTGGAATCCAAAGTTCTAGCAACCCTGCTAAATCTTCATAATATAAACGTGCTACAATAAAAGCAACTACAAAGCCAGCTAAATGCATTAACTGTAAAATAAAACCTCTTTTTAAACCGATTAAAAAACCTAAAATTAGTAGAATGAGTAGTATTATATCAAGCATAACTATTTCCGATCCTCTTTCCTCTCTTTTTGTACGAGCGCATCATAATCTTGTTTTAATTTTAAATAATCATTCATAGTGTTTAATGCTGTTAAAACAGCTAATTGTGTCGTATCGAATGAAGGCTTTGCAAATTGGATTTCGTCCATTTTCTGGTCAACAAGACTTGCGACCATTTTGATCTGTTCTTGAGATTCTTCACCAACAACTGTATATTTTCGGTTATGTATTTCTATAGTGATTTTATTTTTTTCAGAATCAGACATCCAGAGGTCCTCCTCATCGTTATTCTAAACCATATAGTAACACGTTTTCATCTATTTAGGGAAGTACTCGGGCAACGTGCGAACCTCTATTTCTAATGATATACTAAATAATAGTTCGATTCCAAAGGAGATTTTTATGGGACAAACAGTTATAAAAGTCGATCAACAAACGTTAGATCGTATCGAAAAACATTATGCCAATAATAAAATAAATAAACAACCACCGCACACAGTATTTGTCGCTAAACAAAACGGCTGTACAGTAACCGGCTATACTTCAGGAAAAGTTATGTTCCAAGGGTCAACTCATGAAGAGGAAGCATCACGCTGGGGTGTTAACCCTGAAACCAAAAAGAAACAACATACCGTTTCAAGTGCTTCAAAAGAAGTGTTATCGCTTGATCATATTGGTTCAGATGAAGCTGGAACTGGTGATTATTTCGGACCAATAACAGTTGGTGCTGTTTATGCAACAGAAAAACAACAAGCTTTACTACAGGAGTTAGGTGTTAAAGACTCTAAAAGTATGAACGACAAAACAATCACATCAATTGTTAAAGACATTTTAAAGACAGATATCGTTTATAGTACTGTAACACTTCATAATGAAAGATATAATCAACTCAAGCAAAAAAATTGGTCTCAAGTTAGAATGAAAGCTTGGATGCACCACCATGCTATCCAACACGTGATCAACAAGCTAGACTCTACTAAACCTAGTGGCATTGTCATTGATCAATTTTGTGAACCTGGCGTTTATTATAATAAGATTAAAGCGTCGAATGACACACCGCATTCTAATATTACATTTTTAACGAAAGCAGAAAGTCAGTCAACGTGTGTTGCTGCTGCTTCCATGCTTGCTCGCTATCGATTCGTACAAGAAATGGACAAGTTATCAAAAAAGGTTGCATTTGAGCTACAAAAAGGAGCATCTAATAAAGTCGACCAACAAATTAAACGTATTATAGAAACAAAAGGAGAACCATTTTTAGATCAAATTGGCAAGGTCCATTTCGGTAATACTCAAAAAGCTAAAAAAAAGCAGTCGTAACGGTCTAATAACGTTACGACTGCTTTTTTAAATCCATTAACCTCTTAAAACAGCATTATATTCAGATTCTAAATGATTAACGATTGATTCTCTAGCCTCTTCTATTTCTTCATCTTTTAATGTACGTTCATTGTTTTGGAAAATAAGGTTAAAGGCAATCGATTTCTTACCTTCTTCCATATGTTCACCTTCATATACATCAAACACCCTTACAGAATGAAGATGAGGCTGACCTTGTGTCATAATGGCCTGCTCTAATTGAGCCGCAGGTACATCTTGAGCTACTACAAAAGCTAAGTCTTGTGCTATAGCAGGATACTTTGTAATCGGTGTATAGCCTTCTCTAGTATTTGAGCCTTCTAGAATTGCTTCAAGATTTAAATCAAACACGTAAGTCTCTTGTAAATCATGCTCTTTTTGTACTGTAGGGTGTAATTGGCCAATATAACCAATAATGTCACCGTTTAATTTCACTACAGCTGTACGTCCAGGATGTAATTCTTCTAGTTGGCCACGCTCAAATTCTACACCGTCAACCGCTAAGTAGTCTAACAACCCTTCAACGATTCCTTTTAGAGCGAAGAAATCAACAGGCTTCTTCACACCTTGCCAAGGGTGATTTTCCCATAATCCTGTAACAGCAGCTGACACTCTTGTTCGTTCCTCTGGTTGCGTGCCTTGACCGTTTATTTGAGCATAAACAGATCCTAACTCATAAAGACCAACATTATATTGGTTACGAGCGACGTTGTACTGTAAGCTAGCTAACAGTTCTGGAATCGCACTTAATCTTAAATGACTATGAAGGTCACTCATTGGCATAGCTAATTGAACAGGAGTAACGCTTAAACTTGTTACATCAGGGCTCATAAAACGTTCTGCATTACGTTCAGTCGTTAATGAATAAGTGACAGCTTCATATAGTCCTGTTGACTGTAAATATTCATGAACTTGACGTAACAACTTCTGACGATGTGTTAACCCACCTTGTCTCATTTCTCCTGTAGGTAACGTATATGGAATATTGTCATACCCATATAAACGCGCGATTTCCTCGATCATATCTTCTTTTATTTTAATATCTTGTCGACGTGGTGGTGCTGTAACTGTTATTGTTTCACCGTCAACTTCATAGTCGAATTGTAGGCGATCGATAATCCTTTTCATTTCACCTAATGAGATTTCTGCACCAATGCGTTGTTCCATTTCTGATTGGTTGAACGATACTTGATCATGTGTCCAATCTGTTGAACCTTCCTCAACGATCGATCCTAATACTTTTCCACCGCCAAGTTCAGCTAACAACTGAGCTGCGCGACTTGCCGCTTCTTTAACACGTGTAATATCTAACCCTTTTTCAAAACGAACACTCGCTTCACTGCGAATGCCGTGTTCTTTAGAACTTTGTCTAATCGTTTGTGGGTCAAAATAAGCCGCTTCAAGTAAAACAGTTGTTGTATCTTCTTGAACTTCTGAGTCTTCTCCACCCATAACGCCAGCAATAGCATGTGATTCTTCACCATTAGTAATGACAAGATGATGACTTGATAAAGTACGCTCTTCACCGTCTAATGTTTTAATCGTTTCGCCTTCTTTTGCAAGTCGAGTAACTACTTTCTGAGACCCAAATCGCTCATAATCAAATGCGTGTAACGGTTGACCATACTCTAATAAAACATAGTTCGTCACATCGACAATGTTATTGATCGGGCGAACACCTGAACTAATAAGTCGGTTTTGTAACCATAATGGTGAAGACTTAACTTCAAGGTCTTTTATAACCCAAGCACCATAATATGGGTTAGCTTGTTCATCTTCAATCTCAACATCAATGTAATCACTTGATTGTTCTTGATCTTCTTTAACATTCACTTCTGGTAATTTAACGTCTTGATTGTACATGGCTGCTACTTCATAAGCCATTCCTATTACACTTAAGCAGTCTGAACGGTTGGGTGTTAAATCAAACTCTATAATTGAATCGTTTAAATTCAGCAAAGGAGCAGCAAGTTGACCTGCTTCGACTTCATCTTGAATGACGTAAATACCATCTTTAAACTCATCATCAATGTATTTTTCATCTACGCCTAATTCTTGTAGTGAACAAATCATACCTTCAGAGGTTTCACCACGTAATTTTGCTTTTTTAATTTTAAAATCGCCTGGCAAAACAGCGCCCGGTTTAGCTACAACTACGTATTGTCCTTGTGCGACATTAGTAGCACCACAAACGATTTGTGCTGTTTCACCTTGACCAACATCAACTTGACATAAATTTAATTTATCAGCGTTCGGGTGTTGCTCACATTGTTGTACATAACCTACAACTAAATGTTCATCATCCATTGTTGGTGGGAATACTTGCTCAACTTCCACACCTGTTTTCGTAATATCTTCAGCAAGTTGATTAACTGATACATGATCAATATCAACATATTGTTTTAACCAATTCGTCGAAACAAACATTTCAATTTTCCTCCTTTATACGCGATGGAATTGTTTTAAGAAACGGACATCATTTGTGTAGAAATGACGAATATCTTCAATACCGTACTTCAACATAGCAATTCGTTCTGGCCCCATTCCAAATGCAAAGCCTGAATATTTCTCTGGGTCAAATCCAGCCATTTCTAACACATTAGGATGAACTAATCCGGCACCTAAAATTTCAATCCAACCTGTCTTCTTACACACTGAACACCCTTTACCTGAGCACACCTTACAAGAAATATCCATTTCAACCGATGGCTCTGTAAACGGGAAGAAGCTAGGACGTAAACGAATTTCACGTTCTTCACCAAATAAATGTTTTGCTAAAGCATTTAAAGTTCCTTTTAAATCACTCATACGAACATTTTCATCAACATACAATCCTTCAATTTGTGTGAATTGATGCGAGTGGGTCGCATCATCTGTGTCGCGACGATAAACTTTACCAGGACAAATAATTTTGACTGGACCTTTACCCTCATGTTTATTCATCGTTCTCGCTTGAACTGGAGATGTATGAGTACGCATAAGTAGTTCTTCTGTAATGTAGAATGAGTCTTGCATGTCACGCGCTGGGTGACCTTTTGGTAAATTTAATGCTTCAAAATTATAATAATCCGTTTCAACCTCTGGACCTTCTGCAACTTGGTACCCCATGCTCGTAAATAGATCTTCAATGTCACGGATGACATTCATTAAAAGATGTGAGCCACCAACTTGTGTCGGCTTACCTGGTAAAGTGACATCGATTGTTTCTTCTTCAAGTTGCTTTTCAATCGCTTCTTCTTCGAGCTTTGACTTTTTCCCTTCAATAGCTTCTGTAATGACATCACGTACTTCGTTAGCTAGTTGGCCGATGATAGGGCGTTCTTCTTTTGATAATTTGCCCATCCCTTTAAGTACTTCTGTGATCTGACCTTTTTTTCCTAAATAATGGACTCTTATGTCTTGTAAAGCTTGTTGATCGGTAACTGTTTTCACTTGATCCAACGCTTCTTCTTTCAACGATTGCAAACGTTCTTTCATCTTAAAATCCTCCCTTACTTTAAACAAACTTAATTAACAACAAAAAAACTCGCCCCCTAAACAAGGGACGAGTTGTTACCGTGTTACCACCCTAGTTGGTATACATATGACAGCTATACCCACTCTTCTTTGTTAACGAGGCTTAATCCCCGGGACACCTTTACTGTGCTAATCAGGTCTAAGTGCCAGCTCCTGAGTGAAATTCATCATACCGTACGAATTGGAAAGCTTTCAGTCAACGACTCTCCATCCCTTTTATATCGTATAAATCGGATGACTACTTTGCTCATTCTTTGCTTTTAATATTCACTTCATCTAATCATGTATTATAGATAACTTTAACATAATTATCAAGTAGCTTGTGAAAAATGATACAAAACGATGCTTGTAGCTACACCGACATTTAACGATTCACTTTCATGTGCGATCGGAATATAAACTGTTTCGTTTGCCTCATTTATGAGTCCAGAATCGACACCCTCACCTTCATTACCAACAATTATAGCATAAGTTCCATTAGGCTCAACATCTTGTAATGGCATTGCTTGGTCATCTAGGGCAGTAGCATAAATGTTAATATTATGCGTATGACAATGCGTTATCCATTGTGACAGGTCACCACCATTTATTACAGGGACATGAAATAAACCACCTTGTGTTGCACGAACAACTTTGTCGTTATATAAATCAACAGAACCTTGCCCTAATATAACAGCATCCGCATTAAAAGCTAATGCACTACGAATGATTGTTCCAACATTACCAGGGTCTTGCACAGTATCGACTAACAATAGCTTTTGCCCCAGCTTTTGCTCGCCATGTATTTGTTGTTTTACTACTGCTAAGACTCCTTGTTGAGACTCTGTTTGAGCAATTTCATTAAACACTGGTTTTGTCACAAACGTTAAGTTATAGGAATCCCAACTTTCGGGATACTCAATTCCTTCTAACACAATCAACTCATCGATCATCCAATCACTTTTCATCGCTTCTTCTATGAGATGCCAACCTTCAATTAAAAATAACCCTTCTTGATCACGATACTTTTTTTTATGTAATTTTCTCCAATTTTTTACACGTTTATTCTGTTTAGATTCAATAAGCATTAGATTAACTCCTTTTATTCGTATATATATCATACATACTACATAGAAGTTTGGTCAAACTAAAAGTAAATGCGAGAATAGAGGTGTTCATATGGACTTAAATTTAAGAAAAGCTATTCAAAATAATGTCGCTGGCCATAATGAAGAACAATTAGAGGCGACCATTACAGAAGCAATCCAAAGTGGTGAAGAGAAAATGTTGCCTGGACTTGGGGTATTGTTTGAAATGTATTGGCAACAAGCTTCTGAAGATGAAAAAGAAGGTATACTCAATAAGTTAGAAGAAGAAGTTGGGAAGCTTTAATTGAACAAAAAAACAGGCTGAGTGATCAGCCTGTTTCTTGTTTATTTCTTAGTTGAATGTAATGTTTTCAACTGTTTCTGCGTCTAACTTTTTGATTACTTCTACAATGAGTTTAACTGCGTTTTCATAATCATCACGGTGTAACATAGCAGCATGAGAATGGATATAACGAGTTGGGACTGTAATGGATAATGATGGAACACCATTTGCTGTTAGGTGGATCGCACCAGAATCTGTTCCGCCGCCAGCCATTGAATCATATTGGAACGGAATGTCGTTTTCCTCTGCAGTATTAACAACAAAATCACGTACACCTTTATGAGAAATCATAGATGCATCATATAGAATAACTTGAGGGCCATCCCCTAATTTAGCTGCTGCATCTTTGTCTGACACACCTGGCATATCACCAGCAATACCAACGTCAACACCAAAGCCAATATCTGGTTTTACGGCATGAGCGGAAGTGCGTGCACCACGTAGGCCTACTTCCTCTTGCACTGTACCAACACCGTACACTTCGTTTGGATGGTCTTCACCTTGTAATTGCTTTAATACATCAATGGCAATCGCACACCCAATACGGTTATCCCAAGCTTTTGCTAGTAAAAGCTTTTCGTTATTCATTACTGTAAAGTCAAAGTAAGGAACAACAGAGTCACCAGGGCGTACACCAAATTCTTCTGCTTCTTCTTTGCTAGAAGCACCAATATCAATAAACATATCTTTAATTTCTACTGGCTTTTTACGAGCTTCAGCAGATAAAATGTGTGGAGGTTTTGAACCAATGACACCTGTTACATCACCGTTACGTGTCGTAACTGTTACACGTTGAGCAAGCATCACTTGGTTCCACCAACCACCTACTGTTTGGAAGTATAAAAAGCCTTTGTCATCAATTCGAGTGACCATAAAGCCTACTTCATCTAAGTGACCTGCAACCATAATTTTAGGACCATTTTCTTTACCAACCTTTTTAGCGATTAAGCTTCCAAGATGATCTGTCTTAACTTCATCAGCATAAGGGTTTATGTATTTTTCCATTACTTCGCGAGCTTCCTTTTCATTACCCGGAACCCCTTTTGCGTCCGTTAAGTCTTTCAGCATTGTTAATTGTTCGTCTAATTTTACCATGCTGAAACCTCCTCTTTTTAAATTTTTCGACACCTTGTCCATTATAACGTTTTTACGGCAATTTCTCAAAATTTCTTTAATTATAGGGCAGCTTCTCGCTTTTAGTATCCTGTTTGTTGACGATTATGGTTTTCTTCGTTTTTGCTAAGGTAAGCTTGTACAACTTCATTTGTAGAGAAGGAAAGTTGCTCACCTAAAGCTAAATAACTGTTCATTAACGTTATATAATCATCTTGTGATTTACTTTGTTTAAAGAGCTCTATATGCTTATAAACTAAATGAAACCCTTCAGTTAATGTACTAATTGACTGGCTGCTTTTATTGTCATCATTAAAACGATAGCCAAAATCTAGTCCAAGCGATAAAATAAAGTGAATGCCATCAACATACTCTTCAAGGATGACTTCACGATCACTTGGACCTTTTTGACTCCAATATTTAAAACAACGAGTTTCATTGGCTAACTCCCCAACTTCAACATTTAAAGCAAGTACTTTATCTAAGTAAATGTCAGAGCGTGACTGTGGGATGGTATTAAGAATTCTTTCATCCAAATGTTGTTGTAAGTCATATAATCGGTTCCAATCCACTTTCATTACCACCTTTAGTTTTTAGCTATATTGTGTCACCTTTCAGCATTTGTTGCAAAAAAATCATCCCATTTAAGTACGATTTCCTTTTTACGTAATAAATAAAATAACAATAAGATTGTAATTAAAATCGTTAAAATATATTGCCATTGTAAAGATTGAATCCACTGACCAAAAGTCGTATAAATAATTGCTAACGGTATGTTCGATAAAATCGAAAGTTTCGTGTACTCTTTAAAGTTCCTCGTCATTTCAATAATAAGTAATGAAATTAGATGAAAATGAATAAATGGTGTAATTCTTAATAAAACAACTTGAGGAACACTCAATTGACGGTGTTGCCCGAACATCTTTTCTTTAAGGTGTTTCATTCTATCGCAAACAACTGGCATTTTTTGCATCATTAAGTAAAACATGATACTCGACAACGTAATCCCAATCATGGAGTAGATCGCTCCATAAGTAATACCGAAAAAAAGCCCACCCATTATACATATAAAGGCAACAGGTATAAATAAAAAAGGGCGTATAATATGGAACAAAATAAACACAGCAGGCGCAAATAAGGCAACATGATGATCAGTTTGTTGAATCCAAGTCATGATATTTTCCATACTGAGCCCTCCATTATTTAAAGGTATCAATAAACCATATGACAATAGACGAGCCTTTATGACATAGAAAAGCTAGAGTAACATAATCATCCAAATGATCGTTAACAATGGCATACCAAATTGAAATAAGCTATGTTTCGTTTTATGTCGAAAATAAATCATACCAAACCAAGCTCCTGGTGCGCCACCAACCAATGAAGTGACCCACAACGTTCGTTCTGGTATTCTCCATTTTCCTTTTTTAGCGTAACTCTTATCCAATCCCATCATAATAAATGCAATTATACTTGCAACCCCTACTAACACAAATAAAAAAATCTCCACGGTTCATCCCTCTTTATCATTATATAGAAAAAGAGTTGCCCTAATATGGGACAACTCTTTTAAAACGTTTATTTTAAAGCTGCTTTAGCTTTATCAGCTAGTTCAGCAAAGCCTTTTTCATCATTTACAGCTAAATCTGCTAGCATTTTACGGTTAACTTCAATACCAGCAAGCTTTAAACCGTGCATTAGACGGCTATATGACAAGTCATTCATGCGTGCTGCTGCGTTAATACGAGTGATCCATAACTTACGGAAGTCACGCTTCTTCTGACGACGGTCACGATAAGCATACTGACCTGACTTCATCACTTGTTGTTTTGCTGTTTTGAATAACGTTCTTTTAGAACCATAATAACCTTTAGCTAGCTTCAACGTACGTTTACGACGTTGACGAGTAACTGTTCCACCTTTTACACGTGGCATGGTAATCCCTCCTGAATCTTTCTAGTTTTATACGAACCTATTTATAAGGCATTAATTTCTTTAGACGACCTTCATCACTCTTATCAACTAGATTGCTCTTAGCTAAGCGACGTTTTTGAGCCTTTGTCTTATTACGGAATAAGTGGCTTGTGAAAGCGTGAGAACGCTTGAACTTTCCAGTACCAGTCTTCTTAAAACGCTTCTGTGAACTTTTATGCGTCTTCATTTTTGGCATGATTTATTCCTCCTTAAATGATGTTTGTTGCTCACTTTATTTTTCGTTCTTTGGAGCAAGCATTAAGAACATGTTACGACCTTCCATTTTAGGTTTCGTTTCGACAGTACTTAATTCACTACATGCATCCGCAAAACGCTCAAGTACTTTTTGACCTAAATCTTTGTGCGTGATTGCACGACCACGGAAACGAACACTAACTTTTACTTTGTCACCTTTTTGAAGGAACTTTTGTGCGTTACGCGCTTTTGTATTAAAGTCATGCTCTTCAATCTGTGGTGTTAGGCGTACTTCTTTAACGTTAATAATTTTTTGCTTTTTACGTTGCTCTTTTTCTTTCTTCTGTTGTTCGAAACGGTATTTACCATAATCCATAATACGAGCAACTGGCGGTTTTGCATTTGGTGCAACTAAGACAAGGTCTAAATTTGCCTGTTCAGCAATGTCCAATGCTTCTTGACGTGATTTTACTCCTAATTGTTCACCATTCACATCAATGAGTCGCACTTCCTTGGCGCGAATGTTCTCATTGAGATTATTATCCTTGCTAATAGTGAGCCACCTCCAAAAAATCTTAGAAAATTAAGGCGTCATCTGACAAGTGACTGTAGAATTTAATTTAGGTTTTTAACCACAAAAAAAGTGTCGGTACACATACTGCACCCACACACACTAATTTCATTAATCTATACGTATTCATAACGTATAAAGTAGAAAATTAATCTGACCTGTCAACTGCATTAAGCGTCAAGCAGGTGAGAAGCGGGTGCTTCTACTTGTCTTTAATTCGCCTTATTTAATTACCTTACCTAGTATAACGAGTACTTATATAAATGTCAAGCACTAAATAAGGCAGCCCTTAATTAAGGCTGCCTCAAAATTATAGCTTACGATGATTAATTTCGTCAACAATAGATTGTGTAAATTCATCTAATGAGATCGTTTCACTGTCTTTTTCACTATACTTACGAATATTAACCGCTTCATCGTTCATTTCATTGTCACCTAATACTAGAGAGTATGGAATCTTCTGTGTTTGTGACTCACGAATTTTATAACCAAGTTTTTCATCACGTACGTCTAGTTCAACACGTACTCCTGCATACTGTAACTTCTCTTGAACTTTTTTCGCATAATCCATATGAGCTTCTAATGAAACAGGAATAATGCGAACTTGCTCTGGCGCTAACCATGTAGGAAATGCCCCTTTGTATTCTTCGATTAAGAAAGCGACAAACCTCTCCATCGTTGAAACGACACCACGGTGGATTACAACAGGACGATGTTCTTTACCATCTTCACCAATGTACGTTAAGTCAAAACGTTCAGGCAAATGGAAGTCTAATTGAACAGTTGAAAGTGTCTCGTCTTTTCCTAAGGCTGTCTTCACTTGAACGTCTAATTTCGGACCGTAGAACGCTGCTTCCCCAGTCGATTCAACGTATTCAACGTCCATCTCTTCCATTGTATCTTTTAACAATGCCTCAGCTTTATTCCACATTTCATCGTTATCGACATATTTCTCTTGATCTTCTGGATCACGATAAGAAAGTCTGAAGTAATAATCGTTAATACCAAAGTCTTTATACACGTTTTGAATTAATTGAACAACACGTGTAAATTCCTCTTTAAGCTGATCAGGTCTTGCAAAGATGTGTGCATCATTTAATGTCATACCACGAACACGTTGTAAACCTGCTAGTGCACCTGACATTTCATGGCGGTGCATCGTACCTAATTCAGCAATCCGTACCGGTAAATGACGATAGCTGTATAATTGATTTTTATAAACCATCATATGGTGTGGACAGTTCATTGGGCGAAGAACTAAATCTTCGTTATCCATCTCCATTGTTGGGAACATATCGTCTTGATAATGATCCCAGTGTCCACTTGTTTTATATAGATCGACACTACCAAGCACTGGTGTATAGACGTGATCATAACCTAGGCGCTCTTCTAAGTCGACAATATAACGCTCAATTGTACGACGGATTGTTGCACCTTTAGGTAACCAAAGTGGAAGTCCTTGACCGACTTTTTGTGAAACAGTAAAGATTTCTAATTCTTTACCTAGCTTGCGGTGATCACGCTCTTTCGCTTCTTCTAACAACCTTAAATGCTCGTCTAGGTCTCCTTTTTTCTCAAATGCAGTACCATAAATGCGTTGTAGCATTTTATTTTTACTATCGCCACGCCAATAAGCACCTGAAATTGAAAGTAGTTTAAAAACTTTTATTTTACCTGTATGAGGTACGTGGACACCACGACAAAGGTCGAAAAATTCGCCTTGTTCATAGATTGAAACTTGTTCACCTTCTGGAATGTCATCTAATAGTTCTAACTTAAGTTGATCTCCAACTTCTTCATAGCGTTGTTTTGCTTCTTCGCGAGATACTTCTACTCTTCTAATCTCTAACGCTTCATCTACGATTTTTTTCATTTCTTTTTCTATTTTTGGTAAGTCTTCAGGTGAAATCGTTTCTTCCATATCAATGTCATAATAGAAGCCACCTTCAATAACAGGACCGACACCTAACCTTACGTCGTTTCCGTATAAACGCTTAACAGCTTGTGCCATTAAGTGAGCTGTTGAGTGTCTTAGTACTTCTAAACCCTCATCATCCCGATAAGTAATAATTTGAATGTCACCATCTTCATGTAGTTCAGCTTTTAAATCGACCGGTTCGCCATTGAATTTTCCTGCTAAGGATTGCTTTTTAAGTCCTGAGCTAATCGAGCCAGCTATATCTTCAGTCGTTGTCCCTTTAGGAAACTCCTTAGCATTTCCGTCTGGGAACGTAATTTGAATCACATCACTCATTCTGCTTCCACCTTTCTAATTAAATTGTAATCATATAAAACAAAAAACACTCGTCCCTAATTATATAAAAGGGACGAGTGTTACACCCGTGGTTCCACCCTGATTCTGCAAATAATGCAGCTCTCAAGAAGTCGTTAACGCCGACCTACGTTCATGGCTAGTATTATAATCAAGTTCACAATGAATGCTCAGAGGTGGTAAACAATTTGTCATGCTAGAAAGCTCGCAGCCAAGGCTTCCTTCTCTGTAAAGCTGTTTCAAACTGCTCTTGTCCTCGTCAAAACATAAAACGTATTCATTATATTATGTACGTATTATAACGATGTTAACGAGGAAAATCAAGGGCTTTCTTTACACGTTTAATTCAATACCACTTACTTAAAAATATTTTTCAATTCCTGAACGTACGGAAACTGATTAATCGGGTACAAATATACTCTTTCTTGGAAAATATTCATTACGCTATAAATTTCATGAATCCGATCATTTGAAGCATAAACATCTACTCGTTCTGGCGCTATCGCCAATAGCTTCCCTATGACTTTCGTTTGGTCCATTATTTCTTGAAAAGGTGTTGATGCTGACGTAATTAGCTGGTCTTGAATTAATTTCCCGTGATCATCAAACAAAAGTGCTTCATTTTTATAATAAACGGTTACATGGTTATAATACGGTTCTTGTCCGTCAATAAAACTCCTCAGCTGTTCCATCCGGTCTTGAAAATGAAGTTCATCTTGCCATTCTTCAATACCAAACCCGACAATTTCTAGCCAATCATCTTCTCTTAAAAACAATTCATTATACATGTAATCCATATTGACCTTAGTGACATCATCTTGTCCATAAATAAAGTGAACTAACTTTTCGTATAATGAATCATTTAATTCACTATGCAACATCTTTGGGGCGGTACTTAAAGAGACAACGAATGGAATAATTTGCTCAATTTCATCGTCATCAAAATAATAAGTGTCTCGCAAAATTTTTTGTGATATTTTAGGCACATATGCTTCTAAAATAAACGGGAAAATTAAATCAACTAAACTTGTCCGTTTGACAAATAAGAAATTGGACAACCAAACGAAATTTTCATCCAGCCTTATTTGGCCTTTAAAATTGGCCGCTAATAAGTACAAGTAGAACTGTCTAGCTTCTTGCTCATTTCTAAATAAAAATGCTGTTTCTTTCACTACACATCCCTCTTTCATAGAACAAGGTAATACATTTTATGAAAGAAAGAGTGGAAACATGAAAAAAGCGACCAAAATTATTGGTCGCGATGATTTTGGCCAGTAACTTCAACTGGTTCACTAATTTGTCTAATTCTCTCCATAATCCTTGCTGCTTTTAGTTCTTCAACGTCTCCACGACCTGCTTTTGATAACATGGATTCTAACTCACTCAAGTCATAATTGGATGTAAAAAATACAGGCAGTCGTTCCATCATTCTAAATTGTAATATTGCACCTAGCACTTCATCACGAAACCATGGTGATAAAAATTCAGCACCAATATCATCAAAAATTAAAACCGAAGCACGCTTAAATTGATCAATCTTTTGATTAATCGTTGAATCAGTAATAGATGCTTTCATTTCTCTAACGAACTCTGGCATATAAATTAATAAAGTATCGATTTGTTTTTTGGCTAATTCATTAGCTAGTGCAGCTAATAAATAAGTTTTACCGACACCGAAACTTCCGTGTAAGTAAACGCCTTTTTTTGGTGGAGTGTCACCACTTTCCTCATAAAACTGACGAACCTTTTGCAGCGCTTCTTCTCTTCCGTTTGCCTCCAACTTAATTTGCGAGAAAGTGGCATCATGGATTTCTTTTGGCATATGCAAGCTTTGGACAAAGGAGCGCTGTTTTTGCAATTGTAATTCTCGCTCTTTTCGTTGGCATTCATGATAAATTAATTTGACTCTTCCATTTTGAACACGAGCTCCTGGTACATAGCCTTTAATGACATTAATACAACTGTCTAACGAAGCACACTTCTCGCACTTAATTGACTGATAATCATACTCATACAGCTTCATAAGTTGAGAATCGATCTGTTTTTCAGTTAACTCTGGATGCTCCTTTAAAAAGGCTTTAATACGATCTGAGGATAAAATCTTTTTTCTCATTTCATTAAAAGAGGTTTGAAAATCTTCATTGTTTTTCAACCAGCTTTGGAGTGCCGACTGGATGTGTTCCATTTAAATCATCCTTCATTCATTGTTTCGATTGTGAAAAGCTTTTAAAGAATTCGGTTAACTCTTCGTTTTTAGCTTCACTATCTTCTGTCTTTTGTTCAGGTTCCTTCTCTGTTTGTTGTTGCTTCTGTTCCTTAAACCACTTCGGAAGAACTTCTTTAGATTTACCGGCCGTTTTAGACTGCTTTTGTTGTTTTTGTTGCTTCTTTTGCTGCCATGTTTGATACATTTTATGTTCACGCTTTGCCATATCCATAGCTGTTTTTGCTGTTGTAACCCCTTCACGACTCCAATGAGCTGCAATTGTATCGATATAATTACGGTTTAATTTGTTACCATTTTTTCTTAAGACGTAGTGAACTAAAACATTCATAACTGGTTGAGATAGCCCGTGTTCTTCCATTAAATCAGTAATCATTTCAACTTCTTTCATCGATGCAACACCTGAATTTGAATGGTCCTCTAATAATTCACGGTGAGTTATATCGTTAAAGTGTTGAATAATTAGCTCTTCTTTAGATTCTGGTTGTTGATTTATATTTGTATCTTTTGGTTGCTCTTCAGACTCCTGGACTTGTCCTTTTGTATACAACCGTGGTGGTACGGACCCATGTTTTTTATAATAAATATCTTTACACATATCCAAAAACTCTTGCCGATCAAATTCAGCATCTTCATTCACTGCCCATAACAACGCTTTCTCTAACTCTAAATAATCGACATCATAAATTTTAATAATTTTTTCCATGTAATTTAAATTATGATTCGTTAAAATGTTTTTCGGTTCAACTTTTTGTTGAGTTAACATTTTATACAACCATTCTAATGGAAGATCTGTTTTAATCGCTACTGATTCATCTGAGTCTTTTTTCGGTGGTTGCTTCTTATGTGCAACAGTCGTAAATACGTCATCAAAATGATGAGTAACTTCTTCTACAGAAGATGACACTGTTGGTTTTGGTGCTAATTTCTTTTGTAATTGTTGAAAAACATCTTTACCAACATGATGCTCTAATAAAACTGATAAAGTCGGGTTTTCAAAAAACTGATAGGCAGATGCAGGACGGCGGATTAAATAATAAAATGTTCTAACGCTTCCTTCTTCTTTAAACGTTTTTAACAACCCGATACCTTCTAGTTTCTTTCTTGCTTCATACAAATCATCTAATGTAATATCTAATATACTCATTAAGTAATGATGAGAGTTTTGTGATTGAGAGGAACTAGAGTCAGCTTCTCGCCATAGAGCTTGGAATACTGATACACTCTCCATACCAATTAAAGGTTGATAAAGTAAGGTTAAAACAGAGTCAGCATCTTCAAAAAATGTTGTTTGTTTAATAATTTTTAATTGGTCATTCGGTAGCAGATGCTTCATCCGTTCTTGCACAATCACCACTCCCCTCTTTTGATCTAGGTATTCTTTGTACGATTAATCATATCATGTAATTCTTTCATAAAAACATTAATATCTTTAAATTGTCGATAAACTGAAGCAAAACGGACATAAGCAACTTCGTCAACTTCAGCTAAACGGTCCATAATATGTTCGCCGATATCTTGACTTAAAATTTCTGAATTACCTTGGTCCCTTAAGTCTTTCTCTACTTCAAAAGCGACTTGTTCAATTTGTTCTAATGAAACTGGGCGTTTTTCGCAAGCTTTAATTAAACCTCGCTTTAATTTCTCACGATTAAATTCTTCTCTCGTCCCCTCTTTTTTTACGACAATAAGTGGAATTTCTTCGACACGTTCAAATGTAGTGAAACGATACTGACAATCATCACACTCTCGACGACGTCTAATCGATTTACCTTGGTCAATTGGCCTTGAGTCTAATACTTTTGTCGTTTTAGCGTCGCAATTTGGGCATTTCATATATTAGCCACCTCAACGTTGATTTCAATTTACTATTCTACTTATTATAACAAAAAGTTCATTATTTTTAGTTGATTCTACCTAATTTTATTATAAAGAATAAAAGAAGGAATAGCCAAGCCATATAAGAAATTTACATTTATTACGTGTTATAACGAATTATTTCTGCTTCTATTTTAAATTTGGTGGGTGTAAAGATTTACACCATCCACATATTACCCTTTTAACGCATAGACTTTGGTCAGAAAACGACTGTCGATCGATAAACCTCTCATAATAACTTCTTTGTGTTCCTTAACATCGCTACATCAAAATGCTTCGCTTTCATCCACAGGGCACAAGTGCAACATCTGCTCAAACTCCCTATCGGTCGTTTGTCGCAGTGTTTTCTTTGCCGGGGCACGGCTCGAGCCAGGTAACTTCATCGAAATTGCATCTTTGAAACTTGCACCGAGGAAGCCTGCTTCGAAGCATTGCTAGAAGACGCAGGTGCATCCCCCGGCCCAAAAAACGGGGCCTTTGGGGTCTCGAGACACGTGCTGTTCCCACTGGAGTCTACGCATTTTGATTCCGCTTAGAACGTATGCCCACACGAAATGCATAATAACTTACACTTTCTTAAGTTGATTCTTACTAAAGCATGTGGTGAAGCCACACGTTTTGAAAATTGATCTGTAATGGACATCACCACATTTACTATAGAGCCTTATTCCTTTCTTAAATTGACTACATTATTAAACAAAAAAAATGATCCCAAATAATATTCGGGATCATTTCTATAATACTCTGTTAAAGCTACTAAAATAATTTAGATTAAATTATTGATGAACGTATAGCTGATTGCCAACCAATTTTACTAAGTCTACAACACGACATGAGTAACCCCACTCATTGTCATACCAAGCTAGAACTTTCACTTTACGATCCTCCATTACCATCGTTGATAATCCATCAACGATTGAAGAGTACGGTGAAGTCGTATAATCGATTGAAACGAGCGGGTCATTGTTAATCGATAAATACCCTTCTAAATCGCCATTCATTGCATCATAAAACGCTTGGTTAACTTCTTCTTCTGTTACATCCTTCTCAACATCGACAACTAAATCCACTAACGAGACGTTTGGAGTTGGGACGCGTAAAGCCATACCGTGTAATTTACCAGTTAAGCTTGGTAACACTTCATTAATTGCTTTAGCTGCACCTGTTGATGTCGGAATAATTGATTGTGTACAGCCACGTGCTCTTCTTAAGTCTTTATGTGGATTATCTAAGTTCATTTGGTCATTCGTAAATGCGTGTACAGTCGTCATTAAACCGTTTTCAATTCCAAAGTTTTCATGAAGCACTTTAGCTACTGGTGCTAAACAGTTTGTCGTGCACGATGCATTTGAGATGACATGATGTTCTTCTGGGTTATACGATTCTTCATTAACTCCCATAACAATCGTTTGATCAGCTGGCTTCCCTGGGGCAGTAAGTACAACTTTTTTAGCACCCGCTTCTATATGTGCTGATGCCTTGTCACTTGAGTTAAACACTCCTGTTGCTTCTACAACAATATCAACATTCAACTCATCCCAAGGCAATTCAGCTGGGTTTCGGCTAGAAACTTTCACGATACTTTGTCCGTCTATAACAATTTCATCATCTATGACTTCAACAGAACCGTCATAAGCTCCGTGTACTGAATCATACTGAATTAAATGAGCTAACGTCTCTGAAGGATAGCTAGCGTTAATTGCTACAATTTCTACTTTCTCGTCTTTCATCGCACGGCGAAACACCATTCTACCGATACGTCCAAAACCGTTTATTGCAATTTTTGTTACACTCATTTAAAAGCCCCCTTATCGCTTTATGTTATACTTTTTTTATCTTTATTTATGATTAGTATAACACATTGGCGATAAATTGTGAGGGCAAATTTTAAAAATTAAACAAAAAATTATGTGTTCATTTCAATACCCCATTGTTTTAATATAGCCTTTAATTGCTCTTCACTTTCTTCAACTGAACCACCATTATTCACTATCGCATCAGCACGATCTCGCTTTTCTGTAATAGGAATTTGTGAATTTATCCGTTCTAATGCTTTCTCTGCAGATACTTCATCACGTTTAGTTAATCGGTCTAATTGAATGTCCGGGTCTACATAAACTACTAATACTTGATCAACGTAATGAAATAATTCACTTTCAAATAGTAACGGGATATCCATTACAACTAACGGTTCTTTATTTACGACATACTGATCACGTTTTTGTAACATCCGCTTACGTATTTGTGGGTGCATGATATTATTTAGTTTCTTTCGTTCTGCTTCATCTTGAAAGACAATGTTACCTAAAGCTTCACGGTTCAAAGCACCATCTTCATGTAATACTTGCCTACCAAATGTGGCAACAATTTGTTCATAAGCTTCTTCACCTACTTGAACAATTTCTCTTGAAATTTTGTCTGCATCAATGACTGGAACTCTCCATTGTACAAACATATTTGATACAGTTGATTTTCCTGTTGCAATGCTTCCTGTTAATCCTACTACTAGTGTCATAGTTCAACGCCTACCTTATAAAATTCCAAATTCCTAAACTGATTAAAATTAACCCTGGTATAAATGAAAGTGGATGTATCCAAGTGAAACGGTGCATCCATTTTCCAAGTCCAATTCCACACATTAAGAAAAACATTGATGATAACCCAACAACGATTGCGACAGCTAATGCAGGGATTTCAAAAAAGGCAGCACCAATTCCACTTGCAAATGAATCTAACGATAATGCGATCGCAACAACGACTGCTTCCATCCCACTAATGGAACCGGACTGGTCACGGTCAGCAACTTGTGGTCGCTTCAAGATTTCCCATATTGTTCGGATGTTTAATTTCATTTCTTGAACCCGATAATAGTACTTCACCTTTTGCTTTTGGTCTTGTAACCATTGCCAAAGCACCCAAGAACCAATTGCAATGAAAATCAATCCACCTAAAATATGAGAAATAAACGGCATAATGAACATCACAAGCTCACCAATCCAGCCACCTAATAAAAAGCTACACGCCGTAAACGCACCGATCATCAAAACCGTATGCGGTTTTACAGTAATCGACCTAACTCGATACGTTAAACCGAAAAAGAAACTATCAAAACTAACAGCAAAACTTAATAACAACGTCAGGAGTATTAAATCAAGCAACAGTAAAAGCTCCTTCCATAAGGGTTCAAAATATCTTATGAAAAGAGCTTAAATACTGTGTTTAATCACTAATAACTTGACATGTTGGACAAAAGTGGGTGCCTCTTCCGCCTACTTTTGTTTTCGTAATAGGACTTAGGCAAACGACACAGGGCTCTCCAGTTTGATCATAGACAGCTAATTCTAATTGAAACATTCCAATTTCACCAAGTGAATTTAAATAAGACCTAATCGATGTTCCACCTTTTTCAACTGCTCGACTTAACACTTCTACAACTGCTTTTTGGAGTTTGTGACATTCTTCATACGAAACTGATGAAGCTATTCTCTCTGGATGAATTTGACTTTTAAACAATGCCTCATCAACATATATATTCCCTAAGCCTGTTACAATCGTTTGATCTAACAATGTTGGCTTGATCAATCGGGATGTTTTTTGTAGTTTTTCGTAAAGATAATCGACAGTAAATTCTTCACTAAAAGGCTCTAAACCTAACTTATTAATCGGTGGTGTATTGAATTCTGTCTTCACAGGTTTTAAATGCATCGTCCCAAACTTACGTACGTCTTTATACCTTAATTCTTGCCCGTCGTCTAACTTAAAAATCACATGTGTATGGGCATCGTTTTTCTCTTCTTCGTTAAATAATCCATATTTTCCTTCCATACGTAAATGGGAGATTAACACATCCTCATCTAAATAAAACAATAAAAATTTGCCTAAACGTTTAATAGAACGAAACGTTTGGCCTTTTATTTGAAATTTAAACCGCTCTACATCTTCTGGCTCTTTAATAATTCCAGGGTAGCGTATATCTATATCTGCAACTGTCTTTCCGGTAATAATTGGTTCTAATGTTTTTCTTACTGTTTCGACTTCTGGTAATTCTGGCATGTCTTTTACCCCTTTTTACTTTGCATCATACCACGTGTTCCCATAAGAACTATCAACTAACAGCGGAACAGATAGTTCGATTGTTTGTTCCATAGCTTCTTTAACTAACTTCTGAAGTGCCTCAACATCTGATTTTTTCACTTCGAAAATTAATTCGTCATGAACTTGAAGAATCATCGTTGCGTTCAAGTTCGTTCCTTCCATACTTTGAACAACATCTAGCATCGCTTGTTTAATAATATCTGCTGCACTACCTTGAATCGGTGAATTCATAGCGGTACGCTCTGCAAAACTACGGCGATTAAAGTTACGGCTATTAATGTCAGGTAAATAACGACGACGGTTCATAATGGTTTCAACATAACCATCCCGTTTAGCTTGAGCAACAATATCATCCATATAAGCTTTAACACCTGGATAGCTATCAAAATATTTATTAATAAATTGCTCAGCTTCTTTACGTGTAATGCCTAAACTTTGGCTTAAACCATAATCACTAATACCATAAACAATTCCGAAGTTAACTGCTTTGGCTTGTCGTCGCATTAAATCATTGATTTCTTCTTCTTTAACATCAAATACATCCATCGCGGTTTGCGTATGAATATCTTTGCCTTCGTTGAATGCTTGTACAAGTTTTTCATCTTTTGCAATATGAGCTAATACGCGTAATTCAATTTGTGAGTAGTCAGCAGCCAAAATGACCGAATCATCTTCAGAAGGTACAAAGGCTTGCCTTATTCGACGTCCTTCTTCTAATCTAATCGGTATGTTTTGTAAGTTAGGTTCAACTGAACTTAGACGTCCTGTTTGAGTTAACACTTGGTTAAATCGTGTATGAATTTTATGTGTATCTTGATGAACAACTTTTTGTAATCCTTCTAAATAAGTCGATTGTAGCTTAGAAAGTTGACGATAGTGTAAAATTTGTTCAACGATTTCATGTTCATGTTGCAACTTTTCTAATATGTCAGCTGATGTTGAATACCCTGTTTTAGTTTTCTTAATAACAGGAAGCTCTAAGTCTTCAAACAAAACTTTACCTAACTGTTTTGGTGAATTAATATTAAATTCACTACCTGCTAAGTTATGGATTTTCGCTTCAATATCTGATAATCGATTGCTTAGATCTTTTTGCATTGAATCTAACCGATCGACATCAACTTTCACACCTGTATATTCCATTTCTGCTAACACAGCTGATAATGGCATTTCTAACTCGTAATAAAGGTTTTCTTGTTCATTCTGTTTTAATTCGTCTTTTAGAAGTTGGTTTAATTTAAACCCAGCTAAGCCTTTACGTACAATATGTTCTTGATAGACTTCTTCATTAGGTAGTTGCTGTTTTGCGCCTTTACCGTACACTTCTTCATCATAGGAGACTTCAGTTAACCCATAGCTATGTGAAATTGATGAAAGATCACCATCGTGGCTTGCAGGGTTTACAATATATGCAGCTAATTGCATATCAAAAGTAATTCCCTTTACTTCAATTCCCCGCCATTTTAATGCAACTAATAATTGTTTTTTATTAAAAACTGTTTTAGGCGATTGGTCATCTTCTAACCAATTAATGAATGTTTGATCTTCTAACAAGTCAGTCGGAATATAATAATAACCTTTTTCATTAATTATGCTACACCCTACAATATGACTGTTATGATAATTGTCATCTAACATTTCAACGTAGAGAATATTTTGTGATTCATCTACTAGTGATTGATCAAACTCACTTAATACTTCAAATTCAATTTCTTCATACTCTTGTTCAGAGTCTTCTCCTTCAACTTGCCCCATCAATGATTGAAAGCCATAAGCTTTAAAGGCTGACACTAGTTCACGTGAATGATAACCTTCATATTTTAGGTCTTCTAGTGAAATTTTCAGTGGGGAGTTTTGGTTAATGGTTACGAGTTCTTTACTCATTAACGCTTCTTCTTGATTATTAATTAAGTTTTCTTTTAACTTTTTACCACTTACATCATCAATATTTTCATATATGTTTTCTAACGTACCGAACTGTTTAAGCAACTTAACAGCTGTCTTTTCCCCCACACCTGGTACACCTGGAATATTATCTGACTGATCACCCATCAAAGCTTTTAAATCAATAATTTGTTCCTTTGAAATTCCCATCTTTTCCTCAATCGATTCAGGGGTAAAATGATCAATCTCTGAGATTCCTTTCCTTGTTAAAGATACAGTTGTATGGTTTGAAGCGAGCTGCAATAAGTCTTTATCACCTGAATAAACGGTCGTTTTTTGACCTTTAGCATCCGCTTCTTTAACCATGGTACCGATAATATCATCCGCTTCGTATTGATCAAGCTCATAATATTTAACGCCGAAAGCATCTAAAAGCTCTCGTATAATAGGAAATTGTTCTGATAACTCAGGTGGTGTTTTTTGTCTACCACCTTTGTATTCTTTATACGTTTCATGTCTAAAAGTCGTTTTACCCGCGTCGAATGCGACTAAAATATGAGATGGTTCGTGATCCTCTAAAACTTTTAACATCATTTTCGTAAATCCAAACACTGCATTCGTATGCACACCTTGATCATTGCTTAATAAAGGTAAAGCAAAGAACGAACGATATAAAATACTATTACCGTCGATTAATACTAATTCTTTTGACACGACCAAACACCTCTTTATATCCTGATGTAACTATTATAACAAATGATTAGTTTATTTTTGTGGAAGTGAAACCTTTATTGTTGTTCCTACCTCTTCACGGCTTTCGATTTGAATGTGACCATCATGTGCTTCTGTAATATGCCTTACAATTGACAGCCCAAGTCCCGTTCCGCCTGAATGTCTACTTCTTGCTTTATCAACGCGGTAGAAACGTTCAAAAATTCGATTGTGGAATTTCTCTGCAATTCCGATCCCATCATCTTGTACTTTAATTAGAACATCCGCATCTTCTTTTTCAATGATTAACGTGATTTCTCCGCCTTCATTTGTGTATTGAATTGAATTTGAGATTAAATTCAATGCTAGTTGATATAAGCGGTAATAATCAGCATGAATCTCTAAATCTTCGTCAACATTATAATTTAAGTTTAATTTTTTCTCTTGAGCTGGTTGTTCTACAATAGCCTTTATATCGTTAACTAATTTAGATGCTGTAAACGTAGAGCGTTTTAACTCATACTCATCCTTTTCTAAAACAGATAAATCTAATAAATCTTGGACGAGAATATTTAAACGTTTACTTTCTTTCTTCATAATCTTTAAAAATTGCTTTTGTTTTTGTTCATCAATAGAATCGTCATCTAATAACGTCTCTGCAAAGCCTTGAATGGATGTTATTGGCGTACGCAACTCATGAGATACGTTAGCTACGAAATCCTTTCTAACACGTTCAAGTCTCTTTAAATCAGTAATATCGTGTGAAACGACTACAACACCACGTGCATGATGACTTTCTTGATCTTTAATAGGGGCCACAAACACTTCAATAAAGCGTCCATCCTTCAGTTCAATCGATTGATGTTGTTTTGTTTCGGTAAAGATTGCTTCTTGAATAACTCCATTCAATTCATCTTGATCAACTACTTCGTAATAGATTTCACCAATAAATGGCGTCGTTTCGATTGAGAACTGTTGTAAAAATGATTCATTGACTAGACGGGTGACGCCTTTTTCGTTAATTAACAGAGCACCACTTTCCATATTATTTACAACTGTTTTTAATCTTGAGTTTTGGTTTTCATACTTTGACGTAATATACTCTAAATATCGCCCTAATCGATTAATGGACTGACTTAAGCTAGAAGCTATACCATAAGGCGCATCATGAATTCGCGCTTGATAATTACCATCTACTAATTCTTTTGAAGTCTCAGTTGCTTTAATCACTGGTTTTACATAACTGTCATATAAACGGTTACCGAAGCTCCATAGCAACACAGTTGCAAATAATGAGAAGAAAAATACACCCCACCAAATTGTAGTACTTAAGGCTGTTAACGGTAATTTTTCAGTCGCTATTGTTAAAAACTCACCATCTTCTAGTTGATAAGTCGTGATGAGACGATCTTCTATAAGCTCTATTTCACCCACATAGTCTAAGTTACCTCTTAAATGGCGCAATACATTAAGCTCTGTTGTATTAAAAGTATGTAGGAGTCTTTCCTCTACTTCAGATTCATAAAACAAATCGACATTAAATTGTTCGTGGTAAAATACTAAGTCATGTTGAAAAGATTCAATTGACGTCATTTCTAATTGTTCAGAAATATACTCACCATTAGATTGCAACTGGCTTTCATACGAACTAATAACATAATGTTTCGCGATTTGGTTAAAAATCGCTCCAATCACTACAATAAATAAAATACTTAAAATGATATATAAAATGATTGTTCTTTTTTCAATAATATTCTTCATGTTTTATCCCTCAATTTTGTATCCGACACCTCTTACCGTTTTAATTAATGTCGGTTTTTTAGGGTCATCTTCTAATTTTTCACGAAGATGACTAATGTGAACATCGACAATTCGCGTATCTCCAATATAATCGAAATCCCAAATATCTCTTAGTAACACTTCTCGTTTTACTGGTTTTCCAATTTGTTTAGCTAAATACAGAAGTAATTCAAACTCCTTACGAGTAAAGCTTACATGTTTACCTTGTTTATAAACTTCATAATAATCTTCATGAATTTCTACATCTTGTATATTTATAACTTTTCTGCTCTCTGTTTCACCTCGATTAAACCTTCTTAAAACAGCTTGAATGCGAGCGACTAATTCTTTTGGGCTAAAAGGCTTTGTAAGATAATCATCAGCTCCAACATTCAGCCCTTTAATTTTATCTTCTTCTTCTCCTTTTGCTGTTAACATAATGACTGGAGTATCATTTTGATTTGATCGCATCTTTTCACATACTTTTATGCCACTTAACTTAGGTAACATTAAATCAAGTACGACTAAATCAAAAGAATTATGATCTAAACTTTGAATGGCACTTTCACCATCATGAACAATTGTCGTCATATACCCTTCTTGATTTAAATGATGCTCTATTAATGTGGTAATTGATTCTTCATCATCTACAATTAAAACTTTTATTGTCATTTTATACAGCCCCTAAAAGATCATTAAGTTTTTGTATGTATTCCATACTTTCATAATATAAAACTGTTGTAAACAATGAAAACATCATGCTTATATTTTTAGGTTAATATTAGTAATTCGTTATGGTAGTACGAAAATCCTTTTAAACTTTTTTAACTTGCGTAATTACATGGCTATGCAATAAGTATACGTCTAATGCTCAAACTAAACAAAACACAGCCTGTTTGACTGTGTTTCGCTACTATTAAGTAAAGTATTCAAATTTAGCTGTAGGAAAATGCCTTTGTAAATACTCCTGCATTTTATTTTTCATTTCCTCTTGTTCTTCATCTTTGTAAACAAACTTACTAATTCCGTATTTACCAAACTTCTTTTTTCTTTTTGTCTCATCTAATTCTAATTTCGTCATTGGATAGTTTTGTTCAATCGTTCTTTTAGCTGGTTGAGTAAAGCGATGCTGTATAAATTCAAAAGTGAGATCTTTCCTTGCAAACTCAGGAATCTGATTATCTAACTTCTCAAACATCTCTGCGTACCCTTCTTTCCATCCATCATGAAGGTATATTGGAGCAACAATAAAACCTAAAGGATAATCAGCCTCTGCAATTTTTCGCGCCGCTTCAAGACGCTCATCCAACTTTGAAGTTCCAGGCTCAAAATACTTAATAACATAGTCATCATTAATACTAAATCGAAACCGTGTTTTCCCATTATGTTTAGCATCTAACAAGTGGTCAACGTGCGCGAACTTCGTGACGAATCGTAATTTTCCATACTCCGACTCGCCAAAGTATTCAATAGCATGTTTTAATGAATGAGTTAAATGATCAATACCTACAATGTCAGACGTACATGAAGCTTCAAAACGAGTAATCTCCGGCGCTCGTTCTGCCATATATTTTTCTGCTTGTTCCAGCACTTCTTCAACATTGACATATGTTCGAATATACGGTTTACTTCCCATGGTCGTCTGTAAATAACAGTAATGACAATGCCCCATACACCCCGTAGCGAGCGGAATTGCATATTCTGCGGACGGTTTTGATGTATCGAACTTTAACGTTTTTCTTAAACCGACAACTAAAGTCGATTTAGCCATCCTATACTTTTGAAAATGGTTATCTCCAGGCAAGTTACGCACTTGGTTATGTGATGTCGTCTCACGGATCTCAACATCCATATCTTTAAAACGATCTATCAGTTTCTTTCCTAAAGGATACTCCATTGCCTTCGGTTCAACGTATACTAACTCTGGCATAAATGGCTTAACCATACAAGTTACCATCTTCGCCAAAGTGATAATTGTAAGCACGCATCGCTTCTACTTCAGTTGGGAAAACAGCAATCTCATCATCTAAAGGATAATAAGTATCGTACATAAATAAGTTAAATTCACCAGGTTGATTTGGGTTTTCTACTACAGCCGCTTCTTGGACTTGCGCAACATTTTGAGCATGTGGGTTTCTATATAAAACATACACAATATCACCAGGTTCAAAATTATGGTTTTGCTCAAAGTACATCATTAGCTCCACCTTTCATTTCATTTAACATTAGTATGAGTCTAAAGAGCAAAAAAATTATATGAAAATTTTTCTTTAAACTAGACATTTAATATAAATCAATCTATAAAAATTCTATAGAATATAGTAAAAGGAAAAAAGGAGGGAGAGGATATGGGCTGGGGTCATCGACACGATCATCACCATCACAGAAGACACCACGATAGACACCACCATCATGATGATCACTTTGGTCATCATGGCGATCACCACTATAAACCAAAATGTTGTTGCAAATGTAAATGTACATGTCATATAGAATTTGTTTGTAAACCGAAACCTAAACCAAGGTGTTGTGAATTATTATCCAACACTTGTTTTAGAAAGAGACATTGTATTTGTGGAAGACCTTTATACTAATGAAATACCAACTTCATAACTCTTCTCAATAGAAAAAGCGATAGACATACCGTTATTTACGGTGTGTCTATCGCTATGTTATTAAATCATAAGTTCTTTTTTTAAGCTTCAGTATTATTGGCTAATACTTGCATGACATTTTTAACAGAATCAGCAGATTGATCTAGTTGCTGTTTTTCTTCTTCTGTTAAGTCTAACTCAAGAATTTCCTCAATTCCATTACCGCCTAAAATTGTTGGAACACCTAAGTACATATCATGGTAACCATATTCACCTTCTAAATATGCAATTGACGGTAAAATACGACGTTGGTCTTTTAAAATGGCTTCAACCATTTCAGTTATTGACGCAGCTGGTGCGTAATAAGCTGAACCATTGCCTAGCAATCCAACGATTTCACCGCCACCTTTACGTGTACGTTCAACAATCGCATCTAGACGTTCTTCGGAAATTAATTTTTCAAGTGGAATACCTCCGGCGAATGAATAACGTAGCATTGGTACCATATCATCACCATGACCACCAAGAACGAAACCTGTTACATCTTTAACAGAAACATTTAGCTCTTGAGCAACAAATGTCCGGAAACGAGCTGTATCTAATACCCCTGATTGACCTATGACACGATTCTTCGGTAGACCTGACTCTTTAAACACAGAATAAGTCATAGCATCAACTGGGTTCGTTAATACGATTATGAAACAATCTGGCGAATACTTCACAATTTGTTGTGTCACTTGTTTCATAATATTAGAGTTTGTTGCAACTAAATCATCACGACTCATACCAGGTTTTCTCGCGATACCGGCTGTAATGACTACTACATCGGAGTTAGCTGTCTCTTCATAATTTGAAGTACCTACAATGTTTGAATCAAACCCTTGTACCGGACTAGCTTCTAACATATCGAGTGCTTTACCTTTCGTAGGATCTTCCATATCCGGAATATCCACTAACACTACGTCAGCTAGTTCTTTTTGAGCGGTCATCAGTGCTGTTGTTGCCCCTGTAAAACCAGCGCCAATAACTGATACTTTCTTACGTTTAATCGTCATTGCACTCCTCCTCAATATTCCACTATAAGATTTTTATTAGTCCATGTTCTTGATTAGTTCATCAGCGAACTCAGAACATTTAACTTCTCTTGCACCATCCATTAGACGAGCGAAGTCGTAAGTTACAACTTTGCTTCCAATTGTTTTATCCATCGCCTTATGAATTAGCTCACTAGCTTCTCTCCAACCTAAGTGATCTAACATAAGTGTTCCAGATAAGATAACTGAAGATGGGTTAACTTTGTCTTGACCAGCATACTTCGGTGCAGTACCGTGAGTAGCTTCAAAAATAGCATGACCAGACTCGTAGTTAATATTCGCACCCGGTGCAATACCAATACCACCAACTTGTGCAGCTAGAGCATCTGAGATATAGTCACCATTTAAGTTCATCGTCGCAACTACATCAAATTCTTTTGGACGAGTTAAGATTTGTTGTAGGAAGATATCAGCAATAGCATCTTTAACTACAATCTTACCAGCTTCAACAGCTTCTTTTTCAGCTTGATCTGCTGCATCGCGACCTTTTTCTTCAGTGATTTGGTCATACTCTTTCCAAGTGAATACCTTATCGCCGTATTCACGCTCAGCTAAGTCATAACCCCATGCTTTAAATGAACCTTCAGTAAACTTCATAATGTTACCCTTGTGTACTAAAGTAACGCTCTGTTTACCTTCATTTAATGCATATTCAATTGCAGAACGAACTAGACGTTCAGTACCTTCTTTTGATACAGGCTTAATACCGATACCAGAAGTTTCAGGGAAGCGAATTTTGTCTACTCCCATTTCATTACGGATAAAGTCAATCACTTTACCTACTTCTTCAGTACCCTCTTGCCATTCAATACCTGCATAAATGTCCTCTGTGTTTTCACGGAAGATTTGCATATCTACATCTTCAGGACGCTTAACTGGAGATGGTACACCGCTAAAGTGACGTACTGGACGTAAGCAAGTGAATAAGTCTAACTCTTGACGTAAAGCAACGTTTAGTGAACGGATTCCTCCACCAATTGGCGTTGTTAGAGGCCCTTTAATTGCAATTTTATAATCGCGAATTGTTTCTAAAGTTTCCTCTGGTAACCATTCGCCTGTTTTGTCATAAGCTTTTTGACCAGCTAATACTTCTGTCCATTCAATTCCTTTTTCACCGTTGTAAGCCTTCTCTACTGCTGCTTCTAATACACGAGACGCTGCTGCCCAAATGTCAGGACCTGTACCGTCTCCTTCGATAAATGGAATAATTGCTTGATTTGGAACGTTCATTTGTCCGTTTTCTACTGTGATTTTTTCACCTTGTGTCAATTTCAAAACCTCCTATTATGTTCTAGAGCCATTATATATTAAAGGAATGAACAACACAAAAGCCGGTTTCCCGGCTTTTGGAATTCATTATCTTTCTTCTAAAGAGACAAACTGCTGTTTACCTGGTCCAATGTACTCAGCACGAGGACGGATTAGACGGTTATCAGAGTACTGCTCTAAAATATGAGCTAACCAACCTGATACACGACTTACAGCAAAGATTGGTGTGAATAGATCATGATCAATGCCTAAGCTGTGATATACAGACGCTGAATAAAAATCAACGTTTGCAGGTAAACCTTTTTCTTCTTTAATAAAGTCTTCAATTTTAACTGACATGTTGTACCACTTAGTTTCACCAGTAATTTCAGTTAATTGACGAGACATTTCTCTTAAGTGTTTTGCACGAGGGTCACCATTTTCATAAACGCGGTGGCCCATACCCATAATTTTCTCTTTGTTAGCAAACTTATCTTTAATATAAGGGATTGCATTCTCTTCTTCGCCAATTTCTGAAAGCATCTGCATCACACGCTCGTTAGCACCACCGTGAAGCGGACCTTTTAGAGCACCGATTGCTGCTGTTACACCTGAATATACATCAGATAATGTCGCCACACATACACGTGAAGTGAATGTTGATGCGTTTAATTCATGATCAGCATGCAACACTAGTGCTTTATTGAATGCTTCTTCTTCAATTGCTTCTGGTTCTTTACCATTTAGCATGTATAAGAAGTTACTTGCGAAGCTTAAATCTTTCTTTGGGGCTACAGGTTCTTTACCATTACGAATACGCGCAAATGCTGTAGCGATTGTTGAAATCTTAGCTTGTAAACGAAGTGCTTTACGACGGTTAGCGTCTTCATTCATTTCATCCGCTTCATCGTCGTATAAACCTAACATTGAAACTGCTGTTCTAAGTGCAGCCATTGGGTGTACAGAATCTAAATCATAAGATTTTAAATGATCAATAATTCCTTGAGGAACTTCCATTTCGTTAGCGATTTCTTGTTTAAAAGCGTCTAACTCTTCTTTAGTAGGTAGCTTTAAATTCCATAGTAAATAAACGACTTCTTCAAAGCTACAGTTCTCAGTTAAATCATCAATGTCATAACCAACATAAGTTAGTTTGTCATCGATGATTGAGCTAATCGATGATTGTGTTGCAACGATACCTTCAAGACCTTTAGTGCTAGACATACAATCTCTCCTTCTCTAAAAATAATGAAAACATTAGTGTGTATGTATACACTTCTATTTACATAGCTATTATTATACATCCCAATGACCATTATAAACAAAATTCTGTAGAAGTGAAACTATTTCGCTATACAAAATTCATAAATATCAACAATACTGCATATCTGTTAATATATATTCCCTTTGAATGTGTATTTAAACATCTTGCAATTTATGAAAAGAACTTCATAAAACCATCAACTAATTGCATGACTAAATAAGCAATTCCAGCACCAATGACAGGACCAACAGCGATTCCTTGAAATAAGACAACCCCTAAAATGGTGCCGGCTATTAAAGCTGCCGTTAAATGGGGATCACTTGCCATAAGGTCCACCCCATCTTTGGCAACGTAAGCTACAAATGCACCAGCGGCAATTGCAATCCATGCATAGTACGATTTCATACTCTCAAATAGATCTGAAAATCCAATTTCACCATTAGCTATCGGGACCAAGACAGCAATTGTAATAACAACGACACCTATAAAGATCCCTTTAGACTCAAATAACGGTAATACACGATCTTCTAAGTTTAACAATTTTATTCCTAACAATATGTAAACAGCGATTAATATCGCTTGGTTTTTTGCGATAAAACCTAACGCTAAAAGTACAAGCAAAAATAAAGTCGAAGATGATAACACAATAATACCAACCTTTGCTAATTTTTTTCTATAATTAATCCATATCAAAGTCGATCATCTGTTTAGGAGTTATAGTATGGAATTAAATTACCCTAATTTAATTAAACTGATTACCTTCTTAATTGGCTTCTTCACAGTTATGTATTTTGGATTTTATTACTTATTTCCAATCTTATTAAGTATTGTACTAGCTTTTCTCATAAACCCTCTCGTTAATTTTGTACAAGCTTATTTAAGAAATAGAGCTTTATCTGTCCTTTTTGTATTATGCTTTTTCTTTATAAGTTTTATTTCAATTATTTCTTTGAGTATTGTAGAATTTATTCATTTACTCCAGCACCTAACAATGACAACTCCTGTCATACTTGAAGATTTGTTCAGACAAGTTGAACAGTATACGACACAAACGGTTGAACAAGTCTACCAAACGATTGAAAATTTCGCCTCAACGATTCATCCAGAATCTAGCCAGTTAATGAAAAACTTATTATCAGACATGACAAACTCTGTAAAAGAAGTAAGTAAAGATTGGTTAATAAACTTATTACAATCGGCTATGAATCAATTAAGTTACGTCATACAAGGTGGCTATATTTTATTTTTTGTTTTAATCGGGACTTATTTTTTAAGTAAAGACGGTCCAAGATGGTTTAGAAACGTTCTGGAACACATGCCTGAAAGAACGTTATCGGTCTATTCAAAAACAAAGTCGGAAATTACTTACTTAATTAAAAAATATTTATTAGCACAGCTCCTCTTAATCGTCATCACCGGTTTCATTGTCTATGCTGGCTTACTATTCTTTTCTGTTGAACATGCATTAGCGATAGCTTTTGTTGCTATGTTTTTAGACTTAATACCTCTCGTTGGAGTTAGTGGGTTATTTATTCCATGGCTCATTTACTTATTTATGACGGATCAATTTACGTTAACTATACAGCTAAGCCTATTATTAATCGTTATTATTATAACTCGTAACTTATTAGAACCAAAATTGATTGGTGCCCAACTAGGTACTCATCCGTTCTTTGTACTAATTTTACTGTTCATATTAATAAGTACATTTGGCATTTTAGGTATATTTTTAAGCCCAATTATTATGATTATAATAGTCGCTCTCATGCGAGCAAACCTTTTGACACACATAAAGAATTATATTGTTAAGTAGGACAAAGTAAAGGAGTACACAAACTTTCGTTCATGTACTCCTCTAATTACCTTCTAATAACGGTGACTGTTCCCTTCTTAATCATGGCATATACAACACCTTGTGCCCATTTTTTTATTGGGCGCCGTGTTACAGGGATCAGTAACATAAAACCGAAAGCATCAGTTAAAAACCCTGGAGTGAACAATACGACAGCACCTAATAAAATGGATACTCCGTCAAAGATTTCTTCTTTAGGTGCTCGTCCATTAGCCATCTCTAACCTAGCACGATTAAGTGTTTCTATACCTTGTTGCTTGGCCAATATAGCTCCTAAAAACCCTGTTGTAATAATCCCTAACAACACAAACCAAATATTCAATATATTACCTAGCCATACGAATAATGCTATCTCAATAGATGAGACGACAATAATTAAAACAAATAATAAGCGAAACATAATTGGCTCCTTTCGAGCTAGTCACCATTGGTTTTTTACAGGATCGTGGTACGCCCTTGATAGATATTTCCGTTCGTTGGGTCAATCGTAATTTCTTCTCCATTTTCAATAGCTTTCATAGCTCCAGAAACACCAACGATCACTGGCTTCCCAACATTAATGCCAACGACTGCTGCGTGACTCGTTAAGCCACCTTCTTCTGCAACGATCCCACCTGATCTCTCAATATAATTCATCATCTCTTTATCAGTACCATGGGCAACTAATATATCTCCATCATTGAAGTTTTTTTCTAGTTCTTCTAGATTTTTCGCATGGACTGCTTTACCTACAGAACCAACTTTTCCAATACCTTGACCTTTAGCTACGATATTACCTACAACATGGACTTTAATTAAGTTCGTTGTACCACTTTCGCCAACAGGCACTCCAGCCGTAATGACAATTCTGTCTCCGTGATGGAACAGTTCTGAATCTAGACCTTTTTCTACTGCTAGAGCCAACATTTCATCTGTTGAAGAAACTTGGTCACCTTTCATAGCATGAACACCCCACACTAATGAAAGCTGGCGGTTAACATAACCTTCTGACGTAACTGCTACGATGTTAGCTTTTGGTCGATATTTTGATACGTTACGAGCCGTATTTCCGCTTTCAGTCGGAGTTACTATTGCTTTAACACTTAAGTCTTCAGCTAGATTTGCAACTGAGTGGCTAATGGCATCTGTAATGGTCATGTCACCATGTTCCAAATAAGCATTAACCGATACTTGTTCTTCAATTGAATTTTCAGTATAAACAGCAATGTTATTCATTGTTTTTACCGCTTCGACTGGGTAATCACCAGCTGCAGTTTCACCAGAAAGCATGATTGCATCTGTTCCATCAAAAATCGCATTCGCAACATCACTCGCTTCTGCACGAGTAGGGCGAGGGTTCCGTTGCATTGAATCTAACATTTGAGTAGCTGTTATAACTGGTTTGCCTGCAACATTACATTGGTAAATTAAATCTTTTTGAACTAGTGGTACTTCTTCTGCTGGTATTTCTACACCTAAGTCACCACGTGCAACCATTAAACCATCACTTACTTTGATGATGTGTTCAATATTTTCTACACCTTCACGGTTCTCAATTTTTGGGATGATTTGAATATGATCTGCTTGATGTTTCTCTAACAATTCACGTATTTCTAACACATCAGATGGACGTCTTACAAATGAAGCTGCAATAAAGTCAATATCCTCTTCAATACCGAATAAAATGTCATTTGCGTCCTTATCAGTAATACCTGGTAAATTAACGCTCACATTTGGGACGTTTACCCCTTTTTTGTTTTTGATTATTCCTGTGTTCATGACTTTCGTTTCGATCTCTTTTTTATCTTGATCAACTGAAACGACATCTAAGCCGATTAGACCATCATCTAAAAGAATTGTATTACCTGGCCCAACGTCTTCGATTAAGCCTGGATAAGTGACTGAGAAGCGTTCAGCAGTTCCCTCTACTTCATCCATTGATAAATAAACCGTTGAACCTTCTTGAAGTTCAACTTCTTCTTCCGCAAAAGTACCTGTTCTAATCTCTGGTCCTTTTGTATCTAAAAGAATTCCGACTGTAGCGTTCATCTCATCTGCTGCTTGTCGGATATTTTTAATTCTTGCACGGTGTTCGTCGTAGTCACCGTGAGAGAAGTTTAACCTCGCGACATTCATCCCTGCACTTATTAATTGTTTTAGAGTGTCAATTGACTCTGATGCTGGTCCTATTGTGCATACTATTTTTGTTTTTTTCATATGTTTTACTTCCTCCTAAAATATGTTAAAGGTTATATAGAGAGTTGATTAGACAACTGATAAAGACCTTCATCTACTTTATGCTCTTTTTGCAATGCTTCTATAATATCATGGTGAACAACTTGGTTATTTTCAATCCCTACCATTAATCCACCTTTATTGCTTAACAATAAATCAACGGCTGCAGCTCCTAAGCGACTTGCTAAGACACGATCATTAGCTGTTGGTGAACCACCTCGTTGCGTATGACCTAGTACTGTAACACGAGTCGATAAATTCAATTTCTCTTGGATTTGTTCAGCATAATAAACTGCACTTCCTACACCTTCCGCCACCATAATAATACTGTGACGCTTACCACGTTCATGGCCGCGTTGGATCTTTTCAAGAACTTCATCCATATTCGATTCACGTTCTGGTATTAAAATACTCTCTGCACCACCAGCAAGACCAGCCCAAAGTGCAAGATCACCAGCATCTCGACCCATCACTTCAATTGTATAAATTCTCTCATGTGAAGTTGCTGTATCTCTAATTTTGTCAACAGCTTGAATGACCGTGTTTAACGCCGTATCAAATCCAATGGTATAATCAGTTCCTGGTATGTCGTTATCTATTGTTCCTGGCACTCCGATACAAGGAAATCCTTGTTCAGTTAGTTTCGTCGCTCCTTTAAATGAACCGTCCCCACCAATAACGACTAAACCTTCAATACCATAGTTGGTTAATTGTTCAATGGCCTTCTTTTGACCTTCTGGGGTTTTGAATTCTTCTGAACGAGAAGAATACAACATTGTTCCACCCTTTTGAATAATATCACCTACAGAGCCTATTGTTAACTCTTCAATATTACCGTTAATTAGACCTTGGTAACCGTAATAGATTCCAAACACTTTAACATCATGGTAAATGCAACTTCTTACGACTGAGCGAATGGCTGCATTCATCCCTGGAGCATCTCCACCACTAGTCAAAACACCTATTGATTTCATATTCACACCTCGTTTTACTATCGATCAATTGTATATCATATTGTAAATTAAAATTTCTCGAAATGCCATGCATAAGGAATTACATATTTATTGAATAAATTTTATGAAAATTCATTCAAAATGCTTGTAGTATTAATTTAAGAAATAAAAACGGAGCTGATTAACAGCTCCATGTTTTATTAAGATTGTACAACTGTTGTAACAGCACCAATCTTTTTATACTTTTCCCAACGTTTTTCTAGCAATTCTTCAGTCGGTAAGGTTTTTAGTTGCTTTAAACCGTCTTCAATACACTTAGAAATAAAGTTTGATTGGTTCTCTAAGTCACGATGTGCACCACCTTGAATTTCTTCAATAACATCATCTATAATGTTAAGTTCTTTCAAGTCGTATGATGTGATCTTCATTGATTCAGCGGCTTTTTGTGCCAAGTTTGAATCTTTCCAAAGTAGTGCAGCGGCGCCTTCTGGTGAAATGACAGAGTAAGTAGAGTTTTCAAGCATATATAGTTTGTCCCCTACACTAATGCCTAACGCGCCACCACTACCACCTTCACCAATCACGATACAAATAACCGGTACAGTTAAACCTGCCATCTCACGCAAGTTTTTAGCGATTGCTTCACTTTGGCCACGTTCCTCTGCTGCCTTACCAGGATAAGCGCCCTTCGTATCTATAAACGTTACGATTGGACGATTGAATTTTTCAGCTTGTTTCATTAAGCGTAACGCTTTACGGTAGCCTTCTGGGTGAGGCATACCGAAGTTTCTTCTCAAATTATCTTTAGTATCCTTACCACGTTGATGTCCAATAATCGTAATCGGTTGATTGCCGAACTTGGCAATACCTCCAACAATTGCTTCATCATCACCGTAATAACGATCACCATGCATCTCAATAAAATCAGTGAAAATATGATTAATATAATCAAGTGTTGTAGGGCGTTGAGCATGGCGAGCCATTTGTACTCGGTCCCAAGGAGTCATATTTCCATATACTTCTTGTTCTAAACGCTCCAGACGATTTTCTAAAGTCGCGATTTCTTCAGTTAAGTCGACGTCACTCTCACTCGTAAAACTCTTTAATTCGGCGATTTTCTGTCTTAACTCGACAACTGGTTTCTCAAATGGTAATACATGTTTCATTACTGTCCACCTCCAATATGGTGGATTTCTAAAATGGTTGAGAGTGTGTCTTTCATCTCATGACGAGGGACGACACGGTCTAGTTGCCCATGTTTAAATAAAAATTCTGCCGTTTGGAAGTCATCAGGTAGCTTTTCTCTAATTGTTTGTTCAATGATTCTTCTGCCCGCAAAACCAATAAGAGCTTGTGGCTCTGCAAAGTTATAGTCACCTAAAGATGCAAAACTAGCGGAAACACCACCAGTAGTAGGGTTAGTCATATAAGAAATGAATAGCCCTCCTGCACGATCAAATCGTTCCAACGCTACAGACGTTTTTGTCATCTGCATTAAACTTAAGACGCCTTCTTGCATTCTAGCTCCGCCAGAAGCAGTGAATAAAATTAATGGTATGTTCAACTCGTTTGCTTTCTCAATCGCTCGAGCTATTTTTTCGCCAACTACAGATCCCATACTTCCCATACGGAATCGTGCATCCATAACAGCTATTGCAGTAGGGTATCCGTTAATCGTTCCTTGACCTGTTACGACACCTTCATTAATTCCTGTCTTCTTTTGGTCTTTTTCAATTTTTTTGAGGTAATCAGGAAACTCTAAAGGGTTTTCTGACACCATGTCTGCATCCCACTCTTGGAATGACCCATCATCTAGCAAGTAATTAATACGTTCAGGTGCAGACATTTGATGATGGTGATCACAATTTGGGCACGTTAATAGGTTCTTTTCGATTTCTTTTCGGTAATAAATTTTTCGACAAGAAGGGCACTTTATCATTAATCCTTCTGGAACATCTTCATGCTCTTCTTGTTTGGTAATGGTGGCATATTTTCTTTTCTTATTAAACATATCCTTAATCAAGCTGATTCCTCCTTTTAGCCCTGACACTCTCAAAACATCATAACTTAGTAAAAATAAAAAAACTGTCGTATTTTAGACAAGCATAAATAATTTAACTACATTGTTTCTCATAAAGTGATGCGTGATAATCTAATGCTTGATTATATTGACGTTGACTAATTAGTTTAAGAAGCTCTTCATACTGAACTTGACTTGCTCCCTTTGGATCAACTGTTTCTACAAAACCTGTAACCAAATGCCAAATTTTTAACAACAGTCGATTGCCATATTCCTCAAATAACCTTAAAAACAATTCTGTATGTATATCATTAGACTCAAACAATAAATTTTTAACTTGTGAATAATCCCACTGTTCATCAGCAAACAATTGATTTAAACAAACTTGTTCTAACAGAAATTTCACTTCAAGTAATTCGTCTTTCGTTTTAACTTCTCGTAAAACAAATGTCGATAATAATTCTACAGAATGGTAAGGTTTATAAGTGCGTAAAAACGTTCCTTCACCGTGACGTGTTTCAATTAAACCAAGTAGTTCAATTGCTCGTAATGCTTCTCTAATAGATGCACGACTTGCGTTTAATTGCTCTGATAATTCACGCTCAGAAGGTAATCGGTCTCCATCTTTAAGCTCTTGCTCTTCAATGAATTGACGAATTTGGTTAAGCACTTCTTGATATACTTTCATCTTGGATTGATTCGTCATTTTACGCACCTCATAAATATTATAATTAATCTTGGTTAGTTAACTGTTCAGTATGTCTTACAACATCCTCTGGGTCGACATGAACTCTTGCAACACCTGATTCCATTGCAGCTCTAGCTACAGCTCCGGCTACAGCAGGTGCAACACGTGAATCAAATGGTTCTGGTATAACATAATCCGCTGATAATTCATCATCACTTACTAGTGAAGCAATTGCTTCAGCAGCTGCAACTTTCATTTTTTCGTTAATACGAGTTGCTCGAACATCTAACGCACCACGGAAGATCCCTGGGAAAGCTAATACGTTATTAACTTGGTTAGGGAAGTCAGAACGCCCTGTACCAATCACACTAGCTCCAGCTTCTTTTGCATCCTCTGGCATAATTTCAGGATCAGGGTTAGCCATCGCAAAAATAACTGGATTGTCATTCATGCTCTCTACCATTTCTTTAGATAGTAATCCACCAACTGATACACCGATAAATACATCAGTGTCTTCCATCACTTCTTCTAAAGTGCCTTCTTTACGATCTTTATTCGTCATACGGGCAATCTCATCTTTTACTTCGTTCATTCCATATGTACGACCTTCAAATATCGCACCTTTTGAATCACACATGATCATATCTCGAACACCAAAATTATAAAGTAACTTAATAATTGCAATCCCTGCTGCTCCTGCACCATTAGCGACCACTTTAGTTTCAGAAAAGCTCTTACCTGATAATTTCAGTGCATTGATTAAACCTGCAACTGTAACAATTGCCGTTCCATGTTGGTCGTCATGGAAAATAGGTATATTGGTTTCTTTCTTCAAACGTTCTTCAATTATAAAGCAGTTTGGTGCTGCAATATCTTCTAAGTTAATACCGCCGAAAGTAGGCTCCATTAATTTAACCGCTTGTACAAATTCGTCAACATCATGAGTATTTAATGCAATTGGAAAAGAATCAACACCAGCAAACCCTTTAAACAATGCGGATTTACCTTCCATAACAGGTAGTGAAGCTTCTGCTCCAATGTTGCCCAGTCCTAATACGGCAGAACCGTCAGTCACAACACCTACCATATTACCTTTCATTGTATAATCATAAACTGATTCTTTATTGTCATATATAGCTTTACAAGGTTCAGCGACTCCTGGTGAGTAAGCTAAACTTAAATCCCTAGCGTTCTTGATTGGAACTTTAGAGTGTGTTGCTAGTTTTCCTTGGTTTGCCTTATGAATGTGTAATGCTTCTGCTTTTAAGTTAGCCACTTATACCGCTCCTTTAATTTCAAAAATGGTCTGACCACTAATCGAATTTATTATAACAAATAGTGAATGCATGTAAAGTGTTATTTAAAATCACCTAATTAATTTGTATCCACTAGTAACACTTTACATGCTCCTATTTTAAGACGACATGTTCCTCATGAAAGAAACTTCTTAATTCACTCAAACTTTCCTCCGATACATCAATATCATAATAAGGTGATAATTGATAAACCTTTTTATACTTTAAAGAATACACAGCAATGGGAACTGAACCTGGGAATTGATCACGAACTTTCTTAATATAGGACAACTGCTCTTCTTCGTCGTCAGAATACAACTTGATGTATAGTTGTTCATTACAATCTTTAGGTACAGATTCATAATCAAAAGGCTTTATTTTTTCAACAATCAATTGCTTTGACCCTTGCCTTTCATCCAATTGACCATAAACGTTCACCATTTGCTCTTCTTTTAGTTCACGACCAAATTGTCGGTACATCTTAGGAAAGACAACGCTTTCTATTTCATTCGTTTCATCTTCTAAAGTAACAAAGGCCATTTGCTCCCCACGCTTCGTTCTAATATCTTTCATTCGACTTATGGACGCAACAATCGTGTGGTTACTTTTGATTGGCTGTTTTAACAGTTCATTAATTGAACTAAAACGATTTCTTACAAGCGCGCGTCTTATTTGACTAATTGGATGTTCACTAATTCTAAAGCCCATTACTTCTTTTTCCATACTCAATTCTTTTAAGACCGGGAAGGCATCAACCTTAGTGTACTCAACTTCCATATTAAATAAATCATCTTCCCAATTTAGTTGATCATCCATAGATGAGAATAATTCGCCTTGATCCATGGCCTGGACAATTGAAGCAAGTAATTGAGCACGATTAGGATGAATGTCATCAAAGGCTCCTACGATAATTAATGATTCAAGTATAGGACGATTAACCACTTGTAATGAAACGCGCATACAAAAGTCAAAAAGGCTTTTAAACGGCTTTTGCCTCCGTGCGCGAATAATTTCATCTAAAGCTTGTTTTCCAAAACCTTTCACTGCTAACAAGCCAAAACGGATTGTTTGTTGATCTTTTACGGTAAACTTTCCAAAACTTTCATTTACAGAAGGCGGAAGTACTCTTAATCCTACTTGCCTTGCTTCTTTTAAATAACGTTCTAATTTATTTGAATCATGCATCATCGATGTTAACAGTTCAGCATAAAAGTAAGCAGGATAATTGGCTTTAAAATAAGCAATTTGATAAGAGATTATCGAGTAAGCTACCGCGTGACTTTTATTAAAGCCATAATCTGCAAAGCGCTCAATCCAATCAAAAACTTGTTCTGCAACATTTTGGTCATAGCCATTCTCTAATGAACCGTTAATAAATGCAGCTTTAAGTTGTTCAATAGCTTCACGATCTTTTTTACTAATAGCTCTTCTTAAAAGGTCGGCTTGCGCAAGTGAAAAACCTGCCTGCCTACTTGCAATTTGCATGATTTGTTCTTGGTATATTAATACCCCATACGTCTCATTTAAAACGGGTTTTAAATCAGTATGGATATACTCTACAGGTGTCTTGCCATGTTTACGATCTGAGAAAGTCTCTATGAATTGCATTGGACCTGGTCTGTAAAGTGAAATAACCGCTACGATATCGTCAAATTTTGTTGGTTTAATCGACTTAAATGCGTTTTTCATCCCGTCTGATTCTAATTGGAATACACCTGTTGTATATCCGGTTTGTAATAGGCGGAATGTTTTCTCATCCTGTTTAGGAATCTGCTCTACAGAAATCTTTTTACCTTCTCGCTCTTCAATTTGTTTAATTATGCGTTCAATTAATGTTAAATTACGTAATCCGAGAAAGTCCATTTTAAGCAGACCTAATGACTCTAACTCATTCATCGGCATTTGAGTTAATAGTACACCTTCTGTACCTTTGAACATCGGAATTTTTTCAAGCATTGGGCGGTTACTAATAATGACCCCGGCAGCATGAACAGAATGGTGTCTAGGTAACCCTTCAATAACAAAAGCCGCTTGGAACATTTCTATTAGTTGTTGTGATTGCTTTATATATTGTTTCAATGAATCATTGTTTAAAATGACTTCTTTCAGTGATGACATTTGTTGTGGCAACTGTTTTAACAAGTAAGTTAATTGCTCACGACTAAGCTGGAATACTTTACTTAATTCACGTATGGTTGATTTGGCCTGAAACGTACCAAACGTAATGATTTGTGCAACATAATCTTCGCCATATTTATTTTTGACATAATGTAAAACTTCATCTCGTCGATAATCTGAAAAATCGATATCAATATCAGGCATCGTTTTTCTTTCAGGGTTTAAAAATCGCTCAAACAGTAAGTTATGTTTTATTGGATCAACTTCTGTAATGTTTAATAAATAAGCTACAATTGAACCCGCTGCCGAACCACGGCCTGGACCAGTTAATATGTTTGATTGCTTCGCGAATTTAACTAAATCCCAAACAATCAAAAAGTAATCAGCGAACTTCATACTATTAATAACAGATAGCTCATGTTCGAGACGATCTTTTGCTTTTTGCTCTTGGTCGTCACTGTATTTTACATATAAAGCTTTATAGCACAATTCACTTAACAATTGTTCTGATGATTGATCCTTGTCATTTGGGAAAGTAGGCAATGTAAACCACTTATTTGTGATTGGGACATCACATTGTTGAGCAATAAATTTAGTTCTACTAATTGCCCCTTCCCATTGTTTAACGAACGATGGATCAAAATCAGAAACACGTTTTAAGTAAGTTGCTGTATCCTCTTTTGAAGACCTTTGGTTAATCGTAGCACCATGTTCCATAGCCCTTAAAGCTTCATAGCCAACTCGATCTTTTTCATTGACATAACGGACATCATCGGTAACAACTGCTCTTTCCAAATACTGTTTTCCTTCATTTTGCAGCCAATTTATAACGTGTCCTTGTTGGTTTGGTTGGACATTGATATACCACTGATCAAATGATTCATTAATGTGATGAACAAGTTGGTGCAGTCTAGTAAAATCATTTAAATAAATTAACTCTTCCATGAAGTTTTGATAAAAAGACACAATCGGTATAATACCTTCTAATTCCATTAATTGTGACAAAGTGGGCTGCTCTTCATTTATATGTATAGCATTTGATAGCTTAACGAGTGACTGATAACCAACTTCATCTTTGGCTATAAGAATCAACTTAGTCGGTCGTTGCTCTTCGGGTAAATAAACGTGACAAGTCATACCAGTAATAGGTTTAATGTTGTAACGCTGGCAAACATTAATAAACTGATAAGACCCATGTAACACTTCTTCATCAGTTAAAGCAATGGCTTCAAAGCCCAGTTCAGAAGCCCTCTTGACTAATTGTTCTATATGAATAGCACTTTTCATTAATGTATAGCTAGAGTGCACTTGTAAATGAACAAAGTCCATAAATTATTCACCTTCAATCATGTGAATCTATTTCATTCACTTCTTATTATACATTCCTATTGAATTCATTCACATATAAAAGCCTTAGAAATCATATAGTTTATAAGACAACTTCTACACTGAAAGGTCGTAGATTATATGGAAGAACGATTTATTGCATCAATTATAAAGTGTTTCTTTATTGCTTTTGGCGTATTAACTGGCGGAGCTTTATTTGGTAGTTTAAGTGCTTATTTAACTGGACAACCACCAATCTCTGAAATGATGTTAGCGGCAAATAAATTAAGAATTTGGGCTATTGTAGCAGCGATCGGTGGTACCTTTGATGCGATTTCAACTTTTGAAAAAGGGATCTTTGAAGCATCTACAGTCGATTTAATTAAACAAATCTTATTAATCATTTCAGCTATGGGAGGGGTCAAGTCAGCCCTTATGTTAATTAGCTGGATTACACAAGGGGACCTTTAACATGCACATACCCCCATTTTATAAGAAAACAACATGGCAAGCATTTTTTATTGGGATTTTAACAGGTGTTGTCATTGGTTATATGTTTTTCTTATATGTATATGGACAGCATACTGAAAGATGGATTGAGGAGAACCTGACGCTGCGAAATGAATTAAATCAGGTTAAACAAGAAAATGAACTATTAAAACAAGATAAAGATGATTTAAATCGCGCCAATGAAGAAAGGTTAACCGTTCAAGATATTGAGCTTGATTGGCATAATGCTGATGAGTTAGACCTTGACCGATTCACTTTACATGAATTAAACGAAAACGTGTTACAAGAACTGCAAACTGTAATGGGTCGAAACATTCAGTCTGTGTCTGACCAAAGGGAATTACTTATTAGAACAATTGAGAATAAACTTTATAATATTCGAGACATTCGTTATCAACTAGAAGTTCACCACATTACGATTTCTACAACGCTAATTATTACCATTAAAGTCCATATAACAAGTTCATAGATCACTTACTTATTTGACTTTTTTATGAAGTTTTTGTAAGAAAAGCTATTTTTCTTAAGTTTTGGGGTACAATATATAGTAGGACCCCTTAAAAACTAACACCAATTGAGGGACAAATGTCAAAAAGAGGTGAGTGATGTATGTTTGTTGTATGTAGAAGACGCATGGCTAATGAGAAGGTCAACACTCTAAGAAACGGTTACTCCGCTTATGCAGAAACTGAAGAACTCATCCGACTAATGAAACGTAGAATTAATTCAAACAACCTTGATATTTATGAAGACCAAACGGATATTGGTTGCTGGTTTATTCCTAGAAGTCAATATTTTTAATAAAGGCTGCTCTTAACTTAAGAGCAGCTTTTTAAAATTAGCCTTCAAACGCATGACAGACTTGATCTAAAGCCTCTATTAACTGATCCGCTTCTTCCCAACTAAACACTTTCGCCCCAGAAGCCATTGGATGGCCTCCACCGTTAAATTGTGCTGCAACTTCATTGATGACTGGACCTTTAGACCTTAGACGCACTCTAATTACATCATCTTCTTCAACAAAAAACACCCAAGCATGAATACCTTTAATATCACCTGCTATACCAACAAAAGTATGTGTTTCATCCGCTGATACACCATACTCATTTAATAACTCTTTAGGTAATTTAAATACTGCTAAACCACTTTCACGAGGCTCAAGTGAACTTAATAATTCACCTTTAAATTTAGCTATATTAATAGGAACTTGATACATATTGTCGTACAAGGCTTTTCGGTCGAAATTATGAGTGACTAACTCTTGCGCTGCATTAAAAGTGCGTTCTGTTGTACTCGGAAACAAAAACCTGCCAGTATCGCCGACAATTCCAGCATATAAAAGCTTTGCAGAGTCTTGATTTAAAGTCCAACCGTCAGATTTGCCTTCTAAGTACAGTTCATAAATCATTTCACTCGTAGATGAGGCATCTGGATCAACCCACATTATATCACCATATGGTTCTCTATTAGGGTGATGATCAATTTTTATTAATTTTTGACCTTGATTGTATCTTTGATCACATATACGTTCTTCATTGGCCGTGTCACATACAATGACTAAGGCATCTTTATATTTATCATCCTCAATATCATCTAAGCGTGCTAAGTAATTCAAAGAAGAATCTTCTTCTCCTACAACATAGACGTCTTTATTAGGATAGGTTTCTTGAATGATTTTGGCTAAACCTACCTGTGACCCGTATGCATCAGGGTCAGGTCTAACGTGACGGTGGATAATAATGGTGTTGTATTCACTAATTGCTTTAATAATTTCTGATTTCATTTTAAGCACCCTTTCATCACAATACACTAGCAATTTTACTCAAAAATCGTTACAATAGACATCGACTTGAAGTGAAAAAGGAGAGTTAACATTGCCAATTTTAATTAGCATCTTTGTTATATCAATTGTATTGTACTTATATTTTAAAGTAAGAATATTAAATTACAAAAATCCACTATATATGCATTATACAAACGGTAAGGCACGCATTGCTTTAGGTGTTTTTATGGCTACATTTGGTATGAACCAATACGTTGCCTTCCCAACACAAATCGTATTATATTTAACCATTATTTTCTTAGCTGTTGGGATTGCACAAATTGTGTTCGGTTTTAAGATTTTTAAACATTACCGTCAAGAAATTTTAAAAGCTGAGCAAATGGCTAATTAACGATTAATAAATTGAGTCATAACCATCGCTTTGCCTACAAGTTCTTCGTCTGATAATACTTGAACATCGATCTTAGCAAACTTTCTACCTAGTTCAAGTATTTGTGGAACAATTCTAAGTTGACTTCCAATCTGGACAGGTTTCATGAAAAAGATTGATAAATTTTCAATCACCATGTCTCCTGTCTTTTCTTTTTTCAACGTTTGGTTACAAGCCTCCGCTACAAATGAAGCAAACACGCCGTATGATAGTGTCCCTAACTGATTCGTCATTTGAGGTGTTATTTCTGTAGAAAAGCCACTAAATTCATCATTTGAAACGAGTTGCTTATGAATTAAATCATCAATTGTCTCGCCGATTTGCGGCTGTCTTTGACTGCTTTGCAACCCTTTAATGACATCTTGACGACTAATAACGCCTAAGAACGTGTAGTCCTCATCGACAACTGGCATTAGCTCAATACCTTGCCAAACCATTGTGTGCGCAGCACTAGCTAACGATGTTGTCGCCTTCGTTACGATTGGCTTTTTTGCCATCACTTTTTCAATTTTTAGATCGATCCGCTTATTAATAATATCTTTTGACGTTACAATTCCAACGACTTGATTTTGTCTATTTAACACTGGATATCTACTATGTTTGGTTTGTTCGTTTAAGGCATGCCAAGTAGACACTAAATCATCTTCATACAACACATGTGTCTCATCAATCGACGTGTAAATATCATCAACAATGACAATTTCTTTTTTAATTAATTGGTCATAAATGGCTCTATTAATCATAGCTGCGACAGTAAAAGTGTCGTATGAACATGAAATAACAGGAAGTTCATAACGATCAGCTAAGCTTTTTACATAATCAGTCGTATCAAAACCACCTGTAATTAAAATGGCTGCACCTGCATTTAATGCCTTCTCTTGTGCTTTGACACGGTTACCGACAATTAAAAGAGAGCTTTTTTCAGTATATTTCATCATCGCTTCAAGTTTCATTGCACCGATTACAAACTTATTTAAAGTTTTGTGTAAGCCACTTCGTCCACCTAATACTTGACCATCAATGATATTAATGACTTCTGCGAATGTTAGTTTTTCGATATTTTCTTTACGCTTCTGTTCAATTCTGATCGTACCTACTCGTTCAATCGTACTAACATATCCGATGTTTTCAGCCTCTTTAATAGCACGATAGGCTGTTCCTTCACTAACATCTAACTCTTTTGCGACAGCTCGAACTGAGATTTTCGCGCCAACTGGCAACGATTCTATGTAATTTAATATTTGTTCATGCTTTGTACTCATACACCTCACCCAATTTCTTCCGCATTCATATATGTTTAACATTATACCTTGAGTTAAGCTGTTCAGCAATTGCTGTATAGACGAGAAGAGGCTGGGACAAAACTAAGTACTAATACACAAAACCCGAACGAGATCATGTTTTGACTTCGTTCGGGTTTATCTTTTATCAGCGCTACATCAAAATGCTTCGCTTTCCGCGGGCACGGTTCGAGCCTCCTCGGCCCAAAAGACGGGGCCTGTGGGGTCTCGAGACTCGTGCTGTTCCCGCTGGAGTCTGCGCATTTGATTCCGCTAATTACGCTTAACTAGGATGGAATATCAAATGTTCGTGTTTTCACAACACTTCGCCCCTTTTGTTCCATCCTCATTAAACTCCCTATAAGTCGATTTCATCACCAGGTTTCATAGCGTGTCCAACACCTGATTGCAAGGAGTTAGCAAAAGCTTCACCATCTTGTTCAATTAATGGGAATGTATCATAATGCATCGGTACCACTCGGTCAGCCTTAATCCATTCAGCTGCTAACTTCGCATCTTTAGGTCCCATTGTGAAATTATCACCTATTGGTAAAAAGGCTAAATTAATCTCATTTAAGTCACCAATTAATTTCATATCAGAGAATAACGCGGTATCACCAGCGTGATAAATTGTTTTTCCTTCCACTGTTAATAGAAGACCAGCAGGCATACCTGTATAAACAATCGTTCCGTCATCTTCTGTGTAGGCTGAACCATGAAATGCTTGAGTTAACTTAACATGTCCAAATTCAAAGTTATGACCGCCACCAATATGCATTGGGTGAGTGTTTAAACCTTTATTCCCTAAATAAGTGGCCAGCTCAAATGGTGCAACAACTAACGCGTCATTGTCTTTTGCAATCTTTTCTGTGTCACCGACGTGGTCATTATGCCCGTGGGTTAACAAAATCACATCTGCTTTTAAACCTTCTGCTTGTAAGTCACAGTGATCATTACCAGAAATAAATGGATCAATTAAAATAGTGTGGTTTGATGTTTCAACTTTAACTACTGAATGACCGTGAAAAGATACTTTCATCACAATCAACCTCCTGAATTTTTGAAATTTTTCTTAAATAATTACTTCGTCATCATTCATTTATTTCCCTTTATCCGTTAAGATAACACATAAAGGCAAAAAAATTTAGAGGTGAATTATATGGAGAAAAGAATCAATCAGTTAATTGAAAGTTTACAAAATAATAACTTAGAAAGTATTTTCATCACATCAAAAGCTAATGTCTTTTATTTTAGTAATCTGTACGCTGAAGCACATGAACGCCTCATTGCTTTATACATAGACGTACAAGGCAGAAAGACAATTATTGCTCCTGCTTTAGAATTAGAAGATATTAAAAATGCTGGATGGACAAGCGAAATCATTACATACTTCGACCATGAAAACCCATGGGCAAAATTCGAGAAATGGTTATCACACTCAGGTGGCTTACCAAGTAATCTAGCAATTGAAGAGGAGAACTTAAACGTTGAACGTTTCCAACAACTCCAAACACTTACTAAAAACGGAGATATTCAGTACGGTCAGAGACTTTTAAACGAACTACGTGTCATTAAGGACGACGATGAAGTTAAAATTTTACAAGAAGCAGCTCGCTTCGCTGATTACGGAATTGAAACGGCAGTTAAACATATAAAACCGGGGAAAACAGAACTAGAAATTATCGCAGAAGTTGAATATGCCCTTAAAGAAAAAGGTATTCGTCACATGTCCTTTTCAACGTTAGTTCTTTCAGGTGCAAAAACAGCTGCTCCCCACGGAACACCGAGCATGAAGCCAATAGAAGATGGAGACTTTGTCTTAATGGACTTAGGTGTTGTTTTCAAAGGGTATTGTTCGGATATTACACGTACAGTAGCTGTTGGGGAAGTTAATGAAGAACAAGAAAAAGTTTATAATACTGTCCTTGCTGCACAACAAAAAGCACTTAATGTTTGTGAAGTTGGTACACCGTTAGGACAAATTGATCGTGCTGCACGTAGTGTGATCGAAGACGCTGGTTACGGCGAATACTTCACTCACCGGATCGGTCATGGCATTGGCATTGATGTTCATGAGTTTCCATCGATGGCTTCAAATAACGAAGATCCATTAAAACCTGGAATGGCTTTTACTATTGAACCTGGCATATACGTTTCAGGAGTTGGAGGCGTTCGCATTGAAGATGATGTATTAATGACAGAGAACGGTCCAAAAACTCTAACACAATTCCCAAAATCATTACAGAAAGTTTAATAAGCTTAAAGCCCCTTCCTATTGGGAAAGGGGCTTTATTTAAGAGAATATTAATAAGTGTGCAATTAACGCAATGATCGGCAATGTAATTAACGTACGCTGCAAGAAAATAATAAATAGTTCGTGTAATTTAACTGGAATATTAGATTTTAAAATCAACACACCAATTTCAGACATATAAATAATTTGAGCAACTGACAATGCACCAATGACGAATCGTGTTAGCTCACTTTCAATACCACTACCGACTACAGCTGGTAAAAACATATCCGCAAAACCAACGAGCATCGCTGGAGCTGCTGCACTTGCTTCTGGAATTCTCAACAATTCCAATAAAGGAACAAATGGGTACGATAAAATATTAAAAACTGGTGTGAATTCTACTAGTATAAGGGCTATGACACCTAGACTCATCACTAGCGGAATTAACCCAAACCAAATATCTGCTACAGTCTTTAAACCACTTTTCAATTGGTGAATGAATCCTTTAGCTTGACCTGCTTTTTGTATCGCTTGAATCCAACCCCATTTTAGTGCTGAAACACCCTCAGGACTTGCATCATTTATTTGCTTTCCAACCTCTTCTCTATAAGTGTTTTCCTTTCTTGATAGTGGTGGAATTCTAGGCATAATCATTGCCGCAACTAAACTAGCCGCTACAACTGTTAAATAGAAAGGTATAAATAAATGACCGACTCCGATAACATTTGCAATTACTAAACTAAAGGCGATCGAAGCTACTGAAAATGTTGTCGCAATAACGGCTGCTTCTCTACGATTATAATACCCTTCATCGAATTGCTTGGATGTTACTAATACACCTACTGGACCTGCACCCATCCAAGAAGCCATACTATCGATTGATGAACGGCCTGGTAAAGTAAATAACGGACGCATCACTTTATTTAATAATGAACCGATAAATTCCATTAAACCAAATTGCATAAGTAATGGCAAAAACAAACCCGCAAATAAAAACCATGTTAATAAGACAGGGGCTAAATCAAAAAGCACAACGCCACCAGTACCAGGTGAGGTGATAATCGTCGGACCCCAGGCCATAATTGTTAATAAACCAACTAAAAAACCAAAGCCTCTTACTAGCAAACCGAGTGGTGTTACTTTAAACAAGCTAGTTAAAAAGTCGTTCTTCTCTATAAATTCTACCTTCATAAATGTAGCTATTAACGACAAGATAAAGGATGTCCCTAAAAGCCCGACGACAAAATACGGCATATGGTCACTAAATGTCTCTAGCAAATAGTCTGCTAATAGCCCAATCCCAATTGTGTACTGTCCATCAACAGAGATTGGAACTAAAAATAGTAAAATACCGATTAATGATGGTATAAGAAACGTCAGCTTTACTTTTAATGAATTTGATCCTTTAATATTCTCTTCAACATCATACGTTTGTTGTAATTCCCCCATAAAACTTCTCCCCTTATTTCGTTAATTCAGTCAACACTTCATCTAATACATTAAGTCCAAAATCAATCTCTTCTTTCGTTACGACTAACGGTGGAATCATACGGATTACTTGGCCTTTTTGACCACACAAGTAATATAGGACACCTTTTTGTAAACAACTATTTAATATATCCATAACGAGATCGCCTACGTCTTGTTCACCTTGAGATTGTATTTCGATCCCTATCATTAATCCCACACCACGGACATCCTTAATGACATCATGCTTTTCAGCTAACTTTTGCAACTGTTCAAATGCATATTGACCGACGTCTTTCGTGTTCTCTAATAAATTCTCTTCTTTAATTACATCTAATGATGCGATTGATGCTGCACAAGCAATTGGGTTACCACCAAAAGTTGTCGCATGAGAGCCTAATGGCCACTTAGACATTAATTCTTTTGAAGCAACTGTAGCGCTTAATGGCATGCCAGCAGCGATTCCTTTAGCAATTGCCATAATGTCAGGTGTTACTCCAAATGTTTGAGCTGCAAACCATTCACCTGTACGTCCAAAACCTGTTTGAACCTCATCAAAGATAAGTAAAATCCCATGACGGTCACAAATTTCTCTCATTTTTTGTAGCCAACCTTTAGGCGGAATGACATAACCACCTTCACCTAGTACAGGTTCAACAATCATACATGCGACTTCTTCCGCTTCAACTTGGTGATTAAATAAGCTCTCAGCTGCTTCTTCTAGTTGATTGGCAAAATAAACATCTGGATCTGCACCATCAGGACAACTACTTGGATCAGCATATGGTAACTGATATGTTAACCACGATGGTTGGAGAAATTTACGGTACTTGCTATTAGATGTTGAAACACTTAAAGCGCCTACTGTACGACCGTGAAAGCCCCCTGTAAACGATATGACATAAGGACGTTCTGTTACATGTTTTGCTAACTTTATCGCACCTTCAATAGCTTCAGTTCCACTGTTTCCAAAGAAGAAATTATCTAATGGATCAGGTAGTACGGATTGTAATTGTTCTGCTAGTTTAAGAATTGGTTCATATATAATGACCCCTGATGGTCCATGAACTAAATGATCTGCTGAATCTTTAATGGCTTGAACTACTTTTGGATGCCTGTGTCCAACATTTTCAACAGCAATTCCTGAGGTGAAATCTAAATATTTCTTTCCATCTATTCCGTAATAATAGCAACCTTCAGCCTTTTCAACTGGAAGATTGGGGTGGTCTTTAGCCATCCCTGGTGCTAAATAATCCCCGATTGATTCTGTTAACTTAACCCAACTTTGATCTTGGTGCATATAGATCCTCCTAAACCTTTAGTAATTCGTCTTTCGATAATTTATAATAATACATATTAATGTATAAAAATTCAATAGAATGTGATAATTTTTTTGTAGTTAGTTGAAAGAGACCCTTTATAAACATAAAAAAAGTGACCTCATAAATGAGATCACTTCTTACTTAGTACTTTTGAAATTCGATTTTATAGTAAGTCGTTTAAATCTTTATACTCTAACTCATGTGCATCGGCTACTGCTTTGTATGTCACATATCCGTCAAGTGTGTTTACACCTTTAGACAAGCTAGCGTTGTCTAGAACAGCTTGCTTGTACCCTTTGTTCGCTAGTTGTAAGGCATAAGGTACCGTTACGTTCGTTAAGCCAATTGTTGACGTTCTTGGAACTGCACCTGGCATGTTTGCTACAGCATAATGGAGAACGCCGTGCTTTTCATATGTTGGGTTATCGTGTGTTGTAATACGATCACTTGTCTCAACAATTCCACCTTGGTCAATGGCTACATCAACAACGACTGATCCATGTTTCATTTGTTGAATCATTTCATCTGTTACTAACTTTGGTGCTTTAGCTCCTGGGATTAAAACAGCACCAATTAACAGATCAGACTCTCTCACATGCTCTTCAATATTTAATGGATTAGACATAACTGTTTTAATTTGTTTACCGAAGATATCATCAAGTTCACGCATACGCTCTGGACTTAAGTCGATTATTGTAACATCCGCACCTAAACCGACTGCAATCTTTGCTGCATTAGTTCCAACTACGCCACCACCAATAATCGTAACTTTGCCTCGTGTAACACCAGGAATTCCACCTAATAAAATGCCTTTTCCACCACGAGATTTCTCTAAAAATTGAGCACCAATTTGTGAAGCCATTCGTCCAGCTACTTCACTCATAGGCGTTAACAACGGTAATGTACCTTGATTAGACTCAACCGTCTCATATGCAATCCCGATCACTTTCTTTTCTGTTAATGCTTTAGTTAACTCAGGCTCTGCTGCAAGATGAAGGTATGTAAATAAAATTTGACCTTCATAGAAGTAATCAAATTCCTCAGGCAATGGTTCTTTAACCTTCATAACCATCTGCTGACTCCATGCTTCCTTAGCTGTGGAAACGATCGTCGCGCCAGCTTCCTTATATTGTTCATCCGTGAAGTTTGAACCTTCTCCTGCATTTGTTTCTACAAACAGTTCATGTCCAGCTTTTATTAAGGACATAACACCAGCAGGGGTTAATGCAACACGGTTTTCATTATTTTTAATTTCCTTTGGTACACCTATTTTCATAATTAATCCTCCTATGCTAAAAGTTATAAAATTTATGTAACCGCTTTAACTATAACATGATATATAAAAAGTGGAAACTACATCTACAAATGACGGTGAATCACATCTAGGCCCCCAGTAACTTCAACAACCGTACCTGTAATCATATCTGAGTCTTCATCACTTAGATGAGATACAACTCTTGCGATATCTTCACCTGTACCAGGCCTTCCGATCGGTGTTTCTGTTTCAGTAATTTCTCTAGCATTTACAATATCTGCTTCCTTCATCTCATCAACAATTTTGCCTGGAGCGACCATATTTGCGGTAATTCTATTCTCCGCTTCTTCTAATGCTACTGTCTTCATTAGCGAAGCTAGTCCAACTTTAGCTGATGCAAAAGCTGAACGGTAAATCCAGCCAGAACTATGGTCAACGCCTTGGAATCCTAAGAAGACGATTCTACCATACTGTTGTTTCCTCATAATTGGTAAGCAACGCTTCAATAAATAAAATGAAGCATCGAGGTTCCCCCTCACCATCTCATTCCACTCATGTTCTGTATAATCGAACAATTTTTTGCGCTCAAATATATATGGACCTGCATTACTGATTAAACAATCCACACGTCCAAACTGTTCGTATGCTTGATCCACCGCATTATTAATGGATGATACGTCCATCGTATCTAACTGAATAACGTGTAAACGGTCATGCTCCACATTAAATTCCTCTAATAAAGCTTCTGCTTTGTTTCGGTCACTTCTATATGTAGCCGTTACACTATAACCTTTTTTTAATAAGGTTTCTGTCATTTTTTTACCTAAGCCTTTTGTTCCAGCAGTTACAATTGCATGTCTCATTTAAAGGCCTCCAATCATTCTTTGACCTACCAACATATATTTTACCATGATTGTTTTGGAAAATGAACGAAACAACTTCAAAGTCTATATTAATATTAGTATGAATATTCAGATAATAATGGTACAATACAATTAATTAGACAAGGAGGTGTCTTGATGGCATTTGAATATCATGACATTGTCATTGCGGTAGATGGGTCTAAAGCGTCAGAATATGCTTTCTTAAAAGCAATCGACATTGCCAAAAGAAATCATGCCAAACTCATTATTTCACACGTAGTCGACACTCGAGTCTACTCCACGATTGAAGCATATGATCGAAGCGTTTCTGACCGTGTGCAAAATGATGCTCTTGAACTTTTACGAACTTATCAAACACGAGCTGAAGAAGCTGGAGTTGAAAATGTGGTGACTGACCTTGAACATGGTTCTCCAAAAGTCAAAATTGCTAAAGAAGTTGCTCCGCGACATAATGCCGATTTAATTATTTGCGGTGCTACAGGAATGAACACCGTTGAACGTTTTTTTATTGGCAGTGTCTCTGAACACATTACTCGCTACTCAAAAGTTGATGTGTTAGTTATACGCCCAGAAGATTCTAAATAAAAAATTGGGGGTGAGACACCCCCAATTTTTAATCATGACGTTCTTGAATAGCTCGATATTGATAAAATCGTTTAGCAAAGTCACTTACATTTTTAGCCGTTTTGTAATTGACCGTTGCACCAATCCCAACACTAATGATTGGTACACCTTGGAATAACTTTTTGCGGAACATTAAAATGGCTATTGTCTTAAACACATTTCTTAATGGTTGTTCAATCCAAGTCGTGTTCGTTAGTTGTTTTTCTTGTGACATTAATCGATCATATTGGTCAATATCCTCTTTTAACTCTACCCATGCTTCATACTGAAGTCGTTTTGGTAAAGCACCTGCATGAAACACTTTAAGTGCTATTACCATCTCAATGGGATTATGCATGTTATACCCGTAACTTGTTCCTATTAATTGAACTGTTCTCAAATTTAACCCGATCATCATAGGTAAATCAACACCTAGTAATAACCAGCCACCAGCTCCAGTTGCTCCACCTTGAACAAATGAATAGACACGATTACGAGCGACTTGTTGATCCGCTAAGTATGTCAACTTCTCAATTGATAACTTTTTTAAATCTTCAACTTGTTGAACATTCTCATCATATGTTCTGGCGACTTGCATAATACGGTTATAAGCTTCTGCTTGTGCATTTGTCCCTTGTAAAAACGTATACGTATACAAAATCCATTGATCAATACTTTCAAAAAACTTACGTTGGACTGGCTTTGGTAGCTTATCAAACTGATCTTGTACCCACAGTTCATACACTTTCTCAAAATCATTCGACACATAAGAAGACACTTCATTTTCCCAACGTTTAATCTCCTGTAAGACGCGTTCCTCTCCCATTAAAACACGGCTCCTTTATCGGTCATTCTTGAACCAGTGATCGATTTGTTTAATGACATTGTTCGTTGCATGAACATCTTTAAATGAAGGTAATTGTGCTAACATGACCTTTTTCGGGTCTTTTGTATTTTCACCTTTCTTTTGTAAAACTAATATGCTTCTTGAAAACTTTTCATCTTTAAACATCGTCTTCGGTAATTCTAACACACCAACAATATGAACTTGATCTTTTAAGAAAGCTTGTAGTTGCTCTTTCTGTTCACTTTCAAAAAGAAAGCTAGGTACAACAAAAAATAAGTACCCTCCTTCTTTAGTATACTTAACACTTTGCTCTATAAATAAATGGTGTGCAAAAGAATGTCCTTCCTCTGCTTTTAACTCATAAGAACTAGCCGTTTCATCATCAGGATAATAACCCACTGGTAAATCAGATGTCACAACATCTACTGGCTCTAGAAGAATCGGCTTTAAGCTGTCTTGGTGGAAATACTCAATCTTACGTTCTTGCAAATTCGTATTATTAAAAGCTAGGCGAATTAAGGTAGGGTCAACTTCACTTCCGTAAGAATCTACAGTTAAGTGTTCTTGTTGGTTTAGTATGGTCAGTAACAAATTACTCGAACCACATGCTGGGTCAAATAAACGATATGACTGTTCCCCTTCTAAAAACTTATTAATAAGATAGCCAACAAATACGCCAATTGTATCAGGAGTAATATAGTGATGCTGTTGAGTAGCACCTTTCATTCCTTTCAAAATAGCTAGCTGCATCGCTTTACGTCTAGATTCACGATCATACTGATTAAACTGTATTTGATTGACCTTATCTGTTAACTGCTTGTGATAAGTCGGTTCAAGGTCTTCAGGGACCTGTTGTTCAAATAATAAATTACTACTCGCTATTAATGCTTCAATATATGGTGTGTTCTCTTCTTGCTCAATGATTGAACTTGTTTCATCTAACCAATTGAACAACTCATTTATTTGTTGCTCCATTAAAGTCCCTCCGTCACTATTTTATACATTATTTATTTTAGCAAACTTGAAGGGACTATGATAGTTTAAGCGTTTTAGTCAGGCGTATTTGTCGTACCATAATGGTTTGTATGCTTATTCTGTTGAACCATATGCTGAATTTTCTCGACTGCTTGAGGAGCTAAGTCAATTAACTTCTCAACAATATGAGTTCCCTCATCTAAATGCACCATTTTTACATCGTGTGATCTGACAATTAAAAAAGCAATTGGTGTAATAGATACACCACCGCCAGCACCTCCACCGTAAGGCATATTAGACTGTGAAGAGTCGTCATGGTTCCCTCCTGAATTATTAAATTCACTACCACCAGAAGCAAAACCGAAACCTACTTTAGAGACGGTCAAAATAACCGCAGATTTGTCTGGTGTTTCAATTGGATCTCCTATGATTGTATTGACATCAATCATTTCTTTTAAGTTCTCCATTGCTGTTTCCATCATATTATGAATTGGATGCTCGCTCATTTCCATTCCACCTCTTTAATTTTTGATATTGCCACGCTATAGATAACGCATTACGCATAATTTGACCGATTCTGATTGATAATATGCATTCTAGCTCGGACTGAAGGGTCGGTTTTTGGTAATTTGGTCTAACTTCAAATTCAGGATTATAGTCACTTTGCATTAAAACAACCATCCAATGACACCCCATACTTTTTAATGAATAAGCTGTCCCTACTAGAACAGCTGTTTGATTAGCTGCTTTAACACCTAATTCACTCACCCACTTAAAGTGATGTAATCGGAAGGCTCGAACAACATTTAACACATGTGGTATAACATCTCTTGTTGTATCGACTACTTTTTGTATAATGTGATATTGTTCTTCAATGTATTGAGGGGTGTAATGCTTTTCTTTATCTGGTATTTCATGATTCAACATTTCATCTTTTTCTACAATATCAACAGATAAATCACTTTTAAGATCTATAACAGGTATAGATCTGCGAAACACCTTTATATTCATCCATTTCACCGTAATAAAGATGTCATTTTGTTTATTTGCATATGTAGCCATTAATTCAACGGTTACTTTGCTAAACATAATGAAAATAATCGTAATTAATAAAATGGCTAGTATACCCCCAACAATAACCAACAAAATTCACCTACCTTCTGCTTATATATTCAACTTAAATTGGTAAATTATACATATAAAATAAATTTAGTAACTGCCTAACCTAAATAAAAAACCCTTTTAACTACACGTCGCTAAAAGGGTAAAAGCACTTAAGTTATTTTATTATACATTTACTGCTTGATCGTCATATACCACTTTTCCATTTACAATCGTTTGAAGGACTTTTAATGTTTCAAGTTTTGATTCCTCAACTTTAAACGGATCATTGTCTAAGATTACGAAATCCGCAAGATACCCTGGATTAATTTTTCCTTGTACATCTTGTTTATTAATCACCTGGGCTGGATTCACAGTATAAAGTTTAATCGCTTCATAAACAGATAATGACTCATCTTTTAAATAAATATTGCCATCAAACATTGAACGACGATTAACGGATGCAGCAATTCCGTTAATCGGACTTACCTCTTCAATAGGAGCATCAGAGCCGCCTGCGCACAATATTCCTTCTTCTAAGTATGTTTTCCATGGATATGAAGTCTTTATTAATGAGTAGCCGACTCTTTCAATAGCCCACGGAAAATCGGAAGAAACAAATGTTGGTTGAATATCAATAATAATCGGTAGTTGTTTCATACGTTCAATAATATCTGAACGCATAATTTGTGCGTGAATGATACGATCTTTCAAGCCTTGTTTAGGAGGATTTGCTTCAATTGTATTTAACACTTTCTCTGTTGCTAAATCTCCAATAACATGAACAGCTACAGCCATATCATAACTTCTTGCTTGTTGGATTAAATTCTCTAATTCTTCATCAGTGTGAATTGCTACCCCATTTGTTGTTTGATCATCATGATAAGCTTGGGATAAAAGTGCAGTCCTTCCTCCTAACGCTCCATCAACAAACAACTTCATGGCCCCAAATTCTAACCAATCGTCAGTAGTATGACCTTTCCCTTGGTCTTCCACATAATCCTCTACAATTTCATGGTGAACTAATAAATGAGCACGGAAACGCTGATCCTTTTTAATCGTATTATGAAAAGCCTGTACTGTCTTTCCATACCCACCATAATAACTTAAGTCCTCACTATGACCACTGACTAAACCATATGATAATAAGTCATCAATTGAGGCATTAATAGCACGTTCCAAATAGGCTTGGTTTGGTTCAGGCATTGCTTCTTTTAACAATTCTTGAGCTTGGTCATGAAAATACCCTGTTAACCGTCCTTGATCATCTTTTTCAATAACACCACCATCAGGTTCTTCAGTTAGTTCATCAATTCCTGCAAGCTCCATTGCTTTACTGTTAGCGACCATTGCATGCCGGCAAACACGTGTTAAAATAACTGGATGGTTTGGACAAATAGCATCTAATTCATCACGATGGATCACTTCTGGCTCATCCCAATGATTTTCGTTGAACCCCTCAGCAATTAACCACTTACCATGGTCTAATGAATTTGCATAATCTGAAACTTTGTTCAAAAGGTCTTCTCTAGAGTGAGCATATGTTATATCTAATCTAATTAAACGCTCACCGTGACCTATAATATGTAAGTGACTATCTATAAAACCAGGCAACATGACACCATCAAAAACAACTTTTTCTATAATCTCTTCATTATAACGCTCCATTAATTGATCAACAGCGCCCATATCGGCAATCTTTCCATCAACTTCATAAATCGCTTCTACTGTTTCTCCTTCACGATCCATTGTGTATATTGTTCCACCATACCACATTTTCCCCATATTAAATCCTCCCATAACTCCCATTTTAAACATATGAAAAGGGCAGCTTAATTAACTGCCCCCTCCACCATTCTATACGGCTGTAAAAACATACACTTTTAAGTTTAAAAGTTGTGATCATCGTTTTTACAACTGATTAGAATGTTATAAAGCTTCAATTCACTATTTATTGTTTTCTACTTAGTGCATTTGCTGTTGCGCTTGTTGTACTAAACGCTTTGTAATCTCGCCACCTACAGAACCGTTAGAACGAGATGTAGAATCTGGTCCTAGTTGTACACCAAATTCTTGAGCGATCTCAGTCTTCATTTGGTCTAATGCTGCTTGTACGCCTGGTACTACTAAGTTGTTAGAGTTGTTGTTAGCCATTTCTTTCACCTCCTCGTTAACTATTTTGAGATAACTAGGGGTGATTCATACAATGCAAATCATGGAAGTTTTACAAGCCTATAATAAGTCGTCAAATTCACTTTCATGACTTGGTTTCGAAGGACTAAACACAACCGTTTCTGTACCTTCAACAGCTTTTGCTATATCTTCAGTAAAATCAATAGGGGCTTCGAATTGATTTACTTTGTCACGCTTTGGTCTTGTTTTTGGTTGTTTAGGTACAAAAATCGTACAACAATCCTCATAAGGACGAATAGAAATCTCATACGTTTCAATTTCTTTTGATATATCGATAATATCCGATTTATCCATGGCGACTAACGGCCTAATAATTGGATAGTTCGTTACTTCATTGATTGTGTGCATACTTTCCATCGTCTGACTGGCAACTTGACCTAAACTTTCTCCTGTTGTTAGCGATAAGATCTCCTCTTTTTGAGCGATTTGTTCACTAATACGCAACATAAGACGTCTCATAATAGTCATACCATAGTTTTCAGGAGCCTCTTTAAAGATTTTTTGTTGCACTTCAGTAAATGGTACTAAGTGTAGCTTCACTTCTCCACCGAATTTAGTTAACGTTTGAGCTAAATCTTCCACTTTTTGCTTAGCCCGCTCAGACGTAAACGGTGGTGAATGAAAATGGATTGCTTCAATTTTCACTCCACGTTTCATCGTTAAATAACCTGCTACTGGACTATCGATACCACCTGACATTAATAATAATGATTTACCAGTAGAACCTACAGGTAAACCACCCATACCTGGAATATTACGAGCTGTAATATAAGTAGCATCATGACGAATTTCCACTCTTATTTCTACATCAGGTTCACGCACATTTACTGTCCAGCCCTCTGTGTTTCTTAATAGATGCCCGCCTAAAATTTGATTCATTTCTTGAGAGCGAACTGCGAAACTTTTATTTGGTCTCTTACAAGTAATTTTAAATGTTTGACCATTTTCTAACCTCAAAGCTTCTAGAGCAGCTTCTTTTATTTTTTCTTCATCGTTCTCTACCTTCATAGCAAGACTAAACGATTGAATTCCAAATATATCTTTACACTTATCAACTATTGGGTCAGGATCACGCCCATCCAACAAAATATACATATGATCGCGTTTTCCTTTAATTGATAAATCCGGATAGTCTTTTAAAGCTCGTTGAACATTAGAACGTAACGTATTGATAAAGAACTTTTGATTCTTTCCTTTTAACGCTAGTTCACCGTATCTAATTAAAATATGATCGTATTTCATAACATTACCCCATTACTTTTTCATACTTTGACATAATCTTTTTAAAAGCAGAGATAAAGGCATTAATATCATCTTGGCTTTGATGAACATTCATGCTTACCCTAACTGCTGCTGAAGCATCCTCATCAGTTTTCCCACATGCTTTCAATACATGGCTTGCTTCACTTTGACGCGATGAACAAGCTGACTTCGTAGAAACAACTACTCCTTCATCACTGAAAGCATGGATTAACACTTCTGGTTTAAAGTTTTGAACAGAAAAGTTTAAAATGTGATGCGCTCCGTTTTGTGGAGAATTAATTGTAATTTGCTGATAATACTTAAGCTCTTCTCTTATAGTTTGATTTAATTGTTGAAGTTGATGATAGTTTTTTTGTTCTTCCAATGCTAAACGGATTGCCTTTGCTAAAGAAACCGCATTAGCTACATTTTCCGTCCCTGGACGAACTCGTTCTTCTTGTGCGCCACCATGTTGTAATGGTGTTAAATTGATGTGTTGTTTTTTTATTAAGCACGCAGACCCTTTAAGTCCATGGATTTTGTGACCTGAGATCGTTATTAAATCAATTCCTTTATGATCATAAGGAACCGTGATTTTACCAAAACCTTGAACATGGTCAACGTGAAATAACACAGTAGGATAATGTTCAACTATATTAGCCAATTCCTCAATTGGTTGAACACTTCCTATTTCGTTATTCACATGCATAATTGTAATCAAAATAGTGTCTGGACGAATTGCCTCTTTAACATCATCTACTGACACCTCACCTTTGTCGTTTACTGGCAAATAAGTGATTTCATAGCCAGTTTCCTCAAGGTGGCGACACGTTTCTAAAACTGAAGGGTGTTCAATTTCAGTAGTAATAATGTGTTTACCACGATTTTTGTATTGCTCTGCTACACCTTTGATCGCTAAATTATTGCTTTCTGTGCCCCCTGAAGTAAAGACGACTTCTTGTAGTCTAACCCCTAATAAGTCAGCTATTTGTTGACGGGATTTTGTTAACAAGTCTTCTACTTGTCCACCCATTCTATGAATTGATGAAGGGTTTGCAAAATATTTCGAAGACACGGTATGAAACGTCTTTAAAACATCTTCATGAGGTTTTGTAGTAGCACTATTATCTAAATATATCATTGGTTCTATAAACCCCTTTTAGTCAGTATCCATCGAGTAATCATACCACAATAAAGGATCAATATTCAATTGATTGGCCGGTGATAAAAAGATGAAGCCACCTCTTAAGATTCTGAGACAGCTTCATCAACTTCTTCAAATATGTGAAGTAAATCATCAATTGACACATTTTGTTCTTCATTACTGAAATAATCTCTCCAAGGGTCTAGAGATGAATCATCAATTAATTCTAACTCATGCTTTATTTCATCATTGGATGTACTACGTTGTTCACTCTCGGTTGAAGAACTTTTTTCATAAGTACTTAAATTAGTGTTTAACACCATTGCTTGATCGTTTAATTTATAGTTCAACGTTATTTCCTTGGAAATATGATGATTTTTAGCAGTATATGTCGGCTGATTAACATCGACCCACACTAGAATAACAACCGCCCAAGTTGCCAAAAATAAGACACCACTTAATACGACAATTACGCGTTCCATCTACATCACTCCTATTTTATGATGCAGTTAACTTCAGCTGATCCTCAATCTTTTTAAGAGCACCAGGTTCCACTTCTTCTAATGCTTGGCTAGCCTGTTCCAAAGCTGTTTCATAATCATTTTTTCTAAAGTGATTCTCAGCTTCTGCAATCTTTGCAGCTAATACAGGATAACTACTTCTATAACGGTTTGCATATTGAATCACGTATTCAGCAAATTCTGCTTGCTCTAAGATTAGATTAGTTTGTTCTACTGCCCTTGCGACACATTTATCTGCTTCTTCCAACACTTTAGATACTTCATCTACATCTAATGGTTGCTCATTCACTTTTTCATTAGACTGCTCAATTAAATCACGGGCTTGGTTAACTAAATCAATAATATAATTTGGTATTCCAGGTAAATTACTTTTTTGTAATTTTTGACGAACATTGATTATTTTCTGTTTTAAATCATTAATTTGCTCCCTAGCATTCAACTCATCTTTCCTTAAATTATAAAGGTGAGCGTCGAATTTAGATTGCTTTTCTTCCCATGCTTCAAAATCCTTTTGCCATTCCTCTAGGTCTAGTCTAATTGTAGAGTAAGGTTGGTCTTCATGCGTAATCATTGACTTCAATCTCGTTGCCTTCTTACTTAATTGGTCGAGACTTTTTTCAAGCTCATACTGTTCTTCATACTTTTCGTCTTTTAAGTGATAATTTTCCTTTACAGCCATTACATTTTCTTTCGTTGCTGCAAAAGATTCATTAGCCTTTTCTACTTTTTCATCAAGTAACGATTGCTTTTGCATGACAAAGTTTTTGTCAAAAGCTTCTTTTTCAAGATGATCATAAATTTCTATCATTCTCGACCTAATCTGCTCGATTTGGTTTTCAACACCGTCATCGATTCCTTTATTTAACTGTTCTACTGAAGCTAGAAGTGTTTCGTGATGAGTTTGAATCTCCTTTTCAACACCAAGGTGTTGAACTCTAAAACCATCATCTCTCATCTCTTTAACACCATTTTGTAGTTGATCAAGTTCTTCAGGTAACGTGTGCTTACACATTCGATATATATCTGGAAATACGTTTACTTTACGTTCCAATTCATGCAAACGATATTTTACATTATGTATAAGTTCTTGTGCTTCTGTGTAATTTCCGGAATCGGTCAATTCCTCATATTGCTTCATATCGTTTTGTAAATCATCTAATTCAACTTCAAATACAACTTCAGCTTTACCTAGTTGATAACCGTTCTGAAGAACCTTTTTACGAACTTCACTAATACGAGGGTGGAGCTTTTCCGCTTCTTCCCGACTGTCTTGCTCTGAATGAAGTAAGCGATCAACTTCTTCAAATATGTCATCAATTGTCTGTTCTACTTTATATAACTTTTGTTCTACTGTTCTTAATGTACGGGACGCTTTACTAAACTTATATTTTTCAGCTGCTTCTTCAGCATCTAACAAAAACTCTTCTACTTCAGTAAACACATAATCATTTATTTCATCCCATTCATTACGCCAAGACTCAAACAACTCTTCCGTTTCACCAGTTAGATTCAAATGTCTAACCTTTCCTAATTCATCAGCTACTTGGCGACTCATCAGTTGGACTTTCCATTGCTCTAGCTTGTCCACACTGTTATACACTTTCCTTCTCATAAAAACGCCAACTAATACAAAAGCAATAACAATTACCAGTATACCTATGATGTACTCCATCGAAAGCCCCCCTCACAAATCATTTCCGAACATATACTTATATACCATATAATATCATGTTTAAAACACGATTTGCTAAATTAATTGTAAATTTTTAAGAAATTATGTCTAACGAGTATATCGGCAAACACTTGATTATATAAACCATTTTTTTAATACATCAATGTAAGCATTAACAAAAACGGGACGACTATCATCCCAATCATAGTCTTTCTTCCACTCATTGCCGAATGTAAATGGTGCATTGATTAGGCTTTTGAATTGTAAATAAAAAGCTTCTTTCTTCATTTCATTAAAATGATATTCTTTTGATATTTGCTCGGTAATCACCTTAAAATAATATGTTTCTTTTGCAACGTAAGTAGAAAACAGTTCTCTTATAAAAATGTTATCCAAAGATAATTCACGTTGAATAAAACAAGTGAATTGAAAGTGACGCTCCTTATAATGTATAATTTCTTCTATTACGTGATAAAGGTTTTCTGGTTTATCAATTGGCTGATATTGTTCCATTAATTGATCGAGCATTGCTAAATAATTCTCATAATAATCAACCGTCATTTGTTCCAGTAAACCTTGTTTATTTTTAAAATAATAACTGATCAAAGATACATTGACATTAGCCCGTTCGGTAATAGCACGCGTCGATGTTCCTTTGAAACCATTATAATAAAACAGCTCACTAGCTGCTCGCATGATTTTTTCTTTACTAGTTAGTTCTGACATGCAATCACCTCTTATATCCTATTATTCGACGATTTTAGCAAAAAACCTTTTAAAAAATAAACAAAAAAGGAGATTTTTCTATGTTTGAAGTACAACATTACAACGGAACGAGAGAAGAAAATTACGAACAACTTATAAAACAGTTAAATGCTCTATTGGAAGGTGAAGACAGTACGGTCGCTAACTTAGCCAATGCGAGTGCACTATTAAATCAATTTCTGAACGACGTTAACTGGGTTGGCTTTTACACTATGGAAAACGGAGAGCTTGTATTAGGTCCATTCCAAGGACTTCCAGCTTGTGTCAAGATTCCTAATGGACGAGGCGTATGTGGTACAGCCACAGCCGAACGAGAAACACAAATAGTGCCAGATGTACACGAATTCCCTGGCCACATTGCTTGTGATGCACAAAGCCAATCTGAAATTGTTGTCCCAATCATTAAAGACGATGAGATCTTTGGTGTGCTAGATATCGATGCCCCGATTAAAAATCGTTTTGACGAAGTAGATCGAAAATATTTAGAGAAATTTGTTGAAACATTAAAGAAACACATTTAATTATAAGTTTTATAGTTAAATCCTTGACTATAAGCTTAATACATCCTATAATATCTTTTGTGTAAAATAAAAGGCAGCCTCGGTGGACTTGCTATGTTTTTGCATTTTGTACCTCTAGAAAAATGAGGTGTATCGCGTAACTCTCTGCTGCTGGAGCGAAGGTACATGAAAGCAAAATGCGCATAGTCCGGGACACGGTATACTGTTTTTATTTTATGCAAATAAAATAAAAAAAGGAGGAGACGCTCGTGGCACGTTTCACAGGCTCTCTTTGGAAGAAATCTCGCCGTTACGGCATTTCACTTTCAGGTACAGGAAAAGAATTAGAAAAGCGCCCTTACGCTCCAGGCCAACATGGTCCTACTCAGCGTAAAAAACTTACTGAATATGGTCTTCAGTTACAAGAAAAGCAAAAACTTCGTTATATGTTCGGTTTAACTGAACGTCAATTCCGTCGTATTTTTGACGATGCAGCAAAAATGCGCGGTGTACATGGTGAGAACTTCATGATTATTTTAGAATCTCGTTTAGACAACCTAGTATACCGTTCAGGTTTAGCTCGTACTCGTCGTCAAGCTCGTCAGCTTGTAACACATGGTCACATCACTTTAGATGGTAGTCGTGTAGACATCCCATCTTACCGTGTGACTCCAGGTACTGTAATTGGTGTTCGTGAAAAATCACAAAACCTAGACATCATCAACGAAGCACTAGAAGTTAACAACTTCGTACCTGAATATATTACGTTAGATGCGGATAAGAAAGAAGCAACTTACAACCGCTACCCAGAACGTTCTGAGCTTTCTTCAGAAATTAACGAAGCTCTTATCGTTGAGTGGTACTCAAGATAAGACTTACAACGAAAACATCCAAACCAATCAATGGTTTGGATGTTTTTTGTTTAATTTAAATTAATACCTATTCCCGTCTTCCACCGACAAATTGTAAAAGTTCTCTAGAATTTCAGCTCTTAACTCAACAAGATGGTCGTACCCGTAGAAAAAATCGACCTTCTCATATTTGGTTTCATCTCCTGCTTCAACTACATCACTGTCTAAAAATACAGCCTTATTAGATATTTAATACTAATAAGGCTGTTCTACTGATAATAACTTTTTTAAATAATTAATTGTTTCTTGGTCTGTTTTCGTGTTAAGTTCATTGGATTGTTGGTAACTTTTTTGACCTTGGCCTGTAATAACAACCCAATCTCCTTCTTCTGCTTTTAAAACTGCTTCTTTAATGGCGCTAACACGTTTAGTTGATACTTTAATTTGGTCTGAACCAAACTCAGTTTGATACTTTCGAAGCTCTTGATCCATTTCATTTTCTGTTAAATGATCTAAATCACCTGTAGTCAATATCGTTAAGTCACTTTGCTCTAATGAATATTTAATCATATCTTTTCTTTTACTCTCATCACGGTTCGCTTTAAAAGCGAGTACGTGGATTAATTTATTCGGTTTAGCTTCATTGATTGTAAGTAAGACTTCTTTTACCGCATCAGGTGTGTGCGCATAATCAACAACAACTTTTGATCCTGTTGGTAACTTAGACTGCTCAAATCTGCCTGGGACTCCAGGAAATTTAGCTACGACTTCTTTTAACTGTATTGGGGATTTTACAATGAGATTAACTGTCGTATAGGCTAGAGCAAGGTTATATAAATTATGTATACCAAGCATCTGCCAGTTTAATTTATAAGATTTATGTTTATAGTGGACGGTAACACTCGGTTTACCAACACTTACTAATTCTTTCATCACAACATTTGAACTTAACTGTTTCCCAACACCTACACAGTTTAAACCATCTGCATTCAATTCTCGGCACAACCGTGCTCCCCACTCATTATCAACATTGACTACCGCTTGGCCTTGGGACTTGAGTTGGTTAAATAACTGTTTCTTCACTTGATAATAGTCTTCCATACTTTCATGATAATCTAAATGTTCATACGTTAAATTCGTAAACACAGCATAATCAAATTCCACACCTGCTAAGCGATGTTGTGCCAACCCGTGAGATGAAACTTCGATTACGATGACATCATCTTTACTATTATAGAAATGTTTATACAAATCTAAAACACTCGGAGTTGTCTGGGCATTTTCATATACAGTGGAATTAATAATACAACTTGCTGTACCGATCAGAGAAGTATTTATATTACTTTGGTCTAGTAGATAATGAATTAAGTGACTTGTTGTCGTTTTACCATTAGTTCCTGTAACGCCTATGACGATTTTCCCTTTTAATGGATCTTCATAGAATTGTTTAGCTAATTCTCCTAACGCTTTACGGCTATTTTCAACTTTTATATATGGGACAGAGAGATGGTCATTATCTTCCTCACCAACTACCGCCACCGCACCTTTGTTAACCGCTTCTTCAATAAATTCATGGCCATCAATTGCATAGCCTTTTACAGCAACGAAAAGTGAGCCCTCTTTCACCTTGCGTGAATCATCAACTATATTAACCACATTGATATGGTCAACAGTTTGAGATATGTGTTTGTATTCCATCTGGCTTAACATCTTTTTGGCTTCAACCATATTTCTTATGCTCCTACTATAAAAGAGTGTGCGTATCATTGTACTAAAACATTTACCTAAATTGATATAGATAAAACTGATTATATTGAACCAATTTTATTATGTGCAATTTATTATAAAAATATAGTTGTCTTTAACTATAATCCAAAGCACTTATTTGATATACTTTTATAGGAATAATTATTGAGGGGGATTCGATGGGGAGAGAGGAAGACTTCCATGCGAAGTTAAACAGAAAACAAAAAGAAAATTTAAAGAAATTCCTTACACCTATTAAGTGGTTAGCGATTATAATCATACCTATTATTGTAATTGGTCTACTAAGCTTAAGCTGGATTACTGAATATATTTGGATGGGATCACTTGGGTTTGAACAAGTGTTTACAACTGTCCTGTTCAGTCGTGCTGCACTTGGTGTTGTAGGATTTGTGTTATATTTTGTCGTTACTTATATAACCTTGTATTGGATTCACAAATCGTATATACGCTTTCTAAACCATTCTATGATACCTAACATACTACTAAATAAAAAATCGGCTTATGCCATTGTGTTTGGTATTTCAATTGTCTTTGGTTTAATTGGTACATCTATGGTTCAAGGAATTGGTTGGGAGCCGACGTTAAAAGCATTAAACTATGAAAGTTTCGGGCAAACTGATCCGTACTTTAATTTAGATATCTCCTTTTACATTTTCTTGTTACCTTTCTTAGAACTAATCGTTAATTTATTGTTAGGCTTAACAATATTTATGACAATCATTGTCGCGTTAGCTTATTCAGTCTTTAACATGTATCGTGAAAGTCGTTTAGCTCAAGTGCATTTAGGAATTAGCATTTCATTAATTGGAGTATTTTTAGCAGCTAATCATCTACTTGATCCTTATAACACGTTATTAACAAATCAAGTTAACGTGTTTCAAACAAGTGTCGTACACGGGTTAAGTTATACAGATGATGTCATTAACATTCCTAAAGCTTATATTCTAGCTGGTGTCGCGATCATTGGGGTTATTATCCTAATTTTTGCTTTAATTAAAGGAAACCTAATTTGGATGGCCATTCCAATCGCACTATATATAACAGTTGCATTAGCTGGTCAATTAGTATCAGCGGCTGTACAAAACTATGTTGTTTCACCGAATGAATTTCATCGTGAGCAACCTTATTTACAACACAACCTAGACTATACACTAGAAGCTTATGATTTAAATGATATGACAACTGAACAACATCCTGCTAATGATTCTCTAGATGAAGAAATGATCGAGCGAAATCAATTAACGATTGATAATGTTCGAATTAACGATTCAAGACCGATTCTAGATGTCTATAATCAACTACAAACATTTAGAAACTATTATCAATTTAATGATGTTGATATTGACCGCTATTACATTGACGACGAATATCAACAAGTATTTATCGGCGCTAGAGAATTAAACACTTCAGACTTACCTGACCAATCAAGAACTTGGGTAAACGAAAAATTACGTTACACGCACGGTTATGGTGTAACAATGAGTCATGTGAACGAAATTACTCAACAAGGTCAACCTGAATATATATTACAAGACTTACCTCCTGAAGGTGATATTGAAATAACACGACCACAAATATACTTTGGTGAAGAACAATCACAAAACGTCATCGTTAATACTGAAGTAGATGAATTTGATTACCCAGCTGTTGGGGATGAAAATATGTCGTATCGTTTTAGTGCTGATTCAGGTGTATCACTCAGTGGTATTAATCGACTATTATTTGCGATTGATGAAGGTTCATTTAGAATGCTTGTATCTGACCAGTTGAGTGAGGATAGTCAGCTCCTTGCCACTCGTAACATTATGGATCGTGTTCAACGAATTGCACCATTTTTAGCGTATGATCAAGATCCATACATTTTCGTTCGAGAAGATGGAAGTTTGGCATGGATGATCGATGCTTACTTGCGAGAAGGGAACTATCCTTATTCTGAGACTTATAACGGAGAGCATAACTACATTAGAAATTCAGTAAAAGTCATGGTGGATGCTTATACAGGTGAAGTTGACTTCTTTGTCGTTGAAGAAGATGACCCGGTGTTACAAACGTACGAGAATATATTCCCAGACTTATTTACTTCGGATATTCCAGAAGATGTTGAAGCACATTTCCGTTATCCAGTAGATTTATTTACAATTCAAGCGGATATGTATGGTACTTATCATATGAGTAACTTAGAAGTATTCTACAACCGTGAAGATTCATGGGAATTTGCAACAGAACGTTACTTCGAACATGATATAACAATGGAACCTTACTATATTACGATGCAACTACCAGGAAATGATTTTGAAGAATTTGTCTTAATGACACCTTACACACCTAGAAATAGACAAAATATGATTGCCTGGATTGGTGCTCGTAACGACGGTGAAAATTACGGAGATTTAGTGGTATATGAATTCCCGAAACAGCGAAATGTTTACGGTCCACAACAAATTGAAAACCGTATTAACCAGGATAGTAGAATTTCACAAGAATTAAATTTATGGTCACAAGGTGGATCAAGCGTTATTAGAGGTAACTTATTAACGATCCCGATTGAAGATACAATAATGTATGTTGAACCCATTTATATCGAATCGTCCAACGCTACTTCTCTACCAGAAGTTAAACAAGTCATTGTCGCTTATGGAGATCACATCGTGATGGAAGCGACTTTCGAAGAATCGTTAGAGCGAATCCTCGATTTAATTGAAGCAGGTGTACCTGGTAATATGCCTGATGTAGATGATGACATTGGTGATATTGATGAAGATGCAGACATGGATGAAGATACGGACTTTGAAGAAGACACTGAAACAGAACTTCCGGGCATTCCTGGAGATGCAGAAGACACTTTAAATGAACTATCAACATTATTTAACGACTATCAAAATGCACTTTCAAGAGGTGACTGGGAAGGTGCAGGTCAAATTATGAATGAGATTGAAGAGCTTTTAGGTACAATTGAATAACAAAAATAAACAGGCTGTCCCAAAAGTCACATTTATGACTTTTCAGGACAGCCTGCTTTTTATTTATACATGCTTAATTAAAAAGTATTTTTTCTTTCCGCGTCTAATAATTGTAAAAGCATCGTCAATTCGATCTTTTTCATCAATGAAGTATTTTAAATCTTGTTGTCTTTCATCATTAATGTAAATAGCACCGTTTGAAATATCTTCTCGCGCTTGGCGTTTTGAAGAAGAAATATTGGCTTCAACTAACAAATCAATTAAACCTTTTTCGTTTTCTTCAAGTTCATAAGTTGGTACGTCTTTAAATCCAACTTCTACTTCTTCTTTCGTTAATTCTTTAATATTACCGTTAAACAACGCGTGAGTAATGCGTTGTGCTTGGTTCAACGCTTCTTCCCCATGTACCATCTTCGTCATTTCTTCAGCTAAGCGACGTTGTGCTACACGTTGTTCAGGGCGTTCCTCAACTTCTTTAGCTAGTTCGTCAATTTCTTCTAATGGTAAGAATGTAAATGATTTTAAGAACTTAACGACATCACGATCATCAGCATTAACCCAAAATTGGTAAAACTCATAAGGACTCGTTTTCTTCTCATCTAACCAAATAGCACCACCTGCTGTTTTACCGAATTTAGACCCATCAGCCTTCGTAATAAGAGGAACTGTTAATCCGTAAGCTTCAATTTCTTCTCCTTCTTGACTAGTACGGCGGATCAGTTCAAGGCCAGCTGTAATATTTCCCCATTGATCACTTCCACCAATTTGTAACGTCACATCTTCTTCTTGATTTAAACGTAAGAAGTCTAAAGATTGTAGTAACATGTAAGTAAATTCTGTGTATGAGATTCCATTTTCAATTCTTGATTCGACTGAGTCTTTCGCTAGCATGTAGTTAACACTGAAATGCTTTCCAACATCTCTTAACAAATCGATAATTGACATTTTAGACAGCCAATCATAGTTATTGACTACCTTTGCCCCTTTTTGGTCATCTGTAAAGTCAATGAATCTAGATAGTTGGTCTTCAATATTTTTAACCCATTCTTGTACTACTGTCTCTTCATTTAATTGACGTTCTTCATTACGACCACTTGGGTCACCAATTAATCCTGTACCTCCACCGACTAATGCGATTGGACGATGACCTGCTTCCTGGAACCTCTTTAACATTAAAATAGGTAATAAATGTCCAATGTGTAAACTATCAGCTGTAGGGTCAAATCCGCAGTACAATGTAACTCTGTTTTCATTTAGATGTTTTTCTAACCCCTTATCATCAGTCATTTGATTTATTAAGTCTCTCGCTCTTAGATCTTCAATAATATTCATCGTTTCTTCCTCCTAAAGTTAGTCTATATAATACAAAAAAGCCCCTCATCCACATAGGGACGAGGGACTCGCGTTACCACCCTAGTTGTAACCACAATTGTGCAGTTACCACTTCATTAGTTAACGGTATTACCCGTCTCTTTACAAGAGAATGCTCCTAGTCGTAATTCGTTCTATGCCTTGCACTAGTTCCCACCAGCCACTAGCTCTCTGTTGCATTGGACATAAAATTACTTCAACTATTCGTTGCATGTCATATTCACGTTTTAATTTATGATATTTATTTTTATCATAAGTTCAATAAAAATGCAACTTTCGAAGAATATTTACAATATGCCTTTCAATTAATCTATGCTATAATATACTCGATATTTTAGGAGGTTCGGAAATGGGTCATAATAATTCAAAAAATAGATTCCTTGCATTTTTCCAAGGTGATAAATTCCCAAAAATCACTCGAATTTCACTTGATATTGTATGGAATGTCGCGTTATTTTTCCTAATCGTTGGTTTAATAGCAGCATTTTTTGCAGGTGGGTTAGGATTAGGGTATATGGCCTCACTGGTGGAAGACGTTGATGTAAGTGAAGCTGAAGAAATGGAACAGATGGTTTACAACTATGAAGAAACATCTGATATCTATTTTGCTAATGACGTATACTTAGGTCCTGTACGTGGTGACATCCACCGCGAGGAAATTGAAACAGAGCATGTTGCTGGTGTATTTATTGATGCACTAATTGCAACCGAAGATGAATACTTCGAAGAACATAATGGTATTGTACCTAAAGCAATTATGCGCGCTTTGTATCAAGAATTTACAGGTGCAGCTACCCAAACTGGTGGTAGTACGTTAACCCAACAGTTAGTTAAAAACCAAATCTTAACAAATGAAGTTTCATTTGAACGTAAAGCAGAAGAGATTTTCATTGCCCTTCGTATGGAAAACTTCTTTGATAAAGAAGACATACTTGAAGCTTACTTAAATGTAGTCCCATTTGGACGTGATTCAACTGGACGAAATATTGCTGGTATTCAAGCTGCAGCACAAGGTATTTTTGACGTTGATGCTGATGAGCTTAATTTACCACAAGCTGCTTATATCGCTGGTTTACCGCAAAGTCCATACGCTTATACACCATATGCCTCAGGTGGTTCACTCAAAGAGGAAGAACAACTACAGCCTGGCTTAAATCGTATGCAAACCGTTTTAAGCCGTATGCTGTCAGCTGAAAAAATCACTGAAGAAGAGTATGAAGAAGCGTTAGAATATGATGTCGTTGGTGATTTCACTGATAAAAGAGAATCTATTCGTGATGAGTACCCGTGGGTTGCTCAAGAAGTAGAAGGGCGTGCCACAGACATTCTTGCTGAAAAGTTAGCTGAAGAAGCTGGTGACTTAGAAGAGTATCATGATGTTGGTGCTACAAAAAGCCACTATGAAGATTTAGCTCGTCATCAGTTAAGGCATGATGGTTTAGAAATTCATACGACGATTAACAAAGATATTCATGATCATTTCCAAGATTCTAAAGACTCTTTCGAACATTATATGCGAACTAAAACTATTAATGTTGAGGATCCTAACACAGGTGAAATAGAACAAGAAGAAATACCTAATGAAGCAGGCGCTCTCATGATGGAAAACAGTACTGGTGCAATATTAGGCTTCGTAGGAGGCCGTGATTTTGAACGACGAGAAGTTAATCATGCGATATATGAAGAACGACCGCCAGGAAGTACAATGAAACCGTTATTTGGCTATGCAGTAGGTATGGAGTTAGGTATGATTCAACCAGGTTCACCATTGCTAGATATTAGTTTAGATTATTGGCAAGGAGAATCTCATGGTTGGTGGACACCTACAAACTTTGTACGAGGTCAAGAAAAGGGCTTAGTAAGCGCACGATCAGCATTAACTGATTCAGATAACATACCAATTGTAAGGGCCATGATTAACATACTTGAACGTGATAATGAGCCTTCAAGGTTTTTAGATCGAATGAATATTGAAGGTGCAAATAACGGTCCTGCTACTGTTTTAGGAGAAGACCCTTATATATCTGTTGAAGATAATGTAGCTGCTTTTGCAACATTTACTAATGATGGCAACTATATTGAGCCTTATATGGTCGAAAAGATTGTTGATCGAAATGGCGATGTTATATATGAACATGAGACAGAAAGTGAGGAAGTCTTTTCACCGCAAACATCGTACCTTATGTTAGATATGATGCGTGACGTTATAAGCAGTGGAACAGCCTCAAGACTTAATAATTTCCTTAATAACCCAAGTGTAGACTGGGCTGGTAAAACGGGTACATCAGGTGAACGACGCGATGCTTGGTTCATTGGGTCGAACCCAAATGTTACAGTAGGAACTTGGATGGGTTATTACAGACATGATCATGCAGTAAATGTATCTGACCTTGATTTTGTCGAGGATGACTACAGTTCACGAAATCTTCGTTTTTGGTCAGAATTAGTCAATGCTGCTGCTGAAGTCGATGCAGACCTTGTCACACCAAGTGACCGTTTTTCAACGCCAGGCGGCATCGTGTCTAGAAGCTATTGTGCATTATCTGGAAATATACCAAGTGATATGTGTGAAGAATTAGGTTTAGTCCAAACCGATTTATTCAACATTGAACACGCTCCTTCAGAAGAGGATGACAGCTTCACGACAGGCCGTTTTGTAGAAATTGATGGAGAACGCTTTGCGGCTGTTGAAGAAACACCTGAAGAGTTTACAAGTGAAGGGATGTCGATTGACCAAGACTTTATTGATCAACTTGGTTGGGGAACAACTTATCGTTCTGGCTGGTCTGATCCAGTTGACATTGAAGATGTATTAGGAAGTGGCGATTGGTCAGATTTAATGGTTGCTAATGATGACGAACTTGAAGATGATGGAACACCTAATTCTCCTAGCAGCCTGTCACTATCAGGTAGCACACTTACGTGGAATCAAGCTGACGGTCAAGTGATCGGTTACCGTATCTATATATCAGATGAAGAAGATGGTGATTTTGAGGAGATTGGTCATACAACCGAAACAGAATATAATTTACCATCAGAAGGATATGCATACGCTGTATCAGCTGTAAGCCTTTATGGTCATGAATCAGGATTATCTGACTCAATCATCTACGGTACGATTGAAGATGAAGAGGACGAGGAAGAGGAAGAAAACGAAGAAGAAGCTCGTGAAGATGATGATGATGATGATGATGATGAAGACCAAGATGAAGAAGCTAGTGATGAACAAGACGGAAACGAAGATGAAGAAGCTAGTGATGAACAAGACGGAAACGAAGATGACGATGATTCAGACGATGACAATGATGAAGATAACGATGACGACGGTGAAAACGGTGAAGATGACGAAGAGGACGAAGACGGAGAAATTGATGAATTAATATGACTTTCTAAGCCACTGATTGTTTAAATCAGTGGCTTTTATATATATTAGTCCAATCTCAATCCATGTTATAATAGTGATATATATGATTTTTAGGTGGTGTCCCATTGAAACATCCAAAAAAATATCATCAAAAAACAATTAAAAAAGACGGAAAATCCGTCATAGTAGAAGGTCCACTAACATCAAGTCAGTTAGATGATTATTATTTCGATGAGGGCCTTACAGCTTTTCGTCCACCGAAAAAGCAATATGAGGCAGTAAAATCAATTGCTGATTTTGAAGAAGGTCGGGTCATTGTAGCTCGAGATGAAAACAAAATAATTGGTTATGCCACTTTTTTGCACCCTGACCCACTAGAACGGTGGTCAGAAATTAAAATGGAAGATTTAATTGAATTAGGGGCCATTGAAGTATCAAATGACTACCGTGGTATGAGTGTTGGATCCTCTATACTAAAAGTAGCTATGAAAGATCCTCAAATGGAGAACTATATTATTATTACAACTGAATATTATTGGCATTGGGATATGAAATCAACAGGACTTAACGTATGGCAATACCGAAAAATTATGGAGAAAATGATGGGTAAAGGTGGACTTAAACCAATGTCTACAGATGACCCTGAGATTATTTCACACCCTGCCAATTGTCTTCTCGTTCGAATTGGCAAAAACGTACCTAAATCTTCAGTAGAAACTTTTGATTCCCTTCGTTTTATGGGGCGAAATGATTACTGGTTATAGTGAGGTGAGATTATGTTAGTAGAAGAAATTATGTCAGAATCAATTGTGACAATTAATTCAAACGATCGTATAGAAGAAGCATTGGAACTACTACACAAACATAAAATTAGGCACATTCCTGTCGTTAGTGAAAATGAACAAGTAGTAGGAATATTGTCAGATCGTGATATTCGAGATGCAGCACCATCAATTCTTGAGGAAAATCAAAACAGACAGATCTTACAACATGAAGTTTCATCAATAATGACAACACCAGTAATTACAGTTCATCCATTAGATTTTATAGAAGATATTGCAACAATTTTTTATGAGCATGAAATTGCATGTGTACCTGTAACGAAAAACAATCAGTTAGTCGGCATTGTAACAGAAAAAGACTTACTTTATCGCCTAATTCAATTAACAGGAATTCATGAACAAAGCTCACAAATTGAGGTTAAAGTACCTAATAAGGTTGGTGTTTTACCCAACGTTACAAAAATTATAAGCGATCGAAACACAAACATATCATCAGTTTTTATCTACCCATATCAGGATAGTTATCACGAAAAAATTATCGTTCTACGCATTCAAACCATGAATCCTATGCCTTTAATTGATGAGTTAAAACAACATGGCTATGAAGTCATATGGCCAAACATACCGGGGCTTTCAAAATGACGAATGAAGCATCTTTTGTCTATACAGAAGCCTTTCAAAACTATAAGTTTCGTGATAACCATCCTTTTAATCAAAAACGTGTAGAACTGACGTATGATTTACTGAAATCTATGAATGCTTTAAATGATCAACAAATCTTAACACCTAGAATCGCATCAGATGATGAGATTGCTTTAGTACATGATAGAAAGTATATTGATGCCGTTAAACGTGCTAGTGAAAATAAACTAGCTCAAGAAGAGAGTTTAGAATATGGAATTGGAACAGAAGACACACCGATCTTTGAGGATATGCATCAAGCTGCAGCTCAACTTGTAGGTGGCACATTAACGGCTGTGGATGCCGTATCAAGTGGGCAAACTAAGCGAGCATTAAACCTTGGTGGTGGTTTGCACCATGGATTCCGCCGAAAAGCTTCTGGTTTTTGTATTTATAATGATGCTGCTATTGCTATTCAATACATCCGTCAAAAATATGACTACAAAGTACTTTATGTCGACACTGATGCCCATCACGGTGATGGTGTACAATGGATATTCTATGACGATCCCAACGTTTGTACATTATCGATTCATGAAACAGGCAGATACTTATTTCCTGGAACAGGTAACATTAACGAGCGTGGACACAACGAAGGTTATGGTACATCATTTAATATTCCAATTGATGCCTTTACAGAAAATGAATCTTTTTTATCTGCTTATAAGGAAGCGCTAACAGAAATTACAGAACACTTTAAGCCTGATATCATTGTGACTCAAAACGGTGCAGATGCACACGTTTATGACCCGTTGTCACACTTGTGCTGTACAATGAAAATCTATGAAGAAATTCCAAAGTTAGCGTATCAATTAGCCAATGAGTATTGTAACGGTAAATGGATTGCATTAGGTGGTGGCGGCTATGATATTTGGCGCGTCGTACCTAGAGCATGGTCTCAAATTTGGTCTGTAGCTAACAACCATGGGGAGATATTTTCAGGTGCAATACCAGAAAACTGGCTTAATAAATGGCAAAAAGAAAGCCCTGTTAATCTACCGACAACATGGCATGACGAACTTAGTATTTATGAGCCCATTCCGAGAAAAGAAGAAATTACAGAGAAAAATGCTATTCTCGTTAGTAAACTACTTGAGCCTATTCGAAACGAACAAAAATATATGATGTAAATATGGTTCTAAGTCAAATGTTGGGGTGCCCGTTAAGGGCACTCCTTATTTATGCCATGTGTCCTTGTACATGTTTATACTGGTGATGTAATAATACTTTTCGGTGCAATCGATCAAAGCGTCGAAAGCCAAAGGCTTGTCGCTTAAGACTTTTGTTTGATTATTGAGGCCTTCAACGTACCCGTTGTGTAAGTTACGTTTGACAGACAGGGCAAGGTGTCATCTCACGTGGGCGTTCGACATAAATATGATAGTAACCTTTTTCTTCTCGTGTACCGATTACAGAACTCCTTTTGTTTTGTTTTAGTGGTTTAAAACAAGGATAATAAATAAGGAGTTAGCGTGCTTTTATATTCTAGGTTAAAGCACAGAGTTGGTATCAGGTGAGGAGCGAAGGTGGCGACTCCAGTGGGAACAGCACGAGTCTCGAGACCCCACAGGCCCCGCCTTTTGGGCCGAGGAGGCTCGAGCCGTGCCCGCGGAAAGCGTCCACCGAGAGCGGATCACCTGATACCAACGGTTCAGGTAAAAGACACCCAACATACAGTAATGAAAAAATTGTGCAGCTACCCGAACAAATATTTTAGAGCCGTAAATATAAAATAGACCGATTAACTATTAGACAGTTGATCGGTCTATTATTTATTGGTCTTGATTTAATTCTAATATAATAACTTCCACACGACGATTCCTTTGCAAATCTTCTTCGGTTGCATTGTCTGAAACTGGTTTAAATTCAGCAAAACCTGTAGCTTGAAAACGTGTTGGATCTAAACTATGTTCATCGATAAAATATCTGATAACACTACTAGCTCTTGCTGTTGACAATTCCCAATTTGATGGGAAACGATAAGTGTCGATGGGTACATCATCTGTATGTCCTTCTACTTCTACATCATTCGGTATGTTATTTAATAGAACCGCAACTTTATCTAAAAATGGGGAAAAATCATCGATAAGTTCAGCTTCACCTGAGTTAAATAAAACTCTTTCTTGTAAAACTAAAACGACACCGCGGTCAGTCTGACTAGCTGTAATGACATCGTTCAATTCATGTTCATCCAAGTATTCTTGAATTTCTTCATACAACTGCTCTAAGTTTTCCTGGTCCTCTGCTTCGGTGACTTCTTCTTCTGCCTCATCCTCATCTTCTTCAGGCAGATCGCCTTCTTCATAGTCTGTTGGGTCCTCTAAAGGTACAGCTGAAGGCATAAAGTCAAAGATAACATTTTGTCTGTAAGATTCAGCAACAGCATTAAATTTAACTGCATCAATCTGTGACATTGAAAATAATAAAATAAAAAATACTAAAATTAATGTCACCATATCAGAATATGTAACCATCCAAATCGGAGCACTTCGTTTCGGCTGAGCTTTCTTTTTAGGTTTCATTTTGAATCTCCTCTGCCTCAAACTGCTCTTGGTTCTTTTCCTTCAAATCTTCACTCGATAAAAATGCGCTCAACTTTTCTTCTAAAATTTTAGGATTCTGACCTGATTGTACACCTAAGACACCTTCAACAATGACTTGTTTCATGAACACTTCTTCTTCTGTTCTAGAAACTAATTTACCTGCTATTGGAAGGAAAACTAAGTTTGCTAGAAGCATTCCGTAGAAAGTTGTTAATAAGGCAACGGCCATACTAGGACCGATTGTACCTGGGTCATCTAAATGGTTAAGCATTAAAATCAAACCGATTAAAGTACCAATCATTCCCCAAGCTGGCGCGTATTCACCCGCTTTTTCAATAATGGACCGTCCTTTATTATGGCGTTCTTCCATAGCTGCAATTTCTGCATTCATAATGTCATTAATTACTTCAGGCTCTATACCATCAATAGCTAAGTATACGCCTTTTTTAATGAATTGATCATCTAGTTGTTCAACTTCACTTTCCAAAGCTAGTAGCCCTTCTCGTCTAGCTTTTTCAGATAATGAAATGAACAATTGAATTAACTCTTTAAGGTTGTAATCATCATCTTTGAACGCTTCTTTAAAAACTCTCGAACAGAGCTTCATTTCATTAAGATTGAAGTTAACGAATAATGCTCCTAACAATCCTCCGATTACAACGATAAACGAACTAACTTGCACAAATGAACTGACACCAGAAATACCGTCGTTAAAGAAAATTCCAAACAAAATCATGGTTGCACCAAGGGCTATTCCAATCGGTGTTAATAAGTCTCTTTTTTTCATTACCTCTCACCCTACTTCTATTAACCTGTCTACCATGAATATCGACATATTTTTTATTTTGTTGAGTCTCTTTCTACAATTCTGTGAGGTAATGTTACTTGTTCTTGGTCTATCTCTTCACCACGAAGTAATTTTGTCAGTAAACGCATGGAAACAGCACCAATATCATACATTGGCTGTACAACACTCGTTAAAGTTGGTCGAACCATATTTGCTAACCTAGTATTGTCAAAACCAATCACTTCGATTTCTTCTGGAATTTTAACGCCTTGATCTTGCGCTCCATGAATCACACCAAGTGCCATTTCATCTGAAGATGTAATAATTGCTTTTGGACGTTTTTGTAAACTTAGAAAATGGTTAGCCGCTTCAATTCCAGAATTATAACTATCATCACCAGCGTAAATTAATTCCTGATTAAAACTTAATCCTTTGTCATTTAATGCATCTTCATAGCCTTGTTTCTTCATTTCATTAATTGTTGCATTCAATGGCGATGTGACAAAGCTAATTCCTTCATCATTATGTTCAGCTAAAAACTGAACCGCTTCTTTCATCGCCTGATAGTAATCAATGTTAACTGACGCTATTGACTGGGATTCATCAACCGTAGCTGCCAATATAACTGGGACATTAGCACGTTTAAATGCTTCAATATGTTCATCGGTTACTGAAGATCCCATAAAGATGACACCATCAACTTGTTTTTCCAACATATTATCAAGTAAATCAAGTTCTTTATTTTTCTGCTGATCTGAGCTACTTAAGATAATGTGATATTTATACATTGATGCTATATCTTCAATTCCTCTTGCAAGCTCTGCAAAGAAAAGGTTTGATATATCAGGAATAATAACACCAACTGATGTCGTTTTACGGCTTGCTAAACCACGCGCAACGGCATTTGGTCTAAACCCTAACTCATTAATAGCATCTAACACCTTCTGCCTAGTTGTCGGTTTTACGTTTGTGTTTCCATTAATTACTCGAGAAACTGTTGCCATTGATACATTAGCTTTTTTTGCTACATCGTATATTGTTACACCCATCTTTCAACGACTCCTTGTAAATTAAACTTTTAGTAAAGCTCTGTAGGGTTTACAGAGCTAAAATAGTTAACATATGATAATAGTTTTTCCTATTTTTTCATGTTTATGAAATCCATAATTTTCTCTTATTATACATGAAAACATAGTCCTTTCATAACGTTAATTGAACTTATTTCATTGAATTTTCTAACCGCATTGTCATTTCGTTGAACGCCATTAAATTTGCGTGAGTGGCTGAACAATTATGCAATTATAAAAGAAAAGCGTGTAAGGTTCAATAAATGTTTGGCTACAAAACAAAAAAGATCGAAGTGTATTCTACGCTACGACCTTTTTTAAAACGAATCTATTTATATGTTATGAGCAGTTAAATTAGGCTGTCTCAATTGTTCCATGAAATATTTAAATGTTGGAATATCCATTTGTTGTTGTGAATCTGATAGAGCGACAGCTGGGTCTGGATGCACTTCTGCCATTACACCATCAGCTCCTACTGCTAGTGCTGCCTTAGCCGCAGGTAAAAGTAGGTCTCTACGCCCTGTAGAATGAGTCACATCGACCATAACTGGTAAGTGAGTTTCTTGTTTTAACACAGGTACAGCTGTAATATCTAACGTATTTCTAGTGGCCGTTTCATACGTTCTAATCCCTCTTTCACAAAGAATTAAATCACTATTCCCTTGTGAAACAATATACTCCGCTGCATTTATAAATTCATTAATGGTAGCCGCTAAACCACGTTTTAACAGAATCGGTTTATTTACTTTCCCTGCTTCTTTCAATAAGTCAAAGTTTTGCATATTGCGTGCACCAATTTGAATAATATCTAAATACTGTGATCCTACTTCGATATCTTTCGGATTCGTAATTTCACTTACCACTTTCAAACCATATTTGTCGCCAGAATTTCTCAAAATTTTAAGACCTTCTTCACCTAATCCTTGAAAATCATAAGGAGAAGTACGTGGTTTGAATGCACCACCTCTTAAAATGTTAACACCTTGCTCTTTTACAGATTGGGCAACCGTGTCGACTTGTACTTGGGATTCAACCGAACATGGACCAATTACAAATTGTGATTCACCATTTCCTACAGATACATCATCTACACTGATGACCGTATCTGTAGGCTTCTTCTCACGAGATACGAGTAGCGTCTTTTGATAGTCATCTTCTTGTAATTCTTTAGCCGCTTTAAAAATTTCTTTAAATAAATGTTCTATCGTAGAATATTCGAAAGGACCTTCGTGTTGTTCAACAATATGATTTAACATCTCTCGTTCTCTAACAGGGTCATAAGCTTTCATTCCTTGAGATTTTTTAATATCGCCTATCTCTTTAACGAGACGGCCACGTTTGTTAATTAGTTCTAAAATTTTTATATTAACTTGATCGAGCTCTTCTCTTAGTTGATCTAAATGGTTACTCATGAAAACGTGCCTCCAAATTTAGTTTATATACGTTAACTTTTATGGTACATTAACCTTAATTACGTTATTTTTATAAAATATTCGCTAAATTCAACGATTTAAAGTGTTCATATACAATTATTATATCGAACGTCTTAAGTCTTGTCATTCTCTTCAGCTTAAAACTTTGAACATTGTATTTATTAAAGAGGTGGACTAATATGAACCATTTATTTGCGTTAGATATCGGAACTCGAACTGTAGTAGGTCTTATTTTACAAAAGGAAGATGATGTCTATCGTGTTATAGATATGGTTTCACGTGAACATAAAGAACGTTCTATGGTAGATGGGCAAATACATAATATTATTGCTGTATCAGATGTCATTCAAGAAGTTAAACATGAGCTAGAAGCAAGACACGGAACACTTAATGAAGTGTGTGTCGCAGCTGCTGGGCGTGCTCTAAAAACGATGAATAGTTCTGTTACGGTCAATATTTCCGAACAACCATTAATCACATCTGATGATATATTTCATTTGGAATTAGCAGCTGTACAACAAGCCCAATATCAACTAGCTGAACAAGTAGAAGAAGCGTCTAGCACACAATATTATTGTGTTGGTTATTCTGTTTTACATTACTATTTAGATGAGCAAGAAATCGGATCGTTAATCGACCAACAAGGTGAACAAGCCCAAGTTGATATTATCTCGACTTTTCTTCCTAAAGTTGTTGTCGAATCACTGTTATCAGCGCTACAACGTGCTGGATTAGAGATGCAAGCTTTAACATTAGAACCTATTGCCGCAATCCAAGTCCTCATACCACAATCTATGAGAAAATTAAACGTTGCTTTAGTGGATATAGGTGCTGGGACTAGTGATATTGCAATTACAAAGGACGGAACTGTTATTGCTTATGGGATGGTTCCTAAAGCTGGAGATGAAATTACAGAAGCAATTAGCCAACAGTATTTACTAGACTTTCATCAAGCAGAAGAAGCCAAAAGACAATTAGTAGAACAAAATAAAATGGAAATTGAAGATATATTAGGTTTTACATCTGAAGTCCCAATTGAAGAAGCAACAAAAGAAATCCATTATGCTATAGTACAATTAGCTGATTCTATATGTGATCAAGTGATTGAGCTTAACAAACAATCACCACAAGCGGTCATGTTAGTAGGCGGCGGTAGTTTAACACCTAATTTAACACAATATATTGCAGAAAAACTACAGTTACCGAAAAATAGAGTCGCAGTGCGTGGTATAGAAGCGATCAAAGGCCTAAAAGGTCAAGATCAGTTGCCAAGCAGCCCTGAGTATGTGACGCCAATTGGAATTGCTATTGCATCACAACAGAGTCCAGTCCATTACATCAGTGTTACGGTTAATGAACGAATGGTCCGTTTATTTGATTTAAAGCAATTAACGATTGGTGATTGCTTACTTGCTGCTGGAATAGAACTTAAAAAACTTTATGGAAAACCAGGTATGGGAATTGTTGTTACATTTAACGGTAAATCAATCACAATTCCAGGAACATATGGGACTGCACCAACGATCAAGATCAATGGAAAAATAGCTTCAATCCAAAACTCGATTTCTCACAGTGATGAAATCGAAGTAATAAAAGGTGAAGATGGTCATACACCTAACGTTACCGTGCAAGACCTCACTGGTCCTCTAGAAGATCTAACGGTTTATCTTAATGATGGTCAAATAAGAATGCCACAAACAGTCGAGTTAAATGATCATGTAGCTCACATTGATGATTTAATTCAAGATGGTGACAAAATAAATTGGCAACCAAAAATCACTGTAAAAGATGTCCTTATACAACATGTTGACTTCAACATTCATGAGAAGATACATCCCTTTAAAATAAAGGTGAACGGTAAAGATCACCTAATTAAAGACCAAATGCTAACGTTATATCTTAACAGTAAGATCGCACAACTTGATACGACGATTAAAGAATTTGACCGATTAAATTATGAAGTAACTGATTATATAACAGCAAATGATTTATTAGAGCTTTTAGAAATTAATCTAGAAGATTCAATAACTGTTATATATGATCACCAACCAGTTGATTTATCGTATCAATTATCAACCATCACTCGTCATAATGAAGTGTTAAGCCTAGACTCACTGATCTATCCAAATGATCAAATTGAAATTAAAGAACAACAGTTTATATTCCAAGACTTGTTTCGCTTTATCGACATTGATATGAACGAGACGAAAGGTAAACACTTCAAGTTGTATCGAAACGGCGCGGAGATTGGCTTTACTGAACCGATTTTTGACGGTGATCAATTAAATATTAAATGGATAGAAATGAATCAACCACATTCCTAACAGATCAATATAACCGATAGCTTTAGGAAAAAACTTTTGCTATCGGCTTTTGTTTGCTAAAATAATAGGTAATGAACTATTCATTTGGAGGTACAACATGCCAACTCCTAGTATGGAAGATTACATTGAACAAATATACATATTAATTGATCAAAAAGGATATGCGAGAGCTTCAGATATAGCTGAACGTTTATCCGTCCACCCATCGTCTGTTACGAAAATGGTTAAAAAATTAGACGAAAAAGACTACCTTCACTATGAAAAATATCGAGGAATTGTGTTAACCGATAAAGGAACAAAGATTGGAAAGCGGTTAGTATATCGACATGAACTGTTAGAACAATTTCTCGAGATTATCGGTACGGAAGAAGATAGTATCTATGAAGAAGTAGAAGGAATTGAACATCACTTAAGCTGGGAAAGTATTTTCAGAATTGGTGACTTAGTTGAATACTTCCAAGAAGACCCTGAGCGGTTAAATGCATTACAGAAGGTACAAGAACGGAATAGTAATAAAGAATAAACAGACCCCAATATGCGGAGCGCATATTGGGGTCTAGTTTGTATGCTTATTATTTTGTGACTTCTTCTAACTTTTTAGCATTAATATCAAAATGAGAAGCATGGAATTTTACTTCGCCGTTTTTTATATAGAAAACTTGTGGTGATTCATGTTTAATACCAAAATGCTCTGCTACTAAGTTTGATAGCTCTCGATTTTCTTGAATGTGAATAATATAAGCTGGTAATTCAGTTTGTCCTGTAAATTTTTCAAATTGATTTTTAGCATCACTACTAATTGGACAAGTTAAACTATGCTTAAGTAATAAAGCATCTTCTTGTTCTAATATGTTCTTTAACTCATCTTGAGCTGTAATTTGTTTTACTGCCATGATTATTGCCCCCTAAAATTATTGTCTCACTAAAACTAAAATATAAAAGGGTTGTTAGTTTTGTCAACTAACAACCCTTAATATCTTAACTTTGTTGAGAGCGTTCGTAAAGTTCATTTGCTTCTTGACGTTCTAACTCTTCTGTCGCTTCTTCAATTGCATCGGCAATATCTTGCGCAACATCTTCACCTTCATTTAACGCTTGATCTTTCAGTTCATTCACTTTATCTTGTAGCTGTTCTTTAGTTTCATAAAATCGCTCTTGGAATTCTGTACCTTTTTCATAAGCTACGTCTTTCCACTCATCTGCACGCTCTCTAACTTGTTGAGCTCCAGTATTAATATCTTGTCTTAGTTCTTTACCTGATTTTGGTGCAAATATTAATGCAACTGATGCTCCTACAATACCACCAATTAAAGTGCCAATCATAAAATCTTTGCTATTAATGTTTTCTTCCGTCTTTTGTTTCTCTTCGCTCATTACAATTCCTCCTTAGACCCTTATTTTATTTATCTTTATATTTCTTCCACAAATGAATTGCAGCCTCTCCCCATTTAATCGTTTGGGAGGTTTGGGCAGCATGTTCATTAGCTTGTTCCTGTAATTCATCAGACAGCTTTTGTAATGAATCATTAAATTGGTTCACAGTATATCCTATTCCCTTTATCCCATCAAATAAAACATCTACCTTTTCAGTTTTTTCTGTTATGTCTTCAGCAAGGCGATTGGTTTTATTTAATAACAATTCGGTTTCTTTAGTAACACCTTCCATTTGTTTTTCGAAACCTTCCATCGTGTTTGCCGTATGGTGTAACGTACGTCTAACTGACTTTAGGGTGGTCGCAATGTAATATACAAGGACAATAAACCCGATAGCGAAAGCAATAGCAGCAATTAGTGCAGAAATATGTAATAAATTCAACTGTTTCATCCCCTTCCGTTAATACTCATTATATTTAATCTATACCCGGATTTTATTCTTGTCAAACTTATTAGTGAATTTATTTTCTTATTTCAGTATAATGGTATCATAAGTTTTATGGATTTGTAGAGTAGAGGAGGAGTAAACGATGCGTGACCCACGTATTAATAAACTAGCAGACTTACTCGTAAATTATTCAGTTAAACTCCAAGAAGGAGAAAAACTTTTAATTGAAAATACGGGTATGCAACGTGAATTAGTATCTGCAATTGTAGAAAAAGCCTATGAAGCAGGTGGACATCCATTTGTAGAATTAAAAGACCCTAAAATTATGCGGACACTACTTAAAGGGGCCAATGAAACACAAATGAAAGCCTGGGAACGTTATGAGGCAACCGTTATGGAAGATATGGATGCTTACATAGCCATTCGTTCTGGTGATAATATTAATGAATTATCAGATGTACCAAACGAAAAAAATAAAATCTATGGTCAAACGGTTATGAATGTTCATAGACAGATCCGTGTACCAAAAACTAAATGGTGCGTCCTTCGTTACCCTAATGAATCAATGGCTCAATTAGCAGAAATGAGTACAGAAGCCTTCGAAGATTTCTACTTCAATGTTTGTACATTAGACTATGAGAAAATGAATAAAGCTATGAATGCTTTAGTTAAGAAAATGGAAGAAACTGATGAAGTTAAAATCACAGGCCCTGGTACTGATCTAACATTTTCTATTAAAGATATACCAGTTATCAAATGCGCTGGAGAAATGAATATACCTGATGGTGAAGTATACACAGCTCCAGTTCGTCATTCAGTAAATGGCACGATCACATATAATACACCTTCACCTTATCAAGGGTTTACGTATGAAAACGTCCAGTTAACATTTGAAGATGGTAAAATCGTAGATGCTCAAGCCAATGACACAGATCGAATTCAGCAAGTATTTAATACGGATGAAGGAGCTCGTTACATCGGGGAGTTCGCAATCGGAATTAATCCGTATATTCAACACCCAATGAAAGATATTTTATTCGATGAGAAAATTGATGGAAGCTTCCACTTTACACCTGGACAAGCGTATGAAAATGCCTATAATGGAAATGATTCATCCATTCACTGGGATATGGTTAACATTCAACGTAAAGACTATGGTGGCGGTGAAATGTATTTCGACGGTGAACTAATCCGAAAAGATGGTCGTTTCGTCATTCCAGAATTAGAAGGATTAAATGCCGATCAGTTAAAAGCATAAAGATTGGGAGTGAGCTAAGGCTCACTCCCTTTTTATATTTTTGAGTGCTGATAAATTCATGTGAACGCTGATAAGATTTCCGCGAGCGCCGATAAATTCATGTGAGCGCTGATAAGACTTCCGCGAGCGCTGATAAATTCATGCGAACGCTGATAAAACTCCACGAGCGCTGATAAATCCTAGCGTGTGACAACAAAAACCAGCTAGCTCTTTTAAAAGTTTACTAGCTGGAAATATATTCACAAATTATGCTAAAGCTTTGAAAGCTTCTTGGTATTTCTGAATATCACCTGCACCCATAAATAAAATAACGCTATTTTTATGGTGTTGTAATGTTTCAGTATTATTTTCTGGTAAGATTTCTGATCCTTCAATTCGCTTTTGTAAATCATTGATCGTTAAGTTACCATCTTGTTCACGTGCCGAACCAAATATATCACATAAATAAATGTGGTCTGCTTTTGATAAGCTTTCAGCAAACTCATCTAAAAATTTACGTGTTCTCGTATACGTATGTGGCTGAAATACAGCTACTACTTCTTTATTGGGATACTTCTTACGAGCTGAATCAATCGTTGCGTCGATTTCAATTGGGTGGTGCGCATAATCATCAATAATGATTTGGCCATCTTTCCATTGTGTTTCAGTAAACCTGCGCTTAACTCCTTCAAATGTATAAATCCTCTTAATTTGTTCTGTTGAAAACTTCTCGTAGTCACATAAAGCAATTACACTTAAAGCATTTAGTACGCTATGATTCCCGTAAGTAGGAATGATAAACGTATCGAAAAAAGTCCCTCTTACAAATACATCAAATGTCGTACCTTCTTCTGATTCTTTAACGTTTTTTGCCTGGAAGTCATTTTCATCAGAAAATCCGTAATATACGACCGGTACTTTTGCTTGAATTTCCTGAAGCTTCTCATCGTCACCACAAGCGATAATCCCTCGTTTAACTTTTAAAGCCATCTCTTGAAAAGCAGCAAACACATCATCTAAATCTTTAAAATAATCTGGGTGGTCAAAGTCTACATTTGTCATAATTGCATAGTCCGGCTCATATGCCAAGAAATGTCGGCGGTATTCACAAGCTTCGAATGCAAAGTATTGACTGTCTGCACGACCACGTCCAGTTCCATCGCCAATTAAGTATGAAGTTGGTACATTTTCACTTAACGTATGTGATAATAAACCAGTTGTCGATGTTTTTCCGTGTGCTCCAGTTACTGCGATGCTCGTATAATTTTGCAAATATTCTCCTAGAAACTCATGATAACGATAAAATGGTACGCCTAATTGTTTAGCACGAACAATTTCTTCATGATCATCATTGAACGCATTACCTGCAATCACTATTTGACCTTCTTGAATATGATCTTCACTAAATGGCAAAATAGTTATGTCTTTTTGTCTTAAAGCTTCTTCGGTAAAAAAAGTTTTTTCAATATCTGATCCTTGCACAATCTTACCTGAATCATGCAAGATGTGCGCTAATGCACTCATTCCTGTTCCTTTTATGCCAATAAAATGGTAAGTCGACATTAATCGAACCCCCGTTTTTCTTCATTCTGTTATTAGTATATGTCTATTTTATGAAATTGCTTTTTTCATTATAGCAGAATTATTTAGATTATCCAGTATGTATTTTGACAATTGTTATAACATCTATATTACGTTTTATTTACATTTGATTATAAAATTTAATTTATAAATATTATTTCCTAATTCTTCTGTTTAAAACCTATGAAAATACATAATCCTATTATGCTAAACACATAAAAAAAGCGAATGATTGCAAATACAATCATTCGCCTGTATAATCAACTTTTTCTAACCGTGGGTTCGGAGAGAATTTACGACCTTGCTTGGCTTCATGTTCGTTATTTAAAAGTACATTGTCCCCAGTAAAGCCAATTTTCATTTTAAGTAAATTACTTCCTACTCCATACATATCAATCGGGACGTGTAATGACTCGAAACGTTTAATTTTCTCTTCAGTAAAACCACCGCTAGCCACGATTTTCACATGGTTAAACCCTTCATCGTCCAACGCTTTACGTAAAGCAAAAATAAGTTGTGGATTAACACCTCTTGGATCAAATGAACCCATCAAATGTTGGTTTCTAAAGAAATATTTATCAACCATGTTTTTAGAAGTATCTACGCGCACACCTTTCAACTCATCCTTAAACTCGCGTGCAACTTTTAGTGAATCCGTAATGACATCATTATTATAGTCAACTAAGGCAATTAGTTCGTCATCAGGAAAAGTTTCCTTATACGCCAGTGTTGCTTTAACAATATCACCTTTAAAGATTTGGACAAGGGCATGCGGCATCGTTCCAATACCTTGTTTACCCCACCATTCGTTCATAGCATGCGTCGCTTGTGCCGTCGAGCCACCAATATAAGCCGCATAACCATCTCCAGCTTGCTGCGTATAATGATCATCACGATCACCCATGAAAATAACTGGTTTTTGTTTACCTGAAACTCCTGCAGCATTAACGACCTCATACACATTTGTCGCTACAGATGTCCTTCTACCTAAAATTCCATCTACAATACCTTCTAAAAAACCGAAGTCTTGGTAACGACCAGTGACAGTTAACACAGACTCATATGGACTAACTTTGTCGCCGTCTTGTAATGAATAAATCTCTAAATCCTCTGGGTTGTCGGCAAATGTGTGTAACAAAGCTATCGCTTCATCTGTTCCACATAAAACAGCATCTTTCTTTTGAAAGAACTGCATTGTTATAACATTGTTAGCAAGATGCTCTTCAACAATTTTCTTTGTTTTTAAAAAGTAGACTGCTGAGAACCAACCGTCTTTGATTCGTTCATCAAACTTGAAGGTTTTATTTGTTAAGCGTTTAATTTCACCTTGTTGCTTCAATTCAAATTCTTTCATCGTAGACCCCTCATCCACTATTATTGATCAATCAAACAGCATTACGCTTCATACATTCTAACTTGAAATGGTTCGCCAGCTTTTTCTTGGTTGTTTAATACTAAAATACCTTTTTCCTGAGGTGCATTCGGTAAGTTTAATTCTCTTGCCGCACAAATCATTCCTGTTGATGACACACCTCTTAATTCGGAATCTTTAATTTCCATTCCGCTTGGCATAATAGCCCCAACTTTGGCTACGACAACCTTTTGTCCTTCAGCAACATTTGGCGCGCCACAAACGATTTGTAATTGTTCATCGCCAACATTAACTTGGCATACATTTAACTTGTTGGAGTCTTCATGTTCACTCACTTCTTCTACTTCACCAACAACAAACTTAGGTGATACATCAATGTGGAGTTCCTCATCAAGTCCATTTTCTTTAAAGATCGTTTCAATTTTGTCGATTAACTCTTGATTAACATTGAGAAGTTCATAACGATTAACATCTAAATAATCAGAAATACCAAAGATGTTGTAAGCTACAGGCTCGTTTGTCGATTCAATAGCAATACGAGTCACAGACCCATAAGAAGTCGTTGAAATTTTTTCTTCTGTTTGTTTAAGTGTTAAAACTAATACGTCTCCAATACCTTCACGGTTATAAACTAGTTGCATTTTCTCTACTCCTTATCATCTTCACGTTTTTTTTGAGCTAAGATAAAGATTGGTTCTAATTGGTCACCTTCATATAAGAAAGGTAAAGATGTAATTGGGATTCGACCTTCTGCAAAAAACTGCATCATCATTTGAGCTAACACGTCATAGCCGACTTTGTTACGAATATCTGCAAAAATCATAACGTCTTGGTGTGGTACACCGATTGCTAATTCGCCTTCAGTTTTTGCTTTCATTTCTTCAATCAAAGCTTCATTTAATATACGACTGGCATCATAGCCGTCATTAGTTGATAAGAAATAAAATGTATTGCCTGCGACTTCATCTTGTTTCATGTCTGTCGGGAGTCTTCTCACATTAAACATAGCGACTTCACGTATGCGCTCATACTCCCAGTTTTCCTTTTTCATCATCTCTTCATCAACTAACCGATAAGATTTACCTAGATCTAACGCATAATAAATTCTTGTCTCGGCTGTATGTTCAGTGTAAACAAGTGGCACGTCATCATTTGATTCAGTCGGGAATGAACCTGAGCGTATGACAGGGAAGATTTGATTTTCTTTCCCTTCTAATGTTTGCTCTTCATTCATGATTTTCAATGCTTCTGTTATATGTGACACAAGCTCATCCACTGCTTCATCTTTTCGGTTTTCCCACTTGGAAATGACCCCTGGTAGTGAAATTGTCACTCCTTGTCCACTATGCTTCCACTCTACCCTAAACGTATCTTGATCTTTATCAAAAATCGTCTTCCATTCATCACGATTAAACTGTTCTTCTAGCTTCTTTTTCATTTTAATACTTGTCATTTTCATTATTTTGCCCCCTTTACCGAAGCACACTAGCCATTATTTTACCATGTATTACTGGACGAGAAAAGCTAACGGCTTACTAGGGTGGAAAATTAAGCATCTAACTTTAAATCACCATCTTTTATGACACCTTTTTTCCTTAGCGCTTCAGATATAATTAAACTTATAATTGCTGGTGCGACGATTAATAAAACGATTAAAATAATTAATAACTCTATTGAAAAGCCCATCGTTTCAAATGCCATAATAGGTCCAACGATTCCACTTGTCCCCATGCCAGCTCCGATCGCATTATTTTCTAAATGTAGCCACACTGTCGCAACAGGTGCTAAAATGACGCCAGCAACTGTCGGCGGTAATAGAATAATAGGTTTGCGTACAACATTAGCTATTTGTAACATCGACGTTCCAATCCCTTGTGATACAACACCAGATATTCCGTTTTCACGATAACTACTTGCAGCAAAGCCAATCATTTGGGCTGCACAACCTACTGTCGCTGCCCCTGCTGCTAATCCTTGTAAATCCAACATAACAGCGATGGCTACACTTGAGATTGGAGCTGTTAAAGCTAAGCCCATTAAACCAGCAACAATCATCCCCATTAAAAATGGTCTCAAATCAGTCGCCCAATTAATAATGGCTCCGAACCCTTCTAAAAAGGCTGAAATCGGTGGTCCTACAAATGAGGCCACTAAAAATCCGACTAAAATTGTTACAAACGGTGTGACAACGATATCTAGTTTCGTTTCTTTACTTACTAACTTACCAATTTCAACAGCTAACAATGCTGCAATAAAACTTCCAGCAGGGCCGCCACCGATATCTGCTGCATAACTCCCCGCGAAAAGCGCGCTATATAAAACTAATGGTGGAGCCTTTAGTCCATGAGCGACAGCGATTGCGATCGCACCACCATAAATAATCGGCTGGGTAGCAAAATCACCAATTTCCACAAATGCACCTGGTAGAAATGGCACTTCACTTCCAAGCGTTTGAATAATTGTACCAATGATTAAAGAAGCAAATAACCCCAATGCCATATAACTTAATGAGATAATCAAGTATTGGTGAAAAGATGGTTCAACACCTTTTTTCTGTAGAAATGCTTTCACAGCAACAACCCCCGACAATAGTTATTCTTCTTCTTCATCTTCATCTTCGTCTTCGTCTTCGTCTTCTTCGTTTTGTTCAACTGAACTAATAATTTCGATCATAAGTTTCGCATCATCTTCAACTTGGTTTAAATTAGTAACTGTAGACATTTTAATTCCGCCAATACCTAAATGAACCTCGTATTGATCATCATGCTCAATCGCATGAATGTAGGCAAATGCATCATCTGTTTCAATTGTTCTTAAATAAACACCTTCATCTTGTATACGGTTATAAAACCACTTACTATTAGGCTCTTCAAACTCATTTACGAATAATACATAAGGTTGATCACCGTCGTTAAAAACAACATTGTGTTGATTTTCGTCTGTAACTTGAAAGTTTTCTGGTTTATAGGTATCAAATCGGTCAAATGAATAGTTAGGCTCAATATCTTCAGAAGATAAAACAACACTCCTCACTTCACTTTCTGCTTGATTAAATGCTTCTTCTGCTGATGGAGAGCATGCCGAGATAACAACAACAAACACTAAAGGCAAAATTTTTATATATTTCAACTTCTTTCCCTCCTAGATCATAAAGTTTTTCTCTCTGATAAAACACTATTAACCGCTTACAATTATATTAAAAATTAAAGCTTATGTATTTGACAAAATCTAGCTATCTATTCATTATTAAATATAACAAACCTATAATGAGGAGGTCATTTAATGAACTTATCAATTTATTTAGCAGGACAAATTCATGATGATTGGCGCGAACAATTAAAACAAAAAGCTGAAGAGAAAGGTTTGAACATTAACTTCTACGGACCTCAAGAAAATCATAGTCTATCTGATGATATCGGTGAAAATATCTTAGGTAAGCAACCTAACAACCTATACCGCGATGACGCCGCTTCTAGTATTAATAATTTTAGAACGGAATTAATGATGCAAAAGTCAGATGCTGTTATTGCACTTTTCGGTGAATCATATAAACAGTGGAACACAGCAATGGATGCTGGTATTGCCATTGGACTTAATAAACCGTTAATTCTAATTCGCCCCGACTCTTTAATCCATCCGTTAAAAGAGTTATCCAATAAAGCAAATGTCACTGTTGAAACAATCGATCAAGCTATTGATGTGATAGCTTATACTTTTCAATAAACATAATTAAAGAGAGATGAAATAGGGACTAACGACCTATTCATCTCTCTTTTAATTTAACCGTTTTGTCTAATAGAATCAACTGTTGATTGATCAACTGACTTAACTAATTTAGTTAATAGCTCTTTAGCAGCTGCATAGTCATCGATGTTAATCATAGATGAACTTGTATGAATATAACGAGAACAAATCCCAACAACTGCTGATGGTACTCCATCATTTGAGGTGTGAACTCGTCCTGCATCAGTTCCACCTTGTGAAATAAAGTATTGATATGGAATGTCATGTGTTTCAGCAGTATCTAAAATAAAGTCTCGCATACCACGGTGTGTAATCATTGAACGGTCAAAAATACGTAGTAATGCTCCTTTTCCTAACTGACCAAACTCATTTTCATCACCTTCCATATCATTAGCAGGTGAAGCATCTAGTGCAAAGAAAATGTCTGGGTCAATCATATTAGCAGCAACTTGTGCACCTCTAAGTCCAACTTCTTCTTGAACTGTTGCACCAGAATATAATGTATGAGATAACTTTTCACCTTGTAATTCTTTTAGCAATTCAACTGAAAGGCCACAACCATAACGATTATCCCAAGCTTTAGCCATTATTTTCTTCACATTAGCCATTTCTGTAAATGGGCAGACAGGTATAATTGGCTGACCTGGCTTAACTCCGATTCTTTTCACGTCCTCTTCATCATCTGCACCAATATCAATTAACATATTTTTAATTTCCATTGGTTTCTTTCGCTGTTCTGGTGTTAAGTTATGCGGTGGAATTGATCCAATTACACCATCGACTGGGCCATTGTCAGTCATGACTTGTACACGTTGAGCTAGCATAACTTGGTTCCACCAGCCACCTAACGTTTGAAAGCGTAACATACCGTTTTTCGTTACTTGTGTTACCATAAAACCAACTTCATCCATATGGCCTGCAACCATCACTTTCGGCCCTTCACCGTGACGTACTCCAAACACGCCGCCCAGCTTGTCTTGTACGACCTCATCAGAATACTTTTCTAACTCTTGACGCATAAATTGACGGACTTCATGCTCATGCCCTGGTGCTCCCGGCAATTCCGTTAACGTTTTGAATAAATCCTTCGTTTCTTGATTCATATGTATCACTCCAAGTTTTAGATTACTTATTTTTATTTTAACAGAAAATTAACATTAATCCATCATAGTTTGCTGAAAGCTATTTTAATTTCGAGAATATTAAGCTTATAATATAAGAAACAAATTTATTTGGAGTGGTCTAAACATGAAATGGTATAAACTAATCGTACCTGCAGCAGTCGGGGCTACTGTTGGAGCTTATGTTGGCAAAAAGATTAAAGAACAATGGATTGTGCCTGAAGTAGCTTTAAAACACGTTAAAGAGTTATTTAAACAAGGTGGACCAATCAGTGGTTCTTGGATTTTAATGGAGAAAGAACTCTATAGAAAAGACGGACAACAATATATCGCTTATCAAGGCGGTATTTCTAGAACAGTTGATGGACAAACTCAGCATTATAAATTTTATGTCGATGCATCAACAGGACAAATACTAGCTTCCTATACGATCTAATCTACTACTAAAGTTAAAGCACATAAAAACCCGAGCATCCTCCGTTAAGGCCATGCTCGGGTTTCCATTTATTCATTGGTATATTCATAACGCATACGTTCTAACTTCTCTTCAATTTGTCCTTCTTGATCAAAGCGAATCGCACGATAATAAGCATCATGATAAAAAATAAACCACCGCTCCTTCTCGTATGCCTCATCCAACAATGCCTTCTTCTCATGCACGCTTGTAACAGGATAATCATCATATGCTAATACCCAAAGTGGGTTTTGATGACCATGGGTTGGCATTAAATCAGCCATATGAACAAACGATTCTTGTTGACCATCATAGTGAATGACACAATGTCCATTACTATGACCACCCGTGTGCTTCATTGTAAAGCCAGGAAACACTTCATATGACCCATCAAAAGTTGCAATTTGATGTTGCACCGGCTCCCAATTTTCTTTCCAATACGTATTTTTTGAACGCATATTAGGATTCTTCATCTCTTCCCATTCCACCTCTGATGTCACAATGGTTGCATTAGGAAAAGTTGAAGCAAGCTCTCCTTGATCGTTAATGTAAGTTAAGCCACTTGCATGGTCAAAGTGTAAATGTGTCATTAAAATCGTATCAATATCATGTACCGTTAAATTTAAGGCTTCCAAAGACGAAACGACGTGAGATTCTTCCAAAACTCCAAAGTTACGTTTTAACTTTTCATTTAACTTTCCAAACCCAACACCCGAATCTACTAAAATGTTACGGTCATTTACTTGAATTAAAATAGGGTCACAGCGTAATTCAATTTGGTTAGATTCATTATGTGGATACTTTTTGCTCCAAAGTGGCTTGGGGACGACGCCAAACATCGCACCACCATCCATGTGCGTTACACCGCCATTTAACCAAGTTAACGTCAACTGATCAATTGTTATTTGTTCCATTCTCTCACCCTTTTGTAAACAAAATCATTTATTTAAAAGATGCCATACAACGATAGATTGGTTGTCCTTTGTTAGAGAATTTCTCTTCATACTCTGTCATAACATTCATTTCATCTTCTAAGGCGTGTAAGTCTAGGGTGACATCTTCTAGTTTCATCCCAAATTGCGAGAAACTTACTAAGCTATATTCAAATAACTTACGGTTATCCGTTTTCATAATAATTTGACCTTCATCATGCAAAACACTTTTGTATTGTTCTAAAAATGTGTGGTAAGTTAAACGTCTTTTCTCATGACGTGTTTTAGGCCAAGGATCTGAAAAGTTTAAATATAGGCGATCCACTTCATTTTCCGCAAACATATCGCGCAAATCTTTAGCATTTTCATGCATTAATTTCGCATTTGTTATTTCCTGCTCTTTTAATTTCTCAATAGCACTTACAATAACGTTTTTATCACGTTCAATACCAATGAAATTTAGGTCAGGATTTTTTAAAGCCATGCCTTCTATAAAACGACCCTTGCCAGTTCCAATTTCTAAAGCAATTGGCTGTTGCTTCTCGAAGATCGAATTCCAACTACCTTTCCTTTCGTAAGGTGCTTGTTCAACGATCGATGTATGTTCTTGAATAAATCCTTCAGCCCATGGTTTATTTCGTAATCTCATAATGACACCTTTCTTCAATCATGTTAGTCTCATTTCCATTATACAATAAAAATATCTATATCCAAGAACAATCAAGGATATAGATATGGATTAATATTTTATAAATAATTGCTGATCGCTAGTTAATTGTTTTTTCCATTTCTCTGCTTCTTGATCATCACCGCGCTCTAGATGCCATAAGTAAAATGATAACGACTGTGCTGTCATATACCATTGACAACGTGCGAGTAAATGATCACTTAACTGAATACCATATTGATCTAACCACTGCTCCCAGTTTGTCCTTGGAATGTATTGATATAACAACATACTTAAGTCCATTGCTGGATCTGCTAATACAGCATTATCCCAGTCGATTAAGTATAAATGATCATCTTCTCCTAATAACCAATTTTCGTGATTAAGATCTGCGTGACAAACAACCTTTTTATGGTTTTCAACAACGCTTATATGATTCGTTAAGAACTGAACTGTTTGTTTTACAATACTAGTTTCAGAAATTGATAGTTTTTTACTTTTCTCATGTAAATTAACAAGTAAATGCCAAGGTTCTAATGGCTTTTTACCCATGCGCATAAATAAGTGTAATATTTCAGATGAGTGATGAATTTTGCTAATCAGTTGAACGACATCATCTTGCTGCATCTCGGGCTTTGTTAATACGCGACCTTCTAACCACTTTTGCGCTGTTATAACATCCCCATCCGCTAAACGTTTCGTCCAAACGAGCTTAGGTACAATCCCTTCAGCAGATAAAATCGCTAAAAACGGAGAGGAATTCCTTTTTAAGAATAATTTCTGATGGTCACTATTTTCAGCTAAATAAGCTTCACCTGAGCTTCCTCCAGCTGGCGTTATTAACCAATCGGAACCTAGCACTTGTTCCATCGTTCACTCACCTACTTTATTGCGTGTCGTTCAAGTTCTATTAAATAGTCAGACTAGAATAGAATAACCTATATTAGTATGGTTTTTCAAGAGAATATACAAATAAACTTTATTTTAAAATGAAATATGGTTGTAAGTGTTTACGAATATGGCATAGTTCAACCTCATCCGTAAAGCCATCTGCTTGGTAAATTAACGGGGAATCACTTGAGATTGATAATGTTTCAGCTTGGTAAGAATCTACTTCTTTTAAGCTAGTATGTTTACCAAAAAATACAGTTATAAATAGTAAAAGTATTTTCATTCTAGATATATTATTAACTGTTGTTATGGTAAAGTGTTGGTCATTCACTTCAGCATTAGGTGCTATTTTCATCCCACCACCAAAATACGGGTGATTACTAATCGTGATTAACCATGTATTGTCCATTTTAATACATTTCCCATCTACATTTAAAGACAAATTTTTCGGTTTATAGGTGAATATTTTTTTAACCAGGCCATAAACGTAAATTAGTTGTTTTAAGCGAAAAATGTTTAACCATTTTTTTAACGTAGACTGATCAACCGTTTGAGCCACTTCACCATCAAAACCAAAGCCAATACTTGAAGCAAAAACATATTGATCTCCATTAACTTCATATTCCCCAAGCCAATAATTGATTTTTTCAGGTTGATGAAATAGTCGATCAGCTTGTTTATATGGGTTTAACTCCACTCCACAACCTCTAGCAAAATCATTGCCAGAACCAGTTGGAATAAGAGCAATTACTATATTGTGGTTATTTTTAAGGCCATTAAACACTTCGTATACTGTACCGTCACCACCAATAACGATGATTGTTTTAGCTTCACCGTTCTTCACGATTGCTTTAGTGAGCTCTGTTGCATGACCTTCATACTGTGTAACATAAATTTTATGTTGTGAGATTTCAACATGATATCTTTCTTTTATGTACTCATATATAGAAGTAGCTTTTTGACTTCCAGCTTTATAATTAATAATAAATGCATACATAGATCAAGCTCCTCAAGTTTACTTTAAAACACTTGATTTATTGTGAAGTACTCCTTAAAACTGCTCATCACTTTCAACATCTTCCCATTCTGGCCTTTTGATTGATGTCGTTTGGGTATAAGATAATAAAGTCTCTGCTACTTTTAATTGCTTATGTTTTAATGGAATTTTGCTTTCTCGCATTGATTGAAACCAAGTTTGATAGTTTTCACGATCAACATACTCTGTTTGAAAAGGCAAGTGATTATAATTAATCACACCTTGACTTGTAAGAACTAACTTCTTAATATCAAAGTTTACATTATGATAATCTAGCAAAGTTCTTACTGTACTTTCCATTCGTTTTAACGCGATATTAGGGTTTACAACCATTTTCTCAGTTTCATCAACTTTTTTTAGCCATTTTCGCTGATCTACTGGTTCATATACACTGTTACTTCCATCATCAAGCCAATTAATACATAAAACTTCAGTTGGCGTAATTAAAATGATTTCACCTTCTAAAAGAGCATGCTTTAACCTAAAGATTGGGTAATACATCAATAAATAAGTGTCAGGAAATCGAGTTAAGAAATACTTTAGCCGTTCATCTATTTCGTACATTCGATCAAGAAATGATACTTCTTGTAACGTACTAGATGCCCATTTCAATTGAAATTGATATGTTTTATCGAGAAACTCAATTTTTAATTCTTCTTCAGTTTTAGGTAGCGTAGATGTTAATTCGTCTTCAGGTTCGTGATGACGTTTGAACCAATTTCTCCAACGAGGTTGTTCTTCTTCGTGATTAAACTCTTCACCCTCCGGTTTTGGTTGATTCACCCACTGTCTATAAATTGCTTCATAATTCTCTTTTTTTAGACGAGTGAATTGTCCTGGATAACGATATACATCTGTTTCATAACGCGATATATAATCTTGTAATTTAATTAACTGTGCCATATTATTCACCTGTTTCCTTTAATGCAAAAGTTTTGACGACTTCATATTTCGGTTCATTTTGTGGGTGAATTTTAAAAAGTTGAAACTCCTCAACTCTAAAGTGATTAATCGGATCATTAATCTTATTATTTAAATTTGTATTTAAAGTCATTTCACCTTTCCATTTTTTAGCGAGTGTAATATGTGGTTTGTATGATCGTTTTTCTTGTTCAAAACCAAGTGCTGCAGCTGCTTTTTCAACATCTTCTTTTAAATCAGTTAACGGATCTACAAGTTGAACTTTCGCAAACAATACTCTAGGTTGTTCTTTTTTTCCAAAATGACTAAGCCCGTCAATGCTTAAATTAAACTGAGGAACCGTAATTTCTTCGAGTTGCTCTGCTAATTGAGCCACCCTTTGTTCTGAAACAGGTCCTAAAAACTTTAATGTTAAGTGAAGGTCAGATTCATGTACCCACCCACGATAGCTCACATAAGGCTTGACGAGTTGTTGCCATTGAGATAGATTCTGTGCCACTTCGTTTGGAACTTTAATACCGATAAAATAATGGTTCACTTGAAATCACCACTTTTATGCTTTTAATTGGTCTAACTCTCGTTCTGTTAACTCCCGGTATTCACCTAAAGGTAATTGTTCATCTAATGATAAGCTTCCCATTTGACGTCGTTTTAAAAATCGCACCTCGTGTCCTCTCGCTTGGAACATACGTTTAATTTGGTGGAACTTCCCTTCTGAGATCTTAACAATGACCCAGGAGTGTTCATCTGTTGTCTCTGATACTTCTAATTGAGCGGGTTTCGTGAAATAACCGTCATCTAATGTGACACCTTCTTTAAATGCTTGTACATCTTCTTCTGTAACAATTCCATTAATAGTCGCTTCATATATTTTATCGACTTTTTTCCTTGGAGATGTAAGGTGATGAGCTAATTCTCCATCATTCGTTAGTAACAATAAACCGACTGTGTCTTTATCTAACCTTCCAACTGGAAATAAATTAAATTTATCATAAAACGGGTCTAATAAATCTGTTACACATTTATGTCTTGAGTCCTCTGTTGCAGAGATCACACCCTTTGGTTTGTTTAGCATAATGTAGACAAACTCTCTATAATCAATGACATGTCCGTTCACAACGACTTCAGATTGAGTAGGGTCAACATGATGGGAAACATCTTTAATGACTTCCCCATCAATTTGAACTGACCCTTTTTTAATTAATTTTTTAACGTCTTTCCGTGAACCGAAGTCTTCATTTGCCAGCAATTTATCTAAACGCATAAATCATACTCCTATATAAACAGTTTTGAAAAGCGGTTAACTCTTTCTCCGAGTAAATGCTGTAATAACGTTGTTTTGTATGCTAACCATAGATAAGCATAGGCACCAACGGTTACAGAGCCGAATAATTGAATTGAGTATTGTAGACGCGTACCGTCACTAAATGGTAAGCCTATTAGCCAGTTCGTCATTACAACAATGATTGCCATAATAGTCGTTAAAATAATGATGAGTAACGATTTTTTTAACAACGACTTTAACTCAAATTTCGTTTCTTTATATAACTTAACGATATTTAACGTTGCAGCCGTTAACACACCAATTCCTGTTGCAATAACAGCACCTTCTGCTTGTAAAACCGTTATAAGCGGGACGTTTAAAATTATTTTAACTAAAAGTCCAATCCCTAAACTAATTAAAGTGAAGTTCTGCTTATTAACACCTTGTAACATCGAAGCACTGACAGTAAAAAGCGCAAAAAATAGTGACACTGGTGCATACACTGCCAATATGGACCCTGCATAAACAACTTCCTCAGGTGCATATAAAGTCCCATAAGCTTCGTCTGATAAAAGGGATAAACCAACAGATGCAGGTAAAATTAAAAGCATAACAATTTGGAATGCCTTACTAATATAATTCTGATACTCTTGATGATTGTTTTGTGTAAAAGCATGTGTAATCGACGGTAATAAGGCCATTGCTAACCCAATGGCTAGTGTAACAGGGATAATAACTAACTTATGACCATACACAATGATGACTGACAACATAGATTCTGAAATTTCACTAAGTCCGATACTACTCATCGTTCGATTAAATGTGACTTGGTCAATTAATTGATATAACGGTGTAGCAATTCCGACTAATATAAATGGACCTGCATATGAAAGTAATTCTTGGTACATATCACGCCGAGGAATACTCGGAGCACGCTTACCTGATTCCCTAAGTTGACGTTCAATCTCTGGTTTTCGATTGCGATAAATCGCCGTTAATACAAGACTAGAAGCGAGTGCACCTATGAATGCAGCAAAAGCAGCTAGTCCAACTGCCATCGTGATCGTACCATCGAGGATCCTTAACACTACAAAACCTGCAGCCAATAAGAAAACGATCCTTACGATTTGTTCAACAACAACCGAGATCGCACTAGGCCCCATGGAACCATGTCCTTGGAAATAACCTCTTACGATACTCATCGGGGCAACTATTAGTAAAGCAAAACTAACCATTTGAATAACGAACGTCACATCACTCAATGAATTCGAAAAGTCGCCATCTGCCGGAACGAATATACGCGCTAACCACTCTGCGCTTAAAAACATAATTAGAAATGAGACCAGACCTGTTATAAACATAAAAAACAAACCTGATTTAAACATAACTTCCTTCGTCCGATAATCTTCCAAAGCATTATACTTCGCAACAAATTTAGACATGGCCATAGGTATGCCTAAAGATGAGATGGTTAAAAATATTTGAAAAGGGTTATAAGCATAGGAGTACAAAGTTCCTCCTGTATCACCTACTAAAGCGAAAAATGGTATAACATATAATAACCCTAGTACTTTCGATAAGTAATTGGCACCTGTTAACATCATCGTGCCTCTTAAAATATTTGACTGTGACATATTTTCACCTACAATTATTGTTCTTTCTAACTCTTTTATTTTATCATATAGAAGGGAGAAAAATAACGAGCAGAAGGGTATGAAATAAATTTGAAATATGATGTTGTTGTAATTGGTGGTGGGCCATCTGGGTTAATGGCTGCAATAACAGCCGGCCGTCATGGTGCAAACACCTTATTAATAGAAAAAGGTAAAAAACTTGGTAGAAAGCTAGCAATCAGTGGTGGTGGACGTTGCAATGTAACAAACGTCTTACCTGATAAAGAACTAATCGAACATATTCCTGGTAACGGAAAGTTTCTATACAGTGCATTTTCGATCTTTAACAATTATTCTATTATTGATTACTTTGAATCTCTAGGAGTTAAGTTAAAAGAAGAGGATAAAGGTAGAATGTTCCCAGTGAATGATAAAGCAATTACTGTCGTGAACAGGTTATTAGAACAAATTGATCAACATAATATAAATACTAAACTTAACACGAAAGTGGATGCCATTCATTACGGTGAACATACTCACACGATTATTTTAGAAAATGGAGAAAAAGTAGAGACAAGTTCCGTTGTCATTGCGGTAGGAGGAAAATCAGTACCACATACCGGCAGTGAAGGACAAGGTTATGCCTGGGCTAAAAAGGCAGGACATACAATTACCGAGCTTTATCCAACTGAAGTTCCAATGACATCTAATGAACCTTTTATAAAACAAAAAATATTACAAGGCATCTCACTAAGAGATGTTACTATAACTGCTCTAAAACCGAATGGTAAACCAATTAAAACTCATCGATGGGATGTCCTCTTCACACACGAAGGAATTTCTGGACCGGCCGCCCTTAGATTAAGTCAATACGTTATAAAAGCATTAAAAAAACATAATGTTGATCAATTAAAAGTTTCTATAGATTGTTTTCCAGATATAAATGAGCAACAATTAGTAGACCAACTTATGTCTGCTTCAAAACAATCACCTAATAAATCTGTTAAACATGTTTGGAAGCCGATGTTACAAGAACGTATTCTACTTTACTTAATGGAATTAGCAGAAATTGATCCATCGACAACATATCATCATTTAGAAAAAAAGAAAGTCATTAGGTTAGCGCATATCATGAAAAGCTTTGAATTTAACGTCAATGGAACATTACCAATAGAAAAAGCATTTATTACAGGGGGTGGTGTTTCATTAAAAGAAATAGTACCAAGTGAAATGGCTTCTAAAATAATGGATCGACTATACTTCTGTGGAGAAGTATTAGACATTCATGGTTATACTGGAGGGTTTAATATTACTGCTGCTTTCTCCACAGGTTATATTGCTGGCTTAAATGCAGCACAACGAGCTACTAATTATATAGAAGACTAAAGTAAAAACCGAGACCATCATGCAATGGTCTCGGTTTTTACTTTGTACTATTCGGTTATGTAATAAAAAATCATAAAAAAAGTTCAGTTTTAACTGAACTAATAAAGATTGCCCGGCGGCGTCCTACTCTCACAGGGGAAGAACCCCAACTACCATCGGCGCTAGAGAGCTTAACTTCTGTGTTCGGCATGGGAACAGGTGTGGCCTCTCTGCCAATGCCACCGGACAAATATATTTTTTTATAATTGAAGGTTATACCTTCAAAACTAGATAAGAGTCAACCAAAGTCGAAGACGCGCTTTTCACTTTTGTTTTAAGTTAAGTCCTCGATCGATTAGTATTCGTCAGCTCCACGTGTCACCACGCTTCCACCTCGAACCTATCTACC
>NZ_JAUSUP010000002.1 GCF_030814115.1 Alkalibacillus filiformis
TACCCATTTTATCCCTCCTCATTGCCCAAAATTAGATTAAATACATTGTAAGCTTTTCCAATTTTGGTGTCCAAAGGATTAAGGGGGCTTAAAAGCTCAAGCACTTTTTATCAGCGCCCGACCCAATTTATCGGCGCCCACGAATTTTTATCAGCGCTCAATTAGAACACTTCTAAAATCTGAATAACGGCTGGGCCTAACAATACAATAAAGATCGTTGGGAAAATGAAAAGCACGAGTGGGAACATCATTTTAATTGGGGCTTTCATTGCCGCTTCTTCTGCACGTTGCTTCCGTCTCTGCCTCACTTCTTCTGACTGGACGCGGAGGATCTGTACCATACCGACACCGAGCTGTTCGGCTTGGATGACACTTCCGACTAGTAATTTAATGTCATCCGCTTCAAGTCGTTCTCGCACACCAGCTAGGGCTTCTTTTCGTGTTTTACCTAATTTCAACTCTTCTAAACAGCGGCGAAACTCCGATGCTAATACACCTTCCTGCTTTGAGATCACCTTACTTAAAGCTGAGTCAAAACCTAAACCTGCTTCCATACTAACGGCTAACAAGTCGATAAAATCCGGTAATTCTTTAATCGCCCTCTCGCTACGCACTGCCGTCTTCCATTTCAAATAAGCATAAGGTAAATAGACAGCAAATGCGAACGCCAATATGATAATGAACAGACTGCGTCCAAAAGAAACGTTACCAACAATCGATAACCCGACTGCAATGAACGGAAACGATATGACTAAGATAAGCTGGACGAGCCTGTACTCAAACGGTGACATCCCAAATGGACTACCCGCTCGAAGTAATTTCAACTCCAACTCTTGTTCTTTTGCTTGCGAAATATTACGTCTAAAACTTTTGCGAAACTGTTTTAACTTAGGAGCGAAAAGGCGTTGAAATAAAGATGGCGCTTTCTCTTTTACTGGTTCTTGTTCACCTTTCCCTTGTTCTCCTTCATCAATGACCCAAGCGCGGCGTCGATTGTGCTTTTCTTTACGTTCCTTACTATACAGCACAACGCCTATTGTAAATAAAGTCATTGTTAATACAAATAATAGAACCTCCATCTACTACACCTCAATTGACGTAATTCGCCGAACTAATAAAAACCCAATCGTTGCCGAAATTGCTGCGAGTATTAATAAGATAACACCGATCGGTTCAATAAACATAACCGTCATATAACTTGGGTTCACGACATAAAGCATTCCCATCAAGATCACAGGTAACAAGCCTACGACAAGACCAGACATGCGACCTTGAGCTGTTAACGTTTGGATTTGGCCTTGAATTTTCACACGTTCGCGGATCGTAAAAACAATCTGTTCAAGTACAACGGCTAAATTACCGCCAACTTGACGTTGAATGACAATGGCTTGAATCATTAAGTCTAAATCATCACTCGGAACACGTTCTTTCAAACGGTTCAAGCTTTCTTCGAGAGATGTGCCATATTGCATTTCTTTCAACAACAAATCAAGTTCTTCTTTCACAGGGTAAGGTGATTCATTTCGGACATTTTGTAAGGCTTGCGGAAAACTAAACCCTGCTTTAAGGGCACTCACAATAGACGAAATCATTTCAGCTAAATGATCATTAAATAGTTTGATCCGCTTTTTCTTTTTGTACGATACAACGACATTCGGAATAGAGCGTCCGACAATAAAACCAATAATTAAAAATATAAAGTGATTAAAAATGAGATAAGCAATACCACCGGTTAATAAAATAGAGATCCACTTAAACATAATGAACTCTTCAGGTTTAAGTGGGATTCCCGCTTGATGCAAATCCATCTCTAACTTAGAACCCTTATCTTTCTTTTTTAAGCTTTTACGGATTTTCTCTTTCGTTAAGCGGAATTCCACCATCATTTTTCGCTGTTTGTTACGTTCACCTTTGTCCATGTTTTCTTCTTCAAACAAGTATTGATTAACTCTCTTTTTCATTTGATCATTTCTTAGCAGCACTTTTGAAAACAACGCCAGAATAAATAGGGTGACGGTTAAGAAGAACGTCCCGAATAAAAGCGCATCGATCATACGCCCCACTCCTCTTGTTCAACAAAAACATTAGCAGGGATTTTAACGCCAGAACGTTCAAGTTGCTCATAAAACTTCGGCCTTACGCCAGTTGGAACTAAATGACCGATAATTTTCCCTTGTTCATCGACACCTTCTTGTTTAAATTCAAAAATATCTTGTAAAACAATGACATCGCCTTCCATCCCTTGTACTTCAGTGATCTTTTCAATACGACGTGTTCCATCTTTAAAACGTGATTGTTGGACAATGACATCAATCGCTCCTGAAATTTGGTCACGAATCGCTTTAATCGGGAGCTCTACTCCTGCTAGTAACACCATCGTCTCAAGACGTGATAACATATCACGCGGACTGTTAGAGTGACCGGTAGCAAGCGATCCATCATGACCTGTATTCATCGCTTGAAGCATGTCTAGTGCCTCAGCTCCACGCACCTCACCAATTACGATACGATCTGGGCGCATACGCAGTGAGTTACGAACGAGATCACGAATCGTAATCGCACCTTTTCCTTCGATATTTGGTGGACGTGACTCGAGTGACACGATGTGGTCTTGTCCTAATTGCAATTCCGCTGCGTCTTCAATCGTCACAATGCGTTCATCATTTGGGATGAAGTTCGATAACACGTTTAACGTCGTCGTTTTACCTGAACCTGTACCACCACTAACAAACATATTCAAACGTGCTTTAACACACGCATCGATAAACGTGGCCATCTCCCGTGTTAACGTCCCGAAGTTAATTAAATCTTCAATTGTAAAGGGGTCAGCTGAGAATTTACGAATTGTAATCGTCGGTCCATTTAAAGCAAGCGGAGGAATAATCGCATTTACACGTGACCCATCAGGAAGGCGTGCATCAACCATCGGGCTCGTCTCATCAATACGTCTTCCAATCGGTGCGACGATTTTTTCTATAACGTGTAAAACGTGGTCATCGTCACGGAATTTAATGTCCGTAAGTTCAAGTTTACCATCGCGCTCACAATAAACTTGTTCTGGTCCATTCACCATTACTTCACTTACTGATTCATCATGTAATAGCGGATTAATCGGCCCAAAGCCTGTTAAGTCGTTTAACAGCTCGTCGATTGCTTTTTTCCGGTCAACATTACGAAACGAGTCATATTCTTGAATCGCTTCAATTGTGATGTCTTCAACAATCGATTTTAAATCTTCAAGTTCCTCATCACCTTTTACTTCTTTTAAAATTTCACGGTGGACGTAGTTTTTAAATTCTTGATGTTGCTTTGCTTTCTCAGGGTTTTCACTCTGTGTTGTCACAACTTGTTTCGGCTTCGATTTAGCTGGTGTTTCTGTAACAGCTTGTTGTTCTTCATAAACTTCTTCAACTGACGGTTCTTGTTCTTTCAACGCCACGTCACTTTGGCTCTCTTGCTCTTGTTTAGCTGGCTGCTCGTTGTTCTGCTGTTTTTGCTGTAAACGCTCTAGTAAACTCAACTTCTGACACCTCCTTTATGACTTGGAAAAGACCTTAGATAAGAGTGAACTTTTTTTCTTCTCGCTTTTCGTCCTATCTGTCACTGTTAAACTTTGTGCTAGTTTAAAAATACTCTTCGATACGTCTGATTTACTATGACTGACCGCAACTGGTACGCCTAAGTTTAAGGACTGTGCTGCGATTTTAAAGTTGTTCGGAATATAATAGGCTGATTCAACTTTCAACATTTCTGGTACCTCATCAGCTTTAATCAGACTTTCCATGTTATGCCGATTGATGACAAGTTCAGTTCTTTCCCCTAAGCCTAATTGTTCAATAGTCTCTAGTAACTTTTTCGTATGGCGTAAAGAGGCGACTTCTAACGTTGACACGGTTAAGATGCGATCAGCATTTTCAATTAAGTCGACCATCTGCCCCGTTAAACCTTGACCAGCATCTACGATTATATAGTCATATTGCTCTTTTAAAAGCGGCATTAATTTCTCAATTACTTCAGTTGTGACCAATTCTGCATATTGTGGTTGTTCAGGTGCTAACAACAAGTCAACACCTGACTGATGTTTGGCAATATAGTTTCCGAGATTGTAAGAGTCGAGTTGATTGATTTCCTCAGCTAAGTCTTTAATTGTTAAAGGAGGCTTCACATCAAACGCAAGGCCGATATCACCAAATTGAAAATCACCATCAAGAACACAAACGTCAACATTCTTCTTATTTAATGCGACAGCTAAATTCACAGCCATAAATGTCTTACCGATCCCGCCCTTAGCGCTACATATTGAAATAACTTCCCCTTGTTTATGTATACGTTCTGTTTCGTGTGGCACTTTAATCCCTCCCAACTACCACTCTATGACTCATCTTCGTTGTTCGAAGTATTACGTGAGTGAACGATGAAATGAATCGAACCCCGCTCATCAGCATTAACTAATTCAACAGCATCACTTTGGTCTAACTCCAATGTCATTGAACTGTATTCAACGAACTGCTCGCCAGCTGAATTAGCGACTAGCTCACGCCCGACAGCTAATACACGAACCTCTTCTAATATCACTTCTGAAACTTCCTCATCATCTTCTTCATACGTTAAAATGGCATCCACATAGTCTTCAGGATCGATTAAATTGGATACTGACCTAACGATATCAACCCCGACAGACACACCTCGATAACCTTCTTGCACTTTCTTTGAAACGAGCTGTGTTTCATCCATTTCAGAACGAAGACGATGCTCTAACATCACTTCGCCAGCTTCAATAGTTGTCGTTGCAATTTGACCAACAATCTCGTCAGTCGACTGTATAGCCGTTGAGTGGGCTTGTTCAGCCGGCATTGAGACAACCTCTACATCCTCATCAGAAATGATCTGATTTTCTGAAATGACTTGTGTTGCTTGGACAACATTGACTAACTCGACTTCTTCCTCAGCCACTTCTGGTTCATCTACTTGTGTAGAATAAAAAAAGATAGCGGTCGTAATGATTCCCATTAAGATCGCTACTAAAAATAACATTCTCGACTGCATATTCATCACCTACTCTGAAAGTCTAACTGTAAATGCTCCTTTATCTGGTGCTTCATCTAACTCAAACCCTGTACCTGTTCTTTCTATAAATTCCCCTTTGATTGTTTTTTCCTGACTATCCATTGGCTCTGTAATATAAAAGTATGCAAACCCGGTAATTTCGACTTCTTTCATTTGATTTTGGTCATGGTTGTGAGGTCGATAAACGGGCACTAGTAAAATACGTGGACAGTCCCTTTCATACATGTTGTCACAACTATCAATTAAAATATCAACTGCTTCCTCTGTAGGACCTGCTATATTACCCGTCTGTGTTTCAACGACTTCACCAATAGCTAATTCTTCTTGGAAACCATTTAATAGATTATCCTTGTATGTGCTAGCACCTGGGCCTTCTAATGCCAATACGCCAAAGTTACCTGTATCAACGTCTTCTTCATCAACTTTTAATTCATACTCTTCCCCATAATTAAGCTCAATCGATTCGTCAATCCCTAATGGTGCAGCACCAACCGCGCGCCCTATATTGCCTAAACTCGCTGTTGCTCTTGCTCCAATTTCTACTGAATCGATGCCAAACAAACTCATAAATGTCGTATCATACGTTCGCCCAAGCTCGACGGTCACTTTCTCACCCATATTGATGATATGACCGACCTTTGAATCAAGCTCATTATGATGAACAAGCGTCTCTTCTAAAATGTTTAAGACGTGACTTTCATCCTCTTCCGTTAACTCTTGTGCACTAGAGATCGCAGCTGCATTAGCTGTCTTTTGCAAATGCGTTCGCTCAGAGAAATACATGCCACCATCAATGACTAAACCTAATAAAGCAATTAAAGCTGTTAATGAAACAGCGGCAATGACGATCGTTGCCCCTTCTTCCTTCCGTCTAAATTGCTTTAACATCACTTTTTCTCCTCTCACTCAATGCGAATGGTCGAATCAGATGACAACGTCACCGCATCAGAAAAAATTTGACTCGCAAATGGCGTAAATGGTTCAATCGGATAGTTTAACGTGACCGTGACGTACTCACCAGGACTCCGTAAGTCTTCACTAGGAGATATTTCCACTACTAATTGGTCACTACTGCCTGTATGAAAATTCTCTTTCGCAAATTCCGTAATCGCCTCATCTTCATAACCAAACCCGCCTAATCTCACAGTCTCTTGTGCTGTAAAATGCAGGCCTGTATACGTATAAAGCATCCGCCCAACATCAAAGACACCAACTAGCATGAACAAGAGAAGCGGAATGATTAGCGCAAACTCAACCATCGATTGCCCTTTTTCATTACGTCTCATTACATCACCACTCCATCTAATAGAAATGAAGCGACTGCCCCACCGACAATCGCCACACCGTATGGAAACGTCATCTTTAAGGTGCTTTGCTGATTAAACTGTGGTTTGATTCCATATCTCATATTTAAAATGGCTCTAAACAAGTTACGCACCCGTTGAATTAAACCTTTTCGGAATATAAGCATAGCCAATCCGACTAATCCACCTAATAGTGCCATGTAAATAGCTGTAACAACGACAAATATTGGACCTTGAAATGCACCAATAACCGCTAACAACTTCACATCACCTGCTCCCATTCCACCCATCAGATATGGAATTAATAGAATTGCAAATCCTATTAAACTACCTAATAAAGCATCACCTAACCCACTTAATCCGTAAAAAAAAGAATTGAGAAGCAGAGCAGCGACAAAAGCAGGTAAAAGAACTTTATTATAAATTTTGCGTTCTTTTAAGTCTGTCACTAAACAAATAAGTAAAACAATAAATAATAGCGCATTTATAACCGTCATGTGCTCTGCCTCCAATCAGTAAGAAAATTAAGCTAGGTAGGGAATTATTCAGTCTCCACGTCTTCAGCACCAGGAGCTTCTCCAAAGTTATCAATTACTTCGTTAAATACACCCATGATTTGCTCTCCAAAAGTAGCAAGTACAGCTACAACACCAACAGCAATAACACCAAGTACTAGCGCATATTCCGCCATACCTTGTCCTTCTTCTTCTAATAAGAATTCTTTGAAAAACTGTTTCATCATTAAACACTCCTTTAATTTTTTTGAATTTCGAACTTGTCACCGATTTGTGTATCGGTCTTCTCAATGACGCCTGATTCGACTTCTATGACTGACTTTGCATGTTTTCTAATTTTCCCGAAACGGTAAGGGGACAACCGCTGATCGAGACCGACGACTTCAAGGGATTCATTAATGTAAATGACATCAATCGGAAATCTCATGAAAAATGTGTGTACCGACTGGCAGGGTATAATGTGCAATCCACAACCTGAGTTAAGACTTTTTTGAAACATAAGGCCTTTTAGCCGTTTCAAAAACGTATCCGCAGCCTTTAACTCACTGGCAATTTCCGTACCGTTTCTCAGGTTGATCACTTTCACGACTTCACCTCCGTGAATACAAATTAAACCCCGCCAATACCAAAAGGCGGGGTTTGACTCGTGGAAGAGAATAAACGATACGACAGCAAACGCGTCGGAATTTGCTAAACCTATCATTTAACCTCTATCGCACTTCCCTGATCCTTCGGTAACTGGCTAGCATCGTGCATTTGCACGGAAGCCCCTATAGCTTTGCGTCACTGGTTTTCACCAGCTTTGCCTTTATCGAGATACAGCAACTATTCGATTACTTGCATATCTCTTAATTTACATAATAGAGAAAAAGCATCAAAGGATAAATAAGGAAATGCGACTATTTTCGTCATTGTGTTTAGCGATGAAACAGCAAATTCATTCAAAACTCATAGTCCATTTTACAGACTAAAATGTCTGAAAATTGTCGAAAATTGATTTTCTATAGAAAAAAATATAAAATTACTAGTCTTAAAGACTCTGTTTTTTTAATTTCGTATTTTTTACAAATTTCTGTCCGTTTTTATAAAAATATGCCAAATGAACTAACCTTTCATTAGAATAATAGTTTGTTACAATGAAAGTTAGACTTTAAAAAGCGAGATGAAACTATGACGAAGCTTAAATTCTACTTATATACATCATTCGTAGCGTTATATATGATTAACCTGTTTGCTAACAGCGAGATTTTGACTTACACCCAAGGAATGATTGGGGTTATAGCGCTTGTCGTTTCAGTTTATGGTGCTAGTAAGACGTATCAAATCATCGGGGTTGTTTTTACAATCATCGCAACTCTATTATTCGCGACACATGACATACCAATTACAAACACCCTCCCCTATTTCACGTCAATGGGGCTATTAATATCGTTGTTATATGTTATACCTTTCATAAACCATTACATGATTGTTGGACGGTTTGACCAGTCGCTGTACAAAATCTTACAATCTAACACACAAAACCTTGGGAAATTTTATACGAAATCTTATTTAACGAGTTATGCGTTAACGTTGTTTATTTTTATTTCGATGATCCCGATGTCTTATCAGTTTATTAAAGATCGGACAAAAGACTTCAATGACCATTTGACACACCAGTTTGCGACACGTTCCATTTTAAGACCGTTAGCTACTGCAAATGTATGGAGTCCTATTGAAGTCTACACTGCTCTAGTCGTCGCTATTACAGGAGCCTACTACTTACAATTACTGCCGATTTTATTAGCTTTTTCGATTATTATGGTGATCATCGACCTTTTAATTAACTATAATCGTTACAAAGGTTACACCATTTCTACTGAAAGCGACTCCAATCCCTTAAGTCGAGAAACGGTCCGTAAACTAATTCTACTCGTTGTATTTCTCGTCCTGTTTGTTACGACTGCTACGGTGACACATCGGGCATTAAATCTTGAGTTTTTCGATGCCATCGTCTTAATCATCATTCCATATACGCTCGTGTGGGCACTAGTGACAAACCGCTTCACGACACTCATTCGCTACAATCAGAAAGTATGGGATGGTCAACTATGGACGATGCAAAATTTCATGATGTTATTGTTACCTGTTGGCTTCTTCAACGAAGTCGTTACTGATACAGGCGTTTTCGATCAACTGCTCGAAGGCTTATCGTGGTTACAACACCAACCGCTACTCCTGTTCATATTCATTATGTTCAGTTCAATGACGTTAGCTTTTTTCGGGTTCCATCCATTAGTGACGTTAAGCTTAATTGGATTGTTTGTAACACCATTTTTAGACACCATTAGCCCACTAAGTATTTCGATTGTGATGATTATCTCTGTCGTACTAAATGACATGACAGGTACATTTAACATCCCAATTACGATGCTTAACCAGTACTTTAAACGTAACCCATATCAACTGACTTCATGGAATATTGGCTATGCACTCATTTTTGGTACTGTCGGCATCGCCATTGCATACTTGTTCATTTAAAATAAATCACCCCTGAAAGTTAGAAGTTAAGATCTAACTCTCAGGGGTGTTTTTTACTTATAGCCATATAGCTCATCACAATATTTTGCTAATGAGAGGTCTTTTTCCGTAATGCCACCTTCATCCCATGACGTCCACTTCACGGTCACCGTTTTATAATCAATAACAATGTGAGGGTGGTGATCTTTTGCCTCTGCTTGATTAGCGACTTGCCTTACAAAATCAATACCAACTAAATACTCATCAAACTTGAATTGCCGCTTCAACGTCCTACCTTGCTCAAGCTCCCATTCCGTTAATTTCTCTAACGAACTTTGAACATCAGCATCTGACAGTTTCGCCAAAATATTGCCTCCTTACTTAGATTCATTCAATTCTTCAATATATGCTTTTACTTTATTTAAATGTTCCCCATCTTCTTTAATTATAATCTTTTTAATTAAAGGTTTATAAATTAAGTTTCTTAAACCTGATGTCGTGATGTTTCCATCAAAATTAACCGTCGTCTGACCATCATGCTCTACGAACGTATAACGATACGTTAGGTACAGCTTATTTTGCTCACTTTTGACAACAAACCGTTGATTCGGTTCATACTCGATGACTTCCCACGTATTATTAACGTTCTGCCCCTTAATGTGACGCGTTTCAGTCATTTTCGTCCCTTCAGTCACTTTATCTTGATTAAGCTTTAAATCAATTATATGATCTAACTTTTCCACTGCATACTCATATCTTGATATAACTCGAAAAACTTGATCAATTGGCGCATCAATTGTAATAGATCTTGTAAAGCTCACAGCTCAATCCCCCCTAAAACTCCCTCTATTTCATATGACTATTTTAACATAAGCGACGTGTAACTTTCATAATAGAAAAAATATTCCCAAAGTCTATTGTCGTTCGTTCAACGTAAGAGTAAAATAAGACTAAAATTCAATAAGCTAGGTGATGAAGTCATGCAAATTAGAGAGATTGAAGACCGAGATAATAAAGCTATGGAGCATATTATTAAAAAATCACTAGAATCCTTTAACTTAGATATACCTGGAACAGCTTACTTTGACCCTGAATTAAGTAACTTAACTGAACATTACGCTAAACAATCAAAAGCGCAATACTGGGTCATCGTTAATGACGAAAATGATGTATTAGGCGGTGTCGGCATTGGACCATTCCAAGACGACATTAGTGAGTTGCAAAAGCTATACGTTAAACCCGAGGCACAAGGGTTAGGTTTATCCAAAAATCTAATGGAAGTGGCACTTAATTTTGCCAAACAACATTACACACACTGTTACTTAGAGACGATGGAAATATTACATGCCGCTAATCATTTGTATGTCCAATTCGGCTTTGAACAACTTAAGCAACCGTTAGACGGATCAGACCATGGTACAATGGATACATGGTTTATTAAAGAGTTATAAAGGTGATTTAATATAGGGGCTCAACATAAATGTTACAGTAGTCAATTCCCCTCTCGTTTAACGATTACTTGAAAGCTCTCGAATCCTGTTAATGTCATGTCATAATGTATAAGCACGCAAATCCCTTTGTTTTAGCGGTTTAAAACAAGGGTAACAAGCGTTACTTTCGGTTAAAGCACAGAGTTGGTATCAGGTGAGGAGCGAAGGTGGCGACTCCAGGTCGGCTAAAAGCGGTCACGTCCTGTGACCAACGCCGACATTAGACCGTCCGGGTCGTCACGGGAACAGCACGAGGCTCGAGACCCCACAGGCCCCGCCTTTTGGGCCGAGTGATGCACCTGCGTCTACAAGCAATGCTTCGAAGAAGGCTTCCTCGGTGCAAGTTTCACAGATGCAGTTTCGATGAGGTTGCCTGGCTCGAGCCGTGCCCCTGCATAGAAAACACTGCGACAAACGACCTTAGGGAGTTTGAGCAGATGTTGCACTTGTGCCCTGTGGGTAAAAGCGTCCACCGAGAGCGGATCACATGATACCAACGGTTAAGGTTGAGAACGTAAAAAACAGTCCAATGAAAGGATATTCCCAACATTGAACTGCTTTTTATTAAGCCAAACTTTCTTGATCTAGTACTTTCACAGTTGTAATATATTGCTTAACTTCATCTAGACTCATCGGTTTTTGGAAGTGATAACCTTGGAAGTACTCACATCCCATAGCTTTTAACGTCGTAAATTGCTCTTCATACTCAATACCTTCAGAAACAACTTTCAAATCTAGGTCATGAGCCAATTTAATAATCGTCTCACAAATCGTTCTGTCTACAAAACCATCATGAATATTTTTCACAAAGGAACCATCTAGTTTGATCGTATCTAACGGTAAGTTTCTTAAATAATTTAAAGACGAGTAAATTGTTCCAAAATCATCAACCCATACTTGAATGCCTAACTCTCGTAATTGCTCGATTACTTGGGCAGCTTCTTTTAAATTAATCACTAAAGACGATTCTGTGATCTCTACAGCTAACAAATCAGCTGGAAATCCTGTTCTCTCTAAAGTTGCTTTCAGCTCTTCTACATAGTGACCTTTAACGATATGTTTAGCCGATACGTTAACTGACAGAATAAACTTCTGCCCTAACGCATCCATTAATTGCTTCATCTCACGACATGCATACTCACAGACGTAACGATCGATCTCATCGACAAACCCTTCTTCTTCCGCAAAAGGAATAAACTTATTCGGCGGAATCGTCCCTTGTTCAGGGTGTGGCCAACGTACGAGCACTTCAAAACCATAGACTTTACCACACCCACTCATTAACGGTTGATAGTTCGGGCGAATTTGACCTTCTTCAATACCGCGACGAATCATGAACATATATTTCTCATTTCTCACGGTCTGAGAGTGTAGATGGCCAATTGACCTTCTCTGGGTCTTTATATGAATCTTGTAAATTAACATGACGTTGATTGGCTTCAATATAATTGGTCACAATCAAGGTAATTAACTCTTTAAAAGATTCAATTGTCGCTAATTCCTCATCGCTCGGCTCTCTTACCTCTGTAGAGTACATTGCGAATACACCCACAACATGATTGCTTTCAGGCGCAAAGATTGGAACCGACCAACACGATTTAAGTTCTAACTCTTCAACTACACTTCGAAAAGGGTCCCATTTCTCATCTATACTAATATCAGTCGTGACAACAAGCTCTCTGCGACAAGCAGCCGTACCACAAGTACCCATACCTTCATACAGTTCGATCCCTGTATAATGACCCATCATTTCTTCAGGCAAACTATGAGTAACACCACCTGTAAAATGAGTACCTGTCTCATCTAACAGCATAATCGTACCTTTAGACGATTCAAAACGTTGTTCAAAAAATTTAATCGCTTTAATTAATACATCTTTTAATGGTACACCATCACTTATATATTCCGTTATATATTGATACCCTTCCACAAACTCTTCAGGGGTTAATACAAATTGATTTTGATCCCGATCATAATCACTCATGTTACGGGCCTCCTAACCATACTTTAGACTCAGATTACACGCAAAATTATTTATATTTAATATTTCCTCTTTCATATATATCAATTCCACTGTTATATATAGACTTTAGAATTAGAACTAAATATCTAAATAAAACCACATGTTTTCCAGTGTAACATATTATAATACCTTAAGCTCTTTTTAATTTACGCCATAATGTTGAACGATTTATTCCTAGCCTTTTAGCGGCTCTCGATTGATTATAATTTTCTTCTTCTAACACAGATTCAATCACTTGAATCTCTATATCCTCAAGTGTTCCTTCTAACTGATAAATTGACGCAGTACGTGAATCACGCTTTTCCTTTAAATATCGTTTAACGTGATCAGCTTTCAACACATACCCTTTCTCAGCTAGTACAACGGTTTGGATGAACGACCTTAACTCCCTCACTTGTCCAGGCCAATCATACTTAGCTAATTCCTTAACGACATCACCTTGAACTTTAATAACACTAGTTCCTAAGTTTTGATGAAAATGGGCAACAAATAAAGTCAACAATCCCTTTAGATCTTCCTCACGCTCATTAATAGATGGAACGAAAATTTCTAACGCCTTATAAGACAATCGCGAGTCAAAACGGTGTAATAAAGACTCTGTCACAGACAATACCACTTTAATATTGGCTTCAATCGCTTTATTTAAAAAACGACTTAACAAATTCAAACGTTCAATTGCAAGCTGAGAGGTATGACGCAAATAGATCGTTCCTACATGCGAGGCTAACAGTTCATCTAAATACTCATACTGGCAACGGTTTAAGTCAACTTCGAGGAATGTTTTCCCAGTTTGACTTAAGTCATGCATATACTGAGCTAGCAAACCTCTCCCAGTCCCTGGATCACCAACTAAGAAAAATAAATTGTGCGTCTCTAAACCACTATGAATGACTCGCATAACAGCACTCATCGCTTCACTCTCAGCAATTACAGTCGGCTTTTGTTTAACTTCAATCTTTTGAACCCAAGAAAGCTGACTTAATAAATCATTATTCGTAAAAAAACTTAAAAGAAAATAATGCTCACCATTATTTTGTAAAGTCTCTATCTTTATATCGACTTGTTCGTTTTCCTTTACATAATATCGCCAATTAATTTTGTTTGTAAGAGAAACTTCTTTCGTAATACTCATAATTTCCTCTTCGTCGATCGGACACGAAGAAAAACGATCCCATACATCAATTAGCACTTCACCATTTCGGTTAACAATCATAAAGTCATCGTACTTCTTATGGATAATATCCGACAGCAACTCGATTTTAGATAAGTTCCATTCATAAAACTCATATTGTTTCTTCGCAAAATCAATAGCATCTATCACTGTCTCTCGTCCGGTTTGAATTAAGAAGCTTTCTAGTCCATGGTGTTTAGCTGACTCTGAGGTACCTACATCACCTAAAATTAATTCATAGCCTAATTCCTTTAACTGAATAACAGTTGGTTCAATCTCATCTATATGTTCAATCGTAAATACATCAACAGATAAATCCAAAATATCAATAATAGCTTGAGCACCTAACGTCATTGTAGGATAACAAACGATTGCCTTCTTTTGGTCAAAATCGTTCGCCATTGTTAAAACACGCAACAAATCATAACCAGAAATCGAAACATCGATCACTGGTATATTCGTCATCTCACGAATTAAGTGTGCCGTTACAGCACGACTTATGATGACATCATAGCCTTCTTCTTCAGCACGACAAGCTATTCTAGCTCCTTCTTCCATATTACCAACTTCAATAGATAAGTCGACTCCGTAAATTTCATCACGGCACTCTTCAATAAGCGGAACCATTGATGCATAAGGTGCAATGAATTTCACCTTTATGTTCATATTTACAACACCTCTATATTAAATGTTTATTTTTTATGTTTAGTAATTGCAATATACAACATAAACCGATATATTTCGACTGTTTTAAGCATTTTTTCAACAAAATAAGACATAATAAATAGACCCACACTTGACATTTTGAATTATACGTTTAAAATGTATTATATAAATTAAATTATTTAATTACCTTTCTGAAAGGTGGATTTCTAAATGAGTGAAGACTTAACGCGCGTACATGAGTCTGAAGACGTCATGATTAGTGCGATTGCTCAGTCGATGACTGTCTACGGGGTTTCTGCTTCTGTTGGGCGAATTTATGGAGTCCTTTATTTCTCAGAAGAACCATTAACATTAGATGAGATTAAAGACCAAGTTGCCATGAGTAAAGCAAGTGTGAGCAATGGCATAAGAGAGTTAATAGAAACGGAAATGGTAACGAAAGTTTGGAAGAAAGGCGAACGTAAAGATCATTTTATCGCCGAAAAAGACTTCCTAAGAAATTTCATTAACTTCTTTGTGAAAACGTTACGTGTCGAACGCAACTTAATTAACAAAGCCATTGAACAGACCGAACCAACGATTTCAGAAGTTGCAGAACAGACCGAAGATGAAGAAGCTGAGCGAATCGCTAAACGAGATTTAGAACTGATCCAAGAATCAAAAGACTACCTAGATTGGTTAATGCGTCTAGCAAACTCTTTAGAATCAGGCAAAATCTTTGAACATCTACCGAAGAAATAGACAAAAAGGGGACATTCTATGAAGAAAAGCGATTCAGCCTTAGTGTTAATTGACTTACAAAAAGAATCAAACTTTGGCTTAGATCATATGGAAGAAGTCATTAAAAATACTGAAAAGCTATTACCAGCTTTTCGAGCGTCTAATTTACCTATTATTTATACACGTCATATTAATAGAGCTGACGCTGTCGGCTTATCAGAAGGCGAACCATTAAACGAAGATGGATCACCTTTCTATTATCATGACGGCACAGACCAAATTGAAATCTTTGACGAGATAAAACCAGAAAAAGATGAAATCGTCATCGATAAATACCGTTGGAGTGCTTTTCATGACACTAGTTTAGATCTTATGCTAAAAAGCTTAGGCGTCAAACACTTATACATTGGCGGTGTTGTAACAGATGGTTGTTTAATGACATCAGTGTTTGATGCATATTTTAGAGATTATCAAATTAATTTGATCCATGATATCACTTCAGCAAGTAATGCAGGTGCCCATCAGTCAGCGATTTTAACGATGACGAATTGGGTTTACAACATGAAGATTTATGACACAGATCAGCTTATCAAGAAGTTAAATGGACAATCACACAATTTCTTTGAAACAGATCGCGCTGATGCGATGCAATTTACAGCAGAAACGATGCAAGATCAATTTAATAAAATTGTTAGCAAACTAGCTGAATAGTTAGTTTCTAAATATAAAGAAACAATCACTTAGTTGAATCACTTTACAATCACTTAATTCAATTAACAGAAAGGGAGTTTTTGTTAACATGAAGAAACTTATTGCACTTACTGCAATGATCACTATGCTTATTCTTGCAGCATGTGGTGGGGATAACGGACAAGAAGGTACAGAAGAAGCTTCAGAAGAAAAAGGAGAAATCGTATTTGGCCAGACATCTTGGACAAGTACAGAAGCACCAACACAAATTGCAAAGCAAATTTTAGAAGAAGTTGGTTATGATGTTGAGATTACTTTACTAGACCAACCCGTTATTTGGGAAGGTTTAGAGAACGAAGAGATCCACTTCTTTATGGATGCTTGGCTTCCATACACAGAAGCTGCACTATGGGAAGACTATCAAGATACACTACAACAAGTATCAACAAGCTATGAGGAAGTTCCTCTAGGCTGGGTTGTTCCAGAATATGTTGACGCCGATACAATTGGTGACTTAGAAGGTCGCGCTGATGAATTCGATGGCGAAATCGTTACAATCGGTGAAGGTGCAGGCATTGTTGAATTAACGTATGACGTTATGGAAGAGGAAAACTATAACCTAGATGGTTTCGAAGTGACGCCAACTAGTGAAGCAGCTATGTTAGGTGTTATGAACTCTAAGATCGATAACGAAGAACCATTTATCATTACAGGGTGGAGACCACACTCTATGTTCGCACAGCATGATCTTAAATTCTTAGAAGATACAGAAGGTCACTTCCAGTATGATAATGTTTACGTTCTTTCATACCAAGGTATTGAAGATCAACCAGAACATCAAGAAGCATATGACATCTTATCTCAGTGGAGCATCGACGTTGATGACTTAGAAGAAATGATGTATGACTACGAAAACAACGATGTTGACTTCGAAGACTCTGCAGCAGAGTGGATTGAAGAAAACCGCGACACTGTAGATGAGTGGATTAACTAAATTTGTGAGCAATTCCCCTAAAATAATTATATAGTGTTAAGAACAAATGGGCGGGCGCTGAAGTATTAGCGTTCGCCTATTTGTTTATGAAAAAAGCCAGGGACCCCCTGACTTTTTTCGTCATTTCCTCGGAAATATTGTCCCTATTTGTCTAAATCATCACTAAAGATATTAAAACGGTCCCACACAACTTCTAACTCTTCTAAATGCTGTTCAATCTCTTTACGTTTACGACGCCCTACTGCTGTAATCAATGCGTTAATTAAGCTTAACGGAGCAACAAACGAATCGATCAATGATGACATGTCACTCCTAGCACACAATGACACATCAGCATATGGAATGAGTGGTGACATTCTATTATCAGTAATAGCAACCACCTTCGTTCCACGATCATGAGCAAATGAAACAGCCTCAACTGTATTTTTCGTATAACGCGCAAAACTTAAGCCTATAACAACATCATCTTCATCAAGGCGGAACAACTTCTCTGACACACCGTGCGGATTACGAATAAGTTCCGCGTTTTCTAACATGACATCAAAATAGAATTCTAAAAAAGACCCAAGCGAAACAGCACTTCGATTAGCTACTATAAAAATGCGCTTCGCATTCACAATTAAATCAACGGCTTGATTAAAGTCATCCATATTTAACTGCTGCGTCATTTCACGAATGCGATCGATGTCCTCTTCAAACATCTCAACTGTTGCTTGTCCTTCTTCATCATAAATATCTTCAGAGATTTTGAGTTGTTCAACAGTCGTTAATTGCTTTTTCATTGCATCTTGAAGTGACTTTTGGAACTCAGGATAGCCACTGTAACCTAAATAAGTGGCGAAGCGATACACGGTCGCTTCACCAACTCCTACTTGCTTAGCCAATTCTCCAACTGTCAAGAACGGAACAGAGTTCATATGGCTTAACACGTATCGTGCAATTTCACGCTGTGACTTGCTCATGTCAGGAAGTTTATTTGTAATTACTTGATACAAATCAGCCATAAAACTCCACCCCTTAAAAATTTTATCTTAAACGTTGTATTGCTTGTTCATGTGCATCGATTGTTGCCTGTATATCCTCATCACTGTGGACAGTGCTCATTGAATAACGGTTTCCAGGCTTAGTATAAATGCCAAGGTCTAGTAATTCATAATCTAATTGTTTTCTTAAATTCATATCTGCTTGACTTAAGTCACGATAATTTTTTACCGCTTGATCTGTAAATACTATATTAAAGATACTTCCCATACCAATCGTTTGCATTGGAATTGAGTAACGATCATATAAGTTCTCCAGCTCATTTCGTAGATACTCAGTCTTCCTCAACAAGTCATCCATAACGCCAGGTTTCTCTAATTCTTCAATCGTCGCAAGTCCTGCAGCTAATACCGTCGGGTGACCATTATATGTGCCACTATGGAATAAGGCACGATCTGTAGCTTGCTGACTACCACCTGAAGTTAAGATGTCTTGACCTCTTTCCGGCGACATTAAATCCATTAACTCAATCTTACCACCAAGTGCACCAACAGGGAAACCTCCACCTAACACTTTTCCTAGTGCTGTTAAGTCAGGTTCTACACCGTATAACGATTGTGCACCTCCAACATTTAAACGGAAGCCTGTTTTGACTTCATCAAAAATTAATACAATCCCTAACTCTTCTGTCACTTCTCTTAAACCTTTCATAAACGACTCATCAGCAGGGATAAAGCCACCTTGAACAGGCTCTAAAATGACAGCGGAAATCTCATCCTGTCTCGCTCTTAAAATTTTCTTGGTTGCTTCTATATCATTGAACGGTAACACAACGGTATGCTCTAAATGATAGTCTGACATTCCACTCGACTCAGCAACAGCATTCGGTTGATTCACTTCACCTGCTTGCTCCATATCTGGGTTAACACTTACAAGCATTTGATCATAACCACCATGATAATGCCCTTCAAACTTCGCGACTTTACCCTTTCCATTGTAAGCCTGAGCTAATCTAATACCTAAAAGCGTCGCTTCTAACCCTGAGTTTGTAAAACGAATTTGGTCCATACCAGGGAATAGGTCTACTAGTTTTTGCGCCATTTGGTACTCTAAATTGTGAGGAGCACCAAAGACAAACGAACCACACTGGCCCATCTGTTTATACACTGCATCTTTAACCGCTTCATGACCATGCCCTAGAATTAAAGCACCATAACATAATAAATAGTCTATATAATTATTGCCATCAACATCTGTTAACTGACTTCCTGTTGCTTGATCCATAATAATTGGATGCGGCGCAAAGTGTTTAATATTAGCCGTCACCCCACCTGGAATTACAGACTTCGCTTGCTCATAAGCCTGCTTCGAACCTCTCGTCTTATCTTCAAAATTCATCTCTCGCACAACATGTGCACTCATTTTCCACACCCTTTTGTCTTTTGTGAAATTATCATTTCATATATCTATTTATATGATAATTTTATTTCATTATCACAAACTTTTCAAGGAAAATGAAAAATTTATTTCATGAATTTTGAGTGTGATGGGTATTTTTCAGTCGAACGCCCAATTAATTAAGCGTTCGCCTGATTATTGAGAATTTCGCCCGATTATTTAGATTTTCGCCTAATAAATTAAAAAATCGCCTAATTGTTAAATAATTAGGCGATTTTCCAAGACGAAATCAAATAAGGTTAATCCAAATAAACATCTCGATACTCTTCATAGGCTGTTTCATCTTGGCTTAAATTTGCTTCAATGTAAGATCGCTCTTCCTCTTCACTTAAAATCCCTGTCGCTTCGCCAATTTCACCATTTTGCATATTCCATATCACATTATGGTCTTCATCAGCACGTGAAAAGTCACCTTGAGACCAGCGATTCAATATATCCAAGTACACTTCACCCCCTGGCATTTCTCCACGAGCTTGTTCTACCCCTTCAATTAGCCACTGGATTCTTTCATCCGTAATTAAATAGAATCCCCTTTTAATATCGGCCTCGATCTTTTGATGCGACATTTTATGGATGTAGTCTCTTACCTCGTATTTAGTCAAATCAGACTGACTGACAGGGTCTCCAAAAGGGGTTAACTCTACCGTATGTACTTCCCCTCTTTCAATCTCTTCACCATCCTCTTCTTCCTCTGAATCTACAATTCGCCCAACAGGTAAAGCTTCACGTTCTTCATCTTCCTGATGCTTCTGTACGGTCTAACAAAACGACAACAGCAAAGAAAACAACAATTGATAGTAAAATCGTTAATAAGGTTACTACGATCCATTTATATATTGTCATGGTCATCACTCCGTACCAATAGCATACAATTTTGTCCACATTTTTTACAGGTGTTTTCCTGGTATTTCCGTACAAAAAGTCCTACAATTCCCGACAAAAAAAGAAGCCCGTTTAAACTCGAGCCTCTTTAATGAAGGTCATACACAATCCACGCTAATACATCACTCAACAAGTTCAATTCAACTATAAGATCTTCTATATACCGCTCTTCCTCACTAAAAGTTATAACATGGTTTCTTAAAACTTTTAGCATTGATGTTTGGTTGTTCACCACACTAAATACATTACTCCATTCCTCTTCAGTTATTTCGTCTAATTCTTCTTGGCTTAAAATTTCAGTTTCAAGGAGGTCAATAATGCGATGTGCACGAGCTTGAGCATTACCAGCTGGTTCGTCAGTTGTTTTACTTTCAAAATCAATGTCATACTCCTCTTCCAACTCAACTAAACTAGTTGTGAAACGCTCAATGCTTTCATGGTGTGACCCTCCTATACCACTTTCTTGGTTAGCGTTAGATGCGAGATTTGGATATAACAAAAATATTATAGTTGTAAAGGCAATAAGCACACTAACTGAGACAACAGCCAACACTTTGTTACTCAGAGAAAATCACCTACTTTAAGATTTGATCCCTACACGGAAATCCTTTTAAAACACCGGCCAACTTTTTTGCGTTGCTAACTTCGCCATATTTTCATCAGGATTCACGACGATTGGGTAGTCGACTAGATCCAATAACGGCGCGTCCGATTCGCTATCCGCATAGGCATAAAGCGTTTCAGACTCCTCGTCCTTCTCATTTCTTTCAAGCCAAGCACGTAGTTGGTTAACTTTTTCATCTCCATTTACAATACGTCCCATCTTACCAACACAGACACCCTCATCATCGAAAACAAGTTGCGTACCAATCGTCGCGACGTTTTCTAACCCGACTTCACGAACGAACGCATTTAAAAAAGGCATTAATGCACCTGATAAGATGACAATGTCATCACCGTCTGCTTGGTGACGCTTAACCTTTTCTACTAACTCACGGTTTACTTTTTCTAGATCTCCTCTAGCTAACTCATCAAAAAACGATGCTAAATCTTCTTGTGTCTTACCTTTAAACGACTTCACGAAGCCATGGAAAAACTGGTGCTTAAACGCCTCTTTCCCTTTAAAAATTCCGACGAACACACTCTTAACTAACCCAGCGCTAACTACAGCCCACTCTTTTACACCGTACTCTTTTTTAGCAACTTGAAACATCACTTTAAACGAATTGCCTTGATACAACGTGCCATCAAAATCAACTGTTACAACTGCCATACAAACACTCCATTCGACTTGTTCTTCTTACTATTTTAGCATACTAAATTCCATATATCACCAGCTGAGGTTCCGTGTTACAATATAATTTATTTATAAAAAGCAAAAAGGGATGTTCCATATGATTTTTAAACAATTGATCATCTTCTTCACCGGTCTAGTTATATTTGCATATGGCATATCACTTGCCATTCAAGTGCAATACCTCGGTATTCACCCTTGGGATGTATTAAGCATTGCTCTCTTTGACCTAATCGGGTTAACAGTCGGGACTTGGACGATCATCATTGGCCTCGTCATCATGATTTTTACATTTTTCACAAGACGTCAGTATATCAATGTTGGGACATTCCTTAATGCCTTTTTAGTCGGTGTGTTTGTGGATCTGTTTCTATACTTACAATGGTTCCCTGTTGGAAATACATTAGTTGAGGATATCGCTATTATGCTGTTAGCGATCGTCGCGATGGGCGTTGGAGGCGGAACATATTCTGCTGCACAAATCGGGCTTGGCCCTCGTGATGGTTTCATGCTTTCAATCGCTGATTTAACCGGTAAATCGATTCAAAGAATTCGTATTTATGTCGAGTCCTGTGTACTTCTAATTGGATTAGTTTTAGGGGGACCTGTCTTTGTCTTCACGTTCATTTTCACGCTGATTCAAAGTCCTATTTATCAAAAGATTTTTCTTAGCATTAAGCCGTATACGACGTGCATTCAGTAAACTAAGTGGTTCTGGTTATTCGTTTGAAAAGATGAGCTCACCTTCAATCGAATAGCCTTTAACCTCTGGTGTTCTATGTTCATCTCGCAATATGTAAAAAATACTTCTGTCATTTCCATCAACGACCTCTGCTACTTCCCCATCTACTTTGATCGTGTCGACCTTCGAATCCCATACTTCACCATAAACCAGCCATTCTTCATCCATTCCCCTAACTGTTGCTGGAAGTACTTTTTCTTTATAAACAGAAAGTTGGTCGGCTTCATAGTACTCTCCTCCACCAATCCCTGTTAAATAACGCCACTGTCCATCATCTTCTTCAAAATAAGCTGTTGCTAACATGGCATCATTAATCCCTTGAAATGGCCTCGTATAAAACATCATGCCAAAGTCATCAAACTCTTTTGTTTTCAAAACATCAATGACCTCAAAATCATTTGAAGACGCTTCTATTGCCGCTTCCATCGATGAATTCACTTCTTCTTGGTCACCACAAGACACTAACAAAATACTAAGCGTAAGTAGAGTAATTAAACGAAACATACTAAATCTCCCCTAAAACAGATTATTTACACTATTGTGCGTACTACTTTAACACAAAATTTTCCATTAAACATCAGTTGCTCGATAAACTTTTTAAAAAAACGTTTTTGTACTAAAACTTTGTGAAATATATAAGTAGAGTTGTTTGAAAGGAAGATGCCAATGAAGTGGAGTGAAAAATTGAATCATTACAGTGTTTTTATCGTCTCAGCAGTTGTTGTGTTAGCTATAGTCATTTGGGGAGTTGCCGCTCCAGAGGCGATGACAAACACAATGGAATCTATAATGAAGATAATGATCGAACAGTTTGGCTGGTTTTACGTTCTAGCCACAGCTTTGTTTGTAGGTTACTGTTTATTTTTAGGATTTGGACCATACCGCCATATGAAATTAGGCCATAAAGGCGAAAAGCCCGAGTATACATACTTCACTTGGTTAGGCATGTTATTTGCAGCAGGCATGGGTGTTGGTCTTGTGTTCTGGGGTGTGGGTGAGCCGTTATCCCATTTCAACGATCCACCTGAAGGTATTGAACCGGGCAGTCAAGAAGCTGCTAACTACGGAATATTATATGGGATTTTCCACTGGGGGATTCACCCGTGGAGTATTTATGCCATCGTAGCCCTAGGACTAGCCTTTGCTAAGTTCCGTAAAAATTTACCCGGTCTGATTAGCTCTGCCTTTTACAATGTCATTGGTGATCAAATCTATCGTTGGCCTGGTAAGACGATTGATATAATCGTTATTATCGCAACGACGATTGGAATTGCCACATCATTTGGTATGAGTACCCTTCAAGTCGGCAGTGGTTTATCACATGTGTTCGGCATTGAAAGTGGTAATATGGTTTACTTAATGATTATTGCAACAGTGACGTTTATTTTCTTACTGTCAGCCGTTACTGGTTTAAATAAAGGGATGCGCTATTTAAGTGTTTCTAACTTAGGCTTAGCAGGTATTCTTCTTATCGCTGGCCTTGTGTTAGGACCGACTATTTTCATCTTTGAACAAATTGTTCGTGCAATCGGGCAGTATACGACTAGCTTACCAGAACTAAGCTTTATGACAACACCTTACACAGATAACGAATGGATGGGAGATTGGACGTTATTTTACTGGGCTTGGGTGATTTCTTGGAGTCCATTTGTCGGTACTTTCATCGCCCGTGTGTCAAAAGGACGCTCACTACAAGAATTTATTATAGGCGTTCTATTTGTCCCAACAGTTATTACTATTTTATGGTTTGTCACTTTTGGCGGGACAGGTTTGCATTTAGAGTTAAACAATGACCTGGGCATAGCTGAAACAACCGCAGAAACACCTGAAGTTGGGATGTTTTTAGTTCTTGAACATCTACCTGGTAGTTTACTATTAAGTATCGGCGCGTTAATACTGATTACGATTTTCTTTATTACATCAGCGAATTCAGCTACCTATGTTCTCGGAGTATTCTCATCGGAAGGTGACTTAAATCCGAAAAGCTCAACCTTAATCGTATGGGGGCTACTCATTTCATCCATTGCGACAGTCTTACTTCTAAGTGGTGGTTTACAAGGATTACAAGCAACCGCAACGATCACGGCTTTCCCATTTACCTTTTTAATGATTCTATTAATGTATGCAATCTATAAATCATTAAAACGCGAGGGGCTACAGAAACATAAAGTCGAAGAAAAAGAAGACTGGTAAACGTAACAAAAGCTCTTGGATCTATTCCAAGAGCTTCATTTATGGCGTTCACTTTTAATTGAAAAACAAGGCGTATGCGAAAAATGCTACAACCAGAACAATGATTAATATTCCAGTCCCCTTCCAACCAAGACCACTCGCTAAGTCAGCCGCACTACCATGACTCGCTCGGTTTAACGAATCACTTAAATTGCCACCTGGGTTATTTCTCAACTCTTCTTGCCTCATTCTTTCTTGGCGTTCTTCTGGAGACTCCTGATTCCGACTCATATGATCACCCCTATAACTATTTCATTCTATAGAGGCGATCAGTATTCCTTCAACAAAAAACACGCGAATTCAATAGAACTCACGTGTTAGAACGATTAATAATCTTCTTCAATTTGCAAAATCTCGCCATCTTCAAACTCGACATCTAACTCTATTTCTTTAACCTCACCTTCCATGATCTCAAGGTGGTCATAGATTCTTTGGAACACTTCATCTTTAGACATATTCGGTGAAAACTGTACCGCTTCAAACATTCTTTCAAGCTCTTCTATCGCCTGTTGCCCTTCACGATCAGATTCTTGACCGTTATCTACTTCAACTTCAGCTTCTTTATCTCCATTATCACCAAGCTCATATTCAAAGCTCCACTCACCGCCGTCTTCAAACTCCATCTCTAATTCAAACTCTTTAATCCCATAATTACGTCCCTCTTCGGCCTCTTCTTCCATTTCCTCAGATTCTTCATGCAAGTCCTCATCTTGATCTTCTAACCCAGTACCCTCTTCATCATCACGGTTTTGTGACTCACTTGTATCTTCTCCAGCTTCCATATCACCTTCCTGATCCTCAGGTGCCGGATCTTCCATTCCTAAGCCGTCATCAGGCTCATCTGTCGTTCCACAAGCCGCTATGACTAACATTGAACTTAATAGCAACGTCATAAATAACTTCATCTAAATACACTCCTTGTTGTCTCATTTGATGCCACAATCTTTTCTTACCCAATTATTCACTTTTTTATGCTCTAAGATAGGGGTATTTTTCCAAAATAGGAATAAAGACTAGAAATGAAATTGAAGCTGTCAGATAAATTGATTACAATGGAGGAAAGGAGTGAAATTATGCCAACATATAACAAACTAGTCAGAGACAAAATTCCTCAAATAATTGCAGCAACTGGAAAGAGTTATACAACAGATATACTTTCTGAAGAAAAGTACATAAAAGAACTTAAAGCTAAACTTAGTGAAGAACTTAATGAATACTTACAAACCAACGAAGATAACGAAGCATTAGAAGAATTAGCAGATGTTTTAGAGTTGATTCACAGTCTAACTAAAGTTCACGGTTCATCTATTGAGCAATTAGAAAAGATTAGAGAGGAAAAAGCACAGCAACGTGGTGGATTTAATGAGAGAGTTTATTTAAAAGAGGTTGAGGGTTAAAATAATAGCTTAGGAATCATCCCAAGCTATCATTTGGGTACCCAAATATCATCAAAACCATTTTTTATCGAGTAATCATATAGAAGTATAATTTTTTGCTCATGGTAATTTTTAAGTAGCGAGTTTGATTCGTCATGGGCTCTTTTCTTCAAATGATCATTTCGGTCGATAATTGTTTCTAAATAACCTCGTTCTGGAAGCTTATCACTTTTAGAACTATTACAAGCACCACAAGCCATTACCAAATTCCATACTTGATCAGACTGAACAAAAGACCAAGGGATAAAGTGGTCAACATGACTACTGCGATTACTTTTAGTTAAGTCTTTACCACAATAAAAACACTCTGCCTCAAAATAACTTAACAAAATACGCTCGAAAGGTTTTAAGGTACCTCTCTTAGCGATACTTTCAACTTTTTCTAATAAGTATTGAGTAGATGGATACTCATTCAATTCTTCTACCATTTTGGCCATATGATAGTTTGTAAGGTTCACTAACAACCTTTGATACTTCATCATGAACTCACGAACAGCTGGGTGAAATCTAAAATACTCTCTTTTGTGATCAAACTCATAAAATAACCCTTTTGTATCACCCCATAAGGCACCAAACACATTTTCTTTCATTACACTTTTTACCTTTGAAACTAGTTTTAACTGCAGTTCGTGGTTAATCTTATCGAAACTAAAATCTTGTGGTATACCATGTTCGCTCTGAAACTTTTTCATTTCAGTTACAACTCTAGCATTTTTCGGACCTCTGTTCTGTTTAACCAAATCGTGATGAATAATTAAATTCCAATATATTTTCGCAAATGCATATGCTAACTGGTCATAGCCAAGTTCCAGATTGTCATTTACTTGATATAAGTTTTCTATTAGTGATTTAATTAACGCGTATTTGTATGTAGATGATTTAGCTGACTTATTGGATAAAACATTAGTAAAAACTCTCCAAATATCTTCATCTATTAAGTAACTTTCATTCAATTCTCCAACTTTTAACTTATGTCCCAACTAAAGCACCACCAAACCCAGTAAATGTAAAAGTTTTATTTTCACTCTATAATAACATACTTAAACACAGGACTATATTTTTCTACTTACCTTCCTTAACAATAACAAACTGAAAAAGGAATTCCCCAAACTTTGTCGTAATAGTATAGAGTATAAGTCTTTAGTTGGAGGGGTTTGTATGGCATCGAGACAGTTGATCATTCCTGGTGGTTTGTTGCTAGGGATGGGTATTGGAATGCTTTTTGGTGAGACTGGTGCTGGTATGTTTATCGGGATTGGTTTAGGGATGTTAATTAGTGTTTTGTTAACATTTTCGAAAGGGTCCAGTGAACGTAATCTTGAAAAGCGGGTTGCCGAGTTGGAAGAGAAGTTAGAACAAGATGAAGAATCTGCTTAACAATGTTAATACTAGTTGGGTCTACGTTGCGTTTGACGTAGACCCGTTATTTTTCTCAACTTACAAATGAACTTGTGAGTTTGAGAACTTTATTATTCTTTTATTGTCCTTAACTTGCCATAAATGCACACCTGTATCACCCGTATGTAAGACAACATTCGTATCCATTGGTAGGTTCATGAAGCTTTGATACAGCATATTGATCGTGCCACCATGAGCAACTATGACTATTCGTTCCGCTTCTGTTTCCATCAGTTTAGACCAAAATGTTTCGATCCTCGCTCTGAAATTGATCATTGATTCACATTCGTAAAGTTCATCATGTCGCTTACGCCCTTCTTTAGGAAGAGGGTATTTTTCTTTGGCTTCTGATTTTAATTCTCCTGCTAACTGACCATTGTTCCATTCCATTAGCGCACTGTCTTGTTCAACCGAGACACCAACATGGCCAGAAACTGTCTCAGCTGTTGTTAAAGCACGCTTTAATGGACTTGAAATGATCCTGTCGATTTCGTAATGATCCCGAATCCACGCAGCGAGATTCGCGGCTTGATTTTTCCCAAGATCGGTTAATGGAAAATCCGCTCGCCCTTCATGTCTATTTTCAATGTCTGCGACTGATTGGCCGTGTCTTACAATTAGTAGTTCCATTCCCCCACCCCTTTTAGTTTATTGTATAAGAATGGAGGTAGAACATCTAGCTTCCCTTTTACATTTTTTTCTTTTCCACAAGAAAAAGAGCACCCGCAACAGATGCTCTAAGAGTTCTTAATCGCTCGATCCCTCGATTTTATTAACGCTCTTACAAACCAATAAGTGATATAAGCAGATACAAGGTCAATTATAAAAAGGTAAATGTAGTGGAAACCGCCACCCATATGTGTGATGCTGAACAATATTTCTATTGGGGCAATTACAAAAGCAAAGATGGCACTTAACCCTGCCGCCCAAATATAAAAGTTTTTTCCATTATTTGTACAGTATTGGTAGACGAGCATAAAAGCCACTGGTAAAGCTGATGCTACCATTGTAAAAGCTGAAGGTAACATTGTGGTAATGAAGTGTAAATTTCTAAACAAAACTTGTGATTCTAGGTAGTTACTAGAGTAATTCCAAAGCATATGAATCAAAAGGCCAAAGAATAATATTTCAAACATTCGTGTACGATCAATGGCGAAATACAAAATAATTAGAGGTGCAATAAGCAAAATTACATTGGCCCAAAACTGCCACGTATCCCATGATGAATACTCATGCCAGTAACTCTCTGTCAGTTGACTCAGCCGTTCGGTCAGCTCAAAAATTCGATTCCAATACTCTTCATACGTCACAAAAGCAACCCCCGAACTTGTAAAAAATTCTACTTACTTAATTTTAGTTAAAGTAGAATTTTTATACATGTCGAAGTTATATTGTTCGGTATAAATCACTGCTTATTCGGTAATGATTTGCCCTATTCGGTATTAAACTCCGCTTATTCGGTAATTATTCCTTCTATTCAGTATTAACCCCCGCCTATTCGGTAATTATTCCTTCTATTCGGTATTAACCCCCGCTTATTCGGTAATTATTCCTTCTATTCGGTATTAACCCCCGCTTATTCGGTAATTATTCCTTCTATTCGGTATTAATCACTGCCTATTCGGTAACTATTACGTCGCTCGCCTATCACTAAGCCCCAAACCCTTCTGGCATGACAGCTGCAACGACAAGTCCTTTGGCAACAAGCTCTTCTCCAGCGTACACTTCTGTATGGACGTTAAATTTTTTCGGATGAACTTCTTCAACTTGTCCTGTCGCTCGCAGTTCCACATTTTGAGGTGTTGGCTTTAAGTATTGCACTTCAAGTTTTGCCGTGACAAACCGTGGTGGTTCCACACCCTCTTCTGGCTCGAATCCATTTTTACGATGCAAAGCTAAGGAAGCTGAACCTGTGCCGTGACAATCAATTAGTGATGCTAACAACCCTCCATAGACGAAACCAGGAATGGCTGTATGTTCTGGTTCTGGTTTATATAGTGTTAACGTCTCTTCTCCATTCCACCCTGTACGGAAACCGTGGCCTAACTTATTATTGCGACCACACCCATAGCAATGAGCAAGATCCTCTGCATAATAATCTTGTATAGCGTGTTTAATCGTTTCCACAGCGAATCCCCTTTCTAGATCTAGATTAAATATTCGAAATTTTAACAAAATATGATACAATATAACTATACTGATATAATTTATAAGGAGCGATTTTATGAAAAGATTCATCTTCTCAGTCATCATGACAATCGCAGTTTTGTACCTCATCATTTATGCGATTTACCACTTTACTGACTTTCACCTCATGAGTATCGCTTTTGTTGTCGGTATTGTGTCTTGTGTATTTACTTATAGTGGATCAACACCGCTTTCGACGAAGGTCTTTGATGTTGCAACAAGAGGTAATGCGGCCCAGCAACAAATGGATAACGACTTCATCATTTCACCATCATTTCTCGGTTCTATCTTAACGCTATTATCTTCATTTATTGTTTTATTCGTCTAAAAGCTCGCGACAATTAGCGGGCTTTTATTACTTCTTTAAAACACCCAAACGACCGACACGCTCCATCGCTTCTTCTAATCGCTCTGGCTCATCGAGTAAGCCGATCCTGACATAACCTTCACCTGTTTCACCAAAGCCTTTGCCTGGAGCGACGACGACGTGTGCTTCATTTAATAAAAGGTCAGCAAATTGCTCTGACGTATAACCGTCAGGCACTTTAAACCAAGCAAAAAAAGTCCCTTTAGGTCCTGTCACATCCCAACCAATTGATCGCGCTGCTTTTACTAATGCATTTCGCCTCGTTTCATATGTCTCGACTAACATATCTACAGCAGACTGAACACCTAACAAAGCCTCTGCCGCCGCTTCTTGTACCGCACCAAATAAGCTGACATACAAATGATCTTGAATTAAATTTAAACTTTCAATGACTGACGAATTCCCTACGGCAAAACCAACACGCCAACCAGCCATGTTATACGTTTTGGACAATGTGTACATTTCAATGCCAACGTCTTTTGCCCCTTCTGATTCCAGGAAGCTTGTCGGTTTTTTACCATCAAAGCCAATGGCACCATAAGCAAAGTCATGCACGACACAGATGTTATGCTTATTCGCTACACTTACTGTCTCATCAAAAAATTCACGTGTCGCAACTGCTGATGTTGGGTTGTTTGGGTAATTCAAAAACATTAATTTCGATAAATTAAGCGCTTCATCACTAATTGCATCATAATCTGGTAGAAAGTGATTCTTTTCTAAAAGCGGGAAAAAGTGTGGTTTGGCATCAGCTAATGCGATTCCAGACATATAATCCGGATACCCTGGGTCAGGTAGTAATGCTGAGTCACCAGCATTTAATAAGCATTGACTAATCTCAACTAAGCCTGTTTTCGTGCCAAACAGAACAGCGACTTCTGTCTCAGGGTCAACGTCAACACCGTATTCGCGTTTATAAAACTTTGCCACCGCTTCTTTTAAAAATTGGTGCCCGCGAAAAGGTGAGTATTTATGATAATCAGGGTTTTCTGCTGCTTGTTGCATCGCTTTAACAATGTGATCAGGTGTAGGTTGATCGGGGTTTCCTTGTCCTAAGTTAATGACATCATGCCCTTCACGTTTTAACGCCTGTGTTTTACCAACTAAACTAGCAAAAAACTGCTCAGGTAGGCGCTTTAACGCTTCTGACTGTTCAAATCGCATCTCATGTCCTCCTTACCGAATTCACTCATTACTTTGAAGGTTATATGCTTTTTCATCTTTTGTAAAGACAGAAAATTCTAAACAGATTGAATGGAGGTGCTTTCATGCAAGTTTCTTTACTACAGCTAGATTTAGCTTTTGGTGATGTTGAAGCGAATAAGGAGAAAATTACACACAAGCTTCATAAAATTCCTAACGACACTGATGTCATCGTTTTGCCGGAATTATGGAATACGTGTTATGACTTACAGCGACTTGACCAGCTAGCTGATTATAATGGCTGGGATTCTCGTGCTTTTTTAAGTCATTTAGCGTATCGACATAAAGCGGCTATTGTTGGTGGGTCAGTTGCAAAGGTTGGAGAGTCAGGTTTTACAAATACGATGTACATTTACAACGAGAAAGGTCATTTCATTAATGAGTATAGTAAAGCTCATCTTTTTCCACTAATGAATGAACAGAAATATTTTAAAGCTGGTGATGGTGATGGACTATTTGAAGTGGGCGGCATCCCAAGCGCTGGGTTAATTGGTTATGATTTGCGGTTTCCTGAATGGGTACGCGCACATGCCGTTCAAGATGCTGAAGTGATTTATATTGTCGCTCAATGGCCTAAAGATCGAATCAACCATTGGCGCACACTACTTCAAGCTCGGGCGATTGAAAATCAGTGTTTCGTTGTGGCATGTAACCGTGTAGGAGGAGGTCCGAATTTTTCTTTTGGTGGTCACTCCATGGTGGTTGGTCCAATGGGTGAAGTGGTCGTTGAAGGCAGTGATGAAGAAGACATCCTAACAGCAGCGTTAGACCTGGATCAAGTTGCTAAAGCGCGGGATATAGTGCCTGTTTATAACGATATAAGAAATGACCTTTATGATCTTCGTTTGAGGTAAAAAAATATGCCGGTCAGTGCGAACACTAACCGGCTTAGGCGTTTCATCTATATGAATAGTATGAATTGAATTGATTATCTATCTAACTAAATTAGCGGTGTGCTAGATCCATTTCAGCTTCAGCTTGAACTGGTTCTAGGCGTAGATCTGATTTCTTCTTCTTAATGCGCGTCACAATACTGTCCATGAAATACACCGTCGCTAAAAAGAAAAACACAATCGTTGAAACAAGAATTAAAGATGTTGTCATAACCATCTACCCCTTTCCAGCAAATTTTACTGTTTAACAGTATTTCCTACTATATAGTACCACATTTTATTATAATTTCAAGTTATAAGTATCATTCTTTTAAAAACTTTCAAATCCTTATAAATGCTATCAAATGCTCGGAATTTGCATCAAGTGTCAAGAATGCGCTCTTAACGGCATTGTAAGCGCTTCCTAAATACGATCAACACTTTAATTTTAGGCAAAATCGGCTTATAACTCGTTATTTCCACCCCCTCTATAACCGTTAGATTTTCGGACAAGTTACAAAAAAGGGCTACTTAAAAACAGTTTGTTTTACTTCCATAAGATTGGAGCCCCTTCGTTTCTCTTTTAAAACTCATAATGTAAATGTGAGAAGGTAGGGTTATAGATTTAAAGAACATCTCCTACTAACAATATATTAACTTCTTAATGGAGGTGACAGGTATGAGTGATCAAAACAATAAAATGCCAGAAGATTTACAAGTAGTATCCAATAAAGTAATTGATTTATTAGTAGATACAACATTCAAGAAGCATGACGTGAAACTACAAGAAACACAAGTAGACGATGAAACTAAAAACCAGTTGAAAGAGTTAGTAGAAGACCTACAAAAGTCGGTCAAATCGCTTCAAAAGCACAATAATAATGATAATTAATGAATTCTACTAAGCCTATATGCTAGTAAAATAATGGATTGGCCTTTCCTAGTATTCAACCATTTTCATATGTAAGTAGTGTACGAAATAATAGAGGAGGGAAATAGAATGGCAAAGAAGCAATACTTTGCATCAGCACCTGGTGCATACAACAATGCTAATACAAACCAACGTGCACGTGCTCCAAAAAGATTTAATGCACTAGACCCAAAATCTTGTCACCCATTTGATGACAACACACAACAAGCAAATCAATCTATTAAAACGACTCAGCAATCTTTTGAGTCAATCGTCGTCAAAGATTCATGTGACGTTGAAGTAACAACAACTAACACTCAAGCAGCTGTAAACGTTCAAATTGGATTACAAGCAGCGATTGCGCTGATCATTAGTATTTCAGTAGCTGATAGTGACCGTGCCGAAGAAATCACACAAGACTTATATGAAAAGATTAAAACAACCCAAATTAACCACCAGCAGACGTATATTGAAAACTCTCGTGGTGTACAAGTGACAACAACGGATACAGATATCGCTGTAAACGCACAAATCTTATTACAAGTACTACTTGCAATTGTTGCACGACTAAACCTCCTTTAATAAGGAAACCCCAACTATTTATGCAAAAGCCATAAATAGTTGGGGTTATTTTATGATAATATAACCGCTCCATAAGTTAGAGCGCCAATGATCACGTAAGCCGGATGAATATTCCACTTCTCTAATGCTAAGAAACTTAACGTTACTAAGATTATAGTTTGAAATAACCCAGCTCCTTCATATGATGTAGCGAAAAATTGATACGCAAGCACGGCTAGTAAAATCGCAATCGCCGGACGAATCAGTGCTGTCATACGTTTTACTTTCGGTGAGTTTTTAAACTTCATGAGTAGCTTCAATAAGACGATCATCGCGATTAAAGATGGAATGACTGTTGCTGAGATCGCGACGGTTGCCCCGATGACGCCACCAACTTCATAGCCGATATAACCGGCCATCTTTGTCGCAATGGGTCCTGGTAGTGCGTTACCTAACGCGAGCACTTCACCGAATTCTTGAGTCGTCATCCATTCAAAACGTTGAACGACTTCATACTCAATCAAAGGGATCGTCGCTGGACCACCACCATACCCAACAATACCTGGAATTAAAAATGCGATAAATAAATGCCAATACTCGATCATGCTGCTTCACCCTCCTTTTTCGAAGGGGATTTTTTCAATAAGGCATATAAAATGAGCGCGCCGATTAAAATTGCTGGGTGTAAATTAAACAGTTCAAACGTAATTAAGCTGATAACACCTAGAGCAATTGCCACTGGCCAACCGAGGTCACGTTTAGAGTGACGTAAAAAGTTATAAGCTAACATAAATAACATGACACCTACAACTGGTGCAATAGCACTCGTCATTCCTTGTACTACTGCATGTTCACGATAATTAATTAACACGGATATAAGTGCAATCATAATAATAACAGTCGGTAAAATAGTGGCTGCTAATGCAGTGACAAGCCCGGTTTTACCACCGACACGATAGCCAATATAGCCAGCCATTTTCGTCATGATCGGTCCGGGAAGTGTATTGCCAATAGCTAATATATCAGAGAACTCTTCATCATCCATCCAGCCGTATGTTTCGACGACTTCTTTATGCACTAAAGGGATCGTCGCTGGTCCGCCGCCATAACCTAACATGCCAGCACGGAAGAAGCTAATAAATATGTCCTTCTGTAAAGAAAAATCCAATGTTGTCACCCTTTCTGTCCTTCCACGCTTAAGTGTCACTTCAAATTCACTAAATTTTCGACAGTTAATATGACATTTTGACTACTTTCTTTTATAATGAAAATAGAAATCAAATCTCATAAGCGTGGTGTCTTGATGAAATTAACGGATACGGATTTTAAGATTTTAAATATTTTAAGCGAACAAGGGCGTATGTCTTACGTTGACTTAGCTAAAGAGCTTGGACTATCCCGTGTAGCTGTTCGCGATCGAATTAATCAAATGCAAGAAGCTGGTGTCATCGAGAAATTCAGTGTTGTCATTAACTCAGAACAAGTCGGCAAAGGAGTCTCAGCATTTTTTAACGTAGATTGTGAACCGAACTCACTTATTCACGTTGCCGAAAAGTTGGCCGAGCATCCTAGTGTAGCAAGTTGTTACCAAATGACAGGCCCAAGTACTCTCCATACACACGTATTAGTAGAAGACTTTCATGCATTAGAAAAATTTATTAACGAAGAGCTTTATGCTTTAGAAGGCATTACGCGTGTTGAAAGCCACATTTTATTACGTCGCTTCAAAAGCAGAACAGGACTTAAATTGTAAAAATCAGGCTGAGAGATCAGCCTGATTTTTTCATGTTCTTACCAAGCTGCGACTTCACCATCAGTTCGCGGTTCAGTACCGCCACAAAGCACGCCTGTCTCTGGGTCGCGCCAAATAATTTGTCCACGACCGAATTCGTTCGGATAAAGGGTGCGCTGAATGTGATGACCTTTTCGTTGCAACGCCTGTGCAATATGGTCAGGGAATGTTGGCTCAACTTTAACGACTTTATCTTGAACCCACTGCCACCTTGGTGCATCAAGTGCTGCTTGCGGATTTAGATGAAAGTCAATTGTGTTCATGACGACTTGCGCATGGCCTTGTGGCTGCATAAATCCACCCATGACACCAAATGGTCCAACTGGTTGATCACCTTTTGATAAAAATCCAGGAATAATCGTATGGAACGTCTGCTTCCCTGGCTTCAGCACGTTTGCATGGTTTTCATCAAATGAGAACGTGTGACCACGATTTTGCATCGCAATGCCTGTCCCAGGTACGACAACACCTGAACCAAAGCCCATGTAGTTACTTTGAATGAACGAGACCATGTTACCTTCACCATCAGCAGTTGATAAATAAACGGTACCACCACGTGGCGGCTCACCTGGTTCTGGTTGTAATGCTTCATCGCCAATTAACCCACGGCGCTGTTCGGCATACTCATCTGATAATAGGTCTTCAACCGACACATTCATATGGTCTTCTTGCGTGATGTATTCTAAACCATCTGTAAACGCAAGCTTCATCGCTTCAATTTGCTTATGATATGAATCAACATTTTCACGATCAGTAAACTCATAACCTTCTAACATGTTTAACGCCATAAGCGCGATTAACCCTTGTCCATTCGGCGGGATCTCCCAAACATCATAACCACGATAGTTCACTTTAATCGGATCAACCCACTCTGGCTTGTATGCTGCTAAATCTTCTTTCGTTAAGTAACCATCATGCTCTTTGAAAAAGGCATCAATTTCATCAGCTAATTGACCGCTGTAAAATGACTCTGCCTTCGTCTCGGCAATTTCACGTAGTGTGCGCGCATGACCTGGTGACTTCCACATTTCACCGACTTCAGGCGAACGACCATCAGGTGCGAACGTGTTGAACCAGTTTTGGAAAATGTCGTCTTTAAACGTTTCTTTAAACTTGTTGTATGCTGACTTCCAATGGAACGCTAACGTTGGTGATAGTGGATAACCTTCTTCGGCGTACTCAATCGCAGGAGCTAGCACATCTGTTAGTGGAAGTTTACCAAAACGCTCTGATAGCTCTGCCCATGCCGCTGGTGTACCAGGTACTGTCACAGGCACTTTACCAAACGTAGGCATTTCTTCATAGCCTGCTTCTCTTAGTTTTTCCACAGATATGTTTTGAGGTGCATACCCACTGCCGTTTAGACCGTGAATTTTTCCATCGACCCATACAAGCGCAAACGCATCAGAACCAATTCCGTTTGAAGTCGGCTCTAACACCGTTAAAGCGGCCGCCGTCGCAATCGCTGCATCAATCGCATTACCACCCTGTTTCATAATATCTAAACCAGCCTGCGCCGCTAGTGGCTGAGACGTCGCCACCATGCCTTTTTTACCGTATACAACATTACGACGCGAAGCATAAGGATAATTTAATGCATCATAACTTACCATTTTGTTCCCTTCCCCCTTATCTTTCCATACAATTATTAAACATTTTTAATTATACTATCACAATTAGTAAAGTTGTTCGATAGTTTTTAGACGAAAATTGTGTGAAGTCTAAATTTTTGTTCTTTTTTGACGTAAAAAGAGAAACCTTGCTTTGGAAGGATTAAGGTTAGAGGTTAAATTTTTCTGGGTGCTGATAAAATTGGGTGAGCGCTGATAAATTTTCGTGAGTGCCGATAAAGCTAGGGTGAGTGCTGATAAATCTGAGTGAACGCTGATAAATTTGGATGAGCGCTGATAAGTGAACGCCAAATAGTTTCTGTGAGCGCCAAATTAATCCTCACGAACGCCAAATAAATTTCGTGTGCGACAAATTATTCCCCGCGAACGCCAAATAAATTTCGTGAACGCCAAATTACTCCACGCGAGCGCCAAATAATCATCTCGAAAATCACCGCCAAAACAAAAATAAAACCACAGATCTAATCTGTGGATTAAATAAACTTACTAATCTAGCTCTTTACACTCCGTATTACAATAAGCCATCCCATCTTGAGAGATTTTGCATTTCGAACAAAGCGGTTTGTAACAAGAACGACATTTACTCACTGCTCTCGTACTACAAAAGTGGCATTTTTCCACAGGCACCCTCCTAACCATTCATCATACAATTAATTTCTAACTATCATATGTAAAACCCTTGTCGCCTACTATAGGAGGTTTTGAGAGAGATTGTAGAAAAATGTCAACACTGTATAAAAGCATAAGAGTTAATTATGATTATCAATAGTTTTATAATAGATATTAAAGAGGGGTGTTAGATTTGAATTTAGGGAGTTATTACAACAAAGCTAATCTACAAATTAAGGATTCTTTACTGCTATTAATGTCTCACAAACCTTTTAAACAGATTTCTATTACTGAAATCACACGTCAAGCTAATGTTAATCGTAGTACTTTTTACAGGTACTATAATAATAAAGAGAGTTTACTTTTTGAGATTGAAGAGGATATGATTAGTGGTCTAAGGAAATCATTTAAAGCTCCTTATGACCATAATAAACAAAAAAATCTAGCAAAAGTATCCCACTCCACAATTGTAATCTTTAATTATATTTTGGAAAATCAGGACTTCTTCACCTTGATCGTTCAATCTAAATACTTAGGTCGTTTTCAACGGAAGATGATTAACGAAATAGTAGACCTACTAGAAAATGACTTACTATTTGTTACTCAACCAAATAAAGACCATATAGACCATAAGCAATACATTTACTTCAAAGCTTATGGAATATATGGCCTTATTTTCGAATGGATTAAAAATGGATACAAAGATACGCCTGCTCATATGTCAGATCAGTTAGTTAAAATCTTTAACTCACACTCTATCGCCATTTACAAGCGGTAAGATAATTTTAGTTAGGGTTTAGACCGCCATCAATTGTATAATGACTGCTATTAATATAAGAAGCCTTGTCTGAAGCTAAAAATGTTACTAAGTTTGCAATTTCTTCAGCTTCTGCATAACGTCCCATTGGAATTGCAGAAGCTTGTTGTTCTTTAGCAGATTCTGAATCCTCTGGGTTCATTCCTGATTCAATTGAGCGCATCATTTCTGTATCAACTGGTGCAGGGCATACTGAATTGACACGGATTCCTTGGTCGACACCTTCCAACGCAGCCGTCTTGGTCAGCCCAATAACAGCATGTTTAGAAGCAATATAAGGTGACATTCCTGGGGAGCCAATTAGACCAGCTACTGAAGATGTGTTAACAATTGCTCCTCCACCATTTTCCGTCATTACAGGAATGACATGCTTTAGACCATAAAATACACCTTTTACATTAACATTTAATACAGCATCTAAGTCGTCCGCCTGCTGTTCTGTAATCAAACCAAATTTCCCATCAATTCCTGCATTATTAAAGAAGACATCAATTGATCCTAATTGTTCTTTGGCATATTGAACATAACCCTTTACTTCTTCTTCTTTAGCAACATTGGCAGCATAAGTAAAAACTTGCTCACCTAGTTCTTGCTTTGCCGATACTAAAGCTTCTTCATTTAAATCAACTAATAAGACTTTAGCTCCCTCATCTAAAAATTGCTTTGCTGATGCAATCCCAATACCTCCTGCACCACCAGTAATAACAACAGATTTTCCATTAAAACTCATAAAAACACCTCTTTCTTGTTTATTAATTTAAGCATAATGAAATATTTATTATTTTGTTATTCGAACACTTCTCTAAAGCAACATTTTCATGTATTTTGTCGCAAAAAAATATAAGAATAACGCCTAAAAAATGAAAATTCACCGGATGGTCTCTTAACATCGAAGTGGATAAATCCTTATTTACTGTTAATAACTTTTGGAAAAGTGAACAACTTATGTGGAAAAATGCTTTTAAAAGACCTCCACCTGTGTATAACCACTAAAAATTCTTAATTTAATCCACAATTTAGTGTAGTTATGCACAAAAAACCTGTTGATAAAGTAGACTTATTCACATAACAACTACAATCTAGTCTGTAATCACAGCATGGTGGGGACTGACCAAGTTTTTTACCTAAACAGTTTTTGTAAATTATTAGTGAAAAAGTTATGATAGAATTATGTTTATGGAAAGGAATGGGAACTTGATGGAAGTTAAAGGATCATTTTAGGTTTGCCGAGGAAAAGCTTCAGGAACCTCTTTACAATACAACAGCGTTTTCCACCAAAGGCCCTATTGATAGCCAAATACTCGATATTACAACTACTTACTTTAACTTACTCAACCAGCTTGAGAGGTTTCTTGAGAAGGTGAGTTAGTGTTTATGGATAATTAGGAGGAAACATTTATGGACAAATTCGTCTTCATCTTCGGACCACAAGCTGTTGGGAAAATGACAGTGGGGGAAGAGCTAGCGAAAATGACTGATCTAAAACTTTTCCACAATCATATGGCTATTGAAATGCTTGAGCCGCTTTATGGATTCACACCTGAAATGTGGCGTCTTACTTCATTAATACGCAATGAGATTTTCGATTCATTTGCTAATAGTGATGCTTATGGATTAATTTTCACGAAGGTATGGAATCTTAGTTCAGAAAAAGAAAACGAAGGAATCGAGAGACTTTTTCAAAAGTTCGAGTCTAAAGGGTGTGACGTATACTTCGTCGAATTGGAGGCCGATACAGAAGAAAGGTTGCAACGGAATAGATCTTCTCATCGTTTAGAACAAAAGCCGACGAAAAGAAATACCGCGAAATCCGAGAAAAATTTACTATCAACTGCTGAATCACTTAGGTTAAATACAGAAAAAGGTGAAATTAAGCGTCCTAACTATATAAGGATCAATAACACATTTATGAGCGCCGAGGACGTGGCCAAGCAAGTGAAAAAGCAGTTTAATTTATAATGAGGTGTAATACCATGAACATTCGAGAAGTGCATGTGAGTGATGCTGAAAAGTTATCCACACTTATTCAACAAGTCGATGAAACATCTGAGTACATGTTGTGGGAACCTGGTGAGCGAAACATTAGCGGAGATCAACAAGAAAAGATGATAGATAGTTTCCTAGAAAAAGCAAACTCTACTATTCTCGTAGCGGAATTTGAAGGTCAACTTGTTGGATACTTGCTTGCTATGGGTGGAAACGCAAGAAGGAATAGTCATTCTGCATACGTTGTTCTTGGTGTGCTGCAAGGTTATAGAGGGCACGGAATTGGGACTCGTCTCTTCAGTGAGTTAGAGCGTTGGGCAACTGAGAGCGACATCCACCGACTAGAGTTAACCACAGTCGTTCGTAATGAAGCAGGTGTGTCCTTATATAAGAAGATGGGATTTGAAATTGAAGGCACGAAAAGAGATTCGTTGTTTATTGGCGGAGAGTTTGTGGATGAATACTATATGTCTAAGATTTTGTAAACTTTCAGTAGATAATATGTTATGTACTGATTCTTGGCGTGGGTTCAAATCCTATGCTTAAAAAAAGAGCTGGCATTACAAAGAAAGATATGATAGTTTAAAGGGTTTATTACCAAATTAAGAAAATTATAGTACACTATAGCTATCAAAATTTGTTAAGGCTTAATAAAGGAGGTATTTTTATTAAACTCTTATGGTTAATACTCGCTTTGATTCCCGGACCATTTTTATTCCACTTCTTTGAAACAACAGAAAGCATAAGAGGTGAAGAAGCTTCTTTCATGTTAGTGAATACATTATTGTTATTCCTAGTAATTATTGTTGGTATACTATCATTGAGTGTTAAGCCCTTGTATTTTTTTGTGGCGAACGCTGTTATGATAATTATATCGGTGATTTTAGGAACAGGATTTATAACACCTCCAAACCCTTCATGGTTTAACCCCTTTAGAATGGAAACCGTTATCGTATTAACTGGAATAGTTTTGGTAGTAGGACAATTAATAGTTCGAGTGATTTCAAGCTTCATTTATCAACTGGTGACTAATAGATACAGTTAAATTCTACCAAAACCTTTAGCAGGACTTTTGTAAAAACGCCTCGAATTTATAATCGAGGCGTTTTGATTATTCAGATGTTATTCGAATAAAGTAACCATCTGGATCTGCTACTTTAAACCCTCTCATTCCCCAAGGGTAAGTTTCAACATCCTCCTCAATCGAAAGGCCATGATCCAAACAGCGTTGATAGACTTCTTCCAATCGGTCAACAACGACTATTAACTCAAAGCCATTCCCTTTAACGTCACTTTTAGCTCGATTGTTAAAGTAGTGTTCATCATCTAAAGTTGCTTCAGAGGTAATTAATAGTGAGAAGCAGTCGTAATTGAACCTTAGACATTGCTCATTTCTACCATAAAGTTCCAAATCGACAATGTCTTGATAGAATGTTAGAGACTTTTCAAGGTCTTTTGCATATAACTCCACTCGAAACAGAACACTCATTTTTTCACCCTCCTAAAGTTACTTAAATATCTTCTGCGGCAAGTAAGCCGATACTAAATAATTCGGCACGTCTACGATTTCACTAATTTTCAAATCGACTGCAACACTTGATAGCGCATAAGCTTCTTGGTCACTCAAGCCATACGTTTCACTTAAGTGCTCGATCATGTATTCAACGGCTTTTTTCGATGCGACCATGAGATCATCACTATGGCCTGTTGTCACATAATAACCTTGTTCATCTAGCCCTGTTGTTAAAGGACCGGGCATGATGAAGCGTGGCTCTTGGATTGTTTTTCCTTTGTGAAGCTTGAACTTTAACTGGATTTCCATTGGTGCTTCGATTGCTGTTCCGCATACCTCCCCATCACCTTGAGCAGCGTGCGTATCACCAACTGAAAATAACGCACCTTCTACCCAAACTGGCAAAAGTAAGCGCGTTCCTTTCGTTAAGTGGCGAATATCCATGTTGCCACCATTTTTTCGCGGTGGTACGACGCTATGTTCACCCGCTTCAGGTAGCGCAACGCCAATCGTTCCAGGAAATGGCTTCGTCGGGATTTCAATGCCATCTGCAAACTGCGCGACGTTCTGGTTATTTAAATCCCACACTTTTAAGTATGCATCTTCAAATTGTTCGTTTAGTAGGCCGAAACCTGGAATGATCGCTGTCCAACCCCAGCTCATCGTACCGAAGTGCTCAATTTCCACTTCTAACGTATCACCAGGCTCAGCCCCTTCAACGTAAACAGGACCTGTGACAGGGTTGACTTTACTAAAATCTAAGTTCGGCACATCTTGTGAAGTCGACTTCGGAGACAACTGCCCACCTGATGCATCATGCACTTCGAAATTAACGCTCACTCCAGGTTTGACTGACATGACTGGCTCTAGGCTGTTGTCCCACACTGTATGGTGGCAATGTTTGTGGATCGTATGATTTCCATGCTTCATCGAATCACTCCTTTATTAGAATAATAGCATAAAGGAGTTTGAATTTTTAGTAAATATAAATTTGGAAATCTACTAAAATATTATTTTTTGGCGTTCGGGCAGGTGATTTTGGCGTTCACGGATTTTTTCTGGCGCTCGCACATGTGATTCTGGCGCTCGCGGAAATTATTTGGCGCTCACTCACGGGGTTTTATCAGCGCTCACATAAATTTATCAGCGCTCGCTAGAGGTTTATCAGCGTTCGCACAAATTTATCAGCGCTCGTGAGAAGTTTATCAGCGTTTACATATATTTATCAGCGCTCGGATCGTCTTCTAATCATACTACGCTTAATTCTACGACCTCAGGAAAAAGGTCCAGCGCTAAGCTGGACCTTCCTTATAAGGTTCATGATTTCGTAAACTGCTCTTCTTCAGTCGATCCAGTGAGTGCTGTTGTAGATGACGTCCCGCCTGAGATGACTTGTGCGACTTCGTCAAAGTAACCTGTACCGACTTCACGTTGGTGGCGAGTTGCTGTGTAGCCGTACTGTTCTGCAGCGAACTCTTCTTGTTGTAGCTCTGAGTAAGCTTTCATCCCTTCATCTTTATACTTACGTGCCAGGTCGAACATGCTGTTGTTTAGTGCGTGGAAGCCAGCTAGTGTGACGAACTGGAACTTGTAGCCCATCTTACCGAGCTCTTTTTGGAAGTTGGCGATCTCTTCGTCATTCAGCTTTTTCTTCCAGTTAAATGACGGTGAACAGTTGTAAGCGAGTAGTTTATTCGGATATTTCTCATGAATGGCATCAGCAAAACGCTTCGCCTCTTCTAAATCAGGTTCAGCAGTCTCACACCATAATAAGTCAGCATATGGAGCATAAGCTAAACCTCTAGCAATCGCTTGGTCGATACCTGGCTTCGTGCGATAAAAACCTTCAACAGTTCTCTCACCCGTCAAGAACGGTTCATCGTAAGGATCAACGTCACTTGTAATTAAGTCTGCCGCATTCGCATCCGTACGTGCGATAATGACTGTTGATGTGCCCATCACATCTGTTGCTAGTCGAGCTGAGACTAAGTTACGAACGGCATCTTGTGTAGGCAACAATACTTTACCCCCTAAGTGACCGCACTTCTTTTCTGAAGAAAGCTGATCCTCAAAGTGTACAGCTGAAGCACCGGATTCAATCATCCCTTTCATTAATTCAAATACGTTCAGCTGACCACCAAAACCAGCTTCTGCATCCGCTACAATTGGCGCGAACCAATCGATTGAATCATCACCTTCTGCATGATGAATTTGATCTGCACGCTGAAGCGCCTGGTTGATACGCTTTACGACATTCGGTACACTGTTTGCTGGATACAAACTTTGGTCAGGATACATTTGTCCCGATAAGTTCGCATCAGCTGCCACTTGCCAACCACTTAAGTAGATTGCTTTAAGACCTGCTTTGACTTGTTGTACAGCCTGATTACCTGTAAGTGCGCCTAAAGCATTAACGTAATCCTCTTCATTAATCAGCTTCCACAACTTTTCAGAACCACGTTTAGCTAAAGTGTGTTCAATATCAAGGCTCCCTTTTAGCTTCACGACTTCTTCTGGTGAGTATGGACGCTCAACACCTACCCATCTTAAATTCTCTTCCCAATCTTTCTTAATTTGCTCAACTCGATTATCCGTCATGTTTGACGCCTCCTTTAAAAATATAGTCATATGCTGGAATTGTTAAAAACTCAACAAAGCTTTCATCTTTAATTAGATTTAAGAAAATGTCTGTCGCATCAGGCTCTTCATTTCTTAAATCTTCAGGAACTAAACTTTCAACCAACTGAACCGTAATATTCTCACCGTCACGAAGCTTGCCTTCAGGGTGATTAATCCACTGCCAAACTTGTGCTCGTGAAATCTCTGCTGTTGCTGCATCTTCCATTAAGTGATTTAACGGTGCAGCTCCACGGCCTTTCAACCAAGCAGCAATATACTGAATACCCACTGTAATGTTCGTCATTAACCCATCTAACGTAATATCGCCTTTTGGAAACTCAAGCAGATCCTCACGCGACACATCGACATCTTCGCGTTTCACATGAATCTGATTCGGCGTTTCCATATGCTGATCGAAAACTTCTTTCGCCAGTGGTACCATCGCAGGGTGCGCCACCCACGTACCGTCGTGACCATCTTTTACTTCACGTAGTTTATCTGCCTGCACTTTGTTAAAGGCTGCTTCATTTTTCGCATCGTTACCTTTAACTGGAATTTGCGCAGCCATACCGCCAATCGCAGGTGCATTGCGCTTATGACACGTTTGAATCGTCAGTAAAGAATAAGCGCGCATAAACGGCACTTCCATCGTGACATCAACCCGATCTGGCAAAAGAACGCTTTCATGATTTTGAAAATTTTTAATCGCACTAAAAATGTAATCCCAACGCCCGCAGTTCAAACCTGCTGAATGCTCACGCAACTCATACAGTATTTCATCCATTTCAAAAGCAGCTGTAAGTGTTTCGATTAAGACTGTCGCCTTGACTGTCCCTCTAGAAATTCCAAGATACCCTTGAGCGAAAAAAAACACATCGTTCCAAAGTTTCGCCTCAAGATGATTTTCTAACTTCGGTAAATAAAAGTATGGGCCAGAGCCACGACTTAATAACTCACTAGCGTTATGGAAGAAATATAGTCCAAAATCGAATAAACTACCTGACATCGGCTTTCCGTCCACTTCGATATGCGCTTCATTTAAATGCCAACCACGTGGTCTTACAATTAAAACAGCCGGGTCGTCAGATAGTTGATACTGTTTACCGTTATCTCCCGTAAAGTCAATTACACGACGAATCGCATCCTTTAAATTAATTTGACCGTTAACGACGTTTTCCCACGTCGGCGCTGTTGCATCTTCAAAGTCAGCCATAAACGTCTTCGCCCCTGAATTTAAGGCATTTATAACCATTTTTCGATCGACCGGACCTGTAATTTCTACGCGTCGGTCTTGTAAGTCTTCAGGAATTGGATTGACCGTCCAGTCCCCTTGGCGAATCTCATCTGTATCACATAAGAAGTTTAGCGACTGGCCTTCGTTGAGCTGTTTTTGCCTTTCTTTTCTTAAGTTCAATAAGTTCTGCCTTCTCTCATCAAAATGACGATGTAACTTTACTAGAAATTCAACCGCTTCATCTGTTAAAATCTCTTCGATGCGATCAACACGATCGCCCCTTACGTTAAAACCATCTACTTTTGTAACCAAAATTGAAAGCCTCCCTTTTCTGTATTAATACAACTGATAAAATAATAAATTGTTATATAACAGTAACTCCAAAAAAATTACTCATCTTTTTTAGATAAGCAGTACGCACACTCTAACGAATAACTTCTTTCATCCACTTGCTTTCCACACTCCGGGCAATAAGGTCTGTTCATGGTCCACCCTCCTCATATATAACAGTTTAATAAATTGTTATTCTGTTATAAAACAGTTTATGTGATTATTTTAAAAATTGCAACACCTTTTTCAGAATTTTTTGGAAGAAATAAAAAAGCTACACCTTTTAAGGCGTAGCTACAAACTCTTTCAATGGGCTGATAACGCTTTTCGCATCTTCATAACCTAAGTTATATAAGGCTGTTAATTTATCTTTATTGCGTTCCACACGTCCAACTTTCATCTCTTCAGAAGGGCTGATCACTAAGACATTACCTTTCTTCTCTTCATCAAAAATATATTGCAACGTGTCATTGTACACTTCATGACGCTGATCTAAGGCTTTAAGCAGGCCTGGATAATCACGATATTTCCGACGTATATACCAACTAAATGATTGCGGCTTCTTATAATACCCGCGAGCTTTTGTTAGGATGACGACGTTTTTCGTATTACCATCGCGCTCTGACTGGCGCACCGGAATAGGATCTGCAATTCCACCATCCATCAGTGGTCGACCATCAAACTCGACAACAGGTGCTACTAACGGAAGTGAACTTGATGCACGAAGCAATGTTACCATGTCATCAGCATAATCTGACTTGTTATAGTACAGCGCTTCACCTGTCATACAATCTGTCACACCAGCAACGAAATCTTCTTCAGCCGTATTAAACGTCCCATAATCAAACGGCGCTAACTGATTCGGAAGCGTATCAAAAAGAAAGTCCATCCCAAACAACTGACGCTTCTTAATATAATTGCGAAGTGACAAATACTCTGGGTGATCGACAAAGTCAATGTTTACTTGACGATTACGATCCATTTGACGCGCAATATACGAAGAGCCATTACAAGCCCCAGCGGAGACTCCAATCGTATAAGGAATATATAAATCATGCTCCATCATATAACGTAGCACACCAGCCGTATACGTCCCACGACTGCCGCCACCTTCTAAAACTAAACCTGTTTGTTTCATCGAATCCCTCATTCTGTTAATGCGTATATATTATTTTATCACTATAAGAATTCAATCAAAACTATAGCACTTAGTTTAATGTTCATAAAACCTTTAAATGGACATACTGTTCTTAATAAGGGGGGGATACAGCATGAAAAAAGGAATTACAGGCTTAACTATTATAGCTTTTCTTGTAATTACACTATCAATCACACTCAACTCTCAAGAAACTGAAGAGACCGCCACAACAAGTATTAGCCAAGAGGAAACTCAGCAAGTTAACCAAATGATGATCGATATAGGTAAACAACTGCAGAACTTTGAGGTTTTTGCAGAAGCTGGTGAAGATATTGTGTATGATTCTTCAGAGGGCATGACAATACCGACTACGATCAACACATCTGAACACAGGGATGTTATGTTAGCCTACACAATTAACAAAATGGTTACCGACATTTTTAAAGATCATGAAGAAATTCTTGAAGAATTGAACTTCTCACAGGAGGTCCACATTCTAGATCAAAACGGAAATAAAATCGAATAGCATAACTAAAGAGGTGCGAATCTGCACCTCTTTTTTTAATTAATACCTCTCAAACGACTCAGCTACATCAATTAAGTCCTCTAACTTAAAAAGAAAATTTGTGTTAAAATTTATAATTTTAAGTCGATAAAAGAATAGAATCAATCCATCAGAAAGGAGTGATACTATGCAAAAGGTAGAGATCAAAGAATTTGGACTTATGAGTGTTTTTAAGTTTGTACTCATTTTATTTAGTATTCCAGCATTATTAATGGCCGTCATCATCTTCTTTATATCGCTTTCAGGAGTCTTTCAAGGAAGTGTCGGTGAAATCTTCATATTTATCCCTGCTGTAATTATGCTAGCAGTATATGCTGTTATTCACGGGCTTCTAGCTGTACTGTTCGCCTTAGTGTACAATAAGTTTTCACCGAAAGTTGGCGCACTGGAATTAAAAGTTTCATTAAATGAAAATGAAAACACTAGCCAACAACCTACAGTTGAGCAAAACTAAAAGGTTTATAATTCACAAAAGAGGTGCAACTCTGCACCTCTTTTGTGTCTAATACGTCTCAAACGACTCTGCAATTTCAACTAACTCCTCAATCGAGTACTTCTCTCCATCACGTGCGGAAACAGCTATTTGATACATTAAATCGTCATCATCCCAAGATAAGATTTGTGACGCTCCATTATAGAAATACTTTGCGTCCTCTCCACCACTTAATGTCAGTTGCTCTTCATTTTGACCCTGTGTATTTTCAACACTTAAATGGTTATGAATCATCACGATCAAATGCTCTTCTTCACGATCCTCTCCACGAAGAATGACGTCAAACATGTACCGATCAGATGACACAATTTCGATCTCATCCTCACCCATTTCCATAATGAAGATCTCATCTAACTCGAATGGAAGTGAGGTTGGCAGTTTAAAATCAAACGGAACCTCTTCATCGTACCCTTCAGCTTTCTCTAATTCACCTGCATACGGGTGAGCACCTGTTGTCCCAACTCCACAAGCACTTAGTAGCAACAATAACACAAAGCTTAACAATTTCATCCTAATAATCCCCCCCTAAGTAATAGTACGTCACTAAACAAAGTTGAACCTTCATTTTCATCCAATTAAATATAAAAAAGGAATAAGACCTATTGGAAATCCCGACCAACCAATTAAAGTATATTTAAACTTGAATAAACTCACAAGGAAGTACCCCTTGACAATTTAAAATCTAGAAATTAATATTACAATGTAAGTAAGTACTTACATTCTTTATAGCAACTATTCTATTTGTATTTTTTTGAGAATCAATTTATTGAGGGAGGTCAAACAAAATGAAAAGCCTAATTGCACGCTTGTTAATCCGCAAGCCTGTAAAAAGCGTATTTATTACTTTATTAATAATGGCGCTTCTATTAACTGGTGTTCAATTTATTGAAATGAAAACCGGAAACGATACACTAGTAGAACCACACACTGCTGTTTATAAAAATAATGAAATGCTTAATGAAGAGTTTGGTGGTGAATCTGTAATTGTTCTATTTAAAGCTGAAGACTCAAAATCACTTTTATCAGTAGATACATTTGAAATAATGGAAATGATGACAACCTTTTCTAAAGAGCAAGAGAACACCATTCACAGTGTGATTAGCCCTTATACTTTACTTGAGTCTATTCAAGAACAACAACGACGTTCTAAAGAATTGGGCCTTGGTGAAATGAAAGAAGAACTTTTAGATTTATCAGGTAAACTTAAAAGCGACAATATTCAAGCATCAAGATCTCTTAATGAAATGAGTAACCAAATTAGTATATTCACTAGCCAAGGAGACGCTTATTATCATAGGGTTCCTAAAGAACAAGAAACCCTCAATAAGTTCTTGTATGAGCAAAATGGAAAAGGAGAACTTCGACACGGTTTTGCCGATATGATCAAAGATGACCGCTATACTTCCATGACAATAACTTTTCGTGGTGGTATTTCAGATAGTGACAAAAGTGATTTTATAGAAGGATTATCTGAATCTTATAATGAGAGAAATTACCCAAATCTAAATATCACTATTTCAGGGAAGCCAGTACTCGATGACGATATTCGCCAATCAATGCAAGAAAGTATCCAACAAATGCTTGCTTTATCTACTGCCCTGATGGTTCTCGTTTTATTTATAGTTTTTCCTGTATCTTGGCGATTGCTTCCACTAGCAACGATATTCATTGCCTTGCTTGGCACCGTTGGGCTAATGGGTTGGCTCGGGGTTCCAATTACAATGGTTTCCATGGCAGTATTTCCTATCCTTATTGGGTTAGGTATTGATTATGCCATCCAATTTCAAAATCGTTATACAGAAGAATTAAGAAGGGATGTGGAGTCACATGAGTAAAGTATCAAAAACACGGGTTCAAGCAAGAAATAGTTTAAAAATAACTATTCAAAAAATGGCTCCAGCAGTACTAACAGCTCTCGTTACAACAGCTTTAGGATTCATCGCTCTTTATACATCACCCGTACCTATGATTAAAGATTTTGGGAAAATGCTATCGATAGGAATGATAATTAGTTTTACCGTTGGGATATTCATTTTAATCCCTTTACTATATATACGTGATGGCTTCTTTAAAGGGAATATGGATAGTTTTAAGCAAAAACCCACTACCTCTATATCGATTTTTGACCGTTTTTTAAATTGGTGGACGAAAAAGGTTATGATGTTTAGGTGGGTGATTTTAATTGTAGCCATTGGCCTTGCTACACTCGGTATAGTGTTGGATTTAGAAGCTCCTGCAGAGACAGATGTTGAAACATTCATGCCTCAAGAATCTGAGGCACTTAGTGATATCAACTATGTACGCGAAGTACTAGGGTCTACAAGTCAAGTTTCCCTCATTTATGAAGGAGAAGACATACTTAGTGATTCTACGTTTTCTTGGGTTGAAGAGATTAGCGAAGGTATTGCTACTGAGTTCCAAGATGAAGTTGTGAAAGTTCAATCTTTACCTAAATTATTGGAAGCAGTGGAACAAAAACAAATCCTAGGTGAGTCAGATACTGCGAATAAAGTTGATTTGATAGAAAGGCTACCCGAAGATCAGCGTAAACGCTTTATTAATACTACTAATACAAAAGGTGTAATTCACATTAGCATTAAGAAAATGCCTACAGAAGAACTCGATGATTTTGTTGAAGAACTTACTTCATTCATTGAAAAGAATCGGATTGGCTCACTTGAAACAACATTAACAGGACAATCAATAGTTGACTTAGAGATGGTGACAACACTTACTACTGGACGTTATCAAATGACACTACTTGGTATGGGACTGGTGTTCCTCGGCCTTCTAGCTATCTATCGTCGACCTGAGAAAGCAATAGTCCCCTTATTACCTATACTTTTAATTGTTGGCTGGTCAGGTCTTATAGTGCATGGACTCGGCATTGAATATACTCCATTAACCGCTACATTAGGAGCTTTAATTATAGGTATTGGGACAGAATTCACCATATTGCTGATGGAACGTTATTACGAAGAACGTCAGAGAGGAGAATCTAACGAATCATCAATTCTGATCGCTAATCAAAGAATCGGAAAAGCTATATTTGCATCAGCTTTAACAACCATCGGTGGGTTCAGTGCTCTTCTACTCTCAGACTTTGCAATTTTAAGTGATTTTGGTATGATGACTTTAGTTAATATCGGCTTAGCTTTAATAAGCACCATTCTAGTCCTACCTGCATTACTAATGATTATCGGGCCCCGAATTGTAGGAAAAATTTCAAGCACTTAAATGATAGCTGAGTTCGGAGAAGGAGATACCATGAAAGACAAAACTGAGCAAATTATCCAGTCTGCGTTACAAGCTTTTATACGAAAAGGTTTCCAAGCGACAACACAAGAAGTTGCAAACGAAGCAAAGGTTGCTGAAGTAACGCTATTCAGGAAGTTCGGAAATAAACAAAGGTTGTTTATAACAGTCATCAAATCAGTATTAGAAAAGAACTTTCAATCTCATATATTAGAACAGGCTAAAACGAACGACACCGAGGAGTTCCTCCGTTCTATTATTGATAATCGTTTAGATGTCTTATCTAGAAATCGCAGCCTTGTAAAGATGCTTATTGCCGAGAATTTAATGGGAAACCTCCCACCAGAAATTAATTTACCTGACATGATCTTTACATCATTGACTCATGGTATTGAACAACACGCACAACAAAACGATATCACTATCGATTCAAACCATTGGGCACGACAACTGAGTGGTATCTTCTTGAGCCACCTCATACTTCCTACCGACAAACCATATAATGAACTTCCTGAAGAAGAAAAAGAAGCTTTGTTAAATAAATATGTTTCTACCTTTTTAATCAATGAATAAAGAACACCTTATTAATCAGTATAATTAAGTGCATTAAAAACTGACCATTGATCATATGGTCAGTTTAATGGTCTTTACTCATAATAAATAGCATTCGTCATCAATTTTAGGAGAACCTTCCTCGAAACACTGGTTCACCAAAACACCGATTAACCTTCTACAAATTCATCTTCAACGTCCCAATTGAAAGCATCAACCGCATAGTTGATCGTCCGATTCGTGTCGTTGTCCGAGTAATCAAAAGGAATCGTTATCGATTGCTCATCGTTTGAAAATGTATAAGACAACACAGCGTAATCTTCCTCATTAACTTCACGAGAAACTTCCGTTATGTCATCCCAAGCAATACTTTCCTCAGAAAACGTCCAATACGTATTACTATGAACCCCTTGGTCATCGAAATAGTGATAATGATAGATTGGTAGAATTAAAAGAACGATGCTGAGCACAAACAAAACTAAATGCACAGCCGTCAAATTGTACTCTTTATCTTTTTTGTCATAATACATTTTTGTAAATAGAAATGAGAAAAGAATAAGAGCAATTAAAAGCATCGCGCCCCCAAAACCTAAATAAGCCTCTGTTGGACGAATGAAAGACGTTTGATCATAAGAGAAAAACAATAAATCTTGAACCAACATAATGACTGGAACAGGAAGGATTACAGAACAAATAATTAAAATAAGCCCAGTTGTGCTAATGTAAGGCAAAATGTCATTAGAGTCGATGTTTTTCAAAAACTTCACGTAAACCACTCCCCGATACAACTATTTATCTATTATTATTTTACCCTAAAAATACCTGGTTGGCACTTTTTGTCTAATAGTCTGCAGGGAGCTTTTTCAGCACATTCTTTATGTCGTCTATTACAACATCTGCCTGAGCTAATTCTTCCTCTTGAGCAAAGTCAAACCGACAGCCAACAGAATATAACCCATTAGCCTTGGCAGCCTTAATGTCTGATAAGCGATCACCAACGACTACACCACTTTGAATGTTAAACTTCGATACTATTTCACGAACCAAGTCTGCTTTATCTAAAGAGTTAATCTGTTCAATGCTAAATACTTCAGTAACAAATCGATCTAGCTCATAAAATTCCACAATCGTATTCAAGTAATCTACTAATCCATTACTGGCGATAAATATGGAATACCCCTGTTCTTTTAAACGACTTAACGTCTCTATTACATTAGGGTATAAAGCCCCGTTTCCAGCTCGAATATTGACCAAAAGCTTCTCCAGAAACATTTGATCAACTTCTAGCCTTATACTCTCTGGTTGGTTCGGAAGCAACGTCTCCCACACTTTAGGTAGCGGCACACCCATAATCGAACGGTATTGTTCTATTGGCGTGTCCCCTTCCCATAACCCCCGCAAGCGTAAGTCATTAAAAGTATCATCAAGTGCGAGCTCTAGTATTTTGTCTGTTTGAAATAATGTTCCGTCCATGTCGAAAATCATGTTTTTAGAGTTCATGTTATTCTCCTATTCTATTGCTTCACCAGCTAACATAGAGTGATATAAACAGACTGATAGGGGTGAGCTAATATGTTACTTTCAGCCATTGCCATAATCAACTTATACATGGCCTATACCGCTTTTGTTGAAGGTAGAAGATTGCAAGACAAAGCGAAGAAGTCCTTTGCCTACTTCCTATCAACTACTTTCATTGGCGTTTCATTATTGATCTTGTTCTCTATGACATTGTATATTCCTGGTGGTGTTGATAAGGTGGAGATCATCTACCATTGAGTCATTACAATATATTTTTATTCGCCTTAGGTACTAAGTAAGCTGGCATTTCTTCACGTAGTTGCCACACGAAATCGATTGGCTTTTCACCGGAGTGCTTTACATAATCTGCTGTACCTAAAAATGTGTAAGGTGCTGCATAGCCGTGCTCTTGTTTATATTCCCTAACAAAAAGAGCAATCTGATGTTCCTTTTGTCGATGGTAAATATAGCGTTGTGCTGTCTCTGATGCTTTCGATGTTTGAGATTGCGTTTGCCAGTGGAACAGTTTTTCGTTTATAGCATAGTCCTCATATAAAGTAGAAGGTGAAAAGTCTTTCTCTGTTTTATTTAAAGTAATAAAGAAAGTATCCAAACTTTTATCGTCGAAGTATTTTACACCTTCTCGAAACTCTGGTCGTTGCGTTTCATTAAAATACTCTAATGCAGCCATTATTTGATCTCGAGAGTATTTCGCATGGACGCGAAGTGGTGTATCAAACGTTAGGTCATGTTGTTTATCTGTCGTTTCTAGATGATTCAAATTGTGTTCAAGTATGCTTCTAACCTCTTGTTTCATTTCAGGTGACTGCAACACTTGAAGAATACCCTCTGAGATCGATTGAAATCCTTCTTTTTCTGGTTGGTTTAAATAGAAGGTATAATACAACATGTTCTGCATTATTTCCTCTTCTTTATTTCTAACCTCTAAGTCCTCAATAAACCTTAAATAAAATTTTAGTAACTTCTCTGAGTTTAAATGCAATAAGTAAGGCAACCTTTTCGTAACTTTCTTTTCATACTCATATCTGAAATTTTCTTTAAGACCTGCTTCAACCAATAGCCTTGCAAATGACCGATCTCCATTTCGCCCGTAGAATTCATATGCTGACATTTGATAAAAGTTAAGAAAGTTGTTTAACGTTAGCGGCTGGGTCGTCTCTTGAGAGTATGTTTTCAGCTTCTGTATAATATGCGTTTTACTATTGGTCGCTTGTTTTATATTTTGCAAAATATAATCTTTAGCCTGACTTTCTAACTCTATAAAACTACCTTTTGGAAGGTTAGAAAATCCATTCTCAACGTAATGTCTAATAGCATGTCTTGTTCGTCCAACTAAAGCTCGAAACTTCTCTTCAAAGCTATAGTTATTATGAGCTTGTCCTATAAAATCAAGGACTGTTAAACACTCTTTTCCTTCAGCAAGTCGTAAGCCGCGCCCCAATTGCTGCAAAAAGACCGTTAAACTCTCTGTTGGCCTTAAGAAAAGGACTGTATTGACATCAGGCAAATCAACACCTTCATTATACAAATCAGCAACGAAAATAAACTTAATCTCACCGCTTAGTAACTTACGTTTAGCACTTTCTCTCGTTTCGTCATCAGATCCACCGTGTAACGCAATTGAGTCTATTCCACTCTCATTAAAAACTTTAGCCATATATTTGGCATGTTCAACACCTACACAAAACCCTAATCCTTTAACCTCCTCAACATCCGTCACGTATTTATATAGGCTCTTTAATATTTGTAGACTACGCACTTTGTTATGTGTAAAAAGGTTTTCTAACTCATTTAAGTCATACCCTTTTCTTGTAAATTTGACGTTAGATAAGTCAACTGTATCAGTGACACAAAAATATTGAAATGGACTTAATAGTTTGCGATCGACCGCTTCAGTTAACCTAATTTCAGCAGCAATACGGTCATCAAAGTAAGTTGTCACACTTTGACCGTCCATTCTTTCCGGAGTTGCTGTTAATCCTAATAATACTTTTGGTTCAAAATGACTAAGTAGATCTTGATACGACCTAGCTGCGGCATGGTGGAATTCATCAACTATAATGTAGTCATAATAGTCAGAGCTCATTTTATTGACCAAATCTTTACTGTTCAAGCTTTGTATACTAACAAACAAGTGATCTAAACTATTAGGCGATTCTTTTCCAACAAGCAACTCACCGAAATTATGGTCTTTAAGGATATGCCTAAATGTATCTCGGCTTTGTTTAAGGATTTCTTCACGGTGAGCGACAAAGAGCAGTCTTGCAGGCCTTCCATTTTCTTGTTTAAAACGCTTATAGTCGAAAGCTGATATAACAGTTTTTCCAACACCTGTAGCTGCTACGATTAAGTTCTTGTACCGTCCATGGACTTCACGTTCTACTTTAAGTTTTTCAAGCACTTCTTTTTGGTAGTGGTAAGGCTTAAGGTCAAATAAAGCTGAAGTGACTTCCTCCTCATTCTGAAACTTTGACTTTTTTAACATCGTTTTCAAATGGTCACGGTCTTCTTCATTACGGTGGTCAAATGGTATGAATTCATCATCATTCCAATACGATTCAAATGTAGCGTCGACTTTTTTCATCACATCAAATGAATCCTTTTCAGTAATCTTTACATTCCATTCGAGTCCCGAAGTTAAAGCAGGGTTTGATAGATTGGATGAGCCAATGTAAGCTGTACTAAAATTCGTCTCACGTTTGAAAATATACGCCTTGGCGTGTAATCGTGTTCGCTTCGTATCATAAGAGACCTTCACTTCCGTGTTAGGAAGCTGACTTAATTCATCAATTGCCTTATAATCTGTTGCTTCCATATACGAAGTCGTAATGACCTCTAACTTACCACCGCGTTCGGTAAATTGGCGCAACTCATCTATAATGACACGTAAACCGCTCCATTTTATGAAAGATACTAGCATTTGAATATGATCAGACGTTAAAATCTCCTTCTTTAACTCACTCATCATATTGGGCTCACTCTTCGCACCTGTAAAAAGCGAGCTTTCTGAAATTGGTGTTACTGGTCGAACATTTTTTTGTTTATGGTCTAGGCTTTTGACTGAGTTCAGCTTTGAATATAAAGATGTTAAAATCTCACCTTCATTTGTAATTTGTAACGATTTTAACTCGTCTTCTTCTAGCTCTCGACTTAAATAATCGATGATCTCATTGCAGACACGAATCTGTTTAATTAAAGAGTCACTTGCCTTTTCATTTTCTCGTACTATTTTTAAAGCTCGTCTTGTTATGTAAGAAATATAGGCCGAAAGCTTTTTACTCGCCTCCTCTTGATCAATTGGCTCTTTGCCAATCTGAAACTTTTGTTGTTCGAGTTCTGATAATGCCCCTTTTAACCTTTTATTGATGACCTCTTCATATATACCTTCACGCAGCACTTCCCCACCACCCTTTTTTCGCGCTTAAGTTTAGAGCCATTATATCATTTCACTCATGATAATTTTACCATTTTTAATAGGATCAGACACAGCGGCAACTACTTACCATTGACCTTAGCGCCGAATCTTAGTATACGATGATAGGAGAAAATGGGGTCCCGAGTCGTCCGCATTAATCAGTCTTGGTAAATAAAAAAATCTAAACTGGCAAGTAGAAGCCGTGCGCTCTTCTACTTACACAGTTTAGACTACACTCTCTGTCCTTAACCTACTTTATTTACTCTTCGCCTAACATTTACTTGTTCAATCCAATTAAATGGGTCTTCCAACCTTCCATACTGAATACCTGTTAAGGTTTCATATACTTTTTGTACTAAGTTACCTGTTTCTCCATTATTAAAGACCATTTGATAATTATTCCAGTCTAATTGACCAACAGGTGAAATGACAGTAGCTGTACCAGATCCAAATACTTCATCTATATTTCCTTTTTTATACTCTTCGTAGATTTCCTCAATCGTAACCTTTCGTTCTATTACATTCACACCCCAATATTCTAATAATTGGATGACTGAATCTCGTGTAACACCGTTAAGAATACTACCGTTTAACTCAGGGGTCACGACTTCGTCCTTAATTTTGAAAAAGACGTTCATGCTTCCGACTTCTTCGATATATTTCTTTTCAACACCATCTAACCAAAGAACTTGGGCGTAACCTCCATTAGCAGCTTGTTCTTGTGCTTTCAAACTAGATGCATAGTTTCCACCTGTTTTCGCTTCACCTGTACCACCACGGACTGCTCTAACATATTCGTTTTCGACCGCGATTTTTACTGGATTAATCCCTTCTTTGTAGTAGGCACCTACAGGCGATAAAATTATGATCAACTTATATTGTGTAGAGAGTGCTACACCTAAGAAGGGTTCAGTTGAAATTATAAAGGGACGAATATATAGAGAGGTTCCATTTGCTGACGGAATCCAATTTTGGTCAATTTGAATTAGTTCTTTCAAAGCATCTAATAGAAATTCTTCATCAATTGCCGGAATACATAAGCGTTCATTAGATTTGTTTAAACGTGCTATATTTTTTTCTGGTCTAAATAGAAGTGGTTCGCCTTGAGGACTAAGGTATGCTTTAAGCCCTTCAAAAACGGATTGGCCATAGTGAAATACCATCGCTGCAGGGTCAATTGAGAGAGGCTCATACGGAACAATTTTAGCATCATGCCAACCTTCTGATTCTGAAAAATCCATAACAAACATGTGGTCAGTAAAGGTACGTCCAAATTCAAGCTCATGTTTAGGTAGTTCACGTTTTTGGGTTGATTCATACACTTTTAACAAACTTGATTTCATGGTGTCATCTCCTTATTTTCTAAAAATTCTAACAACCATATTAATACAGGACAGACAGTATTTCAACCGGTTTTTTAATGTAAGCGTTTTTATTTGAATTTTTATAATTTTATATAAAATTAGCTTGAATTGTTCAATATTGAGGAGTAAAATACAGTTTAAATTTTCAAAAATAATGCTCGAAAGGAGGTCCAGTGATGCTAACATTTATTGCATCCATCTTAATTTTAATCTTTGGCTATATGACATATGGGAAGGTGGTTGAGCGAATTTTTGGCGCTGACGACTTAAGAAAAACTCCAGCATATACGAAGCAAGACGGTCTTGATTACAGCCCAATGAGTTGGTGGAAGGGAAGCTTGATCCAGCTTTTGAATATCGCTGGACTAGGTCCTATTTTTGGTGCAGTATTAGGCGCATTATACGGCCCGGTTGCATTTATATGGATTGTTGTAGGTGCAATTTTTGCAGGAGCTGTACATGATTATTTTGCAGGAATGATGTCACTTAGACATAAGGGAGCACAATACCCAACGATTGTCGGTAAATATTTAGGGAAACATGCTCAAGTGGCTATTAATATCATCTCTATTGCATTGATGATTCTTGTCGCGGCAGCATTTACAGCCGGACCAGCAGAATTAATAGCTCAAATTAGTCCACTTACGTTTACTGCTGCAATTGTATTAGTGTTTTTTTACTTATTTATTGCTGCATTACTCCCAATTAATAAAATTATTGGTAAGATATATCCGTTTTTCGGGGCAGTATTACTGTTTATGGCAGTAGCAATTGGTTTTGGTATGTTTTTTTCCTTCGAACAATCTATTCCCAATTTAACTTTTGAAAATTTGCATCCTGAAGGGTTACCGATATGGCCTTTATTAATGGTAACTATTTCATGTGGTGCTATTTCAGGGTTTCATAGTACTCAAAGTCCAATAATAGCTAGAACAATTAAGAAGGAAACTGAAGGGCGCAAAGTTTTTTACGGTGCTATGATTGGTGAAGGAGTTATAACTTTAATCTGGGCAGCTGCTGGTATGACCTTTTTCGGAAATGCAGGAGGTTTGCAAGAAGCTATAGCTGCTGGCGGAGCTGCAGGAGTGGTTAATGAAATAAGTCAATCTACACTTGGTATGTTAGGTGGTATTCTTGCGATTTTTGGTGTCATTATTTTACCAATTACAACAGGGGATACTGCTTTGCGTTCATCACGTATGATGTTATCTGAATTATTGAGCGAAACAACGAAACTAAATTTTTCAGGTAACAAAGCCAAATTACTATTAGTTGTGCCAGTAGCAATCCCTACCTTTTTATTAACTCAAATCGATTATTCATTTTTATGGCGTTATGTAGGTTGGACAAACCAAGTTGTTGCAACGGTTATGCTTTGGACAGCTGCTGTATATTTATTAAAACAAGCGAAGTTTCATTGGATCTGCAGTGTACCTGCAACATTTATGACAGCTGTTACAGCTACATATATCTTTTATGCGCCTGAAGGGTTGGGCTTAGATTATTCTTTATCGATGGTGTTAGGAGGATTGATTTGGGTAGTTGTAATCATGTGGTTTGTAAAACGTATTCTCCAAGAAAAACATCAAAATTATTCAAATGCTCCCCAACCAAATGTTAAGGAGGTTAGTAATTGACGTTGATAGATGAATTGAGACGTGCGAATCCTAATGAAAAAAAGCTTAATAAAAATGAGAGTATACAACAAACAATTGAAGAAGCATATTCTTTTCAAATGCATCTTGTAGAGGAAGAATCCCAAAACGGAAACCCGTTAATAGGATATAAAATCAGCTTAACTAGTCAAGAAACACAAAAACTTTTCGGTGCACGGGAACCTTTATATGGTGCTCTTACTAAAGATTCTCTTGTTTCAGGGGGGTTACCGTTGGATGAGTTGTCGGAACCTTTAATTGAAGTTGAGTTAATGTTTATAGTTGATCAAGATATTAAAGTAGAAGATGATGAAATAACGATATTGAATAAAACGCGAGTTGCCCCAGGTATTGAGATTCCTGATTCGCGTTTTGAGGACTGGTTTCCTAATTTAACCCTTCACCAAATTATTTGTGATCGAGCTGTGGCTGGTAAAGTAGTTGTGGGTGAACCTGTATCTGGGTTAACTATTAATAGTCTTAAATCGATTAAAGCAGATGTAAGACTTAATCATGAAACAATTGCAACTGGCTATTCAAGTGAGGTTTTAGGAAACCCTGTAAATGCTGTGAAATGGTTATGTCAAGAACTAAGTAAAACAGAACAATGTATTCAAAAAGGAATGATTATTTCATCAGGAACGTTTATAATGCCTAAACGTTTAGAGAGAGGGTCTTATCAGGTTAATTTTGTAGGTTTAGGCGAGATTCAATTTGAAGTATATTAATTGATTACCTCTAGGACTATATCGCCATGACGAATGCACATAAATACTTATGCTCGTCTTATTCTGGAGAGTCGGCTTTTACACAATACTTAGATGAGATGAAGACAGAACAGAAAAGCACGAAGAGTGAGCAATCTAGTTAAGGAGTTGAAGTTATGCCAACTTGTCAAAACTGCTCAACAACGTGGACGATGAAAGAGACGATGAAAAGCTCCTCTGTTTTAGGTATAAGAATGACATGTCCACATTGCGGAGCGGCACAATATGTATCAAAGCAAACGAGGAAAAATTTTAGTTTAGCAGTCTTTTTCGTCATGCTACTTAATTTGCTCATCCCATTTGGCATTTCACCTTGGTATGTATTCGGCTCATACCTTGTGTTCTTCCCCTTCCTTTTCTACACTTACTATAAACATATGAAATTGAGTAATGAGGAAGAGCCGTTGTTTTAGGAGGTTCTACTGTGTTCCAATTATTAGAGGGCTTTTCTATAGGAAAGATCTTATTAATAGTTATACCTACCTCAATGATCGTGACCTTAACGTATTTATTGACTCGAGATATTTGGGAGACTATTAAGTATATAGTTTTCAGCTAAAACTGAGGGGAAAGCTACCCTCAGTTTTTGCTTGCAAATTGCATTGTCACCCTATCAACTGATCCAACCATTCCCACTACTGATCAACCAAACATTAACAACAATCAGCGCAACGACAACGAATCTCTCTGCCGATGAGCCTGTCCTAAATGAAAGGGGAAATCGGAAATTGCGCTTCGTGATTGGGTGTAGTAACGGTACGCCTCGCTTCGTTAAAAAGTCACCGAAAATGTGAGATGCTACACCGAGTACTAAGCCGTATTGTAAATAGTCTGGGATGACGAACCAGGTGCTCACTAATGATAGATAAACTGTCATGAGAGCTATAAACAGTAATGAATGTGTCCACGTGCGGTGGCTACTTAATATGAAAAAGACGAGTACGATAGTCGCTAATACGAATGTCATCTCTTCATCAATGAATGTCCAAAATTGATCTGGTTGCCATATGTAGAGTGCTCCTGCTAGTGCTGTGACACTTATGGCGATTGGGTATGCATAACGACCGAGTTTTGACGATTTCGAGTCCATATCCGGAAGCAGTGCGCCGATCATGACGATGATGATAAAAAGAATCGTTTCATTGATGCCGCTTATTTCAATTGGAAGAAGGTGCGAAAAGGTGATTGCTGCCACTCCCCATGTTAGTCCCATAGCTTGATGTCCACTTGCCATCATGATGTTGATATCCTCTCTCATGTTGTTTAATAGATTTTCATATTACCATTAATTAGCACTGTAAACATCGGCCTTTATTCTTAAGAAGTTTCAGAATCCGGCGTTCGCCGAATTAATCGGTTGTTTCGCCGGAAAAATGAGGATTTCGCCGGATTATTGAAAATTTCGCCGGAATATCATAAAAATCGCCGAATTAATTTTATTGAACGTAAAAAAATCCTCCCCGCTATGAAAGGCAGGAAGGATTTTCACTTATACAATTATGAATTCGCGATGTCACGCGCTTTATCAAACTCTTCTTGAACTTCTTGCTTAGGTCCAGAGCCGATTAAGCTTACGACAACAGCACCAACTGTCGCGAGTAAGAAGCCTGGAACCATTTCGTATAATCCACCGAATGGGTCAATGTACTCCCAAGTGATTACAGTGATGGCACCAAGCAGAATACCGACTAAGGCACCATTTCTCGTTAGACGCTTCCAGAATAGTGACAATAGGATGATTGGTCCAAATGAGGCACCAAATCCGGCCCACGCATATGCGACGAGATCGAGCACTCGACTCGTATCATCGCTTGCAATAACTAACGCAATTAACGCAATAACGATAACGGAAATACGCGCTACCCATACAAGCTCTTGGTTTGAAGCGTTCTTTCTAAAGAAACCTTTGTAGAAGTCTTCTGCTACAGCTGAAGACGATACTAATAGCTGAGAGTCAACTGTACTCATAATCGCAGCTAAGATCGCAGCTAGTAAAATACCCGCTACTACTGGATGAGTTAACAGTTGTGTCATCGCAATGAAAATAGCTTCTTCATTCGCTAGCATAAGCAGGCCATTTTCCTGAACTGTTTCAATACCACGTTCAGCTAATTCTGATTGCACAGATTCTGTTGCGATATACGCAAGACCAGCAATACCGACGAAGATCGCACCGAATAGTGATAACACCATCCAAGTCATACCGATAAATCGAGCTGTCGGTACATCTTTATGCGAACGAATCGCCATGAAACGAGCTAAGATGTGTGGCTGACCGAAGTAACCTAACCCCCAAGCAAGGGATGAGATAATCGCTAATGCCCCTACTCCTTGCACCATGTGAAGGTGGTCGCCACCAGCTAAATCACCGATAATATTAACTGTCTCATTCCAACCACCAAGTTCAGTAATCGTAATGATCGGTAATACAATTAAAGCAAGAAACATTAATGAACCTTGAATAAAGTCAGTCCAACTAACCGCAATAAATCCACCTAAGAACGTGTAAATGATGATGACTGCTCCACCAATTAATAAAGCAACCATGTAATCATAACCAAACGTACTACTGAATAAAACAGCACCACCAACTAAACCTGATGCTACATAGACTGTAAAGAAAATCAAAATAACTACAGCAGATGCACTTCGTAGTAAACGAGAGTTATCACGGAATCGGTTTTCTAAAAAGTCCGGTAACGTGATCGCATTGTTCGAAACTTCCGTATAAACACGTAACCTTCTTGCAACGAATTGCCAGTTTAAATAAGCACCTATTGTTAAACCGACAGCAATCCAAGCTTCGCCAAACCCAGCTAAATAAATAGCACCAGGCAAACCGAGGATTAACCAACTACTCATGTCAGAAGCGCCTGCACTTAATGCCGCTACTCCTGGCCCTAACTTACGACCACCTAAAAAGTAGTCCGATAGGTTGTTCGTTAAACGATAACCAATAATACCTAAAACAAGCATCCCCAAAATGTAAATAAAAAAGGTAACTAGAGTCGCTGTATCCATTATTTGTCACGCTCCTTTACCCATGATACAAATGATAGAATGACGACTAATGACATTGGCACAAACAACCAGAAATATGTACCAAACGTAATACTATACTCCTCCATCAAATCTCCCCTTTTTTGATTAGTACACTATCATTTTATCTAATATTTCTAAAAATTGAAAACCATCACCATACTACTCACTTAAATTAATTCAAGCAATACGACGACAGCCATTACTAATATAAGCACCGAGATCACGATTAATAAATAAGTAAGGCCCTTCTTCTCACTATTAATAGCATCTTTTAAGACGTAAGTCGCTAGTGCTGCAAAACCAAACAACATAATTAAAATAACAATTTCATTAACAATAAACACCCTCGACACTCCTATAGTAGATTTAATGAGTTTCTCTTCTACTATTTAATCCTTTATTACATCATATCAAACTTCATGCGACAAGTAATCCAAGGGCTTTTCCTTTTATTAGCTATCTTATTATCAATATCAGTTCAATATTACTACTTTTGTTATGGGTCTTATCTCACTTACTTGTAATTCCTGTCCCATTAAACAAAAAGCTTAGGAGCCACCCTAAGCTACCAGCCATACTGTGCCATACTCACAAAGATCGTCACGATACAAATTAACACTGCAATAATTATAGAACCAGCTACCAATTTATTCATAAAGACCCCCCAATACATAGATATGCCTGTATTAGAAGGTGTATTCCGTTACTAGTTAAAATTAGAAACCTTTATGTAAATATTGAATATCTTAGTTCCTTCTCTGAATAAGATTGAGTAAAAGCAATAAACAAGGGTTGATTTTATGTGGAAAGAGTTTAAACAGTTTGCGTTGCGGGGCAATGTTTTTGAATTAGCGATTGCGGTTGTGATCGGAACAGCTTTCAGCAAAATTGTCGATTCATTAGTTAACGATATTATTATGCCTTTGCTTGGAGTGTTAGCAGGGGGGACGAGCTTTAAGTTCCTTGTGTTAAATGTTAATGGTGTCATTATTAGGTACGGCTCATTTTTCCAAACGATGGTTGATTTCTTAGTGATCTCCTTTTCCATTTACCTCTTTATTAAGCTGTTTAATTACATAAGAGGTGATGAAAGTGTCTCATTAAAAGAACCACCTCACCCTAACCAAGAAGTTTTAACAGAGATTAGAGACCTTTTAAAAGCAAAAGAAAAACCAAAGCCTAAACCAAAGAAGGATACTCAAGAGAGGAAAGTTAAAGTTCGAATCAGATAAATTATGAAAAAAAGAGAGGGTATAACACAAAATGTTATACCCTTAAATTTAACTTATTTATTTTAGAACTTCACATGGAACTACCAATATAAAAACACTGCCAACAAAGCGACTACTGTAGCTACTGTACTTGAGATAATTCCAACGACAAACTGTTCACCCTTCGTATAAACACCTGCTAAGCTAGCATAATAGGTCGTCGGGGCATGAATTGGAATCAAGATTGTCCCTCCAATTACCGTCATAATTAACAAGGCTAAAGCTACAGGGGAAAGGTCAATTAGACTTGCATATGACATCATAATTGGGAAAATGACGACGATCGCTGATGTTGAGTTCGTGAACATCCAGCGCATAATGCCAATAAATAAAATAATAAAAATCACTTTCAGCCAAGTGCTTGCTCCATCTGGCACGAGCTGGATTAGTGCTGTTGCTATCATTTCAGCCGTTCCGTTCTCAGCCATGATAAACCCTAAGGAAAATGAGGTCCCTAATAATAAGAACGTCTCCCAATCAAAGTTTCTAATCAGTTGGTTATTCACTAAACCAATTGCTGGAATGGCTAGAAAAGCCACCATCAACATCGGTGGTAAAATGATCGGCACCACTGTTGGATCAGTCGAAATCCAAGCAACTACCATCGCAAGAAAAGCAAAAACAACATACCAAAACTTCGGATGCTCAACTTGTTTTTCCTCCAAGTGATGATTGGGCGCTTTTATTTGGACATTGCTCTCTTCATCTGTGTTCCATTTAAAATAAAACCAGACGAAAAGTGATGAAAATAGTGTAATAACAAATAGCGGCGGAGCCATTAAGCCCATCCACTCTAACCACTGGATTTGCGCAACGTTATACTCTACCATCAGCTGATAAGCGATGACGGCAAAGCCACCGCCAGTAAAAACGATGAATGTCCCTTTTTGATTTAAAAAACTGATGACAAATAAACCAAACTTATTAAAGACACTTTGGTTCGAAAAGCCGTTAAGATCATTCATGCGTTTAATTAAAGGTTCTAATATTTTATAACGGGCAACAGCTGACGGTAGAATGATTGGAAGTAACACCATCATAATAGGTAAACTGACTACCAATCGACTGACACGTCCTCCGCTAAATTGTTGAAACAAACGCGCAATCACTTGGTCAAAGCCAACAATGACAAGTACTTGGCTAATTAAAGATAAAAGAACAATAAAGTATAAACCAGTCGTCAAAAATCCTTGAAATGCTTGATCTGGTTCATCGACAACACCAAGTCCAATTAATAATGCCAGGACTAAAATGCTCGATGCACCTTGTGGCATCGTCGATAACGTCCATAAATAAATAGCAATTACAAGAACTAGCAATGTGTATTGCTGTTCGGGCGAGAAAGACGTTAAAAATGTTGCTTTCCCTACAAAAAATGCCCCTAAAATCACCACCCAAACGAGCAATACAGCACGACTAGATTTTAATATTTGTAGCATATAACAACCTTCTATGCTTCTTTTTTATTTTGGCGCATTGATTTAATAATCGGGAACGCAAATGATAAGACAGATAGAATGATGAGCACTAATGAAATGTTGTTCGTAAAGAAGACTGAGATATCTCCGTTCGAACTCGTCATCGCCTGTCTAAATGATTGCTCCATCATACCGCCTAAAATAAACGCTAAAATAAACGGTGGTGCTGGGAAAGCAAACATGCGCATTAAGAAACCGATCACACCAAATGCTAGTAATAGATATAAATCAAACGTACTAAAGCTAATCGCATACACACCGATTAAACTAAACACGACCACTAGAGAAATGAGTAATGGTCTAGGGACTGTTAATACTCTAGCAATGTACGGAATTAACGGTAAGTTTAAAATTAATAGAAAGACATTTCCGATATACATACTTGCGATGATCCCCCAGAAGATTTCCGGGTTGTCGCCCATTAACATTGGTCCTGGTTGAACACCGAGTACTAAGAACGCACCTAGCATAACGGCTGTCGTACCTGAACCTGGAATACCTAAGCTTAATAACGGTACGAATGAACCACTTGTTGCCGCGTTGTTAGACGCTTCTGGTGCTGCTAGTCCTTTTACCGCACCTTTACCGAATGTCTCAGGGTTTTTAGACAATCTTTTTTCTGAAATATAGCTTATAAAAGACGCAATCGTTGCACCTGCACCTGGTAAAATACCAAGTACGAAACCTAAAATCGACTGACGACCTGATGGACCAGCAATTTCTTTCATATCTTGCTTCGATAGTTTTAAGCTACCTAGCTGCTTAGCGTCTGTGATTGATTTTTTGTGACGGTTAATAATTAAATAACCGACTTCAGCAATCGCAAATAAACCTAATGCGATAATTAAGAAATCAATTCCGTCTAATAGATTAGTGCTTCCGAATGTGTAACGAGCTGTCCCTGTCTGTGGATCAATCCCGATTGTTGCGACCATAAAACCAATGACAGCCGATATAAGCGCTTTAACCGTTGAACCTTCTGAAAGACTCGCAATTGCCGTTAGACCTAGTAACATTAAAGCAAAATAGGCTGGTGGTCCGAATGAGATTGCAACACTTGATAACATCGGTGCAAAAGCCATTAGTAAAATAACACTGATTGAACCGCCAATAAATGATGATATTGCGGCAATAGCTAGTGCTTTACCAGCTTGGCCGTTTTGTGCCATAGGATACCCATCAAATGACGATGCCACTGTTCCGGAGATACCAGGGGCATTTAACAAAATAGATGATGTTGAACCACCAAAGACAGCACCATAATAAACACCAGCCATCATAACAAGTGCAAGTGTCGGGTTCATGCCGTAAGTGATCGGAATCATTATGGCAATCGCACTAATTGGACCTAACCCTGGTAACATACCGATAAAAGTACCGACGAATACACCAAGTAGTACGAATAAAATACCTTCAAGACTTAAGGCAACTTCAAAGCCTGTTAAAATTCCTTCAATCGCTCCCATGATATCCCTCCTTTAAAATGGCATAACACCTTGTGGTAGATTAATATTTAATAAGAATACGAAAATACTATATAAAATTAACGGGAAACAAACTGACACGATCGCATTAACTAAATTGTTTTCGTAACCTAGAAATTTTGAAGAACTAAAAATAAAAAGTGCCGTCATAATGAAAAACCCGACAACCTCTAGTAATGTAATAAAAATTAGTGCTAAGACGAATACGCCTGCTATAGCTTTCACATCTTTTTTTGGGATATGACGTTTCGCTTTTTGTTCTTCTGTGTCTTTGTCTTCACTAAAAAATAATGCAACAGATAAGACGAGTAAAATCCAGCCTAGCGTAATAGGGATCGCATCGGCATCTACAGGGATATAAGGATAAGTCGGGAGTTGATAACTCATCAACAAGTACCCAGCTGATATAAGAAATAAAATTAAACCGATTTTACGATTCACATTGTTTAACACTGTCAGGCACCTACCTTTCTATGAAATAACGGGAAGCCAACGGGGACATCCGTTGACTTCCTCAATAGATTTATTCAGCTGATAGTTCTAGTTCATCTAGGATTTCTTTGAATACTTCATTTTCTTGTTCAAGGAACTCTTGGTACTCTTCGCTACCCATGAACATTTCATCCCAACCGTAGTTGTCACGTACATCTGCGAAAGCTTCAGTCTCGCTCATTTCTTTTAACTTTTCTTCGTAATACTCAACTGCAGCTTCATCCATGTCACCAGGGCCGAAGAATCCTCTCCAGTTAACGAATGTCTCATCAATGCCTTGTTCTTTAGCTGTTGGAATTTCTGATAAGATCTCACCTTCTAGACGCTCTTCAGAAGTAACTGCTAAAGCACGAATATCTTCAGAACGAATTTGTTCAACGATTTGACCTACACCTGTTGAGAATACGTCTGCACTACCGTTTAGTAGTTGAGTAACGCCACCTGCATCTGGGTCAGACACGTAGCTAATTTGTGAAACATCTACACCAGCCTCACGCGCAAAACGGATGAACTGAATGTGGTCCATGCTTCCTGGCGCTGAAGTACCTACTACAGTAATTTCTGATGGATCTTCTTTCATGTCTTCAAATAATTCATTTAAATCGTCCCACTCAGCATCGTCACGTACTGCGAATGATGCATAGTCTGCAATAACATTTGCAATTGGTGTGAAGTCTTCGTAGTTATACTCTGATTGACCATTTAAAGGTACTAATAGTAATGGTGATGATGATACGAATAAGTCGTATGGGCTGTCACCTTGGCTCGCAATGTGTGCCCAACCAATTGCACCACCAGCTCCTGGCTTGTTTACAACTCCAATATCTTCGTCAATGATTCCTTCTTCAGTTAATGTTTGCGCTGTCATACGAGCTGTCGTATCCCAGCCACCACCAGCACCCGATGGAGAAACTATTTCAATTGATTCTTCCGGCTCCCAATCTTGCGGTTCACCGTTGTTTCCTTCGTCAGCTGCTTGGTCGTCTCCACCACATGCAGCTAGAACTAATAACATAAAAGCAAAGATTGAACCTGCTAATAGTTTTTTCATTTTTATTTCCCCCTGTTCAAAATTTATTAATAAAAATGTCACAACTTTTTAAGTAATTCCTATGATAATTCGAAATTTCTAATATGTAACCGTTTTCAAAATAAGCAACATTAGTTACATTTTTATCTTTTTGTTCATTTTGTTCACAGAAGGTTAAGCAAACAAAAAAAGCTAAGGCAAAAACTCACCTTAGCTTTGGTAATATCGTCGTTCTGGCCTACCGACGATTCCATATTCTAATTCTGCTTGGCATTCGCCTTCTGAGATGAGGTACTCTAAATAGCGACGCGCAGTTGTACGGGATGCGCCCATTTGGACACCCATTTCTTCAGCTGTTACCCCAACTTCCTTTTGCAGTATTTCTTTTACCTTTTTCAACGTTAATGGATCGATTCCTTTTGGTGTATCTTGTGGTAAAGGTTCATCCTTTATTTTCGAATCACGTCCGAAGTAAGCATCTAGAAACTGTTGATCGACTTCTTCACGGTTCATTAAATCCTCACGAAACTCCCTGAATTTCTCAACTGCTTCTACGAAACGATCCAGCGTAACGGGTTTAATGATATAATCGAACACCCCTTTATGCAGTGCTTGCTCGACGATTTCGCGTTCGGTTCCAGCACTGATCATAATTATGCCAATTTGGGGATTGATGGCTTTTATATCTTCAATTAAATCAATACCTAATCGATCTGGCATATAAATATCTAATAATATAAGATCTACTTCTTGTTTATTTAATTGATTTAATGTATCTTCAGCCGTTAGCGACTTAAAGGCAACTTCACAATCATCAACTTTATTTAAAAACCCTTCATGAATTGAAGCCACCCGGTAGTCATCTTCTGTAATAGCTACTTTCAATGTCATTAACTCACCTTCTTTCTTTAGGTAAATAAACGGTAAAGATCGTACCTTTACCTCGTTCACTTGATAATTCTATTGTTCCATCTAATTCTTTAACAACTTCGGCTACAATCGATAAGCCGTAACCACGGTCACTTTCTCCTTTAGTCGAATATCCTTTTTGGAAGATTTTCTGCTGCACATCTTCTGGGATTCCACTTCCTTCATCACTTACTTCAAATATGACATCGTGCCCATAATCAGTCACTGAAAACGTCACTTGTGAATGGTTACAGTCTTTCACTGCTTCAAAAGCATTGTCAATTAAGTTCCCTAATATAGTAACGAGTTTCGACGTGCTCATATGTTCAGGCAATGGCGATAGTATACTGTCGGGGTCGATTACTAGGTCAACTTTTTTCTCTGAAGCTTTGCCGAGTTTACCAAGTAAAATCGCTTGAACTGACTGATCCTCTATATTTGAAAACAACGTCTTCGTCTGTTGGTGGTGTTGCTTCGACTCTTCTTGAATCATATTAATTGCTTCGTCATAACTGCCTAGCTGCAACAGCCCTGAAATAACATACAATTTATTCGTATACTCATGTGTTTGGGCACGCAAATCTTCTGAATAACTTTTCACTTCTGAGAGAGTATTAATCATGTCTTGAACCTCTGTCTTATCGCGGAAGCTTGCCACAACACCGACAACTTCATTCCCTTCTAAAATCGGAGTACGGTTTACAATATATACTCGATCTTTTAACACCATTTCATCATCATACTCTGGTTCACCATTGTTCAATACTTCAATCATTCGTGTACTCGGTAATATATCATTAATATGCTCACTTTTTACATCTTCACTTAGATCTAACATTTTACGGGCCGAATGGTTCATAATTGAAATCTTACCTGTTTGGTCAATAGCAATTATTCCTTCTTTAACTGAACGCAATACCGCTTTTCGCTCACGGTATAACGTGACAATTTCATGTGGCTCAAGGCCAAGTATATCTCTTCGAATACTTCTTGTTAAAAATATGCTACCAACAACACCGAGCGCTAAAATGATTGATGAGTTAATAAATAGTACTTGAAGTCGCTCAAAAATAATCCCTCGAATATCCTCAATCATAAAACCGACTGAAACGACTCCGATAATATCATCGTTATCATTAAATACGGGTGCTTTCCCTCGTAAGGAAGGTCCAAGTGATCCAACTGCTTCAGACTTGTAGTATTCTCCATGAACTAAAGCTGGATCATTATCTCCACCGACCATCTCCTGTCCAATTCGATCTTCATTTGGGTGAGAATAACGAATACTATTTTCATTGCCAACCACGACGAATTCAGCCCCGACCGTTTGACGAATATCTTCTGCGATCGGTTGAATGACTTCTGATGGGTTGTCTAGCTCGTAAGCTTCTATTACTTCTGGAGTTAATGAGATAGAAGTGGCTACATCTAAAGCTCGCTGCCCCATTTGCTCCTTAGTCTGTGTCCATTCTATATAAGAATAAATAGCTGTTATTAGTAATGTCACAACAATAAGCAAAAATATAATGGACGTTAAAATCTTTGTGCGTAGAGAAACTCTTTTCAACATGTTTTGGGGCACCTTCCTTACGTCTCGTCATCGCTTTAGTTACAGTTTATCGGCTAAACTCTTAATCGACAACAATCCTGAACATATATTTTACATAAAAAAACTAGGATGCGATGATCACACCCTAGTTCGTTGTTACCCTAACACCGCTCGGTCACTTTCAATTTGCTTACCTCGTATGCGGTGGAATTCATCTAATAAATTTTTGATTGTTAACTCTTGTTTTTCTTCACCCGAAACGTCGAAAATGATTTGACCTTTATCCATCATAATGAGGCGATCACCTAAATCTAACGCTTGTTGCATGTTGTGTGTCACCATTAAGGTCGTTAATTCAAACTTTTTAACGACATCAGCGGTAATTTCAGTAATGAGTTCTGCTCTTGATGGGTCTAATGCAGCGGTATGCTCATCAAGCAGTAAAATATGTGGCTCGGTGAACGTCGCCATTAAAAGTGATAACGCTTGACGCTCACCACCAGATAGTAAACCAACTTTCGCATTTAGACGGTCTTCTAATCCTAAGTTTAGCGAATCTAAATACTCGCGGTACATTTCTCGACGTTTTTTCGTTACTCCTGGGATCAGCTTACGCTTTTTGTCACGTGAATAGGCCATGGCTAAGTTCTCTTCAATTGTCATTGAAGGTGCTGTACCTGCCATTGGATCTTGGAACACCCGCCCAATAAAACCAGCTCGCTTATATTCCGGCAAATGGACAACATGCTTGTCATCGATTGTGACATCACCTACGTCAGGAATTAAACTTCCTGAAACGACGTTCATTAACGTTGACTTACCAGCACCATTACTACCGATCACTGTAACGAATTCACCTTTTTCAAGCTCCAAATCAACAGATTGTAAAGCTTTCTTTTCATCAGGTGTCCCTTCATTAAATGTGATTGACACGTCGTTTAATTTAAGCACTGTGGACCTCTCCTTCCTTACGTTGGAGTAGTTCGGCTTTTTTCCGGAGTCTTCTCTTCTTCTCTTTTCGTGCTTGAATCATTCTTGGTGCAACAAGTGCAGCAATGACTAATACAGCAGTAATTAATTTCATATCACCTGAATCTAAAAAGTCCACACGAAGTGCCATCGTTACGACAATTCGGTAAACAATCGCACCACCGATTACAGCTAAAGTTGCAATAATAATCGTTCGTTTTCCGAATAACGCTTCACCAATAATAACGGATGCAAGACCGATGACAATCATACCGATTCCCATATTTACGTTGGCAAATCCACCGTATTGGCCAACTAATGCACCTGATAACGCAACTAAACCGTTAGAAATGCCAATCCCTATAATGATTAGCCCATCTGTATTGGCTGATAAGCTGCGGATCATCTTCTGGTTGTCACCCGTTGCTCTTAAAGCTAGTCCTACTTCCGTCTTTAAGAAGTAATCTAAAAACACTTTAACCATTAATGTCAAAATAACCATGACTGTAAAAACAAGCCATGTCCCTGAAAATCGTTCAACACCTAAAGATAAAACGATATTATTGAAGAAGGCATCGAACCCTGAAGCAACCCACCACGACTTAATTTGTGTAAACAAAGTCGATTCATTGAGCATCGAGACAGTTGGTTGACCCATCAGCCGTAAATTGATTGAATAAAGCGCAATCATCATTAAAATCCCGGCTAATAAGGCATTAATTTTACCTTTTGTATGCAAGACACCGGTAATACACCCTGCGATAAACCCTGCAAAAGCTCCTAGAAGTGTTGCTAAAATGGGGGACATACCTCCAACGATGGCAACACCAGCAACACCAGCACCCGTTACAAAACTTCCGTCTACTGTTAAATCAGGGAAGTGTAATATACGAAACGACAAGTATACGCCTAAAGCCATTAACGCGTAGATCACGCCTGACTCCACTGCACCAAATAACGATATTAGCATGACGTCCTCCTTCGATCTCAAGTAGAGCTCTTTCTATTATTTGAAGGAAAGCGCTTGGCAGTTTAAATGCAAAGCCAAGCGCTCACCCGTTACTTTATAAAATCGAACTTAGTCTATTAATCAGTTTATTCCTCTTCTTCTGGTTCGATAAATTGTGCTTCATCATCCCAATCATCGTGCCATTCTACACCTTGTAATTCAGCAGCTTCTTCATTAATGAATAATTGGATCTCAGGTGGATGCTCTGCAGGAATCTCTCCAATTTCTTTTTCGCCTGTCAAAATTTCAACCGCCATTTCACCTGAACGGTAACCAATCGTGTAATAATCAATACCGAATGTTGCAAAACCACCTTTTGCGACTGAATCTGGTTCACCAGTTATTAAAGGAATTTCGTTATTGTTCGCAACACCAATGACGCTATCAAGTGCTTCTACTACTGTGTTATCTGTTACCACAAAGAAAACATCAATGTCACTTACTAACGTCGTTGCTGCTTGTTGAACTTCTGATGCGTTAGCTACTGTACGTTCATGTAGCGTTAAGCTCGTTCCTTCAGCAGCAGATTCTATCGCTTCAATTTGTGCAACAGAGTTTGGTTCACCTGCATTATAAATTAAACCAACACCTGCTCCTTCAAAATATTGATCAATAAATTCAACCGTTGCATCAATAGCACCTGGGTGTAAATCTAATACGCCTGTAACGTTTGTTCCTGGATTCTCCATCGACTCAATAACACCTGCTCCTTCTGCATCTGTTACTGATGTAAACACAATCGGGATATCTTTCGTTGCTTCATAAGCACCTTGTGTACTCGGTGTCGAGTTAGTAAAAATTAAATCAACTCCGTCAGCTACAAAAGCATCCGAGATCGGCTTTACATTGTTCGGATCATTTTGTGCATCTTGGAAGTCATACTCAACATTTAACCCCGCATCTTCTAAAGCATCTTGGAACCCTTCATAAGCTCGATCTAATGATGGGTGCTGAACAATTTGTGTTGCACCAATGTGGAACGTTTCACCACCTGCATCCCCTTCATCTCCGCCTCCATTATCTTCACCATCACCACATGCTACTAACAACAACATCCCTACTAACGCAACAAACAACAATTGAAAAACCTTTTTCATCCAATGTATCCCCCTCTTATATTTAATAATTGGCTTTTAAAGCGCCAAGCTTTAAACAGTTTTTTCAAATACTTTGGATTGCTTTTGTTTTTTCGGTGGTGTATGAATCGATTGGCCAACAAGAGCCTCAACCGCTTCAACCAATCCTTCATTCATACTAGGGTGAGCATAATGCGGGAACGTTAAGTCTTCTGTTTTTGCAGCCATTTCAAGCAGCTGCACAAAGTGACTCGACATCTCCACCGCTCCTTCACCAATCATATGAACACCTAAAATTATGTCAGTATTAGCATCACTAATGACTTTTACAAAGCCATCGCGCTTACCTGTTATTAATGCATATCCGTTAGCACCTAAATTAAATTGACCTACTTTATAATGAATTTCATTAGCTTGTGCTTGTTGTTCAGTTAAACCGACTGATGCAATCGGTGGGTTCGTATGAGCTATAAAAGGTAAAAACGTTAAATCAGCTTCAGGGTTCTCACCGGCAACTGCTTCAGCTGCGACTTTTCCTTGCTTGATCGCCTTGACAGCTAACGGTTCACCTTCTGTTAAATCACCAATAGCGTATATATTCGGTGTCGACGTTTTCATTTGGTGATCGACAGCAACATGACCTGTTTCAGTTAAACGAACACCTAAACGCTCCAAGCCTAATGAATCTATGTTCGGTTTTCGTTCACCACTGACGTAACAGTGTGTTGCTTCGATCTGTTGTTCCTCTCCATCTTTACTAATGTTGACTGTAATACCTTGTTCAGTTTCGTCTATTAAGTTTATAGTCGCTTGATTGACGATATGAATCTTTTTCTTCTTATATAATCGCTTCAATTCCTTTATTAAATCTGCATCTAAAGATGAGTCGTCATCGTTAGTTACTAACGTTACTTTAGTTCCAAAACTATGAAACACAGAAGCTACTTCTAAGGCCAAGTAGTCAAAACCACTTACAACAAGGTGTTCAGGTGTTTCTTCAATTTGAAAAACTTTTTCCGCTAGAAAAGCCTTTTCACTATTGATTGGGAAATAATTAGGCTTCACAGCTTGGCTACCTGTCGCGATGATGGCGTTTTTATATATGTAGTGATCAAATTGATGACCGTTTTCAACGCCAATTCGCTGTTCTCCAGTAAATGTAGCAGTGCCTTGAATAACTTCAATTTGGTTCGTTTTAAGTAGTGACTCAACACCTTTTCTTAATTGTGTCGTCACTTGTGATTTATATTGTTGCAGTTGATTTAAATCCACTGTATTAGATGAATCTACTCCAACTCCTAAGTTTTGCATGTGAGAGATTTCATTGATCTTCTTACTAGCGTAAGTCCATACTTTCGAAGGGATACACCCTTCATTTAGGCAAATGCCTCCTAAATCGGATTGTTCAACTAAAGAAACGTTTAAACCGAGTTGTGCAGCGCGGATGGCAGCAGTATATCCACCTGGTCCGCCGCCAATGACGACTAAATCGCGCTCTTCTGTAATTTCGCCAACAACCATTTATACCAACTCCAGCATTAGTTTGTTCGGATTTTCTATTAACTCGTTTAATCGGTTCGTAAACGCCACAGCTGTTGCACCATCTGCTACGCGGTGGTCAAATGACATCGACACATTCATCATGTAACCTGGCACAATTTCATCTTGTTCATTATAGATTGGTAGTTTACGAGTTTTATGAAAGGCAATAAGTGCTGTTTCTGGGTAATTAATAATCGGTGTTGCACCAGTACTACCTAATGGGCCGACATTACTCATCGTAAACGTACTACCTTTTAGTAGCTGTGGTTCTAGATTACCGTTTTGCGCCTTTTCAGTTATAGCTTTCATATCACTATGAATTTGACGCAACGACTTACGATCAACGTCATGTAAAACAGGGACGATTAAACCGTCTTTTGTGTCTGATGCGAGACCGATATGGTATTGCTTCTTTAAAATAATTTGTTCATTTTCTTCATCTAATTGTGCGTTAAAAACTGGGAAGTCCTTTAATGTAATGACAAGCGCTTTTAGTAGGAAAGCCGGGATGGAAATATTGTCTCCAGTTTGTTTAAGTTGCTCACGAATCTGGAATAGTCTTGTCATATTCATTTCATCAAAGTGTGTCACGTGAGGAATAGTATAAATTGATTGCGTCATTTTGTTTGCAATTGTTTTTCGAATACCTCTAAATGGAATCGTTTCTTGTTCTGTCTGGTTAATCGCATTCAGTTCTAACGTTACCGGTTTAGTAGGTTCTGTTTGCTTCGGTTCTGAATCCGTAGTCGTTCCATTTATAAATTGATACACATCTTCTTCTGTCACGCGTCCTGAAGGATCAGATGCTGTCACTTGTTCTATATCAACGTTATGGTCTCGTGCAATTTTTCTCGTGTAAGGTGTCGCTAGTACGCGATTTACTTTCGTTTGGATCCGCCTATTTTGCAATCCTTTTGTCTCGCTCGTCGCTTTTACTAGTTCAGGCTCTGATTGTTCAGGTTGCTTTGCTCCAACACCTTCTATATAAAGGAGTGTTGTACCAACTTGAACAGTTTCTCCAACAGGTACGACAATTTCTTTAACAGTACCTTTTCCTGGTGAAGGGAGTTCAGCAACCATTTTGTCTGTTTGGACTTCAACGAGTGGTTGATCAGTTGAAACCGAATCACCTTCTTTAACGAAGTAATTAACGATTTCCCCTTCCGTCATCCCTTCTCCAATATCGTGTAATTTCACTTCTAACAATGTGCTTCCTCCCTTACTTAAAAGTTGACCGACTTATGAATACTTTCTAAAACGCGTTTTGCAGTCGGTAAATAGTGATCTTCTAATGAAAAGAATGGTACTGGTACATCAAATCCTGTCACTCGCTCAATTGGTGACCTTAAATATAGGAAGGATGTGTCATTAATAACCGATAAGATATCATTGCCAAGTCCACCAGTTCCCTGCGCTTCATGCACGATGACCGCCCGGCCTGTTTTTTGAACGGATTCAGCAATTAAGTCACGGTCAAGTGGGTAAAGTGTTCTTAAATCAAGCACTTCACAACTTACACCTTGCTCTTCAGCCTGCTTTGCTGCTTGTTCTGCTACTGTAACCATTGCTCCCCATGCAATTAAAGTAATGTCTGTTCCTTCTTGAAGCTTTTGACCTTTACCAATTTCTACGTTGTATTTACCTTCAGGAACGTCCTCACGTTTCGCGCGATAACTACGCATCGGCTCCATGAAAATAACTGGATCTGGGTCTTCAATCGATTCAATTAACAATCCTTTAGCATCATACGGTGATGCAGGACAAACGACTTTAATTCCTGGCATATGAGTAAACAATGCTTCCGCACTATCCGAATGAATCTCTGGAGCACGAATCCCAGCTCCATATGGCGCACGGGTCACCATTGGCGCTGAGTAATGACCTAACGTTTTCATACGCAAACGTGATACATGTGTCATAATTTGGTCATAAGCTGGGTATATGAATCCCATAAACTGCATTTCTGCGACAGGTTTAAAACCATTAACCGCTAAACCGACTGATGTTCCAACAATTCCAGACTCTGATAACGGTGTATCAACCACTCGATCTTCTCCAAAAATCTCTTGCAAACCTTCTGTTGCTCTAAATACACCGCCGTTTTTTCCGATATCTTCTCCGAGTACTATGGTGGTATCATCTAACTCTAGCATCGTCTTCAAGCCATCATTAATAGCTTGAATCATTGTCATTTGTTTCGTTTTACTATTTGACTCAGGCTTCTGTTTAACCTTTAAATCCACGTTAATCCCCCTTTAGCTGTGCTAAGTATTGATCCTTTTGTTCTTCGAGTTGCTCTGGCATTTCCTCAAAGACATAATCAAAAAGATCTGCAGGGTTAGCTTTCGGACTGTTTTCCATTGCATCTACAGCTGCTTCAACTTCAGCCTCTATTTTCTCTTTCGTTTCACTAATCCACTCTTCATTCCAGTGGCCGTAGTTTTTCATAAACATCTCTAAACGATCTAATGGGTGAACAATTTCTTCACCTTGGCCATCCGGGCGGTACTTCGTTGGATCATCTGCAGTCGTGTGAGCACCTGTCCGCCACGTTACTGCCTCGATTAACGTTGGACCGCCACCTTCTCGCGCTCGATTAACTGCTTTTTCCATTTCAAAATAAACGCTAAAACAGTCATTTCCATCAATTCTTACACTTGGCATATCATAAGCGAGCGCTTTTTGAGCTATTGTTTCTGAATTCATCTGTTTTTCAATCGGAACGGAAATCGCATAACCGTTGTTCTGATTAAAGAAAACAGTTGGCGTTTGAAAAACAGAAGCAAAATTTAACCCTTCATGAAAGTCACCCTCTGATGTTGCCCCATCACCGAAATAGGCTAGTGCGATATTAGTCGTCCCTTTTCGCTTTTCAGCCCACGCTGTTCCTGTTGCGTGCGGAATTTGCGTCGCAATTGGTACAGCCGCTGGGAAAATATTTTTACCTTCTGGTGGCACAACCCCTTCATGTCGGCCATTCCAATATAAAAACGTGCGCACCATATCAGCACCAAATGTCAACGTTGCACCATGATCACGATATGTTGGGAACATCCAGTCGCCATCTTCAAGTGCTAAGGCGCTACCAACTTGCGATGCTTCTTGCCCTTCAAACGGCGGGTAAGTACCAATTCGCCCTTGCCTTTGAAGGTTGATCGCTTTACGGTCAAACGTACGAATTCTAAGCATGTTGTAATACATCGTGCGGACTAGCTCTTGATCGATTTTTTCTTCAAATGATGAATCAATTAAATTCCCTTGATCATCCATTACTTTCTTGATTGGGAATTGTTCTTCCATCGTAAGACCCCCAATTCTTTATTAATGACGTATTTTCCATTTAGGGCTAACTGTGCGGTTGAAGAAACTATTACGTTTCTCACGATTAGACATTACTTTTTCGCACAGCTGATCAGCCGCTTCAACAGTGGAAATTTCGTTAAATTCAGACTGCCTATATACTTCTAAAATCGTGTTGTATATTTCTTTCGTTTTTAATAAAACGCGTTCTTTATTTGGTCCATATAGCTCATCTGCCACTTGTATGAGACCACCTGCGTTAACAATGTAGTCAGGAGCATAAAGAATGCCTCTTTTCGTTAATTCAATGCCATGCTTTTCTTCTAACAATTGGTTATTAGCAGATCCAACGACTGCTTTAAATTGAAATTGCTCTATTGTCGTATCATTTATAATGCCACCCATTGCACACGGAACAAATATGTCAGCTGGTACTGAATAAATCTCATTTGTTTCAACAACCGTCACAGTCCCTTCAGCTGTTTGTGCCGCCTTCGCTTGAATTTCTTCGATTGAGTCTTTATTAATATCCGACACGTATAACGAAGCGCCTTCTTCAAGCAATCGCTCAGCAATTTTAAAGCCAACTTTACCTAAACCTTGAATCGCGTAAGTAACGGGCTGTAAACTTTCATGACCAAAAAGCATTTTGTTCGTCGCTTTAAGTCCATAAATAACACTTTCAGTAGTAGGTATTGATGAATCGCCACCTCCACCGTATTCTTCTGGGATTCCAGCAATGCAATTTGTCTCTTTCATTGCATGAACGAAATCAGCTAATGTTGTACCCATGTCTGTACCTGTGTAAAATCGGCCGCTGAGAGATTCTACAAATTGGCCGAATGCGCGGAATAATTCTGGTGATTTATCTGTGTGGGGATCTCCTATAATGACAGCTTTGCCTCCACCGAAGTCTAAGTCAGCTGCTGCACATTTGTAGCTCATACCTTTGGATAATCTTAATACATCTTCTAATGCTTCATCGAACGATTCATAGGGTTGCATTCGACATCCACCGATTGCTGGTCCTAATTTCGTACTATGTATGGCGATAATAGCCTTTAAATTAGTCGATGGATCATTACAAAAAACGACTTGCTCATGTTCTGACATTTTCTCGAGGAGTGATAAGTTTTCAATCTCATCATTTTTAGATGATGTCATAATATAACTCATAGTTAACCTCCTATTCTATTCACAACCAAATTAACCATGTAACTGTCCTGTACGCTTTTCGATTACCTCCTTAGGTAGAATGACTTGCTTAACAGTTCCTTTTCCAATTAACTGTCCTTCTTCGCGGTAAGCCTCTACTTCAGTGATCACTTGATGATCTTTATATTCAATTAAAGTTGCTGTTATACTAACATTCGTATTTAGCGGAGCAGCATCAAGATGTTTCACACTAACTGATGCTCCCATACCTTCTTCATTTTCTTCTAAAAAAGGTAATATAATTTTTCGTGAAACCCACTCCATGTGGTACACCATCGAGACAGTAGAGTATACGGGATGCACGACATTTCCTTCAAAACTCGCAAACATATCTTTCGTAACTTTTACTTCAATGGTCTCTTTCCTACCAACTTCCATGCCAGGCTTCATACTATCATCACTTCCATTCTAAAAATTAGAAGTCTTTTCGTTTATATAAAAGCGCTTACATAATTCGTGAAAAAATGTGGTTCGTCAACAATTAATTTGACGAAACCGATCACCTTTTGTCAAAGATTCATTCATTTAAAGTTGTCTCAAAACATATGACGTTTATATAACGCTATTTTACCATTTTGTAATGGATAAAACAATAATTTATTTGAAAAGTGTTTATTTTCTAATAATTATATTGATCATTTAAAAACGTGAGCTGCTGTCTTGAGTGTTCAACTTGACTAGACGCCTCTTGCACCATGCCTTCAACTAACTCTCGGACAGTAGGAATGTCTTCTATTAACCCTGTAATTTGTCCACTGTTTAAAAATCCGTTTTCCAAGTCACCTTCTAATGCACCTTTACAATGTAGTTCTTCAGAGGTTAATTGACGGTACTCCTCTACAGTTAAGCCTGACTTCTCAAGATCAGTAAGCTTCTTTGCATATTCGGTATTCAAAATACGTCTAACTTGCCCTACTGTTCGGCCAACGATTGTCGTCCCTGTACCATTAGCTTCTAATATTTTCTCTTTGTAATGGGTGTGGAAAGGGGCTTCTTGAGTTGCAATGAAGCGCGTTCCCATTTGTACGCCACTAGCTCCAAGCATGAGGGTTGCGGCTAGACCTTTCCCATCACCGACGCCACCAGCAGCAAGAACTGGTACATTAACGTTTCGTACAATTTGTGGTACTAGAGTGAAAGTTGTTAGCTCTAAGTTTGAATTGATCCCAGCAGCTTCATAGCCTTCAGCAACTAACAAATCAGCACCCGCTTCTTCAGCTTTTTTCGCATGTTTCACTGAAGCAACTAAAGTCATCACTTTAATCCCTTGTTCGTGAAGCTTTGGAATGTAAGGTGCTGGGTTTCCGGCAGACAATGATACGACAGGAACTTGTAAGTCGATCACAAGGTCAATTAGACGCTCAACATTTGGTGCAACAGCCATCGCAATGTTTACTGCAAACGGCTTATTCGTTAATTTTTTCGTTTTAGTTATTTTCATTTCGACCTCTTCTGGTGACATCGTGCCACAACCGATCGTGCCAAGTCCTCCTGCCTCTGAGACTGCTGCCGTTAGCTCTGGGCTACTTATATTACCCATTCCCCCTAATACGATTGGGTATTGAATGTTTAATAGATGACATACTGGATTCATAGCTTTCCTCCTCTAATACATGAAAGATTCCTGTTACTTATATATTCTCAATTAAAGTTGAAATTCCCTGCCCGACACCCACACACATTGTCGCAACGCCTAGTTTCGTATCTTGCTTTTTCATTTCGTGAATTAACGTCGTTAAGATTCTAGCGCCACTTGCTCCTAGTGGATGACCAAATGCAATCGCGCCACCATTTACGTTAACTTTGTCTTCATCAAGGTTTAGCTGTTTCATACATTCAATAGACTGCGAGGCGAACGCTTCATTTAATTCGACTAAACCAATGTCTTCTATTGTGTATTCCGTGCGCTTTAATAGTTTTTCAGTTGAGTAGATTGGTCCTAATCCCATAACAGCCGGCTCTAACCCTGCAGCCGCTCCACCAACATATTTAACTAACGGCTTTAATCCTAACTCCTTCGCTTTTTCAGCACTCATTAAAAGTAAGGCAGAAGCACCGTCATTAACGCCTGATGCATTACCAGCTGTAACTGTACCTTCATCAAAGATTGGTCTTAGTTTACCTAACTTTTCTTTCGTTGTATTTGGACGCGGATGTTCATCTTGATTGATCATGAACTCATTTCCTTTACGATCAACGTATTTAACAGGAACGATTTCGTCTTCGAACCGTCCGTTTTCAAAGGCTTTTTTTGCTTTCATTTGACTAGCGTAAGCAAACTCATCTTGTTCTTCTCTCGTAATTTCATATCGTTTTGCAACATTTTCTGCTGTTTGTGGCATCGTGTCAGCGCCGTACATTTCTTCCAATCTCTTATTTGTAAAACGCCACCCAATTGTCGTGTCATACATTTCCATATTGCCTCTTGGGAAATCTTTTTCTGGTTTTGCCATAACAAATGGTGCACGCGTCATACTTTCTGTGCCACCAGCAATATAAATATCACCATCACCTACTGTAATTGCACGTGCCGCTTGAATAACAGCATCCATACCTGAGCCACAAAGGCGATTTACAGTCGTCGCACTAACGTCAACTGGTAAGCCCGCTAATAACGTTGACATACGTGCCACGTTACGATTATCTTCCCCTGCTTGATTGGCATTACCGAAAATAACTTCTTCTATTTCCTCTGAAGGCAAGTTCGGATTGCGTTCTAATAACGCCTCAATGACGATCGCACCTAAATCATCTGGGCGGATTGTCTTAAGTGCACCGTTATATCTTCCAATCGGCGTTCTAACCGCATCAACAATGACTACTTCATTCATTTTTTGATCAACTCATTTTCATTAGAATAATCATAAACACCACGGCCTGTTTTTCTTCCTAAACGACCAGCTTTCACATACTTTTCAAGTAATGGTGCAGGTCGGTATTTTTCACCTAATGTTTCATACAAGTAGTTTAAATTATTAAGTCTAGCATCTAGTCCGACTAAGTCACCTAGCTCAAGAGGTCCCATCGGGTAGTTCAGTCCTAATTTAATTGCTTTGTCGATATCTTCAGCTGAAGCTACACCTTCTTGAAGCATATGAAAGGCTTCATTACCGACTAACGCGCTAATTCGGCTCGTCACAAAACCTGGGAATTCATTAACTTCAACTGTTTCTTTTCCCATTTTCTCTGCTGTTTGGCGAACCATTTCAACCGTTTCATCGCTCGTCTCTAAACCTCTAATGATCTCGACTAATTTCATAACGTGAACTGGGTTAAAGAAGTGCATCGCGACTACTTTTTCAGGACGTTTCGTATAAGATCCTAATTCTGTCGGACTAATTGTAGACGTGTTTGAAGCTAAAATCGTATGATCTGGTGCATGTTGATCGGCTGTTTCGAGTACCTTTTGTTTTAGGTCAGACTTTTCCGGAACTGCTTCAATGACTAAATCTGCACTTGCAGCAGAACTCGCTAAGTCTAGTGAGGTGTGAAGACGCTCTAACAGTTGCTCAGCTTCTTCTTCTGTTACTTTGCCACGTTTGATCCCTTTTGCCGCGGTTTGCTTGGTGTGTTCATAGGCATCTTGTAACTGCTCTTCTGATACGTCGACGAGCTCAGTTTGATAACCTGAAAGGGCCGAGACATATGCTATGCCTCGCCCCATGACACCAGCACCCACGACAGTAACACGATTAATGGTCATGGACACTCTACCTTTCTATCATTCTATTATTTACACGTTGAATGGATTAAGAGGTTTTGAGCCATAGTATGAAAGAACACTCTTATCTTCCATATATAAATCTAGCGTTTCGACTGTTAGTTCACGGCCGAACCCTGACTGTTTGTAACCACCGAATGGCGTACCAGGGAATGCTGAGAATGGGCTGTTTACCATTACGATTCCCGCTTGGATTTGGTGTGCGACTCGAGTAGCGCGACCTTGATTCGTCGTCCAAATCGCTGAACCTAATCCGTATTTCGTATCGTTAGCACGCTTGATCACATCTTTTTCGTCTGTAAATTTCTCAACGACGACAACTGGGCCGAAGATCTCTTCTTGTACAGCTTTCATATCAGGTGTTACGTCCGTAATAACTGTTGGTGCATACCAATAGCCATCTTCAAAACCTTCTGGGTAAATTTGTTTACCACCTGTTGCAATTGTCGCACCGTCTTGAACAGCAGACTGAACGTAACCATCAATTATATCTAACTGTTCTTGGCTTATAATTGAACCAAGGTGAGTTCCTTTATTAAACGGATCGCCTGATTGTAGCTTTTCCGTTTTATCAATAAACTGCTCCATAAACTCATCATAAATTGATTCATGAACAAACATACGTGAACGCGCTTCACACGATTGACCTGTGTTGAAGAAGATTCCAAATAATGAACCAGGAACCGCCGCTTCTAGATCAGCATCTTCAAACACGATATTAGGTGACTTACCACCTAACTCAAGAGTGACACGCTTAAGCGTTTGAGATGCTTTTTCCATAATGTCTTTACCAGTCGGAGTTGAACCTGTGAATGCAACTTTGTTAATGTCTTCATGTTGTACTAAGTAATCACCAACAACACTTCCTGAACCAGGAATCGTATTGACGACACCTTCTGGAACACCCGCTTCATGGCAAATCTCGTTTAATAAAAGAGCCGTAATTGGCGTTAAACTAGCTGGCTTAATGACAACTGAGCAACCAGCTGCAATGGCAGGGGCAATCTTCCATGCCGCCATCATCATTGGGTAGTTCCACGGAATAATTTGAGCACATACACCAACAGGCTCTTTATGCGTATAGTTAAAGAAACCGTACGGCATATTGTTCACTTCACCACGATGCCCAACAATCGCGCCTGCGTAAAATTCAAAATCCTCAATTGACTGGTTAATTTGAACTTGTGCAGCACCAACCGATTTACCACTGTTTAGCACTTCCATTTCAACTAGCTCTTTAAATCGTGAACGCATAATTGATGCGATGTTGTTTAATACACGAGCACGCTTTCCTACTGGGTACTTGCGCCATTTTCCGTGATCAAACGCAGCTCGAGCTGCCTGAACAGCCTTTTCTGCATCTTCCTCACTTGCTTTTGCTACTGTTGCAATCACTTCCCCTGTTGCGGGGTTATAAGTTTCGAACGTGTCTTTTGAACTACTATCAACTCTTTCACCATTAATGATCATCCCATAATGATCACGCTTCATTTCCCCTACTTGTTCAATTGCCTCTTTCGTTAATTCCATTAAAAATCCACTCCTCTCGATTATTTTCCGATGAAATTTGGTTCGCGTTTTTCTTTAAATGCTTGAATACCTTCTTGATGGTCATTAGATAAACCAGCTATTCGCTGGGCTTGTGCTTCACTTTCAAGTACATCTTGATAATCTGAATGCATGCCATCCATCATATAACGCTTAACTAACGCAACCGCTTTGGTTGGCATACTCGCTAACTTTTGCGTAAACGCTTCAACTTGCTTATCCCACTCGTCTTGTGGAACCACTTCAGTTGCCAATCCTAATCCATAAGCTTCTTCACCCGTAATCGGCTTTCCTAGTACGGAGATTTCCATAGCCTTCGCGTATCCGACTATTCGTGGCAAGTTATAAATAAACCCTGAATCAGGGATTAAGCCGATGTTTATAAAAGCACTGACGAATTTCGCTTGCGGTTGTACAAGTCTAAAATCACACGCTAACGCTAAACTCATTCCGGCACCTGCTGCTGTGCCATTAACCGCAGCAACTACAGGCTTAGGCGTTTCTTTAATCGCTTTTAACATTGGGTGATACCTTTTTCTTAAAAAAGTGGCGTGATTCGTGTTTTCATCAACACCTTGTAGATCTTGACCAGCACAAAAGGCTTTTCCTTCACCTGTAAAGACGATACAACGGACGTCATCGTTTTTCGTTGCTTGCTTTAGCGCCCGTGTAACTTCGTAATTCATTCCTTCAGTAAATGCGTTATACGCTGACGGTCGGTTAAGTGTAATCGTTGCAACACCTGAGTACTCTTCATATTTAATCGTTTGAAATTCTTTCCCCATGACTTACACTCCTTTAAAAGAAGGTGAGCGCTTTTCGGTAAAAGCTTTCATTCCTTCTTTTTGGTCCTCTGAGGCAAACGTTAAGTAAAAGTTCTTCCGTTCTAGATTCATGCCGTCCATTAACGTCATATCTTTAGCTGCTTTGACCGATTCTTTAATTAAACGTATTGAAATAGGCGCTTGGTTAGCTAATTGTTTTGCTAAACGGAATGACTCTTCAAAAACGAGCTCATCAGCTACAACTCGGTTTATAGCCCCGAGTTTTAACGCCTCACGAGCCTCCATTTGTTCACCTAACCAAATCCACTCTAGTGCTTTACGTTCACCAATTGCTTTAGTCAATAGTTGTGTACCACCTGCTCCCGGCATGACACCGAGCTGCACTTCAGGGAATCCGAACTTAGACGATTCTCCAGCGACAATTAAGTCACAATGAAGAGCTAGTTCAAAACCTCCACCTAAAGCAACGCCATTAACTGACGCTATAATCGGCTTATTAATAAGTGTGATATGGTCCCAAACTGCAAATGGATCCGCTAACTCCATCGTAAGCGGTGTTTCATCCATCATTTCTTCAATATCAGCACCAGCTGCAAACGCTTTGTCATTTCCTTTAATCATCATGACACGAACGTCTTCGCTTTCATCATACTGCTCTAGCTTCTCAACAATTTCATCTACCATTTGCCGGTTTAATGCATTAAGCACTTCAGGGCGATTCAATTGAATCACCCCAATTTTGTCCTCAACAAACGCTTCAATGTACTGATTAGACATTAACAGCAACTTCCTCGCCAATGACTAATGTGACAATATCCCCGGCAAACTTCATAACATCTTTTCCAGACGCTTTTCCTTCGTCTGTTTTCATCGCTTCTTGTAACGCGTCATGACTCTCATAGTACATTTCACATAACAAGTAGTAATCTGTCTCGCCCATTGGTGAACCAACAATTTTAGTTACTTTCATGTCTTTTAACCCTGGAATCTTTTGTGTCAGTGGTGTGTGTACGTTGTAGTAGTGCTCATCAAACTTCTCCTGATCTTCCGGTTTCTTGTAAATCGCAATTAATTTAACCATTGTAAAATCCCCTCTCAAATTTATTTGATTGCATATTCCACTACTGGCTTCATCGCTTCAAATGGGTTTTTACACGAGCTGCAATATAAAATGCTGCGACAAGCCGTAGGTCCAAACACATTATCCATTGACGTATAGTCAGAATCACAATAAGGACAGTTAACCGTCCACTGCTGTCCTGGCTCGTAATTCTCTGGTGGAGGTGCAATGCCATGCTTTTTCAGCTGCTCTTTCCCTTCATCTGTAATCGCATCTGTCGACCATTTCAGTTCAAAGGAGAAGTCAACTTCACATTCAGACACCCAATCCAGTTCAAGTACCGCTTTATGAACGTCTGTTTTAATGAAGTCTAAAGCAGGACATCCTGCAAAAGTTGGAACCATTACAATCGAGACGCTACTTCCATCAACGATCACCGTATGAACCATCCCTAAATCTGAAACACTAACAGAAGGTAATTCAGGGTCATCAACTAACTTTAAGACCTCTCGAATTTCTTCCTCTTTCACCTGACGCGTCATTGAACGACACCTCCTTTACTTACCAAACGGCTTTCTCATCACTGCGGTATACTTCAGCCAGCGTATTTAACGCTTGGTCTAAATCCGGTGTATGGTCACCTTCTCTACCACTTCCAAATGCTTTACCGAACGAAAGATCTCGAATATGTGCAATAGTCGATTCAACTTCTTGAATAAACCGTTCCTTTAAGTCGTCCTCACCACTTATAATGTCAAAATGCTCAAGTTCAGTAGCATACTCACCAAGCTCTAAGACATCACCGAATTGCTGCCACGCTTCTTCTAAACGCGATTGCAACTTCGTCTTCGCCTCATCAGTAGAGTTATAAAGTTGGTTAAACCATATTTTCCAATGCGATAAATGGTAAGGTTGTTCCATTAACACTTTTCCAGCAACGTTGGCTAACGGTGTATAGGAACTTTTCGTTAACGCTTCTAGCTTTACTTTTTTGAAAGATTCATAGAGAAAGTTACGTACAACAGCTAACGCCCAGTCATAATACGGTTCTGTTAAGTATTCACCTTCACCATTTTTCTTTTCAAAATAAACAGCATTTCGTCTGTTACTAGGTTCGCGTTCATGCGCAAGAGCATCCGCTTCACCTTCACTTAAATCTTCAAGCAATCGATAGTACATTAACGCATGGCCCATCGTATTTTGCGTGATCGAGGAAAAGGCCACATCTTCTTCTATATGCGGTGCTAACCCAAGCCATTCTGAACCGCGAAAAGAAATGAGAAAGTCATCATCAGCTAATTGGTAAAGTAAATCTGTTAAAGCTTTTAAATAAGCTGCATCATTCATTGCCTCTTGTGCAGATGTCACTTGCGTCATTTCTTTTTCACCTCTTTCCACGACATGATCTCTTTCTCATCTAACATGCCTTGTTCTTTTTCCTTCCACTTCTTACGTAAATAGCCGTAACCTTTCGTCCTACGGTAGTCTTTATTGTCTAAACGCTTTGTTAAATTCAAACGCTCCTCACTCGTCATTGAGCGAATATTACTTCGTTTAACTACCCAAACATCTAGCACGTCTTCACGGCGCATGAAATTTTCAACCGCCATGCTAAGCGCCATCTCTTCATTAGGAGCAAGTAAACTGAATTGATGCTGAATGGGTGATTTAACACTTTTTTTACTAAAAACTTCATACTCTTGGTAGAAGTTTGTTTCATTCGACTCCGACATAAAACCTCTCCTTTCCAGTTATTGGCCAATTGCTTCAGGTGAAAGCGCTTCTCTTACCCAACGGTTGTTTTCGTAAGCGACTTCACGTAAGCGCAAACGTTCTTTTGATCGCGGTCCTTTATTTTTAATAATTTGTTTAAACTCATTCCAATCAGGTTGTTGGTAAACCCACATTTCTTGTTCTTCGTCGTAGTGGATCGTTTCATCTGGTACTGTAAGTCCTAGTGAGAATACACGTGGTAAGTATTTATCAAGGAATGCTTGTCGTAGTTCTTCGTTGGAGCTTTTACGAATGCGGTATTTAATCATCGTGTCTTGTTTTGAGGTTCCAGTCGTGTCAGCTGAGCTCGGTCCAAAAAACATCAATAGTGCTGGCCACCAACGATTCAGTGACTCTTGCAATATTTCTCTTTGATACTCAGTTCCTTCAGCTAATGCCATGATGATTGCTTCACCATGCTGTGCGTGGAAAACTTCTTCTTGGCAAATGCGTTGAAGTGCGCGTTGGTAGGGTCCATAAGAAGCATCTAACATGTTCGTTTGTGAAATGATGGCTGCACCGTCAACTAACCAGCCAACCATGCCAGCATCAGCCCACGTTTTCGTCGGCATATGGAAAACGTTATGAAACTTAAGGTCGCCACTTAATAAATCCTCCATTATGTTTTCACGGTTTTTGCCGTATGGTTTCATTAAATCTTCAGCTACTCGCAGTAGTAATTGGCCGTGACCCATTTCATCTTGTACCTTTGCCATAATGCCAAGCTTACGCTTCATCGTCGGTGCTTTTGGCGTCCACTCTTTCTCAGGTAAGGCACCCATAATTTCACTAATGCCATGCATGGAAATTAATTTAATTAAACCTTGCCTATAATCCTCTGGCATCCAATCGTCCGGTTCAATTTTCTCCCCCGCTTCAATCCGTGCCATAAACTGCTCGTATTTTTCTTGGTCTTGTTCTGGTACATTAGGCTGATCAGAACCGCCGTATTCCAAGTAATTATACATACAGCAACCTCTCCTCCATCACGTTTATTTAACGCAATCATAACAAACCGTTATACAAACTTCAATATAAATATTTTAATTTTCAAAAAATAATATAGGTTATATAATACATTGTATGATGAGATTTGAGGTTAATATTCGTTGTTTTATCAATGACTAGCTTGTACATTTTGATAAAAAAGAAGTGAATTTTGCACCACCATGTAGTAAACTAGTAATTAAATATCGAACTAGACAAAGAAGGAAATGATAGAGCATGGATAAACAGTTTAAAACACGGTCAATGATTTTTACGTTATACGGCGATTACATAAGACATTATGGTAATGTCATTTGGATTGGTAGTTTAATTCAGTTATTAGAAGAGTTCGGACATAATGAACAATCAGTTAGAGCCGCGGTTTCTAGAATGAGTAAGCAAGGGTGGCTCCAATCTGAAAAAAGAGGGAACAAAAGCTATTATTCTCTTACCGAACAAGGAAAAGCCCGCATGGAAGAAGCTTCTAAGCGAATTTATAGATCTGAATCACCTAAGTGGGATGGGCAGTGGCGCATGCTTGTCTATTCGATTCCTGAAAGTCAACGTCATTTACGAGATGAATTACGTAAAGAGTTAGTATGGAGTGGTTTTGGCTCTTTAACTAATAGTTGCTGGATTACGCCAAATCCACTTGAAGAACAAGTGCATCGTTTAGTTGATAAGTATGAGATTAGTCAGTATGTAACGTTCTTTAATGCGACTTATGAAGGGATGAGTTCCCCGAAAGAATTAGTCGACCAATGTTGGGATTTAGATGATGTGAATGCAAAATACTCACAGTTCATAAAAGAATACAGTGAAATGTATTACATCGATAAGAACTTAGTAGAAAAAGGGGATATAAGTGATGGGCAGTGTTTCGTCAAATGTGCCTCACTTGTCCATGAGTATCGTAAGTTTTTATTCGTTGATCCAAACTTGCCTGATGAGTTACTCCCAAATCAATGGTTAGGTGACTCTGCAGCAGCATTATTCTCTGATTATCATGAACTGTTACAAACACCAGCTACACGCTTTTTTGAGTCTGTGTTTGAATAGGGAAATCGGTCACCGGATGACTTCCGGTGATTTATTTTATACTTTAGGTAAGGACGGTTAATTATGAAGTTGTACTTTGAGGGTCCGGTTATAATAGTCGCCTTAATCATTTATATTGTTTTACTTTTATATTTGAAATTCAAGCTTAATAAAGGATTGATGTATTTATTCTTTTTTTCAGTATTCTACTTATATATCACTCAAGTGGTAAGATATACGCAGTTCCCGATCACGTATATTCCAGAAATGTACGACCCATTGAGTGTATTAAGACATAATATCAACTTAGTCCCATTTCAAAACTTAGAAATTAACTTAAAGTTTATGTTCTTAAATGTTTTGCTAACTATTCCCTTTGGCTTTCTTCTACCGCTAATTGCTCAAATTACCATGAGGAAAGTTTTGTTATGGGCATTTCTATTACCACTCATTATTGAAGCAACACAACTTATAGTTGGTATATCTACAGGGTATAGACATCGCATATTTGATATTAACGATTTCATTATGAACGGTCTTGGCGTTTTAATTGGTTTTATCATACTAAAGGCTTCGATCAAAGTAATGTTTAAAATCTTTGACCAAAGCCATATTAACCAAAATAAACTACTTAACTATATTGCTAAAAGGTAAATGTTATCTCGAAACACGTTCAAATATAGTTGGATCATTAAACTCTTGACCTTTATTAGCATAAACATCAATCGTTTCTTCAATCATCTTCATGTCCTCATCTGTTAACTCACGGACGACTTTGCCTGGTGATCCTAAGACGAGTGAACGTGGCGGGATCACTTTACCAGATGGCACTAGGCTATTAGCGCCGATAATCGAATACTCTCCTATTTCAGCACCATCTAAAACCGTTGCTCCCATACCTATGAGGACACCTTTTCTTAGTGTACAACCGTGAACAATTGCATTGTGACCAACTGACACTTCATCTTCTAAAGTAAGTGGAAACTGTTCGTACAGGTGACACATGGAGTTTTCTTGTATATTACAACGCTCACCAATGCGGATTGGTCCTTCATCACCTCGTACTGTGACATTGAACCAGATGCTAGACTCCTTTCCGATCTCAACATCACCAATAATTCTAGCATTATCTGCAATAAAAGCTGTCTCGTCTATTCGTGGGGTATGATTCTTGTAGCGATAGATCATAAACCATCCCTCCTATTATTCTGTAAGTTTAATATAACACATTTTTATCATAGCGTAATTATCCCATAATATATTGACAATGTAGAAGAACTTTTGTATTCTTTTATATAACAAAATAATTACAAGCGTGTTAAAAACGTTATAAAAGGAGGGTAGTCATGTTGAATGACCGCATATATGATATTACCGTTATAGGGGCAGGTCCTGTAGGGTTATTTACTGCTTTTTACGCTGGGATGAGAGAAGCATCAGTCAATATCATCGACAGCATGCCACAAGTTGGAGGACAATTAGCTGCATTATATCCTGACAAATACATTTACGATGTTGCAGGCTTTCCGAAAGTTAAAGCACAAGAGTTAGTTGACCACTTACACGAACAAGCTAAGACGTTTTCACCTTCCATTCACTTAGAACAATCTGTAACAGACATTAGTCGCCACGACGAGTACTTCGAGATCTTTACTACCCAAGGGACACATTATTCCAAAACGATTATTATTACAGCAGGTGCAGGAGCATTCCAACCACGAAAACTTAAAACAGAACAAGCGGACCAGTATGAAGGCAGTAACCTTCACTATTTCGTGCAGAAATTAGATCAGTTTAAAAACCGTCGCATCCTTTTATGTGGGGGTGGTGACTCAGCAATTGACTGGTCCTTAGCATTGGAACCTATTGCTGAACAAGTTACACTAATCCACCGTCGAGACAAATTCCGCGCGCATGAACATAGCGTTACACAGTTAAAAAACTCATCCGTTAACATTATGACACCTTTTGAAGTTGGTCGTTTAATTGGAGATGGCAATCGTATTGAGCAAGTCGCAATTAAAGAAGTAAAAGGTGAACAACTCGAACTGATCGACGTAGATGACGTCATTGTTAACTATGGTTTTGTCACTTCATTAGGTCCTTTAAAATCGTGGGGGCTTGAGTTACAAAAAAATAGTATTTTCGTTAATTCTAAAATGGAGACGAACATTTCAGGCATTTTTGCCGCTGGTGACATTTGTACGTATGAAGGGAAACCGAAACTAATTGCAACCGGTTTTGGTGAAGCACCAATTGCTGTTAATCATGCTAAGTCAATGATCGATCCAAAAGCTAAGTTAAGTATTCATAGTACCCATCTTTTTGAGAAATCGAAGTAATAAAAAGCCCAGCTAACAATTTAGCTGGGCTTTAACTACCATTATTCCCCGTATGTTATAATGAGAATTAAAATATATGAGGGGGGTTATTTCATGCCGGTTTGTCAGCAATGTGAAACAGAGTGGACGTGGTGGGAGACGCATAAAGCGTCTGCTAACTTAGATACACGATTGGTATGCCCTCATTGTCATGGACATCAGTATGCCTCAAAAGATACACTGAAAAAAACAAGTGTATTAACTTTACTTATTCCGCTTCTAATTATTTTTCCTTCTTTCTTTTTTAACCTTTCTATTGTAGGACTTATTTTGCACTGTCTTACTGTTATAACTTTATTTTTTATCTTTTACCCTTTTATCTTAAAGTTAAGTAGTACTGAAGAACATTTAGTTAACTGGGGCAAAATAAAATAAAGCCAGCCGTCAGTTAATCATGACGACTGGCTTTATTTATTATTCAGCGTAATGACAGGCCGCTAAATGATGCTCCTTCACTTCTTCTAAGGCTGGTTCAGCTTGTTTACAATATTCTGTCGCAAGGGGGCAACGTGTATGAAAACGACAACCAGTAGGTACATTTAGCGGGCTAGGTACATCTCCTTTTAATTGAATTCTTTCTTTGTGATCTTCTGTTATATCTGGAATAGCTGAAAACAGTGCCTGTGTGTATGGATGCGCTGGATTTTCGTAAATCGAGTCTTCATCAGCTAATTCGACCATCTTACCTAAATACATGACACCGACTCGGTCACTAATATGCTTAACGACTGATAAATCATGAGAAATAAAAATGTATGTTAGCTGGTGTTTTCTTTTCAGTTTTTGCAATAAGTTCAATACTTGCGCTTGAACGGATACGTCTAATGCCGATACCGCTTCATCGCATATGATCAGTTTGGGTTGTACAGCAAGTGCTCTAGCAATACTAACTCTCTGCCTTTGGCCACCGCTAAATTCGTGCGGGTACTTCCAATAAGCTTCAGCTTTCAACCCGACTTCTTCAAGCAAATTTTGAACGTAGCTTTGCCGTTCTTTTTTAGGGACGATTTCGTGGGTGGCAACAATTTCAGTCAGCATTGCACCCACTGTCATTCTTGGGTTCAATGACGCAAAAGGATCTTGGAAGATAATTTGTATATCTTTGCGCAATTTCCGTAACTGCTTCCCATTTAATTGTGCAATATCTTGACCTTCATAATACACTTCACCAGACGTTGGTTTTTGAAGCTGTAATAAGGCTCGTCCCATCGTTGATTTACCACAGCCAGACTCGCCGACAATACCTAAAGTCTCGCCCTTTTTAACGTTAAAGGTTAAGTCATCAACAGCTTTAACTTGTTGTTTTTGTTTAAATAAGCCACCGCCGAGTTCAAAGTATTTTTTTAACCCTTTAATTTCTAATAGGTTCTCGGTCGACTGCTCCATCTGTGGTGTAGCCATTGGACTCTCCTCCTTTAAGCGGTGTCATCTGTTGCCACTCAGCTGAATACATCCAACAACGAACTGGATGTGCTTCTGTACCTTCTTCTTGTGGTGACTGGTCAAAGCATTCCTGCTTCGCAAAAGCGCACCTAGTCGAAAAGCGACAGCCTGATGGCATTTCATCAGGGTTTGGTACCGCCCCTTTAATGACTGGCAATTCTTCTGTTTTTCCTTGTAGCTTAGGAATTGATGCGATTAACCCCTGTGTGTACGGGTGCTTAGGGTTTTCAAATAATGATTTCGAATCAGTATATTCAATCACTTCACCTGCATACATCACAAGTACTTGATCAGCCATTTCAGAAACGACACCTAAATCATGAGTGATCATGACAATCGACATGTCTAAATCGCCTTTCAACTCGTTTAAAAGGTCTAATATTTGGGCTTGGATCGTTACGTCTAATGCTGTTGTCGGTTCATCAGCAATTAACAATTTCGGGTCGCAAGCAAGTGCCATCGCAATCATGACACGTTGGCGCATTCCACCGCTCATTTCGTGTGGGTAGTTATGAACACGTTCGCGTGGCGATGGAATACCGACTAATTCAAACATCTCAACAACCCGTTCAGTGGCTTCCTTTTTCGATACATTACGGTGGATCCGGATTGCTTCTATAATTTGTTTCCCTACTGTATGAACAGGGTTAAGTGACGTCATCGGCTCTTGGAAAATCATTGAGATCTCATTGCCACGTATTTTGCTCATTTCTTTCATTGATCGATTTGTTAATTCTTGACCTTCAAAGCGAATCTCGCCTGAACGAACTTCGCCTGACTCTGGTAGCAGACCCATAATTGAAAGTGAAGTTAAACTTTTGCCACACCCTGATTCACCAACGATGCACAACGTTTCACCCTTGTTCACATTAAAGGATACACCATTTAAAATTTGAGTGTATTTCTTTTTATTTTTAAACCCAACTTCTAAGCCATGGACTTGTAATTGGTTTTCTTCGCTCGTACTTTTCATGACGTGACACTCCTTACTTCATCTTCGGATCTAACATGTCGCGTATGCCATCGCCGAACAAGTTAATCGAAATAACAGTAATAAAGATTAATGCCCCTGGAAATAATGCGATCCAAGGTGCTGAATCTAAATAGCCTTGACCTGTCGCTAACATTGAGCCCCAACTTGGATTAGGTGGCTGGGTGCCTAAGCCTAAATAACTGAGTGAAGCTTCAACGATAATAGCGGCTGCAATCGCAAGCGTTGCTTGAACCATAATTGGTGCAATTGTATTCGGTAAAATATGCTTTAGGATTATACTAAAATCACTAATACCTGATGCCTTACCCGCTTCAACATACTCTTTCTCACGATGCGCCAACACTTCACCACGAATTAAACGAACAAAGTTAGGGGTTAACACTAAACCGATGGCAATCATCGCGTTTGTTAAACCTGCACCTAATACCGCAGCTAATGCCAATGCTAATACTAAAGCAGGAATGGAAAGCATCGCGTCTGTCATTCTCATAATGATGTACTCATCAATAAAGCCACGGTAATAACCTGAAATTAAACCAATCGGAACACCTATGATTAACGCAATCCCAACGGAAATTAGACCCGCTTGTAGCGACACTTGCGCTCCATATATAACTCGGCTAAAAATATCGCGCCCTAAATTATCTGTTCCAAACCAGTATTCACTACTTGGAGCTTGTAGTACTGCACTGTAATTTTGTTCCGTCGGGTCATGCGGAGCCAACCACGTTGCAAATAGTGCTGTAAAGATTAATAGAAAAGTCACAACACCACCGAAAACAGCTAACTTGTTTTGCCATAGTCGTTCTAACATCGTCTTAAGCATTCGCAGGCGAGGGTTTTGAACTTTAGTCGTTTGCACTGATAGATTTTCAGTTTGTTCCATTATTGTGACCCTCCTGTAAGCTTAATGCGTGGATCTAAGATCGAATATAAAACATCGGTTAAGAAGTTAATTAATATAACAGCTAAAGCCATAAACATAACGGCCCCTTGTAAAACAGGGAAATCACGCGTTTGAATCGATGTGACGAGTAGTTGACCTAACCCAGGAATATTAAAGATCTCCTCTGTAATTACGGTACCACCTAAGAAAGCAGCGAACTGCAACGCACTAACTGTAATAACAGGTAATATGGAATTCCTTAATGCGTGACCATACACAACGGCTCGCTCTAGCAATCCTTTGGCATAGCCAGTTCGTATATAATCCGATCCTAAGACTTCTAGTAAACTAGACCGAAGCATACGGGTTAGTTCGGCTGATAGTCTTACACCTAAAGCAACGGCTGGTAGTAACATGTACCATAAACTTTGGGCGACATTTTCTGTGATCGGTACGTAGCCTGATGGTGGGAACCATCCGAGCGTTACAGCAAAAATAAAGATTAATAGAATGCCTAACCAGAAAGGTGGTAGTGATACGCCTGATAGTGCAAATAAAGTTGCTGATGAATCCCATAAAGTTCCTTTTCTCGTCGCACTAATGACACCTGCTGGGATCGCAATTAAAACGGCAATTGCAAACGACATGACCGTTAGCTGTAGTGTGATAGGTATCTTTTCAGCTAATAGACTCGAAACTTCAGTATTATCTCGAAACGATTGACCGAAATCACCTTGTAACAAGTCACCAACCCAGGCAAAGTATTGCATGACTAGAGGGTCATTCAAGCCCATATCCTCACGCAAGGCTTCAAGAGACTCGTCTGTTGCTTCCTGTCCTAAAATCATTAATGCCGGATCACCAGGCAAGACATTGACGAGTGAGAAAACGATAATACTAACGAAAAATAATATAACGATCATTAAGCCTGCTCGGCGAAGTAGAAATGAGAGCACCTTCACCCCTCCTGATTGTCTAAATTAGTGTAAAGCAAGGTGCTGCAACTTGTTGCAGCACCTTGCCAACTTTTATTCAAGTGTTAAATCTGCTGGTCGAATTAAGCCGTCTGGTACGTGGTTAAATCCTTGAACGTTGTCTTTCATCGGCTTATAATCATTTTCGTGGTATAAGAAAATGTAAGGTGCTTCATCCCATAGAATTTCAGCTGCTTGACGGTACATCTCTTGTCTTTCATTTTGATCAACAGTCGTTCTAGCATCCACTAGCAATTCATCTAACTGTTCATTTGAACTGCCGGTAAAGTTATACGTTTCGTCTGTGTGGAACCAGCTATAGGCATTACCGTCTGGGTCCACTCGACCACTCCAACCAAGTCGAGCAACATCATAGTCACCTTCATACATACGGTCTAAAATGGCACCAAACTCAACTTGTTCAATTTCAACTTCAAACCCAACATCATCAAGCATTGACTTTAACATTTCAGATAGTTGTTGCTCTGCTGGTGATGGGCTAACGGTTAACGTGAATGATAGATCCTCAACCCCTGATTCTTCTAATAGCTCCTGTGCCTTTTCAACTTCACGATCAGGCACTTCTAAGTCTGGGTTGTTTGCCCAACTTGACGGTGCAAATGGACTAACTGCCGGTTCAGCGCCATTATGAAAGACGACTTCTGTAATCGCGTCACGATCTACGGCATAATTCATAGCTTGTCTAACCTTTTGGTTATCAAACGGCTCTCGGTCTGTGTTTAACATCAAGCCTTGGAAGCCAATACCGTCCTCTTCAGACATATTAATTTCAGGGTTTTCTTCTAACTGTTCAATATCTTTATGAGCAATACGATTTACAATATCTAAATCCCCTGAAACTAAGTTCGTAATACGCGTGTCCTCGTTAGAAAACGCATGATATTCTAAATACTTATAATCTGGTGACTCACCCCAGTAATCGTCGAAGCGTTCAAACTCTAAGTGGCTTTGAGCTGTACGATCAACGAATTGAAATGGCCCTGTGCCAACAGGTTCATTAGATAAGTCAATCTCTTCATCTTCAGCTGCTTTAGGTGAAACAATTTGACCTGCTCGGTGAGATAGTCCAGATAAGAAAGGAGCAAACGTTTCCTCAAGCTCAACGACAAATGTGTACTCATCCTCTACCGACATCTCTTCAATTAACCTTAAATCCGAAGCATTTGGCGAACCAAGATCTTCATCTAAAATTCGTTCAAAGTTATACTTTACCGCTTCAGCGTTAAAATCGGCTCCATCGTGGAAAGTGACACCTTCTTGCAAATAAAATGTATAAGTTAAACCATCCTCTGAGACATCCCAATCTTTAGCAAGTCCAGGGATAGGGTCTAAGTTTTCATCTACATTAATTAGCGTTTCGTAATTAGCTTTAAAAATTTGACTCTCTACTTGCGCAGTTGATAAATGAGGATCTAATAATGGTGGGTCATCATCTAGTCCTACAACTAAAGTGTCTTCTGCATCATTATTTGTTAAATCTTCGGCTTCATCTTCTCCACCAGCTGACTCACTATCCTGGCCACCGCCTCCACAAGCAGCTAGTACGATAAGTAAAGTTAATAGTAGTGTTGTTAATAGCTTTTTAGAATACATTCGATCGTCCATTTAAGTTCCTCCTAGGTTTTAATTAATTCATAAGTCTGAAATAAAATCGCAAATATCATTTTCCACACAAACCAACTCCTCTGAACTTTTAAAATAGTTAGATAATTTAAATTTAAAATCCATTTTACTTACTTGAGAGCTAAAGTCAATAACATTTTGATAAATTTTTGTTTGTAATCGTTATCATTTTGTTCGATATATATGAAAACCCTTTCATGATGTTTATTTAGGCCTAAGTAATAATAACTAATCTCTTATTTACAAACAAATGTTTAAATGATAAACTTTTGTCATAACAGATTGATAGCGATTTCATTTATTGAATAAAGGAGGGTTCAAAAATGGAGAAAGAACAACAAATTTTAAATCTAATACAATTAAACCCTTACATTTCACAGCAAGAGCTAGCAGATGAGGTCGGCCTTTCACGTTCGGCAGTTGCCAACTACATTAAACGGTTGATCGAATCTGGGGAAATTAGAGGACGAGCTTATATCTTAAATAACCACAACAGCGTTACTTGCATTGGTGGTGCTAACGTCGACCGTAAGTCACATGCCTTGCAAGACGTTAGGATGGAATCGTCTAACCCTGTTACGACGGATGAATCTCTTGGTGGAGTAGCAAGGAACGTTGCTGAAAACTTAGTGCGGTTAGACTTAAAACCGACTTTAGCTACTTTTGTTGGTCAAGATAAAGAAGGCGCTTGGTTAACTGAATCAGCTTATAAAATTGGAATAGACACGAGCGAAGTTACCACCTTACCCCAAAACCGTACAGGAACTTATACAGCATTGATTGACCGTAATGGTGAACTTGTTGTATCTATGGCTGATATGGAGATTTATAACGAAGTCACTCAACAGTTAATTGAGCAAAAGTGGCAACAATACGCACGTTCTAATGTCATTTTCTTAGATACTAATATTTCTGAGGATGCTCTTCATACAGTGATTAGACGTAGTGAAAGCAATCAGAAGCCTTTATTTTTAGACCCTGTCTCCTCAATTAAGGCGAAAAAGCTACCTGAAGATTTAACAGGTGTGCATACGATTATTCCGAACAAGGAAGAAGCCGAGGAACTTTCAGGAATAACGATTAGTAACACTGAAGACTACGGGAAAGCTTGCCATGAGTTGCTGCGCAGAGGCGTTAAGCAAGTGATCATCACTTTGGGTGAAGAAGGTATTTACTACTGTTCTGCTCATGAAGAAGGGAAAGTTGAAGCTATTCGTACAGAAGTAGCTGACGTTACAGGAGCTGGTGATGCATTTACTGCTGGTCTCATATATGGATTCATTAATAATCAAACGTTACAACAATCTTGTCGTTTTGGACTAGCTTGCTCAACACTTACTCTTCAATCTAATCAGTCTTGTTCTGAAGACTTATCAACTAAGAAAATTAATACTTTATTAAAGGAGTTGTCGTAAATGGAACAATTTTTATCATATACAAAAGAAGTACAAGAGGCTATACAAAATAACCAACCTGTTGTTGCATTAGAATCAACGATTATCTCTCATGGTTTACCATATCCACAAAACTTAGAGATGGCTCGTAAAGTTGAAACAATCATCCGTGAACAAGGGGCAGTCCCAGCTACTATTGGGATCATGGATGGCCAAATTAAGATTGGTTTAACAGAAGAAGAATTAAATGTTTTTGCTACGAGTGAAAATGTTCATAAGGTGAGCCGTCGCGATTTCGCCCATGTTATAGCACAAAAAGAGCTTGGTGCAACAACTGTCGCTGGAACGATGATCGCTGCGGAACTAGCAGGCATTAAAGTATTTGCTACTGGTGGAATTGGTGGTGTCCATCGTGAAGGTGAGATTACATGGGACGTTTCAGCTGACTTAACTGAATTAGCTCAAACGAATGTCGCTGTTGTTTGTGCTGGTGCTAAATCGATTTTAGATATTAGTAGAACGCTAGAATATTTAGAGACGCATGGCGTTCCGGTCATTGGATATAAAACGAACACATTTCCTTCATTCTACTCAAGAGTCAGTGAATTCGGCGTCGATTACCAAATCGATGAACCAGATACAGTTGCTAAATCACTTAAAACTAAGTGGGAATTAGGTCTTGAAGGTGGCGCAATTATCGCTAACCCTGTGCCTGAACATGCTGCGCTAAACTATGATGAAATTGAGCATATTATTCAAGAAGCTATTACAGAAGCCAAAGATCATAACATTACAGGTAAAGAAGTGACGCCATTTATTTTAGATAAAGTCAAAACTTTAACAGATGGACAAAGCTTAGAAACGAACTTAGCTCTTGTTTATCATAACGCTGAAGTCGCTGGTCAAGTGGCAAAAGCTTATCAAGATCAAATCTAATTCAGAAAAGAGTGAACTCCTATTCGAGTTCACTCTTTTTATACTTGAGGCTCTTGTTCAGAGTCAATTGCCCCGGTACGTCTATAAGCTGGCGGTATTTTTAGCCAACCGCGTTTTTTCATCATTTCTTTTGCGCTAAACCCTAATGAGAACTTATCTATTTGAAACTTTAAAAACATTAAACCTAAGCCTGTTCCCAAATTCTGTATTTATAGCTTGAGAATTTGGGGGTAATTTATTCGTTAATTTTTATTTCAGACCACCACGTGCATCAACTGGCCAATTGTTTACCACTTCATTTTCATTACAAACGACATACTCATCAAATAAGTTAGCCACTACACAAGCATGGTTTGGAATGATTTCGACTGTATCATTTACTTCCAAGTCACACTGTTCATTAATCGGAATGACACCATGCTCTTCAGACAGTCTTTCAATAACTAAGCTTGGGTAACCAATAACGTGACCAAATCCGACAACACTTTCGTTACCATGTGCTCCTTTTTCAAGTGACAATGCTTTGCTTCCTGCATCAATCACTATACGATCAGAATGTTTAGCAACAACCGTGGCAAGTACAGTTAAAGCACAATCTTCAGGCTCCGCTATACCTAAACCGACTTGAACCATATCATAAAAGATCGCATTCCCTGGTCTAATTTCAGTTACACCCTTAACCTTACCTGCATCCATGAACGTTGGGGTGGCACCAACACTTCGATGCCGAATACGGATTCCTTCAACTTCACACGCTTTTGCACTCTTTACAACACTTTCTGCTTCATACTTGGCGATCCTTTTCCGTTCTTCATTTGACTTAGCACCGTAAGAATGGCCAGCATGAGTGTATAAACCAGTTAATTCAAGACCTGGAAGTGCTGCTATATACTTGGCTAGGCTAACCGTCTCTTCACCTGGCTCAACACCACAACGGTTCAACCCAGAGTTCACTTTAATCCATACTTCAAGCACTTCATCTTCAAACGTGTCACTTAAAGCTTTTGCACCGACCTCAGAATCAACGCTAGCAATTATATTAGCTCGTTTAGTTAACTCTTTTAAACGGTTTACTTTTTGTTTTTTAGTAATTGGATAAGCAATAAAAATATCTTCAATACCACCATCGACCATGACTTCAGCTTCATCCAGTTTAGCAACGGTTATCCCAACCGCTCCTTCTTCAACTTGTCTTCTAGCAATTTGAACACTTTTATGTGTTTTTATGTGAGGACGTAATGCAATGTGTTGTGATTGGGCAAAACCAACCATACTCATTAAGTTACGCTCCATTGTATCTTGTTGTATTAATAAACTTGGCGTATCTAAGTTCATCCCTCAATCACCTTTTCTGTTTATCTTTTAATAATCGGCAATACTACAGAAGATGGATACTGCTCCGAGTGGTAGACCATTTGGTTCGCCACTTTCATCTCAGTCGTCTTACCTAATTCATCACCTGTATTTAAGTTGCGGTCATACTTCGGAAATGCACTGGATGCGACTTCAATTCGGATTTGATGACTTTTTTTAAAGACGTGTGACGTATTCCAACAGTCGACTTCCACTTCGTAAACTTCACCTGGGGTCATTAGTTCAGGCTTGTCTGTTCCGTTACGGAAACGCCCGCGTACGAGCCCGTCTGTTAAACGTTGGGCAAAACCACTCGGCCTTACATCCAGTAACTTAACCGTAAAGTCAGTATCTTTCGCATCAGTTGATACGAATAAGTTTGCTTTAACTTGTCCTGTTACTTCTACATCTTCATCTAACACTTCACTCGTATAGACAAGGACGTCATCTCTTCTTTCAATTGATGAGTAATCATCTGGACCACCAATTTGATGTGATACCATCTCTGTAATGAACGGTACAGGATTTGCAGGGTTATAGGAATACTGATCATACTCCGCTTCATTTCCAGCTGGTTCACTCGTACTTAAAACACCATCTCCAAAACGGCTATTTGCCTTACCTCTACTATGTAAATAAAAGTCGGTCCACTCCGTATTTGGAAGAGGCCACGTTTCTTCTTGCTGCCATTTGTTTTCACCCATTACAAAAAGATCGACAGGCTTCTTCTCACTAAATCCATCGTCTATTCCTTTTAAATAGTAATCGAAAAACCGTCGTTGATAGTCATTCATATCGATTAATGAATCTGCACCAAAGTCTAAATCACCGAGCTTTGTAGATTTATTTAACTGGTGTGGCCAAGGTCCCATAAGTAAATGTTGATTAGACTTACCCGCCTCAACCATGCCACGATAATTCAACGGTGTTCCAATTTGTTCGTCATCATACCAACCTGAAATATTTAAAACTGGAACATCTATTTCATCAAAACGATGTTGATAAGCAATATGCTTCCAATATTCATCAAAGTACGGATGTTCTATTTCCTCACGCCACTGCTCAGAATACCACCCTGTTGGTAAGTCCATATCAACATAAGGTAACGTCCAGTACACCTTTTGCCAATCAACTAAATTAATATTTTGCATGACACGACCTCGCGTCATGTATAACCAACAAATATGCATCGGGTTTGGTAAACCAGTTGGCCATTCCACAAATGGATCTGACGGTGTAACTAGTGGAACCATCGCCTTGAGTGATGGAGGTTGCTCCAATGCGGTAAGCCACTGGATGCGTCCTAAATATGAGCCTCCAAGAGTACCGACATTGCCGTCACACCACGTTTGTCCAGCGACCCATTCAATCACATCATAGCCGTCAACACCATCATTGCGATAAGGGACGAACTCCCCTTCTGAATCTCCACGCCCTCTTACATCAACGTTAATAACATGATAGCCATGGTCAGCGAAGTATTCACCCTGCAAATGTTGCTGCTCTCTCGTTTTACCATAAGGTGTTCGTACAACAATAGCTGGGTATTGACCATCTTCCTCAGGTTGATAATGATCAGCAGATAATAACACGCCGTCCCTTAAAGGAATTTTTATATCTCTTTTAACACGATTACTCATACAAACCCTCCTTAGATCTATATTTCGATATTCGAATTAAAAGTCCTGCTAATCGACATACGTTTGAATAAATATTTGCCCTTTCATCAAACTTTCACATTAGTGGATTAAGTTAATTTGGGTTTTTAACCTTTATTAGAAGTTAACGCCAGCTCAAAATTAGAGCTGGCGTTAATGGCTTTTTACTGCTGAAGCTTTAAGCTTTGTCTACTATTCCATGGAAATCTCGACATTAAACGTGCTCTACTGTGTCGAATCTTGTATTCTATAAGCTATTCCAAACCTTCTATGAGCCGTTTTCCAATTTCTATGAGCTATTCGCATGAAAAAACCCTCATACGACCGTATGAGGGTTACATCTAACAGAATGAATCTTTTGATTTTGGTACGGATAAGCCGAAGAGTGGCCTTAAATATAAGGCGAGGAAGGTTCCTGCTAGTGCTAGAATTCCCCAAATATATCCGTGTAGGCTGAATGATGCAATTCCGCCGAAGTAAGCACCGATATTACAACCGAATGCTAGACGTGCACCGTAACCCATTAGTAAACCACCAATAATGGATGCTGCTACATTACCTTTAGTTAATCTCGTAAACTTAAATAATCCACCTGCTGCTGATGCGATAAAGGCACCGATAATGACACCGAAGTTCAAGACTGTTGTTGAATCTGCTAGAATTGATGCTTCTAATGCTGCGGCATTTGCACCTTGCCAATAACTCCAGCTAGCAACATCAATGCCAAAAAAGTCAGCTACTTTTGATCCCCAAAGCGCGAAGGCAGATGTTACTCCCCACGGTTGACCACGCGTCATTAACGTTACAGCATTTAATACTGCTAAAACAATCGCCGCTGCGAATAATGGCCAAGAACCACGGAAGATCCGTTTCCAACCTTTTTCAGATGGTACTGGTGCCATTTTTGGTGCTTTTCTTCTTTTTTCAATCACTAACGTAATCCATGCAATTAAACCAAATAGCGCAATTGAAACTAACCATGCTCCACCATAACCAAAACCTGTCGTTTCAGCTAATGAAACTGGCTGGTAAGCTGGCAAGTCTTCAGTCCAGAACGGTAAGTGGTATGCTCCAATTGTCGAACCAACGATAAAGAAGATCAGTGTTACGAACATCACTGTACGACCGCCACCAACAGCGTATAACGTACCTGATGCACAGCCCCCACCTAGCTGCATACCGACACCAAACATAAACGCACCAACTAGTAAACTAATACCGATCGGCGCAACATACCCAGATACACCTGTATCGAAAAACGAGATTCCGAATGCTAGAATCGGTGCAAATAACGTTACAGCAACTGCCAACATGAGCATGTGTGACCTTAAGGCCTGCCCGTTACCTACAGATGCTAAACGACGAAATGCTGATGTAAAACCAAACCTCGCGTGGAATAATGTATAACCTAATAATAGACCAATGATGAGAAGTAACGCTTGAACACCATCATATGATGTCATTAAGTGAACCATTAAAACAAACGTTACAGCTAAAGCACCAATGATCAACTTATTTTGCGGTTTATTTAAACCAGTATCATCTTTTTCAACTGATACCGGATCTTTAACTTCATTAACCGGTTGTACTTTAGTTGTCATGTTAATTCTCCTTTTCTGATAAACTTACTCGGATATTATCTACTTGTAATACTATATTCGGTTTGCGCTTTTTCGTCAACCATTTAACTTAACTTTTTTTAATTAGGCTATTATGATTTATAATGGTGATGAGGAGGGTTTAAATGTCTCGAAAGCAAGTCGTTTCACTCTACTTATTTTGGATATTGACATTCCCGACAATGATAGTCGGTTTTAGGGCATTAATAGACTGGAGTGCTGGAAACTTAGAGTCTTTCATATCATATTTACCAGTCTGGCTTGGTATTGCCACAGGAGGAATATTAGCAGGGTTGTTTGTTCATTCATTAAAGAAAGCAAAATAAATACCGACCTAATCTAAGGCCGGTGATGATTCATGCTTAACTTTTCACTTTTGCGATGTAATCTACAATACCAAGTGCGCACACATCAACATCCATGTTTATAAACTGATAAACTTTATGCTCGTGTGGAACACCTAGCTGATCTAAATGGTCTGATACTAATTTGAACAATGCTGACTTAACTGCTTCTGTTTGTTCTTCTAGATCTGCACTTTTTTGCTCAACTAATGCCGCTTCACTTACTTCAAGAAATCGCGGCAACCATTCGCGCATTTGTTTATATACAAGCTCTGGGGTCGTCGATTGTCCAAAGTGCCCGAAGTTAATCGCATCAACTTCAAGACGTTCAATTCGGCTTAGTGAATCTAGCATCGCTTCTGGATCAAACTGATTTGGGGATGTAGATGGTAGAACAAGCTCTTCATCAAACTCTAGTAAATCAGGGTAATACACGCCGATCGTATCTCCTGTGAAAATACTATTGCTTTTAGATTCATGAATGGAAAAATGGTGCTTCGCATGACCAGGCGAGTCATAAAATGTTAACTCTCGGTCTTTAAGCGTTAACTGACTACCATCCTCATGCTCTTGTAACCTCTCTTCTGGTACAGGAACAATTGGATCAAATAACTTATCAAACTTCTCGCCATAAACTGCTCTTGCCCCTTGAATGAGCTTTGACGGATCTGCTAAATGACGCTTACCACGTGGGTGAACGTGTACTGTTGCATTTGGACAACTTTCTAAAAATAAACCGACACCACCTGCGTGGTCTAAATGAATATGTGTGACAATGATATGCCTAATGTCTTCTGGCTTAAGACCTAATTGCTTTAAACCTTCTAGTAAATACGGAACTGAAGGGCTGGCACTCGTTTCAACAACCGTCAGTTCTTCATCATGAATGACGTACGAACCCGTTCTTTTTGGTAACCCTAAATCGTATATGTCGATTAATGAAATACCGTTATTTAAATCAATTGGTTTTGACATAAACTCCCTCTTTCTATACTTAGATTATTTATGTCATTATTTCGACTGAATCATAACAATTCCCTGCTAATTGATCAATTCCGATAGCATTTTTAATTAATTTATGTAATTCTATAAGTAAATGGACAAAGGAGTGCTGGACTTGTTAGATTTTCTTTTAGGCAATATGTTTTTACTGTTTTGGATTGTATTTTTCGTCGTCATTTTTATTATTTTCATTAAAAAAGGTTAAACTTTGCCAATCATTCGGATGACATTTCCATCAATTTCCAAACCTGATTCTTTCATACCTAACTTCTTGTAAAAGGCTCGAGCTTGTTTATTAGTCGGTGAGACGCGCAAATGGAACTCAGACACTTGATGCCTTTGAAAAAAGTCTTCCGCATAGTGTTGTAACACTTGACCATATCCTTTTCCACGTTTTCTTGGAACTAAGTAATATAGATGGACATAGCCGATTTCTCTTCCTTCGTACTCACGAATGGAAAGCTCGATTTGTCCAATTAATTCCCCGTCCTCTTCAACTAATACAAAGCCATCAGGGTGTTTTGTAATTTTCTCGCGCAAAAATTGAAGGTATTCTTCAACATTTAAATATTGATTCGTACCAAAGCTAACAAGGTATGAGTCCCGTCTAAAACGGATGGTAATATCCCTATGTTTGACCGGATCAATCGGTATGAAATTCACGTGATCTCTATTCTTCATTAATTTCCACTCCCCCTTTACCTATGATATTCAACCTTCAAGGATTTTTTGCTTTGATTACGAGAAATAAACCTTTATACATATGGTCAACATCAGTCACTTCAAACCCTGCTTCTTTAATAAGAGTTAAGGAGTCACGATTAAGGTGGCACCCACCCGCAACCTTTTTCCAGACAGGCGTTAACAAATCTTGAAGTTTCCCCACGGTTGAATCGTTTAATTTTACATGTTCAAAAAACATCACTTGTCCACCCGGCGTCACCACTCTTCTCATCTCACTTAAAGCTTGGTTAACGTCTTGAATCGTACATAGAGCCAATGTCACCACGACACTATCAAACTGGTGGTCATCAAATGGAAGGTTTTCAGCGTAAGCAAGTTGAACTTCTATAGGGACTTTTGAGTGAGTGATTTTTTCCATCGAACGATTTTTCATTGTTTCATCTGGCTCAACAGCGGTAACCGATTTGACGTTTTGATATAGCGGAAAATTAACCCCAGTTCCTGAACCAATTTCTAAAACGTGTCCATCGGCATAACTTAACAACTCACTTCGAACGCGTTTAAATCGCTTCTTTTCAATTGGAGCCATAATTAAATCATAAAGCTTAGGAACTAACTTACCCATAACTAACCTCTCCTCTCATGTATAAATTACCAAGTTAATAACGAAGCTAACTATTAGACATGGTTGATTAATTACCATTATCATATAAGAAGCAACTGTAGGAGGTATAACATTGAAGAAAAACTTATTATTTATAACCATTATAACTGTTTTAACTCTACTTGTAGCGTGTGGTGATACAGAAGTTGAAGCTGATTATCAAACAATCGACCTTGATGAAGTACTGACTAAACAAGAAGAAGGTTACACAATAGTTGACGTACGGGAAGTCAATGAATACGAAGCAGGTCATATTGAAGGGGCGATTAATAAACCGCTTTCTGAATTAAGAGAGCAAAGTTTTGAACCACTCATAGATGATGAGCCTTATGTCATCATTTGTGAGACTGGCAACCGCTCTCAACAAGCTAGTGAACTTTTATCCAAAGAAGGTTATGATGTCATCAACGTGTCCCAAGGAATGAGCTCTTGGGAGGGCGATGTCGTACAATAAGTAAACTATTTAGCTGAATGAGAAAACTTCATTCAGCTTTTTTACAGTTATTTTGCACTTCAGTCTGAAAATCCCAAGTATAAATGGTATAATAGTCCTGCATTATTTTATTGGGGGGATATTTGGGGGATTTACAATGAAACCATTAAATTTAAAGCCTGCTTCAAAGAAAGACTTTAACTTCATCGATCAGTTGTGCCAGTTAAGTGCGAGTAATCAAGCACAATGGTTAGGTGATCCTAAGATTAAGAACTTGGAAGATTTGCAGGAGAAAATTACTGAGTATGAAAACTTTTTTCATCATTGTGTTTTAACTATTGAGTTAGACGGAAAGCCTGCTGGATTTACTGGTCTCCTTTACAAAGAAGGTGATCTTGAGGCCACAATTATTGGTCCTGTCTTACTTGAACAGTACCACACAACAGCATTTCTTCAAATTGTTTTAGATGAGCTGATCGGTATATGTTTAAATACGTTTGACACTATTTACATAAAAATTGCCAACCAAAACAAAAATCTCATTCAAAGCATTGATGAACAAAAGTGGGTCGCCACTAACAATTCGACTAACGATATTCAATCGTACTCATTAAAATTAAAACGCGCGTTGACATTATAATCAACGCGCGTCTTATTTTACTCTTCTCCACCTTCATCTCCACCGTTACCTTCTTCATCATCAAGGTCCAGCTCAATGTTTACATCTTCTTCACCTTCATCTTCTTGTTCCCCACCATCACCAAACATTGGGAATACAAAATAAACAATGAAGAATAACAAGAGTACAGTAATTATAATTGCTGTAATAGATTTAATCGCTGTTGAACCTGTACGATCTGGTTCTTCTCTTCTTTCAACATGTTCTTTTCTTTCATCTACCATAATAGAACCTCCTTTAAAGTAGGTTGTACTATGGGTTTACCCTGACGTCGACAAATGTAAACAAATGATTTAAAAATAAAATGAATATGATAAAAATTAACTAGATTTATTAAACCAACTACCCTGTCATATTGGGTCCTTTATTAACCCATGCGACTAGCGTTGCCGTTAATGGAAAGATCAACATAACGATTAGTATTTCTGTATAACTTCCAAACCAATCATAAGCTAACCCAAACGGCAACGGGCCTAATGACGACGCTATAACTGTCGAAGTTACACCAACCCCTTTTAAACTTCCTAAATGACCTGTACCGAAGAAGTTAGGGATTATTAGCGCAATACACATCGTTCCAAAACCACCTGCTAAACCTCTTAACACTCCGAAAAGCAATGCTCCTGCAAACGAATCAGCAACTAACAATATGATAATAGCCAATGTTTCTAACACAAAGGTTAACGTAAACACTTTATGTAATGAAATACGGTCAAGCATAAACCCAGCAATAAATGAAATTGGAAATGCTGTTAACGCAATAGTACTTAATATAAATGAGGACTCTCCTCTTGTTAGGCCTTCTTCACCCAAAATAGATACCATATGAAAGGTTAAGCCCGTATTAACCATAGCCGGAACTGCAATACAGAATAAAACAGCCCAAAAGCTAAAAGTCCTTACAGCTTCATTTAATGTCCAACTATGTTGAGCTACAGGCGGATGACTTTTATCTTCTTCAGGATCTTGTTGCTTAATTGGTCCATCAGGCTGCAAACTCACTTCTTCCGGGCGATTTTTTATTAATAGCACTACTAAAGGAACATAAAAAAGACATAAAACGGCTGCCCAAAACTGCCATGCACCAGACCAACCAAACGATGCAATGAGCCATACATTTAATGGTGGAAGCGCCGCAGCACTTAGAAATCCACCTACTTCCATAAATGCCATAGCCTTACCTCTTTTTCTAACAAACCATTGAGGAACTAATGTATTAGGCACCATCTCCATTAACCCTTGTCCAAACATCCGAATTAAAAAGAAACCAATAAATAACATGATCGGACCAAGAATAAAGCTATTAAACAGACAAGCAATGGCAAGCATAACGCCTGCAAAGACTGACATAGCTTTTTGTCCACGTCGATCTATTAATTTACCTAACCAAATCATAAGTGTACCCGAAATTAATGTTGCACCTGAGTACATAGTAGATACTAATGTATGACTAAAACCAAAATCCTCTATGTAAGCATCAATAAAAATTGAAACTGAATAAGTTTGCCCAGGTCCTGACAAAAACACACCTAATGCAGACATAACAACAATAACCCATCCATAATAAAATGGGGTGTTTTTAACAACCCGACCCGATGATGACTGCTGACTCATTTTCATTCTCCTTATTTTATTTCAGATGCCTCCCATTATATCACGAACTTTCAGAGTTCCTGTTTAAATTGTTAGCTGTGCGTTTGCCCAAGACTTGTCACGTCTGCCCACTGTTTGAATATGTTAAGGGTGAAGACAAATGAGGAGGTTGAAAGATGGATAAAAATTATAAACAGCCACATATGATGCAGCCAATGGGTCAGCACAAACACCATAAAAACCAGAAAATGCACCCGATGCATCATGGACCACACCACCATAAAAAAATGGATCCTAAACATCACATGAAAAAAGATCCTAAGCATCATCACCAGAAGATGGACCCTAAACATCACATGAAAAGCATGTTTGATACATGTCATAAACATCGCATGCATTTAGTTCAAGTTCAAGCACATGACGGGCAAGTCTATGATGGCATTATCGATGATGTCGGTGAAGACGGTGTCACTTTAATTATGCCGTGGGGCGATTATGAAGATATGGATCATGGCTACGATGACCGTATGGGACCAGGTGGCGGCTTCGGCCCTGGTTACGGTCCTGGATATGGGTCTGGGTATGGACCTGGGTATGGACCTGGGTACGGATTAGGTTATGGTCATGGTCAATACCCTAGACGTTTCCGCCGTTTTAGAAGACATCGTTTCCCATTTAGTGGTTTATCACGAATTTTCTTCCCATTCTTTTTATAAACCATTGAACTCACCCATACCGTTAAGCCGTCTCTTTCATTATATGTAAGAGACGGCTTATGAAGGGTGGGTAATTTTAATGGAGGAGGAATTGTTTTTTCGCGCATTAGGTGATTCGCTAACTGTCGGTGTTGGAAGTTACTTTAACCGAGGATTTGTCAGCCGTTATGCCCAAATGACAGTTGAGCAATTAAACCGCCCAGTTCGGACTGAAGTTTTCGCTAAAAACCGGATGACAAGTGGTCAACTAAGAGCTATGATTCACGACCAACACGTTCGTTCTAGGTTGATGCACTCTAATATAGTGACGATTAGTGTAGGTGGAAACGACTTAATTCAAGCAAACCGAATGTTTCTAAGAACATATAACCCCGTTGTGTTTGAACACGCTGAACAGCAGTTATATGAAAACTTATTGTACATTTTATATGAAATTCAAATTTTAAAATGGTTATATCCTACTCCTTACTTTATTCGTTTAATTGGCTTATACAATCCGTATCCACAACTAGGCTATAGTCAGTTTTGGATTAACCGATTTAATGATGTTCTAAGGTCTTTACAAACAGACCATATTCGTTATGTCGATATTCTTCCGCACTTTTCAGAGGGCGGTCGAAATTTATTAGCATTTGGTAGCATCCACCCAAACCGAAATGGATATAATCTTATTGCTAAACAGTTAGTTAATTCAGGGTTTTCACCTTTAAAAATATAACGTAAAAAGAGCCAATGGACGGTTCCATTGGCTCTTTCTTATATTTAACACGAGTCACCATCACAGTATTCTGTTTTAGAATCTTTGTTTAACATTTGAACTTGTGGCTTGCTCTTTTCTTCTTCATACACTTTATTTAACACTTCCAAAAAGCTTTCAGTTGATTGTGCACCAGAGACTGCATACTTTTCATTAAAGACGAAAAACGGAACACCTTGAACACCGATTTGAGAAGCTTCTTGTTGATCACGTCTAACATTAGATAAGTAAGCACCACTTTCTAAAGCGTTGGAAGCTTCTTCGCGATCAAGTCCTACTTCACCTGCCGTATCAAGTAAAACTTCATGGTCCCCTACATCTAATCCTTTTGTGAAATAAGCTTTCATCAACTCTTCCATCAGTTCATACAACTTACCTTCCTGTTTAGCAAATTGACTTAAACGATGGGCATCTTCAGTGTTTGTCGGGACAACAGAGTCAAAATTGAACTCCAACCCTACTTCTTTAGCTTGTTGTGCCATTTGCGCATTCATTTCTTTTCCTTGTTCATAAGGAACTTGATATTTATTCGCTAACATTTGGTGAATATCATCGTACTGACCCTTTTCTACTGTTGGGTCTAGTTGAAAGCTTTTAAAAGTCACTTCAACTTCATCCCCAAAGTTAAATTGTTGTAAGGCCTGTTCAAAGCGCCTTTTACCTATATAACAAAACGGACAAACGACGTCCGACCAAATTTCTACTTTCATGAATAGAACCTCCAACAACATTTTTCAGTTCTCATTATTCATGAATTAAGCTTGAAAATCAAATTATTTGTACTACCAGCCAATTTCATCAAGCTCAACAAATACTGGAATTAAAGCCTCATCATAGATATCAATAATTTCATCCTCTACTTGTTGCGTTTGTACGATTTCTCCGATTCTTTGTAAGATTTCTCGGTCTGCATTCTCTTCTCTTGCTGCAATAATGTTAATATATGGCGTTGCTGTATCACCTTCAATAAAAATTGAGTCGTCATTCGGTTGAAAGTCAGCTTCACGAGCAACACCGTTATTAATGATTGAAATATCAACGTCTGGTAATACACGTGGTGTTTGTGCTGCTACAACAGGTTCGAACTCAAGCCCTTTAGGATTCTCCACAATCTTATCTAGTTCACCATAACCATTAAAACCTTCTTCTAACTCAATCAAGTCAGCTTCTTCTAACAGCAATAAAGCTCGGCCCATATTCGTTGCTTCTTGAGGTAATGCGACAATGCCACCTTCAGGAACTTCTTCAATTGATTCATGCTCATCTGAATAAAGGGCCATAGGAGCGATATATGTCGTTGCGATCGGCTCTAGACTTAGATCATGCTCTTCAATGAACTCATCAAAATACGAAACAGTTTGAAAGGCGTTAATGTCGACATCTCCATCTTCTAGCGCCAAATTTGGCCTTACGTAATCTGCGAATTCAATTAACTCTAACTCTACTCCTTCTTCTTCATATACAATATCAGCTACTTCCTCCCATAAAGGAACACCTGAACCATTCAATCCAACCTTAATGGTTTCATCACTTGACCCACAACCTGCAAAAATAATTGTTAATACTAATGCTCCGAATAAAGCTTTAATTGTTGTTTTCATTTATTATTCCTCCTAGTTTATAATCTTCGAAGTTTCTTAGATAGATAGTTTCCAATAGCTTGGAACGCTTGAACAATAATGATTAATAAGATTACGGTGACAATCATAATATCCGTCTCAAAACGTTGGTAACCGTAAGAGATTGCTAAGTCACCTAAGCCACCGCCACCAACGAAACCAGCCATCGCAGAAGCTCCAACAAGTCCAATTGATGCAATGGTTAAGTTCAACGCGATGGTACTTAAAGCTTCAGGTAATAAAACACGATAAATAATTTGCCAATTAGTAGCTCCCATCGACTGCGCCGCTTCAATCACCCCTTTATTTACATCTAACAAGCTACTTTCAATTAGCCTTGCAATATAAGGGCCTGAAAATAAAACTAGTGGTACAGTTGCAGCTGCAGTTCCGATTGATGTGCCGACTAATAAACGTGTCAAAGGTAATATCGCAACAAGTAAGATGATAAAAGGAATGGAACGGAAAATATTCACAACACCATTTAACACATTAAACACGATTTTATTTTCCATTAGACCATGATCTCTCGTGACAACTAAAGCGACACCTAAAGGTAAACCGATGACCGTGGCTAGTACTAATGCAATTGAAACCATCAATAACGTTTCTTGAGTTGCTTCTAATATACGTGGCCAAAAATCTAATAAATTAACTTGCACTTGCCATCACCCTCTCTACCGATACGACTTCCTCTATGTAATGAACTGCCTTCAAAATTTCTGAATCCTCTCCTTGTAGCTCTACAATTAAGTTCCCGAACGGTGTTTCTTGAATTTCTAATATTTGACCATAAAGTATGTTCACTTCAACATTAAATCGCTTAGCGATCCTTGAGAAAACAGGTTCACCCGCATGTTCTTTCAAAAATGTAACGCGATAAATATGGCGTGGATGGTTATTTTCTCCAATACCTATTAGAATGGACTGAGGTATATCACCTTTCATGACGCTTTGAATGAACTTATGGGTTGTTTTATGTTTAGGGTTTGTAAACAAATCAAAAATCGATCCTTGCTCAATTACTTCCCCATCTTCCATCACTGCAACTCGATCACAAACGTCTTTAACAACATTCATTTCATGTGTAATCATTAAAATTGTCACATTATATTCGTCTCGTATTTTCCTTAACAGCTCCAATATAGACTGTGTAGTTTCTGGGTCTAACGCTGACGTTGCTTCATCGCATAATAAAATATCTGGTGAAGTGGCAAGAGCTCGCGCTATACCTACACGTTGTTTCTGTCCTCCTGATAGCTGGTCAGTGTAATAATTAGCGCGATCTTTTAAACCAACGAAATCTAATATTTTCTCAACCCTTTTCTTAACCTTATCTCTCGGTTCACCTGACAAGATGAGTGGAAAGGCAACGTTATGATAGACCGTTTTAGACTCTAACAGATTGAAATGCTGAAAAATCATACTGATCTTCCTACGCATCCCTCTTAACTCTTTTGCTGATAAAGACGAAACGTCCTGACCATCAACGAGCACTTCCCCTTCAGTCGGTTTCTCCAATTGATTTACTAAACGTACTAAAGTGCTCTTACCAGCTCCACTAAAACCAATCACACCAAAAATTTCTCCACGTTCCACCTGAAGGTTCACTTCGTTTACAGCTACTAGTTTTTCACCTTCGTGTTCATACACTTTAGAAACGTTTTTAAAGTTAATCATGGTGATTGCTCCTTTCTACAGAAACAACAAAAAACCCCCTCTTCTTACCTTGTATAAAAGATAAGAAGAGGGGGTGAATAGTTATATAATCGACCCGACTCTTCTTATCTTTCAAATACTTTACAAGTATTTGCTGGAGTTGGCACAGTGTCTGTCGCATAACAGACCCGCTGCCGAGGTTTCAAAGGGCCAGTCCCTCCACCTCTCTAGATAAGAAGATTTTATGTTTTTGCTATTTTGAATTTTTTAAATGATAGATACAATCATAAGAACTTTAGGTTTAAATGTCAATCATATTTTTAAAATTGATTTTTTATTTGTTGATACTCTTCATCTGTATATGCTCTAGACCTCGTTAAAAAACGCTTACCGTGAACACCTTCCAATGAAAACATACCGCCTCGACCATCAACAACATCGATGATTAACTGTGTATGCTTCCAATATTCATACTGGCTTTTATGAATGTAGAAAGGCGTGCCACCAATTTCGCCTAAATAGACATCTTGATCTCCAATTAACAGGTCACCTTTCGGGTAACACATCGGGGAACTGCCGTCACAGCAACCGCCAGATTGATGAAACATAAGCTCACCATGCTCTTCTTTTAGTTGGTTAATTAATTGAATCGCCTCTTCAGTTGCTGTTACACGTTCAACCATGTCCCTATCCCCTTTCGTTAATTTTAAAAGAATCCTAGTTTCTGAGGGCTGTAGCTGACGAGTAAGTTTTTCGTTTGCTGGTAATGCTCTAGCATCATCTTATGGTTTTCGCGTCCGATCCCTGACATTTTGTAACCACCAAATGCAGCGTGTGCAGGATAGTCATGGTAACAATTCGTCCATACACGTCCTGCTTCAATCGCACGACCAAAACGGTAAGCTGTATTAATATTACGCGTCCATACACCTGCACCTAGGCCGTATAGTGTGTCATTGGCAATTTGCAGGGCTTCTTCATCTGTTTTAAAAGTCGTAACCGCCAAAACAGGGCCAAAAATCTCTTCTTGGAAAATTCGCATACTGTTATCGCCTTTGAAAACAGTTGGCTTCACATAATAACCGTCAGCAAACTCGCCATCTTTCTTGTTTTGTTCACCACCAATTAAGCATTCAGCACCTTCTTGCTTACCAATATCTAAATAAGACAAAATCTTTTCTAACTGTTCACTTGATGCTTGAGCACCCATCATCGTATTTGGATCTAACGGATTACCTGTTGCAACCTCTGCAACGCGTTTTAATGCTCGTTCCATAAACTCATCATAAATATCTTCGTGAATTATAGCACGCGATGGGCATGTACAGACCTCACCTTGGTTTAGTGCAAACATAACTAACCCTTCTATCGCTTTATCTAAAAAGTCATCATCTTCATCCATAACATCTTTAAAGAAAATATTCGGTGATTTACCACCTAGTTCTAATGTAACTGGAATTAAATTTTGTGAAGCGTATTGCATAATCATACGACCTGTCGTCGTCTCACCTGTGAATGCTACTTTACCTACACGATCACTTGAAGCAAGTGGTTTACCTGCCTCTAAACCGAATCCGTTAACGATATTAAGTACGCCAGCTGGAAGTAAATCTTCAATTAGCTCCATTAATAGTAAAATCGTTGTCGGTGTTTGTTCTGCAGGTTTTAATACGACACAGTTACCTGTCGCCAATGCCGGTGCTAACTTCCAAGTCGCCATTAATAGCGGGAAGTTCCACGGAATAATTTGGCCTACAACACCAATCGGCTCATTAAAATGGTATGCCACCGTATCGTTATTAATTTCACCAATCGTACCTTCTTGTGAGCGGATTGCCCCAGCAAAATAACGGAAATGGTCAATCGCTAATGGCAAGTCTGCATTTAACGTCTCACGTACAGCTTTACCGTTTTCCCACGTTTCAGCAACTGCTAGCATTTCTAAGTTATCCTCAATACGATCAGCAATTTTGTTCAAAATGTTCGCACGTTCAGCAACCGAAGACTTACCCCAAGCGTCTTTAGCTGCATGAGCTGCATCTAAAGCTAATTCAACATCTTCTTTCGTTGAAGCTGGGATCTCACAAAAAGCTTTCCCTGTTACTGGTGTAACATTGTCAAAGTACTTACCATTGGTAGGTGCCGTCCACTTTCCTCCAATATAATTCTCATAACGTGATTTAAAGTTTACAACCGCTCCATCTGTGTTTGGAAATGCATACGTCATCAATTAATTCCTCCCCTATATTATAAGTTTAATAGGACTGAACTAGATGTATTGGACAAGTTTCCGTCTCACTAATATGTATGCGTTTACATTTTGTTATATGATTAAGTGAAAGTGGTGAAACTTGTATTATTATTTTATCAGAAAATGAGGAATATTCAATCTTTTGTTCGCAAAAAAAAAGCTTTGGGCTTTATGCACCCAAAGCTTGATCCTTTCTTCTTACTAAAAAGATATATGATAATAAAGCACTCATTTGACATACTAAAATGATCGACGCTAACGGAAGAACTGTCGTCGTTCCTAAGAAACCTACAAGAGGCGCTGCAACACCACCGAATATAAACTGGAATAACCCTAGAAAAGCCGCTGCACTTCCTGCATTGTTTTCTTGTTTTTCCATAGCGAGTGATAAACTCGTTGGATTTAACACACCAACACTAGAAATGACTAAGAAAAGTCCAAACATAACTAACCAAAAGTTCTCACCGTTTAACGAAGCCAATAGTAATGTAACACCACCTGACAAGGCTATAATAAACCCTGCGACAAGCAACTTCTCTTCTTTCACATAATCTACTAACCTACCTGTTATTTGACTGAGCGTTATAAAACCTAACGCATTAACACCAAAAACGATCCCATAAGTTTGTGCTGATAAGTTAAAGATATCTTGTAAAATAAATGATGAGCCCGAGATGTATGAAAACAATGCCGCCGCCACAAAGCCTTGAATAAGCGCAAAGCCGACAAAGCTTTTTTGCTTTAACAGTGCGACAAACACATTTACCGTATTCTTCAAACCACCAGTTGAACGCCTTTCATTTGGTAACGTTTCTTCAACTTTAAAAACAGCCATTAATGTAACTAAAATTCCTGCAATAGCTAGAATCGTAAAAATACCACGCCATGATGTAAAGGTTAATACTTGACCACCAATCACCGGCGCTAAAATCGGGGCTAACCCCATGACTAAAATTAACAACGAAAACATTTTTGTCATATCAGGTCCAGAATAAAGATCGCGAATCATTGAACGAGAAAGTACAATTCCTGCTGCCCCAGTAAAGCCTTGAATGAAACGACAAGCAATAAAGACCCAAATATTCGGTGCAACCGCGCATAAAAACGAAGCGACAACAAATAAAGAAATGGCTAGAACTAACGGTCGTTTCCGCCCATATATATCACTCATTGAACCTATAATTAACTGACCAAATGCAATTCCTAACAAACTAGCAGTTAAACTAATTTGCGTTAAAGAATTAGTCGTATTCAAATCTTCTGTTAAAGCTGGAAAAGCCGGTAAATACATATCAATTGTTAATGGAACAAGTGCTGTTAACGCACCTAGCATTAACAACAATTTAAATCGGCTGCTTGTCATCTTTTGTGTCAAATCAATACTCCTCTACACCCTAAAAAATTACAACAAATCTATCATAACACTTATTCTTCAACACCTAAAGGTTGCAAAAATTAAATATTGTTAAAGGTAAAGTTTTTGAAACTAAATCTAGGGGTATTCGTCTAATTAGTTAGGGACTTAGTTGAAGTAGACGACCTTTTAACCAGAAAAGTAAAACAAGTAACATTGAATATGACATTTTCGTTTATACTTGCTTTAATGGATGACATACATAAATTGGTCGTAGATAAAGAGGGCATTTCTATTTCAACACTGCTCACACGATAAACCATTAAGGGAGAGAGAGTTATGGAAACAGTTTTAACTGTCGAAGGACTGGAGAAATCTTTTAAAAATACTAAAGTTCTTCACAACATTACCTTTGATGTTCACAAAGGAGAAATTATGGCCATTTTAGGGCCTAACGGTGCTGGTAAATCAACAACCATTCGTAACATTATGGGCATTATGTACCCTGATGATGGATGTGTAACGTTTCACAACCATCAAGGAAACGAAATACCCCGTCACAAAATCGGTTACTTGCCAGAAGAACGAGGGCTTTATAAAAACGTAAAGGTAATGGACATTATTCTTTACTTTGCCGAGCTTAAAGATTATCCATTAAAAAAAGCTAAAGAAAGAGCTATTCAATACTTAGAGAAGTTTGGATTAGAAGGGAAAGAAAATGTCTCAGTTGAAGAATTATCAAAAGGTATGGGGCAAAAAGTACAATTTATCGGCTCGATCATTCATGAACCAGAGTTATTAATATTAGATGAGCCGTTCTCTGGTTTAGACCCCGTTAGCCAAGATGTCTTTAAACAAGAAATTAAAGAGCTTGCTAATAATGGAACTGCCATTTTATTGAGCTCACATCAAATGAACTTAGTAGAAGAAATGTGTGACCGTTTGTTTATGATCAACCGTGGCCAGAAAGTTATTTACGATTCATTAAAAGACGTCAAATCGAAGTACGCTAACTTCAAATGTACGATTTTAGGTGATAACTCTGTACAGCAACTTGAATCTATTAATCAAGTATCTCGTGTTGAACAAGATGGTTATAGTTCAGTTCTATACTTAGAACAAGGAATTGAACTTCCATCATGGTTACACACGTTGCCAAATGACTTAGATATCGTAGAGTTAAAAGTGGACCGAATTTCACTTCATGAAATATTTATTGACGTTGCACTAGGGCGTTCAATCGCAGAGGAAGTAGGTGGCACATATGCGTAATAGTATTAAAGTCGGTAAATGGGAAATTAAAAGAAATATTAAAAACAAATCGTTTATCATTTCATTATTTTTAACACCACTGATCTTTTTATTTTTCGCAACAGTGCCTAACTTGTTAAGCGGAAATGACTATGACACAACAACGACGGTTTACGTAAATGACCAACTTGGCACATTTGAAATGATTGAGCCAATTATAGAAGAAAATAACATGATGAACTGGGACTTAACTGAAACGAATGAAGAATTACCCGCGGTTCAGGAACGGTTTGAAGAAGAACCAAACTCAGCATACATTCAAATTGATGAACATACTGCAGAAAACGGAGTTGTTACTTACGTTAAAGGTGATGATGTCAGTCCACAGTTTTCAAACCAACTTCGTATTATTGAGCAACCTTTAAAACAAAATCAGTTACAAAGTGCCAACCTAACGGAAGAACAATTAGAGTTAATTTCTACACCTATTTTGTTTGAGGCTGCAGATGGCAATGATGAATCAAAAGCTAGTCAAGAAGAGACAGCAACAGCTGAAATTGGTATGGTTGACCCATTTGAAAGTGGAATTCCTGCTGCTTTCGCCGGACTTGTTCTCTTCTCGATTGTCATTACGGGTATGATGATTTTCCAAAGCGCATCACAAGAAAAGAAAGATAAAGTTGCTGAGATTATCTTATCCTCAGTTACGCCAGGTGAACTTATGCAAGGGAAAATCTTAGGATACTTTGTTTTAGGACTTATTCAAGTTGGTGTGTGGATGCTATTTGCAATACCTATTGCGATCTATATGTTAGATGACGTTCCAGTTTTACAATACTTATTTGTCCCTGAAACGTTCATTCTTGTAATCATTGCGATTTTAGGTTACTTATTGTTCGCTGCTTTATTTGTCGGTTTAGGTGCTACTCTAGAAGATGCAAGTTCAGGAAGCAACTTCCAAGGTATGGTGATGATGTTACCATTTATTCCTGTTGTGATCATAGGACCTGTATTATCTGACCCTAGTGGCATTGTGGCTCAAGTTGGAAGTTATATACCATTCACATCACCTACTATTCTCATTTTGAGGTTAGCCATTTTAGACGAATGGCCATGGATTGAAATTTTAATCGGCATAGCAATCTTACTTGTAAGCATTTGGCTGTTCATGAAGCTAGCCGGTAAGATCTTTAAAGTCGGCATTTTAATTTACGGTAAAAATGCGACACCGCAAGAGATATGGAAATGGTTAAGAGCATAAATGGAGTAAATTAATAAATTAGCTGAACGATTGTCACGAACTTCGTGCTTTCGTTCAGTTTTTTTATATAATTTCAACCGATCGTGACAAAATAAGGCTAACTATTATTCATGGAGGGACGGTTTAGTGGAAGAAACAATTAAAGAATCACTGATCGTTATTGGCCGCGTAGTCACCATCTTACCGCTACTTTTATTTATGACAATCTATATGGGCAAACGCACCATTGGAGAAATCCCTGTGTTTGATTTCTTAATTATTATTTCTCTCGGTTCGATTGTCGGTGCAGACTTAGCTGACCCATCTATTAGCCATATATATACAGCTGTCGCTATTGTATCAGTTGCACTTCTTCAACGAATTATTACCAAGCTCAAACTCTCTAACAGGCGTTTCGGTAGAATTGTAACGTTTGAGCCGACTGTAGTTATCCAAAATGGACAATTTCTTAAACAAAATATGAAAAATATCGGCTATTCAATTGATAACGTCTTGCAATTATTAAGAGAGAAAGATGTCTTTGATATCGATGAAGTAAAAACTGCCATTGTTGAATCAAGTGGTAAGGTAAGTGTATTAAAAAAGTCATCAAGCACTAATGTAACCCGTTCTGATTTAAACATTACCGGAAAATCTGCAGATATTGCCTTACCCATTGTCGTTGAAGGAAAAGTTTACACACACGTGTTAGAAGATTTCGGACTTGATTATGATTGGTTACAAAAACGAATGAAAGAACAAGATGTTCAAAATGTTGATGAGGTCTTTTATGCGACAATCAACCAAGAAAGAAATCTGCATGTCTCACTTAAAGAAAACAATTTAAACGTTCCACGAATATTACATTAAACAAGCACGATTCAAGTTAAACACCTATATCATATAGTAATGAATAATAACGAGGTGTTTTAACGATGAACCCAATTGTTACGGGTAGTTCTACTGAAGACATAGTCACGATCAATATTGACTTAAGCCAGCGTTCAATTAGTTACTTAAATGTCTTCAGATCAGATCAACTAGTTGGAATTTTTGAGCCTGTAAGGAGTTTTCACTTACGTAATGAAAGGTTAGAACCCATTACAGTCGAGTGTGTATTTGGAGATGGCACTTCCTACTCCACTTACTTAACATTTGATGAAAACCGCCAAGTGAGACGTCCAAGTGACTTTAAACCTGGTGATATTCTAGTGGCAAGTGATAACTTTGGAGATGTCTTCCCTCCTGGTTACATAGGCCACTCTGCAATTGTTATTGATGAGTATCGAATCGCCGAATCTGTCACATCACACCCACAAGTTAGAAAAGCACCAATCGATAACTTTCTCTCTGTTCATACCCAAGTCATGCATGCTCGTCCAAAAGACCCAAGTGTTGGCATGGCTGCTGCTGAGTATGCTAAAGAGTATGTAGAGGCATATGATACGAACTTAAAACAAGGTAATTCTGTTCCTGAATTTTCCTTTTCAACACGTGTCCCGTTAAATGACCCTAATGATGCGATTTATTGTTCTAAACTTGTATGGTTAAGCTACTATTATGGTGCCGATGTAGAGTTCCAAAATAACTTCTACTTATTCGCTCCAGTTGATTTAAAAGCCAATATTGAAATGGATGACCGTTTCGATGTGATGTATCAGCACCCTGAGTTTGATTTTAAAATTAACTTAAAGCTTTAACCCTCCCATTCAGTCAGCGATTACTATTTCAGTTTTCGCTGACTGTTTTTGTAATGAAAAAGACTCACCATATCTCTATGGCAAGCCTCTTCATTGTTAACTCACTTAATAATGTGATACTTTCCGATTACAGGAAGTGGGGCCATTTCACCTTTAGCCGCGTTTAAAATACCAATTAACCAAAGAATAAAGACAAATAAGTTTCCAATCGGTAAAATGATCAACCAGCCAATAATAGGAATTAACGTCCCGGCCGTGTTGATTATAATTGCTGTTAAAAGTAACAGTAACCCTTGGTTAGCATGGTATGTTGCAAACTTAGACTCTTTCGCTACTAACAATGGGATAAAGAAAATAATATACGCTACAATACCTAAACCTTTGTTTTTCTGAGCATCTTCACTTACTTGGTCCTGCGAGGGATCTTTTTGTTGTTGATTTTCCTTTTCACTTCCATCTGTCATCTTTTCTCCCTCCCATCTATAAAAACCTTACTCAATTTTATGTTTTAAAAATTGCTGTATGACTGTGACAACTAAAGTGAAGGGAGATTTTATAGATTATTTGTGGTCAAATGAAGACGAAAATCATATTTATAATAAATGACTCTTTTTAAAGGTGAAGATGCTGTGAAAAATATTGATGATTTCTTTAACGAATTTATAGATTCAAATTGTGAAGAGTTAGGTCCTGTTCGAGGTCGTGTAAGGCAAGAGAAAGCTTATCAAATCAAGATGAAAGCGGCTGATAACCATTTGCGTACTTCACGTTCTGAGCCAACTTGTAACGATGATGAGCAGAGATTCGCTAATAAAATAGGTAGTTATACTAAAGGCTTACCCCATAACAAGTATGGTGAGGTTGACACTCCTGCTTATGACGCTCTAATAAAAGCACTTAATAGCGGGTTACCTAGAGACTTTGAAAGTATTCCTTTAGGAAGCGAGTTAAAACTAACAAATCCACAAGCAGCCTATGCATACAACCTTGTAGGTCCAGACTCTCATCAAATTGCAATTCCTGCTCCTCCATCTATTAGGAGCACTTGGCACGCTAGTGAGATGGCAGAATTATATTGGAGAGCTCTAACTCGTGACATCCCTTTTAATGATTACAATAGAAGTAAGTTAATTCATGAAGCATCAAAAGATCTCACTAAGTTCTCAAATTTTAAAGGCCCTAAAACAAGTTTACATGTTACACCTAAAACCATTTTTAGAGGGGATACGAAGTCTGACTTAACAGGCCCTTTAATATCACAGTTTTTATTACTCGATATCCCGTATGGAAACAACACGTTAAAGCAGAGATACCGTACAACAATTAAAGGTGATGACCATTTAACAGAGTATAAGAGTTGGTTAAATGTTCAAAACGGACACAAACCAACTAAAAAGAATAAATGCGACCGTCGCTATCGATATATTCGTTCTGCTCGTGACTTAGCAGAATGGGTACACCGTGATTTCAGTTTTCAAGCCTTCTTGAATGCATGTTTAATCCTTCTTAAATACGGAGATGAAGCAATTGATTCAAACAACCCTTATTTGAACTCAAAAACACAAGGTGGCTTTATTACGTTTGGTGCAGCGCACATATTAGATATGGTCACAAGAGCAGCTCGTTCAGCCCTAGAGAGTTCTTGGTACCAAAAATGGCTTGTACACAGAAGGTTACGACCTGAAGAGTATGGTGGTCTTGTTCACAACTACTTGGTGGGTCACACTCTAGCTCCCATTCACGAAGAACTACTAGAGTCAAAAGCGCTCCAATATACAGAAGAAACGTTTGGAACTTATCTTTTACCCGTTGCATACGCAGAAGGCTGTCCAACTCACCCCGCTTATCCAGCTGGCCACGCTTGTATTGCAGGAGCAGGGATCACTATGCTAAAAGCTTTTTTCAATGAAGATTTTGTCATTCCTGAACCCGTAATTCCATCACCAGACGGCCTTTCACTTAATTCATACAAACAATCCCCTCTTACAATAGGTGGAGAGTTAAACAAACTTGCGAGTAATATCGCTCTAGGGCGTGATGCAGCAGGTGTTCATTGGAGAACTGATGGTACTGAAGGAATAAAATTAGGTGAACAAGTCGCTCTCAATATCCTGAAAGATTATAAAGAAACCTTCAACGAACAATTCTCTCATTTCAAAATAACCAAGTACAATGGCACAACAGTGACTATATAACTTAACCCAGCCCTAACATGATCGTGGCTGGGTTATCACTTTTGTTAGTTTAATTTTTTAGAAAATTTAGTAAAATTATTTTAAATAACTTTAGGGGAGCGAGAATAGATGGCAAATAGAACGGTTATCGTAACGGGTGGAGCACAAGGAATCGGATTCGCTATTGCAAAAGCGTTTAGTAACGAAGGTGACTTTGTTCATATTTGTGACTTAAATGCTGACTTAGTTATAGAAGCAGCAAACAGCTTAGTTAACACAACAGGTCATCAAGTTGATGTAACGAATGAAATAAACGTTAACACGTTTGTTGAACGTGTAGTTAAGGAAAATGGACAAGTCGATATTTTAATTAATAATGCTGGCTTACAACATATTGATCGTGTCGAAGATTTCCCACTAGAAAAATGGAACTTGCTCATTAAAGTCATGCTAACAGGTCCTTTTTTACTAACGAAAGCAGTCATTCCAGTTATGAAAAAACAGCAATTTGGTAGAATTATTAATATATCCTCTGTTCACGGAAAAACAGCCTCACCTTACAAATCAGCATACATATCGGCAAAACACGGGGTTGTCGGCTTAACTAAAACCGTTGCGATCGAAACGGCTAACGATGGCATTACAGTAAACGCCATTATGCCTGGAGCTACAAGGACGAAGTTAATTGAAAACCAATTAGCGAAGCTTGCTGAACAAGACGATATTACTGAACAAGAAGCATTGGAGAAAAACTTACTAATCAAACAACCAATGAAACGTCTGCTAGAACCAGATGAAATAGCTCAAACGGCTTTATTTTTAGCATCCGACAAAGCTAGTGCAATAACAGGCGAAACAGTCAGTGTCTCTGGTGGATGGTAATGAAGAAGGTGATTATTTGAGCTATAAAATTGCTGTATTAGCTGATATACATGGTAATCATGAAGCCTTAAAAAGCGTGTTGAAACATATTGATGGAACAGGGGATGTGGAACATATATATTGTCTTGGTGATTTGATCGGAGTCGGTTACCAAACTAACGAAGTGTTAGACAAGTTATTTTCAAGAAACGACATCTCATTTGTACGTGGTAATCATGACCAAGACGTTTTAAGCATTATTGATGGTGAAAAGCCTAACAGTAAAGGTGAAGAACGAGAGCATCACCATTGGATTGCATCTAATTTAAACCCGAGCTTTATCCCAAAGTTAAGAAGCATTCCTTACACGTTAAGACGCCAAATAAATGGCGTTTCGTTCCTATTTTTGCATTATCACATGAAAAAAGAGCCGCAGTTCTTGCCCGTTAACTATGACCCCAGTATCGATGAGTTAGAGAAACTTTATCATCATGAGCAATCTAAAGTCGTCTGTTTCGGTCACCATCACGTCGTTCATCATTTCAAAAATGACCATCAACTTTTTATAAATCCAGGTGCTTTAGGTTGCAGTCATAACCCAACCGCTCAATATGCCACAATTACTGTTGGTGATAAAGGAAATATTAATACTTCTTTTTTTGAAGTTCCATATGATCCGACTGATTTTCTACAAGGTTATGAACAGTTGCAAGTACCAGCTCGTGACTTCATTTTAACTAACTTCTACGGCAATCAGCATATTAAGTAAAAAATTTCCTAAGAGGTTTAAATGTGGGCAGGGCAACCAATTTACCAATTATAAACGCAATTTACTTTTGACATTCTAAAATTTTTCGTTAGTATTAGAATTATAAATTAAAAACTTAACAAACTTAACACTGAGGAGGTTGTTAAATGAGTCAAAATGACGAACAGGCAAGAGAGTCCGTCGATCAAGCAAAAGACATTGTCATTGAATCATTAGGTGAAACGATGGACCTTTATGGTGTTACAAGAAGTGTCGGCAACCTTTACGGTACGATGTATTTTGAGGAAAGTATGACTTTAGATGAAATGCGTGAGAAATTGAAAATGAGTAAGCCTAGTATGAGTACTGGCGTTAAAAAACTGCAAGAATTTGATATCGTCAAACAATCATTTCGTCGTGGTTCAAGAAAACAAACATTTGTTGCTGAAAAAGATTTCTTCAGTTTCTTTAGTAAATTTTTCACTAAAAAGTGGGAGCGTGAGGTTACCTTAAACCTTGAAGCGATTAAAGAAGCTCAACCTATTTTAGAGGATGTTATGAACTCTGAAGATGTGTCTCAAGAAGTGCGAGATGAAGCACGAGAACTTTATGAACAAGTCGAATACTCAAAGGCCTATTACTACTGGCTTGAACAACTTGTAGAAGGAATACGTAACGGCAAGATTTTCGAAGCATTCCCACCACCTGAACAAAACAAGAACAAATAACTGTCAGCCCTTATCTCTATTGTTTGAGGTAAGGGATTTTTTATTTGAGGCATTTTTAACCTGTTGTTCCATCGTATATTTTGACCTGTGAAGAAAAAAATAAGTGTAAGAAAGGCAGGGAGAAGCTATGGATGAACAACGCGCAAAACAAATTATCGATTCACTTGTTATGGTTAACGTTAAATACCACGGTATTCCCGTCTATATTCAAGAAGTTAATAACAGTGAAACAGCGACAATTTTTCCATTAGATGAAATGCACCATGAACAGGAAGTTGAATTAAAAGGGTTATATGAGGATGATCCAACATAAAAGGAGGGATATAAATGGACCGTTTGCGTGCACAACAAATCGCTGAATCACCTGAGATGAAGAATGTACAATACAATGGACAAAATGTTTATATCCAACATGTGAATGATAACGGTACAGCTCATTGTTATTTTTTAAATGACTTAGAAAATGAATTTGATGTTCAGTTATCCAATTTAAGAGAAAAAATTTAACCAACTAATCGAGCGAACGCCCAATTAATTAGGCGTTCGCCTAATTAAATTTGATTTCGCTTAATTATTTCTATTTTCGCCTAATAAAAAAAAATCGCCTGATTCTTAAATAATTAGGCGATTTTACAAGTTGAGCTGGTAAATGATTAATCTTCTTACATACTATCTTTTTGGTCTTTTTCTTGTTCTTTCTTCGTCATGACCATCGTTAATGGTTTGTCACTACCTGTCATCAGCTGGTGGACATAGGATGATGTCATCTCATGCTGGTCTTCAATCTTTTCTGCCAGGTGGTGGCTTCTCTCATATAAAATTGACCTAAAATTAAGCATTTGTCTGTTAAGCTTTTCCATTAACGCCTCTTGTCTTTGAACTTGTTCTGACATCTCTTGTTGGTTTTGATCAAAGTACATAAGCTGTTCGCTCATCTCTTCATGTGCATTGACAATTTGATTCAATTGATCAATTAATTCATCATTTGAAACTTTCTGATCGGTTATTTTATTTATAATTTCTTTATTCGATTCATTTATACTTTTTACTTGATAAATTAGATCTTCTCGAGCATGTTCTTCACTCTTAAGCCACTCTTCCAACTGGCTGCTTTTGTTGTCTAACATGCGCAATCTCTCCAATACATCTTGTTTAAACTGATCTTGACTATGTTGTTTAGCTACAAGTTCTTTAACTTGTGTATCCATTTGTGTTTGGATATGATCTTGCCGTTCATACAACTGATTAAGAAAGCTATTTGAACGCTTTAACGAACGATTGACTTTTTGTTGTTCTTCCATCCACTCTGATAACCTGTCAAACTTCGTGTAGTCTTGGTTTGGTTCAGTTAATTTCCGTTTTGAGCGATATACAGTCGGATGTTCGCCATCATTAATGTATAATGTCATGTTTCCACATCCCTTTAATGTCTTACTTATACCATATGCGAATGTCCATATAAAAAGTGCCTGTCACGATTTTATTCGTAACAGGCACTTCAACTTATTAGGCTTTTGATTTAGTTTTTGACTTCTTACTAAGCTGTTTACTTCTTAATTGACCACAAGCTGCGTCAATGTCACTACCTTGTTCAACACGAACACCGCAGTTAATGTTATTTTCAAGTAATGTTTCGTAGAATGTTAAGATATTTTGCTTACTACTACGATCATAAGGGTGGTCTTCTACCGGGTTATACGGTATTAAGTTAACGTAAGAAAGGTGGCGCTTGTCTTTTAGTAGCTTCACGAGTTCTAACGCTTGCTCCTTTTGGTCGTTCACATTATGAAGTAGTATATATTCAAATGTTATGCGACGATTTGTCTTCTCTAAATAATAATCAACAGCATCCATCAATTGCTCAATTGGGTAAGCACGGTTAATCTTCATAATATCTGTTCTTAGCTTATTATTCGGTGCATGTAATGATAATGCTAAGTTAATCTGGATGTTTTCATCAGCAAAATCATACATCTTCGGAACAATACCACTAGTAGAAACAGTGATGTGTCTAGCTCCAATTGAAAGTCCCTTTTGATGATTAACGACACGTAAGAAGTCCATCGTATTGTCGTAGTTATCAAATGGCTCACCGATTCCCATGACAACAATGTGGCTTACACGCTCATCATCGCCTCTTTCATCTAAATGGTGTTGGACATTCATAATCTGCTCAACAATTTCACCACTTGTGAGGTCGCGATTTTTACTTAAAATACCACTTGCACAGAAAGAACAACCAATATTACAACCTACTTGTGTCGTAACACAAACAGAAAGCCCGTAATCAAAACGCATCAATACGGTTTCGATATGGTTGCCATCAGGTAGTTCGAATAAAAACTTGATCGTTCCGTCTTGTGATTCTTGCTTTATTGTTTCAGTTAATGACTGGATCTGATAATGTTCTTCTAATAGTTCGATTGTTTTTTTATTGACGTTTTTCATCTCAGAAAACGATTTAACGCGCTTTTGATACAACCAATCCCATACTTGGTCAGCTCTAAAGCGTTTTTCACCATTTTCGACTAACCAATTTTGTAATTTTTCTTGTGTTAGTCCATAAATAGATGGTTTCATTTTAAACCCTCATTTCAAAACCTAAGTTACTTTGTTAATACTAATGGATATAACACAATGTATCAAGTAATTTATATAGTCAACATGTTCCAAATTTGCTTACACTTTATTTGCTTTCTTTGCAACAACTCTCATGATTAGAAGCATGCAAACCACCCCTAAAGTCAGAGCACCGAAAAAGATCCAACTCAATTGTTGTTTTAATAACTCTTCACTATTTAAATTCATCACTGAAACCATCACACGATCATGTTCTAAAGGCTTATAAATTTTGCGGTAATTATTTTGATCCAATGTAAAATCAACGGTTTGTGACTCACCTTGTTGCCAAGCCGCTTCAACCATGTCTTCATCATCACTAATATCTAGTGTCATATGTCCATATAAAACAGGTAGATCGGTTTCAGGCTCAATAACTTCATGCTCTTCATCACGTTTTAACCAAGCTGGTGCATTTAATACTGCTATTTCTTCTACGACATCGTTATGAACTTCAATTTGCGAAATGACTTCAGATGGTCCTGATTCAAAGCTCACACTATAAATTTCTTCATCTTCAATATAAGCATTAACCATGTAATCAGTCGTACCATCATAATAATAAGCAAACTTATAGTAAATGTGATCAAATAACTCAGCACGCGAAATTGGCCCAACCCAAAAGTTTTCTAATGCGAATCCCTCCTCAACAGTTACTGGTTGTTGTGACATCAATTGTTCGAAAGCAGTAAACCAATATCCCCAGTCATGAGAATATAAACCAATTTGTGTATCATCAGTTGATTGGGTTACCACTATATCTTCCTCTTCTCTTTCCCATAGCGATATCTCTTGAACATCCCAATGGTCAGCTATTTCCCTTAGCTCACCTTGACTAATATCGTTAATGTCTCGATCACGGAGGTCTGTCATTATTCCTTTAGACGCTGTATATAACCTCATCTCCACCATGTTCTCTATTGTATCTGTCGCATGTTGTGTGGATTGCATCGCAGATTGAACCGTCCTTGTAGCAGAATCTATCTGTTCGTCTTGATACGTTTCAACTCGAGAACTAATTAACATTATTCCAATAGCAAAAGACAATAAAGCAATGCCCCCTATACAGACTCCAATTTGCACAATAAATTTATTTGTGTGACTCACCTTGTATGACCCCTTCCGACACCTATCTACATTAATTTTCTATACAAGATAAATTCTTCCTTCTTTTTAACTGAATTTATAACAAAAAAAGAACTGGGCATAACCCAGTCCCTAAAATCTAACTTCTTTTTATAAATTCTCAAAGAACACACGGATGACATCGGCTCCTCCGATAAACGTTCCTAAAGAGCTTCCGATATTCGTAAGTACGACAATTAACAAGATTCTCGTTACTTTGTTTTGCCAAAAACCTTTAACCGTTGTAACATCTTCAGATATATTTTCAAAATCTGAAACGTGTGGTTTACGAATTGATGCTTGCACGATTCCAGCAAACCAACCTGCAGCTAGCATCGGATTTAATGAACTTAATGGCGCTACTAAAAAGGCGGCCAAGATCGTGAGCGGGTGTCCTAAAGCGATCGCTGCCCCTAAAGCAGACATCGAACCATTCCAAATAATCCAGCTAAGCGTTTGCTGATAAGCCGCATCCGGATTATTCATAAATGTGTAAACGATGATTGATATGATGACAATCGGAATCATCCAAGCGATTACTTTTGGTGCTTTTGATTTAGGGGGTACAGTCGTTAGTCGATCTAAGTCTTGCTCTTTATTAATTTCTTTTTTAACCCCTGGAACGTGTGCTGCACCTAAGACTGCAACAACCTTATCTCCTGGTGCATCTTTAATCTTTTGGGCTAAATACTGATCTCGTTCATCTATTAACGGCTTTTTTAGTCTTGGGAAAGCTTCTGTAAACTCCTGCATAACAGAATTTAACATATCTTGTTGCTTCATCTTCTCAAGTTCTTGTTCAGAAATGGTCTCACGGTTAAAAATGCTATAAAGAATTGAAAGCATCAGCTTTGCACGGCCCGAAACCCCAATACTACGCCAAACCCTTGAAAAAGTCGTCTGGATATTACGGTCGGCCAATACTAGATCAGCCCCAACCTCTTCAGCTGAATCAATCCCTTGAATCATTTCCTGACCAGGCTTAATGCCAAACTGCTTCGCAACACGGTTTTGGAAAGATGAAATCATCATATTCATTAACAACAAAGTTGATTTCTTCTCTTTAACGACCTTGAATATGTTCATATCTTTCCATTTGTTACCTTCTCGAACTGATTGATAACGTTGTTCATCTAGTTCGACACAAACAGAATCAGGTTGTTCCACTTCAATAACTTCTTTAACTTGTTCTGCACTTTGCTTAGATACGTGTGCAGTACCAATTATAATAACTTCTTTTCCGTCTATATCGAGTCGTGTAATATTATTTTCATCCATATTAGACTTCCTTTTCCCTTGTATTTCTACATATACAATAGTTTAACATTAATTCACCACAATGAAGAAATTATTTTCTTAAAATTTTAGAAACCTTTGATTATGTATATACATAGAGCCTGTGCAACGAAACGATCAGTTTTTGATTATTTACAATATTCGCTTCTATGATAAATTAATTAATAATGACTTACTGAAAAGGTGGGAGCTATTATATGCAAGACTGGTGGAAAAAAGCAACGGTATATCAAATCTACCCACGTAGTTTTAACGATTCAAACGGCGATGGGGTTGGGGATTTACAAGGAATCATTGAGAAGCTCGACTACTTAAAAGGACTAGGCATAGACTTAATATGGTTAAGCCCTGTATACGATTCACCGAATGATGATAACGGTTATGATATCCGTGATTACTACAGTATTAACCCAGAGTTCGGGACGATGGAGGACTTTGATCAATTACTTAATGAAGTACATAAACGTGACATGAAATTAATGATGGACCTTGTCGTTAATCACACTTCTGATGAACATCAATGGTTTAAAGATCACGAAGACTATTATATTTGGCGAGAAAAGCCAAACAATTGGGGCTCCGTTTTTGGCGGTTCAGCTTGGGAGTATGACAATAATAAAGGTAAGTATTACTTACACTTATTTAGTAAAAAACAACCCGACTTAAATTGGGAAAACCCCGAACTAAGGCAGCGTATATACGATATGATGCATTGGTGGCTACAAAAGGGGGTAGACGGTTTTCGTATGGACGTGATTAATTTCATTTCTAAACATCCTGATTTACCAGATGGACCGAATGGTGATGGAAGTGCCTACTTCATGAATGGGCCACGAATTCATGAGTTTTTACAAGAAATGCACGATGAAGTTCTATCCCATTACGATTGTGTAACGGTTGGTGAAATGCCTGGAGCAACACCAGAAGATGCCAAGGTTTACACAAATCCTAACAACCGTGAAGTTAATATGATTTTCACTTTTGAACATATGGACTTAGACCATGGCCCAAATGAGAAGTGGGATTACCAACCATTAAACTTAGTTGATTTAAAAGAAAATCTAGAAAAATGGCAGCACACCTTATATGATATAGGTTGGAACAGCTTGTATTGGAATAACCATGACCAGCCAAGAGTCGTATCACGCTTTGGCGATGATACAAACTATCGGTATGAGTCAGCAACTATGTTAGCAACTTGTCTACATTTTCTTCAAGGAACACCTTATATATACCAAGGCGAAGAAATTGGGATGACAAATGTTCAGTTCCCAACAATCAATGAGTATAAAGATATCGAAACACTTAATATGTATCAAGAGAAAAAGAATAAAGGAACAGCCGAAAGTGATATACTAGACCAAATTCACCACGTTAGTCGCGATAATGCTAGAACACCAATGCAATGGTCAGGCGAAAATCAAGCAGGTTTCACAACAGGTGTACCATGGATTCAAGTTAACCCGAATCATTGTCACATCAATGTTGAGAGCGATTTAAACGATGAATATTCTATTTATAAATATTACAAAAGTTTAATCAAACTAAGAAAAGATATAAACTTAATTACAATGGGTAAGTTTAAGTTAATTTACCGTGAACATCCTAATTTATTTGCTTATAAAAGAGAAGGGGAAAGCGAAACCCTTACTGTTTATTGCAACTTCAGTGACCAAACAATTGAAGTTGATGAACAACCTAATGGAGATATTTTAATTCAAAATTACGACAATCAAGCTTCAAATAATCAAATAAAGCTACGACCTTATGAAACGATTGTATACAAACATTAATAACTGGAGGTATGATTCGTGAAAGTATTAGGTGTTGATATAGGCGGGACAAAAATTAGAATGGGAGTTGTTGATGAAGATTTAAATGTTCACTTAGATGAGCAAGTTCCGACAACTTTTCCTCTATATGATTCACTAGAAAAAGAGATCAAAAACGTTTTAGAAAAACACCCTGACGTTGAACGAATTGGAATTGGAACACATGGCTTTGTCGATTCAAAACGTGGGCGTGTTGTTTATGCGACTGACTTGCTACCTGGGTGGTCTGGAACTGAAGTAAAAGAACAACTTGAACAAGCCACTGGTAAGTTAGTTCGTGTTGATAACGATGCAAACGTTGCAGCTTTAGCTGAAGCAAAAGTTGGGGCAGCTAAAGAGTATGAAAGAACGGTCTGTTTGACTTTAGGTACAGGGCTTGGTGGCGGAATAATTTTAGACGATTATATCGTTTCTGGAGGTCCTAATGGTGGGGCTGCGGAGATTGGTCATATGATCTTATACCCAAATGGTCACCCATGCCCGTGTGGTCATAAAGGTTGTTTTGAACAATATGTCTCAGGAACAGCACTTAAACGACGTATTGAAGAGGCTAATCTTCCATATTCGCCAAAAGAGTTATTTTTGAATGCTGATCAAGACGCTGAAGCCAAAGAACTTATTGATGCCTTCACTTTTGACTTAGCTGTCATCATTAGTTCTCTACAAGCAACTTTCGATATGGATTGCGTTGTGATTGGTGGTGGTGTATCAGAATCAGCTGAATATTGGTTTGAAACATTAAAAGAGCAACTAGATGACCACTTATTAAACCCAATTGATGTAAAAGTAGCTGAATTTGGTAATGAAGCAGGCATGTTAGGGGCTAGTTTATTAGTTTTAGATCAATAATTGAATTGTTGCGCAAACGTTTTCCCTGTGGTAGTATTTAACACGATAATATAAAAATAATCACACAATTTTGTTATTTTATGCAAACGTTTTCGCACTGATTTAAAAAGGCTCTTATAGGTGGAACAACTAGAAGGGGTATGGTTATGGAAAGAATTTGGTGGAAAGAGGCTGTAGCCTATCAAATATATTTAAGAAGTTTTTATGATTCAAACGGTGACGGGATTGGCGATCTACCAGGTATAATTGAGAAACTCGATTACTTAAAAGACTTAGGTATTGATGTCATTTGGGTATGCCCATTTTATAAGTCTCCCAATGCCGATAACGGCTATGACATTAGCGATTATCAAGCTGTATTAGAAGAGTTTGGTACAATGGAAGACTTTAATCGTTTATTAGAGGAAACTCACAAGCGTGATATGAAATTAATCATAGATTTAGTCGTTAATCACACTAGTGATGAACACCCTTGGTTTATAGAATCGCGTTCAAGCAAGGATCACCCTAAACGTGACTGGTACATTTGGGTTGATCAACCAAACAATTGGCAAAGTATTTTCGGTGGACCAGCTTGGAAGTATGACGAACAAACCGATCAATACTATTTACACATTTTCTCGGTCAAACAACCCGATCTAAATTGGGAAAATGAAGACATGCGGCAGTCTGTTTATAACATGATTAATTGGTGGTTAGATAAAGGGATTGATGGGTTTAGAGTTGATGCTATTAGCCACATCAAAAAAACAAAAGGTCTTCCTAATGGACAAAGCTCTACTGAACCACCTTGGGAGCATATGATGAATGTAGACGGCATCCACAACTATTTAAGCGAGTTATATGCAGAAACTTTCTCCAACTATGATGTTATGACTGTCGGTGAAGCAAATGGCGTTAGCACTGACGATATTTATAAGTGGGTTGGAAAAGACCATGGTAAATTTAGTATGATCTTTCAATTTGAACATTTAGATTTATGGGATCGTGACTCAAATGCAGGTGTTGATGTACCAAAACTAAAAGAAGTATTAACGAAATGGCAACACGCTTTAGATAAAGACGGTTGGAACGCCTTATTTATTGAAAACCATGACATACCTAGATCCCCTACAACATGGGGGAATGATGAACAATACTGGTACGAGTGTTCAACAGCTTTAGGTGTTATGTATTTCTTCATGAAAGGAACACCTTTTATTTACCAAGGTCAAGAAATTGGCATGACCAATGCTGAGTATTCTTCGATCCATGACTTTAATGATATTAAGGACCATAATTTTTATAAACAACAAGTTGAACAAGGTGAAAACGCACAAGAAATTATTGACACCTTAAACATGACAAGCCGTGATCACGCAAGAACACCTATGCAATGGACAGCTGAGGAAAATGCAGGGTTTACAACTGGTACACCTTGGCTAAAAACAAACCCTAACTATAAAACAATTAACGTTGAATCACAGTTAAAAGACCCTCATTCTGTTCTGTCATTTTACAAAGATATGATTCAATTGAAAAAATCTGATGAAATTTTTACTTATGGGAAATACGATCTCGTTTTTGAAAATTCACCAACGGTTTTTGCATACACAAGAACGTTAAACCAAGACCAAGTTCTCGTATTAACCAACTTAAGCGAAGACCGGACACCTATTGATTTATCTCAATACGAGTTAGGCCACTTATTGTTAAATAACTACTCAGAAATTGATGAAGCTGTCTTAAAGCCTTACGAATCAAGGGTTTATCAAACTAAGTAAATAAACTTAACCCCCAATTCCACACAATGAATGTGCAAATTGGGGGTTTTTTGATTATTCCGCTTCATATCCTGGTTTTTTTAGAAGTTTAAAGATATTAGTCTTATACTCTTCAACACCTGGTTGGTTGAACGGGTTAATCTCAAGTAAATAGGCACTATAAGCGCATGCGATCATGTAGAAATATAATAAATAACCAATGTGGTACTCATCCACTTTCGGTAAGTGGATTCCGATTTGTGGAACACCACCTGATAAATGAGCATTTGACGTTCCTTTATAAGCCACTAAGTTGAAGTCGTGTAATGAAGTGCCAGCTAAATAATTAAGCCCATCTGCATTTTGCTCAGCCTCAAATAATTCTATGTCCTCATCCACCTCTTCTACAATTAAAAATGACTCTAATAAATCGCGCTTTCCGTCTTGAATATATTGCCCTAATGAATGAAGGTCTGTCGTGTATGTGACCGACACTGGGAAAATACCTTTATGTTCTTTACCTTCACTTTCACCATATAGTTGCTTCCACCATTCTTGTACATAACTCAACTTCGGTTCAAATGTTGCTAGCACCTCATTTGTAAACCCTTGTTCATACAAGTCATGACGAATGGCTGCATACTGAATGGCTGAGTTGTTTTCTATATCAAAAGTTGATAGCTCCTCTTCAGCCTGTTTTGCACCACGAATTAGTTCATTAAGGTTATAACCTGCTGCTGCAATAGGTAATAATCCTACCGCTGTAAATACAGAATAACGGCCTCCAACATCATCAGGTACAACAAAGCGTTGATATCCCTTCTCCTTCGCAAGGTTCAACAGTGCCCCTTTATGTTCGTCTGTCGTTACGTAAATACGGTCAGAAGCTTCCTCTCCATAACGATCTTCCATATACCTTTGTAGAAAGCGAAATGCAATAGCTGGCTCTGTCGTCGTACCTGACTTAGAAATGACATTTAGAGCCACCTCTCGACCATCTATGTATTCCATTAACTGTTTCAAGTACGCGCCACTAACATGTTGACCGGCAAATAACACTTCAAAATTAGGGTTCTTTTCAAAGTGTGGTTTTAACGCCTCAATAACAGCTTTCGCCCCTAAGTAAGAACCACCAATTCCAATCACAATTAGAACATCTGCTTGTTTTTGAATTTGTTCAGCAGTATCTTTTAAGTTAGTCATGAACTCTTCTGAAAGCTCACTTGGCCAATCTAGCCAACCTAAAAAGTTACTACCTGCCCCTTGTTTTTTGTATAAATTTTCATGAATAGTTTGGAGGTTCGAAACTTTTTCACTACTGAATACATCTTGTTTCTGTCCTGAGTAAGTTATGTTGACCATAGTTCGTCCCCTTTTTACGTTAATTATCTTCTCGTATTATACCAAAAAATGACCGCTTTTAAATGTTAGATCATTAATTAATGAATATGATCAACTGTGTACCCTTCTTCTTCTAAAATCGAGACAATATGCGGTTCAATGATTAAGTGAGCAGCTCCAACAATGACAAAGTACGTTCTTCCATCATTTGATTGTAGAAACTCATCAATCTGTTCTGCCATATTATAGTTTCGATTATCATTTAACTCTTCCATAAACGCCTCTTCATCGTCTGAGACAGTTGCATCTTCATCAAATAAGTAATCAACTAAATCCTCAGGGTCACCTGCTTTATATAATTCAAACATCTCGCTCATTTCTTGATCAAATTGTTCTAGACTGACTAAAGAATCTTCTAACATTGCCATTTGATACTCTTCTGATGGACTAGCTAGTACTTCAAGTTGGGATTCAAACGTTTCTAAAGCTTCGACTTCTTTACCATCAATTGCTGCTTGATTTAAGAAGTACTCATCAACACCGTGAAGATAGCCTAACTGTTGCAGTCGCAAACTTTGAACTAATGAGGATAGCAACCACGGCTTGTAACGATTGACCATCTCTAGATCCATACCTAGGTCACTTATAACTTCATCTAACTGTTCATACACTTCATCAGTAACGTAGTCTTCTATCGTCGTTCCTTCTTCATACATGCCTAATTCTTGTTGTGTTTGCTGCATGTCATACATATTCAAGTCATTTAAATCAATTTCTGGCACAACAACATCTGCCTCATCATATGCGGTTTCTATTGACTCATGTAACGGGTAAAAATCTCTCGTTCCAGCATGAATCGTACCAAGTAAATAAACAGTTGTATCCTCACTCTCTACTTGCCACAAAAAACCACCTGGTCCATCAGGATCACCCAATTGCTGTGTTTCTATAACGTTAACCCCTTGTTCAGACAGTTGATCTAATAACTCGCTTTGTTCACGGTCCTCTAATAAAGGATTCGCTACAATAATAAATTCTTCTAAAGAATCAAGTTCCATTATAAAGGAAATATCGTCAATATTGTTGTTCGAGACGTCTAACACTTCAAGATTATAAAGCGCGTCTATACCATTTAAAGATTCGATATTTTCACCTGACAAATCAAGTTCCGTGACCGTTTCAACACCACTTTCTGTTAGTTCTTCATTAATCCTTAACTCATCTAATACCGCATTTTCTAAGTTTTCATCATTAAAAGTAATCGCATCATCTGAACATGCACCTAATAATAATGCAAAAAGAATAACCACTATGTATACTCTTACAGCCTTCAAAACCATCCCTCCCCTCCTTAATTATACATGTTTTTCCATCAAACTGTATAATCTCGGGTAAAAATTGACAAAATAAATATTAAAGGTTATAATAAATCGTCTATACATACAATAAGTACTATTGCCGATGTAAAGTTGTGTTGTAAAACATTGCAGAATATAAACTAGGCACGAGTTTTCCAATTTCTGCCGATAAGAAGAAAAGTTACGTAGCTACTATAAATGTAGGATTCCACTTTTTTTCCGACATTTAGCATTAGCTACTTTTTTTATGTAAATAATATAGGTAAAGAGAATTTTTAGGAGGAACAAGTTTGAAAACATTTCAGGAATTAAACATTGAGGCAGATGTATTAGATGCATTAGCTAAAATGGGATTTGAAACAACAACACCAATTCAAGCACAAGCCATTCCAACAGCATTGGAAGGAAAGGACTTAATTGGGCAAGCACAAACAGGTACAGGAAAGACTACAGCATTTGGTGTACCAATGATTCAAAAGATCGACCCAAAAAACAAAGACGTACAAGGTATTGTTATTGCACCTACACGTGAACTAGCAATTCAAGTAGCTGAAGAATTAAACCGTATTGGTCACAATAAAGGTGTACAAACAGTACCAATCTATGGTGGACAGGATATTACTCGTCAAATCAAAGCTCTAAAACGTCGTCCACAACTGATTGCAGCAACTCCAGGTCGTTTATTAGACCACATCAGAAGACGAACTATTAAGTTACAAAACATCGAAACAGTCGTTTTAGACGAAGCCGATGAAATGCTTAACATGGGATTCATCGAAGATATTGAGGCAATCTTAGCTGAAATGCCACAGCAGCACCAAACATTACTTTTCTCAGCGACTATGCCTAAGCGTATTCAGCTTCTAGCAGAAAAGTTTATGAATCAGCCTGAAATTGTCCGTGTTAAATCGAAGCAGTTAACAGTGGACCACATTGATCAATTTTACTATGACGTTAAAGAAAATCAAAAGTTCGATGTTCTTTGTCGTTCATTAGATATTGAATCTCCTGAGTTAGCGATCATTTTCGGTAGAACGAAAAAACGTGTTGACGAGGTAGTCGAAGGTTTAATGAAACGTGGTTATTCTGCTGAAGGTATTCACGGCGATATTCCACAAGTTAAGCGTGAAAAAGTTATTAAACGTTTTAAAGACCAAGCAACTGACATTTTAGTTGCAACAGACGTTGCAGCTCGTGGCTTAGACATCTCAGGTGTTACTCACGTTTATAACTTTGATTTACCGCAAGACCCAGAAAGTTACGTTCACCGTATTGGACGTACTGGTCGTGCTGGTGAAAAAGGAAGTGCTTATACGTTTGTCACTCCACGTGAGATGGACCATTTAAAAACCATTGAAAAATTAACGAAGCGCCAAATTGAAAAGCAATCTTTCCCAACATATAAAGATGTTATGGAAGGCTTACAAGAAGGTGCGATCGAAGAATTAAAACAGACGGTTTGGGCTCATGAAGGTGACAATTATCGTGAAGCTGCAAAACGTTTACTTTCTGAAGAAGATGCTGTTGATGTTGTCGCTTCAGCAATTAAACTTCTTGCGAAAGAACCAAGCCAAACACCTGTACACCTAACAGCTGTTGAACCTTTACGAGGAAAAAGAGTTAAAGGTGGGCAACAAAACAACCGTGGCGGACGCGGTAACCAAAACCGTCGTGGTGGCGGTGGCGGACGTAGAAACGACCGCGATGGACGTAGACACCGTAATAACCAAAAGCAAGATGGCGGCAACAGACGCAACAATAATAACCGTAAGAAAAATCAATAATATAGCAAAAGCTCGGTTTAGATTATTAAATCTAAACTGAGCTTTTTTATATCTTTATAATTACCTACTTAATACTGATGTCACTTCGTATTGATCTGACCTTAGAACAATTCTCGAACATTCTAGTGGCAAATCATTAGGGCCAAATGTTTGTTGGTCTAAGTATAATACAGGGTCACCCACTTTTAAATTTAACAATCTCGCTTCTTCTTCATTCAAGGCTTTAGCTGCAAAGCTTCTTACACCATATGTTATTTCAACTTCAGCACATTCTTCAATTACTTTAAATAAACCTTTTTCATTTATATTAGCTCGGTCTACTCCTGGACACCTGTCCATCGACACCCAATTTTCAATAATAATAGCAGGTTCATGATCAACCTTCCTAACCCGTTTAACGTAATAAACTAAATTATATAACCCAACCTCTAACTTATTTTGCACCCATTCACTTGGTTGCATCACCTTATACGAGACAACATCCGTGTCAAAGTAATACCCTTTTATCTCCATTGCCTCAGCAAATGAAACAAGTTCTTGAGCAAAAGGGTATGAGATTTTCTGCTTTCTTACAAATGTCCCTTTTCCTTGAACTTGTTCAAGTAAGCCTTGCTTCAGAAGTTTAGCAATTGCTTTTCTTACTGTACCGCGACTTACATTTAACTGATGCGCTAATTCCTCTTCAGCTGGTAGTTTATAACCTTCTTTCCACTTTCCTAAGTTGATATGTTCAGTCATCCACTTGGCAATTTGCTGGTATAATGGCTTACCATCATTCTGTTTAACAAACTTCATCCATAATCCCTCTCTACACTCTGTTCCAGTATAATATGTAGCTTGAAAAAAGACAGGTTATTCACCTGTCTTTACGACTTCATAAAGCCTTGTATTATTCTTAAAAGCACTTGTTCATCCATATTTAAATCTTCTTGGTTCACTTCACTTAATAACTTCTTCGTGTTTGTACGATCAAATGTAATTGAACGGTTTAAATACTGCTTGAACACTTCTAAAGGTTGGTTTAACTTTTTCTCTTCTTCAGTTATTAAGTGTTCATCTTCATAAGATACAATTTCAACTTGGTGAAAACCTATACCATGTTTAATCGCTTTAAATATCTCACCGTTTGTTGGTGGATTAGGATTTGTTGCGTGATAAATGGTACCCGGCTCCCCTGACGTTAAGCTTAAAGCTAAAATGTCAATTACGAAATTTACAGGAACTAAATTGGAGACTGTATCACGTTCAATAAGCAAACGATAACTTTGTTTATCTTGTTTACGTTCCGCGCGCTTTTTCAACAACTGCACAGTACGTAAAATTCCATACAACCCAAATGTCGTATCCGCTTCACCTGTAGATGAATCCCCTATGATAATAGCTGGGCGAACAATAATGACATCTAAATCATCTTTATAAGACATGACTAAATGCTCTGCGTGACACTTACTTTCTTCATATGCATTAACGAACTCATTGTCTATCGAATGTAGTTTCTCATGCCCTTCCGTTGATTCACCTAGCGTATAAGCTGTACTAACGTGAATAAACCTCTTCACCTGTAATTGCTTAGCTACTTCTAGAACACGTTCTGTTCCTTTTAAATTAATGTTAAAAACTAAATCACGCTCTGACTCGTCAAAGGATAAATAAGCTGCTGTGTGATAAACAGCATCTATTTTCCCTTTTAGCTGAATAGCTGTATCAGGTGAGATTCCTAATCCTTCATCTAACAAGTCCCCTTCAACGACGTTAATTTGATCGTGTCGATGGTGTGGAATTTGGTTGTACACACCTTCTAACTTCTGTTTATTTCGCACTAATAAATAGACGTGATGATTTTCATTCACTAACCGCTGAACTAAATTAGTTCCTAGGAACCCTGTTGCTCCCGTAATTAATATATTCATAAAAAAGCCTCAAACCCTTTCTAATAATCGAACCGTAACATAATAAATATACTTAGTATTAATACTTCTAACACTAGTTTATAACGCAAGACTACAAAAATCTACAAATTCAACCAAACATTTTGTAATGATCCACTCCATCTAGAATAAAACTTTTGTAACCGTTAACAAGTCGCATTTATTAAAATTTTGTAAATTTTCTATTTATTTGTCTAGAAATACGTAGTACAATAAAAACTATCCCAAAAATCGACATATTGGAGGTAATAATCATGGCAAACAAAAATCGTTGGTTAATCGCATTATCTGCCATTGCAATCCACCTATCCATTGGTGCTTCATATGCTTATAGTGTTTATACGAATCCTATTCATGATACTATTGGTTGGTCTACTGGACAAATCACATTAGCCTTTACTATTATGATGGGTCTAGCTGGTTTTGCTGCAGCATTTTTCGGTCCGTTTGTTGAAAAACAGGGCCCGAGACGTTCAGCGATCTTCGCTGCCGTATTATTTGGTATTGGTCAGGCCGGTTCTGGACTAGCTGTTGCCATAGACTCACACATTTTATTCTTACTTATGTACGGATTTGCAAGTGGTTTAGGCTTAGGTATTGGGTACATTTCACCTGTTTCTACTCTCGTTAAATGGTTCCCGGACCGAAGAGGGTTAGCGACTGGAATGGCTGTGTTAGGATTTGGTACAGGTGCATTAATCACAGCCCCTGTAGCAGAAATTTTAATGAATGCTGTTGGTGTATCATCAACATTTTACATATTAGGGGTTGGTTATTTCATTGTGATCATTTTAGGCGCCTCTTACATTGCCCCACCTCCTGAAGGTTGGATGCCAGCTAAAATGAAACGTGATATAGCTTCCGGTGAGAAAGTCGTTAAGAAAGACTTAGCACAAATGACAGCGAAACAAGCGGTTAAATCTAGACGTTTTTGGATGTTATGGTCCATGATGTTAATTAACACGACAGCTGGTATTATGATTATTTCAGTTGCATCACCAATGGCTCAGGAAGTTGTTGGGCTTTCAGCAGCAGCTGCTGCAACAATGGTAGGAATCATGGGGATCTTTAATGGTGGTGGTCGCCTCGGTTGGGCTGCTTTATCAGACTATGTTGGACGACCTGCCATTTTTATAACATTCTTTGCATTGCAACTCGTTGCATTTATTTCATTTCCAAACATCACAAGCGTACTATTATTCCAAGCTTTAATCTTTATTGTCGTTAGTTGTTACGGAGGTGGATTTTCAAACTTACCTGCCTTTATCGGTGACATGTTTGGAACGAAAAACTTAGGTGCGATTCATGGGTATCTTCTAACGACATGGTCCTTAGGTGGAATTATTGGTCCAAGTGTCGTAACACAGATCTATAGCCGTACAGGAAGTTATATGCCTGTCTTCTACATGTTCATGGCACTGATGGCAGCTGCTTTAATAATCGCATTATTATTACAACTCGATATTAAGCGCCAAGAAAAACAAAGTGTTAAAGAAGAAGAAATGATTGCTTAAGAGGGGGACAACCCCTCTTTTTTAATTTATCTTCTATTTCGCCTCTTCCGCCCATAACCTTTAACAAGGGAAATTATCACGTTGTTGGGAGGGGTTAACAAAATGAGTATATTACAACTAATTAAACGGACAATTCCCTTTTTCATTTCAAGAATAATAGTTTACCTCATCTTTGGAGCAATTTCACTAATTTTTCTAGGACTAATGCTCGGTTTAGGAATCTTACTGTTTAGATGGTTTGAGTTCGCTTCTGGTTTCTTCATTTTCCTAATGATTATTACATTCTTCGGTGTACTAGGTCTTTTACGATTTATCGAACGGTATTTCCTTTATATGGTCAAGGTAGGTCATATAGCGGTTGTTACTGAATTGTTACGTAAAGGCTCAGTACCAGATGGAAAAAGTCAAATTAGTTACGGTAAAGATCAAGTAGTCAACAACTTTGGCTCAGCGAATGTGGCCTTTGTCGTTGATAAAATTATTTATGGAGCAGTTAAGCAAATTCAACGTTGGTTAATGAGAATCGGGAACTTCCTCAACTTCATTCCAGGTGCCAAAAACATAATCGGGATTTTAAGCAAGGTTATGGCCGTCAGTCTTCGCTATGTTGATGAAGCAATCTTAAGCTATATCATGCTTAGAAAAAGTGAAGCTAAAGATGCAGAATCTGAAAATGAGGAAAGTGTATGGAAAAATGCTTGTGATGGAGTAGTCCTTTATGCACAGAGCTGGAAAAAGATTATTATAACAGCTGCTGGAATTGTAGCATTTGTCTACATTCTTAATATTGCAGTCTTTTTAATCACTGTGTTCCCACTGATGGCTCTGGCTTCTACGATTACCGACAATGCTGGTGCAGCTGGAATACTAGGGTATTTTGCAATTATCGGGGCATATATTATCACTTCGATGGTTAAGCGTGCCTTTGTTGATCCAATCGCTATGATTGCGATGGTAAGAACTTATCAATTAAACATTGAAGATATGGAGCCTAGCATAGACTTACAACAAAAACTTCTTAATGTATCATCTAAGTTCAAGCAACTATTTAATAAGAAAGATGAAGATGTTCAAAAAGCAGAGCAAACAACATAGTAACAAAACAAAGCCCTGGGGGAATCCCCCCCCAGGGCTTTAATAACAGCCATTAGTTATTGTTTTGTTCCGCTTCATCTGTAATAACATCATCTGCGACTTTATTTTCTTCTCTTAAGTCTTCAAGCGCATTATAAATTCTTTCTCTTTCACGTGGTAATGAACCATCACCTAATTCCTTAAACAGTGCCCAAATCAAGCAGTACATCATTAAGAACATGAGGATCATGAATGGGAAACCACCGACTAGTGATGCTGTTTGTAACGCTCCTAGTCCACCAGCCATCAATAATACGGCTGCAAATGCACCTTCAATGATACCCCAAGTAATACGTAAACCAATTGGTGGGTTCATATTACCTTTAGACGTTAACATACCAATGACATACGTACCTGAGTCAGATGACGTAATAAAGAAGATTGTTAAAGAAATCATCGCAACTGCAATTAACACAGATGAGAATGGGAAGCCTTCTAACAATGCGAAGAACCCTTGTGCTTCGTCTTCGAATACAGCATCCATAATACTATTATCTGTAAAGTGTTCTTGGAATAATGCTGTACCCCCGAAAACACTGAACCAGAAAATACTTACAGCAGTCGGCACTAACAACACACCGACAGCAAAGCTACGAATTGTACGACCACGAGATACTCTCGCAATAAACGAACCTACGAATGGTGCCCAAGCAATCCACCAAGCCCAGTAGAAGATCGTCCATGCATCATACCAACCATCAGCACCTTCTCCTGCTGCATCAATCCCGAATGACATTGAAAACAGGTTCTGTAAATAACCACCTGTTGAATGTGTCATAGCTTGTAAAATGAATAAAGTAGGTCCTAAAATAAAGACAAACAATAGCAATAAACCAGCTACACCTAAGTTTGCTTGGCTTAAAAATTTAATACCTCTGTCAATTCCTGTAGATGTTGAAATAATAGCTAGCAATGTTACAACAACAATAATAATTAACCATAAGCCTTCAGAATTCGGAATTCCAAATAGCGTTGAGAAACCACCACCGATTTGCATAACACCTAAACCTAGTGATGTTGAAATACCGAATAATGTTGCAATAACACCGATAATGTTAACTGTATTACCCCAAAAACCGTTTAAACGATCACGACCCATTAACGGTTCTAGTGTTGAGCTTAGTAACATCGGTAAGCCTTTTCTATATGAGAAATAAGCTAATGATAATGCTACGACCGCATAAATCGCCCATGGGTGCAGTCCCCAGTGGAAAAATGAATATTGTAATGCTGAGTGCAATGCTTGGGCAGTTCCACCTTCACCATACGCTGGCCAATCATAGTGGTTAATCGGCTCTGAAACACTCCAGAATAATAAACCAATACCCATACCTGCACTAAACAACATGGCAAACCATGCTGGTGTGGAATACATCGGTTTTTCATCATCATCCCCTAGTTTAATCTCACCAAGAGGACTTAAAATTAAGAAAATCGTCACTAATATAAAGGCACTTCCACCTAAAATAAAAGACCACCCTAGGTTCGTTACCATCCAGTTGAACGTTACCTCAATATAATGGTCAAAATTAGGTAAAACTGACCCTAAAATAACAAATGCTGAAGCGATAATCAATGAAATGATGAAAGCAGGGGTTTTAGCTGCTTGACTAAATGAGGTTAACCCCTTGGTTTTCTTTGACATAGATTCTCCTCCTAAAATATTAAATCCAGCTTTAGTATAATCACCTTAAGAAATGAGTCATAAGTTGTATGTGTGTACATTCAATAAAATACCCCAAAACTATATAATGAAACATTTTATTTATAACTAAAAAAATTATTAATATAAACATTATGGTGATTATTGACACACTGGACCTATATGTACTATTCATACGCGTTTATTACCCTAACATAATAACTATAATGTTACAAGTTAACCTCCCGCACTGTTAAATTAGTAGAATTAATTCATTGTTGGTATAATGTTTAGTTAAGAAGTTTTCATGAGGTGAGACGATGGACTATAAGGCATTGAATAAAATAATTGAAAACCACCAATCTGAGACACTCGGTATTCCTGATAATCGAAAGTATGCTATTATCATTCCTTTGATAGAAAAAGACGGTGAATTACAGATCGTGTTTGAAGTGCGCTCTAAAAACATGCGACGTCAACCAGGTGAAATCTGTTTCCCAGGAGGAAAGGTAGACGAAGATGACTTAAGCACGTCCGAAACTGCTGTGCGGGAGTTAAATGAAGAGTTAGGGGTGCAAGAAGAACAAGTGAATGACGTAGAATACCTTGGGCTTCTTGTTACTCCATTTCGCCTAAGTGTTAGTGCTTACACAGGTTTTATTACACTTGATTCTGAAAAGGATTTTCAACCTAATCCATTTGAAGTAGATTCCATTTTCACAGTACCTTTATCCTTCTTTTTGAATAACAGACCAGAAATACATTATATAAACGTTGATATTAAACCAGATCAAGATTTCCCTTATAACAATATACCAAATGGTAAAACTTATGAGCTACAAAAGGTTCAGTATGAAGAACACTTTTATTACTTTAAAGACTATGTCATTTGGGGTTTAACCGCTAGAATTTTAAATGATTTTATCGCCATTATAAAAGGAGATAGGAATTAATCCTATCTCCACCTTATCTAAAAAACCAATCGCGCTTTCTTCTTTTTCTAATGAATAACACGACTATCGTTATTAATGTTGCTAGCAAAGTTAAAGCAATCCAAAAAACAATATTTAGACCGTTATCACTTTGGGTTGCTGTTCCCATAGCCATTTGTGCATCTTTTGGATCAGGCTCTTGATCTAATTCTTCGTCTGTTTTCAGTTGTTTCTCTAACAATACGTCCTGATCATCATTAAAAACACTTAAAAAACCCTCATCCGTTACTTCTTTTTCCCATTTTTGATCAACTTTGGTTGTGAAATATAACGGCTCCTCTAACTCGTACTCTTGTCCATTTTCATCAAAAAGAATCTCACCTTCTTCTAGCTTGTTCGTTTTAAAGTTGTCAAAGCCATAGTTTATTAATTTTCTTGTATCATTATAAGCGTGGTTGGCAGATGGTGAATTTAACGTGACAGCCACTAAATCAATTTGATCATCTTCATGAGATGCAGTCGTTACTAAAGTATAACCAGACTTTCTAACAAATCCATTTTTCACACCCGTAACCTCATCATACTGTCTAACCATTTGATGGTGGTTATAAATCGTGGTCTCCCAGCCTTCAGTCTCCCATTCAAATTCGGTCATCGCGACAATATCACGAAACTTCTCATTATCCATTGCATATTGCGTGATCTTTGCCATATCGCTTGCGGTAGTATATTGATCTTCGTCAAATAGACCGTGCGGATTTGTGAAGTTAGTATCACTTACACCGACAACATCATTTACAAACTCATTCATTAACTCTGCAAATTCCTCTTCACTACCAGCAATATGCTCAGCAATCGCAGCAGACGCATCGTTACCAGAATTAATTAACATACCCTTAACTAATTTACGTAACTCAACCTCTTCATCCTCTAGCAGATATACACTTGTCCCAATGACTTCAGTCGCATTCTCACTAATCGTTGCCATTTCATCAAGGTCACCTTGTTCAATGGCTATGATGCCGGTAATAATTTTAGTAATACTAGCCGGATACATCTGTTGTTGGCTATTCTTCTCGTATAACACTTCACCACTTGACTGATCGATTAATATAGCTGACTCGCTATACAGGTCAATGTCTTGAACGTGCGCATTCGCAGACGGTGAATTTGTGATTATTAAAACTAAAGCTAAAACAATTATTAAACTAAATCTCAATTTATATATAAGCATATGAGCATTCCTCATTTGTAATTGTAATTATTTCGCTTTATTAATTTTACCAAATTAAAATATGTATAAATACTAATAAAAGATTACATTTATATTTCAATTAGTTAAAGTAATGTTTATGACTGAGTAAATACCAGTTAAATAAAAAAGAAGCTGACCTAAAATTAGGTCAGCTTCCTCGTTAGCTTATTATGTTAACACTGGTTCTTTTACTACACTCTTAACACTTTCTTCAATAATCTCTAATCCTTTTTTCAAATCTGCTTCTTCGATTGTAATGGCTGGGAACAATTTAAACACTTCATCATCTGGACCTGCTGTTTCCATAATTAGACCTAGCTCAAAAGCTTTCTCTGCAACTTTTTCTGCTAGTTCTTTTTCGCCACAAGCTATTCCTACCATCAGTCCTCTACCACGAACTTCACCTTTTAGTTCAGGGTAGTTTTCAACGATTTTCTGTAAGTATTCATGCGTGATCTCTGCTTTATGCTTAACACTCTTTTCTAACTTATCATCTTTCCAGTAGTCTAAAGCAGCTGTTGCTGTAATAAATGCATGGTTATTTCCTCGGAAAGTACCATTGTGTTCACCTGGTGCCCAAATGTCTAGATCTGACCTTAGCAACGTGATTGCAAACGGCACACCGTAACCACTTAAAGACTTAGACATACATACGATATCTGGTGTAATGCCCGCTTCTTCAAAGCTGAAGAATGAACCTGTACGACCAACACCTGCCTGGACGTCATCGATGATTAACAGGATATCCCAACGCTTACAAATAGATTCTAATTTTTGTAACCACTCTTTGCTAGCAACGTTGATTCCACCTTCACCTTGAACAGTCTCAACAATCATAGCGGCAGGTAAGTCTACACCACTACCACCATTTTCTAAGAAACGCTCTAAATAATCTAAAGTATCGGCTGAATCCATAAAACGATCATAAGGCATTGTAACAGAGTGGTTTAACGGAACCCCTGCACCTCTACGCTTAGCAGCATTCCCTGTTACTGATAAAGAGCCAATTGTCATACCGTGGAAACCATTTGTAAAGCTAATAACATCAGTACGTCCTGTTACTTTACGCGCTAACTTTAATGCACTTTCAACGGTATTCGTCCCAGTTGGTCCTGGGAACATGATTTTATAATCAAAACCTCTTGGCTTTAAAATCACTTCATTAAATTGCTCAATAAATTGCCCTTTAGCTGTCGTTGCTTTATCTAATGAGTGTGTAATCCCATCATTTGCTATATAATCAATCAATGCTTCTTTCATTTTCGGATCGTTGTGGCCATAATTTAATGCACCAGCACCCGAGAAGAAGTCAAGATATTCATTTCCATCTTCATCCCACATTTTAGAACCTTTTGCTTCATTAAACACTGTTGGAAAGCTTCTGCAATAACTACGAACCTCTGATTCATGTTTTTCAAAAACCTTCATATCTGTTTTATTCAAAATTGATCCTCCTCAAATTACCCCTTAGGGTATTTTAATGTAAACACTATTATTGGGTGTTACTTTTTAATTTTTTAATTATTTCTCGATTGGTCCAATTAAAAAGCTTAACTCTTCTTCATGTTCATCACTTGGGAATAATTCTTCAGGAAAGCACTCTGACACTTCGCATTTCGTGTCATGGTTACGTGCAAACCCTTTAAATAACGATTGGGATGCTTTATTTGATGGAGTTACTGTCGCCTGTAAAAAGCGCACATCTCGGCAAGCTTCTCGTTGTATTAGTTCGTTTAAAATCCTAGATGCTAGTCCTTTTCCTCTTTGTGACGCATCAACTCCAATTTGCCAAACGAATACAACATCTTGCCTCTCTGGAGGTATAAATGCGGTAACAAACCCTACAACCTTATTGTCTTCTTTTGCGACAACACATGTCTCTGCAAAATGTTCACACATCATAATATACTTATAAGCCGAATTTTGATCTAAACTTGAATTATTAACTAACTCCCACATTTCTGAACCATCTTCTACAGTCGGTTTTTCAAACGTGACCGTATCTAACGGACTTAAAGTAGCTGTTTGACTATTAATGTTAACTGCTCCCTTCAAAATTTAAATTAACGATTGTTTCCATTTATTATGTTAACGAGTGGAACAATTTTTATCAAACGACTTAGAAAGTGATTAACAAGCATACATCTATCTTATTGTTGATGTGGTTAATTAAGAGTTACGAACTTAATAAATGCTACAGTATTGTATGTATTTCTCTAATTTATTAAGAATTTAGTCTTTTTTACCATTTAATTTTTTGATGATTTTAAAATTTGCATAAAAAAAGAGAAGGAATTAACGCCTTCTCCTTTACTGATTCTTTTTAAATGTTTGTGGGGACTCTTCCATCCAGCCATACTTAATCATAATTTTAGCACCTTCATGAGCGTAGCTAAAAATATCTTTCATTAAATAAGACATACGGGCTGGAATGTCATTTCTTAAACTAAATGAAGTACCTAATGAGCTACCCCCAATTGAAAAACCACAGAATAAGTTAACACAATATAACATAAGTTTATCTGAAAATGGGGCAACAGAAGACGTTGTCACATTTCCACCATCAGTACCTGGGACTTGAATATAACCATCTTCAAGAAACTTACTTAAATCATCAACAATCTTTTTAGCTAGTTTTATACCTTTATCAAAATACTTTTTTACATCTTCTTCTTCAGCACATTGTGCAAAACCTTTGATCATTTGTAGGCCGATTTTATTAGAGTCGATTCCATGGTATAAGTGAGCTATTTCAACTGTACTTAAAGGTCTCTTTTCACTAAAGGGATTTAACCCACCTAAGTAGTTTGTATCACTAACATATTCTACAGTTTGCTCAATGGCTACGTATGGAGCTTTTGCAATCAAACCTTTATCTAATAAATACTGTGTACAATCTTCATAACATTTTTGAGTAATGATTGAGAGTTCTCTATAAAACTTCGTAATATCTTCCCGGTAAGACATCGCTAAGTTTAATGTATGCATACCCGTACTAATTTCTTTAATTAGCCGTAATAACATAATGTCAAATCCATTGTCATAAAGCTTGGGTACATCTTCATTTACATCAACACTAGTAAACCCAGTCGGTATAGGTAAATTCTCTTCCTGAAAGATCGTGACAATCTGTTCTACATAAGGTTCAATCTGTTCATATATATTGACCATGATCTTTCTCGCTTCTTCATCATCAGCCTTTTTGATAAAATACTCTAACATTCTGAGTGACATTGTTTTTTGCTGATAAGTCATCCATAACGTTCCAATTTCTGATGATACTAAACCTGGAGATTGTGGCATTAGACGACTCCTCCATCATTTCTTATAATCACCTTTTATTATGAACAATGCCAGTTAAATCATGCACTTTTTGTATGAAAAAGACCCACTCGTTAAAACTAACTACAAAGGAGTGAATCGTTATGACACATTCAGCTGATCTGACCGCAACGGAAGTATCAAATCTATGGTCAGCTTACATGAAAAGTAGTATGGAGCAACGATTGTTTGAATACTTCCATAGTTCTTCAGACGATGAAGATATAAAAAGAATAGCAGGAGAAATTGTTTCACATGCCAAACATGCATTAAATGATCTGCATACATTATTTAATCAAGAGAAATTAACAATCCCACACGCTTTTACAGACCAAGATGTGACGCCTGATGCACATAAAATTTTTTCTGATACGTTCATTCTATTTGCTTGTCATGATATTACGATGCTTTCAATGAGTACTTATCCTAGTGCTTTTTCTGATTGTTCGAGACAGGATATTACACAGTTCTTTCAAGAACGCATTGAAACAATGACCAAAGTGCAAAATGAAATAACACAACTAATGGTTGAAAAAGGCGTCTATTTAAAACCTGCACAATTAAACATGGAAAGTGAAATTGACTATGTATCAAGCAAAAAATATTTATTAGGTATTACTGATCAATCGCGACCACTTAATGCTCCTGAAATCGCAAATTTATCAAGGATATTGCATAGAGCGCAATTCTCAAAAATGGTGTTCGTCACTTTTTACAAAATGGCATCAACCAAAGAGTTAAAAGATTTTTTTGTTAGAGGACGAAATGAACTAGAAAAAGTATTAGACTCTCTTTCAGAAGTTCTTGAAAAGGAAAACATTCCACTAGCCGCTTCAATCCTGTAGAAATGTCACCATTTTCAGAACGATTAATGCTTTTTTTCATTAATACTTGTTTAGGTATGTTTTGTTTTCAAATGGTGTCACAAGCTATGAATTCAACTTTAAGGTCTGATATCATATTAAAATTAAATAAAATCTCATTTAACATGAGAAAGTTTTATAGTGCCGGGCTATTTCTAGCGATTGAACAAGGTTGGTTTGAACAACCACCACAACCAGATGACCATAAACTTAACTCTTAGAAATGTTTAAACATGTTCTCATATGGTTATGTGACATGTACAAGACATTTCGAGGAGGGAACGTAAATGAACTTAATGCGTGCAAAAGAAATTAAAGATGACCCTAACATGAAGAATGTCGTTTACAATGGAAAGTATGTCTACATTGAGGATGTGAATGATGAGAAGCAGAAAGCGATTATTCACTACTTAAAAGAGAGTGGTAAAGAGTTTGAAGTCGATGTTACTGAATTAAAAGAAGAGTGATTAAAAGAGGTTGAGACAGAACTGATTGTAAAAACACAAAACCCGAACGAAATCACCTTTTGACTTCGTTCGGGTTTATCTTTTATCACCGCTCCATCAAAATGCTTCGCTTTCACCCGCAGGGCACAAGTGCAACATCTGCTCAAACTCCCTATGGTCGTTTGTCGCAGTGTTTTCTTTGCCGGGGCGGCTGGTGAGCCAAGCTACTACATCGAGTAACTTCCTTGTGCTTTGCACCGAGGAAGCCTGCTTCGAAGATTATCTAGAAGACGCAGGTGCATCCCTGGGGTCTCACCCAGGCCTTTGCCATGACGACCTGGACGGTCTAATGTCGGCGTTGGTCACAAATGCAGATTTCTTTAACTTCTGCGCTTTAATTTGCGCCGAGTAACCGCAGGCGCAGGACGTGACCGTTTTTAGCCGACCAGGAGTCTACGCATTTTGATTCCGCTAAGTTACTGCTCAACTAAGCTTAAATGTCAATTGTTCGTGTTTTCATCACACTCTAACCCTTTTGTCTCAACCTCTTTAGTTTATACACTTGACCCATATATTGCCACGTACTGCTGACTTAAAGCAAAGCGTTGACCATCCCAAGCTAACGTGTTTAATACGTATCCAAGAGCATCCGCATTGTATCGACCTGCAATTCTTTGGTAAGCTAACAATTCATAAACACCATCCAAATCAAAATCGACTGGATATAAACCACTTAGTGGATTGACCCACCCTTCAATCGGTTCAATTAAATTCCCATCTGCGTCATAAATTTCATTCAAGTACTCTGGGTCACGTTCAGAAAGATCAATGACATATTGCTGTTGGTTCACTTCACTCACAACACGAACTTTCGCATCATCTTCATAATTTACAGTATATTGATAGTAATCATTATACTCATTACTATTAAAAATTAGGTTAAAACGATTATAAACGAAAGAATAAATAAATTCATTCATAATACCGCCACTTCCACCTATTGCAACACTAATAAGAATTTCGTGTACACCATCACCCGTGAAATCACCTAAAAAAAGCGATGGATTATAACCAACATTATCGACTAGAGGTGTACTGTAAAGCTCATGCGTGACACCATATTGAACAACTAGTGTAATGTTTTGCACAAATGGGCTTTCTTGAGTTTGATAACCGATTAAATACACCTCATCCATTACACCGTTACCATTAACGTCACCGCTAGCTGAATCAACAACTTCAATCGCTTTTCTTACATCATAATAGTACATAACAATCCCCTTCGTTTACCTTTTTCTATATATTTATGGGCAAACGCGGAAGTTGCTACAAAATGATTTGTAATAATACATTAGCATTAATTTAGTTTTATTAAATTATCATTAAATTCTTAATCAACCCACTTATACCCTATTCCCCATACAGTCTTTAAGTGGTTGTCAATTGGGAAGCATAGGACTCTTAACTTTTCCCGTATATTTCTAATATGTGAATCTACCGTTCTACCTTCGACAATAGCCGCAAAACCCCACACTAGATCAATTAACAGTTCTCTTTCATATACTTTATTAGGATGCTTTATTAAATACCCAATCAATTCAAATTCTATAGGGGTAAGCGAGATACTTTCGTTGTTAAAGGACAGTTCAAATCTATCTTTATTCCAAATGAGTCCATTTATCTCTATAATATTTTCTGATTGAATTCTTCTAAGCAAAGCTTCCATTCGAGCTACTAATTCATTTTCATCAAAGGGCTTTGTAATATAATCATCGGCACCCAGCTTTAACCCTTTTATAATATCCTCTTGTCCCTCTCGAGCTGTAAGCATAATAATAGGTACATTTGAAAATGTTCTAATTTCTTTGCATAATTCGAAACCATCCATCTCTGGCAGCATGATATCAAGTATAACTAAATCCATATCTTCTTGATTAAGACGTTCTAATGCTTTCTCTCCATCCACACACTTGAAGCATTTAAAAGAGTAAGGTTGTAAATATATTTCTATGAGGTCTAGCATTCGAGTTTCATCATCTATAATCATTACTTTATACATATATTCTCACTCCTTCGGTAGGGTGATGATAACTGTAGTCCCTTCACCACGTGTGCTGTCTAATGAAACCGCCCCTCCATGAGATTCAATAATTTCTTTAGTGATGGCTAAACCTATCCCAGACCCTCCACTTAATCTTGAACGAGACTTTTCTACCCTATAAAGTCGATTAAACACTTTTGGGATTTCCTCTTTCGGAATACCTTCCCCTTCATCCTTAATCGTTATTTTAGTATGATAGTGGTTTTCTGAAACGTTGATAAAAATACGTGTATTTTCTTCAGAATATTTCTGTGCATTATCTAAAATGTTGATCAAGACTTGTTGGATACGCTCTTGATCAACAAAAGCCTTTAAATCTTTTGAACAATTGATATCTAACGTTATATTTTTACTATTGAACGCTGGTACCATTTTTTCAAACACTGATTGGGTTATGTCGTATAAAGAAACCCATTCCTTATTTATAACAAATTCATGTTGATCAACCTTTGCTAGGTCAAACAAGTTCTTTATTAATTTTGATAGTTCATCTGCTTCATTTTTAATAATAGTACTATACCTCTCAGTTTCTTCCTTCGAAATCTCACGACGACTTAAAATATCCGCATACCCTTTTATGTAAGTGAGCGGCGTCCTTAATTCATGAGATATATTGCTTAGGAATTCACTTCTTTCATCCCTTAATTGAGTCAAATCTTCTGAAAGTCTTGTAATAGTTCGAGCAAGAACACCTAATTCATCTTTTCTTTTTGTATCTAAAGAAAGTTCACTCTTGTTATCAAAAATATTTTCTGTAGCATTCTTCATTCGAATAAGCGGCATAGTGATTAATTTCGATAAAATAAAAATAGTCATTATTGTTATTAATAGAGTCAAGAAGCCGATAAGTTTAAATTGGTTCCCCATTTACCCTAATAAATTTCTAATCTGTTCTGTTTCAGCAAACATGAACACATGTCCTTTGATTTCATTTTCAGTAAATATCACACTCTGTGAAGCAATATAATCATCATGTCTCCAATCATTAGAAACAACCCTCCCATCATGATCTATAGGATTATTGATAGCTTTTTGGATAACATTTTGCATCTCACTTTCAATAGAATTTGAATGAACAATAGTGTTTCCTTCCGTATCTGTAATCACTACTACAAAATCAGATTCGGATTCCATTATTCCAACATGATTGATCGTTGACGTATTATAATAATCTTCCAATACATCACGATGCGTATTACCTCTTGATAATAAATTACTCATAACTTCATCCACTTGGTTATTTGCTGAATTATAATAAAGCACCACAAATAGCAGAACCTCTACCAATAATATAAAAATAAAAAATAACATTCCAATTTTAAAAGATAACTTATTCAACATTTTCTTTAAATCACATCCATAAACTTAATGCTTCCCATCTATGATAGCACCTTAGTCGTTGGCTAATAGTTTTTATTAGTTAATTTTATCAATCATATATAAAGTTTTTGTGCAGAGCTTATTCTCATTTCTATTAGAATTAAACACACTCATTTCGTATATTTTAATTTTTCTTAATCAATAATAAAAATACGGTTTTAAATAAATCATTCTGCACATATTCTGCATTTTTAGGGGTTATTGTATAATCAATAAACATTATGGAGGGATATCAAATGAAATCACTAAAAACATCTCTAATTTTACTATTCGTAATCCTCTTATTTACTGCATGTAATACCGAAACCGAGGATCCTAGCATTGACGACACTGAAGCAGACCAAAACGAAGAAGAAACCGACCATGACTCAGATTCTCATGACGATATGGACCATTCTGGTATGGAGATGTCTGGTTCAGGTGAAGTTCCTGAAGGGTTAGAAGAAGCGGAAAACCCAACATATGAAGTGAATAGCCATGCTTTAATAGAAGATGGCCATATGGAAGGTATGGAAGGAGCAGAAGCAACGATTGTTGGGGCATATAACACAACGGTATATTCAGTATCTTACACACCGACAGATGGTGGTGAACGTGTCACGAATCACAAATGGGTTATTCATGAAGAGTTAGAAGATGCCGGAGAAGCTCCTTTAGAACCTGGAGACGAAGCAATTATTGATGCCAGTCACATGGAAGGCATGGATGGGGCAACAGCAGAAATCGATTCTGTAGAGGAAACAACAGTTTATATGATTGATTTCGAATTAACAACTACTGGTGAAAAAGTTACAAATCATAAATGGGTGACTGAAGGAGAATTAGGTTCAGTAGAATAACATACTCTTAATATAGATTATGTAACTATAAAAAGAGCTACTCATAACCATTTTAAGTTATGAATAGCTCTTTTTTTTATTTAAAATGCTGGAATTGATGTTTCCTCGTAATTTTCTTCTAAAAATTCACGAACTTCGTCACTTGTCATTGCTTCAGCTAACTTTTGAATGGCTTCTGAATCTTCATTGTCTTCACGAGCAATTAACGTAATCGCAAAGTCATTGTCTTCACCTTCCGTTAGTAAAGCGTCAGCAGTTGGTGTTAGACCTAATGGCTCTGCATAAGCAGGTGTCATTAGCACGGCATCAACATCATCATATGCTCTTGCTAACATTAATAAATCAACTTCTTCAAAGTTAAATTCATGAGGGTTCTCTTCGATATCAGATAAACGGTAATGCTGGTTATCTGTTTCACCTAACGTAATGACACCATGGTCATCTAATAACCTTAATGATCGGTCTAAATTAGTCATATCATTGGCAACAGCGAGCGTTGCACCATCTGGAATCTCTTCCATTGCGTCAAAATCTTTAGCGTATACACCGTAATTTGCATAATAAATTGGCTGAACTGGAGTTAAATTCGTGTCATTGTTACGATTATACTCTTCCATATAAGGGACGTGTTGAAAGAAGTTTGCATCAACTTCTTCTTCAGCTAACGCATCGTTTGGTTGTACGTTATCGCTTAACTCTACAATTTCAAGTTCAATACCTTCTTCAGCTAGTTGCTCTTGAGCAATCTCAAGAATATCTAACATTGGTGGGATTAAAGAAGCCACTTCTAATGTTTGATCTTCTGTTTGTTCCTCTGTTTGCTCTTCTGCTTCATCAGCTCCGCCACACGCAGCTAATATTAATAACAAGATTGTCATTGGTATTAATAGTTTTTTCATGTTATGTTCTCTCCTATCTTTTATCAAGTTTTCTAGCAGCCGTTATTCCCGTAAATTGAATCAACTGTACGAGTATAACCATGATGAAAATCATATAAAACATTAAATCAGTTCTGAATTGTTGGTAACCATAACGGATCGCAAAGTCACCGATTCCTCCGCCACCAACAACACCCATAATCGTTGAGTAAGAAATAAAACTAATCGTTGATGTCGTTAATCCAAGCACTAAGCCTGAGCGTGCTTCAACATATAAAAATTTAAAAATTATTTCTTTAACAGAAGCACCCATTGAAATGGCCGCTTCCATAACACCTTTAGGAATGTCTAGTAACGACTGTTCAACTAAACGCGAGTAATGTGCAATCGCAATAACAGTTAATGGAACAGTAGCTGCTGCAGTACCGAATGCTGTCCCAACGATCAAACGGGTAAACGGAATCATAAATACAACGAGTAATAGGAAAGGAAACGATCTGATCACGTTAACGAGTAAGTTCAAAGTAGAAAAGACCGCTTGGTTTTCTAATATTTGATCTTTACGACATAAGTATAAGAAAGTCCCTAGCGGTAACCCAACTAATACGGCAGCTAAAATTGAAAATCCAACCATAATGAACGTTTCGCCAATTGACTGCCAGATTTCCGGCTGGTATTCAACTAACACTTCAGGCATGATGATCACCACCATGAGTGAGACGTTCAACAAACCCTTGTGCACTTCGATCAATCTTCTGAATACCGGCTGGCTCTATTTCGACCGTTTCATATACTTCACCATTAGCCATAACGGTGACACGCTCACATATACTTTTAATCACTTCCATCTCATGACTAACGATCACAATCGTCACACCGAAATTTTCATTAATCCGCTTCAATACAGTTAAGATTTCTGCCGTTGTGTTCGGATCTAATGAAGAGGTTGGCTCATCACATAACAACACTTTAGGTTGATTAACAAGAGCACGCGCAATTGCGACACGTTGCTTTTGACCACCGCTCAATTGAGCTGGGTATTGGTCTTTGAAATGGTCCAAGCCGACAAATTGTAAGCTTTCCATCACTCGGTCTTCCCGCTCTTGTCTAGGTACTTTTGATAACTCTAATGGCACTCCGACATTATCATAGACGGTTTTATTACCTAGCAAGTTATATTGTTGGAAGATCATCGCAATCGATTGCCTTGCTTCTCTTATCCTTCTTCCTTTTAATCTAGTAAGTGAATCGTCGTTAACAATGACTTCTCCATGGTCTGGACTTTCAAGTAAATTCATTAACCTTAATAAGGTCGATTTACCTGCGCCACTTGCTCCTATAACACCATAAATTTCGCCATGATTAACTGATAAAGAAACTGATTTAATCGCTTCATAATCACCAAAACGTTTACTAACATTTTGAATTTTAATCATAAAAAAACCCCTTCCCATGGCATGAAAGGTGATTAAGAACTTTTATATTATAACTCATGTTCGCGCCCTTGTCATTTAGTAGAGTTAAGATTTCAATCACTACTTAAAAAGAAGGGACTGGGACAAAACAAATTACTAATCAACAAAACCCGAACGAAATCATATTTTGACTTCGTTCGGGTTTATCTTTTATCACCGCTCCATCAAAATGCTTCGCTTTTACCCACAGGGCACAAGGGCAACATCTGCTCAAGCTTCCTACGGTCGCTTGTCGCAGTGTTTTCTATGCAGGGGCGGCTGATGAGCCTCCTCGTGCTGTGCACTGCGGGGTCTCACCGTTGCCTATGCTCCCGCAGGAGTCTTCGCATTTTGATTCCGCTAAGTAACTGCTCAACTAACATCAAAAAATCAAAAGTTCGTGTTTTCACAACACTTCATTCCTTTTGTCCCAAACTCTTTCTCATCACCTTTTATGTTGTTGCTGCTACTTCATTAGCTACTTCTTGTTCATCTAACTCTAATATTTCTGCAGTTGATTGATGAATCTCACGAATAAGTTCTGGGTTTTCAACTAGTGATTGACCGTAAGATGGGATCATTTCTTTTAATTTAGGCTCCCAAGCATCAAATTGCTGAGGGAAACACTTCTCTAACACTTCAAGCATAACAGACACAGCTGTTGATGCACCAGGTGATGCACCTAGTAGAGCTGCAATCGAACCATCAGATGCTGTGACAACCTCTGTCCCAAATTGAAGTGTTCCTTTTCCACCTTCTTCAGTATCTTTAATCACTTGCACACGTTGACCTGCTACGACTAAATCCCAATCTTCGCTTTTCGCATTTGGGATAAAATCTCGTAACGTTTCCATACGCTTTTCTTTAGAAAGCATCACTTGTTGAATTAAGTACTTTGTTAAAGGCATTTCTTTCGCCCCTGCCGATAACATCGTAAACAAGTTGCTTGGCTTAACAGAAGTCATTAAATCAAAGATGGAGCCTGTCTTTAAGAACTTCGGTGAAAAACCGGCAAATGGTCCAAATAATAAAGACTTTTCATTATTAATATAACGTGTATCAAGGTGTGGCACCGACATTGGTGGTGCGCCAACTGGGGCCTTACCGTATACTTTAGCATGGTGTTGTTCTACAACTTCTGGATTTTTACATACCATGAATAGTCCACTGACTGGGAATCCACCTATATTCTTACCTTCAGGGATACCTGACTTTTGTAGTAAGTGTAAGCTTCCACCACCAGCACCGATAAAAACGAACTTCGCTGTATGACGTTCCACTGTATTCGTCTCTAGGTTACGAATTTTCAATTCCCATGAGCCGTCATCTTTTTGGTTCAGTTGATCGACACTGTGCTTATAGTGAACTTCTACATTTTGTTCTTTTAAATGATCAAAAGTCTTACGTGTTAAAGCACCAAAATTAACGTCTGTTCCACCATCGATTTTAGTGGCCGCAATCGGTTCTTCTCCTTGACGATCTTCCATAATTAAAGGTGTCCACTCTTTAATTTGCTCTGGGTCGTCAGAGAACTCCATACCTGTAAATAACGGATTACTAACCATTGCTTCATAACGTCTCTTTAAATAGTCAACATTATCTTTACCGTGAACTAAACTCATGTGTGGTAAAGCTTTAATGAATTCTTCTGGACGATCAAGCTGGTTATGATTTACTTGATATGACCAAAACTGCTTGGATACTTGAAATTGTTCATTAATCTTAGTCGCTTTGGTCGTATCAATTGATCCGTCTGAATTTTCACTTGTGTAGTTTAACTCACACAATGCAGCATGTCCTGTTCCAGCATTATTCCATTCATTCGAACTTTCTTCACCCGAACGCTCGAGCTTTTCGAAAACTTTAATATTCCAACTTGGCTCTAATTCATTTATAAGAGAACCTAATGTTGCACTCATGATGCCGGCACCAATTAAGATCACATCTGTATTATTGCTCATGTCCTTTCAAACTCCTTAACGTTTTGTCCAAAAGATGTATTTACCTTGCAAATGTCTAGCAAGGCTAATCTATAAAAATTGTCATACTACTCTAGTTTAAAGTTTTACTACTATAAGTTTATCACTAATACTAATAGATTGAAATATATATTAAGGTTCAACAAAATAGGCGGAATTTTTATACGTCATATAGTTTCCATCCACTCAACACCTTCTATTTTATCTAAATATTTTGAAAAAATAAACACAACTAATGTTATACTTAAAACTTTTTTAGTACTGAGAAAATAAAAAGACGATTCCTAAATGTTACAGAAATCGTCTTACTTAACTAATCCAACTTAGCAAACCTTTTCCGAAAACGCCTAAACAAACTATACTTCCCGACTTTTAATTCTTTTAAATAGTCTTCATCAGGGTTTTGAAACCTTGGCTTCATTGATTTAAACTGCCAGTCTTGGTCAGGGCTTAGCTTCATTCTGTTTAAATTTCTTAAAAAATCCATATCGCTAAATTCTGCCAACCCAAACTTGTAACCTAAAAGCATCAATGATTTTGCTTCAACTTCAGAAAACGAGTCAAGGTCCGTTCTCATGTTTGATAAATAGTGTTGAACTTTAATATCAACCCCATGGTTCACTTCGCCTAGTTCTTTATTAGCTCTTGTGTACCTTGGTAGCGCATACCGCATATCAATATGTTCTTGATCGATATCAATATTATTTAAGTTACTTCTTACAATCGCGTTAATAAATATGTTTTGAGTCCTTACAATAACGTTAATTAAAAAGTTCGACGGTTTAGGCTTTGCCTCCAAATATTTTGAGCCATCACTTATGATCAAATGATTACAACCTTCATTTAACAAGCTATTAGTACCTAAATTATCTAAAATTCCCCCATCGACTAACTGAATATCAAGAGAATCCTTTTTGATTGAAACAGGCTTAATAAACGCTGGGACTGCAGCCGATGCAGCAACGGCCTTTCCAACGGTAAAACCACTTAAACAATGAGATTCATCATTATGATGGCCTTCAACTTTCGCGATTTCATTTAAATATTCTTTAATCTGACTATTTTCCTCACTCGTAAATAACCACAGTTCACCGTTATTTAACGAGGTCGTATTAACGATTATTTTAGGAGGTTTATTTTGTCCATATAATGGTTCAATTTTCAAATCATTTAAAGATAGATGGTGTTTCTCATTAAGAATGCTCTTAAACACTTCATCTAATTTTTCACTTAACTCATCACCTGTCATCGTATAGAGCTTATGAAGACCTCTAAACCCGAAAGTTCGAAACCCTTTTTGAACAATGTTTAATAGATCATTCTCAACAGCTTGAACAATCCCAAGATAGTCCTCGTCTTGAATTGGGCGGTCATTCGATTCTAGCCACTTCTTCAAATGCAGATAATAAATCATACCAACAATCGAACCACCTGAAACAGTCGAGATTGTATCTATTTCTTTCAACTTTCTGAACTCTGCTAACTGAGCTAATAACCCAACGTGAAATAAAGCAGCTCGAAAACCTCCACCTGATAGAGCTAAGCCTACTTTCTTCTTAACGGGTTCAACAGTAGATAACTTCATCATTATACCTACTCTCTTCAAAATCTTATATAGTTAATATATTTGCTTCTTACGAGTTCAGTTTGTGCCAAGTAGCTATTTGAAGAGTATTAATGTATGCCCTTTTTAGACCGTATATATTGTCATTCGACAATATGCCTTTTACTCCTGCAAAAATAAGTTCAAACACCTAGTCAATTATGAATATTCAGGCATTAAGACTTATAAAAATAAAATCACGATTTTTTAAAAATAAAAACGCTTTCCGAATAGACCTGGTGTAGTTGATAATGATATGATTGTAGATGGGAAATATATAGAATGACGATAAGGAAGTGATTTGACATGAACCAAACACATTTTGACAAAATGAAAAACGGTAATGGTTTCATTGCTGCACTTGACCAAAGTGGCGGTAGTACTCCAAAAGCGTTAGCAGGATACGGCGTAACAGAAGACCAGTACTCAAACGAAGAAGAAATGTTTGACCTTGTCCATCAAATGCGCACACGCATCATTACTTCTCCAGCTTTTGATGCAGACAAGATTCTTGGAGCGATCCTATTCGAACAAACGATGGATCGTGAAATTGAAGGTAAGTACACGGGTGACTACCTATCTGAAAAAGGTATTGTACCTTTCTTAAAGATCGACAAAGGCTTAGCTGACAAAGAAAACGGTGTTCAACTAATGAAGCCAATCCACGATCTTGATGAAACATTACGCCGTGCTAATGAGCGTGGAATGTTCGGTACAAAAATGCGCTCAGTCGTTCATGAGCCAAACGAAGAAAACATTAAAGCTGTTGTTGACCAACAGTTCGAAGTCGGTCAGAAAATTATCGAAGCTGGCTTAGTTCCAATCATCGAACCAGAAGTTGACATTAACAGCTCTGACAAAGAACAATGTGAAGACATTCTAAAAGCTGAACTTAAGAGTCATTTAGATAAGCTAGGTTCTGATGAGCACGTTATGCTTAAGCTAACGATCCCTTCAAAAGCTAACCTTTACAAAGACTTAGCTGAACATCCAAACGTTGTGCGCGTGGTTGCACTATCTGGTGGTTACACTCGTGACGAAGCTAACGAAAAGTTAAAAGACCACGAAAACCTAATCGCAAGCTTCTCTCGTGCACTAGCAAGTGAACTAAACGTTAACCAATCAGAAGAAGAGTTTAACAACACACTACAAGAAGCTGTCGATTCAATCTACGACGCGTCGGTTAACAAAAACTAAGAGCATCAAAGAAGAAACGTCCTACCCTCTTCAAAAGGGGGATAGGACGTTTTATTTTAATAGTAGCAGACGGTAAAAAGAAGGAAAGCGAACAACGAATATTATATTATCCTATTTTTGCACCGTGATCCCTATCTCTTTGTCTGAGTTAAATAGAAGGAATTCACTAAAAAAACTCGAATAGTTATACTAATTCCACTTTTGAAATTACCTTAAGGGTATAGGAGGGGCTAAATGATTAAACATCAACAGAGAGAGTTACTTGCTAAGCTATTTATGTTAACCATTACATTAAGTGGTTGGGCAATCATCATTGGAGCATCGACTCGAATTGAACTCACATATGACTCTCTTTTATTATTAATCCTATTCATCCTTTTTTTAGGTGTTACTGAATACTACCCTTTTCCCGTATGGAAAGGTTTCTCTACCATTAATTTCCCCATCATATTTATTGTTTTATTAATCTATGGTCTACCTTTAATGCTTGTTGTATACAGCTTGATTGTCATGAGCGTTAATATATTACATAAACGACCTATTCGATCAGTTTTATTCAATCCAGCTCAACTAATTATTAGCCTTTTCTCAGCTCATATATTAGTCACAACTTTATACTCAATAGACCAAATTACTTTCACATCCAATATATTAGATGGTCTAATTATATATTCAACGTTTCTGATTGTTTTTTACTTAATCAATAACCTTTTTGTAGACATTGTATTATGGTTAAGACCACAACCATATACATTTTATAATTGGAAACAAAAGCTAATCTCAGAATTAGCAAGTGGCGGCTTTTCTTTTTTATACGGAATTATATTCTACATTTTAGGAAATCAAAATAGAGGTGAAGTGGACTTATTTTCTTATTTTTTCTTTCTGTTCCCTCTTATTGCAATGTCATTAATTGGGTCAAGTTTTGTTCGATTAAACACTGAGAAAAACCGCTTAAATAAAATGTTTCGGCTAACAAGAAACTTGAACACTCATATGTTGAAGGATCGATTTGGTCAATCAATGACGGAATTAAATAATTTTATGAACTGTGATGAAGTAAGTCTTGTGATTAAAGAAGACGAAAACTGGACAGTAGCATATCCTAATAATAAATTGACACTGACCACCGACATAGAAGACCATTTAAATGAATTAAGATCTATGACCAGCTATGAACAAAAACCTGGTGAACCGAATGGGCTTTTATCTCACATTTTTTTCAAATGATATGAGGTCGTTTATTTATGCTCCATTAAGGTTAGATAACGAATCGCTAGGTATGATTGTACTAGCTAAATCACGACCGAAAAGTTTTATCGATGCTGATAAGAATGTTCTTGCCACATTAGCGAACCAAATTGCAGCCACTTTAAAAACTAGAAATCTAGTTAAAGAACAGCAGGAAAAACACATATTGGAAGAGCGTAACCGTATAGCAAGAAACATCCATGATGGCATAGCGCAGAATCTAGCTGCGTCTATACTACAATTAGAATCATCTAAGAGAATGCTTCACAATGAACCATCCAATAGTGAACATTATCTCAATCGATGTATGGATCATTTAAGGACTACCTTGTGGGAAGTTCGAAACTCTATTTACACACTTAAACCAGCCCAAAAGAACCAAGCTGGATTAATTCCAGCTATTCATAAAAAACTAAGATCTTTTGAACAAGAGACCGAAATCTCAATTCAGTTCAATTTAAAAGGGAAGCCATATCCTGTTAGTACAATGGTTGAAAGGACAATATTTGATATTTTCCAAGAATCCGCTCAAAACAGTATCAAGCATAGTAATGCTAAAAATATCATAATCACACTATATTATAATACGGATGAAATATTACTAACTATATCTGATGATGGTGTAGGCTTTTCTCTATTCCACGAAATGATTAAAGCGGAAAGTGAACCACATTTTGGAATCCTACAAATGAATGAGATAGCTGAAAAGATAAGTGCTTACCTTGATATACGGAGTAAAGAAAACGAAGGAACGACAATAAGCCTGAGTATTCCAAAGCTCGAAAGTGAGGTTGTGTCTCATGATTAACATCTTTGTAATTGATGACCACATCGTTTTAAGAGATGGGTTGAAAAACATCTTAAATATGGAAGAACATATCAATGTAATTGGAGAAGCCTCTTCAGATTTTAATACAACTAAAGACCTCACCGAATATGAACCACATATTGTTCTATTAGATATAAACATGCCTGAAAAAAATGGATTGGAGATCTTAAAAGAAATTAAGGAATTCTCACCGGATACAAAGGTTCTTATATTAACCATGTTTAGTCAAGAAGATTATTTTTACAGTGCAATAGAGTTAGGAGCCGATGGATATTTGCTAAAAGATGCTCCAACTCCACAAGTTATAGAAGCCATTTATACCATTCACAAAGGTGATTCATACATTCATCCAATTATGACAAAAAAATTGGTAGATTGGTATCAGAAGAAAAAGAATGAACCTGATGTCAATGAGTTGACTAACCGAGAGAAAGAAGTTTTACAGTTGGTCGTTGAAGGGTTATCCAACAAAGAAATCGCTCAGCAACTCTATATCTCTGATACAACAGTGAAAATACACGTCAGTAATATACTAAAAAAATTAAAAGTAAAAAGCCGTTCACAATTAATTATTCATGCAGTTAGAAATAAGTTGGTCAAAATGCCACCCGAGTTAGAAGTCTAATCTTCTAAACTTGGGTGTTTTCTTTTTAAACGATGTTCAAACATAAATTTGAGAACTAATTAGAATACCCCTTTAAACTGTCATCTAATACTTAAGTATTAGATGTGTATATACTTAAGTTTGATCAGAATTAGACTAATGCATAATATTCAGTATTGTGAAAAAAATATATACTTTTAAATAAGGAGGGTGATTATACGATGAGAAAACCTTTTATTCTTATTATGTGTTTATTGTTATTATTGTCAATTAGCTTCCAAACGAACTTTAAAGCAGAAGCAACTAATAACAATAAACTAGGAAGCCATCTTCAAGAACAACTGCAAGAAGTGACTAATGAACTCGAGATTATTGTTGGCTTCCATTCTTCCACTCAAGATGAACGTAAACATTTACTAGAAGATCTAGAAATTACTCAAGCGATTGTATTTAATGAACTTCCATTAGCTGGTGCACTAGCAAGTAAAGAACAAATTCTACAGCTAAATGAAGAATCTATTGTAAGGTCTGTTTACTTTAACAGCGCTATTGAATATGAAAATGCTGAAGCAACTGCTTTAACTGGTGTTGATGATGTTAGAACAGACTCAGAACTGCAAAAGCATAATAATGGAATGCCCATTACTGGAGACGGTATTGGTGTTGTCATTAATGACAGTGGTGTAGATGGCACACATGAAGACCTCAAATTCGGTTCGAACCTCGTTCAAAACGTCTTAGGGGCCACTAACTTAAATGCTGTATCAGAAGTTTTACCGATTACGTATGTTGAAGATGTTCAAGCGACTGATAACAACTCCGGACACGGTACACATGTTGCTGGAACAGTTGGAGCTACAGGAGCTAAATCTGGAGGGAAACATGAAGGTGTAGCACCAGGAGCAAACTTAGTTGGCTACGGATCCGGTGCAGGTGTAGCTATCTTAGATACATTAGGTGCATTTGAATATGCTCTTGTTAATCAACAAAAGTACAACATCCGTGTCATTACCAACTCATGGGGAGCAACGAGTGATTCAGGTACACCATTCGATCCTAATCACCCGATTAACATTGCAACGAAAAAACTATTTGACCGTGGTATTTTGACCGTATTCTCAGCTGGAAATTCTGGCCCAGAACAAGATACAATTTCAGGTAATTACAAAAAAGCACCATGGGTTGTTTCAGTAGCTGCCGGTACGAAAGATGGTGAGCTAACAAACTTCTCTTCTCGTGGTTCAGAAGGGGTCAAGGAGCAAGTGGAGGTTGATGGTGAAACATGGGAATGGATAGACCAACCAACCGTGACAGCACCAGGGTATAAAATCATCTCCACACGTGTATTATCACCACTCCCATTACTGGCAACAACAGATGACTTAGAACTAATCGAACCAGCATATTTACCTTATTACACAACTATGAGCGGTACTTCCATGTCTGCCCCACACGTAGCTGGAATTGCAGCTTTACTATTTGAAACTGACCCTACCCTCTCTCCATTAGATGTTAAAAATATTTTAATGGAAACGGCTACACCTATGGAGGGTTATGAACCATATGAAGTGGGAGCGGGGTATGTTAATGCATATCTAGCTGTCAAAAAAGCATCTAAATAACCTTTAATAACTGAAAGGAGTTAACAATTATTATGAAAAAATCGATTAGCCTGCTATTGATTATGACTTTAGTGTTAGCTTTATTAGTCCCTTTCAACTCGCAAACCACTAAAGCTGATTCCTTAGCTCATTTAGGTGAAAACCTAAAAGATACATTAGATAACATTGATAACACAGAACTTGTAGAAATTGTTGTGACATATGATCAAGATGAACCAATCACAGAAAGTCAAAGAGGTGCTCTAGAAGATCTCGGCATTGAGGCTGGAGTATTTATGCAGTCACTTCCTATTGCAGGTCTAGTAGCAACTAAATCACAAATAGAACTGCTACAAGAACAACAGCAAATAACATCAATTTTCTTAAATGAAGAACTAGAATACTATAATGCAGAATCTAACGACCTAACAGGTGTAGAACGCTTGCAAACAGATTCTAACTTCCATAAAGAAAATAACGGAATGCCTTTCTCGGGCGATGGAATTGGTGTTGTAGTACATGATAGTGGTGTAGATGGTTTACACAAAGATGTCGAATACGGGTCCAATTTAGTAGAGAATGTTATGGCATCTGCTAATTTAAATGCTTTAGAGCCAGAACTTCTCCCTATTACGTATCAAGAAGGCATAGCTAATACGGATACAAACTCTGGTCACGGTACTCATGTTGCTGGTACAGTGGGCGGTACTGGCGCACACTCAGGTGGTAAACACGCAGGAGTTGCACCAGGTGCCGATTTAATTGGATATGGTTCTGGTGCTGCGTTATTTGTTCTTGATGCTATTGGTGGTTTCGATTATGCCATTACTAACCAAACAAAATTCGATATTCGAGTAATTACGAATTCATGGGGATCTTCAGGTGACTTTAACCCACTTCACCCTGTTAATGTAGCAAGTAAAAAAACCTATGACAGAGGTATTTCGGTACTTTTCGCAGCTGGTAACAGTGGGCCAGGTGAAAACACTCACAACCCTTATGCAAAAGCACCATGGGTTATCTCAGTCGGAGCAGGTGTTAAGGATGGAACTTTAGCAGACTTCTCCTCTCGCGGAACGGAAGATGCTGGAGGAACATTTGATTTAGATGGTGAAACATGGAGTTGGAAAGATGAACCTACAGTCGTTGCACCAGGTGTCGATGTCATTTCAGCTAAGACAATATCACCGCTAAATGTAATTAGCGCTGAACAAGATGCTGAAATGATTGAAACAGCATACATGCCTTACTATACAGTGAAAAGTGGTACATCTATGGCAACACCTCACGTAGCTGGTATAGTAGCTTTAATGCTAGAAGCAGACCCTACACTTTCACCTGATGAAATTAAACATATTTTACAACAAACTGCTACTAACATGTCAGGATATGACTCTTGGGAAGTAGGGGCAGGTTATGTAAACGCATATGCTGCATTAGATCAAATAGTTTTTAATAAAGAATATGGTACAACATTAAACATTAACGAAGACTTTAACAGTTCAGTCGATACTCAATCAAAAACTGAGCCATTTACTGTAGATTACAACCCTGTGACATACGCTTCAGGTAATGTACACCACTTCAATGTTGAAGAAGGAATTAATTCCATTAGCGTAAGAGTTGATGCAGAAGGTGTTATTGGAGCTACAGGTAACCCAATCAATCTAGTGTTGGTGGACCCTGAAGGAAATGAGTATAGCTCAGGTATTTCTGTTTTATTTACATTATTTTTTGACAGAACTGTAATGGTAAGTAACCCCATGCCAGGTGAATGGCAAGCTAAATTAGTAGGACTGCGCGGTGTTGAAGAAAACCCGCTTGGTATTGCACTACCTGAGGAAATTGACGGCACAATAAAACAAACAACAATTAGTGGATACACTGGAATGGATGACATTGATGGGCACCCTGCTGAAGAAGCTATAAAATTAGGAGTTAGTGAACGCTTAGTTGATGGCTACTCGAATGGAAAGTTTAAACCTCATCATAAATTAACACGTGGTGAATTGGCTCAATATTTAGTTATGGGTGCAAATATAAGACAAAACTTAAACCAACTAAAAAATGTCACTGAAGTGCCTTCCGACTTACAGCCATACGCATCCGCTGTAACCGCAAGAGGATCTGCACTACGTAACACTACACAAGATCTAGATGGCGTTATGTTACTTGATAATGGTTCATTCAATGAAGGAGGTACGGTCAGTCGAGCTGATCTAGCATATTCACTCGTTCAAGCCTTAGGATTAGAAAATGAAGCAAATAATTTTGATGGAGATGTAACAGTTCAATACAAGGATGAACGTTTAGTAATTGACGACCAAGATGATATACCAGAGCACTTAAAAGGTTATGTTCAAGTTGCACTTGATTTAAACATTTTGAATGCGCACTTTGAACTAAAACAAGGACCATTTGACTTAGAACCTGAAGTACATGCAACATTCTCGCCTACAGATGATGTTACTCGCGGTGAGTATGCAGTTGCAAGCACTCGTTACCAAGCAGCTTTCTTTAAATAATGACGAGCAGTTAATCGTAAGCTTCTCTCGTGCACTAGCAAGTGAATTAAACGTTAACCAATCAGAAGAAGAGTTTAACAACACACTGCAAGAAGCTGTCGATTCAATCTATGACGCGTCAGTTAACAAAAACTAAATGAGTATATAAAGGAAGCCTGTTTCACGAGAAAAGTGAAACAGGCTTTTTTGTTAGCTAATCTAATCGTGCTATAATAGTAATTAAATTCGACTTCTACGAGGTTATTCAATGAACACATTACTAAATAGCGACGTTGGGCTTTTTCTACTAAAACAAAATTTTAAACAAGAAAGCGAATGGCGTTCAGACGATTGTTACAAATTTGTATTTTCTATTGATGGTGCAACTAATTACCAAACAAACAATCAAGAAATGACAATAGCTCAGCATCAATTCCTTATGTTCAACCCTAGTGAAGACCATAAACAAATCGCTGTCGATCAAAGTAAATTTTTAGTTGAATTAGATAAGGACATGTTAAACGAATTATCTTCATCTCTATATAACCAACCCTTTGATGTCCAATTTGCTTCATTAGTTCAATTTACGAACCCCGTCTCTCAATGGGCCCAATTTATCATTTGGCATATGAAAATCTTAGAAGATGAGCCTTTGATGGTTAAACAATCTTTTTTAGATCACAATTTAACTTACTTAAGTATTATACTTTTAAACAACGCTGTTAGTAGCCATTTAACAGACATTAACTTAAGGTATTATAGTGTTTTAAATGAGCCTATTTTCAACACATTAACTGCTCTAAAACAAGACTACAAGAGCAATTGGACGTTAGAAGACATGGCAAAAGTCGCTAACTTAAGTAAGTATCAATTCGCACATGTTTTTAAAGAACTAATTGGTATTTCACCTTATTCATGGCTTCAGATTTATAGATTAGTACGTAGCCAGCAATTATTAAAATACACTAACCTAACAATATTAGAGATTGCTTTAGAATGTGGTTTTTCATCAGTCAATGTATATAACCGCTTGTTTAAGATGCTTTACGGAAAGTCACCAAGTCATTTTCGTAAAATGGTAAGATAGTAACCTATTCCCGATAACACCATGACTAACCCACATATGATAAAGATAATATTAATACTCACATAACTCGATAGTAATCCAAACACACCAAGAGAAATAGCATTTGATAAATAAAGAAGGAATGCATTAAAGCTAAACCCTTTTCCTAACATATCATTTGGTAACAACAACTGGAGTAAATAAACCCTAGATAAACTTGAAATAGGGAGCCCAACAGCAACAATAATTGCTCCAATAAAATAAATAGGTAATGCATAGGCTATTCCTATTGTAAAAATGCCTACACCCCAAACAATTGAAGCAATTATATAATGTTTAAGATCCAACCTTTCCCATACATAAGGGACAACAATATTAACCAAAATGACGCATACACCAAACGAACCTAAAAGTATGCTATACCATTCCTCTGCATTGTTAATCGTAGCTGTTAACTGTAATAAAAGACCAACTTGCCAAACCCACGTATTAAAAAACACCATGATAAATGTAACTATAAATAGTGTTCTTAACTGGGTCTGTCTATTAACCCATATAACAAAACTTTTTAGAGCGAGAAAAACATCCTTAATTCCTTTCCCAGCTAATCCTTTTTGGTCTTCCTTCAGACTTATTTTAGAGATCAGTAATGCACTTACTAGAAAAGTAATTGCATCAATAGTGAAAAAGTGAATTACCCCCACCGTGTTGATTAACACAATACTTATAATTGGACCTAATACTGTGGCACCGCGAGTAACAGAATCTAGCAAACTATTGATTGACGTTCGATTCTCTAGTGGAACTATAATTGGAAGTAAAGCCCTGTGAGCAGGGTTATAGAAACACCCTAACAATTGAATTGAAAAGCTTGCTACAAGCAAATGCCAATATTGCAATATGTCTAAATAGAAGAAAAAGACTAATGAAAGAATAAGAGGAGCTCTTATTAGATCAAAGATAATTAAAAGTCTCTTCTTTCGAATCCAATCACTAACAACTCCCCCTATTAATCCAAAGAACAAATAGGGAAGCACCTGAGCAATAGCAATTCCTGTTGTATGAAGGTTGGACTCTGTTAACTCATAAGCTAAAAATAAGAATGCCATTCCTGCAATTACATTCCCAACATTCGTAATACCAGCACCCAAGATGTAATACAATGCGTTTCTGTTCTTCAATGCTTTAACATACATTTAATCACCTCTCGCCTTTTATCTTAAGAGGTGATTAGTTAACATTCTTCATCAATCTTGCTGAATCATATAAATTTATTTGCTATATCTTTGTATACATAGACCAGGTTTTATAAAAAGTTAAAATGAAGCCTGTTTCACGTAAAAGTGAGACAGGCTTTTTGTCTGTACTAATTATTCATATTGAGAGAATATTTGTATTTGATATAAGTATAAACTAGCTGGATGACATAAAGGTCACAGCACTTGAAAATGACTCTGTGTAAATCATTATAAAGATCAATACCACTGAGAATAATGTGATCAAAACAATTCGTTGAAACTTTTTCAAACTCATTTAAGTTCCAATAAAAAAACTTACTTTTTCTCAATGTAAGGCTTCCTAAAAGAGAAATATGACTCATTTAGTTCTTTTGTATAAGACATAGAACCTAAACAAGGACTCTCCTACACAAAAACTACCTAGAAGGATATACAACAAGCTCTCTGAAGCTCCAGAAAAGCCTAGGTATAGCCATGCAGAACCAACCACTAAAATAATAAAATGAATAATAACATCTAAAGGCATTAACCTTTTTACTTCAACCATAATAACCCTCCACTCTTTACGTGCAGTTTCATTTTACGTCATATTTAACCCAACCAACTGGAGTCACTAATGTATAAGTATTTTACGATGACGAACTTGAAGTCGCTGCACTTGTTGCTGCTACAGCTGTCACTACTGCAGAATCGACAGCTTGTACAGCTTCTGAAACTGAATTTGCTAAAACATTACTTTCCATAATTGCCTTAATGCGTTTTTTAGCTTCTTTTTTATCTTCTGATGTAAATAAAATTGAAGTGAGCTGACAAGTATTCAATAAGCCGAGTAGTAAAACCGTTCGATTTTCTTCTACTTGAGCAATTTCTTCTGTAAATACCGCTTTTTGAACATCACGAACGAGTTGGTCAACCGCTTCAACATTTTCAATTGGGTAACGACGAATTGGGAAGATGCCGAGAAAATGAAAACTGTCATCCTTAACCATGTCTTCGTCCACCAAATCTCTATAAACCTGCTTTCGCAATTTATTGTTACCGAGCTTTTGTACCCAGTACTTTGCTTTTTTATTACTTTTTGCTTGAGTAATTCGCTTTAAAGCATAATCAAGATAAGCTGTCCCAGTCGGCTTTGAGTCGACAACGATCAACTTCTTTTTCCTTATATCAACTTTATCTTTTGAAGCCAATTCCATTAATACAGCACCTGCAAGGCCATAATTGATTCGAGATGAGGCTCTTAAATAAATCGTCCCCTTTTCTCTTTTTGTCGCTAAAAGTAATAGCCGTTTCGGTAATAACATTCTACCCCTCCAAGTGTATTTAATATTGCAACTATTAAACTAATGATTGTTAAAAGTTGTGGCATATAGAATATAGTCTTGTAAATAGCATACAACAGTTTAGTTTTTTTGGCATTTAATATGTCCTAAAAGTGAAACAGGTTATTGAGCTAAAACTAACAGCACGTGGGAGTTGCCAGTGTGTAAATCATTATAAGATCATAAGATCAATTCAATTGAAAATAATCATTAACATTCCACTCAGTAAGTTTTTTAGCAAAATTACACTCACGAATATTTTTAAGTACTTTAGCAAAAATATATTACGTTACGGCAGTTAAAAATAGCAGGCATATAGAAAAGCCTCCAGAAGTTCTGAAATGAGGTAAATTGATGAATGGATGCAAAACTAAAGTATAAAACCTTTATTTTATTACTAGGTCAATGGTTAATTTTAGGAAGCATAATTGGTATAGTTGTCGGTTCAGCTACAGCTTTCCTACTAAATACAAATGATTTTTTAGGAGAGGTACGAGAAGATAGCGGATGGCTGATTTTACTGCTTCCTTTAGGGGGGATTGGCCTAGGTTACATATATATGAACTTTGGAAAGCAACGTATCAATAACACTTTGCATGACGCAGCTGAATTAAATAATTTAGTGATAGATGGCGTTCACGGGAAAAAAAGAGTTCTACGAAGAATGGGACCTATTGTTTATTTAGGTACCTTTATAACAGTATTATTCGGTGGTTCAACAGGGAGAGAAGGTGCAGCTATACAAATGGGAGGTAGTGTAGCTGAAACAGTCAACACGTTTTTTAAATTTAACGAGCTAAATAGAAGAATTATTATCAAAAGCGGCATAGGTGCTGGGTTTGGTTCAGCTTTTGGTGCACCCATAACAGGAGCGATTTTTGGAATGGAAATGGCTAATTCAGGTAAGATCAAACTCGACGCTTTAGTCCCTTGCCTTGTAGCTAGCTTTGTCGGTCACTACATGACAACTGCAGCTTGGGGTGTTGAACACGAAGAATTCATCATACAGACTGTTCCAGAACTATCTGTTATAACTATTGCAACAGTGGTCCTTCTATCTGTTATCTTCAGTCTTCTCAGCATTACATACTGCAAATTAAGACATGGCATACAAAATGTAACTGAAAAAATATTTAACAAAAATCATATGAAAAGAGCTTTTACCGGCGGGATCATTATTGTGGTATTAACTTTAATGGTAGGTTCTCAAGATTACAATGGCCGAGGACTTGATATGTTAGAACAATCATTTCAAGAAGATGTCCCTACCTTTGCCTTCCTAGCTAAGCTATTATTTACAGCGGTTACACTTGGGACTGGCTTTGTTGGTGGTGAGGCCATTCCTTTATTTTTTATGGGGGCAACATTAGGTAATACCCTACACATGTTTTTTGACTTGCCGCTGTCTTTTCTCGCTGCAATAGGAATGATTGCTGCTTTTTGTGGAGGTGCTAACACCCCCATAGCAGCCTTCCTATTAGCAATGGAGTTATTTAACGGAGAAGGTGTCGAATATTTTTTCATTGTTTGCCTAGTTAGTTATATATTCTCAGGCCACAATGGATTATGGCCTTCTCAAAAAATATATAAACCAAAAAGCACGTTATATAACATCACTAACGGGGAAACGATCGAAAATGCTCAGAAAACGAAGAATATCTAAATTGCTGAACTTTTTGTCTTCTTAACTGTAACACTTTTTATTATTACTAATACGACCTTCTTTCCAGTGGCATTCAATAAATTCTGTTCCTGATCAATACTTATTTTTTATTATATCTAGGAAAGCCTTTACTTGAGGCAGCTCCTTTGCATTGTCTGAATAACAAATCCATGTTGGACGGGTTAAGTATTCATTTCCTAATGTTAGCGGGATCATGTATTCTATTGTTTGTAATAGAAAAAAGACGATCATTTAGTATGATCGTCTTTTTAAAGGCTATTTTAATTTTTTATTTTAGATCAAAACGGTCTGCATTCATTACTTTAACCCATGCATCTACGAAGTCACGCACGAACTTCTCTTTGTTATCATCTTGTGCATAAACTTCTGCAATTGAGCGTAGTACTGAGTTTGAACCAAACACAAGGTCAACACGAGTTGCTGTATGAGCTACTTCACCTGTTTTACGGTCACGTCCTTCATAAATGCTACCATCTACAGGCTTCCACTCAACTCCCATATCTAGTAGGTTCACGAAGAAGTCGTTAGTTAGTGTACCAACTTGATCAGTGAATACGCCGTGTTGTGTTCCACTGTGGTTTGTACCTAATACACGCATACCTCCAACTAGTACAGTCATTTCAGGTGCCGTTAAGCCTAGTAGTTGAGCTTTGTCTAACATTAGCTCTTCTGGACTTACACTATACTCTTTCTTTTGATAGTTGCGGAATCCATCAGCAGCTGGCTCTAGTTCTTCAAAGCTGTCAGCGTCAGTTTGCTCTTCTGTAGCATCGCCACGTCCTGGAGCGAATGGAACAGTAACATCAACGCCTGCATCACGTGCTGCTTTTTCTACTGCTGCACTACCACCTAGTACAATTAAGTCAGCAATGCTAACTTTCTTATCTAGGTGACCTTGAACTTCTTCTAGTACATTTAGTACTCTTTCAAGTTGCTCAGGCTGGTTAACTTCCCAATCCTTTTGTGGAGCAAGGCGAATACGTGCACCATTTGCGCCACCGCGATGGTCTGAACCACGGTAAGTGCTTGCTGAAGCCCATGCAGTTGTTACAAGTTCGCTGATTGTAAGGTCAGTGTCTAAGATTAAAGTTTTAATCTTTTCTACCTCTTCATCTGATAGCTCGTAATCAACTTCTGGTACTGGGTCTTGCCAGATTAGTTCTTCTTCTGGAACTTCTGGACCTAAATATCTTGAACGAGGTCCCATGTCACGGTGTAATAGCTTAAACCATGCACGAGCAAACGCATCTGCAAATTCTTCTGGATTCTCATGGAAACGACGAGAAATCTTTTCATAAGTTGGATCCATACGCATTGCCATATCCGCAGTTGTCATCATCGTCTCAACTTTAACAGATGAATCTTCTGCATCAGGAGCTAAGTGATCTTCTGTTGAATTAACAGGTCTCCACTGATTTGCACCTGCAGGGCTCTTTGTAAGCTCCCATTCATACCCAAACAATAGGTCAAAGTAAGTGTTGTCCCATTGTGTTGGCGTAGGAGTCCAAGCGCCTTCAATACCACTTGTAATGGTATCACTGCCTTTTCCACTACCGTGTGTACTTAGCCAACCTAGGCCTTGTGCTTCAATTGGAGCCGCTTCTGGTTCTGGTCCTACGTGAGCTGCATCTCCTGCACCGTGTGCCTTACCGAAAGTATGTCCACCAGCTGTTAAAGCTACTGTTTCTTCATCATTCATTCCCATACGTGCGAAAGTTTCACGAATGTCTTTAGCACTTTCTAACGGGTCAGGATTACCGTCTGGACCTTCTGGGTTAACGTAGATTAGACCCATCTGAACAGCTGCAAGCGGGTTCTCAAGCTCACGATCTTCATCGTAACGGTTATTACCTAACATTTCAGTTTCAGTACCCCAGTAGACGTCTTCTTCTGGGTGCCAAATATCTGCGCGTCCACCACCGAAACCGAATGTCTTACCACCCATCGATTCGATTGCAACGTTACCAGTTAATAGCAGTAAGTCAGCCCAAGAAATTTGGTTACCATACTTCTGCTTAATTGGCCATAACAGGCGACGTGCTTTATCTAAGTTACCGTTGTCTTCCCAGCTGTTAAGTGGAGCAAAACGTTGGTTACCCGTTCCACCGCCACCTCGGCCGTCACCAGAACGGTAAGTACCTGCAGCGTGCCAAGCCATACGAATAAAGAATGGACCATAATGACCATAGTCTGCTGGCCACCATTCTTGACTATTTGTCATTAGATCGTGAAGGTCTTGTTTAAGAGCCTTGTAATCTAGTTTTTGAAATTCTTCTACATAATCAAAGTCTTCACCCATTGGATTAGGTTTTGTGTCATGCTGATGAAGGATACTTAAGTTTAGTTGATTTGGCCACCAGTCTTTATTAGTAGTAGCATTTGATTCATTAGTCGTAACACTACCATGACTAAAAGGGCAGCCTCCAGTGTTAGTGTTATTCTTTGCGTCCATCATTATTTACCCTCCTCATACAATTTAAATAGCCAACATTCGGACTATTCTATTAATTATTATTACATATTTGGAAATAGCTTGCCTTTAATTTGCTCACCGAAAGTTAATTGTGAGCCTAAATTAATAATACCATATATCATTTTATAGTCAATGTTTAATTATAATGATTATAAATAACTTACAAGATTACTAGATTTGACCTAGTTCCTATTAAACCATTTTTGCTTAATCCGCTTGCTTCAGACTTAGTAGCGTGATCGTAATGAGAATGAGTACCATTCCAAGAAGCTGAATGATCGTCAAATAATCTCCGAGAAGCAAAACCCCGAATAATGAAGCTGTCACCGGCTCTACCATTGCGACCATTGATGCAGTTGTTGGAGTAGTCATTCGAAGACCAATAAGATATATAATAAAGGATATTCCGGCCCCTAATATTCCTATTAGTAAGAACCAACCTATGTCACTTGATGTCACGACAGTCGCTGCTTCCTCAGTGTCCATGAATAGGAAAAGGACAAGACAAAATGATAAAAAGGCGATCGTTAAAGTGGCTTGTGGCTTACCGATCGAAGAGGCATTTTTAAATCCAAATATAAACAAAGCATAAGAAATTCCAGAAGCCAGCCCCGCTGCTGTCCCGAGAAAACTTACTGAAATCGATTCGGTATTGTAAGCACCTGTAAGGAAGAAGATCCCCATAAGGACAGATAAAATGCATCCCCATTTAAACCAAGTCGATTGCTCTATACCTATTAAAAAGGAAATTAAAAGGACAAATATAGGAGCGGTATACATTAAAGTAACAGCCACAGCAACGCTTGATTCTTGGATACTTAAAAAATAAAAAGTAAAATTCCCTGCAACACCAACGCCAGCTAAAAAGGACCATATGTAGAAACGAGTGGAATAGATCCAATTTAATCTAAAGCGATAAAGGAACCACAAGAAGAAACATATAAACCCTACAGCCCCTCGAAAAAACGAAATAACAATAGGACTCCAGCCTTTAGCCATGAGTATATCAGCAATTCCACCCGTAATCCCCCAACATATAGCCGCCAGCATAACTAAGCCAACACCAGCAAATTTCATCGCACTCCCCCTACAAATCAGTCTTAGTACCAATTCATTTATGCTAATTAAAACCAATCAGGGTTTAATAACTTAAACTCAATGGCAAAATAATTCCCTTTACCAAACATATGTGTATTTAAAAAAGGTATTAAAAATATTTCCTCTTATATCACCAATTTAAACTCAAATTCACACGAAAAATAACTTTTTATTGCTTTAGAATTTAATATCTCCTAAATATGGAAATTTGTAAATAATAAAATTTATTGAACCAGAATTAAATTGATTAGGCAATCACGGTGAGAATTTAGCTTTCAAGTATAGATTTCTTCGCCTTGTCAAAAGCTATTCATAAATCATCAAAGGAGGAGATCGAAAAATGGGCGGAACACCTAAAGGACCAAAACAGCAGAAAGAACCAAATTTACCAAAGGGCCCGAAACAGCCATATGGCGAACCAATGCAAGGCTCGCACAAAGTAAAACAGGGAAATCATTCACGGCAAAAACAAAAATCGGATCATGATATGTAGATTGCAAAAGATATTGGCTACTCAATAACATAGATAAAAAACTCCTCTTCAGGGTGAGTGTGTCCTGGAGAGGAGAATAACATTGATTGCGTTATTATAAATTGGAAAGAAGTCGTTAATATAGAAGGTCTTGAGCATTACTTTAAAGCCCACTCCATTCGACTAGTAAGTAAACTTCTATTAAGCCCTCCTGTTAAGTTCAGTACTTGATGGCTAAATTCTGGTTCCTTTTTACCCGAATACTCTTCCCACACTTCACTTACATATTTTAAGTTTTCGGCTGTAATTATAGCAACATCCGTATCATCTTCTGAAAATGCTTTAAGTTTTTGCGCCTGATAAACCGCTTCTTGAGTAAAGTCACTGGTAACTATTAAGAATATCGAAACTCGTGTAGGTTCTGACCTAATATACCCTAAAAATTGTTCAAGGTGTTCTTCTGGGAAGGTGTAAGGCTCTTCTACACTTTTGTTGTCCCATAATAAACTATCCTTAGAACTAATCTTAATTTTACCGTCAGCGTGCTTACTTCCTTTCATGTTCTCTAATTGCAGCTTAAGTTTCTTCTCAAAAAGGTATCGTGTGGCTTCCTCAAAGTATTTCTCAACTTGGTTATCCTTCTCGATTACTTTATTAGCCCGTAAAGCTTTATAGTTACGCGAAGCTAGATCATCAAAATAATCATAATAAATTGAACGTTCATCTGTAGGGTCTGAGTCAACCGTTGTCGTCACGTTCTCATAATAATCTATGATATTTTGTATCTTAGTTTCCTTTGTTCCGCTCACATTGGATCCATCTAGTGAACGTAACAATTGTGTTAAATCTGAAGTGTTTAAATGAGAGAGCGCTTTTGAAGGTAATATATTATACTTCACGATCTTATCTACTAACTGATCTTTGTTACCACTCATATTTATATTAATTGTAGATAATATAGTCTTTATCTGTTTTAGGTTTAATGAGTTCAATAACTCAACATAAGTTGCCGTACGAAGCTCTTCTCCCATCTCATACCTTACTTCTCTAACGATATCATGAGGTATGACGTAATAAACATCATCCGTTTTGAACCGCAATAATATCCCTCTAAGTTGAAGATCCTTAAGAGATTGATCCACATGTTTTGAATTATGTAGTTTATTACCCTTTTGAGGAAATCTACCGATTCTACTTTCCATAATGTAATGCTCTCGTGTCGTCAGCCCGAGGACCTCACGAAGCGTATATAAAATATTTATTTCATCGGATGTTAAGGCTTCCCCTTTACTCCAAGCCGTATTTAAGACGGCACTATACACTTGGAAAGCCGTCTCATCAATTTTATTTTCTACAAAATAATCATCCTGACTATCCTCTAGAATCTGCCTTTCAAGTTCCAAAACATTCTCATGCATCTCTTTTTCTGAAAGAATGTAACCTTCGCTTCCAAGCAAACATTTCAAAATAAATCGATTCATTAATGTAATATCACGATTTGCTTCCCTAAAGTCCAAGTTAAGTTTGACTCTTTCAGCATTCTTAAACTCATCAATATTCTTAATTATAATGTCCCGCATTTCCTCTTCATTATTTAACTTCACATCTTTTAAAAAGCTATCCACTGTCCTTGACAAATACATCTTCGACATTAACGGTAATACATCTTGTAAATGCATGAGTATACCCTCTCCTTATCATAGAATGTAATCAAAACGGGGCTTTTCTTTCATATCTTTTCCATAATAATAACATATTTAGGTAATTTTCAGTCACTATTGTTTAAAAATTATGAACAATCAGAAATAATAATGTATAAAGATAAACAAATTATTAACCAAAATTTATAATTAAGGATCTTACTTATTTAGACATTCACATGATCTTGCCTACAAAATGGGTATTAATTCAAAAGGAGTAGTTATAAAAGGTGAGAAAAGTTATAAGACTGGGGCTCTACAAAATTAAATATATTTAATTTTACCTTGGAGGTTCACTCTTTCTAGAAAGTAGCACCTACAATATTTAGTAAGGTACTACTTTCTATTCTTTCATCTTTGTAAAAATAAAAGGAAGGAAACGGCTGAATTAACTATTGAAGCTATAGTCAAACAACATCTCAAGCAACTTTCTTCGTTATGGTAATTAATTTTTCCTGTTTAGACTGGTGAAAAGCAAAAATAATACAAAGACTAATAGGAACCATTAAAGTTAAAAATACATAGTTTGCTCCATGACTGGATGCAATCCACCCTAGAATTGGAGCGCTTATCACTACAGCCCCCTGATTTCCAATCATTCGATAGCTAGCCATTCTCCCATGATAGTCAGAGTCAGTAGCCATTTGTTGAATTGATTGGAGTAGTACACGAATCCAAGTTGTTCCAAGTCCAATTAAAAAAACACCCAAAAATGACATTGCTAATATAGGAGCAACTCCAACAAGAAACAAACCAATTAAGACTACTAATAGAGAATATATTGCAGTTTTATTTTTATTTCTGTTTAACCACCATGTTCCTAACAGCCCGGCAAGAGCTCCTCCTATTGAGATTGTTGCATCTAATAAACCATAAACCGTTGCAGATTGAAGCAAGTAATCCACTGTATAAACAGATAAGAATCCCAAACTTGTATGAAAGACAAGTTGACCATTAAACATAATGATTAATAATCCAAGTAAAAATTTATTATTTTTTATATAAATAAATCCGTCAGCAATGTCCTTAATAATAGAATTCCTTTTTGTTACTATTGGCTCTCTATTTATCTGTTTTCTAACGAATACTAGTGATATTGAACCTAATGCAAAGCTCCCAGCAACGATAAGCATGGAACCTATGATTGAGATGAAACTAATAATAAGACCCCCAACCGAAGCTCCAAGTAACCCCCCAACAATTGCGACAGAAGATGACTGTGAAAATACTTTGGGTAAATTATCTCTTTCAAAACACTCAGCTATATAAGCTTGAATTGCAGGACGAAATAACGAGCCCGAGGCTTGCAAAATCATATGCACACCAATAATCACCAAAGGCATGACACTATTGATTGCGACAAAGAATAACAAGATTAACATTGTGATGGTACATATTAAATTTGCAGACACTGCTAGCTTCTTACGATCAAATCTATCAACTATAACACCAAAGAAAACATTTAATAAAAGACCAGGTAAAAAGCCAAGACCTACAAGCAAACCTGTATAAAGTCCATCATATGTTAGTTGATATAAAAGCCAAGTTACTGTGATAAAGTACATTGCTCTTGCAAATTCAGATAAGAAGAAAGTAACCAGTAAATTTTTATATCCTTTCAATGAACAACCCCCCAAGAGGTCAAAGAGTATGAATTAATATCTAGACCTTAAAATTCCTTCTGCTTGTTTCTAATTCACTTTAATTACATTTAGTGTAACTTTGCTTAAAGGGGTTAAAAAGGTTACAATCAGCATAATTATGTCCCCCTTTTAAGAAGAGGTGATCTAGTGATAATAGAACGATATTTTACATTGCGATCTAACTTAGAACATTTATCTCCAGATGAAAATTATTGTTTTAAGCTTAGAGAGTTGGAAGAAATATGGTCTTGTTCGTTAAAAAATGTTAAGAGAATTTTAAAAAGACTTGAAGAAGAAGGATTTCTAATATATACGCCTGGAAATGGTAGAGGTAATGTTTCTAAAGTTAGATACTTTAATTATTTCCAAGAGGATGTCAAAGGATATATTAAAAAATGTTCTGAAGAAGAAGAGTTAGATAAGATTGCTGCAATACTCAGACTTCCAATTCCTGAAGATTGGATATCAGATTCATCAGAAGAAATTCGAAGATTACTGGGGGCTAATCAAACTGAGTCAAAACCAAAAGACGTACTTCATGTTTTTAAAACAACAAATATTACAAGCTTAGACCCATTAGATGTTTTTACTGCTTTCGAAACTCATATCCTTGAGCATATAGGAGATACCCTAATCAAATACAATGATGTCCAAAAACGCTTTGATCCACACCTTGCACATCACTTTAAGTATGATCCTACAAAAACAAAATTGACACTCTATCTAAGAAAAGCTGTTTACTTTCATGATGGGAGGCACCTCACTAGTAAAGATGTAAAATGTTCTATAGAAAGGTTATACAAGTCTAAGAACTACTCTTGGATGGTTAAAAACATTAACGAAGTAGTTTGTGTAAATGATCATAAATTGGAAATTCTACTTCATCACCCAAATTCTCTTTTTCTACACTATTTATCAACCATACACTTTTGCATCCAACCTCATGATATAGACAACATTGATAATAAATGGATTGGCACTGGACCATTTATAATAAAAGAAAAAAATGAAAATAAGTTATTAATACAAGCGAATGATTATTACTTTAAAGAACGCCCATTAATTGATGAAATTCATTTCTATATTGTAGCTAAAGATATACCTCAATTAATATCCATAAATAATGAGCCATTATCCAGTTACAACAACTCCCAACACAAATTAGATAGTACTAGCCTAAAATTCTTATCACTAAATTTAAATAAGAGTAGCATTTTAGATAATAAGAATTTTCGTGAAGCCATATATCACTTATTAGATATAAGGAAAATGAAGGATGATTTAACTGATGAAATACTGGAAGCTGATTATGAAATTATAGGCACGTCAAAACATAAAGATCCAAAAAGAATACCCCATTTATTAAATCTAGCCAATTATCAAGGTGAACAGCTCAATATATATTATATTGATCAAAAAGATGCAGAGGATGAGGCAGAATGGCTGAAATACGAAGCAAAACTTCACGGTATAAACCTCGAGCTATACCCGTTTAATCCAAATGATTCATCTATAAACATGAACAATATTGACATACTTCTCATTGAGTTAACATTTCTACCTAATTTGCACTTAACATTTTCTTATGCACTCAACAATAACGCTTTAATCTTTAATCAAATGTTTAACAATGAAATACAAAAATACACACAAGAAATAATTTATAAGTTTGAATCAGAACAAAAAGAATGGAAACGTTCATATATAATAAAAAATACAATTGAATATATACTTGGTGAATTATTTATAATACCTCTATATTCACCTCAGAATTCTAAGGTAATTAATAATAACATTTATGGAGTTGAAAACCATTTGTTCGGATATGTAGACTTTACTAAAGTTTGGGTAGACGATTAGATAGTGGTAGCTACTAAATCCTTCTTTATTGTGCTAAAAAGGTAACATGTAGAAACTATTTAAAAATCCGAAGCTAATGCTTCGGATTTAATCTTCTGCTAATATGGCAGTGGCCATACCCTCAGGATTTTGATTTTTCTTCTCCCATAGATTCTAGGAGTTGCGTGGTAGCTAATGCACTAAACGGTAATGGAACATGATGTTTAAGTCCTTGGTTGTTAGCAGCTGTTAAATCATTCAGCAGGATATTCAAGGTAGTATCTGCAGTCCACTCAGACACATCACTCCAATTTCTAACTACCCAGCTATCACCTGTACTGACTTCTAATAAGTTCAATAACTCATCTTCAGGTAAGTTGAAATGCTTCGCTAATTTAAGGCCTTCTGCAACCGCGTTCATATTAATTCCTAGAATAAGGTTGTTAATTAACTTGGCAATTTGGCTATTGCCTGTTTCGTTCCCGTAGTAAAATATGTTGGAACCCATCGCCTCAAAGTATGGCCGAAACGACTTTACGATATTTTCAGGACCCGAAACCATAATGGACAAGGTACCCGCTTCAGCACCGGAAACGCCTCCACTCACACCAGCATCAATTAAATTCAAGTCACTTTCTTCTTCTACTTTTTGGTTTAATTGTTTCATCGTATCTGGGTCAAGTGTACTCATACAAATGACCGTTTTACCCTTCGTCTCACCAGTGAAAAGACCATCCGTTCCAAAAATGACCTCAACATTCTGATCATAGTCACGCACCATCGATATAATCGCTTCATCAGATTGCTCGGCCACTTCTTTTAAAGTTTCTACCATTGTTATTCCTTCTGTTTCAGCTTTTTCATAAACGCCTTTAAAAGCATCATAACCGATGACTTCAAAACCAGCTTTCTTTAAATTAACGGCCATTGGAAAACCCACTGCCCCTAATCCTACGAAACCAATTTTTTTACTCAATGGTCCTGCCTCCTCAATATTAATAATTTCTCTTATCGTAACCACTTTAATCATTCACATCAAATAAAAGCGCTCTAATCAATGTGAATCAACCTTAGGAACTTTCAAGATAAGTGGAATTTTTTAGTAAATTTATATATTCTTATATATGTTTTGTGGTTATTTCTTCAACTGATTTTTTTCAACAAAATCATCAAAATCGTCTTTTGTATTTTGTTCTAAGCGGTTTTCATTATATTTTTCATATTGCTCAATGGCAATTTGATCAGCCACGGTCTTCGATACTTTTCCAGCGTTTTCCAGAATATCTCTTTCATTAAACTGAAGAAATGCATTTAGTTTACTAATCCAATCTTTCATGTACATTGGTCTTTGCCTCTCTGCTTGATCTTCTGCATAATCCAAATACATTGTTACAATTCGATTTAATGACTTTAACTCTTTTTCATTTAAATAATTTTTAGCGACTGTAACATCCGGCTTACGAACTTTGTCTCCTTTCCAAGAAGTCAAACCCATATTTTCTTCTTGAGCACTAGCTCTATTGGCGATCAGTTCGGCAGCCGTTTGACCATGTATAGCAAAATGAAGTTTATTTTGAACTGTTGCAAAGAATTCCTGTGTAATTTCTGCTCTAGGATCATAATCAACAGATGTAGAATAAATATCAGTGATTTTGTTATAAAACCTCTTCTCAGAAGCACGGATATCTCGAATTCGTTCAAGGAGTTCGTCGAAATAGTCTTGACCAAAATTACGCATTTCTTTTAAGCGTTCATCATCCATTGTAAAGCCTTTGACCAAATATTCATTCAAACGTTCTGTCGCCCACTGGCGGAATTGTGTGCCTCGATGGGATCGAACTCGATAACCGATTGCGATAATCATTTCGAGATTGTAGTGTTTTGCTTTTCTTTTTATCTCTCTTGAACCTTCATTTTGAACTTGTAAGTAATACTTACAAGTTGCTTCTTCTTGTAATTCGCACTCTTCGTAAATTTTTTTTATGTGTAATGTGATATTTTGTGATGATGTTTGATAAAGCTCTGCTATTGCCTTTTGAGTCATCCAAACTGTTTCATTTTCTAATCTTACATCTATTTTTGTATTTCCTTCTTCAGTTTGGTAAATCAGGATATTTGTGTAATTTTGCATTACACCTCTCACTCCCTTTATCGCCTATTTCCTATTATTATATCATTTTTAGAACATTTGTTCTTTTATTGATTATAAAAAACCCTTCAAACTTTTTACTGTTCAAAGGGGTATCTTATATCAACTTTCATTTTATTGCTCTAATAAATTTCTTCTCCCTCTGCTTTACAACTATTTATGATAAGGTTCGCCATGGTTAATTAAGAGGCAAAAAAAGCACTGGAATTTACCTTCCAATGCTTTCTAATTAATCTATTTTCAGTCATAGACTAGCTTCTATGAATTTAATGTTCTTTACTTTTATTCATTTAAAGGATAATTCTCTAGCAAATTACTGTACTTTTCTCTACGCGCGGTATTTGAATTGTTAACAAAGTCGGCAGTGTCAATAAACTCAATTAGATAGTGGCTTTGTTTAGATGATAGATTATTATAATCAATTTCTTTATCAACGGTTAATCCAATTAAATAGGTTAGTATATCAACTCTTTCAATTTTTTCCAAACGATCATTTTCGCTCATAAATTCTAAAGTATCATTTAGTGCCTTTAAAGTTATTGATATCATTTCTTTAATTTCTTCTACACTACGACTACCAATAGCTTTAGCTTTTGTATCAGAAGGGATGGGACTAAAATTTCCTTTTTTATCACCACCAGTAACTTTGAAATATGCAGCGTTCAAAGTAGCTAAAGGAATTGATACTTCGGCAGATTTTTTGGGCATTAAATGTTCTAATTCCTTACTTTCTAGTTCTTTAACAAACGGATTTACATAATCTGTATAGAAGTCAATGCCTTTGACAAGTAAATCTGTTAAATAAACCATATCTCCTGTAACACGGCTTCCAGCTAAGTTTAAGACTTCAAACCATTCCATTTGCTCTACCTTAGATAAATTAGTAGCAAAGTTAACCACATAGTAGTATTGCTGGTGCTTTTTTCGAATTGTGTTCAATAAATCTTTTGTATTATCTTCTTTTAAATACTCTTTGCTGTTCACGTATTCTAAATATTTGGTTTGATCTTTGTTGTAAAGTTTTCCAACAGGTATTTGATATTCTTTAACTGTTTCTTTATTTCGAAGCGAAGTAAATTTTCCTTTACGCAAATCAAGTACGATATCTTCAACATCCTCATGGTCAACATGAGCTTTATAGTTAGTGGAAAGCCTCTGTTGTCCATCAACTACTGAATGTTTTCCTAATAAACTTTCCTTATTAAGTATTTCTCTGTCTAAAAATCCAATTTGTTCGATAACCTGTTCAGGGTCATCAATAAAATTAATAGAGATAGGGGCTACAGGGGACTTACCAAGTAGTTGATAATTAAATAAATCAACCATTTTAGGTAGAGTCCAACGAATATAAGTTTGATAAATCGGGAGAACCATTTTACCTTGTTCAATCTCGTCACACAATAACTGTAACGTCATATCTTTTCTTTCCTTACTAGGATCAAAAACTGCCTTTTTGTATAAATCCATAACACTTTTTTTCAAAAAATCACGTCCCTCTGTTTTTAAGTATATTTAAATAATACTCAAACAAAATAGAGAAGTCAATGTTTTTTTGGTAACTTATTAACTGCAGCTGTGTTTTTTAGTTCATTTTTTAACGAAAAATTAAAGCTGCTCCTATTTTTTGTTTATAGTAAATGTGTTTAAATTTATCAAGAGTGCAAATATAGTAATGTATCTCTTCACTATTGATTGTGGTTTTTTCTCCTTTTAACTGCGAATTGCTATAAACATCATCTTATGCAGGTTGTTTACAATCCAGTCTGATCTGAGTAAAAAATGACTTTGGTTTCGATAGTCATAAGTGTCTCATTTAATACTCTCAACAACAGTTTGAATTTCCCTACTTTCAACGGAATGAAATTCCCTAGTTTCTATAACTTAGCTGGTTGGATACCAGCTTGTTTCTTAGGTTTTTGCCTATAAGGTTTGATAAAATCCCGAAGGATGGTCATTTTGCCCTCATAACCCATGGCTCGTATCTCGTCTAATAACACCGAACAGTTTGTCGCCCCCTCTTGAACCCGTTCTTTTAAATAGTCTTTGAATGGTTCCAGCTTGCTAACTCTTGATGATACCTGTTTCAGTTTGAATAGTTGATCTGATTTTATGTACTTACGAATGGTTTTAGGATCAACCCTTGTTTCATTCACTATAGTCGTAATTGACCACCCTTTTTGATAAAGTAAACTGCCAATGTACAATTCTAATCTAACTATTATGTACAAAAAGATTTACATATATCAATTTATCCACTCACTTTCATCTAGTTTCAGACAGTATCACTTTATACCACAAATAATTCTTATTTTCCTGAAAATTATATTCAAAATAAAAGCAAGGAACCCAAACAAAAGTTCCTCGCTTTATATCAGTTAATTAATTTCTTAGCAGCCTATCAATTTGCTCTTTATTGAGCGTAATACTTGCATCACTTTTCTTTACCATTAACGGTGATACGGTTCACCCCTATTAATCCTATACCCCCGATAAACCTGCTCCAACAAGATCAACCGCATTAACTGGTGTGGATAAGTCATTTTGCTAAAGGAAATGGCGTAGTCACTTCGTTGTTTAACTTCATCGCTTAGGCCGAGTGAACCGCCAATGACAAAAGCGATCTTACTCTTGCCATATGTAGCTAAGTCGTCCATTTTCTTGGCAAAGGCTTCTGATGTTAATGGCTTGCCTTCGATTTCAAGTGTGATGACATATGTATCTGTGGATATCTTTGTTAATATCTTTTCGCCTTCTTTATTTTTGACCGCTTCTTCTTCTGCTTCACTCATATTGTCTGGTGCTTGTTCATCTGGTACTTCTTCTATTTTCACTTTGGCATATTTACTAAGCCGCTTCATATATTCATCGATGCCTTGTTTTAAGTATTTTTCTTTTAGTTTTCCGACTGAGACAATTGTAATGTTCATTGTCGCACCTCCATCTACTCTTAGTATATCTTAAGGTTTAAAAACAATAAAACCCTGACTACGCATAGCCAGGGTCCATACTTTTATGCTGTTGCCCACTTACCGACCGTTTCAACGGCTGAACGGCTTGGGAACAATTCCTTAAAGATTTTATAATATAATGCTTCTTGTTTACTTCTTAATTCTACTGTTGCTTCTTGTTGATATGTTTTCAATTCTTCATCAGAAATTGTCTCATTCGCATGCTGTTCTAAAATGTCTAATGCGCCGCTTCCTTCTGAGAATTCTTCCTTTTTACGCCAAAGGACACTTTCAGGTAGTACACCATCAAAAGCTCTTCTTAAAATCGTCTTCTCCATTTGACCTTCTTTATGCAGCTTCAACTCAGCTGGGATCTTCAACGCTTCATCGATCAGTTTTAAGTCTAGGAAAGGAACTCTTAACTCTAATGAATGCGCCATACTCATTCGATCGGCGCGTTGTAGATTTATATTGTGCAGTGAATTAATGATTCGAATAATCTCATCGTTTAAAACTTCTGTTGTATTGTAGTCTTTTAAGTAATCATAACCAGCGAAAAGCTCGTCTGCACCTTCACCAGATAAAATAACTTTAACGTGTTGTGATGCTAATTTTGAGACGAAATAGTTTGGCAAAGCACTTCTAACGAGTGATGGTTCGTACGATTCTAAGTGGTAGATCACAGTACGGATCACTTCGACTAATTCTTCTTTCGTATAAATATATTCATAATGGTCAGTTCCAATTGCTTTTGCTACTTCGCGAGCGCGTAAGACGTCTTCGCTTCCTTCAGAGCCGACACAAAATGATTTTAAAGGCGTTTGACCTTCATAATGCTCTTTAGCAATCGCAGCAATTAAGCTACTGTCTAAACCACCACTTAGTAATACACCGACTTCAACGTCAGATAATAATCGTTTTTTAACAGCATGCGTTAATGTATCATTAATCGTTTCACATATAGCCTCTTGGTCAGGCTCGCGCATATCTTCTGGTTGCTGAATTTCGCGATAACAAACAAAACCCGTCTCAGGCGTATAATAATGACCAGCTGGAAATTCGTAAACGTCTTCAGTCATTAAATATAACGTCTTTAACTCTGAAGCAAAAACATACTCACCATTTTCATCTTTGGCATAATACAATGGCTTAATGCCTAAAGTATCTCTTCCAGCTACAAAAGTATTGTTCTCATCATCTGCTAAGAAGAAAGCAAACATACCGTCTAACTTCATAATGCCATCCACACCTTTATCCTCATACAGCTTTAAGACGATTTCGCTATCCGATTTCGTTAATAACTTATCCTCATATTTTTGTTTTAATTGTGGATAATTATAAACCTCGCCATTAACGACTACCCATTTCGTTTCACCTTTATTTGTAATAGGTTGAATACCATCGTCTAAACCGATAATCGATAAACGTTGATGACCTAAATGAAAATGATTGAGTCGTACGTCTTTTCCTTCATCTGGACCTCTGTGCTTCATGCTTGATAGCACGGGATCCATTTCTGTTTTGTTTAAAAATCCTGTTGTCGCAAATATTCCACAAATAATTAACACCTCATTTATTATTTTTAAAATTTAATATTGTTTAACATTCTACCAAATGTTCGTCTTTTTACAAGTCCGTATTACAACTATATTTATGCACAGTTTACTAACTCCTGATTTAACAAGTGTTTACTTGTCCATAAGTTATACACATTCTATGTGTGCAACTTGTTTATAAACATGAAATTCAATCAATTCCTGGGGAAAAGTTAAGGTTATCCACAGGTTTATCAACATATTAACATATGTTCGTGCTATATTTAGTTTCAACTTAATCTCTTAACACAATATATGGTCTAGTTAATTTATTTTACCCACATTTTGTGCATAAACCTCTTAATAATGTGGAAAACCACTCATTTCCGAACAATATAAAAAGACTTACCCACATTGTGAGTAAGTCTTCTTCATTTAAAACTCCTGTGATGTTAACGTGAGACTTGTTTCATAACGTTCTCCATTTCGGTAGAACGTTATGTCAATTTCATCACCTGGGTTTGTTTCATTGTATAAATACTGTCTTAACTCATAAACATTACCGATTTCTTCACCATTCATATCAATGATGACATCGTACTGTTCAAGTCCTGCTTGGTCTGCTGGTGATATGGTCTCAACTGATGCGACTAATACACCACGATCAACATCTTCAGGTAAATTCAGCGTGTTGCGTAAATGGTGTTGAGCAACATCTTGTAAAGAATATGGTGAAATACCTAAGTATGAACGCGTCACCGCTCCTTGTTGCTCTAATTCTTCCATGATTGGTCGGGCCATATCAATTGGAATGGCAAAACCTAATCCTTCTAACTGCGGTGATGCAATCTTCATTGAGTTAATACCGATTAACTCGCCTTCTAAATTCACAAGAGCACCACCTGAGTTACCTGGATTAATCGCTGCATCGGTTTGGATCACTTCCATTTGCCAATCGATTACGCCGTTTTGTGTGTAGTCTATTGGAATTAACCGGTCCATCCCACTAATAATTCCTTGTGTTACTGACCCAGCAAATTGAAGACCAAGTGGGTTACCAATTGCTAAAACTGGTTCTCCTACATTGATCGTTTCTGATTGGCCTAACTCAATGACTTGATCAACGAATGTATCTTCTACTCGTAAAACTGCCAAGTCAGAGTACATATCGCCACCAATGACTTCGGCTTCTACTTGCTCTTCTTCTGAGAAAACGACTTCAACAGAGTCTGCACCTTCAATAACGTGATAATTAGTCACAACGTAAGCTTCGCCATCTGTTTGTTTATAAACAACTCCTGATCCTGTAGGGGCATCGTCTGGGTCTTGTTCCATTTGTTGACCGAAAATATTTTGATTTTGAATATTAACGACTCCTACAACAGCGTCCGAAACTTCATCTACTATGTCTGTTATTTGTGACTGAATGTTTACCTCGACATTCCTTTGTTCAGCAACGTCTTCTTCGTTTAACTCTTGGTCAGTTGTACCCGTTTGTTCATTTGTGTTATTGGATAACACATCAGTACCTGTTATTGCAGATAATGCAAAAAACATGATTGCTGAACCTATAATGGCGCCAACGATTGCTGCAAACCATGGGCGGCCCTGTTTTTGCTTTGATGATTTAATATGATCATCATAGTAACCCATTTAAAACACCTCACTCATTCTATTAACTTTAAAGATGTAAAATAGGTGTCGGCTTCACAGGACTTGTATTTTCTAGCTGTAAAGCCTCTCCTACAGGAAATCCATTCTCCTTCAGTCTCTGCTCTACACTCATTCGAGCTAAATCAACCATATTGTTATCTTGGCTTAAATGGCCTAAATATATTTTTTTCGTTTGATCCCCAATGACATCCATCATGGCATGTGCCGCATCATCATTTGATACGTGGCCTAAATCACTTAATATTCTACGCTTCACATTCCATGGGTATCTCCCCATTTGTAACATACCCACATCATGATTAGTTTCAAACAACAGTGCATCAGCATTTTCGATTGTTTTTTTCATTCGTTCAGATACATAACCGGTATCCGTTAACACGGCTACTTTTTTATCTTCATAGTGAAACACGTAAAACATTGGCTCTGCCGCATCATGTGAAACACCAAAACTTTCAATGTCTAATCCAGAAAAGTTTTTAACTGTTTCCATTTCGAATTCAAACTTTTGATCAGTCGTCACTTTGCCAATAGAATGATCCATCGCTTGCCATGTTTTAGCATTAGCATAAATCGGTAAGTTATACCGTCTAGCCATAATGCCTAACCCTTTTATGTGGTCACTATGTTCATGTGTCACTAAAATACCATCAAGGTCAGGTGGATCAACATCTACCTCATTTAAGAAGCTTTCAATTTTCTTACCACTTAAGCCAGCATCCACTAACAATTTCGTCTTATTAGTCCCTATATAAAAAGCATTACCCGAACTTCCTGATGCTAGTACACTAAAATGTAAACTCATTCACTTTCACTCCGCATAAATTCTTGCACTTGGTAGTCTATAAAATAGGAAATCGCTTGGACGAAGTTTTCCTCATCGTTCGGAATTAACTGTCCTTCTATTGCGTTGACGAAATAATTCCGTTCGTCATTAATTGTTATTTTCCAAGTTGGTGTAAAAATTTGTGGTCCTTCTTCAACTAACGTATGATAACCTAAATTCATACCTGTCACTTCATCTTGTCTTTGTAAAACCGATGAATATAAGGCTTCAATTGCGTTAATTGGGTCTAATACTGTTTGTTCTTCACTTTGAACAGCAGTATCACTTAAAATACGCTGGGCATAATTAACAGCTTCACCATCTTCGTTTAAGGTCACCGCAACTAACCCTGAAGTGTTAAAAAACACCGTTCGGTCATTTTGCTCTTGAAAGTACAAGATTAAGCGCTCATCATACTCACCCCAAAACTCATACTCACTACCACGATGAATTTGTTCTAATAACTCATCGTGGTTACCATTAAATTCAAAAGGCTCATCAAATTCACTTAAAATTGTATCTTCATTTAAGAGAATCATTGTTTGATTGTTAGCAGAATCAGCTATGTTAGCAAATTCTTCTTCTTCAAACTCATAACGCTCAGCCGATATATATACTTCACGCTTGCCTCTTTCCGGCAGTTCCCCAATCTCAATTTCATCAGCGACCAGTTGATCTTCAAAACTTGTTTGGGCTAACATTTCAAGATTTGTATCTCCAATTTTCTCAAGAAATTGTTGAGCAAGAAACAAGTTTAAAATTAAAAAACTAATAATAAACAGTGTTTTAATTTGTCCCCACTGCATACTTATCCATCCTCCTGCAAGGTGATCCGGTCTTCAAAGTAGCTCAATGGACGCCACACACCGTTTGCATACTTTATAAACCATGTTGGTTCCAAAAAGATTAAGTTGTTCGCAGAATCGGAGTCTCGAACGACCTCATAACCAATTTTAATATCTTCAATCGCCGGTAAGTAAAATTCATCAGAAGCATTTTCTAAAAATCTATAGACTGACTCACCTGACTGTATCGTAACTTGGTCTCCTTCACCGAGGTCAAAGCGGTTGGTCACTCTAAACAATGGTCTACTTAACGCTTGCAGCTCTTGAGGTCCCCATGCTTGCTCCATTAACATATATCCATTGTCATCAAAGACAGGTAAACCATTTTGGTGAATTCTGTAGTCCACCACTTGATTCATGTAATTAACACTTTCTAAACGGAAATCATCTGTCCAACCATAATGGTCGTTTGTAAAATCAAGGCTTCTTAGCAAAATATCTTGTCTTCCTGAATGTTCTCCTCCTGATACTGGAGGTTTATAGTAGCTCAAATATTGACTGCTTGAATTAAATGCATCTACTAATGTTAATAGTCTCGTACCATCTGTATAATTAACTTCATTTTCATCTTCTACGTTTTGTTGACGGACTAACGATGGATTACTAAACAAAACATTAACTAACGGTTGTTCATTTAAATCTTCTGTAAAGACTGTCTGTTGTGGAATTTCCGTCTCTTCAGTTGTTAGATAAATAAAGCGTTCCTCGTCGAAACCGATATCCACTTCTTCAACTGAAGCCATATCTGAACGATAGAAATAGTTTTGAATCGTTTCGTAAGCGCTAACCGATTCAATTTCACCATTCAGAACTTCATCTTCATAATCAGACATGAAAGTTACTTCTATTCTTTCCTCAGAACTCTGAATTAATTGAAAGTAAACTCGATTAAATGTATGGTCATGCTGGAATTCAAACTGATCCACGTTAAATATTTGGTCAATTAAACTGATCGGTACATCTACAGGGAATACGAGTTCCATGTTAGGTGACCAAAGTCCCCAAGAGCCACTTGATATATGTGAATCTATTTGTGAGAAGGACCATTCGGTAATCTCTTCAAATAGTTCCGCTTCTTCTTGTTTGTCTGGAATGATGGCTGAATCTTTCGTTGACTGTCTCGTTTCATTAAAAACAATCTGGTCAGGTTGTAGAACTTGGCTAAGATGTTTAGGCTCACCATCTAATTCTGTTTCTTCTAGGTAAGTAGCTTGGTCTAATTCTTCATACTCTGGCTGATATGTCCACAAAGCTAACGTGAGTAACAAGCTTGATAAGACTAATATAACTAATAAAGCTGTTTTAAACTGTTCCTTTCTCATGAACTACGCCCCCGTTTCTTTCGCATCAACGGTAAGCTAAACGAAATCGTCGTACCTTTGCCTTCACGGCTATCGGCCCAGATCTTACCGTCATGGGCTTCAATAAGCTCCTTAGCAATTGCAAGTCCTAAGCCTGTCCCACCTAATTGACGTGTTCTCGCTTTATCGACACGGTAAAAACGATCAAAGACTTTCTCTAAGTTCTCTGTTGGTATACCTACCCCTTCATCAGAAACTTGCGTTAAAATATGGTGGCGCTCTTTTTTCACAGTCACATTAATCTCTCCACCCTCAGGTGAATACTTAATGGCGTTTGAAATAATGTTATCCAATACTTGTGTTAATTTATCTGAGTCCATCCATACATAACAATGGTCTTTAGGTAAATTACGGGTAAGTGATAAGCCGTCCTTTAAATTAAATGAAAAACGATCGACGACTTGATCAATATACTTAACATATTCTACGCGTTCTTTTTCTAACAAGTAGTCTTTATTATCCATTTTAGATAGCTGTAATAGATCATTAACTAATCTAATCATTCTTTCTGATTCATTTTGAACGACATTTAAGAACTTAGGTGCAATTGTCTCATCTTTCCATGTTGAACCGTCTGTTAATGCTTCTAAATAACTTCTCATCGTCGTTAATGGAGTACGTAATTCGTGTGAAACGTTAGCTACGAATTCGCGGCGCTCTCTTTCCACACGTTCTTCTTCTGTTACGTCACTAATTACGGTTAGGAAACCATTCATCTCATCGGCTTCATCTTGAATAGCTGAAAAGTTCGCTTTTAACAACAACTCTTGGTCGTCATCTGAGAAGTCAATAATTGTACTTCCTATCTCTTTAATTTCCTCTAAATTGTTTACATGCGAGTTCAAACCTAAAACATCTAAAAGTGGTTCACTTTGTACTTCAATATAGTTTTTCCCAATGAGTTTGGAAGCCGGTTCGTTCATTAAGATAATGTCACCATGTTCATCAGTCGCAATAACGCCATCGGTCATATTAGATAGAACCGAACTTAACTTCCGGCGTTCACCTTCTGTTGTAGCTTGAGCTAACTGTAGCTGATCATTTAACTCATTAAAACTTACAGCTAATTGCCCAATCTCATCTTCACCGTAAACATTTACTTTTTTAGAATAATCACCTGTCGCCATTACTTTCGCTTGTCTTCGCATTTCAGTAATAGGTCTTGTAATTGTTCTTGCTACTAAAACCCCGAGTAACGCCGATACAGTTATAGCGAGTGCGGTACCATTAGCAAAGATCCGGTTAATGTCATTTAATTGTGTGTAGACACCTTCCATTGAAGCTTCTAATGAAAGGGCGCCTACAATTTCATCACCATTTTCTATTGGCGTCGATATAATTAAAGTTCTATGACCATTTTGAGGATTATAGACGATATTCTCCTCACGGTTACCTGCAGATAGAGCACGTTGTATCCTTAACTCCGTTGTTCGATTACCAATATTCTCTCGGTCAAATTGACTGGTTGTGCCTAAAACACGGCTATTGTTATCAATGACTTGGATCCCGGTAATATCATCAGAGTCAAAGTCATATATGATTGACCTTACATCGGCTTCTATTGAAGGTGAGTCTTCATCTCTTTCTTCTGTTAATGATTGTTCAAGGTTATAATTTAACAATTCAACACGCTCGTTAACTGATTCAGTAAAATTCTCTAATAGCTGAGTTTCTAATTGTCTAGCAAAATAAGCACCAATAACTTGAATCGCAATTAACAAAAGAAGAATATAAATGATGATGAACTTTAATTGTATCGATTTAAAAAAGCTTTTGAGCTTTCCCATTTAACCTACTCCTGCTCCGGATTTCTAAGGTAATAACCGACCCCTCTTCTTGTTACAATCCAATTCGGATTACTAGGGTTTTCTTCGATCTTTTCACGCAGTCGACGGACTGTTACATCTACTGTACGAACATCTCCGTAATAATCATAACCCCATACGGTTTCTAGTAAATGTTCACGCGTCATCACTTGTCCTATATGCTTAGCTAAATAAAGTAATAATTCAAATTCGCGGTGAGTTAAATCCACAGGCTGACCACTACGCGTAACTGAGTAGTTTTCTCTGTTGATTTCCAATTCACCAATTTTTAAGTTGGGAATAGACGTCGTTGTGTCTTGATCTTCTGTACCACGTCTTCTTAAATTCGCTTTAACACGAGCAACTAATTCACGATTACTAAACGGTTTTGTCACGTAATCATCTGCTCCTAGCTCTAAACCGAGCACTTTGTCTATTTCTGAATCTTTTGCAGTCAACATAATAATTGGTATTTGATAGTCCTGGCGAATTTCGCGGCAAACTTCCATACCATCTTTCTCTGGTAACATAATATCTAACAAGATTAAGTCAGGCTCTTGTTGTTTTGTTAATTCAATTGCTTCTTTACCATCATAGGCACAAACAACATCATAACCTTCTTTTTCTAAATTGAACTTTAGTATATCTGCAATTGGCTCTTCGTCGTCTACAACAAGAATTGTATGTTTCATTGACTGACACCATCCTTATCTATTGTCTTATAATTATATTCTATCGCAACTTGATAAAATTGTCTTATTATAACAGTCATACATATCTATATATTATAAGATTCTATACTTATATAAGTATATCCCCCCTTAGACACAGATTATATGACAAAACCTCTAGCAGCATCGCTAGAGGTTTTTCTTATAAACTAACTTTTTATCGAATGTATGGTCCTGGGTTAACTGTTCGTCCATTTTTTTCAACTTCAAAGTGTAAGTGTACACCAGTGGATCTACCTGTTGAACCCATTTGACCAATCGTTGATCCTTGCTTTACAGTCTCGCCGACATTAACACCAATTGATGACAAGTGAGCATATAACGTACGGTACCCATTGTTGTGATCAATAATAACTCGATTACCATGTCCACCTGAATGATAGCCAGCTTCAACCACAACACCGTTATCTGCTGCTAAAATTGAGCGGTTACTAACACCTGCAATGTCAATTCCATCATGGTGAGAGCCCCATCTAGGTCCATATGTGCTCGTAATTGTACCACCTACAGCAGGCCATGCAAAGTCACCTGTTCCTCGTGATGAAATCACTTTTGTACCTTCTTTAATTATTTCATCTCGCGGTTCTTCAATTACTTCTTCTTCAACTAAATTACGTTCTAATTCTTCACCGTTATTCATTGTCACTTCGTAAGTTAATTCTTTCAAACCATCTGAACCAGATTGCTCAACTTCTGATTCTCCGCGGTATAGTGAATCAGTCTTTTCCGTAATTGTTTCATAGTCTATTGATTCTTCTTCAGTAATCGTTTCAGTATAAGCTACTTCAACTAAAGAACTTAACCCTGTAACGTTTAACTCGTCTCCAACTCTAATGATACTATCTTCTTCAACATCTGGATTAAGCTCAATTAACTCATCCACACTTAAATCATAATCACTGGCTACAGTACTCAAAGCCTCATTATCTTGGATTTCATGAATTTGTTGTGTCATTGTTCCACGTTCAATCATTTTAGCTAACTGATCTACATTTAACAATTTACTAGAATCAATTGCTACTTCAGAAAATGTAACATTTTCAGTGAAACCAACGTCTAATACAGTAGAACCATCACCTAGTTCAATTGTTTGTTGGTAGTATAATCCATCTTCTTCTTCTAACGTTGAATTGATATTGCCTGCTTGAAACATATTTTGTGGCAATAAATCCATTAACTCAGCAGAGTGAGCGATGCTCTCTTCTAATTCTTCTTCTAAAAGAGAGATTTCTTCATCAACACCATCAGGTAAATACTGAGTAATAACTTGGTTAACAGCTTGATTTGCTTCATCTAGGTTTTTAACGTAACCAATGACTTCATCGTTAGCTCTTAATTCAATTGCAGCTGCATCAAAAGTCAATGTATCTTCTAATGCATTTATTACTTCTTCGTTATCCGTTTTAGCTGAGAAAACAAATTCTTCAATGAACTCAACTTCTTGTGATGGAACTAATGTGACTCCATCACCTTCTTTTTCTTGTTCTTCCTCAGCCCACTCGTTAATATACTGTTTAACTTCCTCTTGATCAGCTACTGTTCCAATGAGTTCATCATCAACATATACGTGATAAACATTTGATAGGTGTTCACCGCTTGAGTCAGCATAAGCTGTTCCCAATAAAAGTGCAGCACCGACTATTGAAGTTATAGTTATTTTTTTAGCTATTGAATTTTTGAGTTTATCTTTAGTTTTATTGACGCTACTTGTTATTAACTCTTTCAAGTCTGACAACCTCTTTTCCCCCAAATTCGACTCTATCTTTTTATCTTTTTATTTATTTACAAGTCTACTTATCTTCTATTTTCTCACAACTTATAATCTATCATACTCGTATAACAAAAATGAACCTATTTTACTAATTTGTAATCAAATTGTATAGAAGTTAGTAAAAATTTGAAAATATTATAGTCTAATTGTAACTAAAAGTGTAATTATACACTTTTTCGACTTCATATTATGACAAAGGTTTAAATATCGAAGGTTCTATTTCAAATGTGGTGGTGGTGGTGTAAAAATTTAAACCATTCACTTATTACCCTTTTAACGTATAGGCTTTGGACAAAAACGACTGTCGGCTCATAAATCTCTCGTATAACTTCTTTGTGTGCTTTTATATCGCTACATCAAAATGCTTCGCTTTCCGCGGGCACGGCTCGAGCCTCCTCGGCCCAAAGAACGGGGCCTGTGGGGTCTCGAGACTCGTGCTGTTCCCGCTGGAGTCTACGCATTTTGATTCCGCTTAGTACTGCTCACCTAACACACAAGTGGCTATATGTTCTTGTTTTAAATACTTTTGTCCTTTGCCTTTTTTGTTCTGTTTTAGATGTATTATTTTAAAGATTGTAGCACCAATTGGTGCTATAAAATCTTTCGACGCAACCTTTCAAATGATTTAATGGACACCACCACATTTAGTATAGAGCCAGTATCGAAAGGTGTTTTAAACATAAAAAAATACACAGTGTTTAAACTGTGTGAATAAATGGTGGCTCGGGACGGAATCGAACCGCCGACACACGGATTTTCAGTCCGTTGCTCTACCGACTGAGCTACCGAGCCGTAATTAGTATTAAATTTTTATGTGTGGTTCACGCATACTTGTATTCGTTCTTCTGTGCTCACAGACTTGGGTATTTTCAATGATGTCTGCTTGTTCGCAAAGCTTCGCCTAAAACAGTCTTACATAAATGGTATAACCAACTTACATGTAATTATGTATATGATGGCGGTCCGGACGGGACTCGAACCCGCGACCTCCTGCGTGACAGGCAGGCATTCTAACCAACTGAACTACCGGACCAATTGGCGACGAATTTAATATTACCATAGTATTTTTATGTTTGACAAGCTATTTTATAAATTTATTACGTTTTAGTTTCACAACTATTAGACAATTTAAAAGCCAGAGCCTCAGTACTAGTGGCTCTAGCTTTTGTTTAGACTAATATATTGAATTTCTTACGACAGTTTGTTCACGGTCTGGTCCTACTGAAAATATAGCTACTTGGACACCTGTTAAAGATTCGATACGCTTGATGTATTGTTGTGCTTCCTGTGGTAATTCACCAAACGTATTGACGCTCGTTAAGTCTTGATCCCAACCTGATAACGTCTCATAAACTGGCGTGCACTTTGTCAGTTCTTTCTGACTAGCAGGATAACCTTTAATTAGCTCTCCGTCACGTTCATAACCAACACATATTTTCAATTCTTTTATACCTGTTAGTACGTCTAGTGAGTTTAATGAAATGTCTGTAATACCACTCGTTCTTCTTGCATGATTAATGACTACAGCATCAAACCAACCGACTCTTCTCGGGCGTCCAGTTGTTGTACCATATTCTCTACCAACTTCACGAATTTGGTCGCCAATGTCATCATGAAGTTCAGTCGGGAATGGGCCATCACCGACGCGTGTTGTATAAGCTTTTGATACACCAATGACGCGGTCAACTTTGTTCGGGCCAATTCCGCTTCCTGTTGCAACACCTGCTGCTGAAGTGCTTGATGAAGTCACGTAAGGATATGTACCATGATCAATATCGAGCATGACACCTTGCGCTCCTTCAAATAAGATGTGACGTCCTTCTATTAACGCTTCATCTAACATAACGGAAGTATCAACAACGTACGACTTTAACACTTCACCATACTGTTTATACGTTTCATAGATCTCTTCTGCATTAAGTTTTGGTGCATTATAAATCTTTTCTAACACTTCGTTTGTTTGCTCTACTTGTGTGTGCACGAGTTCATATAAAGAGTCAGGGTCAATTAGATCAGCAAAACGGACACCTGAACGGTTTACTTTATCGCTATAAGCTGGTCCGATCCCTTTTTTCGTCGTGCCTATTTGCTTCTCTTCGCCTTTACTTTCTTCTTGTAACCGATCCAACTCAATATGGTAAGGCATAATAACATGAGCTCTGTTACTAATTTTTAAATGGTCTAAAGTTAAACCAAACCCTTTTAAGTAATCCATTTCCTTAATAAGTGACTGTGGATTAATAACCATTCCATTGCCTAAAAGACAAGTTTTATTAGAATTAAACACACCAGATGGAATCAGGTGTAATTTATATGTATCACCATTAAATTTAATTGTATGTCCAGCATTGTCTCCACCTTGGTAACGTGCAATGACATCTGCTTTTTGTGCTAGAAAATCTGTAATTTTCCCTTTACCTTCATCGCCCCACTGTGTACCGACTACGATGGCTGTTGTCATAAACAGGACCTCCTAATAATTCAGAATATCATTAAGTACAAAATAATATTAACAGTTTATATAGCTTTTTTCAATTTAAATCCGAATTAATTTATATAAATTTAGTATATTGTACGGTTTTTTGTTGTGGCTGAATTAAAAAATCGCTAGGTATTACCCTAGCGATCCGTTTAAGCAGGTGGGATATCAGCGTCATCGTAACGCCGGTCTAAATCCACGAACTTATTATATTCTTTAACAAAGGCTAGTTCTACAGTGCCGATTGGGCCATTACGCTGCTTTGCGATCAAAATCTCAATTATATTTTCCTTTTCACTATCTTCTTCATAATAGTCATCACGATATAAGAAACCAACAATATCTGCGTCCTGCTCAATACTCCCTGATTCACGCAAGTCAGACATCATTGGGCGCTTATCTTGTCTTTGTTCTACGCCACGTGATAACTGCGATAGTGCAATGACTGGTACTTCAAGTTCACGTGCTAATGCTTTAAGTGACCTTGAAATCTCAGAAACTTCTTGCTGACGACTTTCACTACTGCCTGAGCCTTGAAGAAGCTGTAAGTAGTCAATCATAATCATGCCTAAGCCTGATTCTTGTTTTAACCGGCGACATTTAGAGCGGACCTCATTAATTTTTACCCCTGGTGTATCATCAATGAAGATACCCGCATTAGATAAACTACCCATTGCCATTGTTAGTTTACTCCAGTCCTCTTCTTCCAATCGACCAGTACGCAAACGTTGTGCATCAATATTACCTTCAGCACATAACATACGGCTAACTAATTGTTCAGCACCCATCTCTAAACTAAATAAAGCGACATTCTCATCTGAATGAATCGCTACATTTTGTGCAATGTTTAAAGCAAATGCTGTCTTACCAACTGAGGGTCTTGCTGCAATTATTATTAAATCATTCTTTTGAAAACCTGATGTGATTTGATCTAAATCTCTAAACCCTGTTGCTGTACCAGTGACTTCTTCATCATGGTGATGGAGTTGTTCAATATTGTCATAAACATTAATTAAAACATCTTTAATATTACGGAACTTACCTGATGATTTATCTTGTGAAATATCTAAAATAGTTTTCTCTGAGTAATCTAGTAACTCAGTGACTTCTTCATTTTCTTCAAAGGTTTTAGTAACAATTCCTGTCGCCGCTGAGATAATCTTTCTTAATGTTGATTTTTCTTCAACGATTTTGACGTAATAATCAATATTGGCTGCTGTTGGAACAGAGTGAGCGATATCAGTTAAGTATGACACCCCTCCAACATCATTTAATAGCTCTGCATCAGTAAGAGCGGTCGTGACTGTAACTAAGTCAATCGGCTCTCCTTTATCCGTCAGCTTTAACATAATCTCGAAAATTCTTTTATGACTAATTCGATAAAAATCTTCTGAAGATAATGTTTCACTTGCTGAAACAACTGCATCTGGTTCTAAAAATATAGCTCCCAAAACCGCTTGTTCCGCTTCTATATTATGAGGTGGGGTGCGATCATGCGTCATATTTTCTGCCACAATAGTTCCTCCCTTAAACCGGAGTTCATCTTACATTATTTTTCTTGCACGTGTACTTTTACAGTAGCTGTTACTTTTGGGTGTAATTTTACTGGTACATTTGTGTAACCTAACGTTCTAATTGGATCATCTAGTTCAATTTTTCTTTTATCAATCTTAATGTTGTGTGATCCTTTTAACTCGTCAGAAATATGCTTACTCGTTACAGATCCAAATAAACGACCTGAATCACCTGATTTTGCCGTAAGCTCGACTGTTAGGCCTTCAATTGTTTCTTTAAGCTGTTTAGCTTCATCTAATTCTTGTTGTTCTTTTTCTTGCTGTTTCTTCTGCTGTCCTTCTAATTGCTTTAAATTACCTTTATTCGCTTCAACTGCTAAGTTGTGCTTGAATAAATAGTTACGAGCATAACCTTCATTTACGTCTTTAACTTCGCCTTTTTTACCTTTACCTTTAACGTCACTAGTAAAAATTACTTTCATGATGATTCTCCCCCTTGTAAATATTCGTCAATAATCTCGCGTAACTGCTCTTCTACTTGCTCAATCGTCGTATCTTCAAGTTGTGTTGCAGCATTCGTTAAATGACCACCGCCATTCATCTTTTCCATAATGACTTGCACATTAATGTCACCTAATGACCTCGAACTGACACCTACTCGCCCATCTTTACGTTCAGAAATAACAAATGAAGCTTGAACGCCATCCATTGTTAGCAATGTATCAGCGGCTTGTGCAATGATAATCGGGCCATAATTTTCACCTGAGTTTCCTTTAGCAATCGCAACACCTTCTTTATAAACCGTTGCGTTTTTAATTAACTCACTTCTTTTAATATAAACATCTAAATCTTCTTTTAGTAACTTTTGAACAAAGACTGTATCGGCACCTTTAGAGCGTAAGTAAGAAGCCGCATCAAACGTTCTTGACCCTGTTCTTAACGTAAAGGATTTCGTATCGACAATAATCCCTGCTAATAAGGCAGAAGATTCAAGCGTTGATAACTTAACACGACCGTCTTGATATTGTAGAAGCTCTGTAACAAGTTCAGCCGTTGAAGAAGCATATGGCTCCATATAAACTAATGTTGGATCCTCAATAAACTCCTCAGCTCTTCTATGGTGATCAATAACAACAACATGCTCTGTACGGCTGAGTAACTTCTCTTCCATTACCATTGAAGGTTTGTGCGTATCAACAACTACGACTAACGTGTTCTTCGATACAATATCTAACGATTGTTCAGGTGTAATAAACCAATCCGCTAATGACTCATCTTCCTCAATTTCATCCATTAACTTTTGAACACCTGTGTTAACACCATCAGGGTCGAAAACAATAAAACCATCTTTATTGTTTTGTTGAACCATTTTAAGAATGCCTACAGACGAGCCAATTGAATCCATATCAGGCATTTGGTGCCCCATAATGATGACTTTTTCACTTTCATTTACTAACTCTCGTAATGCATGGGAAATTACTCTAGCACGGACACGCGTCCTTTTCTCCATTGGATTTGTCTTACCACCGAAGAATTTCACTTTTCCGTGTTCGTTTTTTATTGCTACTTGGTCACCACCGCGACCTAGCGCTAAATCCAGACTAGACTGTGCCATCTCACCTAATTCAGGTAAACTTGAAGCGCCACGCCCAATTCCAATACTTAATGTAAGGGGTACATTTTGATCTGAAATTAACTCTCTTACTTCATCCAATATTTCAAACTTAGTTGCTTCTAATTGCTCTAATATTTCTCGATTCATAACAGCTATAAACCGCTCTTGTGAAGTACGTTTTAAATAAAAACCATAGTCACTTGACCAATTATTTAAAATAGATGTTACTTGTGAGTTCATATGACTTTTAGATGTGTCATCCATCGCCTGTGTTAATTCTTCATAGTTATCTAAATATATGATAGAAAGAATTGTTTCTTCATTATGGTATTTCGTTTCTAAATCCGAGTAAGTTGTACGGTCAAAAAAGTATAATAACTTCTCTTCGCGTTTTACAGTGACTTGATAAACCTTCTCGTCGATATTAACCCAAAATTCGTCCTCGGCATCTTTAATTGAAGAGATGATATCTTCGGATAAAGTGGTTAAATTTTCGCCAATTAACGTTTCATCTTGTCCTTGGAAATCATTCATATACGGGTTTGCCCACTCGATTTGGTATTCATCATTAAACAATATAATACCAAAAGGCATCTCTAATAGAGCCTCTTCTCCTACCTTTTTGACACGATAAGATAATGTAGAAATATATTGTTCTGTTTTCTTCCTTAAACGGTCCTCTGTTTTTAACCCTAAAAAGATAATAAGACCAAGAACAATGGATAGAAACAAACCAATCATCCACTGATAATAAATAACAATTAACGTTAAAATGCCTGCTAAGATATATAGCAACCAAATATTTTTATTTACGATCAAGCTTTTAACATCATTCATTCTAACGTCATCTCCCTAAAAACAGACATGCTCTCCGATTATTGACTTCCGTTAAGACGTTCCCTTAAACGGAATCCTAAATCAATTATACCTAAAATCCTTAACGGATAAATCAGTAGAAACGGAAATAAAACAAATAAAATAACTGTAAAGATCGGAATCGCTTTAGACCAACTTTTATAATGTGTAAAGAAAAACACAAAAGATAATCCTTGTATGACTAACAATAGCCCAGGTAATGCATATAAATTCGCAGCAGCTAAATACATGGTTTCAGTTGGATCTGTATAAATCCAAGTTAAGATGATCCCTAATAAAAAGATCCAAATAATTGATGTTGGTAACTTAAAGTCTCTAAAAGGTGGGAACCTTAAACCTTCACCATCAAATCGATTAATAAATTTATAGCTTAACCACTGTGAAATAAAAGCTAAAGCTAATCCAATCAATACCATGCCTGTCGGTATTAAGTAGGTCAGTTCACTTAAACTTTGCTGTAATGCTTCATACTCTTCTTGACTAATAGGAGTACCAACTTGCTCAGCAAAAGCAACCGTTGACTCAAGAGATTCTTCTATTAGAGCATTTAATTCATGTACCCAATTTACGTCAAACACAAATTGGGTAATAGCATAAACTACAGCCATCCCTATAGCAAAGCTAAACGTCCCTTGCGCCCATGTTTCATAAGCATCTTTTTTACTATAAATAGCAGCCCCAATCGCAAGGCCTCCTAAGCCCATAACAAACACAATTGGTAATGAATATATTGAAAGTATTAAAATGCTGATCAAACTAATGATTAGAAACAGTATTGCTACAGGTTTAAAACCAAACCTACTACCAAACACAATGAGTGGAATTGGTAATAAAAAGATGGTAACAAGGCTAATAATTGGTACAAAAAATGTTGCGATCATAAGTAATATAAAAACAGCACCAGCTATTACACCATGTTTAATTATATTTCGGTCTTCCATTGCTTGCACCTCTACTTCATGTTCATTACTATTTTATCAATTTTATCAGTAATATGTAAAAATAAACTATTACCAACCCATCGTATTTATGTGAATTCATTAAACTATTAACTTATGTATCATTATACACTTAAATATAAAGAAAATGGTGTTGTAAATACCAGATTTACAACACCATTGTTATATTATTCGCCGCTAACATATGGTAATAAAGCCATTTGTCTTGCGCGCTTAATTGCAACTGTTAATTTACGTTGATACTTTGCAGACGTTCCAGTTACACGACGAGGTAAAATTTTACCACGCTCAGAAATGAAACGGTTTAGAAGATCAACATCTTTATAGTCGATGTGTGTAATGTTATTTGCTTTGAAATAACAAACCTTACGACGCTTACGTCCACGACGTGCCATAGGTCAAAACCTCCCTTTTTATGCTTTTAAAATGGTAAATCATCATCCGATAAGTCGACTGGTTCACCACTATCTTCGAATGGATTCTCACTTTTCGGCTTTGTATCCTGCTGTTGTGGTTGGAATCCACTTTGGTTTGTTTGTTGTGATTGGTTTGATGTGCGGCCTGGTTGTCCACCCTGATTGGAGTTTTTCGACTCAAGAAATTGCACGCTATCAGCAACTACTTCTGTCATAAAGACACGCTTACCATCTTGACCTTCGAAGTTCCTTGTTTGAATGCGACCGTCAACGCCGATCATACTACCTTTACCCATATAATTGGCTAAGTTTTCTGCTGGTCGTCTCCAGATCACACAGTTAATAAAGTCTGCTTCGCGTTCACCTTGTTGGTTAGAAAAAGGTCTGTTGACGGCAATTGTAAAATTGGCAACTGCTACTCCATTAGGTGTATAACGTAGTTCAGGATCTTTCGTTAACCTACCAACTAATACTACACGATTTAACACATCAAACACTCCTTATTGGTCGTTACGAATAGCCATATGACGAATAACATCGTCAGTAAACTTCGCTTTGCGGTCAAATTCATTGATTGCGTTTGCATCGCCATCGAAGTTAACAACTACATAGTAACCATCACGGTAATCGTTAATTTCATAAGCTAAACGACGCATACCTTTTTCATCTACATTTTCGATCTCCGCACCATGATCCGTTAGTACTTGGTTGAAGCGCTCAACAACTTCTTTGCGAGCTTCCTCCTCAACGTCTGGGCGGATGATGTACATGATTTCATATTTATTCATCCGTCTTCACCTCCTCTTGGACTTAGCGGCCCTTAATTCTAAAGGGCAAGGAGTAATTTATATGTTAATTACTCACATCATAAGATTATAACAAAAAGATTTAATACTTACAACAATAAACTAAGACCCTTTTTATACGTTAAACCTAAAGTGAATTACATCGCCGTCTTTTACAAGATATTCTTTACCTTCTAAGCGTACTTTACCTTGATCTTTTGCAGCTGATTCTGACCCTGCATTTACTAGATCATCGTAAGATACAGTCTCTGCTCGAATAAATCCTCTTTCAAAGTCAGAGTGAATAACACCCGCCGCCTGTGGTGCAGTCATTCCTTTTTTAAACGTCCAGGCACGCACTTCTTTTTCACCTGCTGTGAAATATGTTGCTAAACCAAGCATGTCATATGAAGTCTTAATTAATTGATCTAACCCTGACTCCTCAATGCCTAACTCATCAAGAAACTCTTGCTTCTCCTCACCTTGAAGCTCAGCAATTTCTGATTCGACTTTTGCACAAACAACAATAACACTTGCTCCTTCGTTTGCTGCATACTCTTTTACTTGTTGTACTTTTGCATTATTTTCTACATCTAATAATTCATCTTCACCAACATTAGCTACGTACAAGATTGGCTTACTCGTTAATAAATGAAGGGATTTTACATACTTCATTTGTTCCTTCGTAAATTCTACGGAACGAGCAGGTTGTTCTGCCTCTAATGCATCTTTCAACTTTTCTAATACTTCAAATTCATAAGTTGCATCTTTGTCTTTTTGCTTTGCCATCTTTTCTACTTTTGGATAGCGTTTCATCACTGTCTCTAGATCGGCTAAGATTAGTTCCAAGTTAATTGTTTCAATATCACTAATTGGATCTACACGGCCCGATACGTGTGTAATATCGTCGTCAGAAAAACAACGGACAACGTGACAAATCGCATCAACTTGTCTAATATGTGATAAAAATTGGTTACCTAGACCTTCACCTTTACTAGCTCCTTCAACAATACCTGCAATATCTGTGAACTCAAAAGATGTCGGAATCGTTTTTTGAGGTTTTACTAGCTCTGTTAATTTATGCAATCGGTGATCAGGTACCTCTACGATACCTACGTTCGGGTCAATCGTTGCGAAAGGGTAGTTAGCTGACAACGCCCCTGCTTGTGTAATTGCATTAAATAACGTCGATTTCCCCACGTTAGGCAAACCAACAATACCTGCTGTTAATGACATGTAACACTCCACTCCTTCAATTTTCCGTTCCCAATAATAAATCAAGATTAGTCATACCAATTATAGTGATTAAATTAGAAAAAAACAAGTTCAAAGAAAATCAAAAAAACAAAGGCAAAATCGCCTTTGTTATCAATTATCTTGCCTTATTTTAATTATTTTAAAAATAATGCCAAATGTTTCACGTGAAACATTTTAATTTTCTTCATTTTTTATCACTTTTTTTACACTTTTATTAAACTTCCGCCTCGGAATGAGAATGCTATGGTGACATCCTTGGCATTTAATTCTTATGTCAGCCCCCATACGAATAATTTGCCACTCATTAGAACCACATGGATGTTCTTTCTTCATTTGAACGTAATCATTTAATTCATAACTCTGTTGCTCCACCTTCACTACCTCCTACTTCTATGTAGTTAGTACATATAGTTTATCAAATTTTAAAAGCTTCTGCTCGTTTAATTATAGGATATAATAAAATCATGGCTAGTACATATAGATTAATCACACCATATAAGGGATATAAATAACTGACTAATGTTGAGAATCCCACAAAAGTGAACGGTAATGCAATCCCTATAATAATTAGACCTAATTTCCCTTTACTATACTTAATCATATCTTCAATTCTTGCAATTAATCCAAACAAACTTGTAAGAGCTGTCGTATATATAGCAAATATTAATAAACCAGCCATGATTAGAAATAGCTCGATCGGATATCCATAAAGTATTGCAAATAACGGAATTTCGTAAAAATATAGCTGATCAGCAACGTGAATTAAACTGATATTATATAAATATGATATAACACCTAATATTACACCACTTCCGATACTCGCTACATATATTTCTTTTTTGCTCCCGATCTCTTTTCCGATAGCACCTAATACTGCTACTAAGGGTAAAACATTTAAAGATGTAAACGGGATTGAGGCAACCCAATTGGACTGCTCCCCTATTTGATAAATAAAAGGGACATGCTTTTGATAAACAAAATATAACAATACAGTAAACAAGGTAATAATCATGACTGGTAGTAATATTCGATTAATCGATAATATGCCATCCATCCCCCTTGGAATGATGACTAACAACCCTAAAACCATTAACAAAACACCCGCATAAAACGGTAAGTTAAACATTGATACTGCTGCTCCACTGCCAGAAATCATAACAAACAAAGTCGTAAATAAATACAGTAAAATACACCAATCATATATTTTAGCTGCCCTTTCACCTAAAAACAGCTTTAATAATGGCATATAGTGTTTCGTTTTCAACTCATAGCTAATCGTTAATACGACATGACAACTAATAATAAATAATATAGTAAAAATTAAAATTGCTAAACTACTTTCATGACCAAAAAACTCCCAAATCTCTCTTCCTGATGCGTATCCTGCGCCGACCATCGTAGCAATTATTAAACCGATCCAACGAAATCCTCTTATCATTACTTATCCTCCAGTGGGTACGAAGTATAAAAAGATAGGCTTATCCATATACTATTAAAAAGTATGTTTAAGGAGATTAATCTATGTCTAAATTAATTGAGGATCGGACAAGTTCTTTTCATTGTGATGAGAAACTAGTAAGTTGGAAGATGGCTAACATACTAGAGGACATGCTACCGACAGAAGCTCATGAGGTTATTTTGTTGTTCATAGGTACAGATCGTTCAACTGGTGATAGCTTAGGGCCATTAACGGGAACTATTTTAAGTTCAAAACCAATAAACCATTTAAAAGTTTACGGAACTTTAAAAGACCCCGTTCATGCTAGAAATTTAGATTCATATATAGAATACATTAACACTGAATATACTCAGCCTTTTATTATTGCGATTGATGCAGCATTAGGTCAAAGTAATCAAGTTAAAACGCTTAAAATCAGTAATGGTGGGTTAGAGCCTGGCGCAGCCTTCAACAAGCAACTGCCTAGTATAGGTGACATAAATATAAAAGGGTTTGTGAACACAGGGGGATTCTTACAACTCGCAGTCCTTCAAAGTACAAGATTGTATGACATTATGGAGATGGCTGAAACGTTAGCTCAATCATTCACATTGCTAGACTTAAGGTTAAGTAAAAACACAGAAAAAGGCAGGCCCATTTAACCTGCCTTGACACTTTAATATTAAAACCAATTTCCGATTTGAATGTAAAAGTATAGTACAACTCCTACAGTAATTAAGCTTGGTAGTAAGTTAGCTACTCTAATCTGTGTAATCTTTAATAAGTTGAGGCCAATCGCCACAATTAACAGTCCACCTGTTGCTGTCATATCTTCAATAAATAACTCTAATAAATATTCCGGAACAAAACGGTCAATTTGGGTAGCAAATAACGCAATACTTCCTTGATACAAGACAACTGGTATCGCTGAGAAGATTACTCCAATCCCTAAAGTAGTAGTCAATACTAGCGCGACAAAACCGTCAATCAACGCTTTTGTAAACAAAATTTCATGGTCTCCTCTTAAACCGCTATCTAACGCGCCTACAACAGCCATCGCTCCGATCACAAATATTAAGGAAGCTGTCACAAATCCTTCTGCTATATTAGACTCTTCTTTATTTCCTTTAAATTTAACTTCAATATATGCGCCAAGACGATTTAACTTTTCATCAAGGTCAAACAACTCACCTATAATGGCACCAGTTAATAAACTGAGCAAAATGACGATAATTCGGTCTGATGCAAACCCCATCGAAAGACCAATAAGGATCACCGTCAGTCCTATTCCGCTCATAACGGTTTCTTTAAACCGCTCTGGAATTCGATTAAAAAACAGGCCAAACAATGTACCGATTAATATTCCTATTCCATTTACAATCGGACCTAGAAGTTCGATTTTAACCACCACACTTTTTAAATAAGTAAAATGTTTCACGTGAAACATTTATGAAAAAAGTCTATCCTCTCAATAAGGATAGACATCAATTTATTCTTTCGTATACATAAGTAATTCAATGATTCGATCTAGATCTTCTTGATCAATATATTCTATTTCGATCTTTCCTTTTTGCTTACCTTGTTGAATACTTACACCAGTGCCTAACTTTTCTCGTAACTCATTTTCCTTTGATGTAATGAACACATCTTTTTTTGTTGTTTTCGCTTTTTTCTTAGGTTTGTTACTAAGCTTTGTAATAAGTTCTTCAGTTTGTCTTACATTCAAGCCTTCTTTTCGAATCTTTTCAGCAACTAGAAACAGTTGATCTTCATCCTTAATCGATAATAACGCTCGAGCGTGCCCCATTGATAATTCTTTGCTATTTACCATAGCGCGAACTCTTTCTGGTAATGAAAGTAAACGAACCATATTCGCTATATGAGGACGACTTTTACCTAGACGCTTAGCTAGTTCATCTTGTTTAATTTTTAGTTCATTAATTAACCTGTCATAAGCTTCAGCCTCTTCAATCGGGCTTAAGTCCTCGCGCTGTAAGTTCTCTAAAAGCGCTAGCTCCATCATTTGTTCTTCTGATAGTTCCCTTACAACAGCTGGTATAGTCGTATAGCCAGCTTCTTTAGATGCACGGAAACGTCTTTCACCTACGACAATTTCATAGCCTTTAATTGCTTTACGAACGATAATCGGTTGTAATACTCCGTGTTCAACAATTGAATCTTTTAGTTCTTCTATTGCTTCAGCATCAAATACTTTACGTGGCTGATATGGATTCGGTCGACAGTCTTTCAGCTCAACTTCCTGCACTGATTCTTCATAGTAATCCACTTCTTGAAAGATTGTGTTTAAACCTTTACCCAACCCTTTGGCCATTCGCCATCACTTCCTTCGCTAGATCGCTATATACTTCCGCGCCTTTAGACTTTGAATCATACTGTATAATAGGCTCTCCATGACTTGGTGCTTCTCCTAAGCGAACGTTTCTTGGGATGACTGAATTGAACACCTTATCTTGAAAGTATTTTTTAACCTCTTCAATAACTTGAATCCCTAAATTCGTTCTAGCATCAAACATCGTTAGCAATACACCTTCGATTTGAAGACTTTGGTTTAAACGACGTTGGACTAATCTAACGGAATTCAACAATTGGCTCAAACCTTCCAATGCATAATATTCACATTGTACAGGAATCACAACGCTATCTGCAGCGGTTAATGCGTTTAATGTTAAAAGCCCTAAAGATGGTGGGCAATCAATAATTATATAATCGTAATCATATCTAACGCTTTCTAATGCTTTTCTTAAACGAAGTTCTCTTGAAATGGTCGGTACCAATTCGATTTCTGAACCCGCCAACTGTATTGTTGCAGGAATAGCGTCTAAATTAGGTACTTTAGAAGGAACGCAAACGGATTTGGCGTCCTCTTCCTCAATTAATATGTCATAAATACATGATTCCATATCCCCTTTGTTAATGCCTACTCCACTTGTGGCATTTCCTTGAGGGTCTATATCAATAAGTAATACTTTATTATTTAAATTAGCTAAACAAGCGCTCAGATTGACTGCTGTCGTTGTTTTTCCTACGCCACCTTTTTGGTTTGCGATGGCAATGACTTTCCCCATAATGTCACCTGCCCTAAATATTTTATCAATATCTATTATTCTATCATGAAATCGAATTTTGTTATATGTAATATGCTAGAAAAAAAGACCCATCTTTTTAAAAAAGATGGGAAATCATGACTTAATCCATTATTTTTTTGGTATTTTTATTGTAATCTGGTAATAATCATCGACTTCTTCTTCTTCTGTCTCAACATCCATCCCCGTATCTTGCACCATATTTAATGACTGCCTAATAGTGTTTAGAGCAATACGGACATCTTTATTTACACCTTGTATTTTCGGTTTGCGTGTTTTCTTTTCCTCTTTTTCTTCCGGGTTTAATACTTGTTGGACTCGTTCTTCTGTTTGTTTAACATTTAATTGCTCTTCAATAATTTGAGACAAAACTGTTTCTTGTAGAGTTTCATCCTTTAATGCGATTAGTGCTCTAGCATGTCTTTCAGTAATTTGTTTATTTAACAACGATTGTTGAACAACACTGGGTAGTTTAAGTAACCTTAATTTATTGGCGATCGTTGACTGGCTTTTCCCTAAACGTTGCGCTAGGGCTTCTTGTGTCAATCCGTGAGTATGAAGCAGTTGGTCATAAGCAATCGCTTCTTCTACAACTGTTAACTCTTCACGCTGTAAGTTTTCAATTAACGCAACTGACGCAGTCTCCGTATCAGTCATGTTTTTTACGATTGCAGGGATTGTTTCCCATTCTAATGAAGTGACTGCACGCCACCTACGTTCACCAGCAATCAATTCATATGACTCATCGTCTTCTAACTTACGTACTACAATTGGCTGAATCATGCCATGTGTATGAATTGTTTGTGCTAATTCCGAGATCTTTTCTTCATCAAAAATCGTTCTAGGTTGATACTGATTTGGTTGAATCTTACTTACTTCTATCTCGACAACTTCATTTGCCTGAATATTGCTTTGCTGTTCATCTGATTTGGTTTCATTCTTGCCAAACAATCTACTAAGCGAACTCATTCAGTTGGCACCTACCTTCTACAACTCTCTTAATCTATGTAAAAAATGAAATGTTTCACGTGAAACATTTCATTCATAATCATAAGATTACTGTTCATCATTGTTCTATCGCTCTTATACTATTTTTATATTACCACAAAAGTAGAGTGAATATAAAGTGAAACTTAACGATATTCCTTCGTTATAATATGGCAAATATCAACAAAATTCTATTGTTATTCGATCGGCTCTTTGTTTGGTGTACCTGGTTTTCTAGGATATTTGTTAGGTGTTTTCCGTTTTTTATCAACTTGCACAATATGTCGCTCACTGTTTTCATATGGCAAATTAAATCGATTGTTGTCTTTTAATTCACCACCTAAAGTACTAATGGCTAACTTACCTGTTTCTAATTCTTCGGTAATGTTTGGACCTTTCATCATAATAAAGTCGCCATCCACTTTGACTAGAGGTAAGCATAGTTCACTTAACACGGATGTTCTAGCTACAGCACGAGCCATCACTAGATCGAAAGTTTCTCTAAATTTTTTGTTTTTAGCAAAGGTTTCTGCCCGATCATGATAAAAAGCTACATTAGTTAAATTCAGTTCATCAGCTAAATGGTTTAAGAAAGTAATTCGCTTCTTTAACGAATCGACAATTGTGATTTTTAAATTAGGATACACAATTTTGAGCGGGATCGATGGAAACCCCGCTCCAGCACCGACATCACAGATGGAAAGATGATTAGAACTAAAATCATAATAAAAAGCTGCAGTTATAGAATCAAAAAAATGTTTTAAATAAACTTCTTCACGATCGGTAATTGCGGTTAAATTCATTTTGTTATTCCATTCAACTAATATCTCATAGTACTGATTAAATTGTTGTAACTGCTGTTCATCTAAATTAATGCCATGCTCTTTTAAAGCATCTTGAAACTGTTTTTCGTTCATAAGCACCCTCTATTCATTTGCAGCGGATTTCGTTTTATAACTTTGTTCTAAATAGACAAGTAATATTGAAACGTCTGCAGGGTTTACACCCGAAATACGAGAAGCTTGACCTACTGACAATGGGCGTACCTTTTTCAAGCGGTCTTTGGCTTCGGTCGCTAAACCGCTAATGTCATCATAATCTATATGGTCTGGAATCTTTTTGTTTTCCATTTTACGCATTTTATCGACTTGCTGATTTGATTTCTTAATATAACCATCATATTTCACTTGAATTTCTACCTGTTCTTCAACGTCATTAGGTAGTTTTTCTTCCGGTGGTGTAATACGCTTAATTGTTTCGTATTTCACCTCAGGCCTACGTAGTAAATCAATGGCTAAAACGCCATCTTTTAACTTAGAACCGCCGATCTCTTCAATAATCTGTTGAACTTCTTCGCTTGGCTTAATTCGATAACCTGTTAGACGGTCTATTTCTTGTTGAATTAATTCTTTTTTACGATTAAAACGAGCGTACCGTTCTTCTGGAATTAACTCCATATCATAGCCAATATCCGTTAAACGAAGGTCAGCATTATCGTGACGTAGTAGTAAACGATATTCAGCTCGTGATGTTAGTAAACGATAAGGCTCATTTGTTCCTTTTGTTACTAAGTCATCAATCATAACACCAATATAAGCTTGTGAGCGATCTAAAATTAATGGCTCCTTATCTAATGCTTTTGCAGCTGCATTAATACCTGCCATTAATCCTTGACCAGCCGCTTCTTCATAACCACTTGTTCCATTAATTTGACCAGCAGTATATAATCCTTGAATTTGCTTCGTCTCTAATGTTGGCCATAATTGAGTAGGCACGACTGCATCATACTCAATTGCATATCCAGCTCGCATAATTTCTGCGTTTTCTAAGCCTGGTACTGTTTCAAGCATTTGTTTTTGTACATATTCAGGTAAAGATGTAGATAGTCCTTGTACGTAGATCTCATCCGTTTTTCGCCCTTCTGGTTCTAAAAATACTTGGTGACGTGGTTTATCATTAAAACGAACAATTTTATCTTCAATTGACGGACAATACCTTGGCCCTGTTCCGCGATCAGCACCCGAGTACATCGCTGACTTACTTAAATTATCATCAATAATTTGGTGAGTTACTTCACCTGTATACGTTAACCAGCACGGGATTTGGTCTGTAATATATTCCGTCGTTTCATATGAAAAAGCTCTTGGTTCCTCATCGCCTGGTTGCTCTTCTGTTTTTGAGTAATCAATTGTATGAGAATTCACTCGCATTGGAGTTCCTGTTTTAAAACGTACTAAGTCAAATCCTAGTTCATCTAATTGTTCAGATAACGTTATTGTTGGTCGTTGGTTATTTGGGCCACTCTCATACTCTATATCACCAATTAACACTTTTCCACGCATAAAAGTACCTGTAGTTATAATGACTTGGTCTGCGTAATAACACGCTCTAGTTTCTGTTTTGACCCCTTTGACTTCGCCATCTTCAACTAGCAATTCTTCAACCATACCTTGGCGTAACGTTAAATTTTCTTGTTTTTCTATTACGCGCTTCATTTCTTGTTGATACAACACTTTATCTGCTTGTGCACGTAATGCTCGAACGGCTGGTCCTTTACTTGTATTTAATAGACGCATTTGGATATGCGTTTGATCGATTGTTTTACCCATTTGGCCGCCTAGCGCATCAACTTCTCGAACGACGACACCTTTTGCAGGCCCACCAACAGATGGATTACATGGCATAAAAGCAATTAAATCTAAATTTAAAGTAAGCATTAACGTCTTTGCTCCGCGTTTAGCTGCGGCTAAACCAGCTTCTACACCTGCATGGCCGGCACCGATTACTATGACATCGTAACGTCCTGCATCATACATGAAGACAACCTCCTTTATCTTAAGTTTCTTATTTACCTAAACAGAATTGAGAGAATAATTGATCGATCAGTGATTCATGTACATCTTCTCCGATAATCTCACCTAATAACTCCCAAGTTCTTGTAATATCAATTTGTATTAAGTCTAATGGCATACCCATCTCTAATGAATTTAAAGCATCATTTAAAGCATCTTCTGATTGTTCTAGTAATTGAATATGACGAACGTTAGATACGTAAGTTAAATCACCTTGGTCTAACTCTCCATCGAAAAATGTATCCGCAATAGCTTGCTCTAGTTCATCGATACCTTGTTCTTCAACTAAAGATGTCGTAATGATTGGAGCTCCATTGGCTGCTTTTGTCACTTCATTCATATCGATTTCTTGATTTAAATCTGTTTTATTAACAATAGCAATAACATCTAAATCACGTGCTGCTTCAAATAGAGCTTGATCTTCTTTAGAGAAAGGTTCATTGCCATTTAAAACGAGTAAAATTAGATCCGCATCTTGAAGTGCTTGCCTCGATCGCTCGACACCGATCTTCTCAACTATATCTTCAGTTTCACGAATTCCAGCTGTGTCGATCAACCTTAATGGTACTCCACGCACGTTAACATACTCTTCAATGACATCACGTGTAGTACCTGGAACATCAGTTACGATTGCTTTATTTTCATGTGCTAAAACGTTCATTAAAGATGATTTCCCAACATTAGGTTTTCCGATTATAGCTGTAGCAATTCCTTCGCGTAAGATTTTACCTTGCTTAGCTGTACGAAGTAATGACTGAATTTCACCTTTAACATATTGAGCACGCTCTCTTAATAGCCCATGTGTCATTTCTTCAACATCGTCATACTCTGGATAATCTATATTCACTTCTACATGTGCAACTGTTTCAATTAACTGTTGGCGAAGATCGCGAATTAAATTCGATAATCTTCCATCCATTTGTTTTAATGCAACAGACATCGCACGATCTGTTTTAGAGCGAATTAAATCCATAACCGCTTCAGCTTGTGACAGATCAATACGGCCATTTAGGAAAGCTCTTTTCGTAAACTCACCTGGTTCAGCTAAACTCGCACCTTGTCTTAACACAAGTTGGAGAACACGGTTAACTGAAACCATTCCACCGTGACAGTTAATCTCGATTGTATCTTCACGGGTGAAGGTTTTTGGTGCCTTTAATACTGAAACCATAACTTCTTCTAATTGGTCTTCTGTTTTTGGATCAACGATTTTCCCGTAGTGGATTGTATGGGAATCGACTTGTTGTAAATCTTTAGTCGGAAATATTTGATTTGTTATTGAGACAGCTTCATCTCCAGTTAGTCGTACGATCGCGATAGCACCTTCTCCAACTGGTGTTGAAATAGCTGCAATTGTATCTTGTTCCATGACCTTCACCCCTTTTTAAGCACAATTTCCTAACTAAACACAATAACACAAAATTAGTTAAAAGGAAAGAAATACAAGCATGTATATAACTTAGGCTCAAACTGTCACTAAACTATAGTCTACTTATTAGGGTGACCATAGTTAACCCTTTTTAAGACAATTAATCCAAAAGAAAAAGCCAACCTTTTGAAAGGTTAGCTTTAAATATAGTATTACGATAAGTTGTTCGGTTTAATCACAACTCTTCGATTCGGATCTTTTCCGTCTGAGTAAGTTGAAACTTCGCTGTGGTCATGAAGAGCAGTGTGAATAATTTTTCGTTCAAATGAAGGCATTGGTTCAATTTGAACTTCTTCGTTTAGCCTTATAGCTTTTTTTGCTAAATTATTAGCCAGGTTTTCTAAAGTTTCTTTTCTTCGTTCCCGGTAACCTTCAGCATCTACAACGACAGTAAAATTAGAGTTTTGGTCTTTATTCACAACTAAACTAGTTAAATACTGAAGTGAATTAATTGTTTGACCTCTTTTACCGATGAGTAATCCGATCCGATCACCGATTAACTCATATGTTACTTCATTACCTTGCTGAGCAACTGTTACATCAATACCTTCTGCTCCCATTTCTAGTGCGATGTTTTGAAGGTATGACTTCCCTTCACTGACTAAATCACGCTTTTCTTGAACTTTAACGTAAGCGCGCTTAGCTCCAAAAACACCTAGAAGACCTTTCTTACCTTCATCAATCACTTCTACATTCACTTGATCTTCTGTTAAATCTAACTGACTTAAAGCATTTTCCTTAGCTTCTTCTACTGTTTGACCACTAGCCGTTATTTCTCTCACTTGTCAGATCCTCCATTATTTTTTTCGAATTCTCTCATCATTGGACGACGAATTAATAATGTTTGAGCAATCATAAAGAAGTTACCTACTACCCAGTACAATGCTAATGCTGCTGGGAAAAATAGTGCAAATGCACCAATCATGACTGGTAATAAGTATAACATAATTTGCATTTGTGGGTTATCAGCTGCTGGTGTTCCAGCCATCATAATTTTTTGCTGAATAAACGTCGTAGCAAAAGTAATGATCGCTAAAATAATACTTGGCTCACCTAATTCAAACCATAAGAAACTGTGTTCAGCAATTTCATCCGTTCTTACAATGGCATGATAGAATGCAATTAAGATCGGCATTTGAGCTAAGATTGGTAAACAACCTGCTAATGGATTAACACCGTGACGTTGGAATAAAGCCATCGTCTCTTGTTGTAATTTTTGCTGTGTTTGTGCATCTTTAGATGAATACTTTTCACGAATCTCTTTTAATTCCGGTTGAATTAACTGCATTGCTTGTGACGATTTTAATTGTTTAATATTTAGAGGTAATATTAGAACTCTTAATAAAACCGTAACAATAACAATGGCAGCACCGAACGCCTCATTAAATACCCCTTCAGCAATATATGTGATTAAAAATGATAGCGGATATACGAAGAAGCTATTCCATATTCCTTCACTTTCTGACGTAATCGGTTCATTAATTTCAAAACAACCTGATAATAATGTTGCCATGGCTATTAAGGAACCAATTAATAACAGTCTTTTACGCAATTGTTGTTCCTCCTAACTTTCCATTCCAATACACACTTCACACACTAAACGTATTTTAGCATTATTCAATATTCCATACTATATAATAATATTACTTTTTATTGACGAAATTTCTTCGTTTTTTTCAACAGATGATTTAAACTACTTTTCAATTCATAGTAACCCATATTTCGAGTTGGCATTCTAGCAATGATTACATAATCATAATTGGGCTTTATATCAGACTCTAAATCAATAAAAGCTTGTCTTAAATAACGCTTAATCTGGTTACGTAACACAGCATTCCCAATTTTTTTGCCAACAGATAGACCAACTCTGAAATGGGGTTGTTCTTTCTTCTCTAATGCATAAATAACTAACTGCCGATTAGCAAATGAATGACCATCTTTAAATATCTGCTGAAACTCTTCATTTTTTTTAACTCGATAAGCTTTCTTCAAATACGATCTTCCCATCTATTGCTAAACCTTTTAGTTATTAGTTACTAGAAAAAAGACCACTGATAAGTGTTCAGTGGTCTAAACAGAAAGAACTTTTCTTCCTTTACGACGACGACGCGCTAGAACTTTTCTTCCGTTCTTAGTAGACATACGTGCGCGGAAGCCGTGTACTTTATTACGCTTACGATTATTTGGTTGATAAGTGCGTTTCATGATCTACACCTCCTGCAATTAGACAAACTTACTTCGTTCCATAAGCAGTCCAAATTAGTATATTAAAATTTTGCATTGAATGTCAACAGACAAACCATTTCATATTATAACGCATAATCGATAACAACTCAATAATGCTTTATTTTCCATTATCCACAACCCTTACTTAATTTAAACAAACGACTTTGTTAATATCCACATACCTTTTCACCAAAAACCCACAACTTTCACCCTTGTGGATAGGATTTTATCACACGGTTGTTTTCTTTGTGGATAAGTTTGATAAAACATTGAAAATGCTATGTGTATTTGTTATGATTATGTTGTTTTAACCGTGGATAACATGTGTGAGCAAATTAGATTTTCCACAGACTGTGGATATATTGTGAATAAACATACACATGTTGTTTAATGACTTACTCACATTTGTGTGGATATTGTCGATATCTGTTATAATTTCTTGTATACTCTAATAAAACTATCCACATACATATTTTTTTATAACCATCCACGATTCAAACAGAAAGGGTGTGTACCTGTTTGCAAAACATCTCTGAAATTTGGAACGAAACATTAAAAGAACTAGAGAAGAAAATAAGTAAACCGAGCTTTGACACTTGGTTAAAATCAACTGAAGCAAAAGCAATTGATGGTGGAAATATATATATTATTGCACCAAATGAATTTGCAAGAGATTGGTTAGAAAATAGTTATTCAAACTTAATCTCTGAAACAGTTTACGAATTAACTGGATCACAACTAACCCCTAAGTTCATTATTCCTGAAACTAAAGGTGAAAATGAGCCTGTTAATCAACCAATTAAGAAGATGAACCAAACAAAAAGTGAACAAGATTCAAAGACGATGCTTAACTCAAAGTATACGTTTGAAACATTTGTCATTGGTTCTGGTAACCGTTTTGCCCATGCTGCCTCTTTAGCTGTTGCTGAGGCTCCAGCTAAAGCTTATAATCCTCTATTTATTTATGGAGGCGTTGGTTTAGGTAAAACGCACTTAATGCATGCAATTGGACATTATGTAATTGAACATAATCCAGATGCAAAAGTTGTCTATCTATCTTCAGAGAAGTTCACAAATGAATTTATTAACTCTATTAGAGATAACAAAACAATTGATTTTCGAAATAAATATCGTAATGTGGACGTGCTGTTAATTGATGATATTCAATTTTTAGCTGGAAAAGAACAGACACAAGAAGAATTTTTCCACACTTTTAATTCATTACATGAAGACAACAAACAAATTGTCATCTCAAGTGATCGGCCACCTAAAGAGATCCCAACACTAGAAGATCGTTTGCGTTCACGTTTCGAGTGGGGCTTAATTACAGACATTACACCTCCAGACTTAGAAACGAGAATCGCTATTTTAAGGAAAAAAGCAAAAGCTGATGGGTTAGATATTCCTAATGAAGTCATGCTTTATATTGCTAACCAAATTGACACGAACATTAGAGAACTTGAAGGGGCATTAATTAGAGTTGTAGCCTACTCTTCTCTCGTTAACGAAGATATTGATGCATCGCTAGCTGCAGATGCTTTAAAAGATATTGTGCCAAATTCAAAGCCGAAAGAAATTACGATTAAAGGTATTCAAGAAGTAATAGCTAATCGATTCAACATTCAACTTGAAGATTTCGCAGCTAAAAAACGTACAAAATCAGTCGCATTCCCAAGACAAATTGCCATGTATTTAGCTCGAGAATTAACTGACTTTTCACTACCTAAAATTGGTGAAGAGTTTGGAGGGCGAGATCATACAACAGTCATTCATGCTCATGAAAAGATTTCAAAGATGATTTCTGATGATTTACAACTTCAAAGAGAAATTGATGAATTAACAGAACAGATAAAAACTAGTTAATCACAATTGTTAACAATGTTAATAACCTGTACAAACATACGAACAAGTTATTAACATGTGGATAACCTGTGTCATATACAAAAACTACACTTGTCCACAAATTCACAAGCCCTATTACTATGAAGACTATTTATATTAAAAATAAATAAATATATGCGTGGAATATAAAAATTAGGAGGACACTATGAAAATCGTCATCAATCGAGACCAATTAATGCAAAGTATTCAAAATGTCATGAGAGCTATTTCACCTAAAACAACTATTCCAATCCTTTCAGGTATGAAATTAGAAGCAAATGAAGAAGAAGTAAAACTAACAGGAAGTGATTCAGATATTACAATTGAATCCATTATTCCAAAAGAAGAAGATGGGATCGTTCATATCCATGAAGTTATTCCAGGAAAAGTTGTTGTACAAGCTAAGTTTTTACCAGATATCATTAAAAAGTTACCAGAGGATTTAGTGGAAATTGAAGCTGATGGTGAATTAAATATTACAATTCGTTCTGGAAAAGCTGAATTTAAGTTAAATGGACAAGACCCAGAAGAATATCCACAACTGCCAGTTTTACAAACAGAAAATAGCTTTCTTATTCAAACGGATCTATTAAAAACGTTAATTAGACAAACTAACTTTGCCGTATCAACATCTGAAACTCGACCTATATTAACAGGTGTTCACTTTAAACTTGAAAACGACCAGTTAGAACTAGTAGCAACAGATAGCCACCGTTTAGCATCTAGAAAAATAGCAATGAATGAAGAAACAGATTCTTTATCTTTCAAAAACATTGTTATCCCAGGTAAAAGTTTAGGAGAATTAAATAAAATCTTAGACGACTCACAAGACTCTGTTCAAATTAGTGTTTCTGATAATCAAATTTTATTTAGAACTAAACATCTATTTTTCTTATCTCGTTTGTTAGATGGGAATTATCCTGAAACATCAAGATTAATTCCAGAACAAAGTAAAACAGAAGTTAAAGTTGAATCTAAAGTATTAATGCAAACCATTGATCGTGCTAGTCTCTTAGCTAAAGATAATCGAAACAACATTGTAAAACTAGAAACAAAAGAAAATAACACCATTGAAATTTCAAGTAACTCACCAGAAATTGGTACAGCTGAAGAAGCTTTAAATACAAATGAAATTTCAGGTGAAGAACTAAAAATATCGTTTAATGCTAAATATATGATTGATGCGTTAAGAGCAATTGATGCTGAAGAGATAAAGATTCAATTTACAGGTGCTATGCGACCTTTTATTATCGAACCACTTGATGAAGGAGAACAAATCTTACAACTGATTACACCAGTTAGAACGTATTAAATCACTTGTTAAAATAATGACAATTTAATTTAAAGGAACTGAGCCTATTCATCCCGTATTAAGTAAAAGGCTCAGTTCCTTTTCTTATTGCTTAATCTTTAGTAAAATATATATTTAGGGAAATTCTACAATTAAGACACTAAATTAAGAAGGTGAAATAATGGCAGAGCCAATTGAAATTAAAACGGATGAGATTACTTTAGGGCAATTTATCAAATTAGCCAATATTGTAGAATCAGGCGGAATGGTGAAGATGTTTTTACAAGATTATAACGTTTATGTAAATGACGAACAGGATCAAAGACGAGGTCGCAAGCTAAAAATCGATGATCGCGTTGAGATTGAAGATGTTGGTACTTTTATCGTAGCAAAAGAAAACTAACTAAGAATTAGGAGTCTCATTTTATGTATATAAAGGAAATCTCGATAGAAAATTATCGAAATTATGATGAGCTATCATTACAATTTGATAATCAAATTAATGTCATTATCGGTGAGAACGCACAGGGGAAAACAAATCTTATGGAGGCTATTTACGTATTAGCCTTTACAAAATCTCATCGAACATCAAAAGATAAAGAATTAATAAAATGGGACTCTAATTATGCTAAAATAAAAGGAGATGTATTTAAACGTAATCGCTCCTTCCCTTTAGAAGTCATTTTTTCTCAAAAAGGAAAAAAGGCAAAGTTTAATCATATTGAGCAGAAACGGTTAAGTGATTATATTGGGGCTTTAAATGTCGTCATGTTTGCTCCTGAACATCTTAATTTAGTAAAGGGAAGCCCACAAGAGCGACGTAAGTTTATTGATATGGAAATAGGCCAAATTCAGCCTGTTTATATATACCACCTTGGTCAATATCAAAAGATATTAAAACAACGCAATGCACTTTTAAAAGACTTACAGAGACAAAAACAATCAGATCGGACCATGTTAAAAGTTTTAACAGAGCAATTAATTGAACATGGAAGTATAGTTTTAAAGAAAAGGCTACAATTCCTTCAAAAGTTAAGAGAGTGGGCTACTCCAATTCATGATGGCATAAGTCGTGGTTTAGAAGCGTTAACCATTGATTATGAAGGGTCTATTAATGTATCAGAAGACACTGAATTGGAGAGAATAATAGAGACATATACCTCTTATTATGACTCCATTGAAGACCGAGAAGTTGAGCGAGGAACGACATTAGCAGGTCCACATCGGGATGACTTAATTTTCTACGTTAATGATCGTAATGTTCAAACTTATGGTTCACAAGGACAACAAAGAACAACAGCCTTATCTTTAAAATTAGCGGAAATTGAATTAATTGATCAAGAAGTAGGTGAGTATCCTATTCTTTTATTAGATGATGTTTTAAGTGAGTTAGATGACCATAGACAATCTCATTTACTTAATACCATTCAAGGAAAAGTCCAAACATTTGTTACAACAACAAATATTGATGGGATTCACCATGAAACGTTAAAAGAAGCACAAATATTTAATATTCACAACGGACAGTTGTTATCAGAAAGGTGAGGTTCACTGTTGTTTATACATATTGGTGATGAACACGTCATTCAATCCGATGAAGTCATTTCGATTATTGATTACACATTATATAACTCTTCATCCATTATTGAAGAAATGATTTTTAATCAACGTAAAAACGGAAATGTGACAGAAGTGCAATATGAGGAACCAAAATCAATTGTAGTTACAGTCGATCACATTTATTTTAGTTCTTTATCTGTATCCACATTGAATAAGCGTGCGCAAATTTCAAATATTTTAGATCAAATTGATGAAGTTACTGAGGATACGCCTGAGTAATGAATGACCATTAAGGAAAATGAAGGTGAGACGATGACAATGGAAGATAATTTAAATCAACAAACAGATTACGGTGCTAGTCAAATCCAAGTATTAGAAGGTCTAGAAGCAGTAAGAAAAAGACCAGGTATGTATATCGGTTCAACAAGTGAGAGAGGTTTACACCATTTAGTATGGGAAGTTGTCGATAATAGTATTGATGAAGCATTAGCTGGTCATTGTGACTCAATTGAAATTATAATTGAAAAAGATAATAGTATTACAGTGACAGATAATGGCCGTGGAATTCCTGTTGATTTACACCAAAAAGCAGGTAAACCAGCATTAGAAGTCATTATGACTGTTTTACACGCTGGCGGTAAATTCGATGGTGGTTCATATAAAGTTTCTGGTGGTCTGCACGGTGTAGGAGCTTCAGTTGTAAATGCTTTATCAAGTGATTGTGAAGTTTATGTTCACCGTGACGGTAAACTTTATTATCAAAGCTATAAACGTGGTGTTCCTAATGAAGAAGTTTCAGTTATTGGTGAAACAGATATTACAGGAACAAGAACGCGCTTTAAGCCAGACCCAGAAATTTTTAGTGAAACACAAGAATACTCGTATGAATCGTTACTTAATCGTACACGCGAATTAGCCTATTTAAATAAAAAGCTTAAAATATCGATTGAAGATCAACGTGAAGAAGAAGAAATTCGTGAAGAGTTTTATTACGAAGGTGGTATTTCTGAATACGTTGAGCATTTAAATCGTACACGTGAAGCTTTACATGACCCAATTTATGGCGAAAGTGAATTAGATGATATTACCATTGAGTTTGCCATTCAATATAACGATGGTTTCGCAAGCAATTTATATTCTTTTGCTAATAATATCAATACTGCTGAAGGTGGTACACATGAAGCAGGGTTTAAAACAGCACTGACACGTGTCATTAATGATTATGCGCGTAAAAATCATTTGTATAAAGAAAACGACCCTAATTTAATTGGTGATGATGTGCGAGAGGGACTAACTGCCATCATTTCGGTTAAACACCCAGATCCACAATTTGAAGGACAAACGAAAACAAAATTAGGTAATAGTGAAGTCCGTACGATTACAGACCAAATCTTCTCAGATAAATTTTCACAGTTTTTAGTTGAGCACCCAAAAGTGGCCAAACAAATTGTTGAAAAAGGTTTAATGGCATCACGTGCTAGAATCGCTGCGAAAAAAGCTCGTGAAGTGACAAGAAGAAAGAGTGCTTTAGAAGTTTCAAGTCTACCAGGTAAGTTGGCGGATTGTGCTACAAAAGATGCAACCTTAAGTGAACTTTACATCGTTGAGGGTGATTCAGCAGGTGGTTCAGCAAAACAAGGACGTGACCGTCATTTCCAAGCCATTTTACCACTTAGAGGTAAAATTATTAACGTTGAAAAGGCTCGTTTAGACAAGATCCTATCAAATAATGAAATCCGTGCGATTATTACGGCATTAGGTACAGGAATCGGCGAAGAATTTGATATATCACAAGCACGTTATCAAAAAATCGTTATTATGACCGATGCCGATGTTGACGGTGCGCACATTCGTACATTGTTATTAACCTTTTTGTATCGTTATATGCGCCCATTAGTAGAGAGTGGCTACATTTATATCGCTCAGCCACCTTTATATAAAATGTCTCAAGGTAAAAAAGATTATTACGCTTACAATGAACATGAGATGGAGAAAATATTCAGTGAGTTACCAAATTCTCCGAAGATTAGCTTGCAACGTTACAAAGGTTTAGGTGAAATGAACCCGACACAGCTTTGGGAAACGACAATGAATCCTGAATCTAGAACATTATTACAAGTTAATTCACAAGATGCTATGGAAGCAGATGAAATCTTTGAAATTTTAATGGGTGATCAAGTAGAACCACGACGTGACTTCATCCAGCAAAATGCACAATACGTACAAAATTTAGATATTTAACAGTGAATCATTAACGCCTAATCTTTGGCGTTAATGTTCTTCTGAATAGGGAGGTAATCACTTTTGGATCAACAACGTCCTCAAGTTCAAGAAATAAATATTAGCCAAGAAATGCGAACGTCATTTTTAGATTATGCGATGAGTGTTATCGTATCTCGTGCATTACCAGATGTTCGTGACGGTTTAAAACCTGTTCACCGTCGTATTTTATATGCTATGCATGATTTAGGAATGCATTCAGATAAAGCTTATAAAAAATCAGCACGTATTGTCGGTGAAGTGATTGGTAAGTACCACCCACACGGTGATTCAGCCGTATACGATGCGATGGTACGTATGGCACAAGATTTTAACTTCCGTTACATGCTAGTAGATGGTCATGGTAACTTCGGTTCTGTTGACGGTGATGCAGCAGCTGCAATGCGTTATACAGAAGCGAGAATGTCTAAAATCTCAATGGAAATTTTACGCGATATTAATAAAAACACGATTGACTATGCAGAGAACTACGATGGTACAGAAAAAGAACCGGTCGTATTACCAGCTCGATTCCCTAACCTTTTAGTTAATGGTGCATCAGGTATTGCTGTTGGTATGGCAACGAATATCCCGCCACACCAGTTAGGTGAAGTTATTGATGCTGTTTTAGCTTTAAGTGAAAATCCTGATATAACAATCCAAGAACTAATGGAAGGATATATTCACGGACCAGACTTTCCAACTGGTGGACAAATTTTAGGTAGAAGCGGAATTAGGCAAGCTTTTGAAACTGGAAAAGGTTCAGTAACGATCCGTTCTAAAGCAGATATTGAAGAAGATGCAAACGGTAAAGCAAAAATCATTGTTACCGAGATTCCATTCCAAGTAAACAAAGCGAGATTAATCGAGAAAATTGCGGAGTTAGTTCGAGACAAGAAGATTGATGGAATTACAGACTTACGTGATGAATCCGACCGTGATGGTTTAAGAGTCGTCATTGAAGTTCGTCGTGATACAAATCCTAATGTCGTTTTAAATAATCTTTATAAACAGACAGCCTTACAAACTTCATTCGGTATTAATATGCTTGCTTTAGTAGATGGACAGCCTAAAGTATTAAACTTAAAACAATCATTAAGTCATTACTTAGAACACCAAAAAGTAGTCATTGTTAGAAGAACACAGTTTGAATTAGATAAAGCTGAAGCTAGAGCGCATATATTAGAAGGTTTACGTATTGCATTAGATCACTTAGATGAAGTCATCGAACTAATTCGTCAATCACAAACGACTGATATAGCCCGTGAAGGTTTAATCACGCGTTTTGGCTTATCTGAAAAACAAGCGCAAGCGATCTTAGATATGCGCTTGCAGCGACTAACAGGTTTAGAACGTGAAAAGATTGAAAATGAATATAGTGAATTATCAGAGTTAATTGCGGAGCTTAAAGCGATTTTAGCTGATGAAAATAAAGTATTAGAGATTATTCGCGAAGAATTACTTGAAGTTAAAGAACGCTTTAATGATAAACGTCGAACTGAAATTGTTGCCGGCGGCGTTGACTTAATTGAAGATGAAGACTTAATTCCAGAAGAAACTGTAGTCATCACAGTAACACATAAGGGTTATGTAAAACGTTTACCAGCAACAACTTATCGTACACAAAACCGTGGTGGACGAGGTATTCAAGGTATGAATACTAATGATGATGACTTTGTTGAACATTTAATATCGACTTCGACACACGATACGCTATTGTTCTTTACGAATAAAGGTAAAGTGTATCGGGCTAAGGGGTATGAAATCCCAGAGTTTAGTCGTACAGCGAAAGGCTTACCGCTTGTGAATGTGATTGAAATTGAAAATGATGAGTGGGTCAATGCTGTAATTACAGTGAGTGAGTTTGTTGATGATTGGTATTTATTCTTCACAACGAAAAACGGATTATCCAAGCGTACTACTTTAGAACAGTTTGCTAATATTCGTCGCGGAGGTTTAAGAGCCATTAACTTACGTGAAGATGATGAGTTAATCTCCGTTCGACTAACAGATGGTGAAAAGCAAATTATGATTGGTACTAAAGATGGTTCATTAATTCGTTTCGATGAACAAAATGTACGCGTTATGGGTCGTACCGCAACGGGAGTTAAAGGTATTACATTACATGATGAAGATGAAGTCGTTTCTATGGAAATCTTGAATGCAGGTGTTGAAGTACTAACGGTAACGTCAAAAGGTTACGGTAAACGCACACCAGAGAGTGAATACCGCATGCAAAACCGTGGAGGTAAAGGTATTTTAACTTGTAAGCTTAACCCGAGAAATGGTCATGTCGTTGCTGTTAAACCAGTAACAGGTGAAGAAGATCTCATGATTATTACTGTTGATGGCGTGTTAATTCGTATGCCTTCTGAATCGATTTCTACTACAGGACGTAACACACAAGGTGTTCGTTTAATTAGACTTTCAGAAGAAGAAGAAGTAGCAACTGTAGCTCCTGTTGAAAAAGAAGAAGACGCCCCAGATGAACTAGAAGAAGACGTAAAAGAAAATGAAGAAACTATTGAAAATGATGGAAAAGATGACGAAATAAAGAATGAAGAGTAAATATATAACGACTAAGACTTAAGAGGTGTTAGGTTATGAAAGTTCATCCACAACAGCTTATTCCAGGATGTTTAATAATAAAAGACGTAATGGGTCAAACGCTGACTCCTATTATTCCAAAAAATACTGTTGTGGAGCCTATACACTTACAAGTATTAAAAAAGTTTAAGGTGTTAGAAGTTGATATTGCAAATAAGTTAGTTAATGGTGATGTTTTTGAGACAGGTGACCCGGAAGATCTTATTGAAGAACAGGACATGCCTTTTTATGAACATTATGTCGATGTCGTTAAAAAGACAAAAGATCTGTTTAAATCTTGGGATTATCGTTCAAAAATTGATGTACAAAAAATTCGTGAGCTTATTTACCCGTTAATAGAACAAGGGGAAAATAAAAGTGATGTATTGTTAAAAATGCACCATTATAATAAGCCGGACAGTTATTTTTATTATCATATTGTCTCCGTGCCAGTGATTGCAACCTTCTTGGCAAAACAATTAGGGTATAGCAGTAAAGAACGGCTTAATATTGCACTTGCTGCTTTTTTAAGTGATATTGGTATGCTTAAAGACCAAGAAGATATTTACTCACAAAACCGAAACTTAACACAAGAAGAATTTAAAAAGATTAGACAACACCCAATTGAATCCTATCGACTCATTGAAAACTTACCAATTCACCAAGATGTAAAAGTAGCAGTACTTCAACATCATGAAAGAACAGATGGATCGGGTTATCCTATGGGTGTTAAAGCAGATAAAATTCATCCATTTGCTAACATTATTGCAGTAAGCGATGTATTTCATGCTATGACTTCAGAAAGAATATATCGACATAAACAATCGCCATACAAAGTGGTTGAAGAGTTAATGAAAGATCATATTGATAAGTTAGATATGAAAGTTTTAAATCAGCTCGCGAAGTCGATTGTTAACTTTAGTAATGGTACTCAAGTAAAACTATCAAATAATGAATATGGAACGATTGTTTTTACAGATGAAAGGCACCCAACACGTCCTTTAGTAAAACTAACTCGTAATCAGGAAATTATAAATTTAATAGATGATAAAACTATTTATATTGAGGAAATCTTATAATAAAAAGCCATTAGTTACTAAGGTGACTAATGGCTTTTTATTATGTTCGACAAAATTTTAAGTCTATTTACGCATTTTTACTTTTCTATTAGAAAAACGATGTTGAGAGGTGAAAATTATTGTATAATAAAAGATGTTGGAATAGCCTAAAATATGATAGTTACAAAGCTATTCAAAATAGATTATTAAGAGACTGGATTTGGGGGAACGTTTATGAAACAAACTAAGAAAATCATCATGATGTTAACTATGGCAGCAGTGTTTCTGTTTAGTTCTTTAGTAGTTGCACCAATGGCAACTTTTGCAGAAGTCGATGTAGATGCTGAATCAGCTATTTTAGTTGATGCAGAGACAGGTGATATTTTATATGCAAAAGAAGCAGATATCGCATTGCCTCCAGCAAGTATGACAAAGGTAATGACAGAGTATTTAGTATCAGAAGCTGTTGCAAATGGCGATATTAGTTGGGATACGACAACTGAAATAAGTGAGTATGCCTACTCTATCTCAGCAAATAACACATTTTCAGGTGTAGGGTTACGTTTGGATCATGAATACACAGTAAAAGAATTATATGATGCAATGGCCATTTATTCTGATAATGCAACTTCGATTGCATTAGCTGAGCTTGTTGCTGGTTCTGAAGGCGAATTTGTAAAAATGATGAATGAAAAAGCTGACGAGATGGGTATGCCTGATGCACACTTTGTAAATTCAACTGGGCTTGCGAATAGTCATTTAGGAGACAATTACCCTGAGGGAACAGAACCAGATGATGATAACTTATTATCAGCGCGTTCAATGGCGATTTTAGCATATAATCTAGTTAATGATTATCCAGATTCTCTTGATGTGTCTAGTGTACCAACACAAGAGTTTGAAGGTCATGAAATGTTGAACTTTAACTGGATGTTACCAGGTATGCCTGGTCATATTGCACAGTATACTTATGAAGGTCTTGACGGACTTAAGACAGGTTATACCGAATTAGCAGGGTATACTTTCACTGGTACAGCAGAACGAGATGGGACAAGGTTAATTTCTGTCGTTATGCGAACAGATAGTGTTGAGGAACGCTTCTCTGAAACTGAAAAGTTATTAGACTACGGTTTTGAGAATTTCTCTAAACAAGTTCTGTTTGAAGAAGGTTATCAAGTAGAAGATGAATCAACGATCCCAGTCGTTAAAGGTAAAGAAAATGAAGTTGATATTGCATCAGCAGAAGCAATTGAAGCAATGGTTCGTAACGGTGAAGAGGATCTTTATTCTGTGACGCTTCAATTAGATGAGGAAGTACTAAATGAAGAAGGTGCGTTAGAGGCGCCAGTAGAAGAAGGTTTAGAAGTTGGTCAATTAGTGTTAACATATGAAGGAGATTTAGATTACGGCAACTTATCATCTGATGAAGAAGCAGTTGAAGTGCCGGTATATACGACTGATGAAGTCGAACGTTCTAATTGGTTCATGCTAATCTTACAAGCCATTGGCGACTTCTTTGTTGGTCTGTTTAATAGTATTAAAGGGATTTTCACTTAAGCACAACCTAAAAGAATAAGGGGGAGTTTTAAATGTCAACAAGTGTAGGAACAAATCGTGTCAAAAGAGGAATGGCTGAAATGCAAAAAGGCGGCGTCATTATGGACGTTGTTAATGCAGAACAAGCTAAAATTGCTGAGGCAGCTGGAGCTGTAGCTGTCATGGCATTAGAGCGTGTACCGTCAGATATTCGCGCTGCAGGTGGTGTTGCACGTATGGCAGATCCAACTGTTACAGAAGAAGTACTAAATGCTGTTAGTATCCCAGTAATGGCTAAAGCACGTATTGGTCATATTGTTGAGGCACGTGTTTTAGAAGCGATGGGTGCTGATTACATTGATGAAAGTGAAGTTTTAACGCCAGCTGACGATATTTATCATATTGATAAAAACGACTTTACTGTACCGTTTGTCTGTGGTTGCCGTAACTTAGGTGAAGCTCTGCGTCGTATTGGGGAAGGTGCTTCAATGTTACGTACGAAAGGTGAGCCGGGTACTGGTAATATCGTTGAAGCGGTTCGTCATATGCGCGAAGTTCAAACGCAAATCCGCCAAGTTCAAAGCATGGCAAAAGATGAGTTAATGGTCTATGCAAAAGAAACGGGTGCTCCATATGAGTTACTATTACAAATTCAAGAAGAAGGTCGTTTACCAGTTGTAAACTTTGCTGCAGGTGGGATTGCGACACCTTCAGATGCCGCTCTAATGATGGAGTTAGGTGCTGATGGTGTATTTGTTGGTTCAGGTATTTTTAAATCAGATAATCCAGAAAAGTTTGCGCGTTCAATCGTAGAAGCAACAACTCACTATCAAGATTATGAATTAATCGCTAAACTTTCAAAAGACCTTGGTACAGCGATGCCAGGTTTAGAAATGTCATCTTTACAAGAACAAGATCGCATGCAAGATCGCAGTGAATAAAGGGGTATCTTTATGACAACAATTGGTGTATTAGGACTACAAGGTGCTATTCGTGAGCATGTTAGATCAATTGAAGCTTGCGGTAAAGAAGCGGTCATTGTGAAAAAGCCAGAGCAATTAGAAGAGGTGGATGGATTAATCCTACCTGGTGGTGAAAGTACAACGATGAGACGTTTAATTGATCGTTATAACTTTTTTGAGCCACTTCAACAGTTTGGAAAAGCTGGAAAGCCGATTTTTGGAACATGTGCTGGGCTCATTTTATTAGCATCAGATATAGAAGGTCAAAATGATGCACACCTTGGCTTAATGGACATGACTGTAGCTCGTAATGCTTTTGGTAGACAGAAAGAAAGTTTTGAAGTACCAGTTGAGATTAAAGGTGTTGCAGAAGACTTTGAAGCAGTATTTATTCGAGCACCTTATATATTAGAAGTTAAAGCAGATACAGAAGTTTTAGGTGTATATGATGGTAAGATTGTCGCAGCCCAACAAGGTCATTTGTTAGCGACGGCATTTCACCCAGAATTGACAGACGACCATCGTTTAGTTCAACATTTTGTAGAAATGGTTGATCAAGCAAATGGTAATAAACTTGCTTCTGTATAAAATGTAAGGTATATTAATTGTTATAAATGACGAATTAAATGCGTTGATAGGAATTAGTAACAAGTTTTGTGTTTATTTCAGAGAGCTAGTGGGTGCTGTGAACTAGTATAAACGGCTTGTGAATCCATCCTTAAGCAGGTTGACCGAACTAAAGTAAGTCAATCCGGTTAAGTGCCGTTAAAACTTAACAAGTTGGAAGAGACTAACTCTTCAACAAGGGTGGCAACGCGGGAGAATACCTCGTCCCTTTACTACAGGTTTATGTAGTAAAGGGGCGTTTTTTGTTTTTAAGCTCTATTAATTTTTAGGAGGAATAGACATGCTTGATTTAAAGTATTTGCGACAAAATTTTGATGAAGTAAAAGCAAAAATGCAAAATCGTGGTGAAGATTTAACTGATCTAGACAAGTTTTTAGATTGGGATGAGAAAAGACGAGCTTATATTCAAGAATCAGAAGAATTAAAAGCACGTCGTAATGAAGTATCAAAAGAAATCTCTCAGCTAAAAAAAGAAAAACAAGATGCTGATCACCTTATTAAAGAAATGAGAGAAGTTGGTGACCGCGTTAAAGAAATCGATAGCCAATTAAATGAAGTAGAAGATCAACTAAACCAATTAATGCTATCGATCCCGAACATCCCACATGAATCAGTGCCAGTTGGCGAAACAGAAGACGACAATGTTGAGGTTAAAAACTGGGGAGATGTACCGAACTTTGACTTTGATGTTAAGCCACACTGGGATGTAGCAGATGAGTTAGACATTATTGATTTTGAACGTGCTTCTAAAGTTACAGGTAGCCGTTTTGCGTTTTATAAAGGGTTAGGCGCCCGTTTAGAACGTGCACTTATTAACTTTATGATGGACTTACATGCTGATGAACATGGTTATGAAGAGATGTTACCTCCTCAAATTGTCAATCGTGATAGCTTAACAGGAACTGGGCAACTACCAAAGTTCGGAGCGGACGTATTTAAGTTAGAGGAGTGGGATTACTTCTTAATTCCAACAGCTGAAGTCCCTGTAACGAACGTTCATCGTGACGAAATTTTATCAGCTGACGATTTACCGAAGAAGTTCACAGCTTTTAGCACGAACTTTAGAAGTGAGGCTGGATCTGCTGGTCGTGATACGAGAGGCCTAATTAGACAGCATCAATTTAATAAGGTTGAGCTGGTACAATTAGTTAAACCAGAAGATTCTTATGATACGTTAGAGCAGTTAACAGGACACGCTGAAAAGGTTCTACAATTGCTAGAGCTGCCATACCGAGTAATGAACATGTGTACAGCTGATTTAGGTTTTACAGCGGCTAAGAAATACGATATTGAAGTATGGATTCCAAGTTATGAAACTTATCGTGAAATTTCTTCTTGTTCAAACTTTGAGGATTTCCAAGCTCGTCGTGCTGGCTTAAGATTCCGACGTGAAGCCAATGCAAAACCAGAGTTTGTCCACACTTTAAATGGATCAGGTTTAGCAGTAGGACGTACAGTTGCTGCCATTTTAGAAAACTATCAGAATGAAGACGGGTCTGTAACTATTCCACAAGTTTTAAGGCCATACATGGGTAATGTTGAGCGTATTTCTGCAAAGTAATATAAGCACTTAAAGTTGGGACAGAAGGAGAGTTAATACACTCCTTCTGTCCCAACCTTATTTTTAATTATAATTTTTTAAAATTCCTCTTTATAATTTAGATGTTCATGTGATATACTAAATATCGTTGGTCGACAGAGGTTATGTAGCTTTTTGAAGCGATATAGCGGTTTTACAAGAAATTAAATATAATTTTATTTTTCATGTTGCATACTGTCGAAACATATGATATATTTTATTTTGTCAGTTCACGGAGGAGTACCCAAGTTCGGCTGAAGGGAGCGGTCTTGAAAACCGCCAGGGGCTTCACGGCCCGCGGGGGTTCGAATCCCTCCTCCTCCGCCATATTTTTAACTTAAACTTAAATTTAAATAATAAAGTTCGAAATGGTTACTACTAAAGTAGCCTTTTTTTATATGCATTTGTATAGAAAATTTAAATATTACATAGACTCACGGTAGACTTATAAAAAAGGTAGGTACCTTTTTATGAAACTGCGTAATAAATGGCGTATTTTAATTATGTCTGATGCGAATCGAAATGTTAAGCATGTTAATGTTAACAAACTGATAGGGTATACCCTATTAGCTAGTGTAGCTTTCGTTTCATTAAGCTTAATCATTTTGTTAACTATTTTAAATCAATTGTCTTCAGAAAATGCTCACCTAAAAGAGACAGTAAGCCAAGTGGAGAGTACGCTAGCAGATAAAGAAGAACAAATAATAGCATTTGAAGATGATCGCTCTGAAATTGAACATCACCTTCATGAGCTAGAACAATTAGAAGAACAGCTATCTAATATGATTTCCACACTTGAACCTACTGAAATTCCATCCTTTGATGAGGAAGGACCTCAAGGGGGCGTTGAGCTCGTTGTAAATAATAGCGATCAAACTGAAGAACAGGAGTTTGAAAGAGGGATTGAACTAACATCTCTTAAAGAGACAGCTCCAACGTTGATTGAACGGTATGAAAGTTCTATTGATCAATTAAATGAAGTGAAAGAAGATTTAGAGACAGTGCCAATATATTGGCCTGCAGATACTGAGAGAGTGACATCGGAATACGGTTATCGTTCTGATCCTTTTACATCTTCAAAAGCTTACCACAGTGGTATTGATTTAGCAGATAGTTGGGGGACAGAAATCTATGCAACGGCTGACGGTATTGTGTCATTGGCAGGACGTGATGGTGGTTATGGTTTATCTGTCATCATTGATCACCCTAATTCATATGAAACGCGATATGCTCATTTAGGTCAGTTAAATGTCGAAGTTGGAGATGAAGTTCAACAAGGTGATTTAATTGGTTTAATGGGATCAACAGGAAGAAGTACTGGTGTCCATTTACATTATGAAATTATTCGAAATGGGGATACGACAGACCCTTATCCATATATGACTTTTTTACAACGTGTGTTAAATAATTAAAAGGTGGTCTTGTTCAATGTTTTCAAAACATGAAAAGCAAGTGAGTAATGTTGATACAGTCATTGGTTCAGCTACTAAGTTTGAAGGCAATTTAGACTTACAAGCTAGCATTCGTATTGATGGTGATTTTAAAGGAAATATCAGTTGTGATGGTGATGTTGTCATTGGTGCAGAAGGTAAAGTTGAAGCAGATGTAACAGGACGAGATTTAACAGTAGCTGGTCAAATTGATGGCAATGTTCATGCATCAGGTACGTTAAGAATTGAAGCTACAGGAGCTATTAATGGTGATATTACGATGGGGGTTTTAGTGATTGATGAAGGTGGGACTTTCACAGGCCGTAGTAATATGATCAGTAATGATTCAAAGAAAACAAAATCTAAACAAGACTCACAGAATGAAGAACAAGTATCTTAAAAAACATAATAAAGCTCCCAGCTAAAATTAGCTGGGAGTCTTTTTTATGCTTTAATGAACTTTCTTGACGTTTGGATATGTTCACCAATACGTTCTAAGATTGGTTCAACTGATGTATTTGGGTTCATTAAGTCATAGTCATTAATGTTAATACGCATAACAGGGCATGTATTAAAGTTGTTTATCCAGTTTTCGTAACGGTCGTACATCTCTTTCCAATATTCAATTGGCGTATCTTGTTCCATTTGACGACCGCGACTTTTTAGTCTGTCTACCACATCGTCAAAAGACCCCTCTAGGTATATGAGTAAGTCTGGATGTGGGAAATAAGGTGTCATCACCATTGAATCAAATAAGTTTTTATAAGTACCATAATCAGTTGGAGTCATTGTACCTTTATCATAATGCATCTTAGCAAAAATGCCCGTATCTTCATAAATCGAACGGTCTTGTATAAATCCACCGCCATATTCGAAGATTCTTTTCTGTTCTTTAAAACGTTCAGCTAAAAAGTAAATTTGTAAATGAAAACTCCAACGTTCAAAGTCTGAATAAAACTTATCTAAATAAGGATTGTTTTCTACTTTTTCAAAAGACGTTCTAAAATTTAAAGCATTGGCAAGCGCATTCGTCATAGTTGACTTCCCGACACCAACTGTACCTGCTATTGTAATGACGGCATCGTTTGGAATGCCATAAGAATTCGTTTGGATCATGTTAATACTTCTCCTTTTTGGATGTGTTGTTTTACAATTGATAAGATGTAGTCCAAATCAGATTGATGTTCGATGAAATCTAATTTATCACCATTTAATCGAATGACTGGAATATCAGGATTCTCCGCCTCAAAATGGTCCATAAAGATATCGTAATCCTCTGATAGTTGTTGTAAATAAGAAGATTGAATGTTTTGTTCAACTTCTCGACCACGCCTTTCAATACGCTCAAGTAATGTATCAAGACTAGCATGGATGTAAATCATTACATTAGGCTTTGGCATATCTTGCGTTAAAATATTAAAAATTTGTTCGTATTTATCAAATTGTTGACTTTGTAATGTTCGTTTAGCAAAGATCATATTTTTCATAATATGATAGTCTGAAACAACAGGTTTCCCATTATTTAAATAATGCTTCTCTATATCCTCCAACTGTTTATAACGGTTACATAAGAAAAACATTTCTGTTTGAAAACTCCACTCTTCTATGTTGTCGTAAAACTTACCTAAGAACGGGTTTTCTTCAACAATTTCTTTTAGAAGATGAAAATAAAAGTGTGTCGCGATTTTTTTAGATAGCGATGTCTTACCTACACCAATCGGACCTTCTACAGCGATGAATGGGACATGCTCATACTTCACGTTCATTCCTCCATTCGTGACATTTATCATTACTGCCCTCCATCATACCAAATTTTTAAACATAATTGGACAAAAATTTACTTTTGAAAAATATTATCTAAATGTTGCCACTCACCTATACACTTTTTGCTGTCCAACATAATCTATAATAACGATACAACAAAGGAGTGAAATAAAATATGTGGGATGATTGCAAAGATTTCGATTGTAAGGATAATAAGTGTGTTTGTAAGACAGTAAGAAAGATTGCTGAAGCACAAGATGCTGTGGTGACACCTGATTGCGATATTAGTTGTAAACAGTCAATTCAAGATTTAGTTTCTCCAGCAACGACAACAGGTAATGACACAATTCCTTTTGTTCTTTATTGTAAAGGAACTTGCAAACCGTTTTTTGGAAGTGGCGTTTTACAAGCAATGGTTGGACCAAACAGAGTATTCCGTTGTTTTGAATCACCAATTTTCCGAGTAAGCAAAATTCATAAGGATTGTTGTGCAGACCTAGAACTATTACTGCCAGTAACTCAAGGTGGATCAACACCAGGGGCATGTGGAGAAAAAGTATGTGACTACTTCCCAGGAAACGCAATTCGCAACCTTCAAAGAACAGGGATCTGTATTAAAGTAGATTTATGTGACTTTGTTGGAATCGCGTGTCTAGAACCAGTAAGAGCTCTTCCAGTGTCTGATTTTAACGCCACAGCAGCTGCAGATGAACGTAAAGAACACTAAAATAAAGCTGGTACCTATAGGGTGCCAGCTTTTTCTATGTTTATTTTCATACCTGATAGGGTATAAGTAATGTGAAAGGGTTACTTGGCCACATAAAAAAAAGTTTTGAAATACGTTTGACAAAATACCTATAGGGGTATATACTTACCTTGTAAGTCAATAAAACAACTTTTCAGGCGTATCGCCAAAGGAGGTTTTGAAAGTGGAATACGATGCAAAAGTTAAGAATAGAATTAAACGCCTTGAAGGACAATTACGTGGGGTACTACGAATGATGGAAGAAGGCGAAGATTGTAAAGAAGTGATTACACAGCTATCAGCAAGTCGTACGGCAATTGACAGAACTATTGGTGTCGTTGTCAGTGAAAACTTAATTGAGTGTGTAAGAGATGCTGAAGAGAATGGTGAAAACACAGACGATCGAGTGAAAGAAGCTGTCAACTTACTAGTTAAAAGCCGTTAAAGCTTTAAAAAGTTAAAGGGTTGACACAATTTACTTTATAATATAATATACCCCATAGGGTATCTTCACAAAAAGAAAATTAGGAGGAATGACAATGAACATCACAAAAACATTAGACGCAAAAGGTTTAGCATGCCCAATGCCAATCGTAAGAACGAAGAAAGCAATAGAAGAAGTAAACACAGGAGAAATTTTAGAAGTCGTAGCAACAGACGCAGGAGCCAAAAGTGATCTAACAGCATGGACGAAATCATCAGGCCATGAACTATTAGAGACAAAAGAAGAAGATGGCGTATACACGTTTTACGTTCAAAAAGGTTAAGTTTAGTTCATAAATAAATTGGAATCAGAAAAACTAAGGAGGAATAATAATGGAAGTAGCAAAAACATTAGACGCAAAAGGTTTAGCATGCCCAATGCCAATTGTAAGAACAAAGAAAGCAATAGAAGAAGTCAATAGCGGAGATGTTCTAGAAGTCGTAGCAACAGACGCAGGAGCCAAAAGTGATCTAACAGCATGGACGAAATCATCAGGCCATGAACTATTAGAAACAAAAGAAGAAGATGGCGTATACACGTTTTACGTTCAAAAAGGTTAAGTTTAGTTCATAAATAAATCGGAAACAGAAAAACTAAGGAGGAATAATAATGGAAGTAGCAAAAACATTAGACGCAAAAGGTTTAGCATGCCCAATGCCAATTGTAAGAACAAAGAAAGC
>NZ_JAUSUP010000003.1 GCF_030814115.1 Alkalibacillus filiformis
GGTAGATAGGTTCGAGGTGGAAGCGTGGTGACACGTGGAGCTGACGAATACTAATCGATCGAGGACTTAACTTAAAACAAAAGTGAAAAGCGCGTTTTCGACTTTGGTTGAATCTTATCTAGTTTTGAAGGTATAATCCTTTATAATTAAGAGTTGAATTTTTCAAGTAAAGCTCTTGCAATTTTGCTCGAAGGTGAATATAATATAATTTGTTGCACTAATTACTAAAGATATTGTCCGGTGGTATTGGCAGAGAGGTCACACCTGTTCCCATGCCGAACACAGAAGTTAAGCTCTCTAGCGCCGATGGTAGTTGGGGTTCTTCCCCTGTGAGAGTAGGACGCCGCCGGGCGATCAATTCTCCTTCGTGGACAGTTAAAAAATATTCCAGCGTAGCTCAGAGGTAGAGCAGTTGGCTGTTAACCAATTGGTCGCAGGTTCGAATCCTGCCGCTGGAGCCATTTTTTGGAGAGCTGTCCGAGTGGCCGAAGGAGCACGATTGGAAATCGTGTAGGCCGCCAACGCGGTCTCGAGGGTTCGAATCCCTCGCTCTCCGCCATAGAATTTTTAATATGGCCCATTGGTCAAGTGGTTAAGACACCGCCCTTTCACGGCGGTAACAGGGGTTCGAGTCCCCTATGGGTCATTGACCGGAGGATTAGCTCAGCTGGGAGAGCACTTGCCTTACAAGCAAGGGGTCGGTGGTTCGAGCCCGCCATCCTCCACCATTCAAATGTGTTCCTCATTATAGGAATGGCGGTTAATATCGCAGTTTCGCGAGGAGCGTAAGCATCACCGAAACACTTACAACGCGACGAGCCGTCGCAAAATAATTTAATCCTTTTATAGTCTGGGTTCCTAATATAGGAATTGCAGTCAACATCGCGGGGTGGAGCAGTCTGGTAGCTCGTCGGGCTCATAACCCGGAGGTCGTAGGTTCAAATCCTGCCCCCGCAACCAAAAGGTCCGGTAGTTCAGTTGGTTAGAATGCCTGCCTGTCACGCAGGAGGTCGCGGGTTCGAGTCCCGTCCGGACCGCCACTTTAATATTAATACATATTTTCTATCTAATGGCTCGGTAGCTCAGTCGGTAGAGCAACGGACTGAAAATCCGTGTGTCGGCGGTTCGATTCCGTCCCGAGCCACCATTTTTCAAAATGGAGGGGTAGCGAAGTTGGCCAAACGCGGCGGACTGTAAATCCGCTCCCTTTGGGTTCGGCGGTTCGAATCCGTCCCCCTCCACCATTTTTACAATTTAAAACGTAGGGGTATAGTTTAATGGTAAAACGAAGGTCTCCAAAACCTTTGATGTGGGTTCGATTCCTACTACCCCTGCCATTTTTATATGGCGGTCGTGGCGAAGGGGTTAACGCACCGGATTGTGGCTCCGGCACTCGTGGGTTCGATTCCCACCGATCGCCCTTTTTTTGGGCCATAGCCAAGCGGTAAGGCAACGGGTTTTGGTCTCGTGATTCTCAGGTTCGAATCCTGATGGCCCAGCCATATGCGGAAGTAGTTCAGCGGTAGAACACCACCTTGCCAAGGTGGGGGTCGCGGGTTCGAATCCCGTCTTCCGCTCCATTCACATGCACCGCATATCAATCATACAGTATATTGATGGCGGCATAGCCAAGTGGTAAGGCAGAGGTCTGCAAAACCTTTATCACCGGTTCGAATCCGGTTGCCGCCTCCATAAATATTTAATACATAATCCCAAGTTGGTAAACAAATGTTTATCAACTTTTTTTATGCCTATTTTGAAATAAAATTTTATAAATTAAAGATATGATTGACATAAAAATGAGGCACAGTATACTAATGCTTGGGGCGTATTATTTGCCAGCTTAGTATTCGCCATTGTTCCAGTGATCATCTTATATTCGATTTTCCAACGTCGAATTACAAAAGGTATGACTGAAGGTGCTATAAAAGGATAATGTTTTATGTAAGGAATCCTCTGTTTATAGACAGAGGATTTTTTGTTACATTTAAAATAGTTTAAAAGAAAGCTCTTGTTTTTTTATATTCAATCTTCTATACTTAAAGGTAACATCAATATATTGGTGTTAGTTAATTGATATAAAACTATATATTGTGTTTTTGTTTATGTGGATGCCTATCGAAAGGCTTAAAAGGGAATTTGGTGAAAGTCCAAAACTGCCCCCGCAACTGTAAACGTGGACGAAATGGAAGACCACTTTATAAGCTAAGTGTTTGCTACTTATAAGGGAAGGTCCAGAGTAGGGTGAAGCGTCAGTCAGGAGACCTGTCTACATGAGCTAAGTTACATTTTCTTCGGGGTGATAAGAGAATGAAACGACTCGTGATACATACTGGTATTGACCAAAGTATGCTTATAAGTCGTTTTATTCGCTTCCCCCGTTGGAAGCGAATTTTTTATTTTTAGGAGGATTTTATGACGACGATCACTAAACAAGACACTCTCGTTGTAACGAACGGAGAGAGAGAAACTTTTTCAGAAGAACGACTTAGTTTTTTTGTTAAGGAAGTAATAAAAGGGTACGAGCATTTAAGTGTTACTAGTTATGAAGAGAAGGTTATGAAAGCTGTACAAAGCAAAGATGAATTAACACCTGACCAAATTACGAACGAACTATTATTAAGAGGGTTAGAAAATATTAGTCCACAAGAACCTGATTGGACTTACGTTTGTGCCAATATATATTTAAAAAAGTTGTACAAAGAAGCTGCGACTAACCGTGGCTATGATGGGACAACTAAGTATGGTTCTTACTATGAATTATTAAATATATTATCAAACGAAAACATATACAGCGATCAAATTTTAAATCAATATACTAAAGATGAAATTGATGAAGCTGCATCTTTCATCGTGCCTGAACGCGATCACTTCTTTACTTATATCGGTTTAAGAACGTTAGCTGACCGTTATTTAGCAAAAGATCATGAAGGCCATTACTATGAACTGCCACAAGAACGATTTCTAACGATTGCGATGACGTTAATGGTTAATGAACCAAAAGAAAAACGTCTTCAATTAATAGAAGAAGCTTACTGGGCATTAAGTAATCTTTATATGACGGTAGCGACTCCGACTTTATCAAATGCAGGGAAGTCTTACGGCCAATTATCAAGTTGTTTTATCGATACGGTGGATGATAGTTTACAAGGTATTTATGATTCGAATACAGATATTGCTAATTTGTCGAAAAATGGTGGCGGAATTGGTGTTTATTTAGGGAAAATTCGTTCACACGGGAGCTCGATTAAAGGGTTTAAAGGTGTTTCAAGTGGTGTGATGCCATGGATGAAGCAGTTAAATAATACAGCAGTAAGTGTTGATCAACTCGGTCAAAGACAAGGGGCCATTGCGGTTTACTTGGATGTATGGCACCAGGATATTTTTAAGTTTTTAGATGCGAAGTTAAACAATGGTGACGAGCGCCAACGTACACATGATTTATTTACGGGTGTGTCACTGCCAGATCTATTTATGGAAAAGGTAGAAGCGCGTGAAGATTGGTATTTATTTGACCCTCATGAAGTAAGAGACATAATGGGATTTAGCTTAGAAGATTATTATGATGAAAAACAAGGTGAAGGTTCATTTAGAGAAAAGTATGAAGCGTGTGTGCATAACCCGGAGCTATCAAAAGAGAAAGTGCCAGCGATTGATATTATGAAACGAATTATGGTTGGCCAGCTTGAGACTGGCACACCTTATATGTTTTATCGTGACGAAGCGAATCGACAAAATCCAAACTCCCATCAAGGCATGATTTACTGTTCAAATCTATGTACTGAAATTATGCAAAATCAAAGTGCGACAACAGTTGAAGAGCAGTATACAGAGGATGGCAAGATCGTCATTACGAAAAGCCCTGGTGACTTCGTCGTTTGTAACCTATCAAGTATTAATTTAGGTAAGGCTGTGCCAGATGATGTGCTAGAGCGATTAATTCCGATTCAAGTGAGAATGCTTGATAATGTGATTGATTTAAATACGATTCCAGTGCTACAAGCGCAGTTAACGAATCAGAAGTACCGTGCAGTTGGATTAGGGACTTTTGGTTACCACCATTTACTCGCGCTAAAAGAGATTGCGTGGGAATCAGAAGAAGCAGTTGAATTTGCTGACGAGCTGTATGAAAAAGTGGCGTTCTTAACGATTCAGTCAAGTATGGAACTAGCCAAAGAGAAATGCCCTTACCCACTGTTTAAAGGGTCTAAATGGCATGATGGAAGTTATTTCGAAGGTAAAGGGTATAAAGGTGAAAAGTGGGATGAACTGAAGCAGGACGTGCATGAGCATGGCCTAAGAAATGGGTACTTAATGGCTGTAGCACCTAACTCAAGCACCAGTATTATTGCCGGAAGCACGGCTAGTATCGATCCGATTTTCAAAAAGTTTTATTCAGAAGAAAAGAAAGATTACAAGATTCCAGTAACAGCACCTGATTTAAGTCCTAAGACGTTCTGGTATTATAAGTCAGCTTATGACATCGATCATACGTGGACGATTAAGCAAAACGCGAAACGTCAGAAACATATTGACCAGGCAATTTCGTTTAACTTTTACGTTAGAAACACGATTAAAGCAAAAGAATTACTAGACTTGCATTTAACAGCTTGGCATTCAGGTTTTAAGACAACTTACTATACGAGATCAACATCATCAGACATAGAAGATTGTGAAAGCTGCGAATCATAAGGAGGATTAATATGAACGAAACAATGCGTGAAAGAAAGTTATATGACATTCATGCACCGAACGCATCAACTGGCATTATTAACGGCGAAAGTTCCAACGTTTTAAACTGGGACGATGTTAGATTTAAATGGGCTTATCCGATGTATAAAAATATGTTAGCTAACTTTTGGACACCATTTGAAATCAACATGTCGAGTGACCAAAAACAGTGGGCAGAGTTAACAGATGCAGAACGTGAGTCGTTTAAGAAAATTATTGGACTGCTAGCTTTTTTAGACTCAGTTCAAACGGACTACTCCGCAAAAGTCGCCGATTACTTAACTGACTCGAGCTTGGCTGCATTAATGCAAGTGCTGTCGTTCCAAGAAGTTGTGCATAACCAGTCTTATTCATATGTTTTATCATCACTCGTTGAAAAAGGCGAGCAAGATGAGATCTTTGAGTATTGGAAGAGTGATGACATTTTAATTGAACGTAATCAATTTATTGCTGATGGTTATGAACGATTCGTTAAAGAAAAATCACCACAAGCTTTTATTGAATCTGTGGTGTATGATGTCGTGTTAGAAGGGTTGTTTTTTTACGCAGGCTTTGCGTTTTTCTACAACTTAGCACGCAATCAAAAGATGGTATCAACGAGCACAATGATCAATTATATTAATCGTGATGAGCTGTTACACGTTAATTTATTCGCACACATTTTCAAAGAAACGTTGAATGAAAACCCTGAACTTAATACAGAGGAAAACCTTCAGTTTGTGACAGAAACATTTAGAGAAGCAACAGAACTTGAAGTGAAGTGGGGCGAACATATTATTGGTAACAAAATTGATGGGATCAACATGGACGAGCTAGAGCAATACATCCAACACACAGCAAACAAACGCTGTAAATTAATGGGCGCACCAGTTCCATTCCCAGAAGTAACAGAAAACCCACTTAAATGGATTAAAGCATACAAAGAAGTCGATGAAGGAAAGTCTGATTTCTTCGAGCAAAAATCAAGGCAGTATACGAAAGTATCGGATGATAATGGGTTTGATGAATTATAAGATAAAGCACCCTTAGGGTAGTTAATCCCAAAAGTTGGGGTTTTGACCATGCAGCTATTTGGCTGATTTGAGTCCGGTATTGAACTGGACTTAAACCAGCCAATTTTTTCTTTTATTCTTTCGTGATTGTAATAATCCATGAATCATGTACTCCTCTATTTTCTGTTTTAATTCAGTATAAGAAATCAAGGGTTTCTCCATTATACATTTCTTGTTTCATAATTCAGAAAAAAGTTCTCCATGACGGCATTATCCGCACAGGTTGCTTTCCTAGACATACTTTGAAAAACCTTGTTCTTCTCTAAGGTTTTCACCCATTTATTATGTTGGTAATGCCATCCTTAGCCTGGATGGATGGTGGTTCAATATTCGGACCATGTTTGATGTTGTTCACCACTTGTTCAAGGCTGTCAATGACAACATCTAATGTTGGTTTATTCGAAATGCCATAAGAAATGACCTCACCATTATACAAGTCTAATATCGGATTTAAGTAAAGATTTTCATTTCCTACACACTTGAACTCCACGAGATTTGTGACCAGCTTTTGCAAATATCCGTACTTTTCCTCGTGTTTCTTAAAACAACTCATGAGTTGTTTCTATCAATTTACGATCTGGTTTTTCATCATTTCTTAACCGATGATTGTGGTAGTGATAAGTGGCTTCAGGTATGACTACAATCAAGAGAACCTCTTTTAATTTGAATCCTTCTTCTTTGAGTTCGAACGCCAACGCTGCTAATGCTTTTCGAGGAAGGCATTCGAATTCTCCTGAAAAGCTCTTAACTTTTTAAATACGCATTTTCTAAACGATCGCAATCAGAGATGGATTAGTCAACTTAAATTCTATAGCGGTGTATTGGTAAGAAGAGTTCATTTGTTTCATATAGTTTAATACATCTAACTTGAATTGAACAGGATAAACTGTTTTTGAACGCTTTCTTTTTAAACCTTCCTCACCAAAAGCCTTATAGGCATTTCCTCACCTTCTGATTTGTCTGTGATTGGGAACTCCAAATTGTTTAGCCAACAATTTAGAGCCCAATTGGACCTTCAAAGTATTCGTTTAAAATCTTTAAATTAAACTCTTTACTATATTTGGCTATATAAAAACACCCCCCAAAAAAAAAAGCTAGATTTTTCTCTAACTTTTTTGGGGGAGCATATTGGGTAAAAATACTAGTACTATGGACGTGCCAAGCAGTCTTCTGACATGTCAGGCGGACAAGTCGAAGCTGTAAAGTCGACTGATGCAGAGATGCTACCAATAGTTAAAAAAGAGAAAGCTGTCACGCTAACAATCCCTGTTAATAATTTTTTCTTCATTGTTTTCACCACCTTTTTACTTTTATACAAATATTATACATTATACAAACTAGAAAGTAAACACTGATAATTTTAAATATTTTGACATATTTCTACAAGAAAGGACAACAGTTGGGAGGGTGGAATTCAGTGAATTGTAGGCGTTTTTTACATAATAAATGCAATTAAAGTGATGACAGGAAAAGAAGCGGCAAGCATCATCGCTGTCTTTTGTGTGGATTGGTAAAAGACCTTAGTTCGTTGGTCAATGTTTGAGTGCTTAAGTAAATCTCTTTTAGAAAATAATCTGATTAACCCAATGGCAAACACGACTAAGGTTAAAACGAGTGGGATAACAGAACTTTCTGTACCTGTTAATTGTATAAAGCCAAAAACAATTAATAGAATCGGTACAATCTCAATAATCGTCACTCTAATAAGAAGTTGGGTTGTTAAGCTTTGTGTAAAATCGGATGAAACTTCACCTTGGTTCAATTGGTCTTCTAACTTGTTCGATAACTGACCAAACACAACAACGATTCCAATGACTGCAATAATAGATGCAATAGCAAAATACCAAATTGGATCCATCATAACATCTCCCTTTTATGTAATTTCTCTTCAATATATATTAACGAACTACAGTGAAAATACGTTTCAATTTTATGTAATATTTCTCAATAAATCATTTATAATGGTTATATACAAATCAAATGGAGGATGATTTGAATGCCATCGTTTGACCCACCAAACGATCGAATATCACCTTATATAAAGTTTGGTAAAAATGGTATGTACGTCGATGAAAACGCACCAGAATCGATTCGGAAAGAAGCTGAGGAGTATATAAATGAAATGGAAAGTGTACAAAACATGGCTTATGGCGAAGGTGAAATGGATGAAATACCAATAATTGATCCAAAAGGTTTTGAGGATTGGAAGCGGAAAGGGGAATGATTGAGAGTGTAAATATAAAAGGTTGACCTGAGTATGGTAGCTGATTTATAATTGTTCTCACGAGCGAAAACGAACATATTATTTACATGCCGGTGTGGCGGAATTGGCAGACGCGCACGACTCAAAATCGTGTTCCTTCTGGAGTGTCGGTTCGAACCCGACCACCGGTATTTTAGTTTAACTTTGATGTATTCTTGAAATATACGAAACCCTCGTAATCACTGGCAAATTGCAGTGATTACGAGGGTTTCGTTATTTTTGAGAAATCGATTGATATTGCCTATTTGAACCCCATTTGTTATCAGATTCATTCCTGCCTCCTGATCATTTTAATCCTAAATTTCAACCTTGAATTTTCGGGGGAGTAAAAAAAGTGTTCATCTAAACCAACCCCATTGAAGGTTAAAGTATTTTCTATATTATAATTTCCTTCCTGTTCCTTTCTAATTAATTCACTAATTATTTCTATTTTCACTCCGACAAATCAAAATCATTCTACATATAATAGGTACAAAATGGTTAAACTGAAGATTAGACTCAGTGATTATTAAGGAGTGAAGAGAAATGGATTCTTCTCAAAACAATAACATTAAATTAACATCAGGAGAAATTACAAATTTATGGACTGTGTATATGGATGATAGCGCTTCTATTTGCCATTTAAAATATTACCTAAATACAGTAGAAGACACGGAAGTTAAATCTGTTATTCAATATGCATTAGACATTTCACAATTACATGTAGACACAATAAGCGAGATATTTACTCAAGAAGGTTATCCTGTTCCTCATGGCTTTAAATTACATGAAGATGTTGATGTGAATGCGCGAAAATTGTTTTCTGACACTTACTGTTTAAATTTGCTTAATAATATGGGAAAGATTGGTTTGAATGCATATAGCGCAGCTCTAGCTGTAGCGGTAAGAGAAGATGTTTATAGCTTTTTTAGTCAGTGTTTAAGGGAATCAGATAATCTTGTCAAACAAACTAATGATCTGTTATTGGCAAAAGGGCTGTATATCAGATCACCATATCTTCCAAAGCCTGAATCGTACGATTTTGTAAAACGGAAAAGTTTTTTGGCAGGCTTTTTGGGGGAAAAAAGACCTTTAACAGGTACTGAAATCACCAATTTATATGCCAACTATCAAAGAAATGCAATAGGAAGTACAACAATGATAGGGTATAGTCAAGTTGCACAGAATGATGATGTGGTAAATTTTCTATTAAGAGGAAAGGAAATGGCTCAAAAGCATTGTGAAATATTTGGTTCATATTTAAAAGATAACGATTTACCTAGTCCTATGTCTTTGGATACTGAGGTAAATGATTCTACTGAGTACACTTTTTCTGATAGAAAAATGATGTTTTATGTAACCAGTTTGACTGCACTTAGCGTAGGGTACTACGGGGCAAGTATGTCGATGAGTCCAAGAAGGGATATTGGCGTTATGTATAGCAGATTAGTTTCAGAAATATTAAAATACGCTGATGATGGGGCTAAAATCATGATTAAACATGGGTGGATGGAAGAACCACCACGGGCATTAGACCGTGATGAACTAGCAAAAAAGTGATTTAGCCCTGGATAAAAGAAAAGTTTTGAAGTAATTCTCATAAGCTAAGCTTTTAACATATCGGCTTGAAACTGACTAGATGAAAGCTCGGTCGCTGTTTAATTGACTGGGAAGGATTATATTTTTTTACACAGAAGCGAAATCGGTTTAATCCTCATTAGCCGAGTCTTTAAAATACTGAGCTTGAAACTGACTAGGTGAAAGCCCAGTCCTCCGTTTAAAGGCATGATAAAAACTGGACATACTTTGAAAACCAACTTTAAAACTAATTTCTGTACTATTTAAATTAGTCGTTAAAAGTAGTTCCTTTGCTTTGCTAACCCTGATCTGTTCCAAATACATACGAGGAGTATTTCCTGTTCTATTTTTGAAGAGCCGGTTTAAATGATAAGGGCTGACTCCTACCATGGATGCTAATTCATCTAATAGAATTTTTTGACCATACTTTTCTTCGATGATCTGCTTTATATCTTCTATAACTTTTTCAAGAGGGTCAAAAGTTTTTATCGATTTCAAGTCAGGTCGACATCTCTTACATGGACGATATCCCGCTTTATGAGCATTAGTGGCATTTGAAAAGAAAGATACATTCTCACGATTGGGGACCCTAGATTTACAAGAAGGTCGACAAAAAATGCCCGTTGTCTTGACTGCATAAAAAAATAATCCATCATATGCAGAATTACATGAAATTGTCGCTTCCCACATAATATTTTGAGACAGATTATTGTGATTCCTCATGACTTTTTAAACCTCCTTTGTAAGAAAAAGCTTCCTCTCAAAAACCATATAAATTGCATATAACGATGCCACAATCAATGGAACAACAATATATAACTTAAAAAAAGGAAGCACGAGTGAACACAAAATGAAGGACGTAAGTGATGTCCACCAAGCCATTGTGTTCTTCTTAAACAATTTTATGCCTGCTGCCATTGAAAGAAGGTAAACTATAATCCCTAATGAAGTCGGTATAAATAAAATGTCATCGAATGCTAGTGACAAAGCCTTCGTTACCAAAACACCTGCTATTGAGAAACAAATAACAAACAATACCATCAGTCTCGGAATTTGAGTAGTTGTATGTAGTCTTGAAAACAATTTCGGAAAAGCACCATCCCTACTTAGTGAATATCCTAATTGAGTGAGACTGGCGATAAATGCGTTTGCTGTTCCTGTACAAATAATTAATGCTAAAACAGCTGTGACGACTTTAGCCCCCATGCCTAGTGTATCTCCCATTATAACACCAATAGGAGATAGATTGCTTTCTTGACTGCCATATGTAGCCGTTCCAATAGTAACAAAGCTTAACGCCAAAAATAAAAATCCTATAACAACTACACTAACAACCGCCCCTTTGATAATATCCTTTTCTGGCTTTTTAAATTGCAAAGCTAAATTACAGATCGCCTCCCAACCGAAAAAAGACCAAAAGATAATCGTGACTGCTGTTCCGAGAGAAAACCATCCATTTGGAACAAAGGGTGTGAAATTATCCCACTGTATTCTCGGAAGTGACACAATTATAGTTAATACTAGGAGAATCAGTAGTAAAGTACTTAAAATTAATGCAACTTTACCACTTACTTTAACCCCGTGATAATTGAAAAGACCTGCACTTACCAATATAAAGACAGCAATGATCACTGTCTCAAAATGTGAGAATGCAAATGCCTGGCTGACGTAAAAAGCGCCGGTTAAGGATACAATTGTTTGACCGACTGCGGCTGTAACGAAATAAAACCACCCAACGATATTGCCAAGGTGATATCCGAAAGAACGTCTAACAAAGGTTGCTGTTCCACCAGCATCAGGGTATTCTCGTGCCAAACTAGCAAAGGAATAAGCAAGCGGAAAACTAATTAATATAACGATCAGCCAAGATACAATTGATGCAGGTCCTGCAATTGAGGCGGTTGCCCCCGATAGAAAAAGGACACCTGAGCCTAGAATAGCTGCAATGTATAAAGCAATTCCTTGAAATAATCCTATAGATTTATTGTTCATAGTCTCACACCTTTCGTAGCATTCAGTGTACTAGTAAAAGTGTGAGAAATTCTTCTCGTTTTTTGCGGTTTAATTCTAATTAATAGATTAAGTGAACTATAATAATGGGCTTTATTACAAATCTTACCCAACAGTTGAAGAAACAGCATCATTATTCAGTGAATCATAAAAATAGATAGTCTGTCGTTTGTCTCTGCTTCGTTTATATAAGACATTGCACTTGGTCTAAAAATCTTGATGATTAAAAATTTTGAAAAAATGTATAGTGATTTATCTGTTTATCTTCTATAATCGTAAAATGAAACAACATAAAACTTGGAGGGAATAATTTGGTGCAAAAAAAATCTATATTAATGTCGATGTTATTAGTTCTAGCAGTTACCTTATCATTTCTAACTCACTTTGATGGTGGTAACAATGCAAAGGCAGATGCAAATTCTGTAATCATATCTGAAGTGTATTATGATACACAAGTATCTTATGAACCAGATGAATATGTTGCAATCCATAACCCATTAAGTGAAGCGGTTGACCTATCTGGCTGGCAAATTGGAGAGATAGGCACAAAAGCTGTTTTCCCTGATGGAACGTTGATTGAAAGTGGTGAAACGCTGTATATCGTACGTGAAGCTAATGTTGCATTGGAACAAAACATATTAAATGGTATAGCGCCTGACTTTGAGTACTCGGATAATACAGTTGATGAGGTTCCAAACATGGAAGGGGATGCACCTCGTTTTGCAAACAATGGTGATGAAGTATTGCTTCGAGATCCTGACCACAACTTAGTCGACATAGTTATTTATGGTGAGTCTGATTATGATGGTGATGGTTGGACAGGCGATTCGATTCCAACTGGAAGCTCTGGTGATGTCTTAGTCCGAAATACAAATGAAAAAACCGGTGTACTGGTTGATACAGACACATATAATGATTGGGTTAGCTTAAAGGGTAATCCATTAGCTGAATCTGATGAGTTACGTACGTATAAACAAGCTCAATCTCGATTTGATTTAGAACGTTTTGAATTTACAGGAAGTGTTACGGCTTATACATCTCCTGATAGTAGTTATGAAGTGTTATCGACTCTTATTGATAGTGCAATGGTATCAATCGATTTGAGTGTATATCAAATGCATAGTCCTTATTTAACTGAACATTTAGTAGATGCGTTAGAACGTGGGGTAGAAGTTCGTGCTCATTTTGATGGTGGTCCTGTAGGTGGCTTAACAGATGAAACACGTTGGGTTTCACAACAACTGTACGAAGCGGGTGGACAAGTTCGTTATATAACATTGGACCGAGATGAAGATCGACATAAAAGATATCGCTGGGATCATTCTAAATACGCAATCATTGATGAAGAAAAGTTGCTTGTTCAAAGTGAAAATTGGAAAAGAACAGGTGTACCAGTTGATAATTCAGCAGGGAACAGAGGGTATGGTGTTGTTATTGAAAATGAGGATGTGGCTCAATATTATTTAGATGTATTTGAAACGGATTGGGATGACCGTTTCCCTGATGTTGTTGCTCATTCACCTAATCATGATGTATACGGAAACCCGCCAGAAGATTTTGATCCTGATTATAGTATTCCAACAGGAAACTATGAAGCTCAATTTGAAAGTAAAACGATTGATGGTGATTTTGTCGTAACGCCAGTGATTGCACCTGACACAAGTTTTCTAATTGAAGATTCAATCTTAGGTATGATTAATAGTGCAAGTGACTATGTATATGTTGACCAAATGTATTCACATGCTCATTGGGGAGCTCAGGATGATGGACCGGAAACGCATCCTAATATTTATATGGAAGAAGTGATTGATGCAGGACGTAACGGTGCAACCGTTCGTTTTCTACTCGGTGATTCTTGGTTAGATCCTGATAATTCACGTGATAATACGAATACGATTTCATACTTAAATGATATATCTGACGATGAAAATCTAGATTTAGAAGCTAAACTAGTTGATTCTTCATCAATTGGAATTGACAAGACACATAATAAAGCAGTCGTAGCAGATGATCAAGTGTTGATTTCTAGTATTAATTGGTCTAAAAATAGTGGAAAAAACAACCGCGAAGCAGCCGTTATTATCGAGAATGAAGAGGTAGCTAATTTTTATAAAGAAGTCTTTGAGCATGACTGGGTTGGTGGTAATCCAAGCTTCGTTTATGAGGATTTTGAAGATGGATGGAAAAGTTCATACTCTGCTGGAGATGTTGAACTGCAATCAGGCTCTTGGCATTTTGATAATGCGTTAACAGGCTCGCATAGTAGTGATAAAAAGATAGGAGATCGTTCAGCACGTATTCGCTCTAATGGCTCCATATCTATGAATTATGATGCGCCAGAAGCACAATATATTTCGTTTTATCATGCTAATTTTGGTTCAGATACTGAAGGTGAAATTACAGTCTATAAATCTACTGATGAAGGAAATAGTTGGATTGAATTAAGTGAGACATTTAAGAGTCAATATGATTTAGAGAGAGTGATTTTGACAGTTGATGAGCCGAATGATGTTCGGTTTAAAATAGAAGTAACAGGCCCATCAGGTGAACGAATTAACATTGATGACTTTGAAATTATGGGTTATTAATTAAATGACAACATAAATATTAAACAGAGCTTCCTTATACGGAAGTTCTGTTTTTTGTATTCTGTTAACCGTAAGCTATTTTTCATACTAATTAGCCATCACTCAAATAGCCCGATAAACCTTCTAGCACTCTTAGTTAAGTAGCGGTCTTTTAACCAAATTAATGCTGACTCTGAGTATATATTTTCATCAGCAATGATCAGTATCTTCACGCCATCTAAGTTTTTATGTTGGAAAGTCGACTCAGGGATGATGGTTCCCCCTATACCTGACCTCACTAAATCTATGATCATATCGACATCTGGGCAATCTAGTATGATTTTAGGCGTGAGGTCGTGTTTTTTAAATTTCTCCAAAATCACTTCATATTGTCCAACCCCACTAATACGATGTAATAACATAAGAGGTAAGTTTGATAGTTCTTCCATAGTAATCGACTCTGAATTGGGCACTTCCCACTCTTCTGGTAAAACGGCGACGTAATTCTCTTCTCGTAATGGTCGTGATTCGAAAGGTTGTAAGTCTAATGGGAGGCGAATAATGGCAAAATCCAACTCGTGGTTCAGAAGGTGTTCAGCAAGAGCGTATGAATCGCCTTCTTTTAAACGAAATGTAACGTTTGGGTATTGTGTTCTGAACTGTTTCAGTCGTTCAGGCATGTATGAAAAGCACGTTTTCACACAGCCAACAGCTAGTTGTCCGCGATCACCTTCTTCAATATCTTTTACTTCCGTCACCGTCTCATCAATTTGTGAAAAGAGTAATTCAACCTTTTTATATAAAACTTCTCCAGCTTCTGTTAGTACGAGTTTTCTAGATTGACGGTCAAATAGGGTAACACCAAGTTCGGTTTCTAAGTCTTTGAGGCTTTTACTGAGGGGAGGTTGTTGCATGTGTAGTTTTTTCGCTGCTTTCGTAATTTGACCTTCCGTTGCGATCGTATGGAAATACTTCAATCGTTTAAAGTCCATTTGTTAATTCAACTCCCATACATTTTTTATATGGTCTTATAACAAAACTTATATTTTTAATATACCAAAATTAGTGCTAATATTCAAAATATAAAGAAAAAAGCGTGATGCGTATGGAAATACATACAAAAATGAGGAGGTTTTATTAAAATGCCAGCAAAAACAGGTGCAGAGTATATTGAACGTCTCAAAAAAGCTAACAACAACGTTTACATTGGGGGTGAACGTGTTGATGATGTGACAGAACACCCTGCGTTTAAAAACGTTATCCAATCGATGGCTAAGCTTTATGACATGCAGTATGAGAAGCCGGAAAAAATGTTGTATGACTCACCGACAACGGGTGATAAAGTCGGTAAAACATTTATGATGCCGAAGACGATTGATCAGTTAATAGAACGCCGTGAAGCGATTATGGAATGGCAAAGCTTTACGAAAGGTGTTATGGGACGCTCGCCAGATTACTTAAACGCAGAAGTTATGACGATGGAAGCGGCTTACGATTTCTACGGTCAAGACAATCCACTGTTTGCCGAAAACGCTCGTAAGTATGCAGAGTATGCTAGAGAAAATGATATTAGTTTAACCCACACTTTAATCCACCCACAAGTTAACCGCGCCAAGATCCAAGCAGAACAAAAAGATGCAAACGTAGCCTTACATGTCGTTGAGAAAAATGATGATGGTGTCGTCGTAGATGGTGTTCGTTTATTAGCGACACAAGGCGGAATTACGGATGAAATTATGGTATTTCCGTCCACTGTTAAGAAAGCAGGGGAGAAGGATGACCCATATTCATTAGCATTTGCCATCCCGAATAACACCCCAGGACTTCGCTACCTTAGCCGTGAATCATTTGATTATGGTATGAACAGTTATGATCATCCTTTAGGTTCTAAATTTGAAGAAGGTGATACGATTGTAGCCTTTGATCACGTATTAGTGCCGTGGGATCGAATCTTTATTTTAGAGAATTCGACCATTTGTAATCAAGCTTTTGCGGAGACGAATGCGGTTGTTCATATGACGCACCAAGTTGTCGCAAAAGACATTGCCAAGACTGAGTTTTTATTAGGTGTCGTTTTAACGTTAATGGATTCGATCGGAATTGACGGTTTCCAGCATGTTAAGGACAAAGGAACTGAAGTCATGTTGACGTTAGAAAATATGAAGTCTCACTTATTCCGTGCAGAACATAATGCGAAGTTAGATAAATGGGGCATGATGACGCCAGACTTTGAAGCGCTTAATGCAGCTAGAAACTGGTATCCAAGAGTGTATCCACGTTTAGCCGAGATTTTAAGAATTTTAGGTGCATCAGGCATGATGGGCATTCCATCTTATGACGATTTTGCTTCTGATGAGATTGGTCCTATTTTGCATCGTGCTATGCAAGGGAAAAATGTTGAAGGTTTTGAACGTGTGCAAATTTTCCGTTTAGCTTGGGATTTAACGATGAGTGCATTCGGTAGTCGCCAAACGCACTATGAGTATTACTTCTTCGGTGACCCGATCAAAATGGGAATGGCTTACTTTGATCAGTACGATAAAGAAAAATATAAAGACGTTGTAAAAGATTTCTTAAAACAAGAGAATATTTCAAAGCCAAGTGCTATTAATAGTGGGATGAACGTATAACTTTAATGAGTCAGGAGGGGAAATATGGACAGTCGAACTTTCCGAGATGCGATGGGGCGATTTGCTACAGGGGTTACGGTAGTAACAACACAAGTTGATGACGAAACACATGGTATGACGGCCAATGCTTTTATGTCAGTATCTTTAGACCCTAAGTTAGTGACGATCTCCATTGATCATAACGCTAAAATGTATAGCCGTATTAAACAATCACAACAGTTTGCAGTAAGCATTTTATCTGATGAGCAAATGGATGTGTCGATGCATTTTGCTGGGCAAAAAGACAATCCAGCAGCCGTTCAATTTGATTTTGTTAGTGGAATACCGGTTATTCGTGATGCGCTAACTGCTGTCGTGTGTAACGTGATCGAATCTTATGAAGTTGGCGATCATACGTTGTTTATTGGGGAAGTGCTTGAGATTAAACTAACTGACGGCAATCCACTTGCCTTTTTCGGCGGTAAGTATGGGAGTTATCAACCGGTATAAGTCGTGAGGTGTTGTCATTAAACACCTCTTTTTGAAGTTTGTATAGTCGATCAAGCATGAATAAAATATAGCAAAAGGAGAGGATCTTGTGACGCAGTTTCAAGCGCCATCTCAGAAAAAGTTAAAAGATATATCATTGTATATTAACGGTGAATTTGTTGAGTCCAATAGTCAAGAAACGTTTGAAAATATTAACCCATTTACGAATGAGACAATAAACCACATTGCAGCTGGTGATGCGTCAGATATTGATGAGGCAGTCGCTGCTGCTAAAAGAGCTTTTCACGGTGAATGGGGAAAAATGAAGTTAGACGAAAGGTTAGATTACGTTTATAAAATTGGTGACTTAATTGAGGAACATAGTGAAGAAATTGCAGTATTAGAGTCCTATGATACAGGTTTACCAATTAGTCAGACGCGTAAAATGATTGCCCGTTCGGCGAAAAACTTTAGGTTTTACGCTGAAATGGTCAAAAGTCATTTATATGGTGAAGCGTATCAAGTCGATGATGAATTCATCAATTACTCGGTTCGTAAGCCAGTCGGTGTAGCGGGGTTAATTACACCTTGGAATGCCCCTTTCATGTTAGAAACGTGGAAGATTGCTCCGGCTTTAGCAACAGGGAACACGGTCGTGTTAAAACCGGCTGAATGGTCACCGCTATCGGCTAATCGTATTGCGGAAGTGATTAATGAAGCGGGACTTCCTGATGGCGTTTTTAACGTTGTGCATGGGTATGGTGAGACAGCGGGTGCTGCATTAGTTCGTCACCCAGATGTTCCACTCATCTCATTTACAGGTGAGACGACGACAGGTTCAGAAATTATGAAAAACGGTGCAGATGCATTAAAGCAATTCTCGATGGAGTTAGGTGGAAAGTCACCGATCATCATTTTTGACGATGCTGATTTCGACCGTGCGCTTGATGCGTGTACTTGGGGTGTATTTTCGTTTAACGGTGAACGTTGTACCGCTAACTCGAGAGTTTATCTGCATGAAGATATTGCTGATGAATTTATTAAGAAGTTAAAAGAACGAGTTGACCGCATTCGAGTTGGTGACCCAATGGACCCTAATACACAAGTAGGCCCGTTAGTTCACCGTAATCATTATGACAATGTAAAAGGTTATCTCGAATTGGCCGAACAAGAAAGTTGTGAAGTTTATAGCGGTCATGTACCAGCTGAGCATAGCCAAGGTAATTTTGTCGCGCCAACATTACTATTAAACGCTGATCAGCATATGCGAGTCGTCCAAGAAGAGATTTTCGGTCCAGTCATCGCAGTGATGACATTTAAAGATGAAGATGAAGTAATTGAAAAGGCAAATGACGTGCGTTACGGTCTTGCAGGTTATGTTTGGACGAAAGACATGCAACGTGGTCATCGTGTTGCGCAAGCGATCGATGCTGGTATGTTGTGGGTGAATTCGCAAAACGTACGCGATTTACGTACACCATTTGGTGGATCCAAACATAGTGGAATTGGCCGCGAAGGTGGGTTTTATGCATTTGAGTTTTACACAGAAACGCAAATCATTCACGTTGCAATGAAAGATCACTATATTCCACAGTTTGGTAAGTAAATGGAGAGGAGTTGAAGTTATGGATTTTAACATTATTCGTTGTGGTCGTGCTGTGTTACATGTCACTGACTTAGAGCGTTCTAAGGCCTTTTACGAAGCGTTAGGGTTTGTAATCACTGAATCTGATTCAGACTGTGTTTATTTAAGAGGGCTTGAAGAGCATAACCATCATAGTTTGTTACTAAAAGAAAAAGACGAACCAGTTGTCGAGGCGATTAGTTATAAAGTTTACTCTGATGAAGACTTGGATCAGCTTGCTGGTCATTTTGAAAGTGAAGGCACGACAGTTAAATGGTTAGAAAAAGGTTCTCAACATGCTTTAGGTAGAGCGTTTCGTATTCAAGACCCTCAAGGTTTACCAGTGGAATTTTATGCTGAAATGGATTCCGTTGAAAGACTATTGCAACGTTATAATTTGTATAAAGGGGCAAAAGTCCAACGAATCGACCACTTTAACTGTGCTGTAAAGGATGTACAACAAAGCTATGATTACTATATTAATGAATTAGGGTTTGCTTGTTCTGAATATACGATTGATGATAAGGAGAACATTTGGGCAGCTTGGCTCCATCGAAAGCCGAGTGTTCATGATGTGGCGTTTATGAATAGTGTTGGGCCGCGTTTGCACCATATCGGTTTTTGGTTAAAAGACCCGATGAGTTTAATCGATGGATGTGATGTATTAGCTTCGATGGGCTATGCAAAGAACATCGAAAGAGGCCCAGGTCGACACGGATTATCGAATGCTTTCTTCTTATACTTAAGAGATCCAGATGGTCATCGTATTGAACTTTACAATGGTGACTATTTAACGAGTGACCCAGATTTTAAACCAATTAAGTGGGATTTAAATGATCCATTACGTCAAACGTTCTGGGGTCATGAAGCGCCAGATAGTTGGTTTGATGAAGCATCAATTGTATTAGATGTTCATACTGGAGAACCAGTTGAAACGGGTGAACCGAAGCTTAAAAAGACGAAGCCTCAGTTCATGATTTAATAGATTGATAGGAGGAATGACAATGTCTAAACAGTTTGAAGAGATTAAACAAAAGTTAAGAGGTTCGATTACACCTGTAATTACCCCCTTTAACTCAGACCACGAAATAGATTTCGTTAAGCAATCAGAGTTAATTGAATACCAGTTAGCCAATGGAACACATGGCATTTCTGTAACAGGGACTTCAGGTGAACCGAGTTCGATGACGGTTGAAGAGCGTGTTCAAGTCATGGAAAATGCGGCAAGAACGATTGATGGCCGCGTACCATTTGCACCAGGCACAGGTTCAACTAATCACGATGAGACGATCTATTTAACGCAAAAAGCACAAGAAATGGGTGCTGATGCGGCAATGGTCATCGTCCCTTATTATAATAAACCGAACCAAAAGGCGCTTTATAAACATTTTAAAACTGTTGCGGATTCAGTCGATATCCCGATCATAGTTTATAATATCCCAGGCCGTACAGCGAAAAACTTAGAAGTTGAAACACTAGCTCAATTAGCTCAAGATTGCCCAAACATTATCGGAGTTAAAGAGTCGAACAAAGACTTTGAACACGTTAATCGTGTGTTATTAAATTGCGGTAAAGACTTCTTACTATTCTCAGGAATAGAGCTTTTATGTTATCCGATGTTAGCGATCGGTGGTGCAGGATCAATTAGTGCAACAGCCAATGTTGAACCAAAGAAAGTAGCAGAAATGCATGATGCATGGTTTGCAGGGGATGTTGAAAGAGCGCAAAACTTACACTTTGAACTGATGCGACTAAATGATGTGTTGTTTATGGACACAAACCCTGCTCCTGTTAAAGCAGCTTTAGGTATGATGGATAAAATTGAACCAGTTTTAAGGCTGCCAATGGATTTACCGACAGACGATGTTCAACAAGTAATCCGTGAAACTCTAATTGATTATAATCTATTAAATAATACTAAGCCGGTTAGCTAATAGCCGGCTAGTCTTTATAAGAGGTGAAAGTAGATGACACGCGCTAAATTTAAGCTTCAAGGCTTTTCACAGCTTAAAGAAGGAACGTTAGATCGCGATTTTCAAAAAGTAACCATAGATGAAAAACAATATAACGTCAATCAACTGAAGTTTGATAACCCGATTACGGGGACGTTGTATGGCACACTTCTAAACTATAAAGGTGAGTATGAACAACTTAAGCCAGAAATGAATGACAAACCTTATCAAAATCCACCTAAAGCTCCTATTTTGTACATTAAACCAGTTAATACTTTTTCTGCTCATAGTAACCCAATCCCACTTCCAAATGGAGAAGAGCAAGTCCAAATTGGGGCGGCTTTAGGGCTAGTTATGGGTCAAACAGTAACTAAAGTAAAAGCCGAAGAAGTCTATAACTATATTAAAGGCTATACGGTTGTGAATGATGTCAGTTTACCGATTACGAGTTATTACAGACCAGCGATCAAACAAAAAGCGAGAGACGGTTTCTGCCCAATTGGTCCGTGGATTGTTAACCAAGATGAAATCCATGATCCTCACAATCTATCCATTAAAGTTTCAGTTAATGGAGAAGTAAAACAAGAAAATTACACAGGCAATTTAATACGTTCGATTCCTGAACTTGTGTCAGAAGTGACGGGATTTATGACGTTATATGAAGGAGATGTTCTACTTGTTGGTGTGCCAGAAAATCAACCTTTAGCGAAAGAAGGCGACCAAGTCAGTATTGAAATTGAACAAGTTGGGCGCTTAAATAACAGAGTCATTCATGAAGATGACGTTTTCGTAAGTGAGGTGGCTGTTGATGAAGCAAGGTAGAGTTTTATATGAATCAACGTTACATCATGTAACTGAAACAGACGGAAAAGTAAAACTGAAAGATGGTAGGTTAGTAGAAGAACATGAAGTTGAATGGTTACCGCCAGTTGAAGCGGAGACGATTTTTACACTCGGCTTAAACTACGCAGACCATGCGAAAGAGTTATCTTTTACGAGTCCATTACCAGAACCACTCGTGTTTTTAAAAGGTAAAAATACGATCATCGGTCACCGTGGAACGACGGTTAGGCCTGAAGATGTTGAGTTCATGCATTATGAATGTGAGCTGGCAGTAGTTATTGGCAAGTCAGGCAAAAATGTTAACAGGGAAGATGCACTCGACTATGTGAAAGGCTATACCATTGCTAACGATTATGCGTTTAGAGATTATCTCGAAAACTATTTCCGCCCTAATTTAAGGGTGAAAAATAGAGATGGCTGTACGCCAATTGGTCCGTGGTTTGTAGCAAAAGAAGATATTGAAGACCCGATGAACTTACAACTTAGAACGTTTGTAAATGGTGAGAAAACACAAGAAGGTTCGACGAAAGATATGATTTTAGGGATTCCTGAATTAATCGAGTACTTAAGTAGTTTTATGACTTTAAATGAAGGAGACATGATTTTAACAGGAACGCCTAAAGGTTCTGTTGATACTAAAGTTGGCGATGAAGTCATGACTGAAGTTGAAGGAGTTGGCCGATTAACGAACACGATAGTTAGTGAGTGAGCTAAAAGGGGTGAAGTAAGTGCCACACTTAATATTAGAGTACACCGATAATTTAAAAAATGATTTAGATGTTGCAAATCTATTAAAAAATATCAATCAAGCGTTATTGAAGCACAGTGATTTAATTCCAATCGGGGGCTTAAGGTCACGAGCGATTGAGTTGAACGATTATGTCGTGGCAGATGGTCAAGAAGATGATGCTTTCGTTCATGCGACTTTAAAGTTGGGTAAAGGGCGAACAGATGAAGAGAAAAAGCGAATCTGTGATGAATTATACGAAGCGATCATCAATGATTTGGAACCATTATTTAATCAACGCTACATTGCCTTTTCATTAGAGTTGTTCGAATTTGCCCACCCAACGTATAAGAAAAATAACATTCATGAACGTTATAAAAATTTGAAGAAAGGGTGAAGTGATGTGGAGAAATTATCACAGCTACATGAGCTCTACATAAATGGAGAGTGGTTTGGTGAACGTTTTGAAAAGATTGACGTTGTAAATCCAGCTAACCAAGAAGTCGTTGCTCAAGTACCGAAAGTTGGTCGTGAGGAAGCGTTGAAAGTAGTCGATGCGGCTCATGAAGCTTTACCGAGTTGGTCATCTTTAACAGCTGATAAAAGAGCTCACTATTTAGAGAAATGGTACACGCTTATTGATCAAGAGAAAGAGTCGATCGGCAAGTTGATGACAGAAGAATAAGGTAAACCGTTAAAAGAAGCGGTTGGAGAAGTGGGTTACGCTAATAGTTTTATTAAATGGTACGCTGAAGAAGGGAAACGTGTTTATGGCGATATCATCCCAGCGTCACACCCTAAAAAAAGAATTTTCGTTCAAAAACAACCAGTAGGAGTCGTATCAGCGATTACTCCGTGGAACTTCCCAGCTGCGATGATCACACGAAAAATAGCGCCAGCACTAGCAGCAGGCTGCACAGTCGTATTAAAGCCAGCTACTCAAACACCACTGACTGCAATTAAACTAGTGGAACTCGCTGAAGAAGCAGGTATACCAAAAGGTGTCATCAATATTGTTGTTGGTAGTTCCAGTGAGATTGGTAAAGCATGGTCTGAGGATAGCCGTGTTCGCAAGCTTACCTTTACTGGATCAACCGAAGTGGGTAAAGTGTTAATGCGTGATGCAGCGGATACAATGAAAAAGATCTCACTAGAATTAGGAGGTCATGCCCCGGTGATCGTTATGGAAGATGCTGATCTAAAGAAAGCTGTTAGAGGCGTTATTCAGTCGAAATTCCGTAATGCTGGGCAGACTTGTATATGTGCTAATCGAATTTATGTTCACGAATCGATTAAAGAAGAATTTTTGCAACGACTAAACGAAGAAGTGAAGCAACTAAAAGTAGGAAATGGCTTAGATGAAGGTGTAGATATTGGTCCATTAATAGATGAAAATGCTATGGAGAAAGTCGATCAACATGTAAAAGAAGCGGTTCAACAAGGAGCTGTCATTGAAGTTGGTGGGGAAAAGGTAGCTGATGGAGAAGGGTACTATTATCAACCAACTGTCTTATCTAACGTTAACGACGACATGCTTTGTATGAACGAAGAAACTTTTGGTCCGTTAGTTCCTGTTTCAACATTTTCAACAGAGGATGAAGTCATTAAACGAGCGAACCATTCACCTTATGGGCTAGCTTCATATGTGTTTACCGAAAATATGAGTCGCGCGTTTCGAATAAGTGAATCTCTTGAATTCGGCATTGTTGGCGTTAACGATGGCGCACCTTCAACGACACAAGCACCATTTGGCGGCTTTAAAGAAAGTGGATTAGGTCGAGAAGGTGGCTATCAAGGGATAGATGAATATTTAGAGACGAAGTATGTTTCGTTAAGGTTATAAAAATTTTTGAGCAAACGAAACTTTATGAGTTGTTAAACGTTATAGTTAGTAGACAGCTTTTTCAAGTGATCTACACAATTAAATATTAAACCGATCTACTAGGGGAGCATCGCATTGCTGAGAGGTCTTTGACCGACCCTTTGAACCTGATCTAGGTAACACTAGCGTAGGGAAGTGGAGTGGTTAGTTATTGTTATATTGACGATTACTGCCCATCCCTACTTGCTAGTGGATGGGCTTTTTAATGCTCCTTAGCGCTTGAAAGGGGTGAGGATCTTCTTCTAAAAGTAGATCATATTTAGAAAAATTAATTGAAAGGGGAATGAACATGAGTGAACAATTTACCGATCGATTATGGAAAAGAGTAAAAACAATTTGGAATTCGTATTTGGAACATTCTTTTGTAAAGGGGCTTGGTGAAGGATGGTTAGAACAAGAGAAATTTAAACATTGGCTAAAACAAGACTATGTTTATTTAGTCGAGTATTCAAGGTTAATGGCTTTAGGGAGTGCTAAGTCCAATGATTTAAAAACGATGACGACTTTTGCTAATCTCCTTCACGGCACATTAAATATGGAAATGGACCTTCATCGCCAATATGCAAGTAAATTTGGGATTACGCCTGAAGAATTAGAGGAAACAGATGCAGCATCAACGACTACAGCTTATACGAGTTATATGCTGAATGTGTCCCAACGTGGCGGGGTTGAGAATGTTGTGGCTTCTGTCTTGGCATGTGCCTGGAGTTATAATTTTATCGGCAAAGCGTTAGCGACTTGGCCAGGTTCTAAAGACCATGAGTTCTACGGTCACTGGGTCGAAATGTATTCGTCTGATGAATTCACAGAGCTAGCTGAGGATTGTAAGAAGCTGATGAATGAATTAGCAGACGGTAAGCCAGAGCGTGAGTTAGTGGAATTAGAAGAAATCGTTGTCAAAACGAGCTTACTTGAGTATATGTTCTGGGATATGGCTGAAAATTTAGAAGAGTGGCCGATTAAAGTGGAAGAAGTGACTAGATAACGTGGCTAAATAAAAGGCAGGGGCTTAATAGTCCCTGCCTTGTTTTAGCTCGTCAATACTTTGCGCATAATCCATAAAGACACGGTTATGATATAAAGTGACTTTTGATAATGGAGGAATTCAAATGACTAAAGATTCAAAAGCACCTAAAGCGAAGCGAAATAACGAGCATAAAGTTCCGGACGAACAAAGAAGAAGGAAAGGTAAGTCTAATACTCGCAATACAAGAAGTTAGTTTTGTCAAAGCACCCTTTTAAATAGGGTGCTTTTTCTTTGCTAAAGTTTCGTTCATAGTCCCATTTCTATGATAAAATGAAACAATGAATTTTCAGGCATAGGAGTGGAACGAGAGTGAACAAAAAAGACATCGCTAACATTAAAAAACAGTTTAAAGTGAATAATGATCTATTATATATCCATGAGATTTTTAACGTTTATATTATGAAAGAATCAAGCGAGATTTATCATCATCAAAGCATGCCGTTTGACCTTTTAGAAGAAGAGCAACAAGAGTTGTTCATGAATAACTTCAAAAAAGTGTTAACCGGTCAATTGGATGAAAAGTTATTTGAACTAACATTCCAAAAGGACGTTGAAAATAGCAGTCAGCTCATTTTACACCAAGGTTTGCTCAGTCAAGGAACTGAAGAATGGAAAGAGCAAATGCTTAAGATCGTCGAGAAAATGTTGAAGGATAAACAATATGAAATGGATATCGTCGTCACGTTTATTCGTGCTGAGTTTCGCAACCCAACGAAAAAGCGTAGCGAAGAATCGGATGAAAGTAGTCATGATACGGTTTATTCGCATCCGTTCATTTTGTGTAGCATGAATCAAACACAAGATCCGAAAAAAGAATTGCTGTTTGATTATGTGCAAAAAGAATTTAAATATAATATTGTCGTTGATCCAGTTATTAACTTACAAAAGCCGATCTCAGGCTTTTTATTCCCGGCGATTACGGACAATGCATCTGATGTGAACCATATCTTGTATTCTTCAGGAAAAGCATATGAACTCGATTATCATTTTATCGAAGAGGTGTTAAATGCTGAAGAAGCGGTAACAGCACAAGAAGATAAAGTTGTTTTTGAAGAAGTTATTCGAAAAGTAGCCGGCGATCAAATTAATACATCAACACTCTCAAGCGTTTATGAAGAGGTGAACCGTGTAGTTGAAGAAAGTGAAGAGGAAGAACCGCCTAAGTTAGACTATAAAGATGTTGAGCAAGTATTAAAAAGTAGCGGTGTAAAAGATACTGAGCCAGAGAAAGTTCAAGAAGCTTTTAAAACGGTAATAGACGATGAATCATACGAGCTTAAAGCAAGCAACGTCGTACCGAAGTATAATTCGAAGTCGATCAAAATTAAAACGAAAGTAGCTGACATCTCAGTCAGCCCACAAGACTTAAAGTATGTCCGTCAGACGCAATTAGGTGGAAAGCTTTGTCTCATGATTGAGGTTGAGGAAAATACAGTGATCGAAGGATTTGAAATGATTCCTGAAACGTTGTTGAAGAAAGTAGAAGATGATGAAGAAGATTAAATAGCTCATAGAATCCAAATAATAGCTCATAGCCCCCAAACAATAGCTCATAAGCGACAAAAATAAGAAGGCCGGCGCCACTGCCGGCCTTTTTCAAATCCTAAAATAGTAATACCGCAAACACTGTTGTAACAATTAAACCAATGACAACTGGGATAAAGCTTTTTCTTACTAAGTCAATAACTGAAATCTTCGCAAATCCGGCAATTGCAATAATTGGTGACCAAGCAACTAGTGTTCCGCCACCTACCCAAATGGCGCCGACTTGCCCGATTGAGGCTAGTGTTGTTGCGTCCATTCCAGTCGTCGCGCCTAATGCTTCAGATAATGAACCGATTAATGGAAGGGCTGAGAACCCTGAGCCATCAAGACCGGAAACCATCCCTAGCATTAGTACACCTAATGCGGTGAAGAAGTTGTTATCTGGAATATACGCCTGGCTTGCTTGAACTAAATCAAACAAGAATGAAGGTGTTGTATTCGGGTCTGTGCCTAAAATGCTTGCAGCTAATTGTCCGCTTCCGATAAAGAAGAAGGCAGCAACTGGAATCACGAGTCCCATCACTTTAAAAGCAAAAACGAACCCGCTTACGATATGCTTACTAACATCTTGTAACGTGTTTTTGTAGTTTTTAAACAGTGACATGATGATAATTAAAATTAATGCTGTACCACCAACTAGTGAAGAGCCTGCGCCGTCTTCAATTGCTGGAATGAAATCTGAGAATGTCGCAATTACTACATAAGCTACGATGATTAAGAAGATAACAGGTACTAAAACCGCAAATACTGGACTGAATTTACCTTTCTTAACATCTGTATCTTTTACACGGATGTTTAAGTCATCATCCCCGCTTTCTTCCCATTCTGTTAGGTTTTGTTGTGATGGCTTTTTAATATGTTTTCGAATCATAAAGTATGCAATCGTAATTGAAACAATACCAGCGACTAACGATAAAATTAACGTTAGTTCCCCAACGTCCCCAGAGGAAATGGATGGACTACTTGAAGCTGTTAATTCTGGTGCTACTTTTAATATAAAGTCTGATGACAGCGCCATTCCGTGTCCAGCTAATGAAATTGCAATAGCTGCTCCAATCGGTGGAAGTCCTGCTTTAATGGCAACTGGAATCATAAGTGCACCAATTAATGGAACGGCAGGTGCTGGCCAGAAGAATAATGATAAAAAGTATGTGACGATTACGAGTACCCAGAAAGCTAATGGTCCGTTTCGCATAACCTTTTGAAAAGGTTTAATCATTTGTTCATCTGCCCCGATGGACTGGATCGATTTAAGTAATGTCGTCATGACCGCAATGATTAAAAATATATTAAACAGTTGAGTGGCCGCTGTTAAGTTTGCATTGAAGATTGCTTGAACGCCATCTAAAAAGGAACCTGTAAAAGCCCAAGCCACAAATAAGACCATGACTAAGGCTGGAACGACAACATTTTGTCTAAATAACATCGTTAAAATAATGATGAGTGTCCCAGTTAAATATAACCAATGCGCTAAGGTCAGCTCCATGCTTTTAACTCCTTTACATGAATATAGTAATTCTTGCCTATTCGTATGCGCTGACCTAGGCAGGTGTTACAGTTTCTGCCTATATTATTTTGGTGTACATAAACGGCTTTGCTTGAGGGAATTTTAGTAGTAATAAAGGAGTTGGAATGATGTACTTATGTCCTTTGTGTAATGGTTTAGAACAGCATTCATTTACATGCTCAACGTGTGATTCACACATAGATGATCAAGGCAAAATTACAGACTACTTTGATGATTATAGTGCCTATATGGATATTGGATCGATGAAGCTATTAGATGGTGATCGTGAATCGAAAGCGAACCACCAGTGTTTACATTATTTTTATTGTAAAGAATGTCATGCAGAAGAGGTTAAAGCTATAAATGAAGAGGACTCCTTTCAATGAAGTGTGAGCATTAATTTAGCTTGTTTCATTTTTGTATTATAAAATTTAGAGAAAGGGAGGGTCTTGAATGGTTAAAGTTACAGAAGCGGCTGTAAACCAAGTGAAGAAGGAAGTTGAATCAAGAGTTAATGAAGATGAGATACCAATCATTCGTCTTTCAATGGGTGTTGGTTGAGGTGGCCCACGATTACAACTGGCTCTGGAGGAGTCAGCAAATGATGATGACGAAGTGACTGAGGTTGAAGGAGTAAAGTTTTTGGTGAGTGACAAGGATCAAACTTACTTCACTAATGCCAAAATTGATTATACGAAAACATTATTAGGTGGCGGCCAATTTAAAGTGCTGCGCGTCTAAATAAAAAAAGCGAGTCCACTCTAATTGAGTAGACTCGTTATTTATGTTTAGACAGCTTTAAGAAGTCTTTGGTTTATTTTGTCATGTAGTTCTTTAACAGAGAGGCCTAATGCTAAGGACAGCTCTTTGAATAGAATACCTTGGATCGTCGTTAGATGTTTGTTGTCTTGTTCATATAGCTTTTTGCCATTGTTTTCGAGTTCATGTTTTTTCTTAATAAGCGTGTTAATTACTTTAGCGATGTCAAAGCGGTCTCCGTTATTTACGATTTTCTTATAAGTCTGTGATCGTAAGTTCGGATTATCAATCCATTCAACGCCATCTAAATGAAATGACTCCAAGATTTTTTCTGCCTCTGGCTTCTTAATTAATTCTTTCATCTTGATCTTGTCGTTATCTACTGGTGCATTGATCGTCAGCTGTTGTTGATCATTTTCTAGTGGATGAAGTACGTAGTAATCTTTCGTAACACCGTTAATTTTCATACTATTAATACCATCAATCCGACAGATACCGTGACTAGAGTAGATAATTAAATCGCCAATGTTTAACATGACTAAAACCTCCTGAATGTACAGCCAAATTTATTTGACCATTGTTTCTATTTTAACACTTTAGTTAATAAAAATCAATTAAGTTGACGTATGCTTAGGAAGAAGCGTAAACTTGGGTTTAATTACCATTGCACTGACTAGCTAAAGTTGATATAGTACTAATTATAGAGACATAGTTCTCTAACAACCAATTCTGCGTTGTTCGTAATATCATTTTGTCTTAAACCTATAAGATCTAAAAGGGAAACTTAAATTTTAAACTGGACAACACGCCTGTTAACCAGGACTTTGGAAGGTTTAATGCGGTTACCCACCTGCCAATGCGGGTTAAAAAGGCAATCGGATTACGACATCGTGCGGAATGGTTTATAATTTATCAAATAATATAACCGAACCCTCTTCATTAAGTTGAAGAGGGTTTTTAATATGCGTTCATCTAAACTCTTTATACACTTTCATAACCCGGGAAATCGGCAGACCTACGACATTATAATAATCACCAATAATCTGTTTAACGAATAGTGCACCTAGGCTTTGAATGCCGTATGATCCAGCCTTATCGTAAGGGTCATTTGTATCGATATATTGCTCGATTTCTTCTTCTGTTAACGGCCAAAATTGTACTTCTGTTTTTTCTACATGGACAACTTCTTCATCTTTACTACGAAGCATAAATCCAGTATACACTTCATGAGTATCATCACTTAACGCTTTGATCATGTTATAAGCTTCGTGTCGATCTTTTGGTTTCTCAAATATAGAATTTTGATAAGAAACGACAGTGTCTGCAGATAAAATAATTTCATCATCACGATAAATAGGCACATTTCTACCTTTTAATACCGCTAATTGCTTCACTTTCTCAACAGGGTCATTGGTTTCAATTTGTGATTCATCTACGTCAGGCTTACGAATAGTAAAAGGTTGGTTTACAAGGGTTAACAGCTCTTGTCTCCTTGGAGAAGATGAGGCTAGAATTAATGTTTTAGACATGTACAAAAAACTCCTTGTCGTCACGGTTTTAAATTTATAGTATGGTTAAAATATAACATATAAACTTACGTATGGTTAACATAAAAGAGGAAGCGATCGATGTGGAAAAAACAATCAAAAAAGAAACAATTAATATTTTGGACGTTGAAGTTTATTGTGAACATTCGATAAATGAAAAGCCACTAATCATTTTAATTCACGGCTTTTTAGCTTCAACTTTTACATATAATCAAATCGTTCCAAACTTATCTAAACACTACTCGGTTTTATTAGTAGATTTGCCTGGATTTGGACGAAGTGAGAAATCGACAACGTTTAACTATTCCTTTGAAAATTATACAAAGCTAATCTTAGCGATCATGGATCATTTTAAAGTGAAGGATGCCTTTTTTGCCGGGCATTCGATGGGTGGTCAAGTGTCATTAAACGTGGCAAAATATGCCCCTGAACGTGTGAAGAAAATCGTACTGTTATGTAGTTCAGGGTATTTAAAAAAGGCCAACCGTTTTTTACGTTACGGTTCTTATTTACCATTATTTCATTGGTACGCCTATCGATATTTTCAAAAGAAAGATGTGCGCAGCGTTATGGAGCACGTCTTATATGATCATTCGTTAATTACTGATGAAATGATGGAAGAGTACAAGCGACCGCTAATGGAGCAAGATTTTTATAAGTCATTATTAAGGTTATTAAGACATCGAGAAGGTGACTTATCAACTGAAGAATTAAAACAAATTAATACACCGACGTTACTAATTTGGGGTAAAGAAGACGAAATCGTACCGTTAAAGATAGGGGAAAAGTTAAATGAAGACTTGCCGAACTCTGAATTAGTGGTTTATGAGAAAGCAGGACATTTGATAACGGACGAAAAGCCAAAAGAAGTGTATAAGCAAATTGTGAATTTTGCAAAGTAAAAACGCTTGGGGCGTGGGACCAAGCGTTTTTGACTTTCTATCGTAAAACTTAAGCGTTCGCTCGTTTGAAGCTAATTGTAGCTAAAAGAATTCATATTGATGGTGAAACTAACGATAAATAGATTCTCTTCAAAAATGGTCACTTGTCTACCAAACACGGTTAAGTTTAACCCCATCGTCTCCAATGGATTTTATCAAAACTGCATTTAACGAGCAGGGAATTCATTTCGTGTATCGAATTATATAAGGAGAGGAGGGGTTGTATGACAGTTGTTAAAAGAAGTAACGTCGTTGAAGATTTTCATGGGACGAAAGTAGAAGACCCGTATCGTTGGTTAGAAGACCCAAAAAGTGAAGATACGTTAAGTTGGGTTGAAGAAGTTGGAAAACAGTGTGATGACTATTTTCAAAACGTTAAATCGAAAGAAGAAGATCGCGAAAGGTTAACGGAACTTTGGAATTTCCCGAAATATTTTGTTCCAAAACGCGTAAAGGACAAGTTATTCTATCAGAAAAATGATGGCTTACAAAACCAAGCGGTACTATATGTATATGATGGTAATAGAGAGGAAGTCGTCATTGATCCGAATCAATTAAGCGCTGATGGAACGGTTGCCATGACGAATTGTACAGCGAGTTCAGATGGACGTTATGTCGCTTATGCGACTTCGACACACGGGAGTGACTGGCAAGAAGTTTATGTGAAGGATGTTGAGACGGATGAAACGTTAAGTGACCACTTACAATGGTTAAAGTTCACACCAATTAAGTGGGCTCCTGATGATTCAGGATTTTTCTATAGTCGCTATCCGCACCCTGATACTGTGAGTGAAGAGGAGCAAGGCCAACATCATAAAGTTTATTTTCATCGTATTGGCACTGATCAAAATGAAGATGAGTTAATTTATGAGCGACCAGATGCGAAAGATTACTTGTTTTTCCCTAGCCTTACGCATGAAGGGGATTATATCTATTTAGACGTTAACGTTGGAACGTCAGCACAAAACCGTTTCTACGTTAAGAAATATGATTCAGATGAAGCGTTTCATCGTTTGTTAGATGATGCAGATGCTCAATATACGTATGTTCACAACGAAGGGACACGTTTTTACTTTTTAACGAATTTAGATGCGCCGAAAAATCGTATTATTGCGATTGATCTTAAACAACCAGAACGGAGAAACTGGGAAGAAGTGATCTCTGAGCAAGAAGACTATATGCATGCTGTCCGTTTTTTTAATGGTCAGTTTGTCATTGCTTTCTTACACGATGCGCATCACCAGCTTTACGTTTATCACTTAAATGGTTCAAAAAGTCATGCAGTTGATGTGCCAATGTTAGGTTCGATCACAGATTTAACTGGAAAGCATGATGAAGCTGAAATGTATTTCGGTATGACATCATATTTAAGTCCGACAGCTGTGTATCGATACGACCTAGAAAAAGATGAGTTATCGACTTATGCTGAATCAGAACTAGCGATTGAAACGTCTCAGTTTGAAACAGTCCAAGAGTTTTACACATCTAAAGATGGTACTCGAGTGCCGATGTTTATTACGAAACGAAAGGATTTACCTTTAGATGGTGAAAATCCTGTTATTTTATTCGGTTATGGAGGATTCAATATTAGTTTAACGCCCGCATTTAACCCAGCTGTTTTACGTTGGATCGAAAAAGGTGGCGTGTACGCTGTTGCTAATTTACGTGGTGGTTCAGAATACGGCGAAAAGTGGCATGAAGCAGGCATGCTTGAAAATAAACAGAATGTGTTTGATGATTTTATTTCAGCTGGAGAATATTTAATCGAGCAGAATTATACGAAGAAAGAAAAGTTATCAATCATGGGAGGCTCAAACGGTGGATTATTAGTAGCCGCTTGTATGGTACAACGACCTGATTTATTTGGAGCTGTCGTTTGTCGAGTGCCTGTTATTGATATGCTGCGTTATCATAAGTTTACGATTGGGAAGTTTTGGATTCCGGAATTCGGAAGTGCAGAAAATCCGGAACAGTTTAACTATTTATATGAGTATTCGCCACTTCATAACGTTCAACAAGGCGTGAAGTATCCGCCAGTTCTAATTGCAACAGCTGCAAGTGATGATCGTGTTGTTCCAGCACACGCGAAGAAATTCCATGCTACGTTGCAAGAAAAAACGCCTGAAACAACATCAGTGCTTCGACTGGAATCTAAAGCAGGCCATGGATTAGGAAAACCGACTTCGAAATTAATTGATGAGTGGGTTGATTTTTACGCATTTTTAGACCGAGAGTTAGGTTAGAAGTTAGCAGTAGAGGGGGATCCTCTGCTGCTTTTTTTATGCATGCTTTAGCCAATTCTAGCCAAGTTAAGAATAGCCTAGTATAGCTCTGGAGGTCGTTAATTTGCCTTATGTAAAAGTAAATGGCGTTAAGTTATATTACAACGTAAAAGGAAGTGGCGAACCGATTTTACTCATTCATTGTCCGCTATTTCCTAGTCAAGTTATGAAAGCTCAAAGTCGAAACTTATCAGAGTCTTATCAAGTCATTAATGTCGACTTAAGAGGGCATGGAAGAAGTACTTCAACGAAAGAAAAATGGGACTTTGTGACGATCGTTGAAGACCTTAGAGGCTTGTTAGACCATTTGAAAGTTGGGCCTGTATGGGCTTGTGGCTATTCAGCGGGGTGTTCAATTGCGTTTGACCTAGGGTTAAGAGCCCCTAGTTATGTAAAAGGTTTAATCCAGGTTGGAGCAGTGGATGAAGTAGCTAGTCCCATCTTAACCACACTCTCCAAAGGTGGGGCTATGGTTTCGAGTCAAGGCATTACCAATATAATCGCCGTTTTTGGAGCACTTAGCAATACGAAGAAGCCTTATGTCTTATTCCCATTAATAAAAGAGTCGTTTAAAACGAATCCAACAGATGCTGCAGCCTTTTATGATGCTTATTTAAAATCTGGCTACACAGGAAGCCTGTCTGAAATTGATCAACCAACTTTGCTCGTTTATGGTGAGCGCGATCCACTTTTAGGGCGTTATGGTTTCAATATTGCAACGCAAATGCCTGATTGTCAGATTGAAGTTATAAAAGGTGGGCGCCACCAAATTCCTGCGAACAAAAGTGAAGAATTAAATATATTAATTCATAGGTTCATCTCAGATAAGATTGGGAAAGTGTAGTGGGCAATTTATCGGCGATTCTTTAATTTTATCGGCGAAAAATTTGATATATCAGCGAAAATCAAAATATATCGGCGAACGCTTGAAATACTGTCGTTCGCCGTTTTTTTATTTCACCTATTTAAATAACAGGACGTGTTTGAATGTCGAGTTTTAAATCTTCAATCGAATCTTTCGTTCTCTTAACATTTTTCATTATAAAATGGCTATTTGGTAATGTCGGCATACGGTTCAAATTAAAAGACAGATCTTGATCAGGTACGTCATAACTTAAGTTACTAACGAAGTATTTGAAAAAAGACCTCATCACCATAACGGTTAACCACTCACCTGCACAGCGGTGACCGATGTGGTGATCCCCTCCGCCTTGTGGGACAAAGCTGAATGGACTTCCTTTCCAATTGGTGAAACGCTCTGGTTTAAATTCATTTGGTGACTCCCAGTCATCTTCGTGCATGTTCGTCCCATACAAGTCTAATACGACGAGAAGGTCCTTTTTAAAATGATGGTCTTGCCAGTAAAAGCTCTTTTTCACTTTGGCAGCCATAGCTGGGGCAAATGGGTAAAAGCGCCTAACTTCTTGGGCAAACATATGGCTATAGTCGTTTTCATCTTTCTTCATTTTGACATAAGTATCTGGGTATTGGTGTAAAGCAAGTGCTCCGAAAATAATCCAATAAGTTGTTGCAAGAAGTGGGCGGTAAGTATTGTTTAATTCAACAGCAGCTGTTTGTAAGTCAAGTAATTTTCCGTTTGGTTCATGATGGTTAGAAACGATATAAGCAGGTGTATACGCTGGCGGTCGGTATTTTCCTGCGCGGATCTTCTTGATAATATCTTTAAGCCACTTTTCATGATTGTCACGAGCTCTTTTACCATTACGATAGCGTGACACCGATCCGCCAAAAGAATCAACCATATGCGTTAGCTCTTCTGTTCTCTCTTTCACATCTTTCTCCTCTAACGGAATGCCAGCCCATTTTAACCCTGCTCGAGTTAAGATCTCGTTTAACTCGTCAAAAAGTATAACTTGTTTTTTGTTCTCCCACGTTTTCGCTTTAGCATCTAACTCTTGTAAGGCAATATTTTTCATCGCTTCAAGTCGTTCGGGTGTAATTAAAGATAAGTGCATTCGTTTTCTTTGTTTGTGTTGCTCACCGTCTAATCCGTGTACACCGCCCTGTCCAAGTAATGTTTGCTTTAAAGGTAGAGGTGCTGCTCCTTTCCTCTTGAAAATCGTGTTGTCATAAAACATTTCTGCTGCTTCTTTTCCAGCCATACAGATTGCCTTTTTCCCCATAAGACGTGTTTCGAATATATCAGAACTTAATTTCTTTCTAGTCTGAGGTAAAAAATGAAACCCTTGTTTAATTAGCGTTAACGTATGGTCAATTCCATCTGTTTTTGGGATTGGCTTATTAACTTGCATTTGATTCATTCCTTTCAAGGATATGGTAATCTTCCATACGTTATTGTTTCATTAAGACAACTGATTTATGAAAATCTAAACGAAATATTAACAATTCATTAATATGGACTTAATAGTGAGGGTGTACTCTTCTAATTGTAAGGCAAATACAAAGAGGGGGATTTAAATGAACAATGTATTAAAGAAAGCGACACTACTTATTGGATTCGTATTATTACTAGGTCTAATCGTTGGCTGTACACAAGAAGATGATGCCGAACCTTCGGAAGAAAATCAAGATGTCGTATCGGCAAGCGAAAACGAAAATGATGAATCAAATCAGGAAGAAGGCCCAGAAGGTTATATAAGAGCTCAAGGATCTGACACGATGGTGAACCTTGGTCAAGCTTTCGCCGAGGCTTATATGTCCGAATTCCCTGGCAGTGTAGCCGTGACTGGAGGAGGAAGTGGCACAGGTATTGCAGCTTTAATTAATGACGATGTTGAAATCGCACAAGCATCAAGAGCGTTCAAAGACGAAGAGTTAGAAGAAGCTGAAAACAATAATGTTGATGTTCATCAGTTTGTTGTCGGGCAAGATGGTCTTGCGGTTTACACGAATGAAAATAACCCTATTGATGAACTAACGGTCCAACAAGTTAAAGATATATTTACAGGTGAAATCTCGGATTGGTCTGAGCTTGGATGGGACGAAGGAGGAGAAATCTCAGTATTCTCACGTCAAAGCAACTCTGGTACTTACGTTTACTTTAATGAAAATATTATGGACGGTGAGGACTGGGCAGCAGGAGCACAGTTTATGTCAGGCTCTGCAGCTTTAGTAGAAGCGATATCTCAAGATTTAAACGGAATTGGATATAGTGGAATTGGTTATAACGTAGACACAGTGAATGTAGCAAACGTAGCTATTGATGAAGATCACGATTACGTATCACCTTTAGAAGCAGAAAATATTAACGATGGATCATACCCAATTGCTAGACCACTGTACTTTTACACAAATGGTGTACCAGATGGATTAATGTTGCACTATCTCAATTGGGTCATTAAGTCAGATGAAGCACAAGAGCAACTAAATGCCACAGGTTTTTATGGTGTTGGAAATTATGAGGAACAAAATGAAGCTTTATATGAAGAATTAGGTTTGGAATGGTAAATGTAATAAGCTCACCAAGAGGTTAATCAACCTCTTGGTGAACACTTAGGTGAGAGGGGAATCATCGTGCGGTTACCAAGTTTAAAGACGAATGTTGATTCAAATCAATCAGTAGTCGTAACGAAACAGAAGTTAACGCAAAAATCTTTTGTAACAAATTTAGGCGATTATTTAATGGAAAAACTGTTTCTCGTATTAGGAACTTTAGCGATATTCATTTTACTTTTAATTGTCGGTTTTTTATTTCGTGAAGGAAGTGACGCTATAAGGGAAGTAGGTATTTCTGAATTTATCTTTGGCCAAAGTTGGTACCCATCTTCGAGTGATCCACGTTATGGTGCTTTGCCCTTTATTATAAGTTCAGTCATGGTTACAGTCGGTGCTTTACTGTTAGCAGTCCCTTGGGGGATTTTTACAGCTATATTCATCTCTGAAATTGCTCCGAAACGATTAAAAGAAATGCTTAAACCAGTAGTCGAGGTTTTTGCTATTTTCCCTTCAGTCGTTTTAGGGTTTATTGCTTTAATCGTAATATCTCCTATTGTAGCTAATGTTTTTAACTTATCGAATGGACTAACGGCTATTACAGCATCAGTTATTTTGTCTGTCATGGCGTTACCGACAATCATTAGTATTGCAGAAGATTCACTTAATAGTGTACCAAGTGATTTTAAAGAAGGTGCCTACGCGCTAGGGGCTACTAAATGGGAAGTTATTAAGGACATTTCATTACCTGCAGCTAAATCTGGGATTATCGCAGCAGTCATGCTTGGGTTTGGTCGTGCGGTAGGTGAGACGATGACCGTATTAATGGCAGCGGGGAATGCGATAGATATGCCAGTTCAACAGCTTCTTGGTCTTACAATTCCTGACTTCTTGACGTCTGTTCGTACTTTAACTGCAAACATTGCCATTGAAGGATCTGATGTAGCTTGGGGAAGTTTGCATTATAGTGCTTTATTTGTTGTCGGTATGATTTTATTTGTCATTACATTCATCGTAAATCTAATTGCTGATCTATTAATTAACAGACAGAGAGGGGCTCTACGTAATGACTAATGCGGCTTTGATTAAGAAAAAAAGAAATGTTCAGCTCATGTGGGTAACTATATGTGCAACATTTGCCGTCATTACTGTCGGTACATTAGCGTTTTTATTTTATTGGATTATTGTTGGCGGAGCTGAGGTCATCAGCTGGTCGTTTATAACCCAAATGCCTGAACAAAACATGACAGCAGGTGGGATTTGGCCAGCTCTTGTTGGAACGATTTATGTTTCTTTATTAACTATTGCGATTTCAGTGCCACTTGGAATCGGCGCAGCAATTTACTTAAATGAGTATGCGAAACAAGGCCGGCTTGTAAGACTTATTCGCTTATCTATTCGAAACTTATCTGGTGTTCCTTCTATTGTTTATGGATTGTTTGGGCTTGGATTATTTGCTGCGACTTTCGGGTTTGGACGTAGTTTAATTGCAGCGGCCTTAACGTTAGCGATTATGGTTTTACCATGGGTAATTACAGGTGCAGAAGAAGCATTAAAAGCTGTTCCAAGATCGTTTCGAGAAGGTGGCTTAGCATTAGGAGCGACAAAATGGCAGACGATTAGGCAACTGGTCTTGCCATCAGCTATACCAGGAATGGCAACTGGGGCAATATTAGGGTTGGCTCGCGCAGCAGGTGAGACAGCACCAATTATATTAACGGGAGCTGCCTATTTTCTACCTATTATTCCTCATGATATAAAAGAACAGTTTATGGCACTACCATACCATCTATATATATTAGCAACACAACACTCTGAAACAGCTACCGTTCGACCGATTGCTTACGGTACAGCATTAGTATTAATTATATTAGTTATTTTACTTAATAGTGTTGCAATCTTTATTCGGAACTATTACCGAAGAAAAAATGAGCTGTTGTAAACAGAGGTTTTAAGACCATTTTAGGAGGGTTAATCATGGCGATTAAAGAAGCTGAACCAATTCAAATTGATGTAAGAGAACAGTTTCAACCGTATTTTGAGGGGGATGTTAAAAAGGTCTTTCAAGTTGAGGAATTAAGTCTTTGGTACGGTTCAAATCAAGCATTAAAAGATATTAGTTTTGATATTAAAGAAAAGCAAGTCACAGCAATAATCGGGCCATCAGGTTGTGGGAAATCGACCTTTTTAAAAACATTGAATCGAATGGTTGAATTAAATACAAATGTGAAGACAAGTGGAAGTATTGTTTATCATGATATAGATATTTTTGACCCGTCAGTAAACCTTGTGGAACTTCGTAGTGCAATTGGGATGGTATTTCAAAAGCCAAACCCTTTTGCTAAATCCATTTTTGATAATGTCGCTTTTGGACCAAAAATTCATGGTGTAAGAAACAAGAAGAAGTTAAAAGAGGTTGTGGAATCCAGTTTAAAACGAGTTGGATTATGGGATGAGGTAAAAGACCGTTTGAATGAAAGTGCATTAAGCTTATCAGGAGGACAGCAACAACGACTGTGTATTGCTAGATGTTTGGCAGTTGAACCTGAAGTTATTCTTATGGATGAACCAACAAGTGCTCTTGATCCTATTTCTTCAGCCAAAATTGAGCATTTAATAGAAGAGCTAAAAGAATTGTATAGCATTGTTGTTGTCACACATAACATGCAACAGGCTGCTCGAATATCTGATCATACTGCCTTTTTCTTGCATGGCGAGTTAATCGAATATAATCGAACGGATCGTATGTTTTCTAATCCACAAGATCAACGGACGAAGGATTATGTCAGTGGGCGTTTTGGATAAACATCGAAATTTACAAACTCTTAACACTATTTATTTAGTTCGTCATGTAGAATAGAAATATAAGATGTTCTGTTCTTGAGGGAGAGGTTAATGTGACTGGTAAAGTGTTAGTTGTGGACGATGAAACATCAATCATTGCATTAGTACAGCACCATTTAGAGCAGTTAGGTTATAGTGTTGAATCAGTACAAGATGGTAAAGAAGCTTTGAATTTAATTAGATTTAACCACTTTGACCTTGTCGTTTTAGACGTTATGTTACCGAACCTTGACGGTATGGAAATCTGTAAAGAACTTAGGATAGAACACCATAACGTTCCTATATTAATGCTGACAGCAAAAGACGATGAAGTTAATAAAATATTAGGGTTAGAGTTTGGTGCTGATGATTATATGACTAAACCATTTAGCCCTCAGGAGTTAGTGGCAAGAGTAAGGGCTTTGATGAGAAGAACGCACGAGTTTAACGAACATTCAATTCAAAAAGAAGTTATAACTATTGGTGAACTTGAAATTTACGTCAAAGAATATGAAGTTTACTTTAAAGGCAATCCATTAGTTCTTACTCCGAAAGAATTTGAATTGTTGTTGTATTTAGCTCAACACCAAGGTCAAGCATTATCGCGCGATCAACTCATGACTGCATTATGGGGGTATGAGTATATCGTTGAGACTCGAATAGTAGATGTGCATATTGCACACCTACGAGAAAAATTAAACAAACATTACATTAAAACGATCAGAGGCGTTGGTTATAAAATGTTAGCAGATTAGGCAGGTTAGTTAACCTGTCTTTTTTTGATGACTTAACATGACAATCACACACTCTATAAATCAATCATAAATTATGTTGAGGAGGTGCTTTCTTGGATGGAACGGCGTCCGAAGCGAAAACGAACGAGTAAAAATTATGCTAAACAATATCCTAACATAGCGGATTACTCTGTAGCTGACTTGTATAGAGGGAAGCACCTAGATTTAATTACCGCAGCGTTATTGTTAACAGGAAAATTAAAAGTTGATTCCGTCGAGTTATTCCGAAATAACCCGTCAGTTGAAGTTACATTACTTGGGCGTTATATGGTACCTAAAAAAGAACATATCAATGCATTAGAGGAGTTCCTTGAGGAGAATGGGGACTTGACCTTAGATGAAATATTTGAAGCTTTAAATAAAAGGTTGGAAAAGGAAGGATTATAATGAGTGGATTTGATGGAATTGGTTTATCGAATGCCATAATGCTTGTCATTCTTGTATTGCTACTAATTTACGGGTCTACAAATATTGCTAATTTATCTGATGGTCCTGATTATGAAGATGATTTATAAGTTGTAAGCGTCTAAACGAAGTGTTAGGCGCTTTTTTTTAATTAGTTACCAATAAATGATAAAACATTCTGACAGTTCCCCTGTTATACTAGATACATAGTCGCTTTTATAGGGGGAGAGCATCTATGAAAAAGAAAAAATGGATCATCATTATAGGGGGAAGTTTCTTAACACTGTTATTAATCGTTAATATATTGGCAAGTAATTTCTTTTATAATTTAGCAATTAAGAGTGATGAGAAGGATTTTCTAGTCGAAGATGATGACTTAGTCGTTTCGGCAAGTGCGATGAATGTTTTCTTAGAAGGTGGATGGCGTGAATGGGTTAATACACAACCTTTTGAGCATTGGGAGTTAGCGTCGTTTGATGGCTTAACGTTAAAAGGCTATTACTTAGAGGCTGAAGAAGTAACAGATCAAACAGTTGTCTTCGCTCATGGTTACCTTGGTAGAGGAAGAGATATGGCGCTCTATGGTCAATATTATTATGAAGAGTTAGGTTATAATGTGTTGTTGTCTGATTTAAGAGGACACGGCGATAGTGAAGGTGATTATATTGGTTTTGGGTGGCATGACAGATTAGACTTAATTGATTGGGTTAACCGAGTCGTTGAACACCAAGGACCTGAGACGGAAGTTGTGTTGCACGGATTGTCTATGGGTGCTGCAGCTGTATTAATGGCAAGTGGTGAAGAGCTACCTAATCAAGTTAAAGCTATTGTTGCGGATAGTGGATATACAGGAGTATATGACTTGTTTGAACACCAAATGGATCGGATGTACAACCTACCTTCATTTCCTGTTTTACCGACAACTAGCTTAGTGACGAAAGTAAGAGCAGATTATACCTTAAGAGAAGCATCAGCATTAGACCAAGTGAAACAAGCTGAAGTTCCAATATTATATTTTCACGGTAAAGATGATCAGTTTGTTCCTACATCAATGACAGAGGATTTAAATGAAGCAACTAATAGTGAAGCGGAAATTAAATTGTTCGAAGATGCAGGTCACGGTGAGGCCTTTGCGATCTATGAAGAAACGTACACAGCATGGTTAGAAGAGTTTTTAAATCAGCATATGCAGTAAATGTGAACCCAGTCATGGTAGTTACTCCATGGCTGTTTTTTTATTCCTAGTAGGATGAGCAAGTTTTTTTACACAATGTCTTAAACTTGGTTAAATTAAAGACAGTATGAATTGGAGGGACTGACATGATCAAAAAGCTGTGGCAATCGTTATGACCATCTCAAAAGCTCATATTCCTGGTAGGAATAATATTTGTTTTAGGAACGCTTGTTAATCGAGTCTTTTAAAGTATGTAAAAAGCCGGATTGTCTTATAATCCGGCTTAACTCATTATATCCGTCCAATATCTTCAGGCCTTCTAGGAATGCCTGGCATACCTGGAACCCAGTCACCAGGTACACCGAGACCTGTCTCGCGGCCAAATTGAATCCCTTGTATGAGGCGTAACAATTCTTGACTGTTACGACCTACCTCACGTGGGTAAGTAATCTTTGAAACAATCGTACCTTCTGGGTCAACAATGACAGTTGTGCGGAATGCAGCACCGTTTTGTTCATCGATAGTACGATAAGCTCGACTAATTAATTGGTTACGATCACTGACTAAAGGGTATTGAACTTGGCGTGCTGATGGTGAAATTTCTTTAAAAATTTTATGGGCGTAAACACTATCTGTACTAATGGCTAAAACTTCAGTGTTAAGATCCTGCAACTCAGAATATATAGCAGCAACTGCTGCCAATTCAGTTGGTCAAACAAATGTAAAATCGCTGGCATAAAAAAACAGTACTACCCAAGAACCTCTGTAGTCTTCGAGATTTACTTGTTGGATATCTCCATTCACTATAGCTTCAGCTGTAAATAATGGAGCTGGATCGTCGCGAGTTGCGGTAAATGGGAGAGGTTCGTTTGCAAAATCTTCGACAGTTAAATCATTAGACAAAAAGATAACCTCCTTTAGTTTAAATGTATGAATGTATTTCAAAATAAATGAAAATAGGGTGAACAATAGATGGGAAAAGTAACAATCGGAATTAAAGAGAACTTGTTTCTATTTATGATGTTAGTTTTTACGAACTTTTTCGTTGGGGCAATGGTTGGTATTGAAAGAACGGTTCTACCCATTATAGGCGAAGAACATTTTGGACTAGCTTCAACAAGTGCTGCTTTATCATTCATTGTTAGCTTTGGTTTTTCAAAAGCAATTGTTAATTATTTTGCAGGTGAAGTCGCAGACCGTTATGGAAGAAAGAGAGTATTAATTGTTGGTTGGGCGATTGGTTTTTTCGTTCCGATATTAATTATTTTTGCTCATGCTTGGTGGGTTATTGTAGTTGCTAATATTCTATTAGGAATTAATCAGGGTCTTGCGTGGTCAATGACCGTGAATATGAAAGTCGATATAGCTAAAGCTAATCAACGTGGAACAGCTGTAGGGTTAAATGAGTTTGCAGGGTATTCTGGTGTTGCGATCTTTGCGGCCTTATCAGGTTATGTTGCTTCAAACTTTGCCTTAAGACCTGAACCCTTCTTATTAGGAATCGCTGTTTTTGTAATTGGAATTATTTTATCGTTACTCGTAAAAGACACTGAGCCTTTCTTAAAAGAGCAAGTTAAAGCTAAAACAACACAAAAAGATGAGGTTGGATTGTCAGCTAAAAAAGTATTCGCGTTAACGACATGGAAAGATCGCAATTTATCAGTTGCAAGTATCTCAGGTCTTACTACAAATTTGAAGGATGGTATGGCTTGGGGGTTATTTCCTTTATACTTTGCCACTGTTGGCTTAACTGTAAGTGAAATTGGCATTATTGTAGCGGCATACCCAGCTGCATGGGGTATTTTTCAATTGTTTACAGGTGTATTAAGTGATCGAATTGGTAGAAAGCTATTAATAACTTATGGGATGTACTTACAGGCTATTTCTTTATGGTTAATTTTAATAGTAGATGGGTTTGTACTTTGGTTAATCGCAGCTGTTTTATTAGGGGTGGGGACAGCAATGGTTTATCCAACCTTACAAGCTGCGATTAGTGATGTAGTAGCGCCAAGCTGGCGAGCTTCTTCAATGGGGGTTTATCGTTTTTGGCGAGATAGTGGTTATGCATTTGGCGCAATTTTAGCAGGATTTTTTGCCGACTGGTTTAATCTTTTTTGGGCGATTGGCATTGTCGCCGTTCTACCTTTGATCGCAGGGTTGATGGCGCAAATTCGCATGAATGAAACGTTAAAATCAAACAATTAGTATTTAAATGGTAAATTGTAACCATTTCGTGAATGTTCCTCGCGTTATAGGAGAGTATAACAGTATGAGATTTTAAATAATGGAGGAACGTTTATGACGGTGGAAAACATTCGCTTAACCGCAGCAGAAGTATCAGAACTTTGGGGAGCATATATGAATGACTCCCTAACAGTTTGTGTGATGAAAAATTTCTTAAATAAAGTCGAGGACGATGAAATTAAACCTTTAGTGGAAAGTAGCTTAACTTCTGCGCTTAATCATTTACAGGAGATTGAGACTATATTCAATAACGAAGGTTACCCAATTCCTGTCGCTTTTAGTGAAAATGAGGATGTAGATATTAATTCACCTCGTATTTTTTCAGATGGATATATGTTGGAGTACTTAAGGGAAATGGGTCAGATTGGTAAGAAGGCTTATAGTTCGGCTGTCGCTTTTTCAACAAGATCAGATGTTTACCAGTATTTCTCTAATTGTTTACAAGAAACGCAACAGTTTCATGGGCAAGCCGTTCAAGTATCGTTAAAACAAGGTACCTACATGCGCCCACCATACTTACCAATACCTAAAAAACCTGACTTTGTAAAAAAACAAAGCTTTTTACAAGGCTGGTTTGGTGATAGGCGACCTGTAACAGGTCCAGAGGTCACTCATCTGTTTTCGAATATTCAACGTAATGCATTAGGAGCTGCTACGATGGCAGGATTTACCCAAACAACACAGTCCAAAGAGCTAAGGCGGTATTTTCAACGAGGTAAAGAAATAGCGAATAAGCATATTGAAATTTTTAGTTCGCTCTTACGAGAAAATGATTTGCCAGTACCAATGACATGGGATACAGAAGTAACTGATAGTACTTCTTTCGTATTCTCGGATAAATTGATGTTATATCAAACGACCTCCTTAAATGCATTAGGGTTATCTTATTACGGTCTAAGCATTGCAAATAGTCCTAGGCATGATTTAGGAGTTCATTATACGAGACTAATGGCTGAGGTAGCACAATATACTCAAGACGGTACAAACATGATGATTGATCACGGGTGGTTAGAGCAGCCACCACAAGCTGCAGAGCGAGACAAACTAAAAAACGAGTAGAGGTTTTTTTATGAAAAAGGATAAACGTGTGGAAGCTATTATATGGAGTATTGCTCTTCCAGGGTTTGCTCAATTGCTCAATAAAAGCTATATTAAGGGACTTTTCTTTATATTGTTAGAGATTATTGTAAATGTACAAGCGAGGTTTAATTATATCATTATACCAAGCTTTCAAGGGAATACGGATATAGCAATTGAAGCAACTAATTATCAATGGATTATGTTTTACCCTTGTCTTTATATGTTTGCCATGTGGGATGCTTATCGTGATGCCGGTGGTGGTCAAAAACCTCTATCCTATATACCGTTTGCTTCTGCGGCTTTTTTAGGAACAATTGGTGTGATTGCTTCACCAACATTTCAAATAATGGGTGTTCTTTTAGGGCCGATTTGGACGGGGATTTTAGCACATATTGTCGGTTTTATAATAGGTATTTTTATCGCGAAACTATTACGACGTTTTATCGATTTTTCTGAAGATGAGCCGAGTGAGAGTTAGTGATTCACTCGGCGTTGTTTTGTTTTTTGCGTTTAACTAATATAAATACCGCAATAAGAGCTAACGGGATTAAGATGGGTGAAAGTCCGATTGTAAATACAAATAACTGTGACAACATATTAATGATTACGTTTATTGTATTCATGAGTAATTGTTGTGCTCGTTCGATCGTGTTTAAAGAGCTTTGGTCTTGTATGTCAGGAATATCAATTCTTTTTTCTTCTATGTTTATGTGGACAGTTGAATAGTTACTATGGTTTTCTAAATAATCCATACGACCTTTGAATTGTTCAATTTCTTCTTGAACTCGTGATAAGTCGTTAGAAATTGCGAGTAAATCTTCTGTACTTTCAGCCTCATCTAAAAATGTTAGCAACCTCTCTTCAACAGCTTCTCTCGAGCGTAACCGAGACTCTAAGTCGACGTATTCTTCAGTGACATCTTGCCCTTGGATTGATTTTTCAGTAATAGTCGTGTGTTCGCCTTCAATGTTGTTCATAAAGTCGTGAAAATGTTCTTCTGGAATACGTGCTACGATCGCCCCTGATTTAAAATCACCTTCGTGTTCATAGTGCGATGCCTCAACAATGTAGCCGTTTCTTGTTTCAATATGTTCTGTTAATTTTCGTTCGGCTTCATCAAAGTTGCGTACCTCAAGGGATAGTCTACCTGTATATATAACCATTCGATTTTGATCATAATCGACTTCTTCTACATGACTTGCATTCGCTTGTTCTTCATCCCCACCACTTTGTTCAACCATCTCTCTTTCTTCAACCACACCTAAGTCACCATCGTCTGCAGTATCGTAACTTTCCTCATTCATTGCAGCATCGTCGCTTGAGCAACCATACAAGATCACTGAAATAATTAATAACATAACCGCAAGATAACTCACTTTTCGTTTAACCATTTATTCAATGCCCCCTAAATTTCGCATAGTAATGTAGTAGACGTTTATAAATGAACGATGTTACAAATTATGTTAGTGAATTTTTAAAAAGAAGGATTGATACAAGTTTTAAACGGGAATTATGACTATAAAAACATGGGTGAGGGTGAACGTTTTGGAACGTGGAACGATTGTAAAGTGGGCTCTTTTGTTTGTGATGGTTTTAATTTTACTTTTTATTAATCAAAGAGCATTAAATCTATCACCTGAAGACATTCGTAACTTTATATACGCTGCTGGATGGTTAGCTCCTGTAGTTTATATTATTTTATATGCAATGCGACCTTTAGTACTTTTTCCAGCTTCAATTTTTTCAATTGTTTCGGGGTTAGCTTTTGGTGTTTATTTAGGTTTTGTTTTTGCTTTAATTGGTGCAACGTTAAGTGCTATAGTTGCATTTGGAGTCGCTAAAAGATTCGGGGAAAAAGCAGTACGCTTTCATAAAAAGGGTAAAACAGAGTATTACCGTAAGAAGTTTGAGGAAAAAGGGTTCTTGTATATTTTAATGTTACGATTAATTCCAGTTATTAATTTTGACTTAATAAGTTATACAGCAGGGTTAGCTAAAGTAAAGCTTGCGGACTTTGTTAAAGCTACGGTTATTGGTATTATTCCAGGTACAATTGTTTATAGCTTGGTCGGTGCCAGCTTGGTAGACGGTAATGTTATGACGGTTATCGGAACAGTTGCGCTACTTGTGATTGTTATTGTCATTCCGTTTATTTGTAATAACAAGTTTATGCGAGCGATTGAAGACCTTAAACCAGATTAGATTATGGAGGCGATAAATGTATGAAACATCTACAACAGCACTTACAAAAAATTGATCGCAAAAGTTATAAATCCTATAAAGACATACAAGGTCAATATCAATTCAACACATATACACTACACATAGATTATGTTCAAGGTGATCCTTTTGCATCACCGTCAAAAATTAGGATTTTCATTCCAGAACAAGTTCAATCCGTTCCAACGGATTGGCTTCAAACGAAAAAAAGAAAAGTATATGCTGAAGACTTTATTGCAAGGCAAGTGAGTCACACGATTAACAATTTGTCAATGACGATTAAAGGAAGCGGTAAAAGCGGCATGATCGCCATCGATTCTCCTGATCAACAAATTTTAGAACGAACAGCTGTTGAACTTAGTGAAAAAGGGTTAACCATTTGTTTGTCAGTCGGTTTACCTGCAAACGGTAGAAGGATTAACGGACAGGAAGCGGAGAAATTATTTCTTAAAGCGATACCCCATATCGTGCAAAATTCCGCTTTATCGTTAAATGAACAACGATTAAATGAAACGCTAGAACTCGCTGATCAACATGATGCCATAAGAGGTAAAATGAAAAAAGAAGGTTGGGTCGCCTTTATAGCTAACGGTTCTATTTTACCGCGAGCAAGTGGTATTAGTTCAAAACCATTAAAACAAGCAGTTCCATTCCAAAGCCCTAAAGAAAATGAAGTATCTCTAACTATTCCGCACCGAGAAGAACCAATTACAGGTATGGCTATTAAAAAAGGAATTACGTTAATTGTCGGTGGTGGATATCATGGTAAAAGTACTTTATTAGAAGCATTAGAGTTAGGTGTTTACGAACATATTCATGGTGATGGAAGAGAGTATGTTTTAACGGATCTTGATGCAGTGAAAATTAGAGCAGAAGACGGCCGTAGTATAGCTAATGTGACGATTTCACCTTTTATTAACAACTTACCAAATGGTACAGATACGGAATCATTTTCAACAGAGAATGCTAGTGGTAGTACATCACAAGCTGCTAATGTAATGGAGGCGGTGGAAGCCGGTTGTTCAACTTTATTAATTGATGAGGATACAAGTGCAACTAACTTCATGATTCGTGATGAACGAATGCAACAACTCGTGGCTAAAACTCAAGAACCGATTACGCCGTTTGTCCAAAAGGTGAAACAATTAAGAGACGAACTTGATCGATCCACAATATTAGTTATGGGTGGATCAGGTGATTATTTTGACATAGCAGATGAGGTCATCATGATGGACCAGTACGTTCCTGTTAATGTTACTTCACAAGCTCGTTTTATTGCTCAAAATGATCCTAGAAAGCAAGTAATAGAAGAAGGGGCTTTTGGTAGTTGGACAAACCGTAAAATTAATGCGAACTCCATTCATAAGAAGTTAGGTCATAAAGCGAAAGCCCAAGCTAAAGGGCAAAAGACCGTTATGTTAGGTAAGCAAGCGGTCGATTTAGCTTTAGTCGAACAAATTGTCGATGATTCCCAAACAAGAATGATTGCAAATATGTTAAAATATATGGCGTTCAGTCGTGAGGAACCTAAAACTATTGCGCAATGGCTTAGTTTATTTGAACGAAGCATGGATGAACAAGGTCTAAGCTTTACACAAGGACGAAAAGATCAACATCCTGGAGACTTGGCTAGACCAAGAAAATTTGAAATAGCAGCGGCGATTAATCGAATTCGTCAGTTGAAAATAGATTCTTAATTATTTATGAGAAAGGAGGGGGTTGTGATGGATTTTAAGCAATTAAAGCGTGAGTTGTTCGACTACTGTGAGGAAATTAACGTTCAAAAAGTAGGGATTGCTTCAACTGATACGTTTGATACGTTAAAGCAACGGTTAATCACACAACAAGCCTTTAACTATCAATCGGGTTTTGAGAAAGGGACTGTAGAAGAACGCACAACCCCTACTAAATTGTTACCGAAAGCCCAATCAATCATTTCAATCGCTCTAGCTTATCCTTCTAAAATGAAAGATGCACCGAAAAGTAAAAAAGGTGATCGACGTGGCATTTTTGCTCGTGCCTCTTGGGGAAAAGACTATCATGATGTGTTACGTGAAAAGTTGAATTTAATTGGTCAATTTCTTGAAGAGAAAGTAGAAGGAGCTCATTTTAAAGCAATGGTTGATACCGGTGAGTTACATGACCGTGCTGTTGCGGAAAGGGCTGGTATTGGTTTTGTCGGTAAAAATTGCAACTTAATAACTGAAGAGTATGGCTCGTGGGTTTATTTAGGTGAAATAATTACGAACATTCCTTTTGAACCTGATGAACCAATAGAAGAAGGGTGTGGTGATTGCAACATTTGTGTTGATAAATGTCCGACAGGCGCTTTAGTACAAGGTGGACAGCTTAATGCGAATCGTTGCATTGCTTACCAAACGTTAACAAAAGGGTTCTTACCTGATGAGTATCGTACGAAAATCGGTAATCGACTTTACGGTTGTGATACATGCCAAGTCGTTTGTCCGAAAAATAAAGGCGTAGACTATCACTTACACTCTGATATGGAGCCAGATCCAGAATTAGCAAAACCTAGACTTGAGCCACTATTAACAATATCAAATCGAGAGTTTAAAGAAAAATTTGGCTACATGTCAGGTTCTTGGCGAGGGAAAAAACCGATCCAACGTAATGCGATCATTGCGTTAGCCCATTACAAAGAGAAAGAATCAGTCGATACGTTAATTAACTTAATGAAAAAAGACCCCCGTCCAGTCATACGTGGGACGTCAGCTTGGGCAATTGGTAAAATCGGTAGAGAAGATGCTCAGCAAGTTTTAGAAACAGCTAAACTTTATGAACAAGATGAAGACGTAATAGAAGAGATTGATAAAGGATTAGACTTTTTAAAAGTTCAAACAACGACTTAAAGCTTGGTTATCGTAACCGAGCTTTTTTTATTTGTAAATGACGTATTAAACTTAGGCAACTTTAGAATAATAAATATGTATCAATTCATTTCAACTGCAGGAGGACGTTATGTCAATCGTCGTATACTTTACACTGGCCTGGTTATTAATAGGATGTTATATCGTTATAAATAATAAAATGAACTTAATGGAAAGTACAGTGGTCTTTTTAGTAACAATTGTCGTTTCGATTAATGTGTCATGGATCTTAATTGAAGAGATGGAATTGATCCAAGTAACAGAAGAACCACAAGAATACATTGCTTATTTACTAAACCGAAGTATCATTGCTCCATTTATTGTAATGCTTGGTTTAGCCTTAATGTTAAAAAGTGAAGGAACGTTAACAAAAGTCTTTCTCTTTATTACGACTGTTCTATTTTTAACGGTTGTAAACTATTCACTTACGTACTTTAGAGTGTTTGAGTTTACAAATTGGAATTTTGTTTATGATTTAATTTATTTTTCAGGCTTAATGTTTATTTCTATATTGAGTTATAAATTTTATCACAACCTTTACGACGAAGTGGTGAAGCAAACATGATGTTATGGGAAGAGTTTGATCGAAATGAGATATTCCTCATTGCTATGTTAATAGTGGTTTATGCTGTTTTCTTTTTATTACCTAAAGTATTGCCTAAACACATTACGGTGCTATACTTACTCATAGGTTTTACCATTCCGATTATTTTTGACTTCACAATTGGTGGCGGTATGTTAAACTTTTATCAAGTCAATGATTCAAATGCTTATGAGCTTACAGATGTCATAACATACATTAACTTTGCACCTTTTGCTTATTTTTATATTTATTTTTATGAGAAGCTGAATATAAGAAAGGTAACGTTTATCCCTTATACCATTATTTGGGTGATTATTGGTCTATTGTTAGAAGTGCTATCGAAATTTATGAACGTTATTCATTATCAAAATAACTACGAAGTGTATTATTCTGTTATTATATTTATAGTTATATTGACATTTAATGGGTTGTTTTATGAGTTAATTAAAAAGAAAGATCCGACTATGTAAAAGGGGAGTATGATGATATGGGGAATATGAAAGTTACCACTTATCAATCACCAATAGGACCTCTCATCATCGGTAGTTATGATCACCATTTATATTTAATTGAGCATTTAAAAGACGAAAACCTTATCAAGTTGAATAGGAAAGTAAAAGCTTTTGATCAATATGAAAGGGTTGAAGATTGTCCGTTTAATCAAAAAGTTATTCAAAAGTTAGAACGCTACTTTAATCAAGAACCTTTAGGTGAGAATTTACCATTGAAGCTAATTGGTACTGATTTTCAAAAGTCGGTTTGGAATGCTCTTTTACAAGTTCCTTACGGTAAGACTGCTACGTATCAGCAAATTGCCAAGGCGATTAATAACCCAAAGGCAGTAAGGGCTGTTGGTGGAGCGATTAATAAAAACCCGATCTCGATCTTAATTCCTTGCCATCGTATTATTGGGAGCAATGGACAGCTTGTTGGATATGAAGGTGGTCTTGAGCGAAAGAAAGCATTATTAGCTCTTGAGGCAGAAGATGAAAAATGGTTAAAAATAAACTAATATTTTGTGGTATAATACATTTCGTCAGTTAACAAATAAAGAGGTGGAAACATTGGGTTTACACATTGTATTATACCGACCGGAAATTCCAGCAAATACAGGTAATATAGCTCGTACTGCTTTAGCGACAAACGCGACATTGCATTTAATTAGGCCTTTAGGATTCTCTACAGAAGATAAGATGTTAAGGCGTGCAGGATTAGATTATTGGCATGATGTTAATATTCAATATCACGATTCGTTGGATGATATGTATGATGCTTATCCTGAAGGGTCTTTTTATTATATTGAGAATTTCGGGACAAAACATTACACAGATTATGATTATAGTAATCAAGAGGAAGATATCTTTTTCATTTTCGGAAGAGAAACAGATGGAATTCCAGAAGAGTTGCTTGTTGGTAAAGAAGAACAATGCTTAAGAGTACATATGACTGAACACGTTCGATCTTTAAATTTATCGAATACAGCAGCAATAATTATTTATGAAGCATTAAGGCAACAAGGGTTTCCAAATGTGAAATAAAAAAGCAGAGGGATTGTCCCTCTGCTTTTTTGTTGTAAATATTCAATGATCAGTACAACTACGCCTTTGTCTTCACCTTAAAGGTCCCGTTACTCGGCGAGTGTCTTTGAGTGTTTTATTTACGCGGCTCTCCTGGCTGACCTTCGTAACCAGCAGTGAAAATCGCAACTAAAAATACTAAACAAACACCCATTATGATTGCTGTTACCATGGGGAATCCTCCTTATTATCAAGACTATGCGTAACCTTATTATAACCAAAAGTTCTGGAATTGTGAATATAAGTGTTAACAAGTTCAAATAATCTTCTAAATTGCAGTGCCTATATAAGTATAACAACATCCATCCTCTGAATAAAATGATATGAAGGTCTAGATTAAATCTTTACCTTAACTAGTTTTATTGGGGGAATTGTATGAAGTGGGAAGGAACATTGGAAGAGTATGTACAGTCTATAATAGATCGGGACATTCCATATAAAACGAGTCACGAACGGTTATACCTAGCTTTCAAGCGGGCGAGGAGAAAAGGCTTATTTACTAAAATATATGGAATGGACTATATACTAGATGAAATTGAAAAGAACTATTTAATACCTGCCTCTAAAGGTTATGATGCCCGTAAACGTTTACTTGTATTAGTTGGACCGCCAGGAAGTGGTAAAACGTCCATTGTCCGTTTAATAAAAGAAGCGTTAATGTCGTTTTCCAAAACAGACGAAGGTGCGGTCTATAGAATTAAAGATTGCCCGTTAAACGAAAACCCGCTGTTAGCTTTGCCTGATGACATTAAAGAGAAGCTGAAAACAAAAGTAAATTTAGATGTTAAAGGATTTTTATCCCCTCTCAATCAACATCGATTAATCGAGGATTATGACGGTAATTGGCGTCAAATTGAAGTCGAACGTTTTTATATTAGTGAAACGGACCGTAATGGTATTGGAACATTTGTACCGAGTGACCCTTATTCACAAGAGGTCACTGATTTAATCGGTGATGTAAATTATTCAACTATTACGAAATATGGTTCGGTATCAGATCCAAGAGCCTATCGTTATGACGGGGAATTTCAAATAGCTAACCAAGGGTTGTTAGAGTTACATGAAGTGTTTAAGACACGCAGGGAGCTCATGTATCCGTTTTTGACGTTAGCTGAAGAGGATGTTTATAAAGTCGCACGTCAATCAATGGTTTATACTGACCAAGTCATAATCGGGCATTCAAATGAGGAAGATTTAAAAGACTTTATACAACAAAATACAAACAATGCACTACTAAGCCGAATGATTTTCATACGCGTCCCGCATAACTTGCAACTAGATGAAGAAGTGACCCTTTATAAATCTGCATTAAATGAAAAGGATCTAACTCGTTTAGGGTACCTAGCGTTAGAAACTCTTGCAAAAGCAATTATAATGTCAAGGTTGGATCACCATAAAAAGGGTGACACTTTGATTAAACGTATTCATAATTTAAACCAAGCAAACGCTTTTACGCTTAATAAAAGAGATGGTATGTTTGGGATAGAGGCGAGAATAGCTTTTCAAGTGCTAGGTCGTTGTATGAGTAGAGTTGGTGTTGTTAGTGCTAATGACTTATTAGAGGAGTTAAGCAAATTGCTTGAACTAGACTATCGCTTAGACACTGCAAGTTTTCATTGGTACAAGGACTTAATCAAAAGAGCAGAAAAAGATTATTATATACAAATACAAACACTTTTAGAAAATTTCATATGTAAGCATGAGTCAAAGCGTTTAGATCGATTTGTTTATGAATCTCTTTATGATCGTGAAAAAGTAGAAAGTTGGCTTAATGTTAGTGACGACATGTATAGTTCGTTAAAAGAGCTTATAGATGAACAGACTGATGATCAAATGAGTATAAATTTATTGCCTAAAGAATATCAAAAGGTTTTTAAGCAAAAGCTATTGGAAGAATATGTGGAAGAGTTAGATGTAAAAGGTGATTTGCGTAAATGGCTACAACATCAATTTAAATCGTACTTAGAAAGTAAGAATATAAAGCATTCAAACAAACTAGTTGAAGATCTATATGATACGTTAACTCGATAAAATTTATATATATAGGTAGAATTCGACATTAAGACGATGAATCTGCAATTTTTCGCGCATGAACCTTTTCTATAAGCTTGTTTTCATATATACTAATTGAAGGTATATTATGTTTTTCCAAATGTTCTCTATTTACTGTTTGTAGACCTTGTTTTATGGGTAAACATTATAGTAGAGAATTATAGGAGAACTGTTATAAACTAATAAGTATAAAACAATTTGTACAAATCGATGGGGGTAGTAAAAAGTGGCAATCAAAGGGTCTAACGACAATGTATGGCATGCTTTTCATGGCCCGAACATGGGCTATATTGAAGAGCAGTATGAATTATTTTTAGATGACCCTGATGCAGTTGATGAATCGCTGCGTCAAATGTTTGAAGAACATGGAGCTCCTGATTGGATGCAGTCAGGTGGTGTTGAACCTTCAAGTGGTGGGCAGGCGAGCGTTGCAGACATGAAGAAGTTAACTTCTGCAATGAAGCTTGTTGATGCGATTCGACGTCATGGACATCTTGAAGCGGATATCTTCCCAGTAGGCAAACAAGACGATCGTTCGACACCGTTAGTTGATCCAAAAACATATGATTTAGCAGAGTCGGATCTAAAACAAATGGATGCTAGTGTTTTAGTATCTGATGCACCAAGCCATGTAAAAAACGCTTGGGATCTTATTCAACATTTAAAATCACGTTATTCTGGAAAAGCCTCTTATGAGTTTAACCATATTCCTGATGATGATGAGCGCGAGTGGCTCTACAACAAAGTAGAGACTGGTGCTATTGACGTGTCTCTAAGTGGTGAAGAAAAGAAAGAAGTACTTAAACGATTAGCCGAAGTTGAAGGCTTTGAACAATTTTTAGGTAAGACGTTCGTTGGACAGAAACGTTTCTCTATTGAAGGTTTGGACATGATGGTGCCAATGCTTGAACACATGGTGAAGAACGGTAATGAAGACTCCGTTGAGCACGTCATGATGGGCATGGCTCACAGAGGACGTCTGAACGTATTAGCACATATCCTCGGAAAGCCTTATGAGTTAATCTTCTCAGAATTCGCTCATTCACCTGATAAAGAATTAGTACCTTCTGAAGGTTCTAGCGGTATTAACTACGGTTGGACTGGAGATGTAAAATATCACTTCGGTGGAAACCGTGAAATTGGTGATGAAGAGACGACGAAGATTACACTAGCACATAATCCTTCTCACTTAGAATTTGTTAACCCTGTAGTTGAAGGTTATACACGTGCCGTTCAAGATAACCGTGGAGTTTCTGGTTATGCTGATCCCGATTTCAATAAAGCTTTTACCATTCAAATTCACGGTGATGCTGCATTTATCGGTGAAGGCGTTGTAGCCGAAACGTTAAACATGTCTCAATTAGATGGCTATGAGACAGGTGGTTCCATCCATATTATTGCAAACAACTTAATCGGTTTTACAACAAACCATAAAGATGGTCGTTCAACGAAGTATGCGAGTGATTTAGCTAAAGGTTTTGAAATGCCGATTATCCACGTTAATGCAGATGATCCTGTAGCATGTTTATCGACTGTAGAACTAGCATATCAATACCGCAAGAAGTTCCAAAAAGATGTCATTATTGATTTAGTTGGTTACAGACGTTATGGCCATAATGAAATGGATGAGCCGCGTGGAACTCAACCGTTACTGTATCAGTCAATTGATAATCATAAAACAGCTTACGAGCTATTTGCTGATTTCTTAGTTGATTCAAATGTGATCTCAGAAGATGACGCTAAAACATTCAAAGATGATGTTATGTCTAAACTTCGTGAAACATACAACAGCATGAAGGAAAATGAGGACGTTGAACATACGATTCCTGATTTACCTGAAGAGGTTGTTAATGGCTTAGATCAAATTGAAACAGCTGTCGATACAGATGTATTGAAGAAATTAAATGAAGACATGTTAAAGCGTCCAGATGATTTTAACGGCTTCAAGAAGCTAGAGAAAATTTTACAGCGTCGTGAAAAAGCGTTTAACGAAGGTGAGAAAATTGACTGGGCTTTAGGTGAAGCTTTAGCATATGCTTCAATCTTAAAAGATGGCACACCGATCCGTATGACTGGTCAAGATTCAGAACGTGGAACGTTTGCTCACCGTCATGCTGTATTACACGATACTGAAAAACAACGTAAATATAGCCCGTTCCATGGACTAGAAGGTGTGGATACATCATTTAGCATTTATAACAGTCCATTATCTGAAAATGGGGTCTTAGGATTTGAGTATGGATATAGCGTTGAATGTGATGATACACTTGTTCTTTGGGAAGCACAGTTTGGTGACTTCGCAAACGCAGCACAAGTGATTTTTGATCAATTTATCGCGTCCGGCCGTGCTAAATGGGGGCAAATTGCAAGCCTTGTAATGTTGCTTCCTCATGGTTATGAAGGTCAAGGGCCAGAGCACTCAAGTGCAAGACTAGAGCGTTTCTTACAATTATCTGCTGAAAATAACTGGACAGTTGCAAACGTAACTTCTGCAGCTCAGTTCTTCCATTTATTAAGACGTCAAGCAGCAATTGTAGGTACAGAAGCAGCACGACCGTTAGTTGTTATGACACCGAAGAGCCTGTTACGTAATCAGCGTGTCGCTGTTGACCATACAGAGCTATCTGAAGGTAAATTTAAGCATATTCTTGAACAAAAAGGTTCTGGGGAAGATGCTGATGCAGTTAAACGTTTAGTAATCGGTAGCGGTAAAGTGATGGTTGATTTAGAAGAAGCGATGGAAAAACGTGATAACACTGATGAAATTCACTTTGCACGCTTAGAACAGATCTACCCATTCCCTGAAAAAGAATTAAAAGAATTACTGAAGAATTACAAAAACATTGAAGAAATCGTTTGGATTCAAGAGGAACCGAAAAATATGGGAAGCTGGGACTTCGTTAAAGAACGAATTCAAGATATTAAGAAAGTTAAACAGAAGCTTCATTATGTTGGGCGCCCTTATCGTTCATCACCTGCTGTTGGTGATCCGAATGTATCAAAAGCAGAGCAAAGTCGCATTATCAATGAAGCATTGAAGCTAGATTAAAGGAGGAGAATGACGTGAAGGAAATTATTGTACCAGAGTTAGCCGAATCCATTACTGAAGGAACGGTTGCTGAATGGTTAGTATCAGAAGGAGATCAAGTAGGGAAAGGTGACCCAATCGTAGAATTAGAGACGGACAAAGTTAACGTTGAAGTTAACTCTGACTACGCTGGTGTCATTACAGAATTATTAGTTGGTGAAGGTGAAGACGTAGAAGTTGGAGACGCAATCGCTAAAGTTGATGAGAGTGGCGAGGGAGCAGCAAGCTCTGATAGTGGATCTGACAAAGAAGAGAAGTCCGAAGAGCCAGCTAAAGATGAGAAGAAAGAAGATAAGAAAGAAGAAAAAGAATCAGACGAAAAACAACCGACAACGAAAGAAGAAACAGCTGATCACGACCCTGATCAACCAGTAGCTTCTCCTGCTACACGTAAGCGCGCTCGTGAATTAGGTATTGATTTAAGTGAAATCAAGCCAAAAGATCCAGTTGGTCGCATCTCAAAAGAAGATGTTGAAGCAGCAGCTAAATCTAAAGTAGATGAAGGTAAGAAGAAAGATTCTAAGAAAGAATCTAAAAAAGACCAGTCTGCTGAGAAAACAGAATTTGATAAGCCAGTAGAACGTGAGAAAATGTCTCGCCGTCGTCAAACAATCGCTAAGCGTCTTGTAGAAGCACAAGAACAATCAGCCATGTTAACGACATTTAACGAAGTAGATATGACGAACATTATGAATGTACGTAGCGACCGTAAAGATGATTTCGAGAAGAAACATGGCATTAAGCTTGGTTTCATGTCATTCTTTACGAAAGCTGTAATCGGAGCTCTTAAAGAATTCCCACTTCTAAACGCTGAAATCCAAGGTGATGAAATCGTTAAGAAGCAATTCTATGATATTGGCATGGCTGTATCAACTGAAGAAGGTCTAGTTGTACCAGTAGTACGTGACGCTGATCGTCTAAGCTTCGCTGGTATTGAAGGTGAAATTATGGACGTAGCGAAAAAAGCACGTGACGGTCAATTATCTATGAAAGACTTACAAGGTGGTTCATTTACAATTACGAATGGTGGTATTTTCGGTTCATTACTATCAACACCGATCTTGAACACGCCACAAGTTGGTATTTTAGGTATGCACAAGATTGAAAAGCGTCCTAAAGTAATGCCAGATGACAGCATTGAAGTTCGTCCAATGATGTATCTTGCACTTTCATACGATCACCGTATCGTTGACGGTCGTGAAGCAGTACAATTCTTAAACCGTGTTAAAGAAATGGTTGAAGATCCGTACGACTTACTATTAGAAGGATAATAAACCTCATGACACAAAACCTCTTGCATATAATGGTGCAAGAGGTTTTTCATATGAGGTGGTCTTTTTGAAGTATGACAGCCGTTATTACTTACACGGACATAAGAGTATAGATCATGTAAAACAGAATTCACAACGTTACAACACAAGTACCAACTCGTTAGATACATACAAACTTTTAAAAGTACAAGACGTCGTGAAGTTATTAAATAACTACAAGAAGGCTCATCAAGATAATGGTTCATTCCAATCAAAACATATTCATATGCGGAATACTTTGCTGAACCATTTTCGTACACGTCAATCGTTTGAAGAAAGCCTTGAGTATAAACAGGTTCATCATATTAATAAAATGGAACAACAAATACAGGTCTTATTAATAGACCTTTCTAAATCAATGAGAAGTCTAAAGAGCCTTACATTAATTAATCTTATGAAGGATCAAGAGAATCACCCCGTACTTTATCACCGTGAACAATTAGTTAATTATGATCCTAATCAATTATTACTTGAGGATTTTCAAGGAGGAACGTCTGTAGCTGCCCCTTTAAAAATGTTATTAAAAGTTGAACATTTAATAGGTAGTAAGTTGAATATTACGCATATTTCAGATGGAGATGTATCTACGAAAGAATGGGAAAAAGCCTGTAATATCATAAACCAATTACGTGGAACTTATGAACTTTTATTAACAAAACCACTTAGTTATTCAAGTTTAATAAAAATACTTTTAGAAGAAAATGACATAAAATACACACTCTTAGCTCACAATATAGGTGAGTGAAAGGGTGTGTATTTTATGAGAATCTTTTTTTATATTTTGATGGCATTAATCATTATGACAATTGTTCAAATTCATCCTTCTGAACAAAGCCACGCTGATTCGGTAGATATATATACAGTACAACCAGGTGATACGTTATGGAAAATATCCCGAACTTATCAAATTGGTTTGAGTGAAATAATTAATGCTAATCCACAGTTTGATAACCCCGATTTGATTTACCCAGGTGATGATGTCACGATCCCTTTAAAAACTGAAGTGAAATCAATAGAAGATGAAGTGATTCGCATTACTAATGAAATGAGACAACAACACGGCCTCCAACCGTTAAAAAGTGATTGGCAGCTATCTCGTGTTGCGAGGTATAAATCAAGAGATATGCGTGATCAAAACTATTTTTCCCATCAGTCACCGACATATGGTTCACCTTTTGACATGATCGAGCAGTTCAACGTATCATACCGAAGAGCAGCTGAAAACATAGCAGCAGGCCAACAAAGCCCCCGTTCAGTTGTAGATTCTTGGATGAATAGTCAAGGTCACCGTGAAAACATGCTAGACCCTAATATGACACATATAGGGGTTGGGTATGCAGAAGGTGGTCAATACCGTCATTATTGGACGCAAATGTTCATTGCCAGATAGACCTTTAAAGCCCATTTATTACGCATGAAACGAGCGAAATACAACGATTACCGAAATGCCATATTTTTTCACGAAATTTTTTTGTAAGATGATTGCGTTTTCATAATGAACTTGGTAAAATGCAATAGCGTCATTGAAATAATAATAACTTTTATGGGGTAGGGGGACTACGAAATGGATATCATTTTAGGCTTGTTAGCCATTGCGTCTGTTATTGGACTAGCAATGCTAATGTCTAGCAACCGTGGCAATATTCCTTTCAAAGGTATAGGAATTATGTTAGTGCTACAAGGTTTAATTACATGGTTTATGTTCAACACTGAAATCGGTCGCATTATTATTGAAGCGATTGCAACAGTGTTTGAAAAGCTAATTGAGTTTGGACGTGAAGGTGTAGATTTCGTTGTTGGCGGTATTGCAATGACGGATCCTGATAACCCACATGTCTTCTTCTTTGATGTACTATTAATCATTATTTTCTTTGCAACTATTCTTTCTGTATTAACTTACTTGAAAGTGCTTCCATTGATCATCAAATATGTTGGTGGTGCACTATCTAAAGTAACTGGATTACCGAAAATTGAATCATTTAACGCTGTAAACAGTATGTTTTTCGGACAATCTGAAGCGTTAATCGCAATTAAATCACAGTTCCACAGAATTACAGAAAACCGTCTGTATATCGTATCAGCATCAGCGATGGGTTCTGTTTCAGCATCAATCATTGGTGCTTATATGACAATGATTCCGCCTGAGTATGTATTAGTGGCTATTCCACTTAACATGTTCAGTGCACTAATTGTTGCGTCAATTATTGCACCACCTGATGTAGAAGATGAAGATGACGAAGTAGATGTTAAAAATGTTACTGAATCTAAGAGTATTTTCGAAGCGATGGCAAATGGTGCGATGGACGGTGGTAAGATCGCTCTAATCGTAGCAACAATGTTAATCGCATTCTTAGCAGCCTTAGAACTAGTTAACTTCATTGTAGGTGCTGTAATCCCTGGTGCTTCTCTAGAACTTGCACTTGGTTACCTATTACTACCGATAACTTTCTTAATGGGTATTAGCCCAGGTGAAATGCTTGATGCCGGTAGTTTAATGGGACTTAAGATTGTGACGAACGAATTCGTAGCAATGCTACAATTCATTGAAATGCAAGAACAATTCTCTGAAAAGACAATCGGTATTGTATCAGTATTCTTAACAAGCTTTGCGAACTTCGGTTCAATTGGTATTGTAGCTGGTACAGTAGCTGGTATTGATGCAGAGAAAGGTAAGACTGTTTCGCGCTTCGGTATGAAGCTTCTAGTTGGTGCGACATTAGCATCAATCCTATCTGCAACAATCGCAGGTTTATTCCTATAAGTTAAATAAAATCCACAATCAGATATAAGTCTGATTGTGGATTTTTTATGAGCTTGCTTCAAAGCGTAACTTTTGAATTAATCGTCCAATTAAAATTATAGCTCCAGTTGCTAAACCGATAATTAACCCCATCCAATAACCAAATGGACCTAAACTCGTATATTGAGCGATCAGTATTCCAGAAGGTAAACCAATAATCCAAAATGAAATAAATGCAATGATTAAAGTGACATTAACATCTTTATAGCCTCTTAAAGCTCCTTGGATTGGAGTACCAAACCCATCAGATAATTGAAAGAAAATCGCATAAATTAAAAAGTGTTGCATGAGTTGAATAACATCAGGATCATTACTATATAGTTGTGACACTTCTTCACGAAATACAAAAATTAATACGCCACTTAAAATAGCAAAAAATAAACCTGAGCTAATCCCAATTAAACTATAAGTCTTTGCGTCCTGAAGACGTTTACCCCCAACTTCAAATCCGACTGAGATCGTTAATGCCATCGCAATAGCGAGTGGAAGCATATAAAAGATCGATGCAAAATTCATCGCTGCTTGGTGAGCGGCAATTGTGACGGTATCATAGACGCTTATAAGTAGCGTAACAGCTGCAAAAATACTCGTCTCAAAAAAAATCGTAAAACCAATCGGAATACCAATTTTAAGTTGTTCTTTCCATGCATTAAGCGAAGGGCGGACAAACTGCTTAAACACTTGATACCGTCTAAATGGTTGTACTTTGTGCACAATGATAATTGATAAGAAAAAAGAAACCATATACGTAATGGCTGAAGCAACGCCAGCACCAACCCCACCAAGTTCTGGTGCACCAAAGTTTCCGAAAATAAACATATAATTAAAAAATGCATTTAAAGGCAGAGCAAATAGTATAATGAGCATGGAGGTTTTCGTTTGACCTAAGGCGTCGATAAATGAACGCATTAAATTAAATGAAAACAAAAAGACCATGCCAATTCCGAGAGCTGCTAAGTAGTACTTTGCGACATGATATACATTAGGGTCAATTGATAACAATGACAAAATAGAATCAAGGAAAAGGTAGCCTAAAAGCAGCATCATGAGTGAAATGGTTATGGCTAAATATAATCCTTGTTTAACTGCAAATGGTATACGATCTCGCTCATTCGCTCCAGATAACTGAGCGACAATCGGTGAAATGGCTAATAAAATACCATTAATCCCAGTTAAAACAGGTATCCATATAGATGACCCAATTGCGACTCCAGCTAAATCTTCTGCTGAAACTTGCCCAGCCATAACTGTATCGAATACATTCATTAAATAAATACCGACTTGAGTAATTAATATTGGGATTAAAACTTTAATAAAAAGTGTTATTTTCTCAACAATAGAGTGAGTTTGATACATTTTTAACGCCTTCCCTATACTCTAACGTTTAATTGTTTGCTAATATGTCATTATAGCGTAAATTGTATGAACTAGACAGAAAGGAAGTTTAATAAATATGAATCAAAAAAAATTAGTATTTACAGGCGGTGGGACAGCAGGTCATGTTGTCGTTAACCTGGCATTAATGCCACAGTTCGTTAAAGAAGGTTATGAAATTCATTATATAGGGTCCTATGAAGGGATCGAACGAGAATTAGTAGAAGGAATGGAAGGAGTTACTTACCACGGCATAGCGACAGGGAAACTAAGGCGTTACATGTCGCTAGAAAATATGAAAGACCCATTCCGAGTTCTTAAAGGTGTTATGCAAGCCCGTAAAATAATTAAACAGGTTAAACCAAGACTAGTCTTTTCTAAAGGTGGATTTGTTTCAGTACCAGTTGTTATGGCTTCTCGTATGGCAGGTGTACCTTCAATTATTCACGAGTCGGACTATACACCTGGTTTAGCAAATAAAATCGCTACTAATTTTGCGAAGTATATTTTAACGACATTTCCAGAAACGAATGAACATTTACCACAAAAGAAAGCGATTAATATCGGTGCCATTGTTCGTGATGAGTTGTTTGAAGGTGACATAAAACGGGCTGAAGAGTTCACAGGTTTCACTCGTGAAAAGCCGACGTTACTTGTTATGGGAGGCAGTGCTGGAGCGCAAAGCATCAATGAATCTGTTAGAAAAGCGTTACCTCAATTATTAAAACAATACCAAGTCATTCACTTGTGTGGTAAAGGTAAGTTAGACGACTCAATCAATCAAGAAGGATATGTTCAATACGAATATGTAACCGATGAATTAAAAGATTTATTAGCTTTATCTAACTTTGTTATTTCCCGTGCTGGTGCCAATGCTATTTTTGAATTTTTAGCGTTAAAGAAACCAATGGTATTAATTCCGTTATCTAGCCAAGTAAGTAGAGGGGATCAAATATTAAATGCCAAGTCATTTGAGAAACGTGGTTATGCTCAAGTGCTAGAAGATGAAGAAGTGACAATGGATTCATTGTTTCATGTTGTTCAAGATCTAAAAGAAAACGAATCGACATATAAACAAAACATGGAAGCTTATCAACCGTTAAAAACTAAAGATGACGTCATCGAATTAATAAAAAATACAATGACTTAAGTAAAAGGTGTTGCCTAAATATTGGCAACACCTTTGTTTTTCGGCAAATAATGGAGTTATTTAGTTTGATCTTGCCATTTTGATACTTTAACTATAAATAACAGAATAATTTGTACAAATATAGCTGATTATCAACCTAAATCGAAATTGATAGAAAATTACCAACAAAATATAATGAAATGTGGTTTCGACAAAATATACAAAAATTCGTCCGACAAGAGGACATTTAAAAGGGAGAGTTAATGATGAAAAAGTGGTTTAGTTTAGTCATCATGGCAAGTCTACTCGTACTTGCAGCTTGTGGTGATGACGACGGGGAGTTAGAAGAAATTGTTTTAGCAGATGCTGATTGGAACAGTATCAAGGTTCATAATGCGATTATGCAAAACATTATGGAGTATGGTTACGGTTTTGAGACGGACACGTTGAGTGGCTCAACTCCAAACACTGTTCAAGGTTTAAGAGATGGCGATATTAATGTCTACTCTGAAGTTTGGACAGATAATATTCGTGAAGTTTATGAAGAAGCAATTGACGCAGGTGAGATTATCGAAGTATCTATTAACTTCGATGACAATGAGCAAGGTTTATACGTACCAACATATGTGATTGAAGGTGATGAAGAACGTGGTATTGAACCGCTTGCTCCGGGACTAGAAACAGTTGAAGATTTAGCAGACTATCCAGAAGTTTTCCAAGATCCTGAAGATAATGATATGGGGCGAATTGTTAATGGTCCATCTGGCTGGGCGGTAAATGAAACGATTGTTGAGAAGATTGAGTATTATGGTTTAGATGAGATGTATAATATTATGTCACCAGGTTCAGATGCGGCACTAGTATCGTCACTGGCCTCAGCTTATGAGTCAGGTGAGCCTTGGGTTGGTTACTATTGGTCACCAACATGGGTAACAGCTTCATACGATATAACGTTACTTGAGGACAACCCTTATGACGAAGAAGTATGGCAAGAAACACGTGGTACAGAATTTCCACCAAATGATGTAACAGTAGCGGTTCATGAAGATTTTCCTGAACAAGCTCCAGAAGTATATGAGTTTTTACAGAACTATGAAACGTCTACTGCACTTACAGAAGAGGCTCTAGTTCACATATTAGAAGAAGATGCTTCTCCTGAAGAAGCAGCAGTTTATTGGATGGAATTACACGAAGATCTTTGGACAGATTGGGTTCCAGAAGATGTGGCTGAAAGCGTGAAAGAAGAGTTAGGTATTTAAACTCTGTATAAAAGGTAGTTAGCCATGATCGTAATGGTGGCTAGCTGCCTTTTTGCCATTTATGCCGTAATGAAAAAGTTCATAAAAATTATTTGAGGTGAAACAATGCAAGATTTTCCTAATATTTCGATTCCGTTAGGTGATGGAGCCGATTTTATTGTTAGTTTTTTACAAAATAATTTAGAGCCGTTTTTTGATTTTATAGCTTGGTTAACATCAAGTACGATAACTGCATTTGATGACTTTTTGAATTTTTTACCTTGGTGGTTAATTTTAATACTTGTATTTCTCATCGGTTTGTATTTTCAAAATTGGAAGTCCGGTTTACTTTTTAGTACGTTTATCTTTTTAGTCGGTAGTTTCGGTTTTTGGGAAGAGTTAATGATTACAGTGGCCATCGTTATAACTGCCGTTGTAATCTGTATAATGATTGGTATACCAGTAGGAATTTTTATGGCATTAAATAAACCATTTTCTGTATTTATGCGTCCTATACTAGATGCTATGCAGACGATGCCAAGTTTCATTTATTTAATTCCAGCAATTTTCTTCTTTTCATTAGGTAACGTCCCAGCCGTATTCGCAACGATTATCTATGCAGTACCACCAGTTATTCGTTTAACGGAGTTAGCGATCCGTAATGTAGACAAAGAAGTGGTTGAATCAGCTGAATCGTTCGGTTCATCAAGAAAACAAATTCTATTTAAGGTTCAATTACCACAAGCTATTCCAACGATCATGGCAGGTATTAACCAAACAACTATGATGGCTTTAGCGATGGTTGTTATTGCATCAATGGTTGGTGCAGGTGGTTTAGGTGAACAGGTCTTAATCGCGATTAACCGTCTCGATATTGCATTAGGATTTGAAGCAGGTATTAGTATCGTTTTCTTAGCAATTATTATTGATCGAGTTACAGCAGGAATCGGTGATAGGTTCCAACGAGATAAGGGGGATCATTAAATGAGTGTTAAAATGAAAATAAATAATGTATCCAAAATATTTGGTCCTAAACCAAAGTCTGCGATCCCTTTAGTTGAACAAGGAAAATCTAAAGATGATATTTTAGCTGAGACAGGTAATACAGTTGGTGTTTACGATGCTAATTTGGAAATTGAAGAAGGCGAATTATTCGTTATTATGGGACTTTCTGGTAGTGGTAAATCGACTTTAATTCGATGTTTAAACCTATTAAACAAGCCAACGAAAGGGGCAATCGAAGTTGATGGGGAAGATGTCGTTAAGTTTAAAGGTGAAAAGCTTAAACAGTATCGTCAGAAAAAAATTGCGATGGTCTTCCAACATTTCGGGTTGTTTAGTCATAGAACGGTGCTAGGCAACGTTGAATATGGCTTAGAGATTCGTGGTGTACCAACAGAAGAACGTCGTAAAGTAGCTAGAGAAAACTTAGAAAGTGTAGGCTTAAAAGGTTGGGAAGATAAATATCCTGATGAATTGTCAGGAGGAATGCAGCAACGTGTTGGTTTAGCAAGAGCGTTAGCAAATGATCCTGATATTCTTTTAATGGATGAGCCGTTTAGTGCACTAGATCCACTCATTCGTCGTGAAATGCAATTAGAATTACTAGACTTACAAGAGCGATTACAGAAAACGATTATTTTCATTACACACGATATTAATGAAGCGTTTAAAATTGGTGATCGCGTAGCAGTAATGAAAGATGGAAAAGTTGTTCAAACAGGTACACCAGAATCCATTCTAGAAGAACCAGCGAATGATTATATTTCTGAGTTTATTAAAGATATTGATCGTTCGAAAATTATACAAGCTGAGAATGTTATGATGAAGCCTAATGCAGTTGTCTCTTTAAAAGACGGTTTAAACGTTGCTGTAAGAGAGATGGAAGCAAATGGCTTATCGAGTGTATTTGTTACCGACCGTAGCCGGAAATTACAGGGCATTGTTACGATTGATGATGCGATTAAAGGTATTAAAGAAAAGAAATCACTTGAAGATGTTATGGTTAAGCAAATTGAGACTGTATCAAGAGAAGCATATTTAGAAGAAATCATTCCAAAAGCAGTTGATACAAAATATCCGATTGCTGTAGTCAACGAAGAACAACGTTTAGAAGGCATTATTTTACGAGTACACGTATTATCAAGTTTGATTGCAGAGAATGGATAAAATAAAAGAGGTTAAGGCGTAGGCCTTAACCTTTTTTACTGTACAATCCCGAAACGTTTTATTTCAACACTCACGTTGTAATCGACCTCGATATTCGGAAATAAGTCGCGCCATTCTTCACTCGTTAATGGTTGACCACGTGTTCTGTTATTATATTTAGTACCGAAACCAAAAATGTCAGAATTTAATTCTTGTGATTTCTCAACTACTTTTGTTAGATTCTCTTCTATTTGCCTTTCAACTTCTCTTTCCATCTTATGAAGTGGTTCAGGCTCATCTAAGTTAATGCGGTGAGATAACTCAATGACTCGCCCATCTAGTTTAATGTCGACTTCAAAAGCTAAAGCGTCGATATCAACTACTCTAATTGTCGCCGTGCTACCTAGTTGGTCCAGTACGACGTGCATTTCATCTCCTCGTGGATCGTGTACATACTCCGCAATATATCCTTCAAAATCATTTAGATCCATTGTTAATTCCGTTCTCCCTTGTTTAAACCGATCACGAATTAACCTTGCATAAAATATTTCATCCATTGAATAAGTACCAACAAGAATATCATCTTGCATTGCTCCAATACTATTTACCTCAACTTTATTATCTTCTACAGTTAATATTGGAACAACAGGATCTAAACCGGCACGAAAATATGAGCGCATAAACTCGTGAAATGTACTACTTATAATTACTTCATTTTTAACAGCTGTTTCAATTAATCGATGTAGATAAATACCGATATTCGGCGCCTCCTCATAGTTTGAAGCAGACATTAGGTCTCGAGTGGGTTGATCGGCGACTGCAACATATAACATGTCTGAAACTGCGGCGTTACGCTCGATTGTATCTAAGTAAGGAAAAATCCCTTCTTCTGAAATGGAAGGACCGAACAATATAGTTTGTAATTGCCCATTTACAATTTGATAACCTGATTGTTTGTTCGCGTTAGAACGAATTGTATCAAACGTTTTTCCGTCACTATGGATAATTTGTGAAGCATCCGTAATGTCAGGGTTGAATTGGTACAATACGACAGTTCCTTCAATTTCTTGTGTGTCTTCGTTTTGATCAAAACCGTATGCCGTAACAATACCTAATTCTTCAATAATATTAGGTTCTATGCATGATGTTGAAGTGATCAGTATGAGTAAGCTAAATATTATGCCTAAATAGTTAGTTTTTCGCATCGGCTTTGTTCTTTCCTTTCACCCGTTTAAAAATTGCAAATGGTAATAATAAAAACGGAAATAAAAACCCTAAATACAATCCAACCTGACCTACATAGTCGGTCAACATATTGACATAATAACGATTATCAAATTGGTACTGACAAATAAACGCAATCAAAACCAAAAGATATAAAAAGTACTTTTGTTTCCACCCGAAAACCCGTTTTGCGCTAATACTTATCATCCAAGCAAGTAAGATCATATTAGGTAATATAATAATCATCCATAAAGCAACAGCTAAAATATCGAACCGTTCAAACATCGGAAATGAAATCACTTTCATCATTGATAAGGCTGGCCAAATTTTGCCTTCTAGTTGACCTCGACTAAAAAAACCAATAGAGACCATTGTCACAGTAAAGATCATCGCAATCGTAAAAGCCATTGCGAGCTGACTAAAACGATTAACTTTTGATTTATCATGAATGTAAGGGTACAGAAACCATAATAATTCAAAACCTAATATAGTGAATGAAGTTACTTTTGCTCCTTCTAAAATGGCACGCGGTTCTGATTCAAACATAGGTAAATATCCATCAATGTCTATTAAAGTAATGGGTTTATACAATAAACCAACCATCCAAATGGCCCCAAAGAAAAATACAATGGATGTACCAACTGCAATACGTACGCCTCCTATAACAGCGTATAAGACAAGTGTTAGTAAAGCGGCTGTTATAAACCAAGGAGACATTTGTGGGAAGATAAACACTTGAACGAACTCAATGTAATTTATCATCACACTTAAAAACATAAAGAAAAAATAAACAATAAACACTACGGTGATTGACTTCCCAATAAAACTGCCAAACCAATTTGTCAAAATACCATGTAAATCAGTATCTTTATTTGTGTTTAAAATAAAAACGATACAAGCAATGGTTAGATGCAAAACAATAGCTGCAATAATAATCGAAATCCAGCTGTCACGCCCTGCTTCCAAATATACGAGGCGAGGGTAACCTGCAATACCAACACCGATTTGCATCGTGTGTAGGACGATCAATAAATAAACAGCTTTTATTTTTTTATCTAGTGGAATTTGCAGTTGAGCCATAATAGCACCTATTCGTCAATATCGGATTTTTTTTGCTTCTTAGGTTTAGGGAAGCGTTGGATTCTCTTCGGTTTGTTTGAGTAAGCACGTTTGTTACTGTGTAGAAAAGGTAATCGAAATATTGAATTATCAATGTCTCGTGGCTGAAAAGGATATACAGGAACAAAATACGGGCGATTTAATGAACGTTGTTTCACTAAGTGAATGGCAATAAATGCAAAGCTAAACACTAAACCGACAAATCCCCACAGTCCAGCAAAGATCATGAGTGGGAAGCGAATGATACGAATCGCTGAACCCATTAAGTAGCTTGGTGTTGTAAAGGATGCTAAAGCACTTAATGCGACAATGATAATTAAAATGTTACTCGTAAAACCTGCTTGCACAACAGCTTGTCCGATTACGATTCCTCCTACGATACCCATCGTCTGACCGACTTTTGTCGGTAATCGTGCCCCGGCCTCACGAATTAGCTCAATCAAAAATTCTAATATGAGTGCTTCCAATAAAGGTGGAAACGGTACGCGTGTCCTTGAATGACCTAATGATACAAGGAGTGCATCTGGGATGATTTCGTAATGGTATGTGAGAGCCGCGACATAAGTAGGCGTTAACGTAATGGAAATAACCATCGCAATAATACGTAATAACCGAGTGAATGCTCCCATATTCCAACGAGTATAATTATCTTCTGTTGTCTGGAAAAAACTAAAAAATGAAGAAGGAGTTACAATTCCGGACCCACTTTTATCTACTAATATACCTAATCTTCCTTCTTTAAGTGAATAACAGAAACGATCGGGTAATTCTGTTGTAAGAAATTGTGGAAAAATAGAGTATGAATTATCTTCAATTAGTTGAGTTAACGTTGATGAATCGAGAACATCGTCAACATTAAGAACACTAAGACGTCCTCTTAACTCTTGAACATTATCTTCATTAGCCAAATCTTCTAAGTACACCATCCTCACTTCTGTTGGGACGGTATTTCCAATTACGAATTTCTCAACTTTTAAGGAACTCGTATCCATTCGTTTGTGAATTAGATTTAAGTTTGTGTCCAAAGATTCAGTAAATGAAACTTTCGGGCCGAATATAAGTGATTCAGTTTCTGCTCGATCAGGTTGACGTTTTTCTACACGAGGAATTAAAAACGTTAAACAATTTTGTTCACCTTCAACATATACACAAGCAGCTCCTTCTAACAATTCATCTCCTATTGCATTTAACTCTGTATGTTGTTTTGAATCTGAAACTGGAATGGTATCTTTAAATGTTTTATGATCCCATTTTGGTGTATGTTGAATTTCTCCGATGACTTGATTGTATAGATAGTTTTTATCTACTAAATAATCAATGAAAACAATTATACATCTTTTTCCATCGTGATGAATGATCTTAGAAGCTAAGTCTGGCGATGCATGGAAGTATTGGTCTTTTAAGTCTTGTTCTAGTTGTTCTAATTTGCATGGAAAATAGCTTGATTTTTTGAATCGACGTTTCATAGATTTCTCCCTCACAAACGTTTGAACATAGTATGCGATTGTTTGGTGAAAATATGTAAATACTAAGGAAAACATTGTGAGGGGAATGAGATTACAGGATGAGTATGCAATTAATAGAAGTTTACATTCCGAAACATAAGTATGAAGATGTAAAACCAGCTCTAGACAAGTTCTCCCAAGAGAGTGTGTGGAAGGAATATGAGATTAACGACCGTGTATTAATGCGCATGATTGTAGCGGAAGAAGAAGTAGAAGAGGTGTTAGATTATTTAGAGGCTGTGTCAAGTTTGTCGGAAGGCTTTGAGACGATTCTTTTTCCGGTTCATACTTACTTTTCTCGAGAAACGATCAAAGAGCGAGAAAAAGAAGAGAAGGATATAAAGAAAGAAGAAAAAAATGAAGATACAGGTAAATTGTTAAGGGCTAGTCGACAAGAATTAACGCATACAATTGATAAAAAAAGTCAGCTGACGATGAACTATACATTGTTAATTATTTTTTCAGCTATAGTGGCAGCTGGTGGTTTTATAAATGACAGTGAAGCCGTCGTGATTGGAGCGATGGCTATTGCCCCATTAATTGGTCCAGCAATTTCTGTGTCTTTCGCTGCTGTGTTAGGAGATTTAAGAAGGCTTTGGCAATCAATTTCAACCTTAGTCATAGGCTTTGCCATTATTGTAGGGATTGCAAGTTCATTCGGTTACTTTTTCGAAGAGGGAACACAAACAACACAATATACTTCTAGAACGACTGTATCTATTGCGGATATTTTTATTGCATTAGCCTCTGGTGCAGCAGGAGCTCTTGCATTACTTAACCGTGTGTCAAGTGGCATGGTAGGGGTTATGGTGGCAGTCGCCTTACTTCCTCCAACAGTCACATTTGGAATATCTATTGGACAAATGTTATGGGTAGATACGTATTGGTCTTCCTTACTGATTATGACTAATGTAACTTGTATTTTTCTAAGTGGAATTATAATCTTTTTTGTTAGTGGTATACGACCAGTTAAGTGGAAAGAAGAAGTGACGATTAACGTCTCTCGAATTCTTTCAACTGCTATTGTTGCTTTATTGTTTATTACTTTAGTAGTGGTATTAATTTTAAGTATGTAATCATTTGTAATCTAATTGTTATTAAAGGCTTGCTCATCCTTTGGTATAATGCATATGTTAAGGTATTGCGTCGAAATCGTGTATACTATATGATGTAACAAACGACGTGAGACTTTACGGGCGGTATTGAGGGGAATATAAATGACTGATGAATATAAGCGACCCGAAACAGAAGATGAAGTTGATTTATATGAAGACCTTGAAGAAGAAGAGATTAAAGAATTACTGTATGAGGAAAAAGAGCGAATTAATCAAAGAAGAAAAGAAGAGAGAATGGAGCCGAAGCGTCCTTTTCCGAAGTGGATGTTTTGGCTAATTGCTGTTTTTCTATTTTTTAATATAGCTGCGACATTACCAGCGATGTATCCAATTCCAGCGATTGATTTTTTAAGAACGTCAGCACAATTAATGATGGATGAAGAAGTACAATCTTATCGAGAATCGGTTGTTACAGTTGATACAGGAATCGGAAGAGGAACTGGTTTTGTCATTTCAGAGGACGGTTATGTCATAACAAATGAGCATGTTATTAATGAACGTGAACGGTTATGGATTTATTTTGATGGAGATGGACCTTATGGCGCAACAATTGAAGAATCGGTACCGGAAATAGACTTAGCTTTATTAAAAGTTGACGGAGATGGATTCCCAGAGCTTGATTTGGCAGACGCAGCGAGTTATGAACCGAATGAGCCTTTCTATTTTATTGGGAGTCCGCTAGGTTTTAGTGGCATTGCCAATGAAGGAACTATTATTGGTGAGTCTTCGGTAGGGAATATAGATGGTGATATTCTAGTTTTAGATGCACCAATTTACAGTGGTAATAGTGGTAGCCCAGTCATTAACCAATCAGGAGAGGTTATTGCTGTCATTTATGCTACAAGAACAGAGGATGAACATGGGCGCGTAGGTCTAGCAGTACCGATTGATTTATTTTATGAACATTTTAATGAGTAAAGACGGTCAAATATTACAATTTGATTACGAAAAATATAAATAGTTGGGGGTGATGAGGGGTGTTACAACGTCTAAAAAATAGTAAAGACGTTCCCCTCGAAGAACAGGTCCGTGCTGTTCAGCATGGGGATGAAGATGCCCGTCATCATCTGTTGTCGAGCTATCAACCTTTCATAGCAACATCAGTTTCAAAAGTTTGCAAACGTTATATAGACCCTGAGCGGGATGATGAGTTCAGTGTAGGTTTTATGGCTTTTAACGAAGCGATCGATTCTTATTCTGAAGAGAAGGGGAGTTCATTTTTAACGTTCGCACGACTTGTGATTACCCGAAAGGTAATTGATTACATTAGAAAAGAATCAGTTGATGTAACAACAGTTTCGCTTGATCAATCAGATGGTGAAGAAGAACAAACAAATGCAGCAGATTGGAGACTTTCTCAAGTTTCTAAAGATGTGTTTGAAGAAGATCAAGCTACTTGGTATCGCCAAATGGAGATTGAAGAGTACAATCGAAAGTTAAAAGACTATAAATTATCTTTCTCAGAATTAGTCTCTGTCTCTCCTAAGCACCAAGATGCTAAAGAATCGGCTAAAGAAGTGGCTCGATTCGTCTATGAGAACGAAGAGTTTAGGGAATATGTCTTAACTAAAAAACGATTACCAATTAAAAGGATTGAACCCCATGTTAATGTCAGCAAGAAGACAATCGAACGTAATCGTAAATATATTCTCGCTGTCTTTGTTTTACTTACAGAAGACTTCACGTATTTAAAAGAGTATGTACAGGGGGTGAATGAATGAAAAAGGGAGTTGTCGTAGAAGCGAAGCGGAGACATTATATTATGCTGACGCCAGATGGATCTTTTTATAAAGCAAAAGTAGAGCGCGCAGTTCAAATCGGCGAAGAAGTCAGTTTCACACCAGTGGAAGAAAGGTCAATTATAGCTCATGCGTTAAATTCACTTCAGACTAGAAGTCAGTGGAGAGCATTAGCAATGGTTGTCTTATGTCTCGCTTTAATATTCCCATTCTTTACATGGTTGAACCAAAATGAATCTCATGCTTATGCTTATATTAATTTAGATATTAATCCGAGCATTGAGTTTACAGTTGATGATTCATACGACATTATTGATGCTGAACCTTTAAATGATGATGGGAGTAGTATGCTGAGTGAAATAGGTGATTTTAAAGGGGAATCGCTAGAAACCGTATCGACAAACGTAATCTCTTTAAGTCGGGATTTAGGATACTTAGATAACGATCGACAAGTCTTACTAGGCGTTAGTTATGTAGATCAAGTAGATGAGAGGCAATTATTAAATTCATTATCCAATCAATTATTAAGTGAATTTGATCATGACATAAATATAGCGTCGTTTGAAATTTCAAAAGACTTAAGAGATGAAGCGGTTAAGGTAAATACATCAATGAATGTCATGTATGCAACAGAAGTTCTCTATGGGGATTCACGTGAAGAACAAGAGGAGCAAGAAGAAGCAGTAGTCTCTGAACAAGTTAGTAATGATGAGGGTGAGCAAGAAAGTAAAGCTAGTCAAAATGAGCGGATTGAAGAAGTTTTGGCACGATTTTTAGATCGAACAAATCGTGATGAATTGCCACCAGGCTTAAAGAAAAAAATTGATGAAGATCGCTTAGAACAATTGTTAGAAGATGCTGAATCCAAACAAGATGAAGAGCAAGAAGATCGTGCTAATGAAGAAGAGTCAAATAATGAAGAACGAAAAGATCAAGAAGATGAAAGCAAAGAAGAAACAGGGAATAATGGAAAGCAACAAAAAAATAAAAATCAAGGAAATGGTAACGGAAATAATAATGGACAGTCAAAAGACGAAGATGAGTCCAATAAAGATGACGACCATCCTGTTTTTGGAGAAGACGGTCCTCCAGGCCAGCGCGATTGGGATGACCACCCAGGCCAAGGAATAGGCAATAATGGCTTCACACCGCCAGGTCAAGATGATGCCTTTGTCCCACCAGGTCAACAAAAAAAGAATGATGATTAATATTACAAAACACTGGATTCACTTGAATTCAGTGTTTTTTTAGTGTCATGACGAGAATTTGATGCTTAACGGTAGCTAACTTTAATAGTATAATATTAACAATATTAATCGTCAGGAGAATACTATGACAGATAAACAAGGGCTTAGAGAATGTTTATTCAGAACACGTATTCAAAAAGTGCTCTTAGGAGTAAGTGTGGTTCTTATACTCGCATTAATAGCGGGCTATTATTTTTTTACAAGTCATCCTGCTATGCAATACGCAGAAATTGAACAAAAGACCGTAGAACAGTTAACACAATACACTAATCAATATACACAAGAAGAGCATAAGCTAATGAACTCATTGTCAAACACCTCTTCACAGTCAGATTTTGTTATAAAAGGTAATGTGAATTCAAGTAGTGGAGGACGACAAATAGATACGATTAGAAGTCTGTTATTATCATCCGAAATAAGTGGGACACGCTTTTTGTCCCCAAATACAAGCGAAGTTAGTTACGATTTTCAGTTAAAAGCAATGGGAATTCATTTGATGGATGGCATGCTTTATCAAAATGAAGGTTACACACAGTTCCAAGCTGATTGGCTTCCGCATGTTTATGGAGTGAAAAATCGTCTTGAACTCCCTAATGCTGAGGACTATTTTATAGAAGTCCCTGAATGGTATGACCCACAAAGTAATTGGTTTGAACGTCATTCGGTAACTCAAAGTTCTGAGCGATACGGTTTAATGTTTGCTCAACTCATTAGTGATTTGAATTTTGATGTTGAAGAATTAGCAGGGGACCAACGAAAGCTTACAGTTAAATTGCCTGAACAAGAAGCAAATTTGTTTTTGTCCAAAGTTGTTGAGAACGTTAAAGCTAATGATGAAGTTAACGAAGATTTATTAAATACAATTGAAAAAGTTGAAGTAAAGAAAGATGTACTGTACGAAGCAGTGTTTAATAATCAGTTCGTTAAAAATCGAGAATTATTTACTGTTATTGAATATGAAGAGGAGTTATATGATGTTCATTTGAGCTTAGATACTTTCCTAAAAGAGCAAAGCTTCGAAGCAGAACTAGTTCTACAAGTTGAAAGTCAAAATAGTCAACAAAAATTTGAAGTTCGTCACACCTCAAGTGGAGTTGAGGAAGGAAATCGGCTAGCAGTTGATCAAAACGTCTTTGTACAATACGACTTTAACCAGGTATATGACGCAGCAAGGTTAAATTGGCATACAATCCACGAAGACGGATTAAAACAGACAGATTTTGAATTGTATATAGCTGATGACTCGATCCAAAATCCGTTGCAAGGTAAGTTGACAAATGAGTACCGATCTAGTGACCAAAGTGGAGCTCATAACACATACATTAATATAATCATTGGTGAAGAGTTGTTAGGGCAACGGGACATACCATTTAACGAAATCGAATTATCAATAGAAAGAGATATTAACTTTGTAGACGATGTTGATGTTCCAACTATTGATGAAGAGGAAACATATTGGATTGAATGGGACGTTTTATATGAACTTGAAAGGTTGTTTCATCAAGCTAAATCAATAGCTACCGACGAAGTTGATGAACTCATTAGAGAAATGTGGCCATTTTAATGTAGAAAGGAGAGGAGAACTTGGTCTTAACTTATAGTTTGTTTGAGTTAAAACGAATATTAAAATCACCTGCTCTCCTCTTATTTGTAGTGAGTTTACCGATTGCTTTAGTTTTAATTGTTGGGATGATTGTTTATCAGTCTGTTCAGACAGAGTTGGAAGATGTTTCGTTAATTGTTCTAGATGAAGATCGAACGTTTGAAACGAATACGTTAATACAACAATTAGAAAATGATGAAACTTTGGCAGAACATGTTGAATTTTTACGCAAAGATGGTGTTATAGAAGATTATGTCGATCAACAAAATGTCGCAGCGATTATCCGTGTTCCTGACGGGTTTACATCACAGCTAAGAAGTGGTGTAAACGAACCTATAGACGTTTACTTAAATGAACGCCAACCGTTTGCTTCACAACTTGGTTACTTATTATTGAAGAGTGGACAAGATTACATTACAGCTGCTCAAAGTGGTGTTAATACTGTCAATCACTATATTGGATCACAGCTATCTGATGATGATCGTCGTGATTTTGTACAACAAATGACTGTGCATTTTACACTATTAACTTTAGATAGAAATCGTTTATTTGTTGAGCATAATTTAACTGAGATCAACACTTTATCTTGGGAACAACAAGCTTATGTAGGAGTAGTCTCCCTCCTATATGTTTTAACGATCTTCTTCTTTAACTTTCTCTTCAAGCCTAAAGCTTGGCACGGGATTGAAGAAAGGCTTACTATTATTCGGTTAACTCAATGGAAACGGTCTGTATCTGAATTCATCGTTCTGTTCAGCTTGAGTATTTTCTATATCATTATATTTGCTCTAATCATTCCGAACATAATTTTGGAATTAAACTTGTTTTTAATACTTGTGCAGTGGGGGATCATTGCAGCTATTTACTGTCTATTGTACTTATTGTTAGATCGTTTAATTAAAGTACCAGCCTTTACATTATTGGCATTTAGTTTCATTAGTATAGGCTCATTATTTATAAGTGGCCTGGTGTTGCCAAATGCATTTTTACCAGAATGGGCACAGAGTAGTGTTGCTTATATCATGAATCAATCGTTTTTTACCATAATTAATGAAGGTAATATCCCTGTCATTGAGTGGCTAGTAATGGGCGTTGTAGTTGTTTTACTATTATTACTGCTATGGCTTACGACAAGAAGGGATGAAGCTTTAACATGATATTATGGAAATCAATATTAACGAAAAAAACGACACTGTTACTGCTCATTCTAATGCCTATTTTATTGTTAACTATCATTCCATTATTTCAGCAAACAGCCGACGACTTTCGTGTATCGGTACAAGTTGTTGATCCGTATGAACAGAATGAGTTTAATGAGTTGATGGAAAAGGTGGGTGAACTTGAGCCTTTTTCAGTCCAAGTAACCGATGAATTGAATTTACAAAGCTTGGCAAGGGGTGATGTTGAGGCGATCTTTGTTGTTGAAGATAACTTTGAAAAAAAAGTTATAAACGGCAACATAGATGAGTTATTCACATGGTATCGATATGATCATAGTATCGTTGACGGTCTATTTAAGGAATATATTGCATCGACTTTAATGGAAACAGTCGTACGTCACGAAGCGGCACGTCTTGTAACTGATGAGCTTGATGATATAAATAGGCAGGAAGTGTTTGATTTTGGACTTCGTTATTTTGAGCCTGACCCGTTATTCCAAATGAACTTTCAATCGTATGGACAAGGTAATCAAGTTGACGAATATTATGAAGTGCAGGATAATCAAATGCTTTTATTCATTTGGGCATATATATGGTTACTCATTACTTATTTTACGTCGGTCATTGATCAATATCGTGAAACACAACTACTTAACCGTTTGTCGGTCTATACGTTTGGAAGGGTGAAATTATATCGAAGCTGGTTAATGTTAATGCTCGTGCTCATTGCTGCATTATTAAGTGGTATAGCTCTAGTTACTTCACATTTTAACGTTCAACTAGCTACAAATACGCTGGGGATCTTGTTTTTCCTTTGTATCGGTTCTGTGTTATTTTTATTAATTCTTAATTTGCTGTTAAAGAACCGTAGGGCGTTTTTAGCGTTAACGATCATGTATTGGGTTGTCTCTGTTGTCATGTTTTTATTAGTCGATTGGCAGATCATGGGTGAAGCATGGTGGATTTATTTCTTAATTCCTATGTGGCTAAGTTGATGGAAAGAGGTGAGGTTATGCTTCAATTAAATAACATTACGTATAAAAAAAAGAACAAAATGATATTGAATGGTGTATCAGCTGAAGTTAAGCAAGGTGATTCAATTTGTTTGTTCGGACCGAATGGAGCAGGGAAGTCAACACTATTAAAAATGATGGCAGGGTTAATTAAACCCAATAAAGCTGTTTATAAACAAGACGCTTTTTTATCTAAGCCTGTTGGTTATATCCCACAACAGTTAGCTCTTTTTCCAAATATGACAGTAAAAGATCACTTATCCTTCTACAAAAAGATGACTAAACAAAAAGACCGTGAATTTATCGAAGCAATGACGCATGCGTTAAGTTTAAACGAGATTAAAAAGAAAAAGGTTGAAGAGTTAAGTGGAGGAATGGCTAGAAAATTAAATTTAGCAGTCGGCTTAATTCATAAACCAGACATCATTTTTTTAGACGAAGCGTTTGTAGGTGTTGATTTGGCAGCAAAACACGATATGTTGAAATGGTTACGTTTACTTAACGAAGATGGAGTGACAATTGTTTTAATTACACATGACTGGCACGTCATACATCATTTAGCTAAAACGTTGTGGGTATTAGAAGATGGACACATGGTTGATCAATTTTCAATTGAAAACTTATCGCAAAAAGTTGAAGAGTATAAGTACGTTGATAGCCCATTAAACAAGATGTTTGCGGTTAAAAATTGATATAGTAATAAATGGTAACACACTTTTGACTTGAATAAGGCATATTATTTTACGTCCCTTTCCATACTAAGACTAGATTATTGAGGAAAGGAGGCTGGAATATGCGCTTTTGGGTAGTTCCGTTTATGCTTGTGTTATTTTTAGCAATGGCTGCTTGTCAACCGAATGACGACACAGGATTAATGGGTGACAACAACCAAACAGGTAATCAACAATCGGGTGACAGAACAGGTCAATATGATGGTCAAATGAACGTGACTGATCGTCAAGGACAAATGAACCGACAAGGTAACCAAATGGGTACTGGCACAGGTACAACTGATCGTAATAGAGGTCAAGATGGTATGATGCGTTTTGATGTTGCTGAAGAAGCAGCTGATGATGTAACAGACCAAGTTGATGAAGTTAGTCAAGCATATGTCATGACTGGAGATAATAATGCATATGTAGCAGTTGTACTTCATAATAATGATAATGGTACTGATGAAGTAAGTGATGAAGTTAAAGAAGAGGTTGCAGACGTTGTTAAATCAACAAAGCAAGACTTGAATAATGTTTACGTTTCTGCTAATCCTGATTTCTTCAACATGGTCAATGACTATACTCAACGTGTTAATGAAGGGGACCCGATCGAAGGATTTTTCGAAGAGTTTAATGCGATGTTAGATCGAATTTTCCCTAATTTAGAACGTTAATATTTTTTGGAAGATGGAGCTGATTGGTAGCTCCATCTTTTTGCATACTTGAGCAATTTGGTGTGGACGCTGATAAATTCGCTCGAACGCTGATAAATTCACTCGAACGCTGATAAATTCACCACTTTATTATTGCCTAAATCTGATCGCCAAAAAAAGGTGGGGTGTCTTTGAATAGCTCTTATGAAATGTTGAAGGAAAGTTGCTCACTTGTTGGCTTAACGCCTAAACCATTTAAAGTGATTGTTACTGATAGCAAAGAGCTAGACATATTACAGGCTAAAGGTTATCAAAAACGATTGTATCAGCCCAAGGAATCCAACCACCACTACATAGGAGAAATGTTCGATCAAATAGATGAGATAGCTTACATAAATGAAAACAACGATAAGGTTATGAATTTAATGATCTTAGCTCACTCATTTGGGCATACTGATTTTTTATACCATAACAATTACTTAAGTGAACAAGTTTTAAATATAAAAATGAAACGTTTTCAACATCGCCGTATGTTTGATGAAGCAGTAAGAGTGCATGGTTATGTTGAAGTTGTTTCGTTTTTATCTAAAATGAATGACCTTTTCAATTTAATTCATGTAACTACGTTAGATTTAGACAGCTTAATCAATAGACTAAATTTATGTAGATCCGAAAGAGAGCTTGCTAAAATGGTGGCTAATGAAGCAGAGTACTTTGAGGCAGTTAGTCAAACAAAAATAATGAACGAAGGCTGGGCTACGTATCATCAAATACCATTAATTAAAGAGGCAGGATTAATGAGTTTGGAAGTTGGTTTAACTGAGTTACAACTGTATGAGCTGCCTCGTTATGGATTAAATTTATATAAGTTAGGCAAAGCAATGTGGGAGGAAGTTGGGCTAAAAGAAAGAAGAACTATTGTAAATCAATATTGTGACGCACAATTTATTAATCGCTACTATACTGAAGATATACATAATGAACAAAAAATTGCTTATGCAAAAGGTGAACAAATAGAAAGAGACTACATTAAAGTAAAACAACAGCTCATTCATTCAGCTTTATACAACGGAAAGATCAAAGTGCGTGTTGACGAAGCTTTATCTGACTCAACCGAAAGCTTAACAATTAGATTTCAGCCTAATCCAAATAGTAGTAAGCAAGTATCTAAATTAAAAGGTGTCTTGCGTGATCACTTTAAAACTAAACTATATATTAAGCCAGATCTTGTAAAGATATAAGCCAAAAGGTTTATAAAAGAACGGTTCAAAGTAAGGTTTAGGTTAATTGTAAGTCATTTATACTGTGTATCAAGACTTAAAATTTATGTAAATAATGATAATACAACGTTGTTTTTTGTCGAAGCCTATGCTAATCTAAAATTAATATTTTATTGTGAAAATTCATGTAAATAAGGAAACTCTTGTTGGATTTTAGGGGGATTAGCATGGGAAAGAACGGGCAGAAAAAAGTGAAGTTACCAAAGAATAATAAAGAGAAAAAGAAGCAAAAAACATCAAAACGAAAAGGCACCTTACTCAATATGTCAATTGGAAAGAAGTATGGTGTCGTTTTTGCTATCACGTTACTACTATTTTCTATAGCTTCAGGTCTTGTTTTTCTACAAGCATACTTGTCTGACCAGACGATCAATGAACAAGTGGAATTAAGTGAAGAAGCAATTACGGTAGGAGAAATGGCTTCTGTATTTAATGAAAAAGACATCATGATTAGTGATTACGTACTTTTGAAAACTAATAATTATGTAAATAACTATCGAGATTTAAATGAAGAGTTTGTTGCTTTAGGGGAGCAGGTTCGCCCCGGTTTAAGTAGTGAACAAAACGCAATGATGGATGAAATTATGACTAACAATGAACGCATTACTGAAATAGTTAATGATGAAATTGTTCATGCAATCGGTAACCGTGATGAACAAGATGCATTAGGTTCTAGAGCAGTAGTTAATAGCCTTCGTGGTGATACGGTGGGTATGCTTCAAGAACTTAGAGGTATGGTTGTGCAAGAATTTAATACTTCAGCTGTTGATACGAGAAATGCGATGTTTCAAATTCAAGCATATTTAGTCGTTGGCTTAATCACTTCTGTAATTATAGCGATTATTTTATTAATGGTTATTAGCCGTAATGTTAAAAAGAATATTAACTCTGTTGTTAAAGTGGCAGATCAAATTGCAGATGGTGACTTATCAGTGGAAGATGTAAATTATAAAGGACATGATGAAATTGGTAGTCTTGCTAACTCAATGAACACAATGAAAGCAAACCTTCAAAATATTATAGGTAAAGTATCAGACGCTTCTAGTTCATTGACTAATCAAAGTGAGTTAGTAAACCGTTCTGCTCAAGAAGTCAGTGAAGGTAGTGAACAGATTGCATCAACTATGCAAGAGTTGTCATCAGGTTCTGAAACTCAAGCTCAAAGTGCTTCATCCATTTCTGAAATGATGGATCAATTAGTGAAAAAGGTCCAAATGTCTTATGAAAATGGAGATAATGTGTCGCATGCCTCAGCAGAAGTCTTGTCAATGGCAGATGAAGGCCGTGAGCTAATGACTCAGTCAGTATCACAAATGCAACAGATCCATTCTATAGTTGAAGATTCTGTTGAAAAAGTTAAAGGTTTAGACAAGCAATCTAATGAAATTTCAAAACTTGTTCAAGTAATTGAAGATATCGCTGAACAAACGAACCTGCTTGCGTTAAACGCTGCAATTGAAGCAGCAAGAGCTGGTGAACATGGTAAAGGATTTGCTGTTGTAGCAGATGAAGTGCGTAAGTTAGCAGAACAAGTGAGTCACTCAGTTGGTGATATTACAACTATTGTAGATTCAATTCAAAATGAATCGAAAGAAGTGACAAAATCATTAGAGTCTGGATATACAGAAGTAGAAGAAGGTTCTGAACAAATTAAAAATACACAACAAAGATTTATTAAAATTAATGACTCAATTAATGAAGTTGTTGGGAAAATTCAAGAGATTACGTCTAGCTTGAAAGAAGTTGTGAACGATAGTCAAGAAATGAATAAATCAGTAGAAGAAATTGCTTCAATATCTGAAGAATCAGCAGCAGGGGTAGAAGAAACAGCTGCATCAGTAGAGCAAGCGCATAGCTCAATGGATGAGATCACAAGAGCCGCTAACGATTTATCTCAGTTAGCAGACGACTTAAATGGTCAAGTACAGAAGTTTAAACTATAAATAAGCAAAGTCATAAACATCGATATGGCATTATAAGTATTGGCAAGCTATAATAAAAAGAGGCTGTATGAATATACAGCCTCTTTTCTTACATTTAATATAAAGAATATTTAATAAGTTGGGGGGTTTCAGTTGGAACGGTTATCAAGATATATAGAAATTTTCTTAATTGCAACTCGATTAGGGTTAACATCCTTCGGTGGACCAGTTGCTCATTTAGCCTACTTCCAAGAAGAATATGTTCAAAGACGTAAGTGGCTTTCAGATCAAATGTATGCTGACCTCATAGCATTGTGTCAGTTTTTACCTGGACCAGCAAGCAGTCAAGTTGGTATATCAATCGGAATGTTACGTGGAGGTTTAGTCGGTGGTTTATTAGCCTGGATTGGTTTTACTTTACCATCAGTGTTAATATTAACGATTTTTGCTTGGTACGTTATTCAACTTGATTTAGCTGACGCAGTATGGATCGGTGCACTAAAAGTTGTCGCTGTAGCGGTCGTGGCTCATGCTGTATTGAATATGGGGAAAAAGCTTGCACCTGATTTACCACGTATCGCATTATTAGTTGGTTCTGCAACGGTGTTACTTCTATTCCCGTTTGCAACAACACAATTAATCGTCATCGCATTAGCTGCGATCATCGGTGCTTTATATTTTAAAAATATAGCTAAGCCAAATGAAGCGGAAGCGGTTATGACCTTTTCTAAAAAAATAGGCGCTTTTTCGTTATCAATTTTTGTAGGGTTATTGACTTTATTGCCGATTCTTAATCATTATTATAACCATATTTACATAGAGTTGTTTGATATATTTTACCGAGTAGGTTCAATTGTTTTCGGTGGAGGTCATGTCGTCTTACCATTGCTTGAACGTGAACTTGTCCCAAGCGGTTTAATTAGTGAAGACATGTTTTTAGCAGGTTATGGTGCAGCCCAAGCGATTCCAGGACCGCTCTTTACATTTTCGAGTTATTTAGGAACGATTATTCATGGTATACCTGGTATGTTAGTGGCAACTATTGCTATTTTCTTACCATCATTTTTACTCATTATCGGAATACTTCCGTTTTGGCAACAGTTGCGTCAAATGAAGTATGTTGGAGCCGCGCTACTTGGGGTTAATGCTGCTGTTGTTGGTATTATAGTAGCAGCGTTTTACCACCCGATTTTTACAAGTGGAATCATGTCAGAATTAGATTTTGCTGTTGCATTGTTAGGTTTTAGTTTATTACAATTTTGGAAACGTCCGGCTTGGCTTGTCGTCATTATTGTTGTTGTCGTATATATTTTATTAAGTCTCTTAATGTAGGAGTGTTAACATGCGTATTGTTTCAATCTGCCCTAGTAATACTGAGATTTTAGCTTATTTGGATGCAATTGATTTCCTCGTTGGTGTAGATGATGATAGTGATTGGCCAGAGTCAATTAGTAACCTTCCAAGAGTAGGGCGGGACTTAAATATTGATATAAACAAAGTCAAAGCATTACAACCAGATTTAGTATTAGCTTCGTTAAGTGTACCAGGTATGGAGAAGAACATTAAACGGTTAGAAGAAGAGCAAATGCCGTATATAATTTTAGACCCTAATTCATTGGATGAAATAGCGGATGACCTTTTAACAGTAGGTAAGAAGATTGGAAAAGAACAAAAGGCACAACAAGTTTATGAAGATTATTATCAAGTGATTAATGAGTATCGAGCAATTGCTAACTCGATTTCTAATAAGAAAAACATCTACTGGGAATGGTGGCCGAAACCGATCTTTACACCTGGACAGAAAAATTGGCTATCATATATAAGTGAATTAGCCGGGGCTTCTAATGTCTTTTCAGACTATGAAGAAGCTAGTGTTCAAGTTGAATGGGAAGAAGTGATTCAAAAAGACCCAGATGAAATTTGTATGGTATGGGTTGGGGTGCAAGAGAAGAAAATGAACCCAGACATTCTAAAAAAACGTGAAGGAGCAAATCAACTTAAAGCCGTTCAAAGTGATCAAATTCACGTATTAGAAGAGTACTTGTATTGTAGACCTTCCCCTCGCTTGTTAGATGGGTTAAAGAAACTTGCTTATTTACTGCATCCAACATATTATCCAGCGTCATGATCAACTGTAGAGGAATAACAAGAGAGAAGGTATAAGCAGTGGGAAATATAGAAACAGCAGTTAACTATTCAGAAGAACAGACGAGATATACAGCCGTCAAAAAAGGAGCTGTAGCTGGTTTTCCAATTTTTCTAGGGTATTTACCGATTGCCATTGCTTACGGTGTTCTAGCGAAGCAATCAGGGTTAACTACGTTTGAAACAACAATGATGAGTGTTCTAGTTTTTGCCGGGGCCGCTCAATTTATGGCAGCGAATATGATGGCACAAGGAGCACTGTTTTTACAAATCGTTGTAGCGACGTTCGTGCTAAACTTCCGTCACTTTGTCATGAGTATGTCGTTTATGAATAAAATACGAACGTTACCTCTTAGGTGGAAGTTTGGTTTATCATTAGGTCTTACTGATGAAACGTTCACTGTCTCGTCGTTAAATGGGGAAGAATCAAAAAAACAACACGGTATGTATTTCTTTGCTTCTTTAATATTAGTTGCTTATTTTTCGTGGGTATTTGGAAGCTTTTTGGGTGCCATTATTGGCGATGCTCTACCAACTACTTTAAGTGATAGTATGGGAATTGCGCTTTATGCGATGTTTATTGGTTTACTTGTGCCATCTGTAAAAAAAGAATGGCGAGTAGGGATTATTGCTATTGCTGCTATGTTAATTAATTACATATTAATGGAACAGGTTGGACTTGAAGTTGGCTGGGCAATTGTAGTATCGACTATATTAGCTAGCTTTCTTGGAATTATGCTGTTAAAGGAGGAAGAAGCATGATCATGGCAACGATTATTGGGATGGCGATTGTAACTATGGTTCCGCGATTCATCCCAGCGTTTATTATGGAGAAGATCTCACTTAGACCTTGGCTCAATCGTTGGTTGAATGCGATTCCTTTTGCAGCATTAGGTGCTTTAGTATTTCCAGGTATAATGACGGTGATCCCAGAACAACCATGGATTGGATTGCTCGGTGGGTTAACGGCAACCATTATTGCATTATTTAATTTAAATGTTATCTTTGCTGTAGTGGGTGCGATTTTAACAGTATTTTTATTAACTATGTAGCTGTAAAGGTGGGGTTGTATGGTAAAGGTTAGGCAAGCAACAGTATTCGATGCAGAGCAAATAGCAAACGTTCATGATGATACGTGGAAATTAACATACGAACCAATTATTCAACAAGATGACTTACAACAAGTTACTTCATTTGAAAATAGAAAAATTATGTGGGAAACGACTTTACGTTCATCTAGTCACCATGTGTTCGTTGTAGAATCAAATGAAGGGGAAATTGCAGGTTTTATTTCGGGTGGTAAGTCACGTACAGAGCACACTCAGCTTGATGGAGAAATTTACGACATTTATATTTTGCCATCTCATCAAAGAAAAGGGTTCGGTCAAAAGTTGTTATACACCTTTATTCAAGAGTGTGAAGAACTTGGATATCAATCGTTGTTAGTTTGGATTTTAACTGATAATCCATACGGTCAATTTTATGTTCGGTTAGGAGCACGAAAAATCGAAGCAGATAACGTAACGATCGGAAAGGGAACTTATGAAGAAACAGCTTACGGTTGGGAAGACTTAGAACAGTTAAAAGGAGCTCTTGCCTCTTCGCAAGTTCAATAATCTGTTATAGACACCCTTCTTTATGGGAACATTTATATTGAAAACATTAAATGTTCTCTCGAGGAAGGGTGTTTATTATGACGAAAATGGCAGTGTTTTATTATAGTTCAACTGGAGCCAATTATAAAATGGCTCAATGGACAGAAGAAGCTTTAAAACAAGCTGGTGCAGATGTTAAGTTAGTTAAAATTCCTGAAACAGCTCCAGAAGAGGCAATTGCTCAAAACCCAGCATGGAAAGATCATTATGAGAATACGAAAGATGTTCCAGAAGCACAAGTAGAAGATCTAGAATGGGCTGACGGTTTTATTTTTAGTTTACCGACTCGGTTCGGTAACGTTCCGGCACAAGTCAAACAGTTTATGGACCAAGCAGGTGGCCTTTGGATGCAAGGAAAGCTTGCTAACAAAGTTGTAAGTGCGATGACAACAGCCCAAAATGCGCATGGTGGCCAGGAGCAAACCATTATGCACTTTTACACATCAATGTTTCATTGGGGCGCAATTATAGCATCACCTGGTTATACGGATGATTCGATTTTTGCCTCAGGTGGTAATCCATACGGGACGAGTGCCCAAGTAGATGGAGAAGGAAACTTACAAGATGATGTAGAGCAAGCTGTGAAACATCAAGCGAAACGTACTTTTGAAATTACACAAAAAATTTCACAATAACTCTAGAGCCCTTGCTGTAACTGTATAGCAAGGGGTTTAGTTTGTTCAGTTAGATTAATTTTCTAAAGATTTTTTAAAAACCCCCACAAAAACTATTGGTATATACGTAATGGTGTAACGAAGAAATAAATAGCAAAGGGTGAGCAGATGAATTCAAAAAAAATATTTTACTCGTTAACTGCAACAACTTTAACAGGTTCATTATTTTTGAGCCCACTAGGAATAACAGCTAATGATGAAAATGCAGAAGAAACAGACACAGAAGAGGTTGCAGAGCAACAGCAATCCCTAGAAGAGCAATTATTTACATACTACACGATGGTATCCAATGAGTTAGCTGTTGCAATTCAACAAGGTGATGAGGAGTTAGCACAAAGCATTTTAGAATGGTCGGTAGAAGAGTTAGAACAAGCGTTTGAGGCTTATCAAGCTGGTGACTTGGAGAGTGCTGAAGCTCATCTTGATGCGGTCGTAACCGTATTAGAAGAAGCTAGTGAATACCGTGAAGAAGAAGGTATTGAAGAGGAAGAAGATGAAGAAGGTTTAGAAGAAGACGAAGAATCAACTGAAGAAGATGAGGAATCAACTGATTCTAAGCAAATTGGTCAAAACGTCTTATCACTAGCTAAAGCGATGGAAGATAAGAAGAATCCAGTCGCAAAAGAAGCTTTAAAACGTAATATCGAGCGTTCATTAGAACGATTAGAAAATAAATATAGTGAAGAAGAAGTAGAAAGCTTGCTTGAACAATTAAACGAAATTACTGATGAGTTTTCAGAAGAAGGAAATGAAAATGATGAAGAATCAGTAGAAGAAGATTCCTCTGAAGAATCTTCTAATGAAGAGTCTGAAGTAACAGAAGAATCAAGCAATGAAGATGAGAAAGAATCTAAGAAGGAAGACCGTTCTAATAATGGTGGTCCTGGTAATAGTGATCAAGCCCCTGGTCAAAACAAAGACCGTGGTGGATCTGATAACAGTAATGGCAAAGGTCCTAACAATGATGGTGGACCAGGCAATGGAAACGGTAACGGTGGACCTGGCAATAGCAATGGCAATGGAGGACCAGGTAACGGTAACCGTTAATGAAATCGGTGAACCTTTGTGTTCTTACACAAAGTTCATATACACCTCTCTCCCAACAAGAGGAATTAACCCTGACGGTATAACGTCAGGGTGTTTTTTACATAGAATGTAGTATGGACTCCCCTTAAGAGAAAACATAAATTTTATTTTTTCTTAAAAAGCACAAACACATTAGTACACTAAATGAATAAATTACATTAAAGGTTCAGAAAATTGTTGCAATTAGAAGTGAAGTTTAGGATAATAGAAAAAAGGAGTAAGGGGGAAGGGACATGAAGAATCAAGTTACCTCTTATGTACTAATTAGATATCAGTTTCCGAAAACGATCGCGATTAAAGCTAGACGTGAAGTTCCATATGAATTTAAACTAGCTTCAAGATTGTTGCTTGATGAAATGGTATTTGAATTTAATAAACATCGACTAGAAGAGCAAATCAATGAAGCGATAGACCAACAAGATATTGAACAATTTTATGTATTAAGTAAGCAATATGCGAAGTATGTTAAATAAATATAGATCTACTGAGATTATAAGCTGCCATTAAACGGCAGCTTTTTCTTGTTTTTTTTATATTACAAACTACATAATTGTATTATAATGGGGAAAAGAATTTTTTTAGAATGGGGAATTAGATGTCTTCAAGATTATTATACACCACGTTTATTGTATGCTTGTTATTAGTTATTAGTGCATGTCAAAACAACACAGTAGATTTAGATAACTTAGTAGGCCATGATTATAATTCGATTGAAGTTGGGCTTGAAAATAAAGAGAATATTATAGTTCTTGATGATTCTAGACATGAAGGGGAACCTACTGAAGATGGCGAAGCGGTTATTGTTCCTGATCCAAACGCAATCGATGTCATAGTTAATAAAGAACGTCGATTGCCTGAAGGTTATGAACCACCTGATTTAACGGTTCCAGATGTTGATTTTCATGTTGTGGCTGAAGAGAGAATGTATATGCGTGAAGAAGCTGCTCATGCATTAGAGGAATTGTTCGAGGCGGCCAGTGCTGAAGGACATGAGTTATATGCTATTTCCGGATACCGTTCTGAACAAACACAAGAAGTTGTATTTGCATCTAGTGTTGAAAGAAATGGTCAAGAATATGCCGAACAATATTCAGCTCAACCAGGACATAGTGAACACCAAACAGGTTTAGCGATGGATGTGTCAGCCGAATCGTTTAGCTTGCGACTAGGTGAAGGTTTTAGTGATACGCCTGAGGGTGAGTGGGTAGCAAATCACAGTCATCACTATGGCTTCATCGTACGTTACCTCGAAGGAAAAAGTAATATTACTGGTTACAATTACGAACCGTGGCATTTACGATATGTTGGTGAAGAATTAGCAACAAGCCTTTACGAATCTGGTTTAACAATGGAAGAATACTTCGGGTTAGTTGAATAATTTGAAAAGGTCTAATATCTTTTAGGCCTTTTTTTAGTAGGTATTCGTTTAAATTCTTTAAATTTATTATTATAATAATAAGTGGTTTAAAAAGTTGTTCTTTTTATATGGAGGAGGATTTTAAAATGGATTATCGTATTGAACGAGATACGTTAGGTGAAATGAAAGTACCTGCAGACAAATACTGGGGTGCTCAAACGCAAAGAAGTGTTTTAAATTTCCCTATTGGTGACGAAACAATGCCGAAAGAGATCATTGAAGGGTTTGCCATTTTGAAGAAAAGTGCAGCACGTGCTAATGAATCTCTAGGTTTATTGGAAAGTGATAAAGCAGATGCAGTTGCTCATGCTGCTGACCGTGTATTAGCTGGAGAATTATTTGATCACTTCCCACTTGTAGTTTGGCAAACAGGTAGTGGAACACAGTCAAATATGAATATGAATGAAGTGTTAGCTTACGTTGGTAATGAGTGGCTAGAAGAGCAAGGTAAAGAAGTAAGACTTCATCCGAATGATGACGTTAACATGTCACAAAGTTCAAATGACACTTATCCAACTGCATTACATATTGCAGCTGTTAAGAAGGTTGAAGATCATTTACTACCTTCACTAAGTCAAATGAAAAACACATTAAAAGAAAAAGCAGATGCTTACTATGACCTAGTAAAAATTGGTCGTACACACTTACAAGATGCGACACCTATTACACTTGGACAAGAAATTAGTGGTTGGCATCGTATGCTTGTAAAAACTGAATCAATGATTCAAGATTCGTTAAAGTATGTCCGTGAAATTGCTTTAGGTGGTACAGCAGTTGGTACAGGTATTAACGCACATCCTGATTTTGCCGAAACAGTAGCACAGAAAATTAACGATGAAACGAATGGCCAGTTTGTTTCAGCTGAAAATAAGTTTCACGCACTAACAAGTCATGACGAACTAGTACATGCTCACGGTGCGATTAAAGGGCTAGCAGCTGATGTTATGAAGATTGCTAACGATGTTCGTTGGTTAGCAAGTGGTCCACGTTGTGGTATCGGTGAGATTACAATTCCAGCTAATGAGCCAGGTAGCTCAATTATGCCAGGAAAAGTTAATCCAACACAAAGTGAAGCGATTACAATGGTTGCAGCTCATGTTATGGGTAATGACGCAGCAATTGGCTTTGCAGCAAGCCAAGGAAACTTTGAGTTAAACGTCTATAAGCCGATGATTGCTTATAACTTCCTGCAATCTTGTCAGTTACTTGGTGACAGTATGGTATCATTTGATGAACGTTGCTTAGTTGGTCTTGAACCAGATGAGAAAGAGATTGAAAAGTATCTAAATGATTCTCTAATGCTTGTAACAGCACTGAACCCACATATTGGTTATGAAAACGCTGCTAAAATTGCTAAGCATGCTCATGAAAATAACCAAACGTTACGTGAAGCAGCAGTAGATACTGGTATTCTATCTGGAGAAGAATTTGATCGCTTAGTTGTGCCGAAAGAAATGACAAAACCGAACGCTAAATAACATTATTTACCTAGAGAATTAGGTCATATTCTATCGCCTCCTGTTAACAATAATGATTACACAGGAGGTGAACAAAATGGCTCAAAACAACAATTCAAACCAATTAGTAGTTCCTGGTGTGGCACAAGCTTTAGACCAAATGAAGACTGAAATCGCACAAGAATTTGGTGTACAGCTTGGTCCTGATTCAACTTCACGCTCTAACGGTTCAGTTGGTGGTGAAATTACAAAGCGTTTAGTACAAATGGCAGAGCAACAGATGGGCGGTCAGTAAGCTGATCAGCTTATGAAACTCAAAAATTAATTATTAAAGTCGAAAGAGGGTCTTTATTAGAGACCCTCTTTATTTAATTTTATCGTAGTTTCAATAGTCATAATAAGTTGTGTTCGTTCGTCCGACAATTATAGTCTCTGGTCCGACAATAAGTCACGTTCATCTGACAATTACGCGTGGTCATCCAACAATAATAAAAACAGAGGCCCGGCTTATGCCAAACCTCCGTTTTTAGCGGTTATTTTGTTTCAGTTATTTCGGCTTCTGCAAATGGTTCACCGTTTTTCCTTACTTCATGTGCTTCTTCAATTTGCACCTTGTTATATCTCGGTGTTACATAACCACCTGCTAAACCTTCGTTCATCATACGGTCGACATCTAAATCGTATTCGCTTCTAACATCACCTTGATCTTTAGATGGTTTAGCCACTGCAGGACCTCCTTTTGTAAGAAGCCTTCTTCAGGTTTCTCACAGTCTTATTATTTGTTTTTACTTCATGAACATGTGTGGAAACTGTTGACTATAAGTAACAATTTGTCGATAATTTTAACAGGGTATGCTATTTTAAAACTGGACAAATAAGCGTTAGAAGAGGTCGATAAAATGAGTGTAGTGATGATCATGTTAATGATGATTGCAATTGGTGCAATTATTGGTGGAATGACAAATTTTTTAGCAATAAAAATGTTATTTAAACCATACAAAGCTTTATACATAGGGAAGTGGAAAGTCCCATTTACTCCAGGGTTAATTCCAAAACGACAAGAGGAATTAGCTGAACAATTAGGCAGTCTCGTAACCAATCACTTAGTAACAGCTGATGCGATTAGTGATAAGTTAAAAGACAGCAGCCTTCAAGCTCAAGTGACAACGATGATTCATGATCGTTTAAAGGAATATTTAAAACAGGATCCACAAACAATAGGTCTGCTTCAACAATTTCATGAAGATCTGTCAGTTGAATCAATTGAAAACACGGTTAAACAGAAGGTGCATGACGGGTTAACGAATCTGTATGATGAGAATCAGTCTCGTACATTAAGTGATGTTTTACCTGATGACTTAAAGGAATCGATTGACAGGCAACTTCCGCTAGCTGCAAAGTACATTTTGCAACAAGTCGATGATTACATTAACAGCCGCGAAGGACAAAATAAATTATCTGAATCGGCATCTTCTTTTCTTGCTACACAAGGTTTTTTAGGAAGTATGGTGTCGTCATACTTAGGAGAAGAAGGTTTAGTTGAAAAAATCACCCCAGCGATTAATCAATTCATTCGCTCTAACGATACTGAAGAAACGGTTGAGACTTTGCTAAGAGCTGAATGGTTGAAATGGCAACATAAAGAACTTTCGGTTATAAGGGAGCGTTTTTTTGACGACACTTTAGAAGAAAAGGTTTCCGACTACTTATTAAATCATTTGAATGTAGAGCAATATTTAAATCAACCTATATCAAAGTGGTATCATCAATTCGAACATGAGATAATATCACGTGTGATCCCGAATGCTGTGGAATTGTTATTTGATCAATTAGCGGGTAAAGTAAAACAGATCATGGAAACATTCAATATCGCAGGAATGGTGCAGAAAGAAGTTAATCAATTTGACGTTGCACGATTAGAAAAAATGGTGTTAGAAATAACGAAGCGTGAATTCAATATGATTACTTATTTAGGTGCTGTCCTAGGTGGTACAATTGGATTTGTTCAAGGGATCATTGTCTTGTTTATTAGTTAAAAAAGATTATACTATACAGCTTGGACATTCTCTGATACAGTAGTAGTCGAATATGTGTTAGTCAATTTAGGAGGTATATTGTGTCAAACTTATATGATTTAGCTTACGATTTAGAAAAAGGACTTCGTGAAAGCGAAGAATTCCAAGGTTTAAAAAATGCTTATGAAAAGGTTATGAATGACCCTTCAACTAAGCAAATGTTCGATAACTTCCGTGACACTCAATTAAACCTACAGCAAAAGCAAATGCAAGGTGAAGAGATTTCTGAAGAAGAAGTGAACAAAGCGAAGCAAGTAGTTGAGCTTGTTCAACAAAACGAAGATATTTCACACCTAATGGAAGAAGAGCAGCGTTTAAATACAGTAATTGGTGATATTAGTAAAATTATTACGAAACCACTTGAAGATTTATACGGTGAAGAACAACAGTAAATATAAAAAGGCTATCGAGCTAAAGTTCGATAGCCTTTATTTATTAGCGACGAAATAAAACAAGACGTCCATCTGGTGAAACACAACGGTGAGTCAGTTCCTGATAATCTTGTTCTTCTAATTTCTTTGTACCAACATTTTTAGCTTCTTGATCATCTTTTGCTTCAAAAGTTTCATCTAATAAATTTTCGCCTTTTTTGGAATATACCGTTAAGTAATACGTCTTCATGTCAGTTCCTCCCTATGTATCTTCTTATCTTAACTATATGGATTTTGTTGACTTTTGTAAATAGTCTGACGTCATAATTTTCGTTGTGTTCACCGAACGTGCATTCGTATTTAAAATTTGGTAAAATAAAATATACATTATAACTATTGGAGGAACAACGATGCATCAATCTGTTCGATTTTTACATAGTGCCGACTTACACCTCGATAGTCCATACAAAGGTATGAGACATTTACCAGGAAATATATTAACAGATGTTAAAGCAAGTACGTTTAAAGCTTTTAGACGACTCATAGACTTAGCGATTGAACAACAAGTTGATTTCGTTTTATTAGTTGGAGATTTGTTCGATCAAGACTCAGCGTCATTAAAGTCATTAGTCGCGTTAAAAGATGGTTTAAAAAAGTTAGAACAACATAACATTAAAGCTTTTATCAGTTTCGGTAACCATGATTATCAAATGTTGAAAAAAGTGGACTTAACCTTTCCGAGTAATACATATGTTTTTACACAACAAGATGTCACGTCATTTCCGTTTGAGAAAGATGGAGAAATACTAGCGGATATCCACGGGTTTAGTTATGAAAGTAGAGCAGTTACTGAATCAAAAGTTCATGAATACTCTCCTGTTAGTAATGACCGTTTTCAAATTGCGACATTGCACGGTAGTTCAAAAACGAATAACGAGCATGATCAATATGCACCGTTTTTGTTAGAACAGTTAAAGGCGACACCTTTTGATTATTGGGCGCTTGGACATATTCATAAACGTGAAATTTTATCTTACCAACCTTACATCGTATACCCTGGTAATATTCAAGGGCGACATATAAAGGAGACGGGCGAAAAAGGTTGTTATATCGTTGACTTGAGTCAAAACCAAACACAAATTCAATTTCATCAATTACAAGACATTTTATTTGTTGAAGAAGAGCTAACTTTCATGAATTGTACTGCTTTTGATGAATTAGTCGAACAGTTAAAAGCATACAAGGATCGCTTACGTCATGAATCAGGAAAAGTATGGATTAGAATAACTGTCTTCGTGCAAGATCATTTACGGCAGTATGAGGAAGAGTTACTCCATTTACTAAATGAAGGTGAAAATGATGAAGAAGACTGGGTATGGATTCAATCATTGAAACTTGATCAAGTCGTTCAATACGATCGCAAACAATTAAAGCAATCGAACCAATTTGTTGGCGAAGTCATTAAAATGATGGACGAAACGGATGACAGCAAACGTTATTTAGATGACCTTTTAAATAATCGTCATTTCAAGCAACAAATTGGAACTTTAACGAAACAGGATTTAGAACAGATTGAAGTAGAAGCAGAACAACTGATTATCGAAAAGTTATTGAAAGATGGAAGGGATTAATGTGTATTTAAAGCGATTAGAAATCGTCTCGTTTGGTAAGTGGAAAGATGAAGTGATTGAACTAACAGATGGGTTTAATTACTTATATGGTCCAAATGAGTCTGGTAAATCATCAATAAGAATTTTTATAACGTATGTGTTATTTGGCTTAGCTCCCGCAGAACGTAAGCAGTACACGTCATTAGTTGATGGTCAACTAGGTGGTCGGATTATTGTTTATGACCAAGGAGATGAGTATACCGTTGAACGCTTCGCCCACATTTATCGTGGTAAAAGAGTAGCCTATCACCTTGGTGAAAAGTTAGACGAAGACAAGGCAGATCGAATATTGAAGCAAGTGGATCAATATTTATTTGAATCAATCTTCTCATTTAAAGATCGAGACTTACATGCCATTCGTCATAAACAAACTGAAGATATTGGGAAAGTTCTATTTAATCTAGGTTTAACGGGTTCTGATTACGTTGTCAAACTTGAACAAGACCTAACGAAAGATAGTGACAAACTGTTTAAAAAACAAGGAAGAAAACCACCTGTGAATGAAAAGCTGATTCAGTTAAAGTCACTTAATGAAGAGATCGAAAAAGTTCATGCTCGTGAACAGAAACATCAAACGCTATATCAAGAGGCTAAACAGTTAGAACAAGATATTCAAAACCTTAAAGGTGAAAAGAATCATCTTAATAATCAAATTAGTGAAGCTCAAAAGTTATTACAAGCTAAATCATCCATTGAACAAGTTCAGAAACTTGACCGTGAAATGGAAGAGCTATTAACTCATTCTAATTTAACTGAAGATTTGATTGAACGTTATGAACAAGTAAAAGCCAAAAGGCAAGAATATGATGAAAGTGCTAAAGTTTTAATCAATAAGTTAAGTAGTGTGAAAGACGAACGAAACCGATTAATGGAACAAGCTAAACAGGAACATTTTCCTTTTACATTAGAGGAAGTTCAGCATTGGACTGTCCAACTCGAACAAAAGCTTGAGCAAAAAGAAAGCTTACAAACAAAAATTACAGAGCAACAACATAAACTAAACAGTTATTTACAATCTGTGGGGATCAACTTAAGTGAAGAACAACTAAATTCTTTAGAGTTAACGGACTACACAAAACAAACATGGGTGAGACTCGCGCAAGACGTTTCACTAAATGCAGAAAAGTTAAGTGACTTTGAGCGGCGAAAACGCTTAAAGTTAAACGAGTTAAAAGAGTTAGAAGAGAAAAGGGCCAAAATAGACCGTCATGCCAAATCATCCGAAGAAATTGAGTCAAATCAACAACAATTAGAACAACTAAAAGAAAAGAGAGCGTCTCAATATTACGAGCAGCAGTTAAAGAACCAAAAGCTAAATCAAAAGAAGGAACTGAAAAAGCTTGGGCAAATCCTGAATGTCTCTAAATGGAGTGTTGGGGTGGTAACTGCTATTCTCATGACTTTATTAGTAACAGATGCTCTGTTTCAGTCCAATTTGTTGTCGATATCTCTTGTAGCGATCGTCGGAAGTCTCATCGTTGTTTTATTGCATCAACAAAGCCGTAAGATTTCTACGAATATTCTAGAGCATCAAGATGAGTCAGACAATAGTGATGAAGAACAGCTGAATCAACGTATTCAGAATCTAGAGTACGTGATTCAAGAACAAAGCGAATTAAACGATCAACTAAAAGAAATTCAAATGAAAATTGACTATTTAAATGGAGAGCTTCGTGAAATTGAATCTGAACGTTTAAAAATAGAACAACAACTAGAAAAAGATGAAACCAAGCGTCTAAATGAAATTGGTGCACTACCGTTGCTGGAATCATATGAATTAGAGCAATGGGAAGAAGTATTCGAAGTCCTTACGAAAGTTCAAAATTTAATAAGGCAACAGAGAGAATTAAGAGGCGAAGTAGATGAATTACAACAATCCATTGATCAGTTAGATGACCATTTGAAACGTTTCTTATCTTATTATATAAATAATGCAGAACTAGACGAACATTCATCTAATATAAAATTAGTCCGTCATTACTTGAGGTATGAACAAGACTTGAATGAACAAATTAATTATCAACAAAATTGGGCAGTAGAGCTAGAAAATCAACTGTCTGAGCTTAAAGATGGTTACCAACCTTACGAAAACGAAATGCGCCATATGTTAACCGAGACTAACTTTGAAAATGAAGAAACGTTAGGTCAGGCGGTTCGAGACTTTGAGACTTATCAATTGAAAGATGGACAGAAACAAGAAGCAAGACAATCTGTTTACAATATATTTCAAGATCAAACAGAATCCATTATAAAACAATCTTATAATTGGATTGAAATTGAAGAGCAGTTAAGTCAAGATAGACATAACAATGATGAAATTCAAAATAAGATCGAAAGTTTAAGACAACAATTGGCTGACTGTACAGCTAATATTCGTCAGTTAGAAGAGGATGGGAAGCTGTCTGATCTAATTCATGAAAAATCGATGGTTGAAGGGGAAGTCATTGAGCTTGCTAAGCAGTGGGCTGTGTTTCAAACGGCTAAAGGCTTATTACAAGACACCAAAGCACGCTATCAATATGAATATTTACCTAAAATATTAAACTTCACAACGAAAATATTTAATGAAGTGACACAAGCTGCTTATATAGATGTTCGTTTTTCTCAAGACGAAACGTTAATCGTACAACATCAAAATGGAAAGTGGTTTGATGTGAAGCAATTGTCAGATGGTACAGCAGACCAATTGTATATTGCTTTGCGTTTAGCTTTAAATGAATCTTTAAATGAAGCACAAGGGTTTCCTTTCGTATTAGATGATGCTTTCGTTCATTTTGATGAAGAGCGCAAAAAGCAGATGATGACTATTTTGCTAAATCAAAGCAAAAACCAACAACTTATTTATTTTTCTTGTGAACCATACCAATTTATCACTCATGTTAATGAAGTATCACTGTTACAAAGAAAAGCATCGAGTTCACGATTTTAAATTTTGAATAAAAGGGGAGAGTTTGATGACGATGACACAGGGAATTGCTCATCGCCAAGTAGGGGAACAATTTGAAGGATTTTTACTTATTAAATCTGTAGACAAAGGTGTAACGAGTTCTGGTAAGCCATTTTTAACGATAATTTTTCGTGACCGTACTGGTGAAATTGAGGCAAAGCTATGGGATTCGACGAAAGAAGATGAAGAGACATTTATGCCAGAAGCAATCGTTCAAGTGCATGGAGAAATTCGTCAGTTCCGTGGTAAGAATCAACTCAACATTAGACAGATTAGACTGTCTAATGAGATGGACGGAGTTCGTGTTGAAGATTTTATTGAAAAAGCACCAGTTGAGCTTGAAGAAATGCAAGATTATTTAACGCAAATGATCTTTGCTTTAGAAAACCCGAATATCCAAAGAATTGTTAGAGCTATTTTGAAGAAGTATAATGACGACTTATTAACTTATCCTGCTGCGACGAAAAATCATCATGAGTATGCGTCTGGTTTAATTCATCACATTGTAAGTATGTTAAAAATCGCACGACAAATGAAAGACCTTTACTCAGAAATTAATACAGACTTATTATACGCAGGCATTATTTTACACGATATCGGTAAAGTTAAAGAGCTTTCAAGTCCAGCGTCACCTACTTATACGTTAGAAGGTAAGATGTTAGGACATATCTCGATGATGGTTGATGAAATTAAAGTGACTGCAGAAGAATTAGGGATTGAAGGGGAAGAAGTGATGCTACTTCAACACCTTGTGTTAAGTCACCACGGAAAAGGTGAATGGGGAAGTCCGAAAGCGCCAATCGTTCGTGAAGCTGAGTTGCTTCATTTAATTGATATGATGGATGCTAAAATGAATATGATGAACCGTGCATTAGAGTCAGTTGAACCAGGTGAATTTACAGATCGTATTTTCCCTTTAGAAAATCGTCAATTCTACAAGCCGACCATTTAAAAGATCCCCCGAAAGGTAGATTGATACTCTATCTTTCGGGGGATTGTTTATAACTATGTGTGGCTAGAAAACATGATTACTTAACATCCAACCTAAAAGAATGAGAACAACTAAAATGAATATAGTTTCCAAGAAGAGACCCGTTTTCTTATCTTCTTCCTTATATGATTTATAAAATTGGTATAAACTTTGAACAAGCATGATACCTATAAGTAAAATGTTACCGTAATGATTTGTAGAGGGTTGATTATCACCGAAAAAAGAGAATGCAGCTAATAAAAGGGTCGTAACGGTTATACCATAAACCCATTTGATCACTTGGCCTTGTTTTTCTGTTTGTTCCAATTAAAACCCACCAATACATATATGTAAAAAAATAGTACAACAAGGTATGGCCAAGTTGTACTATTAAATATATTTATGATTCTTCAGAGCCGAATAAATGATCTAACTCTTCATCATGAATTGTTACATCAGCATCGTTAATGACTTGTTCAATAATAAGCTGTAATTCACTAGGATCTACTTGTGCAGTAAGTAAGTCTTGGCGAATTTGGTCTTCCATCTCTTCAAGTGAATCTAATTCAACTTCAGCATCACGAATATTTTCAACTAGAATGACATGCCAACCATATTGCGTTTCGACTGGTTCACTAACTTCACCTTCATTAAGTGAAAATGCAGCACGTTCAAATGGCATAACCATATCGCCACCAGTGAAATAACCTAAGTCTCCGCCTAATTGAGCGGTACCATCAGTGGAATGCTCTTCAGCTAATTCAGCGAAATCTTCACCACTTTCATATAGGTCAATTATTTCTTGTGCTGTTTGTTCATCATCTACTAAAATATGGCGAGCCTGTACTTCTTTTTGCATATTCTCGTAACGAAGTTCAACGTCTTCTTCCGTAACATCTAAATCTTCTGTTGCTGCTTCAAACTCTAAACGGCTCATATATAATGCTTCTCTAAATTCAGCTTCATTTTGGAACCCTTGTTGAACTAAAAATTGTTCAAACTGTGGTCCAACTTCCTCCTTGAAATCTTCAATTTCTTGATTAAGTTCTTCTTCTGAGATATCATATTGTGATTCCAAGATCATTCGAGTAGTCATTTCGCGTAACACAGCTTCCCCGTGTCGCTCTTTTAATTCTTCATAAAATTCATCTTTAGTAATATCACCGGCTTCAGATTCCATTACTGTGTCATTGCCGTCTCCACTACACGCAGCTAAAACTAATAAAGATGTAGTCAGCAAGGCTAGTACAACTTTTTTCATCAATTTTCCCCCTAAAAGTATGTAATCGTACAATCATAAATATATCATAATTTTCTTTAAGTTACACCAATCAAATTGTTATGTGCCTAAACAAACGAAGAAACGAACACATAGTATATCGTAGTTAATGTTTAGGAGGTGAATCAGGTGAGTTACGGTAAAGGTTATTCAGGAGGTTTCTCTTTAATTGTTGTGCTGTTCATTCTGTTAATCATTGTTGGAGCATCTTGGTTCTAAGATTGATTTAGGACGTCACAAAAAAGGTTGATCCTCAAATTGAGGATCAACCTTTTTATTATTAATATAGATAATTCATTTCATAATACGATGAAATGAGTAGTACTAGCATTGAAATATTAATCGTACGATAAACTTTTGCACTTTTCTCATTAGACATTTCTGATTTAGTACAGAATTTTTGAGTCATGGAGTTAAATGCGTAAAATATAAATATGGCAAATGGAACATAAAAAAGTAACAATGTTTCCCCTCCTAAATCCCTTCACATTATAACACGTTTAAGGAGATTGCACTAATATATCGTAGTTGTTTTTTGTCTTTTCTACGATACATTTTTTTGGCGCCTTAATGAAAAATGAGAGTATTAACCAATCCGTCAGTGAAATTCCAATATGAATGGATGCAAATACTATTAAAATTGGGTAAAACATTGGAAACACCGTTGCACCAATTAATAAAGGAACTGTAATGACGACTGTAGGCGCTAGCATCATTATAATCGAAGTGCGCTTAGATAAACTTGAACGCACCTTTAATTTTAGTAAAGGAATATATCGATATTTGAAATACCATTTTAACTTAAATTCTTTACTTGTAAAAGTAATCGGAAATGCATGAGCTAACTTATGCAAAATTGGTAAAGTTAATAGCCCTAACATGACTTGCCACAATGCTGGGTCATGTAATATCGCATTTTGATGTAAAATTGAAAATGGTATATATAAAACAATAAAAGATATAATACCAAGAAAGATTGATAGAATAGTCAGCCGATGTTGACCGTATTCTCTAGAGATGTTTAACGTTTTCCAGCAAGTCATATTAGGGCCTCCTTTTCTGCCTATATTCAGCGATTACTCACTATTAATTATGCTGTTACAGAAGTGATAATACGCCCTACACAGAAAAAATTCAACCCTTTTCTAGAAAAAACTCTTAATTCGTCAATATTCCTCACGAATGCTTGCGATTGAACGGTCTAAAATCTCTAAATATTCGTCTCCATATATATTTTTAACGATTGCTTCTAAGTCTTGAAATTCTGGAAATCTTCCATATAAATCTTTTAATGGAAGAGAAGCTTGCATAACAGTGTTTTTATCTGTTCCATTTGCATGAGCTTCCATTGTTTCCTCAAATAATTCCTTACCGGCATCTGTTAACTCTACATACGTATTACGTTTATCTTCCTCTCGTTTTGAAAATGTTAATAACTCCCGCTCTTCTAGTTTTTTCGAAAAGTTGAAAGCAGTAGACACATGCATAATTCCAAACTGTGAGATCTCTGATATGCTGGCACCATTTAAGTGATAACATATCCATAAAATATGATGCTCATTTAAATTGAGTTCAAATGGTTTGACCCAATTTTGCCAATCTTTTTCGATTTGTTTCCAAATGGCCTTCGATAATTGTGCCATTTTGTGTGAATATAGAATGGCCTCCTGTATTGAATACGATTCTTTACTCACAAGAACGACTCCTTTTTAATAATATTTTGATAACTTAACCAAAAGCTTACCCTATTAATATTGTTAAATAACGTGTTGGTCTAACTAAATAGGTAGAATAACTATATTTAAATGTACTAATATTTTAACATAATATATTAAAAGAGTTGCAGGAAATTATTGATTCCTGCAACTCTACCTTTATTATAAGTCTTTTTCGTGAATGTCATTGAAAACATCTTCTAATGCATCGTGAAATCGTATGGCTTCTTTTAACTTAACGCTAGTTTGTCTGTCACTTTGTATTTCGTCGTCTTGAATGTGTTCTTCAATTTGTTGAAGGTTTGATTTTTGACGCTCAATGGCATCTAGCCAGCGATTCACATAAGCCTTCATGAATTTACCATAAAGATCTTTCTCGGCTTGATAGAGATCTTTTCTCACGCCTTTAATCCAGACACGTTCTACTAGGTTGTAGTCTAATAATGTACGGATTGAATTACTCATTGCCGTTTTGCTTTTGCCTAGTGCATTTTTCATATCATCCAATGTCATGGGTTCATCACTTAAATAGAGAATGACGAAAAGTTGAGACTCGGTCGTGTTTAATGAAAACATTTCAAGTGTCTTAGAAAATTCACTAATCATTGAATGGTGCAAGTGATCAAGCGCTTCTTCATTATGTTTCGTCTGCATATAATGAACCTCCTTAGGTCATCTACAATCAATCTACACTAGATTCTGGTAAAAACAAAACAGGAGATTTATGAGTATTTTGTAGTATTATAGAGAAAATTAAAAGATTTTGTCTGATAAGTTTGTTCAGTTCAAACTTTACGGAATATATGAAACTATGTCGCTCTATTTGTTGTTTGAGAATTCCAACACAAACTAATATAGTTATAAGAGTGATTGTTACAAAGTGATTTCAACTAAGTTCAGATTTAAAGTGATTTAGAAAGAGGTGTAAACCAGTGCCTATTAAAGTCGAAAACTTATCGAAGATTTTCGGTAAAAAAACAAAAGAGGCAACGAAATTATTAGATGAAGGATATTCTAAAGAAGAAGTCCTTGAGAAAACTGGTTGTACAGTAGGTGTAAACCGTGCAACTTTTGAAGTAGAAGAAGGCGAAGTTTTCGTTATTATGGGGCTTTCAGGAAGTGGTAAGTCTACTTTATTACGTTTGTTAAACCGTTTAATTGAACCAACTGAAGGTAGTGTTGAAATTGACGGCCAAAACTTAGCAACGATGAACAAAGAAGACTTACGTGAAATTCGCCGTACTAAAATGAGTATGGTATTCCAGAAGTTCGCACTTTTTCCGTTTAGAACGGTTTTAGATAATGCTGAGTTCGGTTTGGAAGTGCAAGGAATTGAGAAAGAAGAAAGAACACAAAAAGCTAAAGAAGCTTTAGATCTAGTTGGTTTAGGTGGTTATGTCAACCAGTATCCTAGTCAGCTATCGGGTGGTATGCAGCAACGTGTTGGTTTAGCTCGTGCATTAACTAATGACCCAGAGGTTCTATTAATGGACGAAGCATTCTCTGCGTTAGATCCATTAATTCGTAAAGATATGCAAGATGAATTACTAGATTTACAAGAAACGATGAAGAAAACGATCATCTTCATTACACACGACTTAGATGAAGCGTTACGTATCGGTGACCGCATTGCATTAATGAAGGATGGTTCAATTGTACAAATTGGTACACCAGAAGAGATTCTAATTAATCCAGCTAACGATTACGTAGAGAAGTTCGTTGAGGACGTTGATCGTTCTAAAGTGTTAACTGCCGATAAAATTATGAAGCGTCCAGAAACTGTTGATTATGATAAGCACGGCCCTCGTGTAGCATTAGAAAGAATGCGCGAACAAGGCTTATCTTCAATCTTTGTAACAGACCGTTCTCGTAACTTAAAAGGTTATGTTACAGCAGAGGATGCTAGAAAAGCTCGTGAAGAAGGTGTATCTCAGTTAAGTTCAATTATGAAAGATGATATGCCAACAGTTGATTTAGAAACGAGCATTCAAGATATCTTTAATATTATTCATGATGCTCCAGTGCCAGTTGCAGTAACAGAAGATGGCAAGCTACGTGGTGTTATTGTACGTGGAGCAGTCATTGCAGCATTAGCTGATGGAAATGAGGTGAACGGAGATGGTGCTTGATAACATACCATATATACCAGTCGCCGATGGTATCGACTGGACTGTAGATAAAATTACGGATTGGTTTAGTTGGTTATTTGATCCGATTAAAGATGGTTTCGGTTGGTTACTTGATAACTCAGCTGATTATTTATCGATGGTGCCACCGATTGTCATTATTATTTTAGTTGCTATTCTTGCTTTCCTTCTAAGTGGCAAAAAGTTCGGTTTAGCGGCGTTTACAATTGTTGGTTTAATCTTTGTGCATAACCAAGGATTATGGGAAGAATTAATGTTCACATTTACTCTCGTCTTTTACGCCAGCTTAATTTCTGTTTTAGTTGGTATTCCAGTGGGTATATTAATGTCGAAGAGTAAATTAGCAGAAAATATAATTACGCCAGTATTAGACTTCATGCAGACGATGCCGGCATTCGTTTACTTAATTCCGGCAGTAGCATTCTTCGGAATCGGTATGGTTCCAGGTGTATTTGCGTCATTTATTTTCGCAACACCTCCTGTTGTTCGTTTTACAAACTTAGGAATCCGCCAAGTGTCTAAAGAACTAGTGGAAGCATCAGATGCGTTTGGTGCAACAGGAAACCAAAAACTATTTAAAGTGGAACTGCCGATGGCGAGACGGACAATCATGGCTGGTGTAAACCAGACGGTAATGCTTTCATTATCAATGGTTGTTATTGCATCAATGATCGGTGCACCAGGTCTAGGTCGTGAAGTACTATCAGCTCTGCAACGTGCTGATGCTGGACCAGGTTTCGTAGCAGGTTTTGGTATCGTAATTTTAGCGATTATCATCGACCGCTTTACGCAAAACTTAAATAAAGAAAAGTAATAACTTAAGGGAGCTTCTTCTCTCTCCATTATTGGGGAGAGAAGTTCCAATAAAACATAAACAAATATGTAAAGGGGAGTTGTTTAAACATGTTACAAGAAACATGGAAACGTTTAGGTTTAATCGCAGTACTTGCGCTAACATTAGTAATCGCTGCATGTGGTACTGACGATGAAGATGCCACTGAAGACCCAGAAGGTGCAGATGGTGAAGAGACAACTGAAGAAGAAACATTAGTAGGTGAAGGTAAAGAAGTAGAATTAGTATATGTTGAATGGGATTCTGAAATTGCGTCTACTCATGTAGTAGGTCATGTATTAGAAGATCTAGGATATGATGTAGACTTAACACCAATTGATAATGCTGTTATGTGGCAATCGGTTGCTAATGGTCAAGCAGATGGTATGGTAGCTGCATGGTTACCAGGTACTCATGGTGACCTTTATGAAGAATACCAAGATGATTTAGTTGATTTAGGTGAAAACCTATCTGGTGCAAAGATTGGTTTAGTTGTACCTGAGTATATGGAAATTGACTCTATTGAAGATTTAGATCAGTATGCTGATGAGTTAGGCGAAACGATTACTGGTATTGAAGCTGGTGCTGGTGTAGTACAAGCAGCTGAAAACGCTACTGAAACATATGCTAACTTAGAAGGTTGGGATGTCCAAACGTCATCTTCAGGTGCAATGGCTACAGCTTTAGGTGAAGCGATTAGCAATGAAGAAGCAATTGTTGTTACAGGCTGGACACCGCACTGGAAGTTCGCTGAGTATGACCTTAAGTACCTAGAAGATCCTGAATTATCATTTGGTGAAGAGGAGTTCATTGGTACTATGGTTCGTGAAGGTCTAGAAGAAGATCTACCAAATGCTTATAAAGTATTAGACCAATTTAATTGGGGAACTACTGACATGGAAGAAATTATGCTTGCAGTTCAAGAGGGTACTGATGTAGAAGAAGCAGTAGCAAATTGGATTGAGGAAAACGAAGATAAAGTGTCAGAGTGGACTGAAGGTTTACAGTAAGTAAAATTCATTTTGTTTGAATAGGAGAATCTAATTAAACATGAACTTAAAGAAAGTTGTGTTGTTATTAGCAATCTCATCTGTACTCGTGCTATCAGCATGTGGTACAGATGATGATACTGCTAATGGTGACGATTTCAACTATAGTGAAGAACTAGATTACACGATTATCGGGATTGAGCCAGGTGCTGGTATTACAGCAACAACTGAAACGGCTATTGACCAAGAAGGTGGTTATGAAAGTTTGGCTGGATGGGACCTTGAACAATCGTCAACAGTAGCAATGGTTACAGAATTAGAATCTGCCATTGCTAATGAGGAACCGATTATCGTAACGGGTTGGAACCCACATTGGAAGTTCGCACAGTTTCCAGATTTAAAATACCTTGATGATCCAAAAGGTATTTATGGTGGAGCTGAAAATATTCAGACCCTTGCTCGATTAGGTTTTGAAGAAGAACATCCTGAAGCATATGAAATCATTGATCGATTTTATTGGGATGTAGAAGACATGGAAGAAATCATGTATGAATCCAATGAAACAGGCGATGATATTCATGATGTTGCTCAACAATGGGTAGAAGAAAATGAAGGTAAAGTATCTGAGTGGACTGAAGGTGTAGCAGAAGGTGACGGTTCTGTAATTGAGATCGTCTCAACACCTTGGGACACTGAACGCTCATCTTCAAGTGTTCTTTCAATCGTATTAGAAGAACACGGCTTTGATGTTGACGTAACACCTGTAGACCCTGCAATCGTCTTTGAATCACTTGCAACAGGTGATGCAGATGCTACAGTAGCAGCATGGTTACCATTTACTCACGCTGGATTCTATGAAAGTGTAGAGGATGACATCGTTGATTTAGGCCCTAACTTAGAAGGAGCTAAAATTGGCTTAGTCGTCCCTGGATATATGGATATTGATTCAATTGAAGATTTAGAACCAGCTGAATAAATTCACTATATAAGCCTATCAAGAGGGATTTCCTACTTGGTAGGCTTATATTTTGATTAAAGAATCGCCTGATTATTGATTAATTAGGCGATTTTTTCGATATTTAAGCGAAGTTTTATTTTTTTAAGCGAAATTCAAAATAATTAAGCGAAATCTAAAATAATCAGGCGAACGCCTAATTAATTAAGCGTTCGCCTGATCAGTCGGTTTACCTGCTATAATTTTGTTCTTTAATCTTCTCTTCTAATTCTTTAATACCCTCTTCAATTTGAAGTAAGTGCTCTTGTAAATTTTCTTGATGAGGTTCGACTGTTTCCTTCCAGCTTTCAACAGACTCTTTAATGTCTTGTGATAAGTCTTTTAACAGTGCGGCACCTTCTTTAGATGTTTGCGCTAATTGATTTTTAAGGTCTAATCCGTTTTCTTTAATTTCTTGTGTAAGGTCACGTAAACGGTCGGTTTGATCTTTCATACGGTTACGCATTTCTTCACCTGAAGTAGGTGTTGTTAATAGTGATACTGATGCTCCAACTACCCCACCGACTAATACTCCTAAAAATAACGATTTACCATTTGGCATGATTTATAACCCCTTTCGTTACTTACTGCTATTATAACCTGTTTTCCCTATAATGTTTAGTGCTAATCTTCTGTCAAAATACTTCATAGTTTTCTAAAGGGTGATCGTCGTTAAATCTCAAATGCGATCTTACCTGCAATATCTTGAAGTTTTTCTGGTGTGTAATCGTCACCATGTACTTCCCACTTTGATTTAAATCCATCATTTTCATTATAACGAGGAATTAAATGAATGTGGATATGAAATACACTTTGGTCTGCAAATGAACCATTGTTGTTTAATGTGTTTAATCCTTTTGGTTCATATGCTGTTTTAATACCATTTGCAATCTTTGGAACCGCTTTAAATAGATTTGCTGCTGTTTCTTCATCAAGGTCGAATACGTCCTGACAATGCTTTTTTGGAATGACTAACGTATGTCCCTCTGTTACTTGACTAATGTCTAAAAAAGCGTATACTTGTTCGTCTTCATAAATTTTCGCTGACGGAATTTCACCATCAATAATTTTACAAAAGATACAATCTGACATCGTCATCCTCCTAAATATGTTCTTTAATTAGTATTGTAACGTAATCATTTGTCGAATGTAAGAAGAAAAGGTCTAAGCTATTAAATCTGATGAAATTTTTGGTATGATAAATATATAGTGTAATGATAGAAGAGAGGGATAACATGAGTGATTTATTAAAGGTAGAAGACCTCGTTGGTGGTTATACGAAGCAAAATGTTTTACACGGCATTTCATTTGAAGTGAAAAAAGGAGAAGTCGTCGGTTTAATCGGGTTAAACGGTGCTGGTAAAAGTACAACGATTAAGCATATTATCGGCTTAATGAACCCGAAAAAAGGTTCGGTTAATATTAATGGGAAAAGTATTGTGGAAGATCTAGAAAGTTATCGGCGGGAGTTTGCTTACATACCTGAGATGCCGATGCTTTATGAAGAATTAACATTAGAAGAACATTTAAGATTAACAGCAATGGCTTACGGTATTGATGAACAAACGTATAAAGAACGAACAGACTTTTTATTAAAAGAATTTCATTTAGATAAGAAGCGTAAATGGTTTCCTGTTCATTTCTCTAAAGGAATGAGGCAGAAGGTTATGATTATGTGCGCGTTTTTAGTCAACCCTTCTTTGTATATTGTGGATGAGCCTTTTGTTGGTTTAGACCCTCTTGGGATTCAGTCTTATTTAGATACGATGAATGAGATGAAAGAGCAGGGAGCTGGCGTGTTAATGTCGACACACATTTTAGCAACAGCTGAAAAATATTGTGATCGTTTTGTCATTATTCATCACGGTGAAATTCGCGCTTATGGGACACTGGATCACCTAAGACAAGAGTTTAATATGCCACAAGCAAGTTTAGATGACATTTACGTACAATTGACAAAGGACGATGCGTGAAATGGATACAAATCAATTATGGAAAGAACGTTTAAATAGTCATTTAAAAATGGTTAGCCGTTATATGCGGTTAATATTTAACGATCACTTAGCGTTTGCATTAATTTTCTTTGTAGCGGCATTCGCCTTTTTCTACCAGCAATGGTTAGAGACAGTCCCGGACACATTTCCAGTGGCTTGGATTATGGCTATATTAGTTGGCTTATTGTTAAGTTACAGTCCTGTTCGTACGTTTTTTAAAGAAGCTGACACAGTGTTCTTATTAAGTGTAGAAAATAGGCTGAAACCCTATATTAAAAATTCAATCGTCTATAGCTTCATAATGCAAAGTTATTGGATTGCGATTTTTATATTTGCTTTATCACCGTTATATTTTACGGTTTATAAGGAAATTAGTTCTATCTATTTGTTATTTGTTTTAGTTTTTGCTTTAGTTCTTAAAGTGGCGAACTTATTTGCGACTTGGTTCATCCAAAAAACGCGTGAACAAGGGCTTCATTATTTGGATCTGGGAGTTCGTCTTGTTATTAATGTGTTTGCGTTGTTCTTTCTGGCCATTGGGCAACCGTATTATTCATTCATAGCAGCGTTATTGTTAGTTGGGGTTGTATTTTTAAATTATCACAATGTATATAAGAAATTTAGTTTACCGTGGGATGATCTTATTGAAAAAGAGGAAGCGAGACTACAATTTTTCTATCGTATTGCCAACATGTCAACAGACGTTCCTCATTTAAAGCGCAAGCCGAAAAAACGTCATGGGCTTGTTCGGTTTGTAACAAGTAGAATGCCTTTAAGACAAAATCAAACGTTTATCTATTTGTATAGCATTACGTTTATTAGAAGTGGTGATTATTTAGGAATGTACCTAAGGCTAATGCTGTTAGCGGTATTTTTCGCTTTTTGGATTCCTGCCTTTTGGGGAAAAATTATTTTCGCCATGTTGTTTTTATTTTTAACTGGGTTTCAATTTATTACGATTTACAATCACCATCGATCACTCGATTGGATTAAGTTATACCCAGTGCCACACGTTTTAAGGACAAAGGCAGTCCATCAGTTAATATTAGTTCTCATGTTGCTTAAAATTATCGTGATGGGTGTTGTCTTCTTCTTTGCTACAGATTTAATGGGCGCATTAATTTACAGTAGTTTAGCTATTGCGTTTGCTGTGTTGTTTGAGGCGTTTTATGTGAAAGGGCGCATTCGAAAATTAGGGACGTAAAATAGGGTTGAATTAAAAAGGTTATGCTAAGAGTTAATTTAGCATAGCCTTTTTCTTTTTTTGAAGGGTGAATTTTCGCTTTTATCTGATAAAGCGTTCACACGCTGATGTTCACAAACGATAAGAATAGTGTTAAAATCATCACGGTTTAATGATAGAGATAGTATAGAAAGGTTCGATCATCAATGGTAGGACAGAAACGAAAAACACATTTATCAAGAATAGAACAGATGCTTTATATTATAGTTGGTTCTGCGATTGTGGCGGTAGCCTATAACGGATTCTTACTTCCAAATTACGTCGCTGCAGGTGGAGCTAGCGGTATTAGTACGATCACTGAAGCTTTATTTGGTTTAGAGCCAGCGTATGTGATTTGGGGATTAAATATACCATTATTATTTGTCGCTTATTATTTACTCGGAAAAGGATCTGCATTTCGTTCGTTATCAGGTTCGTTAATTTTACCTTTTTTCGTTTATTTAACACGAAATATAGATGCGTTTGTGCAGGACCCTTTACTTGCTGCGTTGTTCGGAAGTTTGGGTGTCGGTGTCGGTTTAGGGATCGTCTTTTTAGGTGATGCATCAACGGGAGGAACGGCGTTATTAGCACAATTAATAAATAAGTATACGAGTTTATCGTTAGGTGCCAGCATTGCTGTTGTCGATGGTATGGTCGTATTAACGGCTATTATCGTATTTGATATTGAACTCGGTTTATATGCTTTAATTGGAGTTTATATGACGAGTAAGTCGATAGATTTAGTTCAAACAGGTTTTAATAAGACGAAGACGACTCTCATTATTTCAAATGAGTATTTAGATGTGCAAGAAGCGATTTACACTCGGGTGGATCGTGGTGTGACGAGGTTATCTGCTCAAGGTGGTTTTACAGACAAAGAGCGCCCTGTCTTAATGTGTGTTGTAAATTCGTCTGAATTAGGTGGTTTAAAACGAACTATTAAAGAGGTTGACCCTGAAGCATTTGTGATCGTTACGGATTCGGCAGAAGTGGTCGGTCGAGGATTTTATGATCCGATATAAAAAGAAGGAGATGAACCTAAATATAGGCTTCATCTCCTTTTTGTTTATTACTGATCTTCTTGATATTTTTTATAGCCGTGGATTAATGCTTTCGCAGCTGTCGGTAGTGCGCGTTCATCAAAGTCGAATTTAGGGTGATGGTGCGGGTATTCATGCCCTTCAATTTGTGCACCAGTAAAGAAAAACGCACCAGGTCGCTCTTCTAAATAGTAAGCAAAATCTTCTCCACCCATAATAGGATCAACTTCTTCATAACCAACTACTCCAGGAATCTCCTCAGCGTTTTCTAAATAGTACTCTGCTTCTTTTTCGTGGTTCACGACAGGTGGATACCCTTTAACGTAATCTAATTCATAGTCAGCATCAAAACTGATTGTAATGCCTTTTAAAATTTTATGCATTTCATCGATTATTTCATCTTGAACTTCTTTATCTAGTATACGAACCGTTCCTGTTAAGGACGTCGTATCAGGGATGACGTTAAACGCATTTCCGCCTTCGATTTTACCAATTGATAATACAGCTGGTTGAAGAGGATTAATGCGACGGCTAACAACTTGTTGTAATTCCACAATTGCTTGGCCGGCCATTACAACAGGGTCTTTCGTTTGTTGCGGAAGCGCACCATGTCCACCTTTACCTTTAAACGTAACCGTAAAACGGTCGGCACCAGCCATGAAAGGTCCTTTTGTCGTTTCGATTTTATTTAACGGTGTACTTGCCCATAAGTGTGTACCGAATACCGCATCGACACCTTCTAATGCACCCTCGTCAATCATCGGTTTAGCGCCACCTGGGGCATATTCTTCAGCAGGCTGATGTAAAAAGACTAATGTACCCGGCAATTCGTCTTTAAACTCTAATGCAGCTTCAGCGACGGCTAGTAGTGATGCTGTATGGCCGTCATGACCGCACGCATGCATGACACCGTCTACTTTTGATTTATATGGTACATCATTTTCTTCTTGAATCGGTAACGCGTCAAAGTCAGCGCGTAAAGCGACTGTTTTACCAGGTTTACCACCTTCAAGTGTTGCGACAATACCGTAACCACCAATATTGCTCTTGTAAGGAATACCTAATTCATCATAACGGTTTTTAATATATTTTGCTGTTTCTTTTTCGTGAAATGAAAGTTCGGGATGTTGGTGAAGATAACGACGATCTTCTACCATACGGTCGTAAAGTCCATCAATTTTTTCATAAAGCTGTTCCCACATGTTAGTTTCTCCCTTCTTCATCTAAATTAGTTTAATTATAACAGAATTTTCGAGAAACGTAATAATTGAAATTGAGATAAAAAATAGGCCACGCGAATTATTGCGTGACCTACTTATAATTATTGAAAGCTTCGGTCTTGAAGTAATCGTTCGATTTCTTCCTTATGGTGAGTTTCGTCTGCAATTAAATCTTCTAATTTGACAGCTAGTTCGGTATAACCTAATTCTTCAGCTTGTTGTTTACGTTGTTCGTAACGGTCGATCGTGTCTTTTTCTGCTTGTAATGCTGCTTCAAGCAAGTCTTTTACATCTGTTAATTGTTCTACAGGTGCTGGAGTCGTCGTTGGCGTGCCACCTAATGTTTTAATTTTCTCTGATAAGTATAATGCGTGAGAAGTCTCGTCTTGAACCTCGCTTTCGAAAAACGGCTTTAACACTTGGCGGTAAAGTCCAGTGACGACTGAAGCGTTGTACGTATACATAATGATCGCACCATACTCGTGAGCCAAATCTTCATTTAAACCATCGATCAGTTGTTTAAGTTTTTGTTCCATTTTGATCACCTCTCAATTAGTGTTCTAATAAAACGATACCCATCTTAATGTGGGTTGAAACAAATGACTTTATGCTCTCAGTCTATAGTCTGAGATATAAACATACTGTAGAATGTTACATAAAGATGGAAATGCCACTATAATATAGATAACAATTCATTTAAGAGTATTTAAACTTGATCGAATAAAGGTGTGAGTGATGTGTTTCGTTTCTTAAAATGGTTATTTGCCGTTTCACTGATCTTTTTCGGTGTGACATTAATCTTGCAAAATCTACAAATTATTACCCTGGAAATATCAGATGCATTTGTTGGGGCATGGCCGCTCATTTTTGTCGTTTTAGGTCTTATGCTGTTCGTTAATTATTTTAGGACAACGCCTGGCGGTAGCTGGTTTTGGGGACTGTTTTTCTTAATATTTGGTTCTTTGTTACTAGCGGGAAATTACGGTTATGCTGATTTTTCATTCGGTGACTTTTGGAAGTTATGGCCACTTATACTCGTTTATATTGGAGCTAGTTTAGTAACTGAAAAAAAAACTAAAGGCATCCAAGTTTATTCTAATGGTGACTATAACGGAAATAACCATCGCTCAAAAGTTGTAGAGAAGTTTGATGATGATTTCTTTAACGACTCGAATGAAGATGTTGACCGTGAGTTTGACAATTCATATGAAGAAGAAGTTGGCGAAAAGCGAACTGGGCGTTATATTCATCATGTTAAAAGAGGAAAAAGCTTTATAACGGATTTGAATTTATCGCGAGAAAATTGGTCTTTAGAACCAATGGATCTGTGGGCGTTTATCGGTGACATTAATATCGATTTTTCCAAAGCTTATATCCCTGAAAAAGAAACGCAAGTCATATTACGTGGCTATATTGGTGATATCGTATTAAAAGTACCTGAACATGTTGCAGTTAAGGTGTATGGTCAAGCGAGTATTGGTGATATAACAGTGTTCGGTGAGAACCGTTCGGGCATGTACAGCTCACTCAGTTATCAATCTGATGACTATGAGGAAGCAACGCGCAAGTTGAACATTTATATAAAGTGCCAAATAGGTGATGTGAAAGTGATCTCGGTTTAGGGTGTGGAATATGTTTAAAAAATTAGAAGGTATTCGTTATCAACTGATCGGTAGTTATTTGTATGCAGTTTATTTTTCTTTATTAATCATCGCTTTAATACTATTTTTTACACACTCTGTCATTCAGCCAAGCTGGTTGGCAGTCGAGGCGATTATTCTTACTCTTATTGCGGCTGCTTTGACGTTGTCGTTTGTTGGTCTTTATGTCATGTTTCGTCAAGGGGGACGTGTTAAAGATCGGTTACAAGAGCTTTCTATTTTTATAGCGACATTATCTGAAGGGAAGTTTAATGCTAGTCTTCTTATGAAAGATTCAAAGGATGAATTTAGTACGTTGGGTCATGAATTAAATGATTTAGCTACTAAGGTTAAAGGGCAAGTAAAATCGTTAGAACGAATGGCTGAAGAAAAGTCAGAGTATGCGAAACAAGCACATTTAGCAGCTACAGTGGAAGAAAGACAAAGGTTGGCACGTGATTTACATGACGCAGTAAGCCAACAGCTGTTTGCATTGTCAATGATGTCACAAGCGACGAGTAAAATTATTGATAAAAAGCCAGAGCAAGCAAAAGAACAAGTAGAAGAAATTTCACAAATGTCTCTACAAGCACAAAATGAAATGCGTGCATTATTATTACATTTACGTCCCGTTCATTTATCAGGCGAGTCATTACATGAAGGAATTGATCGTTTAATTGAAGAATTAAAACAACGTTGTCATATTCAGTTTAAAGTAGACCTTGATTCAGAATTACAGCTTTCACAGTCGAAAGAAGAGCATATTTTTCGAATGGTTCAAGAAGCATTGTCGAATACGTTGCGCCATGCTAATGCTTCTCATATTGAATTGAGAATAAAAGAAAAAGATATGATCTATATTTATATTAGTGATGATGGTGACGGTTTTGATTTAGACCAACAGATGAATGCTAAAGCATCTTATGGGCTGAATTCGATAAAAGAACGATGTGGAGAAATTGGCGGTACGTTTGATATTAAATCAAAAGTTGGCGAAGGTACTTATATCGATATTCGTATTCCAAAGTAGAGGGTGAAGGAAACCGATGAGTCAAATTAAATTAGTGATTGTCGATGACCATGACGTGGTTCGGAAAGGAATTAAAACGTATTTAATGACTGAAGATGAAATTGAAGTCGTTGGAGAAGCTTCAAGTGGGGATGAAGGAGCAGACCTCGTTTTAAAAGAAAAACCGGACGTTGTGTTAATGGATTTAATTATGGATAACGGAACCGGTATTGAAGCAACTGAACGTATTGTTGACCAATTACCAGATTGTAAGGTTATTATTTTAACAAGCTATTATGATGATGAAAAAGTATTCCCAGCGTTAGAGGCAGGTGCGTTTAGCTATATGCTAAAAACGTCATCAGCAGACGAAATTGCAGAAGCGGTGAAAAAGGCTGTAAATGGAGAGAATGTGATTGAACCGAAAGTAGCAGGGAAAATGATGACCCGTATGCGGTCACCTGAAAAACAACTTCACGAAGATTTAACTCAACGAGAACTTGAAGTATTAATATGTATTGGGAATGGTCTGACGAATACTGAGATCAGTGAAAAGCTGTTTATCGGAATTAAAACAGTGAAAACACATGTTAGTCACGTGTTGCATAAGTTAGAAGTGCAGGACCGAACTCAGGCAGCGGTATATGCACATCAAAAGGGGTTAATGAAGTAGCATATGCTCTAATAAGAAACGCTAATCAAATGCGGATGACGTATTTGGTTGGCGTTTTTTTGCTTCGTGTAGGAGAGTGTAATGTGTGATGGAATTGCACGTGAATTTATCAGCGTTCGCAAGGATTTATTGGCGCTCGGAAAAATATATCAGCGCTCGGAAAAATATATCGGCGCTCACGATAATTTATCAGCGCTCGGAAGGATTTATCGGCGCACGCAAGAAATTATCAGCGCTCAGCAAAAATATCGGCGCTGGCATTAATTTCGCGCTCACACAAATTAATCAGTGCTCCCACAATTATTTAAGTTTACAATAAATGTTTTGTCGAAAAAAATAGACTATAATATAATGTAGAGTGGTTTATTGTGAAGATTAATAATTGAGGTGGCATTATGGCCGTTAAAACATATATAAAAAACACGTTTGGTAAATGGCGCTGGGTGCTATATAGTGTCGGTTTATTAATCGTTTTAAGCTTACTAGGATTTATGTTCATCTTATTAGGTGGGCGCTTTGTTGTAGATGATCAGCACTTCGTTTTTTCCGAATCGACTGTTCTTGAAACGGAAGATGGGAATGAAGTTGTAAAATTATATGATGAAAATAGAACTTATGTCCCGTTAGAGACGGTGCCAGAGCATGTCGTTGATGCGTTTTTAGCAATTGAGGATCATCGCTTTTATGACCATAGTGGAGTCGACTTTTGGGCTGTTGGACGAGCTTTTTATCGTGATATTACGACGTGGAGTAAGGCTGAAGGAGCGAGCACGATTACCCAGCAGCTCGTTAAAAATACAGCTTTGACAAATGATCAAACGTGGATGCGTAAGACGAAAGAGGTCATGGGAGCGATTTACTTAGAAAGACAACGATCAAAAGATGAAATTCTCGAATATTACTTAAATGAAATTTATTTTGGAAATGGTATATATGGAGTTGAAGAAGCGTCGCAAACGTTCTTTTCAAAGTCGGTTTCAGAGCTTTCAATATCAGAAGGGGCACTGTTAGCTGCTATGCCTCGTGCGCCAAACTATTATTCTCCAATAAATAATGAAGAAAGAGCGCTCGAAAGAAGAGACCTTGTCATAGAACGAATGTATCAAATTGGTATGCTTGATGCAGAAACAGCACGTCATGAACAAGGGAAAACATTAGGTTTAAACCTTGGTGAAACGAAAGAAAGTCCGTGGTTAAGTAGTTATATTGACTTAGTTTTAGATGAGTTGGAAGATAACTATCACTTATCACGTGAAGAGATTTATACAGGTGGTTACCGTGTTACAGTAGGCTTAGATCCAAAAGCACAAGAGATTGCATATCAGAGAATGCAACAAGAAGAATTTTTCCAAGGATCACAAGAAGGTGTAGAAGGTGCAACTGTTATTCTTGATCAAGAAACAGGTGTTGTGAGAGCGGCAATTGGTGGACGCGAACATAACCGTGGCGATTTAAATCGTGTCAATGTAAAAAGGCAGCCTGGCTCTACATTTAAGCCACTAGCTGTTTATGGTCCTGCTTTAGAAGAAAGTTTATATCATCCATATACGTTGTTGACTGATGAACCAATTGATTTTGGTAATTATAACCCAAGAAATGTTGATCAGACGTATGATGGCGAAGTGACGATGTATGATGCCTTAAAAGACTCTAAAAATGTACCAGCTGTTGCGTTGCTCGATGAAATTGGTGTTGAACAAGGTTTATCATACTTACGCGATTTAGGGTTTAATATTGAGGATCAAGGTTTATCAGTAGCATTAGGTGGACTGGAAGATGGTGTGTCACCGTTACACATGGCCGCTTTATATCGTACGTTTGCACAAGGCGGAGAATATATTGAGCCGTACACCATCTTGCAAGTTGAAAACCGTCACGGTGAACGTTTGGACTCACCTGAACCTGAAGTAGGCCGACTGTTCTCTGAGCAAACGTCATGGTACTTAACACGTATGCTTGAAGGTGTAGTAACAGAAGGAACTGCAGCTGGTGGTCAATACCCGAAAGAATTTGCAGGGAAAACAGGCTCAACCCAACATCCACACCATGATGGCGGTGTGAGAGATGCATGGTTTGTCGGGTTTAATCCGAATTATACAGTTGCCTCTTGGATTGGTTATGATGTCAGTGACGAAGATCATTATTTAACAGCAGGAAGTCGTATGCCAACAGCGTTAGTTGATACAATTATGACTGACTTGGATGACGTAAGAGGTTTTCAAGCGAGTTTTTCATTACCTGAACATGTAGATGATCTTGAACCACCTGTGCGGTTACCAGAAATTACTGACTTAACAGCTAACGTGTCATTAGGGTTCTTGGACGGATTGTACGTTGATTTGAATTGGTCTGATGATACAGATGAACGGATTAATTATGATATTTATCGAGAAATAGACGGGGAAGTTGAGAAAATTGGAACGGTAACAGGCGAGAGTCGTTATAGAGTAAGACAAGTACAAATGATCAACAATCCTTCTTATTATGTGGTCCCAGTTAACCCACTAAACGGTGAAGAAGGAGAACAATCGAACCGAGATTCAGCTTTTTAACTCAAAGGTTGCTGATGCTTGGCAACCTTTGAACATTTTATTACAAAGAATTAGGCAAAATGATGACATTTGAGCCCTATGACTATACACTATAAGCATTTTGTTTTATATTGAATGCAGATGGTTAGACGAAAGGTGAGACATTATGACACAGTTCAATGATACGATTTTACGAGCATATCGTGGAGAGAAAACAGATTACACGCCACTTTGGTTTATGCGCCAAGCTGGACGTTCGCAACCAGAATACAACAAACTAAAAGAGAAGTATTCCTTATTCGAAATTACGCATCAACCAGAGCTTTGTGCTTATGTGACAGAGCTTCCGGTTGTTAACTACCAAACAGATGCTGCGATCCTTTATAAAGACATTATGTCTCCATTACCGCCAATGGGTGTGGATGTAGAGATTAAAAAAGGAATCGGCCCTGTCATTTACAATCCAATTCGCTCGAAAGCTGATGTCGAAAAGCTAGACGATTTGGACCCACAAAACGATGTACCTTACGTATTAGACACAATCAAAATTTTAACTGAAGAGAAGTTAAATGTTCCGCTTATCGGCTTTAGTGGTGCACCTTTTACATTAGCGAGCTACATGATTGAAGGCGGGCCATCAAAACAATACAATAAAACGAAGGCAATGATGTATGGTGATTCTGAGACGTGGTTTGCGTTAATGGACAAGTTAGGTGATATGATCATCACTTATACGAAAGCGCAAATCGCTGCAGGCGCTAAAGCGATCCAAATTTTTGACTCGTGGGTAGGTGCAGTAAGTGCTGCTGATTACCGTATGTTCATTAAGCCAGTGATGGAAAAGATCTTTAATGCTCTAAAAGAAGAAGATGTTCCAACGATTCTATTTGGAATTGGTGCGAATCATTTATTACTAGAGTTCAATGACTTACCCGTTTCAACAGTTGGATTAGACTGGCGCACGTCAATTACACAAGCAAGAGATATGGGCATCACGAGTTCATTACAAGGTAACTTAGACCCAGCGATTTTACTTGCTGATTGGGACATCATTGAAAAACGTACGAAAGAAATTTTAGATCAAGGAAAAGATGAAGAAGGTTATGTATTTAACCTTGGACATGGCGTATTCCCTGATATCGAACCAGATACGCTAAAACGTTTAGCAGCATTAGTTCACGACTACAGTTCGAAGTAAGAGGAGTTGAAGTAAATATGGCACAGAAAAAAGTAGGATTACTTGTAATGGCTTATGGAACGCCTTACAAGGAAGAAGATTTAGAACGTTATTACACACATATTCGTAAGGGTAATCGCCCGACTGATGAAATGATTGAAGACTTACGTAGCCGTTATGAAGAAATCGGCGGGATTTCACCATTAGCACGTATTACACGTGGACAAGGTGAAGCGCTAGAGGCGAAATTAAACGAAGAGCAAGATGAAGTAGAATTCAAACTATACTTAGGTTTAAAGCATATTGACCCATTCATTGAAGATGCTATTGAGCAAATGGCAAAAGACGGCATTACTGAAGCGGTCAGTATCGTATTAGCACCACACTATTCAACATTCAGTATTAAGTCATACAACGGACGTGCGCAAGAAGAAGCAGAAAAGCATGGCGTTAACTTAAAATCTGTTGTTGATTGGTACGATCAGCCAGGTTATATCGAGTATTGGGTAGAACAGGTTAATAAAGTATACGGTCAAATGACTGAAGAAGAGCGTAACAATGCGTGTTTAATTGTTTCAGCTCACAGTTTACCAGAAAAGATTATTCAAGATGGTGATCCATACCCAGAGCAACTGCAACGTACAGCTGATTTAATCGCTGAACAAGCAGGTATTACAGATTATGAGATTGGATGGCAAAGTGAAGGTAACACACCAGAGCCTTGGTTAGGACCTGATGTTCAAGATCTAACTCGCGATCTTTTTGAACAAAAAGGTTATACAACATTTGTCTATGCACCAGCAGGTTTCGTGTCAGACCACTTAGAAGTGTTATATGACAATGATATTGAATGTAAGGAAGTGTGTGACGATATTCAAGCTTCTTACTATCGTCCAGAAATGCCAAACACTCATCCGAAGTTTATTAGCACGTTATCTAAGGTTGTACAAGAGACATTGAAGGGGTAATCCTTTATGACTAATAAGCGAAAGCAAATAGCAATTATCGGCGGTGGCATTACAGGTCTCACCGCCGCTTATTATTTACAAAAGAATGAAGTCGATGCTGATGTAACATTAATCGAAAAGACAGACCATTTAGGCGGAATCATCTGGACTGAACGACGTGATGGTTTTACGATCGAACGTGGTCCAGATTCCTTTCTAGAACGTAAAACGACAGCGAAACATTTAGTTGAAGATTTAGGCTTAGAGGACAAATTAATTAGAAGTGCAACAGGTAAGGCTTTTATTTTATCTCAAGACCAGTTGCACCCAATGCCGCAAGGGGCTGTGATGGGAATTCCGACACAGTTAGCGCCATTTTTTAGCTCAACGTTATTTACGTTTAAAGGTAAATTAGACGCGCTAAAAGACTACACAACAGGTAAAACGGCTGTCGAAGAGGATATTTCAGTCGGGCACTTTTTTCGTCGCCGCTTAGGTGATGAAGTTGTCGACAGGCTGATTCATCCACTCATTTCTGGAATCTATGCGGGTGATATTGATCAACTAAGCTTAAAAGCAACATTCCCACATTTTCTTGAAACAGAAAAGAAACACGGTAGCTTAATTCGCGGCTTACAAAAGTCAACACCGAAGAAACAGACAGGTGGCCAAAAACAAGGCATGTTTTTAACACTAGAAGGTGGCTTGAAAACGTTAGTTGACGGTTTAACAGATGCGTTAACTTGTGAGGTTCGTATGTCGACGGATGTTAGTCAAGTTGAAAAGCAAGATGAACGTCACTTGTTACATATTAATGGTCAAGAAGAGCCGTTAGAAGCGGATTACGTCATTGCGACAACACCACACTATGTGACACAACAGTTGTTCAGTGAGTATGAATTTATGGATGAGCTATCTGAGACGAAAAATACTTCCGTTGCCAATGTCGCTATGGCGTTCGATGAAGATGCGGTGAAAAACTTACCAGATGGAACAGGTTTCGTCGTTTCACGCAAAGAAGATTACCGCATTACTGCTTGTACGTGGACATTTAAAAAATGGCCACATACAACACCAGAAGGATCTGTCTTACTTCGTGCCTACGTTGGCAAACCAGGCGATGAAAAAGTGCTAGATTTATCTGATGAAGAGATTTCTCAACTCGTGATCAACGATTTGAAGAAGATTATGACGATTGAAGACGATCCAAAGTTTAAACTTATTACACGTTTGTATGACGCGATGCCACAGTATACTGTTGGTCACCTTCAACGCTTAGAAAGGCTAGAAGAGAAGGTGAATGAGCAGTTACCGGGTGTTTATTTAATCGGTAACGCCTATCGCGGTGTTGGTTTACCAGATTGTATGGACCAAGCGATTAGAGTGGTCGATGAAATAGCGGAGAATTAATAAAAGGCTGTTCTCATAGTCATGAAAAGTGACTGATTGGGGGCAGTCTTTTTATTGTGAAAAATAATCAGGCGAAATTTTCGATAATCGGGCGAAAAAATTAATAATTAGGCGAATTTTAAAATAATCAGGCGAACGCCTAAATAATTAAGCGTTCGCCTGAAAAGGCAGTAGACGGCCAGATTAATCGACTTCTCGGTAAGTTATTAAAGCAGGCGATGAACTAAAAGGAAAGTGATTAAATACTTCCATTGCGTGATCATCTGTAGTATCGAATTCTCCAATAAGATGCTGAACACCACAATTGACCGCATACTGTATTTGGTGAGTGATTAATGTAGGAATGATGTTCCGACTGTACCCCTCTGCAACGCCGCACCATCCTAATTCATATGTACTTTCTTCGTCTGATTCGTGCAGAAAAGAGTAAGCCACAACGTTTGCGTCGCGATCGAAATAAATATAACTACCGTCTAAAATTGTGTCATATGCTAAAATCATTTGCTTCCATTGGTCAGTGTCGAGTTTCGCGACTGGATTTGCTTGGTGTGTGCGTTCGTAATTGTTTTTAACAACGGTTATTAACTGATTTAATTTTGCCTCATCTAAAGATAGATCTTTTAACGATTTTAAAACGTATTGTGTGTTGGTAGGTGGCTCAGGCACATCGAGTTGTGATAGCTTAAGTGTTGGTAAGTAAGTTCTTCTAATTTCTTGAAAATGATGAGCTTCATAAAGGCGTCTAAGATGATTAGACGATTCACAAATCGAAGTTTGTAATGGAGCTTGAACCTCTTTTTGATTGGTTAATTTATTGAGTAATTTATCTTCAGCACCATAGTCTGGAATAGTTAATATGCGAAAATATGTGCAATGTGGGTGAATAGAACTTGTCCAAACAAGAGCGATTCCGATTAGCTGGTGATCATAATAGGCTGAGTAAGCAAATTTTAGGCTAGGACTATTCAATATATGGAGTAAAGTATTATCTTCATGACAGAAGTCCAATAATTTAACCAACTCGTTTTTATGGTCATCGTCATATTGCATAGTAGAAATTGACATAGTGTTCTCCTTTATACATAGTTGTCACTATATTAAAACATAATGTGACAGCAAAAAACACGCTCAAATCAACATTGAGCGTGTTTTCGTTTTGAGATGGATGGTTTAGTGATAAACTAATTAGTGAATCGAATCGCATTTTTCGCATTTGTTTGTGTAACAATCGGCTTGCTCAACCATGTCTTGTTTGCAAACTGCGCATTGCTTTTTCGGTAGGTTACGGAAAAACTGTACAGGTGACATTAACATGAGTAAGTCCTCCTTAATGGTTTGAATTTTAAGAAAATTTATCTTGTACTTATACTATACTGTATTAATACAGATTTGTTAAGTGTAAATCTGTTATATAACTTAAAATGGGAGGAAAGTCCTATATGGATTTGAAAGTAATCGGTTATTGGGGAGCTTATCCAGAGGCTGAAAGCGCGACATCATGCTATTTGTTAGAACAAGATGGCTTCAAAGTAGTCATTGATTTAGGAAGTGGGGCTTTATCGAGACTACAACAGTATGTAACAGTAGACGAGATCGATGCTGTTGTATTATCACACTTTCATCACGATCATGTAGCTGATCTTGGCTCATTTCAGTATGCTTGTTTAGTACAACAACAATTGAAAAATATTCAAGGTCATATTCCGATTTATGCAGCAGATGACAGTGAAACAGATTTTAATCAACTTAATCACGTCGCAACCAAAGGAAAAGGATATCAAGAAGGACAAGACTTAGAATTAGGCCCGTTTACTTTTTCATTTCAAAAGACGAAACATCCGAAAACGTGTTATGCGATGCGGGTGACAAACGGTGAGAAGGCGTTTGTTTATACAGCTGATACAGCGTTTTTCCCAGAGTTAACTGGTTTTGCAAAAGAAGCAGACTTGTTAATAGCAGAAGCAAGTTTTTATAAAGGAATGGACGGTTCGAAAGCTGGGCATATGACAGGTGAAGAATGTGGTAAGTTAGCACGAGATGCGAGTGTAGAAGCGTTATGGTTAACCCATTTACCTCATTTTGGAGAGCTTGATGACTTGGTTAGTGAAGCGAAGTCACTATATCATGGTAGCGTCACACTAGCACACGAAGGATTAACGTGGCGATCTGAAAGGTAATCATTGCGAATGTTGTCATAGTTTCTTATACTTTTAATAGAGAGAATAGAAGGGGGCTTAACGGATGTTATATTTTATTGATAATGAAGGCATTACAGATCCACAACTTAATCTAGCAATTGAAGAATATGCATTAAAGCATTTAAACATTGATGATGATCAGCAATATTTATTGTTTTACGTGAATGGTCCGTCCATTATCGTTGGTAAAAACCAAAACTCTGTAGAAGAGATTAATACAGATTTCGTAGAGGCTAATGACATTAAAGTTGTTCGCCGTTTATCGGGTGGTGGCGCCGTATATCACGATTTAGGTAACTTAAACTTCAGCTTTTTAGCTAAAGATGAAGGGAATAACTTTAGTAACTTTAAGAAATTCACACAGCCTGTAGTAGACGCACTACAAAAGCTAGGGGTTAATGCTGAACTATCAGGCCGTAACGACATTACGGCAGATGGCCGAAAGATTTCAGGTAATGCTCAATTTACGACAAAAGGTCGAATGTTTAGCCACGGAACGCTTATGTTTGATTCGGAAGTTGAAAATGTCATCCAGTCTTTACGCGTTAAGTCAGAAAAAATCCGCTCAAAAGGCATTAAATCAATCCGTAGTCGTGTCGCAAACATTTCTGAGTTCATTGATGAAAATATTACGATGGACGACTTCAAAGAAACGTTATTGAAATACATTTTCGATGTGGAAGATGTTAAAGATGTCCCACGATATGAACTGACTGAAGAAGATTGGAAGAAAATCCGCGAAATTTCTGAGTCACGCTATCAAAAATGGGACTGGAACTATGGCCGTTCTCCAGCTTTCAACATTCAGCATTCAAAGCGTGTTGAAGGCGTTGGATCATATGATGTACGCCTAGATGTGAAAAAAGGTGTGATCCAAGATGTCACGATATTCGGTGACTTCTTCGGTATTGGTGAGGTGTCAGATGTAGAGGACAAGCTTAAAGGTGTTAAGTATGAAAGTGAGGCAATTCAAGAAGCGTTAAAAGATATTGATATACAACACTATTTAGGCAAAATTGAAGATGAAGACTTCTTGTCGTTAGTTTATTAATTGAAAACCCGCTAATGCTGATCAAAAGCTTTAGCGGGTTTTTGCATTAACAACTGTTTACTCCCGAACAGTAAGTTTAAAACCGTAAGTTGCTTCCCCATAGTATTGATCATCCCATGTGAGGTGAAAAGTATAATGGTGTAACCCAGGTTCTTCTGGAGCCTCAAACCTAGGACTGCCTTCGATTGTAAATTCTTCTTGCATTTCACCTAGGCGATAACGAGTCACAACAATACTACTTGGTTTTGACGCAGCTTCATCAAAGCTGTCAAAATTATCAATACTAGGTGAAATGGAATGTTGGATTTGTTGTCCGGCATTTACAATAGGTGTTTGGAACCCTTCAGGGTGTTTCGTCCGACATTAAGTCGTCCCTGTTCGGTAATAAATCGATCTATTCGGTATTAACTAGCCTCTATTCGGTAATAAGCAAGCTATATTCGGTAATAAATCGTTCTATTCGGTAATAAGTAGTCCCTATTCGGTATTAACCAACCCTTATTCGGTAATAAATCAAGCCATTCGGCAATTACGAACTAACCACTCTTCTTCTTCCCGGAAGCTGTGGTCTTTTTCTTTTGGCCGCCGCCAGTAGACTTTTTCTTCTTCTGGCCGCCTTTTTGCGTTTTGTTAAGCGACTTTTCTAAAGCGTCCATTAAGTCGGTGACGTTGTCTGTTTTTTCTGGCTCTTTGGCGGTTGCAACTTCTTCGCCGTCTTTCTTTTTCTCGATCAAATCAAGTAAAGCTGTGCGGTATTCGTCTGTATATTTTTCTGGATCGAATTCAGTTGTCAGTTGGTCGATTAACATTTTCGCTGTCTCTAATTCTTTTTCTACGACGTTATCTTCTTCTGGTACATTCGGCACTTCGCCAACATCACGAACCTCATCTGGATAATGAATCGTCTCCATGACGATTGTATTTTTATAAATACGCACGACGGCCAAATGTTCTTTTGACCGGATTGTAATTTTGGCTAGTCCAATTTTTCCGCTATCCTCTAAAGCTTGCCGCAATAAGGAATAGGCTTTGCCACCACCTTCACTTGGCGATAAGTAATAACTTCGGTCAAAATAGATTGGATCAATTTCATCCAACTTAACAAAGTCGACAATTTCCACGGATTTATCGTCTTTGGCTTCTTTCAAATTTTCTAAGTCATCATCTTCTAAAATGACGAACTTATTTTTCGTATACTCAAAGCCTTTGACGATATCGTCGTTTGTCACTTCTGTTTCACAAACGGGGCACGTCTTTTCATACTTAACGGGCGATTGGCATTCTTTGTGCAAGTTGCGCAGCTTTATGTCTTTATTTTCAGTTGCGGAATGTAGCTTGACTGGTATGTTGACGAGGCCGAAACTTATCGTTCCTTTCCACATCGTATGCATCACGATCATCTCCTTTATTGGTTATCATTTCTCGTTTAGTGATAAAAATGCACTTTTGCGTTAAAAATAACCGTGTGAAATTGGAGGTGCGCATTATGTGGAAGCCGATGTTGCTGACACTTGTTGAGGATATGCCGACAGGTGACAACTGGGTGTATGAAGTGAAATATGATGGGTTTCGTTGTGGGCTCGAGTGGACGGAAAGGGGAGTGAAACTGTGGAGTCGTAATGGCAATGATTTTACGGCACAGTTTCCTGAAATTACGGCTTGGTGTGAAGAGAATGCTGAACGGGTCAAACCGCATTTGCCGCTATTTTTAGACGGTGAATTAGTCGTGTTGGATTCAGAATTAAAAGGAAACTTCTCGCTTATTCAGACGCGTGGTCGCATGTCATCGAAGGATCGAATTCAAAGTGTCAGTCAAAAAAGACCCGCAACGTTTATGGCATTTGATCTGTTGCAGCTTAAAGGGAAAAGTTTAGAGAACCAACTTCTACATAAAAGGCGCAGTCAAGTAGAGGAACTTTTTAACGAGATTGATAACGAAAGATTAAACATTGTAAAACAATACGACGATCCACAACAAATATGGCAAGATGTGCAGTTGCATCAAGGTGAAGGAGTTGTAGCTAAAAACGAACGTTCCAAAGTAACGAGTGGCAAGCGAAGTGAACAGTGGCAAAAGATCAAAAATTGGCGCACTGTTACAGGCTTTTTAACGCAATGGAATATGGAAAATGAGTACTTTGATGTGTCGGTTTACAAAGGCGAGGAGATGACCCTTTTAGGTAAGCTGAAACACGGCTTTTCTGATGAAGAAAAGGAGACGCTGAAAGCTTTTGTTTATGAAAATGGTGAAAAAATAAACGCAGAAACGTGGGAGATTCCGCCGAGTGTCTGTTTAGAGATTCACTGTTTAGAAGCAAAAGATCGAGAGCTGCGAGAGCCTGTTTTTTACCAGTTTCGCTTTGACTTAGAGCCAAACGATTGTACGTGGGATCGTGTACGAGAAGGGTTAGGGCAGTTGCCAGAATCAGTTGAAATTTCAAAGCCAGATAAATTGCTTTTCCCGAAGTTTAACAAACGTGACTTTGTGTTGTACTTGCGCGATGTGGCACCACTATTACTTCCAAGGTTACAAAATAAACGGCTGACGATGATCCGGTTTCCTGACGGTGTCGACGACCATTCATTTTACCAAAAACATTTGCCTGATTATGCACCTGACTTTATCCAAACAGTGCCGGGTGATGAGGTAGAAGAGGATATCGTCTGCCAAGATTTACAGACGTTGCTTTGGTTCGGCAACCATGCTGCCATTGAATATCATGTGCCTTTTAACAGAGTCGATTCAGAGTTACCTGATGAGATGGTGTTTGATTTAGACCCGCCGACTTTAAAACAGTTTCCGTTAGCGGTTTTCGCAGCACAGCTAATAAAAGAAATGTGTGAACACCAAGGGTATGACGTTTATGTGAAAACGTCTGGGAAAACAGGTTTGCAGTTGCATATTCCGTTAGATGAAGAGCTGACTTATGATGACACGCGCGAATTTATGGAGGCGGTGGCGAAAGTGCTCATCGAAAAATATCCGGATAAATTTACGATCGAACGGTTGAAGAAAAATCGTGGCAATCGACTTTACATCGATTATATTCAGCACGCACCTGGTAAAACAATCATCGCACCTTACTCTCCGCGAGCGACGAAAGAAGGAACAGTGGCGACACCACTTTATTGGGATGAAGTTAACGACTCACTTGACCCGCGTCATTATACGATGGATACCATTTTGAAGCGGTTAAATGAGAGAGGGTGTCCATTTTGGAAGTAATAAAAGGGGGCTTTATAAGGTTAAGCCCCTTTACTGTCATTTTATTCTTTACTCGAGCAACAACTAGTTTTAGGCTCGACTTCTTCAATTTTAACTTTACAACATGTAGTGCTTTTCTTTTGATTGTGGTCCTGTTTTAATAATTTTAACAATTTATTAACCATACATATCCCTCCTATAAATTCGTTATGATAAATTAGCCATTGAGAAAATATCTATTTTCAAATTGATTCTTTTGTTCATTTACAACTTTGTCTCTCATCATGTTTTCAATTTGATGTTTCGTATGTTTACAACATTTCACAAATAAACCTCTTGATCTCAGATAAAATAATACTTTTCTATGCATATAATTACCTCCTAAAATTAAATTAAATAAAAAATAAATCCTGAAATTGATGACATGGAAATGACTGAGAATACATAAGTGACTATTAATTCTTTTTGGAAGATCGATTTTAATAGCACTAATTCAGGTAAGCTAGCACCAGCTGAACTGATCATCATTGCCATAACTGGTCCAATTGCCATTCCGTTAACAATTAGTATTTGAGAAATGGGAATCATGCTAGCTAACCTAATGTATAATGGAATTCCGACGATCGCTGCTAAAGGTATTAGCCACCAATCATCACCTCCAAAGTGGGCACTAATATATTCAGCAGGTACGAGTCCATGTATAACAGCTCCAATAGCTGCACCTATTAGTAAATAGGGGTATACGCTTCTCATCAGCCCTAACGTATCTTTCCAAGCTGCTTTCCATGAGAATGTTTTGTCTTCCGATTGATATCCGCTCATAACGACTTGTTTGACCGTCTTTTCTAGTCCAAACTTCTCTAATAACAGTCCAATCGTTAATGATAAGCTTGCTGTGATTAAAATATATAATATGGTTACCTTCCAGCCCATGATGACAGTCATGATGGTGAGGATCGTAGGATCAAGGACAGGTGAGGCAAATAAAAATACCATTACGATACCAAATCTCACTTGATTTTTGAGTAGATTTACAATGATGGGAATTGTTGAGCAAGAACAAAAAGGTGTTATAAAAGCAAAGAAAATAGCAATTATTCCACCAAGTATCGGGTTAGAGTTTTTAAGCTTCTTCTCGACTTTTTCGTATGGAATAAAACTTTGCAATAAATTAAGTACGAATGAAACAGCAATAAATAAAACGGTGAGTTGTAACGCAATTGCAGCAAAACTTTTGATCGTTTCTATCATTAAATCTCCCCCTAAAATGTAAATGCTAGTACTGTACATCAAAAATATTTGATGTAATGTTTGTAAAAAATGCCCAGCGATTATTTGGCTGGGCGAAAAACACAGCAAAGTTCTTCAGATAGTAAATGATCAACAACTTCTGAGTTAATCTTATAATAATTCCAAGTTCCTTTTTTCTCACGAATGATGATATTAGAGTCCAACAATATTTTTAAATGGTATGACAACTTTGATTGTGGAAGGTCAAGGATGTCAGTAAGGTCACAAACACATGTAGACCCGTTTTCACAGAGAATAGACAGTAAGTGCAATCTCTTTTGATCAGCTAACGCTTTAAATTGTTTCTCATAAAATGAAAAATCATAATTGTTTTCTTTTATTGATATATTCATCTATAAATGCCTCCTTACATCAAAATATTTTGATTTAACTATAGTTTAGTGGAATATGATGGTAAAGTCAAGTGATTAATCAAAAACTTTTGATGTAATAATTTGCATGGGGAATTGAAAACTAACAATCTATTATTGGAATATTATGTTAATATTTAGGGAGGGATGGAGGATTCGAGATGAATAAAGATCAAAAGTTTAAAAATATCTCAATCGTTTTAAGCGTAGTCGTTGTTATTTTGCTGATCACGAATATCTATTCATTTTTACAAGTTCAACAAACAAAGGAAAGGGTCCAATCTGAAGCAGTTGATGAACTTGAAAATCATTTGCAATGGGTCTTGCAGCGTACTTCTAGATGGTCGGCAGGTGTGTCGACTTTTTTTGAATATAATTTCAGAAAATTTCGTTACTTAACATCTTTTATGTGGAATATTATGTTAATATTTATTTATGAAGTATCTAGTATAAGAGGTGAGCTATGACTAAAAAAGCTTTATTAATAATAGATGTCCAAAATGGAATGTTCCAGGAAGAAAACATTGTGTATAGAGGAAATGAATTGTTAGATAATTTGAGAGTGTTGATTAATCAAGCACGATCATCTAATGTTCCTGTCTTTTATGTGCAGCATAATACTCCTGCTGGTAAGCCTTTGGAGTATGGTTCCCATGGATGGAAAGTCCACCGTGACATAACGCCTGAAAATGGTGATGTTGTCATTCAAAAGTCGACCCCGGATTCCTTTTTCAAAACTAATTTGGATTATGAGTTGAAAATACATGATGTTAATCACTTGGTTATTACGGGGATTCAAACTGAAGTGTGTGTCGATACCGCTTGTAGAAGGGCTTTTAGTAAAGGATATAAAGTTACGTTAGTTTCTGATGCGCATAGTACGTGGAGTGCAAATGGTTTAAACGCTCAACAAATAATTGACCACCATAATGGAACTTTAAGGTGGTTTGCTCGTGTTACTAATCATGATGAAGTCAGGCTTTAACAGTAGGTGAAGAAATGAATAATAAATTAAACCCAATCATCGCTGCGCAAAAGTTTGTTGAAGAACATTTTCAAGGTTGTGAAGGTGCATTATTAGCTGGAAGTGTCGTGCGAGGGGAAGCAACATCGACATCAGACCTTGATCTCGTTATTTTTGATTGTCACTTGGAATCTTCATATCGAGAATCGTTAATCAAATTCGGCTGGAATATAGAAGTTTTCGCACACAATCTACAATCCTATAAAACTTATTTTGAGAGTGTAAATATCCCCTCTGCCCGATCCTGACAACCTATCAAATCATCCAATACATCTGTTATAAAATACCGCTTCAAATCTATTGTTTCTTTCGTCCAATCTTCCGGCCCTTTATTTAGTAGTGACGCTGCTTCACTCTTAATTTCAGGAATGACACCGTTATCCTTTAACACGCTTCCTTCAACGACCATTCTAGGTAATGATGGCCTGGCGCGTTTACAGTTCATGAACTTGCCGAACGATTTGTAGTTGCTCTTGACCAATATTATAAGTCGGAAAACAAAGAGCCTCTTGTTCAACTGACAGATAAAATTTTAAAGCCATATGGAGGTCGTTTATTTGAAGGGTTTTCGTTAGGGAAAAAGTGATTTAAACATAATTTAGGGAGGGTCTCTAATGGATAATTCTACGGAATTAGTAAAATGCCCGAAATGTGCGAGTACAGAATTAGGGAAAGGTAAGCATGCAGGGTATACGGTTATGCCCCCCTGTAAAATAAGCTGAGATTTGGTTCAGAGGTTGAGTATATTCTTTGTACTGACTGTGGGTTTATTATTGAAAGCTATGTAAAAAAGCCAGAAAAATTTAAGGGGGACACTATAAAGTTTAATACTTCTATTTAATTCTAACACAATCGTTTTATAATTCGGTCTTTTAATTTAAGATTGCGACTCAGGAAATGCTTGGGGAGTGAGGGTATTATGAGCTTTTGGGTGAGAGGCGTTTTGAAAATAGTGAAGGGTTTTTCTTATTTATTCTCGAAGTAATACTTGTAAAATATGTATTTTAAGAGGTGGAGATATTGAAGAATTATTTGGAGTTTGAAAAGCCAATATATGAATTAAAAGGCAAAATCGATGAGCTCATCACTTACGCAGAAGAATCAGACGTTGATCTTACTGAAGAGATTGCTAACTTGCAAGAGCGTGTCTCAAGTTTACAAGATGAAATTTATAATAATTTAACGCCGTGGCAAAGAGTTCAGATAGCACGTCATCCGAACCGTCCCACGACTTTAGATTATATTGATCTATTATTTAATCAGTTTATTGAGTTGCACGGTGATCGTTACTTTAGTGATGACCAAGCGATTGTTGGTGGGATTGCTAAGTTTGAAAACACGCCTGTTACCATTATTGGTCAACAAAGAGGTCGAGATACGAAGGAAAATTTAGCACGAAACTTTGGCATGCCGAATCCAGAAGGTTATAGAAAAGCGTTACGGCTGATGAAGCAAGCAGAAAAATTCAATAGACCCGTTATTACGTTAATCGATACAAAAGGGGCTTTCCCAGGAAAAGGAGCAGAAGAACGTGGACAATCAAGAGCACTTGCCCATAACCTTTTTGAGATGGCTGGTTTGAAAGTACCCATTATAAGTATTGTTATAGGTGAAGGGGCAAGTGGTGGTGCATTGGGGATTGGAGTAGGTAATCACATTCATATGTTAGAAAATACGTGGTTCTCTGTCATTGCGCCAGAATCTGCAGCTGCTCTTCTTTGGAAAGATGCGACTCAAGGTGAGTATGCAGCTAATACGATGAAGATTACTGCACCAGATCTAAAAGAACTAAACATTATTGATGAAATAGTCCCTGAAATTAAAGGTGGAGCACACCATAACCGGAATGAACAGGCTAGTCGGTTGAAGAAAGTAATAGATAAATCACTAAAAGAATTTTCGACTTACACCGAAGAAATGATCGTTGAGCAAAGGTATGTAAAATATAAAGGTATTGGAGTATTTAGTGAGTAAGTAAAATCAGTCGGTGGTGGATGAGAAGGTAAATTGGGCGATCAATAAGGTTGATCGTCTTATTTATTAGCAAATAGTTAATACATAAAAACCTATCAAGGCTTTACAACATTAGAAACTGACTTTATAATATTGTTAACTTTTTATATTGGAGGGTTAACAATTAAAACAAATCATTTAATCTATGTATCTATGTTCGCAGCAATTATGGGGGTATTAGGACTTCTTCCTCCAATTCCTTTAGGCTTTTCGCCTGTACCGATTACGATGCAGACTTTAGGTGTGATGCTTGCTGGGTGCGTGCTAGGAGCGCGTTTTGGTCCAAAGTATGCAGCGTTAAGTCAGGTGTTATTTCTATTAATCGTCGCGACTGGCATGCCACTACTATCTGGCGGACGTGGTGGAGTAGGCGTATTTCTAACACCATCGGCAGGCTTTTTACTCGGTTGGGTTGCAAGTGCTTATGTCATCGGTTATTTATGTCAACGTATGAAAACTGTAGCAGTCTGGAAAATGATCCTCATTAACATAGCAGGTGGTATAGTTGTTATTTACTTATTTGGGGTCCCAGTCCAGGCGATGATGATGGAGATTCCGGTGCATCAAGCGGCAATCTATAGTTTATCATTTATACCAGGTGATGTATTAAAAGCGGTTGCGGCTTCATTCGTTGCGGTTAAATTATATCATGTGGCTCCTTTTATGAAGGAAGCACGAGCCTGAATGAAAATCATTGATCCATATTCACATCATGCCGTTAAGCAACCAGATCGTCCTGCTATCGTCACGGACGATAAAATCATTTACTATCATGAATGGGAGAAGATTGTTCGACAGACAGCAGCTGCTTTTTCGAATGAGCCGGCTGTCCATAATCGAGTTGCAATTTTCCTTCCGAATGGGCACTTGTTCCTGCAAGTATTCGCAGGTGCAAGTGCGGCAGGATGGGCTAATGTCGTAGGAGATATGAAATGGAGTAAGTCAGAAGTTGAAGCACGGTTGAATGAGGTCGAACCTGATATCATCGTGGCTGACGAAAGCATGAAGGATGTTTTTCAAAACCAAGATGCGAAAATCATTTTCTCTGGAGAAATCAGTGAGTGGGTTCATACTCACAATGACTGGCAACCTGATGAAAAGGCTAATGCTCCTTTTTATATTGGTTTTACTTCAGGTTCTACAGGTCAGCCGAAAGCATTTGTACGATCGCATCAATCATGGGTGGAGTCGTTCAAATGTAACCAGATAGACCTTGGAATGACGGCAGAAGATCATGTTTTAATTCCTGGATCTTTTGTTAATTCCATTTTTATATACGGAGCGTTAAGTACGTTATACATAGGTGGAACTGTTTATGTCTTAAATAAATTTTCAACGAGCCGGTTAATGAATGTGTTGAAAAATAACCCAATTTCGGTCATATATGTGGTGCCGACGATGATTCATGCCTTAATCAATGATGGGTGGAAAGGCGTACAGCAACTAACTTTCATTTCTACTGGAGCCAAATTATTGCCTTCTGTGAAAAATGAGATGAAAGGTCACTTTCCTCACGCAAGTATTTATGAATTTTATGGTGCTTCTGAACTCAGTTTCATTACAGTACTAAAAGATGATAATCAAATGACATATGCTGATTCAGTTGGTCAAGCTTTTCATAATGTAGAAATTAAAATTTGTGGGGATGATGGAAAAGAAGTACCTCCAGGTGAAACTGGGGTATTGTATGTGAGGAGTAAAATGTTATTTGATGGCTACATCAATAATCAAGGGGAAACGGATAACGTATTGGATGGCGATTGGGCTACAGTTCATGATATTGCCAAAAAGGATGAAAATGACTTTATCTACATACTAGGACGCAAAAATGACATGATTCTCTACGGAGGTATTAATATTTATCCTCAGGAAATAGAAGAAGTGTTAAATAGGGTCGATAGCGTCGAAGAAGTCGTTGTATTTGGTGCAAAAGATGCCTACTGGGGAGAGAAAGTAGCTGCCTATATCAAAGGAGACGTTACGATCCGTGAATTGAAAAAGCATTGCCGTGATCATTTATCTAGTTATAAGATTCCGCGTATTTGGAGAAAAGTTGATCGCTTTCCTTACACATCTGGTGGAAAAATATCACGTACGGAAGTTAAAAACTGGCTAGAGGAGGGGAAGCATGAAAAGAGCCGTGATCGTTAATGCAAAAAGGACAGCGATCGGCAAGAAAGGTGGCTCCTTAAAGGAATCTCCACCTGAACAATTGGCTGCCTCTGTCATTCATGAACTTGTCCAGGATCTACCCCTTCCAGTGGACGACGTCTTGATGGGAAATGCGGTTGGTCCCGGTGGAAATCTAGCTAGATTGTCTACTTTACAAAGTGGACAACCTATGTCGGTACCCGGTGTGACAATAGACAGACAATGTGGGGCTGGAATGGAAGCCATTCGACTTGCATGCCATTTGATTCAAGGCGGCGCGGGAGAAATTTTCGTTGCTGGCGGTGTGGAGAGCACGAGCCAATCGCCTTTTGAAAGAAGGGCGCGCTTTTCACCAGAATCTATTGGTGATCCAGATATGGGAGTAGCAGCAGATCAGACTGCAAAAGAATACGGGATTACTAGAAAGATGCAAGATGACTATGCACGAATCAGCTACGAGCGTGCAATTCATTCTTTAGGAGAAGGCTATTTTGATGAAGAAATAGTAAGTTCACAAGGGTTACCTCAAAAAGATGAAAGTCTAAACCCGAAAATGAATTATGAACGAATGCTTAATCGTTTATCCCCTGCTTTTATGAACGATGGGACTGTCACAATGGGCAATTGTTGCGGGGTCAATGATGGTGCTGCTGCAGTGTTGGTCATGTCTGAGAATAAAGCTTATGAATTAGGCTATCAACCTACTTTAAGGTTTGTTGACAGCGTTGTTGTAGGTGTCGATCCAAATCATCCGATTGTTGGCGCAGTTTCTGCCATATCTGAGCTGCTTGCTAAGTGTGGTTTATCTGTTCAAGATATTGACTTGGTGGAACTAAATGAGGCATTTGCTGCAAAAGCTGTGTTATTGTCTCAAGAACTTTCGATTCCATATGAAAAAATAAATGTCGAAGGCGGAGCCATTGCGTTAGGTCATCCTTATGGTGCATCCGGTGCTATTTTAGTCACACGGTTATATTATGAGATTCAGCGATACTTGGCGAAGTATTGCATTTCTGTGATCGGAGTTGGTGGAGGAATGGGTATTGCGATGTTATGGGAGCGTCCAGAATGAAGTCAGAGAAAGTATCCGTAACGATTACGAACAATATGATTCACGATTTTGAGCAGATCTTTGGAAAACAGGACACACTGTCTCCAGTCTTTCCTATGATTTTTTACCGTTATATCGAAGTTCCCTGGGAGACACCATCTCCTCCAGTTTTAAGAAAACAGCATGGTACGTGTACTAAGGAACTAACAGTTGGAAAAACCTATCATTGCCAAGTAGTACTCGAAGCAGAAAAGCAAAGAAGAAACAATGTGTTTTACACGCAATGTCTTTACGTATATGACGAACATGGAGAGGAATGTGTTCGATGTGTTTCAGAATTAGTCACGAGTTCACCGTTACAGAAGAAAAAATAAGGCAATATGCACTCTTAACCGGAGACGATAACCCGATTCATTTAGAGCGGGAAGAAGCGGAACGTCAAGGGTTTCAAGCTCCTATTGCACACGGTTTACTAACTATGGGGCTTGTAATGGATATGACTTCTCGTTTTACTCAAGAAGGCATGCGTATTTCCGATTATGAAGTTAGGTTTATCAAACCGGTTTATAAGGATGAAGCCATTGAAATTTCTGCAAAAGTAGAAGCTTCAGAGAGTCAAGTTCAGCTTAAGATTACTGGAGAGAAGGTACAAGGTTTGGTGGTTTTGGAAGAATAGATAGAGGAAATTCTTAATCATATGTTGTTAAATTAACACTGAATGAGTAGGGCGATCAATAAGGTTGATTGTCTTTTTTATTGATACAATTATTGGAATATTATGTTAAAATCGTTGTAGGAGATATTCAACTTATTCTAAACATTTTAGGTACGTTTATAGGTGCATTAATAGGATATTTTGTTAGGAAATATTTTTAATAAGGTGGGGTGAAAAATGGGGGTTGAAAAAGAGTATCTGAGAATTGTAATTGAAAGATTTAATAGTGTAAAAAAACTTGGCGAACAGACTATAAACCAATTATCGGAGAATGAAATACATTGGACCTATAATAATGAGTCCAACAGTGTCGCAACAATAGTAAAACACTTAAGTGGGAATATGGTTTCTAGATGGACTGACTTTTTAACTTCTGATGGTGAAAAGGAATATAGAAATCGTGATGAAGAATTTTTAAATGACATATCCGTGAAATCAGAGTTAATTACTGAATGGGAAAAGGGATGGAAAGTTTTAATCGATACACTAACTGATTTAAATGAACAAGATTTATTAAAAAGTATATACATTCGTGGTGAAGAGCATTTGGTGTTAGAGGCTATCGAAAGGCAAATGGCGCATTACGCATATCATGTCGGGCAAATTGTGTACATTGGCAAACAATTAAAGGGCGATAACTGGAAGAGTCTCAGCATCCCGAAAGGCAAATCTGAAGAATATTTAAAGGAAATGCTTGAGAAACATAAAGATGAATAGCTAAGGATTGTTGAACTAAAAGGTAAGGAGTTTAATAAGGAAATTTCTAGGCTGGCAAGTGAAGTGATCAGTAAATGTGAAGGGAAGGAGGAAATGGTATATTTACATCAGAGTTTGTGTTGATTAACTAATGATGCAGTTAGTTCAGTTCTCTTTGATAAATATAAAGTAAAATGCAAAATAAGTATATATGGGGTGAACAAAATGCTGATTTTTATCACAGTAATTTTAATAGTGTTTTTATTCGACTTCACGAGAGTTAGAAAGCAAAACGATAAGGTAATAGAACAAAATGAAAAAATAATTTCTTTGTTAGAAGAAATTAAAAATAAGGACTTAGTTGACAAAAAATGAGGGAGTTTTAGTAAGAACCTATGGTGAATGAAATTAATTTTAGAATTGCAAATGAAGATGATTTAAATCGAATTGTTGAAATGCTTGCCAACGATGTATTAGGAAGTAAGAGAGAGAAATTTCAAGCCCCGCTACCAAAAAGTTATTTAAAAGCATTCCATGCGATTAATGCAGACCCGAATAATGAACTAGTCGTTGCCTGTAAAGGTGATAAAATTGTAGGTGTACAACAAATTACATTCACTCCTTACATAACACATCAAGGTGGTTGGAGAGCGACGATTGAAGGTGTTAGAACAGATACCTCTGTTCGTGGGAGAGGAATAGGTTCTATGCTTATAAAATGGGCAATAAAACGTGCGGAGGACAAAGGCTGTCACTTAGTTCAGCTTACAACCGATAAAGAGAGACCAGATGCTTTGAGGTTTTATGAAGGACTAGGATTTAAAGCGACACACGAAGGTTTGAAATTAAAGCTTTAAACGGGTGTGTAATAAGGAGAGAGAGAAATGAAGGAGTACAAAAAAGAAATCATTTTAATTCTTATTCCATTTATTTATGGATTCATTGCAAACACTTTTATGATAATATTACCCCCAATGTTGATTCAAATTGTATTCGGAGTATTTTGGTTTTGGGTCGGGATGAGGTTTGCTAAAGTAAAGGCTAACCATCTGAAAAACATTCTTGTTGGTAACAGCCTATGGTTAATCTCATTTTTAATATATTTATGGCAGTTTGTTTTAGTTAACGATGAGGGTAGGAATACAGTTCTTGCAATGTTTAGTCAACATTATCCTTTTACATTTATATCTTCAGGAACACAGCTCTCTTTAATGTTTAGCGACATGATCCATGGTACAGTCTTAACTATATTTTCATATTTAATGATGTTCATTGTTTTTATGGGAGGATACATAACCAGTTGGATTATAAGTAAAAAAATGTTTAATCATAACAAATAAGTATTGTATTTAAGTGATGGTCTTACAGTTGAATAAAGTTCGAGGTTCAATGAATTACCTGAGGATATTAGAGAGTTCTTTTTGGAATTACCGAAATAAGAAAGCATCAAATTGCTTAGACGCAATTTGATGCTTTTTCTGTCTTAATAATGTCCGTGTTCCATAGCGTCTGCTTTAGTTCTATGAACAGTGCCACGTGGGTGCTCTGGTGGTGCGTAAATCGAGTAAAGCTTAAGAGGTCTACGTCCTGTGTTCGTTAAGTTGTGCCATTTTCCAGCAGGGATGAAGATCGCATCATCGTCTGCTACTTGACGTTGGAAGTCAAGGCGATCGCGACGGTCTCCCATTTGCACTAAGCCGTGGCCACCTTCAACGCGAATGAATTGATCGTGATCATTGTGGATTTCTAAGCCGATATCATCACCAGGTTCAATACTCATCAGTGTTAACTGCAAGTATTCCCCTGTCCATAGAGCTGTGCGGTAATAGTCGTTCATCATGGTCGCTCTTTCAATATTGACGACGTAAGGGTTAGGCCCGTAGTCTTGTGAATGGTGGTGACCAGGATGTTGGTGGAACCAGGCTGGGTTATTATGATCCCATCCGTTATGATTCCAGTTATTATTATTGTAGTCCCAGTAGTCATGGTAGTTGTTATTGTCCCAATATCCATTGTTATTCCAGTTGTGGTCCCATCCTTGATGCTGTTGATTCCACCCCTGGTGTTGATCCCATCCTTGATGTTGCTGATCCCACCCTTGTTTTTGGTGGTGCCAACGTTGATGCATGTCGTAAGGGTTGTAATACATAGTCAATCTCCTTTCCAATTTTTCACTCCTTTATAACGTATGCAGTTGTCTTGGGTGTAGGGATAGATTATTGGAAGAATAGGCCGTTGCCTTTTATAGGAAAGTGCTGTAAAGTTTAAACAAAAAGGGGGAGGACGTTTGAAACGTAAAGGCTTTTGGTTAATCGCAGCGACCTTATTGCTTGGGATCATTTTTTGGCTGTCGAGAACAGTGGAATATGTTGATGAAACATACGAAGGGCTGTTGTTTCAAGTCGGTGAAGGTAATGAAGACTTAGAAGAAAATGTGACGGTAGACCTGGATGGCGAATTTATAAATCATATGTTTTCTGAAGAACGTTTTGAAGGGACGATAACGATTGATGGCGTCGTTCACCCAGCTGAAACAGCAAGTATAGATATGTTAGAAATCACTTTTGTAGAGGATGGTTTTAAGCGTGGTGATGTGACATACATAGATCGTGATGGTGATGCTTTACAATCGATTGGTCATTTACATATGAGTGATGATTTTTCTGAATTGACGCTTCAAGTGTGGGGAGAAGACATACATAACACACCAGAAATCGGATCTTGGACAAGTGATGATGGCTATGTCATATCAGCTCCAGCATCTGATCGCGAAGAAGGGCTAGAGGTGTTGAACCGCTTGATGAGCCCAATATTAGATGGTTTTGAATTTAAATAATTGAAAAGGAAGTGCAATATGTCAGGACAACAACGAAGTAATATTGAAATTGGAATGGAAGTTGAAGTCGTTCAAAAGCAAGACCAGCGTACAGGAAAGCTAACGCGAGGAATTGTAAAAGATATTTTAACGAAATCTGCCAATCATCCTCACGGTATTAAAGTCCGTTTAGAAGGTGGCGAAGTGGGAAGAGTGAAGCGAACCATCTAGTTTGTAAGCTTTTTATAACTTGCTCAAGTGGGGCAAATAATTTATAATAAATTTAAATTGAATGACTATTCATTCAATTTTTACTTGTAAAGGCTTACATACCAAGGGAGGTTGACAGATGAATTTAAGTGATCAGTTGTCGTTAACAGCAAAGAACCATTTCTCGAAGCCGGCTTATGTGTTTAATGGGGAAGAGACGGATTACAAGACGTTAGAAGGGTCCGTGACAAAGTTCGCATCGAGCCTTGAATCATTAGGTTATCAAAAAGGAGACCATATTGCACTTGTGGTTGGAAATACACCACACTTTGTCATTGGTTTATACGGTGCGATGCGTTTAGGTTTGACGGTCATTCCCGTCAATCCAATCTACACTGCTGATGAAATTGCTTATATCATTAATAACGGTGATGTTAAGGGTGTTATCACGTTAGATGTGTTAATGGAAAAGTTCGAACAGATGACCTCAATGATTCCTAATGTTGAACATTACATTGTTGGTGAAACAGACCCTCAGTTACAAGGTCGCGAATCATCATTAAAAGAACAGACATACTCATTTACAAAGCTTGTCCAATCAGGAAGCTTAGAGTTTGATCGTCCAACTTTAAACGATGATGATACCGCTGTCATTTTGTACACATCAGGAACAACAGGCAAACCAAAAGGTGCGATGTTAACGCATAAAAACTTGTTCTCAAATGCGCGTGATACAGCAGAATACTTACAAATCGGTGAAAATGACCGTGTGATTGCGGCACTACCGATGTTCCACGTGTTCTGTTTAACAGTGGCATTAAATGCGCCATTAGTAAATGGTTCAACAATATTAATCGTGCCGAAATTCTCACCGGATGCGGTGTTTAAAGTAGCGCGCGACCATCAAGCGACTGTGTTTGCAGGTGTTCCGACAATGTATAACTACTTACTTCAGTATCCAAATGAAGAAGAAAAAGACTTCTCGAACATTCGCCTCTGCATTTCAGGTGGTGCATCCATGCCTGTTGCATTATTAGAGAAGTTCGAGCAGCACTTTGATGTACAAATATCTGAAGGTTATGGCCTATCAGAAGCATCACCTGTAACATGCTTTAACCCACTTGATCGTCCGCGTAAAGCAGGCTCAATTGGAACAAGCATTGTTAATGTTGAGAACAAAGTCGTTAATGAGCATGGTGAAGAAGTGCCAACAGGTGAAGTTGGAGAACTTGCTGTACGTGGCCCAAACGTGATGAAAGGTTATTACAAAATGCCTGAAGAAACACAAGCATCGATTAAAGATGATTGGTTATACACAGGTGATATGGCGAAACAAGATGAAGAAGGCTATTTCTACATTGTTGACCGTAAGAAAGACTTAATTTTAGTCGGCGGTTACAATGTATATCCACGTGAAGTAGAAGAAGTGTTATATAGTCATGAGAATATTACTGAAGTCGCTGTTATTGGTGTACCAGATGAAAACTTAGGTGAAGCGGTCGTCGCGTTTGTCGTGTCAAACAATGAAGATTTAACAGAAGAAGATCTTCGTAAGCTTTCCCAAGATAAATTGGCCAAATATAAACAACCGAAAGAAATCAACTTCCTAGAAGAATTACCGAAAAATACGACCGGAAAAATTTTAAGAAGAAGTTTAAAAGAACAAGTCGCAACACAGTAGTATAGTAAGCGTTTACAAAGATTCCTTAGCGAAATGACTAGGGAATCTTTTTTTATTTTTAGGGTTGATTTTACTTTTTGTATTCCCTATAATTGAAAACAATATTCAGAAATTCTTTATTGCATAAAAGCGTGTAAGTGAAAAAGGGGAGAGGTAAAAATGTTGAAAAGAATGCTTTTATTGATTGTCATCAGTTTAATCACCATTTTAGTCGCGTGTGGTGATGGAGAAGCAGAAGAAGGGGATCCTGAAGAGAGTCAAGCTGACAACGAGTTAACACGTGATGAAGCCGACTTTGTCGTTGGTGTATCACAAATTGTAGAGCACCCATCACTCGATCGAGCAACAGAAGGGTTTCAAGAAGCTTTAGCGGATGCTGGTTTAGAAGTGTTTTACGATGTGTCATTAGCGCAAGGGGATAATCAAAACGCACAGCTCATCGCAGAGAAGTTCGTTAGTGATGATGTTGATTTAATTTTCGGTAATTCAACGCCTAGTACACAATCGGCTTTAAATGAAACGCAAGATATTCCGATCGTCTTTACGTCTGTAACAGATCCAGTTGGGGCAGGTTTAGTCGATTCTATGGAAGACCCAGGTGGTAATGTGACAGGGACAGCGGATATGCATCCTGATGCTGTTCCACAAGCCGTCGAATTAGTAGAAGACTTAGGTTATGAATCTATTGGTCTTGTTTATAACTCAGGTGAGCAGAACTCAGTGAGACAGATTGAGTTAGTTAATGAAGTAGCCAGTGAAAATGGCATTGAAACTCATGAAGCAACGGTGTCAGCTTCATCAGAAGTGATGCAAGCAGCTGAATCGTTAGTTGGACAAGCGGAAGTGTTTTTAATTATTACAGATAATACCGTGGTTAGTGCGTTAGAGTCTGTTTTATCAGTTGGTCAAAATGAAGATATGCCAGTCTTTGTAAGTGAACTTGATTCAGTTGAACGTGGTGGTTTTGCAGGGTTTGGTTTTGATTACTTTGATATTGGTTATGAAGCAGGAGAAAAGGCAGCACAAGTTTTACAAGATGGTGTGAGTCCTGGTGACATTCCAGCGTCTTACCCTCAAAATCTATTTTTACAAATTAACGAAGATGCCGCTGAAAAGATGGGCGTTGAGCTAACAGATGAGTTAAAAGAACGAGCGGAGATTGTCACGACTGAAGAAGAAGGTGAGTAAGGCATGATTACATCAATATACGGCGCAATTGAATCAGGTTTAATCTACGCAATTATGGCACTAGGGGTGTATATTTCATTTAGGTTGTTAGACTTCCCGGATTTAACGGTCGATGGAAGCTTTGTAACGGGTGGTGCGGTCACATCAGTCATGATCGTGAATGGCACTGACCCGTTTACTGCAACGATCGCTGGGGCGATTGCTGGATTTTTCGCTGGGTGTATAACAGGGTTACTGCATACGAAAGGGAATATTAACCCTCTATTAGCCGGCATTCTCATGATGATTGCTTTATATTCTATTAATTTAAGAATTATGGGGCAGCCGAACATTCCGTTATTAAATGAACATACGTTGTTTACGACGCTTAGCGGATGGTGGGAAGCGTTGAATTTAGAGGCGATCTTCATGGCGCCGTTTCATTGGTTAGGGATTGCTGATTTTGCACCGAGATCGTTTTACGCGTTAATGTCACTTTTAGTACTTATTATCATTGTGAAGAAGTTAATGGACTTCTTCTTACGGACTGAAGCGGGGACGACTTTACGTGCGACGGGTGATAATCAGAAAATGGTTCGAAGCTTCTCAGCGAATACGAGTTTGTACATTATCGTTGGAATGGGTGTTTCGAACATGTTAGTCGCTTTTAGTGGTGCGATGGTTGTACAGCATAGTGGATTCGCTGATATTAACTTAGGTGTCGGGATGATCATTATTGGCTTAGCTTCAGTTATTATCGGTGAAGTGTTATTTGGTAAAGATAAAATTGTCCGCATGACGTTAGCGGTTATTTTAGGTGCGATTGTGTATCGCATTATTTACTCAATGGCGCTTCGAATCGATTTCTTAGAAGCAAGTGATATGAAGTTGATTACAGCATTGATCGTTGTCGTCGCATTAGTCTTCCCGCATTGGCTCGGTCAGACGAATGCGAAGAATCAGTATAAAAAATCAAAAGCGAAAGCCGCAAGCAGTGGTTAGGAGGAGAGACGATGCTTAGTTTAAATGAAATTCATAAAACCTTTTACCCGAATACACCAGATGAACGGCTAGCACTAGTCGATGTGAACCAAAAGCTTGAAGCGGGTGATTTTGTTACGATTATTGGAAGTAATGGTGCTGGCAAGTCGACTCTTCTTAATACACTAGCAGGCTCAATTATTCCTGATGAAGGGGAAGTCGCGATTGATGGTCGTGATGTGACTAGGCTTCCTGAACAGAAGCGCGCGGCGTATATTGGGCGTGTCTTCCAGGACCCAATGGCAGGGACTGCACCAGGGATGACGATTGAAGAGAACATGGTGATTTCACTCGGCCGAACGAAAAGGCGTAGTTTATTCCGTGGCGTGTCAAAGCAACTTCGCGAGCGTTTTCGTGAGCATTTAGCGACATTAGAGATCGGCTTAGAAGATCGTTTGAATACGAAAGTCGGCTTACTATCAGGTGGTGAGCGCCAAGCCTTATCACTTTTAATGGCGACGTTCACCGAGCCGAAAATACTATTATTAGATGAACATACAGCCGCACTCGATCCGTCGAAACAAGAACTGATCTTACGCTTAACACGTGAACTCGTTGAAAAGCACAGCTTAACGACCGTGATGGTCACACACCAAATGGAACAAGCCATCGAATTCGGCAACCGCCTCTGGATGATGGACGAAGGCAAAATCATATTCGAAGCCAATGACGATGAAAAAGACGAACTCACCGTCTCAGACCTTCTTCAAAACTTCGAAAACATCCGTGGCAAAAGAATGGCAAGCGATCGCGCGTTGTTGTCGAAATAATTAGCAAGAACTCTTCCTAATCAGGGAGAGTTCTTTTTTACTTAAAATGCACTTTCTATGAGCTATTTTAGAACTTATTCCGATTTTATAAGTTTAAAATTAATTTCCAGGTTCACCTTTTTTCATTTTTCCCTATAATTATGACAACTTTGGCCTGTTTTTTGATACTTTTTTACACCAAAACGTGTATTTTTGTAAAAAAACCTCATTTTACTTTTTTATAGATATTTTTTAATATAATTTTGAAAATTTCATTTAAGGGAGAGATTATTATGGAAATTAAAGAAAATGGACGCATTTCTGCAAAAACGATGGCTGTATTGCCACATAAATTTTCGGATGGTGTTTATGGTTCGTATGTCGTGGATACGGACGATGAATTTTACAGCTATTTAACACCGAAACAATTAATGGATGATATTTGTAATTATTATGCATGTAGTTTGAAGGGACGACTTGATGGTACTCGAAAAGCTTTTGGTGTGTCACGTAAAGCACCGATTGTCGTGGAAGCTTCTTCTGGCATGTTTTTTATGCCAACGACTTCGCCGCATTCTAACGAGTGTGCTTGGATTGCTCACAGTTACGTTTTAAAGCTTGAGCGTCTTGCACCGAAAATGACGCGAATTTATTTTCACGGTGGTAAAACTTTAACGGTCAATTATTCACAAACGTCGTTAACTAACCAGTTAAACCGCACGGCACAATATCGACACTTAGTCATGGAGCGAATTTCAAATTATCAACTTTAAATAACTTTGACACACCCCAACCTAATTGCTAAAATACATCTAATTCTCTGAAAATCGTTAAGAAGTAGGTGTGTATAGATGTATGATGTTGCGATTATTGGCGCAGGATCGATGGGAATGGCTGCGGGTTTCTATTTAGCAAAGGAAAATCAGCGGGTTGTGTTAATTGATGCGTTTGATCCGCCGCATAGTGAAGGGTCTCATCATGGAGAGACGCGGTTAATTCGTCATGCTTATGGTGAAGGGGAAAGTTATGTACCGATGGCGCTTCGAGCACAGGAGTTGTGGCATGAGCTTGACCGACAAGTTGATGAGAAGTTGTTTGATCCAACGGGTGTGTTAAATATCGGGGACAAGCAATCTGATTTCGTTAAAAACGTCATAAAAAGTGCTAAAACGCATGGGCTTAATTTAGAGACGTTAACAGCTGATGAAGTAAATGAGCGTTGGGAAGGTTTTCAACTTGATAATCATTTAATGGGTTGTTTTGAGCCTGATTCAGGTGTGTTAATGAGTGAACGTTGTATTGGGGCGTATCGTCATTTAGCTTCTAAGGCTGGTGCTCAGTTTAAGTTTAATGAACAGATTCAAAACCTCGAGACCCGAGACGATGAAGTAACGATTACGTTATCAAATGAAACGATTCAAGCTAAAAAGCTCATCGTTTCAGCAGGTAAAGGAACGAATCAAGTGTTGGCACATTTGAATGAACAGTTGCCTTTAAAACCTACGCGTAAAACTTTTTCGTGGTTTGAAGCTGATGAGGAACTTTATCATCGTAATCATTTTCCAGGTTGGGCTTATGATGTTGATGGCAAGACGTTTTACGGTTTTCCGAGCATTGAAAACCAAGTTGTGAAGTTAGGTCGTCATGACAGTGGTTACGTGTTACAAGACCCGATGAATTTAGCGCCTTTTGGTCATTATGAAAATGATCTAGCGGATGTCACGAGTCAAGTTGAGCGCATCTTTAAAGAACCGATGTCTCATGCTGAAGGTAAAGTATGTACTTATACGAACACACCTGATGGGGACTTTATTATTGATCAGTTGTCTGGACATGACCATGTTTATGTCGCGTGTGGCTTTTCAGGACATGGCTTTAAATTTAGTAGTGTCGTTGGTGAAATATTGACGCAATTAACATTGCATGGTCGTACACAATTTAATATCGAACCATTTCGTTTAAGTCGGTTTAATTAAGGCAACGGCATTGTCCGTTGCCTTTTTCTATGCAAAATCCGGTGCTGGCTTCGTCGTTTCGGTTGTAATGTCATACATGAGTTCATTTAAAATGTGCTCGACTTTTTTGCGAATAGCTGGGTTGAAGTAGCGTCGTTCTTCTTCGTAGCCGCGTGCTAGAAATAGGTACGTTGAGAATGTGTCATTCTTCTGGATGAAGACGACATCCATTTTCTTCTGATCCATCGTTTTGCGAAGGCCGCGTCGTTCGGTTCTTGCTTGGTGAATCATACGGCGTAGTAGTTCTAAATATGGTTCTTTTATTTTAAATGATCCGTTTTCGACCGTTTTTATATCTTGTTCTAAGACGACGATCGCCATGGATAAGAATAAAAATCGTGATGCCATTTGTCCTTCCTCGTCACTTAAGTAAGGCATGATGATCCCTCCGTCATATGTTAATCGAACATCTGTTCTATTATTGTATGATAAAAACGAAAAAATATCAAACACTAATTGTAATTGATGTGTCATTGTAAAAAAGTAGGCAAAAGGCTAATTTTTTTATAAAATGGAGTTAGAGACACAGGATGGGAGAAAGAGACCATGAATGAAGAATCCAATTTAGAAGAACTACACGACCTCATATCAGATTCAGTCATAGGTAATTTCATCATTCAATTGTTAGAGTTCTATGGTAGTTTCGGGCCTTTGCCGGGGATTTTACTACCATTTATTGAAGCATTTATCCCGATTTTGCCGATTATCGTCTTTATTTTGGCAAATTCGATTGTCTATGGGCTCGTCATGGGCTTTTTATATTCTTGGATCGGAAGTTTAGCAGGAGCAATTCTTGTCTTTGTTTTAGTCCGTAAAAGTGAACGATTTCGTTGGGTGAGGCGGATTAAGTATCAACGCCATATTCAGAAGATCACGTCGTTTTTTGATCGTCGTGGATTTGGTCCGTTGTTTTTACTGTTATGCTTTCCATTTTCACCATCAGCGTTGTTAAATGTTGTAGCAGCATTTACGAAAATGTCGATTCAGCAGGTGATTTTAGCTTTGGCATTAGGTAAAGCAGTTATGATATTTTCCGTGTCGTATGTCGGGGATAGTATTACATCATTTGCAGAGGATCCTATAAGAACGATTATCGTCGGGGTAGCGATTGGGCTGTTTTGGTTTGTCGGTAAGTTTATTGAACAGCGAATTAAGACGACAGCCGATCGTGAAGACGGTCAACCATATTAAAAGGGGGAGCGCATGTGGGATTACAGTTTATTTTAGGACGAGCTGGAGCAGAAATTGGCTCGTACTGTTTAGAAGAGATTGAACGTGAATTAAAAGAAGACCCAAAAGGTGATCCGATTTTTTATATCGTGCCAGACCAAATGGCGTTCCAACAAGAATATGATTTATTACGAAAAAGTGATTTAGCAGGTTCGATACGTGCTCAAGTGTTTAGTTTTTCGCGTTTAGCGTGGTATGTGTTTCAAGAAGTTGGTGGTGGGACGAAGCCGTTTATTACGTCAACGGGTATTCAAATGTTGCTGCGCAAAATTGCTGAAGAGCATCAAGAGTCATTCGATGCGTTTCAAAAGGCGATGGATAAGCAAGGGTTTATCGATCAGCTTGAGACGATGATTACTGAGCTTAAGCGTTATCGCGTCACACCTGAGACGCTTCAAAGTGTGCTTGCTGAATTGAATCAGTTCGAACATTTAACACCAAATGAAGTGGCGTTAAAACATAAATTAGAAGATTTGGCGATGATTTATGAAAAGTTAGATCAACAGTTAAAAGGGCATTACGTTGATAGTGAAGACCAACTGAATATGCTTGTTGAAAAGCTTGCTGAAACGAATGTGTTAAAAGACGCGACGATTTACATAGACGGTTTCCACCGCTTTACGCCACAAGAGTATTACGTGATTGAATCACTTATGCGTTATGCGAAAGATGTAAAGATCGCACTCGTCTATGACGGTCGTGGTCAAGGGTTAGGCGAGTTAGACTTATTTTACCAGACGAAGACGACGTATGAGACGTTAGAAGAGATCGCACAGACGTTTCAAATAAAAGTTAATGAGCCGGTTAAATTGTATCCAGATGAGCGTAGATTCAAAGACAATCAAGCGTTTCAACATTTAGAGCGTGAGTTTGGAAGGCAGCCAACACCAAAGTATGAAGGAAATGCACCGATTAAGCTCGTTGAAGCAGTCCATCCGCGTGCAGAAGTAGAAGGGATGGCACAAGAGATTGTCCGCCTAACACGAGAAGAAGGCTATCGTTATCGTGATTTAGCCATATTAATTCGTGAAGATAATACATATCATGATTTAATTGAAACGATTTTTAAAGATTATGAGATTCCAGTGTTCTTAGATGAAAAGAAGACGATGTTAAATCACCCGTTTATTGAACTTATTCGAACGGGTCTAGAAGTCGTGGAGCGAAGTTGGCGTTATGATGCGCTGTTTCGTTTGCTTAAGACTGGGTTTGTGAAGCCGACTGATGAACAATACCCGCTTACGGCTGATGCGATTGACCTTTTAGAAAACTATTGCTTAGAGTATGGCATTCGTACACGCGATCAATGGTTAAGTAATAAAGAGTGGACGTATCAACGGTTGTTTGGCCTTGATTTCCGTAAACAGACAGATGAAGAGTTAGCGATGCAAAAACAAATTAATGCGTACCGTAAGCAAGTCGTCGATGCTTTAGAATCATTTGACCAAAGCGTCCGTGAATCGGAAACCGTAGAAGCTAGACTGCAAGCGGTTTTTGCGTGGTTAGAGCATTTAAATGCGCCTGAAACGTTAGAAACGCTTCGTGATGAGTTTGATGAACAAGGCGAAGTTGAGGTTGCGCGTGAACAAGAACAAGCGTGGCAAGCAGTCATGCAGCTGTTTGATGAAATGGTCGACATGCTTGGTGAAGAAGAATTTTCGTTTAAATTGTTCCGAGAAGTAATTGAAGCTGGTTTTGAAACGTTGAAATTCTCGCATGTGCCACCAACAATCGATCACGTGATTGTCGGTAATGTGGAGCGTTCGCGTATTGCCAATGTAAAGGTGTGTTTTATTTTAGGGGTCAATGATGGTGTTTACCCGATGAAGCCACCGAGTGAAGGATTAGTCACTGATGATGAGCGTGAGTGGCTTGAGTCTAAAGGAATGATGCTTGCTGATCAAGCTGAGCGTGTCTTATTAGATGATCGTTTTTACATGTATTTAGCGTTTACGCTTGCAAGTGACAAGATGTGGGTGAGCTATCCGTTAAGTGATGAAGAAGGTAAGCAAAAGATGCCGGCTTCGATTGTGAAGCAGTTAAAAGAGATGTATACGGATTTAGATGAGAAGTTTTTACTCGATGATGAAGATGACGAAGACCCGATGCGTTTTATTACGAATCCAGTGAAGGCGCGTGCCATTTTAACAGCGGAGTTATCGAAGTATTTACGTGGTTATCCGACACATAGCGTGTATTGGGATACGCTTCATTGGTTTATGAATGAAGAGTCTAAAAAAGGACAAGCGCAGACGGTGTTAAGCAGTTTGTTTTACCGAAATGAGCCGCAAAGCTTACAAGATGATACAGCTAGTCAATTGTTTGACCAGACGATGCGCTCAAGTGTGTCGCGTTTAGAGACATATCACCAATGTGCTTATCATTACTTTGCGAAATATACGTTAGGCTTACAAGAGCGTAATTTATATAAATTAGAAGCACCTGACATTGGTCAGCTGTTCCATGAGTCGCTTCGTTATATTACAGAATGGGTATTTGAAGACGGTAAGGCGTTTTTCGAACTAACAAGCGATGACATTTTAAAATATGCAAGACGTGCAGTCGAGCAGTTAGCGCCGATGTTACAGCACCAAATTTTATTTAGTTCTAATCGTTATCAATACATTTTACGCAAGCTAAAACAAGTGATTATTCGGGCGACGACAGTACTGGCTAAACAATCGAAGCATACGGATTTTGCGCCAGCTGGTATTGAAATTGGCTTTGGTAAAAGAGAGAAGCTTCCGCCGTTGCAGCTTGATTTAATGAACGGTTATAAACTTGAATTAAGCGGACGTGTAGACCGTGTCGACCAAACGGAAATTGATGATCGTTTGTTCTTACGTATTATTGATTATAAGTCAAGTAAGAAGGATTTAAGTTTAGTCGATGTGTATTACGGTCTAGCGCTTCAAATGTTAACGTATTTAGATGTTGTATTAACGTATTCCGATCGATGGTTAGGCAAACAAGCCGACCCTGCTGGTGTGCTTTACTTCCACGTGCACAATCCGACGTTAAACAATACAGGGTTAAAATCACTCGATGATGATGCAGTTGAAGAAGCGTTGTTTAAAGAATACAAGATGAATGGTTTGTTATTAGAAGATGAGCGCATTGCTGAAGCGATGGACCGCTCATTAGAACAAGGCTCCTCGAAAATCGCGCCATTTGGTGTGAAGAAAGATGGTTCGTTTGATAGTCGTTCGAAAACGGTCGATGAAGATCTGTTTAAGCGAATGAATCAGTACGTTCGCGGCATGATGCGCCAAGCAGGTAACGAAATTGTTAGCGGTGAAGTGAAGCTTGATCCCATTCAAAAGAAAGACCACGTTGCGTGTACGTTTTGTCCGTACAAATCAGTCTGTCAATTCGACCCGTCACTCGAAGAAAATGAATTCGAACGGTTAAAAGAAGAAAAAGATGAAACGATTTTAGAGAAAATGGTTCAACGAGAGGGGGAGAAGTAAATGAAATGGACTGACGAACAAGCCTCAGCGATCTATGAAGCTGGGAAGGATATACTCGTCTCAGCTGCAGCCGGTTCTGGTAAGACGGCCGTTTTAGTCGAACGCATTATTCAGAAGATGTTAGATGAACACGATCCTTTTAACATTGATGAAATGTTAGTCGCGACATTTACGAATGCGGCTGCTCAAGAGATGAAGAACCGTGTCGGCCAAGCGCTAGAAAAAGCATTAGAAGATAATCCAGAATCTCACCATTTGAAAAAACAAATCGCACTACTACAACGTGCGAACATTTCAACACTTCACTCCTTTTGTATGAACGTTGTCAGGAAATATAGTTACCAGCTTGATTTAGACCCGAGCTTTCGTATTTTAGATCAAGTGGAATCGGAAATGTTGAAAAAGGACGTCATCCAAGAAGTATTTGAAGAGTGGTACGGCAAAGAAGGATACGAGCAAGAGAAGTTTTTCCGTTTCGTTGATAGTTTTTCAAACGACCGTAATGATGAGCAAGTAGAAGAGTTAGTGTTAAAGGTTCATGAGTTTGCGCTGCAAAACCCGAAACCATTTGAATGGTTGGATGCATTGGTCGCGATGTATGACGTTGATGAAGAAGCACCTCTTGATGAGCTAAGATGGATGCCTTATGCGAAAGCAGATATTAAAGAAGTGTTAGAAGCGGCGATGTTTGATGTGAATCAAGCGTTAGATGTCGCACAAGACGTAGACGGGCCTGCCCATTACGTTGAAGCGTTAGAACAAGACAAAGAGCAAATCCAGCTAGTCATAGCAGCTGTTGGTGGACCGTGGAGTAATATGCGTGATCAAGTGTTAGCCAATAAAAAGTTCGCCACTCTTTCGCGTAAAAAATACGAATGCGACCCTGAGTTGCAAAAACAAGTGAAATCAATTCGTGAGCGTTACAAAAAGAAATTTACCGATATGGCAGAGCGGTGGTTTAACCGTGACCCAGCTTCGTTTGTGAAAGATTTACGCAAATTGGTGCCACACGTTGAGCAACTTGTAGCTGTTGTGAAAGAGTTCCATTCGAAGCTAGAAGCGGAAAAGCGTGAACAAGGCGCTTTAGAGTTCGCGGACTTAGAACATTATAGCTTAGATGTTTTGTTAGCTGAAGAAGCGACGATGGATGATTTGAAACCGTCTGATGTTGCCAAACAGTATCAAAATCAATTCCGCGAAGTGTTGATTGATGAATATCAAGATACAAACTTAGTACAAGAGACGATTTTGCAGTTGTTAACCGGTGATGAACAAGCTGGTCATTTATTTATGGTTGGTGATGTGAAACAAAGTATTTACGGTTTCCGCCATGCTGAGCCGAGCTTGTTTATGACGAAGTATAAACAGTTCCAAGATGAAGCAGAACCGAGCATGCGTATTGATTTAGCACAGAATTTCCGTAGTCGTCATGAAGTGTTAGCGAGTACGAACTACATTTTCCGTCAATTGTTAGATGAACAAGTTGGCGAAATGGAGTATGAAAAAGATGCTGAATTAATTTATAGTAATCAAATTTATGAGACGTTAACCGATTCAGATGTCGATACAGAACTTCACATTTTATCGCGTGAAGAGGAAGAAGAGCCAGATGAAAGTGATGAGTGGAAGTATTTAGAGAAAGCGCAAATTGAAGCGCGCGCCTATGCGAAGAAGATCCAATCTTGGGTTGGAACTGATGACAATGAGCCGATGTATATCATCGATAAAGAGACAGAGCGACCACGTCCAGTGCGTTATTCTGACATTGTTATTTTAATGCGTTCAAAAACGTGGTTTGGCACGGTCGTTGAGGAGTTAAAACAACTTGGCATTCCGATTTACGCCGATCTATCAGCCGGTTATTTAGAAGCGATTGAAGTTCAAGTGATGTTAAATGTGTTAAAGACAATCGATAATCCGAAACAAGATATTCCGCTTGCGAGTGTCTTGAAGTCGCCAATCGTTGGCTTAAATGAAGATGAGTTAGCACAAATCCGTTTACACGGCCGTAAAGAAAGCTTTGACGTTGCGGTGAAAAATTACATGAAATCAGGTGAAAATGCTGACTTAATGAGACGTTTAGAGCGATTTTTCTCTATGTTTGAACAGTGGCGAAAGCAAGCGAAGTACGGCGCGTTGTCTGATTTAATTTGGCAAATTTATCGTGAGACGGGTTATTACGAATTCGTTGGTGGCACTCCTGGTGGTAAACAACGTCAAGCGAATTTACGCGCATTGTATGACCGAGCGCGTAGTTATGAGCGTTCGTCGTATCGCGGTTTGTTCCGTTTCTTACGTTTTATTGAGAAGATGGAAGAGCGTGGCGATGATTTAGCGGCAGCACGTGCATTAGGTGAACAAGAAGATGTCGTTCGCCTCATGTCGATCCATACGAGTAAAGGTCTTGAATTTCCGTTAGTCATTTTAGGGGCAGCAGATAAAGACTTTAATACACAAGATTATAAAAAGCGATACTTACTGCATAAAGATTTAGGTTTCGGCGCGAAGTATATGGACGTTGACAACCGGATTATGTATAAAACATTTCCGTTTGAAGCGATGACGGTTGCGATGAAGCGAGAAATGTTAGCTGAAGAGATGCGTGTTTTATACGTTGCCTTAACCCGTGCGAAAGAGAAGCTCGTCGTTATGGGAACGGTTAATGACTACAGCAAACGTGTGCAAAAGTGGCTTGAAGTAGGCGCGCATCAATATTGGGTGTTGCCCGCTCACATGCGTAGCGATCAAGCGAATTATATGAATTGGATTGGCATGTCGCTAGTCCGACACGAAATGGCTGATGCACTACATGAAGGAGCAGTGCCAGCGCAAGTACCTGAGTCGATTCGTCGTGATGATTCAAAATGGAACGTCGTCGTGGATCATGCTAGGGAATATGAAAATCCGGAGTTTATTACTGTTCAGCGTAACGACACGTTAGAACGAGCGATTAAAGAGTGGGATGTTAGTCAAATTCAAGATAAAACAGAACAGTTTGATGAAGTCGACCACCGTTTAACTTATCGATATGAATATCCAAGCAGTCAGTCCCATCGTGCTAAGCAGACGGTTACTGAGTTAAAACGAATACGCCAAGAGGAAGATGAATATAGTGCGACTGATTTCTTACGCAAACAAATGAAATCATCATTAAAACGCCCGCGCTTTATGCAACAAGATGTTAAAACGTTAACGAAAGCTGAAATTGGTAGCGCAATGCACGCTGTCATGCAGCATTTACCGTTTGATCGAGATTGGGATCAAGCTAGTTTGGAAGAATTTGTATCAGGTCTTGTATTTAAAGAAATATTGACCGATGAAGAAGCTGAAGTCATTGATTATGATGCAATCTTACATTTGTTTGATACGAAAGCAGGTCAGTTGTTAAATGTAGCAGAAGACGTTAGACGTGAACTGCCATTTACAATGGAGTTAAAAGTGAAAGAAGTATACCCTGATTGGCAAGATGATACGAATGAAAGTGTGCTGATTCAAGGTGTCATCGACTGTTTAATGAATGTTGAAGGAAAGTGGTATTTAGTTGATTATAAAACCGATACAATCGTCGGTGACGTTAATGATAAGCAAGTTGATCGATTGGCAAACCGATATGAAGTTCAAGTCGACTTATACCGTCGAGCAGTCGAGTCGATTTGGGGTGTAGAATTATCAGGCGTTTACTTATACTTCTTTGACCGAGCATTAGTGATTGAAATGTAAAGCTTATCGCCATGATTATGGCGATGAGCCCAATTTCCATTAGGGATGAAGGGGAATGATGTTGTGAAAAATTGGCTTAGTACAATGGGACATGTTATTCGACGAATCAATTGGAAGATGGTGTTTTTGATCATTGCTGGTGCGGTTTCAATAACGATTATTGCGATTGTGGCTATTTTCGGTGTATTGCTTTTTTTAGAACATTTTGATGGTCGTGAGCCAGAAACTATACAAAACTTTAACAAGGGTATTATTATGAAAGACGTATGGTTTCATAGTTCAGTTTAGAATGCTAATGATTGTTTTATTATCAAACGGCAAGTTTTTATCTAAATGCCCTCATTTGAGGGCATTTAGAATTTTACTTATCTTTAGCAATTTCTTTCCGATCTGGAGCCAGTGGTGGTTCTTCTAACCATTTATGTTTGGTCATTAAGTTGAACCATTCTTTTGTGATCATTATATTTTTTAATACGATTTTCTCATATGCAGTGACAAGGTCTGTTCGCATTGCAGTTGCAAGACCGGCGCCGTGATAAGATTGCGAAGTTTGGAGTAAAAATCCGATATGGTACATCATTAACTTATCTGAAAAAGGAGCATCTTGAGATGTTGTGACCTCGGTTTCCCAAGACATTGGAACGGGTAAATTATCACGTTTTAGTACAGTGCCCAACGATTCTATTTGCTGGTCTGATGCATTTTGTGAAATCTCTAGAAATTTTCTTACTTCTTTTGACTGTACGACTTGAGCAAATCCAATAGAGAGTGATTTCTCCATTACCTTCTTTTTTAAATTAAGCGAAAGGGCTAGGATTTCTGTAGATGCTAAAGGACGTTTATCACCGAAAAAACCATCGATAAATTTTTGGCCCGAAACAAATTCCGGGTTTTCTTCAGGGTAAAAATATGGATCCCTTTGAAAGTGACCTTTTTCTAATAATAATTCTGTCGTTCGATGATACAACCCCATTCCATCATTATTACATGAATCATAGAAATGTCTTAAATCTTTCCTTACAGAAGAACTTAAAGATGTAGAATGTCCTAATAGACCATGTAGTGTCATAATATGTAGATAATGTAAGCAAAAGATGTCGGAAAATAACCTTTTAGTCCCTTGGTTAAGGTCTGATGATTCATTAAACCCAATAGGAACTGGGAAGCCTTCGTTTTCAATGAATTGCGAGATTTGATTTTTTTGTTGATCAAAGACCTTTAGTGCATCCTCAAAAAGTGTTTTTATTTTTTCGTCTTCTATAATGGATAGCATATATTTATTGATTACCTCTACAGCGGTTCCATTAATATATTGACCCCATAACGTCCCTATTTCAGCAGATGTTAGTTTTAGCTCTTCTTTATTCATATAACCACCTCAACAACAATTATTCCCAAAAAACAATATTCTATTATGGTTGTTGTTAAACTAACGGAAGCATTAATTCAAGAAGGCATTATTGAAAAGGTAACTTACTCTGAAGCCTATCGGTCTTGGTTTGACAAAAAGTGGTTATTTGTATAATGTTAAATACAATAATATATGGAAGGATGAATATATAGTCATGATTCAATAACTCTAACTTTTTAAGAAATGATCAGTGGTTTTTATAACTTTTATTATTCAAGTGTTTTTTGACATTCTGAATAGGGTTAGTTATGTCTTAATTGATTTTTTCTGAGGTAGGGTTATTGCGTGATGTTCTAATCTATTGGCTTAAAGTATACCATCTTTAAGTCTATATTTTGGTATGCACCGCCTCCTATCTCAGAAGGAGATCGGAGGTTTTGTGTTGTCTGGAAACATTATAATAGAAAATTTAACATTCAAATATTTATCAATGGTTAAACCTATTTTAAAAGACGTTAATATAAACATCCATGAAAATTGGAAATTAGGTCTTGTTGGAAGAAATGGCAGGGGAAAAACGACTTTTTTAAAACTTCTTTTAAATGAATTTGAATTTGAGGGAAATATACACTCAACACTGAGGTTTAAATACTTTCCATCATATCCAGCATTACATGAAGACCTAACAACACTTGAAGTATTACAGAAACAAAATTTAGATGTAGAAGTATGGGAAATTGAGCGTGAATTCAATTTAATCGGTTTGTCGCCGGATTTATTAGATAAGAGGTTTAATCTTTTAAGTGGTGGCGAACAAACGAAGGTTTTGTTAGTCGAATTGTTTTTAAATGAAAGTGCGTTTCCGCTAATTGATGAACCTACTAATAATTTAGATGCACATGGTAGACACGTTGTGGGCCAATATTTAAATCAGAAGAAAGGTTTTATAGTTGTTAGTCATGATGAACATTTCCTAAATCAATTTGTGGATCATATTTTAGCGATTAATAAACAGTCGATTGATGTTATATCAGGGAATGTTGAAACATGGAAGGCTGAAAAACTGAATGCTGATTTGCTCACTAAGAAGAAAAATGAAAAACTGCAAGAGGAAATAAAACGTTTAAATGAGGTGTCAAGTCAAGTTAACAATTGGGGTAATAAGCGAGAAAATAGCACGAAAGACTCTTCTGAAAGGCGTCTAGCAGCTAAACAGATGAAACGAGCAAAAGCCATTAAGAAGAGAACGGAAGAGATGGTTGATGAAAAAAGAAGCCTCATTAACAATATTGAAGAAGAAAATGATTTAAAATTGAAGGTTAATCACCCTAGGAAGCAAGTGTTGTCTTTACGTCATTTTTCAATTTTAAGAGATGGTAGACCTTTGTTTGAGCCAATTAATGTAGATGTTGAACCAGGAGAAAGGCTTTTTATTGAAGGGGAAAATGGTGTCGGTAAATCGACTTTACTTAATTTTATACTAGGTCAAGAAAAGTTTGAAACAATTGGTGACTATCATATTAGATTACCTGATCATTGTTCGCTACTTTTTCAAACGAATCAGGACATATTAGATATTGCCTCAGCTTTACAAGAATACGCTTTAAAACAAGAGCGTGAAGAATTTTTATACTTGTTACATCAATTAGGAATTAAGAGGTCGCGGTTTACTGAATCCTCTAGTAAGCATTGGAGTGCAGGTGAACAGAAAAAAGTGTTTTTAGCCAATGCTTTATTAGGTCACAATGAGTTATTTATTTGGGATGAAGTGACGAATAGTTTAGATATCATGGTGGTCCAACAATTGATTAGTGCTTTAAACTTTTACAAACCAACTATGATTGGTGTGGATCATAATGAGTTTTTTGTCGATGCCATGGCTACAAAAAGAATAGAATTGATTCCTTATCGCTGAGAGAATCCGCTTGGACAATCGAGCCAAGCGGATTTTTGTATGAGAAAGTTTATAAATGCTCCTTATTAATCATTTTTTGCATATTAGTTCAATAAGAGTAAGTAATATGATAATATTTTATTTATAATGATTATAAAATGATATAAATTATAAATAGAACGAAGGGGTGTTTTTGATGGGAAATCCTAACACGTTAAAAGCTAAAGTCGTTCGTCACCGTGAGATCATTATGGCAGGTCTAGGTGGCTTACTTTTAGTTGTCGCATTTTTATCTGAATCTTGGGGGAATCCTGCTTTAACAGCAGTGCTATATTCTTTAACGTATGCAGTCGGTGGTTATTACAAGGCGAAAGAAGGCGTACTTGATTTAGTTCACGACCGTACGTTAAATGTTGAGATCTTAATGATTATCGCAGCGCTTGGTGCAGCTTCAATCGGTTATTGGCATGAAGGAGCTATTTTAATATTTATTTTCTCTGTGAGTGGTGCACTTGAAACGTATGCGAATCAAAGAAGTGAGCGTGATTTATCTAAATTAATTCAACTTGCACCAGATGAAGCCAATAAGTTAAATGATGATGATTCTGTCACGCAAGTTCGATTAGACGATCTAAAAATAGGTGACCGAGTACTTGTGAAAAATGGTGAACGTATTCCAGTTGATGGTGTTATTTTAAGTGGGCACAGTTCAGTTGATGAATCAACAATCACAGGTGAGTCGCTTCCAGTTGATAAAAAGGAACAGGATGAAGTGTATAACGGGACGATTAATGGTGCGGGATCACTCGTTGTAAAAGTGACGAAAGAAAATAAAGATTCATTGTTCCAAAAGATGATTCGACTTGTGGAAGAAGCGAAAGAAAACCGCCCACCAAGTCAGCAGTTAATTGAAAAGATTGAAGGGCCTTATGTTATTACCGTATTAGTCGTCGTTGGTATTATGCTGACGTTGCCATTGTTATTTGGCCTTAATTTTGAAGAGACGTTTTATCGCGCGATGGTGTTGTTAGTAGTAGCATCGCCATGTGCTGTCGTTGCCTCAATTATGCCGACGCTCTTATCTGCCATTAGTACTGGTGCAAGGAAAGGTGTACTTATGAAAGGTGGCACGTATCTTGAACAACTTTCGAAAATGAAGGCTGTGGCGTTTGATAAAACAGGTACGATTACTAAAGGTCAACCTATTGTGACAGATTTTTATGTGACAAGTAGTGTCGATCGAGTAGATGTATTAAATCAAGTGGTTGCGATTGAAAGGCAATCTAATCATCCAATTGCAGAAGCGATTGTCGCTTATGGAGAAAAGCAAAATGTGAGTAATGGACTCGATGTGGAGTGGACTGAAGGATTAACAGGACATGGTGTAAAAGCTGTCGTGCAAGAAGAGGCGTGGTATATCGGGAATGAACAACTCGTCAATGAGATCTTATCTGGTGAAAAGTTGTCTGAGGAGATGGAAGAGCGGAAATCAGCACTTCAAAATGAAGGTAAAACAATTATGTTCATTGTAAAAGGTAGTGAAGTCATCGGTGTGATGGCTGTTAAAGATGAAATTCGCCCTGAAGCAAAGGCGTTAATTCAGTCACTAAATGATCGTGGTATTAAAACGATTATGATTACAGGTGATCACGAACAAACAGCACGGAAAATTAGTGAAGAAGCAGGCATCAAAGAGTGGATTTCGCAATGTCTCCCAGAAGAAAAAGTTCATCAAGTGGATGACTTGAGAAAACAATACGGTTCGGTTGCAATGGTCGGTGACGGTGTGAATGATGCGCCGGCTATGGCAAAAGCGGATATTGGTATTGCGATGGGGTCAGGAACGGATGTAGCGATTGAGACTTCGGATATGGTCCTCATGAATAGTGAACTACAAAATATCAACTTGTCGTTTAATCTCTCAACTCGTTTAAACCGCATTGTTAAGCAAAATCTCGTATTCTCGATTTCTGTTATTCTATTATTAATCGTCGCGAACTTCTCTCAAAACTTGACGCTGCCTTATGGTGTGATTGCTCACGAAGGCAGTACAATTTTAGTTATTTTAAATGGATTAAGGATGTTGAAAGAATAGGTGAAGCGGATGTCAATTGAGCTTGGCATCCATTTTATATGTGAGGTTGTTGTCCGACAATAAGGCGATTCGTCCGACAGTTATGCCCGCTCATCCGACACTTATTAGAAAAGGCTGGCATGAAGCCAGCCTTTTCATTATTTATTCGCTACGATTGGTTGATCTTTATAGTCAGGGTCAATCGGGTTAGATGAGCTTAATAGACTATTAGTTTGAACCATCATACCTGTATTAAACGCACCAGCACCTGCGTTAGTTTTGGAAGATGATTTTGGTGAAATGTAAAAAGCGTCACCAAAGTTTACTGTGCCTCCACCATCTACACTATTAATTTTTAACGGTCCTACAATGGATGGCAAATCAATCACCTACTTATTATAAATTCCCACACTTATTGTTCATCTGTATCTAGAAGATGACGTATATGTTTGACGCGGGCGACGGAATCGCCTTGTTTTACTGAACCAATGTGAATAGTAGAGCTTGCGGTTGCACCAATCACATTGATGTGACCAACTTTAATATCGCCTTTGTTGTGACGGGTGATGTTTGGTCGGAAGTCAGCTAGGTGTTCTGGCAGTGGGTCAGTGAAAAAGTCATAATTCATAAATGTGTGTCGTCTTTGGACTTCTCTAGTAAAATATGCACCTTCTTGTTGGATTGCAAGGGCGATTGAAAGGGGAGTTAAGTATTTCGTATCCCCGATTCGTAAAGACGATGAGAACTCTAAAGTAGTTGTGTTTACCGTTTTAACAACACTGTTTCTCATCGTTTATCGACCTGCTGAGAATGGGACGACACTTTCAATGAAGTACGATTCTGGAGGTGTATCAAAAGTTGATGTGAATTGTAAGTGGTCAGCATCTCCAACTATAAAAAGTGAAGATGATGAGACCCCGGTCACTTCTATATTACCAACACTTAATTGTTCATTTACGAAGTTAACGTTCATCAGGATGCTCCTTTATTTTTAACATGTGGTCTTTGATCCCACTTAATATTTCTTTTCGAATATGATTCGTTATATATGAAAAACTGTCTGAGCCTACTGTCATTCGATCATTAGGACTCATCGTATTTAAATACTCTTTAACACGTTTCGGAATTTGTTTATGAACATCTTGTATGAGCAGGGTTTTCCACTCGTCTGTTAACTCGACACTATGTTCGCCTGCAATTGTATCGATTTTTTTAGGAAGTTCTTCACGCATGAATGGCTCTAATTCTTTCAGGGCGTTTTGTTCCATTTCGGTTAAACCTTGCTGTTTAGGTAAATCGAGCTGTTCAAAAGGAAGATCACGGTGTGGCGTTAGGCCGATGTTTAATGTTCCTTCTAAAGTTTCGATTTTTAATTGTTCAAAATGGTACTCAATCGTATCAACGGTTGCCTGTTTTTCCTCTGTTTGTTCCTCTTCATTTAATTGTTGGAGCAAGGATATGATTTGTGTCATCTGTTCCATTTGATAATCTACTTTTTGCTCGAGCCGATTTAATCTTTCGATGATATAAGGATGGACGTGCATATCGCTCACTCCTTCTCGATTTGTTCAGGAATTGGTAGTTTCGGAATTCTTACGAGTGGTTGGTCAAGCGGTTCTGCAGGTTGAGCTGGTTCATCATACTCCCCTGTATTGTAGGCGTTCGATACGGCCTGAATGGAACCAGAGCTTCCTACTTGTAAAATAGAGGAGTTCGTAATTGCATCAACTTTAAGAAAGTTAATATGAATTTGTTGGTGTACTGTTAGCTTCATAGTTTCCCACCTTCAAACAAAAAGCCAGGGTCAATGTAAACATTAGAAACGCCAAGCTCAATATCAATGTTTTGCCCCGTATTAAATGAACCGCCACCTGCAAATGTTTTGGCACTGCTCATCGGCTGCATCATATACGTATCGCCGATTTGAAAAGTACTTGAGGAATCAACTGCCACAACGTTTACTGCTCCTACAAATGCAGGCATATAACCAATCTCCTTTCATATTAATATATGTATCTCATAGTTATTTGTCACCGTTAAAATCAGATTTGATTTTGTCAATAACTAGAAATGAATTATAATAGAGAGAAGAGGTGAGAGGATGGAAGGGAATCAAAATCGAATTCAATCAATAGATGCTATTCGTGGTTTTGCCTTATTAGGCATTTTAGTTGTGAATGTGCTGGCGTTTCATTCACCTCATTTTATGTACGGTGGACTTGATTCGTTTTATCAATCGCCAACGGATTCAGCTTTATTAACGTTGATCGGGATCTTTTTTCAAGCTAGTTTTTATCCGTTGTTTTCATTATTATTCGGTGTCGGCATTTACATAATGTATGAACGCCTAACAGAAAAAGTGAGCGGCCAAGCAAAGTCAGTGTTGAGAAGACGGATGTTCGTGTTAGGGGCAATCGGCTTAGCGCACGGAATTTTCATTTGGTATGGCGATATTTTACTTATGTATAGTATCGTAGGGCTTTTAACGATATGGTTAATCGAAAAGCCTGTTCGTTCGTTGTTGAAATGGGCAGCATGGATGCTCGGTTCGGTTACAGCGTTCATGACGCTTATGAATTATGCAACGCGGGAATTTCTGGCGGATTATCGTGATGAAGAATCGATCGGTCAGTCTTTCGCATTATATACAGGCACATATACTGACATATTTGAACGTAACGTTGCAGATTGGTTAGTTATGTTTAATCCGTTACAAGTAGTTTTAATGATTTTAACGATTTTGCCGATGTTTTTAGTGGGTGTTGTGTTAGTCAAAATGGGTTGGGTGACGAACCCGAAAGAACATATTCAATCAATTAAAAGGTGGATTGTGATTTCGCTTGTCGTATTCGGTTTATTTAAAATTGGCCCTTATTTAACAGGTGACCCTGTTTGGTTAGATTATGTTAAGCAGGGCATTGGCGGGTCTTTCTCAAGTTTATTTTATTTCTTAATTTTACTAGTCATCTTTAGTTATGGTCGTGGTATAGTCATTCAATCAATTCTTGCACCTGTTGGTAAGTTGTCATTGACGAACTATTTATTACAGTCATTGATCGGGTTTGTTTTCTTTTATGGTGTTGGGTTTAATTTTTACGGTCAGCTCAATATAATAGATTTAATGGTTTATGTTGTCATCGTGTATAGTGTGCAAGTCGGGTTGAGTATTTGGTACTTAAAAGTGTTTCAGTACGGCCCTTTCGAATGGGTGTATCGTACGTTGACTTATGGGAAGGTGCAGCGGCTAAAAAGGAGGTCGTAACGTGAAAAAAGGTTGGATTGAATCAGAATCAAAGAAATGGGTGGAAGAAGGGATTATCGATGAGAGACAAAAAGAAGCAATTATTAGTCGATATGAACGACAGTCCACACCGATGCTATTTTTCTTTTTAGCGGCTGTTTTAATTGGCCTTGCTTGTCTGTCATTAATTGCGGCAAATTGGACTGCAATCCATCATATATGGCGAGTGGTTTTAATTATGGGCGCTATGCTTGTGTTTTACATCGTTGGGGCTCGTGCTTTTATGCAGAATCGTCAAGGAATTGGTGTATTTGCTTTTTTAGTCGCTCTGTCTATTTTTGGTGCTGGTGTATTCCTTTTAGGAGATATGTATCACTTTAGTATGAATAGTGCGTTTGCTTTTTTAGTGTGGGGGCTTGCTGTATTGCTCATATACTTAAGTCAGCCACAAGTGTATATTTGGATCTTTGGATTAGTTGTCGTCTTTATCGGCCAGCTCGTTTCGACGATTCAGTTGCACGATTTTGATTGGTTGCTTATGGCATTGTTTGTTATTGGTTATGGAACGGTTGGTTATTTTATAAAACAACAGAAACTAATGTGGTTGTTTACTAGTTTGTTAGCTGTTTTGCTCTTTGCATTTTCAATCGAAGAGTTAACGTATTACTGGTATACAATTTTTGCGCTTATTTTATATTTATTTAGTTATATCATTAAAACAGGTGTTATAAGTAAGCCTCTACAAGGCGTTTCGATTTTAAGTATGTTTATTATAGTCGTTTATCAAGCTTTATTTTTTAATTGGAGTTGGCAGTCTGTCGTAAATGATGTAGTTTATTATTTATTTCTCATTCCATTTTTAAGTTTGGCTGTGTTAATGGCGGTTTTAAATCGTGAACGTTTTGGTGCTATACAACTAGTGTTGTTTTTACCAGTATTCATCTGGCCTGAATTAACGACGTTATTAGCTGCTCTCGTGTTGTTCGCGTTTTCGATTGGTAAACTGATTGAAGGTGATCAGCTGAAGGATGGTCGTAAAGTAAAACTTGGAATCGTTGCTTTTTTAATTAGTGTCAGCATTGTTTATGTAGAAGTCGCTTGGGTAGCGTTAGATCGCACATTATTCTTCTTAACCGGTGGTATTATTTTATTGATAGTTGGGTTGTTATTGAATCGATATCAACAGAATCAAATGAAAGGAAGTGATGAGCATGATGCGACGTAGAGTGTTATTTATGGCTGTTGGATTTCAAGTCGTCGTTCTATTGTTTATGGTCACTTCCAGTTATGCATTAGATCAGTTTGGTAAAGTGATTACGATTCAAACTGAAGCATATGATACAGAGGATGTCTTTTATGGTGATTATGTTGACATAAGTTATGTAGCTGAAACCGTCCGTCCGGAAAACTGGTTTGTAACTGAAGGTGTAAAGTCTAATCAACGGATTTATGTTTTATTAACCCCTGATGAACAAGGGGTTTATCATTTGAAGGCAGCCTCTGATCGTGAAATGAGTGCAGAAAGTGATGATGTTGTGATCGTGGCACGTTATCGTTATCAAGATCAAGAACAAGTACATCATATTGATTTAGGTCTTGACCGCTATCATCCACATTATGAACAGCAAGATGAAATTGAGTCTTCCCAAGAGCGAATGTTAGTAATGATCGCCTTGTCACCATGGGGACAAAAGAAGATTGTTGAAGTTGAAAATGTTCAAGTCGAACCTTAAACGTTAATGAAATAATGGTGTTACGTGATGTTTTCAGTTACAATATGAAGCGGAGATATTGTAATGAGATTGAGGTGCACATATGAAAGATCTATCATTTAGAGAGTTAACATCACGTTTCTTTGTCTTTTTTGTCGGTGTATTTATTTTAATTATGTTAAATGCAAATGGTCATGTGTTTCACGTCCTTTATGTAGGGCGAGTTATGGAATTCCTTGTCGTCGTTCTCCTATTAGGTGGTACGATTTATATGTCGATGTTCATCGGCAAGTTGACCGAGCGTTTAGGAAAGTATCAGTTTTCGTTTCAATTAATCGTTAGTTTAGCAATTTTATCTTATATCATCTATTTATGGGTTGTTTAAAAGGAGAGAATAAAATGAATTCGAATCGTTTATTAATTTATGAAATTGTATTATCATTTGTAACGTTATTATTTATCATTCTAGGATGGTTTGCGGACCCAGTCTTCATTACAATAGCATTGTTTACAGGTAGTGCTATGCTTGGTTTAATGGCAGCTAGACGCTTTGTTGAAGGAAAGAAACTGTTCGGCGCTGTTATAGTCGTCATTGCTATTTTTGTTTTCTTAAGTGGCGTTGTAGAATTTGTCGTATAAATGAGATCACTCGGTTAAAACCGGGTGATCTTTTCATTTGTAAACTTAAACTACAAAGATTGAAGGTGAGACAGAATGGCGGATTAACTGATACCAACGGTTTAGGAAGGTAATTTAAAATTGAACAGTTGAACAGACAAATATATTAGGTCCTAAAATAAACCCCGAACAAATTCGGTTATGAATTCGTTCGGGGTTTGTTCATGTTTATAATACTTCTTTAATCTTATCGATCGCCCATTGTAAGTCATCTTTTTCAATGATTAATGGTGGTGCGAAGCGAATGACGTTCTCATGAGTTTCCTTACATAATAATCCTTTTTCTTTAAGCTGTTCGCAATATTTACGAGCAGGTTCATTTAACTCAACTCCGATAAACAATCCTTTACCGCGAACTTCCTTAATCATTGGATTATCAATTGAACGGAGCTCATCAAGCATATGTTGACCTAGTTCTAATGAGCGTTTAGCTAGGTTTTCCTCTTCTAAAACTTCTAGTGATGCTAATGATACAGCGCTAGCAATTGGATTACCTCCGAATGTTGACCCGTGTGAACCAGGGTTAAACACACCTAAAATATCTTCATTTGCAACAACACATGAAATAGGGAATACTCCGCCTCCAAGTGCTTTACCTAAAATTAATACATCTGGTTCAACATTTTCCCAGTCACAAGCAAACATTTTACCTGTACGAGCTAGACCAGCTTGAATTTCGTCAGCCATATATAGTACGTTACTTTCTTTACAAACGTCATACGCTTCTTTTAAGAACCCTTCAGGTGGCATAACGATACCAGCTTCACCTTGGATTGGTTCGAAAATAAATGCGGCTGTATTTTCAGTGATCGCATCGCGTAAAGCGTCAATATCACCGTAAGGGACGACTTTAATTCCTGGTAGTAACGGTCCGAAACCACGTTGATATTCAGCCTCAGATGATAAAGAAACCGCTGACATGGTACGGCCATGGAAATTGCCTGTACAAGCGATGATTTCGGCTTTGTCTTCAGTAACACCTTTTACGTCATATGCCCAACGACGCGCAGCTTTAATAGCTGTTTCAACAGCTTCAGCTCCTGTGTTCATTGGTAGAGCCATTTCTTTGTTCGTCAGCTTACAAATCTTTTCATACCATGGACCTAATTGATCATTGTGGAATGCGCGAGAAGTTAATGTTACACGATCAGCTTGTTCTTTAAGTGCATTAATGATTTTAGGGTGGCGATGACCTTGGTTAACGGCAGAATATGCACTTAACATATCCATGTAACGATTACCTTCAGGGTCTTCAACCCAGACCCCTTCAGCTTTTGATACAACAATTGGCAATGGCTTATAGTTATTTGCGCCAAAATGTTCTGTTTGATTAATTATTTGTTCAGAGTTACGAGTCATAAAATCCCTCCTGAGAAAGTTAGTGCCCACTTATGTAATGGTTAGGGGGCTTTTTGTTAAAATACTGAATAACCTTAGCGGTTAAAATTTCTAACGCTATTAGTTATTATAACTGTTTGTATGGATTGTTTCAAAGTTGTCAACAATTTTATCGCATACGTTTTTAAAACGTGATAGGATAGACATAAAAGGAGGTATGTACTATGGACCATCAACAAATGGCACTTATACATATTTTTTCATGGAGTGCAGCAATTATTCTATTCGTAATTGCTTATGTCATGATTAAGCAAAATAAACAAGAGAAACCGATAAAAATTTTACAAATGACGTTACGTTTATTTTATGTTCTTGTTATTGCAACAGGGGCTGACTTATTCTTCCGATTTTACTTCGGTGTACAAAGTGAGTATTTCGCTGAATCGATTATTAAATTGATCGCCGGGGTATGGGTCATTGCTGCAATGGAAATGACTTTAGCAAAAGCTAAAAAAGGTAAAAAAGAATTCGCTGGCTGGTTACAGCTTGCTTTTGCATTAATTATTGCATTAGCATTAGGATTCGGACGTTTGCCATTCGGCTTTTTACCTTAAGAAGAGTCCCTGTTAAAGGGACTTTTCTATTTTATAACAGTAATTAAAGCGAGGTAACAGCGATGAGACGATTAACCGTTTTATTAGTTTCACTTGTCGCACTTATGCTTGTTTTCCCAATTATCGGACAAGCTGAGCAGAGTGATGAGCGAAACAATTATTATTATATTTTGATCGATCGTTTTCAAAATTCCAATAGCATAACAGAAGAAGGAGTAGATCGTAATGATCCATTCGGTTTTCACGGTGGTGACTTTGTCGGTATAGCTGATCGTATCAGTCATATTGATGATTTAGGTGTTTCTCATGTTGTGCTATCACCGATTTTTGCAAGTGATGATTACACAGGTCAGACTGTTTTGGACTACGAACAAATTCAACAAACATTTGGCTCAGTTGAGGATGCAATTGAGTTAGTAGAATCGTTCAATGAAGCAGGGATAGAGGTTATTCTACACTTTCCAATAGAACAAGTTAGCGAAAATAGTCCAATAGTGGAAGAAGAGTGGGTAACTGAAGAAGGAACAGTTCAATTGGAAGATGAACCAGCACAAGCTTACTTGTTAGAGCAAATGACTGAGTGGCAAGAAACATTAGGTACATCAGGGTTCTTTATTTCAAACGCTGATCAATTACCAGTCTCTTATGTAGATACGCTTACAAATGAGTTGTCGAATCAATTTTGGATTAGCGAGTTAGCAGATTTCAATGAAAGTAACGTTGAATCCATTTTAGATGCAGGTTTTGATCGTGTGCTTCATGGTGAGTTTCGTGAAGATGCGCGTGAATTGTTTAAAACAATTGAAGTAGACTATGATCCAATATTAAATGATCCGTATTTAGATGACGAACGTGTCGTTCATTACATGGATCACTACACGACAGATCGCTTTACAAGAGCTATGGAGGAAAGCGGTTTTCACCCGATTACACGTTGGAAAATGGCATTAACTTATTTATATATGACACCGAATGAGCCATGGTTATTCCAAGGTACTGAAGTCCCATCTGATGGGTTAGTTGAGGACAATAGCCACCATGCGATGGTTAACTTTTTAAGTGGTGATGAGCAATTGATTCGCCACATTGAGAAGTTAGAAAGCTTCAATGATCATTTTCCTGAAGTAAGCCATGGTGACATTAATGTTTTACATGACGACGATTATTTCTTAGTATTTGAGCGTGAACATGAGGGAAATCGTGTACTTGTAGCAATTAATAACAGCCCAAACTTTCAATATGCCGATATTGACCATTTACCATCTGATATGGAAATGCGCGGTTTAATTGAAGATGATTTGATTCGGGAAAATGAAGATGGGACATACACAGTTTCATTGGAACGCGAATCGTCTAACGTATATAACGTACAGCCGAACCAAGGTATTTATTGGCCGCTAACGTCGCTTTTCTTCGGTGTTCTAGGAGCATTTATCGTATTTGCGATTATTATGTATCGTAAAAACAGAAGACAAGATCGTATGGATGAACAAGAACAAAATAGTAATGAATAAAGAGACTGGGACAAAAGGGATAGAGTGTGCTGAAAACACGAATATTTAACATTTCATCATAGTTGAGCAGTCACATAGCGGAATCAAAATGCGTAGACTCCTGTGGGAGCAAAGGCCAGGGTGAGACCCCAAGTGCGTAGCACGAGGAGGCTCACCAGCCGCCCACGGAAAGCGAAGCATTTTGATGAAGCGGATAATAGATAAACCCGAACGAGTTCAAAATGAGATTTCGTTCGGGTTTTGTTTGTTAACAATTAGTTCTGTCTCAGCCTCTTTATTTTTGTTTATAAGCTCATCCAGTCGTAATATCCTAACCAGTCTAATAAGAGGGCTAAGACGATAACCGTGATTGTACCAGTTATAAATAAAGAGATGATAAACTTAATCTTTTTAACCTGGATCCAAACAATAAACATAAGAATAAGAACAATTATAATTCCAATGATGACTGCTGATGAGAAACTTGTTGGAGTAATAAAGTCAAACCAATTAACTGAGTCCATAATAACCTCCTCCTTAAGATAATCTATTAAACTGATTATACTATATATATTTTATAGAAAGAATATTATGAAGAGAATAAATAATACCCAAATGATGGGTTAACACTTCAATCATCTGGGTATATTTAAAGTATAGAGTTATTACTGGATATCATCTAAAAAGAACAGTGCGATTGTACCTGGACCAGAATGAGCACCTATGGCTGAGCCAACTTGGTGAATGATGATGTCTTGTGGACTATAAGCCTCTTTAAGTTTTTCTGCTAGTTTTTGGGCAGTTTCTTCATCATCACCGTGCGTAATTGCAATTGTCTGTTGGTCTAATGAGCTACCGCGTTCACCAGCTAAATCAACCATACGGCCGATTACTTTTTTAGAACCTCTCACTTTCTCTAGAGGTACTAGTTTACCATCTTCAACATGGAGAAGAGGTTTGATCTTTAACATACCACCAACAAAGGCTTGTGCTTTACTAACTCGTCCACCTCGCTGTAAGTATTCTAAGTCATCTACGGTGAAAATATGAACCATATGATTCACATAAAAGTTTGCTGTGTCTAAGATGTCCTGAACGCTTCCGCCATTTGCGATTGCTTCTGCAGTATGATAGGCTACTAGGCCGTGTCCCATTGATGCAGCACGTGTATCAATGATGTAAATTTCTGCATTTTCATTGTCATCTTCAATTTGTTGTTTAGCAATCATTGCACTTTGATAAGTTCCAGATAATTCTGATGAAAATGCTAGATAAACGACAGGTCTACCTTCATCGGTATACTGTTTGAATACGTCATAAAACGTATCGGGTGTTGCTTGTGCTGTTTTAGGTGCAGAACCCTTACGCATAGCGTCATATACTTTCTGTGAGTCAATGGTGTCGCGATCATAATAATCTTGTCCATCTAAATGGACAATTAACGAGACGATGTCAATGTCGTGTTGTTCTAAAATGTCTTTAGGTAAATCTGAACCTGAATCAACAATTAATTTTACGCTCATGGATTTCCTCCTAGATATTTCTTTCAATCACTATTATACTTTAGTTTAATAGGACAAATTGCATACGTCAATGTTAGACAGGAGGCTATTATGTTTATATTTGAAGCAAAACGGTTTGTAATCGTTATTATCGGTGCATTTTTTAATGCGATTTCACTTAACTTCTTCTTAGAGCACGCTAATGTATTTGCTAGTGGCTTTACAGGAGTTGCCCAAATATCTGCAAGTATATCTCAAGATTTTTTTAATATAGATATTAGTACAGGTATTCTATTATTCTTACTTAACATTCCGGTTATCATATTAGGTTGGCTCAAAGTCGGAAAAGGGTTCACGATTTATAGTATCATTTCGGTATTATTTATGACGTTATTCCTTGAAACGATTCCAATAAGGGTTATTGCGAATGATGATATCCTATTAAATGCAGTTTTCGGTGGTTTGTTTGGTGGAATTGGTGTAGGTATGACTCTGAAGTGGGGTGCGTCAACAGGGGGGATGGACATTATTGCGATGGTTTTATCACGTTTAAAAGACCGTCCAATCGGTGTTTATTTCTTAACATTAAACGGTGCGATCATCATTGCTGCTGGGTTTGTGTATGATGCTGAAAAAGCTTTATATACATTAGTTACGCTATACGTTACAACACGTGTGATCGATGCGATTCATACTCGTCACAGTAAGTTGACAGCGATGATCGTAACGGCTAAAGGACAAGAAGTAACAAAAGCGATTCATTCAAATATGGTTAGAGGTATTACACGTGTGCCGGCTAAAGGTGCTTTTACTGATGAAGACCGTGAAATGCTTGTCATTGTTGTGACACGTTATGAGCTATATGATTTAGAAAATCTCGTCAAAGAAGCTGACCCTAATTCCTTTACTAATATTGTTCAAACGACTGGTATATTTGGCTTCTTTAGAAAAGAAGACGAAAAAGTGTAACGTTAAATTTTCGCATACGTCTAATAGAGTACAAAATAAGTGCGTGAGGTGTTTGTATGAAAAGAATCGTTTTTTACTTGATGGTCTTGTTATTAAGTATAGCTTTAATTGGCTGTGGAACTGGTGGACAAGATACGAAGTCTGATGAAGGTAAAAATAATGCAGGAGAACAGCCAAATGATGAAGAAGAAAATAATGAAGAAGAATTAACAGGAGTGGATGCTTTGTTGGATCAACTAACGTTTGATGTCGATGTTCAACCTGGTGAAGACAGTGTTAAGTTTAATATGAAGTTGACGCATGATGGGGACGAAGATTTAACGTTATCATTTTCGTCTGGTCAAAAATTTGAGGTTGTTGTAACAGACCCTAACGGTGAAGAGGTATATCGTTTCTCAGAAGGGATGATGTTTACCCAAGCGATTGAAACGAGTGAATTGTCTCCAGGAGATGAAATGGAATTCCAAGATTCTTGGGACTATACGAAAGATGGAGCAAGAGTTGATTCAGGAGAATATCAAGCAAGTGTTGAACTACTGCCATATGAAGTGAATGGAGAAGAAATTCAAGATCATCCATTTAAAAAAGAAGTAACGTTTGAAGTGCCGTAAGTGAAATAATTCAGCGAACGCCGGAATATTGATACAGTTCGCCGAATTATTTAGAATTTCGCCGGAATAATTAAATTTTCGCCGGAAAATCAAAAAAATCGCTTAATTATGATTTAAAAAATAAAAGTTCCAGCCAATAGCTGGAACTTTTATTAATAACCGTAGCCTTCGATTACTTTCTCCACTTTAGGTGATAATTCTTCCCATTGAGCATCAAAAGTTTTATTAACAGTAATGAAGTTGTAGTAACCGAATACGTTATCGACACCGTCTAATTCCATTAAGTCATTTAAGATGTTGTGTTCGCTTGTCTCACCTTGCATGACAGAGATGCTGTCATCACCTTCAAAAATGACACTGTCTACTGTGAACTTCATCGCATTTGGATTTGGTGTTGGTTCTGCAATTACAGCCATCGTGAATCCCTCCCTGAATTTCTCTCTTATATCTTAGCACGAATTAAGTCGGTACAAAAGAAAAGTCAATTAGAAAATGGTATCATTAATAATGGAGAGGAGGAGAGGACCTGATGCGTTATTTATACATAGCTGTCGTTGTCGGTTTAATTGCTTCAACAGCAATCAGCTTATACTTGTATGTGATTGAAGCATTTACAGGTAAGCAATTATTTACGTTATTATTAAATATTGATTTTATTTATACTCCAGGTGAGTCTGTTCCAGAAAATTTGTATCTTGCTTTTGAATACGCCTTACATGTACTAGTGGCTACATTGATCGTTTGCATCTATTTATACCTCATAACGAAAAGCAACAAATTGTGGGAGCGTCGTATGGAAATAGCAGCATTGTTATCATTTATTGCCTTTTTAACATACTTCCCACTTACGATACTAGCAAAAACGACGACACCTGCTGTAACAGATATCGTCGCTATTTTTGACTGGTTTATCGCCCATGTTATATTCTTTTTTAACTTGTATTACATTACAGAATGGCTGTTTAAAAAGACGAGAAAACAATCAACTTAAACATTTGTTAGTTGACCAACATTCTTATATTCGAAAAAAGCATCTAATAGTTTTTTGCTAATGGGCCCTGGTTGTCCATTAGCTATTTTTTGTCCTTCGATTTCAACGACAGGCGTTACTTCAGCTGAGGTTGATGTAATAAACACTTCGTCAGCTTCTTTTAAATCTGTTAAGCTAAATACTTTTTCCTCATAAGGTATGTTCAGTTGGTTTGCTAAATGGAAAATATATCGACGTGTAATGCCATTTAAGATAAGGTTGTCTGCTGGGTGTGTATAAAGCTTATCATCTTTAACAATAAATACATTTGTTGAAGAACCTTCTGTTACGTGGTTTTCATCACGGTAAAAGATTGCTTCACCAGCATTGGCGTTACTTGCTTTTTGTTTAGTCATGACATTACCTAATAGGTTCAAACTTTTAATGTCACAACGTAACCAGCGAAAATCTTTTTGTAAAATCGTTGTGATCCCTTGTGCTTGTGCTTTTAGTGGTCGAGATAACTGTAAAGGGTAAGCAAATAAGACAGGCTGAGTATCTTCTGGATATGGGTGATTACGAGGTGCTACACCACGTGTGATTTGTAAGTAAATGCCTCCGTCGTTGATTTTATTCTTTTCAATTAATTGTTGAAGTAATTGGCTTAAACCTTGTTGGTTAACGTCATAATTAATTTCTACTTCATTTAAGCTATATTGCAGTCGGTCTAAATGGTCTTGTAATAAAAAGGCCTCACCATCATATACACGGACAACTTCGTAAACTCCGTCACCAAATTGATGTCCACGGTCTTCCATATCAATTGTCGCTTCATTACGTTCAATAAAATCGTTATTTTTTAGTACGATCATATGTCTCATCTCCTATCAGTGCTTTAAATGTTATTCATTATGTTAGTCGATAAATACTGATATGTAAATATAGCAATAGTCTTAAATATTTTCAATCAAAAAATGATCATTTGGTTTTAACCAAATGATCATTAGATTTATACAATCTTTTTACGAATGTAAGTACTTGCATAGTCAATAATGGTAACGACAATGATAATGACAAGTAAAATCATTCCCATATCGTTCCAGTTACGGTTACTGTAAGCGAAGAAGATCATCGTACCGATACCACCAGCACCAACGTAACCTAAGATGGTTGATGCACGAACGTCGATTTCAAAACGGTAAATCGCATAAGATAAAAACTCAGGAATAACCTGTGGAATAATCCCGTGGAACATAATTTGAATTTTGTTTGCACCGTTTGCTTGCATTGCTTCGACGACGTTCATATCAATCGATTCTAACACTTCTGCGTAAAGCTTACCTAACATACCAGTAGAACCAATAGCGATCGCCAAAATACCAGCGAAAGGTGTAGGTCCCACCGCAACGACGAATAATATCGCCAATATAATTTCTGGGAATGCACGTACACCACTTAGGATCCACTTACCAAAAGTAGTAAGAAAGCGATTGTTAGTCATGTTAATCGCCGCTAAAAAACCTAAAGGTACTGCAAGGATTGCTGCAGCTAGTGAACCAGCATAAGCAATGAAGATGGTTTCGATCATCATTTCAACCACTTCTCCAGCTCGTGCCCAGTTAGGACTAAAAAGCTGTGGGAGTACTACGTCATAGTTTGATGTGAAACGATCTAAGACTCTTCCCCAATCAATGTTAATTGATACGAAGGTCCAAATGTATAAAGCAAGTACAGCTAACGCTATGGCGATATTACGTGCAATTTGCTTGGGTGTTCTAGGTTTTTTTGGAGGTAATTGCTGGCTCATTATAAAATCGCCTCCCTTATCTTACCACTGATGTATTCAATAAGTATTACAACAGCGAAAATTACTATAATAATCGTCATTACGGCGCCGTAGTTGTTGAAGCTGAACTGATTCATCAGTAACTGACCGATACCACCAGCACCAACTAGGCCGATTACAACTGACGCACGAACGTTAATTTCAAATACATATAGTGAAAATGATGTGAACTGAGGCATGATTTGCGGTGCTACACCATAAGCAATCGCTTGAATAGTATTTGCACCTGATGCTCTCATTGCTTCAACGGGTTGCATATCGATAGATTCAATCGTCTCACTTATTAACTTAGCTAAAATACCTAACGAGAAAATAAATAAAGCCACGATACCACCGAATACACCTGTACCGAAAATACCAACGAAAATAACAGCTAATACAACATCAGGAATTGTACGTAATACGTTCATTGTTAAACGTGTCGTATTATATACGAGCCAATTGGACGTAATGTTATGAGCTGCTAATAAACTCACTGGAATAACAATTAACGTTGAAAATGTTGAGGCAATAATAGCCATATGCAACGTTTCAAATAGTCGATCAAACGCTGGACCTAATACATCAAAATTTAACGGGAATAGTTTATCAAAAATTTGTCCCATATTTGATAGGCCCCAAATTAAATCTGCAAAATTAACACCTGTTTGTTCTGAACTATAAATTAGGAAAAATAAAATTACAAAAAAGATTAAAGAAATTTTTGCCTTAACGCGCCATGGTGAGAGAAGTGGTGCATACTTATCCTCATTCATGGTCGGTTTATTCATTTTGTTCGCCATCTTCTTCTGCACCTCCGCGTAAATCATCTTCACGGATTGAACGACCATAGATTTCTTCAAATGTTTCTTCTGTTACTTCAGATACAGGACCATCAAACACTACTTCTCCAGATCTCATACCAATAATACGATCAGCATATTCCATTGCCATATCAATAAAGTGTAGGTTTACAATGGTTGTGATACCATCTTCTTTATTAATTTTGCGTAAATAAGTCATCACCTGATGAGATGTAGGTGGGTCAAGCGATGCGACAGGTTCATCGGCTAAAATGTACTTAGGTTTTTGTGTCAGTACACGCGCGATACTAACACGTTGTTGTTGTCCACCACTCAATTGGTCAGCACGACTATAAATTTTATCGTCAATATTAACACGTTGTAAGCTTTCATAGGCTAATGCTTTATCATCTTGACTGAAAAGGTTGAAGACAGAACGAAAAGTTCCTGTGTGGCCTAAACGGCCAGCTAGAACATTTTTGAATACATTATTACGTTTAACAAGGTTATAACTCTGAAAAATCATACCGACTTTTGTACGTAAGTCTCTTAATCCGCGACTCTTGTAATCGAGAATGTTGTCGTCATCGACTTTTAGTTCACCTTCAGTTGGTGTCACTAAACGGTTAATGCTTCGAATAAAAGTTGACTTGCCGGCACCTGATAAACCGACAATAACGACAAATTCCCCGTCGTTAATTTTGACATTAACGTCTTTTAATCCTTGATGTCCGTTTGGATAAACTAATGACAAATCTTTGAACTCTATCACACTCTTCACCTCATGCCTTTTTAATTGTTTGTAGGAAAAATCATCTATTAATTTGATTATTTGGAAAAATAGCTTGTAATCTAAAAGGGAGGATTTCTCCTCCCCTTTCTTAAAAGAAATATTCAAATTAAGAGTAGTTAATTAGTCTAGTGAAATTTCATCTTTGAAGCGATTGTAAGTATCAGCTACGACTTCATAATCAGAATGCTCAGCTTCTGCAATTGCATCCCAGTTATAAACTTCATTCATAATCTCGATCATATCTTCGTTATCGTTGAAGGATAAGAACGCTTCACGAATCTCGTCAGCTAAATCATCATTTAGTTCATGAATAACAGAAATTGTGTCATTTGGAATGTCGTCTGTGTAATCGATAACTGTTGTAACATCAAAGATATCTGGGTAATCTTCTTCTAGTTGGTCTCGAACGTCATCAAATGTTGTTGCAACATCGGCATCACCTTCGTAAACTTCTAAAGCGGCAGTATCATGTGCACCAACTGCATTTGCTTCACCAAACCAGTTACTTGTTAAATCAGCTTGTGTTTCGATATCGAACATGTCCATTAATTGAGAAGCTGGGAATAGGAACCCTGAAGTTGAAGCAGCATCAGCGTAAGCCCAAGATTTACCCTCTAAATCTGCAAGAGTTTCAATACCAGAGTCTTGGCGTACTAGGTATTGAGCTTGATAAGTTTCACTTCCGTGTCTAACAGACTTTAAGATTACTTCTACATCATAGTCTTCATTCGCCATAACATAACCGAATGCTGGAATAAATCCGATGTGTACTTGACCCGAGCCCATTCCTTCAACTAATGCGTTATAGTTAGTCATTGTACGAGCATCCACATCGCGACCTAGAACATTAGATAGTTCTTCAGCTAATGGTTCTACTGTTTCTACAATTGTGTCAGAATCTTGAGATGGAACAAACCCCATAACTAATTCGTCTGGATCAGAGTTGTCTTGACCACATGCAGCAAGCAACATAATAAGTGCTACAGTTGCAAACGCTAAAAACTTTTTCATAATTGTCTCCCCCTTGAATAATTGAATGTTTAAAACAACTTAATTATAAATAATCTATGACATTAGTACAACATAATTTTAAAATTATGTTGTAAATTTACGAATTCTTAACAAAAAAAGTGACACAAGTCGAATTGTGTCACTTTTTGAGGGTGTTAATTTTACTTATATTCGTTCAATTGGTTCTCTAATTGTTGTAATTCCTGTTCTTCTTCGGGTGAACATGATTCGTATGCTGATTGAATACATTGCTGGATTGCTTTAACTTCTTGTTCGTCTGCTTGGGCTTGTCCGTTTGGCTGTCTATCTCTTCCAGAAAGGTTTTGCATTGCTTGCTTCGCTTGGTTTAAAAACTTATTTTCCATTAAAATCCTCCTCGGTTGTACATGTTCTGTTCTCTACGTTTACGATCTTGATCTGAAAATGCACGACGACCTGTTTTCGATTGAGGATTTACCTTCGTATTTCGTTGTTGCTGCTTCTTCTGGCGCATGAAGCTCCTCCTTTAATGGAAATGAAGTATAAGGCTACATTACGGCCTCGTCTTAGCTTTAGGATCCTAAGTTCAACGAGTGATGAAATCAGCGTTAGTTGAACACGAATGATCGCGTTCAAGAATAGTGTGTGTCGATTAGAGCAAAATATAATTGGTTATATTTACGTTTGAAATGATTTGCAAATAAAAAAGACCGCTAAGTTAGCGGTCGAAATAGTTTGAACTTATTTTGTTAGGATATTTTTAGGTAAACTTAAATATTCTTCTAAAAATTGTGCAACACCATCATCGTGGTTAGTTGTTGTAATTTCATTAGCCATTGATTTTAGCTCGTCAATACCGTTGCCCATAGCAACACCGACACCGGCATAGTCAATCATTTCAAAATCATTATCTTCATCACCAAAAGCAATAATACGATCTTTTGAAATACCATATTCTTGAGCGATTTTTTGTACGCCTACAGCTTTATGCATGTTGGAACGAATCACTTCAATAACGTGAAAAGGTGCTCCCCATTTACGGTGATCAACGATCGTTGCGTGACGATCCGTTAAAGTTTGGCGAATTTCGTCGACACGATCATCAAATGGATGGATTAAGACTGATGAAGGATCTTGTGCTAAGTTCTCTTTAATTTTCCCGAATCTAGCTGGTTGTTCAAGTCCAGCTTGGAAAAAGTGTGTAATGTCATGGCTATTGTCAAATTCTATATACACTTCGTCCATAATTTCAGCTAATATATTTTGGACACCAACATTATAACAAGTTTCAACAATATCATGTGCCACTTCTTTCGGGAGTGGTGAATGCATATGATCCCAATTGGCTTGTTTTGGGTGGTGAATTAATGCACCATTCATATTAACGATTGGCGTATCTAATCCCATTTGATGATAAAACTGTTTACTTACTCGATAAGGACGTCCTGTTGCAATAGCTACAATGTGCCCCTCTTTTTTCGCTGCTTCAATAGTTTGTAAAGTTCTTTCTGAAATCACTTTATGATTATTTAGTAAAGTACCATCTAAATCTAACGCAATTAAATGCTGTTGTTTCATGGTTTCACCTCATTACCCTTTTATATCTAATTAAATTATAATAACATATTTTTCTTAAAATGTCATGGTACTTTCTTTTGCAAAAGACTAACATTTGTTAAGCATAAATATATGATTTATTATAGTAATAAAGTGAAAAGGGAGGACGTTTAATGGGGATTGTAATAGATCGTCAACTTGTTGATGATATTCCAATATTAATGATACATGAACAAGATACACAAGCAGCACCACTACCAGTTGTTATCTATTTTCATGGGTTCACAAGTGCGAAGGAGCAAAACTTGCCAATTGCTTATTTATTAGCTAATCAAGGTTATCGTGTCATTCTTCCTGAAGCTCTTCATCATGGTGAAAGAAGAGGAGATATAACTGATGATGACATTCAGTTTGCTTTTTGGAAGATTGTACAGCACAACCTAGTTGATATGCATAAATTAATGAACTGGTTAACACAAAGTGGCTTGTTAGAAGCTGGACGATTAGGAGTTGCTGGAACAAGTATGGGTGGAATTACAACAGCAGCTGCTCTAACGCAGTTTGAACAAGTAAAAGTAACAGGTCTTATGATGGGATCAGCTAAGCTTCAGTATATGGCTCATTATTTACTAAAAGGAATTGAGCAACAAGGGATTGAGTTACCATACACTGGTGAGGAAATTACAGCACAAATAGATGAACTAAGTAAAATCGACTTATCTCAACAAATAGAAGTCATTAATGGACGTCCAATTTTAATATGGCACGGAGAAGAAGATCGTGTTGTACCTTTTGACCATGCTGTTGATTTTTATGAACAGCTGGAGCGAAACGGTGAAAACGTGAAATTCATTAGCGAAAAAGGTCGTGACCATAAAGTGAGTCGTGAAGGTATGATTGAATTGACAAATTGGATAAAAACTTATTTATAATTCGTTTATTTTACTTTAAAATTAAGTACAATCATGTTTATAATAAAGTAAGAACGTTTGAAGGAGGACTATGCATGGATCAGGCATTAGAAGAGAATCTGTGGGGTGCTGTTGAAAATGTTATTGACCCTGAGCTAGGGATTGATATTGTAAACTTAGGGCTTGTTTATAATATCGATTTAGATGATGAAGGTATAGCGACAGTAACAATGACATTAACGGCGATGGGTTGTCCACTTGCGGCAACAATTGAATCAGATGTTAAAAATGCACTTTCAGATATACCTGAAGTTGATGATGTAGAAGTTAATATCGTATGGAATCCACCATGGACGAAAGATCGTATGTCTCGTTATGCGAAAATTGCACTTGGTATTCCAGACTAAAACTAATAAAAAGACCGACTGTGATTTTTAAACACAGTCGGTCTTTTTATTTATTATAAGAAAATAACAACTAATGCCCCTATTGCCATACAATAATAAGCGAAGTATTTCAATTTGCCAGCTGTCATAATGTTAATAAATAGTAATAACGCAAAGTATGATGCGATTATTGTTGCCCCTAGTGCAATTAGATATAAAACGAACTGGTTAGATAATTCTGGAGTACTTAAAACGTCACTAACAGCAAAAACCATCGTTCCTATACTGACTGGTATATACATAAGGAAAGAAAACTTTAAAGCACTACGTCTGTTAAAGCCGACTAACATAGCAGCCACAATCGTTGCACCAGACCTACTAATTCCAGGAATTAATGCGAGTGATTGGGCAAAACCGACGATTACAGCATCTGTTAATGTAATTTCGGCATCCCCTTTATACCCTTTCAAATTTCGAATAATCCACAATGCAATAGCTGTTAAAATCAAAGTGACTCCAACGATTTTCACATGTTCAGAAATTCCGCCAATTGTATCGTTGAACAAAACTCCTATAACTCCAGCTGGAATCGTAGCCATAAACAATAAGAATAGGTAATAAAAATCTTGCTGTGTATTTTGCTCTCGCTTTATTAAGTAACGGCTGCCGTTAATCATAAGCTGCCAAATGTCTTCTCGGTAAATAATAATGACAGCAATAAGTGATCCGAAGTTAATAAAAGCTTCAAACGTGATGCCCGGGTCGTTCATGTCTAAAAGTTCTCGCAAAATCACTAAATGACCACTTGAGGAAACGGGGATCGGTTCAGTGAAACCTTGGAATAACCCTAAAAATAAATACCTTAACACTTCAACTAACTCATTCATTATAAATGGAATCCTCCTTAAACCTCCGAAACTATGCACATGTACTGGGCTTTTTGAATACATTGTACTTAGAAAGGGGAGGTTACATTGGTACATCATTCTAAAGAACACAAACTTGATTTGTGTCAAAACCACCTTAAACAACATGTTTTAGTTGAAACGACAACAGGCGATCAAATTGAAGGTTATGTCATTGAAGTGGATGATGAGCATGTCCATTTAGTTGTACCGTCACAACAAATTCCTCATCTACCTGTTCGTGCTTATGGCGGCTATGGTCCTTATGGAGGTTATTACGGTGGTGGATATGGCCCGTACTATGGCTATCCACCATATGAATATGGCCTTAGTCGTTTAATTATTCCTTTAACTTTTGTTGCAGCATTAAGTTTACTGCCTTGGTAGGTGAAAAAAGAGGTTGACTTACCCTAATAGGAAGTCAACCTCGTTTGCTATTCGTTCGGCTTGTCTTTAAGTACGACTTCACTTAAAATTACCGCAACTAAAGTGAATGTAACTGCGATTGCAACAGTACCTGTAAGATCAAATGAATATCCAGCCATGCTACTGATTACATATACAATCATTGCACTAAGTAAAAAGCTCCAAATAGCTGTCCAAATTAAACGCATATTGTTCACCTCATTTATCTATACATTCCATACTATAGTTTATCAAAGCTCTAAAGAAAAATAAATATAAAAATTTTGGCGAATGTGTCAAACATTTAAGGAGAGTTTTTATGAGAGTTTTTGTATACCCTTGTTTTGATCAATTTGGGTACCAGCTCGTAAATTATTATTTAAATAGTGGTGTTGAAGTGGTAGGTACTGGATCACTTGAGACCGATGATGAAATGTTTTATTTTGCGATGGTAGGACGTAATTCCAACTTCAATTTTGTTGAAGGAGAAGAGGTTGAACAGAGAGAGCCTTTCGACCAAGCGTTTTTAATCGGAGAAGATTTTAATGTAAATGCTAAGCAAATTTTTAAGTTATCGACCAATGAAAATAAAAATTCAGACATTTAATTTCTTGCTATTTTAATGAATTGCCACCACAATAGTTAATAAAAGATGAATTATACGTATCGGGGTGTCCAAGGTTGTATAAGTGGCTGTTTTTAATCATGATCACACCAATGATTTTATCGAGTTGTGGTTACTTTAATAGTGGACAACTTAATAATGTTGGGCTTTTATTAGAAGGTACAATTCACGATGAAACGTGGGGACGTGGTGCATACTTAGGTAGTTTAAATATAAAAGAAGAGCAAAATGTCAGTGCCTTATTGCGAGAGAATATCGATACTCATCGAGAAGCGGAAGAGGCTGTTCAAGACTTTGCTAGTCAAGGTGTAAATTTAGTGTTTGGACATGGAGAGAATTTTGGTCGAATGTTTGAACAGATGAACGAGTATCATCCTGATATTCAATTCATTTATTTTAATGGTCAAATCTTTGATCGTAATATTACGAGTGTTAATTTTGATGGCTATCATATGGGTTTTTTCTCAGGAATGTTGGCAGCAGAAATGACTGAAACGAATCAAATTGGTGTCATTGCAGCCTACCATCATCAAGATGAAGTGCAAGGATTTTATGAAGGAATCCAAGCAGTCGATTCCTCGATTAATACGATTATTAATTCTGTCAATAGTTGGCATGATCAACAACGAGCGATGATGATGTTTGATCAATTGTTGGATCAAGGTATTGATGTCATTTATCCAGCTGGTGATGGGTTTAATGTACCAGTTATTCGTGCAGCTGAACAACATGGCATATATGCAATCGGTTATATTCATGATCAATATGATGTGGCACCTGAGACAGTTATAACTAGCACCGTCCAAGAGGTTGAAGGTTTGTATTCGGAAATTGCTCAAATGTATAACGAAGGAACGCTTCCTTCTGGGATTATGAATATTTCGTTTGACCAAGAGTATATCTACTTAGGGGAATATGGTGACGACGTTCCAATACATTTAGCGGCTCATATTGATGAGATGATTGAACAGTATATAGACACTGGAAGATTACCACAATAATATTTTTTGCCATTTAGAAGAAAGTTATCTTTTAAATGGATTTATTTTTTGGTAAAATTAGAACCAGGTCATAATATATGATTATATAAGTTAATCGTTAGGAGATGACAGAATGAAAGCAGGTTTAATTGGTACTGGACATTATGTACCAGAAAAAGTTGTCACAAATCATGATTTAGAGAAGATTGTTGATACATCGGATGAATGGATTCGTACAAGAACTGGCATTGAGGAAAGAAGAATTGCCTCTGATGATATGAATACATCTGATATGGCATACGAAGCAGCGCGTGAAGCGTTAAATGAGGCTAATTTAAAAGCAGAAGAACTTGATATGATTTTAGTAGCTACAGTAACTTCTGATATGGGATTCCCTTCTGTAGCAAGTCAATTACAAGAACGTCTAGGTGCAAGACAAATTGCAGCAATGGATATTAGTGCTGCGTGTTCCGGGTTTATTTATGGCATTGTTACAGCTAAGCAGTTCATTGAAGCTGGAGTTCACGAGAATATTTTAGTGATTGGAGTGGAAAAACTATCTAAAATCACAAATTGGTCTGATCGTAATACAGCAGTATTGTTTGGTGATGGTGCTGGAGCCGCTGTTGTATCTAATGTGTCTGAAGGAAAAGGAATTTTGTCACATGAGTTAGGAGCAGACGGAACAGGGATTCCTTACTTGCATCAGACAGATGAAGATCATATTTATATGAATGGTCGCGAAGTATTCAAATTTGCTGTTCGTCAAATGGGTGAATCATCACTTAATGTTGTTCATAAAGCAGGTTTAACGAAAGATGATGTTGACTATTTGGTTCCACACCAAGCGAATATTCGCATTATGGAAGCAGCGAGAGAAAAGTTAGAAATACCGCTAGAGAAAATGTCAAAATCGGTTGATCGATATGGCAATACGTCAGCGGCATCAATCCCAATCGCATTGTCAGAAGATGTTAAAGCAGGTAGCATAAAAGAGGACGATGTCGTTGTGTTAGTCGGCTTTGGTGGCGGTCTAACTTGGGGTGCGGTTGCTTTAAAATGGGGTAAATAAAAGTATGAGGACTTTAGGAGGTTAAGGAAATGTCAAAAAGACGAGTGGTCGTAACAGGTATAGGAGCTGTGTCTCCAGTTGGTAATGATGTTGAAACAATTTGGAACAATTTACTTGCAGGTCATGTTGGAATCGATACAGTAACTAAAGTGAATCCAGATGAATTTCCGGCGAAAATTGCAGCAGAAGTTAAGGATTTTGACCCTTCATTATATATGGATAAACGAGAAGCAAAACGAATGGATCTATTTACACAGTATGCTGTAGCTGCTTCTAAAATGGCGTTGGATGACGCTAAACTTGAGATTGATGAAACATTAGCACCTAAAGCTGGTGTTTGGATCGGTTCTGGTATTGGTGGGTTGTCAACGTATGAGGAGCAGTTTAGAAAGTTTATGGAAAAAGGGCAGCGTCGTGTTAGTCCGTTTTTCGTACCGATGATGATTCCAGATATGGCTTCTGGTCAAGTTTCAATTATTTTTGGAGCAAAAGGAATCAACTCTTGTACAGTTACAGCATGTGCTTCAGGAACTAATTCAATTGGTGATGCGTACAAAGTAATCGAACGTGGCGATGCCGATGTTATGATTACAGGTGGTACTGAAGCGCCAATAAATAATATGTCTTTTGCAGGTTTTTCTAGTGCGAAGGCTTTAACGACAAATGAAGACCCGAAAAAAGCAAGTCGTCCGTTTGATCAAGACCGTGACGGATTTGTTATGGGTGAAGGTGCAGGAATCGTCATTCTTGAATCACTCGAATCAGCGCAAAAGCGTGGTGCGAACATTTACGCTGAAGTTGTCGGTTATGGTTCAACAGGTGATGCCCATCATATTACAGCTCCAGCACCAGAAGGCGAAGGAGCTGCTCGTGCAATGGAACAAGCACTTGGTGATGCAGAAATGACTGGTGAAGACATTCAGTATATTAACGCACATGGTACGAGTACAGAGTTAAATGACCCGTATGAAACAACGGCTGTTAAAACAGTCTTTAAAGATCATGCCTATAACTTGGCTATGAGCTCAACGAAATCAATGACAGGTCACTTATTAGGAGCTGCTGGTGGTTTAGAAGCAATTGTGACGGTCTTATCAATAAAAAATAATATCATGCCACCGACAGTGAACTATGAAACACCTGATGAGGGCTGTGATTTAGATTATGTGCCTAATGAAAAGCGTGAAGCAGAAATTACGGCTGCCATGTCGAACTCTTTAGGCTTTGGTGGTCACAACGCTTCGTTAGTCTTTAAAGAATATAAATAACAAAAAGGTTGAATCGGCTTATGCTGATTCAACCTTTTATTATATTCGATTATTAAATTTCATACTTAGCAAGTGCTGCATCATCTAGTTCAAATCCTAACCCAGGTTTGTCACTCATGACCAGTTCACCTTGATTATTAGGCTTAACCGTTTCTTTTAAAACAAAGTCACGACGTTCATTCGTCCATGAAGGAGGATCATATGGGAATTCAATATAAGGACAATCACTTATAGCAACACTTAAATGTAAATTCGCTAATAACCCAATGCCATTACTCCACGTGTGAGGTGAGAAGATATGTCCACTGCCTTGGACTAATTCACCAATTTTCTTCACTTGAGTAAGGCCTCCAGCTAGTGCGACATCAGGTTGATAAACATCAAGTGATCCATAATCAGTCATTTCTCTAAAGTCATGCCATCTTCTGTTCATCTCTCCACCAGCAATTCTTATAGAAGTTAATTCTCTAAGCTTTGCCATTCCTTTAAAATCGTGGGCAGGAAGCGGCTCTTCTAACCAAAAAACATTAAGATTTTCAAGTTCTTTAGCAACTTGTAATGCCATTTTTAAATCCCAAGTGCGCTCGGTATCCCAAGGCATTTTCCAACCTTGGTTAGCATCAACCATAATTTCAATTTTGTTACCGACTTGTTTTCGTATTTCTTCAATTACTTTAATGTCATCACGTACGTCCTCATGGTGAAAACGAATTTTCATCGCTTCAAATCCTTCATCAATAAGCTTCTGTGTACGTTTAGCGCGCTCTTTTGGTGAAACAATTTCACCGGTTGAAGCATAAGCTTTTATTTTGTCAGATTTAGCACCTAGTAATTTATAGACTGGTTGTCCAGTCGCTTTCCCTATGAGGTCCCAAAGTGCAAGGTCTAAAGGCCAACAACGTCCATAATGAAAATCAATATTATCTAAAATTTGGTTGTGTCGTTCAATTGCGAAGGGGTCTTGACCAATAAACAAATGCTCATGACCTTCAAAACCTTTCATTAAATCTCCTGACCCAATTCCTGTTATTCCTTGATCAGTGTGAACTTTAACGATCGTTGAAAGAAATTCTTCTCTCGGTTTCGGATCCCATGCAGCTTTAAATGCTGGATTTAACGGCTTTTTGTAATGCTTTGTTTCAATTGAAGTTATTTTCATAATACGCTCCTTCTAACATATTGTCTTCGAATTAAAGTCTTTAGTTCACATTTTGGATTGTTCGAAACATAACAGACTTCATATGTTTACTCAAAAATGAAAAGATGCGAAAAATAGGGAATTATAGTCTTTAAACAATGTGATAAGAAAATTAATGATGTTTTTTTCAAAAATACTCATGATAACTCAATTTAACAACCTGGTTTGATGTTTGTTTAATAAATAAATATTAAGCTATCATAAAAGGCGTGCTAATTTTCAAATAATCATTGGTTGAATGATAAAGGGGGAATTGAGGTCGATGGGGAATTCAGAGTCAACGTTTTGGCGTGTAATTGATTATTTCCAAAACAATATTGATTGGATTTTGGAATTAACAGTCGAGCACGTAGTCTTAGTTGGTTCAGCGATCATTGTTGCGATTTTAATCGGTGTGCCTTTAGGTATATATTTAACGACAAACGAACAATTAGCTAGTACCGTATTAAACATTGCTGGTGTCATTATGACAATACCAAGTATTGCGTTATTCGGAATTATGGTTCCGATCTTTGCTGTAATCAATCAAGGAATTGGTTTCGTCCCAGCATTTGTCGCGTTAATACTATACTCTCAGTTACCTATTATCCGTAATACATACACAGCAATTCATAACGTTAATCCACAGATTCGTGATGCCGCATATGGTGTTGGTATGAATACTTGGCAACGTTTGTTCAAAGTAGAGATCCCGAATACGATTCCGGTTATTATGGCAGGGATAAGAACTGCGGTCGTATTAAATATCGGAATTGGTGTAATTGCTGCATTTATTGGTGCTGGTGGATTAGGTATTTTAATCTCACAAGGTATTACACGTGGTTATCATGAGATGATTATTTCTGGTGCGATTGCGATCTCAATTCTAGGAATAACAGCAGATTTATTTTTAAGGTTTTTACAACGTCTGTTAACGCCAAAGGGGATATCTTAATCTATTAGGTGATTAATATGAAAAGGGGTTGAACGGTTGTGATTCAATATAAAAGCGTGACCAAAATTTATGGTGAAGACGTCACGGCAGTTGATCAAGTTTCTCTAGATGTCAATGAAGGTGAAATAGTCGTTTTATTAGGGCCATCAGGGTGTGGTAAAACAACGTTATTAAGAATGGTTAATGGATTAGAGTCTGTTACTGATGGAGATATTTTATTTAATGGAGAAAGTATTAAAAGTTTAAATGAAATAGAGTTAAGAAGAAAAATAGGTTACGTTATCCAAAGTAATGGTCTGTTTCCTAATATGAATATAGAACAAAATGTAACCGTTGTCCCTACCTTACTTGGTTGGTCAAAAGAAGATAAAAAGAAAAGATTCGAAGAGTTGATGGAGTTAGTAGGGTTGGATGCAGAAGATTACCGTAAACGTTATCCACATGAATTATCAGGTGGACAACAACAAAGAATTGGTGTCATTCGAGCCCTAGCTGCAGATCCGCCAGCGATGCTAATGGACGAGCCATTTGGGGCGTTGGATCCCATTATTCGCGAAAGAGTGCAAGATGAGTTTTTAGCTATTCAACGTGAATTAAATAAGACGATTTTATTTGTTAGTCATGATATTGATGAAGCGATAAAAATGGGAGATAAAATTGCTCTTATGAAAGATGGTCAATTAATGCAATTTGATACACCTAGTCAAATATTGCAAAATCCTGCAAATGATTTTGTTGCACAATTCGTTGGTAAAGACCGCATGGTGAAAAGTTTGACCATTCATCGGATCGAGCAATTAATGGAGCGTTACGAGTTATTAGATTCTTCTATTGAAAAAGGTCAAATTGCGACAGTCTCTAAGTCTTCTAACTTAAGAGATGTATTAAGTTATATTTTAGAAAGCAAACAACAAGCTGTTCATGTTGTTAATGAAAATGATGAAGTAATCGGTCAAGTTGACTTTGCGTTAGTTAATCAATATATGATTGACCTGGCAGAGAAGGATGAGCCCGTTGTAAATCCTTAAGAGGAGGGGAGTGTTTTGGGGAAAAATGTGATTACGTGGACGGTTAGAGTAATCGTCTATCTTGGTTTATTAGCATTTTTTATTTGGGTGTTCAGTAATGAGTATTTAAACCACCTTGTTGAAAACTTTGAAGAGTTTTTAGTGTTGTTGAGACAACATATCCAATTAGTTGCTTTATCATCGTTTTTAGCGATCGCTGTAGCTGTTCCATCTGCAATAATAGTAACGAGACCCAAGTTCCAACGTTTTGAAGGGGTTGTGTCAACTGTCGTTAACTTCGGTTATACCATTCCGAATATGGCCATTTTAGCTTTAATGATGGGGATTATGGGAATTGGCTTTCAAACAGCAGTAGTTGCACTGTTTATTTATTCGATCTTGCCAATTTTCCGAAACACTTTAGCTGGTATTCAGTCTGTGAACAGTAATTTAATAGATTCTGCAAAAGGTATGGGATTCAAACCTTATCAAATTTTGTTTAAAGTAGAATTGCCCAATGCAGCATATTCAATAATTGCTGGTATTCGTACTGCAGTTGTCATAAATATTGGTGCAACGGCATTAGCTTACTTAATTGGTGGTGGAGGTCTAGGTAATTGGATCTTCGTTGGTATTAATGTGTTTGATAATAGTATTTTAATTTCAGGTGCATTACCAATCACCCTTTTAGCGATCACGGTTGACTTATTTTTACGTCTTCTTGAACGTAAGGTTGTACCACGTGGTGCTAGACCTAGTACTAGATAATAAATTGAGGAGGAATCATTATGAAGAAAATGTTAAGTATTATTGCTTTAGTCACTATATTGTTGTTAGCAGCTTGTGGTGGGGACAATGAAAATGAAATTACAGTAGGTGCGAAAAGTTTTACAGAATCTCTACTATTATCTGAGATGACAAAAATCGTCTTAGAGGATGCTGGTTATGAAGTTGACCAACGCTCTGACATGGGAAGTAATGTACTGCGTGAAGCTATTGAGAGTGGACAAGTTGATTTCACATGGGATTATACTGGTACGGGGCTTGTAACCTATTTAGATGAAGAGCCTGTATCGACAGCAGAAGAAGCGTTTGAAGCGGTCCGTGAAATCGATGCAGACAATGGAATTACTTGGATGAACCCAACAGAGGTCAATAATACGTATACGTTAATGGTTCGTCAATCATTTGCTGAAACTGAAGGAGTAGAAAGCTTGTCAGACTTAGCTGAATATGTAAACTCAGGTAATGAGCCAAACGTTGCAGTTAATGATGAGTTCTCAGCTCGTCCAGATGGTTACGGGGCATTAGAAGAGCATTACGATTTTGAACTTCCATCAGCTAATGTAGAGTTAATGGATTTAGGGTTAACGTATGCAGCATTAAGAGATGAAGAAGTAGATATTGCGATGGGCTTTAGCACAGATAGCCGTATTGAGCAGTTTGAATTAATGAATTTAGAAGATGATCAAGACTTCTTCCCAGACTATACTGCTGCAGCTGTTGTTCGCACAGATGTACTTGAAGCTAATGAAGATTTAGCAGATTTAACTGAACCAATGGCTAACGCTTTAGATAGTGAAACGATGATTGAATTGAACTACCAAGTAGATGTTGAAGAAAGAAGTGTACAAGAAGTAGCAGAAGAGTTTTTAATTGATCAAGGTATTATTGATTAATCAAGTTTTTATCTTAAACAGGCAGGTCTAACATTCGTTAGGCCTGTTTTTTTATGGTTACTTATTAATGTTTAGCCTCGCTGTTACATATATTCAAATAAGGAAATTGGACAAGTCACCAAAGGATAAGCATCAAAAATAGGAGATGCTAATGATGTGGCAGTTAATAATGTTTTTTATCGGTTTTGGTTTTACGTGTGTTGGAGCAGTATCAATTATTGGTTATTTGAATTTTTTACCTGTCGGGATGGGATGGTATGATTTTGTGCTTTTTATTTATAAAAGACCAGAGTGCTATTTGCTTCCGCTCGGCTCTTTCATTATGATCTTGGCCATGTATAAAAACCCATTTAGTTCATAAATTAAGAATAAAAATATGTCACTTGGTGATAATGAACATAAACGGATTAACACTTAAAGTGAGGGATGTTAATGATGTACGTTCATGATATTTGGGTGAACTGGTTTGAAGGGGAGGAAAATGGTTATAACGTTTGCCATTTTCATGAGTGGCGCAAAAATGACTCAATTGAGCTGCTCGATCAAGTCCCAGTGGTATATGTAACAAAGGAGCTATTTAACTACATAGAAAACGATATGTCTGATTTACCGAAACCTTTGTTAGAAGCAGTTTATAAACGTGCATACTTAAAGAAACAACATAAGAGAATCTCACTAGAATATGCATTTGTTGCAACAGATGGACACCAAGTGATGGTTATCGACACGTTAGGTTACGATATTCCAGTTAGAAAGAGTCGTGTCATACCAAGACAGGAACGATTAGTACTAGATTTAATTACACACAAACGTCCGTTAGACTTTTCTTATAAACCGAGAAGAGGGAAAAAAGATTATCACATTTTATCATTACAACCAGAATATATGATGGGCTTAACGAGAAAAGAGCGCCAACTTAAGCATTTGCTCATGTTGATGCTTGATCAGTTAAAACAAAGTAAACGTATTGATGAATTACGTTATTGGCTAACCGAATGGCGACCAGAAATGTATCAAGAGATTCAACAAATGACTTTTGAAGAAGGATTTGAATTACTAATTAACGAAGCGTGTGATGGATGGAGTATTCAACATGAAGAAATGTGTGAAAAAATGGCAAAAGGCCAACCATTCTTTGAACGCCTTTGGGAAATGGAACAACAGAAGAAAAATGTGTTGAAAAGATGATGTGAAAGGCCTGTGTGATGTGATCACGCAGGTTTTTTATGTTGAGGAGAGGGTTAATGCTGAATGAGGAAGTGTTAATACCGAATAGAGAAAATAATTACCGAATAGGGAGTGGTTAATACAAAGTCCGGTGGCACCATTTGAAGATTAAATAAAAAGCAGAACTGACCGACAGTTCTGCTTTTAAACTTTACCTTTTCAAATGTACGCGTCCTAATCCCATAGCTTTCTTCGCTTTTTTTAACATTTTGTTAGCGACAAATGAAGCATGATCGGAACCTTCGTCTAAAATGGTATCTAACTCTTCAGATTCATATAATTCATGGTAACGTTTTTGGATTGGTTCTAGTCCTTCAATGACAACGTGAGCTAAGTCTTGTTTAAATTCACCATAACCTTTGCCTTCGAATTTTTGTGTAATTTCTTCAACGGACTCACCAGAGAAGCCAGAGTAGATGTTTAATAAGTTTGTAATACCTGGTTTATTTTCTTGATCGTATTCCACTATGCCTTCTGAGTCAGTAACTGCACTTTTAATTTTCTTTTCAATTTGTTTTGGTTCATCTAGGATGTAGATTGTTGCTTTTTGATTTTCATCTGACTTACTCATTTTACTTGTAGGGTCTTGTAATGACATAATGCGAGCGCCTTGTTCTGGGATGTGTGGTTCTGGAACAGTTAGAATATCATTGTACTTATTGTTAAAGCGCTCTGCTAAATTACGAGTTAGCTCAATGTGCTGTTTTTGGTCCTCGCCGACTGGTACGACATTAGTTGAGTATAATAAAATGTCAGCCGCCATTAATGGTGGATATGTTAATAAACCAGCTGATACGCCGTCTTTACCTGATGATTTGTCTTTGTATTGCGTCATACGTTCTAGCTCACCGACATAAGCAACACACTGTAAAATCCATGCCATTTGTGTGTGGGCTGGAACTTCTGATTGAATAAACAGTGTAGATTTCTTCGGGTCAATACCAACAGCTAAATATAAAGCTGCTAAAGAACGAATTTGATTACGAAGTTTTAAACGATCTTGTGGTACTGTGATTGCATGCTCATCTACAATACAAAAATAGCAGTTATAATCATCTTGTAATTCTGGAAAGCGTCTTAAAGCACCAAGATAGTTTCCAATGGTTAATGAACCACTCGGCTGAATGCCAGAGAATATTGTACTCATCAAATCACCTCAAAATATTTTTTAGTCTGTTCCTTTAACTCAGGTTATTACATCAAGAAGTAAATAAAAAAATCCACTCTTCCCTAAAATAAGGGACGACTGGATTCGCGGTACCACCCTTGTTACCTCAAAATGAGATCACTCAGTGTAAGCTTGTTAACGGTTGCTAACCGGACCATTCAGCTCCAAAGTTCCAATTTCCAACATAACATATTGTCTGTTTCCACTATCCAGACTCTCTGAAAATAGAGGTTATATTGTACTTATACTTTTTCATAGCATTTAATAGAGTATAAATTTACTGCTTTTATTATATGTAATGTTCAATTGTGTTGCAAGTCAATCAACCATTTTGACTAAAAATATTGGACATTCGTTAAAAAGAACTGAAACAATTGTTGGATTTTTTGTTTTTTTATAAGAAATTATTAAAATTTCAACAAATACTGTCAAAAACAGATTATAATAGTAACAGATAGAAAACAACTTGGGGGAATGAAACTATGAAGAAGAGTCGGATCATCATCTCACTAATATTAATTTTAGGACTTGTTCAATTGTTTTCATCAGAATTTGAACTTCATGCAGATGAAACAGAGTCAAAAATGGTCACATTCCATTCTACATATGAAACAGGTCTACAAATTAAGGAATTACCTGACCCAATTCCCCGCTTTACATTTAACTCAGGTTTACACTTTGAGTACCCTGATGCTGTGCGAGGCATTTATGTGACAGGACATTCCGCGGGTGGTTCTCGTTTTGAAGACTTAATTGAGTTTATACACGATACACCGTTAAACTCTATGGTTATTGATGTTAAGGACGATTACGGTAAGATCACGTATAAATTACCGGAAGATTTATATGGACATGAGTTCTCAGAAAGCTATATTAAAGACCCAAGAGCAATGCTTGAACGCCTTGAAGAGGAAGGTATTTACCCAATTGCAAGAGTTGTTGTCTTCAAAGATTCAGAGTTGGCTAAGTCCAAGCCTGAATGGTCATTTGTAGAAGATGGTGAAGTTTGGGTTAATGGACGTGGCGAAGCTTTTGTTAATCCGTTTGTACAAGATGTTTGGGAATATAACATTGACATAGCTAAGCATGCTGTAGAATTAGGTTTCCAAGAAATTCAGCTTGATTACGTTCGTTTCCCTGAAGGATTTGAACATCGTGATGAAGATTTAGACTATACGCGTGGAGACTATGAAGATGCTGGTTTAGATAATGTTAGAGAGCGTGTTACAGCAGTAAATGAGTTTGTTGAGTATTCATATAATGAATTAGAGCCATATGGTGTTGACGTTTCAGTTGATATTTTTGGCTATGCAGCAACTGTTGAAGACGCTCCTGGTATTGGACAAAATTTCTTAGGTATCTCAGAAAATGTGGATGTTATTTCTTCTATGATTTATCCAAGTCATTGGACACCATATTTCGGTATCTCAGAACCAGACCGTGAACCATATAATTTAGTAAATGAATATGCACAAGTTGAGAATGAACTGTTAGCTGAGCTTGATGACCCACCGGTTTCTAGGCCGTGGCTACAAGATTTTACAGCTTCATGGTTATATTCTTCAGGTAATGTGTTTCGTTACGGACCAGATGAAGTAACAGCACAAATCCAAGCGCTTTATGATAACGGTATTTACGAATACTTACTGTGGGACCCAAGTAATAGATATACGAGAGATGCAAACTTTGACCCACGTTAACTCTCTCTTAAAAAGACTTTTGGTTATTTAGCCAAAAGTCTTTTTTTATTGCTTTGAACGTGATCTTTAGCAAATTTCTTATATTTTAATGGATATGGGAGTTTATATGTGTATATTTGAGGGATTATATGGATGAGGCTAAATAGTCACTATAAATCAAACTTAATCTAACTGAGCGTCACTTAATGCCATTTAACAGAATTTCCCCCGTAATCTATAATTAATAATGAAAACGCCATCGTCATTTTATGGTGAAACAACTTAAGAAGGAGTAGATGTATGAACTGGTACGAGAAGTTAAATGAATACTTTCCGGTAGAAGAGATGAAGTCAAAGGAACATATGGAACGATTGTTAAAAGAAAAAAGTGATGTGTACTATAAAGATGAAGGTGAGCACCATGTTATGATGTATGTTGAGTTTGAATCGTTCATTTTTATAGATTATGTATATGTCTCAACGAAAGCACGTGGGCAAGGCCTTGGTCGCAAGTTATTAAACAAGCTTAAAGAGCGTCATAAACCAATAATTTTAGAAGTTGAACCAGTTGATTATGAAGATACTGATACAGAGAAAAGATTACGCTTTTATCAACGTGAAGGGTTTAAACATGCTCAATCAATTGGTTATACACGCCGTTCTTTAGCGACTGATGAAATGAACACGTTAGAAATATTATATTGGTCACCTGATGAAGGGTCTGAAGAAGTTATATATAAACAGATGAAAAAGCTGTACGAACAGATCCATACTTATAAAGATGAAGAAATTTACGGGGAATCCTATCAGCCAGTTGAAGAAGTATTAAGCATTGATCGTAATCGAAAAAGTGATTTATTTGAAGCAATAAAGGATCCAAAAGGTGTTTAAAATATGTTATAATGAAGGGGTTGCTTTTATTAGCAGCCTCTTTCATTTTTAAGCTGATCTCACGTAAGGAGTTTTAGCTATTAAATCCCCTATTTCGACAACAAGCTACTCTAGGAAACATCTCATTTTACTATAATTTTTTAAAATTTTTTATAAAAAATAGGTTTAATATTGGTAATTAAGGGTAAACCAATAATAAGACAGAAATCGATATTGTGAATATTTCATTACAACTAATCTGACGCTCTATTCAACTACATAAAAATGTTGTATAATTAATATAGGTTAGATTAGATTAATTCTAAACTAATATCTTTTTCAATATACTTTGTTTCATGTCTAAAGCCGTTTAAAAGGAGAGTGAATGGCATGGTAACTTTATTTACATCACCAAGCTGTACATCTTGTAGGAAGGCAAGAGCATGGTTGCAAGAACATGAAATTCCATTTGAAGAGCGTAACATTTTCTCAGAGACATTGTCAGCTGATGAGATTAAAGAAATTTTACGCATGACAGAAGATGGTACTGACGAGATCATTTCTAAACGTTCAAAAGTGTTCCAAACACTTGATACAAGTTTAGATCAAATGCCGCTAAAGGATTTAATTGATCTTATTCAAGAAAATCCAGGGCTATTAAGACGCCCAATTATTTTAGATGATAAGCGCCTACAAGTTGGTTACAACGAAGATGAAATTCGTCGTTTCTTACCGAGAAAAGTTCGTTCTTTCCAACTAAAAGAAGCGCAGCGATTAGTTAATTAATTAACAAGTACAATATAAAGAAGCCGAACCACTGTAAATGGGTTCGGCTTTTGTCTATTTTTAATAAGCTGTCTTTTTTCTTGATGAGTAACCAATCAATACAGTTATTAAAATGATAGCTATTGGGAAAACCCAGTGCACAAGCGGCATGTGGATGAGAAAAGGTTGTAATTTGATTTCTTTCAATATGAGCTCTGCACTCGTATAAGCTAATAAAGCAGCCCCAAAGTAAATGATGATTGGGTATTTACTCATAAAGTGTAAAATTAACTTACTACCGAAAATGATAATAGGTACTGATACTAATAATCCGAAGATGATTAAGTACAGGTTCTGGTTTGATGCAGCTGAGATTGCTAACACATTATCAAACCCCATCACGACATCAGCGATTATAATGGTTTTCACAGCGCCGAACATCGTGGCTGATGCAGAAATGTTTTGGTGAGAATCCCCTTTATCTAGTAGTAGCTGGATCGCTATGAAAAATAAAAAGACACCACCAATAAGCTGTACGTAAGGAATCGTTAGTAAGTAAATCGCAATCGTCGCTAATAAGAACCGGAATAGGATGGCAAAGGTTGTCCCAAGAATAATTGCCTTATTTTGTAACGATTTAGGCAGGTTTCGGCTCGCCATGGCAATAACTACTGCATTATCGCCACCTAAGATGAGATCGAGACCAATGATGATGAGTACGGCTTTTAAAATATCCCAATTTATATCAAATAAAATTTCCACTAAAAAACCTCCTTTTTATACGTGACAAATTGTAATATATGTTTTAAAATAGTGGATTAAATACAAAGAAAACATGGCTTGTCCGAAGTTTGCTTAGATGTTATGGCAACGGAGGTTTAACTAGGGCAAACATGGAATTTGTAAAAAGCGAGTCAAAAACATTTTCAATAAAGATCTACCTAACATAAAATATGAACAAGAAGGCTTCTTTATGAAATGATTGAAAGATTTTGATTCAGGGTATTGTAGGTGTAAGGAGTTTTCGGGTAGTCCTTCCCAGCTATTTAATTGCTTATGAGAAGGGAGAGGAGAACAATGGAAATAGAAAGAATTAATGAGAACACGTTAAAATTTTATATATCATACAGTGATATTGAAGAACGCGGTTTTAGTCGCGAAGATATCTGGTACAACCGAGAAAAAGGCGAAGAACTGTTTTGGGAAATGATGGATGAAGTTAACGACCAAGAAGACTTTAGTGTTGATGGTCCATTATGGATTCAAGTTCAAGCGTTAGACAAAGGTCTTGAAATTGTTGTGACTAAAGCTCAAATTTCAAAAGACGGAAATAAATTAGAGTTACCTGATTTAAATGATGATGAAAACGGTCCAGGTGTAACACAGGACTTAGAAAACTTTATGGAACAAAGCTTCCCTAAAGAAGGTTCATCGTCTGAAGAATCAACTCCTAAATCAAAGAAGAAAAGACATTTAGATGATGACTTAACGTTAATGATTAAGTTTAAAGATATTGAAGACGTTATTTCATTAAGCAAATCAATGAAAGACACGCGTTTCGTTGATGATCGTCTATACGCTTATGATAATGAATATTATCTACACATTGGTTTTCCAAATGGCTTCTTAAGCGAAGATGAACAAGAAGACTACATTAGCCAGTTACTAGAATATGGTGAGGAATCAGATAAAACGGTTCATTACCTAGCCGAATATGGCACAGAAGTAGTGGCTAAAAATGCACTTAAACAACTAAGAAAACATTTTAAATAATAAAATGGCAAGCTTGCTCCTTATATGACAAGCTTGTCATTTTTTGTTATGAGGACGGGTGTTTATCAGCACTCGCAAGAATTGACAGCTCTCAAACCAAAATAAATATTTTTTCATCAACCTTCAATAAATTATATAGCTAAAATAAGTAAAGTGTTACAAATATAGAGGGGTTATTATTAGTATCTAAAAATTTCCCAAAATCAACTAGGTTGCAAAAATGTAACATTTTTTGTATTGTAAATTTATATCTCGTATATGATGAAAAAGGGTTTATAAATAACGCTTTATAATAAAGTGTTGGTGCAAGTCCAACTTTCAAAGAGGGATAGAGAAGAGAGGCTTATGTATTATGCTTAAATGGATACAAGTGCTGTTGTTTACAGCGCTAGTTGTTGGGATCGGATATCTCTCATATGTCATTTGGGAAGGTCGGCTTGTTACGACGTTCTCTATTTTTGTGACTCTTTCCGCTATTTTAATTGTATTTATTATATTCATCGAGAATCGTAATCCATCTCAAACGATCAACTGGATATTAATTTTTGCAGCCTTTCCTGTATTAGGTTTTTTCTTCTATATTTTGTTCGGTCGAAATTATACGAAGAGAAAACGCTATGACGAAAAGCAAGAGTTAGATGAGCAAGCTTTTAGCAAGATTGAAGGGCAAAAACCTATTACAAAACAAGACTTGAATCAAATGGGTGACCACCAGAAGATGTTTTTTCGACTTGCCCATGAACTTGGTAATTCACCTGTCTCATTTAACTCAGAAACGAGTGTATTAACGAATGGATCAGAAACTTTTCCTTCCATTTTAGAGGCTCTACGAAAAGCGGAACATCATATCCATATGGAATATTATATAGTGCGTGATGATGAGATTGGTAGTGAAATTAAAGATATTCTAATTGAGAAAGCAAAAGCTGGAGTAGAAGTACGATTTTTGTATGATGCAGTTGGAAGCTGGAAATTGTCACAAGAGTTTAAAGAAGAACTTCGTGAAGCGGGTGTTAGATTTAAAGCATTTGCCCCTGTAAAGTTACCTTTTATCGGTAACCGTATAAACTTCCGTAATCATCGTAAAATTATAGTAGTAGACGGTGAGTTAGGATTTATGGGTGGTTTGAATATCGGTGATGAATATTTAGGGAAAAATGCGTACTTTGGTGAATGGCGAGATACACACTTACATGTCCGAGGGGAAGCTGTTCGTTCACTGCAAATGATCTTTTTACAAGATTGGCATTATGAAACTGGGGAGTCATTGTTGAAACAAGATTATTTGTCACCTGAAATGGTATTAAATGACCATGAAGCTGGCGGTGTACAAATGATTGCTGATGGCCCTGACACGCAGTGGGAGAATATTAAAAAGTTATATTTTTCGATGATTATTTCAGCTAAGAAATCAATTTGGATTGCATCACCTTACTTTATTCCTGAAGATGATATTTTAACTGCGATGAAAGTGGCGAGTTTAAGTGGTGTTGATGTACGTTTGTTAGTTCCGAATGTACCGGATAAACGAATTGTATTCCATGCTTCTCGATCTTATTATCCGGAGTTAATGGATGCAGGAGTTAAAGTGTATGAGTATGGTAAAGGCTTTTTGCACAGCAAAATTGTTGTTGTCGATGAAGAGTTGGCATCAATCGGTACGTCCAATATGGATATGCGCAGCTTTCATCTCAATTTCGAAGTAAACGCGTTTTTGTTTAGAACTAATAGTACGAATAAACTTGTCGAGGATTTTAAAGAAGATTTTAAAGTGTCCCAACCAATTGACCCAGATCAATTCAAACAGCGTTCTATATTTATTCGTGTTGTAGAATCATTGTTTAGACTAATGTCACCGCTGTTGTAGCAGCGGTGATTTTATTAAGATATTATAGGAGTGATGTCTATTGCTAAAGGCTATGAATGACCAAGGAAAAGCAGTCATCTCGTTTAGTCAACCTCGTGAAAAGCTTGAACAACTGAGGCGTGAACATCTGTATTGCCCAAACTGTAAGCAACCAGTCATCTTAAAAGCAGGTGAAGTGAATATTCCCCATTTTGCGCATAGGAGTGACGGGCAATGCCGTCACGGCCAAGGTGAGAATGATGTTCATTTAAAAGGTAAGATGCACCTAGCCAAATGGTTGTTTCAACAAAAACACCCAATCTACCTCGAGTACTTCGTCAAATCCATTCAACAACGAGCTGATATCATAACAAAAGTCGGCAAGTTTTACTACGCAATTGAGTATCAATGCTCTCCAATTGAACCACAAGAGCTATTGAAACGAACTGAAGGGTTTCTTTCCCAACAAATTATCCCGATATGGATTTTCGGTCCATCGTATGAACAACCTTTGAAACAAGAATTCTATAAAGTAAATACAGCTATCAGAACAAGTTTACTAGCATCCCCATATGCAAAAAGTTTAAGATTTTTCACCTATAACCCTAGTAAATTTACGCTTTCTATACACCACCCCTCAACGGTTCACCAAAATTTAGCCTTCTCATCATCAACTACTAAGCCTATTACAACGTTTTCCTTCCAAGATTTATTAATTAACGAGTCAAAAGAGAACCGTGAAAAAGAACAGTGGTTGTTACAAAAAAGACGATTCCGAACGAAACAACGTCAATTTACTTCTGATGAGGAAAAAGAGTATTTACAGTTTCTTTACAACAATCGTTTACACCCTCAATATTTACCTTCTTGTATATACTTACCTGTACAAAATTATCACTTATTTCACACACCTATATATGTATGGCAGACACATTTTATTATGGATGTATTAGATGTAAAAGATGTAGAAGGCTCTTTTACGTGGCAAGATTTATATGACGGTTTAAGTGATTTCTTTTATCCTCGTCTGACTTCAGCTTACCCAAGTTCTGCAATTCACCCACTTTATGATTACACTTTAAAACTAGATCAATTAGGTTATATCAAATGTCATGAAGATGGAACATTTGTGAAGAAGAAAGATGTTCACTATCCAAAAACGTTGGATGAAGCCTTACGGAATGACCGTGAATTGCTTGATCAACTTTTTAATGGTTAAGTAGTTAGGTTTTACAATTACATGAAACTTTTATAAAATAGAGAATAATAAGAAAAAAGTTATTATTAGGAGGTTACATACGTGTCAGTAGCGACAGGTTTAAAAACGAGGGAAGAGGTCCCAACAGAATTAACATGGGATTTGGAAGCGATTTTTTCAACGGATGAAGAATGGGAACAAGCGTTTAAAGATCTACAGCAAGAATTTCCGAAAATCTCAGAGTATAAAGGTCGTATTGCAGAATCTGCAGATAACTTATTAGCAGTATTGAAGCTTGAAGATGAACTACGCATTAGTCTTCAAAAAGTGTTTGTTTATTCGCATATGCGTTCTGACCAAGATACGACAAATAGTAAATATCAAGACCAAGACGCTCGTGCTAAGTCATTAATTACTCAAATGATGAGTGCATTTAGCTTCGTTACTCCAGAAATTTTAGCGATGGAAGATGAGCAAATTGAGAAATTTATTCAAGAGAAAGACGAACTAAAGCATTACGAAAAGACGTTAAAAGACATTATGAAGTCTCGTCCACACGTTTTATCAGAAAAAGAAGAGGCGCTACTAGCTGAAGTCTCAGAAGTGACTTCAACACCAGGTAATGCGTTTAGTATGTTAAATAACGCAGACATCGATTTTCCAACGATTAAAGATGAAAATGAGGAAGAGGTTCAACTATCGCACGGGCGTTATCGTGAGTTTTTAGATTCAAAGGATCGAACTGTCCGTCAACAAGCGTTTGAGAAAATGTATGAAACGTTCGGTCAGTATAAAAATACTTTTTCCGCAACGTTAAGCGGTCAAGTAAAGAAAGCGAACTTTTTTGCCAAAGCGCGTAATTACAACTCGGCTCGTGAAGCGGCTTTAGATAAAAACAATATTCCTGAAAAAGTGTATGATAACTTAGTCGATGCTGTGAATGAACGTCTGTCTTCTTTACATCGCTACATGGATTTAAAGAAGAAAGCTTTAGGTGTAGATGAATTACACATGTACGACATTTATACACCTTTAGTTGACGAGAAAATTAAAGTGACGATTGATGAAGCGAAAGACTATGTATTAAAAGGTTTAGAGCCTTTAGGTGAAGAGTACACGTCAATTGTACAACAAGGTTATGAGGAGCGTTGGATTGACTGGTTAGAGACGAAAGGAAAGCGGAGTGGTGCTTATTCATCAGGGGGCTATTTAACAAACCCATACATTTTAATGAATTGGCAAGACAATGTCGATAATTTGTTTACCCTAGCTCACGAATTAGGTCACTCATTACACAGTTACTATACACGTAAATATCAAGAACCACGTTACGGTGACTATTCAATTTTCGTAGCTGAGGTTGCTTCGACTGCTAATGAAGCACTATTAAATGATTATTTGTTAAAGACATTAGATGAGAAGAAGAAGCGTTTATACTTATTAAACAACTTCTTAGAAGGCTTTAGAGGTACCGTGTTCCGTCAGACGATGTTTGCTGAATTTGAACACGAGATCCACCAACGTGATCAAAATGGTGAAGCGTTAACAGCTGAGAAGCTTACAGAGATTTACTATAACTTGAATAAGAAATATTTCGGAGATGAGGTCCACGTTGATGAAGCTATTGGTTTAGAGTGGGCACGCATTCCGCACTTCTATATGGGTTATTACGTTTATCAATATTCAACCGGCTATTCAGCAGCAACAGCATTAGCTGCGAAAATTTTAGAAGAAGGCGAACCAGCTGTTGAACGTTTCAAAGATTTCTTAAAAGCTGGAAGTAGTGAAGACCCAATCGATGTGCTGAAAAAAGCAGGCGTTGATATGACGACTAAAGCTCCAATTTTAGAAGCGTTAGATGTATTTGAACAAAAATTAGATGAGTTCGAAGCATTATTAAATGAATAACGGATAAAAATCAGTCGGCTACTTTAAGTAGTCGACTGATTTTTGATAATAGCTTATAGGAAAGCGCAAATAGGTCATAAGCTACAAAATTCGACAACGAAACTAAATAAAAAATCCCTCGAGAGCAGCTCTTGAGGGTTAATGAAATCGTCGTGTCGTTCGACTAAAAGAATTTCTCTGTGTAATCGCAGTTATAAACAGAAACAAAACTAAAAATAGAAGTGGAAAAGAGATCCACCTAGGTACTAATTGCATCATACCTAACATATTAAAGAAAAAAGCACCTATAATCAGAATCAACCAAAAGAGAAGTTGGACCATGTGCATCGTTCCCTTCCTTTGATACTCATCATATGGTGCTTTTATTAAAAATATTCTAGTTGTCCTGTTTTATATACTTCCAAAAGGTTCCGTGCTTTACAGGAAAACGCTCTACGTTGCGAGAAAGTTGCAGTTTCTTTAATTCTTTTTCTGTCTTTTCTTCTGACCAGTCAAAGACGACGGATACTTCTTTGGATGCGACAAACTCAAAATGATTTAAGAAATCGATAAGTTCTGGTTTAACTGATGGTCTTGGTTTACGATCCATCACTTCGAAAAATGCACGTATATAAGTGTCATAATTATAAAGTCCACAAACTTTCAATCCGTCTTCTTCTTTCTCACGATTGAACATGACCATTGCTGGTGTTTGTTCAACTTCCATCTCTCTAGCAACATGTATGTCGCATTTAAGAGCTTTCTTTGCTGTTTTGGAATGTAAGTCTTTCTTAAACTCCTCTACATCCAAATTGACTTTTTCAGCAACCTCGATTAGCACGTCTTCATCTGAAATGTTTTGTCTGTCTAAAAATAAATATTCGCGTAATTTACGTAAATACTTTGTACCTAAACGCTGGCCTTGAAGTTCAGCTGCTTTAATCGCCAAAGACGTTAAAATTGGTGATGATACGGCATTCGATTCAAATCCATCGTCACAGTTCATCCCTGTACGTCTAGAAACTTTGTGCCAGGAGGTATGGCTTTTCGTTCTGTTTAAAGTTGGGATGTTCATTTCAGTTGATTTTCCTGTGACAATCGTGCGTAATTTAAAATAGCATCCGTATTCCATCGCTAGCTTTTTTATAAAAGGTTCAAAAGACCAACAGTCCGGGCAAAGCGGATCGACAAATAAATATATTTCTACTGGTTTATTTAGTAAGTTACAAAAGTCAACTTGGGAATTATCATTCGATGCAAGATTGTTCATAACATCTGCTGTTTGATCCATCACATCGATTTCCCCTTTCAAACAATTTACTCCGGTGTGTTCATCATATGGTTAGCGGTCATCGTTAGCCTTTCGAAAATAGAGCTTCTGTAAGGCTCTTCAATTTCTGCTTCATCTAATGCTTCTGCCATACAATCTAACCAAGCATCACGACGTGTTGGTGTAATTTGAAATGGCATGTGTCTAGCTCTAAGCATAGGATGACCATGCTCTTGAATATATAGTTGTGGTCCACCGAAAAATTGTGTTAAAAATTGTTTTTGTTTTCTTCTCGTTTCGGTTAGATCATCTGGAAAGATCGGAATGAGATCTGGATGTTCGGCTACACGTTTGTAAAATGCATCTACTAAACGTTCAACAGCCTCTTCGCCTCCAATTGCTTCATAAATGTTTGCTTGTGAATGTGCCATATATATTCCTCTCTCTCTTTGTTCTATATTGTAGCAACCTCGAAGCATAGTATCAATTAATATGAATAGGGAAATGCTGTTAACAAGGAAACTTCCGCTCATTGCGCGATGTTGTACAGGGTGTTATTTTTTTACAGTTGCAAAGAAACGTGCGATTTTATTTGAAGTTTCTCGTTTTTCTATTTTGAATTTCTTCAATAGTTCTGAAAAAAGTCGTTTACCATATTCATAGTCATACACTTCAAGTTCAAGCTCATAGTCTTCGGTTTGATTATATTGACTATGATCTAAAACAATTATATATTGATCGTTTTTCTCTTCGAAGCGGTTTGTTTGTAATGCGCCTTTGTATGAAAGTTGATCACCAGTTACACCAATTTCGTTTAATTGTTTATTGATGTTTGGTGGTAGATTAATATCATCTTGAAGCCATTGGTCGAACTGTTCTGCTGACAAGACGTCGTGTGTTTCTAACAAACCGTTTTCAACAGGTTGTTTTAAAGTGGCAATGTATTCACCATTTTTTTCACGAATTCTAAGTGCAGCACGTTTAGAACGCAATTCAAAGTCATTAGTTTCAAAATAATAGTTAATCTGTTGTTTAATTTCCGAAGAATCTTTAATATAATGCACAGCTAAACGTTCATATTCTTCTTTTGTTAGTAAGTTTTTAAATTCAATTTCAATTTCTTGCATTGTCTCACCTCTTGCTAAACTCATTCTCATTATGAAGGATAAATTTGTTAGATTCAACGATTATGACAGTCTGGAAATTATGGTACAATGGGTTTAGTGTAAAGACATCATGTGAAAGTGGGGGGAGAACCGTTTGAAATGGGATATCTTTTTAGCACCATACAGTCAAGCAGTAGATGAATTAAAGATTAAACTAAAAGGAATGCGTAAACAATTTGATTACGAGTCTCGACATTCTCCCATTGAGTTTGTCACAGGTCGAGTGAAACCAATTACTAGTATTGTTGATAAAGCTAAAAGACGAGACATTCCGATCCCTAAAATCGAACAAGAAGTACAAGATATAGCAGGCTTACGAGTCGTATGTCCTTTCGTCGATGACATTTATGAAGTTGTTGACATGATTCGGGCACGACAAGATTTTGAAATAGTAGAAGAGAAAGATTATATAGAAAAAAATAAAGAAAGTGGCTACCGCTCTTATCACGTCATTATTTCATATCCGGTTGAAACGATTCACGGTGAGAAGCGGATTTTAGCTGAAGTTCAAATTCGTACATTAGCAATGAATTTCTGGGCGATTAATGAACACTCGTTAAATTATAAATATTCTGGTCAAATGCCTACAGATGTAACACAACGGTTGAAAAATGCTGCTGAAGCCGCATTTCGCCTAGATGAAGAAATGTCGAAAATTAGAAAAGAAATACGTGATGCACAAGAATTTTTCCGACGAAAAAAAGATTAGCGTTTTAGACTCGATAAAGGTGGGGTTGAAGTGAAGTTTGCAGTACAGTGCCGAGGCGACCAAGCTTCCAAAGAAATTAAATCAAAATTTAAAAGTTATTTGTCCGAATTTAAGATGGAGTATAACGAAGAAGAGCCCGACTTAGTCATTTCAGTTGGTGGCGATGGAACATTGTTAGAAGCGTTTCACCGTTATGTCCACAGACTGAATGAGACAGCGTTCATCGGTGTACATACAGGGCACTTAGGGTTTTATGCGGATTGGGTACCAGAAGAGCTGGAAAAGTTAATCATTGAAATTGCAAGAACGCCATTCCAAGTCGTTGAGTATCCGCTATTAGAATTAACGATTAGACCTGAAGAATATGATGAAGAACATTGTTACTTAGCGTTAAATGAGATTTCCGTTAAAACGGCTGAGGGTTCTGTCGTATTAGATGTTGAGATTAAAGGTGAGCATTTCGAAACGTTCCGTGGTGATGGGTTATGTATTTCTACCCCATCAGGTTCTACAGCTTACAACAAAGCCTTAGGTGGAGCAATTATTCACCCGTCACTTGAAGCTTTCCAAATTACTGAGATGGCTTCAATTAACAATCGTGTGTTCCGTACAGTCGGCTCACCACTTATTTTGCCAAAACATCATACAGCGGTCATGAAACCGAAAAGTGACAGAACGTTTTTAATTACGATTGATCATTTAACGATGAACTTTAACCATGTGCATAGCATTCAATGCCGTGTCGCAAAAGAACGTGTTCGTTTTGCACGTTTCCGTCCGTTCCCGTTTTGGAAACGCGTGCACGATTCATTTATTTCTAATGAAAGAACTGAATTTTAGGTGTGAAATTCAAATGAACATTTCATGGTCTATTACTAGAAAACATCATCAGTGGCTCGTACGTGACTATTTACTGCACGTGCGAGCTTTTTCTAATCGATTATTAAAAGAAGTGAAAAAAGAAGGAGCCATTTTAATAAATGGCGAATCGGTTACGGTAAGAAAGGAAATAGTTTCCGGCGATGTTTTAACCGTTCAGTTTCCAGCTGAAAAAAGAAGTGATGCAGTCGAACCAAAATATATGCCTCTTCAAGTTGTGTATGAAGATGACTACTTACTCATTGTGAATAAACGAAGAGGATTGGCTGTCTCACCGAATATGAATGACTTGAAAGAATCTACGCTAGCTAATGGTGTGTTGCATTATTTTGATACTCAATCGATTAATGCGACTTACCATGTTGTCACTCGTTTAGACCGCTTTACATCAGGATTAGTGATCATCGCTAAAAACCGTTACATCCATCATTTATTACAACAACATGAGATTAAAAGATGGTATGAAGCGTTTGTAACTGGTCAATTAGAGCAACCAAGTGGAACGATTGATTTGCCGATTGCACGTAACTTGCCTTCGATCATTGAGCGCAAAGTAAGTGATAAAGGAAAGCGAGCCGTTACGCATTACCGTGTAAAACGGGAAATCGCGCAAGGCTCGCAAGTTGAAGTGGAACTTGAAACTGGTCGAACACATCAAATACGCGTTCACTTTGCACATATAGGCCATCCGTTAATCGGTGATGACTTATATGGTGGATATCATCATCAGTTAACAGGACAAGCATTACATTGCGGGTGGATTACGTTTCAACATCCGATTCATAATAAAACAGTTCATGCTTATGCGAACAAGCCAAATGAATTGAAACGGTTAACTTAGTCGTCTGTTTCAAACATGTATTCTTTCTTCCTTGATTGTATATTCAGCACAAGGCCAATGGCAGCCATGTAAACGAGTAATGACGTACCACCGTAACTTAAGAAAGGTAGTGGAAGTCCGGTTAGAGGTAAGAGCTGAATAGACATGCCGATATTTTGGAAGATTTGATAAGAGAACATACCGACGAAACCTACAGCTAAGTACGTACCGAATGGGTCACGACAAACGAGTGCAATTTGAATCATTCGATAAATCATTAAAAAGAACAAAATAATAACGACGCTTGATCCGATAAAGCCGAATTGTTCAGCAATAGCAGTAAAAATCATGTCTGTATGGCGTTCAGGAATGTAAAGTTCAAAATTACCAATCCCTTTACCTGATAACTCACCTGAGCCGATGACTAACATTGAACGAATCACTTGCATGGCGGAACTTTGTTCATATAAATGAGGGTCTTGCCATGCTTGAATACGATGAATCGCATGTCCGAATGGCGTATATTCATTGATAATGTCGATAAACTGTTCAGTGTATAAAAGGTACATCGCTGCAAGTGAAGCGCCAATTAAAGTAAAAATACCTAATATAACTAAAATAACTCGCCAACGAATACCAGAAATTAAAATTAAAAAGCCCATAATCGACATAATAACTAACGAAGATCCTAAGTCAGGCTGCATCGCTATTAATGCGAACGGCGGTAATGTTAACGCAACAATTTTTCCTAACAGCAATAAATCATATTGTAAATCTTTATGCGTCCACTTTTCATTATGTGACGTAATAACATGTGCTAGGGCAATGACGAGAAACACTTTCATGAACTCTGATGGCTGTATAGAACCAATAGGTAAGTCATACCAACGAGTCGCTCCTAGTCGTGTGTCGCCCCAAACAAAGAGACCAGCTAGCATTAAGATTCCTAATATGTACACTGGCCAAGCAAGTTTGCGGTAACGATCAAAATCAAGAATCATAATTAACGCAATTCCAATTGTCCCTACTAGAAACCATATTAATTGCTGTAAATAGAAGTTATTATTGGCTAAATAACCTGGCAAATGAGGTTGTAATGTATATAACGTAAAACAGCTAATCGCAACTAAAGCTGTCATTATAAATATGAGAAATGTATCGAGTTTTTTTTCGTTTACAGTGTTGTCCATGGATATACTCCTTTAAAGTAATCATCTATTCTATTTTCGTGCATTTCAGTTAGTTCGTCAATGTGAACTCGTTAACAGTTTATGAAAGTTTTCAATTAATCTATAGAAAACAATTGTATCTGTCGTCAATTTTATATAAAATAGTAGTAGGTACTAATAACAAATCATAATTTCTATGACTGACTAGGAGGTCAATCAAATGAATTTTTCATTAGAAGGTAAAACATATGTTGTAATGGGTGTAGCGAACAGACGTAGTATTGCTTGGGGGATTGCTCAAGCGTTACACGATGCAGGTGCACGTCTAATTTTCACTTATGCCAATGAACGTTTTGAGAAGCCTGTTCGTGATTTAGCAGAAACACTAGATCGTGATGACTCTCTATTTTATGAGTGTGATGTAACAGATGATGATGCGATCAATACAACATTCGAAAATATTAAGAATGATGTAGGTGTCATTCATGGATTAGCGCACTGTATTGCATTTGCAAACCGTGATGAACTTAAAGGCGAATTCATTGACACATCACGTGATGGCTTCTTACTAGCGCATAACATTAGTGCATTCTCATTAGCGGCAGTATCTCGTGCTGCTAAAGATGTTATGACAGAAGGCGGAAGCATCGTGACACTAACTTATTTAGGTGGCGAGCGTGTTGTTGAGAACTACAATGTTATGGGAGTCGCAAAAGCAAGCTTAGATGCAACGATGAAATATGGAGCGAATGATTTAGGTAAGTATGGCATTCGTGTTAACGCGATTTCAGCTGGTCCAATCCGTACGTTATCAGCTAAAGGTGTTGGCGACTTTAACTCCATTCTACAAGAAATCGCTGATCGTGCACCATTACGTAAGCCGGTTACACAAGAGGAAGTGGGCGATGTCGCATACTTCTTAATGAGTGACCTATCACGTGGAATGACAGGTGAAATTTTACACGTTGATAGCGGTTATAGTATTTTAGGTCGATAAGATCTTTCAAAAGGTAAAGTGTTTTCAGATGAGCTGAAAGCACTTTACTTTTTTATGCTCACTCCTCTAGGCATTTATGCATAAGATAAGGTGAAAAGAAGTCAAGAGAGGAGATTGACTCATGCCAGATCATAAAGTGAAGCCACCACTTTTATTTATTGCGCAAAACTCTGATCATAACCCTTCCGCTAAAGCACAAACATACTTTTATAGTAACAATGAAAATGTGGTAGACGATGAACCGAAAGAGGAAGGAAAGACGGAAAGCATTTCTTCTAAACGAAAGAAGTTTCAAGACATGTCAGTTGAAGAGCGACTAAGATACATGGTTGATATGCCTAGCATTCTTCCAAAAATGAAATGCGAAGTTCAAACTGACAATAACAAATATATTGGAACGATTGAGAAGTGTGATGAAGACATATTAATGTTAAGAACGGTGGATCAAGGTTTTCGCGTGAAGATAAAACGAGGAGATATAGTAGACGTACAGTTAGTAGGTTTTTAGTTTAAAAGAAGGTAACTAGGCAGGAGACGCCTAGTTACCTTTTTAAAGGGAAAAAACTAATAGAACATGTTTACAAAAAAACGAGTCTGCTAATCATATAGCAGACTCGTTTAATGTGCGCGGTAATATTAAAGTGCGTTAATAGCTGGTAAACAAGTAACGTGGCAGAAGCATTCTAAATCAACCGTGATGCAAATACCTGTTGCGCGTAGGTTAGCGGTTTTTTGCTTAGTTGGATCCGGTGCGCCTGTATGCGAGTCAGAAGGGTCGCGTAATAACTCTAACGTTGCACAATTATCGTCATCGATGCTGTTAACACGGAAATAAAAGCTGTCTACAACAGTCTTTTGTTGATCATTGCGGACACCATACCCTTTAAATGGATCACATTTGCAGTATAGTAAAACAGGAACTGTATCTAAGCTGTTGGGTGCAGCAGTGTCACCTCGTAAATCTTGAATTGACTGTTCACAACTAATATCACAATCGTCATCGACAATATCATCTTGTGCATCAACGATCTGGCGTAGAATATCGGCTACGCAGTTAGTATCTTCTTCAATACGACGCTTATCTCGACAAGTCATAAGCAAACTCCTTTCTTATTGGTCAATATTGACTCTTGTTACGATAATAATGTATGCATTTTACCTATATAGGTGTGGGCATACGCCAAAAAAAGTTTCCAAGGTTAAATTAAATGAATTGGAAATTCTAGGGCATCAACCTATGCTAATTTTTAAGTACTGAATATACTAGTTAACGAAACGCCTAACACTTAAAGGAGTGAAAAGCATGTCCGATTCTAAAAAAGAAATCCACGTACAGGACTTAATTATTAGAGCTGACAATGTTCATTTTGAGCCCTCTGAAAGAGAATCTCACCCATGGTTTGGCCCTCGTATGATGGATGAAGAGCCCCGTCATGAGGAAATGATGTCAGAAGATGAAGAAATGAAAGATGACGATCAAGACGATGGTGAAGAGAGACGTCCACCATTTTTCTGGATCTAATCGGAACATAGGAACTCGGGTTTAGTCCGAGTTCCTTTTTTATAGGACTTGATTCTTGATAAAGAACTTAAACCGACCGATTTTTTATAAAAATATTTTATAACGAACAAAGTTAGACAAATTTTTTGAAAAAGGTGTGATAATCTATGCCTGACCGATTCATTCTCCTAATGAACCATTTGAAACAATTGACTAAACAATTAAATCAGTCACCTCAACAAAAATACGACAAACAGACAAGTGAATTTTATAAGTGGGAGAAAATGTTAGAAGGTGATGCGCAAAAGATTGAAAAGTGGATGGCAGATTTAGAGAAGAAAATCGACAAACCGAAGTAACCATAAACGAATAAGTATAAGTAAAAACGGGAATAGGACTAATATAAGAAGGAGGTTGATCATATGGGATACATTTTGCCAGTTGGTCAACATCAATATAGTCAATACCATCAACGAGTAGCTGGTGAAAAGAAGTCTCCATTCGTAATCGAAAGACCATTTCGTGTAGAATTAGAGACAAGGCGTAAACATCCGTTTGAATATGCTGAAGAAAGAAGAAGAATGAGTTTACGTTATAACAATCAAAACAGTCCTAAAAATAGTGAACAAGCAGAAACTGCGCAACTTTATACACCAGGGTCTATTACGAGTCATTCAGCTGAGAGAAATTTTTCTAAAATAACAGGAAAAGGTCAATACTTTAGCGAAAGCATTTAAAATAAGACAGTCCGCTAAAGAAAGGATTCTAGTCTATGAAAATGAATCGATTAAATAATCATTGTTATTACTTCTCAAGCTCCGTCAATGTTGGGTATGTGCATGAGGGGAATCAAGGGTTGATCATTGATGCTGCCATTGACCAGTCGGCTATTCGAAAAGTCGTGCGTCAATTAGAAGAAGCAGAACTTCCAATTACCCATCTGTTTATTTCACATGCCCATGCAGATCATTATGGCGGGGCTGCTTATTTAAAAAAGCATTATAATGTAAAAGTCATTGCACCTAGATTAGAAGCGGCGATCGTTGAAAATCCGATTATTGAGCCGATTTATATGTTTCAAGGTAATACACCGGTTCAGGAATTGAGGAACAAGTTTTTAGAAGGGCCGCCAGTTGAAGTAGATTTAGTAGTTGATGAAGGTGAACAGAGTATAGATGGGTTTAATTTAGAGTTCATTGCAACTCCAGGGCATAGCTATCACCAACTTGCCCTTGCAACAAACGGCATATTGTATGCAGCCGATAGTTATTTTGGTAAAAAAGAGTTAGACAAGCATAAAATTCCCTATATTACGTGTGCGAAAGACACGATTGAAAGCCTAGAAAAAATTAAAGATAAAGAGTATGATGGCGCAGTACCAGGGCATGGACCTTATGAAGAAGACTTCCAAGATACGATTCAATACAATATTGATTACCACCAAGACATTTTAAGTACAGTGAAAGAAATGCTTGACCGATCCGCACATGGTTTATCTCATGAAGATATCGTGTCGTTTATGTGTGCTCGATATGATGTTAAAGCTGATCAACTATCCATGTTTATGCTGTTTAGAACCGCTGTATCTGCATACGTAAAAGCATTAGTTGAAGAGAATAAAGCTGAGTTTGAGGTTGAAAATTTTCGTGTTATGATCAAATCAATTTAAAAAGTCGCCCTTTAGTTGGACGACTTCTACATGAGAGTTTAAAAGGGGCTAGTATGGCATGACATACAGCCCCTTTTCTTGTGTCCACTCAGCGTACATAATGTCTTGAATGGTTAACCCTTGTTGTTCGACTTCTTTTTCAACATCTTCTAAGTCCCATGATATTTCTTTCAAATTTTCTTCAACGATCTCACCGTCTGAAATGATTGAAATTGGTAGTTCAACACTTTTTGGTGTTTGATTCAATATTTCATTTGTTGGTAATTGGTGGATAAATTTCTTAAGGACATTAACTGTACCGTTTGTCTCAAGTACGGCATACTCTACTTCTTGGATTGAAAAGACGTTTTTGTCTCTTAATAAATGCATGAATTGGTTCATATCAAGTTTTGCATTTTTAAGTAAGTCCTTCTGAATTTCTCCTCGACGGACAATCAGAGATGGTGAACCTTCAAGAGGCTTGCGTGTTTTTCGAAATTTGTTAGTGATCGCTTCGATTGAATATAGCAATGTCCCCCATAAAGTAACAGCAAACAAGATCATACTAATACCAATCTCTTTGTCATAAAGCGCATTACCAATTAATTCACCTAGGATAATGGCTGCAATAAAATCAAAAGGGGTTATTTGTGTAATTTGCGACTTACCTAGCACTTTAGTTAATGCGAATAAAGCGGCAAATCCAACGATAGTTTCCATAGTAATTCGAACAAAATCCATTGGTTCAGTGCCCAACACAAAAACTCCCTTCATTACATGTCATCAATATTATTTGAAGGCTAGGTTTTTTCATGCATTTAAGTGAGAGTGAATTTTAGTTGGTTAGTATATATTTTTTAACTGAACTCAACCTATAACTAATGGCACCAATAGAGGAAGGGGGAAGTGGCTGTGAATATGCAAGGGAAAATGACGATAATATTAGTCCTTGTTGGGTCTGCACTCGCTATTTTTTGGCTAGGATATCATTTACTTATTTGATTATATAAAAAATAAAACCGCCATTATTGGCGGTTTTATTTATAAATCTTTTACCATTGTCACGTGTGGGATCCCAGCATCCATAAATTCATCCGAGACTGTTTCATAACCGAGTTTTTTATAAAAATCTTCAGCGTAAGTTTGCGCGTTTAGTTTCGATTTCGTGTAACCTTTAGAACGAATGACATCTTCCATTGCTAAAATAATGTCTCGTCCAAACCCGTTGCCACGCTCTTCTTCTAATACAGCAATACGCTCTAATTTTCCAAACTCATCGACAAAACGTAGGCGGCTTGCTGCAACTGGGCGTCTTTCTAACGTGTAGCCCACAAAATGAGTGGCATGGTCATCGTGTTCGTCCATTTCTTCTTCAAGTGGTACATTTTGTTCCTCAACGAAGACGATTTTACGAATATCAAAGGCTTCGTCTTTCTGTCTTTTCGTTTCAACTTCTTGCACGTTTATCATGAATCTTACTCCTTACCAAACTTAAATGTTTCATGTACAGTCCAAGCCCCGTCATCTAGTTGATAAAGTAACTGGAAGCGATCAACTGTATCTTTTAAATCAAATTCTGAAAGTCTTAAACTGCCATATACGTCAGAGTGTTCATCTTCTGATAACTCTTGACTGATTGTGATATGCGGCACGAACTTATGCTCACGCTCTTGAGGGAATGGTTCCTCATGCATTTTGTTACTTAAATAAGTTAAATCATCATTCTCTTCAATTTTTAAATAAACTGTGTGTGTAATTGGACTAAATGAACTTACACGATTAATTTCGATATCAAAAGGGTCCATTTCATCTGCAAGCTTTTGACAAGCATCTTCAACCTGTTTAATTTCATCTTCTGTAGCTTGAAAACGTTCTTTTAACGTAATGTGTGGTGGAATTAATGAATAACGTGGGTCATACCTCATTCTGTATGAGTTTGCTACATCTTGTATGTGTTTTGATGGAAAAATAGCAATTCCATAAGTCACTGGTGTCATGAATAAATCCCTCCATATTTCAATAAGTATTTTCCGATAAGACTGATTAACAAAGTATAGATTATATTATAACAGAAAAACCTTGGAAAAATCGCCCCTATAATGTGCCTATTTTCCGAAAATATTTTCAATTGCGTTTGGTAAGTCTTTCTGCCACTGTTTCCATGTGTGTTTTCCTTCTAACTCTTTATAAGTATAGTCGGAAACACGTTCTTCTAGAAGTTTGTTCATCTCACGGTTCGGATTCAAAAAGTCATCAATATCTCCATAAGTCGTTTCTACTTCTTCCTCATCTAAACCAATCGTATGATATAGGGACATCGTTTCAATTTCATCTGTTTCTTTAATGAGCTTTTCGACACGCTCATCATAATAAGGTGACTGCATAATAACTTTTCCGAATGTGTTCGGATACTTTAAAGCAGTCATTAAAGATACGGTTCCACCTAAAGAGTCCCCCATTAATGCTCTGCATGACTTCACATGATAACTCGGCAATTCTTTATCTAAAACAGGAACGACTTCAAAGCGTAAAAACTTCATATAGTTTTCCTGTTGTTCACTTTCTGGATGATATTTGTGCCAACGATCGTCACGATCTTTATAGTGGATGCCACAAAAAATGGTGTTCTCAATTTTGCCTTCTTTATGCAACTTGTCACTCACTGTTGCTAAACGCCCAAGTTGATAATAATCATCACCATCTTGCACGATGCATAAGTGGTACTTGTAAAGCGTTGAATAATTTTCAGGTCGGTAAATATTTATCGTGAACGTTTCATTCATATATTCACTCTCAATTTCACGTTCAACCATTGAACCATCTCTAGCCAAGTTCGATACCTCCAGTTGTAGTTGGTCTTGTTTTATTTTACCACATATAAATAAAATCGCGAATTTTACGATTTGTCCAACTCCTTGCGCGTGGTATAATTAGGAAAAAGGAGGAGGAGAAGGATGACGACTTATTCGAACCACATTCGTAGCAAAGAAGTAGAAAACGCAGCTCGAGAATGTTTAGAAAAACGAGGTGTATCTATTTCTAGTATTGCAGAAATTGTTTATCAAATGCAAAAACCATATAATGAATCGTTAACTTTTGAATATTGCGTAGAAAGTGTCAATCGTGTATTAGAAAAACGAGAGATTCAACATGCATTGTTAGTCGGAGTCGAATTAGATCAATTGGCTGAAAAAGGCCAGCTATCTGAACCTCTACAATCATTAGTCGCTCAAGATGAAGGGCTTTTCGGGGTTGATGAAACGATTGCTTTTGGAGCGGCCTTAGGATATGGCAGTATCTCTGTTACAACATTTGGCCATTTAGATAAAGAGAAGATTGGAATTATAAAGCAATTAGATTCTAAAGAAGGCGGTCAATGTCACACATTTTTAGATGATATTGTTGGAAGTATTGCAGCTAATGCTTCAAGTAGAATTGCTCATCGTTTACGTGATGTTGAAGATGGCTTGAGTGAACATGAAATAGAATTGCGTGATCAAGAGGAGAGGTATTAAATATGGAAAAGGTATATTTAATCGATGGAGCTAGAACGCCATTTACAGCTTTTGGTGGCTCTTTTGTTAATACGGATGCAGTTGAGTTAGGGACAACTACTGCTAAAGCGGCGTTAGAACGCTCCAATGTACAAGCTAGTGATGTTGATCATGTTATTTACGGAAACGTTATTCATTCGGGGAAAAATGCCGCATACTTAGCACGTCATATCGGCCTTTACAGCGGTGTACCACAAGAAGTGCCAGCATTAATGTTGAATCGTTTGTGTGGTTCTGGTTTGCAGTCGGTTGTTACAAGTGCTCAACATATTAAGTTAGGTGAAGCAGGCATTGTGTTAGCCGGTGGGTCTGATAATATGTCGCAGTCACCTTTTTCAAACTTTAAGCAACGGTTTAACGGTGTGAAAATGGGTAACATGCAATTTGAAGACATGTTGCAGGCGACGTTGACTGACCAATATACTGGAAATGGAATGGGGATGACAGCTGAGAAGTTAGCTGACATTCATAATCTTTCTCGTGAAGAACAAGATGCATATTCAGTTCAATCGCATGAAAGAGCAACTCGAGCAGTAGAGTATGGCTACTTTGAAGAAGAGATTGCACCTGTAACGCTCAAAACGCGAAAAGGTGAAGTTGAGGTTACTCAAGACGAGCACATTAAACCCGATTCAACTTTGGAGACATTAGGGAAGTTGAAGCCGGTCTTTAAACAAGACGGTACAGTGACAGCGGCGAATTCATCAGGCATTAATGATGGTGCTGTAAGTGTCGTTGTCGCAGGAGAAGAAGTGGTCAATGACCACGACTTAACACCGATGGCGGAAATTAAATCGTGGAGTGTTGCTGGTGTCGATCCAACGATTATGGGCATTGGCCCAGTTCCAGCGATTAAGCAAGCGTTAGAACGCGCAAATTTAACGATTGAGGACATGGATCTAGTCGAAGTGAACGAAGCGTTCGCTGCTCAGTACTTAGCGGTCGAAAAAGAACTTGGCTTAGATCGTAATAAAACAAATGTTAATGGTGGTGCGATTGCGTTAGGTCACCCAGTTGGAGCAAGTGGTACACGCGTTTTGTTAAGCGCAGCTTATGAATTGAAACGAAGAGAAGGTCGCTACGCTGTTGTGAGTTTGTGTATTGGCGGCGGACAGGGCATTGCGATGGTAATTGAAAACAAATAATAAAGATAAAGGACCACTCTAAAAACCTGGAGTGGTTCTCTTTTTTATGATATAATTTCGAGTATCGAAATAAAATTGGGAGAGGTACATATGGTGGCAGTTCAAACGACGAATCAAATTACGGGGAAAAGAAAATGGTGGGCGTTAGCGACCGTTATGATGACGATGTTTTTTGCATCGATGAATCAGACCGTCGTATCAACAGCAATCCCAACGATTGTTAGTGACTTAAGTGGATTTGAGTATTATGCATGGTTGTTTAGTGCCTTTATGATTACATCGGCTGTAACGGTTCCAATCTACGGTAAACTATCAGATGTTTATGGAAGGCGACCTTTTTATTTGTTTGGATTAATCGTTTTTGCCATCGGTTCAGTCCTGGCTGGTTTAGCCGAATCAATGATGTGGTTGATCGTAGCGCGAGCGATTCAAGGAATTGGTGCTGGTGCGATGATGACGATGCCGAATGCGACGATCGGGGATATCTTTAACCCGAAAGAACGTGGTAAATGGATGGGAGTATTAGGGATCGTATTTGGTATATCAAGCATAATCGGCCCAACACTTGGTGGCTTTATTACCCAACAATTCGGATGGGAGTGGGTTTTCTTCGTTAACTTACCATTTGCTGTATTGGCGATTATCGGCGTTTATTTTACATTGCCGAAAGTTAAGACAGAAGACCAAGTGAAAGTCGATTGGACGGGAAGCTTTTTATTAATCGCTGGTTTGTTACCGATTATGATTGGGTTAACGTGGGTTGGTGATCGCTTCGGCTGGACAGATTGGCAAGTCGTGACGGTATTTATTGTCGGTATTATTATTTTAACGATCTTTGTCTTATTCGAACGTCGCGTAAAAGACGCGATTATTGAAATGTCGTTTTTCAAAAACAAAATTTTCTCCATTACAGTCGTGCTTGCTTTATTTGTTACGATGGCGATGTTCGGTACGATCATGTTCTTACCGTTATATATTCAAGGGGTCGTCGGACTTACTGTACAACAAAGTGGGATCGTCATGACACCACTTATGCTAAGTTTCATTATTGGCGCGACGTTGACAGGTCAGCTCATGTCACGTACAGGGACGTATAAACGCTATGCATTTGTTGGAGCAACACTTATGTTAATTGGTTTATTTTTATTTAATCAAATGGATGTGAACACGACGTTTTGGACCGTAATGATTAACATGGCAGTGTTCGGAATTGGAATTGGCTCGCTCATGCCAATTATGAACGTGTCGGTGCAAAATGCTTTCCCTTATAAACAGATGGGGCAAGTGAATGCGAACTTACAATTTTCTAGGTCACTAGCTGGTGTTATAGCGGCGCCAGTGTTTGGTGCGATATTAAATGCGTGGTTTTTACGCCGCTTTAACGAAGTCGAGCCATCAGGGTTTAATGAGTTAAGTGATTCCGCTCAACAAGACATTTTAGCGATGGACCCACAACAACTCATTACTCGCGAGGCACAAGAAAGCGTTGAGTCATCATTTGCCGCGGTTGGCCCAGAAGGTGAAGCATTATATCAAGAATGGTTACATGCAATTCAATTGTCACTATCAAGCGGTATAAGCGCTTTGTTTTTTGTTGGCTTAATCTTTGCGGTGTTAACGTTGGTGTGTGTTATTTTCTTACCAGAATACAAGCTTCAAGAAGATGAATATTACGAAGAGGAAAAACAAGAATCGACATAGAATAATGGAAGGAGCACTTTCTTGTGGGGAGTGTTCTTTTTTTGGCAGCGGTGCTGTAATTACTGAATAGAGAGGGTTAATACCGAATAGCGGGTGATAATTACCGAATAGGAAGGATTAATGCCGAATAGAGGGTGATAATTACCGAATAGGCGAGATTAATACCGAATAGAAGGTGAAAGTTACCGAATAGGCGGGATTAATACCGAATAGCAGGTGATAATTACCGAATAGGCGAAATTAATACTGAATAGAAGGCCATAACTACCGAATAACCTACAATAATAAGGTTAGTATCAAAATTGGACACACTCTAAGGCAAAATGTTTCCATGAAATTAAGTCTAGAAAAGGTAGGGGTAATTATGCCAGAAAAAAAGC
>NZ_JAUSUP010000004.1 GCF_030814115.1 Alkalibacillus filiformis
CTGCCCCCGCAACCAAAAGGTCCGGTAGTTCAGTTGGTTAGAATGCCTGCCTGTCACGCAGGAGGTCGCGGGTTCGAGTCCCGTCCGGACCGCCATATTATTTCAGACCATTCAGTACCTTGTGAATAGAATTCACAAGGTTTTTTTACATTTATAGAGCGATTTTTTACTTTTTTACATAGGAAGTTTTAAGAGATGATTATTTCCCTTAAGCAACCATCTTTGCTATGATACAGTTATACTGAAGTCATGGAGAGGTATTATCATGAAGGAAACAGATCTTATCAAGCAAATCACACCGTCTTTTTATCGACGAAGTTCAGTAGTAACAGGGATTGGTGATGATGGTGCTGTTATTAAGCCACCTAGTGGGCATGAGCTTGTCGTTGTAGCTGATGCAATGATTGAAGATGTTCATTTTTCTTTTAATTATATGGACTTATCAGATATTGGCCACCGTGTTCTAGCTGCCAATGTGAGTGATTTAATTGCTATGGGGAGTGAACCATTATATTACTTAATAACAATTGGAGTACCAAGTGATTATAATCATAATGACATTCAATCGTTATATGACGGTATGAACGAGTTAGCGAAAGTTTATAATATGGATTTAATTGGCGGTGACACGACTTCTTCCAGTAAGTTAATGATTTCGATCACGGCTTTTGGATCGGTCTTGCCTAATAAAAAAAGATTAAGGTTCCAAGCAGAATCAGGAGATGTCGTATTTGTTACTGGTAACTTAGGAGAATCAGGTTATGGGCTTCATTTATTAAATGATGATCCTAAGTCAAAGGATAATTACTTCATTAACCGTCATAAACGTCCTGTACCAAGGCAAGCTTTCTTACAAGCTTCACAATCTCTAAATAGGATCTGTTTAAATGATATAAGTGATGGGATTTCGACTGAGTTAAATGAAATTGCAGAGGCATCATTAGTAAATATAGAAATCAATTATGAATCTTTGCCTGTTCACCAAGATATGACAAAGCTTAATTCAACATTTCTAAAACAGCTCGTCTTATCTGCTGGTGAGGATTTTGAATTAGTAGGGACTTGTTCTGTACAAGAATGGAAACAATTAGAACAGTTATCTCAAAAGTTGAATGTACCGATTAAATCAATTGGAAGTGTAACAAGCTCTTCTTCAAATCCAAAGGTCAATTTAATTGAAAGCGACCAAACAACTATTTTAGAACGTAAAGGGTATGAGCATTCATAATAATTAATAGGTGATTTATATGTACAAGTTCAAAACAATAAATGAAACTGAAACGCAACGTTTAGCTAAACAAATAGGAGAAAAGTTACTACCTAATGATGTCGTAACGTTAGACGGTGATTTAGGTGCTGGCAAAACAACTTTTGCTAAAGGTTTAGCTGAAGGTTTAGCAGTAAAGCGAACGGTTAATAGCCCAACTTTTACAATCGTTAAAGAGTATAAAGGCCGTATGCCACTCTATCACATGGATGTTTATCGATTAGAAGATAGTGAAGAAGATATCGGTTTTGATGACTACTTTAATGCAGAAGGTGTGACCGTAATAGAATGGTCACAATTTATATCGGAATTTTTACCGGAAGAACGGTTACAAATTAATATAGAAAAGATTGATGAGGATCAACGTGAAGTAACTTTAACTCCTCATACCAATCATTTTAATGAATTATGCAAGGAGATCAAATAATGAATGTGTTAGCGATCGATACTTCAAATCAACCGATGAGTGTTGCCATATTGAAAGACAATCAATTAGCTGCTGAGTTGACGGTAAATGTAAAACGCAATCATTCAATTCAACTGATGCCCGCTGTTGATTATATATTTAACCAGGCAAATTTAACGCCGAAAGATTTAAATTTAATAGCTGTTTCAGAAGGACCTGGGTCTTATACGGGTCTAAGAATAGGGATGACGACTGCGAAGACGATGGCATGGGCATTAAATCTACCCGTTGTCGCAATATCTAGTTTAGAAATGTTAGCAGCTAATTTATCTTATCATAATGGTTATGTATGCCCATTTTTCGATGCTAGAAGGGGTAATGTCTTCACGGGACTATATCAAGTTCAAAACGGGCAAATGACAAAGGTGAAAGATGATCTCAATACATCTATGGAGTCTTGGTTAGAACAGCTACAAAACATAGATGAGACAGTCCATTTTATTAGCTCAACGAATCACCAGTTTGATGACTTAATAAAAGAGAAACTAGGAGCACAAGCAAATATTATTCAACATTCTATGAATTTACCGAGAGCTAGCATGTTAGCACATTTAGCGTTAGAACGTGAACCGACACCTGTTCATGCGTTAAAACCTCAATATCATCGAATGGTGGAGGCCGAAGCGAAATGGTTAGAGCAAAATCAAAAAAGGTAGAAGAGATGAATAAAACATTAATTCGTAAAATGGAGTTAACAGATTTAGATGATGTTATGAATGTTGAGTTAGCTTCTTTTCAAGCCCCATGGAAGCGAGAAGACTTTGAATTTGATCTCTTTAAAAATCGTTTTTCACATTATTTAGTTTTAGAAAAAGATGAGCGAGTGATCGCTTATTGTGGTGTTTGGATTGTTATGGAATCAGCACAAATAACTAATATTGCAGTTTTACCAGAAGAACGAGGCCATAAGTACGGTGAGAAATTATTTGAGCAGGTTATGAAAATGACGAAACGATTCGATGTTGAGGAATTAACGTTAGAAGTCCGTGTATCAAATAAAGTGGCACAAAAAATGTACGAAAAATTTGGACTAGAGATTGTCAACAGGCGTGAAAACTACTATCCAGACCAAGAAGATGCTTATGTAATGTGGGTGAAAATGTCATGAAAGATAAAAATGAATTAATCTTAGCAATTGAGACAAGTTGTGATGAAACAGCAGCTGCAGTCGTGCAAGGTGGAACAAAACTCCTTTCAAATGTTGTAGCTACCCAAATGGACATCCACCAAAAGTTTGGCGGTGTAGTACCAGAGGTGGCATCAAGACATCATATCGAACAAATTACAGTCGTCATGGAACAAGCTTTAACAGAAGCTGATGTGACGATGGAGGATATAGATGCTGTTGCTGTAACAGAAGGGCCAGGACTTGTTGGTGCTTTACTTGTTGGCGTTAACGCGGCCAAGGCACTTGCTTATGCACACGGAAAACCAGTCATCGGTGTTCATCATATTGCAGGTCATATATATGCCAATCGGTTGGAACAAGAGTTTGAGTTTCCATTGATGTCCTTAGTCGTATCAGGAGGCCACACTGAACTCATTTATATGGAAGAACACGGTGAGTATGAGATTATCGGTGAAACACGAGATGATGCAGCAGGAGAAGCGTATGACAAAGTGGCTAAAGCTTTAAGTTTACCTTATCCAGGTGGTCCACAAATTGATCGTTTAGCACAAGAAGGAAAAGATACATATAATTTTCCTCGATCATACTTAGAAGAAGGTTCATATGATTTTAGTTTCAGTGGTCTAAAAACAGCAGTTATTAACAAGTTGCATCATTTAAGACAAAAAGGTGAAGAGATAGACGTTGAAAATGTCGCAACATCTTTCCAAGAGAGTGTCATTGATGTGCTAGTTGATAAAACATATGAGGCAGCGATGGACTACGGTGTTAAACAGTTAATTGTTGCTGGTGGTGTTTCTGCGAATAAGACGTTAAGGGCGAGGATGGATCAGCGTTTTGCAGATACTGATGTAGAATTAGCGATTCCACCTTTATATTTATGTACAGATAATGCAGCAATGATCGGAGCTGCAGCATCAGTTGAATATCATAGACAAAATTATGCTTCGCTTAACTTAAATGCTAATCCAGGATTAATGATGTAATATGATTACCCACAGCTTATACACAAAGTTGTGGGTAATTTTTTATAAATTTAAGTGTGACGGTATGTGAACTTGTGTATAAATATTGTGGACAAAAGTAGTTAACCTTGTGGACTTTGTTAATAAGTCTGTGCAAAACTTGGTGTGTTGGGCACTTTTGTAGTGGATAAACCATATTTATACACATAAAAGCACTCGGAATGAACTCCAAGTGCTTCTTAGCTTAAGAACCAGCCTTAAACGACTCAAGCTCTTCTTGTAACGTTTCCCATTCTTCCATGAGTTGTTCTAATGAATCTTGGCTTGATTTTATTGTATTATTGATTTCCTGCAGTCTTGAGTAATCACCTGTTAATTCAGGGTCTTCCATTTTAGCTTCTTGTTCTTCGATAATTTGTTCATGTTTTTGAATGTCTTCTTCGACTTGGCTGATCCGACGTTCGACTCTACGGATCTCGCGCTTAACTTGTTTATCTTCTTCAAATTGTTTTTTGTTCGTGCTCTCTTCTACAACTTGCTGTTTTGCTTCTTCCATTGCTTTAAGTTCTGCTTCTTCTTGGATTTTTTCAATATAATAGTCATAGTCACCAAGGAAAATTCTAATTTCATCTTGTCTCATTTCCATCACTTGTGACGCAATCCGATTAATGAAATAACGGTCGTGTGAGACGAACAAAATTGTTCCAGGGAAGTCAGCTAATGCAGCTTCTAAAACCTCTTTACTATCTAAATCAAGGTGGTTTGTCGGCTCGTCCATAATGAGGACGTTTGCTTTTTTAAGCATCAGTTTTGCAAGTAGAATTCGCGCTTTCTCACCACCACTTAACATGCCGATTGTTTTTAACACATCATCTCCTGTAAAAAGGAAGTTACCTAAAATCGTACGAACATCCTTTTCAGGCATGAGCGGGTAATCATCCCATAGTTCATTTAAGGCTGTCTTTGATGGATTGAGTGTGGATTGCTCTTGGTCATAATAACCGAATTCAACATTCGTGCCAACTTGAATGTCGCCTTCAACGAATTCCATACGATTTAAAATCGCTTTGAGTAAAGTTGTTTTCCCAACCCCGTTAGGTCCGACAATCGCAATTCGGTCACCACGGTTAACTCTGAACGTCACATTTTTGAAAATCGGCTCGTCCAAAGCACCATACTTCGCTTGAAAATTTTCAACCTTCAACACATCGTTACCACTTTTTCGTTTAATGTCGAATGAAAATTTAGCTGAAGCATCATCTAGATCAGGGTGATCAATTCGTTCTATCTTTTCTAACTGTTTTCGCTTTGACTTAGCACGATTACTCGTTGAATCACGCGCAATATTACGTTGGACGAAATCTTCCATACGTTTAATTTCACTTTGTTGTTTTTCATACTGTTTCTTTTGGAGCTCGTAATCTTCTGCTCGCTTTTCTAAGAAGTAACTATAATTCCCGTGATATTTTTTTGAAGATTGAAAAGCGACTTCATAGACGATATTAGCAGTTTGGTCTAAAAAGTAACGGTCGTGTGAAACGATGACAACCGCCCCGTCGTAATGGTTGAGATAGCCTTCTAACCAATTGAGCGTTTTAATATCTAAGTGGTTCGTCGGCTCATCTAAGATTAAGATGTTAGGCTTCGCTAATAGCAATTTACCTAATGCTAAACGCGTCTTCTGACCACCACTTAAATCAGCAATAGGTGTATTGAGATCAAAGCCACCAAAGTTTAACCCTTGTAAGACAGAATGGATTTCAGCTTCGTATTGAAAACCGCCGATCGATTGAAAGTGGTTTTGTTTTTGATCATACGTTGTTAGAAGTTGTTCGTATTCTGTTTCTTTTTGGAAAGCATCAGGATTAGCCATTTGCGCTTCAAGTTCGCGCAACTCTTTTTCTAAGTTAATGACATCTTGATATACTTCTAGCATTTCATTCCAAATCGATTTATCAGAATCTAATCCTGTATGTTGATCTAAATAGCCAACGGTGACATCTTTCGGTTTAAAAACGTCACCTTCATCGTGCTTTAATTGACCAGCCATAATTTGCAAGATTGTTGATTTCCCAGCACCATTTCGCCCGACAATCGCAATTCGGTCTTGGTGATGTACTTCTATGTTAATTTTCGATAAAATAAGGTCAGCACCAAAATATTTACCGATATCTTTTAATTGCATTACGATCATAGTTTATTCACCTCAATGTGAACTAGTTTATCTTATAGTTCTATCATAAAGCAATGTTCCACGTTTTAAAATGGAATTTAAAAAAGGAGAACCTTAAACGATGGAAGAAAATAAAATACCTCAAGCTACAGCCAAACGATTACCACTATATTATAGACATTTAAATAATTTGCACCAACAAGGGAAACAACGCGTTTCGTCAAAAGAACTGAGTGAAGCGTTAAAAGTTGACTCAGCAACGATTCGCAAGGACTTTTCATATTTTGGCGAGTTAGGCCGAAAAGGTTACGGTTACGATATTCAGCACCTAATCTATTTCTTTAGAAAGACGTTAGATCAAGATGAAATCTCACGTGTAGCGTTAGTTGGAGTGGGGAATTTAGGGACAGCATTATTAAATTATAACTTTATTAAAAACAACAATACGAAAATTGAAATTGCATTCGACACGAATGATAAGGTAGACACGACAATCGGTGGAGTTCGAATCTATAGTGTCGATGACTTAGAGAAAGAATTGAAACGTACTGGGATTACAGTTGCGATTTTAACTGTACCGATGCACGCGGCTGATGAAATGACTGAACGATTAGTCAATGCAGGTGTTGAAGGGATTTTAAACTTTACACCAGCGAGGTTATCAGTTCCTGATTCAGTTAGAGTTCATCATATCGATTTATCAGTCGAACTTCAGTCTTTAATTTATTTCTTAAAAAATTAGAGAGGGCATCCCCCTCTCGTTTTTATTTATTGTCTTTCAATTATTGTTTAAAAGGAGTACAATAGTTCGTGAGACGAATTAATTAAGGGAGAAAGAATTCATGAGCAATCTACCAAATAAATGGTTAGTCGTATTAGCGGTCTTATTCGGAACGTTTACCGTTATTTTAAACAATAGTATGTTAAACCCGGTGTTACCGGAATTTATGCACATATTCGATTCAGATGCCGTAGGAGTAAGCTGGATTTTAACAATCTTCATGATTGCAATGGGAATGACAATGCCGTTAACCGGTTACTTAGGTGATCGGTTCGGGAAGAAAACAATCTACATAATCGGGGTACTGTTATTTACCTTCGCATCGATCCTTGGCGCTATGTCACAAACGTTAAGCATGATTATTATTGCACGTGCTATTCAAGGTATTGCTGGAGGACTCATGATGCCAAATGCCATGGCGTTAATATTTAATGCCTTCCCAAAAAATGAACGTGGTTTCGCCGTTGGAACATATGGTATTTCAGTTATGATTGCGCCTGCTATTGGTCCAACAATTGGCGGTGTCATTGCAGAAAGCTTTAATTGGATTTTCTTATTCTTAGTCAATTTACCTTTCGCCTTACTCAGTCTATTTTTCTCAATAAAATATTTAAAGCCAACACCATCAAACCCAAGTATTCGTTTTGATTACATTGGTTTTATAATGGTTACACTTGGAGTGGGCTCAGTCCTTTACGTGTTAGGTCAAGGACGAGAGTTACAGGCTTTAGTAAGTTTGAACAATGCGCTTTTATTAGTTGTCGGCATTATTTTAATTATCGTTTTTGTAAAATACGAATTAAGAAAAGATCAGCCATTGCTAGACTTACGTGTGTTTAAAATAAAAACGTATCGATATTCGATTATCGTAACATCAGCTGCGTCAATCGGGTTGTTCTCAGGACTATTCTTAATTCCGTATATGATCCAAGAGGCGTTTGAGCTTGGTATGGTCGCAACAGGCTTAATCTTTTTACCGAGTGCGTTAATGAGTGGCTTGTTTATGAACATTGGTGGCAAGTTACTCGATAAAAAAGGGCCGAGAGTTGTCATTCCAACTGGATTGGCTATTCTTTCAGGGGCGAGCTTAGCTTTTGGATTTATCGAGCTAACGACTGCTTTTTGGGTGATTGTTGTAATCTACATTGTGCACGGTGCAGGCTTAGGTTTTGGTAACATGCCAGCAACAACAGCTGGAATGAACAAAATTCCTGAACATTTAGTGGCTCAAGGTTCAGCGATGAATAATTTAATTAGACAGTTCGCATCTTCATTAGGAATCGTCTTTTTCTCAGTTTATTATGAGTTAAGAAGAGGACACATGATTTTGCTTGATGAATATACCGTTCAAGAAGCGACATTACAAGCGATTAATGAAGCCTTTATTGTAGCTGCTGTCATTATTGCATTAGCCATTCCTGCAGCACTTAAGATGAAGGGTGTTGAAGACGAAGAGGGGTGATCAATAGTGTGTGGTCGATTTACGTTAACAGTAGGAGAGCGTTTCTTAAAAGAACATTTTAATGTGGACCATGTTGATTGGAAGCCGAGTTATAATATCGCCCCAACTCAAGACGTGTTATCAGTTGTGCATGATGGCTCTGGTAATAGATTAGGTAAGATGAGCTGGGGACTGATTCCATCGTGGGCAAAAGATGAAAGTATGCGTTCTAAAATAATTAACGCAAGATTAGAAACAGCCGATGAAAAGCCGAGTTTTAAAAGGTTAATGACGAAGCGGCGTTGCTTAATTTTAGCAGATAGTTTTTACGAGTGGGTGAAAGTTGATGGGAAGAAACAACCAGTTCGAATTTACCCACCAAATCATGACTATTTTGCCTTTGCGGGACTGTGGGACAGGTGGAAAAGTGCTGAAGGCAAGGAAATGGTCACTTGTACGATTTTAACGAAAGAAGCAAACGAAACAATCGAACCAATCCATCACCGTATGCCAGTCATTTTGCCAAGAGAGTATGAACAAGATTGGATTGATTTCGAAGCAAAAGAACCAAGTGAAATGAAAGAATGGGTGAACGATGTATCAGATATCCCGCTTGATTACTATGAAGTAAGCACGTATGTGAACAGTCCGAGGAATAATGATGAGACTTGTATTGAGAAAGTGGAGTGATGGCTGAGCGCTGATAAATTCGGCCGAACGCTGATAAACTAGTCCCGAGCGCTGATAAAATTTCGTGAGCGCTGATAAAATTTCGTGAGCGCTGATAAAATATTTTGAACGCCAATAAACTGGATCCGAGCGCTGATAAAATATTGTGAACGCCGATAAAATTTTCGAGCGCCAATAAATTATCGCGAGCGCCAAAAAGTAGAGCCCGAGCGCCAATAAATTTTCGTGAACGCCAAAAAGTACAGCTCGACGCCAAATTAATTCCACGAACGCCAAAAAGTATAGCCTGAACGCCAAATTAATCTCATGAACGCCAAAATTCCCAACCACCAACCAAATCCAACAAAAAAGGTGACTCCGGAATAAATCCGGAGTCACCTTTTTATATGAGGTAAAGCATTAAGACTCAGTCGGTGGAGAACCGGCCTTTTCTGCTTCTTCTTCCTCTTTTCTAACTTTAATAAATTTCCGCGTCTCATTAACAACTACACCTGATAGTAGGAGTAAGCCAATTAAGTTAGGTACAGCCATTAAGCCGTTCATAACATCAGCGAATGACCATACAACATCTAATTGAACAATTGCACCTACGAAGATGAATAGAATAAACACTACTCTGTATCCTGTTAAACCACGGTGTTTCGTTAAGTAACCGAAACATTTTTCTCCGTAGTATGACCAACCTAGGATCGTAGAGAAAGCAAAAAATACTAGACCAATTGATACTATGAGTGAACCAGTTGGTCCTAAGAAGAATTCAAATGATTGTGATGTTAAGCTTGCACCTTCTTCGCCAGCTAAGTACATGTCAGCCATTACGATCGTTACACCTGTAATTGTACAAACGACGATTGTATCAATAAACACCTGTGTCATGGACACTAACGCTTGACGACCAGGGTAATCTGTTCGAGCTGCAGCTGCTGCAATAGGAGCAGAACCTAAACCAGCTTCGTTTGAGAATACGCCTCGAGCAACACCCCAACGAATTACAGCACCGATTGCACCACCTGCAACGGCTTCACCTGTAAATGCATCCGTAAAGATAAATGCGATCGCTTGACCAGCCATCTCTAGGTTTGTAAATAAGATGACTAATCCACCGATGACATAGAATAATGCCATAAACGGTACGATATAAGCTGTAACTTTACCAATACTCTTAATACCACCAAGGATAACTAAACCAGCTAGCACAGCAAGTACAACACCTGTAGCGACTACAGGTACACTAAATGTATCATCTAACACATCTGAAACAGAGTTAGACTGTACCATGTTACCAATACCGAAAGCAGCAATAGCACCGAAGATTGCAAATAATACAGCTAACCATTTCATTTTAAGACCTTTTTCGATATAGTACATCGGTCCACCAGCCATTTTACCGCTAGGCTCTTTAACACGGTATTTAACGGCTAGAATCGCCTCGGCATATTTGGTAGCCATACCGAATAGTGCTGAGATCCACATCCAAAAGACAGCACCCGGACCACCAAGTACAACGGCTGTTGCAACACCAGCGATGTTACCAGTACCAATAGTCGCCGCTAATGCGGTCGTCAATGCTTGGAAGTGGGAAATGTCCCCTTCAGATTTTTTGTCTTGTCTTTTGGGACTAAATGATAGTTTTAATGCGTAAGGTAGTGTTTTGAATTGCAAAAAGCTTAACCTGATTGTTAAGAATATACCAGTACCAACTAGTAAAATTAATAACCATGGTCCCCAGACTATATCACCTATAGCCCCTAACCATTCAATCACAGTCTCTTGCATCGTATTCCTCCCTTGTAAAAGTTTGTCCTCCCTTTGTTAATAATAATGGAAATTTGTAGATAAAACAAGATTATTTCAGAAAATTGAGATATTTAAAAAGTGGAGGCTTGTTTAATGATTATTCAGCTTAACTATTTGATATGCTAGATAAAAATAGATTATTTAGTAAAAAGTTTTAACAATAAAAAACCCGCAACATCATCCGTTACGGGTTCAATAATTATTGATCCTTTTTGTTTTTCATCGCGCTATGGACTCCGAACAATCTAAAGGCAACGACAAAATCAATCGTCGCAATCAGTGCGAAAATAATCGTTGCGAAGTTCCAAACGGTCTCATCCGCGTATTGTATACCAATGTATACGAATAAAGCTCCCATTATGAGATAAACCCATGCTAAAAACAGTGGTGAAAGTTTCATACCTTATCCTCCAAAGAAAATCATCATTGCGTTCTCAAATTCTTCTAGTTGTCTTTCTAATTCATCAATATCTACATTCATTTGAATTAATACAACAATCGCGTTCATCGCCATGTGTGCGATAATCGGCACAATAATACGTTTAGTCTTGACATAAAGGTAAGCAAAAGCAAACCCCATAGCAGTATAAGTCAAAATGTACGTAAAGTCCATATGAACCGCAGCGAAAATTAAAGCCGAAATAATACCGGCAATAATAAAGTTCGTGCGTTTATATAGTTCACCGAAAATAATTTTACGGAAAATAATCTCCTCTAATACAGGCGCAAAAACAATCGGTAATAAAATAAACCAAATGTTTGTATCAATAATCTGCATGATACTTTGTGTGTTTTCTGATCCTTCTTCAATACCTAACACATAAATATTAATCATGTTAGCAACAATTTGAACGGCATAAGCTAAAAACACACCAATAATAGACCATTTTATAATTTCTCCAGTTGTCGGTCCACTACGCATGTTGACTTCTGCCATATCTTTTCTTAATAGATATAAAATCCATAGTGTGGCAATGGCCATACTAGCTAAAGTCCAATAAACCATGTCATCAATCGGTGGATTTTCTGGATAATGGATATTAACTAAAATAATCCCTGGTAGTAGTTGTGCAATAATGTAAACAATTAATATTCCCCAATATCTTCTCGGCACTATAATCGTCCCTTTCTAATATGTCTGCTATAACCATTGTAGTATCTAAAAGCTATTCTATACTAAATAAATAGAGGAAACAAAAATTTTGTGGTTTTCACTTGCAAAAAATTTCGTGATTCATTATCATAATAATTGGAATTAGCACTCGCCAATGTTAAGTGCTAATAATCATCTTCAACATATAAATCAGAGGAGGTTTTGATCATGTTAAAACCACTAGGAGATCGCGTCATTGTAGAAGTTGTAGAACAAGAAGAAAAAACATCAAGCGGAATCGTACTTCCTGATTCTGCAAAGGAAAAGCCACAAGAAGGTAAAGTCATTGCTGTTGGCTCAGGCCGAGTAACAGAAAACGGTGATAAAGTGGCTTTAGAAGTAAGTGAAGGCGACACAGTCGTTTACTCTAAGTTCGCTGGAACAGAAGTTGAGAAAGATGGTAAAGAATACTTAGTATTACGCGAAAATGATATTTTAGCAGTTGTACAGTAATAATTTTGTTATTAGAGATTAAAACATTCGAGGAGGGTATTGATCATGGCTAAAGAGATCAAATTTAGTGAAGACGCACGCCGTTCTATGCTAAGAGGTGTTGATGCTCTAGCAGACGCAGTAAAAGTAACACTTGGACCTAAAGGACGTAACGTTGTTCTAGATAAGAAGTTCGGTTCACCACTTATTACAAACGATGGTGTAACAATCGCAAAAGAAATCGAACTAGAAGATCATTTTGAAAATATGGGTGCACAATTAGTATCAGAAGTTGCTTCTAAGACGAACGAAATTGCTGGTGACGGTACGACAACAGCAACAGTGCTAGCACAAGCAATGATTCGTGAAGGTCTTAAGAACGTCACTTCAGGTGCAAACCCAGTAGGAATCCGTCGCGGTATTGAAAAAGCGACAGAAGTAGCAACTGAAGAACTACGTACAATCTCAAACCCAATCGAAGGAAGAGAATCAATCTCTCAAGTTGCTTCAATCTCTTCAGCTGATGAAGAAGTTGGTTCTTTAATCGCTGAAGCAATGGAGCGCGTTGGTAACGACGGTGTTATTACAATCGAAGAATCTAAAGGCTTCAACACTGAGTTAGAAGTTGTTGAAGGTATGCAATTTGACCGTGGTTACGCTTCTCCATACATGGTCACTGACCAAGACAAGATGGAAGCAGAATTAGAAGACCCTTACATCCTAATTACAGATAAGAAGATTTCTAACATTCAAGAAGTTCTTCCTGTTTTAGAACAAGTTGTACAACAAAGCAAGCCTGTACTAATTATTGCTGATGATGTTGAAGGTGAAGCACTTGCAACATTAGTTGTGAATAAGCTTCGCGGAACGTTCAATGCAGTAGCAGTTAAGGCTCCTGGTTTCGGTGATCGTCGTAAAGCAATGCTAGAAGATATTGCGACATTAACTGGTGCAGAAGTGATCACTGAAGACTTAGGCTTAGACCTTAAGAGCGCTACAATTGACCAATTAGGTCGTGCATCTAAAGTTGTTGTAACGAAAGAAAACACAACAGTAGTAGAAGGAGCAGGCGACCCAGAAAAGCTATCAGGTCGTGTGAACCAACTACGTGCACAGTTAGAAGAATCAACTTCTGACTTCGATAAAGAAAAATTACAAGAGCGCCTAGCGAAATTAGCTGGTGGTGTAGCAGTCATCAAAGTTGGTGCAGCTACAGAAACAGAAATGAAAGAGAAAAAGCTACGCATCGAGGACGCATTAAACTCAACACGCGCAGCTGTTGAAGAAGGTATTGTTGCTGGTGGTGGTACAGCACTAGTGAACATCTACAGCAAAGTAGCTGAACTACAATTAGAAGGCGACGAAGCAACTGGTGCAAGCATCGTACTTCGCGCAATGGAAGAACCAGTACGCCAGATCGCACACAACGCAGGCCTTGAAGGTTCAATCATCGTTGAACGTCTAAAAGGTGAAGAAGTAGGCACTGGATTCAACGCAGCAACTGGCGAGTGGGTAAACATGGTAGATCACGGCATCGTTGACCCAACAAAAGTTACTCGTTCAGCACTACAAAACGCAGCATCCGTTGCAGCAATGTTCCTAACAACTGAAGCGGTAGTTGCAGATCACCCAGACGAAAACGAAGGTGGAGCACCTGACATGGGAGCAATGGGCGGCGGTATGCCGGGCATGATGTAATTTGAAGTTATAACCCTCGATGTATCAACATTCATCGCTTAGATATAACTATAAAAGTAACATATGAGTAACAAATTCTATTTGAGGTCATCCATTAGTTTACAGAACTTAATGGGTGCCTCTTTTTTCATGTCGCCAGTAACATGCAAATAAACATTTTTGGTTGTTTTTTCATCGTCATGACCAAGTCGGTGCATAATTAATTCTAATCCAACACCAGCTTGATCGCATGCTAATTACAATTTTTCTATTTGAATATATTATAATAGTTTGCTAGATGTGCTAAGTTACCTCTGTTTTTGACTGATGAACACAGTGACCTTGACTATTTAAAATAATCACTCATGTACGCTCAGATATTCGTCGTCAAAAATTAACAAAATATTCATTTTTATTGGTTTTTATGGTATTGTGTATTTAAATAATGAGGCTTATATGGAGAGGCGAACTTGAAAAATATAATAAGAACATTGGTATTTTTTATAGAATTATCACTTTTAGTGTTTCCAACAAATACGCTTGCAGACGAAGAAGAGTATGAAATAACATGTGAAATGACAATTGATGGAAAAATTCTTGGCGGAAATAATCAAGCATATATCATTGAACCTATTAATATATAAAATTTTTGAATGATAACAGAGTGATTATATGAAATTCAGAGAATTTGGTCTTATATTATTTGTTGAAAAATATGTAGAATGCATCAGTTTTTATAAGGGTATTTTGCAATTACCTGGCTAATATATGTTATTAGTAAATGATTGATCAATTAGGAGATTCTAGTATGCTTTATGATTTAAAAGGTGATGCAAGTATGTCATCAACTGTAGGAATATTATATTCCGCGGTGAGAGAAAATCACCAGCGCCTGCAACTTATTACTGATGGCATGTCGCAAGACGAATTAGAATACAAAGGGCCTGATAGCAATTTTAATAGTACAGCTCAGTTAATAAATCATATTATGTATGTTGATTTTAATTGGATTTTTAGAATAAAAGAGCAGCCACTTCCAACTTCTCTAGAAAAGCAATATGGTCCCATGTTAGATGTGAATAATAGGCTTCCAAAAGTGAAGGATATGTCCTTGGAATCACTTATGTGTGAATATGAAAGTGTATTAACTATGGTGAAAGATACATGTGAACAATTAACCGACCCTGATTTAGATAGAGTTGTCACCTTTGGTCGTAATAATGAGAATCAAGCAACTATTCGTTGGGGTCTTTGGCATATTGCTGACCATAACCGTTATCATCAGGCTCATATTAATCAGCTTAGGAAGTGGTATGGTGAGGATTTGTGTGAAAATTAATAGGTAAACGAATATTTAAGAGAATAAAAATTAACATGCAGTTAAAGGAGGGTTATTAGATGAGAAGCTTTATAATATACCTTTCTATTTTAAACATTTTAGGTATCTTTATTTTCGGGTTTACAAAAGATTTTATGGTTTTTTCAATCATCTCTGTTTTATTTTTAACGTCTGCATTTTTAGTAACCCTATCTAAGATGAATAAAAGTATAGTTGTTATTTTAATATTAGGAGCTTTGGTATTGTTCCTCGTTGCTACAGACAAATTGACTACCATTACCATTGAGTACGGACAATTAACCTAAATAATACCTGTAGTCATAGTTATCGGCTTAATTAGATATATAGATAATAAGTAATTTACTCATTGCTTATTTGGATGCTCTTATCTTTAATAAGGTCTAGCACTATGATAAAAGACGCTTCAACCTTTCTACTTAATAAATTGTAATAGCATCTTTTTGAGGAGTGATTTCAGATGAAAAAAATGGTTGTATTAATGGTTATAATTGTTCTCCTAACCGCCTGCGGACAGTCGAATCAAAATGTTGAAGAAAACGTTCAAAAAGTGCACGAGGGTACAATAGCAGATAAAAGAGAACGGCATGATGGCACACTTCAATTTTTGTTAGTATCAAATGTTGAAGAAGAGGAAATTCAAGATAAATCTGAAGGGGAACTCATAAGTTTGGCTCAAGATGAAGATGGAGCTTATTACTCTGTGAATGATGAAAAATTTGATGAACTCAGCATCGGCCAACAAGTAGAAGTCTCTTGGAATGGAAATCAAGAAGAGTCTAATCCACCACAACGAGTGGCAGATATGATTGAAACTATTTCAAATCCTTAATAAGAAAATTGAAAGCGCCATTAGTAGCTAAATTTGGATAAGTCCTGTTGTCAAGAATAATAGAGCTAAAAAGATAAATGAATAACCATAGAAACGATGGTTTTCCTTAATGAAACCGACACCATAACCCGCCACTAAGACCGCTAATGTTAGGGATACAATTCCACTTGGGACAAGTTTGGATTCTGTAATGAATTCAAATATAGCAAGAGAAAATACCGATATAATTAATATGCCATATAAAAATTTCCACATGTTTTCATCCCTCTCATTACCCGACAGTAGTTTTCCAAATTAATAGTATGTCTATTTTAACACCTACAGATTGAAGTTCAAAAAAGGAAAAAATACTGGTATGTAGAATATGGTTTTATAGAAAGGGTGGGCTAAACATGAAAGTTAACCTTTTAATTTTATTACTCATTACCACATTAGCATTATCAGCATGTAACCATGAACCAGAAGAACATGAGTTTACGTTTAAAGGTGAATCAGAAAACTGGTCAGTTGAAATTACGGGCGTCTTTTCTCCTGGGTCAGGAGATGTTTACGAGGAAGCTGATGCAGTCTACACATATGAAGGAGAAGAAGATGAGATTCGATCGGTCGTTATTCATACATACGCGTTAGGAGAAAGAGTGAGGATTGGTAAAGAGGAAGATCGACTATCAAGTATGGAATCAGTAGAAACTAACTTCAGAAATTATAGTTTTTGGACGTTAAACGATCAAGGTCATGATATGATCGTTGATTTTAAATGGCGAGAAGGAGATCAAAACACTAAGGTAGAAGAAACGATAACGTTGGAATTTATTGAGTAAGCTTCGATGATTTTAATGGTACTCAAAAAATCTATAATTTGTTTTGTTATAGTGTGGTTGGAGCATCATATTTTAATAGATTTAAGAGGAATGGAATAGGTTAGAACTAATAAAGGACGTGGTATTATGTATTTTAAAGTTATTTTCATTATATTCGCCATTCCAAAGGGGTGCATTTTATAACTAAAAATAATTATGCCGACTGTTAATAGATAAAATTAAACTGGATTGGGGTGTTTTTCAATCTTTAAATTCATTTTACTTATTTTATTATTATTGATTGGTTCTGGTTGTGCCCCTGAATCAAAAGAAGAAACAGATTTCTTTAATTATTTTTTAGAGAGAAATAGACCGGTAGTTTCAACTCAATATAATGTGTTTATTTATATTGAAGATTTTGAAGAATATATTGAAAATAAATTTTCAAACACAATAATTAGTGAAGAAGAATACCTAAATAAAGTTGAAAACAAGCTAGAATCAAATAAGATAAATAGTATTGGTATACTAAGCGAAGAGTACATTAGTAAATTTGATGGCTCTCCAAAAGGTTTGAAAACTCCTACATTTATAGTTGTTGGTGGAGTTAATGATACAATTTTATTTTCGAGCGATATTAGAGAAATTAAGAAAATTGTATCTGAAAATAATTAACAATGGAAAATCGACAGCTGTGTTATGGTATGAAGATGATCTGACTTATATGCTATCAGTATTAGTAGAGGAAGATTTAAGTGATGATGAGTTAATTAGTATTATAGAATCAATGGAATAGTTAGAATTAGTAATAGGACGTGGTATTATGTATTTTAAAATTATTTTAATTATAATCGCCATTCCATTAACTGTATTAGGGTGTGCGAGCGAACCTCAACAGGATTTTTTGGAAGGCTATATTGAACATTACAGACCTCATAACGAAAATGTGTATTCAGTCGTGGTGTTTGTGGAAGATGCAGAAAGTGCAGTTAATGATGAAGACATGCACGAGTTAAGAGAAGGAAATAGAGAGCTTTTAGATTATACAAACATTAGAGTGGTGAAATTTAATGACCGAAATCATGTAGACCACGTCACTTATTTTGATACGCTTGATACCCCGATGTATATCATGTATGACAGTGAAGATTTTTTAATGATTACTCCAGATATAGAAGATGTTAAGAGGATTGCAAGCAATAATTAAGGGAAACGGTAACATGAGTAATAAAACGCCTGAAAGCGAAAGTTTAGTCCTCTGTTACTTTCAGTCAGCAATCTCTTTCCTTAATTCTCTTAACACCTGGAAAAGTTCCTCAGAGTAATCCTCTTGAACAACTTTCTTTTGTTCTGGAACTTTCATCCACACTTTTTCCTCATTTTTTAGAACAGGAATGGCATTGGCTGTAAGTTTTAATACAGGGAACTGCGCGTCTGTAACTAACAATCAACACTCAAATTATGGTAATACATTGTCAATTTCATCTATACCAAGAAAGGATGTAGATGAAATTGACAGTCATTTGAACTTTAAACATAACAGTAATTTGTTAAAGGTAGAGGAAATGTATGATGGTGGGATTTATAGTGTAATTGATGATAAAAACCGAATTATAAAGGTAGATGTGGGTAACGGCTTGGGCATTACTACATCTAAGGTGTTGAGAAACAACCCTAATGAAAAAAATGAAGTAGATGTAGGTAGTACTCAAAATTACCGAAAATATAATGGTTATTTAACTACAGGTCTTATCTTAGGGTTTTTATCTATATTCTTCTTTGAAATAGGAATTATACCGGATACTAGGAATTGTTATTAATTGTATAGGGTTAGTAAATTATGATTCAGAAAGAGAAAATAATTTATGGATGGGCGTTATAGGTTTAACTCTGTGTGGAATCTATTTACTTTTGAACCTCTATTTTAATGGGCATATAGGATGAAATACAATTCCATTAGACCGAGGCGAAGTATAATAGCTGAGGGTGGGGGAATGTTGTTACACGAAGAAAACAGTAATAGGTCGAGTCATCAAAACTGAAATATGCGCTAACAAAATTCTAACATTTTGCTAACGCAAAGACGTAATAACTATAAATTATAATTGAAGATGTTACAGCTATTGAACTTATGCCGGGCATGATGTAGGGCTTTAAGCTTTCATCTTGAGAAATAGTTAATGCTATTTCTCACCCATTTTGTGAACTAGTCGTGTAAATGATTTTTTCTAAAGAATAGACTACTTCCTAATTACAAGGAGGTAGTCTTTTTTATATTGTTAAAATTGGCTTTTCAAGACTCTTGGGGTGACAGACGATTCAAGAAGACAACCCAAGAGAACATAAGGAGTTACCAGACGTTGATGGAAGAATTTATCAACTTTTGCATTAGTCATGATATATAAGTGTAGAAGACATTGATTACAGTCACATTTAAACAATATCTATAGTTGTGCCAAGAGAAAGGAAGCCACATTTTTAGGAGGTTCTTTTCTTAAACTATTGGGGGCTAGAGTTACGGGTTTCTTGCGCGATCAGTTATTTTATGATTGGACCTAAAAGACCTAGAGTAATGAAAGGAAATATGGGTACTATAATCTTAGAAAATAATATTGCTTAGGGGCGGAATATGCTTTGAAAAAAACACAGTATGATTTCTTAAATAGCATTAGGTCGAAGCAAGAAAATCTAAGTCAATACCAATTAGAATATTGGGAGTCATTTTCGAGTTTGGGAACATGGCAATTTTGGATTATTATGCTGTTTTTAATATTACCTCTTATTATCTTATTTATTTTTATTGATAAAAATAAAGCACTCCTATTAGGTTTTTTTGGACTTAATTATCATATTTGGTTTACTTATGTAAATTTTATAGGAACTGATTTAGCGTTATGGGAATATCCGTATCAAGTATTTCCCTTTATCCCGGGGTTTGCCTTAGATGCCTCCTTGGTTCCTGTTAGTTTTATGTTGTTATACCAATGGACTCTAAACCAAAACAAGAGTATCTATTTATATTCTGTTTTACTATCAGCGTTATTGGCTTTTATACTCAAACCAATTATGGTGAACTTTCACTTTTTCCATATGTATAACGGCATCAATTACTTTCATTTATTTTTGTTCTATTTAGCATTTTTCATTTTCTCTAAACTAATTACTAATGTTTTTTTATGGTTGAGAAAAAAAGGAAAACAGGATAATGTGGAAGAATAATAACTACAATATTCTTTAAAATTGAACTGTCAAAAGGGATTCAAACGGCTAACTTTCGAAGACTATAGGTTTTGGAAGTCTCGATCATGATATTCTAGTTAATACGACAAGGAGACAAATACTAAAAGGGAAAAAACATTGAATTTGGTTTTTGTTGAGCAAGTAAAAAATACCTGAAAGCGACAGGTTAGTCCTCTGTCACTTTCAGGCGTTTTATCTTTATATAAGCTCATGCTTCAAACATACAGCTTTAATCATCGTATAGGTGATGTCATCGGGTAGTGCATCTTTAATGGGTTTATAGCGAAACTCTTCTAAATTCAATTCATCAATCACTGTTAAAATCTGTTGTTCCGCCTCACTTGTAAAGAAACGCTCTAAATCTAGTGCATGTCCTTCTTCGTACGCTTTGAATAAGTGACTGGTAATCGTGCTTTTCGCAAGTGATCGTTCCTCAACAATCTCATCAACGTCTTTGCCTTCTGTAAATAGCTCATAAGAATCTAAATAACTCGGTTTATCATTGTCTTTCTTTTCTTTTTTGATCTTCGGCTGAGCGGGCTCAACCGTTCGATTGGTCATGATTGCATCTTCGTTCTCTTCTCGAAATGATTTTAGTTTAGTTAAAAATGGCTCTCCATATTGTTCGTATTTCTTTTCGCCAATTCCTTTTACTTGTAGCATTTCAGGTTGGGTAGCGGGTACATGGCGTGCCAATTCTTTTAACGTTGCATCAGAAAAAACCATGTATGGCGGTAAGTTTTGCTCATCAGCGATTTCTTTCCTTAATTCTCTTAACGTTTGGAAGAGTTCTTCAGAGTAGCCCGCTTGAACAGCTTTCTTTTGCTCTGGAACTTTCATCCACACTTTTTCCTCATTTTTAAGAACAGGAATGGCATTGGCTGTAAGTTTTAATACAGGGAACTGTGCATCGGTTATTTGCAAATATTGATCAGCGACTAAGTAATTAATTAAATTTGTGATCTCTTTTTCAGTATAGTGGCTTAATAAACCATATGTCGAAAGTTGATTGAGCCTAAAGTCGGTAACTTTTTGGCTTTTTGACCCTTTAAGAACTTTTGCCGTTAGTGTAATCCCAAATTTTTCGTTCATTCGTTTCACACACGATAAAATCATTTGAGCTTCTTTCGTCATATCTTCTTTATGACCATCATCAAGACAGTTTGAACATTTGCCACAATGATCAAAGTCTTGACGATCCCCGAAATAGTCCAAAATATAACCTTGCAAACAGTGGGTCGTATGACAATAAGCAATCATGTCTTGCAACTTTTGGTACTCATCTTTTTTCTGTTCTTCTTCAAGGTCTGACTGTTCTATGAGGAATTTTTGTAACTGAATGTCTCTTGGTGAAAAGAGTAAATGACATTCACTTTCCACACCATCACGTCCAGCACGACCTGCTTCTTGGTAGTATGATTCAATGTTTTTCGGAAGGGCATAGTGAATGACGTACCGGACGTTTGATTTATCAATACCCATACCGAATGCATTCGTTGCGACCATGACTTGGACATCATCTGATATGAAGGCTGCTTGTGCTTCATGGCGTTGTTCTTTCGACATACCGGCATGATATCGTGCTGCTTCAATGCCCTTTTCCTTTAAAGTTTCATAGATTTGATCAGTCGTTTTCCGTGTTGCGGTGTATATAATGCCTGAATCATTTAAATGTGTACTAATAAAATCGTTCAAATAATCATTTGGGTTAACGCCTTTAATGACTTTAAATTTCAAGTTCTCACGGGCAAATCCTGTTACAACAGTATGCTCTGAATCAATGTTTAACAGTTTTTTAATATCATGAATGACTTGTTGCGTAGCTGTCGCTGTTAAAGCAATGGTCGGTGGCTGTTGTGAAAGTTGTTTTATGTACGGAACAACAGAACGGTAACTCGGTCGGAAGTCATGTCCCCATTGAGAAATACAGTGCGCCTCATCAAACGCGATTAAGGAAAGGTCAACCTTCTCTAGCATATTTAAAAAGTGAGGTGTTTCAAAACGCTCTGGTGAGACATAAACCATTTTATAATTGCCGTTTATCATTTCATTCAGTCGATGTTGTTGTTCAGATCCATCGAGTGAACTGTTAATATAGGTTGCTGAAATGTCGGTTGCGTTCAATGCCTCAACTTGATCGTTCATTAGTGAAATAAGCGGGGAAATAATGATCGCTGTTCCATCTAGAACAAGGCTAGGAATCTGGTAACATAACGATTTTCCTCCACCTGTTGGCATGATCGCTAACGTGTTGTTTTCGTTTAAGATCGATTGAATGGCCTCTTCTTGTCCGGGACGAAAAGAAGAGAATCCATAGTAGCGGTTGAGTGTATGGACTGCTTGGTTAATCAAGTTGACCCCCCTTTTAGGTTCGTTATAAGCAAGTTCAATTAAGTCTATTATAACATTTTGCACTATTTATTTATGTCGTTTAGTAGTTAATTATATTATTAACGTTTGTAAATCTTAGTGAATATTTGACATAGAGGTTTGAGCTCTGAGTTGTTGTATTGTGGTGAGCGAAGGTGGCGACTCCTGGTCGGCTAAAAGCGGTCACGTCCTGTGACCAACGCCGACACTTGACCATCCTGGTCTTCGCGGGAAATTAAGCCGTGCCCATGCAAAGAAAACACTGCGACAAACGACCTTAGGGAAGTTTGAGCAGATGTTGCACTTGTGCCCTGAGGGTGAAAGCGTCCACCGAGAGCGAACCACAATAACAACAACGGACTCTAACAGAGACGTAACAATAAGAAATTTAACAATCTAGCTACTTCACAGTTTACAGCTTTTTAGTCGTGTGTTATATTTAAGTTGTTAAATTCGTTAAGAAAAAATTTAATAAAGTTAACGCAATGGATGATTCATTTATTTAGTGTTATTTATACCCCCATTTATATATTACTTTTCATCCTTGCTTTAAGTTAAAGATATTCAAGGAGGTTTTTCATATGGCAGAAAGATATGATTACGTAGTTGTAGGAGGCGGAAGTGCTGGTTCAGTTGTAGCCAACCGTCTAAGTGAAGATAGCAGTAAAAGTGTTCTCGTACTAGAAGCGGGACGTAAAGACTTTGCATGGGATTTATTAATTCAAATGCCAGCAGCTCTACCATTCCCAGCTGGTAAGAAATTATATGATTGGATGTATGAGTCTGATCCAGAACCTTATATGGATGGACGCCGTATTAAGCATGCTCGTGGTAAAGTGCTTGGTGGTTCAAGCTCTATTAATGGTATGATTTATCAACGTGGTAACCCAATGGACTATGAGCGTTGGGGTTCAGAGCCTGGTATGGAATCTTGGGATTATGCGCATTGTCTTCCATATTTCAAACGTTTAGAAAATACCGCAGCAGCGGATAAAGGTGATCCATACCGTGGTACGGATGGTCCGTTCACTTTAGAGCGCGGACCAGCGAAAAACCCACTATTCCAAGCGTTTTTCAACTCAGCTGTTGAAGCGGGTTATTCTCGCACACCTGATGTTAACGGTTATCGTCAAGAAGGGTTCGGTCCATTCGATAAGCACTTAGAAAATGGTCGTCGTATGTCAGCAGCACGTGCCTACTTACACCCGATTAAAAATCGTAAAAACTTAACAATTAAAACACGTGCTTTTGTATCAAACATCGATTTTGATGGTCGTCGTGCAAAAGGATTAACGTATCAACGTAATGGTAGAAAACACCAAGTTGAAGCTGGTGAAGTTGTCTTAGCAGGTGGTGCGATTAATACACCGCAACTACTTCAACTTTCAGGAATTGGCGATGCGAAACATTTAAAATCAGTAGGTGTTGAACCGGTCGTTGATTTACCTGGTGTCGGTGAAAACTTACAAGACCATTTAGAAGCGTATATTCAATATGCTTGTCCAGAACCAGTTTCAGAACAACCAAACTTAAGTAAATTAAAGATGCCATGGATTGGCTTGCAGTGGTTATTAGCGCGCAAAGGTGCAGCTGCTACGAACCATTTTGAAGGTGGAGGTTTCGTCCGTTCTAACGATGAAGTCGATTATCCAAACTTAATGTTCCACTTCTTACCGCTTGCGGTTCGTTATGATGGGCAAAAAGCCGAAACGAAACACGGTTTCCAAGTACACGTTGGTCCGATGTATTCAGATGTTCGCGGTTCACTTAAAATTAAATCAAATGATCCTAAAGAGTACCCAAGCATGGTGTACAACTATTTATCAACAGAACGCGATCGCCAAGAATGGATAGAAGCATTACGTGTCACTCGTAAAATTATGTCACAACCAGCAATGGCGAAGTATAACTCAGGTGAAATTTCTCCAGGGCCTGATGTACAAACAGACGAAGAAATTTTAGACTGGGTTAAGAAAGATGCTGAAACAGCACTTCACCCATCTTGTACAGCGAAAATGGGACCTAAATCAGACCCAATGGCTGTAGTAGATCCTGAATCTATGAAAGTTCATGGTTTAGATAACGTGCGTGTCGTTGACGCATCAGCTATGCCACACATTACAAATGGTAATATCCACGCACCTGTCTTAATGCTTGCAGAAAAAGCAGCGGACTTAATCCGTGGTAAAAAGCCATTAGAGCCACTTCATTTAGATTATTACCGTCATAAAGTTGACCCAGTAGATGCGGGTGCAAGAGAGAGTTAACTTAAATTTAATAGGCGCTGTTGAAATGCTTGAGTAAAAGGGGCATTGGCAGCGCCTCTTATAGCTATCAATAAAATTAATAAATTGGAGTTGATCGTTTTGAATTTAAAACTGAAACAATACATTAATGGTCAATGGGTAGACGCTAAGTCAGGTCAAACGCGTGACATTATTAATCCATACAATCAAGAAGTCGTTGCAACTGTTCCTGAAGGTGATGATGCAGATGCTAAAGAAGCGATTGCTGCAGCGCGTGAAGCATTTGATCACGGCGAATGGGCAACACTTCCTGCAATTGAACGTAGTCAAATCGTTCGTAAAATTGCGAACTTTATTGAACGAGATCGTGAAGAGTTAGCACGTCTAGAATCATTAGACACTGGTAAAACAGTAGAAGAGAGTCGCGGGGACATGGACGATATTGCTGGTGTTTTCCATTACTATGCAGACATTGGTGATAAAAACGGCGGCGAAATGATCGAATCACCAATGCCGAATTCAATTAGTAAAGTCGTTCATGAACCAGTTGGTGTATGTGGACAAATTACGCCATGGAATTACCCATTGCTACAAGCTTCTTGGAAGTTAGCGCCAGCACTTGTAACAGGTAATACGTTAGTAATGAAGCCGAGTGAAATTACACCACTAACAACACTGAAAACATTTGAATTAATGGAAGAAGCCGGTGTTCCTGCTGGTGTTGCTAACTTAGTGCTTGGTTCAGGTGCTACTGTAGGTAATGAACTTTCAAGCAGTGTTGACGTTGATCTTATTTCATTCACAGGTGGAATTGCTACTGGAAAGAAAATTATGCAAGCAGCAAGTTCTAACATGAAGAATCTTGCTCTTGAATTAGGCGGTAAAAACCCGAACGTTATTTTCGCTGATGCAGATTTTGAATTAGCAGTTGACCAGGCATTAAACGGTGTATTTTTCCACGCAGGACAAATTTGTTCAGCTGGTACGAGATTAATCGTTGAAGAAAGCATTCATGATGATTTAGTAAATGCATTAGTAGAACGTGTGAAGCAGTTTAAGATCGGCAGTGGTTTTGATGACGATACACAAATGGGACCACTTATTTCTGCTGAACACCTTGAAAAAGTAGAAAAGTATGTTGAAAGAGGAATCGAAGAAGGTGCTACTTTAGCTGTTGGTGGTAAGCGCCCAGAAGACCCAGAACTACAAGACGGTTTCTTCTACCTTCCAACGATTTTTACGGATTGTACAACGGATATGGACATCGTTCAAGATGAAGCATTCGGTCCAATTATTACTGTCGAGAAATTCACGCGTGAAGAAGAAGCAGTTAATCTAGCGAATGACTCAATCTATGGCCTTGCTGGTGGCGTGTTTACAAACGATATCGCCAAAGCTGAACGTTGTGCGGCAAAAATGCGCATGGGTACAGTTTGGATTAACGAATTCAACGTTTACTTCCCACACGCACCATGGGGTGGATATAAACAGTCAGGCATCGGCCGCGAATTAGGTAAGCTAGGAATCGAAGAGTATACTGAAACGAAACACATCTTACAAAATGTAAAACCTGAACCGTTAAATTGGTTCTAATATATAAAAAAACCGCTAATATGTTCACCAGTTTGAACATGTTGGCGGTTTTTTGAACTTCTAATTAGCTTTACAAACGAAACTCTAATATGTTCTGTGAGTTGTTCGACTTTCTTACATTTATTCCAATCCCTAACTTAATTGAGATAGCTTTGCTTGGGTGAAGACATTAGGGGAAGACTTTAATAGCAATTTTTCCACTAAGTTGTTGTATTGTGATGAGCGAAGGTGGTGACGCCTGCGGGAACAGCACGAGCTGAAGATCCACTGGGGAAAGTGTTTTTCTTTCCCCAGTTAGCTGAAGCCGTGCCCGCGGCAAGCATCCACCGAAAGCGAATCACAATAACAACAACGAACTGTTCAATAAACTAACTTCCAAAAAATTCTTTTGTTCGTTTTTTTAATGTTAGGGGTTCAAATGAATAGATTTTTATAATACAATCTTCTTAATAACCGAACAATTAAATATATGCCTACTTGTATAATAGTGGAAATAAGGTCCACAAGTCTCTACCAAGTTACCGTAAATAACTTGACTACAAGTGGTTTCGAGACTCGGGGATCTTATGCCTAATTTAGGCGTATTAAATTCCTGGTTATTTTCGTACTTAATTTTTAATAGCTAAGTCGAATGTCTGAAATCACTTTAGTCAAAGTGGTTGAGGGCATTCGGCTTTTTTTGTTTTGCGGAAGTTTTTTAAGACGAACAAAGGAGGAACAAAAATGAAGCAATTACAACAAGCGATTTTAGAAAGAGGTTCAGTATTATCTGATGATGTATTAAAAGTCGATCAATTTTTAAACCATCAAATAGATACAAATTTAATGATAAACATTGGAAAAGAGTTTGTTAGTAGATTTCAAGATAGCAAGATTACTAAGGTGCTAACGATTGAATCTTCTGGTATTGCGCCAAGTTTTATGGCTGCAAGTGAATTAGACGTTCCACTCGTCTTCGCTCGTAAGAAAAAATCGCTAACAGTGACAGACAACATTTACTCAAGTGGTGTCTATTCGTACACGAAGCAAGAGATGAATAACATTACGGTTTCGAAAGACTATTTATCTTCGGGTGACAACGTATTAATAATCGATGACTTTTTAGCACAAGGAAATGCGGCACTAGGGTTGGTCGATGTAGTCAAACAAGCAGGCGCATCTGTTGCTGGTGTTGGCATTGTCATTGAAAAGAGCTTTCAAGAAGGCCGGGAGAAGCTTGAAGAAAAGGGATATAGAGTTGAGTCGTTAGCGCGAATTCAGTCGTTGAAAGGTTCAGAAGTGACGTTTTTAGAAGAACTAGTGACAAAATAAACGGTGAGGAGCATTAATCATGAATCAAACAGTAAATTATCCATTGTTTAAAAAAGAAGATACAGATGCATTTTTCGCCTTGTTTCAAAACAACCTAGCCAACTTTGTTATTATCGCGGTGACAATGTTAGGGTTGGGTTTTCCAACGAGTATTGTATTTGGTCAAGTGATTCCTGGTGCAGCGGTTGCTGTCATCGTCGGAAATCTTTATTATGCTTACATGGCAAAACGGCTAGCTCAAAAAGAAGGGCGGACGGATGTTACAGCCTTATCTTACGGAATTAGTACGCCTGTAATGTTTGTGTTTTTATTTGGGGTGTTAGTCCCTGCCTATACGTTAACGGACAATTATCAACTTGCTTGGCAAATTGCTGTAGCAGCAGCGTTTATTAGTGGTTTAATTCAAGTGGTAGCGAGTGTCGCAGGTAATTGGATACGCGCGCAAATTCCACGAGCTGCCTTATTAGGTGCGCTTGCTGGTGTAGCACTTACTTTTGTTGCTGGTGAGATGTTATTTAATACGTTTTCGATTCCAGTAGTTGGTCTTGTCGCACTTGTCATCATTATTGTCGGTGTTATTGGCAAAATCGCAATGCCATTTAACATTCCGCCGACATTATTTGCGATCGTAATTGGAACTGTATTGGCTTTTACTTTAGGTTATCAATCAACAGGACAAATTGCCGAAGGACTTAATAATGTTGGATTTTACCCACTTATTCCAAGTTTAGCTGCAATTGACGGTATGAGCTATTTGTTTACGGCTTTAGTCGGCTTATTAGCTGTCATTCTACCGATTACGTTATATAACTCGATCGAAACGATGAACAATGTCGATGCGATGGATGCTGCTGGTGATGGGTATGATGTCCGTGAATGTCAAGCTGTGGACGGAGCTGGAACTATGCTTGGTTCACTATTTGGTGGCTTGTTCCCAACGACAGTTTATATTGTCTCAGTAGGCTCAAAAGAAATGGGAGCTGGGCGTGGTTATAGTATTTTAAACGCGATCGTGTTCGGTGTTGCAGCTGTTACAGGTGTAATTGCCGCTTTATCTGCGATTATTCCTTTAGCTGCCATTGCGCCTATTTTAGTATTTGTCGGGCTTTCAATGGTTGGAACAGCATTTCAATCGAATAAAACGAAATACTTCCCAGCTGTTACGATCGCTATGCTTCCGTATTTCGCAAACTACGTCATGACACGCTTTAATGCAGATGCCGGTGCAACAGTTGCCGAGATTTCTGAAGGAATTGTCCCACTTGGCCAAGGGGCGATGTTTACAGCGGTTATTTTAGGTGCGATTACCGTGTTTGTCATCGACCGACAATTCATTAAAGCGAGCATTTTCTCAATCATTGCAGCAGGTTTATCATTTGTCGGATTTATGCACGCACCTGAGTTGGCAATCAATGCAGCTCCAGACTATGCAATGGCGTATTTAATTATATCTGTATTCTTTATCTATTTAGCTTATAAAGAAGCGAATAGTACAATTAAAGTTGTACAACACGAATCAGTTAAACAACAAGCAGCTTCCTAAACTAACTTCTTATTTTACTATCGGTTTAGGGTAGTATATAATGAGGTGTCAAAGATAAGAAAAGTTAGGTAGTGCTTATGTCAAAACGTAAAAATAATGCATCATTCAAAAAATCAAATAAAGAGCAAAAGCAACATGGTAAGAAAAAGAACCACGCTGCTCAAAAACATCAGGCGAAACCACAAGGTAATCAAGGGAATTCACCTAATCAAGGCAAAAAAGCAGTGACAGCTGAACTGACATGTAACGGCTTTTCCAATGATGGTAAGGGTCTTGTCGATTGGGAAGGAAAGCAATTAAAAGTACCTTACCTGTTACCTGGTGAAACAGCAGAAATTGCGATCACGAAAAAAGGGAAGTACTATAACACAAAGTTGAAACGTGTTTTAAAACCGTCTAAAGACCGGGCAAAGCCGCCATGTCCGTATTATTATGATTGCGGTGGTTGTCAGCTTCAGCATATGAACAGTTCAGCACAAGATCAGTTAAAACAAAATACGGTCGATCACTTAATGAAGCCTTTCGTGAAGCCAGAACCAATCATGACGATGGATCACCCTTGGGATTATCGTAATAAAAATCACATGACATTTGGCCTGACGAGAAACCGCCAAATTATCGGTGGTCTTTATGCGCAAAATACACATCGTATTATCGATATGGATCGATGTATCATTCATGACCCAAAAGCAGATCAAATCGTTCATACGATTAAAGGCATGATGAAGTCGTTCAAAATGATTCCATATAATGAAGATTCAGGACAAGGCTTTTTAAGACACGTCCTCATTAAAGTCGGTAAAGCAAGTGGAGAGATTATGGTCGTGTTAGTCGCTGCTTCGCCGATTTTTAAAGGGAAGAACAATTTCGTCAAAGCGTTAACAAAAGAACACCCTGAAATTTCAACAATCCTTCTAAATATTAACGACAAAGATACGAGTATGGTGCTCGGTGATCAGGAAAAAGTTTTATACGGAAAAGGAACGATCACTGACACATTATGCGGGATGAAATTTGAGATCTCACCGAAGTCCTTTTATCAAATTAACCCCGCTCAAACTGAAAAGTTGTACGGAAGAGCAGTTGAAATGGCTGAATTGACTGGTAAAGAGACCGTTATTGATGCTTACTGTGGAATCGGCACAATTGGCCTAATCGCTAGTCAAAAAGCTGGAAAAGTAATCGGTGTTGAGTTAAACAAAGATGCCGTTCGTGATGCGATTCGTAATTCAAAACGTAACGGTGTAAATAATGCTAGGTTTTATCAAGGCGATGCTGGTGAATTCATGGTACAAATGGCTAATCACGGTGATAAAGCCGATGTCGTCATTTTAGACCCACCACGTAATGGAAGTGACGAAGCCTTCTTATCAAGTGTTGTAAAGCTTAAGCCGAAGCGTGTTGTCTATGTATCGTGTAACCCAGAAACACAAGCACGTGATATGAAGTATTTAGTGAAGAACGGTTATACAGTTGAAGAAATTCAACCTGTTGATATGTTTCCTCAAACGCATCATGTCGAGTCAGTTGCGAAGTTAGTGAGGAAATAGTGTTTATAAGTTATAAAAAAAGAGACCTTATGAATAAAATAAGGTTTCTTTTTTTTGTCTCAAACAGCATTTAATGTATGATTTTTAGGTTTTTGTTAAACAATACCGTATACAAGGTATTTTTAGGTTATTCAACAAATGACTGTCAACAAGAAAGGTGGTATGGAAATGAACAAAACTGCTTTAGCTTTATTGATTATAGGTGGATTGAACTGGCTTATCTTTGGACTATTCGGTTGGGACCTAGTGGGAGCTATATTTGGTGGAATGGACTCAGTTCTTTCACGAATCATATACGTCATTGTTGGTATTGCTGCTTTATACTCGTTCACTTTCTTTAACCGAGTCGATGCAGAATAGTTTAAAACACCGGTCAGCGTATGCTGGTCGGTGTATTTTTTTAGAGTAATTTCAATCAAATCATTCTACATACACTTTTGCGTTCCATGTTACGATAATAGTTAAGTTGACAAAAAGTGGGTGATGGAACATGGATCGTTGTTTTTGTTATGAGAAGTTTAAAGATCAACTGCCTAAGGACTTTGAACCAAAGTGTTTCAAAGAGCAGTGTCGTAATTACCGTGAAAATATGAAGAAGCTAGGTTATAATGTCGAAAAGCCAAAATAGTTTCCTAGAATTCTAGAAAAATTGCTATAAAATGTATAAATTGTTTCACATTCAACAATCATTTTATAGTAAGATAAAATTAGCGAAATGTTATGACAATTTAGGAGGTTGTGTAGTTGATGAACCAGCAAATGGCCAAACAACAAACTAAAATTAATGAGTTAGTAGAAAATATCGAAAAAGTTATGGTTGGTAAACGTGAAGCGATTGAACTAACAATTGTCGCACTACTTGCGCAGGGGCATGTTTTGTTAGAGGATGTTCCTGGTGTTGGTAAAACAATGCTAGTTCGAGCATTAGCGAAATCTGTTGATTTACAGTTTAGTAGAATTCAATTTACACCTGACTTATTACCGTCTGATGTAACAGGTGTTTCGATTTATAATCAAAAGGAAATGAAATTCGAATTTCAGCCTGGGCCGATTATGGGGAATATTGTGCTTGCTGATGAAATTAACCGTACGTCGCCAAAGACACAGTCAGCTCTTTTAGAAAGTATGGAAGAGAAGCACATTACGGTTGATGGTGTGACGATGAGATTGAACGATCCTTTTTTTGTATTGGCTACACAGAATCCAATTGAATATGAAGGGACTTATCCGTTACCAGAAGCACAACTGGACCGTTTCTTACTAAAATTAAAAATGGGATATCCCCTTAAGCAAGAAGAGATTACGATGCTAGACCGTACTTCGAATGTGCATCCAATTGATACGTTAACGCCAGTTATGACAAGAGAGGAACTTTTAGAGAAGCAAAATGAAGTTCGCGATGTTCATGTAAGTGACTCCATTAAAAAGTATATCGTTGAAATTGTTTCAAACACGCGTAAAAACCCACTCATTCAGTTAGGAGCTAGCCCACGTGCATCAATTGCTTTAATGAAAGCAGCTCAAGCTTATGCTTATATTCATGGTCGTGATTACACAGTACCAGATGATGTGAAATATATGGCACCACATGTATTGTCGCACCGTTTATTATTAACTTCTGAAGCAAAGTTTGAAGGTAAAACAGATAAACAAATATTAGAAGACTTAATTAAAAAGACGATGATTCCAATTGAGAGAGGATCGTAAATGGCTAATTCGTTGAAATTTGTATTAAAGCTCATTCTAGTTTTAGCATTGACTATTACATTGTTTGTTTACGGTATGTTTCAAGGTGGGTTTGTTAGTTGGTTTTTATTTTTTAGCTTCCTACCTATTCTAGCTTATTCTATAATGATGATTTTCTATCCTTTGAAGTTTGTCAAAGTCGAGCGTCAAGTTAGTAAACATTACTTACAAGCAGGGCAAACGTTGAACGTAACGGTTAATATTAAACGAGTATTACCTTTGCCCATTTTTTACTTGGTTGTAGAAGATGGTGTCCCTGAAATGCTTACTTGGCATGATACGAGGCATCATAAATACCGTTTTTTATCTAATCCTAATAAACTAAAAAGTAGACAAAATAGTAAAACGATCGTCTTCCCGTTTCTCCGAAGAAAAATGAGTTATCAGTATAACTTAGAATCGATTCCAAGAGGGCGTCACGAATTTGGTCAAGTTAAGCTATTAACGGGCGATGTGATGGGATTAGTGAAAAAAGAGAGAACTTACGATGTCGAAACGGCGGTGTTAGTTGAACCAGGTGAAGTGTCGTTACAGTTGGAGCTTGACAGGTCTACCTTTGAAGAAGGGCAACAGTCGGCTTATACGATTACAGCTAACCATACAAATCTCGTATCAGGTGTGCGAGATTATGCACCGGGTGATCAGTTATCTTGGATCGATTGGAAAACAACAGCGAGGAAACAAGAGCTCGTAACAAAAGAGTTTGAAGAAGAGAAGCATAAAGACTTATCGATTATTTTAAATGGTAGTTCTCAGGATTTTAATCTATGGCTAGCGTTTGAAGCGGCTGTAGAAGTAACCCATGCTGTTGCTAACCACTCGTATGAAGACCATGGTAACGTATCAGTTATTGCATTAGGTCACGCACGAGAAGAAGTTGTGTTATCACATGGAAAACAATCATTAGAAAAATTAACACGTTTGTTAAGTCAGATTCAACTCGTTCAAGGTGATCATTTTCCACAACAATTGAAACGTGAAGCGTGGCAACTATCAAAAGATCGTTATTTAGTGGTAGTAACGCATGAGTTATCACCAGCGATTAATAAGACGATTATACAGCTTAAACAACAACAAGTTGATGTACACATTATTTTCATAAGAAGTAAACAATTAATTAGCCATGAAGAAAGAGTTGGAATGGATCAGTTACATTATTCGGGTGTAAAAGTGACATGGCTAAATGAAGACCGATTAGCAAGAAGGCATATTGAGGTGAACGCCTGATGCGTTTAAAGGATATGAGTACAAGTAAATGGACAGGAATCGCATTATATATTGGAAGTATGCTGTTGCTAATGGAGTGGGTTTTACCGCTAGGGCAAGTAACAGACACTGGTGGAACACATTTATTTATTATTTATATTGTGTTCTGTTTTGTCATTTCGTTAATTCAATTACCTATGTGGGTTGCTCCAGTTTTAAAGCTAACAGGATTGATGTTCTTATTAAATTATATATTTTATGAACCGTCATTTTTCTCATTAGCTTGGTTAGGGGAGCTTTTAGTTGATCTGCAAACAAGCTCTCAAGCATTACTGGGTCAAAGTTGGATCGAACTGACGCCTGTTTTTCGAACAGTATTGTTTTTAATTTTATTATGGATGATGAGTTATTTACTTTACTATTGGTTTGTCGTCGTTAAACGACCTTTTTCTTTTGTTCTATTAACGTTTGTCTATGTAACAGCACTAGATACATTTACCCTATACGATGGATACGTTGCGATTGTAAGAGTCTTCGTCATTAGTGTATTAATTTTAATATTGGCTAATATGAATCGAATTGTTGATCAAGAGGATATCAAAGTGCCAAGTGGTCGTAAGATGGCTAAATGGATTGCACCGATGGCAGTCGTTGTTTTTATTAGTGCGGCTGTCGGATTTGCGGCACCTAAGTTTGAACCACAATGGCCTGATCCAGTATCGTTTATTCAAGCAGCTGGACAAAATGGTTTCGGTTCAGGTGATGGTAGTGGTGCAGGAGTTAACCGTGTTGGCTATGGTGAACATGATGACCGTCTCGGTGGCGGCTTTATTATGGATGATACGACTGTGTTCTTTGCTACAGCTACATCTCCAAGGTATTGGAAAGTTGAAACGAAAGATCAATATACTGGACATGGATGGGTTCGTTCAGATGAAGGTACACCAACGACAAATGAAAGTGGTCACTTCCCACATATTTCAGATTATGGCGAAAGTGTAGAACGTAATGAGACAGAAGCGGAACTACAATTTATTGATCCTGGCCATTTAAATAAAATCCCTTATCTATATGGTACAGAGACCGTTGGAACTACAGTTGATGGTGCTAGTTTTTACTATAATCATACGACTGGTGAGCTTGCATCCATAATCAACGAGGAACAGAATTTAGTTGACGAAGGTTATTATTTAGAAGCTGGGCGACCGGATTTTCCAAGAAACGCAATGAGAGAAGTGCCAGTTGAACATGAAGAATCAGATGAAATGCCAGAAAGATATTTGCAGTTACCGGACGATCTGCCAGAGAGAGTATCAAATTTAGCGGAAGAGATTGTATCTGATGTTGATGAAAACCGCTATGATTATGCTCGGGCAATTGAGAGTTACTTTGAAGATAGTGGGTTTGAATATGCGACATCAGATGTTTCGATTCCTGGTGATGATGAAGACTATGTTGATCAGTTTTTATTTGATACTCAGCGTGGTTATTGCGATAACTATTCAACATCTATGGTCGTTATGTTAAGAAGTTTAGATATTCCTGCAAGGTGGGCGAAAGGTTTTACCGGCGGTGAACGTGCGTTTCAACAAGACGTCTTTCCAGGTGAGGGGTCTAACGTTTTTGAAGTACAAAATAATAATGCTCACTCTTGGGTAGAAGTTTACTTCCCTGAAGTTGGATGGGTGCCTTTTGAGCCGACAATTGGTTTTGAAAACCAGGCGAACTTCTCAACAGGGGAATCGATTGACGACATCTTAGATGAAGATCGTAACGAAGATGATCCGTTAGAAGCTCCTGAAAATGAAGATCAGTCTGATATGGACGATTTATTAGACGAAGGAAATGAAAGTGAAGAAGATGAAACAGTTGGTGCAATAGGTCAAGACGGTAACTTTAATTGGCTACATTTATTAGCTATAACAATTGGGACGTTATTAACAATCTGGTTAACCTATATGTATCGTTCGAGAATCACAGCCAGCTGGAAAGAGCAAAAGTTAAAAAGAAAGCCTTCTGCTAAAACAATTACGAAATCGTATCAATTCATCTTGAAATTGCTAGAAAGAGAAGGATATCAATTCCAAAGCGGTGAAACACTTCGTGAGTATGCTTATAACGTTGACCGTATGTTAGGTGACAGGCAAATGACAGAGTTGACACAGTACTATGAGCGTTTCGTATATCGTGAAGAAGATCTAAACCAAGAATCAGATCAATTCTATCAAACTTGGAGAAAGTTAACGAAACAAATTTTGTCGAAATAAGTATTGACGAAACGACTAATCGTTTGTAAAGTTAAGCTATATCATAAAAAATAATAAGAAACACTTCGTATAATGTTGGGGATATGGCCCAAGAGTTTCTACCGGACTACCGTAAATGGTCTGACTACGAGTGACGGCAATAATAGATATGTGTAGTAGATTACCGATTTAAGGTTTAGTAGACTGTAATTCGGGTAGTTTATGACACAATTGATTGCAAAATGTCCTCGTAGCACTCTTGGTTTCGGCCAAGGGTGTTTTTTAGTGTTTCAACAATGGGGGAGGACAAACGATGAAGAAGTATTTTCAGTTTGAAGAGCTGGGGACGAATTACCGTCGCGAAATTATGGGTGGTGTTACGACATTCTTAGCGATGGCTTATATTTTATTCGTAAATCCTGCTGTTTTAGCTTTACTAGATATTGAGGAATTGCCAGCAGGCGTGACAAGAATGGATCCTGAAGCGGTCTTTGTGGCGACGGCTTTAGCAGCTGCAGTAGGTACGTTAATTATGGGTCTTGTTGCAAAGTACCCAATCGCATTAGCCCCTGGTATGGGATTAAACGCATTTTTTGCTTATACAGTGGTTTTAACATGGGGAATCCCATGGGAAACAGCTTTAGCTGGTGTTTTAGCTTCAGGTGTCATCTTTATGATCTTAACTTTAACTGGTGTTAGAGAAAAAGTTATTAATGCTATTCCAAATAATTTAAAACTTGCAGTCGGTGCAGGTATTGGTTTATTTATTGCATTTATTGGTTTAACGAACGTTGGCATTATTGAATCTGATCCTGACACTTACTTAGCTTTGGGTGACTTAACAAACCCGTATACACTACTAGCGATCTTTGGTGTTGTGGCGACCGTTATCTTACTAACGTTAGGGCTTAAAGGCGGCGTGTTCTATGGTATGATCGCGACTGCTGTAGCAGGTATGCTTGTAGGATTGATTGACCCACCAACTGGAGCGAGTGATGTAGTTAGCACAGTACCAAGTTTAGAGCCAACGTTTGGTGCAGCTTTTGAAAACTTTGGTGAGATTTTTACAATACAGATGTTAATCGTCATCATGACATTTTTATTCGTTGACTTTTTTGATACAGGTGGTACTTTAGTAGCCGTCGCTACGCAAGGTGGATTTATGAAAGACGGCAAGTTACCTAGAGCGAACAAAGCTTTATTCTCTGATTCATCTGCAACGGTAGCTGGTTCTATTTTAGGTACGTCTACAACGACGTCTTATATTGAATCAACGACAGGTGTCAGTGCGGGTGCAAGAACAGGTTTTGCCTCTGTTGTAACGGCGGCATTATTCTTATTAGCGCTCTTCTTCTCTCCTTTACTTGGAGTTGTAACAGCAGAAGTGACAGCACCAGCTTTAATTATTGTTGGTATATTAATGGCAGCGAACTTACGTCATGTTGAGTGGGATAAGTTTGAAATTGCAGTGCCAGCTTTCTTCACGTTACTGGCAATGCCTTTAACGTATAGTATCGCTACAGGAATTGCTGTTGGTTTCATTTTCTATCCAATTACGATGATTGTAAAAGGACGAGGAAAAGAAATTCACCCAGTCATGTACGTTCTATTTGTCATATTTATTTTATATTTTATTTTCATCCCTGAGTAAATTACTTTTTACCTTGTTGGATGTTAATGGACCGACCATGTTCATCTTGATGGACATCTTTATATAACTTCACCCAAACAAGCCCGTGTTCATAGCGGGCACTAATCTTATCTTTCCTAACCTTGCAAGGGAGCTCAATGACACGTTCAAAGCTCCCTTGTATTAATTCTTCTTGAATCATTTCGTATCCTTTGACATTTATGTTAATCTGTCCTTTTATTAGAAGAGAATAATCTTTAACCTGACAATCAATTCGTTTAAGATGATCAATTCCGGGAATATTGAAAACGCAAAGGATTTCGTAATCTTTGCGCAGAATATTAACTGGAGGGAAGTTCGGTTTTAATGTGCTCTCAAATTCGTCCCAAAAAGAATCGCCGAAAAACCGTTCCATTTGATCTTTCCAATCGTGCATATGGTTAAATTGACTAAATGGGTTCATAACTAAACACCTTCTTTCACCTATAAATATATGCACATTCAATATCGTTAGTGTTTGTCTCATCTAGAGCAAACAGAAGGGGGTCTTGAAATGTTAGAGTCAGGTTTAATCATGTTGTTGATTATTTTTAGTGTTAACATTGTTTATGTATCGTTACTGACAGTGCGTATGATTTTCACGTTAAAAGGTCAAAAATACATAGCAGCAACAGTTGGTGTTTTTGAAATAACTGCCTATACGTTAGGTTTAGGACTCGTGTTAGATAACTTAGAAAACGTCCAAAATTTAATTGCTTACGCATTAGGTTTCGGTTTAGGTGTTATAAGTGGTATGAAAGTAGAAGAAAAGCTTGCTGTCGGTTATATTACAGTTAATGTGATTTCATCAGACCCAAGTATTCCATTTACAGAAACGCTTCGTGAAAAAGGTTATGGTGTAACAAGTTGGTATGCTTACGGTATGGAAGGTGATCGATTAGCCGTTCAAGTCTTAACACCAAGGAAATATGAGCTTATGTTGTATGAAGTGATTAAAGATATAGACCCTAAAGCATTTATTGTCGCATATGAACCGAGACAAATTCATGGCGGATTCTGGGTTAAGAAAGTGAAAGGGAGTCGATTAAAGCGTGAAGAAGAAAAAATACAGAGTGAGTGATTTCAAATCAATAGATGCCTGTTTAGATCAAATGAAAGAAGACGGTTTTACACCTATTAAAAGAATAGAAAAACCAGTCTTCCAAGAACAAGGTGAAAATGAAGATCCCGAACCAATTCAACAAGACATAGTCTTTGAAGCAGTTAAAATGACTAGCTAAAATGTCATGAAAAGGCTAAAGTGTTGTAAAAAACGAACATTTGATAAATCTATCTTAGTTAAGCATTAAATAGCGGAATCAAAATGCGTAGACTCCTGGTCGGCTAAAAGCGGTCACGTCCTGTGACCAACGCCGACATTAGACCGTCCGGGTCGTCACGGGAACAGCACGAGTCTCGAGACCCCACAGGCCCCGTTCTTTGGGCCGAGGAGGCTCTAGCCGTGCCCGCGGAAAGCGAAGCATTTTGATTTAGCGGTGATAAAAGATAAACCCGAACGAAGTCAAATTCTGATTTCGTTCGGGTTTTTATCCAATTTAGTCCCAGCTCTAGAATTATTTACGACGGGTTAATGTTTTCAGCAGCCTTCTCTATAGCTTCAGCCTTATCTGTCGTTGAGTTGTTTGAATGATCGTGCTCTGAGCTGTCATCCGTTGTCGAATCTGCATTTGAGCTTGAGTTAGAATTTGAGTTCGAACTCGTTAATAAACTGAATGGAAATTTCGTTTCGACTTGTTGCTTAACCATATCAGTTACAGGACAGTATTTTACTATTCCTTCAGCGATCTTCATAGCTGATGCTAATATGATCACCCAATAACGTTGACTCCAAGGGCGCTTCGTCACTCTAACTGCCCCGTAAGTGATAAAAAATAAACCTAAAGTAATTCTAACCATGGCGTTTATTGTACCGATGTTTTGTTTTCCCATTTTACCCTTCCCTTCAGAGATTTAATGTATTAAAATTTTACATAAGTGGATATAGTTCGTTTATAAATGGAGGCATGAGACATGAAAGAACATTTGTATAGATGGCGAAATAAACAGCTAAGAGAACATACTGCCGTAGTTGATGGAGAACTAGCACCAACACTCATATTAAAAAATGCCACTTACTTAAACGTGTACTTAAAGAAGTGGTTAGAAGGCCACATTTGGATTTATGAAGACCGTATTGTTTATGTTGGTGATCAGCTCCCAAATCACATCTCAAAACAAACAGAAGTTGTAGACTGTTCGGGTCAATATTTAGTTCCTGGATATATTGAAGCGCATGCTCATCCATTTCAGTTATATAATCCCCACTCACTAGCTGAATATGCATCGAAAAGAGGGACAACAACATTAGTCAACGACAACTTAATGTTGTTATTATTATTGAATAAAAAGAAAGCGTTTTCTTTATTGGATGATATGCAGAATTTACCGGTGTCCATGTTCTGGTGGGCACGCTTTGATTCGCAATCTGAATTACGTGATGAAGAGGGCTTTTTAGAAGATGATGATGTTCTTGAATGGTTAGATCATGAAGCGGTCATTCAAGGTGGGGAGCTAACTAATTGGCCAGAGATTTTGCGTGAAGATGAACGTGGCTTATATTGGATGCAAGAAACAAAACGTATGAGAAAAGTAGTTGAAGGACATTTTCCTGGAGCATCAGAAAAAACACTGACGAAAATGAAATTGCTTGGTACTGATGGTGACCATGAGTCCATTTCTGCTGAGGAAGTCTATAGCCGAGTGAAGCTTGGTTATTATGCTGGTTTACGTTATTCATCGATTAGACCGGACTTACCTAAGATGCTTGAAGCGTTAAAGGAATATGAAGGGGCTTTTTATAATTATTTATTTTTCACAACAGACGGTTCAACACCATCTTTTTATGAACAAGGTGTAATTGACCGCTGTATTGAAATCGCAATGGAGTCAGGAGTCCCGTTAGAAGAAGCTTATGCGATGGCTACAATAAATGCCGCTCAATATTTTTCATTGAGTGATCGATTAGGAAGCATTGCACCTGGACGTGTGGCACATATCAACTTCCTAGAAGCAAAAGATCAACCAACTCCAATAAAAGTCTTGGCAAAAGGTGAGTGGATTAACTTTGAAGGGTATGCCTTTAAAGACCGTAATCCTGATATTCAGTGGGAAAACTATGGCTTAGGGCAGTTAAATATAGACTGGAATTTAAGGACAGACGATTTACTATTCTCCTCTCCTTTAGGTATGGATATGTTAAATGATGTCATTATGAAGCCATATCCAGTTAAGTCAGAGTCACAGACACAAAAGCTTCCTACGACTCACGATATAGCTTATGTCATGTTAGTTGATCGTGATGGAGATTGGCGCATTTCTTCCTTCTTAAAAGGGTTTACGACGGAAATTGGAGGTTTAGTGAGTTCTTATTCAAATACAGGGGATATCGTTTTAGTCGGTAAAGACAAGCGTGATATGAGTATTGCCTTTGAACGCATGAAGGAGTTAGGTGGAGCGATCGTTGTTGTGAAGGATGAAGAAGTTATTTTTGAACTCCCTCTTCCGTTACAAGGAGTCATGACGGACTTACAAATGGATGAGCTCATAATCAAGGAAAAAGAGTTGAAACAATTGCTTATTGCCAATGGGTATCAATATAATGATCCCATTTACACATTGTTATTTTTATCATCGACTCACCTGCCATATATCCGCATAACACCTAAAGGACTTATGGATGTTAAGAAAAAAGAGATACTTTTTCCTTCAGTTATGCGTTAAAATGTTAGTATATATAAACAATAAAGGGTGTTGAGGATGAACAAAAGGTTGTTTGTGCTGGGCATAGCGCTTTTACTAGTGTTAGCAGCATGTAATGGGGAAGACGAAAGTTTAGAACAAGAAGAAACACCTGAAGAAAATGACATCGAAGAGCAAGAAGAGGTTGAAGAAGAAGTTGAAGATGAATATGTTGATCCTGAATTTACTTTCCCACTAACTGGTGAGGAAGCCGAACAAGAATTCGACAGGCGCACATTAGCTGTACAGGTGAATAACCACCCTGCGGCAAGGCCTCAAACAGGGTTAATTCATGCTGATATCGTTTATGAATTTTTAGCTGAGGGCAATATTACAAGGTTGTTGGCCTTATATCATAGTCACATTCCTGAGAAGGTTGGTCCTGTCAGAAGTGCTCGTTCTTATTATATAGAATCGGCGAAGAACCATGGTGCTATTTATGTATATCATGGCGCAGCCAATTTTATTGAAGAAGACTTAAGAGCTGGTTGGGTAACGAATTTAAATGGTGCTTATTATGATAATGATCAATTTTTATTTAAACGTGCAAATCATAGAAGCGCACCACACGATTCTTATGTTATGCTAGAGAATGCCTATGAAGTGGCGACGCGTAATAATATTACTGTTGAGCAAGAGCATGATTCATTGAATTTCATGTCATTACTTGATGTAGAAGAGATTGATGGCGAAACAGCTGAACAAGTCGAAATTAGCTATTCAAGCAATACTCGAGTATCTTATCAATTTGATGAAGCAGAAGATGGGTATTTACGGTATAGTGATGGAGAGCAATCTGTTGATTTAGATACAAATGAGCCTGTTGTTTTGGATAATGTGTTAATTTATGAAACAGATCACCGTGTAATCGATGATGTTGGCAGACGAGATATTGACATTGAATCAGGTGGTAATGGTTACTTGCTGCAACAAGGTACTATTAAGGAAATTGAATGGCAAACAGTTAATGATATTATGGTACCAACTATAGATGGGGAAGAAGTTGAACTTGTACCAGGTCAAACATGGATTAACATCATTCCAAGCTCACCTGGGTTATTAGAAGCAGTTACATATGAGTAATGAGGAGGTAATCGCAAATGCAAATTGATAAATTAAGAGGTAGAGAGTTAGATCAATTATTTGAAGCGATCTTACAGTTAAAAGACGTAGAAGAGTGTTATCGATTTTTTGACGATGTAGCGACTGTAAATGAAGTACAAGCATTGGCTCAACGTTTAGATGTTGCGCGCATGCTTCGTGAAGGGCATACGTATCAGAAGATTGAAGAAGAGACAAGCGCATCTACTGCAACAATCTCACGCGTCAAACGTTGTCTAAATTATGGTAACGATGCGTATGAATTAGTCCTAGACCGAGTTCATGAAGAAAAGAAGAACGGACAGTAAAAGGAAGGGCTTGAACAAAAGGTATGAAGTGTTGTAGAAACACGAACTTTTATTTTTTATGTTAGTTGAGCAATTACTTAGCGGAATCAAAATGCGGAGACTCCTGTGGGAGCAAAGGCCAGGGTGAGACCCCGCGGATGCACCTGCGTCTTCTAGCTAATCTTCGAAGAGGGCTTCCTCGGTGCAAAGCACAAGGAGGTTTCTCGAAGTAGTAGCTTGGCTCACCAGCCGCCCCGGCAAAGAAAACACTGCAACAAACGACCTTAGGGAGTTTGAGCAGATGTTGCACTTGTGCCCTGCGGGTGAAAGCGAAGCATTTTGATGGAGCGATGATAAAAGATAAACCCGAACGAAGTCAAATTATGATTTCGTTCGGGTTTTGTAATTAGTTTTGTCCTAGCCCCTTTTATTTTTATAATAATTGCACTGTAACAGCGAAGCTTAAACCAAAAAGAATAATTGAACCCAATACACTAACTAGTACATAAGTCCAAAAAAACTTAAACTGGCGTCTTTGAATAAGTTGCATTGCTTCAACACTAAATGTCGAAAACGTTGTAAATGCACCAAAAACCCCAATGCTAAATAACACGTATAATGAATTTTGCAGCGGTTCAGGTCCAGGATTATAAATCCCGATGAAAATACCTAGCCCGAATGCTCCTAATATGTTTACGATTAACATGGCTATAGGAAGACCCTCTTTATGACGTTTGCTCATGATGAAAAGACCTAGTAAGTATCTTAAGACGGCTCCAATAGCTCCTCCTATTGCAACTAAAGTGATACTCATGATGAGTCACCTGCTTTCCATTTCATTATTGAAACATATCCTAAAACAGCTAACCCAATACCGCCAATAACTGAAATAATTAAGTATAGCGAAAACAGAAGGACATCACCGTTCGTAATGAGCACAACGGCATCATTTGCAAGTGCAGACATCGTCGTAAACCCACCACAAAAGCCAACACCTAAACCAGCTTTAATCCATTCACGTGTATTTTTAATGACATAGACCGCTGTAAGCACTCCGAGTATTAAACTGCCGATTAAGTTAACAATAATCGTGTTGATCGGAAAATAAGTGTCATAAAGTGGTAAATCAACACTGAAGCGGAGAACTGCTCCAAGTGCGCCACCTATTGCAACGGCAATGACACTAATGAAATGTGTTTTCAATGTTGAACCCTCAAATCTATTCAAACAATAGCGTTAATTTACCGTAAAGATAGCACAGAACAAGAATAAAGTCTATTGAGTCATAAATTAAAAAAAGTTTAAACACCAGTTGACCAGGGAAAACATATGATGTATTCTATAAAAGGAAAATTTGATAATCCTCGTTAGGTGAGGCTCCTGTTCGGAGATACGCTACTGCCCAAAAACGTCCAAAGACGCCAATGGGTCAACAAGAACCATCGACTTAAGGTGGTTTTTAACGTAGCTGGACTTAGTCCTATGCCGTTCAGTGCTAAAGCTCAAACGATTGGAGGAGAAGGTCGGATTTATTAATCATTGACTTTTTCAATAGAGAGCTCTCTTTTCTCCATGTTTGAGGAAAGAGAGCTTTATTTTTAGCTAAAATAGGGAAAATAAAATTAATTATGGACCCTAAACCTAACGAGATGCATCAGGAGGTGATGGGGGATATGGATCCCGAATCGAGTTTTAACTTTATAGACTATTTAATTAACAAATTATATTCACCCCCTATCACTTTAATGGTTAGGGGCTAATAAAAGGAGGTCTCTACAATGATGATGCGTCGTGTGAATAAGAGTAGCTTATTCCAGCAATTAAAAGATTATTTAGAAGAAAACAAATTGGATTTATTTCAAGATTCATTACAATCACTTCATATTCAGGACCAGGTGGACTGGTTTCAAAAGTTAGATGATAAAAGTTTACGCCAAAAAGTGTATTCTGTTCTTACACCTGAGCAGTTAGCAGATATTTTTCAAGGGTTAGAAATCGACGAACAGAAGAATGTCATGGATGAAATGGATCGCAGTAAATGGATTGCCACGTTAAATGAGATGGCATCAGATGACGTTGCTGATTATTTAACCGAATTAAATGAAGAAGAAGTTAATGCTGCTTTAGGAGAAATGGATCAAGTGGCAGTTAGGCGCGTTAAAAAGGTCATGGAGTACCAGGAGGAAACAGCTGGTGCTCTAATGGCTACTGAATATATTTCGATTAAAACGACTGATACTGTACAAAGTGTCATGTCACGCCTTCGTGATGAAGCACCTGAAGCTGAAACGATTTATTACATTTATGTCGTCGATACAGAAGGCTCTTTAGTAGGTGTTGTCTCGTTAAGAGATTTAATTACGAATGAACCAAATATTAAAATTGAAGATGTGATGAGCACTCGCGTCGTTTCAGTTAAGGTTAATCAAGACCAAGAAGAAGTTGCACGATTAATTCAGAAGTATGACTTTTTAGCAGTTCCAGTTATTACAGATGATAACAAATTAGTTGGTATTATTACGGTCGATGATATTATTGATGTTATTGAAGAAGAGGCGACAGAAGACTTTGGAGAAATTTCAGCGGTAAGAGGTGCTACAGGTACTGACGTTACTGCATGGGATGCAGCCAAGAAGCGTGCACCATGGATTATTATGTTAATGTTTTTAGGTCTAATTACAGCTGAAGTAATTGGACAGTTCGAGGAAACGTTAGAAGCTATTGTTATTTTAGCTGCATTTATTCCATTAATTATGGACTCAGCTGGTAATACAGGTACACAGTCACTTGCCGTTATGGTTCGTAACTTAGCAATTGGTACGTTTGATAAACGTAATGTGTGGCGTGTGTTGAGACGTGAATTTTTCACAGGAGTTATGATTGGTTTAGGTAGTGCGGTTACATTAGCGATCTTAATTATCATTTTTTATGATCAAAATTTAGCACTAGCTGGTGTTGTTGGCTCATCTATTCTAATCACGCTTAGTATTTCGACATTAACTGGTTCTGTTATTCCGTTATTAATCGACAAGTTAAAGATTGACCCTGCTGTTGCATCAGGTCCATTTATTACAACGTTAAACGATATTATGGGCTTACTCATTTACTTCACGATTGCGACATCAATGATTCATTATTTAATGTAATATATAAAGAAGTTCCCTAGTCTCAATAGAGGCTAGGGAACTTTTGTTTAATAACTCACTTTTTCTTGTAAGAAAGTTTTTAGTTCTGAAATTGGCATGCGTGATTGTTCCATCGTGTCGCGGTTACGAACAGTCACTTGTTCATCTTCTTTTGAATCGAAGTCATACGTAATGCAATAAGGTGTTCCGATTTCGTCATGGCGGCGATAACGTTTACCAATGGAGCCGCTCTCATCGTAATCAACCATAAAGTCCTTCGCCAAGTCTTGAAACACTTCTTGAGCTTCTTCAGATAGCTTCTTGGATAATGGGAAGATTGCTGCTTTATATGGCGCTACTGCTGGGTGAAAATGCATGACAGTACGCGTAGAGCCATCTTCTAGCTCTTCTTCTTCATAAGCATTGGTTAAAAATGATAACGCTAAGCGGTCAGCACCTAATGATGGCTCAATCACATACGGAATGTAACGCTCATTTGTTTGTTGATCGATATACTCCATATCTTCACCTGAATGTTCAGCGTGTTGTTTTAAGTCGTAATCAGTACGAGATGCAATGCCCCATAGCTCGCCCCAACCAAATGGGAATTGGTACTCTAAGTCAGTTGTCGCATTACTGTAGTGTGATAACTCATCTTCATCGTGTTCACGACGACGGACTTTATCTTCATCAAGTCCTAAGTTAGTTAACCAGTTATGACAGAAGTCTAACCAGTAAGTAAACCATTCTTTCTCTTCACCAGGTTTACAGAAAAACTCCATCTCCATTTGCTCGAATTCACGTGTACGGAAAATGAAGTTACCAGGTGTAATTTCATTTCTGAAGCTTTTACCAATTTGTGCAATACCGAATGGAAGCTTTTTACGCATCGTACGTTGAACATTTTTAAAATTGACGAAAATCCCTTGTGCTGTTTCAGGACGCATGTAAATCTCATCAGAAGAATCTTCTGTTACACCTTGATACGTCTTAAACATTAAGTTAAATTGACGAATTTCAGTGAAATTAGCTGAACCACATGTAGGGCACGTAATGCCTTCTTCGTTAATAATCTTTTCTAATTCTTCAAAAGGCAAGCCGTCAACGACGCGTTCTTCACCTTTTGCTTCGAAATGGTCCTCGATAATGTGGTCCGCACGATGGCGCGATTTACAATCTTTACAATCGATCATCGGGTCGTTAAAGTTACCTAAGTGTCCACTTGCTTCCCACGTTTTAGGATTCATTAGAATCGCTGCGTCTAAACCGACGTTATAAGGTGATTCTTGGACGAATTTTTTCCACCAAGCATCTTTTAAATTTTTCTTTAATTCAACACCTAATGGGCCGTAATCCCAAGTGTTGGCTAGGCCGCCGTAGATTTCAGACCCTTGGAAAATAAACCCTCTGTGTTTACAATGGTTAACAATATGTTCCATCTCTTGTGCCATGTTAGTACCTCCTATTGACATTTTATATAAACAAAAAACTCCCGCCTCTGAGCTAATTGTTTAGCTCAGGGACGAGAGTGTTATTCCCGCGGTTCCACCCTGATTGAAGTGCTAAATGCACGACCACTTTCAATCAATCTACTCCAGACTGCCGTTTCACTGATACCTTACTTCAGGCTCACACCATCCCTGAATCGCTTGAGTAAGTAGAGGGCATAGCTACTATTAATCCTTCACAGTAAATAAACCATTATGATTTTGTCTAACTTATATTAGCATACCCAAAAACGTTTCTCAACTTTCACTATGAGTTTTACGAGATTTAATACGATGTTCAATGAAAGTTAGGGTTGATTTTTGATATAATAGGTAAGGTTAGGAACAAACGATGGAGGAATCAACGTGATTGAAGAATATCAAAAGTGGCGACATATATTTAAGCTTGATCCTAATAAATCGATTGATGACGAAGCTTTAGAGTCATTATGTGAATCGGATACTGATGCAGTGATGATCGGTGGGACAGATGGTGTTACATTAGATGATGTCCTTAACTTATTAGCACGTGTGCGACGTTATTCTGTTCCGTGTGTATTAGAAGTATCCAATATTCCTTCCGTTACTCCAGGCTTTGATTTTTATTTCATCCCGACAGTATTAAATACTCAAGATAAGAAGTGGATGATTGATTTACATCATGAGGCGATTAAAGAATTTGGGGAATTAATTGAATGGGAAGAGCTATTGATGGAAGGGTATGTCATGTTAAACCCTGAGTCAAAAGCCTATCAATATACGAATTCAAAAGAAGTGACAACAGAAGATGTTGTCGCTTATGCACAGTTAATCGAACATTTGATGCATTTACCTTTTATGTATTTAGAATATAGTGGTACATATGGTGATCCTGAATTAGTCAAACAAGTAAGTGATGAGTTAAATAACACGACATTAATTTACGGTGGCGGGATCAGATCGAAAGAACAAGCAAGTGAAATGGCAGTTTATGCTGACGTTGTCGTTGTAGGCGATGTCATATATGAAGATCTAAAAGCGGCATTAAGAACCGTTCACGCTGTCAAAAAGGTAGAAAAGTAAAAAGGTGGTATAGTCATGGGCATGACGATGAAAGAAATATTAAATTCAATGAATACCGAACAGAAAGAAGCAGTGAAGCATACAGAAGGCCCCTTGCTTGTTATGGCTGGTGCTGGTAGTGGTAAGACGCGTGTTTTAACACATCGAATTGCATACCTTTTAGCTGAAAAAGGGGTACAACCCTATAATGTTTTAGCCATTACATTTACGAATAAAGCAGCTCGAGAAATGAAAGAACGTGTTGAGAAACTGGTTGGAGATGAAGCGAAAGACATTATTATGTCAACGTTCCACTCACTTTGTGTACGTATTTTACGCCGTGATGGCGACCGAATTGGTATTAATCGTAACTTTGCAATCTATGATGCGACAGATCAAAAGACGGCGATTAAAGAAGCGTTAAGAATCCAAGATTTAGACCCTAAACAATTTGATCCTCGTTCTATTCAATTTGCGATTAGCCAAGCGAAAAATCAGCTCATCACACCTAAAGTGATGAAGCAACAGGCGAATAATTATCATGAGGAGAAGATTGCTTCAATTTATGATACTTATGAAACACTTTTAAGAAAAAATGGTGCTTTAGATTTTGATAGTTTAATTATGGAGACGTTTTTCCTATTTGACCGTGTACCTGAAGTGTTGCGTTTTTATCAAAATCGATTTCAATACATTCACGTTGATGAGTACCAAGATACGAACAAGGCACAGTATAAACTCGTGCAAAAGTTAGCTGAACGTTTTAACAACTTATGTGTTGTTGGTGACTCAGACCAGTCAATCTATAAATGGCGTGGTGCAGACATTTATAACATTTTATCATTCGAAAATGATTATCCCGATGCCAAAACGATCCTTTTAGAACAAAACTATCGTTCAACAAAAACGATTCTCCAAGCGGCAAATGATGTCATTGAAAATAATATTTCACGTAAACCGAAAGAACTTTGGACAGACAATGAAGATGGCAGCACGATCCGCCTATTTGAAGCGCGTGATGAACGTCAAGAAGCGCGTTATGTCATAGATCAAATTCAAGAGGTTGTTAGTGAAGGCGAGTTTAATTACGAAGATATCGCCATTCTTTACCGTACGAATGCTCAGTCTCGTGCGATGGAGGACGTTTTCGTAAAATCTAGTGTTCCATATCAAATTATTGGCGGGACTAAGTTCTATGATCGTAAAGAAATTAAAGACTTGTTAGCCTATTTAAGACTTATTGCAAATCCTAATGATGACATTAGTTTTATGCGAGTGGTTAATGTTCCGAAGCGTGGAATTGGTAAGACGTCAATTGAGAAGTTGCAATTACATGCTGAAATGCATGATTTATCACTATTTGAGGCGGTTCAAGATATTGCACTAATCGGAGTTAGCAAAAAAGCGGCCCAGCAATTACAGACTTTTAGGCACATGATTGAAAACTTTCAAAAACAGCAAGAGTTTTTTAGTGTGACAGACTTAGTTGATGAAGTGTTAGAGAAATCTGGTTATGAAGAGATGTTAAGACAAGACAAGTCATTAGAATCGCAAGGTCGTCAGGAAAACTTAGAAGAGTTCAAAACCGTAACGAAGCAGTTTGAAGAAGCGAGTGAAGACACGAGCTTAATTGCCTTTTTAACTGACTTAGCGTTAGTGTCCGACTTAGATGACACAGATGATGAATCGACAGATAAAGTGACGCTTATGACGTTACACGCAGCAAAAGGATTAGAGTTTCCTGTCGTCTTTTTAATCGGATTAGAAGAGAATATGTTCCCACATAGTCGTTCACTTTTTGACGAAGAAGAAATGGAAGAAGAACGTCGCTTGGCGTATGTAGGTATTACACGTGCTGAAAGACAGCTATATTTAACATACGCTTCAATGCGCACGATCTTTGGTCGCACGCAATTTCATGAGAAGAGTCGTTTTATCGATGAAGTACCAAGTGATCTATTACAACGAGAAGGTGACTTTTCACAAGGGATGTCATCGCATGAGTCATTTGAAGAGGCGATTAGTCAATTGGAGTCGGCTTCACAGACGCCAACGGCTCAACCTAAGCGTAAAGCGACTACGATTAAGCAAAAGCCTTCATCACCACAACTTTTCCAAATCGGTGACAAAGTGAAGCATAAAAAGTGGGGCGAAGGAACGATTGTAAAAGTTGAAGGTAGCGGTGATGACATGGAAGTCGATATTGCGTTTCCATCACCTGTAGGCATTAAGCGTCTGTTAGCACAATTTGCCCCTGTTGAAAAAATATAAGAGGAGTGGCGTTTCTATGAATCGTGAGGAAGCAAGACAATCAATAGAAGCCTTAAAAGAAGAAATAAACCAATACAACTATGAGTATCACGTTTTAGATGAGCCGACTGTCTCTGATGCTTACTATGACCAACAATTACACAAACTTATAAAACTAGAAGAAGAATATCCAGAATTTCTATCAAGCGATTCCCCAAGTCAACGTGTTGGTGGCGAGCCACTTGATCAGTTTCATAAAATTGATCACCGCGTCCCAATGTTAAGCTTGGGTAATGCCTTTAATGAACAAGACTTAAGGGATTTTGACAGACGGATTAAAGAACGTGTTGGGAATAATGTTCGTTACGTTTGTGAGTTGAAAATTGACGGACTAGCTGTCTCTCTTCGTTATGAAAACGGCCAATTCGTTCAAGGCGCAACACGTGGAGACGGTAAAACAGGTGAAGATATTACACAGAACTTAAGGACAATTAAAAGTATTCCTTTGAGAATTCGTGAAGAAGAAACGATTGAAGTGCGTGGCGAAGCATTTATGCCTCAGAAATCGTTTCTTAATATGAATGAACAGCGTCAACAGGCAGGGGAAGAACCGTTTGCGAACCCACGTAACGCGGCAGCAGGCTCATTACGTCAGTTAGACCCGAAAATTGCAGCCAAACGTAATTTGGATATTTTCTTATATAGTGTTGGGGAATGGGAAGGCGCGACAACTTCTTCTCATAGTGAACAATTACAATATATGAAAAAGCTAGGATTTAAAACGAACCAAGAGACGAAAGTGTTTGATACGATCGAAGACGTTATTCAATATACAGAAGACTGGACCATTAAACGAAGTGAATTAGATTATGAGATCGATGGGATCGTTATTAAAGTCGATTCAATCGATTTACAACAAGAACTAGGATTCACAGCCAAAAGTCCACGTTGGGCGATTGCGTATAAGTTCCCAGCTGAAGAGGCTGTAACGAAGCTATATGACATTGAATTAAGTATAGGGCGTACTGGTGCGGTTACACCGACTGCTATTTTGGAGCCCGTTCAAGTGGCTGGTACAACAGTTCAACGCGCCTCTTTACACAATGAAGACTTAATTATTGATAAAGATATTCGCATTAATGATACAGTGATCATTAAGAAAGCGGGTGACATTATTCCTGAAGTCGTTCGTGTCGTAACAGATGAACGTAAAGGGGATGAGCAACCGTTTAGAATGCCAAAGACTTGTCCTGAATGTAATGAGCCTATTGAAAAAGTTGACGGTGAAGTGGCGTATCGTTGCGTCAACCCAAACTGCCCAGCCCAATTAAAAGAAGCGTTAATTCATTTTGTTTCACGTAATGCGATGAACATTGATGGGCTAGGTGAGAAAGTCATTGAGCAGTTGTTTGATCATGAGTTAATTAAAACAATCGCTGATCTTTATAAGCTTACACCAGATGATTTGCTTCCGCTTGAAAGAATGGGACAAAAATCAGTCGACAACTTATTAAGTGCGATTGAAACATCGAAAGAAAACTCATTAGAACGGTTGTTATTCGGTTTAGGTATTCGTTTTGTTGGCAGTAAAGCAGCTGACACGTTAGCTTCTCACTTTAAGACGATGGATCAATTAATGAAAGCTTCCAAAGAAGAAGTCGAGGCTGTACCTGAAATTGGTGACAAAATGGCTCAATCGATTGTTGCTTACTTCCAGCAAGAACAAGTTGAACGATTAATTGAAGAACTGAAACAATTAGGCTTGAATATGGAATATTTAGGTGAAGTTGTAGAAGTCGATGAAGGATCTATTTTTTATGATAAAACGATCGTTTTAACAGGGAAGTTTAATGATATGTCGCGTAATGAAGCAAAGGCGAAAATTGAAACACTCGGTGGAAAAGTGACAGGTAGTGTTAGTCAAAAGACTGACTTACTAATAGCTGGTGAAGATGCTGGTTCTAAGCTAGATAAAGCTAAGGACTTGAATGTAGAAATATGGGATGAAGCTCAAATGATCCAATCGTTTGAGTCTTAGGGAGTGGAAATGATGAAAAAACTGCTAGGCTTATCTGTATTTTTCTTGATTACGTTAACAGCATGTGCGCCAACGTTTGATACAGATGATGAAATTGTACAAGAGACAGATGAAGAACAACAGCCAGAAGAAGAGCAACGTTTTATCGTGTCTCCAGACAGTTTGGATACAAATGAATACCGTATGATTTTACCATATCAAATGGGTGCTGCACGAGGTACTATTACAAACCAAGTGGCCAATCGCTATGATATTGATGAATTTGAACAAGGCCTAACGCGACTGACAAAAGAAGTCTTTGACCCAGAAGAGTATTTATTCCAAGAAGGGCAACACCTTGAACGAAGTGACGTCTTTCGCATAATTGATGGTTTAAACCCACCTCGTCCAGAAGACTTAGAAGAAGAACTCGAGGATGTGCTTGAAGAACAAGAGGATGCGACTGGTGAAGATCTAGACGAATTAGAAGATATGGAGGATCAGATTACAGAAGAATTAGAAGATTACCAAGAAGAAAATCCACGTGTATTCTCTCATATTCTTGAACAAAACTTTTTAGTACGTGAAGGAGAAGATCGTGTCGAATTAGGTGGCGTTGCAATCGGAATTGCTCTAAAGTCAGAGTATGCATTCAGTGTCAACTACGGTCCGACATATGGGGTTCCAATTGATATGGATGAAATGCTTAGTGTCGGTGAAGAAGTTGCAGCCGATATATTAGTTCATATCGATCAATTAGGCTTAGAAGAGTTTGATGATATTCCAATATTAATTGCTCTTTACCGAGAGAATGATCGTAATGCTATCGTTCCTGGCAATTTTGTGCAACAAACGGTTGTTAATCTAAACAATTTAACGATTGATGAAGAAGAAGGACTAAACCCTGGTGTATTAGAATGGGAAGGGTTGAATGAAAATAACGTACTGTTCCCATCTAGTGAAGGTGAAGAAGATTATTATGATGACTCAGAAATGTTGGCTGACTTTAGACGTGGTGTAGCCGATTTCTTTCCTAATTACACTGGCGTAGTAGGAAGAGGTTTCTATAAAGATGATGAGCTACGTACTTTAAATGTAGAGATCCCAATTGAGTTTAACGGAAAACATGAAATTGTAGGTTTTACACAACATATTAGTTCATTAATGGTCGAGCATTTACCTCCATTTTTTGATGTTGAAGTAAAAGTTGAGTCTCCTTCACAAGTAGAAGCGGTTCTATTTAGACGAGCTGGAGAAGAAGAAGTGACTCATCATATTTTTCAATAAAAGGTTTTAAACGTGCTGTATGAAAAGATGTACAGTACGTTTTTGTTGGATAAAACAGGATTTATATTTGATTAGGTTCGCATGTTCGTTTAAAATGTATTATGGAAGCGCTATAACTAGCGTAAAATCGTAAAGAGGAGGCTTTATTATGGTACAACCGTATCGTCATGAACCATTTACAGATTTCACAGTAGAAGAAAACGCTAAAGAATTAGAAGCAGCACTTCACCAAGTTGAGCAAGAGCTTGGACAAGACTACCCGTTAATTATCGGTGGGGAACGTATTTATACAGATGACAAAATTACTTCAATTAACCCGAACAACAAAAATGAAGTAGTTGGTACTGTTTCTAAAGCAAATAAAGAGTTAGCAGAAAAAGCAATGAAGACAGCTGACGAAACATTTGAATGGTGGCGCAAATCAACACCAGAAATGCGTGCAGACATTCTATTCCGTGCGGCTGCAATTGTTCGTCGTCGTAAGCATGAGTTTAACGCTTGGGCGATTAAAGAATCAGGTAAGGCATGGAAGGAAGCTGACGGTGACGTTGCTGAAGGGATCGACTTCCTTGAGTACTATGGACGTCAAATGTTAGAAATTGCTGAAGGTAAAGAAATTAATAGCCGTCCAATTGAAAATAACCGCTTTAGTTATATTCCATTAGGTGTTGGACTTGTTATCTCACCATGGAACTTACTATTCGCAATTATGTGTGGTACAGCAGTATCACCAATGGTAACGGGTAACACAGTATTATTAAAGCCTGCATCTAACTCTCCTGTAATCGCTTATAAGTTTATGGAAGTGATGGAAGAAGCGGGTATGCCATCAGGTGTTATTAACTACATCCCTGGTAGCGGAAGTGAAGTTGGTGACTACTTAGTAGAACACCCGAGAACGCGTTTTGTGAGCTTCACAGGTTCACGTGAAGTAGGTGTTAACATTTTTGAAAAAGCAGCTAAAGTGCAAGAAGGCCAAAAGTGGTTAAAGCGTGTTGTAGCTGAAATGGGTGGTAAAGATACAATCGTTGTTGATAATGAAGCAGATTTAGAGTTAGCTTCACAAGCGATCGTTCAATCTGCCTTTGATTTCTCAGGTCAGAAATGTTCTTCTGGCTCACGTGCTGTTATTCACCAAGACGTTTATGACGATGTTCTTGACCGAGTTGTTGAAATCACAAAAGGTCTAGACATTGGTGACACGTCTAAGAAGAACTATTACATGGGCGCAGTAATCGATCAGAGTGCTTATGACAAAATTATGAGCTACATGGATGTTGGTAAAGAAGAGGGTCGCCTTATGATTGGTGGCGATGGCGATGATACAAATGGATATTACATTAATCCAACTGTCTTCGCTGACTTAGATCCAAACTCTCGCATGCAACAAGAAGAAATCTTCGGTCCAATCGTAGGTATTACGAAGGCAAAAGACTTTAATGAAGCAATCGACATTGCAAACAATACAGATTACGGTCTAACTGGAGCGGTGATCTCAAATAACCGTAACCACTTAGAAATTGCTCGTGAAGACTTCCACGTAGGTAACTTATACTTTAACCGTGGTTGTACATCAGCAATCGTTGGTTACCACCCATTCGGTGGCTTCGACATGTCTGGTACAGACTCAAAAGCAGGTGGACCTGACTACCTTTACAACTTCTTACAAGGTAAGACAGTATCTGAAATGCTTTAATTTGAGAAAATCCCCTCAATAGCTTGAGGGGATTTTCTGTGTATTTGGGGGTGTGTTCAACGATTGTGAGTGTTTTGTCCGACAATAAAGCAGCTTTGTTCGACATTAAGAGTGCGTCGTCCGGCATTAAGTGTGCTTCATCCGACAATAAGGCGTGTTCGTCCGGCACTAAGGTTAGTTTGTCCGACATTAAGTGTGCTTCATCCGACAATAAAAGTGTTTCATCCGACATTAATAGTCTTCCATTCGACACTAATTAAGCTCCGGAGCAACTAATTCACTTACTTCTTCAGCACTTTTATATGATGTGAAAATAAACGTCCACGGCATTGAAGTATGTGCATTAAAAGTGATAGGAAGTGAAAATTGATCTTTTGCTACTCCTACATATTCGACCAATGTTTTATTAAAGGTAACCTCTTCATCACTTAAGTTATGAACAATGGCTGTTACGAGTAAATCACTGCGATGGTTTACAGCTTGCCATACGTATGTGAAACGAACTTTCATCGAACGATCAAATGACAGCTTTTCGAAAACTTCCTCGATGTATTTTCGATCTTTTTCAGCTAAATTGTTTTCCCAATTGTGCTCATAAATAAGTTTTTGCATCTTGTTCACTCCTCTTATATCATTGTACGAGTAAAAAGGTAGTCTGTCACTGTTTACTAAAGCGGTTCACGTTATAAAAGAAGTGGAGGTGGGCGTCATTGTCTTTATACGAGATATTGGTATTCATTCATATTATTTCAGCCATTATAGGGTTGGGACCAGGTTTTATTTTGACGCGTGTTACGAAATCAGCGACGAACTTAACGGAATTAAAACATGGCTATAAAGTAAAACGACAATTACATTACTTTGTCATGGCGGGCGGAACGTTACTTTTAGTTACAGGACTGTGGATGGGGTTTATTAACACAGCTTTATTTGAACAAGGTTGGTACATAATTAGTTTAGTATTATTTTTATTTGCCCTAGCAATGGGACCAACAGTATTGAAACGAAATTCAAAACCGATTAAATCGTTATTAAACGAACATACTGGTGAAGAGATACCAGAAAAATATTATCCATTAGCACAAAGACTTTACCGGATCGAATATATGGAAAATACGATTTTTATCACGATTATTATTTTAATGATTACGAAGCCATTTTAAGAAAGGAGTGACAACATGAGTTATGTAATCGTCGGTGGAGGTATATTAGGAGCATCAACGGCTTATCATCTCGCAAAAAAAGGTGAACAAGTGACGTTAATCGACCGGAATGATCAAGGACAAGCAACTGATGCAGCTGCAGGGATCGTATGCCCTTGGCTATCACAACGAAGAAATAAAGCATGGTATCAACTAGTGAAAAATGGAGCGCGTTATTATCCTGAATTAGTCGAGGCATTAGAAAATGATGGTGAATCGAATACAGGGTATAAACGGGTCGGCACGATTAGTTTACATACGGATCAAGATAAGTTAGAAAAAATGGTTGAGCGTGCTGAAAAACGTCGAGAAGATGCACCTGAGATTGGCGAAATCAAGCTACTTTCACCTGAAGAAACGAAAGCGATGTTTCCACCACTTTCAGAAGAATACGGGTCAGTTTACGTAAGTGGTGGAGCACGAGTCGATGGGCGCGCGATCCGTGATGCATTAATTTCAGCAGCTAAAAAATATGGCGCTACTATCATTGAAGGTGATGCTCAATTAGTAGCAAAAGATGGACAAGTAAGCGGAGTAAAAATTCAAGGCGACTATATTGAAGCAACACAAGTAATTGATACAGCGGGTGCATGGTCAAAACAGTTAGTCGAACCAATTGGGGTTGACTATGACGTAATAACACAGCGAGCACAAATTATTCATTTAGATCTGATGGGGGAAGATACAGCAGACTGGCCAGTTGTGATGCCGCCAAGTAATGCTTATTTATTAACCTTTTCTGGTGGTCGCGTTGTTTTAGGCGCAACTCGAACCGACTATGCGGGCTTTGACTACCGCGCAACGGCTGGTGGCATACGTGAGATTTTAGACAAAGCATTAACCGTAGCTCCAGGGTTAGATGATGCATCGATTTTAGAAACACGAGTCGGCTTTAGACCATATACACCAGGGTTCTTGCCAATCATTGGGCCAATGCCTAATTATGATGGGTTATTAGTAGCAAACGGCTTAGGTGCAACGGGGTTAACGGCTGGCCCGTATTTAGGCTCAGTGCTAGCTGACTTGGCAACTGGAGAAGAAGTAGAATTAGATCTAAGTCAATATGATGTAGGTGAGGCAATAAAATAGAAGAGGGAAATCGCCGAATGTTGGAATTCGGCGATTATTTCGATATTCCGGCGAAAATCAAAATATTCCGGCGAACGGCTGTAATATTTCGGCGAACAGACCTCATATTCCGGCGAACGCCGAATTACGTGCCACGAATGACATCTCGGTAAGTATAAAAATCTCCTTCTACCACGTCGTCACCAAGCTTAATTGGAAGCGACTCTTTAAACAGAGGACCATCGACAACAAAAGTGTGGAATTCACCGTTTTCCCCGCAAACATCAACATGATTAGGCAACTCACTTATTGTTTCACGGTCTAGATACGCTCCTAAAAACTTATCCGGAACGCGCGACGGATCAATTGTCGTAATCAATGTCTGATATCCTAACTGTAAAAATTCCTCGATCAACTCATTAGTTGGCTCTTGCCATAACGGAAAAATAGCTTCTAAGTCTATACCTCCTAATTGTTGCTCTCGAAAAGCTTTCACATCAGCTAAATTGATATCACCATATACAATGTGGGTAACGCCATCAGCTTCAGCTTCTTTTAAAGCATTAATCATCGCTTCGTTGTACTGTTCATTAGATGGTGATTCAGGTAAATAGATTTTCTGTAACGGAAGATTCAAAGCTTCCGATTGCATTTCTAAAAGTTCCTCACGATTGCCGTGCACACTTGTACGGTTGTATGCTTCGTTAACTGTCGTTATTAGACAATCAACAATAACATCATCTCGCTGCATAATGCGATGCAACGCCAACATAGAATCCTTACCACCACTATGGGATACTGCTACACGTTTCATTTTCAAACCTCCTAGCTAACTATAATACTATCATTTCAGTTAAATAATAGTAAATTATGTTAAAATAGTACTGTAATTTTGAAAAGGTAGGGGAGAGTCGTGTCCTATAAAATATTGCTGAAACTAACCATTTTAAGTTTAATAGCACTAGTTTTAATCGGTTGTGATGAAAAATTAACTGTCGATGATGTTGAAATTCCTGAAAAAAGTGAAGCCTTCTTTTGGGAAGCTGAGCATAATGATAAAACGATTTACTTCTTAGGAACAGTGCATGCAGGTCATGAAGATATGTATCCGATGCGTGATGAGATTGAAGATGCTTTAAATGAAGTGGATTTACTTTTAAGTGAATATAATGAGTCGAATTATGAAATACAATCTGAATATGAAGAGATAAGAAGAAATTATAGATATTTACCGAGTGGTGAGCAGTTATCGGACTATTTAAACGACGAAAATATGGATGTAGTTAGAGAAATTGAAACAAATCTTAACATCCCTTTTTTCGCTTTAAATTCAATGAAGCCTTGGGCTGTAGAGCAGATGTATGAGTTTTTATTATTAGAAGGGTATTCTGATTATACGTATGAAGATGGAGTAGAAGGCTACATTTATAATCGTGTTTTGGATCAAGCTGAAGGCATGGCTTTAGAAGATTACGAGACAAGTTTAAAAGCTGTGCGTGATCGGGACATGGATTATCAAATTTACTTCCTAGAACAGACACTAAACTATTCGCAAGAAGATATCGAGGAATACTTGGAATCTGTAATCACAGCTTGGCGTACTGGAGAAGAGTCCCTTACCAATACTGATCGCAAAGTTAGCGAAGACGCAGAGTCAAAAGAAATAGAAGAAACTTATATTGAAGAGATACTATTCAATCGTGATATACTAATGGCGAAGAAGATTGATGAAGTCGTTCACAATCATGAAGCAGACACAATCATGGTTGCGGCTGGTTTTGCCCACTTCTTCGGACCTGGCAATATTCTTGAATTACTTGAGGAAAAAGGATATGAGATCGAACGTAGATAAAATTTACTGAAAGGCGTGTTACAGTTCGAGACATAAATATTCTAGTTTTCTAGAAAGGTTAATTGCTCGTATATTAGATTTAAATATTTTAACGTTTTCCATTGCGCTTATATTTTTCATGATGACGGGTAACTTCTCGATTGATTGGAGAAATGGTGCTACATGGGAAGTTATTTATATATTGTACTTAGTTATCACACCCGTCCTTTGGTCTGGGTATGTGATTGGAAAACGCATATGCAAAATAAAACTAAAAAGAACAGATGGCGATGACGTCACGTTATCAAACACTTTGTTACGAGAAGTGGTTGGTTTTCATTTAGTAGGGATTGTAACTCTTGGTGTCTCTTTAATTGTTAGTGTTTTTATGGTCATATTTAGAGAAGATAAAAGGGCAATACACGACTTAATTGGTGGAACTTATGTCGGTAAACCATAATAATGGAGCACATTCCATATAGGAGTGTGCACAAACTTTTAGTCGAATTCCTTGATCATGGTCTCGTACCAATCTCCGTTGACCTCTTCGTTGAAACGACTAAGGAACGTTTTGAGATTTGTTAAAACTTCTTCCTCATCGGGAATCTCGTTTATAATCTCCTGTTGTGAATACATATGCTCGCCTTTAATGACATAATGGATGTCTTTTGTATGCTTAATATTATCTAGTGGATTTGCATTTAATATAACAAGGTCTGCTTGTTTGTTTGGTTGAATCGCCCCAATATGACTTAATCCAATTGATTCAGAAGCTTCAATCGTTGCAGCGCGCAATGCTTGAAGAGGAGAAAAGCCATTTTCCACAAATAATTCTAATTCACGATGCAAAGCTAATCCAGGCCACGTGTAAATGCCTGCAGGTGTGTCTGTCCCTGCCACGATTTTTCCGCCCAAGTCCGCATACATCTTTGCAATTCTCTGATTCATTTTGCTTTGAATGCCTAAAGGTTGAAGGGCAGCTTCATGTTGACTAATTGCTTGCCATTGATTTAATAGGCTTGAGTGACTTTCTATGGCTCTGATTAAAGAGTGTTCAGGTTTCCAATAGTTCGGATAGTCTTTCATTTGGTCAAAGAGAATCATAGTCGGGCATAAAATGACGTCATAGTTTAGTAGTTTTTCACAAATGTAACGAATAGCTTCTTCATCAGGTTGATCAAAAGGAATAGAGTCCCAGCGTGATTGTTCAGCATTCATCGACCATTTCGGATAAATGGATTGAAGAATCCCAGAAGCATGCTCGAACCATTTGACACCTAGTTTTGCTGCTGTAAGGGCATCTACATCATTAGAGTGAACCAAGTCACAACTAACGTCGAGGTTGAATTTCTTAGCTTCGTTCACAGCGTGTGCTATTAAATGCCTAGGCAGTCTACCGTATACTTTAATAAATTTAGCTCCTGCCTTTGCTTGCCTTTCAATCTCACGTGTCACTTCTTCTTCCTTTGTAACATTAAGATTCCAAGGACTTGTGTCACCCCATAAGCCAGGAGTACCGTCAATAATTCGATCAGTAGAATAAACATGAGGTGTAGGAGAGTCTTTTCTGGCTCGAATTAGAGTGTCTAATTCATGTACATTCCCCCCAGTATTACGAACAGTCGTCACACCAGCAGCAACAAAATACGGAGCATACCCTTCTTTAATATGAACATGCATATCAATTAAACCTGGTATTATATAATGTCCTTGGAAATCAACATTTTTTGCGCCGCTAACAGACTTTCCTGGCTCTACAATTGTTTCGATTTTCCCTTCTTTAATCTCAATGTCTTGATAGTTAAAATCATCAATATCAAAGTCTAAAACTTGTGCCCCTCGAATAACGTAATGTTGAGTCATACGCATTCCCCCTTTTTATTTAGTGTAAATATAATAAAAGAGAGGGATGTTATAATTTTCATATAGTGGAATTAGGAGTGAAAAAATATGAACTACGGCCAAACGTTTTGCGATTTAAGGGAAAATAAAGGGTATACACTGAAGGAAGTATCAGAAGGTATTGTTTCTGTTTCGTTTTTATCGAAATTTGAAAGAGGCGAATCTGAGATTTCAATCCAGCACATACACGCTTTATTAGACCGTTTGAGAGTGACTTTCGAGGAATTTCTGTATTTTCATAACAACAATCAACCTTCTGAGTTTGAAGCTTTTTTCAATCAAGCTCATGAACTTTACTTAAAAAGAGATCTAAAAAGTCTACAAAAATTGTATGAAGAACAAATGGCGTTATGGGAGAAGTACAAAGTGAAGCCATATCGATGTCAGGCTGTCTTATTAAAAATCTATGAAAATATAATTAGGGATAAAATGATTGATGACGAACGAGATGGTCTAAAAGAATTAATTGATTATTTATTTAATGTTGAAGTTTGGACACTGTACGAACTACGACTATACAGTAAAACAATTCTTGTACTAGATGAGAAGATGATTGAAACACTTTCTAAAACAGCTTATAAGAAAAGTAAACAAGGTTTGCCGAAAGTAAGGGAAACAGTGAACAATATTTTGCTGAATACGATTGTGTACTTAATAGGTCCAGTAAACCAACCTAAAAAACTAGTGAACGAACAATCCATTCAATACTTCTTTGAAACGGTAGAGGGGAATTGTTTAGAAACAGATCTATTATTAAAAACGAACATTATGCAGTTAAAAGGAATGTATGAAGTGAAGAAAGGTAATCGAGATGATGGCTTGGAAATGGTGAACCGGGCAATAGAAGTGTTTAAAGACTTACAAGCTCCACATTTAGCAAAAGATGCCGAGCGTTATTTAAGCTTAATGTTAAAGTGCCGGTAAGTAGTAGTTTAGTTTCAGTTTAAAAGTCTTAATTTTAAAATAATACTAAACTTTTAGTCGGAATAGTGTTATGATACTTATTGATTGTATATAAAAAGCAACGGGTGTTTAACCCGTTGCTTTTAAACAGATTCGTGTTCTTGAAAGGTTTGGATGTCGTGCTCAATGATCTTGGAAAGGTTATCCTTGCCTTCTAGTTCAAATAAAAATTTCGCTTTTTTCCAGTAGTCTATACCTTTTTCGGTTTTTCCTTGCATTAATAAGTTACGACCAATTTGGTAATGAAATTCTGCAAATGTAAATAAGTCTTCATACTCACGACAGTATGATAAACCTTGATAACAAACTTCTAAGGATTTATTAACTTCATGCAAATCACTATACACCTTTGCAAGATTATATCTAACTTTTGCAGTAATTCTTTTATCTTTAAGGTTAGTAAATTGGTTTATTAAATCATAAGCTTGTTCATGGTAGTCTTTTGATTCATTCAACAAGCCTTCATCACGATACATAATCCCTAAACTATTTAAAATTTGAATATTTATCTCGGCAGAAAACCTGTCGAAAGAAGATAATGTTAAACAGTCTTTTAAGGTGTTAACAGCTGCATCGAAATCATTGTGGAGATAGTATTCAGCCATAGAGCGGTGCCACATTAGAGACCGATGTTCTGGTTGAGATTTAAACAGTGGGTTTTTCATCTCGGTTTTTACAATGTCTTCTATTGTTTCATAGTCACGGTTTCTTCTAGCTTTTTCAAGTTGCGACCAAACTTCATTTAGGTAGTCTTCGCGTTCGCTGTCTGAATCCGATAAAAAATAAGTAATGTAAACACCCAATTTATCAGCAATCCCTTTCAAGGTCATATACGATGGCTGATGTTGATCGCGTTCTATTCTACTAAGTTCAGATTGTGAACAAACTCCATTGGCAAGGCCTGCTTGTGAAACATCTAGTCGTTTCCGCAGATCTTTAATTTTTTCTCCTAGTGATAAATTCATGGTTCTCTCCCTTTTTATGCAAAAACGCATATTTTTTTTAAAAAAGCATGCAAATGAGTGAATATTATGTATAGAACTCTTCAAACCTATTATAGTCATCTTTTAAGCGTTTTTACAAATCTCTTGTCAACGTAGATAATGTACATAGATTGATTGAGGGAGGTGTAGAAACGATGAAAAAGTTATTAGTCCTAACTATTCTTCTAGGTGCTATTTTCGGTCTTACCCCAACTGAAACAGCAGTAGAAGATAGTGAACCAGTTACTGTATTAGATTTACCTGGTTTACACTAATTTGTTGAGTCATACATACTGAACCCAGTATGGCTCATAATTTAAGTCCCTGTACCCTATAATCATCTAATAGATTAAGGGCAATCACTTTATTGATGAACGAATGATTTTTTAAAAGAGAATACAAGATCACGCTCTTGTAATGGTTTCACCTCAGCCGCATCCTCCTTAACTCGGCATTAAGGAGGATGTCCCCCATTTTTTTAACATCAAGAAAACCGAGAGTGGAGGTGCGATATGAAACTATTATTAATTTTACTAGTTTTAGTCTTCAGTGGATGTGATCATTACGATGAAGAGAAACTAGTTCAGGAACATAAACCATCGACTCCTATGTTCGAGTATAATTTAATGATTGTTGTAAGTGACGAACATCAAATTAGTAAAATTAATAATAGCGTTGTATCTGAATTCGAACAGATGGATTTAAAACGTGTTATGACAACCTCTTATGTATGGGATGACCAAAATAAAAGTTATACTAAGGTTTTTGATATTGATGAGTATCCAACTTACCTATTATTCGGTCATGAAGGAGTTGTCTTGCAAACGAGTGACCTTACAGAAGTAAGGCGATATTTGAATTAACAGCCGATTGAAATAAGGGTGATGACATGATCAATCCACTTATTGTGCTAATCGCATTATCTTTAACTGTCATTGTGATTAGGTTAAGAGTTTCGCGAAAGTACGATACGTTATACGAAGCAGTTGGAAATCGACCGAATGAAATCAATAATCGCTATCAATTTTTGCATAACCAAGGTGTAAGGTGCCGATTGCAAAATGTTAGCTCTAGACCAGGTGTAATTATTCATGGTAGTTCAGAACTTGGAACGACGGTTCGTCTACTCGTGCATAAAAACGATTTAAACGAAGCTGAACAACACATGATCGATTATAAGAGAAGTTGTTAATTTGCGTATACTCCCTATCATACTCCCTATAGATGGAAGGCAAGTGCTTATAAGCACTTGCCTTTTCCATTACTATTAATCTACTAATTCGTAGCTTTTCTCTAATTCATCGACTAATGAACCGACATAGGAAACGGCTTTTTTAATCGGATCCGGCGTTGTCATATCAACACCAGCATATTTCATTAGTTCTTGTGGTGTTTTCGTACCACCCATCTTTAATACTTCTAACCAACGATCAATGGCTGGTTGGCCTTCTTCTTTGAACAGCTGTGATACAGCTGTTGAAGCTGTTAAGCCAGCTGAATACGTATATGGATATAAGCCCATGTAATAGTGAGGCTGGCGCATCCATGTTAATTCTGCACCTTCATCAATTTCAACGACATCGCCCCAGAAGTTACGTAACGTTTCGCCTTTTTGTTGTTTTAATGTGTTTGCTGTTAAAGGTACCCCTTGTTCAGCTAATTCGTACACACGACGTTGATACTCACCTTCTAGTAAGTGCGTTACGAAATTGTGATAGTAAGAGCCTAACAGTTGTAAAATGACCCAACGACGCATGCGTGGATCGTCCGTCGTTTCAAGTAAATGGTCAGCTAGTAGCATTTCATTCATTGTTGATGGTGCTTCAATGAAGTATGTTGACGGTCTAGTATTAAAAATGTGTTGATGCTGATTAGCTAAATGTAAGTGACCCGCGTGACCTAGCTCATGAGCTAAAATAAATGCACCACGCATTTTACCTGTATACGTTAATAAGATGTATGGGTGAACACCGTAAGGGCTCGCACAGAATGCCCCTGTCGACTTACCAATGTTATCAGCGTAATCAACCCAACGTTCTTTTAACGCTTTTTCCATAATGGCTGTATATTCAGGCCCCATGACTTGTAAAGAGTCTAATATCGTTTGAGACACATCTTCATAAGAAGATTCAGGGTCGAACTCAGGATCTAATGGCGCTTTAAGGTCAACGAACTGCAGTTTATCTAATCCGTATACTTGTTGTTTAAGCTTAGCGAAACGTCGCATATGTGGAGCTAGTTCTTTTTGAATGACATCTAATTGATTATGGTACATTTCTTCTGTCACTTTTTGTGGTTGAAGTAACATTTGTGTAACCGAATCATAACCACGTGCATGTGAAAGAGCGACTTCTTTCTTAACTTGTGTCGCGTATGTCGCAGCATAAGTGTTTTCGTATTGTTTTAACGTTTTGACAAAAGAATCATACGCTTTACGTCGAACTTCTGTGTTTGATGAAAGTTCATGCTCATCTTCAAATAATGCAAACGAGTTAGCGTATTCAGTTCCATCACTAGTCGTAAATGATTCAAATTCCATATCAGATGATTTACTACGCTGATAGATCATGTATGGTGCTGAATGAACTTCACCTAAAGATGCTAGCACTTCTTCTGTTTCTGGTGCTAATGTGTAAGGTTTGCGCTCTAATAAATCGTTTAATGTCTTCTTATAAACTTGTAACTCTTCATTTTCTTCTAAGTATTGCTCAATTGTGCCTTCTGGAAGAGCTAACACTTCTGAATCGAAAAAGGCCATTTCAGCTTGGACTTTTGCGAAAACAGAAGACACTTTACCAGAGTTAGCTTGGTTCTCAGGGTTAGTTCCATCTTCTGATGAGCGTAAGTTCGCATAAGTCCCGACCACAATTGCCTTCTTTTGTACCTCTGCTTGTGCATTTAAGCAAGCTAATAAAACGTCAGAACCTTCATGTAAACGGCCTTTGTACTGCGTCACTTCAGGAGTGAGCTGCTCTAAATCATTTAATGCTTGTTCCCACTGTTTATTTGATTCAAATAAATCTTCTAACTTCCATGTCTGGTCGACAGGAACGTCTTGTCTTTGTAAACGTTGTGCCATAATTTTCAAAAACCTCCTCAAAATCTATTTCGGAAATCTAAGTATTAGTATAAAATAAAAACTACAACATGTCACATAAATCAGAAAATTAATAATCATTTTTCTTTTTCAGTCCTGAGGCTGAGAGAATTTACAATTTCGTTACGGTTCACACCGGAATGAAGTTATGTAAGATTAAGTAAAAAGGGGGAGTTACATGTTAAATCATGCATTAGTTCAAGATGTCATTCATGAATCGTTAACAACAGGTGGCGATTTTGCAGAAGTTTTCGTTGAAGATACGTTTAAAGATAACCTGCTGTTACAAGGTGGACGTATTGATAAAAGTTTATCAGGGCGCGACTTCGGTGTTGGTATTCGTGTGTATAATGGCTTTCACAGTGCTTATACATATACGACAGACTTCTCACGCGAAGGTTTACTAAAGTCAGCACGACAGGCAGCACAAGCAATAAACGGCAATGGAAAAGTAAATGTCCAACCGTTTCAACATGAACAAGCACCAGTGATTCATGAGATTAACCAACTACCACAATCAGTTGAGAAAGCTCGTAAAGTGAACGTGATGAAAAATGCGGCAGACATTGCAAATAACTATCATAATAGCATTTCACAAGTAAGAGTTAACTTATTAGATGAAGAACAAAATGTATTGATCGCTAACTCTGATGGCAAATTTGTTGAAGATAAGCGCGTTCATAGTCGCATGTCGATTGCCGCAATTGCATCAAATGAACACGATATGGAAACAGGTTTTTACGGACCAGGTGCTGTACAAGGCTTTGAGTTCTTTGAAAACCTTGATTTAAATCATTACGCCAAAGAAGCAGCACGCATTGCGGTTACAAATTTAGGTGCAGACCCATGCCCAAGTGGTAAGTTCCCAGTCATTATTGATAACGAGTTTGGTGGCGTTATTTTCCATGAAGCTTGTGGTCATGGTTTAGAAGCGACTTCTGTTGCTAAAGGCAAATCAGCATTCGCAAACAAAGTGGGTGAACAAGTAGCACCTGATATTGTAACTTATATCGATGATGGTACGATTCCGAATGAATGGGGCTCAATCAATGTGGACGATGAAGGTAACAAGCCTCAGAAAAATGTCTTAATTGAAAATGGTATTTTAAAAGGTTACTTAGTCGACCAATTGAACGGACGCATTATGGATACTGAGCCAACTGGTTCAGGGCGTCGTGAATCATACCGTTATGCTCCGACATCACGTATGACAAACACTTACATTGCACCAGGTGAGTCTACACCAGAAGAGATTATTGCCAATACGGAACACGGAATTTACGCTCGCTACATGGGTGGCGGTTCTGTTAACCCAGCAACTGGTGATTACAACTTTGCGATTAACGAGGCTTACTTAGTGAAAAATGGTAAAATCGATAAACCAGTTCGCGGAGCAACGTTGATCGGTAATGGTCCTAAAACGTTACAAACTGTTGATATGGTTGGAAATAATTTAGGTCATGGAGCAGGTATGTGCGGTTCTCTAAGTGGTAGTATTCCGGTAAACGTAGGTCAACCAACATTAAGGGTAAGCGAAATAACTGTTGGCGGCCGAAAGGAGGATGCTTAAGATGAACGTTTTAGAATTTAAAGATGAACTATTTCAAAAAGGATCTGAAAAAGGCTTTAAAGATATGGAACTTTATTACGAAAAAAGCGATCGTTTTGTTTGTGCTATTGATAAGGGTGAAGTTGATCAATTCACAACAGCAGAAGTAACAGGCGTTTCTTTCCGTGGTGTGTACGCAGACCAAATGGGATATGCCTACACTGAAAAGCTCGATGAATCTTCAATTGAATTTTTAATAGAAAATGCACTAGAAAATGCGAGTGTTTTAGAATCTGAAGATGTTGAAGAAATATATGAAGGTGATTCGAACTATAAAGACATTAGTTTCTCTTCAGAAGCGCTAAAATCTGTTACAAATGAAGAAAAGATTAATTTTATGAAGGAATTAGACAAAGAAATATACGCTGCTGACGAACGTGTCGTTGCAACGAATTTCTTTACTATGCAATCAGTTGATGTTCAAAAAGCTATGTACAATAGTAAAGGCCTGGCGTTGGAAGATGATCAAAACTATCTCGTGTATATGGTGATCGTCATTGTTGAGGAAAATGATGTGACGAAATCCGGTGTTCACATAGAAGTGGTGAGTGACTGGGGTAAAGTTAACGCAAAAGAGTCGGCTCAAAAAGCCGTTCAAGAAGCTGTGTCTTACTTAAATCCGTTAGAAACTGATGATAAATTTTATCCGGTTATTTTAAGACAAGATGCTGCTAGAAGTTTACTCGACACTTTTGTGACGACATTCTCCGCTGAAACAGCACAACAAGGGATGTCTAAATTAAAAGAAAAAGTCGGAAGCAAAATTGCAGGAGATAATATTAATCTAGTTGACGATCCTTTCATGAAAAACCGAATGGGAAGCCGTACGTTCGATGCTGAAGGTGTTGCAACTGAAAAATTAAATGTAGTAGAGAATGGAACACTTACAACGCTACTACACAACCGAAAAACAGCTAAAAAAGATGGCGTTAAGACGACAGGCCATGCATCAAAAGTATCTTATAAAGGTACAGTTAATGTCGCTCCATCTAACTTTTATATTGAGCCTGGTAGTCAATCATATGATGAGCTAGTTCAAGGCTTGGATGAAGGTATAGTCGTGACGAATTTACAAGGTTTACACTCAGGTGTCAATGCGATCTCAGGTGACTTCTCCTTAGCTGCAAACGGTTATTACGTTAAAGACGGCAAGATTCAGGGACCGACAAACTTAATGACCATTGCCGGAAATTTCTTTGAGTTATTAAATGAAGTAAACGAAGTTGGAAGCGATCTTGAATTCGGCCCGTCAAACGTTGGCGCACCATCATTACTGTTAAAAGGATTATCCGTTACATTTGAATAAATAGCGGTTATCCGTTGCCACATTTGGCAAGACTGGAAGAGGAAGGCTCACTAAAGTGGGCCTTCTTTTTACGTTGAGCGCTCAGTTCGTGCGAACGCTGATAAATTAGAGTGGGCGCTGATAAAGTTTTGTGAACGCCGATAAGTTTGGTGCGAACGCTGATAAAAATTGTTGAGCGCTGATAAAGTATGGCCGAGCGCTGATAAAAGTTAGCGAGCGCTGATAAAATATCGCGAGCGCCAAATAAATTTCACAAACGCAAAATTTTCACGTGCGCTCCCCAAAAAATCCCATGAGAGCTTATAAAGTAGTCAAACAAACTAATGTATTACTACCAATAACTAACCATTAAACCGATCCACCACACCAAAAACAAAAACCTCGACACAAACTAACAAATTAACTGATATTTCCCGGGTGATTAATGGTAAAATAACAGTAGTGCAATTATTGTCATTGTAAAGGAAAATTTGCTATGATGAATAGTATTGTGAAGTGTATAACGTACGGAGGTGTAAGTGATGTCAAAGATTTCAAAAGACCAAGTGAAACACGTTGCTAATTTAGCAAGGTTGTCAATTACAGAACAAGAAGCTGAGAAGTATAGTGAACAGCTAAGTGCCATCATTGATTTCTCAGAACTACTAAACGAACTAGATACGTCAAATGTTGAACCGACAACACACGTATTAGAGATGAAAAACATTGTGCGTAAAGATGAGCCGAAAGAATGGATTTCAAAAGAAGACGCATTAAAGAACGCACCAGATCAAAAAGACGGCCAATTCCGTGTACCGTCCATCTTAGATTCATAAGGAGGGAAAAAGCAGATGTCAGTTTTAGATTTATCGATTAAAGAACTGCAAGAGAAGTTAAACAATAAAGACATAACAGTAACTGAGATCGTACAAGCAGCGTATGATCGCATTAAAGAAACAGATGACGACATTCAAGCATTTGTTACATTGAACGAAGAAGAAGCTTTAAGCCAAGCCAAAGCATTAGATGAAAAAGGAATTGACGAAAATCAATTCCCACTTTTCGGTATGCCTATTGGAATTAAAGATAACATCGTGACGAAAGGGCTACGTACGACTTGTTCTAGCCAAATTTTATCTAACTTAGATGACCCGCTATACGATGCAACGGTCATGCAAAAGTTAAACAGCGCAAAAGCTCTTAATATTGGAAAGTTAAACATGGATGAATTTGCAATGGGTTCATCAACAGAGAACTCTAGCATGAAAGTGACACGCAATCCTTGGAACACAGACTTCGTACCAGGTGGCTCAAGTGGTGGTTCAGCAGCGGCTGTTGCTGCAGGGCAAGTTCCATTTGCTTTAGGATCTGATACAGGTGGTTCGGTACGTCAACCAGCTTCATACTGTGGCGTTGTTGGCATGAAGCCTACATATGGACGTATTTCACGTTTCGGATTAGTTGCCTTCGCGTCATCTTTAGACCAGATCGGGCCACTAACTCGAACGGTTGAGGATAATGCACGTATTTTAGAAGTGATTGCTGGTCAAGACGAAATGGATTCAACAAGTGCCAATGTTGATGTGCCAAAGTATAGAGACGCTTTAACTGGTGATGTAAAAGGTCTTAAGATCGCTGTACCGAAAGAATACTTCGGTGAAGGTGTCGATGAAGAAGTTCAAACGAGTGTACGCCAAGCATTAAAAGTATTAGAAGAACAAGGTGCTGAATGGGATGAAGTTTCATTACCCCACTCAAAATATGCCGTTGCAGCTTATTACATGATCGCATCATCAGAAGCATCGGCTAACTTAGCACGCTTCGATGGTGTACGTTACGGTAAGCGTGCTGAAAACACAGAGGACATGATGGACATGTTTAAAAAGTCTCGTAGTGAAGGTTTTGGCGAAGAAGTTAAACGCCGTATTATGTTAGGAACATTCGCTTTAAGCTCAGGTTACTACGATGCTTATTATAAAAAAGCACAACAAGTTCGTACGTTAATTAAACAAGACTTTGATCAAATTTTTGAAGAGTATGATGTTGTTCTTGGACCAACAGCTCCGACAACGGCGTTCAAAATTGGTGATCAAATCGATGACCCATTAACGATGTACGCAAACGACATTATGACCATTCCAGTAAACTTAGCAGGTGTTCCAGGAATTTCAGTTCCATGTGGTTTCCACTCAGAGAACAACTTGCCAATCGGTCTACAAATCATCGGTAAGCACTTTGATGAAAGCACGGTTTACCGAGTAGCTCATGCATATGAACAAGCAACTGACCATCATAAACAAAAACCGCAACTAGGAGGTGCCAAGTAATGAATTTCGAAACGATTATCGGATTAGAAGTCCACGTTGAGTTAAAAACAGAATCTAAAATTTTCAGCCCAAGTCCCAATGCGTTCGGTGATGAACCAAACAGTAACGTTAACCCAATCGACCTTGGCTACCCTGGTGTATTACCGGTTTTAAACGAAGAAGCGGTTAACTATGCGATGCGTGCCGCGATGGCATTAAATTGTGAGATCGCAACAGACACGAAGTTCGACCGTAAAAACTATTTCTATCCAGATAACCCAAAAGCATACCAAATCTCACAATTCGACCAACCAATTGGTGAAAACGGCTGGATCGATATTGAAGTAAATGGCGAAACAAAACGAATTGGTATTACACACCTTCACTTAGAAGAAGATGCAGGTAAGCTAACACACGGTGATGACGGCTATTCATTAGTTGACTACAACCGTCAAGGCACACCATTAGTTGAGATCGTATCAGAGCCAGATATTCGTACACCTGAAGAAGCTTACGCATACTTAGAAAAGCTACGTAACATTATCCAATTTACAGGCGTTTCTGATGTGAAAATGCAAGAAGGGTCACTTCGTTGTGACGCTAACATTTCACTTCGTCCATATGGTCAAGACGAATTTGGTGTAAAAACAGAACTTAAAAACTTAAACTCATTCAACTTTGTCCAAAAAGGTCTTGAGTTTGAGCAAGTACGCCAAGAGAAAGTACTTCGTCAAGGTGGCGAGATTTTACAAGAAACACGTCGTTATGACGAGAAGACAAAAGAAACGATTCTAATGCGTGTCAAAGAAGGTTCAGACGATTATCGTTACTTCCCTGAACCAGACTTAGTAAAGCTTCACATTGACGAGGACTGGAAGGAAAAAGTCCGTCAGTCCATTCCAGAACTGCCAGACTCACGCCGTACTCGTTATGTTAATGAACTAGGTTTAGATGAATATGACGCAGGAGTTTTAACGAACACGAAGGAAATGTCTGATTTCTTTGAAGCAACAATCGACCAAGGCGCAGATGCTAAACAAGCGACGAACTGGTTAATGGGTGACATCTCAGCTTACATGAATAAACAGCAAATAGAGCTGCAAGATTTACCGATTACACCAGAAGCTTTAGCGAAAATGGTTAAGCTAATTGAAGAAGGTACACTATCTTCTAAATTAGCGAAGAAAGTCGTCACAGAACTTGTGAAGAATGGTGGCGACCCTGAGACGATTGTTAAAGAAAAGGGACTTGTTCAAATTTCAGACGAAGGTCAATTACGTGGCATTATTACTGAAATTCTCGATGAAAACGAACAATCAATCGTCGACTATAAAAATGGTAAAGACCGGGCACTTGGCTTCTTGGTTGGTCAAGTCATGAAGAAGACAAAAGGTCAAGCCAACCCACCAATGGTTAACAAGATTTTGGTTGAAGAAATAGACAAAAGATAATTCATTTTAAATAGGTGAGAGGAGAAACGCTAATGACTTTTACGGTAAAAAGGTTAGACCATGTACAATTAGCAGCACCTAGACATACAGAAGATGAAGCAAGACATTTCTTTGGAGAAGTTCTTGGATTACCTGAACTTGAAAAACCAGAAGACTTAAAGAAGCGCGGTGGCGTTTGGTTTGAACTTGGTGATCATCAACTTCATATCGGCGTTGAAGAACCATTTTCCCCAGCGGAAAAAGCTCATCCAGCTTTAGAAGTTGCCAATTTAGAAGGCTTAATGGCAAGGTTCGATGAGTTTAACGTTGAATATGAACAAGACGACAAACTACCTGGTGCGAACCGTATTTATACGAAAGACCCATTTGGTAACCGTCTAGAAATTTTAGAGTGGGTGTAAATGCAAATACTTCCATTTTCGAAGCTTTCGGAGTATAGTAAAGATAACAGAATACGAACGAAGGTGAGAATATGAAAAAAGCTCGAATCATATATAACCCAACATCAGGTCGGGAAGCGATGAAAAAGGCGCTTCCTGACGTGTTAATACGTTTAGAACAAGCGGGCTATGAAGCATCCGCTCATGCGACAACCGGGGAAGGCTGTGCAGCTGATGCAGCCGCTTTAGCATGTGAACGACAGTTTGATTTAATTATTGCCGCTGGCGGTGACGGCACAGTTAATGAAGTCGTTGATGGTATGGCAAAACAACCTTACCGCCCAAAACTCGGCATTATTCCGATGGGGACAACGAATGATTTTGCCCGTGCACTTAAAGTTCCGCGTGATGTTGAACAAGCAATGGATATTATCATTGATGGACAGGCGAAAAAGCTTGATATCGGGAAAGTTAATGGTCATCACTTTATGAACATTGCTGGTGGCGGCAAAATTACAGAACTCACTTATGAAGTGCCAAGTAAACTGAAAACAGCACTCGGACAATTGGCTTATTATTTAAAAGGGGTCGAGATGTTACCTTCCATTCGCCCAACACATGCTCGTATTGAGTATGACGGGGAAGTGTTTGAAGGTGATATGATGCTCTTTTTAGTTGCTAATACGAACTCAATAGGTGGATTTGAAAAGTTAGCTCCAAACGCTGAGTTGAATGATGGATACTTTGACTTATTAATCTTAAAGTCTACTAATATAGCAGAATTCGTTATGTTAGCTAATAAAGCATTAAAAGGTAACCACATTCATGATGACAACATCATTTACACACATGCGAAAAAAGTAACAGTCGAAGCCGAAGAAGATGTCCAAGTTAACTTAGACGGTGAATATGGTGGAAAACTACCTGGCACATTTGAAAACTTGTATCAGCATATTGAGTTTTTATTACCGAAAGATTAATGAAGGGGCCTTAATATAAGTAGTTCCGTTTTGGTGGAGAAAATATAAAATAACAGGGGAAATAGAGTGCAAAATCACAATGGTTTTAGCACTCTATTTTTCATTGATATGACAACGTTTTTCTTAAATTTCAAGTCGAATTAACATAGAAAATCGCACCACAATTCGCACAGTGACAATAGCCATTGGCGTAATGATATTTAGGCTGTTATTTATTAATAAATGTTGCTATACCAAAGAAAAACAGCATACCAATTGATATGCTGTTTGATGTGTTAATTGTAATGTTTCTCCACAGTATCGGAACTACTTAGCCTTAATAAGGGCTCCTTTTTTTCTGTTATAAATAGTAATTGCTTTAATCTAACAACCCTTTTAGCTATAATGTTAAAAGACTAACATAAGGACGGATGAAACATGGGAAAAGCAAACGCACCAGTAAAGAAAAATCAATTTATTGATTTAACGTTTAGCGACCTGACACATGAAGGTGATGGAGTAGGCAAAATTGACGGCTACCCTGTATTTGTTCAATACGCATTACCAGGCGAGCAAGCGAAAGTTAAGATCATCAAAGTAAAAAAGAACCTTGCTTTTGGGAAGCTAATTGAGCTATACGAAGAAAGTCCAGACCGCATCGAACCACCATGTGACGTATTTTATAAATGCGGTGGCTGCCAAATCCAACATATGACATATGAACGTCAACTAACGATGAAACAAAAGCAAGTACAAGACGTCATGAAGAAAATCGCGCAAATGCCAGACGTACCAGTCCACCCAACGATTGGGATGGATGAACCGTGGGCATACAGAAATAAAGTCCAAATTCCTGTCGGTAAACGTCACGGCAAAGTGATTACAGGCTTCTATCAAAAACGAACACATAACATCATCGATATGGATACGTGCCCTGTTCAAAGTGAATCAAATGACAAAATTGTCCGCGAAATGCGTGCCATTATCGATGAATTAGAAATTGAACCATACAACGAAGAAACACATGAAGGCGTGATCCGTCACTTAGTATTAAGAACGGGGTATCACACGAATGAAGTGATGGTCGTCATCGTGACAAAAACGAAAGACTTGCCACACAAACAAGAGCTCATTGAAAAGATTAAGGAACTTGATTCGAATATTAAGGGTGTCATTCATAACGTTAACCCAAAACAAACAAACGTTATTATGGGCCAAGAGTCTAAAACGCTTTGGGGCGAAGATGTGATTATTGATAAAATTCATGACTTAGAGTTCGCCATATCAGCTCATTCATTTTATCAAGTAAACCCAGAACAGACAGAAAAACTATATGATCAAGCGTTAAAATACGCCCAACTTTCAGGGAAAGAAACCGTCATTGATGCTTATTGTGGGATTGGCAGTATTTCATTGTTCTTAGCAAAGCACGCTAAAAAAGTTTACGGCGTTGAAGTCGTACCACAAGCAGTTGATGATGCAAAAGCCAATGCAAAGCGAAACCATATTAATAACGCTGAGTTTTTCGTAGGTGAAGCGGAAAAAGTCATGCCTTGGTGGAAAGCTCAAGGATTAAACCCTGATGTCATCGTCGTTGATCCACCACGTAAAGGTTGTGACGAAGAACTACTCCAAGCGATGATCGACATGCAACCAGAACGAATCGTTTACGTTTCATGCAATCCATCAACTTTAGCACGCGACTTGAAAATCTTATCTGAAGGTGGCTTTGAAACGAAAGAAATTCAACCAGTCGATATGTTTCCGCAAAGTAACCATATTGAGAGTGTGGCGCAGTTAGTTTTAAAAGTGTAGCCCCAGAATAAAGTCTTGTAAGAAGAATAAAGTTTTGTAAGAGCGTATGAAGAAAAATGGGAAATCCTTTTATAACAGGGGTTTCCCTTGTTTTTATCTACAAGAGTTTGTTATGGTATTGATCAAGTTTTGTAAAACACTCTAGCTTTAGAAAGGTAACTAAAAAAGGAACATTCCCCCAAAGGAGAATGCCCTCTTTAAAGCGCTGTATTTAAGCATTGAAGTATTAGAAGAAAAATCGAGAGGTCGCCATATTCAAAACTGGTCGATGGTGATTAACCAGTTACCTCGTTCATAAAGATCTTGAAAACGAGCACCAAAGGTTAACAATTGGAGGAAATATAATATAAGAACTCGGATCACGATCGAAACCATTGACCTTCGTTTTTTTCCGTATAACAGATGATAACACGGACATTCGATTCTAAGTATATGGACGGTCAAAATCCCGTTTTCCCCAATTATTCACTTAATAACTGCAAAAACTCCTTCGTTCTTTGCTTCTTCGGTGTCTCAAGCACATCCTTTGCATTCCCGCTTTCTACAATATACCCTTCATCCATAAAAAATACTTTGTCGGCCACTCTTTTTGCAAAATTCATTTCATGAGTGACGATCACCATCGTTTGGCCTTCTTTAGCTAATGCCTCTATCACTCGAAGTACTTCTCGAACCAATTGAGGATCTAACGCTGATGTCGGTTCATCAAATAATAGGACCTCAGGATTCATCATTAAAGATCGGGCAATAGCTGCACGCTGTTGTTGTCCTCCCGATAATGAGTCAGGATACTTATCTTTATGTTCAAACATCCCTACTTTTTTTAAAAGTTTTTCACCTTCTATAACTAAAGAATCTCTTTTCCTTCTTTGCACGATTAATGGTGCTTCAATAATATTTTCAATGACCGTTTTATGCGGAAATAAATGAAATCCTTGAAAGACCATCCCAGAGTATTTACGTAACTCTTTCAGTTCTTTTTTTTCGAGTTTCTTTCCACTGAAATTTACCGCTTGATCCCCAATAGTAATGGAACCATAATTAGGTAGTTCTAATAGGTTTAAACAACGGAGTAATGTCGTTTTCCCGGAACCCGAAGCGCCAATTAAACATACAACTTCCCCTTTTTGAACACTAAAATCAATCGACTCGAGGACAGTATTCTCACCGAAAGATTTTTTTAAATGTTTCACATAAATCATGACAAACAGCCCCTTTTCTAAGTTTTATTTAAATATCGGTTATAGCGTTTTTCTAATCGTTCTTGAAAGTGACCAATAATAATACAGATGACCCAATAAATAAGGGCTGCGGTTATGTACATCGTCATACTTTCATACGTTCTTCCAGCAATGAGATGTGCCCCGTACAACAGTTCATGAACCGTAATGACCGATGCTAAAGATGTACCTTTGACAACATCGAGAAAAATATTAAAGGTTGGAGGTAAAGCAATTCTAGTTGCCTGAGGAATAATGATTCTTCGCATCGTTTGCCAGTACCCCATCTGTAATGCTGCTGCAGATTCCCATTGCCCTCTTGAAACAGACATTAATGCGGAGCGAATCACCTCGGCATTGTAAGCGGCAAAGTTTAAACTAATTCCAACAATTCCTGCTGTGATTGGACTATCAAATTGAATACCAATTACTGGCAGGCCGTAATATAAAATAAATAAAAAAACAAGTAGCGGAGTTCCACGCATAAATGAAATATAAATACGTGCTGGCCACCTCAAAAACCAAAAATTTGACATTCTTGCCATAGCTAAAAACAATCCTAATATAAGCGCAAAAAACATACTAATTAATGCTATAAAAATTGTGATTTTTGCAGCATCTAATAAAAATGGGAGAGAATCCCATGCTAATTGTGGATCATAAAGATGCTCCCATTGAATATTTTTGAACCATTCAATCATCATAATCCTCCTTTCTTTCCAACATTGATATCAATCTAAACATATGAATCATATGTATAAAAAGAGATACAAGGAGAACCTTGTACCTCTTACTAACCTTAGTTTCCTTCTAAACTAACTACCTCATCTTGATCGACAGGCTCAGATGCATCTGCTCCGAAAAACTCTTGTGATAACTCTGCAATCGTGCCATCTTCTTTCATGTCTTGCAGAACTTCATCAATGACTTCCTTCAGTGAATTATTTCCTTTCAGCATTGGGAATGCACTTTCAGTTGCGTGAAACTTTACTTGTTCAGCAACTGCTAGACTGTCATCATCGAAACCTTCTAATGTTCGATGCAGGACAAGTACATCATTTAAGTAGGCATCTTGATTTTCATTAATAATATCTCTTAAAATAGCATCGACACCACCGTCATAAGCGGTCCCATCGGCACCAATGTTTTCTGCGAAGATCGCATAGTTACTTGTTAAAGAACCAAGTGCAACTGGAACTCCTTCTAAATCATAGGCTGATTCGAAATGCCCCATATCGTCTGAACGAACAATAACCGACCCATACGAAAACTTATAAGGTTCTGTAAAAGTGAAAATTTCTTCACGTTCTTCAGTGATTGCAAAATCATTAGAAGCAATATCAATCTGTCCATTCCTTAACGCAGGAAGGATCCCATCGAAATCCATCGTACTAAATTCGACTTCCACTCCTAAACGTTCCCCTATTTCACGCATCATTTCAACGTCAAAACCAGTTAGTTCGTTATCTTCATCGTGATAAGTGACTGGTGCATATGTTCCTGATGTCCCTACGACAAGTTTGCCGGCTTCTTGAACATCTTGCCACAACGTATCTTCTCCATTGGCAGATTCCCCAGTTTCTTCTTCCTCTGACGTATCACCTTGTGATGCGTCTTCATCTGCAGTACCACAAGCTGCAAGCAATACGATTGTTGATATAAATAAAACCGATAAAAACTTTTTCAAATTCTCCATCCTCCTAATCCCTATAATTCATAGTTGTTTTGTCAGATTTAACAATTTAAATTTTATCACCAACATTGAATTTAAGCAACAAAATAATGAACGAGTATTTCTAAAATTGTTTAAAAAGAGGGCACTTCCCCCTTTCTTTTCCAAGTCTTGAGAATTTTAAGCGCCATTAGCATGTGATTAACTGTTAAGGGGATATGCATTAAGGTATGAAGTAAGTCAAACAGACGGTACGGAGCAAAGGGTAACGAATAGTAGCAACCAAAACTTCTTAAATCGATTAATTATATATCTAAATGGTTAGAAACTGTAGCTGGAGTAATTACCCGTTCGAGTATGCTTCGATAGTCGAGGCCACCTTCTCGCGAAATTCAAACTACAGCAAAAATGTATCAAGTGTAAATGATAACACGTATTGAAAGTGTGGCGGTGGTGGAGAAGAGGGAGAACCTGTATGTGATGACAGGGATTCCTTCTTCCTTAACCTTGATAATCTTTACAAAGAAGTTTATAAGCTCACTTGTAACGTCTAGAATTGGTTCTAATTGATTTAGAATCTTTTTCACTGTATGCAATTCTTCGGTAAATTGGTTGGTTTGGAGTGAGAATTGTTGTTCACACCTTTTTGTTATCTATATCGCCTTAGTTATTTGATAAAAGAATCCCACTTCTCAAAATATGAAGAATGCTAATTATAAGTAGTTAACACTTACAAATCATTAGATGATTACCGTCAGGATCTTTAAAATTAAAAAAATGATTATGTTGAATTTCAGTTGTTAAATTAACTTTTTTACTTTCCATATAACTAAAAGCTTGTTCGATATCATTGGTATTAAAATGAAATGCTGGAACTTTTAAAACATTTTCTTTAGAGTAGATCTTACTGTCTAATACAATTCCAGTACCGTCCATAGGTATTACATACAAATGGCCAAATTGTATTTCACCGTCTGTTGGTAATCCTAATATGTCACAATACCAGTCTCGTGCTTGTGTAATATTACTAACTGGGATAAAAACTGTACCAATTTGATCTAAAATAGGGGATTTCACAAAAACACCTCCAAAACTTTCTAAGTCATCGTTTGTAATCTTCCATTTCATTCTCTTTAAAGCTACCCAACATCAACATAAGGGATCCAACAATTATTGTCACTTCTCGTTATCTAATGCTGGTAGGAGTGTTATTACTTAATAGTGTTTAATAACTCTATGTCTACATTTTCAATATCATGCCAACTATAAAATCTTTCTAAGTGCCATTTATTTTTGAGCCTTATATATTTGTTGTCCTCAATCCACATATGTAAATCATTATAGGTATCCCTAATCTTATAATTAGCCCCTTTGTGTCTCATAACAGCATATCTTTGAGGAGGTACTGTTATTATATATTGGTCACCGGAACATAAAACTCGAAAACCTACCAACTTTAACCCATCAATTTCTTTAATCGCCTTATTTTCTGACACTTTGGTTCACTCTCCTTTCACGATTAATTAACAGTTTCTACAAATAAAACTTATATCCTTCTTTTGCACTTTCTCCTGTAAAATAAGCTCTACTACGAGCTGTTCTTTAAGGGTGAACTAGGAACAAACTATTCTTAGTCGATTTACCTTGCACTTTTCTCTTGTACCCATTAAAGTATATAATGGTTGAAAAACTACTCGATCGTTAGGAAGACCTTAACGTTTCAATAATAGATAAGAAAAATCTGTAGGAAAGGGGTCGAATTGAGATGAAAGAGAATTTTTGGCATGAGTTACCACGACCGTTTTTCGTACTTGCACCAATGGAAGCTGTGACGGATGTTGTATTCCGTCATGTAATAAGTGAAGCGGCTAGACCTGATGTGTTCTTTACGGAGTTTGCGAATACAGAGAGCTACTGTCACCCAGAAGGGCGAGATAGTTTGCGTGGTCGTCTAACTTTCACTGAAGATGAACAGCCAATTGTCGCTCATATTTGGGGAGATAAGCCTGAGTACTTCCGAGAAATGAGTATTGGTATGGCTGAATTAGGCTTCAAAGGTATAGATATTAATATGGGTTGTCCAGCTCCGAATGTGGCACCAAAAGGAAAAGGCTGTGGGTTAATTCGCCGTCCGGATGTTGCAGCGGACATTATTCAAGCAGCTAAGGCTGGCGGCTTACCTGTAAGTGTGAAAACGAGACTTGGGTATACAGAAGTAGAGGAATGGCGCGATTGGTTGAAACATGTTCTTGAACAAGACATTGTCAATCTTTCTATCCATTTACGTACGAAAAAGGAAATGAGTAACGTTGATGCTCATTGGGAGCTCATCCCGGAGATTAAGAAGCTTCGTGATGAAGTCGCTCCTCATACGTTATTGACGATCAATGGTGATATTCCAGATCGCCAAAAAGGTCTTGAACTGGTTGAAAAATACGGTGTAGACGGTGTTATGATCGGGCGTGGCGTTTTCCACAATCCGTTTGCGTTTGAAAAAGAGAAAAAAGAGCATACAAGTGAAGAATTGCTTGATCTTTTAAGGTTGCAGCTCGACCTTCATGATCAATATTCAGAGGAACTTGAACCGAGATTGTTCAAGCCACTGCGCCGCTTTTTCAAAATATATGTACGTGGATTCCGCGGATCAGCAGAGCTACGCAACAAGTTAATGGATACGAACTCTACCGATGAAGTTCGTGCTTTACTTGATGAGTTTGAAGAGAATAATGAAATAGCGGGAGATAAAAAGTTTATTATCTCTTAAAAGATGATGAGAGGAGACAGAATTCTGTTTCCTCTTTTTTTATTTATCTCATCACACCTGATTAATGACAGTGAAAAAAGGAATACTTATGATGGATGGAATTATTAAGGAGGTATTCAAATGAGTAAAGTAGCAGTCATTACTGGTGGTGGAAGTGGTTTAGGTCAAGTAACAGCCAAACAGATGGCGGAAAAAGGGATTAATATAGTTGTGGTCGATATCGACGAGGAAGGTAGTCAAGAAACTGTTGAACTCGTTAAACAAGCAGGTGCAGATGCATTTTTTGTAAAAGCGGATGTGTCAAAAGCTGACGAAGTGAAAAATTATGTTGACCAAGCTGTTGAGAAGTATGGAACAATTGATTATTTCTTCAATAACGCTGGAATTTCCGGTAGTGGAAAACTTTTTTTAGAAACAGATGTTGATGAAATGAATAAAATTGTTGAGATTAATATGCTCGGTGCCTTGTATGGTATGCATTATGTGGCTGAAGTCATGGTGAAAAACGGTGGAGGTTCGATCGTTAATACATCATCAAGTGCAGGAGTCATCGGTCAAAGTACAGTTGTCACTTACTCAGCGACAAAACATGGTATTGTCGGCATGACGAAAAGCATGGTCGCTGAATATGCGAAAGATGGCTTACGCGTGAATGCCGTTGCCCCAGGTCCTACAGAAACACCAATGGTTAAAAAGTACTTTGAAGATAATCCAGAAATGAAAGAAAGCGCAGAACAAGGTATTCCACAAAAGCGCTTAGGAACACCTGAAGAAGTGGCTGAACTCGTTACGTTCTTGCTTACATCAGACGCACCATATATTAATGGAGATGTCATTAGAATAGACGGTGGATTTACAAGTACGAAATAATAGAAATTGGATCATTGAAGCTCGGTTTTGTTTAACTAACCCGAGCTTTTTTTATTATGAGAATTTATCTTGAATTCAAGATAAATTAAATGTAAGATACTCACTATAGGGTTAATATTAATCCTTTAATTAGTGGAGGGGGTTTCATTTATTTTTATGAAAAATAATGAAAGTTGGTGTCGTTATGGGGTTATTAGATAAAGTTTTTGGGAGAACAAAGGAGAGTCATAATATGTCAAATGTTAAGTTAGCAGTAATCTTTTATAGTATGAGTGGAACAAATTATGAAATGGCTAAATGGGCTGCAGAAGGCGCAAAAGAATCAGGTGCTGACGTTAAAGTATTAAAGGTTGAAGAATTAGCACCACAATCAGTAATTGATGAGAATGAAGCATGGAAAGCAACTGTTGAAGCTACGAAAGATGTACCAGTAGCTACTTCAGATGACATTGAGTGAGCAGATGCGATTATCTTCAGCGTACCAACACGTTTTGGTAACCTGCCAGCACAAATGAAGCAGTTCTTAGATACGCAAGGTGGCCTATGGGCAAGTGGTAAAACCGTCAATAAAGTCGTAAGTGGTATGAGCTCTGCACAAAACCCACATGGTGGTCAAGAAGCAACATTATTATCACTTTATACGTCGATGATGCACTGGGGCGCGATTATTGCTGCACCAGGTTATTCAGATCCTGTTATTTTTGGAGCAGGAGGAAACCCATACGGAACGAGCGTTACAGTCGACCAGGAAGGTAACATGGTTGAAGATGTAGAAGACGCTGTTAAGCATCAAGCGAAACGTACGGTTAACATTGCAGAATCAGTGAAAAACGGAAACCAATCATAAGGTTAAAATCCTAATCTAATAAACTAGTGTTTATAAAGCACGCATTTGTGATTACAATTAACGTAAACAAATGCGTGTTTTTTTATTTAGGAGGAAGTTTACTGTGGAAGTTTTAAAAGACCTTGAATCATTGAATGTCCAAGTACTTATTAATCAAAGAACGATTATATTAGAAAAGTTTGATGTCAATATTGAACAAGCTAAAGAAGCTGACATGTTAGTTTATAACCTATGCAAAGAACTAGATCAAACGCCATATGATCATATCTTATTTGAATGTCGAACAGAAATGTTTGATCATATCCCTAAAATAAATAAAATGATGAAGGTTCATGGTAAAAGAGTAGTTTATACAAAGCCTTTAGAGCCGTTCGCATTTCCTCGTTATGAGTCTGATATTTGGTCAGTAGATGATTCTAAGTCAATTAACTTTTTATCAGAAGTAATGGGTGTTAATTATTACAGAGCTGAAAAGTTTTTAGAGGGGATGAAGCAAGAATTACCTAACCAGGCGGACCAAATGTTTACCGTTTACGTAGAAGATGAACAGCCTGTCGGGATTGTACTTCCTCACATTGAGCCTAATACAGATCATGAAGGTAGAATCTTTTGGATGGGAGTTCATTCGAGATTTTTAGGCAAAGGGTATGGAAAGATTCTTCATGCGATTAGTCTTGAGAGATTGCGTCATGATTTTCATGCTAAGTCGTACCTTGGAGTTACAGAGGAAGAGAATGAACCGATGAGAAATATAATGAAGGCTAATGGATGTGAGGAAGAGTACAAGGTTGTATCTTTCCAGTTTACCATTTAATTATTTGTGAAATATTGCCATCACCTTATGTTTCTTGTACGATAGACTGAAATGTAAGAATTTGAATGGGGTCGTCCGAATGACAATCGTTAAAAAACCGAATATCTATTTAACTCTAGGTATTTTAATACTAATTACGGTAGCTTTTCTAAGTATAGCAATCGAAATAAACACAGTTGTTCTTTTAGCCATAATTTTTATTTCAATTACTTTAGTAACAGTCTCTAATCAAGTTAATGAAGACAATTCAATCTTCTTAAACCTACTAGAAATAGCGATCGCTCTTATATTGTTAGCATTACTTTTAATTTTAGGAGAGCAGTTGATGATTAGAATCCTTATAATAGGTTTATTTGTTCTCAATGTTTATATTTTTAGAAAGTTGTAAAGTGAGGGAGTACGATGGGTGTTTTGAATTTTTAATTTGTCCTGTAATTTAAATCAAATTACAGGAGGTAATCATATGGAATCAAAATGGGTAAAGCCTTTTTACAAACGTCAATTTGAGATGTTTGCGGAACTACATGAGTACAGCGATCACTATTTAGAGTTGGCTAAAGAGATTGAAGAACAAATTGGTCAGCCGTTTCAGTCGGTTATAGAAATTGGAGCTGGTAATGGTCATCTCGCAAAAGCAGTGGCTTCTTTCGGAAAAGATGTGACCACTGTTGAGTTAGTTCCTGAATTAGTTGATTACGCAAAGCAAAACGAACCTGAGGGTGTCACATCTATTTGCGACAGCTTTTATGATGTGGATTTGGATGAATCGTTTGATGCCCTATTGTATATCGACGGTTTTGGAGTCGATGGAGATGACGAGCAACTTTATTTATTAAAGCGAATTAATCAGTGGCTTAAGGCTAATGGCGTTGGATTAATCGATATATACAACCCAACTTATTGGAAAAAGGCAGCTGGGCAAACGATGTATATTGATCCGTCCAAAAGTGTTTTGCGTGAGTACGACTATGAACAAGAAAATCAAAGAATGGTCGACACGTGGTGGGAAGAAGGCGCACCCCACGACACATACACACAATCACTAGCGTGTTATAAACCTAATGAGATCGAAAGGTTGTGCCATCAGGCAGGGCTGAAGATTGTTGATTGGTTCCCTGGTGGTGCGATGGATTGGGATGAGTTGAAGTATAATCCGAAAGCATCTTTAGAAGACTGTTTGTCCTATCGAATTAAAGTTGTAAAAGCATAATCTCTTAAACTAAAAAGCAGTTAAACAGCTATTATGCTGTCTAACTGCTTTTTTATTAATCAATTGGGAACTGGTTTGCTTTCACATAGCGCCAATTATTCCTTGAGAAGTAAATGAACCAAGCAAGGCCTATTGTTAGTAGAATTACACCAATAATAACTAGAGTCATAAAGCTTAGTTCCTCGAGTAAGTGTACCCCGTACCCTAGATTTATTTGAATCATTTCTGTTGCTTGAGCAAAAATGTTATAAATCATATGTAAGATGACCGGTATAATTAAACTCCCCGTTTTAATAAATATGAGACACAACACAATACCTGTTAACGTTGCGCCGATGAAGTTTGGTCCATGTAGTAATCCGAATAACACCGAAGAAATGATGACACCTTTCGTTACACCAAACTTATAGCTCATTCTACCAAATAAAAACCCTCTGAATATAATCTCTTCAAAAATTGGTGCAATGACGATGATCATCACTAGGTTTAAAAGTAAAATCATAAAACCAGGTTCAATTTCATTAATTTCTAAAATAAATGACCGAGCGTTCTCTGATAGGAAGTGCCACACAATCGCTATGACAATCGTGATCGCACCCAAACTATACAACGTCATAAAGACAATCGCACTTGAAAAACTTTTCGCTGAAAGCTTGCTTTCAGATTTTCTAAATAAGTCATTAAGTTGGTATCCTTCATCCTGCAACTTCGTCTTAAACCACAATAGTGGAATAAGGTACAACGCGACGAATGAAGTAATTAACGTGCTGTATTCTAGTGGAACTCTAATGAGACTTAGAAATATAGTTAAACCTATAAACGTTAAAACACTCCACAAAATAATCCATCTCGTTTTGGCATCATGAAAAACATGGTTCAAAGATAACAATCCCCCTAATTGTAAACTGTGTCACTATTTTAAATTTCAAGTACTAAAGTGAAAAGTAATGATATCCCAAACAGTACGATGATCATACCCAGTTGGTTAAGTATGAGCATCCATTCCTTTGAACTTTTAGCATAGTAATAATGCATTAACAACCTTCCTGTTAATAACGCAAACAACATTGCAAGAGCCAAGAAAAAGCTGTTCGGGTACGTCGTTTGAAGTATGAAGAAAGCAAAAATAACGAAAATCCCAATATCAATCGCTATATGTATTTTGTTAAACCAATTTAAGACGCCAAAAAATGTGTCCTTTATTTCGTGTTTGTTTCTTAACCATCGATCCGTGTAGTGGCCAATAGTGAAGACTAGTATTGCAGTCAGCAATGCAATCATATTCATTTTTATTCCTCCTTACTGACTTTGCTAAATGTAAATTATGAACAGTCGCTTTAATGTATGTAATAAACCACAGTATTTCTTTAGATTTTACTTTTTTAGAAATATTAGGTCAATTGTATCACTAAAAGTTTTCTAGTTTTTAAGAATAAATGTTTGAATATTGTTAAAATAGTGTTGGAGAAAGTTAGCGGTATAAAATGAACAAAGGCTGAAGGGAGCTAATAGGTTTGAAGTTTAATGACTTTAATGCTGCGCAAGTTAGAATCGCTAGACCAACTGATCAATTTGACGATGTCATAGACTTTTATAAAAATGGTCTTGGTTTAACAGAAATTGAACGATTTAAAGGTAACAGTGGTTATGAAGGTATTATTTTAGGGTTGCCAGATGTAAATTGCCATTTAGAATTTACACGTCATGTTGACGGGAGCCCTTGTCCAGCGCCTACTAAAGATAATTTGTTAGTTTTCTATATTACAGATGAAGAAGAGATTAATAAAGTTGTAAATCGTCTTAACGGAATGGGTTATGAAGAAGTGGAGCCAGAAAATGAGTATTGGAAAGAAAAAGGAGTCACGATTGAGGATCCAGATGGTTGGCGAGTTGTCTTAATGAATAGATCTTATGATTAATTTAGGAGGTTTTGTATGGATGCAGTTTTTAGAACAGAAGCAGGAATTTTCAACTACCGTGTGGCTGGTGTGTTAATTCATAATGACTGTGTACTTTTACATAAAGACAAGGAAGATGACTTTTAGGCTTTGCCAGGTGGTAGAGTAAAGGTGACTGAAGAGGCTTCCAAGGCTGTTGGTCGAGAGTTTAAAGAGGAAATAGGTGTCGATGTACAAGTTGAAAAGTTACTATGTTCAGCCGAAAACTTCTTCACTTACAGAGAATCTAGCTATCATGAAATTGGGTTCTACTTTAAAGTTCAAGGGATTGATAAGGAGGAGTTACCTCAACAAGAATTGTTTTTTGGACATGAAGGGAACAAAGTTTTGATTTACAAATGGATCCCATTAGATCAACTGAATGACTACACTATAGAACCTAGCTTTTTAAAAGAAGAATTGAAAGATTTAAATTCTAGTTCGAAACATATTGTTGTGCACGATTGAATCTTAGGGAGGAGGTACACAATGTTCTCATCAAACAGAATATATTTAAGAAAAGTTGAACTGGGAGACACAGAGCTTTACCAGTCATGGCGAAATGATGTAGATGTCATGTATTCAACTAACCCTTCACTAGATGTTTATTCATATGAAGATACAAGAAGTTTCGTAGAAAATGTACTCGTAAATTCTAACACTTCCAAAAGCTATATCATTGTAGAAAGAAATGGTGAAACTCCAATAGGTATTACATCTTTAATTAACATGGATTATAAAAATAGAAACGCCGAATGTATTATTGATTTGGGGAACAAACAATATTGGGGTAAAGGGTATGCGAAAGAAGCATTAACCCTATTGTTAAATTACGCGTTTATGGAACTAAACTTACATAGAGTTTCATTAAAAGTTTTTGATTTTAATGAAGCGGCCATACAGCTTTATCAAAAACTAGGATTTAAGGAAGAGGGGCGTGCCAGGGAAGCTTTGTATCGGAACGGCAAATGGTATGACGTGATCCATATGGGTTTATTAAAGGACGAGTTTAATAACTAGAATGGAGGGTAGAACGATGAGTCATAGATTACAACAGTGGAAAAATCCTATCGTTCTACTATCCTCATTAGGACTTGCTAATGTTGGAGATTTTATCTATCTTGTGGCGATCAATATTATTGTGTATCAAATGACTGGATCGGCTACAGCGGTTGCGTTACTTTGGATTATAGGTCCATTAACGAACATTTTAACGAAATTTTGGACAGGCAGTTACATTGATTATCGAAGTAAAAGAAAGATTATGATTCAGACATACATAGCCCGTGGTTTACTTATTATGTTTATACCATTAGCACCTAATGTTGTAGCAATATACATATTATTAGTATTTCTAAGTATTGCAAGAGCCTTCTTTGGACCTTCTTCTATGACATACACAACAATGCTTGTTCCCATTGACATGCGGAAAAGATTTAACGCCATTCGATCTTTCACATCATCATCCGCCTTTATCATTGGTCCTTCCATAGGTGGTTCACTTATTTTATTAACGAGTGTTAACGCTACACTTTGGGTTAACGGTTTTTTATTTATTATAGCTGCTTTAATTTTAATTATATTACCTGATTTAGACGAACGTGAAAAATCATCGATCCCTAAATTGACGATTCACCAAATTAAAGAGGATTTTTCACTTGTACTAAAGTTCTTTAGTGAAAATAAATATATATCATTTATTTATATTACTTTTATTTTAATTATGGTTGCTACATTCGCGATGGATTCACAGGAAGTTGTGTTCACCCAACAAGTTATTGGTTTGTCCGAATTCGAGTATAGTTTGTTAATTAGTATTACTGGTATAGGGTCAGTCACTGGTGGAGTGGTTCTATCAATATTTTCAAAGCATTTTTCTTTAAGGTATATGATTGCTGTCGGTGTGATTATGTCATCTATTGGTTATCTAGTTTATGCTTTTTCGTGGTCATTTCTGTCAATTACTGCAGGGTTTATTGTACTAGGCTTTTTCCTTGTCTTTTTAAATGCAGGAATCACGACTTTTTATCAAAACAATGTTCCAGTCGAATTGATGGGAAGAGTTACGAGCATTATTCAACTCATTCAAAGCATCGCTCAAATTTCGCTTATTATGTTGGTTGGTTTTTTAGGGGATGTTATCTCATTAAGGGTCACTATTGTAAGTCTTGCTTCATTAATGTTTATTTCTGCAGTAGTTTACAGTTTATTTATATTTAAACCGAACTATAAAGATTGTTACAAAGAAGATAAGGAAGGTGTATAAAATGAAAGCACTATTAGTAATTGATGCGCAAAATGGAATTGTTAATTTTAAAGACTTTTCGGAGGAAGTATCTCTGATTGAAAAGGTTATCCAGGCTTTTAAAGCGGAAAGTCTTCCAGTAATCTTTATGAAACAAGTGGATGATATGGAGGATAGTCCACTTTATAAAGGCTCATCAGGTTCAGATCTACATGATTCATTAAGCGATTATGCTGATTATGTAATTGAGAAAAAGACGCCTAGTTCATTTTACAATACAAAGCTTAGTGAAGTTCTTGATAAGTTAAATATAGATCATTTATATGTTACTGGCTTTAACACAGAATTTTGTTGCATGTTTACAGCAATTGCTGCATTCGACAGAGGCTACAAAGTAAGTTTTATTGAAGATGCGACAGGGACAGTTAATTTAGAAGAAGAATATGAAATGCCTGGTCTAGATATTAGAGATTTTGTTGGTACAGCTTTGCATTGGACAAATGTGATAGAAGTGTTGGATTACGAAGAATTTGAAGAACTTGAGAGATAGAGGGACGTTGAAGTGACAAATGATAAGTCAAAAAAGATTTATGAGTTGAGAGTACAGAAAAATAACGAGGAGTTACTAATTTCTACAAAACAAGCGTTGAATTTATTAGTGAAATTACGTTAATTATAAGTTCTAGAATGCAACAAGGTAATTGTTGCATTCTATTTTTGAATAAACATCTTGACTGACGATTATATCGTAATATAAGATATAATTGTTAGGAGGTAAACTATGGAAAATGAAAGTATTGCAAAAGAAATAAATAAGAATTGGACCGACATTTATTATTTGCTGCACTATACACATTTAGAAAACTTATCACACCAAGCGATTAGGCTATTACAACATATTAATAAGAGAGGTAACTGCTCGGTTAGTGATTTGGCAGAGTTACTAGGTGTCACTCATAATACTGCTTCTGAACATATAAAAAGATTAGCTAGTAAAGGATTAGTGATTAAAAAACGGAGTTCATACGATGAACGAAGAGTTGTTATTTCGTTAACTGATAATGGAGAGTTAGAACTTCATAAACATACACACTTAGATGAGTTAAAGTTAAACAAAGTTTTAGAAAACCTTTCTGTTGAGGAAAAAACACAGGTTGAACAAGCGTTTTCTTTACTCAGAGAGGAAGTAGTAAAGTGTTTTTCTTAACAAAAGTCATGGTATCAGCCATAATCATTGGCGCTGTAACTGAAGTAGCAAGGTACTTTCCTAAGTATGGTGGGATTATAGCAGCGTTACCATTAGTGAGCTTATTAAGCTTGTTTTGGTTAAGTGTTCAAGGAGAGAAAATCACAAATTTAAGTAACTTTGCGCTTGGAGTATTATGGGGGTTTCCTGCAACAGCAGTACTTTTATTGTTAGTTGCTTTATCTTTAAAGTACTCAATGTCTTTAAGTATTTCTATTGGTTTGGGATTAGTGTCTTGGCTTGTAGTGTTATACATTCAAGATATTTTGTTTGGTTCATGACAAAATTGAAAATGAAGGAGAACTTAGATGTTAAACAAACAAGGTTTTGATTTATGGGCAAATGATTATGACAAAACAGTTCAAATTAGTGAAGAAAATAATGCTTATCCATTTGCCGGTTATAAGGAAATATTAAACACGATTTATAATGAAGTGATGAGTCAAAGAGAAGCTAAAGTGCTAGATATTGGTTTAGGTACGGGTGTTTTAGCGGGCAAGCTTTACGATCATGGCTATCATGTAGACGGCATCGATTTTTCATCGAAAATGATTGAAATTGCTGAGGAAAAAATGCCAGATGCTAATTTAATAGATTGGGATATATCGAATGGACTACCGCCTGAAGTTATGGAGAACAAATATGACTTTATTGTAAGCACCTATACGTTACACCATTTATCGGATGAAGATAAAGTATTGTTTATTAAGCAGTTAGGATCCATTTTGAAAGAAAACGGTAAAGTGTTAATTGGAGATATTTCATTTATGACACATGCAGCACTTGAGGTGTGTTATGAAGACAATAAGGATTATTGGGATGAAGATGAATTTTATTTTGTGTATGAGAAACTAGTACCATCTATTGCAGATGAATATAATGTCGAATACAAGCAAATATCACATTGTGGTGGTGTATTTATCATCACAAAATAATTCTAAACTCGACTGTGATTTTGACAGTCGAGTTTAATTTTTAACCCCGCGCCAGAAAACACTCCAAATATCATTTAAATATTGTTCTAATTCAATACCTCTAAGTGAATAGTAACGAACATCAACATCTAAGTTATTGAAAATAAAAAGGTAATGTCTTAGAACAACGTGACTAGAAAGTGCTGGATCGATTTCTCGGTTTGCTTGTCCCTCTTCAATGATTTTAATTAATGCTGATTCGAGTTGTTCTTCACTTTTTTTGATCAGTGGTTTAATTTGATCTGCAACTTCATAAGGTGTGAATAATACAAATCGATAAAAGAATTCCCCTAAAAAGTCGAGTAAATATTCATTTGTATAAGATTGATGTAATACATTATAAAGTGTCTCCTTTGAGGATAGATGTCTCGATTTTTGAATTGTCGTTAGAATAAAGTCCACGTATTCTTCAGTGACTTGTTCAACCGCATTATAGAAAATGGCTTCTTTGTTTTTAAAATGCGCATACAATGACGGCTTTTTAATATCGACTTTCTCGGCAATCTTTGTCATGGAAGTTGCTTCATAGCCATATTCAGAAAACAATCGAATGCTCTCTTTAATTATTTGTTCTTTTTTACTCATGTTTGTCACCCTTTTCTTATATTAATAGGTGTGCTAAAATTATTATACAGACAACCTATCGTTCGTTAGGTTATTTTAATCTTAACATGATAAGGAGGAAAGATAAAGATGCTAGAATACATTTGGTTAAGTTTGGCGGCGTGGTTTATGGGGTTCTTTCCTTTTTTGGAGATATATCTTGCAATTCCAGCAGCAATGGCGATGGGGTTAGATGTGGTATCAGCGATTCTTTGGTCAAGTTTTGGCAACTTTTTAGCCATCCCTATAATTGTGTTATTTTATGATCAATTATCAAAGATTAAAAAGATAAATAAATACTTTATTAAGCTTTCACAATCTAAGTTCAGTCACCGTATTAGTAAGAATGGCTTTACGTTTATACTAATTGCGACACCGGTCGTTGGAGCATGGGCTGTTGCCGTAATCGGTAAGTTTGTCGGAATGGAAAAGGGCAAGCTCATCGTGTCATCGGCTATTAGTATTGGGTTATATGGTGTTATTTTAGGCGTATTAACCGAGTTAGGGATTAATACTTTTTTTAGTTAATTAAACCTAACGACCGTTAGTTTTTTTGTGTTGTTGTGGCCACAAATAAACGGTGAAAGGGACTTAGCTCAGTAGGGTTAGCCCTGCAGTCCCTTTAGGATTGGAAATGGTGGATCAATTGTATCCATAAATGATGGTGGGATTGTTAACAATACTGAATTTATAAAAAACATTAGTAGAGCGTAAAACTCGTACTTTTCGTGTCTAGAAAGTGCGAGTTTTGTTTTGCCTAACACTTATCACACGGTTTTGCATCACATTTCCACTCAGGAGTACTTCCATCAATAGGCTCTAAACATTGAACCCCACAGAAACAATCTAGGTCAATAGTTAAACACTGACCTGACCTTCTTAATTTGGGGAATTTATCACAACATTTAAAACATTTCTCGGGTTCTAGTAATTCTAACGTAGCACAACAATGTTCATCTATTTTAATTACTCTGAAAAAAACGGTACAAAAACCATCACCTAGGGTTTCAAAAGGTTCACAGTTCCCTTTGCATATAAGAATGAAAGGTATAGTATCCTTTGTTTGATCATGAGTATTATTTGATAATAGTTGTGCGCTTCTATTACATCCAAAAAGACAATCTCCTTCTATATTTTGAACCTTATCGATTTTCCTAAGAATTTTGCATACACAATTCTTATTCTTTTTTGATAGACATTCCATTTAAAACGCTCCTTTTCTATTGTTTTCTTTTCATAATATATGTGAGCTTATGCCAATTAGTCTGTGCGTGAGTTTGAAAATCTATTAAATGTATATTTCTTTAAAAAATATGTTTGAGCTCAATCACATTAAGGTTTAAATGCATTTAATAGATTAGATAGATTTTTTCTATCTAAATTTTAATTAATAGGAGTGAAAAATGTGATTAGTTGTAAAAAAGATCATGGAAAGCCTTGTTGTGAGAAAAAGCACAAGACTGAATGTGTTACATGTGAGTGGGAAATTGTTGGCGGACAATCTATCTCATCTCAAACTATTTACACTACTTCCGGTATTTGTCCTATAGTATCTGGAAAAATAAAGTACTGTCATGCTAGTAATCCAGGAGGCAGTTCTGCAGACACAGTACCAAATCGAATTAGAGTTGAATTTTTACGCGGTGGTACTGTTGTTCAATCTCAAAATGTTTTCTTAGGTAGTTGTTTAGCTTTTACACTAGGTGGGTTTGATAAGATACGTGTAGACCGTGGTGGGTTTGATGGTACCACGATCACAGGGGAACTTTGTATCAATACTAGCTTTGCAATACACTAATCTAGCGTTCAATGTTTTAATTGATAAGTTAGAAAGACCTTGGCTATGCCAAGGTCTTTTGTGTTCATCCAGTTCCACACAATTTTTGTGCACCTTTGTGTCTCGTATTTCGAGATTATTGATATTTTGTAATTGACAATAAGTAACAATTAGGAGATAGTGTTGATAGGAAATACCTAAATTCAATAAAAATTAATGTGCCTTATGGTGCTTGAAAAAGCTGAAAAGGGAAGGTTGGTGTAAGTCCAACGCGGTCCCGCCACTGTGATGAGGAGACATATAGATGATCCACTGTTCAATGAATGGGAAGGGCTATATGTTGATGAATCTGAGCCAGGAGACCTGCCATAAGGAAGAACATGAATTCCTACGGGAAATAGGAGGGTGTTACGTCATGAAAGACAACCATTATGGTGTGGTTCCATGATTAAGGTTAGTCCTCAATCAAAGTATATTAATTTAGGAGGTTAACTATTGGAACCGATGCCTGTAAGTTATTCGAAGATGAAACAAACAAAGCTCGTATTACCACCAGATACGAATCATTTAGACACAATTTTCGGTGGGAAAGTATTAGCATTTATCGATGAAATAGCAGCATTGACGGCTATGAAACATTCAAATGCCGCTGTTGTGACGGCGTCGATTGATTCGGTAGATTTTTTATCATCTGCCAAAGTAGGCGATGCATTAACGTTAGAAGCTTTTGTTACCAGGACTGGACGTACATCGATGGAAGTGTATGTGAAAGTTTATGCTGATGATTTGTTACGGAGGCATAAAGAGCTAACGACTGAGTCATTTCTAACGATGGTTGCTGTTGATCAAAATGGTAAGCCTACTAAAGTGCCAGGAGTTATTCCTGAAACAGAAGAAGAACAAAGGTTGTATGACACCGCACTTGCTCGGAAAGAACACCGAAAAAATCGGTCAGCATTAAGGTGAAAGAGATGCTGATCGATTAGGTTAAAATACTAAAAAACTGGTATGAGTTAATATACATACCAGTTTTTTTAGTAGATTAGGCTTAACATAAAATGCGCAGAAAAGTATCCAAATACCATGATTAAAGTAATTAATGTCACAACCACACAGTACTTCAAGAAAGGCTCTTTTAAATAACTTTTCATAGTTAATCCCCTCCGTCTAGAACCTAAGTCCATCATACCATAACTTTCCACTTAAAAAATTTAGTAGTAAAATTTATGGAAAATTGTGTTAAAATATAGTGAGGAGTACGGTGAAAGTGGTGGTTATATGCTATTAACAGTAGATATAAAAGAGGCCAAGTATATTAACAGCCAAGTCGTGTTAAATGACATCCAATTTACCATACCTGATGGCCGTTTAGTAGGTTTAATTGGTCCAAATGGAGCTGGGAAAAGTTCAATTATTAAGTCGATTATTGGGGTTATGCCAGTTTTTGAAGGTGAAATCGATTATAAGGAATACTCATACATACCGGAGAGACCTATTTTTTATGAAGGGTTAACATTATGGGAACATATTGAGTTTCTATATTCAACTTTATCAGTTGATGAAGAAGTCTTCTTTTCTGATGCTGAAGGGTTATTAGAGAAGTTAAAGTTGTCGAGCGTTGTGCATGATTTGCCTGATTCTTTCTCAAAAGGAATGCAACAAAAGGCAATGATCGTGTTAGCCTTTTTAAGAAAGCCTAGTTTGTATATTATTGATGAGCCATTTATGGGTTTAGATCCACAAGCTATTAATATATTTTTACAACTAATTAAACATGAAAAGGAAAGAGGCGCAGGTGTTTTATTGTGTACTCATGCTTTAGACACAGCTGAAAAAATCTGTGATGAGTTTGTTTTGTTATCTAACGGTAAAATACTAGTCCAAGGTGAATTACGAGCTGTTCAGAAAGAAAGTCAACTTGTCGGTGGTTCTTTATTTGATTGTTTTAATCTATTAACTGAGCGTGACACTGATGGTGGCTAATCAGTTGGTTAGAAAAAGGTTGCTGCAAGACTTTCAAAGACAGTTGAAGGTTGTTCGGACTGTCATTGACTGGACGATAATTGTTTATCTCGTTTTACCTTTAGTAGCGATTTTTATGTTAGATATTTGGATAAACCCGAATCAATATTGGAATGAGGCTATTCCTTTTTACGGTGTAAGTCTTTTGCTGTTGCTGTTTTGCTCTAGCGGTAGTATTAGAACGTATCTGTATGAAGCGGATTTATTGTTTTTGTTACAGCGACCTGATCTCATGAAGCGTATGCGCCTATATAGTTTTGGGTTATCAGTCGTAAAGTCTATTATACATATTTCCATGGTGATACTTTTGTTTTTACCAATCCTTCTCGTCATTTATGAACTTAATGTAATGGACTTTATTTTACTAATACTATTCCTAATCGGGTATAAAACAACTGTATTGTTTATAAGAAAAAGGTTTAATCATTTTGTAGTTAGTATTCTTTTGTCTTTCATTGTTTTAGTTTTAGCTGGAGTAACTTTAACTTATACTTCATCGTCAGTTTATGCAGTAGTTGGTGTAGTCCTTATCTTCATAACAGGTTACTTGTTTATGAAAATGGATTATAGACGCCACTTGCTTAAGGATATAGAAAGTGAAAATGACTTAAAAAATAGATTGATCAACTTAATCTTTCATATGTCGAATGATGTGGAAGTGGGTATGAGAACTAAACCGATGAAGTGGGTCAGGTTAAGGTCTAGGAGACTATTTAAGAAGAGGACAGAAGAAAATGTACTTTTAGAAATGCTAATTAAATCTGTTATAAGACATCATAAGTATATAGGAGCTTATTTACAAATCATACTAGTTACATTGCTTGTCATTATAATGGTCCCATCTTATTGGTTTGTCGCTATTATATATATTAGTTTTAGAGCTTTCATCAATTCTTGGTTTAATAGCGTTTATAGCCAATTAGTTGCAAGCGACTTTTTCACTGTTGTGCCGTATTCGCATTCCAAGACGATTTTTGTGAGAAAACGGTTTAAAAAGTGGATGACGTTTCCAGCAATTGTACTTGTAACGCTAGTATTAACGGCTAAAATTTGGTTGTAATTGGAGTGCAGTATTTTGAATCCACACTATTATTATGAAATTCCGTTTAATTTAGGGTCAAGAAAAGAAATTCCAGTGTATGATCAGGGGCATAACGTTCTCTATATTTTACAACGATATAATAAAAATTGGATTGATGCTTTATTGTCAGCTCGTAACCCACGTGGTGCTGTTAGTGTGAAACTGAAAGATTCTAACGGTCAAAAACTTTTAACTGCGACAGAGCCATGGTCTTTTAAAAAGAAATTCCATGTAAACTTTAATCTTGAGGAACAAGAGTTGATCGCTACAGTTGTGAACAATTTGAATGTAACGAATAAACAACTAGAGTTTTCTTTAAACGGGAATAATTACTTAATTTCAAAAGAAGCTTTTAATAATAGAACGCTAGTTTATGAAAATGAGAGTGTCATCGTAGAAATGAGTTATGACCAACTCCTTCCACCGAGAAGCAACTATATAAAAGTGGTAGGTGGAGAAATTGAGACATCAATTTTAATTTGTTTACTCCATACTTTTGAGTTAGGTGTTAAGTAGACAAACTATGATAAGATGAAATTGAATTTTAATTATAAAATTAGTAGAGAAGTGGTGAAGTATTGATGGGGAAGAGTGAAAGTGTTGTGCTAACAAACATGTGTATGGTGTATGATGGTGATTACATATTAGTTCAAAACCGCATTAATAAAAATTGGCCAGGACTGACATTTCCAGGTGGACACATCGAAAGAGGAGAATCATTTGCCGATTCGGTCATTCGCGAAGTTTATGAAGAGACTGGTTTGACGGTTAAATCTCCTGTTCTTTGTGGTGTAAAACAGTTTAAGCCTAAAAATGCTGATCGTTATATTGTCTTCTTTTATAAAACGGATCAATATGCAGGTGAATTAACTTCTTCTCATGAAGGGGAAGTATTTTGGATCAAAAAGGACGAGCTAAAGGATTATGAGCTAGCTAGTGATTTTGAAAGCATGTTCGAAGTGTTTGAGTCTGAACAGTTAAGCGAGTTTTTCTATAATGAAGATTTTGAGATGGAGTTATTGTAGATGTGTAGAAACCTAGAAAGTTAGGGCTACTCTCATACCAACGGTTAAGACAGAGAAAGCGAGAGGCATTTAAACCTCTCGCTTTCTTTAAAGGGAAAAAGGGGAATACAGCTTTTGAATAATTATATTTATTATTTACCCGCTAGTTGGAGTGATGAAACATTAATGAGTGATCATTTGTTTCAATAAAGTAGCCAGTTTATAACTCAATATGATTTAGTACTCAAAATCCGCGCTTTACACCTTTTGAGTAATTTTCATCATCTACAATCCTCTTTCACGTTAATTTGTGGTGTTATATAATGGAATAGTAGGAAAAAATAAAGAGGTGAGTTAGATGGTGAAGAAATATTTGATGCTACTTTTAGTTGTAGCTTTACTTGTTGGTTGTACAAATGATGCGCATGAAGAAGAACAGACAATTGAAGAAATAGAAGCAGAATTATTAAACAAATCAGAAGATGTATTTAATAATCTATTGAATTTGAATTGGGAGAAAGTTTCTGAATACTTACATCAAGAAAAAGGATTAGTTTATTCACCCTATTCTAATGTCGGGTTTGATGATGACCTGCATTTTGACAAAGAGATTGTAAAAGATTTTGGTAATACTGAAGAACAATATAGTTGGTACTGGGCGCAGAATGATACCGAGTATAAAGATACGCCGAACGGTTTTATTGAGAATGTTATTAAAACAAGAGCCGATTTAAATAGCTCTAAATATGAGGTGACGTATGGTCAGATAACATTTAATGATTCAGCCTATACCAACGATACTCAAATTAATACTATAAATGAAGAATACCCAGAAGCTTATTATGTTGAGTATTATCATGAGCCAAAGGATTTAATGGAGCATGATGGGAAACAGCAAGCGCTCCGTTTCGTTTTTGAGAAAATAGATGAAGAATGGTATTTAATAGCCTTAGTTCGTGGTGCGCATAATCCATAAGTTCAGTTGGCGATTAAGGGTTGAGTTTTGAATCTACGAACAAAAGTGAAGGTCATTTCCAATCTCGCCTTACTCTGCAATCCATCCTACACTTTGAAGAGGGAGCCTAGTGTAACCCAACCTCCAATTATTAAAAAAAGAAACTTGGCTCGTTGCCAAGTTTCTTGCGGTTAGTGCTGATTCGGATTTATATCTTCGAGGTTAAAGCCCCTGAATGCAATTTCTTTTTCTAGTAGGTTAATAAAATCTTTAGATAAGTTAATCTCAACCGCTTCATGATAAGCCGTAATTAACGTTGAATCATCTAAGTTAGCCAATGGTTTCTCCCCCTAGCTCTTTACTACACAAAACATATACATATATGTAATGCTTAAATCTTTATTATGAATTTTTTTCCACAAATCCTAGTATACACAATGTATATAAAATTTCTAGTGTTTTGCCCAATTTTTTTATTATTTTTTATAATTGTTAACACTTTGTAAAGATAAAGGGTCAAAACTCGACATTAATTAGTCAAGGTGTTCTTTATAACGACCTTCATACATAATCAATTTACTCGAGTAGACAATAAAAGTAACATTGTGTTTATATGGAAGTAATTAAAAGAAAAAGTAGGGATACGATGACAAACATTGGATGGAACTTAGAGAATAGCTACACTGAGCTACCAAATATATTTTACAGTGAAGCTGAACCAACCCCAGTAGAATCTCCTCAATTAGTGTTTCTAAATGGTGGTTTAGCAAAGTCATTAGGCCTTGATCCTCGAGCTCTGCAGTCAGAAGAAGGTGTTGCAACCTTTTCTGGGAATAAAATTCCTGATGGGTCCAAGCCGATTGCACAAGCATATGCGGGTCACCAGTTTGGTCATTTTACAATGTTAGGTGATGGTCGTGCCCATTTGTTAGGTGAACAAGTAGCTCCTGACGGTAAGCGATATGATATTCAGTTAAAAGGTTCTGGGCCAACGCCTTATTCGAGAAGAGGTGACGGTCGAGCAGCTTTAGGGCCGATGTTAAGAGAGTATATTATGAGTGAAGCGTTACATGCACTAGGAATTGCATCTAACCGTAGTCTTGCAGTCGTGGTAACAGGTGAACCAGTTCATCGTGAAACCGTATATCCTGGGGCTATTTTAACGCGCGTATCAGAAAGTCATCTTCGGGTTGGGACATTCCAATATGCGCGTCAGTGGGGGAAAGAAGAGGATCTAAAAGAATTAGCTGATTATGCGTTAGAACGGCATTTTACAGGCTATGAAAATGCTGAGAATCGCTATTTGTTCTTATTAGAAGAAGTTGTGAAAAGGCAAGCAAAAGTTATAAGCGATTGGCAACTAGTCGGCTTTATCCACGGTGTCATGAATACCGATAATATGACGATTAGTGGTGAAACGATTGATTATGGTCCATGTGCTTTTATGAATGCTTATGACCTTGAGACAGTATTTAGTTCAATTGATGAGCAAGGTCGGTATAAATATGGTAACCAGCCACGGATTGCGATGTGGAACTTGGCGAGGTTAGCAGAGAGTTTACTTCCTATTATGAGTGATGATCCTGAATCGATGGTTGAAGTTGCAGAGAAGACTGTTTACCAGTTTATCGAACTTTATAAAGAGCACTGGATGGAAGGCATGCGTTCAAAGTTAGGTCTATTTAACACTGAAGAAGATGATGAAACATTAATCGATGAGTTGTTAACGTTAATGAAAGATCATGAGGCGGATTTCACGAACACGTTTCGTTCATTAACGCTTGGAAAGTTTGAAGGAATCGATCTTTTCGGATCAGAAGGGTTTAATAATTGGTATCAAAAGTGGCAAGAACGCTTAAGTCGACAAGATGAATCAGAAGAACAGTCGAAGGAATTGATGAAGCAATCTAACCCATCAGTCATTCCGCGAAACCACCGTGTTGAAGAAGCACTAGAAGCTGCAGAAAATGATGGTGATTTAACGGTGATGGAAAGTCTTCTACGTGTTCTTTCTAAGCCTTACGCTTATACGCCAGATCAAGAAGAATATACCAAATTGCCGCCAGAGTCTGATGATGATTACAGGACATTTTGTGGGACATGAGTCTAGTATCTTAAAAAAGGTTAGGAGTTTTCCTCCTAACCTTTATGTATTTAAATATAGTTCAAGTAGTCCAAGTAAATCAAAGTATATAACGATTACGACTCCCATTGTAAGGACAAAACTATTACCCAGACTAACAAATGCGCGTCGTGGTGTCGAAGAATATTTCCACTCAAAAAATGCGTTAACTAAATACTCCAAAACTGACCAAAATACAATAACAGCGATCAAAATGTAAAACGGTGGATTAGGTTGTTGGCTACTAACATAAAAAAAGGTGATTAAAGCTAAGAAACCACCACCAAATCTAACAATTAAATTAATCTTTATATGCTGGTCATTTATTTTATATGGTTTAAGAAAACCAGTCTTTACTTTATCTACGTTAAATGCTTTTCTTAATAAAATATTTGTCCCTTCTAAAATTATGATGATGCTTAACACAATGGCAAAAACCATAAGCCAGGTTATAATGGTCACAATGTTCTTCCTTATATACGTTCTTGAAGTTTCAATTGCAGGACAGCATAACACACCTCTGGATCGGTTATTTTTGAACCTTTAATTTGTCGTATACATTGCTCAACAGGCATGGTTATGACTTCAATCGTCTCGTGTGATTCAAGTTGTTGAGCAACTCGACCTAAAATTTCTTCAGAATAATAGATATGTGTCATTTCATTTTCGATCCATGGAGCAGCGTGTATCTTACCTAGGTAATCAAGTTCCCCGCATTCGTACCCAGTTTCTTCGAGCAACTCTCTTCTAGCTGCATCTTCTAATTGTTCCCCTTGTTCAACTCCGCCGCCTGGTAACTGAATGATATATGAGTTGATTGGCTGTCGGAATTGATTAATCAAAATAAAATCATTGTCATGACGGAGAAGGACGACGACTGACTGGTCCGCCTCATGGTTACTAGTTTGGCTCACTTTAAAAGCTCCTTTAACGATAGTTATAGATTAATAGTAGCATAGTGTTAAAAAATGGTTAACATAATGTCAGAAATTTGTTAATATGAATTTAACAAGAAAATATTTATAAAGTAACAAAGCTAGGGGTGCCATTTATAGTGGCTGAGAGGAGTAATTCCGACCCTTTGAACCTGATCTGGTTGGTACCAGCGTAGGGAAGTGTAGTTGCTCGGATTTTTTGGATTATAAATCTTATCCATATTTCTCCAAGTCAACCACTTTCTTATGTCTGGTATAAGAAAGTGGTTTTTTATTTGGAAAATGACACATTCGACGTTTTCCAAATTTAAATATAAAACGATCTTGGAGGGATTGGTATGAAATTTTCAGAAGTACTAAGGAAAGAGACGGATTACATTTGGGAGGCTAACTTTAATCATCCTTTTATTAAAGGGATTGGTGAGGGGACGTTACCGATTGAATGTTTCCGTTATTATGTCATGCAAGATGCTTATTACTTATCGCACTTTGCTAGAATTCAATCACTTGGCGGAACAAAAGCAGATGACTTTTACACAACGAGTCGTATGGCAGCACACGCTCAAGGGACTTATGAAGCGGAGTCAGAACTTCATCGTAATTTTTCAGAAAGACTAAATATTACTGAAGAAGAACAAGCGAACTTCAAGCCAGCACCAACGGCATATGCTTACACATCTCATTTATATCGCACATCTTATCAAGGTCATTTAGGTGATGTGATCGCGGCCATTTTACCTTGTTATTGGATTTATCAAGAGATTGGTGAAAAACTTAAAAACTATCAACCGGATGAGCCGATTTATCAAGAGTGGATTAATGCTTACGGTGGCGAATGGTTTAAAGAGTTAGTCGAAGAACAAATTAATCGTCTTGATGACATTGCTGAACAAGTGACAGAAGCGGATCGAGAACGTATGAAAGAACACTTCACGATTAGTTGCCACTACGAATTAGCCTTTTGGGAAATGGCATACAACTTAGAAAAATGGCCAGCAGAAGCTGAAAAACTAAAATCTTAGGATTCTAGTAGCCCTAGCTTAATAAGATGTATTAACGAATGGAGGAATGTATGATGCAAGATTCATTAGTCATTGCAGGTAAAGAATTAAATAGTCGGTTGTTTGTTGGGACAGGGAAGTTTGCTGATCATAGCAAAATGAAAGAGGCATTACAACAATCGCGTTCAGAGGTCGTTACAGTAGCGGTACGTCGAGTTGATTTAAGCGGGTCAGATCAATATATCTTAAACGATATTCCTGACTATATGACGTTAATGCCAAACACTTCAGGTGCTCGCTCAGCTGAAGAAGCGATTCGAATTGCTCATTTAGCAAAAGCGGCTGGAATGGGTGATTGGATTAAAATCGAAGTCATCTCAGACAGTAAATATTTGCTTCCTGATAATGAAGAGACGATTAAAGCAACAAAAGCATTAGTTGAAGAAGGTTTTGTTGTGCTTCCGTACATGAGTCCTGACTTAATGGCAGCTAAACGACTAGAAGAAGCTGGGGCTGCTACAGTTATGCCATTAGGTTCACCAATTGGATCAAATCGTGGCATTCGAATGAAAGAAATGATTCAAATTATGGTTGATGAAATTAATGTACCTATTGTTGTCGATGCTGGAATTGGTCGTCCTTCTGAAGCAGCAGAAGCAATGGAAATGGGGGCTGATGCTGTCTTAGTTAATACAGCGATTGCAACAGCAAAAGATCCAGTCGAGATGGCGAGAGCGTTTGACTTAGCTATTCAAGCAGGTCGCTCGGCATATATTTCTGGATTAGGAGCATCATCAACGAAAGCGAATGCTTCTTCTCCGCTTACAGGATTTCTACACTCATAAAAAAGGATGATTTAACGTGAGTTTTTATAACGTATTAGAGAAGGTCAATCAACTTCCTTTAGAAGACATGATGGAAAATGTCACCCACCAAGATGTTGAAAGAGCGCTACAAAAAGGCCGAATTAATGAAGAGGATTACTTTGCTTTGTTGTCACCGAAAGCTGAACCTTATTTAGAAGAAATGGCTCAAAAAGCACATCAACTAACGGTTCAACACTTTGGCAACACGATGCAAATTTTCTTGCCACTTTATGTTTCAGATTACTGTGTTAATACGTGTAAGTATTGTAGCTTCAGTGTCGACAATGATTTCCCACGTCGAATTTTAACGATGACGGAGCTTGAAGAAGAAGCGAAAGTCATAGCAGATATGGGTGTTGAACATATTATCATACTTTCTGGTGAGTCGATGATGCATTCGTCTGTGAAATATCTTAAACAGTGCATGAAAGTGCTGAAGAAATACTTTTCATCAGTCGGGTTAGAAATTCAGCCGATGGATACAGAACAGTACGAAGAGATTGTTGAGAGTGGAGTAGATAATTTAACGGTTTATCAAGAAGTTTATGATGAGGAAATATACCGTGAGTTACACACCAAAGGGCCGAAACGTTTCTTTAAGTATCGCTTGGACACACCGGAGCGTGGTTGTGAAGCAGGTATGCGAGCTGTTTCAATCGCAGCACTATTAGGGTTAAATGATTGGCGTCGTGAAAGCTATATTACTGGGTTACATGCGCAATATTTACAGCAGAAGTATTTAGACGTTGAAGTTGGAGTAGCCTTTCCGAGAATTCAGCCGAATGCCGGTAGCTTCCAACCTAGAGTAGAAGTAACCGATCAAAATTTAGTTCAAGCGATGCTAGCTTACCGTATTTTTCAGCCACATTCAGGCATTACGGTTTCGACAAGAGAGCGCCCAGAGTTTCGTGAGCAAATTTTACCGCTTGGTCCGACGAAAATGTCAGCAGCATCATCAACTGTCGTCGGTGGTTACAGTGAACCTGATAACACACAAAGTCAGTTTGAAATCTCTGATGAACGCTCAGTTGATGAAGTTAAACAAATGTTGTTAAGCCATGGCTATCAACCGGTTATGAAAGATTGGCAGTTGATTTAAATGACTGAAGGGATCCATTTAATTTCAAATGGTAAACAGTCTTTAGAGCAATTTGTAAGTGTTGCACAAGTGGTATCACCTTACGTCAACTATATTCATATTAGAGAAAAACATCGAACAGATGATGAACTCGTTAAGTGGATTGATGAGTTAGTTAAAAAAGGCATTTCGAAAGATCAACTTGTCATGAATGAACGTGTCGCGTTGGCCGTTCAAGCGGGCGTTAAAGGTGTTCAATTAACGGATCATAGTGAAGATGTCTCTTCTGTCCGAACAAAACACCCTAATCTATTAATTGGTCGATCAGTCCATTCCATTGAGGAAGCTCAACAGGCGGTTCGTGATGGGGTAGACTACGTCATTTTTGGACATATTTTTAAGACGAATTCTAAACCAGGCCTAGCCCCGCGTGGTTTAAAACAATTAGAAAGGTTGACTGAGTCTATTAGTACCCCTGTCATTGCCATTGGTGGAATAACACCTGAACGAGTGGAAAGTGTGATGGCTCATGGTGCTAGTGGTGTTGCTGTCATGTCAGGTTTAATAGACTCAGAGAAACCAATAGAAGAAGCAAAGCATTATCTAGGAGGTGTTCGTCATGGTTATTCATGTTAATGGGGAGCAGCGTGAATTATCGAATGATATCCAGACTGTTTCTGACTTGCTTAATCATTTTGAACTAGCTAATAAAAAAATCATCGTTGAACTAAACGCTAACATTGTTGATTCAAGTCAACACGAAGAAATAACAGTACAAGATGGTGATCGAGTGGAGCTCGTTCACTTCGTTGGCGGTGGTTGATTAAAGGAGGCCATCAGATGCAGGAACGTTACTCAAGACAAATATTATTTGACGGGATCGGGGAAGAAGGGCAACAAAACTTGCAGAAAAAGCACGTCCTAATTGTCGGTGCAGGAGCTTTAGGAACAGGTAATGCTGAAATTTTAACCCGCGCAGGTGTCGGTCGAATAACGATTGTGGATCGTGATTACGTAGAGGTAAGTAATTTACAAAGACAACAGTTATATACCGAACATGATGCTAATGACAGAATACCTAAGTCGGTTGCCGCTCAAAAAAGGTTACGAGAAATTAATCCTGACGTTGAAGTGGACGGGAAAATCATGGACGTCACTGTAGAAGAAATCGATCAACTTGTTTCTAATGTTGATTTAATCATTGATGCGACTGATAACTTTGACATTCGTTTTTTAATTAATGATGTCGCCCAAAAACACCGCATTCCATGGATTTACGGTGGGTGTGTTAGTAGTTATGGGCTAAGTTTTACGATTTTACCTGGTGAAACACCTTGTTTGAATTGTTTACTTGAAACGATCCCGCTCGGTGGTGCGACATGTGATACCGTTGGCGTCATTGCACCAGCAGTTCAAATGGTCGTCGCTTATCAATCAGCTGAAGCTATGAAAATTTTAGTCGAAGATTTTGAAGCAGTTCGTCGTAAACTCGTTTCATTTGATTTATGGAAAAATGAACAGTCAGCCATTGATGTTAGCCGTTTGAAAAAGGAAGGTTGCCCATCTTGTGGTACTTCTCAAACTTATCCATATTTATCATATGAAAACCAGACGAAAACAGCAGTCTTGTGCGGGCGTAACACGGTACAAATTCGACCACCTAAAAAGGTCAATCGTGATTTAAACGCTTTAGTAACACAGTTAGAAAATCAAGGTGGAGCTATTGAGCAAAACCCATTTTTAGTCTCGTATCAATCTGAAGATAGACGTGTTGTCTTTTTCAAAGATGGACGCGTACTCATTCACGGAATGAAAGATATTGTAGAAGCGAAAAAGATTTATCATCAATTATTAGGTTAGTAGGGAGGAATAGGTGTGACGGTAGCAAAAGCATTAACAATCGCTGGTTCTGACTCTGGTGGCGGAGCAGGAATTCAAGCAGATTTAAAAACGTTTCAAGAATTAAAAGCATATGGTATGTCAGTCCTAACAGCTGTTACAGCACAAAACACGTTTGGCGTACAAGGCGTTTATCCTCTAACGGTAAGCCAAGTGGAAGAACAACTAGATTCAATTGGAGCAGATTTAAAGCCTGATGCTTTAAAAACGGGGATGTTATTTAGTGCAGAGATTATTGAAGCTGTAGCGAAAAAAATTCAACAATATGAAATGAATAATGTTGTGATTGATCCTGTTATGATTGCAAAGGGTGGCGCAAAATTGTTACAAGATGAAGCAATCGATGCGATGAAAAAGCATTTAATACCAGTCGCAACTGTTGTAACACCAAACATCCCTGAAGCTGAAGCAATTACAGGTCTAACATTAAATTCTATGGACGACCGAAAAGAAGCGGCTAAACGTTTATACCACTTAGGTGCACAAAATATTATCATTAAAGGTGGTCATGGTGAGGAAAAGGAAGTGATCGACCTTATATATGATGGTGAGACTTTTACACAATTAATAAATGACCGACAGTATACAGAAAACACTCACGGTACAGGGTGTACATTTGCAGCTGCCATTGCCGCTGAACTTGCAAAAGGTGCTGATAGTTTAGATGCCATTCGCGTTGCAAGGGAATTTATTCAAGTTGCGATTGAAGATGACTTACACATTGGATCTGGTCATGGACCAACGAATCATTGGGCATTTCAAAGTAGGAGAGCGAAAGTATGATTAAACAAAACAATTTAAAGCAACAATTATCATTATACCTTGTTATGGGTAGTCAAAATTGTAAGTATGATCCTGTTGAGACTTTAGAAAAGGCAATTCAAGGCGGTGTGACGTTCTTTCAATTTCGAGAAAAAGGAGAAGGTTCTAAGACAGGGGAAGAAAAGATCGAATTAGGTCTTCAACTTAAAGAAGTTTGTTATCGACATGGCGTTCCATTTATTGTTAATGATGACCTTGGACTCGCAATAGAGTTAGACGCAGACGGATTACATATCGGCCAAGAAGACGGGGATATGAAAAAAATCAAAGATTCCCTTAAGAGTCATCAATTATTTGGGGTTTCAACTCACAATGTTGAAGAAGCATTAGAGGCTCATCGAATAGGCGTAGACTATATCGGTGTAGGGCCTATGTTCAATACGACAACGAAAGACGATATCGAGGAAGTAAGAGGACCTGTCGTCATTAAGGAGATTAGAGAACAATTGCCTGACATACCGGTCGTCGGAATTGGCGGGATTAAACACGATAACGCGTCACAAGTTATTGAGGCAGGTGCAGATGGGGTAGCAGTGATCTCGGACATTACAAAAGCGGAATCAGTTGATGAATCGACAAAAAGAATAGTAGAGAAGAGCAATCGATCGTGATTGCTCTTTTTTAGTACGCTTCTGAAGCTATGTTTTTTGGCGTTCACTAGAATTTATCAGCGCTCACGATTATTTATCAGCGTTCAAGCAGAGTTTATCAGCGCTCAGGCCGGACTTATCAGCGTTCAGAAAAATTTATCAGCGCTCGGCCAACTTTATCGGCGGAAAAAATCAATGAATGAAAAAAGTATATTCATTTTGTAGGAAACTTATTTTCGGTCTTACATACAATGTGTAAAGGGAATAATACCAAGTAAACAGGTAAGTTATTAAGGGATGGAAGGTGATTGAACGTTGAAAGGTTACAAGATTTGGTTTGGTTTAGTTTTAATTATGTTAATGACTGTTGCTGCATGTCAAAGTGATGAGCAAGAACCTGAAGAAGTCGACGAAGAAGTTACAGAAGAAGTTGAAGATGTAGAGGAATCAAAGTCGGAGGAAGAAGAACAAGAAGAGGCAACGACAGAAAATGAAGAGCGTCCGCAATATGAAGTATGGATTGCTGATCAAGGGACGAATGAAATTCATATTATTGATGGCGTTACTCACGAGATTATCGATATGATCGACTTTGGTGACGTTGGCGAGAAACCACACATGCTTGTATTTGATGAAGACGGTGATTATGGGTATTCAGCTAATATGGGGTCTGGTACGGTATCTGTAATTAGAGGAGAAGTTCGTGAAGTGGTAGCGACTCTTGAAACGGATGAAGGGGCGCACGCTGCAGTACCAACACCTGATGGAAGCCGTGTACTTGTAGCGAATACACCAGGTGAATCGATGTCGGAAATTTTAATTGATCATGACAATGGAGAATATGTTGTTGGGCGTCATCTTGAACTAACTGAAGTAGATTTGCTACAAGATGAAGAAGAGTTCCCGAATCATCGTCCAATTTGTTTAGAGTATACAGAAGATAGTAGTAAAGCCTATGTCACATTAGGTGGTGGCGGGTTGTTTATTATGGACGTTGAAGAGTTCGAGGTTGTGAAAGCCTTTGGAAAATCAGATATTGGTGCACATGGTTGTGGAACAATCCTATCTCCAGATGGAAAGCATATGTTTGCTAACTCCGGTTCAACTGAGTTAGCTGAGTATTATGTGTTCGATACGGAAACAGATGAGTTGATCTATACAGGGGAAACAGGTGGGATTGATGCCCATGGTGTTAGATTTACTCCAGATGGCGAGTATTTATGGATGCTTAATCGTGTTACTGATGATGCTTCAATTATCGATCCTGAAACATTTGAAGTTATTGAAATGGTTGACTTTGTAGGAGACGCCCCAGATCTACTCGTTTTCAGTCCAGATGGTAAGTATGCTTATATTTCGTTACGTGGTCCTGAACCAGCAACAGGAACGCATGATATGGCAGGAGATACACCAGGTGTTGCGATTATTGATGTTGAAAGTAAAGAAAAAGTTGGTTTAATCGAGTTAAGTGGTGACCCTCACGGTATTGATTTAAGAGTATTAGACTAAAATAAAACTCCTCAGCGGTTAATGCTGAGGAGTTTTTGTTAGACATTTAATAGTTCACGAATATCCTGTTCGCTAAGGCTTTGGAATGTCGTTTCGCCTGGTTGTATAATATTTTCGATTAACTCACGTTTACGTTGTTGTAAGGAGTGGATTTTCTCCTCAATTGTTCCTCTCGTAATGAGACGGAATACTTGGACGACGTTTTGTTGTCCCATACGGTGTGCTCGTCCTGCTGCTTGTTCTTCGACTGCAGGGTTCCACCATAAGTCATATAAGATGACGGTGTCTGCACCAGTTAAGTTGAGACCAGTTCCCCCAGCTTTTAACGAAATGAGGAAAATGTCTTTCTCGCCTTCATTGAATCGTTCAACCATTTCAACGCGATCTTTGGAAGGTGTTTGTCCGTCTAAATAAAAAGCGTCCTGATTTGATTCGAATAACTTGTTGTGAATAATCTTAAGCATGCTCGAAAATTGTGAGAAGATTAATATCCTCTTGCCACTTTCACGTGCCGTTTCGACCATTTCGAGTAATTGATTAAGTTTACCAGATTCTCCGTCATAATCTTCAATGAACAGTAAAGGGTGACAGCAAAGCTGGCGCAGTCGAGTTAACCCGGCAAGTATTTTCATCCGGTTCTTTTGAAACCCTTCTGTTGATAAAGCGTTAGCTGCTGCACCTTGAATTTTCTCTAAGTAACCGAGGTAAAGTTGTTTCTGTTTCGTTGTCAGTTCTGAATGTTGGACTGTTTCGATCTTATCGGGTAATTCGGTTAATACATCTTCTTTAATTCTTCTTAAAATGAACGGACGGCTCATTCTTGAAATTTGTTCTTCAGATAAGTTACGGAATTCTTTTTTCGCTGGGAAGAAGCCTGGTAAAATAACGTCAAATATCGACCAAAGCTCATCGAGTGAATTCTCAATTGGTGTCCCACTTAGTGCGAAGCGTTTTCTAGCTCGAATAGCTCTTACAGCTTTAGCTTGTTTCGTTAAGCTGTTTTTAATCGCTTGTGCTTCATCTAAAATTAGCGTTGAAAACTGCATCGATTGATAGTGCTCGATGTCCTGTCGAATTAAAGGATATGACGTAATAATCACGTCGTATTGATCGACATGTTTTAATACGGTTTCACGCTCTCCGACTGAACCGTGAACGACTTTAATGTTCATAGTTGGGGCAAACTTCTCAAATTCAGCTTGCCAGTTATAAACTAAAGAAGCAGGAGCAACAATGATCGCTGGTTGAACAGTAGCATTTTCTTCCTTCTCAGACTGAAGAAAAGCGATTGCTTGTAGCGTCTTACCTAATCCCATGTCATCGGCTAAAATGCCACCAAATTGATAACGGCTCAGCGATTTCAGCCATTGGAATCCGACTTTTTGATATTCACGCATGTCGGCATTTAGTGATAATGGAATAGTAGCTTCAAAGTTTTCAGGGTTTTTAATGTCTTGAATGAGCTTTTCAAATGCTTCGTTATACTTTCGTTTTAATCCTTGAGAGATCTCATCGATTTGTAGTCCACGATAGGCCGGAAGCTGTATTGTTCCTTCGTTAATGTCTTGTGTGTTTAATCGAAGCTCTTTTAACATGTGTGACATTTCGGCAAAAGAATCGTCCTGAAGTGGCACGTAAGATCCGTTCGGTAAGCGGTAAAAACGCTTCTTCTCAACGACAGATTGGATGATCTGACTAATTTCACTCTGGTCAATGTCACCAAGGTCAAAATCGACTTCTAAAAAGTTTTCGTTAGAGTCATATTCAACATTCACAGTTGGATACTCGATGTCCTCACGTAATAGGTTTCTAACAGGTTGAGTTGAATAAATTGCTATGGACTCATCTAGTTGAGGAAGAACATCATATAAAAACGTAAAAACTTCTTCTTCATCATCTAAATAAAGCTCTTGGCCGTTGAACTTAAAAGATGCATATTCAATTAAACTCATAATTTTATTTTCTTCAACGACATCACGGACTAAAATGTGATCATGATTTTCCTTTTGTATATGATCCGGTTGCATTGGATCAATGACGATATCATCATAATTGTAGCGAACGTTAGCCGTTAACCGATCTTCATCAAGGTCTAAATGCATCGTCGCTTGAAGAGGAGGGTTAATGATTGATTGCTGCACTTCTTGAGACATTTGTACATGACCGAGTTCTTCTAAGTTAGGGATGACATGTGAGATGAACGAATCGGCTTGTTGTTTTTTTATTGGAACTGATGCTTGCTTACTTCTGTATAAAAGCTTATACAAGTCGTTCATAATGTTCATTTGTTTGTTATTAAGCTTGAAGAAGGTTTCGTTTTCACGAATGATCCCATAATCTTTGAAGTATTGAGCATCATGAAAGTCATCTAAAGTTAATTCGTATTGCTCTTCATTTTGGTTTAATGAAAATTGGAATGGTGCACCATTTTCAACCCAATTGATCTTACCGTAATATTCGTTATTATATTCTAGCTGACAATGACAGTCCGCAAGTGCTCGTAGTAATTGTTGGGCGATTACAGGCGGAATAGTCATAGCTTTAGAACTTGGTGGTGTTTGCCACCTATTATCATAAAATACATCGTTACGGTACATTTCGAGTAATAAATTCACAGCTTGCTGGTCTTCTTCAGTAAACTGATGAATTTCTGGGTCATAGCTAAAGTTAGGTGTGAAATAGTGTTCTTTTTGCTCATCTACACTTTCTAAAAACTTTTTCAAGCTTTTGACGACATAGGTCCTTCCAACCCCTAACTTCATTTCTATTGACAACATTTGATCGTGTAACAACGGGTCATATGGTTTTAAAATGAATTCGACTTGCAATGTTTCTTTATTAGTTGAGTTTCCTTGAAGATGATTTGAAAGTAACTGAATCATTTCAGTTGAATAATCACGTTGTTCTTGAAAACTATTGTATCGTTTAAGACGGCTATGAATGTCGTCATAATGTGTGATTTCTGCTTCTAATTGATTTGAAATTTTAAGTAAAACAGCAACAGAATGTTTACATTGATTATATTGACTGTGAGCAGGGCAGTCACAAGAATAGGAAACTTGCGAAGAGTCAACTTTCACTTTTACATTATAAAGCTCACTTCCAAGAACTCTCGCTTGGTATTGATCAAGATCCTCATTATATTGCATATGAACAACTTTTCCTAGATTATAATAGACTAATCCTCTCTGATAGACTGTGGTAGAAAATAAGTCTTTTATCCAACGGTCCGTTAACATCAAACTATACCTCAATTCTATTGATCTTACTATTATGTATTCATTTCTATCATAACATTAGTAGTATTGACTTTATAACTGTTTCTCATAACAGACAAAATAAAAAAGAACAAGCGATCACATCACTTGTTCTTTTAAAAAGTTTTCCTAGCCTACGTCTTCTTGGCTTCTATACTCGTTAATTAATTGTGTTAGTGAAGCTCGTTCTGTATCGTTTAGAGGAATGAGTGGTAAACGAACACCGCCAACTAATACACCGATTTGGTTCAATGCTTCTTTGACGGGTGTTGGGCTTGGTGCTGAGAACATTGCATTCATAAACGGTACGATATAACCATGCATTCTAGAAGCAAATGCAACATCACCGTTGTGTAGTGCATTTAACATTTGTTGCATCTCATTGCCAATCACATGCGCTGATACTGATACAACACCTGTACCACCTACTGCAACTGTCGGTAATGTTTGACTGTCTTCACCTGTGTATAAAGTGAATTCAGGGGCAGTGTTGTTAATAATTGCAGTCACTTGGTCTAAGTCACCGCTTGCTTCTTTTACTGACACAATGTTTTCGATTTGTGATAGACGAATAATCGTATCTGGTGACATGCCAACAGCACTACGGCCTGGAATATTGTAAAGCATTACTGGTAAGTTAATGCTATTTGCGATTGTACTGAAGTGTTGGTACATACCTTCTTGGGATGGTTTGTTGTAATATGGTGTTACTAACATAGCCGCATCAACACCGATTGATTCTGCTTCTTTAGAAAGTTCGATTGATGCTCTAGTGTTATTAGAGCCAGTACCTGCAATAACTGGGACACGCCCGTTAACTTCATCAACTGTTAGACGGAATAAATGTAATTTTTCTTCATGTGTTAGTGTAGGCGATTCACCTGTTGTCCCTGCAACAACTAAACCATCTGATCCGTTTTGGATTAAATAGTTGATCAAACTTCTTGTTGCATCGTAATCGACATTACCATTTTGATCGAATGGCGTTACCATTGCTGTAATTACTTGACCAAAATTCATGATACACACACCCTTTTCAATAAAATTTGTAAATCGTTCACCTCTAGGTGTGGAGGACCAAAAAAGCAACAACGAGAGGGCTCGTTGTTGCTTAAGAACATCATGTAGTCCTAAGTCATAGATAGCCCTCCATATAGTCTCCTATATGACAGCTCTGCATCTTTTAAATATCAGAACCAGCTTCACGATTGTGAGAATCGTTAAAGCTTCGGCAAATTCCCCTTTTCATATGCTTCAAAAGAGCTCACTCTCTTCCACATATGTACTCATGGTTTTTGCTCCTCTATCCTTACTTTAAAAAGTTTTAAAATAAGAAAGGTTTTATTTAGTTACTTACAATGTACCAAAGTAGGTTTGAAAATACAAGCAAAAACCAAGAAAATATTAATAAATATAAAGAATTGTGAGTAAAAATTAACTTTGCTTTTAAGTTGGCATATTAAATAGCCTCATATATAATGATGGAGAATTTCATTATTTCGATGGAGGCATTAAATATGACAAACCAACATATCGTTTTCTTTGATATAGACGGTACCCTTTTAGACGAAGAGAAAAACTTACCACTTTCAGCTAAACAAGCAATCCAACAATTAAAAGACAACGGTCATGAAGTTGCAATTGCTACAGGTCGCGCGCCTTTTATGTATAAAGAATTAAGAGAAGAATTAGGCATTGATACATATGTTAGTTTCAATGGCCAGTATGTTGTATTAAATGGTGATGTGATTTATAAAAATCCGTTAGACCCTAAATCACTTGATAAGATGGTTCAAGAAACGAATGAAAACAATCATCCCGTAGTTTATATGGATCACATAGATATGAAGGCTAACGTACCTGAACATGATTACATTACTGAGAGCATTTCTTCTCTTAAAATAGATCAGTTTCCAACATATGACCCGGAGTATAAAAATCGTGAGCTTTATCAGGCACTCATCTTTTGTGAACAAGGTGAAGAAGAGGTGTATGAAAAGCAATTTGACAACTTTGATTTCATTCGTTGGCATGAGCTATCAACGGATGTCATTCCGGCTGGTGGGTCAAAAGCAGAGGGCATTGAAAAAATCATTGAACGTTTAAATATTCCTAAAGAGCGTGTTGCTACATTTGGCGATTCGTTAAATGACCTTGAAATGTTGTCGCAGTATCCTTTAGGAGTAGCGATGGGGAATGGTCATGAAAGAGCGAAAGAAGCTGCACATTTTGAGACTAACCGAGTCGATGAAGATGGTGTTAAGTATGGGCTGAAATTAGTTGGGTTAATAAAGTAGAAAAATGGCGTCTTCAATGAATTTTGAAGATGCATAACTAAAGGTCTAGAGCTTAACAAACTCTAGACCTCTTTTTATTTCTTTTTCTGGCTTTTGATTTCACCAATGCCAAGCTCTTTTCCTTCTTTATAAATCGCTTTAACGAAACTAATCACCATGAGTAACATAATGACTGAGAAAGGTAGAGCGGCGACGATCATCGTATTTTCTAGAGCTTGTAGACCGCCTGTGTAAAGTAATGCTAAAGCAGTTGACGATAATATGACGCCCCAGATGAGCTTAATTCTTCTCCCTGGATGGTGTGAACCATTCGTCGTCATCATACCTAATACATACGTACCTGAGTCAGCAGATGTAATGAAGAATGTACTAATTAAAATAATCGCAATGACTGATGCGATCATACCGAAAGGATTGTGAGAGAATAATCCAAACAGCATTTCTTCAGTAGCTAAGTTTGATAATGTATCAACACCTGTATGTTCAATTGAAATCGCTGAACCACCGAAAGTTGAAAACCATAAAAATCCGATCAGTGAAGGAATGATTAGAACGGTAAATACAAACTCTCTTATGCTTCGGCCACGAGATACCCTGGCGATAAAGATCCCAACAAATGGCGACCAAGCAATCCACCATGCCCAATAGAAAATGGTCCATGCGTCAATCCACTCGCGAACTTCTTCATTGAGTGGGGCTATGCGAAAGCTCATAGCTGGTAAGTTTTGAACATAACTTCCTAATGAGTTCGTAAACATATTCATAATAAATAGCGTAGGTCCGACTATAATCATAAACAAAAATAGAAGGACTGCTAATACCATGTTAACGTTACTCAAAATCTTAATCCCTTTAGCGAGGCCTGTCCATGCAGAAATCATAAACAGAATAGTAACGACCGTAATAATGATCAGTTGTAGCATAAAACCACTTGGGATATCGAGGAGATAGGCTAGACCTCCGTTAATTTGGACTGCTCCGAAACCGAGTGTCGTCGCTACTCCAATAACTGTTGCAATAACAGCTAAAATATCAATAACTTTACCAGCGCTACCTTCCATACTTTTTCGACCAAATAAAGGGTGAAGAGTAGCACTAATTAATCCAGTTCTGTCATGCCTAAAGCTGAAGTAAGCTAGTATCAATGCGACGATTCCGTATATTCCCCATGCATGAATTCCCCAGTGGAAAAACGTGTAATTCATTGCTTCTTTAACTGCTTGATCTGTTCCTAGTTCGCTAGCTGTAGGTGACATCAATGAGTAATGGTTAATTGGTTCAGCTGATCCCCAAAACACTAACCCAATCCCCATACCAGCACTGAACAGCATGGCAATCCAAGTCGGACGGCTGAATTCAGGCTTTTCGTCTTGCTTTCCGAGTCTAATTTTTCCTAAAGGTGTAATTAAAAACACTAAACAAACAATAGTAAAAAGAGTAACAGCAAGTAAGTAATACCAGCCAAACGCTTCAGTTATAAATGTTTGCACATTAGTTGTTATTTCTTCAAGTCCATTTGGCCAAAAGATACCTAAACCAACGAGTATTAACATAATGGCTAGAGATGCTATAAAAACAGTTGTCATTTTTTCGCGCATAAAAGATGTGCTCCTTTCTTCACGTATTGTTTGAAGAAAAGAGCACATATATTCCTAAACTTGGTTATGGTAAATAGTGTTATTTTGCATTATGGACGGCTTCTAGCAATTGATTAGTAATGTCTTGAGCTTCTTCAATACCTATTGAAATGCGTACGACGTATTGGTTCATACCAAGATTCTGTCGTTCTTCATCTGTTAAGGCGCGATGTGATGTAGCAATCGGATATGAAACAGTTGTTTCAACACCAGCAAGCGTTGGTACGATTTTGATCCAATCTAATGATTTGAAAAATGTATCCACATTAACGTGTTGTGCTAATTCAATCGTTACAATAGCCCCATGACCAAGATCTGAGACATTTTTAGGGTAATAAACGTGTTTGATTTCGTCTGATTTTTGTAGTTCTTCGGCTACAAATTTCGCATTTTCTGATTGCTGTTTCATTCTTAAAGCTAACGTTTTTAAACCGCGTTGGGTTAACCAAGCTTCAAATGGACTTAAATTAGTACCGAGACCAACGACTTTTTGATTGGCTTTATGAATTAATTCTTCATGTCCGACGACAACACCTGAAGTAACATCGCTATGACCGCCGATGTATTTCGTAGCACTATGGGCGACTAGATCAACTCCTTGTGTGTATGGTTGTAAAAGATACGGAGTCGCAAGTGTGTTATCGACCATTGTCTTTAAATTATGCTCTTTGGCTATGTTAACGAGTTGTTTAATGTTTTCTACACGTAAAAATGGGTTTGTGATCGATTCAGTATATAGAAGTTTCGTATTCGGTTGAATCGCTTGTTTAATCGCATCTTCAGAACTGAAATCAACAATCGTGTAGTCGATTCCAAAGCTAGATAACTGTTTTGTGATGAGTTGTTGCGTCCCGCCGTATAAGTCTTCAGCTGCCACGATGTGATCACCTGCTGCAACGACTGATAAAATACCAGCCATAATTGCAGAAATACCTGAAGATGAAGCAACACCCGCTGGAGCACCTTCTAACTGGGCAACAGCTTGTCCTAGTTCATTTGTATTTGGATTATTTTCTCTAGTGTATAAATAAGGGACGTCTCCGGCGTAGTAGCTTTCAACATGATCTAAATCTTTAAACGTAAAAGCAGATGTTTGATAGATCGGTGTCGATTTGGATTGGCCGACTTCTTGTTGTGAAATATTATTATGGACGATTTTTGTGTTAAATGATTGCTCTGTCATAATCGCGATGCTCCTTTGTACAAAGTGTATTTTTACTAGTATATAATAATCGGACAAAATAAAAAAGGTGAGATGAGCTCACCTTTTAATTATAATACTTTATCTCCATTAAAGATTGAATTTTTTACAATGACATAGTCAACTTGGCGAATGGAATCAAGTTGTTTGCCACCAGCGTAAGAAATGGCTGATTGTAGGTCTTGTTCCATTTCCGTTAAAGTATCTTGTAATGCCCCTTTATGTTCAACGTGCATTTTTTTACCTTCTACATTTTTCTTCTCGCCTTTTTGGAATTCTGAAGCGGAACCAAAATACTCTTTATAAAGCTTCCCGTCTTTTTCTACTGTTTGACCTGGTGATTCTTCATGGCCTGCAAATAACGAGCCGACCATAACCATTGATGCACCAAAACGGATCGACTTGGCTATATCTCCGTGTGTGCGAATTCCACCGTCAGCAATAATTGGTTTTGAAGCGGCTTTAGCACACCAACGAAGAGCCGCTAATTGCCAACCACCTGTTCCAAACCCAGTTTTAATCTTCGTAATACACACTTTACCTGGTCCAATACCAACTTTTGTAGCATCAGCACCTGCATTTTCTAACTCTCTTACAGCTTCTGGCGTGCCGACATTGCCAGCGATGACGAAACTTTTCGGTAAGTAATATTTAATGTGTTCGATCATGTTTATGACTAAATCCGAGTGTCCGTGTGCAATGTCAATGGTGATGTAATCAGGCACTAGTTGATCTTCAGATAGCTGTTTGACAAGGTCAAATTCATCTTCCTTAACGCCAACACTAATAGAAGATATAAGGTTTTGTTTTTGCATTTCTTTAATGAAATTCGTTCGAGTTTCAGGATTGAAACGATGCATGATATAAAAGTATCCATTTTGAGCTAAGTACGTCGCAATATTTTCATCGATAATCGTCTGCATATTGGCAGGTACGACTGGAAGCTTAAAGGAATGGTTACCGAATTGAACCGTTGTATCACATTCTGAACGGCTATTAACAATACATTTGTTTGGGATTAACTGTACGTCTTCATAATCAAACACATTTTCCATTGGGATCTCTCCTTGAATAACGAATATTATTTTTATTAAATATTTTATTGTTCGTATTACAATTGTAATTTACATGATTTTGTTAGTGATGTCAAAGTTAAATTAAGAAAAAGTGAATAATTGTTTGATGGATGGGCAAAATATATAGTTAAAAATGTGTTTAGGAGCGTTAGATTATGAAGAAAAGAAACATATGGTCAGGTTTATTGTTTGGAATTGGTGTTATGGGATTTTTTGATGAGTTAGTATTTCACCAACTTTTGCAGTGGCACCATTTTTATGATTGGTCAACGACAGAAGTAGGAATCTTTGCCGATGGTCTCTTTAACGCATTTGCGTGGTTTGCAACAATTGGCGGATTATTTTTGTTGGCTGATTTAAAACGTCAGAGAATTTTCCAACGAACGAGATGGTGGGGAGCTGTCAGTTTAGGAGCGGGATTATTTCAGCTATTTGATGGTATTGTATTACACAAGATTTTACGCGTTCACCAAATTCGTTATGTCGATAATTTAATTGTTTACGACCTAGTGTGGAACATTAGTTCAATAATATTGATCATTATTGGAGTTGTCCTATTGAGGAAAGCGACTAAACAAGAAGTAAAAGAAGGGTGATTTGAATGGAAGGACATATTCATCATTCAAGTTCGGTATTTGATGTGGGCGGGGTGTTGTCACAAGTTTTACTGGCGTTCCCTTTCGTTGTTGCTTTTGTTATTTATATTTATGCTTATCAAATCTCAAAAGAGAAAGGGCGAGACTGGCCAGTTTACCGTTTGGTCTTATTTGTTGTAGGGATTAGTTTTGCACTCGTTTCTGTCATAGGCCCTCTTGCTGTAAGAGTTCATATGGATTTTACTTATCATATGTTAGGTCACTTATTGCTAGGAATGTTAGCGCCTTTGTTAATTGTTTTATCGGCTCCGATGACGTTGGTTTTGCGTGCGTTATCTGTTGAAAATGCCAAAAGGCTGACGCGAATTTTGCGTTCAAAGGTTGTCGGCTTTTTTACTGACCCAATCGTTGCTTCGATTTTAAACATTGGTGGCCTCTGGGTTCTTTATCGTACGGAATTATATATGGCGATGCATGAGTCGTTGTTGCTTCACTTACTGATTCATATGCACGTGTTTTTAGCAGGCTACTTATTTACGATTTCACTCATTTATATTGACCCAGTCCCACATCGGAGAACATATATTTACCGAACGATTGTCTTTATTTTTGCTTTAGCCGGTCATGGCATTTTGTCTAAGCAATTATATGCCCACCCTCCAGCTGGTGTACCAACTAGTGAAGCCCAAAACGGCGGGATGTTGATGTACTATGGTGGAGATGTCATTGATGCGATTATTATTGTTATTTTATTTTATCAGTGGTATCAGTTAAGGGCGCCGCGACCGAGTTTGGTGGCTAATTAAGTGTGAGCGCTGATAAAATCTCGTGAACGCCGATAAATTTTCACGAGTGCTGATAAAATTTCGCAAGCGCTGATAAATAATTGTGAGCGCCAAAAAAGGTTATCGAGCGCCAAAAAAAGAATAGCGAGTGCCAAATAATTACTGTGAGCGCCAAAAAAAGGTTATCGAACGCCAAAATATTCTCTCAAGCGCCAAAAAAATTAGAGAGCACGGATAAAAATCTATAAGTAGCGCTCGTATTTTATTTAAGTTCAAGGAAATGAATTCCCTTTTGTCGAATAAGGTAGAGAGCGACTTTAAATAAAAGGGAGAGGTTACATAAGTGTTGAAAAGAAGGTATGCTGATCGCTCCGATTGGTCAAGAGTTAAAGATAGAGAATATACGCAATCATATATTAATGATGAACTTTTTAAAGGATATGTAACCTTGCTCAAAGTTAACGAAGTCACTGACCCGCTTGAAGTATCATATGGTAGTTATAATACTTGTATTGTTGATGACGGATATATTTGGCTACAGCAATTTCCAGAAGGACAGTACTACACAGTTACGACAATGTTCAATGCAAAGGGTGAAGTGGTTCAATGGTATATCGATTTATCGCTTGAGACTGGCTTAGAAAATAACATTCCTTACTATGATGATTTATTTTTAGATATAGTCGTTTTGCCTAATGGACAAGTATTTTTACTAGATGAGGAAGAACTGCAAGATGCTTTTGCTTACGGCACGATTGATGAAAGTTTGTACAATCTAGCAGGTCAAGAAGCTAATCGGTTACTTCGGATGATCGAGTTAGGTCAATTTAAGTTATTCAAATATACCGAGGTACATAAAGAAGAATTGTTGAAGAAGTTATGAGAAAAAGGGGAATAAGATGAACAAAAAGCCTTTTATTATATCTGTTGCCGCTGTCTCAGGTGGTGGTAAAACGACCATTACGAATCAATTGCTTGAGAATCTCCGCGAATCAGAAGCTTTACATTTTGATGACTATGATTTTGAAGGTGCTCCTAATGACTTTATTAAATGGGTTAATGACGGGGCCAATTATGATGTTTGGGATTTAACACCTTTAGTACATGATATCCAGACGGTCATTGAAACTGAACAATTTAAGTACATTCTATTAGATTATCCCTTTGCCTATTTGAATGAACAAATGAAAAACTATATTGACCTTGCTATTTTTATAGACACACCACTTGATGTGGCATTGGCAAGAAGAATTATTAGAGATTATGGTGAACGGACTGTTTCGGATGTCATGAGTGACTTGAATTTTTATTTAGAATATGGAAGAGGAGCCTATGTAGCGATGGAGGTTGTTAAGGAAAATTCTGACTTAATCGTCGATGGAACAGGTTCTTCAGAAGATGTCGTTAATGTCATCTTAGAGAAAATAGAAAGCAAGGTGAGTACCGTTTGAATCAGTTAACCTTTAAAGTTCTACAGTCAAAAGAAGAACTAGCCAAAGCATTTCCAATAATGAATCAATTAAGGACGCACTTAGATGAGCAGACATATTTTGATTTAGTAGAGGATGCACAGAAGAATGATCAATACCGAATGGCTGCTTTGTATGATCAAGGAGATATGGTAGCCGTTGTGGGATTTAAACCGATGATTACCCTTTATTACGGTCGGTTTGTTTGGGTGTGCGACTTAGTTACTGACACTAATAAGCGATCAAAAGGATATGGAGAAAAGTTACTAGAATATGTTCAAAGTTGGGCTAAGGAAAATGGCTACGCAAGTGTTGCTCTGTCTTCTGGGTTAAGTCGTACAGACGCGCACCGGTTTTATGAAGAGAAGATGGATTACGATAAATTAAGTTATGTGTTTAAAAGAGATTTATAACCTACTTTATCGCAAGCTTTATTTTGTCATAGATTCATAGTCTTCTTTTAAAATAATAGAACTTATTAGATAGAAAGGGAGAGATATTATGCACATAGAAAATTGTACTTTATGCAACCCTGACTTAGAACCCAACCAACAAGTCGTCTTCTCTAATGATCATTGTATGTTTTTGCAATTAAATCAAGCAAAAGAAAGAGGAGTCCAATTAGAAGGGGCAGGACTCATTGTACCGCGAAACCATCGAGAAACTGTTTTTGATTTAACACGTGAAGAATGGGAAGCGACATATGAATTGTTACATAAGGTTAAAGAGCACATTGATCAGCACCACCATCCACAAGGTTACAATATAGGGTGGAATTGTGGGGGAGTTGGTGGTCAGCATATTTTTCATGCTCATATGCATATCCTTCCGCGTTATGAAAACGAGCCACTTTCAGGTAAAGGCATTCGATATATGTTTAAAGGTGATGGAAATAAACGCATATAAAAAAAGAGAGGGAATGAACCCTCTCTTCAGGTAAGTTACGGTATCCAAATTCTGTTCACTGTTGTTCGTTTTCCATCAAGTGTTAACAAATGGACGTCAGGGTTTGTTAACCTGTGGAAACGAGAGCCGGAATCATAGTGATCTAATATTAAGGGAATGACACCACCATGGGAGATGATCACGGTGTTCTCTTCGTCACGGCTTTCGATATCTTGAATAGCTTGAACGGCTCGAGTCCTTTTATCTTTTGATGAAATCCGATCGATTGCATTTAGATTAGCTAGTGGAAATTGACTTTCCAACTGATCCATCCATGAAGATAAAAGTTGTTTACTCATTAGACGTTCAGCAATTCGCCTGTCGATCTCGATGGGCATATTATGCTCCTTCGCATAAGGTTCAATCGTTCCTACTGCTCGAATATATGGACTAGAAACGATTCGATCGACTTGATAGTCTTTAAAGAATTCAACCAGTTCACGCGCTTGCATTTCACCTAATGTTGTTAATTGTGCCTGCGGTTCTTGACCTTCAGCTTTGCAATGTCTAACGATGTATATATTTTTAGTCATGAAAATCACCTCGGGTCCTAGTACGTGTTTTGCTACTTCTAGTATTAACTTATTAAATCTATTAAGTATTGTTCAATTGTTTCGCCCGTTTTCTATTAAAAAGTTATTAAATTTCCGTCCATTTATAGATTAATAAGTCTAATTCTTTACCTTGAATAGTTATCGAACTCGTTTCGTTATGAACGGCTTCAAACGCCTCGTAGAAAAACTTCGACTCATTACTTTTTAACACTTCTACGAAAATGGTATGATAACCAACTTTTCTAAAATAGGCGAACATTTCTTTCATTAGCTGTGTACCAACACCTTGCCCTTGAAATTCTTCAAGGATATAAATAGATGTTAAATCACCAGAATCCTCATGTTCATTTGTTACCCGCTTGCCCCCACTAGCAAAACCTACAATTTGACCTGTTTCGTCTTCAGCTACGATAATATATTGGTCTTGAGCTGAAATGTTATTAATCCAAAGTTTTTCTCTTTTTTCATAAGTCATGTTATTTAAGTACTCATCTGGTACAATCCCTTTATAAGTAGATCTCCAACTATCGACATGAACTTTGCCAATTCCACTTGCATCTGAAATATTCGCTTCACGTATTTTCATCATATCCCACCTTTATAAGTACTATTCGTGATGAAAGTTATGAACCCTTTTTAGCGCTTAAAAAGTTTGTTGATTATTTAGTAAGTGTGTCAAAATAAAAGTAGCAAAGTAAAAGGTGTGGTGACATGATAACGTGGAAGGAAAAAAGAAGAATTCCTACTAATATTGAAAATGTGTGGAAGTTATTTCAGCCTGATCAATTGCAACGTATTATGCCAAAAGTCGTTGAACATGAGTTGATTAAAGGGAATGTAGGTGAGGTTGGCTCTAAGTATAGGCAGTCTTATCAAGAAGGAAAACGTGTGGAAACTTATATAGTTGAAACATTAGCTTATGAAGACGAAGAAGACTATAAACATTTAAGTGTCACATTTAATATTGGTAAAGCTTTCAATGTTGAAACTACTTACACCATCATATCTAAGGGAAGTAATGAATCGTTATTGACGTATGAAGGGGCTAATCGAGGGACGAACTGGTTTGGGAAGTTGTTTATGAAACTTGCGCCTACTAGTAAAAACGATCAAGTCGTCCAAGAGTTTTTAGACAGAGTCGTTGAGGAAGCTGAAAAAGAACAAGCAGGCTCCTGAGGTCATCTCAAGAGCCTGCTTGTTTATTGAATAACTTTCGCTACAAATTTACGCTGTCTCGGTCCATCGAATTCGCAAAAATATAATCCCTGCCAAGTACCGAGGGCAAGTTTTCCATTTTCAATGATTAACGTTTGTGAATGACCAACAGTACTTGTTTTCATATGAGCTGCTGTGTTGCCTTCCATATGACGATCTTGCGGGTCATCCCATGGGTAAGCCTCGCGAAAACGTCTAAGCATATCTGTTTTAACATCAGGATCAGCATTTTCATTAACAGTAAAACCGGCTGTCGTGTGCAAAGAAGAGACGACGATGATGCCTTCTTTGATGCCTTCTTCACGAATCCAACTTTCAACTTCATTTGTTACATCAATCATTTGATCATGGTGACTCGTTTTTAAATGAAATGTTTTCAACATGAACATCTCTCCCTCATAAAAGCTTTTCTTCATCTTAAATAAAGTAAAAACCGATTGCAATAATGATGTACGCACACATCAGTGTTAAACCTTTAAACCAGTTCGTATCACCATCATTAATAATAAAAGCTGCTAAGAAGACTGAGAGTAGCATCGAGATTAAAGCTTCTGTTGGGAAGACAAGTGGCATCGGTGTTGCGAACATAAAGGATAACAATACTAAAATCGGTGTAACGAACATTGCAATTTGTAATGTCGACCCGACTGCAATCTCAACAGATACATTAATTTTATTTTGTAATGCCATATAAATGGCGGCGATGTTTTCAGCGAAGTTGCCAATGATCGCAACGATGATAATCCCGATAAACACTTCACTCCACCCGAAAGATTCTGCCACATCTTCAAACGTATCAACTAACTGGTCACTAACAAGCGCAACGGTGATCGCAGATGCTGCCAATATAATAATCGACTTCCATTTGCCCCATTCAGGTGTTTCTTGTTCTTGTTCTGAGTCTTCCTTTTCAGCATAAACCCCTCTATGAGTCACGAGCCTAAAAAATAATGCAGAAAAATATAAGAGCAGCATGATGATCGCAATCCCACCACTTAGCCACAGTATTTCATCATCACTAATCTTTCCTGAGAAAATAAAAGGGAAAACGAATGAAACGACAACGGAAAACATGAGTAAACCGATGTTGTGTCTTGCATCATAAATGTTAAATTGTTGGCGTTTATATTTGATGCCGCCTATAAAAAAAGACGTTCCCGCAACAAGTAATAAGTTACTAATAACTGCACCAGTTAAAGAGGCTAAAACAATATGTAAATAACCCGCCATTAATGCAAATATAGAGATGGTTAACTCAACAGCGTTACCAAACGTCACGCTTAAAAGTCCGCCAATTCGCGGTCCAGCAATGACTGATAAACTGTCGGTTGAACGTCCGATGTAAGATGCTAATCCTAAAATGGTTATACTGTATACGCCGAACATCCAAGTTGGGTCCCAGCCAAGTATAGATCCAGCTGCTGATGATGGAACGCCGATTAAAACGATGATGAAAAATATTTTGTTCATAGAGTTCACCCTTCACCTGGTCTCTCTTATAGACTTGGCGTTTTTGAGAAAATCATACAGAACATAGGATGAATCGATAGCATTTTAGTTTATTATTTGATTAAATGAATAAAATAGAAAATTTAAAGAGGTGTTAATAGTGACAGATCCAAAACTATCTCATTTATTTCAAAAAATTAATGAGTCTTCAATTGATCAAATACAAGAGATGCTTTCAAAGAGTGAGTTAACATCACGTGAGCTTGTACTCATGTATTTTGACCGAATTGCCAAGCATGACCAATCTGGTGAAAACATTAACGCAATGGCAGAACTTAACCCAGATGCTTTACATATTGCAGCATCATTAGATGAAGAACGATTAAGTAAGGGTATTAGAGGGCCACTTCACGGGATCCCGGTCGTTGTAAAGGATAATATCGATACAGGAGACAAAATGCACACAACAGCTGGTTCGCTCGCATTGCAAGATCATGTGGCAAAAAACGATGCTTTTCTTGTGAAGCAATTACGTCAAGCAGGTGCCATCATTTTAGGTAAAGCTAATTTAACTGAATGGGCGAACTTTATGACTGTTGGAATGCCAAATGGTTATAGTTCAAGAGGTGGACAAGTGTTGAATCCTTATGGCCCAGGACAATTGGATACGGGTGGTTCAAGTGCTGGCTCTGCTGCAGCAGTGGCTGCTAATTTTGTGACGGGTGCGATTGGAACTGAAACGTCTGGATCAGTTTTAAGCCCTTCTAGTCAGCATGCATTGGTTGGCATCAAGCCAACAGTTGGAACAGTTAGTCGAAGTGGTATTATTCCTATCTCACATACTCAAGATACGGCAGGGCCGATAGCTAAGTCTGTCACAGATGCAGTTTATATTTTTCAATCAATTATCGGAAGAGATGTAAATGATGAAGCTACTGGTAGTGCAAAACAATTAAGCCAAATTGATTTAACGCGTTCACTTAATATAAATGGGCTGAAAGGAAAACGCATCGGAATTGCGAGAGATCATTACTTTGAATCCATAAGTGAAGAGAAACAACAAATTATGGATAAGGCCATCAATCAGTTAAGGGCGAGTGGAGTTGAGGTAGTTGATCACGTTGAAATTCCAACGACTAAACACAACTGGGGATTAGGCGTAATGATTCATGAATTTAAAAATGGGTTGAACCATTATTTGAAAACTGTTTCGAATGATTTACCTGTTCAATCATTTGATGATATTGTTCAGTACAATCTTAAACATAAAGACGAAATGTTAAAATATGGTCAGAAGTGGTTTGATGAAGCGTCTAAAACGTCTGGACTTTTAACGGAACCAGATTATTTAAATGAGTTATTGGAAGATCAGTACTTAACTAAGGAAGAAGGTATTGATTTTACACTGGATCAATATAAGCTTGATGCCATTGTCACGCCTAATAATGTAGGGGCAGCTATTCCTGCTAAAGCAGGTTATCCGTCCATTACTGTTCCAGCTGGTTTTACGAATGAAGGGGAACCTGTTGGTATTACTTTTACAGGAACGGCCTTTTCAGAGCCGCAATTAATTGAAATCGCATATAGTTATGAACAAGCATCACAAGAGAGAAGAGAACCCAGGTTAGAACCGTAGTATTGAAATGATGTGCTAAGGGGGGATTCGATGGACATCTTCGCTTTATACTTAGTCATAGCTATTTTTTCTGCATTCGTTTTGTTGCTCTACTTTACACCAACATTGATGGCCATTAAGCATCGACATCAATACAAGACGTGGATTATGACTTTAAACTTAATAGTAGGATGGACGTTACTAGGTTGGTTATTTGTTTTAATATGGTCAACACGGAGGCAGCACTACTTGGATTAAATTAACAAAGTGATGAAACCTTTTGGGGCAGAAGAGGTTTGGCTTTTTGCGTCGTTTGTAATTAATTAGTAATGTAAATGTAATTGAGGTTAAAGAAAGTTCCAACCATAATGTGAGTCGGGGGTCAATAACATAGGAGGGTAATTCAAATATGTTTAGACCAGTATTATTAACATTAGCAGCCATCGTTGTATCTGCAGTGCTAGTTGTTGGACCAGTACAAGCAGATGAAAGTTCAAGTCCTTACGAAATCACTTATGAAGTTAAAAGTCAAAGTAATCAACAATCTCTAGGGTTTAATATTCAAGAGATTAATAGCTTCTTTGATCAATTAGAGTGGGACTTTAACTGGAATCAACAACCGACAGAGCAAGAGGAAGTGAATGAACCGGCAGAACCGGTAGAGGAGCCACAAGAACCTCAAGAACCAACAGAGGATGCTAATGAACCAGAACAAGAAACAGAAAATAACGAATCAAATCAAGAAGAAAGTACAAATGATGATTCGTCAAATAATGATGTTCATGAATTTGAACAACAAGTTGTAAACCTAGTGAATGAAGAGAGAGAACAAAGAGGTTTACAACCGTTAGAATTATCAGGAGAATTAAGTGATGTTGCTCGTGCGAAGTCACAAGATATGGCTGACCAAAACTACTTCAGTCACCAATCACCGACTTATGGCTCTCCATTTGACATGATGGACCATTATGGTGTTGATTATCGCACAGCAGGTGAAAACATTGCGATGGGTCAACGTTCACCTGAGGAAGTCATGCAAGGGTGGATGAACAGCGATGGTCACCGTGAGAACATTTTAAGTGATCAATTTACACACATTGGTGTTGGCTATGTTGAAGGAAATGGTTCAACGTATTGGACACAAATGTTTAAAGCACAATAAGCTCTGTATATAGAAAGAAAAGGCAGCCATGCATTTGGCTGCCTTTTTCTGTGTTAATAGTTAAACCATACTCTCACTTGAACTAAATCTTGAATGGATCCGTCTTGGGCGCTACGTGAGTACACTTGTAATTCACCTAAAGGACTAGTGGGCTCTCTGTCGAATTCGATTTGATCTAGAAATGGACTATATGAAGGTGCCCCATATCTAGTAGTTGTAAAGGCTTCCTCGGTTACAATGGTATTATTCGCATCAACGAGACGGTATAATACATTTCCTTCAAAAGTTCGGGCGAATCCTTCTAGAGTAGCACCATCATGAATTTCCGTTCCAGGAAGAGGGAGTAGCACGACAATATTTTCGGAGTTTGGCAATGGAATGATGATTTGTATCCCTTCATAAATAACATCTTCAGAAATGGCCGGTCGATTGAGATTTGATCGTAAAATAGTTTCAATTGGTACACCAGTTCTTTGAGATATGTTAGCTAGTGTATCGCCACGTTCTACTTCATAGATGAATGAAGGTAAAAGAATCTGCTGATTAGCATCCAAATAATCAGGGTTGTGTATCGTGCGGTTTATCCCACTTAATAGTTCGGGTTCAACATTAAAACGGTTTGCTAATTGTCCAATCGTGTCTCCATATTGCACTACGTAATAGTTTTCAATTTCAGTAGCTATGGTCTTTGGTATAACAAGTACTTGACCAGGTTCTAGCATATACAATTCATTGAATGGTGGGTATAGCCCATTAGCTTCGACTATAGCATCAATTTCACTTTCGTATCGTTGAGCCAAATAATAAACTGAATCACCAGGTCGTACAGTATGTATAATATGTGTCCCTCGCCTAATGGTCATAAAATCACTCCTTATCTCATGACCATTTTATGTTTTGCTCAAAGCGAGTATGAGTGATGCTAGAAACTAAATACCACCAAAGCTTTAAGCCTTGGTGGTGTGTAATGATTAGGAGTTGTTGTCATCCTTCTTTTTCTTATGATGGTTGTGGTCCATCTTTGGAATGAAGTCGTTTTCTTTTAGCTTTTCAAAGCGTTCGTCCAAATAAGACTTCATTTTGTCGCCTTTTTCTTCAGTGAACACCCCATACTCTACATACTTCTCAATAATGACTTTATGTTGTTCAAAAGCATTGTGGTGTAGAGCCTCAATCTCTGCTTTCTGTTCTTCAGTTAGTTCAACATCTTCGTTGACTTCAAACTCTTCTGCACCTACTTGTGTTGTCAGTAGTCCAACTGTTGCTAGAAGTACAACGAGTGCTGAACCAATTAGAAGGTTAATCTTTTTTGTCATAATCATCACCTCATTGAAATTTTTGTCATATATTAACGTGTGCTACTTTTGAAAATTAATACTCGTTATATGACAAGCCTTCTGTTACATATTTTTTAAGAAGGGTATGAGAAGTATATGGGAGGGTTCATATGCTTAAAGATATCGATTGGTCTTTAGTATCATTCGTAGGTGTTACGATGGTTAAGGAATATTGGATTTATTATCGCTTACCTCATGTTCAATATTGGAGTATGCAGCCTGGTGAAGAAGAGAAGAGTGACTAAAGTGCCCCTTTAGATTAAAAAAATAATTATGATATAATGTCTTCGTAATTATTTTGAAAAGGGGCATTAGCTCAGTTGGGAGAGCACTTCGCTGGCAGTGAAGAGAAACGTATGGGGGTAGTGACGAGTATCAGATAAGGTCACAAAACAAGAAATAGACGAACAAAACAAGCCCAAGCAATGTTTAGCCCTTGCGCTCATGCAAGCATCTGGGTTTGCACTTACCATTGTTTAATCTGGGATCGTGCATTTCGAGGGTATGGAGCTGCGGCTTGTGGAGTAATTTGCGGTTATGCTTTCACCTATGGATGCAATGCTTGAAATAATAAAGTGAGGGGATTCTATTTTTAAACGTTACTTCTGGTTGCTAAATGCTGTTCTTGCTGGCTTAGTTGTGGGGTATGGTTTATTTATGACAATAAATGAAGGAAATACTAAGCTGGGAATAGTTGTTTTACTACTAGGCATCTCACATACAATTGTTAGCATTATGGGTTGTAAGAAGTATGGCGTGAAGGGTTTTTTGTTTGAGAACAAAAATTAAAGTCGTTCTTCGGTATACAGCTCTTGTGTTTAAGTACTGCACCCCAAAAGTTAGAGCGAAAATCTAACTCTTAGGGTGTCAAAATCACTTTCTGCTCCTACATTAGCAAATGCTTGTAATGCTAATTGTCGAGTTAATAATTGAAACACGGGGCATTAGCTCAGTTGGGAGAGCGTCGTGCTGGCAGCGCGAAGGTCGTCGGTTCGAGCCCGACATGCTCCATTTTAATGAATGCTGAACTTGGTCGGTTAGATCAAATTCAGCGTTTTTATTTTAATTTATTGCATCGTGTCGAAATTTAAACCAATCCATTCACTCATCACTTAATAACTATGTTAGTATATATTTAATAGTTAGAATTTTTAGATAAAAGAGACGGGGTGAAAGTAGTGAGTGAAGAGGGAGTAAAAAATGATCAAGCTTTAGAACAGCCACCTAAAAAAGAAATGTGGGCTTGGGGTGTTGGTAGTTTTGGAACGTTTACGATTTGGACATTGATTGGTTCTTTTTTAACGTATTATTATACAGATGTAGCAGGATTAGCTGCGGGTGCAGTTGGGACGTTAATGTTAGTAGCTAGATTAATGGATGGTGTAACGGATTTAGGGATGGGTTCTTTTGTTGATAAGACAAGGTCTAAACATGGAAGTGCCAGGCCATGGCTGCTATGGATGGGTGTGCCATTAGGTGTTGCTACTGTTCTTTTGTTCTCTGTACCTGATTTAGGGGATACAGGTAAACTCGTTTATGCTTACGTGACTTATATTTTATTTATATTAGTTTATACATCTGTTACCATCCCTCATAAAACCTTAATGGGAGTTATGACACAAGATCAACACAGTCGTTCGTTAATAAACATTTACGCTCAAATATTAATCTTATCAGGGACGTTGTTAACGATGGTTATTTCTGAGCCATTAGCACAGGTCGTTGGGTGGACAGTAGTTGCTTCAATTTATGGTGTGATTGTCGTCATAGCTTTGCTCATTACGTTTAAAAGTGTTAAGGAACGTACCGAGTTATCAACGTTAAGTGGTGAAGATGGAGTAGCAGCAAAAGAAGGTTTTAAAGCGTTGTTGAAAAATAAATATTGGATCATCGTTACATTATTTTGCGTCGTTTCTTACGCCATAATGGCCTTAATCCAAGGAGCAGGTATTTATTATGCGAGCTGGATTATTGGAGATAGCACTGTGTTTTCGTTTATTGGTGCAGCGTTGATCTTGCCGATGATATTAGGTTTATTCTTCTTAGGGCCTTTAGTTAAGAAATATGGTAAGAAAAATATTATTATTGTTGGTTCTTCGATTTCAATTATAGGGCAATTAGTTAGAATGATTGAACCAGAGAACTTAACGATCTTTTTAATCGGAACAGCGATTGTTGGGATCGGTTATATGCCGACTATTGCTTTTGTTTTCGCGTTAACGAATGAAACGATTGAGTATGGTCAATATAAAACAGGCATTCGTTCGCCAGGTATTATTAATAGTGGCACGAGCTTTGGTATGAAGGTAGGAACGGGTGTGGGAATGGCATTGATTGGTTGGTTATTAGGAATGAGTGGTTATATTGGAACTGCAGATGCTCAACCACAAATTGCTCTAAATATGATTATTACCTTAAATATTTATATCCCACTCGTATTGGCGATTGTTCAAATAGTTTTAATGTTATTTTATCGCCTAGATCGTGAGTATCCTAAAGTTGTGGAGGAATTGAAAAGGAAGTAGAGGTTAACAATGAGTGTTATTAGAAGCGGCCCTTAATCGAGGGTCGTTTTTTGTGGTATTTCGCAGGACTCGTTATATTAACCGTTACAATTACAGAATTGGTTGGATTGTTGGAGGGAATAGAACTCAGTTGAACAATTAGGTGACACGGTAACAGTCAATTATATTAGTGGGTGTGCGAATAATTTAGTAGTCATAGTAACAAAATCAGATGAGCAAAAGCATAGCTTTACAATCTCAGCACCTGTTGGTCCGCCTGTTACGAATCAGACAGGTAATGCTGTTAGTAAAACGTTTGCTAGTATTGAAAGGGTTGAAGTAGTTTGTCAGGATGAGAGTCCAAGTGGCTCTTGTTATGGTAAGTATTGTATTGATGGGAATTATTTAAGGGTGTGGGGTTCATTTGACTAAAGGATGACCTAAATTTTACTAGTGGTTTACGAAGTCAATTTTTTGTTCATTATGGTAGTATCCGTACTATAATAAAAGTAATAGAAGTTTCATCATGGAAGGAACGAGCGATATGATCAAAGCGTTAATGCTAGTGGCGATTATTTTTGGTGCATTGTATTTATTTCCTGTTGGAGATTTTGTTAGTCAAGAGAATGATGAAGAGCAAGTAGGAGAAGGTATTTCATTAGAAGATGTCGTCGATGACTTTAAACATAGAGTGGGTGAGGTCGACGTTCAACAAATGATCGGTTCGGTTGTTGAAACGTTTGATCACATTGCCGTTACACTCTCGCAAATAAGTCAAGGTGATCGTGAAGCCTCACCTGTATTTAATCCGAGTCAACTTGATGACTACCAACCGGAAAGTCAAGTTGATACAGAAGATTTCACACCACAAGATTTTGAAAAAGAAGTGCTCGCTTTAGTTAATGAAGAGCGTGAAAAAGAAGGCCTTGAACCTGTAGAGTTTTCAGAAGAGGCTAGTGTCGTTGCGCGTGAGAAATCACGTGATATGGCGATTAACAACTACTTTGATCACCAATCACCCACTTATGGCTCTCCTTTTGAAATGATGGATGAATTCGGTCTGCATTATATGGCAGCAGGTGAAAACATTGCGATGGGCCAACGTTCACCAGAACAAGTCATGGATGGTTGGATGAACAGTGAAGGTCATCGAGCTAATATATTAAGCGATTCATTCACTCATCTTGGCGTTGGTTATGTCCAAGATGGGCACCAAACGTATTGGACGCAAATGTTTATAGGTAAATAAAAAAGAGATACGAGTATATGTATCTCTTTTTTGTTTGTTATTCATTAGGCGGGAGTTTATAAGTTACATTCCCATTTTCATCAAGGAATTCAATTTTAGGAATATCGTTCTCGTCAACGACCATTCTGATGCGTTGGTTCCCTTTGCTGTCCATTAATTTAACTGAAACATCGCCTTTTGTACTTTTCCCCATTTGGGCACGTGGGACATTACCTTCAAAAAGTTGTTTAGTAGCTTCATCTTTTTCATCATCAGAAAGGTTGGAGTTTTTAATTTCTTCTTGTTTTTCAATTGTTTCTTTTAGACTTTGTTCTGGGCGATCATATACAGAAAAGCCGTAATTTCGTTCACCATTGTTGTCGACATAACTCATTTGGACAACTTGATCTTGTTTATATTGGTCAAAAGTCAATGATGCGCCAGCTTCGTAACTACCATCTTCTTTAATTTCATTCCCATAAATTAAACCACCACATTCATCACCTTCTGAGTTGTAAAACATTAATCCAGAGATAGGATCATTTTGTCTATGGCCTGGTATAAAATCAACACCATCCATAATAGCCGGTGGAATGTTGTCTTGATTGAATAAAGAAAGCTTTACTTTTCCATTTTTGTCGACAATATTTAATTGTTCGGCCTCGATCTTTTTGAACTTGTTTGGTTCTTCATTTTGAGACATTTTACTTCCCCCCTAAAGTTAGATTATATGTCAAGTTTAACATAATTATCCAATTAAAAAAGGTGGAATGAAAAACACCCGAGAATTCGAGTGTATCTCTTAATCGCTATGAATTAATGACAGGTAATAGGATGTGTGAAGGGTACCGGTCACTATGGTGAATTTCTTGATTTGCGATCGTCATTTCTGTAGTATCTTTCAAGCTGTACCCAGTATTTGGATTAACATCATACATTGGGAAATTACTAGATGAGATTTGAATTCGAATTCGGTGACCTTTTAAAAACTCAATACTCGTTGCCCAAAGATCAATTTCGAATAAAGTAACTTCTCCAGGTTTGAAATTAGGGTGTTGGTGTTTGGCTCTTACAATACCTTCAGTCACATTAATTGAAGTTCCATCAGGTTGTACGTCAGTTAGTTTAACAGTAAAGTCTGTATTAACTGCGTCAGAACTAGCGTAAATATAGGCTTTTATAGGACCTGTTACTTCAACTGGCTGTTTGAGTGGTTCTGTTGTATAGATTAGAACATCATCTCTAGATTCTACATCATGTTGATCTAGTGGACCGGTATTGGTACCGTGCATGAATAAAGATGGCCCTCCTTTGGTTGGAACGGGATGGTTAGGATCATATTTGAATTGTTTGTAACTTCTATCTTCAACAGGTTTATTAAAAGAAAGGTTGTTATCCTTTTGTAAATATAATGGTGTGTAATTCATTCTTGTTAATGGCCACTCGTACTCAGAACGCCATTTATTGCTTCCCATTACAAATAGTTGAATAGGTGCATCTTCAATTACATCAGAACTTCTTCCTTTCAACCAGTAATCAAACCATTTGATGTGCAATGAGGTTACATCATCTTTTCCGTCGATGTCATCACCGGAACTGTGCAAACCAAAATATCTGTCGCCAAAGTACGGTGAAAATACACCGTGTCCCCAAGGGCCGATCATCAATTTTTGGTTAGAGTTATTTTGAACGGTTTCAGTATAGTTATTAATGGTTGCATTTAGAAAACAATCGTACCAACCAGCCATGTGAAATCCTGGTGTTTGAATTTTAGTGATGTCTATTAAAGTGTCGCTAATTAAATTATTGTTAATATAGTCTGTATAGAGTTGTTGGATTGACTCATGCTTCATCATAGGTGGCCACTCAGCATATGGGGTATAAGCATGCCAATCAAAAATATGATCTAAGTCTTCGATCAATTGTTTTTCTGTATGTTTATATTGTTCTGCAGTTTGTTTCTTTTTTAAGTAATCTGGTGCAACGGAATCTAACATCCACGTCTGTAATTTAGCTAACTCTACAGCACCCTGTCGTTCTGAAAATTTTTCAGCAATGTTATGTCCTGTAAAAGCAGGGAAGATTGCTTTTAGTGACGGTGGTTGACTCATTGCTGCAAACATTTGAGTAAACCCGTAGTAAGATAAGCCAAATAAACCAACTTGACCATTGCTGAAATCTAAAGATGCTGCCCACTCGACGCTATCATATCCATCATTAAATTCTTGATTAAAAGGTTGAAATTCTCCTTCTGAAGCGAAGCGGCCACGAACATCTTGTATGATGACAACATAGCCTTGTTCTACTAATCGAATCGGGTCAATGTAACGGTGCGAGAAGTTTGGTAAGTTTTTATTATAAGGCAAACGACTAAGTAAGGTTGGGAACATTCCAGGTTGATTGGGACGATATACATTGGCGTATAGTGTTACACCATCTCTTAACGTACAAGGTACATCTTTTTCAATGATGATTTGTGACATACATAACAAACCTTTCTTAAGTTACTTATAGAAAAGGCCTGCCTTTAAGCAGGCAGACCTTTTTATATTGAAGGGGATTAGTTTTCTAACATTTCATCAATATGGTCTTGATTGTTATCGATCCATTCTTGTGCAACTTCTTCTTCATCTGCACCATCTTCAATTTCAACAATCATAGCTTCTACATCGTCGATTGGAATACTCCAATTTGATAGAAATTCGTAAACTTCAGGGTGCTCGTTAGCTAATTCACCGTTTGTTACAACGTGAACGGATGATTGCTCAAAGAAATCTCCTGCTGGTTCTTCAACAATCTTAAGATCAAATTCGTTAAACATAGTGTGTGGTCTCCAACCATAGAAAATGACTGGCTCTTCGTTATTCATCATACGCTGTGCTTGTGCAATCATTCCGCCTTCAGAAGAGTTAACTTGTTCAAAGTCTAAGTCATATGCTTCGATGAAATCATCGATCAATTCTGTTGCACTAGCACCGTCCTCAATACCGTAAATTTCATTTCCGAACATATCTTCGTTACCTTCTAAATCTTCTACAGTTTCAATCTCATCTACATATGTTGGAACAACTAAACCTGCATCTGCATTGTCATAGCTTGTTGCAACTTTTTCAACAGAGTCTTCATATTCATCAAAGTAGATTTCGTGAACTGGCATCCAAGAATCCATGAAAATATCAATGTCTCCACGTGATAAGCCCATGAAAGTAGAGCTTACGTCTGCTTGTGTCTCTTCAATCTCATAACCCATATCTTCAAGAACTAGTTTTGCTACTTTTGTTGGAGGAACTGTACTTGTCCAAGGTGTTACACCAAATGTTAGTGTTCCTTTTTCTTCAACTTCTGCTGAATCTCCGTTACTGTCTTGTTCTTCACCATTCCCGCACGCAGCTAACATAACAAGTGCAAGAGCAGTTAATGTAATAAATAATTTCTTCATGAATAACTCTCCTTTAAATAGATTTATTAAGATTTATTATTTTGACCTTGTCCAATTCCTTGTGTAATACGGTCTAAAATAATCGCTAAGACAACAATACCTAAACCACCGACTAAGCCGAGTCCAATATTTACTCGGGAAATCGCCTGTAATACTGTAGCACCTAAACCTGGCGCACCGATCATCGATGCGATTACAGCCATCGATAGTGATAGCATGATTGTTTGGTTTACACCAGCCATAATGCTTGGAACTGCTAGTGGTAATTGAACTTTAAATAGTAATTGTTTCGAAGTTGACCCGAAAGCTTTTGATGCTTCGATTACTTCTTTAGGTACGTGTCGAATTCCTAAGTTAGTCATTCTTACAGCTGGTGGTGCTGCGAAAATAAACGTTGCAATTACTGCAGAAACCCCACCTAGGCCAAATAGTAAAACGGCTGGTATTAAGTAAACAAAACTTGGTAGAGTTTGCATAAAGTCTAAAGTCGGTCGTACGACACTTTGCACTCGATTATTCATAGCACTTAATATACCAACTGGAATACCAACAAGTAATGAGACGAAAGTTGATACAATAACAATGGATAACGTGTGCATGGACTCTTCCCATATGTCAACAGAGCCGATAAATAACATACCTAAAAATGTGAAAACAGCTAGTCCTTTTCCACCCACGCGCCAAGAGAGAATGACTAGTAGTAGTGTGAATAACTCTGGCGGTATGAATAGTAAGACATCAGTGACAAGATCGACAAAAGCGTTTAGTACTGACCCGATTGAATCGAACGCATTTCCGAACGTTGGTAAAAACCAATCGTCTACAAAGGTATTAGTCCATTGTTCTAATGGTAGTTCAAAGTAATTCATTAGTTAGTCACCTCGTCTTTCTCTTTACCAAGAACAAGTCCTGAAAGAATGGATACACGAGAAATAATGCCTAATAATTTTTGTTCTTCATCTAGGACGACAATTGGATATTTCGTGTCTGCCGCAACACCAATAAGATCGTTTAACGGTGTTGTTGGTGTCGTCGTGTGAACGTCTTGATTTAATACTTTTTCCATAGGAATTTCTTCTTTGTAGGCACGGATTGCATCATCAATTGTTAATAATCCTTGGAAATGATCATCGCGATCAACAACGAAAATACTTGATGCACCGACATCTTCCATTTTCTTAATTGCTGTTCTTGGACCACCTTTATAAGTTGTTAAAACTTCAGGACGACGCATAACTTGTTCAGCATCTAATACTTTTGAACGGTCAACGTCTTTAACGAAGTTACTAACATATTCGTTAGCAGGGTTTTCTAAAATTTCTTCAGAAGAACCGATTTGTACAATTTGACCATCTTTCATAATGGCGATACGATCACCGAGCTTTAAGGCTTCGTCTAAATCGTGTGTAATAAATAAAACTGTTTTGCCTAATTTTTTCTGTAATTTTAATAGTTCATCTTGCATGTCCTTACGAATTAATGGGTCAAGAGCGCTAAAAGCTTCGTCCATTAATAAAATATCTGTATCGTTCGCAAGTGCTCGGGCAAGGCCAACACGTTGCTGCATACCACCACTTAATTCGTTTGGGAAGCTAGATTCATATCCTTTTAATCCAACGTCTTCGATTGCTTTTTGAGCTTTTTGTTCACGTTCTTGCTTTTCAACGCCTTGAATTTCAAGCCCATAGGCTACGTTTCCTACTACATTTCGATGTGGGAAAAGGCCAAAGTTTTGAAAGACCATCCCTAATTTCTTGCGGCGAGCCTCAATGAGCTCATTTTTATTCATGTTAGTTATATCCTCATCATCGATGTATACATGACCGGATGTCGGCTCTATTAATCGATTGACAAGGCGTATTAGTGTTGATTTACCACTGCCTGATAATCCCATAATGACGAAAAACTCTCCTGCTTTTACGTCAAAGGAAGCTTGGTTAACACCAACTGTATTACCGGTATCAGCTAATATTTCATCCTTCGATGACCCTTTATTTAATCGTTCTAAACTTTGTTTAGGATTAGGACCGAATATTTTAGTTAACTCAGAAACTTTTATTTTACTCATAAAGATTCTCCTTTATTTGTAAGGGAAGATGGGAGGGGATAGATTATTTCTTTCTAATCCCAATCGTTCTTCCCACTTGTTTCGGTTGATCTAAATGTTCATGTTTCGACCAAATTGTATTTATTTTATCTTGTACATTTTGAATAAATGGTGCTGGTTTACCTTGGTTTGTATCCATGCCCATTAGCATTTGTTCACTAGTCGCTATGAGTTCTTGTTTTTCGTTAAACATTGAAAATAACACGTGGAGTCGCTTTGCATCATGATCTATTATTTGGATCGTAACTGAAAGCCTCTCACCCTCATGCGCTTCTTTTAAATAACAAAGATGTGTTTCGAGTGTGAAAATGGTATAAGATTCTTTCGTTATAACATCTTGCGTTAGGCCGATTTCACCCATGAACGCATCAACTGCATAGCTGAAAACTTTAGCATACTCAGCGTCATTCATGTGACCGTTGTAGTCGACCCAATCTGGATGAACATGATCTTCGTATTTAAATTCAGTAGTCATTTATAACACCTCTTTATGGCCAGTATTCTTCAACTAAATCCATGAGTTTTACTAGAAATTCGTTACGTTTTCTTTCTAATTCAGCAACAGAGCGTTCACCTGCATGTGATTCACAGCCTGAAATGACACGCTCTTTTAAATCATCTGTTAGTTCAGGTGCTTCTAATTTAGTCCAAGGTAACTTTAGTGCTGGACCAAATTGTTCTAGCATGTGGCGCATACCTTGTTCTCCGCCAGCTAAATGGAATGTCATAAATGGCCCCATTTGCGCCCAACGTAATCCAGCGCCATAAGTGATCGCTTTATCAACTTCTTCTGTAGTAGCAATTCCATCATTTACTAAGTGTAAAGCTTCACGCCATAGTGCTTCCATTAGACGGTCAGCAACAAAGCCTTCAATCTCTTTATCGATTACCATCGGCTTCATATTGGCCATTTCATAAAATTGATATGCTAGATTAATATTCTCTTGATTAGTAGATTCACCACCAACAATTTCAACGAGTGGTAATAAGTACACTGGGTTGAAAGGATGGGCTACGACTAATCGTTCAGGGTTATTCATTTGCACTTGTAATTCTGTCGGTTTAATACCCGAAGTGCTTGAGCCGATAATGGCATCACTTGTAGCGTGTAAATCTATATCAGCTAGAACTTGTTGTTTAAGTTCAACACGTTCAGGAACATTTTCTTGAATTAAGTCAGCATCTTTAACTGCTTCTTCTATAGTCGATACGAAAGTTAGTCGGTTTTGATCGGCTTCTGGGTGTAATCCTAGTTGTTCAACGGAATCCCATGCGTTTTCAATGACTTGTTTCGTCTTTTCTTCAGCACCTTCTGCTGGGTCAAAGGCGATAACATCAAAGCCGTTGGCAAGAAAACGTACAATCCAACCGTTACCGATTACACCAGTGCCGATAATCGCTACTTTCTTTGGTGATTGCTTTGTTAATGTCATAAATTACTTTCCTCCGTTAGGTTGTAACAAGTTGTATTGATCACGTGCTTCTTGTGGTGTCATGACTTCAATGTTGTTGCTGTGCAGTTGTTTGACTGCTTGGTCAACAAGTTGTTCGTTTGTAGCTGGAACGCCTTTCTTAAGGTAAATGTTGTCTTCAAGACCAACACGAACGTTTCCGCCTAATAGAGCTGTTTGTGTAACCATAGGTAGTTGCATACGACCAATACCAAATGCTGACCAGTGAGCATTTTCAGGGATGCGACTGTTCATATAAGAAATTGTTTCTACATCAGCTTCAGCTCCCCAAGGAATACCTAAACAGAACTGATACATTGGATCGTCAGCGATCAATCCTTCAGCAACTAACTGATTAGCGAAACGTAAATGCCCTGTATCGAAACACTCTAATTCTGGTTTTACACCACTGTCTTTTACGAGTTGCGCCTGTTCTCTTAACCAATCCGTCGGGCTCATGTAGATCATGTTTCCGAAGTTTGTGCTTCCACAATCTAATGTACACATCTCAGGAAGTAGTTCTCCAACAGGCTTATGGCGTTCTTGAGGTGTTTGAATATCTGTTCCTTCACCACCAGTAGCTGGTGTATCCAAGCTAGGTATGAAGTCACCTCCACCACCTGATGTAATATTAATTACAACATCTGTATCTGCTTCACGAATGCGGTCAACAATTTCGCGATAATGTTCCACATTGTGACTAATGCCGCCAGTTTTTGGATCACGTGCATGGACGTGAGCAACTGTTGCTCCAGCTTTTGCAGATTCAATTGCAGACTCTGCAATTTCTTTAGGTGTTACAGGAACATTTGGATTCTTTTCTGTAGTATCGCCAGCACCTGTAACTGCTGCTGTTAACATAACTTTTTGTGCCATAGTTAAAGTCCTCCTTGAATAAAAATTGCAATATATAAATTTACTGTACCATCTGGACGGTTTGAAATCCTGTTAAGTACTGTACCATCTGGACGGTTTTTTATCAACAGCTATTTTAAAGATTTTTGGTTGAGTAATATTTTGAAGGAAGGAGTCATCGTTGAGTTGGAGAGGTATAGACGTTGCTTGAAAATTCTATAAAAATTTATTATTTGTCATAAAAAAACTCCACTACAATTTAGTAGTGGAGTCATTTAAAGAGGGAGTTAATTTTTCTTTTCCGATCGGATGTACATATCTTGAACCCATTCGTGTAGGCGTTTATAAACTTGCTTTTTCTGTTCGTGTTCAATTTGATAAATCTCAAATAGTTCCGAAAGCCATATACCGTCTGTAGCTAACCTAATAATCGTAGCATCAACAGGGTCTAAGCCATCATTTTCTATATTAGTTTGCCACTCTTCATATGCGTTATGAAGAGGTTCTAAAAGCTCAGGTTTTACAGCTTTAGCTGCTAATAGTCCTGAGTGCATATCTTTATTAGGATAGCCTTGGTTAAACGTGACATTTAAAAAGGCTCGCGTCCATTTACCTTTATCGAGTGGATCATTATCTACGTTGTTAGCAATTTTTGCGCGGTAGTTATGAGCAAGGTGTTCAACCATACCTTCTACAAGTGCTTCTTTTGAAGGGAAGTGGTAGAGGAGTCCACCTTTACTGATTCCAGCTTCTTTGGCTACAGCTTCGAGAGTAAGGTTAAAGATCCCTTTGTCACTAACGATTTTAGAAGCAGCATTTAAAATTTCGATTCTTCTTGAGTTTTTGCTCATTATCATCCCTCTTTTAATCTAGAATAGAACTATCTATGTAGACACTATACTACCTGGACGGTTTAGTTTCAATTATCATTTTCAATTTTTTCTTCACAAATCCAATTGACTGCTTCGGGTAAGTCGTTAAAAGAGAATTTCGCTTGGTTTGATTCATTAGCTACCATAAGGCTTGTTACTTGTGCAGCATAGCCAGCTTCGATATCAACTTCACGATCACCTATCATGTAGCTTTGCTTTCTGTCTATATGATACTTTTCGATTAAAGTGTTTAACATTCCTGGTTTTGGCTTACGACATTCGCAATCTTCGTGTGGTTTATGCGTGCAAGCTTTAACTTCTTTAATATGTGCACCTGATTTTTCGAACTCATCGACCATGTGTTGATGGATTTCTTTAAGCATATCCTCAGTCATATAACCTAACCCAACGCCACCTTGGTTTGTGACAACAAAAACGTCATAACCACAGTCATGAAGCTTTGCAACAGCTTCTTTAACACCAGGGAGGAAGTGAAAGTCTCTCGGCTTATTAACAAATCTAACACGGCTTGTTTTAACTTCATTAATGACACCATCACGATCAAGAAAAACGGCTTTGTTCATGTGAACTCTCCTTTAATGGTTCTTCATCATCATTATTCTCTTCGATTCGTATAAATTTAAACAGATAAACAAGAAATACGATGTGAGCTATAAGGGCCATCATGGTGAAACTGACAACGACCATATTAAATGTATGAGACTGGACGTTTATGGAAGTTGCTATTATAGCAATAACGATTGTGTTTAAAATGAGAGTAAAGCTTAGTAGCAGGTTAATGGCTTTTGTGAAATTTGCATTAAATAACTCATTTAATTGTTTCATAACTAATAAACAATAAATGACTAGTGCAAACTGTAAAATGGTTAATGTTAGTGTATAGTAATATTCAAATGTTGGTGCAACGGTTGTGTTGAGCTCCACTTCAGTTATAAAAATAGTAGGGACTGATATAATAACTAAGCTAGAAGCGATGATTAATGCAGTTTTAGCATATTTTGAGTGTGCTTGTAATTTTGATAAGCCAACTGCAACGATAATATAACCGACTGTGTCCACAATGATATTAAAACCATTAAATTCGATATCAAAAAACACGATTAGAAATCCAGTTAAGATTAGAGTGAAAGCTTCTCTCATTGTTGATCACCACCATTTGTTTCGATGAATTCATTCATCTCATTTTCTGTTATGTTTGGTGCGTGTTGTAATTGAATTGTTCTAACGATAGATTCGTCATCGTCAATCAATTTAAGTGGGGCACTAACGGCTAAAAAAGGATCTCCGTCATATGAAACTTCAAGTTCAATTTCATCACCTCTTGTTAAATCAGTCGGAAGTTGTTGATCGTATTCGATTATGAAATAGTCTTCAATATTATCATCGATCTTTATTTCTACTAATGTTAAGTCATTATTTACTTGGAAGTGTGCTGTCCTTGTTGTTATCATATTTACATAAGTACTTGAAATATTGGCCTGTGTACTGTGATCATCATCTAGATTCGTTAATGTTAGATTAATAGGTTGTGTTTGAACTGTACCATCAGAAAAATGTATGTCGATTGTTTCAGTACTAAATATTTCTGCATCCGAAAATAAATCATCTAAATCTTGTTGATTTCTCAAAGTAAGACTCGCTCTATGTAAGTCATAATGATTAAAAGATTCGTACGCCATTGAATAAGTCGAATTATTATTATAATCAGATGAATTTGAATCTGGAACGAAAGTAATGTCATCATCAAGTTCAATGTGTGATATCGATCGACTCGATTCTTTATGAGTAACATAATATAAGTCAAATTCATCGGAATGATGTTCAACTTCCATATGGATATAGTGGTCTAAAACAACCGGCTCGTCTATTATGTTAGTGTAGTAATTAACAACATTATATACAGTCCAAAGTATTAATAGGCTTACAATAGATATAATTAACTTTCCATTGATCAATTTCATTATTTTCCCTCCCTTTGAAGCATCTTTCATATCAAACTACCATCTTTTCATTTACTTTTCTAGGAAAAAAATTAATTTTATGAATTTAGCACACGCACCTGTTTTTCAATGTGGGCATACATTGTTGTATGACTGATTTTGAATGGAAGGAGTGCATGAAACGTGTCATTTAATGAACACCATCATTATGATGATGAAAGGCAATGGTTTGGTTTTCCGTTTATTGGTGGAGGGATGTTTGGACCAACTCCAGGCCCACCAGGTGGCGGAAAAGGACCAGGTTTTCAACCAGGACCAGGACCGGGACCAGGGCCGGGGCCACAACCAGGTCCAGGACCAAGCCCGCAACCAGGACCAGGTGCAGGAGGTCCACCATCATCACCACCGCCATCATTTACACCGCAACAGCCACAATTTGGTGTGCAAGCGGTCGATCCAGGTGCAATCCGTGGCTGTCTATACCGTTACACATATATTTGGTTAAATAATAGACAGCGTTTCTGGTTTTATCCAACTTATGTAGGAAGAAGATCAGTTTCAGGGTATCGGTGGACTGGATTCTTTTGGGTTTATTATGGAGTTGATTTAGAAAGAATTGATTCTTTCCAATGTTATTAATAAGAAAAAGAGCTTGGGTGAACCAAGCTCTTTCAATATTTGGTATATCAGCGAAATTTTAATTAATCCGGCGAAAAAATAAATATTCCGGCGAATTTTTCATTAATTCGGCGAAAATCAATTTTTTCCGGCGAACGCACCGCATATTCCGGCGAACGCCGAAAATTAATACCCTGATTCATCGTCTTTCAAAATATCAAGCATTCTAAAATCGTAATTTTTTAGATCTTTTTCAGCAGGTCCTTCTATGACTTCACCTTTATAGGAATAACGAGAACCGTGACAAGGGCAGTCCCACGTATTTTCTGCGTCATTCCAGTTCACTTCGCATCCGGCATGTGTACAAGTTGTATCTACAATGTAGACTGTTTCATCGTCATGCTTATAAGCACCTTTTCGTTGGCCGTTCATTAGAAAAGTCGTCGCTTCACCTTGCTTTAAGTCTTCAACCTCATTTTTCGGAAACTCAATTTTACCTTTTATTAAATGCTTCGTTAAGTCAAAGTTCTCTGAGAAGAACTTTTTCAAACTTGGATCAGCATTGAAGCGTGACGGTTTGTATACTTCTTCGTAAGGGTTTGAATTGCCGAGTACTTTGTCTGTCATAAGTTTTGCAGCGGCAGTACTATTCGTCATACCCCATTTGCGGTAACCTGTTGCAATTAAAACCCGTGGTTCGTCTTTCGTAACTGGACCGACATAAGGTAGCTTATCTAGAGTTACTAAGTCTTGTGTCGACCAGCGATATTCAATTGGAACTTTACCAAAAATCTCTTCTGCTGATCGCTTTAAATTTAAGTAGTGCTTATGCAGATCTTTACCTTGTCCAACTTTGTGACTTTCGCCTCCGAACAAGATATAGTCTTGATTATTGATTGTAGCATGTCTAATTGTACGGCTCGGTTCGTCCACACTTAAATACATTCCGCCTGGATAAGGATTTTGATTTGGGAATGCAATTACATAAGAGCGTTGAGCGTGTAACTTTCCTGAGTAAAGACCTTTTCCTTCATAAAAGGGAAAATGAGTACAGGATAATACGTATTTTCCTTCTACTTTATGACCATCGCGAGTTATAACAGTTGCTGATTGGTCGTTTGATTCGACGTTAACAGCAACTGTATTTTTGTATAGCTTAACACCTTGATCTTGGATAATTTGAATAAGTCTGTTTAGGTATTTAGTCGGATTGAATTGGTATTGATCTTTCATATATAGGGCATTTTCAATTTCAATGTTGAAAGGAATGGAATCTGTAATTTTTCCGTTAATGTTCAAGTTTTGATAAGCTTGATATTCGTTTTCGAGTTTCTTAGCGTATTCACCTGATGTTGAGTATAGGTATGCGTCATGAGTTTCCCAATCACATTCAATTTGTTCATCTTGAATGATTTGTTCAAATAAATTCATAGCATCTTTGTTTGCTTCATAGTAACCCCTAGCAATTTGGTAATTAAAATGACTTAAAAGTTCATCATATATGAGGTTGTGTTGGGCGGTAACTTTTGCGGTTGTATGTAAAGTTGTCCCTTGTACGAGATGTCCAGCGTCAATAAGTGTAATCTCTTTCCCTGATTTAGCGAGTAAATAAGCTGCGGTGATCCCCGTAATGCCACCTCCTACAATGACAACATCCGTTTTATGATCACTTTGTAATGTCTTGAGTTGGTGCTTTTCCATTGTTTTTTTCCATACTGGTACTGACTCTTCTGGTAAACCATCTATATTCATAATGAAACCACCTTTCTAAAGTTCTTCTATACAGTTTTTGTTAAAAACTAAAAGGTATACATGTGATATAATTTGTATGTCGAATTTTGTTTTATTATGTCTTTTGATGTAGGTAAAAAGTACTTATTTTTGGTATATTTTTCTTTAAGGGTATCGTAAAATAGAAATTAGTAACTAAATAGGGGAATTCTGACGTTTTGGGGGCTTAAATTATGTTGAATAATCAGTTGTTGAACCAGGTCTTAATGAGTGGTTTCGATAGCATGGTGTTCGTAATGAGGGTTGAGGGAGAAGATCGCTTTATTTATGAGTTTATGAATGAAACAGCAATGAATCGAACTGGGCTGAATCAGGATGTATTAGGTAAAGGTATAGTGGAAGTCTTACCAGGGGAATTAGCAAGTTCCTTAGTAATTAAATATAGACAATCTGTTGAAAAGAAAACAAATATTTTATTTGAAGGTTCTTTTCATTCAAAAAGTAATGAAAAATACATAAGTGAAACAAAATTGACGCCTCTTTTGAATGAACAAGGTGATTGTACTCATGTAGTAGCTGTAGTAAGAGATATTACTGAGTTTAAAAAAGCTGAACATGCTAGAGAAAGCTCAAAGCGCAGTTTAGAACTTAGTAAACAACGTTATAAATCACTTTTCCTTGATAATGCAGATGCGATCTTTTCAATTGATTATAACGGCAAATTAGTTGAAGTAAATAATGCATTTGAAGAGCTGTCTGGATACCCTAAACAACAATTATTAGGTCAATCTGCTTTTAAATTTGTCGATTCTAGTATAAAACGTCAGTTGAAAAAATGTTTTATTAAAACATTGCGGAAAAAACCACAAAACTTCGAAGTGAATACATATAATGCAAATGGAATGCAACTAGATTTAGATATTACGATGACACCAGTTGTAGTGGAAGGACAAGTAACAGGTGTTTACGTTGTAATTAAAGATATAACTGAGCAGCGTTATGCTGAAAGAACACTTTCTAAAAATGAAGAACGTTTCCGTATGATTGCTGAAAGCTCACACGATTTAATTACATTAGTGGACGGTGAGGGTATAATCACTTACGCCTCGCCATCATATGGTAACGTTTTAGGTTATAACCCAGAATATTATGTTGGACGTTCTTTGTTGCATAACCTACACGAAGGGGACTTTAAAGGTGTGTTGCGTTCATTTGATCATGCACAGGAAACAGGGGAACCTATATCGTTAGAGTTCAGACAATACCATCAAGAAAAAGGTTGGTTATGGTTTGAATTGCAAGGAAAACCGATTTATGACGATAATGGACAATTCCATCAAATGGTCGTCGTAACACGTAACATTTCAGAGCGAAAGGCTTATGAAGAACAACTGAAAATGTTTGCTTATCACGATCCGTTAACAGAGTTGCCTAACCGAAGATTGTTTCAAACAAATTTATCAGAGCATTTAAACGAGTATCAAAAAAGTGGTAAAGGTTTTGCAGTAATGATGCTTGATATTGATAATTTTAAAACGATTAACGATGAGCATGGTCATGATGTTGGAGATGAAGTCATCAAGGAATTTGGAAACCGCATTCAAAGAAGTTTGCGAGAAACAGATTTCATCGCGAGAATGGGCGGTGACGAGTTCATTGCTTTATTGACGAATATATCTTCTAAAAAAGATGCATTAGAAGTTGTTCATCGTGTTAGAAGAGTTGTTGAACAAGTTTGGGACATTAGTGGCGAGGATCTCGCAGTGACAACAAGTATAGGCGTTGCGCTTCCTGACTCTGAACAAGTAACAAATGATGAGTTGATAAAGTTTGCTGACAGTGCTTTATACGATGCAAAATCATTAGGTAAAGATACTTATCAATTGACAACAATCGTATAATCATAGGATTATTAAAGTGAGGCGGTTCATTTACGAACCGTCTTTCACTATGTAAGGAGGGCATACTACAATGATTACTAATCTATTAATTATCTTAGGCATATTATTTATTATAACTTTAGTAATTACTTTAAACATTGCTAAAAATCATGACAGACAAATTAAAGAGTATGAAAGTAGAGGAGCTACACCCGATGAGGAATTAGAGCGTTCTCGTCAATACGAACAAGAGTCTCTGCGTCGAAATATCCCTAATTTAGTGTTGATTTATATTGGATTATTTATTTTAGTCTTCATTGCTGCAATTATCATTTTAACTTTTTTGTAAACTGTAATAATTGTAATAAACAATTAACTCGACCGTAACTTCATGATGGGGATATTTGTGTTATCTTATACTTAAGAGCTCGTAAATATCTCCCTATAAAATAAAAAGAAGGACCAAGTGATTATTTCGCTTGGTCCTTCTTTTTGTTTAATACTTTCATCAATTGTGAGTGATATTTTTTGGAAACGAGAATATACAAGAAATCTCCTTCTTTAATTTCTGTATCACCATAAGGTGTAACTAACTGATCTCCTCTAACAATTGCAGCAATCGATGATTTTGTTGGGAATTCAATTTCATGTAATTTCATTCCAACAACATAATTATCTCTGTTGGTTTGGAATTGAACAACTTCTGCGTTTGCTTTAGCAATCGAGATTAGTTCGATTGAGTGGTGTGGTGTGTCTTTGACAGGACCCATTAAACCGAGTCGGCCTGCTACGTTTGAAATTGTAGCACCTTGAATGAGTGCGGATGTTAATACGACGAAGAAGATGATGTTAAAGAACTCTTCTGCACCCTCAATTCCCGCAACAATTGGGAATGTCGCTAGCACGATTGGGACAGCTCCGCGTAAGCCAGCCCATGATATGAAAAGTTTCTCCTTAAGTGTATATTTCATTTTAATCGTTGATAAGAAGACAGCAATCGGTCTTGCGATGAAAATTAAGACTAGAGAGATTAGTAATCCCGCAACAATATTAGACAGTTGGAAAACTTGTTCAGGAAAAGCTAATAAACCTAGGATAATAAACATCATAATCTGAGCAGTCCAAGCAACACCTTCATTAAATTGGAAGATAGAATAACGATAAGTTAATTCCGAATTCCCAATCACTAATGCTGCTACATATACAGCAAGAAAACCACTCGCATCAATGAAAGAGACAGCACTGTATGTAAGAAATGCAAATGATATCGCTAGTATTGGATAAAGTCCACTTGATTCAAGGTTAATTTTATTAATCGCTTTATAACCTAATTTACCAATGGCTAAACCAAGAAGTAAGGCAATTCCCATTTGCCAAAAGAATGAAGGGATTAGCATCCATAGACTAGAGTCATCACTAATAATTAATTCTATAAACATTATGGTTAAGAAGACTGCCATCGGGTCGTTTGTACCAGATTCTGCTTCTAACGTTGCACCCATTTTCGCTTTAATATTACGTTCTTTTAATGTTGCGAAAACGGCAGCAGCATCCGTTGAACCTACAATCGCTCCAAACAAGAATGCTTCTAGCAAAGTGACGTCTAGAATTAAATAGACAGCTCCCCCAGTAACCAAAGCAGTAATAAACACACCTGCTGTAGCAAGTGAAATCGAAGGTGCTGCTACAGAACGGATCGTTTTCCACTTCGCTTGTAGACCACCTTCAAACAAAATAATAATTAAAGCAAGAATACCAATAAATTGGGCAATTTCAACATTATCAAAATATATAATTCCTAACCCATCACTACCAACTGCCATACCGACAGCAATAAAGAGTACTAGTGAAGGGAGGCCTAATCGACTTGAAAATTTTGCAGCAACAATTCCGCTTAATAGTAAGAAAGCAATTAAAAAAATCAATCCATCGTTTCCAAACGCTTCAACAAGCATCCCGTTCCCCCTTCTTAAATATAAATTTTTTCTTTTCTTATTTTATCACAAATCATAGAGAGCAGTTATTATTTTGATTTTAATGGTATACATTTTCCAAATTTATTCAGTCTTTAGACGGATAGAAAAAGGTTCTGAGGGATGTTTGTCAAATATATACAAAGTGATTAAATGTTTATAAAGAGTAGGGAGGCTGTTTCAATGGAACGAAAATGTGTTGTACAAGTTGAAGATTTGTCTAAGTTTTATCAAAAACGAAAAACTAAAGAAATTGTAAAAGCAATAGAAGGTGTTAGTTTTGAAGTTTATGAAGGTGAAATACTAGGCTTGTTAGGTCCAAATGGGGCAGGGAAAACGACGACCATTAAGTCTATGTGTGGATTGTTAAAACCAGATGAAGGTAAGGTTAAAATTTTAGAAACGGATGTTGAAAAGTCTCGACTTAGAGCGCTGAACCATATTAGCGCTGTATTAGAAGGTAATCGAAACCTTTATTGGCGTTTAACTGTAAAAGAAAACCTTGAATATTTCGCAGGTAATAGAGGGACTAGAAGGAAGAATGTGCAATCAAGAATTGAACATTTACTAAACCAATTTGATTTAAAGAAGAAGGAGAATGAGTTGGTCAGTAGTTTATCAAGAGGGATGCAGCAAAAGCTAGCAATAGTTGTGGCACTTCTGGCTGATACTGAAGTTATTCTTTTAGATGAACCAACATTAGGGATCGATGTGGAAACAGGTTATGAAATTCGAGAGCTATTAAAGGAAATTGTTAAAAAAGAGAACAAAACAATTATTATAAGTTCTCATGATATGCCTGTTGTTCAAGACCTGTGTGAAAGAACAGTCATTATTAACCATGGAAAAGTTATTACTAATGAAAAGGTTGATAATTTAATCGACCTGTTTGAGACGAAAGCATACTGTTTATCGTTAGGTGAAGAGTTAAATAAGCAGCAGATTCTCCAAATTGAATCCCATTTTCCTATCTATGAATATAGTGATCAAAAGTTAGAAGTCACACTAGAAAACGATGGTGACATTTACTTCTTAATGGACATTTTAAAAAGTGCATCAACTAAAATTGAAAAAATTGACCGCACGACAATCGATTTTGAACAAGTGTTTATGAACTTGATTAGTAGGGAGGAAAATGAGAATGTCGTTAGTTCATCTAATTAGTGCCAATACGAGAATGGAATTTATTGAATTAAAACGTTATTTACCCAATACGATTGCTATGTTTTTGACGTTTTATATTATCTTTTTAGCGATGTTTTTTGGGATAAATGTTATTGGAGACCCTCAACACGCTGAGACTAATATTCAATACGGAATCGTTAATATGGTATTTTGGTTTTTAACGATGATGACGTTATCGAATATTGGATTTACGATTACTCTTGAAGCAACAAGAGGAACTTTAGAGTGCGTGAAGTAATGATTCATGGTTATGCATGGAGTCATTTCACTGCAGCTGATTTTACGATTTTAATTATAAACTCTTTAGTGTATTTAATTATTGGCGTGTTAATTTACTTAAAATGTGAGAAAGTCGCAATGACGAAAGGTTTGATTGGAAACTATTAATCTTGTATAAATATTAATTCATGCTAAGATAGCGTAAGGGTGGTGAAGAAATGGTTCGTTCTTACGTATTCTTAACTATTACAGTCATCATATTTTCTGGGAACTTACTAGTAGGTAAGGCAATTAATGATTTACCGCCGATTACAATCACATTCTTCCGCTGTCTTATAGCGTTATTAATTGTCATTCCTTTTGCGTGGAAGCAGTTGAAATGGCAGAATCATGTTTTGTTTGAGAATTGGAAGCCGTTATTTGGATTTGCTTTAACAGGGATCGTTACGTTTAACGTTTTAGTTTATTTAGCGTTAAATTACACATCGGCGATTAATGCTGGAATTGTTGAAGCCTCAACACCCATGTTTGCTATCATTTTAGGCTTTTTCATTCTAAAAGAGCGCTTAAGTAAAAGGCAGTTATTCGGAATAGTGTTATCTTTTGTCGGTGCTGTTTGGGTGTTATCAAATGGTTCAATCAACACGTTATTATCGTTGCAATTTAATCCAGGTGACTTAATCATGTTGTTAGCCATTTTAGTGTGGGCTGTTTATTCACTGTTAGTCAAGCAGCATAACCATAAGTTTCCGATTTATAGTAGTATAGTTGCGATGTTAAGTATAGGTATAGTCCTTTTATTACCGCTGATGTTAGTCGAATGGTATTTCGTTGGCTATCCATTTGTTCAAACTGACATTAATCTTTGGTTAGGACTTATTTATTTAGGGGTTTTTCCTTCTTTTATTGCCTTAATGCTTTGGAATTTAGCAGTTGCTGATATAGGACCATCACTTGCCAGTGTGTTTTTAAACTTATTACCTGTCTTCACAACCATAGGAGCGGTATTATTTTTAAATGAAACGTTACTGTTAGCACATGTATTGGGTGGTTTGTTAGTTATTGTAGGCGTATTATTAGTAAACTTGAATTTGAACAATATAAAATATTTTAGAAAACATAAAGCTTGGTAATAGAAAAGGTGACCTTAAATAGGTCACCTTAATTTTTATTTTGAGGCTTTTTGAAGTTTATGAATCATTTGAAGTGATTTTCCAGTACCGATTGCTACACATTCAAGTGGATTTTCTGCAATGTGAACTGGAACGTCTACTTCACCAGTAAGCCATTCAGACATTCCTTTTAGTAGTGCGCCACCACCTGTAACTGTAATACCTTGGTCTACGATATCACCGCTTAGTTCTGGTGGGCAATTTTCTAATGTTGATTTAATCGCTTCTAAAATGTTTTCTAACGGCTCACGAATAGCTTCTTGGATCTCTTTAGAGTCTAGCGTGATCGTTTTTGGTAAACCTGCTACTAAGTCGCGACCACGCACTTCTATAATGACAGGTTCGTGTTCAACTAAAGCATATCCGATTTCCATTTTAATTGTTTCAGCAGTGCGTTCACCGATTAGGACGTTGTAGTTTTTACGAACATATTGAATAATTGCTGCATCAATGTGGTCGCCACCAACTCGTACAGATTGAGCTGACACGACACCACCGAATGAGATGATGGCTACTTCACTAGTTCCACCACCGATATCAACTACAACGTTAGAGACAGGCTCATCAACAGGTAAGCCAGCACCAATTGCGGCAGCTAATGGCTCTTCAATAATGTGAACATGTTTAGCGCCATATTCTTTAACAGCATTTTCAATCGCACGGCGCTCTACTGACGTAGATCCTGTTGGTGCACAAATAATTACATTAGGTTTACGCATGGAAACACCGACACGCTTGCTAACTTTCTTTAACATTTCACCTAACATTTGTGATGTTACCTCATAATCTGCAATAACACCATCTTTTAATGGTCTAATAGAAGTAATATTAGCAGGGGTCTTACCGATCATTTCTTTAGCCTCATGACCAACTGCTAGTACATTTCCTGATTTCGAATCAACTGCAACAACGGAAGGCTCGTTAAATACGACGCCTTTACTTTTACTATATATTAATAAGTTTGCAGTACCCAAGTCTATTCCAATTTCTGCATTTGCAAACATTGTGATGCCCCCATATCTTTTATGTCTGTTTATATTATCTATACAATTCGTAAGTTTATCACGATTTTTGGATGGTTGACGTTAAGAATTTTTGACAAAAAAATTACAGAGGTCTTAACCTCTGTAATAATACTGGTTATTTTTGCTTACTTTCTAATAAGTTAGCAAGAGTCGATGCATCATATTTTTCTATTTTACGACCTTCGTAATTGTTAATGCCAATTTTTTTAAGCTCAGATACGTACCAACCTTTAGTACCTACGTACATGAATAGCCCTCCTTTAGTTTCACCCTAAAAAGTATGCAAAAGATATTTTACCATCAAACCTTTACATAAAAAAGAGTTAAGCATAGAATTTATTAGGAATTTTATTGATGAATTAGATATAATGGAGTACAGTTAGCTCCAAAAGTAATCATAACATTTGATTTATAAAAAGAAAACAATTAATTATAGAAAGGTTTTGACTATGTCATATAAGTCACTTGAAGAGGTGAAACAGCGGTTAGAAAGGCTCGGGACGTATGAGCTAAATGAAGAAAATTTTGTAGAAGTTGCAGAATATGCACTAGAAAAAGATAAACCAATAGATCGATTAATAGAAGGGTACCATCAATTACTCGGCGAAGTGTCGAATGAAATGAAACGAATGGATGACCATATGGGGATGACGCCAACATGTCAGATGGGGTGTGCATTTTGTTGTTATTTCCCTATTATTATTACAAGACTTGAAGCTAAAATGATTATTCATTCGATTGAATCAATGTCGGAAGAACGAAAGAATGATGTAAAAACACATTTAAAAACGTACTTTGAACAAAACGAGGAGAAAGTAGAACATTGTACATCTTTAGATTTTCAAAGCGAGGACATTAAATTTGACTATATGAAAGCACAATTGCCGTGTCCATTATTAAATACTGAAACGAATACGTGTATGGCTTATGAATCACGCCCATTACCATGTCGTACTTATGTTAATTATATGGATCCTAAAATTTGTGAAGACAATTTAGTCCCAGAAGAAACGGTAAGTTTTGAGTTTTTATATGAAGATTATATGGGGAATTTAAATGAGATTGCTCAAAAAGTGGCGCATGAAGATGAGACGGTTGAATACCCGGATAATTTATTTGAGTATAATTATTTGCCAGTCTTTCTAAAAGAGTGGATTCAAAGGGGATAGTATGGTGTTTAAAAGAATTGCTTTTATTTCTGTCATAGTTGGCTTATTGATTTTTTTCATTTTTATTGAACTACAAAAGTTCCAAACGTTTGATGAGGCGATGTCAGAACGTTTAGAGGGTGAGACTAATATCGAATATTTTACTGTCAGTTCATATGCTTCATACCCAACATATGAAGCAGACTCTGAACCAATTGAGAGTGATGTTTACGATTTATTTCAAGAATTAGGATCAATTGAATTAGGGGAGGCTGATTTTCATATAGGTGATATGCAATATGTGATTCATGTGTATATTACGACTGAAGAGAGTGAGGATTACACGAAACATAGTAGCTTTCTGATTCACCTAAATGAAGAAGCTGTGCGAATGAACGGAGTTCGATATGAAGTTAGAGACGACTCCAACCCTGTTGAAATATTGGAAGGATGGCTTAACGAAAACGAGATAGAACTAAAGCCATTTGAAGTGTAAAAGAGGCTGGGACAAAAGGGATGGAGCGGTGAGAAAAGATAAACCCGAACGAAGTCAAAATATGATTTCGTTCGGGTTTTGTGTATTAATGCTTAGTTTTGTCTCAGCCTCTTTTATTGATCACTAAGTGTTTCAACTAATAATAGACGATCGTCATCAACTGGTTTTACTTTTGCATCTGTTAACCACATCGCTGACATTCCTAATTGTAAAGCAGGGGCGATTTCGTTCATAAAGTTATCCCCAACAGATAATACCCTGTCTGGTTTAATGTTATAACGATCTAAAACGCCTTCAAAGTGCTCTTTCGTATAGACAGGTTTACGCGCCCAAGAAATTAACTCTACGAAGTATTTGTCTAGTTCAAGGAATTCAAGTAAACGTTTTGCATCTTCTTCATCACTATTAGTACAGACGATTAACGTATGGTCTTGATAAATTGACTCTAAATATTCTTGTAGTCCAGGTGTTTGGTTTAAAAAGCCGTCAAGTTCAGCCATTTGTTCTTTCGTCTTGTTATAAGACTCTTGAATCGTGTCAACTGTAATTCCAAAATGCCTTGCTATCGCATATGGTGGCCACCAACCATCACCAATTGGTACCCAATTAACGAAGTCGAAGTCAGTTGCTTTAATTTTATTTGGTGCATCATCAATTTGGACCACTTCATTACTCCAATTTCTTGCCTCTGTTAATGCTTCGGTAAATGGATCCCAAGTCCAGATTATATCACGTTTGCCATCATAAATTTTCCCGATCTGTACAGGGTGATTGCCTGCTAAAATACGGTTATAATGCTCGTCAAACTGCTTTTGTTCATCAGAAGATAGTTTCGTTTTCAAATTTTCAGTATGTAGTTTGAAATGCTCTGTACCCTCATATAAAGTTCCATCTAAATCAAATATCACTAAGTCATGTTGTTCTAAAAAACGCTTGTCCATACCTTCCACCTTCCTTTTCACTTTTCTCTCTAATATGAGCTCCAAACAGTGTGATACTTAGTTTTGCGCTCAAGCCTTAGTTAAAGTTATTTTACCATAGTTGTGTTTCGACATTAAGAAAGTCGTGACATAAAACTACTATTTATCACTAGTTTCATGTAAAATATACATGAAATCAACAAGCGAAAGGAAGTCAGCATGCGAACGGTATGGACATTCACCTACGCCATTAGTTTTTTATTTTATGCATCAAGAAAATTAAAACAAGTAAAGAAAACGACAACATTTGAACAACAAGAAACGATTCACCAAGTACCAAAAAAGTTTGGTAAACAAGTTGTGAAAAGGTCAGGTTCAAAAGTAGTAGTGAGAGGGGAAGAGAATATTCCTGAAGGGTCTTTTTTAATTGTGAGCAATCATCAAGGTAATTTTGATATTTTTACGTTGTTGGGTTATTTTAAGAAGCCTTTTGGGTTTATTGCCAAAATGGAGTTAAGTCGAATTCCAGTTGCGAAACCATGGATGGATTATATGGGGTGTTTATTTTTAGACCGTAATGACCGAAGACAGTCAGTAGAAACGTTTAAACAAGGCATTAAAATGTTAGAACAGGGTTATAATTTAGCTATTTTCCCAGAAGGCACAAGGACGAAGAGTAGTGAGATGGGGGAATTTAAATCAGGTAGCTTCTCATTAGCGAAAAAATCAAATGTGCCTGTCTTACCTGTTATGATTAACGGAACATATAAGTCTATGGAAGCTAACCATAATCGAATTAAACCAGGAACATTTTATTTAACAATTTGTGAACCCATTATGCCAAATGAGTATGAGAATATGAGCTTGCAGGAATTATCTGATGAAACTCAAAGAAGAATTCAACAAGAGTTAGATCGGCTTGAAGGGGTTAAATACAAGGAAGAGAACAGCTTGCAAAGTGTTTAAATTAGGTTGAAAAGGGATATAGTTAATAAGTGCGAAATAAGAATGTGAAGGTGATTCAAAATGGAAAAAGTTTTATTTGTATGCTTAGGGAATATTTGTCGTTCACCAATGGCAGAAGCAGTATTTCAGGACCTTGTTAGCCAAAAAGGTTTAGAAGATCAGGTTGTTGTTGATTCAGCGGGTACAGGTGATTACCATATCGGCTCCTCGCCACATCAAGGGACATTAGATCTATTAAAAGAAAACGGAATCAATGGTAACGGGCTGACAGCTAGACAAATTAATCAAGATGATTTTGTGCATTTTGATTATATTATAGCAATGGATGATGATAATATTAGAAATATACACCAAATCGAAGTGGATGGACATCAAGCTGTTGTGAAAAAGCTATTAGATTATACTCCTAATTCAACGGTAAAGAATGTGCCAGATCCTTATTTTACAGGGAACTTTGATGAAACATTTGACTTAATATCAACAGCTTGTAAATACTTACTCGATGATATTAGGAGTGAAAAAGATCTCTAAAATTGGAGGTAATACAATGCGCTTATGGCAAAAAGGGATAGTGTTTGGTGCGTTAATCGGATTTTTATTAACACTATTTAAACGTGAAGAACGACAACATGTTTTAAACCAATCAAAAGAAACAGTTAATCAAGTGAAGTATATTTATCAACATCCTTCACAATCTGTTCACCAACTACGAGTTAAATTAAATGATGTTATGTCAGGTGTTGATCAGTTTATTTATCAATTAGATCAGATTGAAAAGAAAATGAGTGAGAAAACAAATAAACTCAATCAGTAGGTGAATATGTGTGATATTTGAGAAGAAGTTTTGGAAAGAGTTATTTCATCGCTTCTCTGCCGATGAAGTGCCAGCATTATCAGCAAGTTTAGCCTATTTCTTTTTACTTTCACTACTCCCATTTATGATTTTCTTGTTAACGTTAGTTGGTTTCTTGCCAATTAATCATGATCAAGTATTTCGGTTAGTGGATGACTATTTTCCTCCTGATACTATGGGACTTGTTCGAGACAACATTGATCACCTAATGGCGCAGCGAAATGGTGGTTTATTATCTCTCGGTTTAATTGGTACGATATGGGCTGCTTCAATTGGGGTCAATGGTTTAATTCGTGCCTTTAATCGCGCATACGAAATTAACGAAGAACGGCCATTTTTTGTAACACGCGGTTTAGCCATTGCCTTAACGGTCTTAATGGTTTTAGTGATCGCTGTTGCTCTAGTACTTCCTGTCTTCGGACGATTACTTGGGGAGTTCTTCTTTTCGTTCTTCGGTGTTACAGAGCAGTTTCTAGCTGTATGGGAGTCGATGCGTTGGGTCGTTTCGGCGTTTGTTATGATTTTTGTTTTAACTGTTTTATATATTGCTGCACCGAGCCGAAAGATTAAGTTCGCCCACGCGATTCCTGGAGCGGCAATCGCGACGATTGGATGGCAAGTGTTATCGATTGGTTTTGCTTTTTATGTAGAGAACTTCGGGCAATACTCAGCTACGTACGGGAGTTTAGCTGGTGTCATTGTACTTATGGTTTGGCTATTCTTATCTGGAATGATGATTATTATTGGCGGTGAAATAAACGCAATTCTTCACAAATATAAAGGACGGTTAATTTCAAAGTAAAAGAACTAGAGAGCGCTTTATGCTCCCTAGTTCTTTTTTTAGTTAACAGGTTTAGGTCTTTTAAGAAACATTAATATTAAAATAGCGAAAGTGAAGGTGATAATGATATAGAAAAATGAAACGTTTGGAAATAAATCTATAAAGCTTCCACCAAATAATGGGCCAGCTATACTTCCCAAGCTGAACATGACACCACACAATATATTGCCGGCTGGAAGCAGGGATTGTGGCAATAAATCAGTCATAAATGAAACCCCTAAAGAGTAAAGAGAACCAACAAGCATACCAGCGATCGCAAAAGTGATCATTAACCCTATTATTGATTGTTCAAAAAATGTGGCAACCCAGAAAGTAATTGTTCCGCCTAACAATACAAAAATAAGCACTTTATGGCGTCCAACTCGGTCACTTAATATACCTAATGGAATTTGCGATATTAGGCTTCCTGCAGCAAAAAACGGAATAATAAATGAGATCATAGTGACTTCATGTCCGATCCTCATAGCATAGACAGGGAAGTTACTATGTAAAGCTGTTTCTAGAAAGCCGTATGTGAATGGCGCAAGAAGTGCAATCCAAGAATACTTAAAAGCACCTTTAAAACGAGTCGTTGTCTTCGTTGTTGTCACCTGAACTTCTTCATTAACAGGGAAATCATTTCTAACAAAAAAGATTAAAGACCATACGAGTAGACAAAGCACCGAACTTAATATAAATGGTAAGGCTTGATTAATCTCGGCTAAAGGTGTCATTAATGGGCCGACAGTGAAACCAAGACCGAATGATAATCCATAAATGGCGACTGAACGACCTCTTTTAAATTCGGGTGTTGTCGTTGTGATCCACGTTTGCGTTCCGAAATGAAGAATATTATCTCCAATTCCTATTAAGAGACGTAAAACGAACCAAAACCAAATCGACTCCCATAAAGTAAAAAAGAATAACGATGAGAAGACGATCACGCCACCAAATAATATGATCGGCTTATAACCATATTTACGTAAAGGTGGTTCTAAGAAAGGCGATATGATTAAGATCCCTATGTATAATGCAGTTGCATGCAACCCATTTATTGTAGATGAAACACCTTGTTCTTCTAATAAGACGGCAATTAAAGGAAGGAGCATGCCTTGTGAGAAACCTGAAATACCAACAAGGGCAACTAAGATCGCGAATCTTCCCCGAGCTTGTACGATATTACCCCCTCCAATCGAGTTAAGATGGTGTTATTGTATCGTAATTTCGTGTTAAAATAAATCTAATACAAACAATATAAAAGGAGCGCTTGAAATGAAATTTAATGTAACAGACCAACATATTACTACAGATTTAGAATATGACCAGTTAGTCATTTCAGGGGATGAATCAGAAGGGTTTAGACCTTTCCAATTAATGGTGTCATCACTTGCAGGGTGTAGTGTTTTAGTATATAAGCGTATTTTACAAAAACAGAAAATTGAATACGACGAAATGACAGTAGAAGCGGAAGTAAAACGAAGTAATGATGCTGTGAATAAAATTGAGAAGGTTAATTTACACTTTAAAGTAACAGGAAAAGATCTAAATGAAGAGAAATTACAAAAAAGTTTAAATACAGCTTCGAAAAACTGCTCAATGGTTCAATCGGTTGTACCGACAATTGAGGTTGAGGAAACAGTAGAAGCAATCAACAAGGAGTAATCACATGTCAGATGAAAAAAACATAGAGTCAGTGAGGTCGCGGTTAGCGAATTTGTTAGAACAGATTGAATCGGTTGATCCTGAGAAACTAACGGTTGAAGATATCGATCGCTATATTAACTTGCTAAATGAAATGGAAGAAAAATTAAATCAATAATTTGGCCAACCCCCGCATAAATTTTTTATGAAAGGGGGTTGAATTTTTTAACGAAAGATTTTATCATGATAAAGTGTTAACGTGATAATGAGATAATGAAATAAACAAAAAGGGAGTAAATTTATATGGCTTCAATCGTTATTATATCTGTTTTATTAATGGTTATTTTAAGTTTATTTAGAGTAAACGTGCTATTAGCTATAGTTATTTCAGCAATGACAGCTGGTTTAATGTCTGGATTACCTTTTGATGAATTAGTATCTACGTTTACTTCTAATATGGCTGGTAGTGCTAATACTGCGCTCAGTTACATTTTGTTAGGTGGTTTTGCAGTAGCAATTGCACTAACAGGTATTACAAAAGGATTCGTTCAATTTCTAAGAAGAATTATAAAAGGGAGACGAGGCGTAGTTCTTGGTGTGATTGTGATTATTGCATCGCTTTCTCAAAACGCAATCCCAGTTCACATAGCCTTTATTCCAATTTTAATTCCACCATTGATTGCTTTATTTGATCGGATTCAACTTGACCGTCGTGCAGTAGCAACGGCGTTAACATTCGGACTGAAAGCACCTTATATTATGGTTCCATTAGGATTCGGTTTGATTTTCCAAGGTATTATTAGAGACAACATGGCTGAAAATGGTCTGAGCATTGCTTTAAATGAAGTAACATTGGCGATGTTAGTACCTGGTTTAGGGATGGTATTAGGTTTAATTATTGCTTTAACGATTACTTATCGTAAAAAGCGTGATTACAGTGTAATAGAACCTGAAGGGGAACCGAGTAAAGTTGAAGAGGAAGATGATACACCATTCATCTTCGAACGTAAACACGTTATGACAATAGTTGCAATTGTAGCTGCTTTAGCAGTCCAATTAATTACAGAAGAAATGGTATTAGGTGCTTTAACTGGTTTAATGCTCATGTTCCTACTTGTTGCTGTTCCTTACCGTCAAATTGAAGATGTTATGAGTCGTGGAATTAGTATGATGGGAATGATTGCGTTCATCATGCTTTCTGCTTCAGGATTTGCTGGGATCTTACAAGAGAGTGGTTCAGTTGATGCTTTAGTTAATGCTTCTTCAGGTCTGTTAGAGGGCAATCAATTATTTATTGCGTTTATTTTATTACTAGTTGGTTTAATCATTACAATGGGTATTGGTACTTCATTTGGTACAATTCCAATTTTAGCTGTTTTATATGTTCCAATCGCAACGGCAGCAGGATTCTCTCCGATGGCGATTGCTGTATTAATTGGTACAGCTGGTGCATTAGGTGATGCTGGTAGTCCAGCTTCAGATAGTACGCTTGGACCAACAGCAGGTTTAAATGTTGATGGTAAACACAACCACATCTGGGATACGTGTGTACCAACATTTTTACACTTTAACATTCCAATTTTCATCTTTGGCTTAATAGGAGCTGTAATACTATAATAATCGTCAACCCCTCTTCATTAAGTGAAGAGGGGTTTTTTACCCAAACCCTTCCATTCATAAATTTACTATGCATGATTCATATTAAGTGTATAGGATTTGAAGAGGGAGGTTTGTTATGAAGAAGTTAACGTTTTTAACGATCGTTGTTTTATTAATTTTTAGTGTGCCGGTTAATGCAGTTTCTAATGAGTCATATGGGTATGGATATAAGAAGCAATACAACGAAATGCCTCCTGACTTAGGCTTTTACGGTCCATTAATTGAGAAGTACAACGGTATTTACTTAGGTGATGAAGAAAATCGCATGGTTTATTTAACATTTGATAGTGGCTATGAGCAAGGTTACACAGAACAAATCCTTGATGTATTAAATGAAAAAGATGTGCCAGCGACATTTTTCTTAACAGGGCACTATGTTGATGATCAACCAGAGCTTGTCAAACGTAAAGTAGAAGAGGGGCATATCATTGGCAATCACTCAAATGACCATTTAGATTACACTAAAGTAAGTGAAGATCAAGTAAAAGAAGACCTAAAAGTTTTAGATGAGAAGATTATAAATACAACTAATCAAGAAGAAGTGAAGTTCTTCCGTCCAGCTAAAGGAATCTTTAGTGAGAGATCGTTGAAGTTAACTGATGAGCTAGGCTATACGAACATATTTTGGACAGTAGCTTTAGTTGATTGGAATCGAGATGAAAATAAAGGGTGGAAGCATGCTTTTGATGAAGTGCTTAAGCAAGTCCACCCTGGAGCTATTATTTTGTTACATGCGGTTACGGAAGATAATGCTGAAGCACTTGGTTATTTAATCGATGAATTAAGAGATCGAGATTATGAATTTGGTTCATTGGATGACTTAGTATGGCACCATTCAGTTCCAATTGGTTAAAAGTTTTTGCTAAAAGTCCTGCAAAAGTTGTAAACTAAAAGAAACATTCTAGGTTGCTCGAATAAGGGAGAGGAAAGTATGTGGAAAGAGTATTACCATGCAGCAGGCATTTATGACTTTGATTATACATTACAACGGTTAGACATGGATCCGTTAATTAACGTGAACATGAAGGAACGTTGGGTAGACGTGCCTGTTCGTTTAGATCAAGACAACAAATGTGTAGTAAGAGTTAAAGGGGAAGGGACAACGGAAAAACCGGTTTTTTCTGTTATGTCTGATTATGATGAAGACCAAGACGTTGTATTTGAGTATATTCGTAACTTGTTCCAATGGGATCGTGACTTACAAGATGTTGAAGACTTTTTCGAAGAATCGGATTTAGCACGCCTGTTTTTTACGTATGCAGGTACTCCGATCGTTAAAGATTTTCACTTGTATGATTCATTGATGAAAGTGATTATTCATCAACAACTAAACATGAAATTTGCTTATACGTTATCGACTCGGTTTGTTCAAAATTACGGAGAGCAAATCGATGGCTCATGGTTTTACCCTAAACCTGAAGTCGTTGCGAATCTGGATTATCAAGATTTGAAGGAATTACAATTTAGCCAAAGAAAGGCTGAATACGTCATTGATACATCAAAACTGATTGCAAATGGCGAACTGGAATTAGAACAGTTTGCAAAAAAATCGAATGAAGAAGTCATGAAAGCGTTAGGCAAAGTTCGTGGGGTTGGTCCTTGGACAGTGCAAAATTGGCTCATGTTCGGCCTTGGACGAGAAGATTTATTCCCTGCAGCCGATGTAGGTATACAAAACGCGTTAAAGAAAGAGTGGAGAATGGAAGAGAAGCCGAAAAAAGATGTCATTGAAAAAGCGGCACAAAAATGGTCTCCATATCGCAGTTACGCAGCTTTAACGTTGTGGCGTAGTATTGAAGGATAGAATCAAGTTTAAGCACAACATCCCCTGTCATGTATAGAGAGGGGATGTTTTTTAGTATTGGATATCGTCTAAGATGACTTCAAAATCATCTTCGTCACCGAAGCTTGGAATCGTAATATCATCACACTCTGGAAATGTAGGTGGTTCAGCTTCATACGTAACATAATGACTGTCAGGATTTATTGTTTCTTCACCTAATCCATTAACAATAATTAAATCGCCGTTAGAGATCGTTAACTCTTCTTGAATATTAGCTAGATAGCTCGCGGCATCTAGTTGTTGATCATGCTCAATAATTAAATCACCACCAGCATGTAGAGGAGCGTTATCTAGTTCTAATCCATTAAGTAAGAGAGCATCCCCACCGAATTGAACAGAACCGTTATTTACGCTGAATGTATTATCTGAAATAGTATGCATATTGACTCTGAACTCACCTCTATAATCGACTCCTTCATGAAAACGTGAGTTACCACAAGATAAATACTCACTGTTCGGGTTGTTGTCGCTTGATAATACTGAAGTGAAGTGGGTGTGCCCATGAACGAAAAGCTGCGACAGTCCACTAATATCAACGTCGTCAAATGTGGCATTTCCTGTGACAGTAAGTGAATTGTTATTCGATATATCAAAATCTCCTTCGACATATAAGTCTTGCGTCGTTATATCACACTGAATGCTCCCCCCATCTTTTAAGTAGATGGACGAGTTTGAAAGGTCTTCGCAGTTATTATTTTTCCAAGTTTGGGACTCATCATATTCTTCATCAGCATCTTCAGGTGGAGGGGGAGGACTACTACTTACTTCTTCCCAGTCTTCAGAACTGCCACTACTTCCCCCTATATTAACAGTTAAGGTTAACTCTTGTTCATAATTAGAATCATAGCCTGTTAGAACAATGTAAATGCGGCTAAAGTTGTCATAGGCGTCGAATTCAAACGGTTCACTAATTTCAAAAGATGTATTCGGGTGATCTGGGTCTATTACTACGGTATCTACTTTCTCAATAATGGTCGCCTCTAGCTCCTGTATGTAGGATTCATCATTTTCATATCCATTTTCATCAAGATAGTCCACGAGCGTATGCTGCACAAACGTTGCTCCCATTTCAACGACATGGGTCGCACGATAATTCGCTTCAATTACTTCATTTTGATTAGCTGTTGTCATGACACTATTCATCATGACAGTAGAGAATAACATAATTAAAACGACTGTCAATAAAACGATGATTAAAACAGCGCCTTGGTTATTATTGATCTTGTTAAAATTCATTCGTTCTCACCACTTCCTGCAGGGGTGGTTCGCGTTATGTTTGTTGTAATTTCTAACGGGTTAAATCGTGGGTTGTCTGTATGTGTTACGATTACCGATAAAGAGTATGATGGTTTTTCTTGAAGGTTAAACGTTAAAGGCTCATCAATTGAAACAGGTGATCCGTCAATAACTAGCTCATAATCAAAAGGTTGCCCGTTAAACTCATATGTTGTTATATCATCTCTCTCTATTGTAACTATAAAAGAAGATTGTGTAGGCTGCTCAATGGTATATGTTTGAGACGTTTGGTGAATATTCGTCAAGTTATAAATTAGTCGATTTGTATCAGTTTGCGCTTTTGAACGTAACTCTGACTGTTGGTAGTTTTCGATAGATTGATGTAGGACCGAAAAGACTAAACTTCCAACAATGAACGTTAGAACGATCGCACCAAGTAGTTCTATTAGCGTTAATCCTTTAGAATTATTCATCCTGGTCCACCTCGATATATGTGTATGTGTGAGCCAATTTCCTGCCTTCCTTGTTCATAACTTGAAGTGTCGCTTTCAGTAAATGTTGTGAATGTTCTTCATCAGATAAAGTAAGCATCAAGAAGTAGTTTTCATTGGCAACAAAAGCTCCCGACTGTTGAACAGACGGTATTGTTGGCAAGCCACTCGCGTTGAATTCCTCGTGTGTGCCTAAAGTACTAGCACTTGATTCCATAGATTGAACATCTTCTAAGGCAACTTTAATTAGATTAGTAGCAACCACTTCTTCCTCAGTGATATTTTGCATGGATCCAACTTGTGTAAACATGGAAAAAAAGCCAATTAAAATAATTGATAATATAACGAGTGCTCCAAGTATTTCTACTAAAGATGCCCCGTGATTGTTTTTAAGTATTTTCTTTAACATTACTTTTAACCCTCGATTTTTTAGTCAAAAAGTCTTATAATAGAAATGATAGTATAAAATTTGTCTAATTTATAGCTATTATATCATAAGGTGTAAGATTTTTAGATTGATAGAAGGGAAGTTAAATCTTGGCTCGAAAAATAAAACTGCGTTTAGGTGAGCTTTTAGTCCAAGAAAACCTCATAACTGTGATGCAATTAGAACAGGCATTAAAAGAAAAAAGTTCGAATCAAAAACTTGGTGACAAACTAATTGAAGAAGGACATATAACTGAACTTCAATTAGTAGAAGTGTTACAACAACAGTTAGGTATTGAGCATGAACGCTTACATAATTATGCTTTCGATCAATCTATCCTTAATCTTGTACCAAAACAGTTTGCAATAGAAAATAATGTTATTCCTTTAAAACGTGAACAAAATAAACTGTTTGTCGCAACAGCAGACCCACTTGATTACTTCGTATTAAACAACTTAAGACTTCAAACGGGGTTTAAAATAGAACCTGTCATTGCCATAAAAGATGAAATCCGCCAAAGCATCATGAAGCTATATGAACGAGAAGATTTAACTGAAGAGTTTGAGGATATCCAGCCAGATCAGCAAACAGAAGACTTGTCTCTTGAAGAAGAAGCATCGCCTGTCGTTAAGTTAATGAATCAGTTAATTCAACAGGCTGTCGTTGAAAAAGCAAGTGATATTCATATAGATCCTCAGGAAAATCAAGTGCTCATCCGCCTGCGTGTTGACGGAGCTTTAAGAAATGAACAAACGTTGGGTAAAAGTGTTCAATCGTCACTAACGACACGAATTAAAATTATGGCTAATTTAGATATTACACAACAGAGGGTTCCACAAGATGGACGAATAAAGCGTACAGTTGAAGGGCGAAATGTTGACTTAAGAGTGAGTACATTGCCTACTATTTTTGGGGAGAAAATTGTAATTCGTGTATTGGATACGATGACGGTATCGAATAGACTTGATGATATTGGATTTGAGCAAGACAATCTACAAAAGTTTAAACAAATGATTGAGAAACCGTATGGCATCGTGTTGTTAACTGGTCCGACTGGGTCAGGTAAAACGTCTACGATGTATGCTGCTTTAACTCATTTAAACGAAGAACAGTCAAATTTAATTACAGTAGAAGACCCAGTTGAGTATGAATTAGAAGGAGTTAATCAAATCCAAGTTAACCCTCAAGTAGGTCTGACATTCGCTTCAGGTTTGAAATCAATATTAAGGCAAGACCCAGATATTGTTATGGTTGGTGAAATACGTGATGGTGAAACAGCAAATATGGCTGTGCGCGCCTCCATTACAGGCCATCTCGTCTTAAGTACATTGCATACAAATGATTCGACCGGAGCAATTAACCGCTTAGTTAATATGGATGTTGAAATGTTTTTAGTCGGCTCTTCACTTAATGGCGTTGTTGCTCAACGACTCGTTCGTACAATATGTATGGACTGTGCTGAAAAGCATGAGTTATCAGCTCTAGAGCGACAAGTGTTTGAAAAACATAATGTTCAAATAAATATGGTGACAAAGGGAACCGGCTGCCCAACTTGTAATAACACAGGCTACAGAGGCCGTACAGCGATTCATGAAGTATTGTATGTTGATGATACGCTAAGGGAAGCTATATTAGATGGTAAGACGAAAATAGAAATCGAAAACATAGCTAAAGAGCAAGGATTCATTCCATTGTTTGAAGATGGATTACGTAAAGTCGAGCAAGGTGTTACGACTTTAGAAGAAGTATATAGAGTCGCAGCAGAGTGAATGAGTTGTTGGAGGTAGTGATATGGCTTCTTTTAAATATATAGCCGCAGATTATAACGGCAATGAAAAGCAAGGTAAGCTAGAAGCCTACAATATTGATTTAGCAAAAGCTAGATTAAGAGATGAAGGGTTGAAAATTGAATCGATTGAAGAAGTAAAACAATCGATTTGGACGAAAGATATTCATTTCGGTAACCCTGTAAAAAATCGTGACTTTGTCGTATTTCTCCAACAGTTCTCAGCATTGTTGAAAGCTGGCTTAACGATCGTTAATTCATTAAGCGTTTTACGCGAACAAACGAAACAAAAACATTTGAAAGAAGCACTCTATTACGTAGAAATCGATATGAGACAAGGTAGTTCGTTAACAAACGCGTTAAAAAAGCACCCAGAGATCTTCTCAAACATTTTCGTCAACATGGTCCATAGTGGTGAGAGTAGTGGATCGTTAGAAGAAACACTTTCTAAGCTAGCTGATTATTACCATAAGCATTATAAGACATCACAAAAAGTGAAAGCTACTTTCGCTTATCCAGTAACTGTAGGATTTGTCGCAATTGGTGTTGTGATTTTTCTAATGATGTATGTTGTTCCAGAATTTGTCGATATGTTTAATCAGTTTGATGCTAGTTTACCGATCGTTACACAGTTTGTCTTAGCCATTAGTAATCTATTGACTAGTTATTGGTATTTATTTGGCTTAATTGCTTTATTATTTGGTTTAATATTAATTATAGTCTTACAACGAGAGCACTTACGTATGAAAATTGATTATTATTTATTAAAGCTACCAGGTTTTGGCCCATTAATTTTAAAGTCGAATATGGCCTCGTTGACAAGAACATTAAGTTCTTTACTATATAACAATGTTTCAATCATTCAAGCATTAAACCTAACAGAACAGACTCTAAAAAACAAAGTTATAAAGCAAACGCTACAAGAGGCTGAATCGTCTCTAAAACAGGGGGATTCATTAGTTAATCCATTGCGTCAACATTGGGCTTACCCTTACCTTGTAACACAAATGATTGAAGTAGGGGAGAAAACGAATTCTTTACCAGAAATGCTTGAGCAAGTAGCAACATTCTATGAAGACGATGTTGATACAGCAACGGATCAACTCAAATCTTTATTAGAGCCTTTATTAATTATTACGTTGTCTGTAATTGTTGGTACAATTGTGCTCGCCATTGTCATTCCAATGTTTGAGCTGTTTAATCAAATAAATTAAGGGGAGAGGTAAAAATGTTAAAAAGGATGTTGAAAAATCAGAAGGGTATTACTCTAGTTGAATTACTAGCTGTAATCGTTATTTTAGGAATTATTGCGTTAATCGCTGTACCTGCGATTGCGAATGTAATTGAGGATTCACGTTATGATAGTGTGAAAGCAACGGCTATTAATATAATTGAAGCTGGTGAATTGTATGCTGTTACGAATGAAGAAGATAGTGTAACGTTATCTGAATTAGAAGATGAAGGATATATTAATATATCTGGTTATGATGATTCATCTGATGACATAAGTGTAAGTATTGATTCTAGTGGTAGTACAATAGATGGTATATTAAGTGATAGTAATGTTGCTATACAATTTACTGATGCAACAATTCAAAACATCAATGATACTAGTGCATCTGATTTAAGAAATGAGGATGCAGATTCACCGGTAGAATATGCATCGGTACAATAATACTCACACCCATGTTATGTAGTAAGTTTTCAAAACAAGCGCGGCATTCCGCGCTTGTTTTAAAAAGAAAAAATATTAGGAATTGATATAATTGATGTTATTAATCTATTTATACATATTTATTTTAGGCTTAGTGTTAGGTTCTTTTTACAATGTTGTAGGAATACGGGTGGCAGATCAACGTTCAATCGTAACACCACGATCTCATTGTCCATCGTGTTCTAAAACGTTGAAGTGGTATGAACTTATTCCTGTGTTGTCCTACATATTCCAAAAAGGACAATGCCGTAAGTGTGGAGAAAAAGTATCATCAATCTATCCATTTTTTGAACTGTTAACAGGCTTGTTATTTGTTTTGGCCTTTTACAAAATAGGTTTTCAATTAGAAGTCATTATTGCTTGGATGCTAATTAGTTTGTTAGTGATCATTACTGTTAGTGATCTATATAAACAAATTATCCCAGACTCCATTTTACTTGTTTTTCTAGTATCTATTATTTTATTGCGAATTTTGATCCCAACAAATCCTTGGTATGATGCTTATTTAGCAGCTATTATTGGTTTTGTATTGTTACTGGTCATCGCGATTGTGAGTAAAGGTGGCATGGGAGGCGGCGACATAAAGCTCTTCGGCGTTTTAGGTTTATTCTTAGGAATTCAAGGGACATTAATGACACTCTTTTTATCATCGTTAATCGGTGCTGTTGTTGGTGTTATTTTAATGGCATTCGGTAAGGTGAAAAGAGGTGTGCCAATCCCGTTTGGCCCTTTTATAGCAGTGTCGGCTCTCATTGCGTACTTTTATGCAGATGAATTGATCGATTGGTATTTAAGATTAATCATATAGGTGGCTGATCATAATGTCGAATAAAAAAGTTGTTAACTTAGAAATAAAAGATTACGTCATTCGCTTTACAGAGAGTAAGAAAGGTTCTTCCTCTATAAGTCGTTTGGGAGAGCATTTCTTGCCGACAGGAATAGTGAAAAACGGTGTTATTGAAGATTTTGATCAGTTTGTAAAAATATTAAAAACGGTAGTGAAAAAGTGGCGGTTAAAACGGAAAAATGTCCGTTTCATTATGCCTGATTCGCTCGTATTTATTCGTCGTGAAACAGTGCCATTAAATGTCGACAAAGATGAAGTGAAAAAGCATATATACTTTAACATAGGTGACACGATTCATTTGCCATTTGATTCTTCAGTCGTTGAAGTGGTATATATACGTGAGTTAGAAGAACATCACGAAGTCAGTATGATCTCAACTGATCAAGCGGTTGCTAACCAATATGATGAAGCGTTAGACCTTGCTAGTGTGACGGTTGAAGCGATTGATATTTCACCGTTATGTTATTATCGATTGTTACATTCTAATGAGTTAGTTAAACAAGATGACCATTTGTTACTTATTCAATACCAAGTTGATCGGGTAACATTTAGCGCATTCGTTCAGAATACACCGATCTTCTTGCAGGAATTTGACCTTGAGTCTAGCGAATTCGTTACAGAACAATTAGGACCTACTTTATCTAAAGAAGATTTCAATAAACAGACGGTTATGGAAGAGCTTGATGATATGAATATTGAAGTTGAGCGGGTTGAACGGTTTTATCAGTTTATGATGAACGACTATGAACAAAAGTTCACCACTATTGCTGTTGTTGGAGACCATCCATATTTAGAAGAAATCGTATCAACGATGAGCGAAGGTTATGAGACACCAATTGTTCAACTTACAGACAATAATGTAAAAGGGCCTAAAGAGATGGGTGTCGAATTTAAATTTCATAATGTTTATGGACTAGCGCTAAAGGGTGGACGCTAATGTTAGTTGATATTAATTTATTACCGAAAAAAGAACGTAAAAGTAAAAAAACATTGGTCATTTATCTATTGTTATGTCTATTAACTTTAGCTTTATTAGGTGGCTTTATTTTTTGGAGTTATAGCATAAGTGAAAAAATTGACCGGTTAGAAAGTGATTTGCATCAGCAAGAAATAGCCAATGCTGAACTCCAGTCTGAAATTGATGGCGATGAAGAATATCAGACAGCTCAACAGTTATCGAATATAACAAGTGAGCTCGATCAACTCATGATGAGTACAAATGAGATTGTTAATGATTTAGATATGATTGTGCCATCTAACGCTGAATTAACTTCATTTAATTATAGTGAGAACTCAATAGAACTTATTGTTGAAACTATGACTAATGAAGATGCTGTGACGTTCTATCAAGATTTACAAATGATTGATCATTTCAATGAAGTTAGAATTCATACGATAAATTATATAGAGTCAGATGATGATTATACGACTCGTTATACGATTAGCCTCCAGGAAGAGGAGGTTGAGAACAATGAGTAAAATGTTGAAACGGATTATTTTTATTTGGATCGTTTTGGTTATTTTAATAGGCGGTATTTTTTATCTTTTTAATATCCATAGTTTAAAACAAAGTGAGAACCAATTAGAAAACGACTTGTCTTTTGAAGAAAGAAAGCAATCAGCATTACTAGAAACAGTAGATCAGATAGACCATGATGGTATGGCGATGGAGGAATTGCGTGCAAAAATACCTGAGCATCTTGAAGAGGATAATGTCATCCGGATGATTAACAATGCTTCATCATCGACTAATTCAGTTATTCAAACTTATAATTATGACGATCAACAGACTATACCAATTAATGAACTGTTTGAACAGTCGAGTTTTACTGAAGAGGTAGATGTGTTAACGATGCAAATAAACGGATATACACAGTCCGAAGAACAGTTAGTGAGATTTATTAGTGAACTGGAGAATGGTGATCGACTGTTACAAGTTACACAACTACAATACAGTCAAAACAATGATGACGAAGTGAATTTTCAATTAAGTTTTTCTGTGTTTGCCTACTCCATGTAAAAAGAGGTGCCACAATGATGGCACCCCTTTAATATTATTAATCAATCGCTCTATTCTTCAAGGTAATTGTTGCAATCACTAAGCACATAACGGTAATCGCAACGGCTGCAACTGTACTAAACCAAATTTCTGTTTCTAGCTGTCCAGAGTAGAAGTACATGTTGATATAGTCACTAATTAGCGTAGGACTCCATGTGATCACGTGGCTGTATATGCTTGATATTACATTTAATATAACAACTGTAATGATCGATAAAAAGGCGACTAATCCTTGAGACTTTAAGAAACTATTAAATAACATAACAATTCCTAAGATCATCATAAAGTAAACGATGAAAAATAAAATACTAACAGTTATTTGAACTAAGCTAATCGTCCCAAATAGGATATTGACATAATACCAACCAACAAGTAAAGAAACAGCAAGTGAAAAGGCGATTAACATTAGTGCAGCAACATATTTAGCTGTAATGTAATTCGTGAAGCTAACAGGCTTAGATAAGACAAGTTCGTATACACCACTTTTAACTTCTTTTGACACTAACCCCATCGACACGACGACAGCAATTAAAACACCTAACAGTCCTAATTGACTAAAGCTCATAATCATCGCTTCAGCAACTGATGGCGTAGGGAAGTCGAGTGTTGCTCCTTCAGGTACATTACCTACTGAATCCATTATGATTGGGAAGTAGTACATTGTCAGCGGATCCATAATTGCAAACATAATAAATACAATCGGAACCCAAATCCACTTAAAGCTTCGCCAATGTTCGGTAAGTTCTTTTTTGAAAATTGTACTCCATTGCATTATTCTGTCACCGCCTTCATGAAAACGTCTTCTAGTGAAGTTTTGCCAATTTCAAATCTCGTTAACTCCCATTCTTCATGCTTAATTAAATCAAGCAGCTGACTGCGTGCTATATTAATGTCATGAACGGCTACGATGAAGCCTTCTTCTTCTCTATTAACTTTAAACACTGAATCTATTTCTTTTAACCGTTCTTCGATAAACTTAGGTTCTTCTTCGAATGATAGATGAATTGATGTTGTCCCTTGAGTTTCACTTACTTCAGAAATAGCGCCTTGCTTAATCATTTCCCCTTTATGCATAAGCAAAATTTCTTCACTTACTTCTTCAGCATCGTTAAGGATATGTGTGGAGAATAAGATGGTGGCGTCTTTCTTCAGTTCGCGAATTAAGTTTAAGACTTCACGTCGCCCAATTGGATCTAAAGAAGATACTGGCTCATCTAAGATAATGAGCTTTGGGTCGTGAATTAACGCTTGAGCAATACCAAGCCTTTGTTTCATACCACCTGAGTACTTTGAGATTCTCTGCTTTTTAGCATCACTTAAATTGACTAACTCTAGTAATTCTGTTGCTTTTGCTTTCGCTTCATGTTTAGTTAAGTATGCGAGTTGACCGACATAGGTTAAAAATTCTTCCCCACTCATCCAGTTATGAAAAACAGGATACTGTGGTAAGTAACCCACATAATGACGAACATCTCGACTAAAACGCTCCTCATTAAAGACAATCTCACCTTTCGTTGGCTTAATAAAACCAGCTAGCATTCTTAGTGTTGTTGTTTTTCCAGCTCCATTAGGTCCTAAAAGAGCAACACATTTACCTGGCTCTAATGAAAACGTCAGTTCATTTACAACTGTCGTTGACTGATACGTTTTGGTCAGTTGTTCTACAGACATTAATGTCATTTATTAAGTCCTCCTTCCAATAATGAAATAGATGATTGGCCCTATAAAGTTGAAAAATATAATAATCAGAACCCACATCCATTTCGGGCCATTTGTTTCATCAATTTTACGTAAATCAATTAGCGCAATAACAATCAGTATTAATTGAAGTACACCTAAAGGGAGAAGTAGTTGTATCAACGTTGCATCCATTCCGTTCACTCCTTTACTACCAGTATAGCCAAAAATTAACTAAAACCTTTCAAAAATTTAGAAAAAAGTTAAATAAGTACAATTTATATTTTGAGTGTACTACATACTATAGTACACTTACAACGCTTTTGCCCATAAAAAAAGTCCAACAGATGGCATTCCATCTATTGGACGGTTCTTTCAAGCTTCAAGTTCATCGACCTCTTCATCATCATTTTCATGCATATAGAAGATGAAAGCATCTTTATAGATTGCAAACAGGTCATACTCTTTGTCACCTTGATTAATTTGTTGATAAACATTTGGATAAGTTTCATTAGCTTCAACAGCGTAGGATAACTTATTGACTGCTCGTAAAGAGCGATTATTTAATTTATTAACCTTTAAAAAGACAACTTCAATGTCTTGTTCCATAAATAATTCCCATAAGAATAGTTCTTTAGCATATTGGTTATAACCTTGACCAAAGTATGGTCTGCCTAACCAAGTTGCTAAGAAGCCTTTTTGCTCATCGATATCATATAGAGTGATCGCACCGACTGGATTTTCCATCTCATCTAAGATTGTTCTTGAAATGAGTTCGCCATTTTCTTCTTGTTGATTCATCATGTTTGTGAAGAAGTAGTAAGCTTCCATCGTATCAGCCTTTTCACGTACGAATGGCTTAACTGCTTCATCATTTAATAGTGGGAATAACGCAGGGACGTCCTGTAATTCTCTTCTTTTAAGCATAAAAAAACCCTCCTTCAACATAAATGTTTCGTGAGGGTGACGCTTACTGAAGACGTAGGCGACGGGTGCGATCACCCTCGAATTTTTATCAATTGCACATTTGAAAAAAATATTGCATACAATGCACATAACAAAAATCCGGGGTGGGAATCGAACCCACTAGAACCACTTCTATACGAAGCGGTGGCGCACCATTTGCCTTCCCTTGAATTTGACTAAATGAATTCTACAACATCATAGTCAATTTGAAAATAGGTTTATTAAAGTTTTTTATTGCCAATTTAAAATCCGTAATTTTCTTACAAATATTATCGTCTATATAAGTCGCGTAAAGCGGTGTAAAGCGTTGCAAATTGAAATGTATAACCTGAGTCTTCTAAAGCTTTTGGGTAAACATATTGACCACGCAACAATAACAGGCTCATTTCACCTAAAATTGTTTTTATCGCAAATGAAGGTGCTGGAAGCCAATGAGGTCTTATAATAGTTTTGCTTAACTCTTTCCCAAAATCTTTATTTCGTTTCGGTTCAGGTGCCGTAATATTTACAGATCCGCTAATTTGTTTATTATTAATAATCCAATCGATCATTTTAACAACGTCATAAATGTGAACCCATGACATCCATTGTTCACCACTACCTAAACGCCCACCTGCGAACATTTTATAAGGCAATGCCATTTTAGGCAAGGCACCATTATGTTTGTCTAAAATTAATCCGAAACGGGTTTTAACTGTACGAATGTCTAACTTATTCGCTTCATCTGCTTCTTGCTCCCAAATGTTGCATACCTCGGCTAAAAAATCACTACCTGGATTTACGGTTTGTTCTGTAAAAATATCCGTTTCCGAAGTACCGTAAAAGCCAATTGCTGAGGCGTTGATGAACGTGTGGGGTGGATAGGTCATCGTATTCATTATTCGAATAAGTTCTCGTGTAGTTGTAATACGACTTTCTAGTATTCTTTTCTTTCGTTCGTCATTCCATCGTCCACCATTTAATGACTCACCAGCTAAGTTAATGAAGACATCTGCGCTATTTACTTGCAGTTCAGGTTGAGAATCACCATTAAGCCACTCAATGTAAGTAACATTCGCTTCATTGCTTTTTTTTCGAGGGTTACGTGTTAGTATAATAACTTGGTCATCTTTTGATGTAAAATAATCGACTAAATGTTGCCCGACAAATCCTGTTCCACCTGCAATTACTATTTTCAAACAGATGTACCTCCTTTTTTATATGTACTATAATGAAATTATGACACTAACAGGAGTGTATTTTTATGAAGAAAATTAGTAAGATTTCAAAGCAAAAAAAGAACCAACAACGATATAACGTATTTTATGAGAAAAATGGTCAAGATGAATTTGCTTTTGGCATCCATGAAGATCTATTAGTACGATTTGAATTACGTAAAGGATTAGAGTTGTCTAATGAGGAAGTTAAGAATATTGAACAACAAGATGCCATGTATAGATACTATACCCTTACTTTAAACTATTTAAGCTACCGAATGCGAGCGAAATCTGAAATTATTGAATATTTACAAAAAAAAGAAGCAACAGAACAAGATATTACCTATGTCATTGAACGACTTCAAACTGAAAAGCTGCTAGATGATTATGCATTCGCCGAAGCTTATGTTAGAACCAAAATGAACACTTCAACTAATGGCCCAAATAAAATCAGACAAGAGCTTTATCAAAAGAAGTTAACAGAACATGAAATTGAACAAGGACTTAGCCATTATACGAAGGAAAGTGAAATAGACAAGCTTGTTAAGCTAATCGAAAAGAAAGTCAACTCCAGCCGTAAAAAGTCATTCAAAGAACATTTGAATAGTTTAAAACAATCATTAATCCAAAAAGGCTTTAACCATGATGCGATCGAAATCGCGTTACAGTCGATTGAATTATCGGTCGATGAAAACGAAGAATTCGAGGCATTAAAATATCAAGGGGAGAAAGCGTGGCGTAAATTTGAACGGAAGCATGAAGGATTTCAATTACAGCAAAAAGTAAAGGCCTCTTTATTTCAAAAAGGTTTTCCAGCCGAATTAATTGAACAATTTATCAATGAAAAAAGCATGGAAGAGGAAGTTTAACCTTTTCCATGCTTTAAGTTTATTTATCAACATGAATTTCATGACGTCCGTCATCTTGTGTGACAATTTGTTTTGCGTAATCTTGTGGTGAAGGTAAGAATGATGGATCTTTAACGAAATCACTACCTTCCCAAAATGGCGTGTTCATTCCACCCATGTAAACTGCTGATATTTCAATGTTTTCGTCAGCTAGTTCTTTTTGTAGACTTTCAGTAAAGCCTCGTTGTGCAAATTTACTAGCGCAGTATGCTGATTCTTGTACTTTTCCATTTAAGCCAGCAGTTGAAATAATATTTAACATACGACCATTTGATGAAAGCAAATGGCTTAAGAAATGTTTCGTGACATAAATCATACCATTTACGTTAACGTTAACCATCGTATCGATTTCGTGCTTTTCAAGGTTCTCAAATGTATTAAAGTAGCCAATACCAGCATTGTTAATTAATAGATCAACTTGGTCAATTTGTGTTGATAAGTTGCTGACAGCGTCCCAATCGGTAATGTCACAAGTAAATACTTTAGCTTGACCACCAGAATGTTCAATTAAATCTTTAGAAATGTTCAACTTCTCTTCATTGCGGCCGACGAGATAAATTGTATAGCCTTTATTAGCGTATTCTATAGCTAATGCTTGTCCTAAACCTGAACCGGACCCAGTAATTAGTGCTGTTTTCATGTTGTGTCCTCCAAACTTTTAGTTTAACTATTTTTATTATGAATTGAATTTGGTACGATGTAAAATGGAATATGAAAGGAGACTACAAAATGCAACGTCGTTATAGTCAATATACTGTTGAACAATTGCAACAAGAAATTGCTGAATTAACAGAGAAAGCTCAAAAAGCAGAACAAATGGGTATGGTTAATGAATATGCTGTGCATCAACGTAAAATCATCATGGCAAAATCCTATATGAAAAATCCAAGAGAGTATAGACGTGGACAAGTTTATGAGATCGACGGTTCACCAAGCGAATTGTTTGAAATTGATTATATGAATGGTGTCTTTGCTTGGGGAAAACGCAAGTCGAAACAAGGTGAAGTCGTAAATGATGAAGAAGCTTTACCAATAGCGTTATTAACTGACCAAGTTGAATAGTTTATTTAAAACCAGTTGAGAATGGCTATCCTCTCAACTGGTTTTTATCATATTAAGACAGGGGCTCTAGCTTTTTCTGAAGTTTTTCTTCAGAATATACCCAGCCTGTATAGGAAGTTAATACGTTATAAAATTTATCTAAAGTCACAACCGCTACAAATGGGTAGTGCCCTTTAGAGCGGTATCGTAAATCGATGAAGCGAATCTCTACATAATCATCGAAACGATCGATTTCATAGCGATAGATAGGTGAGAAATCAATAAAAGCTTTGACGTTCTCATCTTGAAATGCAGCATTCATCTCTGTAGTATCAGGTAATTTATTTTTCTTAAATGTATCTTTAATGTCGATATGACCGTGATCACTATCCGCTACGAAATAGTAATCTGGGGTTTCAATTACGACGCGCCAAGTATTGTGAAGAATTGTTGGTTGTGTAATAATTTTTGTTGCGTTAGGAAAATGTTTTTGCAAAATATCGGTTATTTCTTTTTTGTCATAAAATCGTTTAATATAGTATAAGAACACAACAAAGAAAACGATCAAGTAAGTTATACTTGGGTCTGCGCCTAATGTCCATGCAAAAGCCCCAATTAAAAATAGACCGAAAATATAAGGGTCAAACGTGTTAATCCACCCTAATGCGATCCATTTGTTAACAAATGGCTTCAACGCTTGGGTACCATAAGCGTTAAAGATATCGACAAAGACGTGTAATGCGACTGATAAAAACACCCAAAACCACAGGTGAATCCAAGGGATGTCTATATAAAAAGCATAGATTGAAAATGTTACTAATAAGCTCCATAGCAATACTGCTAATGGTGAGTGAGACGAACCGCGATGATGTCTAATATATGTGGCATTATCTTTAAATTTAAAAAATGTATCAAAGTCTGGAGCGTGTGAACCGATAATTGCGCCGATTAGAACGGCATGGAAAAGATCAGTGTTTTGTTGAACTGCTGGGTCTAGAGTGGCTAACCCACCGATTGCAACTCCCATTGTAATATGGGTAGCAGTATCCAATGGTCCATACCTCCTTATCGAATAGGTGATTATATGATGAAGTCTACTTCTATATCTATACCCGTTTTGTTTAATCGTGAAGCATTCCAGAAAGATTTAATTAATTGGTATAACGATATTAAACGCGATTTACCATGGCGAGAAAACCAAGACCCATATCGTATATGGGTTTCTGAAATTATGCTTCAACAAACTCAAGTCGATACAGTTATCCCTTATTTTGAACAATTTATGGAACGTTATCCGACTGTTTATGACTTAGCTAAAGCTGATCAACAAGATGTATTAAAATCTTGGGAAGGATTAGGTTATTATTCGAGAGCTCGAAACCTTCATGAGGCAGTGAAGGAAGTTGTTACATCATATGACGGGGTCGTTCCGAGTAATAAAAAAGAGTTAAAGAAACTTAAAGGAATTGGTTCGTATACACAAGGAGCCATTTTAAGTATTGCTTTTGATCAGGCTGAACCTGCTGTCGATGGTAATGTCATGCGCGTTATGTCTAGAGTACTACATATCGAAGAAGATATTGCTAAACCGAAAACGAAAACGATGTTTGAAGATGTCGTTGCAAATGTTATGTCTCAAGAAGATCCTTCCTCTTTTAACCAAGGTTTGATGGAGTTAGGAGCATTAATTTGCCAACCGAAAAAGCCGAAGTGTGAGCAATGTCCTGTACAAGAACACTGTTTAGCGTACGAGCAAGGAACTCAAACAACACTACCAGTTAAAACGAAAGCGAAAAAGCAGAAAAGAGAAGCTTTTTTTACATTAGTTTTAAAAAATGACAACGATCAATATTTTATTGAACAAAGACCTGAAGATGGTTTATTAGCTAGCCTGTGGCAATTTCCTATGTTTTCACAATCAGAATTTGATCAAAAGGATTTTATTAATTGGTTTGAACTAGAGCATGGTGTTAAGTTAAATGTTCGTTCAGATTATAATCAAGTGAGGCATGTGTTTTCGCATGTTATTTGGGAGTTAGATTTAATTGTCGCTGAACTTACATCTCATGACTTAATAAACCTTGAAGGAAATTGGGTCGAGGTTCATGAGCTTGAAGCATATCCATTTCCAAATGTTCAACAGAAAGTAATGAGTGAACTAGACCTAAATTAGATATTTTTGGTAATAAGAATTAAATTTAATTTTGGATAACATCTTCGCTTTTTGGACAGATTAACTGTTGCGGAGGTGATATCAGATGGCTAAAAAGAACCAACGTCAACAACAGCAACAGCAACAGCAACAACAAAACCAAACTGCTGCTGGTACTAACGCTGAAGAAGTGAAGCGTCAAAACCAACAAGGTCAGCACCAACAGGAGTTTGCAGCTGAGACTAATCCTCAAGAAGTAAAGCGTCAAAACCAACAGTCTCAACAGCAAAAACAACAACAGAATCAGCAACAACAGAAGAATCAACGCTAATAACAACTAATTTAACATTGTTATTAACGTTAATAGGGAAGAAGCACTCCAAACTAGTAGGAGTGCTTCTTTTCACATACATAGGCATCATCATAATCGAATTAGATTAACTTGTATGGTACAATGTCGTTATCAATTAATTTAAGAAGGGCTATAAGACATTGTAGTTAGAAAGAAGGGTAAAAAATGATTATTCCTAAAGACGGAGATAAAATAAAAGTTCAAAGTTATAAACATAATGGATCGCTGCACCGTGTTTGGGAAGAAACGACAGTATTGAAGAGTCAATCAAATTTACTTATTGGTGGAAATGATCGTGTGAAAGTATATGAAAGTGACGGTCGAACGTGGAGGACACGGGAGCCTGCGATAACGTATTTTACGAGCAATTACTGGTTTAATATTATTACGATGATGCGTAATGATGGGGTTTATTATTACTGTAATATAAGCTCGCCTTTCATAGTCGACGATGAAGCCTTAAAGTATATTGATTACGATTTAGATATTAAAGTTTTTCCGGACGGTACTTACAAGATTTTAGATGAAGATGAATTCGACATACACAGAAAACAAATGAATTATCCAGAAGTGTTACAAAAAATTTTGTATAAACAATTAAGAACTTTAGAGCAGTGGGTCCAACAAGGGAGAGGGCCATTTTCCTCCGAATTCCCAGAGAAGTGGTATGAATATTACTTAGCTTATTCAAAATGATGCCTGTTGTGATAGCAACAGGTTTATTTCACTTTTGCGCCATAACTTGGTGAAAGCCAAGTTTTTTATTTGTTAAGGGATTTTTTGCAACAGGAAGTTGGTGAAGTATGTACAGTATAAAGCGCTATTTACAGTTCGTTAAACCATATAAGTGGAGAATTGCTTTGACAATTGTTATTGGTTTATTTAAATTCAGTATTCCACTTATTTTGCCGTTGATTACGATGTATGTCATTGACGATATATTACTAGCTGAAGGCTTAACTACCGATGAGAGAGTAGAGAGTCTCCTTTGGGTCATGGCGCTAGCGTTTTTCGTCTTTTTAGTTTTGCGTCCACCAATTGAGTATTATAGACAATACTTAGCTCAATATGTGAGTAGTAAAATTTTATATGACATTAGACAGAAATTATTCGATCATATTCAGCGGTTAAGCTTAAAGTATTATTCAAAAACAAAAACAGGTGAGATTATTTCACGAGTAATACATGATGTTGAACAGACAAAAACATTCGTTGTAACAGGCTTAATGAATATTTGGCTTGATATGGCAACTATTTTAATTGCTATAGCAATCATGTTAACGATCGACCCAGTTTTAACTTTAATCGCAATTGTTCTATTTCCTGTATACGGTTTTTCGGTTCGTTACTTTTACTCAAGATTACGTAGTTTAACAAGAGAAAGGTCACAAGCATTAGCAGAAGTTCAGGGGCATTTACATGAGAGAGTTCAAGGAATGCCAGTAATAAGAGGATTCGCTTTAGAAGATCATGCGCAAGGTGAGTTCGATCAACATAACGGTAAATATTTAGACCGAGCGCTTCGTTTTACGAACTGGAATGCTAAGTCTTACGCAGTAACACATACGATTACAGATATTGCACCGCTTTTAGTATTAGCTGTTGGTGGTTATTTTGTGATTGGCGAGATTGTTACCATTGGTGCATTGATGGCTTTTGTGCAATATATGGAGAGAGTTTATAATCCATTACGACGTTTAGTCAATAGTATGACGCAATTAACACAAGCGCACGCTTCGATGGACCGTGTGTTTGAATTTATGGATGAAGAGTATGATATTGTTGATGAACCTAATGCTAAAGTGCTTGACCGTGTACATGGTGACGTTTCCTTTGAAAATGTCTCCTTTAAGTACGATGTAGAAGACCAGCACGTATTAAAAAATATTAACTTACCGATTCCAAAAGGTGAGACGGTGGCACTTGTCGGTATGAGCGGTGGAGGTAAGTCGACGTTAGTAAGTCTAATTCCACGCTTCTATGATGTAACAAGTGGTGCAGTTAAAATTGATGGGATCGATGTTCGTGACGTTCAAGCACGAACACTACGTGATCAGATTGGTATGGTTTTACAAGATAATATTTTATTTAGTGATTCTGTCGCGATGAACATTCGCATGGGTAAACCAGATGCGACAAATGAAGAGGTTGTTGCGGCGGCTAAAGCAGCTAATGCTCATGAATTTATTATGGACTTCCCGAATGGGTATGAGACATTAGTCGGCGAGCGAGGTGTTAAGCTTTCAGGGGGGCAAAAACAAAGAATTGCGATTGCTAGAGTATTCTTAAAGAATCCGCCTTTATTAATTTTAGATGAAGCAACTTCAGCTTTAGACCTTGAGAGTGAACAACTCATCCAAGAGGCGATGAATAAGTTAGCTCACAACCGTACAACGTTTATCGTTGCCCATCGTTTATCAACAATCACGCACGCTGACCGGATTGTTCTCATTAATAATGGTGAAATTAAAGAACAAGGAACCCACGATGATTTGATGCGCCAAAAAGGCTTATACTATGATTTATTCCAAGTACAAGAATTAGATCAAAAGCAAACTAAAAATAAACTGTCTAAACGATAAAACTAACCGTCGATTAAATCTAATCGGCGGTTTAATTTTATGACTTTATCATTTGACTTTAACAGAAGTGAAAAATGGTATTTACTAACTAGTAATAAATGTTATTTTGTGTTATTTTTGTACTATAATAAATCAGAAAAATGTGATTTTTTAAAGATTTTTGGGAGGGGACTTTAGTGACGATACAATCAAACGTAGTAAAAATGAAAGAACAAATTGGTAAAGTCATCATGGGGAAAGGCGAAACGATTGAACTTTTGATGAATGCATTTATTAACCAAGGCCATGTGTTATTAGAAAGCGTTCCTGGAACAGGGAAGACAATGTTGGCTAAAGCCGTTGCTAAATCGGTAGAAGGTGATTTTCAGCGTATTCAATTTACACCAGACGTTTTACCATCTGACGTGTCTGGTATTCAATATTTTAACCCGAAAGACCAACAGTTTGAATTAAGAGTAGGACCTGTATTAACAAATGTTTTATTAGCAGATGAAATTAACCGTGCAACTCCACGTACACAGTCATCGCTGCTTGAAGTTATGGAGGAAAAACAAGTAACGATTGATGGTGAGACGGTCAACATTCCGCAACCATTTATTGTGATCGCAACACAAAACCCAGTTGAATCACAACAAGGGACATTTGATCTTCCAGAAGCCCAAATGGACCGTTTCTTTATGAAGCTAGACTTAGGCTACCCATCATATGCAGATGAAAAAACGATGATGCAAAGCCACCGTGAAAACGAGCCACTTGAACAACTAACTTCAATCTTTTCAAAAGAAGATCTAGTTGGATTCCAAAATGAAGTTAAGAAAGTTAAAGTGACTGAAGTGGTGGAAGAATACATTTTAGATATTGTACAAGCAACTCGTAACCACCAGTATGTTGATGTGGGCGTTAGTCCACGCGGTACGTTAGCTTTCATGCGTTCGGCACAAGGGCGTGCTGCAATTAATGGTCGTGATTATGTAACACCTGAAGATGTTAAAGAAATGGCGCCGTATGTTTTACCACACCGTTTAGTGCTAAGTTTAGACGGATCTACAATCAAGTCACAAGAAGATGTTTTAACTGAAGCGCTAGAGGAAGTGGAAGTGCCAGCAGAGTATGGAGTTGCAAAGTAATGAAGTTTCAAAAATTTGTACAAGAAAATAAAACGTTTCCAGTCTTCGTCTTAGTCGGAACTGTTTTGCTATTTGCTGGGCTGTTTATCGATTTTTATAGTATGCATATGTTAATTTTTATATCGATTTTCCTGATCATTTTATATGGCTTAGGTGTCTTTTATGAACGCCATGTCGATGATTATTTAACATTTACTTTTGCTGAAGTACCTAACAGGCATTACCAAGGTGATGAAGGTTATATTGAAGTTGAGATTGAACAGAAAGGGATCTTACCTTTATTAAATGCTGAAGTCGTAATAGAAATGGATGATGTCATCGAGTTTAAAGGCGGTAGATCTATAGCGCGTCGTTACATGACAACATTTAATAAAAACTTTAATTTAATGTTTTGGGAAAAACGTAAAATTAGAATACCTTACGAGACGAAAAAAAGGGGAGTAGCTAAAGTTCAAAATATTGAGCTAGTCGTCCCGAATATTTTTGGTTTCAGTAAAGTTTTTATGAAAGCTCGTAAAAGGTTTAATAAAGAAGTCATTGTTTACCCGAATAAATCAGTGGTACCTAATATTGACTTAATGTCTCCTAAAAATATGGGTTTCCATAGAGCAACACATTCATTATTTGATGAACACACACTGCCTGTAGGAACACGTGATTATGAACAAGGGGACGCTTTTAATAAAATTCATTGGAAAGCAAGTGCCAAAGAAGGGGCTCTACAAACAAAAGTTTTCGAGAAAGCAAGCCAAATATCTTGGTGTTTCTTGTTAAATGTAAGGTCTGATCAAGGGCTGTCAGTAGCAGAAAACGTCGAAACATTACTAGAACAAATTGCTTATATGACAGAATATGCAACGAAAAATCAGATTCCGTATCGTATTTTCGTTAACATTTCAGCCCTAGATCAAATACCTTTCATTCACCAGTTAGAAGGTGAAGGCCACTTTCATTATCGTAAGACGTTAGAATTGCTGGCTAGAATGAAGTTCTTAACTTTTAATACGCCATATGAGAGAGTATTACATTTCGTATGGAAGCATGAATCGACTCCTGCTTATGTCATTCAAGTTGGATCTGTTACAGATCGACAAATGCAATATTTAAAGTTGATCGAGAGAAAAGGGGCAAAGCTTGCTTTCCTCAATGGTGACAGCCTAACAGCGGGACCTTCAGAAGGGAAGGTGAGACAAAGTGGATAGTTTATCCCTTCGTTATTTAAGGTGGTATCAGTATGCTTTAGAGCTTTTCCCACTGTTGATATTCATATCATTTGATTATGTAGGCTCAAATCAATGGCCACCTTTAACAGAGTTTATAATTTTGACGTTGGTAATAGCACCGATTACATCAATTATACTTTATCGACTTGGCGGACGTGTTGCAGTCTATGCGGCGATTCCTGTGGTGTTTTTAGCAGCTGTATTCTTTGGTTTTGGATTAATTTATGGAGCCATTATAGCTGTACTTACAGTTGGTCGAATAGAAAACCGTTATATTAAAACAGATGAAGATGTAGAAGCAGTCGTATTACTAGTCACTTTCTTTGCATCGATTATCGCCTTTTTATTTTTGTATACGACTGTAGGTGATTTTGCGAGTTATTTCATTTTCGTATTTGCTGTCCAAATTATTACTTGGTTAGTAGGGCGGTTAACTTATTATTTTATACGCGATGAGAAGGCTGGTAATGATTCATTGTCCAAAAAGGCATATGTTATTTTGTCTAGTGTAGGGGTTATAACGTTAGTTTCATATCTTCTTTATGTTTTATTCCCTTATATTAAATTTGGCTTTGCTTATGTACTTCATTGGGGCTTACTTGTTTTTGCGTGGTTGATGAGCCCGATCTTTAATATGGCTGAGAACTTCGAACCAAATCCCCCTATGATGGATGAAGAAGATGATGATGAGCTTGGTTTTGGAATGAGCACTGTTGACGAGAGGGTGCAGAACATATCCAATCTCTTTGAAAATGTAGGGTTAATCATTATTATAGCGATTGTAGCTATATTAGTAATTTTATATATTAAGTATCGTAATAGGTTGATGTTACACAAGGACCAAGTGAGAGAAGGTTATGAAGAAGTAGAAAAAGAGAAAACAGAAGGACGAATGTTTTTCAAAAGACGTAGCAAAGCAAAAAGGCCAAGCCACCGTGTTCGTAGAGCCTATTATGACTTAGAAAAATGGGCTGCGAAGCATGATATCGGACGTAGAGAATATGAAACAATCGATGAGTGGATGAATCGATTAAGTTTGTATGAGGAAGTTGATTCTTCTGTTTTAGAAGTTTATAAAACAGTTAGGTATAAACAAGATGAGGATTTGGATTTTAACGAACCTGAGTATTTAACAGCGATTCAAACGATTAAGAAAACATTAAAGAAAAAAGCAGATGAACAGAAGAAGAGTGAAGAGTAGTTTTAAAGAGGATGGGGCAAAAGGGATAGAGCGTGGTGAAAACACGAACATTTAACAGTTCATCATAGTTGAGCAGTCACATAGCGGAATCAAAATGCGTAGACTCCTGGTCGGCTAAAAACGGTCACGTCCTGCGCCTGCGGTTACTCGGCGCAAATTAAAGCGCAGAAGTTAAAGAAATCTGCATTTGTGACCAACGCCGACATTAGACCGTCCAGGTCGTCATGGCAAAGGCCAGGGTGAGACCCCACGGATGCACCTGCGTCTTCTAGCTAATCTTCGAAGCAGGCTTCCTCGGTGCAAAGCACAAGAAGATTACTCGAAGTAGTAGCTTGGCTCACCAGCCGCCCCGGCAAAGAAAACACTGCGACAAACGACCTTAGGGAGTTTGAGCAGATGTTGCACTTGTGCCCTGCGGGTGAAAGCGAAGCATTTTGATGGAGCGGTGATAAAAGATAAACCCGAACGAAGTCAACTTCTGACTTTGTTCGGGTTTTGTGTACTACTATCCATTTTTGTCCCAACTTCTTTGTTAATTATGAGGACTATTTTGATAGCTTCTTAGTAATTTCTTTAAATGAATTAACTCGTTATGGTAATCCATTAAGGTTGATGCTAAAGGTAATAGTTTAAGTCGATCTTGATCATCCTCTTCATATACTTGCAATAACTGGTCAACTAGTTTTGGAATATCAGGTTCATGAATCTTTTCTAATGGATCGACTTCTTTTTTACGAATACGTCCTAAATACATTAAAATTAACTTCTCGTGCGTGTGTAACGTCTTATCAACTTCTTCAATAATCTGCTTATTTATCTCTCGAGGTATGTTTTCAATATCATCATCCATTCGGTGCAACGTATTTAATACGAGGAAGGATTTATTTGATGTATGAATAAGCTGACGGAACAATACAAGCTTCCTAGCCCTTTCATAACCTTTTTTACGAGAGTAAGTACGTTCTTCTGAAAATAAGTGGTATGTTTGGTCAACTTTAGATAAGTCAGCGCTAAGTCGATCGATTTCTTTTTTTAATGCTGGCTGATCTGATAAATGTCTCGTTGTGACACGAATCCATTGTAAAATATCTGAGGTCGTTCGATTAATATCTTCAAACAACTTCGTTTCGTATTTTGGTGGTAAAAAGGCTAGGTTAACGACAAAAGCTGAAACAATACCAATAAAAATGGAACTAAATCGAATTCCGGCAAATTCTAAAAAGGGGATTTCAGTTGTATCCATAATGGCAATGACAGCAATAATAGCAATAAACGTTGTATCTTCTTTCATTTTTAAAATCATACAAATCGCTATAACCGTAACAATTCCAAAACCAATGATGAAGGGTTCATTACCGACTGATAATACTAAGACGATTGCTAAAATAGCACCAATTATATTAGCTTGCACTTGTTCTACGATTGTTTGAACAGACCGATAAATAGATGGTTGAATAGAAGATACAGCTGCAATAGCAGCAGCAAATACCCCAGCTTCAAAACCGAATCCACTTGCAACGTATAAGGCCACGACAGTAGCAAGGCCTGTCTTAAATGCGCGTGCACCTACTTTCATTCAAAATACCTTCCTCTCACGAACATCATTTCTTTCCATTATATTCTTATATACACTATATTAGAAACAATAAAACTTTTATGGATCAATTGTTTGTCTATTCAATTCCAACAAAAGGTTTATTTTAACCTAAAAATGACCAAAAAAGAGACTTTCGCAAAAAAGCGAAAGCCTTAGTTCTGGTAAAACCAGAAAGGAAGGGAGTTTCATAACATCATGTTCCTTCGATAAGGGGTAATCCAAAAATTCTGAATTATCTATATTTTAGCACAGTATTTTGAGAATTCAACCTTTTTTCATAGTTTTTTATAAATTTATAGTTGGCTGAATGCTGCCTCAACAGCGTTTAGCGTCTGATCGATATCTTCTTCAGTGTGCGCTGTTGTTAAAAACCACGCTTCATACTTAGAAGGTGCTAAGTTGATCCCTTGGTCTAACATGAGTTTGAAGAAACGGCTAAACATTTCACCGTCTGTATTTTCAGCTTGTTCATAGTTTGTAACCTCTTCATCTGTAAAGAAAACAGTTAGCATCCCCTTAAGACGGTTGATTTTTACAGGTAAATCATATTTTTTAGCATGTTCTAAAATGCCGTGCTCAAGTTTATCCCCTAGACGGTCCATTTCTTCATAGATGCCTTCTTGTTGTAACACTTCTAAACAAGCAATTCCTGCTGCCATGGATGCTGGGTTTCCTGACATCGTTCCGGCTTGATAAGCTGGTCCGAGTGGGGCAACTTGTTCCATAATGTCAACCCGACCACCATACGCTCCGATTGGAAGTCCGCCACCGATAATTTTTCCCATTGCTGTCATATCGGCTTGTACATTTGTAATCTCTTGTGCGCTGCCATAATGGAAGCGGAATGCCGTAATCACTTCATCAAAAATTAATAGACTGTCATTTTCATGTGTTAGTTGTTTAACTTCTTCCAAAAAGCCTGCCTTAGGTTCTACTAGACCGAAATTACCGACGATTGGTTCAACTAAAACAGCTGCAATATCATCACCGAACTTATTTAACGCTTCTTTAAGCGGTTCAATGTCATTAAATGGAACAGTAATGACTTCTTGTGCAATGCTAGTTGGCACACCTGCTGAATCAGGACTGCCTAATGTAGAAGGACCTGATCCTGCTGCAACTAACACTAAATCTGAATGGCCATGATAACAACCAGCGAACTTAATAACTTTCGTTCGGTTCGTATAAGCTCTTGCAATACGGATTGTCGTCATAACAGCTTCTGTACCAGAGTTAACAAAGCGAACTTTCTCTAAAGAAGGAATTGCGTCAGTAAGCATTTTGGCAAACTGATTCTCTAGTTTCGTCGGTGTACCATAAAGAACACCGTTTTCTGCTGCGCTTTTGATCGCATCAGTAATATGTGGGTGTGCATGACCTGTAATGATCGGTCCGTAAGCTCCTAAGTAGTCGATATATTGGTTACCATCAACATCGTAAAAGTGAGCACCTTCACCTTTTTCCATAAAGACAGGCGTTCCACCACCGACACCTTTAAAAGCTCTTGATGGTGAATTAACGCCACCTACAATTAAGTCTTCAGCTTCTTTATATAAGATTTCAGATGTTTGTCTATTCATTATTTCATTCCTCCATATGTATGCGTTCTATTTTTATATTCTATCATAGAAGAGTTTCATGCTTCAGTCTTTGTCATCATAGGTTATAGTAATGAACTAATGTAAAGTAGGGATGATAAATGGAAGTCCACTTTCTATCGCTGTTTTTTGTTATGGTCGTGCTTTCTGGGAGTTTATATATTTTTTCACGTAATTATAATGAAGTAAGGGGATCTTTTTCGAAAGAACTGTTTAGTGCCTTTATTGCGATTTATTTTATTTTAATGTTAAGTTTTGCATTAATTTACTTTATATTAGCTGAGATGGGATATATTTTACTTCAAGGTGAGTTACTTCAAACAGGGTCTTCAGTTGAACGATTTTTACACGCGATCTATTTCAGCGGTGTGACGTTAATGACGATCGGTTACGGTGATATTACGCCTATTGGTATTGGACGAGCGGTTGCACTAGTTGAAGCATTTATTGGATTTTTATTACCTGCTGCCTTTTTCTATAAACTATTTAAATAATAAGATTTGTCAGATGCAATAATGTTCGGTAATCTTATTATAAAAGTGGTTATAGGAGGAATTAAAAATGACAGTAGAAGTAGGAAAACAAGCACCTGGTTTTACATTACGAGCAAGTAATGGAGAAGATGTATCTTTATCAGATTATAAAGGAAAGTACGTCGTTTTATATTTCTATCCGAAAGATATGACACCTGGTTGTACAACACAGGCATGTGATTTTAGAGACCATCACGAAAGTTTTAAAGATTTAGATGCCGTCATTTTAGGTGTGAGCCCAGACCCAGTTAACCGTCATGAGAAGTTTATTGAAAAGCATGACCTTCCATTTTTACTTTTAGCAGATGAAGATCATAAAGTCGCTGAAGATTATGATGTATGGAAGTTTAAGAAGAACTTTGGTAAAGAATATTATGGTATTGAGCGCTCCACATTTATTATTGATCCAGATGGAAACGTAGTGAAAGAGTGGCGCAAAGTCAAGGTTAAAGACCACGTAGAAGAAGCGTTAAATTATATTAAAGAAAATTTATAAGCAACGAAAGATCGAGGAACGGCTTTGGTATAAGCTGTTCCTTCTATACATAAGGAGAGATACAGTGAAAATCATAACAACTTGTCGAGTAAAAGATTCTATTAAAGACCAACTTGTAAAACGTTTTAAAGATGTAAACTTCGTATGGCATGAATCGATTAGTGAAGCAGAAAAGGACTTAAGTCAAGCAGAAGTCTTAATCACTTACGGTGAAGATTTAGAAGACCATCATATTGAAGCAGCTCATAATTTAAAGTGGATTATGGTCATTTCAGCTGGTTTAGATGAAATGCCGTTTAATAAAATTAAAGAAAAAGGTATTCACGTAACTAATGTGAGAGGGATTCATGCAATTCCAATGGCTGAATACGTTATTGCGATGATTTTACAAGTAAGTAGACAAACAAAAACTTTAATCGAAAATGAAAAGAAGCACAAGTGGGACCGTAAAGTTAAAATGGAAGAAATCACAGGAAAGACGATGCTAGTTGCGGGTACTGGTGCAATTGGTCAGGAAGTTGCTCGCTTAGCCAAGGCTTTTAGAATTGAGACGGTAGGTGTATCACAAAGCGGAAAGCTGAAAGACCACTTTGACCGTTGTTATAAAAATGAAGAGTTAAACGAGTTATTAGGTGAAGCGGATTTCGTGATCGGTGTTTTGCCTGCCACTGATGAAACTGAACACTTCTTCTCAAAAGAACAATTTCACCAAATGAAAGAAGATGCCATATTTTTAAATATGGGGCGTGGTAAGACAGTTGATGAAGCGGCAATTACTGAGGCATTGGTAGCGAACGAAATTCAACATGCCGTGTTAGATGTTTTTGAAGAAGAACCATTAGATGAAGAAAGTCCATTATGGGATTTAGACAGCTGCACAATTACACCGCACCTGTCTGGTATATCTAGACATTACCAACCGAGGGCTTTTGAAATATTTGAAGAAAATCTAGAAGTGTATATAAAAGAAGGAAAGTTAGTTAAAAATATAATTGACCCAAAGAGGGGGTATTAAAGTTGCGTATTTACACACGCTCAGGAGATAAAGGGGAAACATCCTTAATCTATGGTAAAAGAGTGAAAAAGAACGACCTTAGAGTAGAAGCGTATGGAACTTGTGATGAAGCGAATTCTATGATCGGTTTAGGAAGAAGTCATTTAACGAATGAAGAGTTTGAAGGAAAACAGCAAGTGGTTGAAGCATTGCACCAAGTGCAGACAATCTTATTCCATGTCGGTGCTGAATTAGCGACACCTCAAGACAAGGAAGTAGCATGGAAATTAAAAAAAGAACATATTGAATCATTAGAACAGCAGATAGACAAGTGGGATCAATCCCTCCAACCTCTCAATAATTTCATTTTACCTTCAGGGCACCCTAGCGCAGCTGCACTTCATTCTGCTAGAACAATCGTTAGAAGAGCAGAAAGAGTAGCAGTAGCAATAGAGGATGAAGTCGGTAATGAACTAGTAGTATCATACTTAAATCGTTTATCAGACTTTTTATTTGTTGCAGCTCGCTATGTAAACCAGTCTTTAGGTGGCGAAGAGCTTCCTTTGAATACTGATGTTTAAAAAGATTTCCAGTCACATATAAATTGACAAAACATCTTGAGAAGATTTACACTATTTATAAGAATTATTAAGTAATAATATTATTGAGTTGGAAAGTGAGGTGCATGACGGTGTCTGAAGAAAGAATGCAAGAAGCGTTAGCAACTCTAAAGTCGTCAGGTGTTCGAATTACACCGCAACGTCATGCAGTGCTTGAATATCTCATGCATTCAATGAATCATCCAACTGCGGATGAGATTTATAAAGCACTTGAAGGTAAGTTCCCGAACATGAGTGTTGCAACAGTTTATAACAATTTACGCGTCTTTTTAGATATAGGCTTAGTTAGAGAATTAACTTATGGCGATTCATCAAGCCGATTCGATTGTAATACTAGTGAACACTACCATGTTATATGTAACTCGTGTGGGAAAATTGTGGACTTCCATTATCCAGCATTGGATGAAGTAGAGCAATTAGCAGAGCAAGTTACTGGCTTTAATGTGAGCCATCACCGCATGGAAGTGTACGGGACATGTACTGACTGTCAAGAAAATAGAAGTCACTAACAATTAGAGCTGATCTTTTAGGGTCAGCTCCTTTTTATGACGTATTATAATCAACTAATTTTCGATATAAAAAAGAAAGCTAGACTACGAAAGTCAGCTTTCTTTTTTATGTTCATTCGTATACTTTTTAGAATTGTAATTTTCATCAAACTCTTTACCTTCTAGATCTCTATCTAGAGTTAACGGTTGATTACAAAACATACAAGCATCAACACGACCGAGCATTTTGGTTTGTTTACCGCACTCCGGGCACTCAACAGGGACAGCTTTAGTTGAGAGCATTCCGATCCAAAAGTAAATGACAGTACTTAAACCGATTGCGACAATTCCGAGGAACATAAAGATTAACATTAACCATTCAGTTTCGCGGAAGAACAAGCCAATATACATAATGATCATACCTGCGAATATTAACCCTAATGCAACTGAGCGGATTTTATTAATTTTGTTACTGTATTTTAAGGCCATTAATTGGGTACCTCCCTTATATAACTCTTAAATATATTATTGCCATGTTTATCTCTATAGACAACAGAAGTATAGCACATTTTTTGTGACATGTATGTGAAGAAAGAGGAAATTCAAAAGATTTGTCGAAATGTATGTTCAGAGCGAATTTAGGAGGAAATGAAGATGGAAGATGTGTTACGTCCAATATACCAAGAGAGAGCGAGCAGTTCGAATACACTAGGGATATTAATGTTAGAAAAAGTAGAAAGCCATAAATCTGTAACGGATCATTTTGACTGTATATTACTCGTTATAGTTAATGAATCAGAGGAAGATTGGTATGTTAAACATTATGAATTTAATAATAAGAAAGCAGCCATGCATATTGTGACAGAGAACCTACTTAAAGAATGGATCAATACTAGTGGTTATCGGAAAGTAGTAGATTGGTTAACGCGTGGGACTATCATCTTTGACCGAAATGAATATTTGGCTCAACTAAAAGCGAGACTACGAGATTTCCCTGAAAGTTCAAGGCAATTAAGAAAAGCTATTGAGTTTGCTAAGCTAGTCCGCTCTTATCGAGAGTGCAAAGAACTCTTTGAATCGAAGCATTATTTAGATGCTAACAGTTTAATGATTCGATCGCTACATTACTTAGCGAGGCTGGCTGTGTTAGAGAAAGGTTTCCATCCTGAAATTATTGTTTGGCATCAAGTCAAACGAATAGATCCTGAAGTTTACAAGTTGTATCAAGAGTTAATCGAAAGTGAAGAACCAGTTGAAAAGCGAATTCAACTCATGATGTTAGCAAGTGACTTTGCGATTCATTCAAGAGCTGAACAAGGAGCTTCTCACTTATTAGATATAATGAAAGAACAAGAAGAACCATGGACTTTCGGAGACTTGAAAGTGCATCCAGAGATTAAACATTACACATTAGACTTATCAATATTACTGGAGTACTTAGTGGAACGAGACATTGTTGAAACGAAACTAATTGAAACAAAAGGGAACAATGTTTATCATCGTTGTTACCAAGTTAAATAGGGTTATTCATTGAAGCTCACTTGAGATAGTGGGCTTCTTATTACATATACCTTCAACAGGAAAATACCGCCAATTAATTTCTGTATAAAAGTTGTTGACGGTTAAAAAGGTATCGTGCTATATTTATAAACGTCGCATTGAGAGACGAACTCACAGCTAAATGAAAGTTAAGGAGTTGTTCTCAAACGAGAAAAAGTTGTTGACTTATAACTCATTTCTTGTTATATTTAAAGGGTCGCTTTTTGAACGGCGACACAAAACAACAACGATTTAAAAAAGATATAGAAAGTTGTTGACGCAACGGAAACAACTTGATATATTAGTAAATGTCGCTTTTGAGGCGACCAACTTCGAACCTTGAAAACTAAACAAAATAGCCTGTCGTCAATTCAGTTTTCTTCTAGTGATTGACTAAGAAGAAAACAACGATGAC
>NZ_JAUSUP010000005.1 GCF_030814115.1 Alkalibacillus filiformis
ACCACTATAATATGGAGGGAAATGATAAAAAATTGAGCAATTTTGAGTCACAGCTAGGTGAATTGTTTTGTGTCCAGTTTAAGGGGGCCTAGCCGTGAGCTATAATTTATCAGCGCTCACCATCATAATCATGCTAGAATAATAGAAGAGTTGTATGAGAAGGGGTTCTATCATGAGTTTACATCCATTTTTACATAGAAAACAGCATGAACTTGGGATCGCGTTGAATGACGTTCAACAAAAGGCCGTTCTGACAACAGAAGGGCCTTTACTTCTGTTAGCTTCACCTGGATCTGGTAAAACAACGACAATCATTATGCGCATCGGTTATTTAATCGAAGAAAAGGGAGTCGACCCAACAAGGATTAAAGCTGTAACCTTTAGCCGCGCATCAGCAGCTGATATGAAAGAGCGATACCAAGCCTTTTTTCCGAACTTAGATTCAGTGGATTTTTCAACCATTCATAGTTTGGCATTTCAAGTTGTGCGTGAGTATTTGCGTAAACAACGCGTTACTTATGAATTAATTGAAGGAGAAGTGGATAGACCGCAGTACCATAAGCGAATGGTGCTTCGTGATTTATACGCTCAGCTAAATGAAGAGTCTATTACAGATGATCAATTAGAGGAGTTGTCAACTTATATTAGTCTAGTGAAAAATAAGTTATTACCTGAAGAACAATGGCAAGAGGTTGAATGTGATGTGACGAATGCGTATGAAATTTTAAGACAATACGAATCGTTCAAACAACAGACTTCTTTTCATTTGTTAGTCGACTATGATGATATGTTAACGATCGCTCATGAAGCTTTCGAAAATGACTATGAACTTCTATCAAAGTATCAAAACCAATTTGACTATGTCCTAACTGATGAAAGTCAAGATACGTCGATGGTACAACACTCAATTATCGAAAAGTTAGTTAGCAACCATCAAAACTTGTGTGTCGTAGCTGACGATGACCAGTCGATTTATACGTGGCGTGCAGCTGAGCCAAAGTACTTATTAGATTTTCAGAAAGTATATCCAAATGCACAAATATTAAAGATGGAACAAAATTACCGTTCATCTCAAGAAATTGTACAAACAGCGAACCGGTTTATTAAACAGAATAAAAACCGTTATGACAAAAACATGTTTACAGAAAACTCAACCCATGAGCAAGTCCAGTTAAAGTCGTTTCATTCAGATCATGAGCAAATTGAGTACGTCATAGAGGAGTTAAAAAAGGCCAAAGGTTATCAAAATATTGCTCTGTTGTACCGTAATAATAGCTCATCAATTGTTCTTGCTGATGCATTAAATGAAGCGGGGATCCCTTTTTATATGAAAGATTCAGATCATCGTTTCTTCAATCACTGGGTTGTACAAGATATATTAAACTTTATGCGTTTAGCGTATGACCCGACTCGAATGGATATTTTTGAAAAAGTCTTTTCTAAGTTTCACGGCTATCTATCGAAGTATCAAGTTGATCAAGCGAGAAGAGGACCTAAAGATCGGTCCGTTTTTGATTTATTAATTTCTTATGGTCAGTTAAAGGACTTTCAAGTAAAGAAATTCAAATATTATCAGTCGATTTATCAAAAAATGCATGAGCATTCGTCTAAAGAAGTCATTCGTCAAATACGTAAAGAACTTGGCTATGAAAGAGTCATTAAAGATATGTGTAAACGTTTAGGGTTTAATGAAGAGGGGCTATTGGAAACGTTAAACTTACTCGAAGTCATTGCTGAAAAAGTAGACGATATGGTTAGTTTTGCGAAACGACTTCAGCATTTGGAGACGTTAATGAAACAATCAAAGTTTAATAAACACCAAAATGCGGTTACTTTATCGACATTTCATAGTGCAAAGGGACTTGAGTTTCCTGCTGTATTCATGGTCGATTTGATTCAAGGTGTCATTCCTGCCCGGTCAGATATTGAAGCTTACAAAGAAAGTGACAAAGAACCAATGGAGGAAGCTGTACGCCTTTTTTATGTTGGGATGACTAGGGCTGAGACAAGGTTAGAGTTATTAACCTATGGGAAGAAATTCAATGCTAAAGTTCAACCATCTAAGTTTTACTTTGATGTTGATCGTATAGTCAATCCATCTAAAAAGAAGCAAAAGCCTGAAGTGAAGAAAAAACAGCATAACCCTAACGCTATTCAATCAGAGGAAGAGATTTCAGTTGGTTTGAAAGTCAAGCACCGTGTGTTTGGTGAGGGTGAGGTTGTTGATCACATGAGTGATTACATTATGGTTCAGTTTGAAGGTGACATAAAAGAGTTAGCTTTAAAAACTTGTGTAGAGTTCGGGTTGATAGAAGTATTAGACCAAAGAGTATAAATATATAAAGTCACTGACTATGTTAGTGGCTTTTTTATTTATATTCAAACTAGAACTAAATACCTAATACTTTTAGACTGAATTGTTGTAATTTATCAAAAATTATCACAACAACTGTTGACTTTAGGTTTTTAGTCTTATAACATTTGGGTTGTTTCGACCACCATAAGAAAAAATATCCAAGAAAATAAGCTTTTATGGGCAAACTCATTGAAAAATGAGGACGCAAAACCACAGGTCTAAAGGCAAGAGGTTGCTACGATGGCTGGGTTGCACTTAGCAATAGTTAAGTATGCACTCCAAGTCTGTTTGATTTGGGGTGCTTTTATTATGTTTGAGAGGATGGTTTTTTGTGTTTAAGAAGGTAAAAGGGACTGCTAAAAAAGTTCTAATTGTTTTATTAATTATTTTATTAGTATTTAGCAGTTTCCCTGTATCGCCACTAACTACTGGCGGTAATCAAATTGTTCAAGGAGAAGAAGGTGATGTCTCTCCGGATTTAATGAATCCTAACTCGATTATGGATTTCGCACCGGAGACAGAACAGGATCCAATTCCTGCTCCAAGAGTTTCACAACACTCACAGCCTTCACTACCACCAGCGGCTCAAGGTAATATGGAGCCATTAGTTGCACCAAACCAAAGAGACAGTTCTAATGCAAATGAAAATGTATCAACACCAGAAAATGAAAACCCTGTTGATTTGGTCACAGGTACTGTAAAGCAATCATCTACAGATTTACAGCTTCCTGGTATTGGTCTTGATTACATGTTCGAGCGTACCTATCATGATGCTGCTGAAGATACTGGACATTTAGGTTATGGATGGACTGCTAACATAGAATCACAACTTCAAATTTTCGCAGAATATGATATGGCAGAGACACGAATTGATGGCAGTGTTCATTCATATGACTTTGTTGAAGAAGATGAAGATGCATACGTAACAAGTTATGATGGTGACGAATTAATCAACTATGAATTACATAAAGGTTATTTTGAAGAGTCTGAATCAGAATCTTCGTTAGAACGTATTAGTCAAACAGAATACGTTGTAACAAATCCTGATGACTCAAACATTACTTACAACGGTTATTATGCACCTTGGCGCGAGGACCAAGACCCTGCTGCAGGGAAAATGACGCGTTATGAAGACCGTTATGGTAATACATTTAACTACAGCTATGATAGTAATGGTAATATTGATGAAATTACAGATACAACCGGTAGGGTCATTTCTTTTGAGTGGCAAGGTAGTACTTTGAAATCAATTGAAGACCCTTTTGGTAGAGTTGTAGATTTTGGCTACGATAGCGAACAAAGGTTGGATGAAGTTAATCGAGCAGACGGAACTGCTATTTATTATTCTTATAACTCTAACAATCAAATTAGCTCGATTACAGAAGATGGCCGAACAATCGATTTATCATACAACTCAGATGGTAAAGTATCGACTGTAAGCATGTACGGTGAGGTCGTTTACCAAATTAGCTATAGTGGTAATCAAACGACTGTAGTAGATGCTGATAACAATACATGGATTTATGAACATAACGAAGAAAATGTCACAAAAGTCATAAATCCATTAGACGAAGTAACAGAATATCAATATGAAGATGGTAATTTAACACAGATTAAAAGTAATCAAGGAACTATTGAATATAAGTATGATGATGATGGAAATAGAGAAGAAGAAACAAATCTAGCTGGAGGAACAACGGTTTACGAATACCATGATGTATGGCAACAACCAGAAAGAATCGTTGACCCATTAGGTGGAGAAACAATCTTTGAGTATGACGATGATGGTAATTTAGAAAGAAGAATAGATGCGACAGGTGTTGAAGTTGAGTTCGATTACGATGATCAAGGTCAGCTAACGCACATTAAAGATGGTGATGGCAATGTCACTGAAATGGTTTATAACGATCAAGGCTTGGTTGAAAAAGTCATTGATCCTTATGAAGAAGTTGAGACGTATGTATATGATGACTTTGGAAGGTTAGAAGAAGAGCACTTGCCTAATGGTCAAACAATTAAGTATACGTATGACGATCGAGGCAACCTTTTAACGAGAGATGAAGGTGACGGTGTCAAAACGTCTTATGTATATGATAATGACGGTAAAATTGAACACATTTCAGACCCCATTGATCGTGAGACAACATTTTCTTATAACGGCAAGGGTCAAGTTGAATACATTACTGATTCATCGGGTAAAACAGCTTACACCTACGACAATTTAGGTAATGTTAAGACTGTTACTAATCCGAATGATGAAGTCACGTCATTTGAAAGAGATGATTTAGGGAGAGTGACGAAAGTTGAAAGGCCAAATGAGACAGCTGATTATGATTATGGTCCTTTTGGTGTGACAGAAGCTATCATTAAGTCAGGCACAACTGAGAAGGAATTTTATTATGATTATGATAACCGAGGCAACTTAAAAGAAGTCAAAGATCAACATGGTCGTACGATGTCCTTTGATTATGACAATGAAGGAAATCGAACTGAGGCAATTGACCCAATTGGAAGGGTCAATGAATGGACTTATGATGATGCAGGTAGACAAGACACGTGGACTGACCACGATGGTAATGTAACAGATTATATTTACAACCATTTAGGTGAGTTAGAAGTAGTTAAACACCCAAATGGTACGACTACCACTTACGAATATGATAATAATCAAAGACTAGTTAAGAAAACTTTAGCTGATGGCTCAATTGAGCGATATGGTTACGATGAAGTTGGGCTACTAACATCGAAAACTAACGGTGAAGATGAAACAACTTCGTATCAGTATGATCATCAAGGAAGAATGGTTAAGTTAACCGACCCATTAGGAGATGTGTTTGAGTATGATTATGATGATGCAGGTAGGTTAATCGAAGAGCTTAACCCTAAAGGTGAAACAACAGTCTACCACTATGATGATTTAAATCGTATTGAAGAACGAATAGGGACTGATAATAGGTCAGTAGAGTTCGAATATGATTCATTTAATAGATTAACAGATTTTACTGATGAGGCAGCGCTTACACATCAATGGAGTTATGATGAAGAAACAAATGAAGTCATTTACCGTGCTCCAGATGATCAAGAGACACTTTATCAATATGATGAAGATAACCAGTTAACATCGATTGTTGATCCTAAAGGCTATGAGACAACGTTTGAATATGATGAACGAGGTCGTTTAGTTGAAAGAACTAATGAACTAGGTGAATCAGCGACATGGTCATATAATAATTTAGATCAACTTGAAGAGGAGACAGATCTAGCAGGGAACACGACTGTTTATACGTATGATCAGTTAGGTCGAATGGATACAGTAACAAACGAATTAGGTTTAACGACAGATTATAGTTATAACGAGTATGGACAATTAGCTGAAATTGAAGATGCTCGAGGGGCTATTACTTCTTTTGGTTATGACGCGATGGGAAGAGAATCGTCAATTGTTGATGCTAAAGGTCATGAAACGACTCGACAATATGATGGTGTAGGTCGCATTAAGCAAGAGACAGATCCATTAGGTCATGTGACGAAATATGACTATCACCATAGTGGACAAGTGAGTCAAATTGTCGATCCAAATAATGGTGAATGGTCCTTTAAGTATGATGAGCTTGGTCGCTTAGTAGAAGAGGTCGATGCTAATGGAGAACGTACTCAGTATGCTTATGATGCTGCTGGACGTTTAACATATGAGAAGGACCCTGAAGGTAATGAGCGTAGCTGGGAGTACAATAATCTTAACCTAGTTGAGAAGGTAATTGACCCAGCAGGCAATGAAACGAATTACGATTACTCGGATACAGGTCTTTTAGAAGTCATAACAGACCCATTAGGTCATGAAACAAAGTATGATTACGATACTTTAGGTCGACCTAATGTAGTTGAGAGTCCAAATGGAGCTACGACTGAGTATGAATATGATGCATTAAACCGAATTGTTGAGGTGAAGGACCCGAATGGAGAAGTAGAGTCATTTGAATACGATGAACTTGGTAATATCACGCGCTATGAAGATGTTCTAGGAAATGAGGCCTTATATAGTTATGACCCATTAGGACGTACGACTAGTGAAACAGACTTCAGAGGTTATACAACTACTTTAGAGTATGATGATGAGAACGGCATAAACACCGTTACAGATCCAATGGGTAACACTGAAACAATTAAATATGATGTGTTAGGTCATGTTGATGAGGTGACGGATGCACGTGGTTATACGACATCTTTTGATTATGATGCCAATGGGCGAATGGTACAAGAAGTTGACCCATTAGGAAACGAATACAAATATAATTATGACGCCTTAAATAACTTAACAGCTTTCATCGATGCAAACGGTAACGAGAGTGAGTTTAAGTATGATGCTGTTGGTAATTTAGTAGAAGAAATCGATTCGTTAGGCCATGTAACATCATATCAATACGATGAAAATAACCGAATTCAATCGATTGTCGATGCACGAGAAGGAGAAACTCAATTTACTTACGATGAACTCGGTAATGTTTTAAGTGAAGAAGGTCCTGAAGGGGGTAAATGGCAATACGCATATGATGAATTAAGTCGTATGACAACTGTGACGAACCCATTAGGTCACGAGCGAAAAATGGAGTATGATTCAGTCGGCAATGTCGTTAAAGAAATCGATGAACTAAACTATGTTACAACATTTGATTACGATTTATTAGGAAACATGACAGAACAGACTGATGAGGATGGCGCTACTTGGGAGTATGAATATAACCCACAAGGTTGGGTGACAAGTATTGAAGACCCATTAGAAGGGACATATTCTTACACTTATGATGAAAATGGAAACTTAATCAAAGAAACAGACCCACTAGATCATGAACAACAATATGTATACAATGCTAACAACCAGTTAGAAAGACATATTGATCCTGAAGGGTATGAATTAGTCTTTGATTATGATGCAGTTGGTAATTTAGTTGAAGAGGCTAATGCTTTAGGTGAAACAACAACGTATGAATATGATGCATTATCACGACTCGTACAAGAGCAGGTGCCAAGTGGTTCTGAATGGGAATATGAATATGACCCAGTCGGTAACCTTGTTAGTGAAACAGATCCACTAGGTCATACAACTGATTTTCAATACAATGACATGAATCAATTAGTTGAAGTCACTGATGCTTTAGATGGCGTGACACAGTACAACTATGATGAGACTGGTAATTTAATTGAGCAAATTGATGCCAATGAGAACACTCGTCAATGGGAGTACGACTTAAACCATCGTGTCACTAAAGAAATAGATGGATTAGGCAATGCTCATGAGTATGAGTATGATGAAGTGGGTCAATTATCTAAAGAAGTTAACCGTAATGACCAAGAGATTGAATATTCGTATACGGAAAGAGGACAAGTTGAACAAATTGATTTAGACGGCGATAAACAAAATTACGAGTATGATTATGCTGGAAGGTTAACTGCAATGAGTTCACCTGATTCAGAAGATATTTTTGAATATGACGAATTAGGGCGTATAACTCATCAACAAAATGAAACAGTGGAGAAGACACTAGACTTCACATATGATGCTGTTGGTAATGTGCTTGAAATGACTAACAGTGAAGATCGTACGATTAGTTATGAATATGATTCAAGAAACTTAATGACAAGTATGACGGATCCAGATGAGCATAGAAATACATTTGAATACGATGCTCTTGGACGTTTAGAACAGCAAAACTTAGCAAACGGGAATACGATTAACCAAAGCTATACAGAAGATGGTTATCTAGAAACTGTTGAGAATTTAATGGAAGATGCTGTTATTTCATCATTTACTTATGAGTATGATGATGCTGGTAAAAGAACGAAACAAATAGAGGAAGACGGTGCAGTTACATCATATGAGTACGATGAGTTAAACCGTCTGACGGATGTTCATTACCCTGTTGAGAAGTTAAAGAACTTAACAACAGAACCTTATTTTCCTGAGCAAAGAAAGCATAACCGAAATGAAGAAGATGAGGATGAACAACAATCAGATGATAATCAGTCAACTGAGAGAGAGACAGATTTATATAATGATGAATCAGTGCAGTCAGAATCCGATGAAGAAGTAAGTTCATCGTCAGAATCTCGAGTAGATTTAACTAACAATGAAGACGACTACTCTTCAAGCGAAGCTGACACTAATGGTGACACAGTAGTTCAAACTGAAGACGAACAGGTGAACTTCTTTAGCACACCTTTAGATGATTTTCATACTAATGAATTTAGCTCATTTATAAATGACTTTTATGAGATTGATGAACCATCTAATGAACAAACGAATGACCAATCAGAAGAACAAGACCAAAGCGAACCACAAAATCAAGCTGATGAGTTAGCGTCAGAAGATGAAGAATCACAAGGTGTATTTAGTCGATCGGTTCAAGCTATATCGAACTTCTTCAAAGGAATTGGAAACACTGTTCAAGATGTGTTCAATTGGTTCTTTAATTTATTTACTATTCAATTAGTAGAAGCAACAGAAGAAGAAACAGTCGAGACATTTAATGAGCCAAATTACCATAGAGCACCTGCAGAGCATGTCAGCTATACTTATGATTCTGTTGGAAACAGGATAACAGAAGAAGTTGACGGTGAATTAACAGAGTATGAGTATAATGACAATAACCAATTAACGCAAGCAGGCGAATACAACTTTGAATATGATGATAATGGTAATATGATTCGTGAGGAAGGACCTGATGAGGAGAGAGATTACACGTATGATGCCGCTAATCGTCTACGTGCAGTTATGTTCGACGATGAAAGCTATGTCAGTTACGGCTATGATGCGTTAGATCGTAAAGTAACGCGAGAAAGTGGCATGTGGCGTTCACTAGAGCCAACGCATAACGATACTTTACCTGCACCAAATCAAGGTCACGATCCATTTACGAATCATCCAGGTCAAGGAAATGGACCGAACTTTGATGGTCACCCTGGACAAGGTAAAGGCCCTAACTTTGACGAACATCCAGGGCGAGGCAACGCTTGGGGACTTCATAAACGTGGAGAAGGTAAACAGAAGAAAGAAGTCGTCGAAAGCCATTACTTCTATGAAGGTACATCACACGTCGTTCATAAGGAGTATAGCCCATCCGGCTCACCTTATGCGGAATATTACACAGGACCTAATAATCGAGTTGTCTCACAGAAAATGTTTGGGTATCATGGAAGAAGCATCCCAGGACATGACCCAAGCTTAAAGACAACAGGCGGAATGCTGTATCACCAATACGATGGCATGTCATCAGTCAGCGAACTCACAGACCGCCACGGTGACATCATTGAACGCTATCGTTACGATGCATTTGGTGGTGTTGTGACCGGATTAACTGCACCGTACAATACGAATAGTTATACGGGCCATCACTACGACCAAGATGCAGGTCTTATCGATATGCAGGCCAGATTCTATGATGCGAAGATCGGACGCTTCCTCCAAGAGGATACGTATCCCGGCACATTAGACAACCCGCTATCCCAAAACCGTTATGCGTACGTGATGAACGACCCTATGAACTACTGGGATCCGACAGGAAGAGTGCCGGAAGAAGTCTTAAACAAAAGGAACTTCAATGATCAGGTTGAGAATAATGGTTATATGGAGCAATGGCGTTATGAATTTGAAAGTCATACGTCTACAACTTGGACGGAAAACTATCATGAAGAAGTAAAGAGAACTGAAAAAGTCATTAATTGGGATGAGGTTGTTTATGACCAATGGTTCTATACAGCTATTCTTGTAGGCCGATTTGATGAAGAAGGTACAGGCGAATATATAGGATCTGAGTTCCCTGAAGTATTTGACCAGATTAGTCGAACAGAACTCACAAGTACCATAACAGCTGAGGAATTGATGGAGGAAAATTTAGAAGAACTATTAAGCTATGGCTGGTTACCTGATGATGTGGAGGTTGTATCCTTTGCAATTGAATCAAACACAGACGCTTTGACTGAGGAATTCCTCCAACACGAGGCTATTGACTACCAAAATATTGTTCAACAATTCATCTATAATGTCAAACGGCAAAGGGCAAATCTTGGTTATCTCGTTAATAGGTCGAATATAAATAAATATTTTAAAGACTATTTTTCAACATCGGTAAATTCAGAAACTTATACTGAGCCTGTATTATTTATTCATGGATGGACTGGGAGTTCAAATGTTTGGTCAAACAACCATGAAGGTAGGGGTTCTGTAATACAGAGGTTTGAGGATGAAGGTGTCGGGTACGATGCTGGAACAATTTATGCAAGAAATATTAATGATGATATGGCACTTACTTATGATTCACCTGAGGAAGGTGTAGGTAGCCCCTTGATTTCATTAGAGTTTAGCCCTGATTCAGAGAGTGTATCAACGCAAGAGTCTGCTCTAGAGTCTGCAGTAGATATTGTTCTTTCAGAGTACAATGCTGATTCTATTTCGTTAGTTGGGCATAGTATGGGTGGATTAACATCGATAGAATATACACAGAATACTAACACTAATATAGATAACCTAATTACTATAAATACACCTATTAAAGGAAACGTTATTGCTTATGGGGCAATGGTAGACCCTACTGATTACGGAACCCCTGGAATTGAAGATCTAAAGCCAAATTCAGATGTCATTCAAAGAGTGGGCGATAATTTTCCAACTGATACTAGTGTTTTTTCTGTTGCGACGATACAAACCCATGAATATTGTATGGATATTAAATTTATATCTCGATGTCAAGATATAATTATAAATTCTGATGGAATAGTAAGTAAAGATAGCCAATTAGGATTAAGTGAAGTATTGCCTTCTAATCAATTTGATTACAGTGTAGTAGAGTATGAAGGTATTGGTAACAAACACAGTATATCAGTAAATCATAATCAAACTATTGATTTTATTTTAGATAGTTTATGGGAATAACAAGGAGGGTGCACAATTAATTATAAAGTAATTATAATGATTTTGATAACTACACTCTTTATTGGTTATATAGCCTGGCTTATAAATCAGGACCAAGGTAAGGAGGTACTTAAGTTTCAGTATTCTTCAAAAGATGGGGAGCATCTCCTTCAACCCTCCTTTAATGGTGAATATTTTGTAACTTCTGAACAAAAACAGAATGGATTATACAACATATTAGTTAGGAAAACATCTAGTAATGAACAAGTAGGAGAGTTTGAGGTGGCTTCACATAATTTCGTAGGTGAAGTCATATGGTTTCAGGATAACAACCGTTTTCTTTACCGAAGTTCTGAAGCTTTGTACACGTATGATTTGAAAAATAATAAGATAGATGAACTCCAGGGTGTGGGAGGAGGATCTACACAGATAAGTCCTAATGAGGATATTATTACTGTTGTTGATAGAAATGAGTTGCTTGTTTTCAGTCTTGATTCAGGTGAGATAAACGAACGCATTAGATTCCCTGAGTACCAGAAACCTAAATCAATAGTTTCATGGGATGAAAGTGGCTTTCCTTTACTTATAGCTAGTTATCAAGAGGGGGCAGGGTTTTCCTTATTCAAAATGCGTAATAACAGAAGTGTGAATAATTTAGACATAACAATCTCCTCAGATTGGAATTCACCAAATCCCTGGTACGAGCAAGTCGATAATTACGTTTATATGAAGGATAATAATACTCTGCTTTACTTTGATTTAGAGAAGGAGAATTTTTATGAAGTTGGTGATTTCAATCAAATTATGACAGTTAGTCCGGGCCGTACCAAAGTAGGGGGGTATTCTAATGGCCCTGTTGTTCATAATTTAGATCCAATTGAAAAAAGGCTTTATGAGTCTTCTCATTCAGAAGCTGACCCCTACTTGTGGAAGTGGTTGGATGATGATAGTTTTGTGATTGTTGAACGTCAACTATACCTATCTGGCTTTATGGGTGATCGAAGTTTATTAGAGGTTCATAATGTGAGTGAAGGGAGCAGCATTATATCTATGGAAATACCACGTCCATTATTTAATAATGTGTATTGGGCAGAAGAAGCTAGACAAATTTTTGTTCAATCAGCAGAAAATGAAATTCTTGTTTATGATGTAGTTCAATAATTACCTATTAAGATCAGGTGAAAGATATAAAAAATTTTTCGATGGTAATATAGCAAATCTGGAAAATAGACTTAGTTGCATAATCCTAATTATGTAAATGATAGAATTAATCAGATTTTAAGTCCACCAAGCTTTGATATAAATAATAGAGATTTCTGTCGAGCATGTTAACTCGTTTAATTAATAGAATTTGGAGAGGGAAGATGCTGGTGTTAGCAATACTGAAAGAGAGTCGTTATGTATTAATTTCTATACTAGTAGGTACATTACCTTATATCATTATAAAAAGTTTAGTCGCGATTAAATTTGAAGTAAGTGATCCCTATGCCTACGTAATTAACTCTATATTTTTTGGATCGATTATTATACAGATTGTCTTACTTTTACTAGGTTATAAAAATAATTCCCACTGGATATTTTTAGCTCTTGGTACATTACTTGCTTTATTTAATATATTTATTATAGTTTCCATAGCCTCTTGGGGTTTTTGGTGAAATAAATATTTATTGACCTTGATTGGCTATAATGCCTTTCAAGGTTTCTTTTTGTGGAGGTTCTTTGTTCCCACTGAAAAAATCATGGTGGAGGAATTCGCTCGAGACTTGTCGAATTGAGTTATTACAAGGTGCAGGTCCTATTAACATGCAGTCGAGGTTTTATGATGCGACGATCGGAGGATTCCTCTAAAAGGATACGTACCCAAGCACCTCTAGTACATGAGCTGAAATTCATCGAGAAATAAGTGTAACAAATGATGTTGAGCAAAAAGAATTGGTGTAAATAATTTCTAAAGTAAGGAGGGCTTACTATTAATAAACCCGTGATAATAATCTTGGTAGTGATTGCCTTATTTTTGATAACAATAAATTTGCCTATCACCAATAAAACAGATGATAATAGTGAATTTAAACACAAAGAGGGCATAAACCTCAACTCTTTAATAATCGGGGGATCTACGTTAATACTAGGTCTTAATATTGAGTCGTTTGAACGAGAGTTTTTTATAGAGACAAGAGGGTATCCAACAAGTTCTCAAATTAACCATGAAAGACGTTCCCTTATTAGTAATTACGGTTTAGATGCAAAGTTTCATGGTGATGCTCACTTCATTGGTTTTATCGAGGTTAATGAGCAGGGTGAAGATTCTATATACAGGATTTCGAGAGAGTTTGATTTCGCTCCAGGAGACCACTTTTATTCATACGGTGATTTAATCTTAACCATACCGAGCTCTCAAGATAAAGTGGGAATATATAATCTAGAAACCAATAACTTTATTGACACATTGCATTTAGAAGAACGCTGTCATCATTTGAATATAACGGGAAAAGACGAGATCGCTTATATAGCATGTGGGAAGTTCAATCCAGATGATCGAGATATAATTGATACAACTATTTATAAAATGGATCTAGAAAAGATGGCGTTCGAAGAACAAATTCAAATGGATAATATCATTGTGTCTGATCTTGCGTATTCTGAAAATCATGGATTACTTGTAGCGATGGAGCAATATGATACGTATACACTAGCTAGAGTAGACGACCAAATGTATATTCTAAAGCGTATCGATAGAGTGGATGAAGCACGGTTGAAAACAATCACAGTACATCAAAATCACGTTTATCTCCTGAAAAACAAGTTAAATAATAATATCGATTATGTAGGATTGTATGATATTAAACATGATGATTATCAAGTTACAAATCTATCAGAAGGAGAAAATGCATTAGATTTACTAGCTAATCAAGATGACATATATGTTCTTGTCTTCAATCGCGATAATATGCAGAGATATTTATTAATGTTTAATAAACATTTACAACATACGAATACTCATGACTTAACAAATATAGTGCCTGATTTAATGTCTTATAGAGGGCTAATTTATTTACCGAAATAGAAAATGGTATAACTTCAAAAGGTCTGCCGAGGTTTAATCCTTGTAACCTATCTATAATATAATAAGCTTGGATTGGTTTCATGCTTTTTGTGAAACACAATAAGATCATTTTGCTTTCAATTTTATTTGGTGTATTACCCTTCTTGACCCTTAGGTTATTAGTCAGATTTAATTATCAATTACCTGTTCCAACCTTCATTGACATCTTGTTAGATACTTTAGTGTGGGTATCAGTTCCTTTGCACAATTTTACTTATTTTAGGTTTTAGACGTAGGTCAAATAAAGTATTGTTATTTATAGCTTTATTGTTATTTCTATTTAACATGCTTATAATTTTATCGCTTATGTCTTTAGGTTTTTATTAATAGATCTTTATATTTCATTTAGCACATATAATTTTATTGATTAAAGCAATAAAATATCGTAATAACTTAATATTATTAGGTTTTAACACTATTGTTAGTATATTAAACCTCCCTTGTTTAGTAGTCATATTAGTATTAATTTCTATAGGTATTAGTAATTAATGACCAAGATAGAAATAGCAGGCTTGCAGATCATATCATACCGGGTTGGTGTTTCCAAAATCGTTAGTAAAGGCGGTAACTCATTATGATAAAAGAAAAGGTTTTAAATCGCAGTTGCCTCTACGCAAGCTGCTCATTATTATTATCAATTCTATCAATTTACTTTTGGTATAAATCAATGATACTAACAACTGAGCCCTTTTACAGGCCGGTTGAGCTAAGTGTAATATTATATATTGTTCACATATTTTGTTTAGTTAAAGCGGTGAAATCAAAAGAAAATATCCTATTATTAATTATTAGTTTTGTGATAAGTATATATAATTTGTTATTGGTTTTAATTATCATCTATCTTTTTTTAATAGGTTTAAAATATTGAAAGTAGTGAGATACCTTGTTTGGCTATATGCCATTCAAGGTTCTTTTTTGTAGAACCCCTGCCGAACAGTTGAACTTCCTCATCTCAATAAACTATAACTCTAATAACAAATCTTCTTAACCAACCTAACAAAGATACAATAAAAATAAGAAAAATTTTCTTATTAAAGAGGAAATTTGTAGTAATGTGTCGAAATATTGTTTTGTAGAGATGAGTATTAGTGACCAGAACCTTTAGTTCATGTTGTGGGTGATTATTAAAGTATAGAAAGGAATGAGGAAGTAAGGTGGATCAAAATAATAGTTCAAATCATGATGATACAACTCAAGTAGAGGAAGACACAAAGGTTTATGACCGTCGTTCAATAGAGGAAGAGTTGGAAAAGAAGCACGACGAATTAACATCAGATTACATCGGTCGTAACGATGAGTACTATAAGAGTAAATTCAGTAAATTTAAGCAAAAAGATACCAAGTTATCTTGGAATTTTGCTTCGTTTTTCCTTGATATATATTGGTTAGCATTTCGTAAAATGTATGGTTTAGCTGCAGGGTATTATATTAGCTTGCTAGTTATTTCACTAATATTTATTCAATTGATTTATTTAGGTTTTTCAGAAGATCTTATGATTTATATTTTACTTAGCATTGTTATACTATATAGAGTTTTGTTGGGTATGTTTGGTAATTATCTCTACATGAAGAAAGTTGATAAAGATATTGCATTAATAACTCGTAATATAGATGATGAAAAGGAACAGTTTAAAACCGTGAGGACTAAGGGAAGAACCTCTATTTGGGCAATCGTCGTTGCACATATTATTCTCATCATCGCCAACACATCCGTTCATTATATTGCAGAGAATGTTTATGGCAGTTATGACTTTGAAAACATGTCGGCTATCGAAATTGTTCAAGTTACAACCGTTTCAGAAACGGATACAACACCTATAGAACGCGCCTTAGATGATCAGTTTGATCAAAGTGAATGGGAATCTTACCCTTTTGAAGATGAATGGATGGAAGTTGTATATACTGGTACTGGTTGGAACCAAGAAGATCATATTGATGAAGTGGAAATTATATTTGATGTTAATACCGAAACGTATGAAGTATGGTACTACCAGATTTCGCTTGATGGTACTCCGTTATCCCAAGAAGAAACTGAACATATGTTTTTTGAAATCTTTAATTAATTTTATATATCTTTAGAAGGTGGGTTAATGGGAGGAAATAATAATAAAAACTTACTATGGCTTATTTTGTTAGAAATACTTAAAAACAAAAAAGTAAAAATCGTACTCATCTCGATCATAACAATCCTATTGATATTGACTTTAGTCATTATGTTTTACGTCCAGTATTCTATTCATAAAAGTGAGTTTGAATATAAAGAGGAAATGAACTTAAACTCATTAATTATAAGCGGTATGCGGGGAGTACATGGGTTTGATGAAAGTGAAAAAACAGAAAGCTTCCAACTAGAGACTAGAGGTAATACGATGGCTGCGCAAATTAACTCAGAGAGAAATTCAATCATTATGAGTTATGCTTTAGAACCAAAATTTTATCCAGTTGCTCACTTCTTCGGTTTCATTGAGATCAACGAAGATGGTGAGGATCAGAAGTATAGGGTTTCGGAAGAACATGATTTTTATCCAGGTCTTGGTACCTTTCATACCTATCAAAATGTAGTTTTATCGATATCATACTCTGGTAATGAAATAGCCATTTTCGACCTTGATACTGAAAAAATTATAATTAGGCAAGAGTTGAACGGGGATTGTCAAAGCTTAACTGGATTGAATGAACAAGCCTATGTATCTTGTGAGAATCGTGATGGTGATACGACAATTTATGAAATTGATTTAAATCGGTTTACGATCGAAGAGATGATACAAGAAACAAATACTCGCCTAGTTGATATGACTTTAACGGAAGAACATGGGTTATTAGCCGCTATTGTTCAGAACGATAGATATTTCCTGACGCAAATTAACGATACATCAGTGCACAAGCTTACTAGGATGGAAGATACGGAAATAACCCAAATAGCTGCAAATCAAAATAGTGTTTATATGTTGAAGGAAGATTTGAGCTATGAGGAAGATGACAAATATGTAGCATCTTATGATATTGTAACGGATGATTATAATATGGTTTCTTTAGAGGAAGATATCGTAACAATAGATATAGAAGTGATAGACGATAACCTTTATGTTATCTTCCGATATTTTGATGAGGGATATTATTTATTGGTTATGAACCATGATCTAGAAATTACAAATCAGTATCAATTAGAGAATATTTTACCTAGAGAGTTGTTGTTGAACCCTAATGTAGGGCTTGAAAGATAGATTATAGAATTGGGGAGAGATCTTATGGATACAATGATTGGTTTATTAGGATTGGCTTTTTTTATTGCAATTCATTTCATCCCATCTTATATAGCGATTAAGAGAAACAAGCATAACCGCGTCATGATATTTTGTATTAATGCTTTTTTAAGCTGGAATGTCGTTGGGTGGTTTGTAGCGCTCTACTTAGCGTTAAAGGACGATCCGCAAGACAAGATGTATAATGCAGTAAAGCCAAAAAGAATGTAAGGCTCGTCATTAGGCGAGGTCTTTTCGTTTGGCTTCAGTTATTGCGTTTACGTTCTAATCATAATATTGAGTTTGGATATAAAGAAGATGATTAAGGATGGTTAACATGTCTATTATTTTAAGAAGGTTAACAGGAGGAATCATTGATCATGTGATTCTTACCTTGGTAATATTACCAATTGTCATAATCAGTGAGCATTTAACAGATCAAGTTAATTTAGCGTGGCCGAGCTTTTATACGTTAGTAGTTTTAATTGTTATTCTTTATTTCTTGTATGGGTTATATTTAGAAAATAAAACTTCCCAAACAATTGGGAAAAGAGTTATGAAACTTCAAGTTGTCGATTCAAGGACTGGATCGACTGAAATATCAACTAAGCAATTAGTCATAAGGAATTTATTTCGTCCAATTGATTATGTTGCTGGATGGGGTGTTATACCGATTATTCTCTTCAGAAAGAGGTTGGGTGAGTTTATCTCGAAAACTGAAGTAAGAAAGATAGATAGAATAAAATCACTTAAAGGTGGGAGAGATAGTGAAAAGGTATTTTAAGAAAAATAGTTATGCACTCCTATCAATATTTTTCGGCTTATTACCCTTTATGATACTAAGGTTATTAACCATATTCAACTATCCACCATTACCATTTCTTTTTAAGTCTGCAATCGGAGTTTTAGTTTGGATTTCAGTGCCCATACAGTTAATACTACTGATCATTGCTTATAAAAAAGGATCAAACCCACTTTTATTAGTGCTTAGTACATTAATTTTCATTTGTTGGGTCATTGTAATATACCTTTTTGTATCTACTCCTTTCTTAGGTGTTTAGTAGGTATGTAGTTAGATTTAAATATAGATATATAGAAGGCTCGTCATATGACCAGGTAAAGAACAATAATATGACAGCATATAACACTTAAACCGATGTAAACTTATTCCAATAGACGGTGCGAATTTTAAACTTACTTATATTTAAAGGATGGTTAACATGTCTTTTATCCTAAGAAGGTTAACAGGAGGAATTATTGATCATGTGATTCTTACCTTGGTAATAATAACAATTGTCATGATCAGTGGACATTTAACAAACCAAGTTAATTCAGCTTGGCAAAGCTTTTATACGATTGCTTTAATTTTCATTATTTATATTTTGTATGGACTATATCTAGAAAATAAAACTTCCCAAACAATTGGGAAAAGAGTTATGAAACTTCAAGTTGTCGATTCAAGGACTGGATCGACTGAAATATCAACTAAGCAATTAGTCATAAGGAATATATTTCGTCCAATTGATTATGTTGCTGGCTGGGGTGTTATACCGATCATTCTCTTCAGAAAGAGGTTGGGTGAGTTTATCTCGAAAACTGAAGTTAAAAAAGTGCAGTAGAAACGTTCAGAAGAAGTTACTGTTGTTTTGTATCGAGAAGGAGAGAGGAAATGGCTTTAGAAAATGAACAATTAATTTTAGTAGATAAATTGAATAAAGTAGAGCTTAGTGGCTTTGCTCGATTAAATGAGTATCTTGTAAAAAATGGTGAAGGTGAGCAGATTTTAAGAATCGAAGAAAGAAGTAAAGGGCTCTCAACTAGGTTACTTTCTTCAGTAAGGCGTTCTTTTGAAATGGTTGTATTCCAAGGTAATAGAGAATATATAAGACTACAGAAACCATTTAGGCTAACTAACCATAAGTTAGATATTCACGATGATTATGGTTTATTAGGTAGTATAGAAAAATCGTTTATAGAAAATAGGTATATCGTAAGGGATAAGGATCAAGAACCATGCTTTGAATTGTCCTCTAGTATTGTTTGGGCTCGTTCCTTTAATATTGAAAATATGAGTCGGGAAGAAGTAGGGGTTATTGAAAAGAAATGGCCTGATAATATTAAACGGTTAGTTAAAAGTGATAACTTCTTCGGTATGAAAATAGATCGTGAGTTGTCAGTAGAAAATAAAAAGATATTACTAGGAGCTATCATTTTAATAGATTTTATTCACTTTAATTAGTCGATAGTGTAAGAGATTAGTGAAATAACTGAACGTCTTAAGTCACATATATGACTTAAGACGTTTTTTGTTTTATGACCGTGTTTGCTAACCTCCATTGTCATGTTTGTTTTTGGCTTTTAATAAAATATTGTATGAAGTCAGAAAGCTGAATGGAGAGAAAGAATTGAATTCACAAACAGGGCCAAGAGTTTTCCGTATGGATGAGGAGCTTGTTGAAGATTATATAGGTAAGAAATATTGGTATTATATAAAAAGTTTCACAGATATGAACAGAAAGCAGTCGAAATTGTCGTGGAATTTTGCTGCGTTTTCATTTGGTGTCATGTGGTTAGCTTATCGGAAAATGAACCGTCATGCATTAGCTTTTGCATTTCTCAAAGCTGTTATAGTCGGCGTATTAGTTTATCGGCAGTTGCACGAACATTCTGCAGACTGGTTTTTATTAGCCGTTGGAGGAACCGTTTTAGCCGCCCATTTAATTATTGGTGCATTAGGGAATCAGTTTTATATGGTTCATGTCTATCGCAACGTTAAAATTCTAGCTTACACACCAGTTTCAAGGGAAGCACAAGTGACCGGAGCAGAAAAGACAGGGCAGACGTCCTTCATATCTAGTGTTTTAGCGTTGTTAGCTTTAGCGGTTTTCAGTATGGCGTTGTTAATCGTTGTTGATGCAATTGAAAACAGAGTCGAAGAAGCACAACCTGTTGGGATAGAGCCTAGAAGTTACTATTCAACAGTAGACATTGTTAGTCGCTCTACGATTGAAGGTGATGGGCGCACGATTGGTGAAGTGTTTGATGAGCAATTTATGTTTGGTCAGTGGAATACGAACGATCTTGAAGGAGTAACAGAAGAAGTTGTCTATACCGGAACGTTACTACAAAGAGATGAGATATATGAAGTCACGCTCGTGTTTGAAGTCAATCCTCACGCTTATCAAGCAGTAATGTCAGAAGTGTTAGTGGATGGCTATTTGATGACGGGTGATGAAGCATGGAATTTGTTAAATAACTTATTTAAGTAATACAATAATCGTTGCGAGAGCTTTTGAATTCATAGGTGGTGAAGGTTAAATGTCAAAGGAAATGTGGAACGAAAACTTCTCAGAAAAGAAGTTTATTTATGGTAAAGAACCGAACGAGTTTGTTAAAGCTTATAGCGGTGTAATCCCTGACGGAGCTAAAGTAGTTTGTTTTGCTGAAGGTGAAGGGAGAAATGCTGTTTATTTAGCTGAAAATGGATATGATGTGTCGACTTACGATCAATCAGAGGTTGGTTTAGAAAAAACGAAAGAATTAGCTAAAGAAAGACAAGTTGATGTTAAAACGAATCAAAAAGACCTAATTAAGGAGACTGTGGAGCCGAATTTATATGACGCGGCTGTTATGGTGTTTGGACATGTGCCAAGACAAAATCAATCGTTTTTTATTCAAAATATGATTGATTCAGTCAAACCAGGTGGTTACATCATGTTTGAGGTATATTCACATGATCAACTTCCTTACCAATCAGGTGGTCCGAAGTCAGAAGAGTTATTGTATCATCCTAAAGAAGTATTAGACTGGATCGAACCGTATAAATGTCTCCATTATTTCTATGGTGAAGCTGAAAGATATGAAGGAGATCGTCATTATGGTCTTAGCCATGTCATTCAAGTCATCATTCAAAAAGTTTAAAAAACAAATTCCCGCTTATTAAAGCGGGAATTTATTAATTGTATTGATTTAATTCATACGGTTCATTATAAGTAACGTATGTTTTAGCGATTAAATCATGAATTGAACGCTTATCTTCTCGGAATACAACCATGAAAATGCTGACAATGACACCTATTCCGAACGTTAAGACATAGATTAGTCCACCGACAATCTCACGCAAAAGCATGGCGCCTAACCCAAGCTTAGTCCCATCAATTTTAGCGATTCTAATTCCCATAGCACGTTTCCCTAATGTATAACCGGTCCATAGAATTGGAAGTATGACGAAGTAAATTGGCTCGATAAACTCGAAGATTGTTTCTCTTTCCATGAAAAACTGCCCGTACACGATTGAAGTCATGATCCCAACTGTAATCATTAATACAATTCCATCGACTAATAAAGCAATTAATCTAATCCAAAATCCTGCTGGTGAATCTAGTTGTTGCATATGAAAACCACCTTTACTTAAAGATGTAACTTAATAGATTGAGAGTTTATGTATCTGTTTGTTATTATACTATTCTTGTTATTTCTCTGTCATTCATCTAGAACATATGGAAATACAAAAGAAAATGACTCGCTCAATCTAATAACAACCATTCCAACTTTAACACTTGTATAACATATTTTAAACTTTGAACGAGTCAAAACAATATTAAATTTTATTGGATGTGCAAAAGCTTAAGAGGTTGATACAATTGTCCACCTTTTGTCTCGGCTGTTACCTCATTAATTAGTTTCATTAAGTCTTGCCCATTAATTAATTTGACTGATTGTGAGTGTATCTGTTCTTCGAAATCGCCTGTCGTAATGAAGAAGGCAATCGATGCATTTGATTTTTCAAGTGATGATTCACATTTTTTAATTTCTTCAGGTGTAACAGTTATACTTTCGCCATTTCGGCAAACGACAGTTGCAAAGAAGTCATCAAAAGAAACAATTAAATCTTCACAAGGCATTCCATTAGGTTCTGTCACAAAGGCGTTATAGCCCATTTGTACGAACAGGTCACTAATATATTGTTCAAATTCGCTAGGGGACATTTGTTTTAACTGTTCAAGATCTCCGTGTTTTTGTAAGTACTGTCTTCTATATTCAATGATGCGTGCCCGCTTACGCTCATTTAAGTAGGTACGAGCAAAGTAGATTAACCCTAGTATCCCAGCTGTAGCTACCCAAGCAATACCTGGGATGTTAAATGTCCATTTAAGTAAGTCAAACGTTAAAGCTACTACAAATACACCTATTAAAATCCCGATTAATAGTGGATCTGTCTTCTTGTTCTTTCTTTTATTCACACCTTTCACCTCAAGAATATTATGTCCAAAAGAGATGAAATAACACATTTTACCACTACCCTTTGTGTAACACTTACACGTAAATTAACATAAATGGTGGGAATGTGAGAAGATTTCCTTTTTAAAATGTCCCAAAACATAGTAGAATGTATGTGGTAATAAGAGATTAAGAGGTGTTCAAAATGCTAGTTAAAGTTAACTTTATGCTTTCAATATCTGTTTTCCTTTTAATTGTGTTAAATTATTTTACTAATACAGTAAACACGTCACCGTTACTCATTACATCATTAATTGGCTTGTTAGTCTTATTAATCGGTGTTGAGAATTTTAAGTCCGGATCGAAGTTTAATGGGGTTTCTTTCATGGTGGCATCCGCATTATTGTTTTTAGTTGTTGTATTAGTAGCTTTAGGCATTTTCTAATTTTATAGTTCAAAGTAAAGATGGTAATGCATACGGCAGTTTATATTAAATTGAGCGTTACATTTTGGGCAATTTGTTCCGTGGTTCATGTATTCACGAATCGTTAATTCATCCCCACATGAACCACATAAAATTGCTTTCTTATCTCGTTCATCCCTGCCCCATTTCTCGATAGCGTGGCTAGTATGTTCCTCATGACACTTATAGCAAGGAAAATATTCATTACAACATTTGAATTTAATCGCAATTCGGTCGACTTCGGTGTTGTAATGGTTGCATCGCGTTTCTTCATCTATACTTCCAAACACATGTTTACCATGGATGAGCATTAAGCCCCCTCCTTATGAGATCCTTTGTTTAACTTTCTGACTGCCAACATAATCATTCCAACACCAGCTGCGGAGAATAAAAGACTAATATAGAAAAGGTATGTAAATCCCATCTCAATAACCGCTAACACAGATGTAACAAGCATAACAAAGGTAAAGAAACTGGATGTTTGCAGTTCTCTCGTTGCTCGGCTTGTCGATTTCCCTCGCACTCGATCTACTATAACTAAAATTAGAAATAAAATAATTCCCACTACAATCATACTAGTCCATACATTACTAATTAGTTCCATGATGTCTCACCTTCCTTATCTATTAATTTAACATAAATCTTAAATGCAAACTTGTATTTTATGTTACACATCAATCGAAATTTAAAGAATATTGTCGAAATTCAATCTAAATACTAGGTCAGGTTTAAAATAACCATTCTTTTGACTGTTTTTAAAGTTAATATGACCTCTATCTAGTTTGTTTAATGTGGTGTAATAAAATAGAATGAACATGGTTTTGTTAGCGGATAGGCAAATAGGGCAATTCTCGTCTAAATTGATGGTAAGTAAAAGAACGTACATCGCCTAGAGAAGCTACAATTAAATTTTGGAATGAGGACCTATGGACAGACTGAGTACCAGAAGATGTCGCTGAAAAGGTACAATTAGAATTATAATGCGTGAGGAGGCAAATTGTGACAAACGAAAAAGTAGTAGGGAAAGGTATAAAAGACTACCTTGAACAACCCGTTTTCAACTCGATCGAAGAAGAGCGTCAACATAATAAACAAAAGCTGGCTGCTGCCTTTAGGTTGTTTGGAAAGTTTGGATTTTCAGAAGGGGTAGCCGGACATATTACGTATCGTGACCCAGAATTAACAGACCACTTATGGGTAAACCCATACGGTATGCATTTTAATCACATTAAGGCTTCAGACCTTGTGTTAGTTAATAGTTCTGGTGAAGTTGTAGAAGGTAAATATTCAGTTCATAAATCGGCGTTTGCGATCCACTCTGCTGTACATGAAGCTCGACCAGATGTAGTTGCTTCAGCTCATGCACATTCAGTCTATGGTAAGACTTGGTCAGTAAGTGGTAAGTTACTAGACCCGTTAACACAAGATGCTTGTACATTTTATAATGATCATTCTATATTTGATGAGTATAAAGGTGTCGCCCTTGATGAAGATGAAGGGGTGCGTATAGGAAGAGCTCTTGGTCGTAACAAGGCTGTTATTTTAAGAAGTCACGGTTTATTAACGGTTGGTCAATCGGTTGATACTGCAGCTTTTTGGTTCATTACGATGGAAAGGTCTTGTCAGTCACAACTGTTAGCTGAATCGGCTGGAATCGTCAATCCGATTGCCTCAGACGATGCTGCTCACACAGCTAGTCAAGTAGGTCGTGAGGTTGATGGATGGGAAGGTTTCCAACCGCTTTGGCAACGAATTATTAAAGAAGAGCCTGAATTATTGAATTAAGCTATTCTAGGCGAACTCGATATATCGAGTTCGCCTTTTTTGATGGATAGAAAAATCAATTTTATGAAGAAGATTGGTTATTTCTCGGGAAATAAATCATATTTTGTCGGATATACAAGGTCTATAGAGCTACTGTTTCAATTTAACTGAATTTTCGTTTATAATAATAATGAATATTCAAAAAATAACTGAGGGGGAATACGATTGATTAAATTTCCAAAGCCAACTGTAGAACAGTTTTTTCGTTCATATGTCATCTCTAACTTTACTGTAAGTCCTAATGAAGACCGTTTGTTATTTAGTTCGAACTTGAATGGGACGATGAACATTTGGGCGATGAATTTACCCGATCAATATCCATACCTGTTTGCTCATCAAGATGAATCGAGTAACTTCTTAAAGTTTGACCCAGAAGGACGTTACGTTTTAGCAGGGTTTGATCGCGATGGTGATGAAAATTATCAAATTTACGCTGTCTCACCTGAGGGTGGATTGCCACAATCATTAGTTACAGGTGATTCAGAAGATAAGTACTTTTATGCACATTTATCAGAAGATGGTGAACGTTTATATTACGTGACGTCTAAAGATAACCCAAGCTTTCTCAACACGCGCGTGCGAAACTTAGAAACGGGCCAAGATGACTTAGTGCATGAAGGTGAAATGGGGCCGACTTTGTTAACAGCTGTTTCTGAGGATGAGAAGTCACTTGTTTTCTCAACAACCTTAGCGAATACATACTCAATAGCCTTTGTTAAGACGGAGGAAGGTGTCTTTGACTTAACACCAGATCGTGAGAAGGTTCACGTTAGTGGTGGCGCGACATTTGTTGGAAATACAGCAATATATTTTGTGACAAACTATGAAAGTGAATTTAATTATTTAGCGAAGTTTGATTTAACGAATAAAACGTTTGAAAAAGTGCTAGAAATTGAGAGTGAGAGTATTGAAGACATAAAGTATGACAAAGAGCGAGAACAGTTTTATTTAGTGACAGTAAAAGGTGTTGTCGATTATTTATATCGATATGATGTAAAAAATGGAACACTAGAAAATATCGATGCACCAGTTGATGTCATTGAAAAAGTTCAAGTCGCTAAATCTGGTAACGTCTATATATTAGGTCGTAGTGCCGTTATTCCGCATAATATTTTTAAATATAATGAGTCTGGTTGGAAGCAGATTACGGCTAATCGTGTGTTAGGTGTTAGTCCAGAAGAAATGGTTGACCCAGAAGTAGTCACATACGAATCATATGATGGTATGGAAATTGAAGCTTTACTATTCCGTGCCAAACCTGAGAATGATAATGGTCATACGGTTTTCTGGCCACACGGTGGTCCACAAGCAGCTGAGCGTAAGTTCTATCGAGCGATGTTCCAATGTTTGATAAATAGAGGTTATACCATTTTCTGCCCGAACTTTAGAGGAAGTACAGGTTATGGATCGTCATTTGTTAAATTAGTTGAACAAGACTGGGGAGAAGGGCCACGTCTTGATAATGTTCACGCTATTGAGTGGTTGTTTGAACAAGGTATTTCAAGTCCTGAACGACTATTCTTAGTTGGTGGTAGCTATGGCGGCTACATGGCACTACTTTTACATGGTCGTCACCCTGAATATTTCAAAGCAGTTGTCGATATTTTCGGCGTATCGAACTTATTTACGTTCGTTAACTCAGTTCCAGAACATTGGAAGCCGATTATGAAACGTTGGTTAGGGGATCCAGAAGAAGATCGCGAACGTTTTGAGAAGGACTCTCCAATAACGTATTTAGATGGAATGGAAAAACCAATGCTCGTTATTCAAGGGGCAAAGGATCCGCGTGTCGTTAAAGAAGAATCAGACCAAATTGTCGACAAGCTTCGAAGTGCAGGAAGAGAAGTTGAGTATTTAGTGCTTGATGATGAAGGTCACGGCTTCTCGAAGAAAGAAAACGAAATAAACGTTTATCAAACGATGTTACAATTTTTAGAGAAACATCAAACCGTAAGTCAAAAAGTGTAACGTTACTTTTGAAAGGAGTGTATCGTAAATGTGGGGTTTATTCGGCTTTGAACGAACGGAGTATCCGTTTGAACTATTCGGTCTTCCCCATATTGCGATGCTCCTTTTAACTTTTGTTGTCGCAATTTATTTGTTTTCCAATCGTAAGAAGATCCGTGAACAGAGTACGGTCGCTTGGACATATAGTTTAGTCGGAGTTCTAATTTTGGGTGAAGTCACGTTCCACATCTGGTACTTTGCCCATGGGGAATGGGACATTACGGTTAATCTACCACTTCAACTAAGCTCAATTTCGATGTATTTATGTGCGGCTATGTTACTAACAAAAGATTATCGCATGTTTGAAATTGCTTTTTTCGTTAGTATGACAGGTGCATTGATTGCGATGATCACACCTGAATTATTTTTGGGTTACCCACATATGCGGTTCTTCCAGTTCTTTCTCTCTCATATGGCAATCGTTTTGGCTTGTTTATACATGCTATGGGTCGAGGAATTCAAACCGACTTTTAGGTCAGTGTGGAGAGCGTTTGTAGCCCTTAATATCATTGCTTTTGTCGTCTGGAATATTAATAATGTTTTAGGTTCAAATTACATGTTTCTAAATGGGAAACCTAGTAGTGCAACCTTTCTAGATTATTTAGGACCATATCCGTGGTATATATTGTCGCTTGAGATCCTCGCAATTGGTTTATTTTTATTGATTTATGGGTTTGTGTATTGGACAGAAAATAAAATACAAAAGCAGTAAATAGTGAGAAAAGCAGGGTTTAAGAGCTCTGCTTTTTTTATGTAATAAACGGTCATACTTGTAAGCGTGAAGTCATATGTAGATATGTGAGCACTTATGAGAAAGGTGGTTTTGTAAGTGTATGAATTAGAATATGCATATGAGCAATCCAATGATTTAAATGGTTACCGTGTTTTGAGAATGGCAGGAAAAGGTGTGATTAATACTGAGCCTGACGTGGCGCAAGTAACCTTAACGGTTGTAACTAGAGGTGAAACGTTGTCTACCTCTCAATCCACAAATGCTAAAACGATGGATCAAGTTATTGATCAGCTTATAGAAATAGGGTTATCAACTGAACAAATTAGAACAGTAAGTTATACAATCTACCCTCAGTACCAGTATGTGGGTGGAGAACAGCAGTTTATTGGCTATGAGGTGCGTAACAGTATTCAAGTGACGATCTATGATATTGGGTTAGTTGGTGAAGTTGTTGATGAAGCGGTTAGAAATGGAGTAAATGAAGTTTCGGGTTTGTCTTTTTCAGTTAAGGACCCGCAAGCCGTTTACCGTTCAGCTTTACAAGAAGCTTTGGAAGATGCGGTTCTTAAGGCTATGTCATTAACGAGCGCTATGCAAGTCACGCTTGACCCAACACCAATAGAAATTAACGAACAAGGTGCGTTTAGTGACCCAATCACACCATATACTCTGACCCTCGAGCAATCCCCAACACTTACGCCTATAGAACCTGGAATGATTGAGGTAGAAGCTAACCTTATTGCGAAGTTCCACTATTACTCCTAGTTCTGTAAATTAGTATATTGTTAAACGCAGAGAGCTTTTCTCTGCGTTGTTTTATTATCTATATATGCTTCTTAAATACGGAAAGTTTAGCCTTGTGATCTTAATCTTATAAATCTAAAACATAAGCTCTAACATTCACTCCATCATCAGCTGGTTGGAAGTCATGTTCAGGCACACGTTTGAAGCCGGATTGTTCGTACAACTGAATGGCTGACTTCATAAACTCCCCGGTGTGTAGCCCCATTTTAGAGTAACCTCTTTGCTTAGTCCGCTTTATACACTCTTGTACAAGTGCTTTGCCAATTCCGTGGCCTCTTCCTTTCGGTATGACGGCAAGCATTCTGAGTTCAGGGTATTGTAAAGCATCGATCCATTCGTATGCATCAGTTTCAGCAGGGAAAAGGACGACACTCCCTACGATTTCGTCGCCTAATTCAGCAACGATCAGATCAACACCCTCTTTTGTATCGTTTTCTGATGACAATGTTCCTTTTAAAGCTTGCCAATGTTCATCCGTTAGAACTTGTGAATAAGGCTCATAAGCTTCTACACGTTGCTGTCTAATTAACGGGATCTCTTCTCGTCTAGCATCTCGGATTAAAATGGTGTTCATGTTTTCGACTCCTTATATAAAAATTTATTGCGGCGACTTGCTTATTGTGTCTCGTTTAGGCGAATCATTCCATGCATTACGAGCCATCTTGTGAAATTTTCGTTAACTTGTTCCACCGTTTTGTGTCATTCTTCCTAAAAAAATGGGTATGTACTAATAAAGAAGCAATACTACTATAATACAAACGTTACAATTTTATGACTTTCTTCTATATTTAAGTGGTTTTCTTTGAAAATCACTTTTCCAAATGAGTACAGTATAGTTATAAAGTGTAAAGGGGGAGTTATGCATGAAGGTCATTTTAATTCACGGTTTTTTTCGTACTGATAAAGATATGCACACGATGGCTGATTATTTACAGAAGCAAGGTTATGATTGCTTTACTCCCGATTTGCCATTAACGTTTAATGAGTTTGATGTGATTGTAACTCTTGTAGAAGACTTGTTAGAAGGTATCGTTCAGTCAGGTATTGGACCTGATGAAAAAGTACATTTAGTTGGACATAGCACAGGTGGTTTAGTAATTCGAAAATTGTTAACCGATACGAAATACTTAGACTACATAGGCCGATGTGTTTTAATTGGTACACCTAATAGAGGTAGTCAGCTAGCTGACTTAGCAAGTAAAGTTCGTGGCTATGTTAATGTTTTTCGCACAGTTAGATCTTTAAGCACGGACTACTTAGATAATGTAGAATTTCAAAATGATACAGGCATTGAAATTGGGGCTATTGCTGGCAATAAAGGCAGATTGTCTTTTAATCCACTTATTCCTGGTGATAACGATGGGTATATTGAAGTCGATTCGGTTTATTATCCAGGACTGAAGGATTTTAAAGTTTTACCATACGGACATCGTAGCATTCATCACTCGGAAGAAACGTTTCAGCATGTTGATTATTTTTTTAGAAACGGACAGTTTATTCACTGAATAAAAGTAAGCCATCAACCAAAAGGGGAAGGTTGATGGCTTTTATATATCTAACAAACTATTAATCTTATAAGCTGCTATGTCTATGTTGCGCTAGTTTGAGTGCGATGATTAAAATATTTTGAAAAACGAAAAGATTGAACTTGACGGCTTTTCAACTTTTTTACTTGGCTGTGTGTATTGCTTTCTTTTATCTGTAACAATCGCTTCACGAAGCATATGATGATCAAACATGTTATCGCCTCCTTATAGCGAATCCTTATCTTTCCATATTTAAGTATACCCACCTTTTACCACTTTGTAAACATTTTGACGCTAAAAAACTTAAAAAAGTTACATTTTGATTAAAGTGTCTAATTATATAAAACTTTCTGACAATAAACAAAGTGTAAAGTTGGACATTCTGTTAAAATATTCAGAAAACAAACAATAATTCAATAATAGGACAAGTTGTCGAATGTGAGTGTTATATAGTGGAGTAATAGTCACTGTTGTGTAGAATTTGGTCTCATTTGTTAATAGGTATAGACAAATTATTTGGCGCTCGCGAGCCTTATTCTGGCGCCCAGGAGAATTTATTGGCACTCACAACTTTTAATTAGCTTTCGATCAAGTTCACATCTTACTGCAGCAACAAGTACATAGACGGTTTTTTTTCGACAAAGTTAGTGTTAGATTAATGCTAGTCATTGATGTGAATAAATGGTAAAATTAAAATTATTAAACGAACGTATGTTTGTATTTATTGATGTTAAAATAATAATAACGATAAATTAAGAGGGTGATCGCGCGTGAAAATCTTTCATACTGCTGATTGGCATTTAGGTAAGCTTGTCCAAGGAGTTTACATGACGGAAGACCAACGATACATTTTGAACCAATTTGTAAACGAAATTAAAGAAGAACAACCCGATGTGGTCATTATAGCAGGTGATTTATATGACCGTGGAGTACCGCCTACAGATGCGGTTCATTTATTAAATGATTGTTTAGCAGAAATTGTACTAGACTTAAAGATTCCGGTAGTGGCTGTAGCAGGGAACCATGATAGTCCAGGTCGTCTTAATTTCGGTAGTCAAATAATGAGAGACAACGGACTACATATAATTGGTGAACTATCATCTAGTTATGATCCTGTCGTCATTAACGATGCACATGGGGAAGTACATTTTCATTTAGTCCCATATTGTGATCCGAGTATCGTTAGAAATAAGTTTAATGATGAATATGTAAGGTCTCATCATGAAGCAACTGAAAAAATAGTTAATCACATGACGAAACATATGGACGAGCATGCTCGCCATGTATTTGTTGGCCATCTATTTGTAACGCCACGTGGTGAAGAGAAGGACAACACGAGTGATTCAGAGCGGCCATTATCAATTGGTGGAGCTGAACATGTTGATGCTAATCTGTTTAAGCCGTTTCATTATACGGCGTTAGGACATTTACATCAGGCACACTATGTCGGTGATGAAACGATTCGTTATTCAGGCTCACCATTAAAGTATTCTATATCTGAAGAGAATCATAATAAAGGCTTTTTAATTGTTGAAATGGACGGCGAAGGGCAAGTCGAAGTAGAAAAAAGGTTACTGAAGCCACGTTTAGATTTAAGGACCGTTGAAGGCTATTTAGAAGACCTATTAAAACAAGACGTGAATGAAGACTATGTGTTTGTAAAATTGCTTGATGAACATACCATTCTTTTTCCAATGGAGCAAATTAGATCTGTTTTTCCAAATGCATTGCATATCGAAAAGCAAGTTCGCTCAGATCAACCCAAAGAGGAAAACGAGCCCAAAATCGAAAGGCATAAACTGTCAGACAAAGAATTGTTTAAAGCGTTTTATGAAGACGTAAAAGGAGAGGCACCATCAGAAGAAATAGAATCTATTATGGAAGAAGTATTTGAGAATTTATTACAGGAAGACCGCTCATAAGTCATTAAGAAAGGGGCTCGTGTTATGAAACCATTAAAACTTACGTTAACAGCGTTTGGTCCATATAAAGATAAAGAAGTTATCGATTTTGAAGAACTAGAAAACAATCGGCTTTTTGTTATTTCAGGTAAAACAGGGGCTGGGAAGACGACTATATTTGATGGTATTAGCTTTGCGCTATACGGTGCAGCTAGTGGTGAAGACCGTGAAAGTGATCAAATGTTACGGAGTGATTTTGCTCATGATGACGTTCATACAAGTGTTGAACTCTTATTTGAGTTAAACGGAGAGGTCTATCGTATATTACGTCAGCTTGGGCACGTTAAACAAGGTAATAAAACAGCAACAGGTGACCAGTATGAATTTGTCAAAATAAAGGGTGACGACGAAGAACCTTGTGTAGACCGACAAATTGTTTCAGAGATTAATAAGCGAGTAGAAGAATTAGTCGGCTTAACGAAAGAACAATTTAGACAAATTGTTATGCTTCCGCAAGGGGAATTTCGTAAATTATTAACGTCTAAAACAGAAAATAAAGAAGAAATATTAAGAAGAATTTTTAAAACAGAAGATTATCAAAAACTTAATGAACACCTTCGTCAGAAAAAAGAGCAAGCACAAAAAGATAGCGAGGAAGAATTAAATTTGCGCAATCATTATATAAATGAAATTAGCGCAAAGTTACCGAACCGTGAAGAGTCTTTATTATTTCAAGTTGTTAACCAAGAGTTTTATAACGTTAACCAAGTAATAGCTGGTATGGATGAAGAAAAATCATTTTATCAAAAGCGTGTTGAACAATTAAATAATGAAAAAGAGCAGTTAAGTAAACAACAAGAAAAAGTAACCGCCCAGTACCACGAAGCTAAATCAATTCATGAAAAAGATCATGAATTACAAACAAAGAGAAGCCAGTTAGTTGAATTAGAACAACAGGGAAAATCGATCAAGGAAAAGAAAGAATCACTTGAGTTAGCAGAAAAAGCTAGCCAAATTGAACCATATGAAAGACAGCTAGAAGAAATTAAAGGCGAAGTCGAGCAAAAACAGCAGTTTGAAAAGCAATTACAAGAGCAACTGCTTAAGGCAAAAGAAGCGTTAACTAAGGCAGAGACTACTTATAATGAGGAAAAAGGTAAAGAAACGGATCGCGAAAAAGCAAAGTCTCGATTACAACAGTTAGAAGATTTATATCCAAAAGTTCAGTCATTAAAGCAACGAGAAGAGAAGGTAAAGTATTTAGCTGAAAAATTATCACAAAGTGACAAAGCTTTAAAGCAATCTAAGGAGAACTTGCAGAAGTTACAAGTAAAAAAAGATGAAAATCAGAAACAGATTAATGAATATGAAGGTTCATTACAGTCACTCCATTCGAAACAACAACAGTTACATGAAGAAAGGGAAAAGTATCGTTTATTTAAAAACTATATAGACCTTTTGAATGCTAAGGAGAGTTTGGTTCAAAAGCTTCAACACTATGGTGAAGTGTTTGAAACTAAGAAAAAGGATCAAGAGCAACTTGAGCAACAGTGGATTGAAAGTCAAGCAGCCATACTAGCACATCAGCTACATGACGGAGAAGCTTGTCCTGTTTGTGGTAGTTTAGAGCATCCTAATAAGCAGATGAATACGAGTGAGGCACCAAGTAAACATCAATTAGAAGCGTTAAGAAAACAAGTTGATGAAGCTCAAGCAAATTACAGTCGAGTGGAAGGACAGTTAGAAGCTAAAAAGCATGAGATTGAACAAGCAGAAGATCAAATTCGAATCTCAGGAGAATCGGTCAAGCAGCCTGAGCAAACGTTAACTAAAGTTCATGACTTAGGTGTTGATCTAGCAAATGAAGTTAAACGATTAACCGATCAACAACAGCAACTTGATCAAATAAAAGAGGAAACACGGTCAGTAGAAGAGCAAATAAAACAAGTTCAGGAGCAAAAAGAACAACATGAACGCCATTATTACAATTTAAATGCTAATCACCAATCAGAAGAACGAGCTTATTATGAGCATTTAGAAGTGATTCCAAAACAGCTACGTTCCATTAATCAAATCGAGGCTGAAATCGAATCGACAAAAACGGAACTACATCAGTTACAACAACAATGGGAACAAGCTCAAAAAGCTTTAGAAGAAGCTAATAAGAATTTAACAACAATAGAAACTAGTTTCCAAAGTACGAAAACTCATTTAGAAGAGCTGAAAGGCAAACGATTACGTTACGAAGAAATATTCAAAGAGAAATTAGATGAAGCTTCTTTTGAACACTTTAATAACTACCAGCAATCGAAAAAGGCTGAGAGCGAACGTCAAACGTTAAAGCGTGAAATTGATGAGTATCGACAATCGGTTCAAGTGTTATCAGAACGAATTAAAGATCTAGAAGAGCAGTTAGAAGGGAAGGAAAAACCTGACCTTGAAGTATTGGAAGAACAGCTTGTAAATGTTAAAAAACATTATGAAGAGGTGTTTAATCAGTACAATGTGAATGTTGGGTATTTAGAAGATCTTAATAATCTGAGGAAGAAAATCGAACAAACCCATGAAGCAGCAGCTGAAAAAGAAAAGAAACTTAACCAATTAACAGATCTATATAATTTAGTGCGTGGTCAAAATGAACAGAAACTTTCGTTTGAACGATACTTGCAAATTGAGTATTTAGAACAAATTATTGAAGCGGCAAATGAACGATTGCGGAGACTTTCTAACGGACAGTATTATTTAGTTAGAAGTAATAGGCAAGAAGCTAGGGGACGTCAAAGTGGTTTAGGACTTGATGTTTTTGATGCTTATACAGGACAGGCTCGCGACGTTAAATCGCTATCTGGTGGCGAGAAATTTAATGCATCACTTTGTTTAGCACTTGGTATGTCAGATGTGATTCAAAGCTTTCAAGGTGGTGTATCAATCGAGACAATGTTCATAGACGAAGGGTTTGGTTCATTAGACGATGAATCGTTAAATAAAGCAATAGACACGTTAATTGACCTTCAAAAGTCGGGGAGAATGATTGGAGTTATATCACACGTCCAGGAATTAAAGGCTGCTATACCAGCCATTTTAGAAGTGAAAAAGACTAAAGATGGACATAGTGAAACAGAATTTGTCGTGAACTAGGACTGTTGTATGAATTCGAATGAATGTTCGTTTATTTAGTTTAAATCAACTCATCCTTTGTATATAATGAGGGTGAGCAGTATCCGTTTAAGCAAGGTAAGTAGGCCAAGCCTCCAAGTCGTCTTTCATAGGCGAGAGAGGAGGTGATGCCTATGAGCGATCGAATATGGACGCTTATGTTAATAGTTATAACTATAACATTCGTCACCCTCGAAGCTCAGTTCATTGTCATACCATTTATGTTTTTCATAAATGGTGGCAAAAAGAAACTACCTTGCTTATACCGGAAGCAAGGTAGTCAGGAATCTTCATCAAGATAGTGCAGCCTACGCCTTGTACGGGCGGATACTGCTTATGAGGTAGGGTGTTGATCGCACCCTATCTCTTTTTATTTTATGATTTTAACAAAAAATGTATACGTCTTCTTATACTTTAAATATAAGGGTGTTTTTGCATAATGTCAATTAAAGTAACTAAATTACTATGTTTCAGTCCTTTCAGACATATTAATCAAACGTTTGATTAATATGTTCGTTTCTTATAGTTATACTTTGGTGTTTGAATATATTTTGTCTGAAGATCTTTTATAATAGCTTCTTTAATCATAGGTTCTAACATTTAATCGCCTCCGTTTTTGTTCTAACTTAATTCTAGAGCAGAATGAATTGATGCTAAACAGTTTGGAGGTCGAATTTAAATAGTGCTTCAGGCTGAAATGACAGTCATCCTTTTGCCTAAGTTATATTATAGTCTTTCAAAACTGAACGTAACTTTCTCTTTGCGGCTTGTCCCCATCCTTTAACTGCGTCGACTGTTGTTTGTTCCTGGTCAGCAATATCTTTTATGGAGTACCCTTTTAGTATTCTTTTTTCAATAAACAGCCATTGTTTATCACTTAAGCTTTGACGAACTGTCGACCAAAAGTGAGGGTCAAAATGCTCGATTTGTTTATTAATTACTACTTGGTGATTTTGGTGATCGATATATTTGTCAAACGTTTCTCGATCTTGGACTCGTTTATGTTTTCGGATCTTATCGATTAAGCGACTTCGAATGTGAATGGTAGCCATTTTGGGAAAAGTCGGGTCTTGACCGTATTTCAGGTAAGCTTCCCATAACGCAGTAACCCCTTCTTGATAAAACTCACCTTCATAATCTTTAATAAAAAGTTTGTGAATTTGGTAATGAATCATATTGTTATATTGTTTTAAAAGGTCTTCAAATTGTTGGTCGGTTAAACGGTTGTCCATGGTTTCGTACCTCAGTCAAAAGACAGCTCAGACTCCCCATATAATTTATTTAAAATCGTTATGTTGTTTTGTCATTTTTTAGAATAATGTAAACTGGCAAGGAAGTTGAGATTTTTTTACAAAAAAATTGACCGAATATGTAAAAAACAGCTGTTTTTTGACCCAATTATAGGTTTTTGGCGAAATGTGTTTCAATTTGTAAAATTGGCGAAAATAACTCTCATATGTAAAATCGATTAAACAAGTGAAAAAGTGTTAAAAAAACAGCCAACTGAAATGACAGTTGGCTGTTTCCATTAAGCAAACGGATACTCGTATTCAAGTTCTTCGTAAAATTGAACGTAATCGAGGTAAATCATTAATAGGAGATACCAATTACCGCTTTCAGGATCTTCAACGACAATATGGTCTTTACCTGCCTCGCGTACGATTCCTTCAAATATCATGGCGTTCCATTCATCATTATTTTCAAACGTCATATAAAATGTCGCTTGCTTTCCTTCATTTAGGCGCAAAATATTCTCAATGAAAGAACGTTCACGTGGAATACCAGGTTGCGGCTGCGTAGGTTGTTGTGGACCATTTTGCATCCACGGTGGCATCCCTTGACCAGGTCCCATGCCACCCGGTTGTTGCATACCAGGCCCCATGCCTCCTGGTTGTTGCATACCACCCGGCTGTTGCATGCCAGGTCCCATGCCACCTGGTTGTTGCATACCAGGTCCCATACCACCTGGGTACATGCCAGGTCCTTGCTGCATACCGCCCGGTTGTTGCATTCCACCACCATATGGAGGCATACCGCTTTGTCCTTGTTGACCACCCCATGGTTTATTACCTGTTGGTTTGTAGTCGGGCCCTTTCTTGTCGAAACCTATACCAGGTGCTTTTGGTGATTGGCCATACTTAGGTGGCATTTTATCACCATATTTTGGCTGTTGGCCTTTCTTATCCCCTGGGTGCTTCTTGTCTGGGTACCACCCTTGTTTAGAGTCCTTAGGGTGATAAGGTTTCTTAGCGGGTTGCTTATGAGCATCCCCTTTTGGCTGTTTTGGTGACTTGGATCTGTTTGCTTCATTTTGGTGTCTTTCTTGATTGTTATTAGACTGATCCAAAAAAATCAACCTCCCTCAAATATTTAAATCTTTTAATAAAACACTTAACTTAGTGAATATCAGGGCACTCTCCCGGAAACGGCTCATAAAAACAATGGGCACCAAACTGCCCTGCATATGGCTGACCAAACCATTCTGGTGGACAATCTCCTGGAGGTCTGAAAAACCATAGCGAGAATCGTCCAGGATGAGTCCGGTCACCTTGAACTGCTCTTCTTGCAAGGCGAATTTCCTTTTCGCGTGCACGTTGATAAAAATAAGACTCTTGAATAGCTTCAAAACCACCAGGAGCTTGATAAATCATATCTGGCAAGGATCGTATATCCTCAAAATCTAAACAATCTGCTACGACTCGATTAACGCCAACGTTTCCAACTAAAAGCATACCTTGTTCTCCGTCTTCTTCGGCCTCGGCACGCATGAGGCGGGCGAGTTCTCTAAGCTGCGCGTCTGTATAAGCTATAAGTGCCAATTAACCACCACCTCTTTTATACAATATTCATCACTATTTCATGTATATGTAGAAGTTGGGAAATGATGAATGCCTAAATGAAGAAATTTGTCTGGACAAGTTATAAAGTCGTATTTTTTGTAGGACATGCTGTGCGTAGAGCGGGGAAATAGAATAAAAAAAGCCTTAAGTCAACGGGTGACTTAAGGCTATAGAAAAAGTTTGTATTAAACATGCATAACTTTTTCTAATTCTTCACGTTCTTTGCGGTGACCAATATAGAAGGAGCCGAACTCTGCAAAGCGAGCGCTCACTTCATCAAAACGCATTTCATAAATTAATTTCTTAAATTGTAATGTGTCATGGGCAAATAATGTTACGCCCCATTCCCAGTCGTCTAAACCTTGGCTTCCTGTAATAATTTGACGAACATGACCAGCATACTTACGGCCTGTCATACCATGAGTATACATTAACTTTCCGCGGTCTTCTTTAGACATCATGTACCAGTTGTCTTCGCCATCACGACGCTTGTCCATTGGATAGAAGCATACGTGATTCCATTTAGGTAAAATAGGCTTTAATCGCGCTTGAATTTCTGGGTCTGTGTCTGGGTCTTTCCCTTGTGCCATATAAGTTGAAAGTTCAACAACAGACACGTAAGAATAAGGTTGTGTAAAGAACTCAGCCATTTTCGTTTTATTCAGTGCTGTTTCTAACTCTGTTAACTCTTCCATTGTTGGTCGAACGTTTAAAAATAGTAAGTCTGCTTTATGACCGACAACTGTATAAAAACCAAAGCTACCTAGCTTGTCTGATTCAACATCTTGCCACGACGCCATTAAGTGATTGAGTTCACTAATAGCTTGTTCGCGTTCTTCTGTGCTTGCTTTTTTCCAAGCTGTCCAATCGACTTGTCTAAAGTCATGTAGCATATACCAACCATCTAAAGTTTCTACTGCTTCTGGCATTTATGTCACTCTCCTTAAGTCTCTTGTATTGCTTCCATCAATAATATATCACAAGCTGCATTAGAGGTTAAAAGATATGGTTATGAACGTTTTGTTAACGGAATGTCTTTGTTACGTTTTTCCATTAACTCCAACCTTGATTCATACCAGTTTAACTCTTGATCGTTTAACGGTTGGTGAATAACATCAATTTGTTCAGTACTTAGTCGGTTTAATATTTGCTCTTTTATTTGTGAAACGGTTATTTTTTTGTTTAATAATTGTTCTAGTGAGGCCATTACTTCTGGATTAACGTTAGGGTAGTTAAATTTCGTTTGCTCACCATTTATAGATTTGTTGTAAAACTGCTTGAGTAGTTCTGCACGTTCGCTCCCATCGCCTTCAACACATAAATAAATTTGAACAGCTGATCCATTTTTTACTCGTCGTTGTGAGATCCCGGCAAACTTTTTGCCATTGATACTTAAATCATATGAGCCAGGGCAATAGGATTGTTCGATTTCATAAGCTTCGATTAATGGTTCTTCATCTTGGAATAACCATTTTATAAATTCGACCATGGCTTCGTATCCATCATGAATGTCACTTTGCTTCGTGTCAGGGAAAATTAATGAGATGTTTAACACCCCTTCATCTAAAGCAACAGCAAGTCCTCCAGAATTACGAATGATCACATTATAACCTTGTTCACCTAAGTAATGAACGCCATCTTGTATATATGGTAAACGACTGTCGGGAATACCTAATACGATAGTTGGTTCATGAACCCAATAACGCATAACAGTTTCTTTGGACTGGCTGACAGATAGGCAAAGCGCGTCATCAGTTGCGAAGGATTGCGAAATACTTGATAGGCCAGGGTCACTATGGTCTACAAACCTTATTTGATTAATGTCTAACAATTTATGGTTCATCTTGGATCGTTCCTCTTCATATAAGCTGTCTTACATTATAACAAATCGTCGCAAGAATGGAAAAAACACTTTATATATGAATTACAAATTGATCGACATAAGTGCTAAAATAGAAACAATATTAAGACAAATTGAAGGTGATTGAATGAAAAAGTTATTATTAACAGGATTTGAACCATTTTTAAATTTTAAACTAAACCCAACGATGGAAGTCGTTAAGCATCTAGATGGTAGTTCGATTAATGGGTATGAAGTTATAACTAGAGTGTTGCCAGTTGATTTTTCAACGAGCGGAAAAGAATTGCTCAATGCAATTGATGAAACGAAACCAGACGCAATTGTATCACTTGGTTTAGCTGGAGGTAGAACCAAAGTAACGCCTGAAAGAATTGCAATTAACTGTAATGATGGAGGAGAACCGGACAATAATGGACGTATCCCAAGTGGGGAGCCTATTGTTGAAGGGGGTTCTGACGGGCTGTTTAGTACGTTACCGGTCCGTGAAATGGTGAGTAAATTAAAGGAAAAGGGCTACCCAGCTGAAATTTCTAATTCTGCCGGGACGTATTTATGTAATCATGTCATGTACCAAGCTTTAAACTTTGTCGAGCAACAAGGTCAACGAATCCCAGCTGGCTTTATTCATATACCAGCATCTCATGAATTAGCAATAGAACACGGAAAGGTACCTAGTTGGTCACAAACAGATTTAAATGAAGCGGTACGGGTATGTTTAGCTTGTATAAAGGATGAAACATGAATGAATTATTCATTACACCCACTAGGAAATCAAGCTCTAATTATTTCGTTTGGTGCCGAAATTTCAAGGTCTTTGCATGAGCAAGTGGTGGCAACTTATAAAAGTTTACAACGTGCTCGTATTTCATTTGTGACAGACCTAGTTCCCACATACCGTTCTGTTGCTGTCTATTATAATTGGCGAACGGTTTCATATTTTGAAGTTGAACAATGTATTCAAGATGTATTGAAAACTGTTCAATTAGAAGAAAGTTTAAGTGAAAAAAAGGTTATTAATCTACCTGTCTGTTATCAAGATGAGTTTGCACCAGATCTACAATCATTAGCGGATTATCACAAAATGACCACAGAAGAAGTAGTTAAACGCCATAGTGAACCTAATTATTTAGTTTATATGGTTGGCTTTTTACCAGGATTCCCTTATTTGGGTGGGTTAAATGACAAGCTTGAAACACCACGCTTACAAACGCCACGAGCAGAGGTACCAAGAGGTAGTGTAGGCATTGCAGGAAAGCAAACGGGTGTTTACCCAGTGTCTTCACCTGGAGGTTGGCACATCATAGGCAACACACCGATTGAACTGTTTAATGTTAAACGAGGACAACCTGCTTTGTTTGAGATAGGAGATCAGTTGAAATTTTTCTCAGTGTCACGTTCAGAGTATGATTGGATTAAAGATAAAGGGTGTGTTGAAGACTTTGTTCAAGTAAGGGGGAATAAGTTTGAGGATTGATATTAATGCTGATTTAGGAGAGAGTTTTGGCCAATACATTTTAGGTGATGATGAGAAGCTAATGAGTGTCATTACGTCAGCTAATGTTGCATGTGGTTATCATGCTGGTGATTATCGAACCATTCCACAAGCGATTAAACGAGCAAAAGAGGCCAATGTCGCTATAGGGGCCCACCCAGGGTATCCAGACTTACTCGGGTTTGGCCGGCGAAACATGGAGATCCCTGCTGAAGAAGTTTACCAGCTCGTTGTTTACCAAGTTGGAGCAGTCAAAGCGTTCTGTATGGTTGAAGGTATTCAATTACACCACGTTAAACCACATGGCGCTTTGTATAATGCAGCGGCTAAAGACCGAAATCTAGCATTAGCGATCGCTCAAGCCGTTAAAGATGTTGATCGAGACTTAGTGTTGTATGGTTTGGCTAATAGTCAACTAATTGAAGTAGCTAAGCAGCTAGATTTAGCGTACGCTTCTGAAGTGTTTGCTGATCGTACGTATACAGAAGAGGGTCTTTTAACATCCCGTCAATCTGAAGGTGCAGTGCTTACTAATCTAGAATCAATTAAGAAGCAAGTATATGAATTCATCTTTGAAGGAGTAGTGACGACAACTTCAAATAAAAAGATTCCAATACAAGCTGATACTCTCTGTCTTCATGGGGACGGACAGTCTGCTTATAATCATGCTAAAGCTATACGCGATATGTTAGAAGCTGAACGTGTCAATGTCCAAGCAATTAATTATTAATCAAACGTTTGATTAATACGTTAGGTGATGTAAATGAAACAACTCATTCAAGTCAATAAACCAGGTCTGTTTTTATCTGTTCAAGATTTAGGAAGACCTGGTTATCAACATTTAGGTGTGCCAGTATCAGGTGCAATGGATCGTTATGCGTTAATTATGGGAAACCGATTATTAAATAATTCAGAAGGCTTTGCTGCACTTGAGGTTACGTTTGGTGGCACTGAATTAACTTTCAAATACGATACTGTCATTTGTATAACTGGCGGAGATTTAGCAGCGCATATTGACTATGAACCTGTTCCTTTATGGGAAACGATCAGAGTACAACAAGGGCAACAACTAATCTTTGAAAGGCCGATCCATGGTATGAGGGCTTATCTTTGTGTCGCCGGCGGTATACAGTCAGAGAGGTGGCTAGGTAGTCAATCCACTTTTGAAAAAGGGGAGATGGGGAGTAGGTTAGTAGAAGGAGACGTTGTTAAAGTAGGTCAGGTTGAGGGTGTTCAGCCTTCTTTAAGTGCTTTGCGTCGGGATTTGCGCCCTGTACTTACGAAAACAGTGACATTGAGGGTTATTACAAGCCAGGTGGAATCTGAATTCACGTCTTCTTCAGTAACTAGGTTCTACCAATCTAGTTATGTCTTTAAAAAAGGTGACCGTATGGGATGTGTGTTAGAAGGCGACCCTTTAGTTCATCATAGTACGGCTGATATTGTGTCGGATGCTGTTACTTATGGAACCATTCAAGTACCAGCTAATGGACAGCCCATGATATTGTTAGCTGATCGTCAAACAACTGGTGGGTATACTACTATAGGAACCGTGATTTCTGCTGATCATTGGAAACTTGCCCAAATGGCTCCAGGTGCTACCGTTCAATTCGAAAGAGTATCTGTTAAAGAAGCGGAGTGGTTGCAACAGTCATGGAAGAGGTATTAAATTTCATCATATTTAAATAGCTATGACTGTTTTATTTAAAGTTGAAAAAAGCTATAATAACTTTAAGACATAGAGAGTGATAGAAAGGTCGGGAAAAATGGCATATCGTGATGAAAAATTAAACGAAGAGAAGGTGTTTAAAGACCCTGTTCACCGCTATATTCACGTCCGTGATCGAGTGATTTGGGACTTGATTGGTACACCTGAGTTTCAGCGTCTAAGACGGATTAAACAATTGGGCACGACGTATTTAACTTTCCACGGTGCAGAACATAGTCGTTTCAACCATTCTTTAGGTGTTTATGAAATTGTACGTAGAATTATTGAGAATTTCCGTGACCAACCATTTTGGGATGATGATGAACGTTTATTATGTTTGTGTGCTTCATTGCTTCATGATTTAGGGCATGGGCCGTTTTCACATTCGTTTGAGAAAGTGTTTGATTTAGACCATGAAGATTACACGAGAGCAATTATATTAGGTGATACGAAAGTTAATGAAATTTTACGCCGTGTAGATGAAAACTTTCCACAAGATGTTGCCGATGTTATACATAAGACATATTCTAATAAATTAGTTGTCAGTCTCATCTCGAGTCAAATTGATGCTGATCGCATGGATTACTTACAACGCGATGCATACTTCACTGGAGTGAGTTATGGCCATTTTGATATGGAGCGTATATTACGTGTCATGCGCCCTATGGAAGACCAAATGGTTATTAAAGAAAGTGGTATGCATGCTGTAGAAGATTATATTATGAGCCGATATCAAATGTATTGGCAAGTTTATTTTCATCCGGTAACAAGAAGTGCAGAAGTCATTTTATCTAAAATTTTACACCGAGCGAAAGAATTATATTTAGCGAATGAATATGAGTTCAAGCTGAAGCCGATGCACTTCGAGAGCTTTTTCTTAAAAGAAGTGAGCTTAGAGGACTATTTAAAGTTAGATGAGAATGTGGTATTTTATTATTTCCACATATGGAAAGAAGAAGAGGATGCAATCTTATCTGATTTGTGTCGTCGATTTGTCGATCGTGACTTATTTAAATACGTTGAATTCGACCCTGGTAATCAGTATAGAGAACTGATGGACTTGAAAGAGTGTTTTACAGAGGCAGGAGTCGATCCTACTTATTATTTAGAAGTTGATTCTTCATCTGACTTGCCTTATGATTTCTATCGACCTGGTGAGGAGGAAGAACGCCTTCCGATTCACTTACAATTGCCAACAGGCGAATTAAAAGAACTATCACGTCAATCTGATATTGTTGAATCGATATCAGGTAAGAAACGAACAGATCATAAATTATATTTTGCTAAAGATTTAATAGAGCAACTTCCAGAAGAAAGCGACATCAAGAAGCGGATATATGAAATTTTGAAAGGGTAAGGAGTTGTGTTCATGTTAGAGGATCACGCGAGGCTAATGGCATTTTTTGAACAAGCACAAGAAGTAGTAGGTCGTAAAAGACTGCAAAAAATGGTTTATATCTTAAAAAAGTGTGGCTTTGATTTTTCTGAGCGTTATTCATTTCATTTTTATGGTCCTTATTCTGAAGAATTATCAACACGAATTGAAGAGTTGTGTAACTTAGGCTTTTTAGATGAAGCAAAAGAGAAGGAAAAAGGCTATTATCAGTATCGTTATCATTTAACAGACCGTGGTGCAGGCTTCCTAAGTGAGTCTGGGGTCACGACACCGAATATGGATTCAGTTATTCAAAAAATGGATGAACAAAGCTCTAAATTTTTAGAGTTAGTATCGACCATGTTGTATTTTGATAACTTCTCAAAAGAAGAAATTGAAGACAAGGTGCGTACAGTTAAAAGTCAACAGAACTATACTGAAGCGGATTTTGAAGAAGCATGGCGCTTTATTAGTGATATGAAACACTAGTATGAAGAAGGGGTGATAACCTCTTCTTTTTTGTAGGGAGGATTTTTAAATATGGCGAGTGTTATTTGGTTTTTAGCTTTCTTTTTAATTCCCCCTATATTGTTAGGTGCTATCGTCTTCATAATAGTTGATATTATTAGAAGGCCAAAACATATGTATTCGTGGTTTATTTTAGCTGGGTTAGTGGCTGTAATCTTTCTAATATTATCAACTTGGTTTTAAACTTGGCTTTAGTCTAATTCCCCTTTTTTATTCATAAAGTATAAGTAACAGTTGATGATGGAGGGGATTTAGTTGAAGAAGCTGTTAGCCCGACCAACGTCCTTATTAATCATTATAACAGTACTTGTTTTTGCTATGTTTTTACAGGTTGGCTCAATGAGTACCCTTCCAGGACAGCCAGCAGATCCTGTTAATCGAGCTTTACCATTTATCGTATTGTTAGTAGGGTTGTTTTTTTACTTAGTCTATTTATGGTATGAGTTGGTGCGACCGTATGTATTAGGACATTGGTTAATCATTTCGGCGATTTTTGTATCAATTCATTGGGGGATTGCGATAAGTTATCAGCAGAAATCTATTGAAACATATCGCCAACAGATCGTCGATTTATTTGAAAATCAGTTTGGTTATATTGATTGGGATTATATTGATTCTGTGTCGACGGTATTCTTGTCTAGTCATATGAATCATCAATTGTATAATGTTAATACATTCCTTATGTATATGAGTCTTTCTTTTTTTACTGCGATCGTTTTAGTCTACAAAATAGGTGAGTAAAACTGTGTGGACAAGCAAGATGTTTGCGCTTATAATATGAAACATTTACGATGAAATTAATAGACTTAATATAGGAGTGACATAGTTATGGATCGTCAATTAAAAATCGTAGGTGTTAGTGGTAGTTTACGTCAAGACTCTGTTAATAAGAAGTTGTTAGACTTAGTTAAAACAATGCTTCCAGAAAATGTAGAGTATGAATACGCGGATTATTCAAATGTTCCAGTATTTAATGAAGATATAGAAAAACCAGTTCCTGAAAGTGTACAGAAGTTAAAAGACCAAATTGAAGGTGCAGATATTGTTCTGTTTGCCACACCTCAATATAATGGTTCATATTCTGGACCGCTTAAAAATGCAATCGATTGGATGACTAGGCCAGCTGGAGATAATTCAATTGGTGGCAAAGTTGCTGGTGTTATTGGTGGTACACCTGGACAAAGTGGAACAATTCAAGCACAGCTTCATTTACGTGAAGTATTAAGCCACTTAGGTGTTCAAGTGCCTGCGCAGCCACGTGTCATGATTAGTGGTATTTATGATATGTTAGATGACAATGGTAACCTTCATTTACCAGAAGTCGAAGTTGAAAATTATAAAAAGTTACTAGATGCATTGTTCGTTCAAGTTGAAGCGAAGTTAGTTCATGCATAATTAAGTAATAGTCGGGTGGAACTTTTCCGCCCGGCTTTTTTTGTGGATAAAAAGGGTGAACTTCGTATTTAAATGTGAATTAATGTAGAAAAAGTGAATAACTTTGTGAATAGGTTAGCTTATCCACAGTATATATAATACTGAAAATATTTAATCAAAAAGTTATACACATGTGGAACCAATATAGGCAAGTGTACATATGATGCTCTCAAAGGAGGGGGCATTATGATGGAGTTAACCATTTCACATGGTTTATATGCTTTAGTGACACTTGTTGTCATTTTAACTATGGTGTTCCGTAAAGGTGTTGTTTTACCGACATTAATAGGGACATTCTTAGTTGCGTGGGTTTATAGCGGCAGTTTAGTAACAGGCTTTACGTCTGTGTTTAATGCTAACTTAACAGCAGCAACTGAATTGTTTAGCATCTTCTTAATCATAACTTTTATGGTCGCACTCTTACACTCTTTAAAAGATTTAGGTGCTGACCAACAAATGATCGCACCAGTGCAAAAGTTTATGACGAATGGCCATGTTGCTTTTGTCGTATTAATAGGTATAACATTTGTGATCTCACTCTTCTTTTGGCCAACACCAGCAGTACCGTTAATTTGTGCATTGTTAGTGCCTGCGGCTGTAAGAGCAGGGTTACCGATCATGGCTGCAGCGATGGTCGTCGCCTTAGCAGGGCAAGGGATGGCATTGTCGTCAGACTATATTATGCAAATTGCACCAACTTTGAGCGCCTCATCAGCAGGGTTAAATGCTAGTGTAATTGCTGATAAAGCGTTGATATTATCTCTCGTTTCAGGTGCATTGGCTCTTAGTATCACTTATTTAATGTTTAGAAAGAAGATTAGAAAACCAACTGATCCATTAAACAAAGAAGAGCTTAAAAAGTTACCAGGTCAACAGGAGACTTCGAAAAAGAACGAATCCCTTGCCAATCATAAATGGAGAAAAGTTTTCGCTATTTTAGTTCCTCTTGCCATGTTAGGGGTTATGATTTTTATGATTTATACAAAGATAACTGGTGGACGTACAGGTGGGTTTGAAGGAGGCGATGGTGCAGCGTTAATTGGAGGAGTTGCTGTATTATTACTTGCTTTAGCTTCACTCGCCTTTGGAAAAGTAAAGGCTTTAGATCGTATAAGTGAACATATTACAAATGGTTTCGTGTTTGCTTTTAAAGCGATGGGTCCAGTTATTCCAATTGCAGGGTTCTTCTTTTTAGGAAGTGGTGAATTCTCAGGGAGCATTATGTCCTTAGGTGATGTGCAACCGCCTGCGTTTTTATTCGAGTTAGTAGAGGCGGGGCAAGCAGCCATTCCTGAAAGTACCTTTTTAACTGCATTTGGTATCTTGCTTGTTGGTATTATTACTGGATTAGATGGGTCTGGGTTCTCAGGTTTACCGTTAACGGGTGCCTTATCAGGTGCTTTAGCGACTGGTGGAGTTGATGCAACAACGTTAGCTGCAATTGGTCAGTTAGGATCTATTTGGACTGGAGGAGGAGCGCTTGTGGCTTGGTCGTCGCTCGTTGCTGTAGCAGGGTTTTGTGGTGTATCTGTCATGGAGTTAGCTCGGAAAAACTTTATCCCAGTTATGGCAGGTTTAATTCTGGCGACTTTCATTGCTTTATGGATTTGGTAATAAAAAGGTTGGCTTTAATAAGCCAACCTTTTGTTTATTTTTGCTCTAAACGGCGAATGCGCTCATCTAAGTCTGGGTGAGATGAGAATAATCTTGCAACTCCGCCTTTATTGTTAATTTTCATTGTTTGGATTGCACTATCGTTGCTGTTGTCATTAACGCTAGCAACAGTGTTCTGTAATGAACGTAGTGCATGGGCCATTTTATCTTTACCAGCTAAATCTGCACCACCTCGGTCTGCATGGAATTCGCGGTAACGTGAGAACGCCATGACGACAAGGCTTCCTAAAATTGAGAATAGAATTTGGAATATGATGATCGCAGCAAAGTGAACAATCATACGCATTTCTGCACGTACAAAGTTTGCTACAATAGCTGCTACGATGCGTGATAAGAATACAACAAACGTGTTAATAACACCTTGTAGTAGTGTCATCGTAACCATATCACCATTTGATACGTGAGCCACTTCGTGTGCTAATACACCTTCAACTGCATCGTCATCCATTGACTCTAATAGACCAGTTGAAACAGCGACTAATGAGCGTTTCTTACTTGGTCCTGTTGCAAAAGCGTTAACCTCTTTTGAACGATAAATACCAACTTCAGGCATATGCATTAAGCCTGCAGCGCGTGATAGACGGTGAACGCGCTCAACTAATTGGCGCTCTGCTGTTGATAAGTTATCATCAGGGTCTAATACGTGAACCTTCATCATTTTCTTAGCCATCCAACGTGACATACCTAAGGAAATAAAGGCACCAGCAAAACCGACGATGATACTGAATAGCGCTAATGCGCCATAACTTCCGATATTGCCTGTACCATCATATAACGGCCCAATGTTTGTGTATGATGTGATGACAGACCAAACAATGACAATTGTTGTTAAAACGAGAATGTTTGTTAATAAGAAAAACAGTATTCTTTTACCCACTAAACTCCCCTACCTTTCTTGTTTGTCCTCGTATATTATACCACGAAAATGACAAGTGGAAAATGAGTAGCTATTGTAGAGTGAGAAAAGTTTCACATGTTAAACAATTTAAATAATGTTTACGTACACATGTTGTCTCAAGTCACCGTCCAAGCATAGACCAACATATGATATGACATAGAACTATGTTCAAATACAGGAGGATTTAAATGAACCCATATTATTTTTATACAAATGATTTTGTTAGGGATGGTTCGTGTACGTATGTATATGATCCGATGTCTAATCAAACGTTCACTGGACGTGACAACAACGACTGGGTCGAAGGTCAATCGACGTGGACAGAAGGTGGGGAAGTGACAAAATGTAATATCCCATGGTCTGATTTGGAGTATATGACGACGGCTGTTAGTAATCAAGCACCTTATGAATGTGGTGAAATATTAAAGGTGAAGTTTCCTGAAACTGGCCGCGAAATTTTAGTGAAAGTTGTTGATACTGTAGACGGTTACCCGCCTCACCGTTTAAATTTACATCGTCAAGCTTTCTTAGCGTTAGGAGCAGATTTAGACTTTGGTATTATTGATGTCGAAATCAAGCCATCACCAGAGTTAGAGGAAGAAATGTTTGGACGATATTTACTAGAAGTATTGCAAGTCGCTTATCCAAGGTATGATGTAACAGATTATGAATTTATTGGTGAAGAAGAGTTGTCTGATGACCGACGTCGAGAAACATATGAGTTTATCGTAGAATCAGGTGATGAACGCGTTAAAGTGAGAGGAACAGTGACTTATAATCCACAAACTGATCGCGTAATGTCATTTGATTTAGAAGAAGTTGAGTTTGATCATAATAACGGGTAATAGACAAGAGGTTGAGACAAAAGGGTTGGAGTTTGATGAAAACACGAACAATTGACATTTCAGCTTAGTTGAGCAGTCACCTAGCGGAATCAAAATGCGTAGACTCCTGGTCGGCTAAAAGCGGTCACGTCCTGCGCCTGCGGTTACTCGGCGCAAATTAAAGCGCAGAAGTTAAAGAAATCTGCATTTGTGACCAACGCCGACATTAGACCGTCCAGGTCGTCATGGCAAAGGCCAGGGTGAGACCCCAGGGATGCACCTGCGTCTACTAGCTATGCTTCGAAGTAGCTTCCTCGGTGCAAAGCACAAGGATGTTACTCGAAGTAGTAGCTTGGCTCACCAGCCGCCCCTGCATAGAAAACACTGCGACAAGCGACCGTAGGGAGTTTGAGCAGATGTTGCACTTGTGCCCTGCGGGTGAAAGCGTAGCATTTTGATGGAGCGAAGCTAAAAGATAAACCCGAACGAAGTCAAAAGGTGACTTCGTTCGGGCTTTTGTTTTACAATCAGTTCTGTCTCAGCCTTTTTTTATGTTTGTAGTTAAAACTATCAGAAGGAATTAGCAACCGATTAATAGAAATTTAAAGTTATAGGGGATGGTATAGTGAAACATGTATTAGTTGTAGGTGGAACAGGAATGTTGCGTGATACCACGTTGTGGGTGGCTAAACAAGCTCGTTATGTTTCAGTCATTGGACGAACTGAAGAAAAGATGGAACAAGTGACAAGAGGTCAATCAAACGTTAACGCTATATTGGCTGATTATAGGTATGAAGAACAACTTATGTCAAAATTACAAGAAGCACAAAGACTAAACGGGCCATTTGACTTAGTAATTGCATGGGTTCACAATGTTGCGGGTAAAGACCCGTTATCTGTTATAATTAAATCAGTGAACAATAATAAAGAGTGGTCCTTATTTCATGTGACAGGTAGTCGCGCTAACCTTGAACAAATACGGGATAGCATAAAAGTACCTAGTCATTGTCGCTATAGCCAAGTTCAACTTGGGTTTATGATCGATGAGCTTTCAAGTAGATCAAGGTGGTTAACTCATGAAGAAATTTCAAAAGGTGTAATAGATGCTATTAACAAACAAAAAGATCGATATATTATTGGACAGTTAGAGCCTTGGGACCAACGTCCGTAAAGTGAGTGAACTAAATGGGTTTTGTAGATATTTTATGGTGGATTTTAGTTATAGTACTGTTCTTATCAAGTTATGCTGGTATTATATTTCCGATTATTCCAGCCCCGCTTGTCATTTGGGGTGGTTTTCTGGTCTATCACTTTGCCATTAATAACGAACCATTAACAGCATTTTTTTGGTGGTCGATGGTTGTATTAACTGTGATTGTCATAGTTGCTGATATTATTGCAAATAGTTATTTCGTTAAAAAGTACGGAGGATCAAAACGAGGAGAATGGGCAGCTGCTATTGGTGTCATTGTCGGGTCTTTTATTATTCCGCCATTCGGCATTTTAATAGTTCCTACTGTTGCAGTGTTCGTAGTGGAGATGTTGCAAAGGCGAACGACCGAAGAAGCATTTAAAGCATCAATTGGCTCATTGTTAGGGTTTTTGGGCGGTGCATTTGCAAAGTTCGTTGTCTTAACCGTAATGATTGTTTGGTTCTTTGTATTGGTGATTATTTGAGTTCCTATTATATGACTAAGTGAGGTAGTAGCTAGTGAAAATATTTTTGTTAGCGGTGTTGTTATTTGTTGTCGGTTGTTCCAATGGGGAAGAACCTGAGGTAGAAGAGAATGTGTTAGAAGATTTATTAGGTGATTGGCATGGTACTATAGAAGTACCTGAAGTTCCGTTAAATATTCAAGTGTCATTTGAAGAAGAGGAAGATGAAGAAATCATTGGTTTTATCAGCATTCCTGTACAAGGTATTGATCGGTATCCACTTTCTGATTTAGAGGTTGAGGAGGAAGTGGTAAGCTTTGAGATGGATATTCCAGGACAGTTTATTGAGTTTGAAGGTGAGTTAACTGAGAATGAAACGTTTGAAGGTGATTTTAATCAACAAGGGCACACCTTTGATTTTAAGCTTGAACGTGGTTTGCTTGCAGAAGAAGATGATCAAGAGGGAATTAATTGGCTGACTGTTGATACGGAGTTCGGGCCGTTACAAGGTGAGCTGTTAGAGCCAGAAGGAGAAGATACTAATACAGTTGCATTAATAATTCCTGGTTCTGGCCCAACAGATCGAAACGGTAATGCACCAGGTATGGAAAATGATAGCTTGAAAATGGTAGCTGAGACTTTAGCTGAACAAAATGTAGCAAGTTTGAGATATAGTAAACGTGGTGCGGGTGAAAATAGTGAAGTAACGATCCCAGAAGAAGAGTTAGCCATTGAAGACCTAGTGGAAGATGCAGTGAAATGGTTACAAAAGTTAGACGGAAAGGAACAGTACGATGAAGTAATTGTGGTAGGACATAGTCAAGGAGTGTTAATTGGTAGTTTGGCAGCTTTACAGCTTGATGTGGATGGTTTAATTTCACTTGCTGGTGCCGGACGACCGATGGATGAAGTTTTACATGACCAACTGGAAGGTCAATTAACAGGTGATTTGCTAGAAGAAGCGGAAATGATTATTGAAAGCTTGGTTGACGGTGAATATGTTGAAGAAGTAAGCAGTGAATTGTATAGCTTATTTAGGCCAACCGTTCAGCCGTTTTTAGCAACATGGTTTACTTATAACCCAACAGACATAGCTACTTCAATTAATGTCCCAACATTAATTGTGCAAGGCACGCATGATACTCAAGTGTTTGTTGAAGATGCGGAGAATTTAGCTGAATCATATCCAAATAATGATTTAGTCATTGTGGATGGTATGAATCATGTGTTGAAAGACTCCGCGAGTCCTGATGACATGTCATCTTATGCTGATCCGTCAATTCCATTATCAGAGGAATTAGTTGAGGAGATTAACCAGTTTATTGAACGTTTAAGTCCCTAAGGCACATAGCTTTAGGGACTTTTTTAACTCTATTAATAGACTTTGTTTAAGTAACGGTTGAGAGTATTAGCGATTTCTTGCATACCATAAAGGTTGACTTTGCTTTCGGCATCTGAGTTGTAGTTCGTATTTGTATTGACATCATAAGTGAATATGTTGCCATCTGAGTCATAAATGAACTCAATGCCAGCAAAATCAATTCTATTATCGTTCAAAAACGTTTCGTACTGCTGAATAATAGGATGTTCGAATCCGCTTATTATTTGAAACTTCTCTCGAGTATTTTCCGTCGTCATACAAAACTGATCATCAATAGAGCAAGCATCGGCAGGACATAACTCGAATCCTTCTGAGGTGTCAACTTGAACAGCATAGAAGAACTTCCCGTCAATAAATTCACAGCGAGTAATCGATGCATCAGGTGACTCAATATACTGTTGAAGTAATGTAATACCATCAATAGGCTCTTCAAAATCATGACTATAAACGTATCTTTCCAAAGCTTCTATACTATGAAAAAGTTGTACTCCTAATCCTTTTCCGGCTCGGTTATGCTTCGTAATAAATGGCTTCTCCATATTGTGAGCTGCTTCAATCAATTGCTGTTTCCCAACAGTGACAATTGTTTTAGGTGTTTGAATGCCAACTTTTTGTAAAGCAGTATATTGTCTTGCTTTATTAATTTCAAGGTCTAACGCATGACTTCCATTGAGGACAGTGCGATTATGTTGTTCTAACCAAGCTATTACAGCTGTTGCAAGCTCAGGTGAATAACGATGGTTACGCGTGTGGGAAGAAGCACTCATTCTATTGTAGAAGATTCCTTCGGGAGGTTCTTCTGTCAAATCGATTGAACCTTCATGAATAAACCAATCTTCGTATGGTACTTCTAATTGATCTAATGCTTTAAACAAAGGTTCTGTCCACTCAGAATTTTCATGTATGACATATATTTTGTGTGTCATTAACTCAACTCCTTTAATTCCTATCTGTTTACTAGTATATTGTAAATGCGTTGAAATGGAAACGATAAGGTTTCAAGTATCTTTAAATTCATTAAAAAAACTAAAGTTTAACTTCAGAATCAATCCTCAATTAAATTCAAATTATTACTTTCAAAACAATCGTTTTATGCTACAATGGTACAAAAGTCTGAAAATTCGGCATACGTAATTTGAGAAGAAAACTCCAGGGTGTTTTAATTGGGGGAATAAAAATTGAAAGCATTTGCTAAAGTATTAATTTGGGTTGGAATACTCTCTGTTCTTATCGGCTTAATCCCGGTAATTTTTGTTTATCCAAATAAGGATTGGGATTCGGTTATTGAATTTGTGAATTATACGGTATTTGTAGCCGATGAACGATTGTTATGGCAGGTTGGCACCGTTATTTGGCTGTTTGGTATATGGAGGTTAAGAAAAGAGAGGAAAAAAGGGAGAATCTTTTACTAATTAAGTTTAAGACTTATCTTACATAATAAACACTCGTCTAAGTGGGAAGGCGAGTGTTTTATTATGTGACAGGGATTTGGATTTATATCCATTAGACTTATGTTTGTCGCTCCGATAAAAAGGGAAATGATGGACAAACCAATTTAAACAGGTACTAAGTATTTTAATTTCATATGACACAAACTTTCTGCTCAAGATTCTTGTTCTTTTGATAATTGCTGATGATGATCAATTTCGAATAAAATAATAAACTCTAAAGTGGGTGGAGAGTCAACGACTAAATGAGAATTATTCTCAATTACTTTTTCAGCAAGTGCTTTCATAAATAGAAAGTTGTAAACATATACTAAACGGTGTGTGCGTCTTGAAATAAAAAAGTTGTTAATAATTTGTTCGTTATATAGTATAATTAAGGTGATGTATTGATTGAAGGGTGTTCTGGTGTCGTAATGTTTTAAAATACTTTGAATTTAAAGTATTTTAATGTACAATAATGGAGAGTGAAGCGCACAAAAGGAGAAGCCATCGGTGCGGCAACACCAATGGCTTTGTACAATAGCTCTCTAAAGGGAGCGGCTCGCTACAGGTTTGGTAATCACCCAAGCTCACCAGGCTAATGGGTGGTTACTCACTTTCCAACTGACAGAATGGCTGCAACTAATGATCCGAAAGAGACCATTAAGAAGAGCGTTTCAAAAACAGTCATAAGCATCACCCTCTTTCAGAGAGCCAGCCACCACCCATGAGAACCCTATTGTACAACTTTCATTGTAACATAAATTATAAGAAAATTTTGTATATTTGTAATAGATAATCCTTTGGCCTTACAAAACCCTCTAAACAAGTGTGTCTAGAGGGTTTTAATAATGTTTAAATTATAATTTTCGATAAGATTTGCCAACAAATGCGTTTATTTTAAAAGGTATATATAAGTCCAAGTTCATACTTGTTTTAAAATTGAACAGAGTTGTTTATGAAAGCATTGAAAAAATCGTTCAAATGCCCTACAAAATCACGTGATCAATTATAATGTGTATAATTAGGGCTGCAGTCACGATGCGAAGTAAAGGTTTAACATAATCAGGATTTAACTTTCCGGCTAAGCGTACCCCGACTTGTGCTCCAATTAATGAACCGCCAATTAAGGCAAACGTAATCGTCCAAATAATATGGCCAGCTGCAATGAAGCTAATGGCCGCTCCAAAACAACTAGCGAATGTCGCGATTCTCATCAGTCCAACTGCACGATAGTAAGCTATTCTCATGTATGAAAATACGTAAAACATTAAAGTGCCTTGGCCAGGCCCAAACAATCCATCATACATTCCAATTCCGAATAACAATGGTGTTCCTCGAGTTTTAAAACGGAAATGGTTCTTTCCAGAAAAGTCGCCTTTACTAATGAAAGAAAAAAGGAATGCGAAGATCAATAGTGCGATTGCGAGTTGATACATTAAATCAGGTGGTAGAGAGGAAGCGATGACACCTCCTGCAACTCCACCACCTAAACTAACAGGAATGATCTTTAACCCTTCTTTCATCGTCACACCTTTATGCCTTAATACCATTAGGAAGGTGACGAATGAACTGATCGAATTGGTCACTTTGTTAGCACCAATGGCTGAATGGACGGGGACACCTAGTGCTAACATTGCTGGCAAACTGACAAGTCCACCTCCACCGGCTAATGTTCCGAGAATAGTTGCTGTTAATCCGACGAAAAATAGGATGACTAAATCTAGCATTTTGTTCACATCTTTCTGTTACTGATCTGCAGCTTTAATTAATTGTTTAATCTCTTCGAATTTCTTTTCGTATAATAGGTTAATAATCTTACTGCCTACGACTACACCATCACTATATTGAGTTAATTGTTTAACGTGGTCAGGTGTTGATATTCCAAATCCGGCTAAAACAGGGACAGGGCTGACAGACTTTAGGTACTGAAAATGGTCACTTAAGCTATCATCAAACGATTGTCTAGCACCTGTAATACCATTGACGGTTACAGCGTAAAGGAACCCTTCTGAAGCAGCTGCGATTTTTTCCATACGCTCTTTAGAACTGGCCAATGATACGAGCTGAATTTGAGCTATGTTAGCTTGTTGGCGAGCCTTTTCAATTAAACTAGTTTGTTCAAGTGGTAAGTCAGGGATGATTAGTCCATCTATACCAGCATCTTTTGCATCTAGCATGAATTGGTCGACGCCATATTTATATATAGGGTTTATATAAGTCATGAAAATGATCGGTGATTGAATCTTAGTTCGTTCTTCTTTGAGTATATCAATAATATGAGGCAAGGTCACCCCAAGGTCTTGTGCTCGTTTGCCAGCTTCTTGAATTGTTGGCCCATCCGCAACAGGGTCTGAAAAAGGAATGCCGACTTCAATTGCTGTTGCTCCGGCTTCGTCTAGTTTTTGTAAAGTAGGGATGAAAGAATTCAACCCTCCATCTCCAGCCATTATATACGGAATGAATATTTTCTTTCCTTCATTAATAGTTTCATTTAAAGTTGCTCTTAGATAGTCTTTTCCATACGTGACAGTTTGCATTTAATAACCTCCTCCTTACGAGTTTAAGTATTGTTTGACGGACTCAACGTCTTTATCGCCACGACCTGACAGGCAGATGACGATCGTTTCATCTTTGTTCATTTCTTTTGCTAGTTTCATAGCTTCTGCAACGGCGTGAGAGCTTTCTAATGCTGGTATAATCCCTTCAGATCGAGATAATAGTTGAAAAGCCTTTAATGCTTCATCATCAGTAATGGCACTATATTTAACACGTTCGGTATCTTTTAAGTGACTATGCTCAGGACCAACACCAGGGTAATCGAGTCCAGCTGAAATGGAACTTGCTTCTTCAATTTGACCCAATTCATCTTGAAGTAAGTACATCATAGATCCGTGTAAAATACCGACTGAACCTTTCGTTAACGTCGCTGCATGTTCATTGGTATTAACTCCTTTTCCAGCAGCTTCAACACCAAATAGCTGTACATCATGGTCTTCTACGAACGGATAAAACATTCCGAGTGCGTTACTGCCTCCGCCAACACATGCAACGACCGCATTTGGTAGTGTTCCTTCAGCTTCAAAGTGTTGATGCTTCGTTTCTTTTCCAATGACACTTTGAAAGTCGCGTACCATCTTCGGGAATGGGTGAGGGCCTAAGACAGAGCCCATAATATAATGTGTATCTTCAACATTGGTTACCCAATATCGTAAAGCTTCATTTACAGCATCTTTTAACGTTGCGCTCCCTTGGTCAACTGATTCGACTTTCGCACCAAGTAGTTCCATACGAAAGACGTTTAATTTTTGTCTTTTAATATCTTCTGTCCCCATGAAGATGACGCACTCTAAGTTAAGTAGTGCGCACACTGTCGCTGTTGCAACACCATGCTGGCCTGCCCCTGTTTCTGCAACGACTTTACGTTTCCCCATACGTTCAGCTAACAAAGCTTGACCGATTGTATTATTAATCTTGTGTGCACCTGTATGGTTTAAGTCTTCACGTTTTAAATAGATTTTGGCTCCGCCTACTTCGTTTGTTAAGTTTTCGGCGAAGTATAACGGGTTTTCACGACCGATGTATTGTTTTAGCATCTCTTGAAATCGATCATTGAAAGCTGGGTCGTTAATTGCTTTTTCATAAGATTCTTCTAGTTCATGAACTGCACTCATTAATGTTTCGGGTATGAAGCGGCCGCCGTATTGACCGAACATTCCATATGCGTTAGGTTCACTATAATTCATTATGAATTCTCCTTTACAGTTTCGATAAATGATTGAATGAGGTTAATGTTTTTCTGACCTTCTAACTCAACTCCACTAGAGACGTCGACGACACGAGGGTTTGTTTGATCAATAGCGGACTTAACATTGTCTTGATTAAGTCCGCCAGCTAAGATGAAACGGTCTTTCTTGAAAGGAAGTTGTTCGACTAAACGCCAGTCAAATGTCGTCCCATTGCCGCCATGGTATGGACCTGTTGCACTATCTAACAGTAAGTAATCTGCATCATCGTACTTTCGTGTCAGCTTTAAGTCACTCTCGTTACGAACGCGGAATGACTTAATATATGGGACGGTTAACTGCTTGCAAAATTCAGGTGTCTCATCGCCATGTAGTTGAACAAAATCAAGTCCAACCGTTTTGGCTGTATGCTCTAGCTCTTCTTGTGATGCGTTGACGAATACGCCAACCTTTTTGACGTGTGTTGGGAGTTGAGAAGAGATGTGTTTTGCTTTTTCAATCGTTACTTGTCTTTTACTTTCGGCAAAAACGAAACCTAAAAATTGTGCACCAGCCTGAACAGCTTCAAAGGCGTGGGTGGCATGCTTGATTCCACATATTTTAATGTGTGTCATTTCATTACCTCCTAGACGATCAGTTGTTGTAACGCATCTGGTACGTTGTTCGATTTCATCAGTGTTTCACCAACGAGGATGCCGTTTGCCCCAGCTTGAAAAACACGCTTAGCATCTTCATTTGTTTTAATTCCACTCTCACTAATGACCATGACATCAGGGTTCTGAATTTGAGAGGCGAGCCGTTCTGTTACAGCCAGATCAGTCTTGAACGTTTTTAAATCACGGTTGTTAATGCCGATTATTTTAGCGCCAAGAGATTCAGCCGCCTTTAGTTCCACTTCATTATGCACTTCAAACAACACCTCTAGTCCAGATGAAATGGCATAGTCGTTTAGTGCTTTTAGTTGTTCTTCGGGTAAGGCAGCTGCAATAAGTAGAATGACATTAGCGCCGGCTTGTTTTGCTCGATCGATTTGAACCTGATCGATGATGAAATCTTTGCATAAAACCGGAAGTTGAACAGTCTCTCTTACTTGTTTTAAATCTTCAATTGTCCCTTTGAAAAAAGGTTGATCTGTTAAAACAGAAATGGCTTTAGCACCACTTTGTTCATACAACTTGGCTTGTTCAGGTGGCTCCATTCCGACGTTAATGTCACCTTTGGAAGGAGAAGCACGTTTGATCTCTGCAATAACAGACAATTGATTGGATTGACGAAGTGTATCATATAAAGGTGTGATGTTTTTCGTCGAACCGCTTTTTATCACGGGTTGTGATTTTAGCAGCTCGACTTCTTTTCGTTTTTGATCTAAGATTCGATCTAAAATTGTCCCCATTACGAAATCTCCTTTGTTTTTCTTTTTTCACTAAAATGGATTAAGTAGTTCAGTTTTTCTAAAGCTCGACCAGATTGAATACTATCGCGTGCTAAGTCAACGCCTTCTTGAATCGAGTTAGCAATACCAGATGCGAATAAACCAATTCCAGCATTAAAAAGTGTTGTTTCGTAATAAGCACCTTCCTTGCCAGATAACACATCAAGCATTATTTGCGCATTTTCTTTCGCATTGCCACCAGTAATGTCTGTATTGGAATAAGTGTTTAGTCCAACGTCTTCTGGAGTTAGTGTAAAAGGGATTAGTTCACCTTCTTCTAATAAGACAAAGTGGTTCTCACCAGCGAGTGACGCTTCATCCATATGACCTGCACCATTGACGACGATACTTCTTTTTCGCCCAAGTCGTTGTAAGACAGCGGCCATTTTCATTAAATGATCGCGACGGTAAACCCCTAAAAACTGTGTATCTAATGCAACAGGATTTGTAAGTGGACCGATTAAATTAAAGATCGTTGGAACGTTTAAATCTTTTCGAACTTTCATAATGCGTTTTAATCGGTGGTGAACGTATGGCGCGAATAAAAACGCAACACCATTTGTTTCGATCAGTTGTTCGACTTCATCACTCGTAAAGTCAAGTGCAACACCAAGTTCTTCTAATACATCAGCACTTCCTGTACGACTTGAAATACTACGATTTCCGTGTTTAGCGACTTTCGCTCCTGCACCTGCTAATACAAAAGCAGACGTCGTGCTGATGTTAAAGGTTTGTAAGCCGTCACCCCCTGTTCCACAATTGTCCATGACACCAATCAAACTTTTCTTAATAGGCATTGCCTTTTCACGAAGAACTTCAACAATAGCAGCAATTTCTTCTACAGACTCACCTCTAACTTTCAAAGCTGTAAGAACAGAGGCGATTTCACTGTCAGAGATCTCTTCACTAAATAAATGGTGTGAAACTGACGTCATTTCTTGTTGAGTTAGTTTATTTCCTTCAACTAATTTTTGAAGTAGATTCATGGTCATTCTCCTTTCGTGTTTTACTTAAAAATTGTTTTAAGATCTGTTTGCCTTCATTTGTCCCAATGGATTCTGGGTGAAATTGGATGCCAAATACGGGGAATGTTTGATGCTCAATCGCCATCAGTTCATCATCATCCATTGAAATAGCTTTTCGTTTAAAATAAGGTGGCAAAGTTTGTTCGTCAATGACTAGTGAGTGGTAACGCATCACTTGTAATGGTTGACTTAAATACTCGAACAGCCCTTGGCCTTTGTGTAAAATTAACGATTGCTTACCATGCATAATGATACTCGCCTTTTTGACTTGAGCTCCAAAGGTCGCACCTATTATTTGGTGACCTAGACAAATACCTAAAATGGGAATCTGTGTGTGTAATTCTTTAACGATATTCATAGATTGTTCGTAGTGAATCGGCTTCCCAGGTCCTGGTGATAGGACAATGGCATGAACGTTCATTTCCTTTATTTCTGATATATTGATTTCATCATGACGTCGTACCTCGACTGAAAAGCCTAGTTCTTCAATGTATTGATATAAGTTGTAAGTAAATGAATCGTAATGATCAATAAGTAAAATCATTTTAATCTACCTCCATAAGCGCTTTTGCTTTGTTTAGCGTTTCTTCATATTCACTTTCAGGGTTTGAATCATATACGACACCAGCACCAGCTTGAACATGAGCTAGGTTGTCTTTCAAAATCATTGTTCGAATCGCTAAAGCGAAATCGAAGTTGCCATTGATCGATAAGTAGCCGATTCCGCCAGAGTATGCTCCTCGTTTAGTTGGTTCGAGACTGTTAATAATTTGCATCGCTCTAATCTTGGGTGCACCACTAACGGTTCCTGCCGGTAGACATGCTTTTAATGCTTCAAGCGGTGTTGCACTTTTATCTAACACCCCAGTTACTTCAGAGACGATATGCATAACGAAACGGTATCGTTCTATGACCATATATTTTGTTAGTTCAATAGTTCCAGGTTGAGCAACTCTGCCAATGTCATTTCTCCCTAAATCGACTAACATTTGATGTTCCGCAATTTCTTTCTCATCCGTTAACAGTTCATTCTCAAGCTTGATGTCTTCATCTCTTGATTGACCTCTTTTGCGTGTACCTGCAATTGGGTTCGTTGTTACTTGGTTACCGTGAACTTTAACTAAGCTTTCAGGTGAAGCACCTAATATGTGATAATCATTGAAATTAATGAAATACATGTAAGGTGATGGGTTATGCTTTCTTAATTGACGGTAATAACTAAAAGGGTCACCTTCATACTCAGCAGTCAGTCGTTGTGACAACACAGCTTGGAATATTTCTCCTTGATTGATTTGTTCTTTTATTTGTTCAACTTTGTTTAAATAATCATTTTTGGCGATATTCGATTTAAATTCTCCCAGTGTAAAACCCTGTTTGTTTTTGGCTTCTTGACCATTTATTTGGTTAATTAACTGCGTCATTTCTTTTTCTAAATTAACTTTTTCATTTGTAATCCACTGATCAAATACGAAGCAATGGACATTTTGTAATAAATGATCATACACAATTATCTTCTCGTAAAACATGAAATGAATGTCTGGCATGTTAAGGTCATCATGTTGTCCGAATCCAATTGGTTCGAATTGTTTAGCGATGTCATAGGCTATATACCCAATGCCACCAGCCATGAAAGGAATGTCAAAAGGTAAAGACAGTTCGCCTTTGACTAGCTCAGATAGAGACTGAATTGGGTCGCCATTCTTTGTAGTCACTTCATCTGTTTGTAGGTTTGTTTCAGTAACTGTACGTCCATGAGCTTGAAACTCATAGTATGGATTTTCGCCAATCAATGAGTAACGCCCAATGTCTTCATGTTTTAGAGAACTCTCTAATAAGAATTTCTTAGTTCCTTCAAGTGATTGAAAAATGGAAATAGGTGTATGTTGGTCGCCTTCAATGATTTTGTGTTGGTATTGAACCATGTTTCGTACCTCCTTATTTAGGTATAAAAAAAGTCCCCTGCACACACAATTTGTGTGTACAGAGGACGATTAGATCGCGGTACCACCTCTATTGAAAAGTATAAAGTATATACTTTTCCTCTCATAGTTTCAGGTACGGGAAGAGCTTGGATTTCAAAAGGGGAAGACGTTTCAAATATAGAGCTCTTCCGATACCCTATCCTGTTAACGGTGGAAGTCCGAGTTGCCATACTGCAGTTCAGGCAACCTCTCGTAAGTCCATTCAACGATGTTGTTCACGCTAACTTCTCAGCACCGTTAGCTCTCTGTAATGACTTAACATTCGTCTACTTCTCTTACTCAACGATTTAATATGTTTATGTTATTTTGCCAAATAAAAAAGGGCCTTCTGTCCTTATATTGTAAGGACGGAAGACCCGTGGTGCCACCTTAATTGACTGAAAGATTCAGTCCACTTAGCGCGTATCGAAGCTTAATGCTTGAATACGTGTCTCTTGTAACGATGAGACGTTCGCCAACCTTATTAGTCAAAAGACGTTCGGTTGGAGGCTCAGAAGTCCATTCATTTAGTTCGTCACACTAGTTTACAGCAACCACTAGCTCTCTGAAGTAACTTACTAAACTACTTCTCTTCATCTATGCCAATCCGTTTTTAAGATTTGTTATTTATCATATGGTATCACTTTATGTTTTGTCAACCTTTATTATTAAATAATGATACAAATACCTAGAAAATTAGTCTGGTTGTGTTTCCTTACTTCTTCGTTTAGCATAAATTACAAAAGGGAATCAGTTTATTATAAAAGTTTAAGTGGAGGATCATATGTTTCAAGTATTTAACAAAAGCCTAAATGATTTTAGAAAAACTTATCCTAAACATATAACGTTCGCTTTAATATACATGGTTTTAACGAGTGTTTTGTTTATGCCAATCATTTCTGTTATTTTCAATAGAATTTTAATGTTGATCGGTGCGCCAACAGCCATTAATCATGATGTATACAGTATAGCATTAAGTTATTCTGGGGCTATTGCTTTAACTGTCGTTGGACTAATGGTTTTCGCATTAATATTTATAGAGTTTGGCGTTTTTATTGTTCTAGCACAACAACAGTTTTTTAACCAGTCGATTACTTTAGCTAACGCATTTTTAACAGCTGTATCTAAAACGCCTAAGTTGATCAGTGTTAGTATTTTGCCTTTAATTATGGTGCTGTTTTTACTTGTGCCGTTTGTGGAGACGCCGATCGACCGGGTCGTTTATGACTTGAATATGGATATATTGTATTCAGGGCACTTAGCGTTGTCTAATCTTTACATTGCTATTTACTTTGGACTATTACTCTTAGTTCTTTACATTATTCTAAGATGGATTTTTGCTATTCACTATATCGTGATTGAAGGTTTAAATGTAAGAAAAGCAATCAAACAAAGTATGCGTTTAACAAAACGAAATAAAAAGTCTGTGTTAGTTAATATAATTGCGATTAACTTGTTGATTTTCGCATTAAGTACACTGTTAATTTACCTTATTTCATTAATTCCGTCCGGCATGATTGGTACGGTTATTGGAGATTTAATCGAACATTATTTAGTGACAATCTCAACCGTTATTGCTGCGCTATCCACTTTAGTGTTAGTGCCGATTAATATGATTATTTTAACGAATTTGTTTTACCAATTTAAACAGGATTATGACGAAGTGGAAGATGAGTTAAAAGTAGTTAAAAGTAAAAAGCTTGCCAAGACAGAACGTAAAGCGTTTAAGTTTTTTAAAAGTAAACGTTATTTAGTCGTACTGTTGTTAGTTGTTTACGTTACAGGGGTTTTTGCTTATAACCAAACCGTGAGTGGGAATTTAGTTTACTTAGATTGGAGTGTAGAGGTTGCATCGCATCGTGGCGATTCAGTCAATGCACCAGAAAACTCGATGAGTGGTGTCCAGTCAGCAATTGAGAAGGGGATTAATGTCATTGAGATTGATATACAATTAACAGAAGATGGTGTGGCTGTGTTGCACCATGATATGAGCTTAATGCGGATGGCAGGTGAGCCAGAGCGAATAAGTGAATTAACGTATGATGAATTGTCTGAGCTTGAGATTGGGTCGTCATTTTCTGAAGAGTTTTCTGGTGAACCGATCCCCAAACTAGAAGATGTGATTGAAGTGGCTCAAGAAGCGGGTGTTCGACTTTTATTAGATTTGAAACCAGATGATAATGAATCAGAGTTGGCTGAGGAAATTGTTCGTTTAATTGAAGAATATGAAGCGGAAAATGACTTTTACGTAATGGCGTTTAATAACCAAGTGTTAAGAGAAATTCGTGCCTTGAATGAAGATGTTTATATTGGGCAAATTCTCTTTACCGCTGTTGGAGATCTATCTCGTTTAGATGTGGACTTTTATACTGTACACCAAACAATGTTATCAGAAAGTTTAGTTGAAGAAGCTCGTCAAGACGGGCGAGGGGTATGGGTATGGTCAACGAACATCGACAGGACAGCAAACCAAATATTACAGTATGATGTTGATGGAATTATTACGAAAACACCAGATGTCGTGTTAAGAATGTTTGAACTTAGAGAGTAGAAAGGGGTTGGATTACCAGCCTCTTTTTTTTGCTTTACAAAAGGACAGTTAAGCGTTATTATAGGTATAAATCGTAACCGTTACGATTTGAAAGAGGGGTGGGATTTTGTACAAGTGGATCATAATTGGAGGGGGAGTTCAAGGTTGTACTATTGCAACTCACCTAATTAGACAAAAGAAAGTAGATGCAAATCAATTACTGATTATTGATTCATACGAAAAGCCCATGCATCGATGGCAAGAACTAACTTCAAAAATTGGTATGCCTTTTTTACGGTCGCCTTCAGTCCATCAAATTGATACAAATCCCTTCAGCTTACAGCATTATGCTAAGAAGTATAATGATAAAAGTTTTTTTGGTAAATATAAAAGGCCCGCACTAGAATTATTTAACCAACATTCTCAATATGTGTTGAATTCTTGTTCTATACTAGATTGTTGGCATAGAGGAAACGTTTGTGACGTTAAAAAAGAAGGTTCAAGTTGGTGTGTAAAAACTAATAATGGAGAGGTATTTAAGTCTACCAATTTAGTTATTGCAGTTGGCTCAACCCATGATTTACATATTCCTGACTGGGCTAAAGGGTTTGAAAATGTTCATCATGTTTTTAGCTCAAGTGTTACTAATTTTAGTGAATTAAGTTCACCAGTCGTTGTTGTGGGTGGTGGGATTAGTGCAGCACATTCAGTAATTAAGCTTGCCAACCTATTTCCAGGCAAGGTCACACTTCTTAAACGGAAGCCTTTTAAGATTCACTTGTTTGATAGTGATCCCGGTTGGCTTGGACCTAAATACCTGAATAGTTTTAATAAAGAAAAAGAGTTAACAAAGCGGAGAGAAATTATTACTAACGCGAGGCACAAAGGGTCGATCCCACGAGATTTATATTTCACACTTTTATCATTGGAAAGAAAAGGGCAAATATCTATAGTGACTGATCAAGTTAAAAGCCTAAGTTGTAAAGATGATCAAAAGGTAAACTTATTATTAGAAAGTAATCCAACGGTGGAAGCATCCTCAGTATTGCTTGCAACTGGTTTCAAACAAGGACTCCCTAATCAAAGTTGGCTATCTCGATTAATTATTGAAGAAAATTTACCTTGTGCTCAATGTGGATTTCCAATTACTAACCAATTGGAATGGTGTTCACATTTATATGTTGCAGGCTCATTAGCTGAACTGGAAGTTGGGCCTATTGCTAAAAATATAGCTGGGGCACGAAAGGCTGCTAAACTCATTACGCAATCGAAATAAATAAAGAAGGATGATTACGATGAATAAACTAATTCCTGTTACTGTGCTAAGTGGTTATTTAGGTTCTGGTAAAACCACATTGTTGAATCGAATATTAAAAAACACGGAAAATCTAAAGGTTGCAGTTATTGTTAATGACATGAGTGAAATAAACATTGATGCAAACCTTATTAAGAATGGACCTTATTCAGAAACGGAAGAGAAATTAGTAGAGCTTCAAAATGGTTGTATTTGTTGTACATTACGTGAAGATTTAATGATTGAAGTTGAGAAAATTGCTAAAAAAGGTGATATTGACTATATTGTGATTGAATCATCGGGAATTTCAGAACCAATACCTGTGGCGCAAACTTTCACATACGTTGATGAAGAACTGTCGGTTAACTTAATGAATTATTGCCGTTTAGATACTATGGTAACTGTAGTGGATGGTAATAGATTTTGGGAAGATTTCGCATCAGGTGAATCCCTTTTAGCACGTCAAGAGGCTGTTTCAGAAGATGATACGAGAGAAGTGGTCGATTTATTAATAGACCAAGTGGAGTTTGCAGATGTACTAATACTCAATAAGACTGATCTGTTAGAAGACATTGATGTTGAAGAATTGAAACGAGTACTCATGAAGTTAAATCCTGAAGCTAAAATATTAACAACATCTTTTGCAGAGGTTGAACTGAAAGAGGTATTGAATACGTATTCTTTTGACTTTGAAAAGGCCAGTCAAGGAGCTGGCTGGATTAAAGAGCTGAATGAAGAACATGTTCCCGAGACTGAAGAATATGGCATTTCTTCTTTTGTTTATAAAAGTAAAAGGCCTTTTCATCCTAAACGATTTATGGACTTCTTGGAAAATTGGCCACAAGATGTGATTAGAGCAAAAGGTTTCTTTTGGTTATCTTCTCGAAACGATGTTGCCGGTTTATTATCACAGGCGGGCACCTCCCTTATGATTGAATCAGCAGGTGAATGGGTTGCTTCATATTCTGAGGAAGAGCAAAAAGTCATTCTTGAAGAAGAACCAGAAATAAGAGAAAAATGGGATGAACAGCATGGTGATCGGGTGACAGAACTTGTTCTAATAGGTTTAGAAATGGATGAAGCTATGATTAGGAAGATGCTGGATCAAACATTATTAACTGATGACGAAATGCAAGAGAATTGGAGCATGTTTGAAGATCCATTACCAGAGTATGTGTAAAATGGTTGTAGGACAAAAGCGTTCAAATGATATGAAAGCACGAATGATTAGCTTTTTTAAATAGTTATAAACCGTATTATTAGAAAAGATAATAAATCAAAACCCGGACGATTTAAATTGAATAATCGTTCGGGTTTTGTTCTGTAGCTGACACTTTAACTTCAGCTTTTTAATTAATTTCTCTTCCAAAAATGTTGAGGTAGCCAAAATAGTAAGACATAAATACTGTAAGGAAAAGCGCTCCAACCATACTTCCGAAGAATACCCAATCACGTCTGCGGACTTTCATTTCGTGGTAGTGGGTCCGGTTACGGTCGCCTGTAAATCCTTTAGATTCCATTGCGTTAGCCACTCGTTCTGCTTTGCGTATGGCATTAGCTAATAACGGAATCGAATACCTCTTAAACTGTTGAACTCTTCCTTTAATTCCTTTAGCACGCCCAACTCCGCGAATACGGTGAGCTTGGCGTAAAATTTCAAGCTCATGCCTAAAAGTAGGGAGGAAGCGATACCCAGCTAATACGCCGTAAGTTATTTTTGGTGGAAGCTTCAATTGTTGCATTAAGCTAAGCATTAATTTTGTTGAATCTGTCGTTAAAATGAACAGTAATGATAATGCGATAAAACATAACGACCTTAGTGCTAAGCTAATCGATACCATCAAGGCTTCCGTTGTCATTTGAAAATACCAAAACTCAAATAATATAGATCCACCTTGAAACGACTCACTCGTATATAGCATTCGAGTCCAACTGAAAGAAAGTATGAACAAAACAAACGGCGAGAAAATGAGTAACCATCGTTTCAGTGATATATCAGTAAAAGCGAAAGTAACCACAATTATAAAGATCAAATACACTAGTGGCGTGAAAATATCGAACATTAAACCGAGCAAGACGCCAGGAACTAAAATGGCTCCAGCTTTTATTGTAGGATTAATAGACGAGATCATATGTCTCACCTACTTCTTGCCCGTGACGTAAACGGTCTGGTAGTCGTAACCTCGCTCGTTCAAGAAGTGCATTTTGTTGCCACAGTTGGTGTGGATGCCCTTCATAAGCCACTTGTTGTTCGTTAATGACATAAACTTGGTCACAATATAAATCGACTAAGTCCATATCATGGGTTACAAAAAAATGGTTGTTCCTTTAGTTTGTAAATCTTTTACAATAGACATTAATTCATTTGTCGTTTGTGCATCTTGACCAAAGGTTGGTTCGTCAAAAAGTAATAAGTCTGGGGTTTCATCTAACATCGTCGCAACACTTAGTCGGCGTTTTTGCCCACCACTTAATGCAAAAGGGTTGCTCCATTTATGAGCACTTAACTGAAAGTTGTGAAGCAATTGTTCAGTGCGTTCTTTTATGACATCTTCGCTATATCCGTTTAACGTCATGCCAAAAGACACTTCGTCATAAGCCGTATCCGTAATAAATTGGTGTTCTGGGTTTTGGAAGACAAAGCCCATATGTTGTCTAAGCTTTTGTTCTTTCCACTTTTGCATAGGCTCTCCTAAAAAGGTGATGTTTCCTTTCTTTGGTTTTAAAATACCAGCCATAAGTTGGAGAAGAGTCGATTTACCAGCACCATTTTCACCAACAATCGCCACCATTTCACCTTTATTCAATGTCATATTAATGTTATTCAGGATCATAGTCTTTTTACGGTTGAAACTAAGATTATTTATAACCATATTTGCTTCAACAGGTTTACTTGTTCCTTCGTTTTGAGGTTTTAACGTTTGTTTTTGATAAGTTTTAGGAATGAATAACCCTTCGTTTTCAACTAAGGGTTTATTTGTTGTGAAAAGTGATCTAGGAGTATCATTTGCGATTAATTGACCTTGTTTATTTAAAACGAGTACACGATCTGTGAAATCTAACCAGTCATCAGCCTTATGCTCAATAATGAAAATGGATTTCTGAGTTTCTTGCTTTAACCCTTTAATTAAATTAATAAACTCTATACTTGAAACGGGGTCTAAATTCGCTGTTGGTTCATCTAAAATGATCAGTTCAGGGTCTAATAATAGGACAGAAGCAAGTGCAACTTTCTGCTTTTGTCCACCTGAAAGTTCATGGATATTATGATACTTGTAATCTACCATGCCGATTGTTTTTAAGACTTGATCTATTTTAGGTTCGATTTCTTCTCTTGGTGTTTCAATATTTTCTAAAGTGAAAGCCAACTCATTCTCAACAGTGATCATACAAAATTGACTCTCAGGATCTTGAAAAACAATCCCGACATTTTGGTTTAACTCACCTTTCTCAAAGTCTTTAATGTTAATACCTTTGAAAAAGATGTCCCCTGACGCGACACCTTCTACCGCATCAGGGTATAAACCATTTAAACATAACGAAATGGTCGATTTTCCAGAGCCACTAGAGCCCATTAGTAAAACTGTTTCATCTTTGTTAATAGTGAAACTCACTTCAGAGATTAGTGGTTCATTTAATTGTTCATAATCAAATGAGAATTGATTGACTTCGATCAGTGGTTTAAGCTGCGTCATTTCTTTCACGTTTCTTTTGCAGCTCCTTTCCTAATGCATAACCACGAAGTACACCGGTTTTAGCTAATTGGTCACTAATCCATTTACCTAATAAACCAGCTAGTAAAGCACCGCTGATCATACGAACAATGAACATGACTGCTACTAACCACATTGCATAAGCGAAGAAACCACTACTGTAGAAGTGCCATGCGAAACTGAATACAGCGGCAAACACACCAGCAGCTACTAATACACGTAAACGATAGTCGCGCCATTTCGTTACCGCAAAGGCAAATTCAGCACCTAGGCCTTGAATTGCAGCAGTAATAATTAACATTGGACCAGCAGGACTGCCGATTAAAACTTGAACAGTACCTGCAATTAGTTCTGAAGTAAATGCAGCACCTGGTTTACGTATAATGTAGGCCGCGATGATTGAAACAATAAACCAAATGCCGAAAATAAATTCATAACCTAGAGGCCCTAACCCAAATGGTGTCAGAAAACCGACTAAACCTTGCCCAATACCAAATGCTAAAAGGTAGATTACAGCAAATACGACCCCTAGAATGGAAAGTAAAACTATTTCTTTAAGATGCCATTTATTAGTCATAATTAACCTCCGAATTATTTATTTGATGGACTGTTCGCTGAAATCGTGAACGTCATCGTCGTGTGTGATACTTTTTCTTGCACAGCTTCAAAAGAGTCTTCCATAGCGTTGAAGATATCTTTCACATCGCCATCTAGCCGTGTCATATAGTGAGAAGCGCTCACTTCAACACCACGAGCTTTTGAAAGGTCGATTTGTTCATAGATTTTATCCATATAATCTTCACGACCTAAAGGGTAAAGTGAAAATTTACAACCAGCTTGTTGATCCACTGTTTGTGATTTTTCTAGATTCATAGGTTCATCCGTTTCAGCCATATAAGCATCAGCTTCATTATCTCCAGGGCATCCGATTGAGAATGTGCCACTCATCGCAACGTGTTCACCTGTTTTTGCTGCGTGAAGGAAGATGGCCTTCGTTACGTCAAAAACATGAACCATTTTTCCGCGTACACAAGTTGTCACATCATCAGTGTCTTTCCATACTTTTGTGCTATCGACCTCATCTAGCGCTGATAAAATAATGTCGACGAAGTTGTCACTCATTGGGTATAGAGTGAATTGGCACCCCGCGATTCTGCTTGTTCCACATTGTTGATTTGTCATGAAAATCTCCTCCTTAAATGTTTTAAAACCGTATAGTAGTTAGCTTAGTTGATAATCAATTCCCTTAGCTAACCATAAAAAAACTGCATCCCGTGGGAATGCAGTTCAGCTTGTGTTAATCATGAAAAAGACATAAAGCTTCACCGCACTTCCCCACGCTAGTATTATCTAGTTCGGGTCATGAGGGTCAGGTTTCCACCTTCTCAGCCACATTTGTAGCTCCCCTAGTGCTTGTAAATCACGTATGCAGTTTTGTTATACTTATAGCATAATAAATCTATTAACGTTTGTAAACTAAAAAAGAAAGGTAACTTCTCATGAATCAGAAATTTGTTATTCAAAATACGGAAGAGTTTGTGCGGCAAAAGCTAGAACAAGAAGGAACTGGACACGATTGGTGGCATATTGTAAGAGTCGTAGAAATAACGAAGAGAATAGCGCAAGATGAAGAGGCTGATCCGTTTATTTCTGTTATGGCTGCATTATTACATGATTTGATTGACGATAAAGTTGTAGTGGATAAAGAAGTAGCTTTACATGAGGTTAAAACTTGGATGAGTAGTCAACAAGTTGATGAGCATAATCAAGTACATATTTTAAACATCATCCAAACGATTTCTTTTAAGGATGGTAACGATACGTTAACTAGTATTGAAGCACAAGTCGTTCAAGATGCTGATCGGTTAGATGCGATCGGAGCTATTGGCATTGCGAGGTGCTTTGCTTTTGCAGGATCACAAGGTAACTTAATTTACGCCCCTCATGAAGAACCTGAGTCAAACATGTCTCAAGGACGTTACCGCCAAAGGAATGGAACAGCTATTAACCATTTTTATGAAAAACTATTGAAGTTAAAAGATTTAATGAACACTTCAACTGGGTATAAGTTAGCAGAAGAACGTCATCAGTTTATGAATCAATATTTAGATCAGTTTTATGCAGAATGGAAGGGTATGCGGTAATTTAAGGTTAAGTTTAAGACAATTCGTGGAATACTAACAGTTAGAATATATAAACGGAGGAAGGTGATCGTTATGTTAACTTATTTGGATTATATAAATCAGTTAAATCAAAACTCACACGAGTCATACGCATTAGTCAATCCACATACGAAAGAAGAAATTATAAGGATCCCAGAATGTACAGAAGACCAGATGGAAGAGGCGATTCAAAAGGCTGAAAAGGCATTTGAAAAGATGAAAAGTATGCCAGCGTATGAACGTTCAGAGGTATTAGATCGAGCAGCTAGAGTTGTGTCAGATTATAAAAACTTATTTGCCGAAACAATTGCTAAAGAAGCGGGCAAACCGATGAAATATGCTTTAGGTGAAGTGGATCGTACGGTTCAAACGTTAAAGTTTTCAGCGATTGAAGCGCGTAAACTTGAAGGTGAATCCATTCCATTAGACGCAGCACCGAATGGGGCAGGAAGAGATGCTTACACCATTTTTGAACCAATTGGTGTCATTGGGGCGATCACCCCTTTCAACTTCCCATTAAACTTAGTTATTCATAAAGTAGGACCAGCCATTGCCGCTGGTAATTCAATTATCGTCAAACCAGCAGAAAAAACACCTCTATCAGCCATTTTACTGCGTGAAGCATTAGTTGAAGCAGGTCTTCCAGAAGATGCTTATCACGTTATAACAGGTGATGGTCCGAGACTTGGGCAAGTGTTACTAAGAAGTAACGTAATAAAAAAGGTGACGTTTACTGGAAGCCCTGAAGTCGGCCGTGAAATTAAATCCCAAGCAGGGTTGAAAAAAGTAACACTTGAGTTAGGCAACAATTCAGCTTTATATATTGATAAAAGTCAACAAGACCGTGTGAAAGACATCGCCAAACAAGCTGTAACAGGCGCTTTTTCTTACAATGGTCAAGTTTGTATTAGTACACAGCGTATTTATGTTCATGAAGATCTAATCGAAGCCTTTTTAGAGAAGTTTAAAATTGAAACAGAAAAGCTTGTCTATGGGGACCCTTTAGATCAAACGACAGATATCTCTAACTTAATCGATGAACCATCCCAAGAAAGGTTATTAAAATGGATTGATGAGGCAGAAAAAAATGGAGCGAAGGTTGTTGCAGGTGGAAAGCAACTTAATGGCGGTTTACAACCGACGATCTTAACAGATGTTAAACCTGAGTCTAAAATCTATAAAGAAGAAGCATTTGGACCAGTCGTCATTGTTAATACAGTTGAAAGTGGAGAAGAAGCACTAAAGTCGATTAACAATAGTCAGTACGGCTTGAATGCAGGCGTGTTTACGAATGATATGAAACAAGCACTTCAGTTCGGTCACGAATTAAATGTTGGTCAAGTACTTATTAATGACTTACCAACGTTAAGGTTTGACCATATGCCATATGGGGGTAGGAAAAACTCTGGATATGGTTATGAAGGTGTGAAATATGCCATTCAAGAAATGGTGAATCGTAAAATGATTAGTTTGAATTATAAGTTTTGAATTTTCGTTTTAGGTCCTCCTTAAATGGAGGGCTTATTTTTTTAAAATTTTTTTATTCTCCCCTCTAAAATTCGACAAAAGAATCGTATAGTAGGACAAAGGAAATTTGGATGGATCTTTATAGGGGGATAGAAATTGCAGCAAAACATACGAGTAATTGCAATAATGTTAATGACAGTTGTAATAATGATTGGCTGTTCAGATGATGAGGTTAGAGAAGGGCAAGAGGAGAAAGACGTAGATATAAGTCTTTCTGAAAAAGAACAGGTTAATTCTGAAACAGCAATGTATGAAAATGAAACTTTTGGAGTTGCAGTTTATGAGCAAGAAGGTTGGTCGTTAAGTAAAGAAGAAAATGATCCGACAAATGTCGTTTTTGAACATGAGGATGTAACGTCTATATTAACTTTGCTTACGACTAAAAAAAGTGTTCAAGATTTAAAGGATGAGTTGTTATCTGGAGCAAATAATGTCACCGTTGTGGAAGATGAGGAGCAATTCCTAGCTTATGAGACGGATCGTCAGGAAAGTGTAAGGTCTGATGTCTATTTTTCAATATCTAATGGAAACACAATTGTATTAACTTTTGTTACTGCAGCGGATGAGTACGGTGAAGTAGAAGACGTTATTTTAGGTTTTCATGAACAAGTGAAATATTAATTATATATAGAAAGGGTGTTAGATTATGAAAAAATTTGTAGTTGGTTTAAGTACGTTTGTCTTAATGGTGGGTGGAACGACGATTCATGCTGATGAAGAAAGTGAACAAGAACAGTCATTTGTTAATCCTGAATCAGAGGTTTATGAATTAAGTCGAATGATCGAGGATGCTGAATATGATTTAACTGAGGTTTACGGTGAGAAAGCATTATTACAAGATGAATTTTCTGATAAAAGGTTGTTAGAAGCACAAGCGTTAATAGAGGAAGGAAAGCATGAAGAAGCAGAAGAGATTTTAGAAGACTACGAGAATCATTTAGAAGAAGTAGATTATAACATTGAACAAGCTAAGGAAAATAATGAAGATGTATCTGATGTAGAAGAGCTTGTAGCAGAAAAATCTGAGAAGCGTTCAAGTAATCTTGAGTCAATGTTAGAACGTGAAGATTTACCTGAAGAAGCAAAAGAAGGGGTTTCTAATGCTTTAGCTAATCAAGAAGAAGCAATGGAGAACTTTAAAGTAGCACAAGAAAAAGCAGAAGAAGCACGTGAAAATGCAGAACAAGGTCAAGAGAATAGAGAAGAAGCACGTGAAAATGCAGAACAAGGTCAAGAGAATAGAGAAGAAGCGCGTGAAAATGCAGAACAAGGTCAAGAGAATAGAGAAGAAGCGCGTGAAAATGCAGAACAAGGTCAAGAGAATAGAGAAGAAGCACGTGAAAATGGAGAACAAGATCAAGAGAGCGTAGAACAACGAGAAGAAGTAAGTGAAGAAGGCGCTAATCGAAACGAAGATAGTAATGAAACCCAAGCGGAAAATGGTCAATCTGGTTCACAAGGTGAAGAGAATAGAGAACAAGGAAACGATAATAGACCATAACTTATCAGGGTAAACGAGGCAACAACAGAGAAGTTGTTGCCTCAAAAATTGTAGGACATTTAGTTGTTTACCTAATGCCAAAAATGATTTATTGTGTATAGAAACTATAAATGATTAGGTAGGCGGTAATATGGATACAACACAAGAGGTTGAAGAGATCTTACATTCTATTAAAGATGGGGACGAGTTAGCCCGTGAAAGGCTGATAAAATACTATAAACCATATATTCTTAATGTTGCAGGGAATGTTTGCAAACGATATATTTCATGGAGCGATGAAGAAGCAAGTATTAGTTTGCTTGCTTTTAATAAAGCCATAGATACATATAAAGATGACCAAGACCGTACATTTACAAGCTATGCCTATCTAATAATTAAACGAGATTTAGTTGATTTTTTTAAGAAAGAGAATCAAAGGCATCACCTCTCGTTAGATGTTGAGGGTGGAGATGTTATTAGTCGAGAAGAATATTCAATCGGTTTTTATGAAGGTTCAGAAAGAAAACGAGATTTAGTTGATGAGATAATGGATTTGAATGAGCAATTAACTAAGTATGGTGTCGTTTTTGAAGAATTGGAAGATTATTCACCAAAACATAAAAAAACGCGGCAATCTTTATTAGAAGCAGCTACATTTTTTGTGCAAAAAGAGGAACTTGTCAAAGAACTGTTTGTTAAAAAGAAATTGCCCATCTCAAAACTCGTAAAAGAAACTTCTTATAAATACAAAACACTAGAAAAACATCGTAAATATCTAGTAACAATAATACTTATTAAACTGCATCCTGAATGGGTGCAATTACAGGGATTTTTAAAACCATCTAATGAGAAGGGGGGATCTTGATGAAGAAAGAGATAGTCGGTACTGTAGTGAAAGTTACTGATGATGAAATAGTTCTAATGACAAAAGAAGGAACTTTCAAGAATGTTGTGAGACCAGATAATGAGTTTCCATTAATTGGTCAGTCATATGTGGCATATTCCACGAAAAGTTCTGTCTCTTGGATGAAGTATGTATCAGTTGCTGTTATTCTCATGTTCTCAATAATGCTTTATAGCATTTTTTCCTCAGAGCATCAAGATCCCGCTTATTTAGTTGCTATTGATGTAAATCCAAGTATTGAATTAGAACTTAATGAGGATTTTGAAGTAATTAGAATGATTGGAAACAATGATGAGGGCGAAACAATTATTGAAAATTTATCTCTCAATCGAAGTTTTTCAGAAGCAGTTATGACCATTCACGAGGAATTAGAACAAAAAGGGTATATAGAGGAAGGCACGCCATTCACAATGGTCACCTCAGCTGTTTCGTTATCTACAGAACATGAAGCTAACTTAGAACAGATTGAAAGAGATTTAGAGGAAGCATCCGAAAATAAACAAGTTAATATTGATTATATGCATGGTAGTGAAGAAGATCTTTCTGAATCAAGTGAAAAAAATATCTCTTTAAATAAATATCTTTTAGGGAAAAGGTTAGCTGAAGAAAGTAAGGTTAATGATGCATCAGAAGTCATCGGAGAGTCAGTAAGTCAACTATTAGATAAGCTAAAGCAAGATGAATCAAATCCTAACCCAAACGAAGTTCAAAGTAATAATAAAAAGTCCTCACAAGTTGAGGAACTCCCTAACCAAGAAAATAAACAAGAAAATGTTGAAAAACCTGATCCGGAACAACAGCAAGACAACAAACCGGAACACGAAAACAGAGATAATAGATCTAGTACTAATCAAGCTACTGAAAATAAAGAGGAAGACAAACCCTCCAATGATCAAAATGAAGAAAAAAGTGAAAGCGGAAACGCAGAAAAATCAAAAGCAGAAGACAGAGGTTCAAATGTGAGTGAAAATGAAACGCAAGATGATTCACATAATCGAAAAAATGAAAACGAAAACGATAAAGAAACAGATGATAAAGAACGACAAGAATCAAGTGATCATGGTGAAGAAGGAAGTAATAAAAACCATGAAGAAAAATCAAATGAAGATGCTGGTAATAACAAAGATCAATCGTCAGATAAAAGACCTTGACCGAAGTAACAATCTCTTCTATATATCCAATTATACTGACGCAGATGTGTGGTTATGAATCTTGTCTTCTTCCTCATATATAGGCTTCTCATGTGGAAAAGTAAAGAAGATTATAACAATCGATAAACACGTAACCCCTAACAAGATCAACTCCTGCTTAGACTTGAAGCGTGAGTTGTTCTTTTTTATGAGAGCCGTCATCATAAATAATGATGTCCCTGTAAGTAGAAGAAGTCCAATTAATAAAATAAATAACCCTTCTGATAGAGGAAGCATGACAACTAACATCGCTCCCATCATTGCAGCCATAATGCCTGTGAATGTACCTTCGAGCTGAGCTAGTCCATCTGTAAATACCCCCATGATTAAACCGGTTAAAGCAGCAATCCCACAGCTTATGAGTGTACTGATTAAAAGGTTATGGTCAAATACAATTCCAAATAAAAACCCATACACAAAACCGAAAGTCATAGTAACGACCATGATCAAGACCATCATTCCCATGCTAAATGAGCGTTCTTTATTATAGTGTAAGGCAAAAAAGACGATTGAAATATTTAGAAAAATAATAAGCATTGAAAAGATTTCAGCAGTCATAACACTTGTCCTCCCTTGTTAGTAATAATCTATGATAATAGATTCAAAGTATGATAAAAGTTGTATACGCTACCGGGGTATGATATAATTTTTGAAAATTTAAAATAAAAAGGAGAGGTATGAATGACTGAACGTTATATACCTTTAGCTATAAATGGTGGTATTGGTTATGGCTCATGGTTGAAGCCTAAACAGCTAATCGTTTTGGGTGAGTACCTTGGTGAAGATCAAGAAATTGAACTGACTACCTTACAACAATTAATTGTAAAAATTCCAGAATCACAATTCGAAGATGCTAAGAAAAAGTTCGATGAGGTTGGTCTTTACTATTATAAGGTAGGGAACTATGTCAAAAGTTTAAGGACGTGCAATTTTTGTAAAGGTGAGGAAGAAGAGGGGATGCCTGTTGCGAAAGAGTTAAATAATAGGATTGCTGGTCAAGAAGTTCCTTTTACTTTAAGACCAGCGTACACAGGTTGCCCTGTAGGTTGTGGTGAACCATTAGTAAATGATATAGGTGTAATGAAGAAAAAAGAACATTATCAATTGTACATAGGTGGCCAAGCAAAAGGTTACAATGCTAAGGTTGGACAATTGTTTGCTGATGATTTAACTTCTGAAGAATTATTTGATCTAGTAGACCGAGTATTGGAGGTTTACAGACAGAATGGTAGAAAGCGAGAGAAGTTTTCGAAGTTTATTTCACGTTATGGGTTTGAAAATATTAAAGAAGAATTAAAATTGGGCAAACTAAATCATTGACAATAATACTATAGGGGGGTATAGTAAATGTAGAAGCACTTAGGAGGTGTTGGTATTGTCTCAAAATGAAAATATAGACCCAAAAATGGTTTCTGATGAGGAGCCAGTAGTACCCCGTACGAACTCTGAAAAAGAACAGATGCTCAATCGATTAAAACGAATTGAAGGCCAAGTACGAGGCTTACAAAAAATGATTGAAGAAGACCGTTATTGTGTCGATGTATTAGTTCAAATATCTGCAGTGAATGCGGCATTAAACAAAGTTGGTTACTCCATGATGGAACGTCATGCGAGAATGTGTGTCCACCAAGCAGCCAAGCAAGGTGAAGGGGACGAATATATGGAAGAATTAATGAAAGTCGTGCAACAATATACAAAATAAAGGGAGGTGCAACGATGAAAGAAACAAGATTAAACGTGGAAGGAATGACGTGTGCAGCCTGTTCAACACGAATAGAAAAAGTACTTAACAAAATGGATGGGGTTGAGGCAAACGTTAACCTTTCAATGGAACGAGCGGATGTTAAGTATGATGAGGATCAAGTCTCTGTTGATGATGTCGTTGAGAAGATTGATAAATTAGGTTACGGCGTTAAAGAAGAAAAGGTTGAGCTTGATATTAAAGGCATGACATGTGCAGCCTGTTCAACGCGAATAGAAAAAGGTTTAGCTCGAATGGATGGTATTAGTGAAGCGAATATCAACTTAACGACAGAGTCAGGAACCATTTCTTATACCCCTGGAATGGTATCGGTAGATGATATTCAAGAGAAAGTTAAGAAGTTAGGTTTTGAAGCTTTATTGAAACAAGACCAAGAAGAAAAAGAGTCTTCTAAAGAAAAAGAAATCCGAAAGCAAAAGGTCAAATTTATAATTGCGGCGATTTTCTCTGCACCGTTACTTTTAACGATGCTTGGTCACATGCCATTTGAGACGAATTTGTCTGCCCCTGCTTGGATTGAATATCCTTGGACCCAGTTTGTTTTAGCATCTGTCGTTCAGTTTTATATTGGTGCGCAGTTTTATAAAGGGGCATACCGCTCACTTACAAATAAAAGTGCCAACATGGACGTATTAGTCGCATTAGGTACGACTGCAGCATTCATGTACAGTTTCGTTCAATCAGTGTTATGGCAAATGGGAGTTGTACATCATGCTGAACTTTATTACGAAGCGAGTGCGATTATTATTACACTTGTTGTACTTGGTAAGTATTTAGAAGCAGTTGCCAAAGGACGTACAACAGTTGCGATTACGCAATTGCTTAATTTACAAGCAAAAGAAGCAACCGTGTTAAGAAACGGTGAAGAAGTTCAAGTTCCTGTAGAAGAAGTTCAAGTCGGTGATCATATCGTCGTAAGACCAGGTGAAAAGATTCCGGTGGACGGAGAAGTAGTTGAAGGAACGACTTCGATTGATGAATCGATGATTACTGGTGAGGCCATTCCAGTCGATAAGCAACAAGAATCTACAGTAATTGGTTCAACGATTAACAAAAACGGTACCATTACAATGGTTGCAGAAAAAGTCGGAAAAGATACAGCTTTAGCAGGTATCATTAAAATCGTTGAAGATGCTCAAGGGTCTAAAGCTCCTATACAAAGAATGGTTGATAAAATATCAAGTATCTTCGTTCCAATCGTTGTCGTCATTGCGATTATAACATTTGCCGTTTGGTTCTTTATCGTTAATCCAGGCGTTTGGGCACCTGCTCTTACAGCGTCGGTAGCAGTACTTGTGATTGCTTGTCCGTGTGCTTTAGGACTTGCGACACCAACTTCAATCATGGTTGGTACAGGACGTGGTGCTGAAAATGGTATTCTGTTTAAAGGTGGCGAGTACTTAGAAGGTACTCAAGGTATTCAAGCTGTATTATTAGATAAAACAGGTACGATTACAGAAGGTCGTCCACGTGTTACAGATGTTCAAACAATCTCAGGTGATGAACGTGACTTTGCATTAATCGCGTCAGCTGAGAAGCGCTCTGAACATCCATTAGCTGAAGCGGTTGTTGCTTATGCAACAGAACAGGATGTTGAAGTAAACAACCCTAATCAGTTTGAAGCCATTACAGGGCACGGTGTTCAAGCTTCGATTGACGAATCAAACGTATTAGTCGGAACTCGTAAATTGTTAACTGAACAAGGTATTGAGGTTACTGAAGCAGAAGAAGTGTTACAACAGTTTGAAGACGACGGAAAGACTGCTGTTTTAGCGGCGATCGACGGTCAATTACGATTTGTTATTGCGATTGCAGATACTGTTAAATCAACATCTAAGCAAGCGATCGAAACGCTACAAAATGACGAGATTGACGTTTATATTATGACAGGTGATAACAAAAGAACAGCTAGTGCCGTTGCACGTGAAGTTGGGATTCCTGAAGAAAATGTGATTGCAGAAGTATTACCGCAGCATAAAGCTGATCAAGTTGAAAAACTACAACAAGAAGGTAAAAAAGTTGCGATGGTTGGTGACGGGATTAACGATGCCCCTGCATTAGCAATGGCGGATATTGGTATGGCAATTGGAACTGGTACCGATGTCGCAATTGAAGCGGCAGACGTCACACTAGTTGGTGGCGACTTAAACAACATTCCGAAAGCGATCAAGTTAAGTAAAAAGACAATGCGAAACATTCGTCAAAACTTATTCTGGGCATTCTTCTATAACTCAGCAAGCATCCCAGTTGCGGCATTGGGCTTCTTAGCACCTTGGGTAGCTGGTGCAGCTATGGCGTTTAGTTCAGTTTCAGTTTTAACGAATTCATTAAGACTTAAAAGACAGAATATCTAAAAGCAAGAAGCCACTTCCAATTAGGAGTGGCTTCTTACTTTTCTAAAACGGCGGAATCCTTGTCACAAGAGGTGTGTAATAGGGTGTTCGCCTTGTTAAGATTAACTTCTCTTGGTCTAACCACCAATCAGAAAGCATTGTTTTAAACTGATTTGTTAAAACTTCTTCATCACTCTCGGAAGCAATGACAGTTTGATCATTAAGGTAGTTTTGATCAAGGTTATAGATGGCACTTCTTCATGGTGCCCGCCATTAGCGATTACTTTTGAAGTTATTGTGTAGGGTTGTTACCATTGCCATTCCCATTACCACCACGATTATTTTTCGTTAAAACTTTTAACCCTTGTCCCATATCAGATGCTAAAACAAAGTTTCGGTCTACAAACACGCCCCAAACGTTAGCTTGGTCTGACTTGTATTGCCCGATTTGAGTTGGGTTAGCCGGGTCAGTAATATCAACTGCATATACCCCACCAGCATAGTGAGAAAGGTAAAGAGTATTACCTCTTACTTTAGGGTCGTGAACGGTATTAGCAAATGTCGCACCGTCTTCAACTTGGAAAGTTAAGTCTGTCGTGAATTCACTTAGTAGCTCTGGGTTAGTAGGGTCTTTAATATCGAAAATGCGCGTGTACCCATAAGCTTCTTCATATCCATCACGGACTGGGACATAAACTTCCCTAGTCTCAATTAGAACATTTCCGCCTTTAGCTACAGTAGCTGAGTGAGCAGCACCTTGTTGATCAGAGGCAAAGTCTGTACGGCCTAAGTACTCAGGGTTTTCAGGATCTTCAATGTCAAAAATGATCGTCCCTAAATCCCACATTGATACATAAGCGTGTTTACCGTTGTTGTCCGTTATAACACTGTGAGCGAATACAGGTCTTGTTTTGCCGTCCGGAGACTCCCAGTGGTAACCGTTAAAATTGTCTGAAACCTCGGGTAACATTCTCGGGTCAAATTGCCACAATGTTTCAGGGTTTTTAGGGTCTGATACATCAACAATTTGAAAGTCATGTTCTTCTCCACCACTGTAGATGTCTGCATATGGATTTGCTGTTAGTACGAGTGCTCGATTTCCTTGGGTTGTCATATAAAGTTCGTGAGTACCGCGCGTTTCACTAAATACTTCCCAATACCCCATTTTTTCAGGATTATAAGGGTCTGTTACATCATAAAGTAGAAAACCTCCAGAAGTATCTGCATGACGATTTAATTGTTGAACACTTACAACGGCTAAGTCACCGTTGAAATCAGGTGTGTTCACTGATTTAACTATTACTTTCTCATGCCATGTACCCGGAACATCATCGTGAGCGAAGACAGCTACTTCTTCAGGGTTTTCAGGGTCTTGTAAATCAAAGACACGAACCCCGCCATCACCGCCACCTGCTGTGTGAGTTCCTACATAGGCAAAACCTTTATGTGAATATACATCTGCTGCATTGTTTTGAATACCATCTCGAATTTGTTCGAGTTGTAAAGAGGCGGCTTCATTTAAGAATTGAACGTTTTTATCACCTTCAATAAGTGGTGATCCTAGTGATTCAAGCTCCTCTTCTGTGAATACTGTTCTTTCTCCTTTCTCTGCACCTGACTCATCGAACTCATCATGTGCAAAAACAGTTGGTGAAAAGCTTGAAAAGACAAGGGCGCCTGACAATGCTGAAGTCATTAGGATACTTCGTTTTTTCATACACATACCTCCAAAATTAAATTTAGTGAATATTCACTCTATTCAATAGTTTAATAGATTTGGAAGAAAAAGTTAACATGAAGATAGACTTATTATTTCGACAGTCTAATTAACTAGATATTGTAAAAGTTTAACAAAAAAGTGACCGTCATTGGACGGCCACTTCATCATTTTAAGATTTACGACGGTTATGTTGGTGTTGACTCGAACGTTGATCTGCAGCTTCTGCTCGACGTTGAGCTTCAATGTCAGCACTATCAGCTAATTCTTCTGCAAACTCTACATCACGCGCTTCTAGCTGTTCACTTTTCGGTGTTTGACCTAAAGGTTTGCGGCTTTTACCTTTGTGTTCATCTCTACCCATCTTAAGATCACCTCACTTATTATTTAGTACAAATGTAGTATGCGATGATATGGTGTGAGTTATGTTGTTCATCCTATTTTTTCGTACCATTACTTTAGTCTGAATAATTTGAATTGTTCTTTTTGCTTCGTCATAATAAATATAAATGGTTTTAGAAAGGGTGGATTGATGAATACTAAATTTGAACAAATCATTAACCGTCATGCTATAGGTCATTATGAAAAGATTGATTTCAATGAAGTGCATTCTTTAGCAAGTCAAGAAGAATTAAATGATGCTAAGCAAGATGAGGAGAAGGTGTTGTTTTTAGGGATCGATTTGCAAAACGATTTTCTGGAAGAAGGCGCATTGGGAGTGCCGGGGTCGCACGAAGATGTTCATGCGATCACGCGTTTTATTTACCGTAACTTATACAGTATTACAAATATAGCCGTTTCATTAGATACTCATGCGATGAAGCAAATATTCCATCCATCTTGGTGGATTGATCAAAAGGGGAATCACCCGAAGCCTTTAACTATTATTACAGTCGCAGATGTTGAAGCAGGTAAGTGGACACCACTGTATGAACACGATAAGAGCATTCAATATGTGAAAGGGTTAGAACGGCAAGGTCTGAAACAACTGTGCATTTGGCCATTTCATTGTATAGAAGGGACGCCAGGTGCTGCATTAGAAAGTCAGTTTTCGAAACTGATTCATTTTCATTCGATCGTTCGAAATACAGAAGTGAAAAAGGTCGTTAAAGGCCTAGACCCTCTAAGTGAGAAATACGGAATTATTGAGCCAGAATATAGTCAGGACGACCAAACGGATTATGGTTTACTTCATTATATTGGTCAGTTTGATAAGGTTATTATAGCTGGGGAAGCGGAATCACATTGTGTTTTTGAGTCAGTAAGGCAAATTGCTGAACACTTTGCGACAAATGATTTAACACACAACATTTATGTATTGAAAGACGGAATGAGTTGTATTCCAAGCTTTGAAGAGGAGACTGAGAAGGGTTGGAAACAATTATCTGACAAATACGGTGTTAAACTTGTAGAATCAAGTGAGCTTAATTTGTAGGAATTGTGTCAATTCCCCAGGAAATAGCTAGAATTTGTCGTTGGAAGGAGAATGACGTTGCGGACAATTGGAATTATTGGCGGAATGAGTTGGGAATCGACAGTTTCATACTATCAACAGATCAATCGTGAAGTGAAACATCGATTAGGTGGTTTGCATTCAGCGGAATGTATCATCTATAGTGTCGATTTTGCAGAGATCGAGAAATGCCAGTCTGAAGGTAGGTGGAGTGATTCGGGAGATAGGTTAGCAGAAGTGACGAAAAAACTTGAAAGCGCTGGAGCAGAATTAATCATTTTAGCAACAAACACGATGCATAAAATGATTGACTATGTTGAAGGGATGACGGATCTTCCAGTTATTCATATTGCAGATGCGACTGCAGAAAAGATAAAAGAAGATGATGTTAGTTCGATTGCTTTATTAGGAACACAATATACGATGGAGCAAGATTTTTATAAAGGTCGGGTGCGTGAATATGGTATTGATGTTACTGTTCCGACACATGAAGAGCAAAAGAAAGTGAATGAGATTATCTTCAATGAACTTGTCTTGGGTGAACTGAAACAGGAGTCGAAACAATACTACTTAGAAGTGATCGAACGTTTACAACAAAAAGGAGCAAAAGCTGTCATATTAGGTTGTACTGAGATAGGACTACTCATAAGTCAAACGGATCTAGACATGCCAGTCTATGATACATCAAAGATCCATGTCCAAAAGGCAGTTGAATACGCATTGGGAGAATAAATTTCCCATCATAGCTATTTACCGCGTTTCTTTCGCACCCATTCGTCACAAAACCATAAAACTATAGCAGCAAACAAAGCACCAAAGAAAAATGGGTACATATTTGTCCAATACTCTATGAAGTCGTTAAATAACGTACTTGGGTCTGCTAAAATTCCGAGTATAAATATAAAGCTTATTCCGGACAGGACGTGAAACCAAAAGGAATATTGGCGTCGTTTAACTTCAGTCATTTTTCGGGTTAACCAATCAGATAGGACAGATGCTGGAATGCCGAAAGAGAATAGACCACCAATGACATAAAGTGCGATTATTGGTAATAAAACGGATAGAAACATTCCGCCATTCGTTAAATATAAAACAGCGGTTAGTGTCGGTGTTAGTATAACCGAAGCGAGTAAAAAGGCGAGAAATTTTCTAAGAAGCATAAAATCACCTACTTGATTAAATATAGCATTATCATATCATGGATATTAGTGATTCGATAGATTGTGAGGTTTTATTTTGAGGAAGATCATATTATTGACGGTCGTTGCATTACTTCTAGTAGGAATCAATCAAAAAATTAGTGCCGAAGAGGAAGAAGGAGAAGTGTCGCTTGGCATTATGGTCCAGGGTGCTGGAGATTACAGTGGTAATATGACGTTTACAATGTCACGTGAATACGAAAACACGAGTACGACGACACAAAGTATTTCAGAAAGTTTCCAGCCGACTACCGGACATCTTCTAGGTTTAACAGTGAAGGTAGCTAACAAACCTGAAACTTTCGATGTTAATGTAGATGAAGGAACCCGACAAACAATCGATATATCAGGTGATCTCGAGCCAGGTGAGGAGGTGCGTGTAGAGTTATTAATTGATATTCCAACATATGTTGAAGGAGGACAAAGTGGCGGCAGTAGTGGAGCAGGTTTTTCTGGACGGCTTGGCCTATTTGCTCAAAGAGATAATATATATGTTCAAGTGGTGAACGTGATGTATCAGTTTCCTCAATTCCATAACGGAACTGAACAGAGTCATTTGCAGTTAAACCATTTCGATGAAGAACGTGGTGCCGAAAACATCGAACCAACCTTACCTGGTTCTAATGTTTTGACTAGTGGGCAGTGGCTCGTCATAGACGAGGGAACTAATCATGAGCATCTAAGAGACAGAAATAATAAAACCGATTTAAATGAGGCTGTAAGAGGTGATTTAAATATCGCTTATAATGTACAGTTAAATACTTCACCTAACATTTGGACATACGTTGCGATCGGGATCGCTTTTATATCGCTTATTGTAAGCGTGTCATTAGTTATGTATGTAAGGAAGTTAAAAATACAATAAAGTAAAAAGAGGAAAACGGGCGTTCGCTTTCCTCTTTAAAAGGTTGATTAGACGATTGATAATCCACGTTCGATTAACGTGTTAAACTCTTCATTCTCTCTCTTTAATTTATTTAATTCATCTAGTAATGTTTGTTTTAAATCTGTATCAGCAAGTTCGCTTAATAGCTCCACCATTTCTAGACGAAGAAGCCAATCTTTAGGATGGTCTTCTTTTAGTTGTTCATGAATCGGCTGTAAGTCAGCAACTAAATTGTTAGAACCATTGTCTCGAATGGATCTTAAACGTGCATAAAGTTCGTTTAGTTTTACTTGTGTCTTTTCTGGAATTGGCGTTTTTTGAGCTTCATCGACATTGTAGTAATTTTCACCGTCAGCCGCACCAGCGTAGACAGAGGTGATTTCAGTTCCGACAGCTAAATCAAACGTACCCCATTCAGGTTTGAAAAGGGCTTGATCCCCTTTAGTGACAGTGCAATCTTCTAATGAAATTAATACTAACTTTTCATGATGGCGAACAAGGTCAGTAACTTTACCGTTAACTTGAATACCGTTTTCAAAGTTTAGTTCAGTGTCATTTCCAATCTGAACTCCGATATTTTTAAGCTCATCATCGCTTAAGTCTTCAAGTGGTTTTTCAAGTCCAGTAATTTGACCAATTGGTGCACCGAAACCGTCAGCGTGGACGTCTGTCCCGTGGTTTTCTAACTGTTGGTCACTTGCAGCTAAGGCTGTCTCACCATTTGTTTTTAAGTAGATTGCTTCTCCTTGATCATCCTTTAATAACTCAGTGAAAACACCTGTCACTTGAAGACCTGAGCTAAATACAGCTGTAGCGGTATTGGCAGAACGAACGGCTTTCTCTAAACTTTCTGTCCCTCCTTTCATAAACGACATCGTTTTCGCAAATTCTTCAGCTGCATTGAGTAGTTGCTTGAAGTCTTTACATACGAATAAATGAGGCTGAGGCTTAGTAATATCAAAACCTGTGTTAATGACGGCATCCATATCAAATGGCATTTTCTCAACTTCATCACTTAAGGCATTGGAACCTTCGCCAACAGAAGATAGTAAGCCAGCCCCGTAAATTTTAGGGTCGTCAAGGTCACCGACTAGGCCAAACTCCACTGTCCACCAGTAAAAACGACCGACGATTTGTGCTTCTGAAAGCTCAGTGATCTTTGCTTCGCATTCATCGACTTCTTGCTTCGCTTGGTTGATTTCTTCCTCAGTAGCATTACCTTTTTCTAATAGGTTCGAGTAGTTTCTAACAGCTTCAAAATGGTCATGTTCTTCTTTTGTCGCAATTGCCTTCATACCAATTTCACCAAATCGCTTAACGAAAGCTGAGTACTCAGGATCAGCTAAAATTGGTGCGTGACCAGCAGCTTCGTGAATAATGTCTGGAGCTGGCGTGTATAGTATGTTTTCTAACTTACGAATTTCATTTACGACTGGTAGTATGCCTTGTGCTTGGAATTCAAAAAAGGCAACCCCAGGGATGAATCCATCGATTGTTGCAGCTCCCCAACCAGATGGTGCAAGGCTTTCATTCATTTCATCAACGTTTGGAATTTTGTCTATTGAAATGGAAGATGCTTTTAAGCCATCGGTATAGGCTTCGTGGGCTGTATCTTTTAATAGATTATGGTTTTGGCGCATGACATAACGCCATACGGCATGATTAATAGCAGTGTAATGTTCATAATGTTGTTCGGCTGTGTATTTCCTTAAATGTTTAGGTACGGATTTCGTTTCAACTGTTTGCATATTAGCACTCCTTTTATCACTTTTGTGCTTGTCCACTTAAACGCTTTTACTTGATAAAGTGACGAGTATTTAAAAACTAATATATCATTTTTTATAGTAAATTAGCAACCATTAATTATAATTTAGTTGACTGAAAGTTTTATTTCATATATAAGTAGTTTAATAGAGTCATTAGGAGAGTGTTATATGGTTGATCAGAAAGTTTATATAGTTAGGCATTGTAAGGCAGAAGGACAAGAAGCAAGTAGTCAGCTAACAGAACAAGGTGAGAAACAGGCTGATCGTTTACGCGATTTTTTTAGTAACCAGCGAGTTGATCAGATTATAACGAGCCCATATGAACGGGCGATTCAATCCATTATGCCAACAGCACAAGAACATCAACTTGATTTATTTGTAGCTGAAGACTTAAAGGAAAGAAAGTTAAGTAGTGAGAATCTGTCTGACTGGATGGACCGCTTAGAACAAACGTATCAAGATTTTGATTTGAAACTTACAGGTGGTGAATCAAGTAGAGAAGCGGCTGAGCGAGCGCTTAAAGTTTTGACTGATATTAAATTAAGCCAAAATAAAGCGACAATTGTTGTTTCGCATGGTGGATTAATTTCATTGATTTTAAATCATTTTGATCCAACATTTGGGTTTAAAGGGTGGAAGGAACTCACAAATCCTGATATTTATGAAATTAACTTAACTCGACGTGAAGTTAAACGTATTTGGAACCAATAAAAAAAGAGCTATGTGTTATAGCTCTTTGATATGGTTAATTAATTCATGTGGATCAGATTCCATAATAATTAACTCTTTATGTAACTGGTCAACAAACCCTTGTTCAATCATATGATCGAATAGTTCGAGTAAGGGTGTATAGTAATCATTAATATTGAGAAGTGCACAAGGTTTTTCGTGATATCCAATCTGGGCCCATGTTACGACTTCAAACCATTCTTCCAATGTGCCAGCACCACCAGGCAATGCGATAAAAGCATCAGCAAGACGTGCCATCATGGCTTTTCTGTCGTGCATCGTTTCAACGACATGTAATTCAGTGAGTGCATCGTGAGCGATTTCGATCGTTTTTAGTTTTCAGGGATTACACCAATCGCCTTCCCATCGTTTTCTAACACACCTTCAGCAACAGCACCCATGCAACCGACTACCGCACCGCCGTAAACGAGCTCAATGTTGTGTTGTGCTAAGACTTCGCCTAACTGTTTAGCTTTTTCCATGTAAATTGGATCGCGACCTTCGCGCGAACCACAGAATATTGCTACACGTTTCATCGAATAACTCCCATTCTTTAAAGATGTCTATTATTTTTATTCAATTATAATATGCTTTATGTAAAATTATATCATTTGTTTTAAACCAGCATTATACCTCTTATTAAAACGAGTAGCTCCTTTGAGTGTCACTAAGGAGCTACTTCTTTTTAATGATGGCGTTAATGATTTGGATGATTAGAGAAAGAAGCGCCACGATAAATGAACCGAACCCTAGCATGACTAACAAAAATCCGTACGTTTCCACTAAAAGCAACACCTCCAAAATTTTCCTTCGGTATAAGGCTGTCTACATTATAAAATAAGAACATATGTTCGTAAAGTGAATCGAACAAAAAACGACTTATGTCCTATTTAGCTGTGTAAAATGCTGAAGAATTGAGCATTATATTAATGGCGTGTATATCGAACAGTCGCGTTTAATAAAGTAGTGGTGTGGGTAATTTTAACAGTAAAGATACTTATTTAATGAGCGGAAATAGTAGAAAGGGGTATGTTCACGTGAAAATGAATGTGACACAGAAGTTGATTCAAGAGCATCTTGTCTCAGGACAAATGAAGCCTGGTGAAGAGATTGGGTTAAAAATTGATCAAACGTTAACACAAGATGCAACAGGTACGATGGTCATGTTAGAGCTTGAAGCTATGGGTGTTGATCAGGCGAAAACAGAAGCATCAGCTCAGTATGTTGACCACAACTTAATCCAAGATGACTACCGAAATGCTGATGACCATATGTTTTTACGTAGTGCGGCTAACCGATTCGGCCTTTATTATAGCCGTCCTGGTAATGGGGTTAGTCATCCAGTTCATATGCAGAAGTTAGCTGTACCAGGTAAGACGCTACTCGGTTCAGATAGCCATACGTGTGCTAACGGTTGTATGGGGATGCTTGCTATGGGGGCTGGTGGTATTGATGTTGCCTTAGCTATTGCAGGAGAGCCTTATTACATTAAAATGCCACAAGTTTGGGGCGTTAAGCTAACAGGAAAGCTTCCTGATTGGGTTAGTGCCAAAGATGTGATCTTAGAAATGTTACGCCGTCATGATGTTAAAGGTGGAGTTGGGAAGGTCATTGAGTATTACGGCCCTGGTGTTAAAGAATTATCAGCTATGGACCGCCATGTCATTGCCAACATGGGAGCAGAGCTTGGTGCAACGGCAACCGTGTTCCCGTCGGATAAAGAAATTAAGAATTTCTTAAAAGTACAAGGAAGAGAAGAAGATTGGGTAGAAGTGACAGCAGACCGTGGCGCGAGCTATGACCTTCATGAAGAAATCGACTTATCGAGTCTTGAGCCATTAATCGCGAAGCCATCAAGCCCAGGTAATGTCGTTCCAGTTAGTGAAGTGGCAGGCGAACCGATTTATCAATCATACATTGGTTCATCAGCTAATCCGGGTTATCGTGACTTTGCGATTGTTGCAGAGGTTGTTAAAGGCAAACATGTAGCACAAGGCCTTTCTCTAGATATTAACCCATCATCTCGTCAAATCTTAACGCAGTTAGTTGATGATGGACATATTGCAAGTCTTTTATCAGCTGGTGGAAGACTCCACCAAGCTGGTTGTAACGGTTGTATCGGAATGGGGCAGGCACCTGCATCTGGTCGCAATAGTTTAAGAACAACGCCTCGTAACTTCCCTGGCCGTTCAGGCACAAATGAGGATAGTGTATTTTTATGTAGTCCTGAAACCGCTGCAGCTTCAGCGTTAACAGGTGAGATTACCGATCCAAGAACGTTAGATATGGATTACCCTAAAGTAAAAGAGCCGACGAAAGTTGACTTTGAAAAAGAAAAAGGCATGTTAGAAGAGCCATTAACATCAGCTGATGGTTTAACTGTCGAGTTAGAGAAAGGACCTAATATTAGTTCAATTCCGAACATGGCACCACTTCAAGACAACTTTGAAGTTCCTGTCTTATTGAAGATGGGAGATAATATTTCGACTGATGAAATTTTAGCCGGTGGTTCGCGCGTCTTACCTTATCGCAGTAACTTACCGAAGATTAGTACATTTACTTTTGAAATTGTTGATGATAATTACTACGAGCGTGCGATGGAGATTCGAGACGATGGAGGTCATGCTGTTGTCGGTGGATATAACTACGGTCAAGGATCGAGTCGTGAACACGCAGCATTAGCCCCACGCTATCTTGGCTTAAAAGCTGTCATTGTGAAAGACTTTGCTCGCATTCATTTACAAAACTTAATTAACTTCGGCATACTACCTTTAACGTTCGTAGATGAATCAGAATACGACAAAATTGAGCAAGGTGCGGTGTTAGAATTTGAAAACGTTCGTGACAAGATCCAAGAGTCGAATGAATTTGAAGTAGGTATACGAGGTAAGGCTGAAAAAGTTAAAGTGAAGCATAGTTTAACAGACCGTCATTTGGACATAATACTAGCAGGTGGCATTATTAATTGGGTTAAAAACAAACAACAAGAAAGTGGTGTCTAAATGGGTTCACAACAATTTCGTTGCAAAGCATGCGAAGGCGCCAGGTTATTAATGGACGATGAAGAATGGCGCTACACATGCACCGTCTGTAGCGGAGACGGTTATGTTTCTGAGTATGAAAACAAAGATGAAAGTCGTATTACTAATGTTGATGAGAACAATCGAATATTAGACTAATTAAAGGGTGAGCACCTCGTAGGGTACGAGGTGTTCGTTTTGTTTAAAAAGCTATACTTAAGTTTGTTGTCCTTTGCACAGAGGAAACCAGAATCGAAGCACCTTTCGAAGGCGAAATACAGTTATGTAGTAACTAATTTCCTTGAAATTGATTTGTTTGTTATGATGTCTTTAAAAGGGGGATGATTTATGAACGAAAAGGCTGTATTTGAAAATGCAAATTTTTGGCGAAAAGGGATCATTCAATTGACAGAAAGTATGACCGAGAAAGAGTTGGATACAATTCCAGAAGGTTTTAATAACAACCCGCGATGGAATATAGGTCATGTAATGGCGGTATGGGATCGTGTTATTACAAGTTCACTAGGTGAGAGCAGTCAATTGCCAGAACATTATAAGGAGTTATTTATGAAAGGTACATCACCTCAAAATTGGTCTGATGAAATTCCTAGAAAGGAAGAATTAATCAGTCAGCTTGAAATACATAATCAAAAAATGCAACAAATAGCTTCAGGAAAACTTGATGAACCTTTAGGCTTTGAGTTGTATCATATTCAATCACTAAAAGAGGCTTTTCTGTTTTTATGTGCACATGAGTCGATGCATTTGGCTACTGCTAAGGCACAACAACAAGCAATGCCTTAAGACATCTGTCACTACTGTAAGAATCACATTAAATTGTGATTCTTTTTTTGGAGGAGAAAATCGTTTAGATGTGGTATTGTTAAAATAATGAAGTGTGTAGAGATGAGGTGACAACATGACGTGGGAAATTTTAAACGTAATTGGAACGATGGCCTTTGGAATTAGTGGGGCGATTGTTGCTTTGGAAGAAAAATATGATTTGTTTGGTGTTTATTTATTAGGTTTCACAACAGCTTTTGGTGGCGGTTTAATACGTCATGTTGTTTTAGGTTTGCCCGTTTCTGAAGTATGGGAACAAAGCATGTTGTTTTTTATAGCTTTTATAACATTAACATTAATCTTTTTTATACCATTTCACTGGTTCTTTACTGGTTGGGAGAAGTGGGGTGCTTTCTTTGATTCGATCGGGTTGTCGGCTTTCGCAATTCAAGGTGCACTGTTCGCAGTAGCGGCGGGTTATCCACTCCCAGCAGTCATTGTCGGAAGTGTCTTAACTGGTGCTGGTGGTGGTATGGTACGTGACTTGTTAGCTGGAAGAAAGCCACTTGTGTTACATAAGGAAATTTATGCGATGTGGGCCGTGTTAGGTGCTCTTGTGATTGGACTTGGCATTGCTGAAGTGATGTGGGAGTTAATGGTTTTATTAGTATTGATTATTACGCTACGAATGCTGTCGGTCATTTATGATTGGCGTTTGCCTAGTAGGGGAGATTGGTTAAGGTTCTTAAAACGTTTAAAGAAAAGTTGATAAAATGTTAACATTACTGTCACCTAGAACAACTAATCATCCTTTATAATAGTGGTAGGCATAAAGACTTAAAGGGGCGTTCTGCAATGGCTTGTTCAGTCAATTTCTTTAAACAGTTTCCGATTTTTCAAGATTTATCGCCTGAAGAATTAGAAGAAGTAGGAAAAATTGCACACCACCGCAAATTTAAAAAAGGTGATATCATTTTTCGAGAAGGTGCAAGAAGGGAATCTGTATACTTTGTCATCCATGGGTTGATAAAAGTTTATAAAGTGAGTGTTGATGGTAAAGAACAAGTTATTAACTTAATTCATTCAGATGAAATGTTCCCTCATGTCGGCTTTTTTGACCAAACACCATATCCTGCAACGGCTATTACGTTAACAGATGTTAATGTGATCGCCGTTCCAATTGAAGCTTTTGAAAACCTATTACTTCAAAAGCCTCAAATATCAATCAAAGTTATGCGAGTAATGGGTAAGAAAATATTAGAACTTCAAGACCGTATCCAGCAAATGAGTACCCAAACAGTTTTTGAACGTACAGTAACAACGCTTATTCGAATTACTGAGGAAATGGGAAAACACCGTCAGGATGATTCCATTTATGTTCATATTCCGATTACAAACAGTGACTTAGCGAATATGATCGGCGTTACCCGAGAATCAGTTAATCGGACATTTAATAAACTACGAAAAGAAGAGTTGATTTCTTATAATCGTAATGAAATCATCGTTTACAACATGGATGATTTGAAAAGTTATCAAACGACATAGTTTTAAGAGCTAACACCTCCGATAGCAGAGTATCTGTTGTCGGAGGTGTTTATTTATTAAGTGGTATATTATGGTTTTTACAAGAAAAGCGTTTCTGATACAATGTATAAAATACATAATTTGTAATAAATGTTCGTTTGTGCGCCGGTATTGTTATGAAAGGGGAGAAACCAGTGAGAGAAAGAACAAATGACCAAAGTGAAGAAAGCAATGATTTGTTCCATCGAGGCTTGATCGGGAACCCTGGTTGTATGCTTGTTTTGATTGTATTAATTATTGTTATAAGTATAATCGTTAATTATTTCAACTAATGGCCACGCAGTAAAACGCGTGGCTTTTATTTCGTTCAGTTTGTGAAAACATTCACAATATCGTCAATCATTAACACGGATTTTGTGATTTAAATCACAAAGTTTGAAAACGATTACACGTAAGATGAAAGTAGAAAAGGTCAATAAGGAGGCTTCATGATGAGCAATCACAGTAAGGAACCTAAGTTGTTTGGTACATTTGTTTCTGTATTATTAGTTGGCTTATTTATTGTCATGGCTTGGGTATCAATCTTTTTTGGGTTTATGTAGTACTAAAACATATTGAAAGGAAGATGCAACATGCATATTCATAAGCTAGAGAAAGTTTGGTTAGCAATAGGGTTTGTAACATTGGTGGCATTTTTAACGACTGTCGGAATTCAAGCTTTTGCTTCTGATGGTCACCATGGAGCACCAAGTGATTTAACGAAATTGAACCCAGAGAAAGTACATGAAACAGAGCCGTTTGATGATCCTGGATTACACAAAGTAGGCGAGAATGAATATGAACTTGTCATGATCTTAGAGTCTTACGGTTTTACACCTCATGAAGTAAGAATTCCAGAAGGTTCGACCGTACATTTTCAAATTACAACAATCGATGTCGTGCACGGATTTGAAATTGCTGGTACGACAGTTAATATGATGGCCACACCTGGGCATGTGAATTCGATGACTTATACATTTGAAGAAAAGGGCAATTATTTAATTTTATGTAACGAGTATTGTGGCACTGGTCATCATTTTATGAGCGCTGAATTGGAGGTGTACTGAAATGGTTAACGCATTAGATGCACGTTTAAGTATGTATCACTTTTATACAGCTTTTGCGGCTTTATTAATAGGTGGATTTTTCGGTTTACTTCAAACGTTAGTTAGAAGTGAACAGCTGACATTACCTGTTGAATTGAACTACTACCAAGTATTAACCGCTCACGGCGTTTTGTTGGCGCTTGTTTTTACGACATTTTTCATTTTTGGTTTTATGTATGCAGGGGTTGTTAAAACAACTGGTGAATTTGCAAGCCACCGTCGAAAGGCTGCATGGGTAGGGTTCGTATTGATGTTGACCGGCACGATTATGGCGATTACGCTAATTTTAATGAATAAAGCAACAGTGTTGTATACGTTTTATGCGCCTTTACAAGCCTCACCGTTTTTCTATATAGGTTTAGCGTTTATTATTGTCGGAACCTATTTTGCAGCTTATGCTATTATTTCTCAATACCGAAGCTGGCGAAAAGAACATAAGGGTGAAAAGAGTCCGTTATTTACTTTTATGGCAGTTGCGACATTGGCACTTTGGTTGATCGCGACAATTGGAGTTGTGACAGCGGTGACATTGCAGTTTATACCGTGGTCATTCGGTTGGACAGAGACGATTAATGTAGCTTTAAGTCGTACGCTATTCTGGTTTTTTGGACACCCGTTAGTATACTTTTGGTTACTACCTGCTTATATGGCATGGTATGTGACTGTCCCGAAAATTATAGGTGGAAAAATATTTAGTGATTCATTAGCAAGGTTAGCATTTCTACTATTTATTCTATTTTCTATTCCGGTTGGGTTCCACCACCAATTACTCGAGCCAGGGATTAGTGAAGTGTGGAAGTATGTTCAAGTCGTTTTAACTTTTGCTGTGATCATTCCTTCACTTATGACAGCATTTGCGATGTTCGCTTCATTTGAAATTGCCGGTAGGGAAAAAGGAGCGACAGGGTTATTAGGTTGGTTTAAGAAGTTACCTTGGAGTGATGTAAGATTTATAGCACCGTTTATCGGAATGGCCTTTTTCATTCCTGCTGGAGCAGGCGGCATTATTAATGCTAGTCACCAAATGAACCAGGTTGTTCATAATACGATTTGGGTAACAGGGCATTTTCATATTACGATCGGTGCAACGGTTATTCTAACGTTTTTCGGTATTAGTTACTGGTTAATTCCGCATTTAAAAGGTCGGGTATTGACAAAGCATATTAACAATCTCGGAAAATATCAGATCGTTCTATGGACTGTTGGTATGTTTATTATGTCAGCTGCCATGCATTTTTCAGGTCTATCAGGCAATCCGAGAAGAACACAAATTACAAGTTACAACGGACATGAAGCAGCAGCGTCATGGGGAAGTTATGAAGTAGCCATGTCTGTCGGTGGAACTTTACTATTATTCTCGATTTTCCTATTCATTGGATTAATGATTAATCTAGCATTTTTTGCACCTAAGGGAAGCGAAGAATTTCCAATAGGGGAAGAGTTTGAAGAAACGCACAAGTTACCAAAGTTATTGGAGAATTGGAAAGTATGGATTGCGATTGCTATATTGCTAATCCTAATCGCTTATACAATTCCTGTTATTGACTTAATTCAAGATGCACCACCAGGATCACCAGGGTATCAGTTCTGGTAAGTTGTTAATCTCATCATCTATAAGGTTATAAAAATACCAGCCTTGTATATACGGGGAGAAAAAAAGCGTAACCAACATTGGTTACGCTTTTTCTATGCGCGCTTTGCGATTCCTTCAATTTCAACTTTAACATCTTTCGGTAAACGGCTGACTTCGAATGCTGCGCGAGTTGGGTAAGGTTCTTCTAAGTAACTTGCATAGATATCATTCACTGTTGCAAAATCGTCCATTGAATCTAAAAGAATCGTTGTTTTCACTAGGTTGGAATAATTGAGGCCTGCTTCTTTTAGAATCGCACCAACATTTTTCATCACTTGATGAGTCTGTTCTTCAATACTGTCACCGACAACTTCCATCGTTGCTGGGTTAAGTGGAATTTGGCCAGAGACATACAGCGTGTTGTCCACTTCTACAGCTTGTGAATAGGGTCCAATTGCAGCAGGTGCTTGATCTGTTGAATAAACTTTTTTCATGGTAAAATCTCTCCTTTCTATTAACTCTATATTAGCAAAAGTTTAGTGTGGAGATAAGGATTTCAAGTTAAATAGTAAAAAAGCAGGTTTGAAAAAATTTGAATTTTTAATATAATCACATATAAGCGTAACAATTAGGAGGGGTAAATTTTGAAAAGAGAAGAACTCATTGCACCAGAAAACTATAATATTGTAAGCGAGTTTGAACAGTTTTTAACAGACCCTGATCGAAAAGCAATTGTATGGGAAGATGAAGATGGTAACACAGACCAAGTGACCTATGAGCAATTGTTTAGTCGAGCTAATCAGTTAGCTAATGTTTTCGTTAGCCAAGGACTTGAAAAGGGCGACAAAGTTTTAGTTGTGATTCCAAGATTAATACAAGCATATGAAGTTTATGTAGCATTACTTAAGGCAGGGCTAGTCGTTATTCCAAGTTCAGAAATGTTACGTGCTAAAGACTTAGAGTATCGTATTCAACACGGTGATGTGAAAGCAGTTGTTACACATCATCCGTATATTAATGAATTTGAGCAAGTAAATAAAGTTTCAGAGCTTAAAAAGTTCGTGTTAGGCGAAGCGAAAGACGGTTGGGCTCATTTAGATGAGTTAGTTGAGCATGCACCAACAGAATTCAAAACAGCCAATACGAAACGTGATGATATGGCGTTTTTATCTTATACGTCTGGTACTACTGGTAATCCTAAAGGGGTTGTACATACACATGGTTGGGGCTTTGCCCATTTAAAAACAGCAGCTTCAAATTGGCTAGGGATCAATGAAAAAGATTTAGTTTGGGCAACAGCTGGTCCGGGTTGGGCGAAATGGTTATGGAGCCCATTTTTATCAGTGTTAGGTTCAGGAGCTACTGGTTTTGTTTATCAAGGTAAGTTTTCTCCGACGAAATATTTAAAGTTGATGCAAACTTATGGTGTGAATGTTTTATGTTGTACACCTACTGAGTATCGTCTAATGGCGAAAGTTGAAGGGTTAGACGAGTATGACTTAGATCAAATGCACAGTGCCGTTTCAGCTGGTGAGCCATTAAATAGAGAAGTTATTGATACATTTGAGAAGTATTTTAACCTAACTGTAAGAGATGGGTATGGCCAAACAGAAAATACATTATTAGTCGGTATTATTAAAGGTATGGAAGTACGCCCTGGATCGATGGGTAAACCAACACCAGGTAATCGGGTGGAGATTATTAACGAAGATGGTCAACCTGTAGGTGAAGGTGAAGTAGGAGACATTGCCGTACACCAGTCGACACCAGCTCTGTTTAAAGAGTATTACAAAGACCCTGAAAAGACGAGTGCAACTTACCGCGGTGAATATTACTTAACAGGTGATCAGGCAAGTAAAGATGGTGACGGGTACTTCTGGTTCGAAGGTCGAAGTGATGATATTATCATTAGTTCGGGTTACACAATAGGGCCTTTCGAAGTAGAGGATGCTTTAGTCAAACACTCTGATGTTCAAGAATGTGCCGTTGTAGCAAGCCCAGATGAAGTACGTGGTGCGGTCGTTAAAGCTTTCATCGTGTTAAAAGAAAATGTTGATGAAAAGCGAGATGGTTTCGTAAAAGAATTGCAAGACCATGTAAAAGAATTAACAGCGCCGTATAAATATCCACGGGAAATTGAATTTGTTAAAGAGTTACCGAAGACAACGTCAGGAAAAATTCGACGCGTAGAATTAAGAAAGCAAGAGATGAGTAAATCATAATAATAGGATGAAAAAACTGCTCAAAGCTATATAGGCTTTGAGCAGTTTGATTATGTGTTCAATTTATTTGGTACTTGAACAAATTTATCAGCGCTCGTGTCAGGTTTATCAGCGCTCAGCAAAATTTATCGGCGCTCGTGAGGGGTTTATCAGCGTTCAGCAAAACTTATCAGCGTTCATGAAAATTTATCAGCACTCGAGCAATTTTATCAGCGCTCGTTAATGATAAGGATTAACGTGTACATATACATCTTGCACTTCGTGGTGGTCTTCCATTAACTTTTCTTTTACGCGTGCAGCTATACTGTGACCTTCATCGACTGTAATGTTTGGGTCAACACTGATTTTAACATCGATAATGACGTATGAACCGTGAGTTCTTGCGTTTAACAAGTCTAATCGCTCAACCCCATCAACCTTCATCGTTGTCATTTCGAATTTCTTAGTTCGTCCTTCATCTAATACAGTTTCTAACGTAACACTTACCGCATCGCGTCCAATTTTAAAGCCCATCCACATGACGAGTAGTGCGATAAATGCACCTGCTACTGGGTCAAAGTACTGCAAAAATGGTAGGTCATAGTGGCTTCCGAGCATGGCTGCGCCTATACCAACTAAAGCAATTAATGATGATATAGCATCAGAACGGTGATGCCATGCATCTGCTATAATCGCTGGACTATTAATTTTATCACCGAGTCGCTTTTTGTATTGAAAAAGTGCTTCTTTAACGATTAACGATAAAATAATCGCATATAAAGCAATCATGCCTGTTTCGGATTGTTCATCAGAGAACAAAGTAGATATAGAATCAAGTAAAATCTCAACCCCAACTACTACGAGTAAGATTGAGACAATCAGGGTTGCGATATTTTCAGCTTTACCATGGCCATATGGATGTTCTGGGTCTGGTGGTTTTTGAGCTGCTCGAATACCGACAAGTACCGCAATGGAACTGACGACATCAGAGGCTGAGTGAAAGGCATCGGCAATTAGCGCTTTACTGTTACCAATTACACCTGCGATCCCTTTAACTACTGCTAATATTAAGTTGGCCACAATCCCTACAATCGAGGCAAACTGTGCTTTTTTAGTTCGGTTCTCCATAAAACAACCTACTTTTCGTCAGTTATATTTTTTATCATACCAATAAATAAACGGTTCAGTCTAACTATTTTTGACAACGTAATGAAACACTTGGGCTTAACCGACATATGATGACTACATAGTAAAAATATGAGGGGACGATTCATCATGTGTGGACTAACAGGTTGGTTAAATTGGAATCAAACAAATGAGGGACAACTGCCATTACTGAAGGAGATGACAGAAACATTAGTGCATCGTGGAACAGATGACCAAGGTTTTTTCATAAATAATCATGTAGCCTTAGGTCATCAAAGGCTAGCGGTTATTGATCCTGAAAAGGGTAAGCAGCCAATGACGGTTAAAAATGGAGGCCATTCTTACACCATTGCTTATAACGGTGAGTTGTACAACACAGAAGATTTACGGAAAGAATTAGTTAAAGATGGCTTCACGTTCAACACGACATGTGATACAGAAGTGTTAGTCATGTCTTATGTGAAGTGGGGAAAGGAATGTCTAGATCGGTTAAACGGAATTTTTGCTTTTGCCATTTGGGATGATCAGCAAGAAGAACTTTTAATTGCACGTGATCGACTTGGTGTAAAACCAATGTTTTATAGTGAAGTGAACGGACAATTGTACTTTGCTTCTGAAATAAAGGCTTTACTCAAACATCCAAACATAGAGCCTGTAGTAGATCGTGAAGGTCTTTCAGAGGTGTTGGGGCTTGGACCTTCACGAACACCTGGTCATGGTTTGTTTAAACAGATCAACGAGTTAAGGGCCGGGCATGCTTTATCATGCTCGACGACAGGTGTAAAGATTTGGCGGTATTGGAATTTGAAAAGTGAAGAACATACTGACAGTTTTGACGAGACGGTTGAAAAGGTGCGTTTCTTATTTAAAGATGCAGTTGAAAGGCAATTAGTTTCTGATGTACCTCTATCGACCTTTCTATCAGGTGGCATTGATTCTAGTGCTATTACAGCAATTGCAGCTAACTATTATAAAGAAAAGGGTAAAGGCGTTTTACCGACATTTTCGGTCGATTATAAAGGAAATGATCAATATTTTGAAAAAAGTAAATTTCAACCGAACTCAGATGCAGATTTTAAATCGTTAATTGTTGATCAGTTCAACACAGATCATCGTGACTTGTTTATTAGTGAAGAAGATTTAGCAGGTTTTCTAAAAGAAGCGGTACTACTAAGGGATCAACCAGGTATGGCTGATGTTGATTCGTCATTGCTATGGTTTTGTAAGCAAGTAAAACAAGAAACAACCGTTAGTTTATCAGGAGAGTGTGCTGATGAAATTTTTGGTGGTTATCCATGGTTTCAAGATGATTTTAAACAAGATGGAGATGGCTTTCCGTGGATTAGATCCCTTCAGCTACGAGAAGATTTGTTAAATTCAAAATGGAAAAGTCGACTTAATATACAAGAGTATGCAATGGAACGGTATAAGCAAACAGTTCGTGAAACACCATTGCTTACAGGGGAAAGTCAAAAAGAGAGAAAGCGGCGTGAAATGTTTTATGTGAATATGCAATGGTTTATGACGCAGTTGCTTGATCGTAAAGACCGTATGAGTATGGGAGCGACACTGGAAGTGAGAGTTCCTTTTGCTGACCATCATTTAGTCGATTATGTATGGAATACACCTTGGGAGATGAAGCAAGCTGGTGGACATGAGAAAGGTTTATTACGAAAGGCGTTAGAAGGATTGTTACCAGAAGAAGTGCTATACCGAAAGAAAAGCCCTTATCCTAAGACATTCCAACCGAAATACACTTCCTTAGTCGTATCCATGATGGAAGAGGTTTTGAGTAAACAAGACGCGCCACTATTTGAATTACTGGATAAAAATAAAGTGGATCAGTTAGTTCGTTCACAAGGAGAAGAGTTTAGAGAACCTTGGTATGGTCAATTGATGACAGGACCGCAGCTACTAGCACACTTATGGCAAATTAACACATGGCTGGAGCATTACGATGTGAAAATCGAAGTGTAAAAAACGAGCATTTGAACTATTTTGCAATTAAGTGAATACTCCTTTGAAAGTTAATTAACTGTAAAAGTGAATAATTTCTAATTTTAGTATCATGATAAGTTTAAATATTTACTCGTATAAATCGTCCGTTTTAGGTTCAAATTACTACTAAAGGTAACAATTAGGTTAAAAAAATTGCAACAATTTATCAAACCTTACAATGTTGTAATGTTGGTTTATGTCGATTGAATACGAGGTATAACACTAGTACAATTCAAGATACATTAATTAAGAAGGAGTGTTTTAAAAATGAAAAAATGGTTAATGAGTTTTCTAATGATTTCTACTTTAGTATTAGCAGCTTGTGGTGGTGACATGGAAGAAGATCCAATGCCAGAAGAGGATCCAGTAGAAGATCCAGCTGATGATGATGGCGACATGGACAACGGTGACATGTAAGAACTTCCCCCCCCTATAATATATAGAAGAAGCTGATGAGAGACACTCTCTTCAGCTTCTTTTTTTATGTAAAGTGTAAGCACTTACACTATTTAGAAAATTACAAATTAATAATTATGCAGAAAAACTATTTAAACAAGACTTATCGTGTGTTAATATACATATAATCGCATAAATATACAAAGAGGAGAGAGTTAAAATGCAAAACAAAAATTGGGGAATTATCTTTTTAGTTGGAATCTTTATGCTTGTATTGGCAGCATGCGGAACGGGTGCTACAGAAGCTGGTGGAGAAGAATCTAGTTCTGAGGAAAAACAGGTTTTAGAAATGGGAACTTCAGCAGATTTTCCGCCTTTTGAATCGATTGATGAAGATGGTGAGTTTGTTGGTTTCGATATTGACTTAGCTCATAAGATTGCTGATGAGCTAGGTTATGAATTAGAGGTTTCGGATATGAACTTTGACGGCTTAATTGGAGCGTTGCAATCTAATCGTGTTGACATGGTATTAGCGGGAATGTCAGCTACGGAAGAAAGACAAGAGAATGTTGACTTTTCACCAGCTTATCATCACTCAGGTGAAATGTTTATTACACAGCAAGATTCAAGCATTACAAGTATAGAAGATATTGAAGGTAAGACAGTGGGTGTTCAATTAGGAACTATTCAAGAAGAAGGTGCACAAGCCCTACAAGAAGATTATGATTTTGAAATTCATGCAGTCGATGAAGCAACGAATATTATTCAAGACTTATTAACAAACCGTATAGATGTCGGTTATATGGATACGACAGTTGCTGAAGGATACATTGAAGAACAAGACTTAGCAGGGTTTGAAGATCCATCTGAAGCTTCTCCTGGAATGGCAATTGCTTTTCCTAAAGATAGTGAGCTTCAAGAAGACATTAGTGCTGTTATCGAACAATTTTTAGAAGATGGTACGATTGCTGAACTTGAAGAGAAATGGGAGTTAGATGAACAATAATTTTTAAGGGGATTGGAGTGAATAAGGCATGAATTTGGATTTTAGCCAAATCGTGCCTTATATTCCTTTTATGTTAGAAGGAGTATGGGTCACGTTACAGTTTGTCATATTAGCGATTATTTTTGGTTTTATATTAGGTTCTTTAATTGCTTTAGTGAAAATTAGTCGATTTACATTATTGAAATGGTTAGCTGATTTCTATACATCGATTTTTAGAGGGACACCTTTAATTTTGCAGTTATTATTAATTTATTATGCAGTTCCTCAGCTTACAGGGTATGATATATCGCCGTTTTTATCAGCTATATTAACGTTCGGTTTGAATTCTTCGGCATATGTGTCTGAAATTATTCGTGCTGGTATTCAAGCGGTTGATAAAGGGCAACGTGAAGCGGCAGAAGCATTAGGTATACCTTATCGACCGATGATGATCAAAATAATTTTACCACAAGCTATGAAAAATATATTACCTGCGTTAATGAATGAGTTTATTACGTTAACGAAGGAGTCGGCACTAGTCTCTGTTATTAGTTATTTAGATTTAATGCGTCGTGCTCAAGTGGTGTCATCTGACATTTACCGAAGCTTTGAACCACTTATTTTCGTTGGGTTACTATATTACGCTATGGTAATGATCTTAACGTTAATAGGTAAGTATGTTGAACGGAGGATGAGAGCAAGTGATTAATGTAGAAAAATTGCACAAAAGTTTTGGCGATACAGAAGTTTTACAAGACATTAATACTAGTATTGAACGTGGTGAAGTTGTCACAATTATTGGTCCTTCTGGTTCTGGTAAGTCAACATTTCTTCGTTGTCTGAATTTATTAGAACAACCAACTTCAGGTCAAGTGTTTGTTAACGGAGAAGATCTAACAAACCCTCACGTTAATATTTTAAACATACGCCAACAAATTGGCATGGTGTTTCAACACTTTCATTTATTTCCGCACATGAATGTGTTGGACAATTTAACTTATGCACCTATGACTGTAAAAGGGGAAAGTAAAGCCGAAGCTAACCGTAAGGCAGAGCAATTATTAAGTAAAGTTGGTTTAAGCGAGAAGGTGAAGGCTTACCCAAATAGCTTATCAGGTGGACAAAAACAGCGTGTGGCGATTGCCAGAGCCTTAGCCATGGAACCGGATCTGATGTTATTTGACGAACCCACTTCTGCCTTAGACCCAGAAATGGTTAAAGAAGTACTTGATGTAATTAAAGATTTAGCTTACTCAGGGATGACTATGGCTGTAGTAACGCATGAGATGGGTTTTGCTAAGGAAGTTGCGGACCGTATTATTTTCATGGACGAAGGCAAAATAGTAGAAGAAAGTGATCCGAAATCTTTCTTTGAAAAGCCTAAAACAGAAAGAGCGCAATCGTTTTTAGACAAAGTGCTTTAATATTTTCGGTCACTTCAAATGCTATGAGCTTTGGAGGGCTAGTGAATGAAATCAGAATACTTTAAGAATCCTGTTTTCTATATATCAGCAACGGTTGTGACATTGCTAGTAATTGTCGGGGCTGTTATGCCAGAGCGATTTGGTGATGTAGCGGGGACATTATTTGTATTTACGACGGATCATTTCGGTTGGTTTTATTTAGTTGCCGTATTTGTGATTATCATTTATTTAATTGGATTAGCTATTAGTCGCTATGGGAAAATTCGACTCGGTGATGATGGGGAACGACCTGAATATCCGTTCTTTACATGGATCGGGATGTTATTTTCCGCTGGGTTTGGTGTAGGTCTAGTTTTCTGGGGAGTCGCTGAGCCGATGTCACACTATTTTTCTACGCCTTTTGCTGGTGTGGAAGCTCAAACAGAAGAAGCGGCTCGTGTCGCGATGGGTTATGCCTTCTTTCATTGGGGAGTTAGTCAATGGTCAGTCTTTGCCATAGTTGGTTTAGTTGTAGCATTTATGCAGTTTCGCCGTAATGATAATGGATTAATCTCTAAAGCGATGGAGCCAGTGACAGGTGAAAGACCGGCCTTAAAGACGACAATTGACGCATTGGCAATCATTGCAACAGTCATGGGTGTTGCGACGACTTTAGGTTTAGGTGTTATGCAAACGAATAGCGGTTTATCAACTGTAACTCCTTTACCGACAGCTATATGGGTTCAAATGTTAATCATTGTTGTCATGTTTGTAGCATACATGATCTCCTCAACGACAGGTCTTGATAAAGGGATTAAATATTTAAGTAACGTGAACTTATCTTTATGTATCATACTGTTTTTATTTATATTTATTGCTGGTCCGACGACGTTTATTCTAAATGCATTTGTGGCCGGCATAGGTGATTACTTAAGAAATTTTATCGGTTATAGCTTGAGGTTAACACCATACCAAGGAGGAACGTGGGTCCGGGATTGGACAGTGTTCTATTGGGCGTGGGCGATTGCGTGGTCACCTTTTGTTGGAGCATTTGTTGCTCGTGTGTCAAGAGGCCGTACAATTCGTGAATATGTCATTGGTGTGATGATTGTTCCACCAGCGATTGCTTGTGTATGGATTGCAGCGTTTGGTGGTGCAGCAATTTATAGCGATTTAAATGAAGGAACGATGATTGCTGAAGCGGTTGATAACGACGTGGCAGTGGCGCTGTTTGAGTTGTATGAAACTTTACCATTAACAACTATTTTATCGGTAGTCTCGTTGTTATTGATCTTCACCTTTTTAATTACGTCAGCCGATTCTGCTTCATATGTACTGGGTAGTATGGCTGCAAAAGGAAGTTTGTCACCGCCATTGTTTTTGAAATTAGTTTGGGGTGTGCTCATTTCAGCCATTGCTGGTGTACTATTATTAGCTGGCGGTCTTGATGCATTACAGACAGCATCACTCGTATCAGCTCTTCCTTTTACTGTAATCTTACTCATTTTGCTTTACTCGATAATAAAAATGTTACGAAACGAACAAGTTCCAATTAGTAAACAAGAAGTCCGCCGTTTTAGAAAGCTTGAGAAGAAAAATAAAGAGTTAAGGAAAAAGGAAGAAGATTAGAATGGAAAAACATCGGCTTACTGTCGGTGTTTTTTTATGAATAATCTGTTCTTTTATAGGGCTAAATAATAGTACTAAGCTTAACAAGGGGTTATGTGATCATGAGCTCAAAAAAGACGTTACGGTATTTTTTAGTATCACTTCTGGTGAGTTATTTAGTCGGTTTAATATTTTTTGCACCTGATTTTGATGAAAGTTCGAAACTACATGCATTAGAGACGGTTAATGATACTGGTGAAATTGAAGAGTCAGGATACCCAAACATTAATATTCGAACGGTTTCCCGAGAAACAGAAGATTATATTTTGTTTGTTCAAGCACCAGTGTTTGACTCTGAAGAATTAAATGAGTTTTTCGGCGATTATGTTGAACAAGTGATGAATCAATTTTTTCATGAGGTCGAACAATTAGGTCGTGTAGATGCAGACACGCCAGGTAACTTAAGTTTAAAAGTTGAAATTGAACCTGCTGGAGAAGAATTGTATTCTGTTATATTTAGTGAAGAAACGTTTACTGGTGGAGCCAGTGTCAATCAGAAAGCGAGCGTTTATATGGTTGATTTAAAAGCAGGTGAGTTAATCAACCGATCTGAGTTATTTATCGACCCAGATGAAGCTCAAAGTACTATATTTCCAATTATTGAGCAGAAGTTGAAGGACTCAGAGCAATATAGTGCTTATATTTTAGACGATGAATTACAACGTTGGTTATCGCAAACGGATTATCATTTTACAAATATGTACATTGAAGATGGTAATATCGTGTTTAAGTTTAATAAGTATGAAGTATTAGCAGGCGTTGCTGGAACCCCTGAAGTGAGTATCCCAATTAATGAAGTGAAAGACTTATTCAAACCAGAGTGGCTTGAAAGAATGAAGGTAGAAGATCAGACTGGACAGGATTTTTACCTATAAAAAATAGAGCCTTTAGAGGGTGCTGCCCCCCTAAAGGCTCTCTTCTTGTATTAAAACGTTTCGAGATGATCTAAATTGTTGTTCGGGTCGCCATCTGCAACACCACGAATGGTTGTACGCCCATTTCGTGCTTTTCCGATTGTGACACCATCTACTTCGCCTTGTTCTACAAGCGCTAAAGCTTCATCGTAATCTAAAATGTTACCATCAGCCGTTTTGAAATGAGTAAGATCACCATCTTCGTTGTGGCGAACTGCGACAAATTCTGTTGCCATCACAATCCCTCCTTGAGATTATTTTGTCTTGGAATGGAGGGTTTTATGCGAGTGCTGATAAATTGTCATGAACGCCGATAAAAAGGTTGTGAGCGCCGATAAAATGTGATGAACGCTGATAAAAATTTTGCGAGCGCCGATAAAAGTTGATGAACGCTGATAAAAAGGTTGTGAGCGCCAATAAAAGTTGATGAACGCCAAAAAAATTCATGCGAGCGCCAAATAAAAATCGTGAACGCCAAAAAGTCCACACGAGCGCCAAAATAACTCCCAAACACAATCTAAGCCTTTTGCTTCAACTGTGTCTGATATAGGTCAGCATATTTACCGCCATGTTTCACGAGTTCGTGATGCGATCCTTTCTCAATAATCTTACCATGCTCTAACATGATGATTTGATCTGCATTTTGAATCGTATTAAGTCTATGAGCAATAACGAAACTCGTTCGTCCTTCCATTAGACGTTGTAAAGCTTCTTGGATTTTAATTTCAGTAACTGTATCAATGCTACTTGTCGCTTCATCGAGTATTAAAATTTTCGGATCAGATAAGATGACGCGTGCAATAGTCAATAATTGCTTTTGCCCTTGGCTAATCCCACTTCCGTCAGGGTCTAATACTGTGTCGTATTGGTTAGGGAATTTCGTAATAAAGGAATGTGCATTAGCCATTTTTGCAGCTTCAACAACTTCATCGTCTGTGGCATCTAATTTGCCGTAACGAATGTTTTCACGAATGGTGCCTTCAAAGAGAAAGGCGTCTTGAAGCACGAATCCCATATGTTTTCTTAAGCTAGAACGTCTAATATCTTTAATATCAGTGTCATCTAATAAGATCTTACCGTCATCGTAGTTATAAAAGCGTGACATTAGATTAATAATCGTTGTTTTACCAGCACCTGTATGACCAACAAAAGCAACGGTACTGCCTGCATCCGCCTTAAATGAAACATCATTTAAAACCACTTCGTCTTCATCATATGAGAAAACGACATTTTGAAACTCTACATCTCCTTCAGGTTCATCGATTTCAATGGCATCTAATTCATCTAACTCTTCGCTATCTTCATCGATAATATCAAATACACGCTCAGCACCAGCGACAGCTGTAAGTAGCTGATTGAATTGATTCGATAGCTCGTTTAATGGTCGGGTAAACTGACGAGCCAATTCGGTAAAGATGACAATAGTACCGACTGTAACCATACCGTTAATCGCAAAAATACTTCCGACAAATGCAATAATCGCAAATCCGAATGAGTTTAACATGTTCATTAACTTCGGAATAAAGCCAGAGAAAACAGCAGCCCAATAACTAGAGCGCATGACATCATCATTGCGTTGTTCAAACTCACGTGACACTCTGTTTTCTTGAGAAAAGGTTTTGACAATACGTTGCCCAGAGATCGTCTCTTCAACATAACCGTTCATTTCACCAATTCTGCGCTGTTGAATCTTGAATAACGGTCCTGTTCGTTTCGTGATCCATTTCATCCCGAAGACCATCATAGGGACGATCGTTAATGTCACAACTGTTAATAATGGACTTAAGTAAAACATGACAGCAACTGTACCGACTAGTGTCAGAATACTTTGGAAAATTTGAATGACCGATTGGTTTAATGTGTTACTAATATTATCAACGTCGTTCGTTACACGGCTCATAATTTCACCGAACTGCCGTTTGTCAAAAAACTTAATCGGCAGTTCATGAAGTTTATTGAACAGTTGTGAACGTAAACGATAAACTGTATTTTGCGCGATCCCAATCATGAAAAAGTTTTGTAAAAAGATCGCTAACGAGTAACCAAAGTAAATAAGTAATAACGTCACAATTAAAGTGCCAATTCCTTCAGTTTGCCTTTCCACAATGTAATCATCGACACCCATACCGATCATATACGGCCCTAATAGGGAGAAGGCTGAACTAAAGACGACCATGACGATGACAAAAAGAAGCAACCAATTCTCACTTAATAAGTACTTCCATATTCGCTTAACGGTGCCTTTCCAGTCGCGGACTTTAGGCTTCGAATGTTCATCGACTTGTTCAGCTTCGTTTAAGTCGATTTTTTCATATTGAAAAGGCTCTTTTAGTTTGTCTTTAAAGCTCATGGATTTCTTCCTTTCCAAACTGCGACTCTACAATTTTACGATACATGTCAGAGCGTTTCATTAACTCACGATGTGTTCCTTCAGCTAGCAATTCACCATCGTCTAACAACATGATGCGATCAGCGTTCATAGCTGTTGTGATTTTTTGCGTTACGATTAAAGTCGTACATTCATATTGTTCAATAGCATCTAACAATTTAGCTTCAGTTTTTAAATCTAACGCACTCGTACTACCATCAAGCATTAAAACTTTCGGCTTTCTAACAAGTGCGCGTGCAATGGAAACACGTTGTTTTTGACCACCAGATAAGTTAACGCCTTTTTGACCGATTTTTGTTTTATATCCATTTGGCAAATCAGCGATCGCATGATGGATTTGAGCATCTTTAGCTGCTTGAATAACTTCTTCTTCAGTGGCATCGTTTTTACCCCAAGCAATATTGTCATAAACTGACCCTGTAAATAGAAGAGGAGCTTGTGGGACATAGCCGATTGCTTTTCTTAAATGATCTAGCTTTAATGTGCGCACATCATTTCCATCAATGTAAATCGCACCTTCTGTTACATCATATAATCTAGGAATCAACTGAAATAACGATGACTTACCAGAACCTGTCGCGCCAATAATAGCTACTTGTTCTTGTGCGCGAGCGGTAAAACTAATGTCTGAAAGTACGTTTTCTTTTAAATTAGGGTAACTAAACTTAACGTGATCGAATTCAATTTTGCCATCGGTAACTCGCTTCGACGGGTTAGCATCATCAGCTTCTACTAAATCGATGTGGGCTGTAAAGACGTTCTTTAGCCTTTCTCCAGAAGCTTTAGCTCTCGCGAAAGCCATCGTTAAAAAGCCAAACATCGAAATAGCCATTGATACACGAAGTGCATAGTTAATAATGGCAACAATCTCACCTTCAGTCGCATTGTTGTTATTGATCTCACCATAACCAAACCAAAGAATGAATAGTAAGCTTAAGTTCATAACGAGCAACAAAACTGGCATTGACGTTTCAATTAAGCGAAGGGACTTCTTCATTTCAGTCATTAAGCCAGTGTTCGCACCAACGAAGCGGTTTTGTTCATGATCACGTCGAAGAAAAGCCTTAATGAGTCGAATGCCTGCTAAATTCTCTTGCATAACGCTGTTAACGTTGTCGAGTCTAGCTTGCACTCGTTCAAATAGCTGACTTCCTTTTTTCAACACCCATGTTAAGAAAATAAGTAAAATAGGAACAGAGATCAAAAAGATTAAGGCAATTCGCCAGTTAACGACAAACGCCATCGTGACACCACCAAGTACTAGAAGGGGTGCACGTAACATGATTCTTAATGCCATAAACACACCGTTTTGTATTTGTCTAACATCATTTGTAAAACGAGTGATTAATGATGATGTTGGGTATTCGTTTAAGTTTTTAAATGAGAAGGATTGAACTTTGTCAAAAAGCTTTCCACGAACGTCATATCCAAACTTAAACGTGACGTGTGCTGCAAAAAATGAATTTCCAATTCCAGCCGCAAACGACAAAAGGGCAAGGCCGATCATAATAGAGCCCCAAAAGACAACATTGTTTAAGTCTTGGACTAAAATGCCTTCATCAATCATTCTCATTAAAATGAATGGAAGCATTAACTCGACACCTAGTTCAATTAACATTAATGTCCAAGCAATAATCATATGAAAACGGTAAGGTAATAAGTTCTTTAAAACATGAATCATCGTTGGTAGCCCCCAGCAGTTACGGTATATATTAGTGTTTCTTTTAATGCGTATTTCATATCAGACGCTTTATATTTTATCGCGAAATTTTAAATAACCATAGAAGAAAACCGAATTTTCTTATTTTTTATGATGTAGTCGTTCAACTATTATTAAGGGATGCGAAATATATTTAATATATTACCATATGTAAGAGTTCAAAGAATAGAAAAAAAGCTGCCACTTTTAAAGTGACAGCTATTACAGTTTATTCATCAATGGGGTCGTGAAGTACATCTTGAACAATCCAGTTTTCATCTTGGTATTCGATTATATAAGTTAGCTCAATATGGTCAGTGAATTCATAATCAACTTCTTGGATCACATGGTATTCAGTTTCTGAAACTTCATTGACTTCATAATCTCGATCAAGTTCAATGAACACTTCCATACCAGTCGGGATGATATAAAGCCCATCATCCTCTTCTTGAACGTACGTTTCAAGATAGTAATCGATGATCTCGTCACTCATAATGCTAGAGAAGTCATTACGAATATCTTCAACTGTATTGAAATTGACTAATCGTTGTTCATCATCTGTTTCAACTAATCGATCATAGGCATTTTCAAATTCAGTTATAATGTCTTCGATGTTAGGTTCTGAGATTTGTTCATCTTCTTCCTCAACCATTGTGGAGCTACCAACTCCTCCACCAGAATCATCTACAGTAACTCTAACTAACTGACGGTCGTGAACATCTCTTAAATTGATATTCCACATCCCTTCGCCACTATCAAAGTGAACCCTAGAAACAATTGGTACATTTAGGGTGTCTGAATTAGAATTTATGGCCCTTGCGATAGCTTCATATTCTGTCATGTCAGCACCTTCATAGGATTCCTCTTCGACAATGAGCAGTTCATCAGGTACAGCTTGCGCTGGGTAAGAGTCATTTTGTTCTGTGTGCCATGCTTTTATTTTTTGACCTAACTCGACATCTTCATCAACACTTGAATACCAAACTGCAGGGTTTTGATCATTCTCGTTTTTCTCTGAATCAGTCACAAGGATTCGATCGTTGTCAATTTCTACGACATACCCTTCAATACTAGGTTCTTCATCAGTTATTGGTTCTTGTTCATCTTGTTCTTCCCCTGGACTCCCTGTCGTAGGCTGGAATAAAGGTCCGCCATCATTACTGGCGAAAATAATAAACGCAATGAGTAGTGTTGTTGCAAGTGGAATAGCTATTTTAAGTGGAAACAACGGGCCACCCGATTTATTGGAAGCTTCGTGTTTAACTTTACTCATAATCGCATAACGCTCCTTTTCGGTAAAATTTGTTTCGTTTTTATAAGTTTCATGTAATTGATTTAGTTTTTCATCCATGGTCGCCACCTCCTGACTCAATAATGGTTTTCAGACGATCCCTTCCGCGTTTCAGCCTAGCTTTCATAGTATTTTCATTCGTATTTAAAATGTCAGCCATCTCTTTTACCGTGAGTTGTTCAAAATAATATAAAATAATCACTTCTTTATATTTAGTGGGAAGCTGATAAATTTGTTGAATTAATTGTTTGTTCTCATCGGTTTGAATAGACAGATCCTCTGGTGTAGTTGTTTCGGCTGATTCTTTATTAAATGATTGAAGCAGTTTATCTTTCAACCGTTGTTGACGGTGTTTAAACGACCTTAAATGGTCCTTACTTTTATTAATGGCAATCCGTATAAGCCAACTTTTAAGCTGTGAATCTTGATTAAATTGATCAATCTTTTGATAAACCGTAATAAAAACTTCTTGCGTAACATCTTCAGCATCGACTTCGTTTTGAACATAGGAGTAGACAATTCGTTTAACGTCACTGCCATAATGTGACATACAGTAATCAAGAAGTTCTACTCGATCTTGTTCTGTAATGGTTTCTTTTTGCAATGCTTGGAGTTCTGAGACCGACATAACCAACCTCCTTTCTTTTAACTATTAGACGTAATGGTTTTTAACAAGGTTGCAAGTTTCTAAGGAAAAATCTCCCCTAACGAATTTCTTTCAAAAAGTGTATAATAGACTTGGAAAATATAAAAGTTGATACACAATGTATAAAACAACGGGGGAACAAGATAGAATGGATGACATAGTCCGATATTTGCAAGACAAAGAAGGCGAGATGGTGTCGTTATTGCGAGACTTAGTTTTAATTGAATCACCATCAAGTGAACCACATTTAACTGAGAAAATGGGTAATTATTTAAGCGAAAAATTCATCGAAATGACAGGTGGTACGTTTACGAAACTTCCTAGTGATGATTACTCATCACACATACGAGCTGAGTGGGGTGAAGGTGAGCGTCAGCTATTAATCGTCACACACTTTGATACTGTATGGCCAGAGGGAACGTTAGAAGACATGCCATTTGAAATTAAAGATGGTAAAGCTTATGGCCCAGGTACGTTTGATATGAAAGGCGGTATTGTCCAAGCTCTTTATGCTATTCAAAGTTTAAAAGATTTGAATAAACATTTAAATAAAAAAATCGTGCTAATGATGACGAGTGATGAAGAGTTAGGAAGTCCAACTTCAAAAGATTATATTATGGCAGAAGCTGAAAAGAGCGATGCTGTATTTGTCCTTGAGCCGTCTCAAGGTAGTCAAGGGGCGCTTAAGACAGCGCGTAAAGGTGTTGGAACTTATGACATTACGATTCACGGTGTGTCTTCACATGCTGGTATTGAACCAGAGAAAGGCGCAAGTGCTATAGAAGAGCTAGCTGAACAAATTACGTATCTATCAAATTTAACAGACCTTGATAAAGGGACATCAGTAAATGTTGGTATTATTGATGGAGGTTCGTCTAAAAACGTAATCGCCGAAGAGGCACACGCAGTTGTTGACGTGCGTGTTCAAACGCAAGAGGAGATGGACCGTGTTGCCCTATTAATAGAACAAATTAAATCTCATGATGAAGATATCGAAATTGATATAGAGGGCGAAATTTATCGCCCGCCGTTAGAGCGAACGGATGAAATTGAAGCTTTATTTGACCGTGCAAGTGATTTAGCACGTGACTATTTAGGGTTTGAGCTTGAGGAAGAATCAACAGGCGGAGGAAGTGATGCGAACTTCACAGCATCCCTTTCACCTACTTTGGATGGTTTAGGTGCTGTTGGTGATGGAGCTCATGCGCAACATGAGCATTTAGTAGTTAAAGAAATGCCGAAGCGTAGTGCTTTGTTGGCGATGTTGTTGTGTGATTATGGTTCAAACTAAATGACAAGCGCTCGCATTCGTCGTTGCATCGGTTTCTGAGGTGCTCATGACCTATGATGGTCACTCCGCTCCTTAGCTGCCTTCGTGCCTTGACTGCCAAGCGCTTTCATTTAGTTTGAAGATTGAAAAGCACTCGCATTCGTCGTTACTATGTGGGTTATTTAAGAGCTTTGATTGTAAGGGGTTGAGCCAAAAGGGTTGGAGTGTGGTGAGAAAACGAACAGTTGACATTTTAGCTTAGTTGAGCAGACACATAGCGGAATCAAAATGCGTAGACTCCTACGGGAGCAAAGGCCGGGGTGAGACCCCACAGTGCGTAGCACGAGGAGGCTTACCAGCCGCCCGTGGAAAGCGAAGCATTTTGATGGAGCGGAGCTTAAAGATAAACCCGAACGAAGTCTAAATGTGATTTCGTTCGGGTTTTGTGTATTACAATTAGTTCTGCTCAACCTTTTTTGTATGAAAAGACATCTCACAGGTGGCAATGCTATAATGAAAATTAGCTTGTTACAAGGAGAGTCAACCAAATGTTATACAAACATCCCTATGTCATACTTAGGCGAGAGATTGACCATATTAACTTTCAAAAAAAGTATATCGAAGAAGAACACTTCATTGAGTTGTATGAAGACAAAATCATAACAGCTGAGAATAAATTCGACCTTAAAATTGTCTTCGATATGTCATATAAAATGCTGTCAGACAAATACGGCTTTTTATACTTTCACACAACGAAAGGCGTCTTTACGTACCAGATAAAAAAAGACCCTGAAGAACTGATTGCTCAATTTAGAAAAGTCGAAATTAAGTAATGGAGGAGACCGATGAAGAAACACGTCTTATTAGTTGATGGTATGGCACTATTATTCCGTGCTTTTTACGCAACAGCGATGAACAATAATTTTATGATTAACAGTAAAGGAACTCCAACCAATGCGATCCATGGTTTTATTCGCCATCTGTTAACAGCAACGAATACATTTCAACCATCACACGTTATTTGTTGTTGGGATATGGGGAGTCATACATTTAGAAATGATCTTTATTCACAATACAAAGCTAATCGTGGTGCGCCACCTGAAGAGTTAATTCCACAATTTGATCTGGTTAAAGAAGTAACAGAAGCGATGGATATTCCGAATGTTGGGGTAAAGGGTTTTGAAGCTGACGACTGTATTGGTACATTGGCTCTAACCTATCAAGGTGAAGCGGATGTGACGATTTTAACTGGTGACCAAGACATTTTACAGCTATTAGATGACGGAGTTCGAGTAGCCTTATTGAAAAAAGGATACGGCAATTACGATGTGTATGAAGCAGATCGTTTCTTAGAAGAAAAAGGGATTACACCGAAACAAATGATTGATCTTAAAGCGATGATGGGTGATTCGAGTGACAATTATCCAGGTGTTCGAGGTGTGGGTGAAAAGACGGCTTTAAAATTACTCATTAACCATGGATCTCTAGATGAGATCTTAGATAATTTAGACACATTGACGAAAGCACAAAAGACGAAGTTTGAAAACGATCTTGAAATGATTCATCTTTCACGTAAGTTGGCTGAAATCCATTGCCAAGCTGGTGTAACGTGTGACCTAAGTGATGCTGAGTTTAACATGAACCGCGAACGCGTTATTGAAAAGTTTAACGAATTAGAATTTAAACGATTAGGAGAATACGTCTAGGAGAGATCGCATGCGTTTATGGTCAGTTCATCCGAAATATTTAGATGCAAAGGGACTTGTCGCTTTATGGCGTGAGACGCTACTAGCGCAAAAAGTCTTACTAGGTGAGACAAAGGGTTATCGTAACCACCCTCAGCTTATCCGTTTTCGCGATCAAGCAAAACCGATTAATGCGGTAGGACATTATTTAAGTGGCGTTCATGAAGAGGCGACATTCCGTGGTTATCGCTTTGATCGAACTAAAATTATTTCACGACAAGAAGTTTCAGAAATCCCTTTAACGACTGGACAGTTAGCTTATGAGTGGGAACACTTATTAACAAAGCTAGAAACTAGAGACTCTAGTCGATTTGACCAACTAAAAGATTATGATTTAAATCACTTAGATCCTCATCCAATGTTTAAGTTAGTTGAAGGTTCAATCGAGCATTGGGAAAGGTTCGCGAAATAATGAACAGAAAGGAAATTGTATGAGTCTAAAATTAATTAAACCAACCACATCATTACAAGATGCCTATATTGACTTTTACCAAGAGTGGGTTAATAGTGGAGAGGATATAATCCCTTCAGCCTTAAGAAAAGACCCATCGAACTTCGAAGCATTTGTTCAAAACTTAATCAGTACTGAAGAAGGGGTCGGTTTGCCAGAAGGGTATGTTCCTGCAACAACGAGATGGTTAGTCGATGAAAAGTATAAAATTTTAGGAGCATGTAATATACGTCACGATTTAACAGGCCCTTTACTTGAAACAGGTGGACACGTCGGATATGGTGTCAGACCGTCTGAACGAGGGAAAGGGCATGCAACATTTATGTTAAATGAGTCGTTAACATTTTTAAAAGCATTAGAAGTGCCAAGAGCGTTAGTGACGTGTAATGATGGAAATGAAGCATCATTACGTGTTATTGAAAAATGCGGTGGTATGCAAGGGTTACCATTTACAGAGGAAGATGGTAATGTCGTTAGACGTTTTTGGATCGATTTAAGAGATTAATAAATATACAAATGATAAGTGGAATGATTGGGGAAACGAACAGTTTTCTGTTATTCTTCTACTAACTAATTTTTAGGGGGTTTTTACACATGGAGCTTTTAGGGATTCATCATTTATCTGCTATGACTAAAAATGCTCAAGATAATGTTGACTTTTATACAAAAGTTCTAGGAATGCGATTAGTGAAGAAGACAGTTAATCAAGATGACCCATCCATGTACCACTTATTTTATGGAGATGAAGTCGGTAATCCCGGTACTGAGTTAACGTTTTTTGAAATGGATCAAATTGGACAAAACCATGATGGGAATAACAGCATTTCAACAACATCATTACGTGTTCCAAATGACGAAGCGCTTAAATATTGGGAAGAGCGTTTGACTCATCTTGATGTGGAGCATGAAGGGATTGTTGAGCAGTTTGGACGTCGCGTCATCCCATTTCGAGATCATGAAAAGCAACGCCTCATGTTAGTGTCTGATGAGAAAAATGAAGGTGTTAGCGGTGGAATTCCGTGGCAGCAGTCTAAAGCTGATCCTCAACACGGCGTTATAGGCTTAGGTCCTATTCATTTAACAATACCAGACCTCGAACGAACGGAAGCAGTTTTAACTGAAGTGATGGGCTTTAGGAGATCTGGGACATATGAATTTACGCAGACTGAAAATGAAGTGGTCGTTTTTGAAACAGGAGAAGGTGGTGCAGGTGCTGAATTGCATGTCCATGTAAGCCCTAACTTACATCCAGAGCGGCTAGGACGAGGAGGCGTACACCACGTTGCTTTTCGTGTACAAAGTGAAGAAGAACTCTACCAATGGATTGATCGTCTAAACCAATCTAAGCTCGGCAATTCTGGGTTCGTTGATCGTTATTATTTCAAATCAGTTTATTTTAGAGAACCAAATGGTATTCTGTTTGAGCTTGCGACAGATGGACCTGGATTTACTACCGATGAAGACGAACTGAACTTAGGGGAAACGCTAGCTTTGCCTCCATTTTTAGAAGAGAAACGTGAAGAAATTACTAAAAACTTAAAGCCGATTAATTATTAAAAGATGGAAAGTCAGCATACGTTCAAGTAGCTGGCTTTTTTCATAAGCCGTAGTAGTAAGTAGCTTCATTTTTATGTAAAAACTGATACAATAAATAGAAGATTAATAGTTTATAGAAGGTGAACATATTATGAGACAAGTCCATTGTCAGAACTGTGATCAATTAATTGAATCGAAGAAAGATTTGTTTACAACACAGATTTTCTTTATGGTCCAAGCTTATTGTAAGAAGTGTTACTTTGATAAAATTAAAAAAGTATCCTCTTTAGCTGTTAGTAATACACCGCTTAATGGTCGTTATTCTAACTTTCTAGCCGGGCTTACTTTAGTTGGATTAATATTAGTCTACTTTGCTGAAATTCAATACATCAAATATCCATTAATTTTAGTTTTAGCTTTAGTGTTATTCATGCGTGTTTATTCATTTGTAAGGTTTGAGCGTCATTTGCCATTTTAAAAGGTGTGTTTTGTTATGAGAAGTAGTGTATGGCTTGTTTTGATCGGAGCTATTTTATGGGGGACGACAGGAACTGCACAAGCATTAGCACCTGAAGAGTCAACGCCATTAGTCGTAGGTGCATTACGGTTACTAATTGGTGGTGGCTCTTTATTTTTATTGGTCTATTTTCAAAAGCGGTTATCGATCAAAGGGATCCCAAAAAAGCCTTTGCTCGTTAGTGCGATTGCGATGGCGTTGTATCAACCATTCTTCTTCTCAGGAGTTGATTTAACAGGAGTAGCGATCGGTACTGTCATTGCCATATGTAGTGCGCCCATTTTTGCAGGTTTAATGGAAGGTGTTATACATAAAAGGTTACCTGATCTCGTTTGGGCTATTTCGACAGTTCTAGCAGTGGTCGGTTGTTTATTGCTGTTTCAGTCAGGAGAGAGCGTGACTTTTAATTTTCTAGGAATGGTCTTTGCATTAATGGCAGGGTTAGCCTTTGCGATATACACGTTTGTTAGTAAAGATCTTGTGACTAATTACCCTTCTGATGTTGTAGTTGCCGTCGTCTTTAGTACAGCGGCCATTTTCTTACTACCGATTCTTTTTGTCTATGATACGAGCTGGTTGGTTCAAAGTAGTGGCGCAATCAGCATGTTGCACTTAGGGTTAATTGCAACAGCATTGGCTTATTTGTTGTTCGCTAGAGGGTTAAAAGGAATTCCTGCATCTATGGCTGTTACGTTAGCTTTGGCTGAACCAGTGACAGCTGCTCTCCTTGGGATTCTTTTAATCGGCGAACCGTTAACGATTGTTTCTGGACTTGGGTTACTATTATTAATCGTCGGTCTAGTATTACTTGCTAATAAGCCTAAGGTTTTAAATTTTATAACTGCTCATAAAAAAAGCTAAGCTCTGTCGCTTAGCTTTATTCTTTATTCCAACGACGGTCGAAACCTGTTACTAAACTCGTTAAGAAGTATCCAATCAGTGTATATATTAAGAACGCAAAAATCGCAGAAAACTCAACAACAAATGTCCCATCTAATACTGTTGTTGGAAAAATCCCTTCAAAAGGATGTAAGAGAGGTTCACTCGTGTTGTACACCCACTCTACAAAAGGTGCTGTTTCTGAAGCGCCGAACAATTTTAAAATAATGCGAAAACCTAAAATCAATTGAACAATACCAATTACAATATTAATTAAATGATTAATAAAGCCAATTCCTTTCATTTCAAAAACCTCCTTTATATTTTATGTTCCTCAACACATTTGTTTTTAAACTATTATTTACTAAATCAAAATTAAAAAAATGTGCTTATATTATATGCTAAACCCCAATTGATGCATAAAATAACTTATACTTAGAGATTGGTTTGTTATAAGAAAGGAGTTCTTGTCGTGGGATTAAATGATGATGTTTTTCTAAAAAATGAACGACAAGTTGAATTATATAAACGTGCGTCTAAAATAAGTGAACAAGTTAGTGAGAATGCCAAAGTAGCTGATCATGAAGCTCGTTTTTTAGATCAAACTTTAAAAGTGTTGAAACGGTATAATTATTTATCCATCGTCTTACCTGAAGCATATGGTGGGGAAGATTTGAACTTATATGAATGGTTGCTCATGCAAGAAAAAGTAGCAGAAGGTGATGGAGCCACTGCTCTTTCGGTCGGTTGGCATCTAGGGCTATTAATGGAAATTAAAGCAGAAGGAATTTGGACTAATGCTGTTTATGAGTTCATCGCAACAGAAGCAGCTAAACAGAAACTCTTTAACCGTGCTTCAACAGAACGAAACACAGGGAGTCCAACACGTGGGGGCAGACCCGAAACGATTGCAGTATTAGAACAAGATCAGTATGTCATTAATGGTCGTAAAACGTTTACGACTATGGCTGAGAAGTTGGATTTTGCCTTAGTTTCTGCTTATATGCCCGATGAAGAGAAGGTCAGTTGGTTTTTAATTGATATGTTAAAAGAAGGTGTATCTATTGACCGAACATGGGATACGTTAGGTATGAGAGGGACTGGTAGTGATGATCTTGTATTAAAAGATGTTTCGATTGATTTAGAATTTCATCTTGAACAAAACAACAAGCAATCATTACCTAAAGCATGGCTGTTACATATACCAGCGTGTTATTTAGGGATTGCACAAGCAGCTTTTAAAGAAGCTATTGTATTTGCTAAAAGTTTTCAGCCAAACAGTTTAGATCATCCAATAGCGAAAACACACCAAGTAAGACAAAAGTTAGGTGAGATGAGTTTATTGCTTATGCGTTCACGCCACCTTTTATTTGATTTAGCTAGAAGATGGGATGAAGAAGAACAAAGAGATCTTCTAGCAAATGAAATTGCAATGGTTAAAGTAAATGTGACAAACGATGCTCAGCGTGTTGTTGATCTGGCGATGCGAATTGCAGGAGGAAGAGGGCTTTCAAAATTTTTTAACTTTGAACGGTATTATCGTGATGTTCGTGCAGGACTTCATAACCCTCCATTAGACGACGTTGTTTATGAACAATTGGCGGCATTAGCTTTAGATGAATAGTTAGCGCCCTTGCGAGGAAAAATAAACAAAATTATAATGAAAGTAATGATGGACGTAAGGAGAAGCGGGATATGACAACAGTATTAATTATATCAATTGCTATTGTAATTATTGTGACCATCTTAACGATTGTTGCAATTTCGAAAGGTTATGCTTATAACCATCAAGTTGACTCTTTGCCGGGAAGTGAAGATGAAGAGGGTCAAGAGACAGAAAAAAGCGAGGACAAATAAATGTCCTCGCTTTTGTATTAATCTAAAGCATAATGGTTTAAAAAGGCTTCAAATTCTTCTTCAGGAGCGGCCCCAACGATACGATTAACTTCTTCACCGTTTTCGTAATGAACAACAGTAGGAGTACTCTCGATTCCGTAGTTGTGCCAACCTTGTTCATATTCGAGTAAGTTGTAAAGAATTAAATCAACATCCATGTCCTCTGCAAGTGGTACTAATACAGGTGTCGTTTCTAAACAGTATTGGCATTCAGGACTGTGGAAATACACTGTCACCTGTTCTTCCTCTTCTAATTCCGATTCTAACTCACTAGGTGTGAATTCGTTATCATAAAGTGGATCATCTGTAACGTCTTCAGAAGAAGCATCCACTAATAAAATTAATGCGATAAATAATACAACGATGACACCACCGAATATTAATAATTTCTTCATATTAGTCCTCCTTTGAATATTTATAACCCATCACGCTTATAATGAGAATTAACGTAAAGGCTGTCCCTGCAAGGAAAGGGATTGTAATAAACCCTCCCCAATTAATGTATTGAGCAAGACAAGATACTTGTCCACATGAGGGCGATGAGTCTTGTAGCAACGTCACTTTTTGAATTGCATAATGATACCAAGCCGTTAAGAAGCCGATTATTGAAAAGACAACGCCATATATGAACACTTTACGGTCTTTAATAATAATCCCAATTAAATAGATTAATACAAGTGGGTACATGATGATTCGTTGGTACCAACACAACAAACACGGTTCAAAGTTCTTGATCTCTGAAAAGTATAATGAACCTAGTGTGGCCACTAAAGCAATAACCCAACTAATAACCGCTAAATTTTCTGCTTTTTTATTCATTATACGAATCTCCTATCACTTTAACATTGAGACTATATAAGAATTATATTATGAATGCTTGAATTAAGTAAGTAATTTGTTTGAACATTTTCTAACTAAATAAAATAGTGTATGATAATAAAAGATTGGAGGCACATGAATGGGCAAATTTCATAATTTTAGTAGTCGAATTGGTACAGCGTTTGTAACGCTATTAATGGCATATGTTGTGTATTTATTATATTCTGGTTTTCATTTAGCAGAAGCTTATGATTTGTTGTCAAACCCGTTGATTTGGGCTGTTTTCATTTTATATTTAATGATTAGCTCCTATGTTAATGAATGGTTAGCTAAAAAGTTAGAAGATGATTCGAGGAGAATGTACGTATCACTTTATATGGTTTCAGGTATGTTTATTTGGTTTCTAGCATATTCGCCGTTTATTTTTTCGTCATTCTTAATGTACATATATTTAGTTTTGTATAGTAGTATATTTACGGTTGTGGCGTTTATTTTATTTTACTTCATAGAAAGATATACGAGACTATCGAGAAAACGACCATTTATCGTTGGGTTTCCGGCAATCGTTGTGTTATTGGTTATATTAATAGCTAATCCGTCGATTACTGAAGGATTAACCATTGAACAAAGTGATGGTGAGTATTACGCTTCATTTGATCGGATTAATGGAGAAGAAGTCGTGGAAATTCCAGTAGAAGAAGGCCATCATTATCAGTTTCAAGTTGAATGGGACTTAGAAGATGACACACTTCCACATGGTTTAAAAATTCATCCTTCCGCAAGTGATTTAGGTTCGATTGAGTATATAGGTGATGGTGAAGAGTGGCTTTATGAATTGGAAGTTGCTCGAGATGGCGAACTGCCAATCATCTTTCACGGAAAGAACATAGAAGGGTCGATCTCCTTTACTTGGGAAGAACTGAACTAAATAAAGATGAGCTGCTGGTATTTAATCAGCAGCTTTTTTTGTTAAGAGTTTGTAAAAGAGGTTGAAAAGAGTAGGTTAAAGATTATATTATAATATAAGCATTTACTTATATAGAGGTGATCGAACGTGACAATTCAAATGAAGGTAACGACTGACGAGCTTTCCAATGTATTAAAATTACTCGGTGAAAAGACGCGGTTGACCATTATGCAGTCTGTATATGTACGAGAACTTTGCGTTTGTGAATTAGTTGAGTTGCTTGATATGTCACAACCAGCGATCAGTCAGCATTTAAGAAAGTTAAGAGATGCGAAGTTAGTTCAAGAAAAGCGAAAAGGAAATTGGATCTATTATAAGGTGAATCACGATCACCTTAGTTACCATGTTGTAGAGATGATTATTAATGAACTACCTAGCATGGAAAATAAACTAAAAGAATTAGAGAAACAAAACTTATTATGTGAGTAGTGAGAGGGGAGTACATCATGGATATAACAATTGCTGTCATAATATTTTTAGCAACATTAACGTTAGTTATATGGCAGCCGAAAGGATTAGGCATAGGTTGGTCAGCCTGTGCAGGTGCTTTAGTTGCTTTGATTGTTGGCGTTGTGACGCTACAAGATGTAGTTGATGTAACTGAACTTGTATGGAACGCGACATTTGCCTTTGTAGCCATTATTATTATTTCTCTTATTTTAGATGAAATTGGTTTCTTTGAATGGTCAGCCTTGCATATGGCACGACTAGCTGGTGGTAGTGGTGTGAAAATGTTCGTGTTAGTTACAGTTTTAGGAGCTGCTGTAGCGGCTCTATTCGCTAACGATGGAGCAGCACTTATTTTAACGCCGATCGTTTTATCAATGGTTAGAGCACTTAATTTCAAAGAAGCGATGATTTTGCCTTTTATAATGGCGAGTGGTTTTATAGCGGATACGACATCTTTACCGCTAGTCATTAGTAACTTAGTCAATATCGTTTCTGCTGACTTTTTCGAAATAGGGTTCATTGAGTATATGTTACGAATGATGATTCCAAACTTATTTTCGATGGTAGCGAGTATTATTGTTTTATATCTTTTCTTTAGAAAATCAATACCTAAAGACTATGATTTGAATAATTTGAAAGAACCTAAAGAAGCGATTACAGATCATAAGCTATTTCGCATCTCTTGGGTTATGTTAGGTGTCTTATTAATTGGGTACTTTATGACAGAAGGTTTAGAGACAGTTCCTGTTTCATTTGTAGCAGGTTTCATTGCTGTTATCTTTTTAATCTTAGCTAAAAGAAGCCCAGCGGTTCCAACAATGGAAGTCGTTAAAGGGGCTCCATGGGCGATCGTCTTTTTCTCAATTGGTATGTATGTTGTCGTTTATGGATTACGTAATGTCGGTTTAACTGATGTGTTAGCACAATTAATTGAAACCTCAGCTGAACAAGGTGTATTAGCTGCAACTATGTCGATGGGCTTTATTGCAGCGATTCTATCGTCAGTTATGAATAATATGCCGACTGTTATGATCAATGCTTTAGCGATTGATGCAACTAATACAACAGGTGTAGTCAAAGAAGCTTTAATTTACGCGAATATCATTGGAAGTGACTTAGGTCCAAAGATTACACCAATCGGTTCATTAGCAACCCTACTATGGCTACATGTGTTATACAAGAAAGGTATTCATATTTCGTGGGGTTATTACTTTAAAGTAGGGCTAATCCTTACAGTACCAGTGCTTGTCATTACGTTGTTAGGCTTATATATTTCATTAATCTTGATTAGTTTATAGGAGTGATTTTAAATGGGTAAACCAATTATTTATTTCTTATGTACAGGAAACTCATGTCGTAGTCAAATGGCTGAAGGGTTAGGTAAAGAGATTTTAGGTGATGAATGGGATGTTTACAGTGCAGGTATTGAAGCACATGGTGTTAATCCTAAAGCCGTTGAAATGATGGATGAAATCGGAATTGATATTCGTAATCAAAAGTCGTCGGTGATCGATTCAAATATTTTAAATCAATCCAGCTTAGTTATTACGTTATGTGGTGATGCAAAAGAGAATTGTCCTGTGGTTCCTAAAGGTGTCGAAACTGCTCATTGGGGGTTAGTTGATCCAGCTAAAGCAGAAGGAACAGAGGAAGAAGTGAACAAAGTGTTCCGTGAAGTTCGTGATGAGATTAAACGTCGTATTGAAAATGTTAATTAATTAAAAGCTTCGCCGAAATAACATTCGGCGGAGCTTTTTTGGTTTTATGCGTAAGTAGGGGCATTAAGAGGTTCTTTCGGTCCGAAGAATTCATAGTGAACTTGATCACTTGTTACACCAAGTTCAGTTAAAGATTGAATTAAACTTTCCATAAATGGCGTTGGTCCACAGAAGTAAAACTCACTATTAAAGTTACGAATGTTTAGTTCTAACCATTCCTTTGTAATGTAACCTTGTTCGTGATGCTTCAATTGTTGGTCATTAATCGGGTTTGAGTAGACCGTTAATGGATTGATATGGTGATGGTTTGTCATTAGGTTTTCGACTTCAGTTTTGAATGCTTGGACTTGTTCATCTCTTACTGCATGAATGAATGTGACAGGACGGTTTGGTTGTTCCTTTACAACAGTGTGAATCATGCTCATCATTGGCGTCACACCAACACCAGCTCCAATTAATACTAAAGGTTTAGCATTAGTTACGTCTAATGTGAAATCCCCTGCAGGTGCACTGATCGGTATGGTGTCACCTTCATTTACTTGTTCGTGCATGAAGTTTGAAACGATTCCGTTAGGGTCATAGTCTGCTTCACGTTTAATACTAATTCGATAACACTCTTCATTAGGTTTGTTTGAAAGACTATATTGTCTCACATGCGTGTAAGTTTCACCAGGTATAGTAACTTTTAGACTGATATACTGGCCAGGATTAAAAGTTGGAAGTGGCATTTGATCAACAGGTCTTAAATAAAATGATGTAATGACATCACTTTCTTTTACTTTTTGAGCGACGTAAAAGTCTTTATAACCTTCCCAACCACCTTCTTGTAGTTCTGCTTGTTCATACATATTGGCTTCTACTTCTATAAAGATATTAGCAATGACTTCGTAAGCATCTTTCCAAGCATTTAAAATATCATCAGTCGCATTCTCGCCTAACACATCGGCAATGGCTTGTAATAAATTCTCACCAACAATCGGGTATTGATCTGCCGTGACGCCGATACTGCGGTGCTTATGTGCAATTTGTTCGACAACAGGCATAATTTCTTCAAGTTGTTCAATGTGTTCAGCTGCTGCAATGATTGAGTTTGCTAATGCTTGCTGTTGCTTACCTTGCTTTTGGTTTGCTTGATTGAATATGTTGAGAAGTTCTGGGTGATTTTCGAAAAGTAAATTGTAAAATCGAGACGTAATTTTTGTACCGTGTTCACGTAATACAGGAGCAGTAGACTTAATAATTTCTTTTTGTTGTTCAGTTAACATATATATAACCTCCCGTGTTTTATTCAATTTCTATTATGAAGCACAATTATCCCTGACTTTGTGATTTATGTCACAAAGTCAGGGTGAAAATATGAACATTTTATAAATGGAAAATTAGCTGTAAAATTTAGTTAGAAATTAATTTTTTGCGTGTAAGGTATTTACAGTAAAAACGTCTAATAATTAAAGAGGCAGAAAGAGAGGGGAAGACATGGATGAAGATTTAATTGCGAGATGGTTCGACTTATATGCTGATGATGTGTATCGGTTTTTAGCCTTCAGATTAGGCAGTCCAGATGTTGAAGACTTAGTTCAAGATGTGTTTATTAAAGCAATTGACCATAGTGACTCCTTTAAAGGTGATTCCAGTCCAAAAACATGGCTGTTGAGTATTGCTAGAAACTTAGCTATAGATCATACGCGGAAAAATAGAGTGCGGGATTGGCGTCGCTTATTACAGTATGAAGAGTACAAAAACCCTAAATTGGATGCATCACCAGAAGAGATTTATGAACAAAAAGAAGCAAAATCGTTATTAAATAAATTTATTTCTGAATTGAAACCGAATTATCAAGAAGTGCTCCTATTACGAGGGATTGAAGAAATGTCAATTCGGGAAGTAGCTGACGTTTTAGGTTGGTCGGAAAGTAAGGTTAGTGTCACATACCATAGAGCTTTAAAAGCACTTCAACGTAAAGGAGGTATTGAAGATGGATCGGTTTAATGAGGAAAAAGAGGTTGAGTCGTTACGACAACAGGCCCATAACCTAAAGATGGATCAACAAAAGAAAGCTGAAATGCGTTCAAATCTAATTAAACATGTTCAAAAGAAAAAAGGCCGGAACAAGAGGCAGAAGTGGATTGTATTAGGTGGAACAATGGCAGCTGCTGCGCTGTTTTCAGTCATTAGCTTTACGATGTTTGTAGATGATGAACAAGTTGAGCAAGCAACAAACATAGAAGAAGATACAGCAGTTACTGCTTCTGAAATAGTTGAAACCATTGAAGTTGAGGGTGAAAATGGTGATTACCGGGTGCGAGGAGTACCACCAGAAGGGGTTGAAAGCTTCAAATATGCTGTAATGGTTGACGGAGAAAAGATTGCTAATGCAGGAGATGAAGTTTACAATATAACTCATGAAATGGAGGGTAGCTATTCTTTTACTCTTAATTTATCTGTTGAAGAAAGCTTACTCCCAAAAGAAGGAGAGTTATTGTTTTCAGTTAAGAAAGGTGATACTGAAGCCTCGGTTGTGTTAGAAGAGTTTGAGCAATTAGAAGAGATTGAAGAGTCGTTGTCGGTTACGGAATTAACAGTCGACCCAATTACAATTTTGATAGAAGGTATGGAAGAACAATCTGAAGCAACAACTTATGAACTTGAACCTTATGGGATTACGTATCAAATGGATCAGTTTTTAACTCATGTTGAAGTGGGTAATAATGCTGTCACACATCATAATAATAATGACGAAGTATTGGTGGAGGTTGAATTAAGTGTAATTGAAGACCAAACCTTAGATGAAACCCAACAAATAATGGTAGAGCAGCATAGCTTAGATGATTCCCAAATGGATCTGTCGCGGTTTGATACGACGTTAGAAGGATTCCAACAATCGGTGGATAGTGGAGAAGGTTATTTCCTTTTAGAACTTGACAGTCTGGTTTTAATGGTAGAGTACCGTTACCCAATGGAAGCTGGAGATGGCATATGGCCAAGGTTAGAATTGCTAATTAACTCCATTGATCAATAACGATATAGAATTCATAAAAGCTTATTGGTAAAATGTTACTAATAAGCTTTTGTTTTTAGGTGGTGGTCGAATGTTTTATCGAAAGAAAACGTATCAAGTGAAAAGTGACTTTGTAGTTGCTTTTAATAAGCATTTTAATGAAAACTTATTGCCAACACAACGTAAATATGGCTCACGTTTAGTTGGGCGATGGATGACAACTGAGCAAGATGGTTTAGTTGAAATTTTTGCGATTTGGGAATATGACAGTTATGAAGCTTATGTACAAATTGAAGAAAAAGTACGTGGTGACCAAGAGCATGTTAAACGCGTAATAGAGTGGTATAATAGGCATGGTGGTCGTGATCATGTCATTTCAGAACAATTAGTATCAGTTATTGATGAAGAAATATACTCTACAGTTGAGAGGTGATTTGATTTGTTTGCCCCATTAGTAGCAATGGAGTTCGGGAACAATCGGCAGCAAAAAGCTTTAACCGCTATAAATGAGTTGAATATTTTAAATGATCTTTCAAGATATGATCCAATCTTATGTGGTACAATCCCTTTACAAATTGACATAGAGGATTCTGATTTGGACATCATTTTTTATGTTACGAACTTTAGTGAATTTGAAGACAAGGTATTAAAGTTATATAGCCATTTGTCAGACTTTAAGTTAGAACGAAAACGGATTAGGGACGAAGATGTTGTGAAAGCGAACTTTAACTTTAAAGGTTTTGAGTTTGAAATGTTTGGTCAAAATCAACCAACACATAAACAACATGCTTATTTACATATGATTGTTCAGGCAGAGGTTTTAAAAAGAGATGAAAGCATGAAATGTAAAGTTATTGAGCTAAAAGAAAAAGGGTATAAGACAGAGCCTGCGTTTTGTGAAGTTTTAGGAATCGATGGTGATCCTTACATAGGATTGTTAGAATACGGAGAGAAAAAAGGCTTTATTAATTGAGGTGTATGTTGATGAGTGATGTGAATTGGCATGAACAAGCAAGAGAGATGTGGGATGAAAAGGCGTCGTTTTGGCATGCGAATAGTCGTGAAATGTGGGATAGCGGCAGTCGTAAAACGATTGTCCCCTTTTTTGAACAACATGTTCCTGAAGGGCGCTCGGTGTTAGATCTTGGGTGTGGTGATGGATATGGTTCATATAAACTTTGGCAAAAAGGTTTTGAAGTAACAGGCGTTGATCTATCACATGAAATGGTTTCTTTATGTCAAAGTAGGTTAACTGAAGGCATGGAGCGGTTGAATTTTCTTCAAGCAGACATGCTACATTTACCATTTGAAGACCAATCATTTGATACCTTGATGGCGATTAATTCATTAGAGTGGACAGAAGTACCAGCAGATGCGTTTAAAGAGGTTGCACGTGTTATTAAATCAGGTGGTTATATGTTATTCGGCATTTTAGGTCCAACAGCTGGACCGAGAAATCATAGCTATAGAAGGCTATATGGTGAAGAGGTAATATGTAATACAATGATGCCTTGGGAATTTGAGAAAATGGCTTTAGAGCAAGGATTTGAAGTTGTTGAATCAAAAGGTGTTTACAAACAAGGTGTTCATAACAGTCACCTAAATCAATTATCACATGAGTTAAAACAAAGCTTGTCGTTTATGTGGTTATTTATATTGAAGAAATAAAAAAAGGTTGAGCTGTTAGTGCTCAACCTTTTTAGTGTCATTTAGATTAAAATCTCGATATCGCTTTGGTCGCGAAGATTGTTAATCATTTCTTCCATTTTTTCAGATTCTTTTTGTTGCATAACTTGTTGTTCAAGTACTTCTCTCATTTCGTCAAGCTCGTCAACCTCTTGTTCCATTTCTTCAGCTTGTGCTGTATATTCTTCATAAGCTTCTTCAATTTCTTCTTCTGAAACAGATGGTTCTTCTAAGTTCGCTTCTAAGTAGTTATTAATTAGAAGCATAGTAGAGATTTCATCACGGACTTCTTCTTCAGTCATATCAATCTCTTCATATACATCTTCTTCAGATTCTAGACCTTGTTGTTCTTGGATACCAGAGATTTGGTTGTCAATTTCTTCATCTAGTTCATCTTCAGATGGTTCGAATCCTTCTTCAATTGCTGCTAATTCAACAACTTTTGAGTTGATTACTTGTTCAAGTGCTGCTTCACGGATCATTTCAGGGTTTTGTTGTGGATCCATGCCAAACTGTGCGTATTGTTGACCTACAGCTTGTTCACCTTGAAGTAGTTCGGCACCTGAGATTTCTTCTCCATCTACAGTTGCAACGACTTCATCTTCATCTACATCAGAAACTTCCATATCTTCTAAGTCTTCTTCATCAGTAGGTAATTCGTCTTCCATATCAGGTGTGTCACCCTCTTGTGCACCTTCTTCTTCGCCATTATCACCGCCACAAGCGACCATGACGATTGAGAATATAGCTAAAACTAATAGTAATAGCAGTTTCTTCATTAAGAACACATCCTTTGTTTTTGATAAAATGTTTCGAGTATGCATTGTAGCATAGTGGTTTTAGTAAGTACAAGAAAACGTGTGAAATGAAAAATAATTGTAATATTTATCTTATCCCTTGCATTTTACCCAGAAAGGTAGTAAAGTATTAATTGAACGAATGATTGATATCGATGATTACTGATTGGCCTCTCTTAGATGAAGTCTGAAGTAACAAGATTCAATTGTTTCAAAGATATTTTTAAGGAGGTCATTTCATATGACAGGTACAGTAAAATGGTTTAATTCAGAAAAAGGTTTCGGATTTATCGAGCGCCAAGACGGTGACGACGTATTCGTACACTTCTCAGCAATTCAAGCTGAAGGTTTCAAAACGCTAGAAGAAGGTCAAAGCGTTGAATTTGAAATCGTTGAAGGCGACCGTGGTCCACAAGCAGCTAACGTAGTTGCTCAGTAATTGACCTACAATATACAAAGTGTGTAGCGCTAAGCTACACACTTTTTTTATTTCATAAAAAATTTTGCTACTTCATTAGAATTATAATTAGTCATCATACACTCATTTGTATTAAAATGAGTGTAAGTTTTTACCTAGAGAGTGAGGATCAAAATGAATATTCATGACTACAGCTTGGTAATGACAATCAGTGTGAAAGGATCTCATGACTCTTCACTTGTCGTATTATCCGTCTTGATCGCAATCTTTGCATCTTATGGTGCACTTACGTTAAATGAACGTCTTTATCATAATGGATTTATTCACCCGTATTATTGGGTTGCATTAGCTTCATTAACTATGGGGTTAGGGATTTGGTCAATGCACTTTATTGGTATGACCGCCTACCATGTTCAAGCGCCGATGAGTTATGATTGGGTGTTAACTATATTTTCCGTAATTCCAGCAATCGTTGCAGCTTTTATTGCCTTTTGGTTCGCATATGAACAGAAGAGAAGCCCTATACAATTAATTGTTGCTTCATCTGTTATGGGTATCGGAATCGCCACGATGCATTATATTGGCATGGAAGCGGTTGTCGTAGAACAAGGCACTGTTGGATATAATTATTCAGGGGTCGTATTCTCAGTTTTAGTTGCGATCATCATTTCATTAGTAGCTCTTTACATATTAATTAATCAGCCTGAAAAAATGAAAGGCCTTAATAAGGCAATCATAGCATCTTTATTGGGTATTGGTGTGGCAAGTATGCATTATACAGGCATGATGGCAACTTACTTTGATTTAGATGAATCGATGGCACACATGAACCATAATGGACACGACTCAATTGAAATTTTAGTCATTAGCGTTACGGTTAGTGTCATTTGTATTGTTTTATTCTCAATCGCAAGTACGTCGTTTGAACGCCAGTTAGAAAAACGTTTGGAACAATATGATCACTTAACCAATTTACCGAATCGAAAAATGTTCAATCAAAGGTTAGAGGGGTTTGAGAGGGCGCAAGATCTTGGACTATCTGTTATCCATTTACACGATTTGGACACCATTAATCATAAGTACAGCTATCAAACTGGTGATGAAACAATTAAAGTGTTAGTTGACCAAATTAAACTTGCTTATCGTAAGAACTTCTCGAGACGAGAACTGTTGATTTATCGAATTAGTAATAAAAAGATCGCTGTTTTAGTTAATGAAATCGATCATAAGTATAAGCTAGAGAATTTTTCTAAGGAATTACTTAATTTGTCTAAAACTAACATGAACTATGGCTTAAACATTAGTATCGGTTTATCGTGTAAGCCAACTACAACTCAAAGTGCAAACCAGTTAGTCGAACAAGCCTATGCAGTATTAAATACAAAAGGTGAACATTTAATTGGTCAATATGCTATGTACACAGATTCTTTACATCGTGAAGGGTTAAGAGACCGATTAGTAGAACGATTAAGATTAATCGACTATGAACGAGAGCTCGTCGTGAAGTATCAACCTAAAGTTGTGAATCAAACTTTTGAGGTGAGCGGTGTAGAAGTGTTAATACGCTGGGAAGACGAAGAACTAGGGTTCATTCCACCGAATCAGTTCATTCCGGCCGCTGAAGATACGGGTGCTATTCATCCGATTACATTATGGTTAATCGAACATGTTTGTAAACAAATGAATCAGTGGAAAGAATGTGGAATTAAATTTGGGAAAGTTGCAATTAATTTATCGAACCGTACGCTTTCAGAAAAAGCTTTCATATCAGATGTGAAGAATATAATTGAGAAACATCATATAAATCCTCATGAATTAGAGTTCGAGATGACTGAAAGCAGTATTATAGAAGATGAAGAAAAAGCTCTAAGTACTATTCAATCTTTGAGGGAGTTAGGAGTTTCAACAGCACTTGATGATTTTGGAACAGGATTTTCTTCGTTGACCTATTTAAGAAGATTACCAATTGATCAAGTTAAAATTGATAAATCATTTTTAGATGGAATTACAAATGATCCAATTGGACGACAGTTCTTAATAGATGTCATTAATCTTGGCAAAACTTTATCACTAGGTGTTGTCGTTGAAGGAGTAGAAGAATTAGAACAACTTAAGATCATTGAAGATACTGCGGCTAGTGAGCTTCAAGGGTTTTATTTTGCAAAACCTATGTCTTCTGAAGAGTTAATTAAATGGTATGAGCAGTACTATAGTAAGAAGTTTTATAATAAAGTTTGAATTAAGTGCATGATATAAGAGATAATCGGGTATGTAATAGACAGAGGAAAATATTAAAGGAGTGTTGCTAATGAGTCACTTATTTACAGCTAAAGCGACAGCAAAAGGTGGTCGTGGTGGCCACGTTAAGTCAGAAGATGGTGTAATTGATTTAAATGTCGTTATGCCGACTGAAGACACGGATGAAAAAGGGACAAACCCAGAGGAGCTTTTTGCTGCTGGTTATGCCGCTTGTTATGATGGTGCATTAAATCTAGTAGCTAAAAATAACGGTAAAGACATCGATTCTACTACACACGGAGAAGTTAGTTTCATGAAAGATGAATCAGACGGTGGATTTAAAATCGCTGTTAAGTTAATCTCAGAAATTGAAGGTGTGTCTCAAGACGAAGCTCAATCCTTAATGGATGAAGCACACCATGTTTGCCCTTACTCAAAAGCAACGAGAAATAATATTGAAGTTGAGTTAGAGCCTAAAGTAAAATAATGAAGCAAAAAAGCCGATCCTTTTCAGAGATCGGCTTTTTTAATTAGTCGATAATTTCGACTCTAACTTGTCTTACACCATATCTTTTTGCTTCAGCTTCATCAGGGATAAATAGATCAATACGATCGCCTTTAATTGCTCCCCCGATATCTCCAGCAACTGCTGTTCCATAACCTTCTACCCAAACTGTTGAACCTAACGGAATAACATCAGGGTCAACGGCGATTACTTTTTGGTCAGGGTTTTCTCTTAAATTGATCCCTGTATAAGTCGTACCGCTACAACCTTCACAATAGGCTGTATATGCTGTTGCTGTCATATACATTGTTTCGGTTGCTTCTTCCTGCTGACTAACGTGTTGTACATCACTTTCGCCATTGCTAGAGTCGTTATGTTCAACTTGTTGTGTTGGCTCAGGTTCCACCAGTGTAATTTTTTCTTTTGTTTCTAGTTGAGTTGAGGCTATTTCTAAGCCCATTGTATATTGCTCTAATTCAGATATATGAGTTGTCATTTCTTGATGTGTATTTGCTTCTTTTATATCGGAATCAAAAGCTACTAATAGAAGGGCGATTAACAAGCCGACTCCCAACATTAGTACTATTGTTCTTTTCATTAAAAATACCTCCAAAGATGGATAAAATTCACTTCAATAGGACTATTACCTTGTTTTTGAAGCCCGAGGGATAGTATAACAGTTGTGTTTAACAGGTCAATCACAGTGCCTATACGAACAGATAACAATTATATGACACTGTTTGTAAATAATCTAAATATTACTAACATATAAATAAGTCAAATTGATTACGTATAGGTGTTGAAAAATGTTTTATAATATAGTTAAATTAATGGGTATTTGCAACTAGGCCGTTTGCAATGATTGGGGGAAGTGTCAGAAAGGATGAATGGGTTGAACCGCATTTTAGTTGTAGGTTCAAGTGGTGCAGGGAAATCAAGTCTTTCTCGTCGTTTAGGTGAGGTGTTGGACATGCCCGTTATTCATTTGGATTCAATCTTTTGGCAACCTAACTGGGTCCAAATGGATCAAGAAGAGTGGATGCAATTGAATAGAGAGATTGTGAAGGGAAATGAGTGGATTATTGATGGGTTTTATCCTTCTACAATTGATCTTCGAATGGCGAAAGCTGACACGGTAATCTATTTAAACTATCCTAGACGCGTTTGTTTGTTCCGAGCATTTAAGAGACGTTTTCAATATAGGGGCACGACAAGACCTGATATGGGGGAAGGCTGTCAAGAGCGATTACCTATTAGTTTCTTAAAGTACATTTGGGATTTTCCAAAGCATCAGAAGCCGATTCTAGAAGAAGTACTTCAACATGCGGGTTCACATGTTAACATCATTGAGTTTAAGTCTCCTAAAGAAGCTGAAGATTATATAACCAATTTAAGTATGCAAGATATGTGACACGTATACTGAAGTATAATAAGCTAGAATTTATCATCATCCGTTCATCAATGAGAGGGGTAAAAGAGTGAAAGTTGTTTTAATAAATGGAACAGTTGTTGGTTCGAAAACGAAAGCTTTATTAGGAGAAGTTGAGAGCCAATTAAAACAATTCTCAGCAATAAAAGAAATCGAATATATACATCTAGAGGACTATCAATTAGAATTTGCTGATGGTCGAAGTAAAGAACAATATGCAGACGAAACCCAATCAGTTATTAATCGTATTGAAGATGCAGACGGTTATATAGTTGCAACTCCTATTTTTCAAGGGTCTATCCCAGGTGCTTTGAAGAACTTATTTGATTTAATTTCACCCAAAGCTATGAAGTATAAACCTGTAGCCATTTTAGCTAATGGTGGGACGATCCAACATCATCTTGTCATTGAGAATCAGTTAAAGCCAATATTAGATTACTTCCGTTGCTTAATTACACCAAACTACGTCTATACATACTCTGGCCATTTTTCGATTAATAATGAACTCATCGAACATGATGTGAAAGAAAGAATCAATGAATTGGTTCGAGTGTTCTCGCATTACATGGTGATGAGTAAAGCGATTATTAAAGATAATCAGCTAAATAAGTAAGACGCTGTGGCAAAAGCAATGAAGTGTAAACCCGAACGAAATCAAAATAAGATTTCGTTCGGGTTTTGTGTATTGTTGTGTAGTTTTGTTTCAGCCACTTACTATTACGATTCTAAAACAATGAAACTAAAAGGTGGGATCTCAATTCGATCTCCTAACAGGATGTTTTCATTAGTCAATAAGTTTGTAGAATCAGTTGTTGAATCATAAAAGCTATCATTAGCGCTATTATTAATGACAATTGTGACAGTTGATTGCCCTTTTGCTCGTTCATAAATTAGAGTGTTTTGATGTTTGTCAGCTTGAATAAAACGAAAAGAACTGTTTGGACCTAAAGCAGGAATCGTTTTTCTTAGCTTGATTAGTTGTCTAAGCTGCGCAAATAGCTCTCTGTCTTGTTGGTCAATGTCCCATTCCATACATTTTCTACATCCAGGGTCTTGACCGCCTGTCATAGCAATTTCATCCCCATAGTATATACAAGGTGTTCCCACAAATGTTAGTTGAAAGAGATACATCAACAATGCTTTTCGTTGATCACCATTACACAAAGTAAGTACACGAGGGGTATCGTGGCTTCCTAGTAAATTGAATGCTACTTCATTAACCGTTTCCGGGTATGAAGCTAATACATATTGAATGTCGTTTGAAAACTGTTCAGCATTTATTTGCGCACGCGCGAAAAAGTCTAAGGTAGATTCAGTGAACGGATAATTCATGACAGCATCGAACTGGTCACCTTGTAGCCACGGCATTGAGTCATGCCAAATCTCCCCAAGAATATAAACGTCATTTTTAGCTCTTTTTACGGCTTGACGAAATTCTCGCCAAAATTGGTGATCGATTTCATTAGCTACATCCAATCGCCATCCGTCAATATCAAATTCCTCAATCCAATAAGTAGCAACATCTAATAAGTATTGTTTTACTTCAGGGTTTTCGGTGTTAAGCTTTGGCATCTTAGGTTCATAAGCAAAGGTGTGATAATTTGGTCTAGGTTCAGTTTGAATTGGGAAATCCTTAATATGAAACCAATTAACATACCTTGAGTCCTGACCATTTTCTATTACATCTTGAAATGGTGCAAAGTAATAACCACTATGGTTAAATACAGCATCTAACATTACTTTAATACCACGTTTGTGACATTCTTCCACTAATTTTTGAATGTTTGTTTATCACCGAACTGAGGGTCAATTTCGAAATAATCAATCGTATCATATTTGTGGTTTGAGTGCGCTTTGAATATCGGGGTGAAATATACCCCATTTACCCCTAACTCTTCTAAGTGGTCTAAGTTTTGCATAACCCCTTCAAAATCGCCACCGAAGAAGTTTGTAGGTGAGGGAGCTTCACTTCCCCATGGTAATGTACCTTCTGGGTTAATCGATGGATCCCCATTTGCAAACCTTTCAGGGAAGATTTGATACCAGACAGTATCCTTAACCCATTCTGGTGCTTGAAAAACATCGACTTTATTTAAGTAAGGAAACTTAAAAAAGAAACCTGGGTTATCTGTCGGAATTTCATGTAAGTAACCTCTTTCGGTAAAATACACTGGTTCCGTTTGTTCATCGTAAATTTTGAAGATGTATGCTGTTCTGTTGTTAATAGGTTCGAATTCAACAAACCAATAATCATATAAATCGTCTTGGTAAACTACTTTCATCGATTGTTCATGAAGAACAGGCTCGTCCTTAACATACTCAAAAGGGTCACCATAAATTAAATGAACATGGCTAACGTCATGCTTTTTAGTCCGGAGTTTTATATGTAGCGTATTTTCGTTATAAGCATAAGCGTAGTTGTTTTTTGGTCGGTGATGGATTGCTTCTTTTAGCATAGTATTCCTCCTCATATACCTTTTAGTGCAAACGTTTTCATTTTGCAATATCATGACACATTGAAGCCATAATTTCAAGTACTATAAATAATTATAAAGAATTATTTGAAAATTATGTTGCAAAATAATAGTAGGTTTGTGTATAATAAACCCAACTAATGCAAACGGTTTCACAAATGGCGTTAGTTACTATTTTGTTAGTTTGTGCAACCGTTTTCACAAGAGTTATTATTATCATTAAAAGGGGGAGGCCCAAGTGGCAAAGCGATTATTTTTGTTTTTAGTATTAGTATTTGCAGCTTCAGTTGTATTAGTTGCATGTGGACCAGACCGTGATTCTGGTGGAGATTCTGATGGTGGTGCAGATGGTGACTCACCAGAGCAAGAAAAGCCTGAAGAGTTATTAGTTTGGGCAGATGAAGATAAGGCAGAAGGTATTGAAGGTGCAATTGCAGCTTTTGAAGAAGAGTATGGAATTGAAGTTGTTGTTGAAGAGTTAGAGATGGCAACAAGACAGCGTGAACAATTAAACTTAGATGGACCAGCTGGTACAGGTCCAGATGTACTGACATTACCGCACGATCAAATTGGCGGTGTGGCTAGTCAAGGTTTAATTGCTCCGTTAGAAGTTGAACAAGATGTTATAGATATTTATACAGAATCATCTATAGATGCAGTGACATTCGAAGGTGAAGTGTATGGATTACCTAAAGCAACAGAAACTCCAGTCTTGTTTTATAACAAAGAACATTTAGATGAAGCTCCAGATACATTTGATGAACTATTTGAGTTCTCTCAAGATTTCACTGATGGAGACAACTATGGCTATTTAGCGTTATGGGATAACTACTACTTTGCGCACGGAATCTTAGCATCTTATGGCGGTTTTGTGTTTGAAGATCAAGATGGAACGTTAGACCCTAGCACGATCGGACTTAACAACGATGGTGCTGTTGAAGCAGCTGAATATATTCAAATGTGGTATGAAGAAGGCTTATTCCCTGACGGTATTATTGGTGAAGCAGGCGGTTCGACTAAAACAGGTTTATTTGAAGAAGGTCGTGTAGCTGCTTCTATGGATGGTCCATGGGCAGTACAAGGGTTAAATAATGCAGGTGTAGACTTTGGTGTTTCACCAATGCCTGAGTTACCAAATGGTGAGTATGCACAAACATTTGTAGGTGTTAAATCTTGGAATGTGAGTAACTACTCAGAATATAAAGATTGGTCAACTGAGTTAGTAACTTGGTTAGCAAATGAGGAAAACTCATTAGAGCGTTTCCAATTAGTTAATGAGATTCCTCCGATTGCGTCGTTAATAGATGATCCAGCTATTGCTGAAGACCCTGTTGCTGAGGCAGTCGCTATTCAGTCACAACGTGGAATTCCAATGCCTAACATTCCTCAAATGGATGAAGTTTGGGGTCCAATGGCTGATGCATTACAATTGATTGCAATTGGTGATCAAGAACCTGAAGAGGCGTTAGATGAAGCTGTTGAAGTCATTAGAACAAATATAGAAACGAACTTTGGTGAGTAATTCACAAATGATGAAGCAGTACTTTGTTTAGTACTGCTTCATCAATATTTTTACATAGTTAATATAAAGAAAGGGGTGGCCTTTCGATGGATATTGAAGAAAACGATGAGCTGAAAACGAAACATAGAAAGGTAGCAGCTTATTTATCAATCTTTCCTGGTGGTGGGCAATATTATAATAAACAGTTTTTAAAAGGACTATTTTTTACGGTTACGGCTATTTCGTTTTTTGTCGTCTTTTATGACCTTTTTAATATTGGCTTTTGGGGGTTAATTACACTTGGTGAAGTGCCAATGGAAGACCACTCAATATTCTTGTTAGTTCAAGGGATTATTGCGGTCATCGTTTTAGCATTTGGATTGTTATTGTATGGTTTGAATATTTATGATGCATTTAAAGCAGGAAAAAGAAGAGATCAACAATTAGGTAAGCCTTCTATCAGAGAACAATATCGTAACTTAATTGATAGTGGTTTTCCTTATTTAATGATTACACCTGGTTTTTTCTTGCTAATCTTTGTTGTTATTTTTCCAATTATATTTGTCGTATTGCTATCGTTCACAAGTTATGATGTCAACAATAGACCTCCTGCTAGGTTAATAGAATGGGTTGGTTTTAAAAATTATATCGAGATTTTTCAGCTAGATTTATGGCGCCGTACGTTTTTTAGTGTGTTTACTTGGACATTGGTATGGACATTTGTAGCTACAACCATTCAAATAGCTATAGGTATTTTCTTAGCTGTATTGCTAAACCAAGAAGGTGTAAAGTTTAAACGAACGGTTCGTACAATTTTTATTTTGCCATGGGCTGTACCAGCATTCGTTTCAATTTTAGTCTTTGCAGGGATGTTCAACAATACGTTCGGTACGATTAATATACATATACTCGATTTCTTCGGTATAGACCCAGTTCCGTGGATGACCAATCCTTTATACACGAAGATCGCCTTAATTATGATTCAATCGTGGTTAGGGTTTCCATTTATTTTTGTTATGGTTACAGGTGTGTTGCAATCGATTCCTAATGAACTGTATGAGGCGGCTAAAGTTGATGGTGCTTCAATTTGGCAAAAGTTCAAATCCGTCACGTTTCCAATCATTATGTATGCATCCGCACCTATACTAATTACACAGTATACATTTAACTTTAATAACTTTAACGTAATCTTCTTATTTAATGGTGGTGGGCCGCCAGTTTCAGGACAAAACGCTGGCTCATCAGATATATTAATCTCTTGGATTTATAAGCTAACTTTAGAGCAATCACAATATGGTAAAGCTGCCGCTATCACATTACTATTATCTTTATTAGTTATTACGGTTGCTATTTGGCAGTTTAGAAGAACAAGAGCATTTAAAGAAGAAGGGATGATGTAATATGAGTATGAAAACAGAGAAAATCATCCGTTTAACTCTTACTTATTTCGTTATATTAATCGTTTCTGCTGTTATTTTATATCCAATTATTTGGATTGTCGGTTCATCTTTAAATCCGGGTAACAGCTTATCAAGTTCTCAAGTAATACCTGATAATGCCACTTTGACTCACTATAAGAGTTTGTTTAATTTAGAAGAAAGTCAATATTTAATCTGGTATATGAACACGTTGATCATTTGTTTTTCGACTATGATTATAACGGTGATTATGATTGCCTTAATGGCTTACTCATTTTCACGTTATCGTTTTGTGGGGAGAAAGTATGGGTTAATGACGTTTCTTATTTTACAAATGATCCCAAACTTTGCTGCATTAATCGCGATATACATTTTAGCAGTTGTAACAGGGTTAATTGACACGCATATTTTATTAATCTTAATCTATGTTGGTGGTTTACTACCAATGAATACATGGCTAGCTAAAGGGTATTTTGAAACGATTCCTCATGATTTGGATGATTCAGCCAAAATTGACGGTGCTGGTCATTTTCGAATCTTTTGGTCGATCATTCTACCATTAGTAAAGCCGATTCTTGCTGTTATTGCTTTGTTTGCGTTTATTACACCTTTTACAGACTTTATTTTAGCCAGAATATTATTACGCAGTCCAGAAAATTATACGTTAGCAGTAGGTTTATACGATATGGTCGCAAATAACTATGGAGCAGAATTTACAAAGTTTGCTGCAGGTGCAGTGCTCATTGCAATCCCAATCGGACTCGTCTTTTTATCACTTCAAAGGTATTTAATATCAGGATTGACTTCAGGTGGAACTAAAGGGTAATGAAAGTTGGTGAGTTATAGATGGAAGATACGAGCTTTGCCATTCATCCAGGTAAACAGAAAGATGTGGATGTAGGTAGTGAGATTTTAATAGGTGATTTAAATAGCTTCAAAGTTAGTAAGCAAGGTTATGAATTTCATTGTGACAATGGTTATGTTGTGATTAGCTTTGTAGACCAAGAGGTTGTTAGAATTGTCATGAACCTTGAACAACCATTGAATGACGAATCTAGTGTTGCTGTCATTCAGGAGCCGCAGAGCATCCAAGCTGAAGTTTATGAAGAGAAGAAGGTAATTAATTTAGTAACAAGTTACATGGAAGTCACTGTTCAAAAGAGCCCTTTTCGAGTTTTTATTAAAGACTATAAAGGTGAATTGATTGTCGCCGATCATGAAAAGGGAATGGGTTATGAAGTTGGTGGAAAAGTTTTTTGCTCCAAAGAGGCAGATGATGACGATCAGTACTATGGATTTGGCGAAAAGTCTGGCTTCATAAATAAAAAAGGTGAAGTGTATACGATGTGGAACAGTGATGTGTATGCACCTCACAACCCAGAGACAGACCCATTGTATCAATCTATACCATTTTTTATGACATTAAGAAATGGTCAAGCTCATGGGATCTACTTCGATAATACTTTTAAAACCACATTTGATATGAGAACAGAGGAGTCAAATGAGTATTGTTTTTCTGCAGAAGGTGGTCGTTTGGATTACTATGTGTTTATTGGTCCGACACCTAAAGAAGTGCTCAACCAATACACTTATTTGACTGGACGTATGCCACTACCTCCTAAGTGGGCATTAGGCTATCACCAATCAAGGTATAGTTATGAAAGTGAAGAAGAAGTTCGTACATTAGTTTCACTGTTTAGAGAAAAAGAAATCCCTTTAGATGCTGTTCATTTTGATATTCATTATATGGATGAGTATCGCGTATTTACGTTCGATTATAAACGTTTTCCTAACCCTAAGAGGCTCGTCTCTGACCTAAAAGAGCAAGGTGTCCGTTCAGTTCCAATTGTTGATCCTGGGGTGAAAGTGGACTCGGAGTATGAAACTTATGTAGAAGGAATTACAGATGACCTTTTCTGTAAATACATAGAAGGTAATTTATTCTTTGGTGATGTTTGGCCTGGGAAGAGTGCTTTTCCTGATTTTGCCAAAACAAAGACGAGAAGTTGGTGGGGAAGGAAGCATCAGTTTTATACAGACTTAGGGATAGAAGGTATTTGGAATGATATGAATGAGCCTGCTGTCTTTAATGAGACGAAGACTATGGATGTTCAAGTGGTACATGACCAAGATGGCGAAAAGAAAACACACCGTGAACTACATAATGTTTATGGTATGTTAATGGGAAAAGCAACTTATGAAGGGCTAGAGTTGTTATTAGATGGTAAAAGGCCTTTCTTGTTAACACGCGCTGGTTTTTCAGGTATTCAACGTTATGCTGCTGTTTGGACAGGTGATAACAGAAGTTTCTGGGAACACTTAGAGATGGCGATCCCGATGTGTATGAATTTAGGAGTCTCTGGTGTACCGTTCTCTGGAGCTGATGTTGGCGGGTTTGCTCATGATGCAAGCGGTGAACTATTAGTTAGATGGACTCAGTTAGGTGTATTTACGCCATATTTCAGAAACCATAGTGCGATTCACACAGCTAGACAAGAACCATGGATGTTTGGGAAAAAATACGAAGAATCTATAAAATCATTTATCCAACTAAGGTATAAATGGTTACCATACTTATACCAACAGTTTAAACAAGCAAGTGAGACAGGTGTTCCAGTCATGCGGCCATTGTTTATGGAGTATCCTAACGATCAGAAGACATATAACCTTTCTGATCAGTTTTTAGTAGGTGATCGAGTGTTGGTAGCTCCAGTGTTAAGGCCAGGAGCAACAAGTCGGATGGTTTATTTGCCTAAAGGTGATTGGTTTAATTATTGGAATGGTGACCTATACAAAGGCGGGAAGTGTATTATTGTTGATGCACCGTTACAAGTCTTACCAATCTTTGTGAAGAAAGGCTCGATTATTCCTGAAGCAAATGAACTGCAATCGACAAATGACCCAGTTGAACATTTGACGTTGCATGTTTATCCAAGTGAAAGTAAAACAACATACAGTTTGTATGACGATGACGGAGAGACATTTAATTACCGAGGTGGAGAATATTTCGAACTAGAGTTACAAACTTGGTATGATAGAAATCAGTTGCATTTGGTATCGAATGTTATTAATAGTTGTTATAAACCGAATTGGTCCAAAATTGATATCGTTGTACACGGACTTTCAGAAAATACTGAGGTTATTTATAATAAGAAGAAAGTAGCGGAAATTAATGCTAAGAGTAATCGTTTTAGCGTTACAGGTCTTGTTTAAGGGGGAGTATGTGAAATGACACCAACGATTAAAGATGTCGCTAAGTTAGCAAACGTGTCTCCATCAACAGTTTCACGCGTTATTGCTAACAATCCGAGAATTAGTGAAAAAACGAAAGTAATCGTTCGTGAAGCTATGCAAGATTTAGGTTACCATCCGAATTACACAGCCCGGAGCTTGGTGAGTAAAAGTACCGAAACGATCGGACTCATTATGCCTAGCTCAGGTAATAAGGTGTTTCAAAATCCATTCTTCCCTGAAGTGATTCGTGGAATAAGTACGAAGTCTCATGAGAACCAATACGGAATTTATATGACGACAGGTAATACAAAAGAAGAAATATATAATGGCATTTATGATATGGTGCAAGGCCATCGATTAGATGGATTAATTCTTCTATATTCTGAAGTTAATGATCAAATTATGAATTACTTACTTGAACAAGATTTTCCTTTTACTGTTATTGGTAAGCCTTATGAAAATGAAGAGTTAATTACTTATGTTGATAATAATAATGTTCAAGCTTCATTAGAAGCAACGAATCATTTGATTAATCTAGGTCATGAACGTATTGCTTTTGTTGGTGGTGGGTTAGACTTAGTTGTAACAATTGATCGCTTAAACGGCTATGAACGTGCATTAGAACATGCTAACCTTGAAAAGTGTAAAGATTATGTTGTGCACCAAGAGTTTTTGCAAGAAGGAGGACGTGAAGCGATTAAAGAGTTGATGTCGTTAGAGTCTCCTCCAACAGGGTTAGTTGTAACAGATGATGTATTAGCTTTTGGAATTGTAAATACTTTAGAGCATATGGGGCTTAAAGTGAAGCAAGATATATCTATTGTAAGCTTTAATAATGTTATATTTTCTGAGTTATCAAATCCAGCTTTAACGTCTGTTGATATTAATATTTTTCAATTAGGTTATGAAGCAGCTAATTCATTGTTTGAACAAATTAATTCAGCTAGTCACACCCCTAAGAAAATAACAGTACCTCATGAACTAGTTCTAAGAGAATCTTGTGGTGAAGCTTAACTAAAAAATAGGGCTAAACCTTTTGTCGAATGAAAGGTTTAGCCCTTTTATTATTGTCCTTTGAATTGTGGCTTTCTTTTATTTAAGAAAGCTTGAACACCTTCTTGGTGATCTTCAGTTTGTCTCATGGATAACTGACCATTCGTTTCAGCCTCTAATATGGATCTAAGTTTACTAACTTGTTCGCCGTTTAATATTTCTTTTGACTGAATCATAGCTAATATAGGTGCTTGTTTTAATTGTTTAACATAACCTTCTACTACTTCGTTTAACTCAAGGTCAGTAGCTAAGTCAATTAGTTCAAGTTGCTCAGCTTCTTTCGCTGTTAATGTTTTACCTTCCCATATGAGTTGTTTAGCTTTTACAATGCCCACTCGTTGTTCCATAAAGAAGTGGCCACCACCATCAGGGATTAAACCAATTCCAATAAAGTTCATAGCTACTTTGGCGTCCGACTTAGCGATTACATAATCAGATGCTAAAGCGATACTTAAACCTAACCCTGCTGTAGCGCCATTAAGAGCTGATATTGTTACTTTAGGCATTTGATATAGCGTTAGTACGATCTCTTTAATCTTCGACATAACATCATTAAAAGCATCAGGGCCACTTGCTTGAAGCATCATTTTCATGTCTCCACCGGCAGAGAAAGCCTTCCCGTTACCTGTGATGACTAGTATTTTAGCTTCACTTCGCTGAACTTCCCCTAACTTCTCTTTAAGGTCTACGAGAAGCTCTTCATTCATTGCATTGAGCTGCTCAGGGCGGTTAAGTGTAACTGTTGCAACATCGTTCTCATAGTTTAAGAGTACTGTTTCTGACATTGTGTAAAACCTCACTTTGGCGTTATATTGATTCTTTGGCTAATTGTTGAAAGTAGTAAGAAGATAATTTGTATTGTTCTTTTTCTTTAAGTGATTCTCCTAAAATTCTATACAACTCTTTTAAAGTATGTCGTTCACCTACTTCAGTTAAATAAGGAATCCACTTATTTTCTGCTTTTTCGACAAATGATGATTCACCTACTTCATTGTTAACTTGTGCTGTTAAGATCTCGAGTTGACACTTAAGTTTGACATCATTAATCCTCTTACTGATCACTTCACCTTGTTCAATATACGATACAGACTGCTCAATTTCCTGCAAGTAATAATGAGCTTTTGCAATTAAATGATATGAATGTAATTTTTCATAATATGATTTGAAGGAATGAATGGCATCTTCTAAGTATGGAATGGCTTGTTCCCACTCACGCATTTCACAATACATAAACCCTATATTATGTTTTAAGTTAGCTGTAACTAATTCTGAATCCATCATTGGTCTAGAATCTAATATTTGAAATAAATATTGTTTAGCCAGTTCAAATTCCTTTAACAAAGTATAATTAATCCCAAATAAAACGTAACAATTAGTAATTTTGGGGTAGAAAAATTCACTAATGAATTGTTCCTTTGCGATTTGACAATAATGGTTGCTTAAAACAGGCTCTTCCATCCTTGTATAAGTTGCAGCCAATAAATAATACAAGTCAGGGTCTTTTAATGAATATTCAACTAAAATCTTTTCAGCGTCTTTGAAATAAGTAACGGCTTTGTTTGGGTAAGCACAGTGGATGTAATAAACACCGAATATTTTATTAAAAAGGTAAAGTGTTTCACCGGCAAAGCTTTCTTTCATGTTGTATATTTGTTTAATGGGTTGATTCATTACATCTTCTTGCTTTGTTTCTACTAAGTAGTAAAATTCAATTAATCTAAAGAAATGTAGAGTCTGCAGTTGATGAAATGGTGTAATCATACTCTTTAAGTGTGAGTAAGATGACTTTGCTTCATTAAAATTTTTCTTGGCGATCAATTTATATAAATTATAAATGTCATCATGTAAATCTTCATTTTCAACAGAGATTAAATCCTCGTATGGGGCATCTAGTTTATCGCATAAGGACATGATCACATCATGACTAGGTTCAATCGTCCCGTTTTCTATTTTACTCAAGTAAGAAATTGAACAAATCCCGCTGGCAAGATCTTTTTGTGTGAATCCACTTTTTGTTCTGTAGTATTGAATGAAAGCGCCATAATTTGTCATATGTGTTCACCTATTTTTCTCTATTTTAACTTTATTGTAAGAGAATTGTGGAGAAATGTAAAAAGAGCTAGGTGGCTTCAATTTTCACCTAGCTCTTCGATTTAATAAAAATGTGAGGTTTGTTCGTTTAACTCTTTGATCATTTCTTCTAACTTTTCAGATTCTGCTTTAAGCTTTTGGAAAGCACTTTGTTGTTCAGCTGCTGAAGCTGATATTTCTTCAGTACCTGCAGCTGTCTCTTCAGTAACTGAGCTTATACTTTCCATTGTAGATGTGATTTGTTCACTTTGTTGACGTGAATAATTCATACCTTCAGTTAGTTTGTTTAAGCGTTCATAGATTTCGTTGACGTGTTCAGTTATTGAGTTAAAGGCGTTTTCTGACATGGCAACTGCTTCAGTTTGTTTAGTGCTTAGATTTGTTGTTTGTTCAGTTTGGTCATGGATCGTTTCTACGCCTTGCTTAATTTGTTCTACCATTTGTTTTATATCACCAGTAGCTGATGTCGATTGATCTGCCAGCTTTCTAACCTCATCAGCAACGACAGCAAAACCTTGTCCGTGTTCACCAGCTCTAGCTGCTTCAATAGCTGCGTTAAGTGCAAGTAGGTTAGTTTGTTCTGCAATATCGTTTACTAATTCGACAGCAGATTCAATTTGTTGTGTGTAGTTTGTAAATTGATCAACCGAATTCTTAACTTGTGAAATGGCTTCTTGGTTATTTTCCATAATGGAACGCTGATCTTTCATTGCTTCATTTCCGTTTTCTACTGCTTGTTGAGCTTGATTACTAGCATCATTGGCGAGTTTACTTTCTTCTGTGTTGGAAATGAAGTCTTGTTGCATTTGTTCAACTAAAGTAACGGCATCTTGTACATCATTAGATATAGACTGACTACCTTGAGCTAATTCATCAGTAGAACTAGCAACTTGTTGAGTCCCTTCTGTCAAACTATTAATTTCCTCGTTTAATTGGTTACTAAAATCGTTCACTCGGTTATTTATACTATGGATCGAATGAACAGTTTGACTTAAATTGTCCATCATTGTTTTAAATGACCGTTTTAATTGGCCGATTTCATCTTTTTCCTTTTCATTTACGTCAACTGTGATTGAGAGTTTTCCATCAGCAGCCTCTTGAGCTTGTTTCGATAATAGTTGTAATGGGTTGGCAATTCTATTAGATAACCTTACTGACAGTATTAGTGAAGCAGCAATCAATATAATGCTGGCAATTAGAATGAACGTCACTAAACTGTTAATCATCGTTTCTTGTTCTTGGATTGTATTATTGTACCAATGGGTTGAAGCGCGTTCTAACATGTACGCATCATTCACTAACCCTGACGTTCTTAAAGATTGGCGGTGGATTTCGTTCATGTTTTCTTGTTCAATTGCCATAATCGTCAGCTCTTGCCAGTCTTCGTATTTTGTCTCAGCTTGGTTCAGCCAACGAGCCTGTTCGTCTGTTTCAATTAAATTTGAGATCGTTTCTATTGTTTGTTCAGTTTGCTCAATTTGAAATAAAGCATCTTGTCTTGTTGCTTCTGATGGGCTGTAAAAGTATGTAGATAAAGCTTGTTCAGAAGCCTGTAATTGTGCGTAAAACTCTTTACTTTCTAATAAAATGTCTACGTCTTCTTGGGATGAACTTTGAAAATTAATCATTTCAAAAACGATCCAAGACACGAGAGTTAAACTTAAAAGTAAAGGGATTAACGTCATAATGTATAATTTGCGTTTAATATTCATTAGTCCACTCCCTTACGAATCACTTTGGGCTTGTTCAAGGGTTCTTTCTTCTAGTGTTGATAACTCAATAACACGAATAGGGGCAAGGCCAACACCGTCCTCATCAAGGCCAAGCACTAAATGTTCACCATTTAACTCCTCACCGTTTTGTAAGATTTCTACAACTTCGTAGATCGCCGTGTTAACATTTTTAACCATTGATGTAACGACAGCATCTTCTGCAATGGTGTATTGATCGGTATCGACACCGAAAGCAAAGACTCCTTCATTTTCAGCTTCTTGAAGAGCACCAGTACCAGTAAAACCGGCTGATGGAAAAATGTGATCGGCGCCCTCATCAATCATGTTGTTGGCAATGTCAGCGCCGAGCTGATCATCATCAAAAGTACCAGCATACTCTATTAAAATTTCAGCATCTGAATTAGATTCTTCTATTCCTTCTACAAAACCTCTTTCAAAAGTGCGGATAACTTCACTATCTACACCACCGATAAACCCAACGACATCTGACTCAGTTCGCATTCCAGCAATAAGTCCGATTAAATAACTTCCTTCATCTTCTTTAAATGTAATTGATGTTACATTAGGTAAATCAATGACATCATCAATGATCACGAATGATTGTTCAGGGTAAGTTTCGGCCATTGTTGCGATAGCTGGAGCAGTTGAAAAGCTTAAACCAATAATCACATCATGGTCTTGTTCAATTAGTTCTTCTAAATGTCGTTCGTATTGTTCGTCGAAAGGTTCACGATAATCAAATACAATCCCAAGTTCATCACGAGCTTGAGTTAACCCTTGAAACGCAAGATCACTAAAAGCGTTGTCACCTAAACCGCTTTCTGTTACTAAAAGACCTGCACTAACTGTTTCTTCATCTAGTTCTTCAGTTTCAGAAGAGCAGGCTATTAAAGTCACCATAGTTATAATTAAAACTGTAATTAATTTATTTCGCCTCATAAAATCCTCCTATACTTTACAAACTTGTCGAATTTAATCGAAATTGTGTTACTAAAGTATTATCGGATTAAGCCCGTTATTTTTAATGGATTAATTAAAAGTTCAAATTTTAAGAAAAGAGTGTTATTTAGGGGCATGAAAAGAAGCACTTTTGTGTTAGAGGGGTTTCGATATATTGACGTTGTAGTTAATTAAGCTTAATATAGATATTGATAATTAAATACATAGAATAAATGGGTGTAAGCAGATCAACTGTTTACTTAAAAGGGAAGTTCGGTGAAAGTCCGATGCGGTCCCGCCACTGTAAGGGGAAGCGACTTACCAATCCACTGTCATAGACGGGAAGGGGTTAGAAGCAATGAACCTAAGCCAGGAGACCTGCCTATTTGTTTTAGCTCATTTCCTTCGGGTTTAAAGGAAAAGCTATATACAGTCTGTTGATTATATATAGTAATTGAGGTATGTACCCTCATTTCCTGCCCGTGTAGGAGATGAGGGTACTTTTTAATTCAGAAAGGAAGAGGGATATGAAGAATCAAAGTCTATGGACAAAGCTATTTTTAGTACTAATGTTAGTGTTTGCTGTCGGGTTAACAGCATGTCAAGGTGAAGGAGAAACAAACGAACCGACTGAAGAATCTTCAGGTGAATCAGTAACCTTTACAGATAAAGCAGGTGAAGAGGTTACAATAGAAGGAAAGCCAGAAAGAATTGTATCTGTCATTCCAAGTGCAACTGAGATTGTGTTTGCTGTAGGTGCAGGCGATCAAGTTGTCGGTGTATCTGAATGGGCTGATTATCCGGAGGAAGTGTTTGAAGTAGAAGAAACAGTAGGCGACATGAATTTAAATATTGAGAAGATTGTTGAACTAGAGCCTGATGTCGTCATTGCTGATCTAAATAACGCAGATGACTTAGATGCGATGAGAAATGCAGGTCTTAACGTTGTAACGTTAGGCTCGCAAAGTCTTGAAGAAGTATATGAAGACATTGAGTTAGTCGGTCAAGCGACGGGCCAAACAGAACAAGCAGAACAAGTAGTTAATGATATGAAAATGAAAGAAGAAGAAATTACTCAAGCAGTGAGTGAAGTACCAGAGGATGAACGTAAAAGTGTATGGATGGAAGTAGGACCAGAGCTGTACTCTGGTGGTGAAGGGTCATTCTTACATGAGTTAATAACACTTGCTGGTGGTGAAAATATTATCGCTGACCAGGAAGGTTGGCCGCAAGTAAGTGAAGAGGTCGTAATTGAACGAAACCCAGATGTCATTATTACCACTTATGGTTATTACACAGATGACGTTACTGAAACGGTGTTAGAACGCTCAGGTTGGGATTCTATTGCAGCAGTTGAAAATGAAGAGGTTTATGATATTCATAATGATACTGTTTCGCGTCCTGGTCCTCGGTTAGTAGATGGACTAGAAGAAATAGCATCGATTTTATATCCAGAATATGTGGAGTAAGTAGGAAATTGAAACTAGGTGTTAACAAATGAACAACCGATTAATATTGTCGATCACTATACCTGTCTTGATGATCACCTTACTCTTTGTTATGAGTCTAGCAATTACAGTCGGAGCAGCGAATATAAACTGGCAAACTGTATGGCAAATTGTGATTTATGAATTGCCTTATATCCATCAGTGGATTGATTCAAGTTGGAGTGATTCAACAGAAACAATCGTACTTGATATTCGTATGCCAAGAGTCATTCTAGCAGCAATAGTTGGTGCTGCACTTGCTTTAGCAGGTGCTATTTATCAAGGGGTATTACGTAATCCGTTAGCTGATCCATTTATATTAGGTGTATCTTCTGGGGCGTCGTTTGGTGCAGCGCTAGTCTTCGCCTTCGGTTTACAAGTCGTTTGGTTAGGTAAGTTTACTTTACCTGTTGTTGCTTTTATGTTTGGGTTTGGAACCCTTATGGTAGTGTATTTCCTAGCAAGAATCGGTCAAAAAGTAAGAATGGAAACGATTATACTGGCAGGTGTTGTCGTTCAAGCCTTTATAGGTGCTTGCCTTTCTCTTGTTATGGCTTTAGCGAATGAACAACTACAGACTATAGTATTTTGGATGATGGGTAGCTTAACGTTAACTGATTGGAGTTACAACCAAATTGTGTTACCCATTATTCTAATTTGTGCTTTGATTGCGTTATTTTACTCAAGAGAGTTAAATATGCTAGGTCTTGGTGAAGAAGTAGCACATCATTCAGGGGTTTCAGTAGAAAGAACACGGTTTTATTTATTAATATTAGCCTCTATTATGACAGGTGCTGCCGTATCTGTTTCAGGAGCTATTGGGTTTGTTGGATTAGTCGTTCCACATATTATTCGATTGATCGTCGGGGCGGACTACCGTTTAATTTTGCCTTTATCGATTTTCGGTGGTGCTATTTTCTTAGTTGGAGCTGATACGTTAGCGCGTGTGTTAATGGCTCCGCGTGAGTTACCGTTAGGAATTATTACGGCCTTTTTAGGGGCGCCATTTTTCGCTTATTTATTAAGAAGAACGAAGCGAGAGTACTTTTAGGAGGCTTATAAATGATCACGATTGAAAATGTATCTAAACAAGTAGAAAATAAGTGGTTGTTAAATAACGTCTCATTTAAAGTAGACGAAGGTGCTTGTATTGGATTAATCGGCCCTAACGGAGCGGGTAAGTCTACCTTGATGAAACTGTTATCTGGTTTAGAAGAGCCGACGAGCGGGACAGTAAAAGTTCTAGGGAAAGAAGCGGGTAAGTGGTCGGTCAAAAAGCTTGCACAAAAAGTATCTGTCCTAACACAAGATGGTTTAGCACCTTATCCAATGACGGTTTATGACGCGGTATTAATGGGGCGTTATCCGCATTTAAGTTTCTTTCAAAAAGAAGGTAAAGAAGACTATAAACGTGTTGAAAATGTATTGTCGTTAACGGGTTTAGAATCTTTTCGTGACCAAATGCTTGATACGTTAAGTGGCGGAGAACGTCAACGTGTTGCAATTGCTAAAGCGATGGTTCAAGAACCTAAAGTTTTATTATTAGATGAACCGACTTCATATTTAGATATTGGTTATCAAGTCAATGTATTGAATTTAGTTAAAGAGTGGCAAAGGCGTGATCAATTAACGGTGCTTATGGTACTTCACGACTTGAATTTAGCTGCACAGTACTGTGACCAGTTGATTTTATTGAATAACGGTGAAGTTATAAAGCAGGGGACTAGTGAGGACATCATTGAAGCTGAAACGTTACAAACCGTTTATCAAGCAACGCCAGAAATTATCCGTCACCCAAAATCAAATATCCCACAAATTTTATTGTAAAACCGATAGTCATACACACAACTTTTAGTATAATAGAATAAAGTAGGACAAGATGAAATGGGGATTATTAATGATTGAATGGCGGAACTTATACCGCGGAGGCCTGATGGGGATCAGTGATTTAATTCCAGGGGTCAGTGGTGGAACAATCGCGGTTGTATTAGGTATTTATCAAAGGTTGATTGAAGGAATAAACGGCATTTTTACACGTGAATGGAAGCGTCATCTAGCGTTTTTAGTACCATTACTAGTCGGTGTGTTGTTAGCTTTATTTTTATTATCTAATCTCGTCAATTGGCTTTATGATCATTATCCAAACCAAGTACAATTTTCATTTTTAGGGCTAATCGTTGGGATTATTCCAATGCTTTTAAAGAAATCTGAATATAAGAAGACATTTACTGGGCAGCATTACGCTTTATTTATTCTTGCTGCGTTTCTTGTCGGTTTAACGGCTTTATTTCAAGAAGGTGTAGCTGATACGATTACAACATATGATAGTTCGACGTACGTGTTGTTGTTCTTGTCTGGTTGGTTAGCTAGCTCGGCGATGATTTTGCCTGGTATTAGTGGGTCAATGTTACTGTTGATCGTTGGAATGTATCCAACATTTGTTTATATATTAAGTGATGTTGTCATAGAAGCTTTAATACCCTTAGGTTTAGGAATTGTTTTTGGTCTGTTAATTATGAGTAAGATTATTAAGTACTTCTTGAATCAGTATTTTTATCAGACGTATGCGCTTATTATTGGACTAGTATTTGGTTCACTATTTGTCGTTTATCCAGGCTTTGATGACAGCTTCATGTTAAATGCTTTAAGTATTTTATTAATTTTTGTAGGAATTTACGCAGCTTATTTATTAGGAAAATTAGAACATCAAGATTAATAGCTTGACTATCATCCTCCCCGGCGAAGAAATCATTGCGACAAGCTACCGTAGGGAGTTTGAGCAGATGTTGCCCTTGTGCCCTGCGGGTGAAAGCCAAGCAATTTGATGAAGCGATGATAAAAGATAAACCCGAACGAAGTCAAAAGTGATTTCGTTCGGGTTTTGTGTATTAGTACTATGTTTTGTGGCTCTATACTAAATGTGGTGGTGTCCTTATTACAACGGTCATTATAGAAGTTGATGAATGAATCGTTGGTTTGTGACTCGCTTTCGGCGGACGCTTGCCGTGGGCACGGCTTCAGCTAACTGGGGAAAGAAATGCACTTTCCCAGTGGATCTTCAGCTCGTGCTGTTCCCACTGGCGTCGCCGCCTACCGCTCGTCACACATCTCATCTGTATAATAAGGTGAGATTGAACACCACATTTCGAAATAGAGCCAGTTTTGTCCCAATCTTTTTAACATTTACAGTCTATGAAATTGCGGCTCACGATTTTGGAATGTCGTAACATACTTAAATCCAATGTCTTTTAACAAATGATATCCTTCATCGATTCGATCGCCGACACGTTCAGGTTTGTGGGCATCAGAGCCAACCGTAATGATTTCTCCACCCATATCATAGTATAACTGCAAAATGTTACGACTAGGCAACAAGCGGTTCATGTTGTACTTATAACCTGACGTATTAATTTCAATTCCTTGACCACGTGGAATGATAATTTTAAACATTTCCTCAATGACATCTAAAAAGTGATAAACACCTGGTTCATATTTATACCGCGTTACTAAATCTAAATGACCTAAAATACTAAACTGGTCGAAATCCCTTACACACTCATATAGCTCTGTGTAGTACTTTTCATATGCTTCATTCAAAGTTTGTCCTTCAAATAAATTGCCAGAATGTAAGTCTTTCTGATCCGTTGTATGCATGGAAGCAATAATAAAATCAAAGTTCTCTTCATTTAACAGTTGATTATACCGTTCGGATAAATGAGGTTGAAGGCCCAGTTCAATTCCTTTGCGGATGTTGATTTTATTTTTATATGCAGCTTGCATTTCTTTGATTTTTTCATCATAACGCTGTAGATCTACATCAAATACGATAGAACGGTCTGGATAATCATAATCGATATGTTCTGTAAACGATAATTCTTTTACGCCGCTCTTAATTCCTGCTTCAATCATATCTTCCATTGACGCTTCACAGTCTGCTGAAAAGTTCGAGTGCATATGGTTATCAAACATGTTAGCTCATCCTTTCTATTAATCTCATTTTAACTGGTTGACAGTTCAAAAGACAATGGATAAAATGTTATTAATCTTTATTCTGATAAAGTGATAAACAAATAGAGTGATAAAGGGTGTTTCAAAATGGCTTTTAGTCAGCAGTTGCCTCAAGGGGTTACCGATTTATATGCACACGATTATGAGTTGAAGCAAGCATTAACGGGACAATTACAGCATGTGTTAAGTAGCTATGGATACCAACCAATTCAAACGCCAACGTTCGAATATTATGATCTGTTCATGAGTGTTCCAGGGACGATGGATTCTGATCAAATGATTAAGTTAATAGACCGTGATGGCAAAGTGCTAGTCTTGAGGCCGGATGCTACAGTTCCAATTGCACGCATGGTCGCTCAGTCACGATCAGAAGTGGAAACGTATAACAAATTTTTATATGTTACGAACATTTTCAGAATGGAAAGTGGTGAATCAGATCGATCCTCACGTTCATTTTCACAGGTAGGTGTTGAGTGGTTTGATGATGCGCATCCATTAAATGATATAGAAATGATTGTTATGGCAATCGAATCATTAAAACAATCAGGTTTAAGAAGTATACAACTTGAATTAGGTCAGGCGGGATTCTTTCAATCTTTGTTACAAGAAGCGGGTTTAACGAAAGAACAACAAATGGTCGTTCAACAAAAAGTCGATGAAAAGAACGAATACGAGTTAAGTCGGTTGTTAACACAGTATCAAGTAGACGATCAAATAAAAAACCAGTTAATCCAAATACCGAATTTGTTTGGCTCACCTAATAGTGTTTTTGCAGAAGCGGAAAAAATAGCGATTAACCGTGGAATGAAGCAATCACTAAAAAGGTTAAAAGAGTTAGTTAATCAGTTAGAGCAATTAGGGTATGAACACTATATTTCAATTGATTTAGGGTTAGTTAACCATTTGAATTATTACACAGGAACGATGTTTCAAGGTTATATACAAGGCTACGGAAAACCAATCATTCAAGGTGGACGGTACGATCAATTAACGAAACATTTTGATTTAGAAACAAGTGCTATTGGTTTCGGCATTTACTTAGATGACCTAATTTCCATTGTTAAAAAGCAACAGTCATTTGAAACTAGTCAATCTGAAATAGTCGATGTTGTAACTGAAGAGAAAGATTTCGTTAAAGCAATGGAGGTTGCTCGAGATTTAAGGGAGAAAGGTGTCGTCGTTAATATGCACTATGAGAATGATTCAAATACTGGAGATCAGGTCATTTACCTTTCTGAGAATATAGTAGACATTAAAGGTGAAACATTTAATTTTACGACTGTTGAAAATTTCCTCATGAAGGCAGGTTTTATGAATGGAAACAATTAAAATCGCACTAGCTAAAGGGCGACTGGCTGATTTAAGTATTGAGTTGTTTGAGCAGATTGGACTTAAATTTACTTCTTACCATGAGAAATCTCGAAAACTAATGTTTACAAGTGATGATGGTCACTACGAGCTTATTTTAGTAAAAGCCACAGATGTTGGCACTTATGTAGAAAATGGTGCAGCTGATATTGGCGTAGCGGGTAAAGATACGTTGTTAGAAGCGGGTGTTGATGTGTTTGAAGTGGTTGATTTAGGGTTTGGTCATTGTCGCTTTGCGGTTGCGGGTGAACCTGGAGTGAATTTGAATCAGTACCATCACTTAACGGTTGGAACTAAGTACCCTAAAATTACGAATGATTATTTCAAAGCTCAAGGTAAACAAATCGAGACGATCAAGTTGAACGGCTCAGTTGAGTTAGCGCCATTAGTAGGTCTAAGCGATGTTGTCGTTGATATTGTCGAGACTGGCTCAACACTTAAAGAGAACAATTTAGTCATCATTGAAAACATGATGGATATTAGTGCTAGGCTTGTTGTGAACAAAGCGAGTTTTAAAACAAAAGATGAGAAAATACGTCCGTTAATCGAGCAAGTCAAATGGATTGTCGATTCAAAAGGAAGTGTCACTAATGAAGGTTGAACAAATATCACGTGAAGACATTGAAAAAGTAGTAAAGAACCGCTTAGCTCGTAATCAAGAAAATAATCAAATAATTGATGAGCGCGTTGAAAAGATTGTAAACAACGTTAGAAATGACGGTGATCAAGCCGTTTATCAATATATAAAACAATTAGATGGTGTGGAACTTGACGATTACAAAGTTTCGCAAGAAGAGATTGATTATTCTTTTACTCAAGTTGATGAATCGTTAATACAAATTTTGAAAGAAGCAAAAGAAAACATTGTAAACTATCACCAATTACAAAAAGAACAATCATGGTATACGAATCACCAACAAGGCGTATGGCTCGGGCAACAAGTGAGGCCAATTGAACGAGTCGGTGTTTATGTACCAGGGGGGAAAGCAGCCTACCCTTCTACCGTTTTAATGAATATTTTGCCAGCTAAAGTTGCTGGAGTTGAACAAGTGATTGCTACCACTCCTGTACAACGGGATGGTTCAGTCAATCCGACGACGATTGTTGCTGCTTCCATGGCAGGAGCTGATGAAATATTAAAAATAGGTGGAGCGCATGGAATTGCAACATTAGCGTATGGTACTGAAAATGTCTCTTCAGTTCATAAAATAGTAGGTCCTGGGAACGCATATGTCGCTCGTGCTAAAAAGTATGTATTTGGTGACGTTGGCATCGATCTAATTGCAGGACCAAGTGAAGTATGTGTCGTGGCAGATGATGAGGCAAATGCGAAGTTCGTTGCTGCTGATTTGCTAGCACAAGCAGAACATGACGAATTGGCATCTGCAGTAGCTGTAACGACAAGTGAGCAATTAGCAGATGAAATAAAGAATGAAGTCGAACGGCAAAAGAAAAATCTTAAGCGACAAGATATTTTACAACAATCGATCTACAATGAAGGCAGCATTTATGTCGTCAGTGATCTAGATGTTGCGTTTGAATTTGTAAATGAGTTAGCGCCAGAGCATCTTGAACTACAAGTGAGGGACCCATTTGAACAACTAGAAAAAGTAAAAAATGCCGGGGCGATCTTTTTAGGTGATTATTCACCAGAACCATTAGGCGATTATTTTGCAGGGCCAAACCATACATTGCCAACGAGTGGCACAGCGAAATTCTCATCGCCATTAGGTGTTTATGACTTTATGAAAAAATCAAGCGTCATTTATTACAATGAGCAAGCATTAAGTGGTGTTCGTCGCCAAATTGAACAGTTTGCCGATGAAGAAGGGCTTGATGCTCATAAGGAATCAGTGCGAATACGTTTTGAGTAAATGAGAGGTGTGACAAGTCTATGCGACAAGCAACAATTGATCGAGAAACAAGTGAGACTGCAATTGATTTATCACTTGTAATTGACGGAAAGAAAGAAGTAGATATAGAAACAGGTGTCGGCTTTTTCGACCATATGTTGACGTTATTTACTGCTCATGGATCTTTTGATTTAACGGTAAAAGCAGATGGTGATTTACAAGTTGATGATCACCATACGGTAGAAGATGTTGGAATTGTATTAGGGCAAGCTTTTAAACAAGCAATTGGTGATAAAAAAGGAATTAAACGTTATGCTACTGACTTTACGCCAATGGATGAGTCATTAAGCTTAGTGTCGGTTGATGTATCCAACAGACCATATTTAGTATTTGATGTTCAAGGGTTAAGTGAAAAGGTCGGGACGTTTGATACCGAGTTAGTCGAGGAGTTTTTACGAGCATTTATTAATCAAGCCGGTGTGACCTTACACGTGAAGCTCATTCATGGCCATAACAATCACCACATTATCGAATCGATCTTCAAAGGTTTTGGGCGTGTATTAAACGAAGCATTGACTATACAAGATGAGAATGGAGCAGTTCCATCAACTAAAGGAATGTTGTAAATGATTGCAATTATTGATTATGGAGCAGGAAATTTAAAAAATGTTCAACATGCATTAAATCTCCTAAACATTGAATGTAAAGTGACGGACCAACCAGGAGACCTACAAAGTGCTACAGGTATCATTTTACCTGGGGTCGGAGCATTTGGTGAAGCAATGAATCGTTTAAATGAAGCGGGTTTCTCAGACGAGATTAAAAGTCAGGCTAACCAAGGAAAACCACTTCTAGGTATATGCTTAGGGATGCAGTTGTTATTTCAGAAGAGCTATGAACATGGTGAACATGAAGGTTTAGGCTTAATTGAAGGAGAAATTGTTCGTTTTGAGCATGGCTTGAAAGTTCCGCATATGGGTTGGAATCAATTAATAATTAGCGCCCAAAACAAAGAATCACTAATCAATCGTGATGTACAAGATGATGACTATGTTTACTTTGTTCATTCTTACTTTGCTCAACCAAAAAACGAAGAAGATATTTTACATGCGACAGATTACGGTAAGCCTTTTACATCAGCTGTTAAGCGTAATCACATAATGGGGATGCAATATCACCCAGAAAAAAGTGCGCGAGTCGGAATGCAAATGTTAAAGAACTTTGGGGAGATGGTTAGATGAGAATTTTTCCTGCGATTGATATACGAAATCAGAAGTGTGTTCGATTGATACAAGGTGATTATAACGAGCAAACAACTTATGGTGACCCTGTTGAAATGGCGCAAGAGTGGGCGAATGAAGGAGCGAGCTTTTTACATTTAGTCGATTTAGACGCAGCCAAAGGTGACCCTTCAGAAAACTTAAATGTCATTAAACAGATTATTGATACCGTCTCTATCCCTGTTCAAGTTGGTGGCGGTGTGCGTAGCTTAGAACGTATTGAAGAATTAATTGATATCGGCGTTAATCGAGTGATTTTAGGGACAGCTGCTGTTAAAAATCCTGAGTTTGCAAAAGCAGCTGTCGATCAATTTGGTGAAGAACGAATTGTCGTTTCAGTGGATGCACGTGATGGGTTTGTTGCCACTGACGGTTGGATTGAAACATCAGATGTAGAAGCGGGTGAGTTTGCTAAAAAGTTAGAAGCTGTTGGTGTTAAGACGATTGTTTATACGGATATTTCAAAAGATGGCATGCTTCAAGGACCAAACTTTGAAGCTTTAACAGACTTAAACGAACAATCTGAATTACAGATTATAGCATCTGGAGGGGTCTCATCACTTTCAGATATTCAAAGGTTAAGTGAATTTAATATTTACGGGGCGATCGTTGGCAAAGCTCTCTATGAAGATAAAGTAAAGCTATCAGACATTATGAAGGAGTCTACAACATGCTAGCGAAAAGAATTATTCCATGTCTAGATGTGCAAGGCGGAAGAGTCGTAAAAGGGAAAAAATTTGCTGACATACAAGATGTTGCTGACCCAGTCGAACTCGGAAAAAAATATAGTGAACTTGGCGCTGATGAACTCGTTTTTTACGATATAACGGCTTCACATGAAAAGCGAGGCATTTTTTTAGACGTCGTGGAACGCGTTTCTGAGGAAGTCCATATTCCTTTTACTGTCGGCGGAGGCATTCAGTCCGTAGAAGATTTTAGAGCTGTGTTACAAGCAGGAGCAGATAAAGTATCCGTAAATAGTGCAGCTGTTTCTAGACCGTTATTAATTGACGAAGCGGCTGTTCGTTTCGGTAACCAATGTGTCGTTTTATCAATTGATGCGAAAGAAGTTGATGGTGAATGGTTTGTCTTCGTAAAAGGTGGCCGTGACAATACAGGTAAGCATCTGTTTGATTGGGCAAAAGAAGGGGAACGTCGCGGTGCAGGTGAAATTGTTTTAAATGTAATGGATACAGACGGTGTGAAACAAGGATATAACAATGAGGTTATAGCGCAATTAAGTGAGCAAGTGAATATTCCAGTTGTCGCATCAGGTGGTGCGGGTAAGATGGAACACTTCCGAGATGTATTGAAGCATGGCCAAGCTGACGCGGCCTTGGCTGCATCTGTCTTTCATTTTGGCGAGATCGAACTTCAAGCGTTAAAGCAATATTTATTTAAAGAGGAACTTCCAATTAGGTTAGGGTGAACAGTTATGGTAACGAATGTCCGTTTTGATGAGAAGGGGTTAGTCCCAGCAATCATTCAAGATTATAAAACAGGTGAAGTACTCATGCTGGCTTACATGAATGAGGAGTCACTTCATAAGACCATTGAGACGAAACGAACGTGGTTTTATAGCCGCAGTCGACAAGAGCTTTGGCAAAAAGGGGCTACGTCAGGAAACGATCAATACGTTAAACAATTAAACTATGATTGTGATGAAGATGCGTTACTCATTCAAGTTGAGCAAGTAGGTGGTGCATGTCATACAGGTGAAAAAAGTTGTTTTTACCGTGAAGAAGACATAGGTGAGTCGACACCGTTTAACCGTTCAGTTGTGAGTGAGTTGTATAATGCGATCGAAGAACGTAAAACGAATCGTAAAGAAGGATCATATACGAATTACTTATTTGATGAAGGTATAGACAAAATTTTAAAGAAAATAAGTGAAGAATTTGGCGAAGTACTAATTGGTGCTAAAAATAATGACGACGAAAATTTAACGATGGAAATTGCAGATCTTACGTATCATTTACTCGTGTTAATGGTTGAAAAAGGAATGTCTGTCGAACAAGTAAAAGAAGAGTTAACGAAGAGAATGAAGGGTGAGTAGGATGAGCAAGTTTTGGAGCCGAACAGCACGCGAAGCAAAGCCTTATACTCCTGGAGAGCAACCGAATGAATTGCAAGTTATTAAGTTAAACACGAATGAAAACCCATATCCCCCTTCACCGAACACATTAGAAGCGATGAAAAGGGTTGTTAATGAAGATTTGCGAAAGTATCCAACGCCAACAGTGGACTCGTTAAAGAGTGTTATCGCAAATCGTGAAGGGGTCAATGATGAACAAGTCTTTGTCGGAAATGGTTCTGATGAAGTGTTAGCTTTTGCCTTTCAAGCATTCTTTGAATCGAATGAGGCGATTAAGTTTCCGGGTGTGACGTATAGTTTCTATCCTGTCTATGCAAACTTGTATGGCATTCCATTTCAAGAAGTTCCATTGAATGAGGATTTTACAATTAATGTTGACGGAATGAAGCAATCAATTGGAGGCGTCATTTTTCCAAATCCTAACGCACCAACAGGGTTAGCTTTACGTTTGAACCAAGTTGAAAAGGTTTTACAAGGTAATCCTAATAGTGTCGTGGTCGTCGATGAAGCTTATGTTGAATTTGGAGCAGAATCAGCTGTACAGCTAGTCGAGCAGTACCCTAATTTACTCGTAACCAAGACATTATCAAAATCACATGCTCTTGCAGGCATTAGAGTCGGTTATGCAATAGGGCAAGAAGAACTGATCGAAGGACTAGAGCGAATTAAAAATTCGTTTAACTCTTATACTATTAACCGCGTTTCATTAGCGGGTGCTGAAGCGGCATTAAGAGATGATGCTTATTATCAAGAGACGTTGGAACGTGTGATTAACACTCGAGTTTGGTTTAAGCAATCACTTGAGGAATTAGGTTTTGAAGTTTTAGATTCTAAAGCTAACTTCTTATTTGTAAAACCAGTTCGTGTTGAAGCAGAGTGGTTGTATTTAACGTTGAAAGAGCGCGGCTTTTACATTCGTTATTTTGACAAATCTAAAGTAAGAGGGTATGTCCGAATTTCAGTTGGGACTGATGAAGAGATGGAGCGTTTATTGAATGAGATTTCGAACTTATTAAAGAATTATGTTCAGTAATTGCTAGATGCTCAAAGATTTAGTCAAGATGCTCAAAAAAATGATCTAGGTGCTCAAAGATCTGGTCTAGATGCTCAAAGAACAGGGTAAGTGGCTCATAGAATTGCTCGAGAAGCTCATAGTGACGTTCTGTCAATATATTGGACATGTTTTTGCTCTCATAAGGCAAACTTTTAATCCATATGAAAGAAGATGCTTTCATATGGAATCCTCATGT
>NZ_JAUSUP010000006.1 GCF_030814115.1 Alkalibacillus filiformis
ACCCATTTTATCCCTCCTCATTGCCCAAAATTAGATTAAATACATTGTAAGCTTTTCCAATTTTGGTGTCCAAAGGATTAAGGGGGCTTAAAAGCGAACGCTGATAAAGTTTCCGTGAGCGCCGATAAATTATGACGAACGCTGATAAATTTTCATGAGCGCCGATAAATTATGACGAACGCTGATAAATTCTCGTGAGCGCCAAAAAAGGTAAGCGACCTCGTCGCTTACCGTTATTCATTATTATTCAGTTTCGCCAATCCACTCATTAATTAGATCGCGATTATCGTCAATCCAGTTTTGAGCACCTTCTGCATCGTCATCAACTTCATTAAGGTCAGCCATCAAGCTACCAAGCTCTTCATCATTTAGGAAGAAATTATCAAACCATTCCACTACTTCTGGGTGATCGTCCTCAAAACCAAGGCGTGTTCCATATAAAATATTCTCAGAATCACCATAAACATTCTTTGGATCATCTAAACTTTTTAAATCCATCTCCGCAAATGCCCAATGGGGTCTCCATAATGTCACAACTACTGGTTCCTCGTTGCTCATTTTAGTTTGTAATTGAGTAATCATCGTTGGCTCTGAAGAACTTAGTAAATCAAAATCTAAGTCATACTCTTCGATTACGTCTTCAGTTAAACTGACAAGACTTGATCCTGGCTCAATACCAACAATTTCTGACTCAAACAACTCCTTATTTGCCTCTAAGTCTTCAATACTATTAATATTTTCCATGTATGAAGGTACAACTAACGCTAATTCTGTACCCTCATACCAAGAATCACGCAGGTTAATTTCATCTTCATGTTCTTCATAAAATGGAGCATCTGTAATAGGCATCCAAATTTCCATACCGATATCAATATCTTCGTTTGCTAAGCCTTCATAAAGAATTGCTTTTTCTACATTTTCTAACGTAACATCATAGCCTTCTTCTTCTAAAATAATTTTCCACATGTTTGATACAGCAATATTTTCTGCCCAATTATTCATCCCGATTGAAATCGAACCTTTTTCTTCTGTATCTCCTTCTGACTCGTCACCACAAGCCACAAGTACTACTAATGAAGCAATCATTAAAAGTGTAATTAGTATTTTTACATTTTTCATCAAATTTCCTCCTATATATTTTTTTACTCGATCAATGGTTTACTATTTTAATAACTTTTCTTCAAATGGGAAGTCAGAAAAATTCTCTACACCATCTTTGGTCACAAGAAGTTGTTCTTCGAGTTTAACGCCTTCTTTTCCACCAGGTGATCCTATATAACTCTCTACACTGATGACCATGTTCTCTTCAATGACACCGTCATAACCCTTTTCCTCAAAGTCTTGTGGGTAAACAATATATGGGTACTCTCCACTTAAACCTGTCCCATGTGCTACTGTGAAATAGCGATTTGGAAAGAATTCATCAGGGATTTGCCAACTTTTCTCTGCATATTCTCTAAATGTCATACCCGGTTTCAACAATTCCATATTATATTGAATTTGTTCATACGCCGTTTGGTACAAGCGACGTTGTTCATCAGTTGGCTGGCTATCACCACAGAAAAATGTGCGGCTTATATCAGTGAAATAACCAAAGGGGCCATTCATATCCGTATCAAAAGCCACAAGTTCTCCTTCGTTAATCACTTTATCACTGCACTCTTGAAACCATGGATTTGTACGTTGACCAGAGCTTAACAAACGTGTCTCTACATAATCTCCACCTTGTGCAATGTTCGTTTGGTGAAGGTGTGACCATAGTTCATTTTCTGTTATGCCTGGCTCTAATGCTTCTACCATACGGACCATTCCGGCTTCAGCTGTTTGAACTGAAATTTTCATTGCTTCAATTTCTTCTTTGCTTTTAATACTGCGTGCATGTTCAATTGGTTCTTGTCCATCTACTACACGCATACCTTCATTGACTAGTGCGATGGCACCTGATGGATGGATACGATCAACAGCAATTTTATTGTTTTCACCTGCATGCTCTCTCATTAACGATGCAATCTCTTGAGCCCATTTTTTTGCTGTGTCCTCAAGATTGTAACCTGATGCCACATAAGACATCGTTAACGCAGGACGTACTTCATCGATTGTTTCTATACCGTCTGACAAATGCTCGCAATTTGGAAAGTCAAACAGAACGACTGGACCTTCAGTTGGAATGAATACATATCGTCCAGGATTGCGTAACATGAAGACTTGCATATTTCGACTGCCCGTCGCATAACGCAAGTTGACTGGATCGAATATGACAATTCCTCCATAACCTAATGATTTTAATTGTTCTCGAACACGATTTAATCGATACTTTCGCATTCTCACTAGGTCAATTTGAGTCTTGTCATGACGAACACTATTATATTGAATCACAAATTTTACCCCCAAATTGTATTTCGTGTGATTGTTACACAACTTATTGTAACATGTTATAAACATATTGCAATAAGTTGTGCTAAGAAATACAAGTTGGGGGTTGTAACATAACTATTTAATTTAACGACCAATCTCTATTCGATAATCAAAAGCGTTTGGCAAGTATCTTGTCTTTGAATATTCTATTGGATTATAATCCACACCTAGTGTGACACGGCTAATTTCAATTAACGGGTCACCACTTGTTATGCCAAGCAAATCCGCTTCATAACGATTAGCAATCGTCGCAGATACACTTTCTTTAATCGTCGAATAATTAACGCCATGCATTCCAAGTATAGGAAATATATCAAACCACTTATCCCCTTCATCTCCCAATATTTCACCAATATAAGTCGGTGTAAATAATTGTTGAATACCGATTGGATAACCATTTGCTAACCTAAGCCTTTCTAGAGTAAACACTTCCGCATCATCTTCTAACTCTAGTTTTTTCTTTGAGAAATAATGGTCATCAACAAACTTTGAACGGAGAACCTTTACACTGAAATCTTCACCTAGTTCATGGTGGACCACACCTGGATTATGTAATTCTTCTTTTGGGGCTTCTTTAACCCGCGCAACAGCCCCACGTCGTGTCTCGACAATCTCATCATTTGCTAAGTCTCGTATCGCTTGTCTGACAGTTGTACGACTAACATTATACTCTTGCATTAATTGGCTCTCAGATGGAATAGCATCACCCGGAGTTAAGTCGCCACTTTTTATACGGTCTATTAACTTTCGCTTAATTTGTAAATACAATGGAATCTTTCTTTGCTGATCCGTCATTAATTCCACCCCTAATCTAAATTCATTACCACTCAGTTTACTCTATTTAAACTACATAGCAAACAAATGAGCATCAATATTAGGTACGCTCAACCTTTTGTGCGCCCCAAAAGTGTTCAAACCGTGTATAAGCTAGTGGCTTACCAAGACGCATTAAGTTATCGGCAAAATCAATAATCGCACATTGTTCTGTCCCACCAAACTTAGGTCCACGCAACCCTCGTCCAATAATTTGTTCATACAAAATATCACTTGTCGTTGGACGAGTCATAACGATATACTCTGTGTTCGGCGCGTCAAAACCTGTCGTTAAGACGCCATAGTTGAATAAATAATCGAGTTCGCCTTTTTTAAATGCGTCGATATAAATTCGCCTTAAACCTTTTGACGTTTGCGATGAAATTGAAGCTGCTTTTCGCCCTAATGCGTTCATAACCGATGATAAAAATTCTGCATGATCTACTGTACAAGCATATACTAAGACTGGCTTACCTTTTGGAATATTTAATAACCGTTCAATAATCATTTCATTACGACCTTCATCAGCAGCTAATTCCTTAAGAAACTCTTTCGTTAAATCTTGGTCTTCATTAACGTCATCTTCATCTACTTCATAATCTTTGCCTGATTCATGAACAATGTGGATTGGAGTCGCCAAAAATCCTTCATCTCTAAAATAGCGAATTGGGTTTTCTTCGTACTCTTTATAATCAGGGAGTTGCGGCTTAATTAAATGAGCTTCAAATTCCCCAACTAGTTGTTCTGTTTCACCAAAACTACGCCCAGGTGTCGCCGTTAAACCACATACCGGGAACAAGTCTTCACCACAGAGTTCACGGGCTTTATTAATTAACAATTTATAGCTAGGCGCTGCAGCATGGTGTGCCTCATCAATAATCATAGCACCGCAGTTTTTCAAGATTTCTGTTAAAACGGGATCTTCAGCCTTCAGGCGCGAAACAATCTGTTGAATGCTAGCTACAACTGCCCCACCTGTTAAATCTTCTACACCCACTTTACCACCATTAAAGTATCGATAAACTCGTAACGTTTCTGGATAATCTTTTTCTTGCCACATATCAGCAATACAAGAGATGGCTTGTTCACAAAGCTCTGCACTTTGCGCGATCCATATCATATACTTTTGTTCGGAAAAATGAGTATGCATCCATTCTATAAAACTTTCTACCGCTACACGCGTCTTACCACCACCTGTTGGAAGTGTCACGATACAACGCGTTTGATCACCATTTAACTCCAACACATCGAGCATGTCGTCCTTTAACTGTTCCTGAAAATCAACTAACGGCGGCACTGTCTTTCTCGCTTCAACATCCATTACAGCTGATTGATTTGTTTGTTGAGGCATTTTAACGCCAGAGAATACGAGTGGAAAGCCAAGGGTTGAAACAAAATCACGTGGCCATACACGACCATCACTCCAACGTTTTTCTGCTAGCGCTTTGAACATGTAAGAAGGTGATGTAATCTTCTTACCGCTTCTCGGATTTCGTTCATAGAGTCCAATCAATTCTTGCTCAGATAACTGTCTTAACAAATGCTCGCGAAGCTGTCTGACGGCTTGACCACTTCCTTTAAACAATTCAGCTCCTTTTTCAATGACAACCATCCGTGCCAATTCCTCACTAGAAAGCGTTCCACCTTTGAATGTCTTATAATGACGACTAATCTCTTTAATGTTTTCTCTACCTAAAAGACCTTGTATGATTCGGTTCGGCACTTGATATGTATTAATTAATAGACCAACTGCTTGATCTATTTCTTTATTCGATAAATATGAAGACATAATAATCAACCTCTCCCACAACATTCTCTACTTATTCTATAATAAATTGCAATAAAACAAATAGAAAATATCACCGACAGAGGTATACCAATGTTTGGGATATTTTCTATTAGAAGAGCTACTAAAATTATTTACCGTTTTCTCCTTTACTTCCACCTAACTCTCGATCCATCTTTTCATCAAATGATTCCTCTTCTAAGTTATGGTACTCCTTATGTATGCCAAGGTGTTTCATAATGTAGTTAACTTTCGAATTAATCGATATGACTAAAACAAACATTGTGATGAACATAATGATCCCGATTATAAACCACATTTAAAGCTCCCCTTTACCAACCTCTTGCCTCATCTTAACATAATTTTTTCTAAAAAATGGTTAAATCATCGCTCAAATTGTCATAATGTTTTTAGAGCTTCTAAATTGTATAGCGTTCTGTGGCCATATAAAATATAGGTATAGGTTAATAATGAAAGGACGTAAACTCAATGTTTTTCCACCCAATGGATCTATTAATTTTTGCAGCACTTGGTTTAGCAATGTGGGCACAGTCGAAAGTGAAAGGTAATTTTGAAAAATGGTCGAAAGTGCAAGCTTCAGCTGGCTTGAGTGGAGCACAAGTCGCAAGAAGGATTTTAGACGAAGAAGGCTTACACAATGTGAAGATTGAGCGCTCGAACAAAGGAACATTATCCGATCATTATGACCCGTCTAAGAAAGTGGTGCGATTATCAGATCCTGTCTATAACGGGGATTCGATTTCTTCATTATCAGTCGCTGCTCATGAAGTGGGACACGCGATTCAAGATGCGACTAATTATTCGATGTTAGTCGTTCGACATAAGGTGTTCCCGCTAGCGAACTTCGGCTCACAGCTTGCACCCATTTTATTAATTGGTGGTTTTATTCTTGAGATGTTCAACTTAATTACTTTAGGGATTGTTCTGTTTTCATTAGCAGTGCTCTTCCAGTTAGTTACGCTCCCAGTTGAGTATAATGCTAGCAGTCGTGCTAAAGATAAATTAGTTGAACTTGGTATGATTTCAAATAATGAAGTTCGCGGTGTAAGTAAAGTGTTAAACGCTGCAGCATTAACTTACGTCGCCAGTACTTTAATGGCGGTTCTGCAGTTAATTAAATTTATCTTAATCGCTAAAAGTCGAAGATAAAGGAGTGTCTCAAATGAATTTATTTACACCAAAAGATGCTTCCAGTTATGTTAAAGAAGAATTCGATGAAATGCAGTCAAAAATATCGCCTTTTATGAAGCGAAGTTTAATTTATTCATTCATCGCATTTCCACTGATGGCCATTTCGATCTTTAATTTATTCTTCGTGTTAACATCAATGCCATATTCTAGTGAGGTTTTATTAGCAATCGGCGTTTTAGCCTTAATCGGTGCATTTGGCATGGCTTTGTTCAGAGAGTCACTACACCATAACAAATCACTTCATCAAACAAGTATCAATTATATAAGAGAACGAATTGCTAAAAGTGAAATCGTTCCTGAGCAAGCTGTAAAACGCTATTTGAAAACAATCGATTACAATCCTAATCAGTTATTTCATACGTTTCATGAGTTTTTAAAGCATGAAGAACGACTTAAATAAAAAACAGAGCAGAGGGCTAACCCCCTGCTCTATTTTTTATGGACGTGAAAACAGTTTGTCCAACTCATTTTCGATCTTATTTAATTCAACTTGTTTGCTTTGATCAAAATATTTGTCTAACGACTTTTCAATGTGTTGTAAGCCCGAAGCAATATGTTGTTCGGTATTTCCTTTTGTTTCAATCAACTCATGCAACTCTTCTTCTAGTAACAGTAACGTTTCTTCTAAGTCTTCATCTGCTCGTTCAACTAGGTTAGTAGTGACGTCACTTAACGTGTCTTCACCTTCAATGTACCCTTCTAGCAACGATTCTTGAACGACAAAATCTTCTTCAAACCTTGGCATTAACTTATACTCATTATAGTTGTACGTTACAACACCTGTAATCGATTCGTAAGTAACTGTTGTGTCAATGTCACCAATTAAAGCGTCAATCACAAACTCACCATAATCATCAAAAGCTGGATAATCACCAAATTGATTGCCAGGCTCTACTGTCACATTAGTTACTGTGACTAACTGCCCTTCTAACTCTTCACCGATCTCCGTGGATGCAACTAGCTTCGGTTCAGGTATGCCGACACTTTCATTGATTACTTCGACATTGGCATCGCTTGGTATGACTTGAAGTAATCCAAAATACTCTTCTGTACGTGCTTTCACTTGGATTTCGTCACCTAATTCTGCTCCGAAATCATTGGCACGAACGACGATACCACCTGTTTCATCTTGTACATAATAATTATACATCCCACCTTGAAAGAACCCTGCTGTTATAACACCTGTAAAATGAACGCGCGTGCCAAGTTCAGTGTTCCGAACATCCTCAAGTGAAACCAATGGTAACTCAACTTGCAAATCGTCTTCACTGCGTGGCATTAGTTTGTACTCTCCAAAATTGAAGTCAATGACTCCTGTAATGGCGTCATAAGTTTCACCAACTTCAAGAAAACCAGCATCATTATCAATAATAAATTCACCATCTGCATCGCGTGCTGTATAATCGTTGTATTGATCTACTGATAAAATCTCCACATCTTCCAATGTCACAAGTTGTGCTTCTAGCTCTTCACCTAAATCAATTGAACTAATCACTTGTGGGTCAACAACATCCTGTGCTTCATCAATCACTTCAGCATTGCTAGCCATAATTTGTAACATTCCGTAAAACTCTTCTGTAGTCCCGGCTGCACGTATTTCATCACCAACTTCAGCGTCTAAGTCGCCAGTACGTACTACAATAGCAGCAGTGTGGTCTTGTACATAATAGTTAATCATGCCACTCGCCTCAACTTTATGCGTTACAGTACCCTCAACCATGACATTTGTGCCAAGGTCAGCCACTCTTGCATCAGCAATAACTGGATCACGTTCAAACGCGGGTTCATAACCTTCTGCTAACGCTGTCATTTCATCTGGGAAGAAAATACGCTCATAATGAGGGACTTCTTCATAATCATCCGGCAAGAAGTACTGCATCGTACTTGAATTACCAACCATACGATGTAGTGGTCTGTCATCATATCGTGAACGGAATTCAAACGGCAATTCCATTAAAGGTTTTTCCTCGGACCAAACACCAAGCTTGTCCTCTTCAGCTTGTCTTGCAGCTTCTTGATACTCTAAATATGTCTCCTCATCACCAATAGGCCATATGAAGTAAGAAGGCGCATGACCTTCTCTCACTAATTCCAAGCCCGTGTTTAAGCCATCTTCAGCTCGAATGACTTCAGCTAATAACCGACCATAAGCATCTAAAGGTTCTTCACCCAACTTTAAAATAACTTCATCACCCGGTTGTAGCAACTCTTGTAAATACTCCGTTGCCCTCTCACCGTGATACTTTTGCGAATGATTCGGGTCTTCTAAAATTAAATCTTCATCATAATAATCTTGATGATACGTCTCAGCCGTATCCATATTTAAATACCTAATATTCGTTGTCCCTAAAACTGGACTCGTTATATGAATCGTATCGCCATCAACGACACGATCAACTGTTGCAACATACTCATCTTCAATCTCTGGAGGTTCAACTGGTTCGTGCTGTCCTAAGTGCTCAAATGTATCAGCAAAGAATGGAATCCATTCATCTTCTGGATGAAACTCATCGTGAATATTTCGATCGCCGACTTTCACATCATAGTCTCTCACTAACGTTTGATCAGCTGTTCTCGTTTGCTCATCACCCCAATACTGACCAGGGTCTTCACCAACTCGTCCAATTGAATCGATTACTTCACCGTCACGTATTGAGTCATCATAATCTTTAAATAAGACAATGGCATCATTACCATTAAAGCCATAAAAATATGATGACCCAGTCACATCAGCTCTTTCTAACAACTCATCAGACCCATTAGCATGAGCGACAACTAATGTCTCTCCAGACGCTAACTCACCTGTAAGCTCTAATGGACTCGCAAAGCCATCATCAGGATCTTGACTTGCTCCATTTGTAAAATTGACTAACGTATAGTCTTCTAGATTAATAGAATCACCTGTGCCATTATAAAGCTCTAACGCTTTATTAAAGCCACTACCTTCAACATATTCAGAGATGATTAAGTCCTCGAAGTCATCTGCACTAACAGGTGTTACTAACATACTACTAATTAAAACAACAAAAAACACACTTAGTAAGACGCTTTTTAACCTTTGCACTATTTAACCTCCCGTATTGTCAAAATCAGTTTTATTATAAACAAAATATTGTCACTTTTGTGTTAAATTTGTGTAAATTATTCCTCGAAAGGATAAAACAGTATAAAAGTCTAGGTGAAAAAGTCATACAAAATAAAAAAGTGCGCCTAACATTAAGCGCACTACAAGATATCTGCAACTATTCCCCAATTAGGTAAATAGAATATGAGAGGAAGAAAGAGATAAAAAAACGTATTTAGATCTTTTCTGGCTTCTTTCGGTAATAGATACATAACGACACTTGCATATACAACAAACGTCACAACTGAAAAATTTACACCATATTGAAGGATTTCACCAGGCCTTAGCCCTAACCATACCAAGCTAAATGTGAATAAATACTTCACGATCATTAACCCAATGATTGAAAACCAAAACCACTGCGGTTGCTTCCACTCGACTTGTTCTTCCATGTAAACTCACTCCTGATTAAAATAATGTTATGTGAGTTCTTGATGAGTTATTGACTAAACAAAATCAGGTATAACACCATATAAGTCCATAAAATAAATGACAATCACTAAAACAAACATAGTTGCTGATACAGACCAAATGACTATATACTCCCGCTTCTCACGTGCATGAATCCATTCCATCAAACCTTCAAAGCTATAAACCCACATATATAACAAAATAGATAAAAGCATAAACACAATTAAACCCTCTGTAAGAACCGCAATAATAACTGCCCCAATAACCGAAACTGAAAAGGTTAAGCAGCCATGTGTAAAACTGAAAAAACGCTCGTAAAACGATTTCTTCTCCTTTGGGATATGTAAATTATAACGAACAACTCTTTCAACAATATATGCTACTGCAAGTAGGTTTAATAATATGAGAAATAAAGGCACTAATTCCATCATGTAATCCTCTCCCTAACTCCCGCGACTAACCAGTTCAATCAGTAAATAGCCAAACCCTATAATCATAAATGAATTAAAAACATAATTTCTCCTGCATACATAACGTCACCACCTAGACCGCTAATGAGTTAGATAAAGCTAACAAAAACCCAAAGAAAGCTAATATAACGACTGTATTAATTAACATAATCCAATGAACTTTCTCTTGTGGACGATGCTTCCAAAACATAAAAATATCTAACCCTCTAAAAATTAAAACAAATGTAATTAAAATTACATAGGTTAAGTTATCAAAATCAAACAACAAATAATGGCCAATGAGTAACGTAATACCGATGAGCACGAAAATTTGGTTTAATTTACGATGTCGGTCATTAACATATGGATCTCTTCCTTGGAAGATTGTTTGCCAACTCGTATCTAACCCCATAAACTTTCGAACGGTACGTTGTAACAACCCCATAAATATAAAAAAGGTTAATATAATAACGATTAACTCAAGCATTTCTTGTTGCTCCCTTCTTTTAATCAATCGTTTGATTAATACATCTCTTAAACTATTACAGGCATAATACCATAAATTGTAACTAAACTGAAGAAATGAAAACAAAAAAACTCTACCACAAAGGCAGAGTTTCTCTAGAAAAATTCCCACTCATCAACATGTTTACCTTGATTCACTTTCTTCGCAATTCGATAAGCATCGATTAAATTAATAATCCAAATGACAAACGTTGCCATACCAGCAGTAGCAATTGTCGCCAAGATCCAAACACCAAATAGAACAATTCCTTTTAACCCTTGTCCAGCATATAACTGGCCTAAACCGACAACCAACGCTGAAAGAATTAAAGCTAATATTGGGCTCTTCCCTTTACTTGTTTGTGGTTGAGATTCATCATGTATGACAGTACTTTCAAGGCTACTTACGTTTGACTTTACACGCTCACCACACTGAGAGCAATATTGATCATTTACAAATAACTGATTTCCACATTTATGACACTTCACATCATCACCTCAAATTAACTATACATTTATATTATACTGGATATTTTCCTAGTTAAACAAATACATTGGCATACTATTTACAAAACAGGTGAAACAATTGCCTATATACTGTAAAATTGTTTGTGGGAGGAGGAATTGTTATGAATTATCAAACAAAAAAAGACGTCTGGGTGGCTATATTATTATTTGGTATTACAGGCTTTATCGTTACATACTCTTTTATTCAATCCGATTTATTCTTCATGATTATAGGCATCATTCTTGTAATCGCTGTCGTTTGGTTTTGGTTTACAGTTCGCTACCGAGTAGATGAAGGGCAAGTAGTCATAAAGTTTGGGCCATTTACAAAGAAAGTGGACATTTTAGATATAGAGCAAATCAGGTTGGTGCGTAGTTTAAAATTATCTCCTGCACTTTCAGTTACTCGTTTAGAAATCACATACGGTTTTGACCATCGGGTAGTAAGAATTTCTCCGGCTGATAAAAGTCTATTTATTAAACAGCTCATGTCTATAAACCCAGACATTGAGTTTGAGTAAAAATTTGAGGTGATCATATGCCAGTTTGTCAACACTGTGGAGAAGCGTGGTCTTATAAAGAATCACTCAAACAGATTATAAAGCTGAGAAGGAAAATGATTTGTGAGCACTGCAATGAGCAACAGTATTCTTCGCAGCGAAGTTATTGGATTAGTCAAATGGTATTCCTTCCTGCTTATTTCATCATTATTCCTTTGATGAATATCGTTTTTAATGTCGGCTTCATAACCGGTTTTCTTTTTATAACACTTTTAGCTACTTTCTACATTCTCATAACTCCAAAACTTCTGTCGTTATCTAATAAAGAAGAGCCATTATGGTAGGTTAATGTATCACCTTTAGGCATGTGCTGTCATAAACTAAATCAGCACATGTTTAAGGGGGATTTTTTTATGTATTATAACAACCCACAATATACGCAATATAGCCACCCGCAAATGCCACGTCAAGAAGAACAAGAAGTTGGACTTCTATCCTTGTCAATGATTGAGCCGTTCATGTTTTATAATCTTCAAGGGTTAAATGGGTCAAATGTTGTTGTGCAAACAACACAAGGAGCAGAACGCGGTACACTGGTAGAATCTACTCCAGACCATATCACAATGGAAGTTAGCGGAAACTACTATTTTATTCGTATGCAAGAAATCGTATGGGTTATGCCGACCAATTATGAACCAGATCATATTTGATGGATAAAACGACCTTTCAACGTCATACACATAATAATGACGTCAAACAGTTGGAGGGAACATCATGATTGAACGGTTTAACCGCATCGCCATTGAATTACCTAAGACAGATGACCCTGACCCAAATGCAGCCGCCGCTGTCCAAGAATTACTTGGTGGACGCTTTGGAGAAATGTCGACACTTAATAACTACATGTTTCAATCATTCGGTTTTAGACAACAAAAGAAACTGAAGCCTTTTTACGACTTAATTTGTAGTATATCAGGTGAAGAATTTGGTCATGTTGAATTAGTATCACACGCGATTAATTCCATGTTACAAGGTTCTACTTACGCTGAAGATCCAGATCAAACACCGATGAGAGATGGGGTCGATAAACGGATCTCATACCATTTTATCGACACAGATCAAATGGCAAAACCTTTTGATTCAATGGGGGCACCATGGACGGGTGATTACACATTTAAAAGCGGAAATTTAGTTGAAGACTTATTGCACAACTACTTCTTAGAAATCGGAGCCCGCACACATAAAATGCGCGTTTATGAGATGACTAGCAGTCCAATTGCGCGTGAAATGATTGGGTATCTACTCGTACGTGGTGGTGTCCATATTAAAGCTTATGCTAAAGCCTTATATGTTCTAACAGGAACAGACATGACTAAAATGCTTCCAGTCCCAGATTTAAGCAATCGTCAATTTGATTACGCTCGTAAATGGGAAGATGCTGGTGAAGGAACTAAGCTGTATACGTTTAGCCAAAAAGACTACGGCGAAATAAGACAAATATGGAAAGGAGATGACCCTGAAACTGGCATGCCCCTTGAAGTTATTCAAGGGGCACCAGAAGGCGCTCCTGTACCAGACTATCCACCTGCACCTGAAACGTTTGCACCAGGTATTTCTCGTGAAGACTTTGAAGAAATTTCTAAGCGACTTCAACGACAAGCTGGACTTTAAATAAAAAAGGTTGGCGCAATGACGCCAACCTTTTTTATTTCACTAACTCTTGATTTTCCTTTTTACTAATCCTCGTCATAAAGTAAGCTAAGACTAAACCTAACAATGAAAAGATTCCAGCTAAGAAGAACGAAGCATTTACACCTTGTAATTCTCCTTGCACACCTCCACCAGGAACCGCTAAAGTCACCATCACAGTCACCATTAGCGCTGTACTGATTGCACCTGACATTTGCCTTAACGTATTATTCATTGCCGAACCGTGTGATATTAACTTTTCTGGTAAGACATTTAAACCAGCTGTCGTAACAGGCATTAACACCATCGCGATTCCGAGCATTCTAAAAGCGTTCACAGTCGCTAAATAAGTAAATGACGTTGTAGGTGTCAAAGCTGAGAACATAAATGTTGTAACGGTCGTTAGTGTTAGCCCAACATAAAGTAACCACTTCGGTCCATACTTATCGAACATTCGCCCTGTTATAGGGTTCATAATCCCCATCAATATTGCACCCGGCAATAGCATGAGCCCCGCTTCTAACGCCGTAAACCCTAACGTATTTTGCATCATAATTGGAAGAACAATTGCTCCACCGATCATTGAGAAAAATGCTGTCATCCCAATAGCTGTAGAGATCGTGAAGATTTTATATTTAAAAATACGAAACTCTAAAATTGGTTGTTCGAGTTTCAACTGGCGACTAATAAAGATCAATAATGTTACAACACCCACTGCCATCGACACATAAACTTCTGGATGTGTCCAACCAACATTTCCTGCAACACTAAATCCATATAACAAACCACCAAAGCCGAGTGTTGATAATATAATGGATAAGACATCAATCTTCGGAAAATCACGCTTCGTTACATTTTTAAGAATAAAGTAAGCGACAATAATATCAATAATTGCAATCGGTAAAACAACCCAGAACAAACTTCTCCATACAAATTGCTCAACTAACCAACCTGATAACGTTGGCCCAATTGCTGGAGCAAATGAAATAACTAAACCGAAAATACCCATAATCGAACCACGTTTTTCAATCGGGAAGATTAGAAAGATAATGGTTTGCATTAAAGGTAATATAATACCTGCCCCTGCTGCTTGAAGTACTCTTCCAGCTAAAAGCACTTCAAAGTTAGGTGCAATTGCGCAGACGAGAGTACCGACAGTAAATGAGCCAATCGCAGTTAAAAATAAAGCTCTTGTCGTAAACCGCCCTATTAGAAAAGCAGTAACTGGTATCATGACACCATTAACAAGCATAAAAATGGATTGAAGCCACTGTGCAGTAGCTTCATCAATTTGTAAGTCTGTCATTATATGTGGTAAAGCTGTACCTAATAAAGTTTGATTTAAAATAGCAACAAAAGCCCCTGATATGAGGACAATCATCAGTGGAACGCGTTTGATGTTCTCCTTTTGTTGTTGGTCTTCAATCGACATCTTATTCCTTCTTTCATATGTAAATCTACTAGTATTTAATATTAACAGAAAAACTTCGATTTGCGAAGGAATCGAATCTATTATAAGTAGCTTATTATAAATCAAAACCACTAGATTAAATCTAGTGGTTTTCTTAATCACATCATATTGACCAAAGCCATTGACTCATCAACTAAGCCCCTATTTTGAATAAAAGTAAACAAGAAGTAAATGACAAACGCCATCACGACTACAATGCCGATTAAAATCCAAACCATCGTTTTACCTTTCATCTTCATAGACGTCGCCTCCAACAAAAACCATATTGATTACATTATAAACAATACGGCTGGCCAAGAAAAAGTTTATCTCTTATGTGCTTCATACGTCATTGTTTGCTCAGAGTTCGTTGGCTCAACACCATATTGATAATCAGCACTTATAACAACATCTTCAAACCCAACTTCTTTTAACATTAGTTTAAATTCTTCAACACCATACCATTTTAATGGAAAGCGTTCTAGTTCCGCTTCAACAAACTGTTGACGATGCCACTTTTCGTATTTATGGTGAGATACGGTGAGCTGATTTAGAAAGTCAACTTCGACTAATTTCCTCTCCAAAGTAATGAGATCGCCGTCTAATGTCGTCCATTCGCTTGTTTGAACACGACCTTGCTCGAAATCGGTCGTTAAAAAGGTATCAATGATTAACTTCCCACCTGGTTTTAGGTGTTTGTAGAAATTCTCCAAAGCTTGCAGAGCTTGTTCACGGTTTTCAATTAATAAGAAAGATCCTGCCGGTAAAATAATAGCTTCGTACTGCTCATCAATCGACATCGTGTCCATGCTACCTTGAAATAACCTTGTTGGAATTCCGCGTGCTTCACAATGGTCTTTACATAACTCTAGCATCTCTGCTGAAAGATCCATCCCATCAACTTGATAACCAGCTTCTATTAAAGGAATCATCACTCTTCCTGTCCCAACGGCAGGCTCTAGAACTCTTCCTTCAACACCTTTTAATCGGTCTGAGTAATACTCAATATCCCCAAACGAATGGCCAATCGGTTTATCAAGATCATAAACTTCAGTCGACAACTTATTATAAAATCCGTACATTGCTCCAACTCCTATTTCTTTTTAAACTTGCTACCTTCACTGTTTTTTCTTAGTCTATTTAGCCGATTACGAATACCATCTTTTTGTTGCTTAGTTTTTTCTTCATTAATAGTTAGTTCTACGATTTGGTCACTTTCAACTCTTATATCATACCATATACCTTCTTGGCTCTCTTCTGGCAACTGTGATACCGGTAAGTGAAATGTCTGCTTAGTCGTTTCAACTAAAATAACAGCGGTTTGGCCATCAACAATTTCGTCTAAAACGCCTTGAACTTGTTTCATTAAGACCCTCCTACACACGCTTCATCTTCTGACTTAATATCACCTAAGCGGCCATCGCCAATTCCATAAACTTGAGTTAGCTCCGATACTGCATCAAATGGACGTAAATCGATAATTTCAGCTGCTCTGTCAGGACCTATATGAACAATCGATTGAAGCTCTTCATTCGAAGCTGTATTAAGGTTAATACATTCAGAAGAACTAGGAGGTGGGTCTTCTTGTTGTTCACCTTCTTGGTCTTGAGCTTCAACTTCCCCTGAATGTTGAGTCGTAACGTTAATCGATTCACCATCTGTCGTAACCGTCACTGTACCGTTGACATCAGTTCCATATAAATCTATATTTTGGTTTAACACTCTTTGCACGACCTCTTCGTGTGGGTGGCCATAACTATTGTTAGCTCCAGCAGAATAGATGGCCACTTGTGGGTCCACAACTTCTAAAAAGTTTGGATTCGTTGATGAGCTTGACCCGTGGTGTCCAAGTTTTAAAACGTCAGCACTTAACTCATAGCCGCCTTCAAGCATTGTCGCTTCTCCATGTTCCTCTGCATCACCTGTAAATAAAAAAGACACATCACCATATGACATATGAGTAGAAATGGAATCTTCATTATAATCACCCGTTAGAGCATTTGGATGTACAACCTCCATCTCTAGCGAACCAATTTCATATTCTTCACCAGCACGCGGCTCATGATAATTGACATCACTCGTTTCAATCGCAGTAATGGCTCGTTCATATGTTTCAGACGAACCTTCATTACCTGTCATCCACAGTTCATCTACATTGAAATTTTCTATCACTTGATCCATTTGACCAATATGATCAGCATGAATATGAGTACCAACAACTAAATCAATCGCTTCAACATTTAATTCATTTAAGTAATGAGTGACATCACTACTTTGCCAATCCCCTGTATCAATTAAAACTTTGTATGTCTCACCTTCATGATCATGTCGTAACAAGGTTGAATCCGCTTGACCAACATCAAAATAAAACACTTCAAGCTCACCTTGTACTTCTTTCTCTTGGTTGGTGGATTGTTCCGTCTCTTCTTTGCTAAAATTCTCTTCCTCAGTTGCTTCTTTACCCTCGTCCTGTTCAACCTTTTCCGCCTCATCGACTGTTTCTTCCTTAGACGGTTCGGTTTGCTCAGCTGGTTCATCACATGCTGTTAAAACTAGTAGAGCCGATATTAAAGTTGCTCCAACAACTACCCTCATGCCATCTTCCTCTCTTATTTTTTCCACCCTCTATTACACCAATATCAAGGTTTCTCCGCAATGAGAGGAAAGTATTAAAATCTTATGTAATCAATACGTAAGTTAAAAAACTAACAGTAACCACTAAAGATACTAAACTACAGATTAAGCCAGCTCTTGCTAAACCTAATCCTGATTTACCGTTTTTACGAATTAAGCCAACAGCTACAATTCCCATTAATGTCCCAATAATACTTAATAAAATCGTCATGATTGAGTAAGTTAGTAAGCCAATGACTGCTAATATTCCTAAAATTAAAGATGCTATAGCTAGACCACTTATCTCTTGGTTTTCCTGATTCTGCTGTGACAACATAACCCCTCCTAGTTAATCTCGCTTATTTCTATAAAACCATACTTCTTCATCGTCATAGTAGGTCATCCCATAAACCACTATTTTCCACAATCGTAACATAAAATGACTATACTTAGAGGAATTCGCAACCCAAAAATCGTATAAATACATAAACAGATTTATGGAGGAATGTTCATGGTCAGCGAAGAAATCTTAACCCCTGTTCAATTATGTGACCGTAACGGAACATTAAACGATGAAGCAATCGGGTGGTCTCGAACCCCGCTCACTTCTTGTAATTTATCTGGAAGTTTTCTACGCAAGAAGAAATGGAATTACTGGTGTTTTACGAGTGATGAAGCTTTATTCTCGGTTACGATCTCTCATTTAGACTATGCAGCAGTGATTTTTGCTTATGTTCTAGACTTAGAGACGCTAAACTTTAAAGAACAAACAGTCGTCATGCCTTTCGGGAAAGGAACCATTATGTCTGATAACGTTTGGGACTCAGCCTATTTCGAAAAAGATGGAATTACCGTTGAATTTGTTGAAACCGAAGACATGGCAAAAGTTGATGTTATATGGGAAGAATTCCACGACGATAAGCCTTTGCAAGCTCATTTAGTCGTTGACCGCGCATGTGACTTCGACTCATTGAATGTCGTCATCCCATGGAGTGAAAAGCGATTCCAATACACTTCAAAGCAAGTCGCCTTACCTGTTCGAGGTGAAGTCAAATGGTCAGCTGGTACTTATTCTTTTCAACCAACTTACGCATTTGCCACACTCGATTTCGGACGAGGAAAATGGCCATATCATTCAAAATGGAACTGGGGGGCTGCATCAGGTTTTATCGACGATACACGAGTTGGGTTCAATCTCGGTGGACAATGGACAGATGGGACAGGTCAAACTGAAAACGGATTAATTATTGATGGGCGTCTTCATAAAGTGGATGAACAACTCGACTGGATTTATGACCACCATAATTATATGAAACCATGGATTATTCAAACACCTAAATCAAGACGGGTGAAGCTATTATTTGAACCGTTGTTTGAGCGAGAGGCACGAACGAATACAGGGGTGGTTAAATCAAGCGTCAACCAATTAATCGGCTACTACTCGGGAACGATTCAGCTACACGAAGGAGATGAGATAGAAATTACAAATCTTCTAGGTTGGGCTGAAGACCATGAAGCGAAATGGTAATTTAATAATAAATTAGCCTGTAGTAGCGTATGATTTAATAGTGTCACTTACGCTAGATGTTTAGGGGCTGATTGTTTGGGCTTTCAACATTATTTCATACTGCTTCTTGTAACAGCGCTGTTAGCTCTCATTTTGCGAGTTGTCCAGGTTCGTAGTTTTACTCGTATTGAAATTTATATTTTCGTCTTCGGACCACTTCTAGCAATGAGTGTCATTATGCTCTTTTTTGCACTAGTAGACTTAAACCGTGATGTATTTTTCCCCGTTGGTCAAGTAATGGCGATTTATTCAGCCATTGGCCTTGGTGCTGGCTATATATTTTCCACTTTAGTTGATCGATTTTAACGTAAAATATCCCCCCGCTTACTAATCACGGGTTAGCAAACGGGGGTATTTTTATTTTCTAAACTGATTGATGACTTTCACAATTGGATTATTGGTAATCGACTGTACTTCTGGTAAGTCGTCATGATAGAACTGATAGGTGTTCTTACCTATACTCTTCGCATAATACATCGCTTGGTCAGCTTTACTTAAAAGCTCCTCTATTTCTTCACTATCATCGGGGTAATGGCTAATACCAATACTTGGTGATACAACTACTTCTTCATCTTTTATTGAAATAGGCTTTGAAAGTTGTTCAATGATCCGCTCAGCCACTTCTTTAGCACCTTCACCCGCGATGTTCTCTAATATAACGACAAACTCATCACCGCCATATCGAGATACGAAGTCTTCTTCTCTCAAGCAACTAACAAACCGTGCTGCGACTACTTTAAGTAATTCATCACCTGAATCATGACCTAATTTGTCATTAACTTCTTTAAAACCATCTAAATCAATGAACATTGAAGCTAGAGACTCTCCTGTACGATTCGTACGTGCCATCGCTTTTTTTAAATGCATATCTAACATCTTACGGTTAGGCAAATCAGTTAATTCATCGTAATAAGCCATCTGCTTTAACTGCTCTTCTAATTTCTTTCTCTCCGTTATCTCTCTCGATATCAGCAAAATCTCATCTGGGACGATGGTCGACTGTTGATGATCACTTTGAGCGATCGGGGACCCTAGCACTTCAATCCAAACCCACCCTTGATCTTTATGCTTAACACGATATTCAGCTTCTTTCGTTTTACCGGTGGAAAGAAGCTCATCATATAGTTGTTGCATAACTTCTCGATCATCTGGGTGCACAAAACTTAGCGCCTCTTCCTCTTCATACTCGCTTTGTTCGTAACCCAAAACGGTTTTATGAGAAGGTGAAGCATAGGTTATGACACCTGTCTTATCAACCATCGCAATTAAATCATTCATGTTATTCGCTATCATTTCATACTTACGATTTGTTTCAGATAACACTTGCTCAATTTGTTTTTGCTTTGTAATATCTCGCGCAACTGAAACTGCGCCTATAATATTCTCTTTATCATCTCTTAAGCATTTAGCATTAACCGAAAGATACTTTGTTACACCATTTTTAGACATAACATATAATTGTTGATCCTGCACTTTCTCGCCTCTTAAAGCACGCATAAGTGGTAGTTGTTTAGGTTCAATACTCACTTCAGATTGTGGATCCAAATATGTCACATAAGATGTCCATTCTTCAAATGGAATGTAGTGATTATAATCTAAATCAATATAGTCATTAATGATATTATTCTTCTTCGTTAGATTCCCTTGTCCATCAACAACAGAAACACCTTCATACATATTTTCAAAAATATTGTCCATGAACGCTTCTTTTTTCTCTAATTCTTTTAAATGTCTCTGAATCTGTTTTAAGAAAACAAATACGACCGGCGCTACTATAAATAAGACATACATTAAATCAAATAAAACTGGCCATTCACTTCCACTCCATCGAACTTCACCGACTGCTAAGCCAACAAGACGATCAGCAAACTGACCAATTAGTAAAAGTGCAAGTATAATTAGAAATTTGGCGCTTATTTTATACTGTGTTATTTGTCTTTGACTCATGTTTACCCCCAAAACCTCAAATCATAAGTTAACATAGAAAAACTAGTTATTTAATTACCCTTAAATAACTAGCTTAAACGTCTTAATCCTAAAGAACTATAACAACCTAGGCATTAGGCTCAGCTTCTCCTGCTAGGATTGATTTAATTTTAGCAAATTGTTTAAAGAACAATTGAACTAATGGACCAATCCCGAATGCAACAATGATTGTTCCAATGCCAATTGGACCACCGATCACAAAAGCAATTATTAATACAACAATCTCTAAACCTGACTTGGACATAGCAATACTTAATCCTGTACGATAATGCACAGCCATCATTAAGTTATCGATTGGGTTACGCGCAAAGTCAAGTTGTAAATACATGCCAATACCTGCACCCATACCTAGCACTCCTAAACCTAAAAGACCAACACGCACTGCCATATCAGTAATCACGACACCATCAAATATGACTAAAAGCCAAAAATCAATAAATACACCGATTAAAAAGATTGTAAGAATGGCTGAATAATCAAACTTACTTCTTAACAAAAATTTATTTAAAATAATTAACAAAATACCAACAGTAAAAATCCACGTACCAACTGTGAAGCCAATTAAGTTAGATAATCCGACAAATAATGCATCCCATGCACCAACTCCTAAGTCAGACAGAATTAGCATTGTAACACCGAATGAAAGTGTTAACATGCCTAGTACGTAAAACATAATCGAATATATTAAGCCTTTCATTAAAAACACCTTTTTCCTTTAGTATGATAAATAACTAGGCTAGCATACCACAAAAAAATCAGTCACACAATAATAATGTGCAACTGGCATAAATTTGTTGATATATTGGTTTAATTTAACTCCACTACCCTAAAATACTAGATAAAATCAAGTTGAAAAAAGCATACCCAAATAAAGCTAAACTAAATATAAGTAAACCATATATCAAATATAAATCCCTTTCTTCTTTAGGCTCTTTAATCCACATTCTTAACTCGTAGATCGCATAAGCAAAACCACCAATAAATATAAGAACCCAAAACCAATGTGTTGAGAAGAAAAACATGAAGAAAAGGTATATCGTCAACAACACAACTATGACTATATTCTTGATTGAATTGAATGGATAGGGTTGGTTCATCGTATACTCCTCCACCTACTTTTTAAATACTTTACCCGTTCTATTACTATTATATGTTTAATTATTTCGTTTGTATGATGACGTTTGTGGGAGTTTCGTCAGTAAAATGTTGATTATGATAAAATAGGTATAACTATTTTTACGAGGGGGAAATTTATGAAGATCATTTCAATTGAACCAACTCCAAGCCCTTATTCTATGAAGATCAATGTTGATGAGACATTACCCGATATGCAAACAGAAACTTATAAACGAGACGATGATTTATCATCCGCTCCTCAATACGTCCATCAGTTGTTTAACGTTGAAGGTGTGAAAGAACTATATAGAGTGATTGATTTTATTGCACTAGAGCGCGACCCTAAAGTTGAATGGGAATCCATTTTACCTAAAGTCAAAGGAGTATTAGGTGCTGCTGATACGCCTTCAGAATCAACAGACCAACATTCTCAGACTGAAGAAGATGCTTATGGAGAAGTGAAAGTCTTCATCCAAATGTTTAGAGGCATACCGATGCAAGTAAAACTTGAAGAAAACGAAGAAGAAAAACGATTCGGTCTATCACAACGGTTTACCGATGCAGCAATGGAAGCATCAAAAGAAGCGACTAACATGTTAATGGAACGTAAATGGGTTGAACAGGACCCGCGTTATGGAGATCCGAGTGATATTGGACAAGATATCGTCGATGAAATTGAAGCAACTTATGATGAAAAGCGGTTAAAAACGTTAGTTAAACTTGCAACGTCAGATCAACAAGTTGATGAAAAACAAGCAAAAATGTTAGAGCCATTAACTGAAGACAAACTACAACAAGATGACTGGAAAGCGCGTTACGCTGCACTAGATCGTATGCCTGACCCTACAGTTGATGATTTACCACTGTTAGGCCAAGCATTAGGTGATCCTAAAATGTCCATTCGCCGTTTAGCAACTGCATATTTAGGTATGGTAGAAGACCGTCAAACACTACCTTATTTATTTAAAGCTTTAGAAGATAAAACAGTAACTGTTAGACGTACAGCCGGTGATTGCCTCTCAGACTTAGGCTTCACTGAAGCTATTCCAAAAATGATTGAAGGCTTAGAAGATCGAAGCCGAATTATTCGTTGGCGAGCAGCGATGTTTTTGTATGAGTATGGTGATGACACAGCCATACCAGCGTTAGAAAAAGCTTTAAACGATCCAGAATTCGAAGTTCGTATGCAAGCTAAGATGGCACTCTCACGTATTCAAGAAGGCGAAAAAGCACAAGGGTCTATTTGGAAACAGATGACTGAAATGACCAAGATGAAAAAGAATCAATAACCCTAGACCACTCGTCACGTTGGCGAGTGGTTTTGCATATCAAAAATCATTCAATAACTTCTCCTCCAAAAATGAGCATTTCGTTTTACGACAAAATTCTTGCTTTTTTGACACGTCATTCCCAAAGTGTTAAATTTATTTTAAATAAATTTAACTGGAGGTTAGCTATGAACGGTACTTCGAGCTTAAAACGAAAATTATTACTAATCTTTATCCCCATGACGTTTGTTGGTCTAGCATTATTTATGCTTTTTTCATACAACATTTCAAAAAGCCAACTGGATGAAGAAATTGAACACCGCATTACGAACTTACAAGACAGCTCTGTTAGCCAGATTGAAGAACGTTTTGCAAGTCACGAACAATTAGCTGAGTCAATTGCTGGTACAGTTTCAGCTACTGGCAACACGGTTGACGAAGGTGCATACATAGAACTGTTAGAACGCAACATTATGACGAATTCTGACACATTTGGTTCTGGAATTTGGTTTGAACCTTACGCTTATGACGAAGACACTGAATATGTGGGGCCTTACGTTTATAAAGAAGGTGATTCAGCCGTATACACAGACGTATATGAAGACCCAGACTATGACTACCCTAGCTGGGAGTGGTATGAACAAGCAGAGGGGGCTGAAAGTGCTGTATGGGGAGATCCATATTATGATGAAGCCTCAGACATCACAATGGTTACGACTACTGTGCCTTTTGAAGATCGTTTCGGCAATTTCAATGGTGTTGTAACAGCTGATATTGATTTAACACAAATCCAAAATATCATATCAGATATACAAGTCTATGATACAGGCTGGGCTTTTAGTTTTGATAACACAGGCCAAATGATCGCACACGTTGACGATTCGGTCGTCATGAACACTTCAATAGAAGAAGTTGATGCTTTTGCCAACTATAGTGATCAACTATTAGGTGATGATGAAGGCCAATTCACAGCCGAACTGAGCAACGGATCTAATCGTATTTATTACACAACAATCCCAAGCACAGGTTGGACGATTGGCATTGCTGTACCTGAAAGTGAAGTATACGCATCATTAAATGACCTATTATTCCAGCAAATAATTATTGGTGTAATCGTTATTTCCCTACTAGGTTTAGGTATTTATATTTTTGCTAACCGAATTGCAAAACCTATTACAACTTTACGAGAGAAAATGGATGAAGTAGCCAATGGTAATTTAACCGTGCAAGCAGAACACAGTTCGAAGGATGAGATCGGCTTTTTATACGACCATTTCAACAAGATGGTTTATAATATGAAGAATTTGATCCAACGTACAAACGAATCTGCTGAAGTCATTCGCTCGTCTGCTGAGAACTTCAGTGCCGTATCTGAAGAAACGACGGCTTCTAATGAAGAAATACAAGGAACGATGGATGAAATAGCAAACGGTGCACAACAGTCTTCAGAAAGCTTAGATACAATGACGGATCAAATTAATCAATTAAGTGATCAAATTGAGTCGATCTCTAACAGTAGTGAAACAATGAATCACTTAGCTTATGAAGCCAATACTGTTAACCAAAAAGGACTCAGCCAGATGAATCAACTATCTGAGTACTCTACAGAGTCAAAACAACAATTCGAACAAGCAGAAGGTGTCGTAAAAGAACTTAATGATCAAATTCAAAAGATTAGCGACTTTATCCATACGATCAACGACATCTCAGAACAAACAAACTTACTTGCACTAAATGCTTCAATCGAAGCAGCACGTGCTGGTGAAGATGGTAAAGGGTTCGCCGTTGTTGCTGATGAAGTTCGGAAACTAGCTGAACAGTCATCTCAATCAACTGAAGAGATTCGTAAAATTATAGAGGATGTAAAAGGTCAATCAAACCAGGCAATTAACCAAATGAATGAGGCTAAAACAACAACTGATTCACAAAACGAAATCGTCGAAACGACTGTACAAGTCTTTAACGATATCGGTAGTTCAGTGCAAAACATTACGAAAAGTGTTGAGCAAAATGTTCAAGCCATCCAAGACATGAGCCAATACAAAGACCATGTCGTATCATCCGTAGAGTCGATTTCTTCGAATATTCAAGAAACAGCCGCTTCCAATGAAGAGATTAGCGCAACAATTGATGAACAGACGAACGCTTTGCAATCATTAGCTAACTCCGCTGAAGAGCTTAACTCTTCTAGTGAACATCTAAATGAGTTGATCAATGAGTTTAAATTGAATAATAAATAATAAAAATAATGTCCATTCACAAAAGTGAGTGGACATTTTTCTGCGTTATACTAACTCTTTCAATGTTTCTTTTAACTCTGTGTATTGAAACTGAAAACCATCCTCTTCTAATCTTCTAGGGACACATTTCCTGCCCGTCAAAGCAAGGCTTGGTTCAGTACGCATCACCGTATAAGCCCCAAGCCAAACAAAAGGTGTAGGAGCTGGCGGAGCCCAACCTTTTCCCATCGCCTGTCTTAACTCACGCATAAATGTTTTATTAGTTACAGGGTTTGGTCCAGTCGCATTGTACACACCATTATAACGTTCATCTTCAATAGCCTCATGAAACATTTTGTTTAAATCATTAATATGTAGCCAACTTATGTACTGTTTACCTGATCCAACAGTGCCTCCTAGCCCTAAACGAGTAAGCTTTTCTAATGGCTCTAATGCACCGCCATTTTGACCAAGCACGAAGCCTATCCTAAACAAGACTTGCCGAGTTTCATCAAACGTTTGATTAAAAAATGCCCCTTCCCATTTCTCACAAACTTCTACAGAAAAACCATCACCATGAGGCGCATTTTCATCACACTTTTCTCGAGTATCACCATAAATAGCTAAAGAACCTGCTTGTATTAGAGCTGATGGTGGATTCTCAGCCTGGTTGATCGCATCACTCATAACATGAACAGAATTCAACCTTGATGAGATAATTTCTTCTTTGTTGGCCTTAGTATAAATACAATTAACACTTTTTCCTGTAAAATTGACAATCGCCAAACTACCATCCACTTCAGTGACCCAATCACCTAAAGTTGCACCATCCCACTGGACATAGCGAACACCACTCTCATCAACTTTAGAACCACTTCTCGTTAGAATAACGACATCATAACCCTCTTCAACTAAATAATGGGCTAATGATGTTCCTAAAAACCCAGAACCACCTGCTAGAACAACACGTTTTCGCATCTAAAACACCCCTCCCTCACTTAATTTAACATATATTAACACTTTTTTCTTCTTTCTATTCTCCACACTCTTAATATAATAGTTAACTTAGATCATCAAAAAAATCGCCAGAAAATATTCCGGCGATTTTCGTTCTTACTATTCTCTTCCGACTAGAGCTTGCTCATAAGCCACATTACCTGCTGAATCTTCAGCAATTAACTTAACAATCCAAGGTGCTTTAGCAGATAGTTTCAAATCCGATTTCTCTAACTCTAAGGTGCTACCCTTCTCACTGAAATCCTTTTTCTTAAAATGGTGCAGTGTTTTACCATTTGCAGATTCGACTATTAAATCAACAGACTCAAGATCAGATAGACCATCTGGATCGGACACTTCAGCATACACGTCTATACCTTCATTACCAGATACAACTTTAGGTGTTACTTGTAAATCTGTTTCAGGATCATAATTCAAGTTCTCTGGATATTCCACATGCCATTCACCTTCGTAACTCGTAAGCGTATTCGTTCTTCCATCAACACGAACTGTCCAAGTGCCTGGTTCAGGGAAATTCACAGATATTGAACGCTCACTCTCTAAATCTAGTAACCCTGCAGACTGTGCATCCGCAGCATCAACGTCTGTAACATCTCCATTAGGTCCATATAATGAAATGTAAATGTTTTCAAGAGTCAAGTCCCAACTTATATCAGCCGTAGCAGTTAGCGCTCCTTCTTCTACTTCAAAAGTATGCGTTTCATACCCTTCATTCGTTTCCCACGAATTTATAGCAACTTGCCCTTCATAAGAACCACTCTCAACAACAACATTTTCAGGTTTTTCATAAGTCACTAGATCATCTAATGCCACTTCTTCTGGAATCTCATTATTAACAGCATGAGCAACTGCTAAATACGCATCAATAAAACCAGCACCTGCTTCATACTCATGATATCCATACATAACTTCTTGATCTGCAGTCACTTCTACTAAGCGAATTAAATCTGCAGGGCTTAATGTTTCATCATGATTTTGTTCATATGCCTCAATAACTAAAGCTAACACACCCGTTACCATCGGTGTTGCCATTGACGTACCACTTGCCGAACCATAATAAGTACCACTTAATGTCATAGCATGTAATGGATTTTGTGCTGAAACGATATCAGCACCTGGAGCCACTACAGATGGTCGATATAACCCTAATGGATCACTATCAAAGTCCCAATTTTCTTGCTCTTCAGCAGTAGCGTTATAATAAGCCTCTGCATTGCTTAATGCTAGTTCTCGGTCATAATTTCCATCTTCTTTTCCTCTAGATGAAAAGCCAGTTACATCAAAAGACTTATCAGTTGCACCAACACCTAAAACATAAGGGGATGCTGCATATGGATTACATGTATTACTATCAGGTCCAGAGTTTCCATATGCAAAAACACTTAATATTCCTAGGTCAAAAGCTTCTTTTGCAGCTACATTCGTAGCATTGTTAGGGTTAAACTCACAACCTTCAGAGCCCCAACTATTTGAAATCAATCGAATATCAGCTTCTTCATCCTTAACTAGACCTATGATGTGGTCATAAGCTTCCAATGTATAGACTAACAACATACCTGTTGATGTACTATAACTATGTACATCTGCATCTGGTGCCATGCCACGTAAGTGCCCATCAGAAGCCTCACCACTACCTGCTATCGTTCCATAAACATGGGTTCCATGACCATATTCATCATTATTAACAGGTACTCCTGCTTCTATTTCTGCGTCATAGACACTTGTTTCTATATTTGTAATATCGGGAGTTGTACTTACGTATAAATGATCATCTGTCAGGATTGTACCTGCTACTTGCCAGTTTCTCACCTGGTTATGCTGTACATCAGGGTGTAAGCCATCCAATCCAGTATCAATAATAGCGATCTCTACCCCTTCACCAGTATAGCCGTACTCTTCTTGCATAGCATCTACCTGCGTCATGTCCCGACCTTCAGCATTGAAGAGCGACAACTCTTGGTTAGGTTCAATGAATTTCACTTCACTCCATTGAGATATTTCAGAAACTTCTTCTTGATTCAAATAAACCCTCGCAAATGGCAAGTGTTCATAAGCATGGTAATTACGATTTAATTGATCAAGTTTTTCTACATTCTCTAAATCATCAAACACGACAATAACATCATGATAAAGTGAATCATCAACTAACTGTAAAGTCTCAGTTAACTTGTCCGAAATTTTCTCTGTCTGGCCAAGTATTAAAGCGTTAGACTGGTTCACATTAGACGCTATCATTAACAACATTAATATTGAAAAGGTTAATAAGACCAGCCCACTTCTTCTAATTCTCTTCCTCATTCACAACCCTCCAAAATTTTTATCAATTACCATTATACAAAGAAGTGAACTGAATTGCTAGAAAAATAAAAAAATTAGGACTTTTGAACGCATAAGTAGTTGAATAACTAAAGTGTTTTTCTCTCACTTCACACAAAGGACAACGACTGAATTATTTACCAATTCGAATTTACTTGGATAATTGTCCCAACAGTTCTATAATAAAGCTATTAAGGAGGCATCAACATGCACGAAGTAAGACAAATACGAGAAGAAGAATACCGAGATAATGTTATTTTGCACGAACAAGCTTATACTGCTAACCCAGCTAGTAGCGAAGAAGAAATTGAGAAGTTAGTTAAACAAGAAAAAGAATTCCTCGCTCAAGCTGAAGGTGTTGTGCCTTATGGTGTGTTTAAGGACGATAAGCTAATTGGTTCCATGAAACTGTTTGACTTTGAAATGAATGTATTTGGAAGTTTCTTACCAACTGGTGGGTTGAGTTCTGTAGGGGTCGATTTGCTACACAAGAAAGAACGCGTCGCAAAAACGCTTGTTGATTTTTACTTAGATTATTTTGACCAAAGAGGTTATGCTTTGGCTGCATTATATGCGTTTAGGCCAGACTTTTACTACCAAATGGGGTTCGGCTATGGTCTTAAAAAAGATGTTTACACCATTGCACCACATGCTTTTCCAAACTTTAAGCATAAAGCAGATCTCGATTTTTTAACGAAGGAAGATGACCAAGCATTAGTCGACTGTTATAATGCATTCGCAGAGCAACAGCACGGATTAATGAAAAAGAGTCTATTCCAATACAAGCGCGCATTTGAGAAGTTTAACATTAAAGTAGTCGGCGTTAAGAAAAAAGGCAAATTAACTGGATATGCGATTTTTTCATTCAAAGAACGTCAAGATACGAACAATTTCTTATCAAGCAACATCATCGTCCATGAGTTCGTTTACACCGATAAGGATGCGTTACAACAATTATCGACCTTTTTCCATTCACAGAAGGATCAAGTACATCGAATCTCATTCCCAACACAAGATGAAACGATTCATCACTTTTTCACTGATGCAAGAGATGGGTCTGATGAGCTCATTAACTTCGTATACCACCAGACGAATCGAGCAGGACTTGGCTTAATGTATCGTGTCATCAATGTAAAACGATTCTTTGATCAATTATCAAAACATAACTTTAACAACGCGAATTACACGATTACTTTTCAAGTCACAGACACAATGTATCCTAAAAATGCAGGTGATGTAACAGTGAGGTTCACAAACGGAAAGCCTGCTGTAATTCAAGGGGCTAAAGCTGATACAACAATAAAAATTGATGTGTCAGACTTATCTAGTTTAGTTTTGGGTGTAGTGGATTTTGAGAAGCTTCATCTATACGATAAGGTAACCGTTTCAAACGAAGCACACGTGAATACAATTAATGAAATTTTTTATACGCGTCATAAGCCGATTTCGATGACGGATTTCTAACCACTTGGTACCAAGTGGTTAGACTTTTATGACTTTAAATGCTTTGATTCATCTTAACCAGTGGTGGTTCATCAAACATTTTATGTTTAATTAGAAGGTCTGCCGTATCTTCACCATACAAGACCATCTCCCCCATCATCTTAGAAAAAGTTGCGCCAATATCCTTACGAAGTGTAGCTGTTGCGGTTACACCATATCGACCTCCAGTTGCTGCAATCATTAAAGATACTTTGAACAACATTAGCCGGTCGGAGAAATGAGGCAGACCTTCTGTATCGATTTCTGATTCCCACGTTGGCATTTGCGGAAGTTCTTCCTTCTCAAACTTAGCTTGCATCATCTCCAAATGTTTAGAACACATATCCTTTCCACGTTCAAAGTGCTCTCGAATATCTGAAGTTTCAGATTTGCTAAACGAACGTAAAATTTCCTTAAGTACTTCAGTAGCCATAAAATTGTTTTGAATTTGAAGCACTTCAGGAGCACTTAATGCGCGCTTCTCCCCCATAAACTTGCCTAAAACCTTTTTCGTTTACGCTCGTTCTACTACATCATTTTTCGGAATATGAATATCAGGCTGGTGTAACCCTCTTCAGGACTTAACAGCTTCAGAAATTACAAATTTAATAGCATCTTTCACAACGAATACAATGGCTTCTGTTGTAACAGCTGATGTGCTAAAGAAAGCTGAATCTAATGATGTACGATCTATGCTAGAATTAGGTTCACAAATCGCGAAGACAGAAGTTGAAGGTGCTCAATACTTTATGCGTGAGACAGGTCGTGTACTGCCAGTCCCATTCACAGAGCAAGATATTTTATTGCCCAATCAGAAATACTACTCAGATAATTTTGTCATTTTATTAAAATATAAACTCGGTCAAGACGCGCTAAATTTATATGTTACCTCATTATCTACTTCGACAAATCCAGAAGTACGAGCATTTTACAAAAAGCTATCACAAGATACAACGGAGTTAGTGGATCAATGCATTGAGTTAATGGTTAAAATATGTATTCTAACCACCTTCAAGTAAGATTCATATACCTTTATTATGTAGCCAATCTTACTACTAATACATAGATCGTTAAGCAATAAAAAAATCGCCAGAATTATATACAATTCGGCGATTCATTATACTGATTCAATTTTGTATTGTTCCTTTTAAGTGCTCAAATCTTCGGGTAACTTGGATAGGTTCTTAATGGAATATCTTCAACTTAAGACTTCACATTAAATTCTTCATAATTTAAAACACGATCTAAATCTAAAATGACGATTAACTGACCTTCTTGGTTGGCAACTCCTGTAATGTATTCTCGTTCTACGCCAGCAACCATCTCAGGCGGAGCTTCAATTGATTCACTATTAAGATCAACTACTTCTGTAGCTTTATCGACAATGACCCCTAATTGCTTTTCGTCAATTGTTAACACTAATAGTCGTGTTTCTTCCGTTTGTTCAGCTTGTCCCATTTCTAACTTTTCTTTTAGATCAATAACCGGTGTAATTGCACCTCTAAGTTCAAATATTCCTTTCATTGCTTCAGGCATTTGTGGAATTGTTGTCAGTTCTGGCAGTTTCTCAATTGATCTTACTTGTTGAATATTAATCGCGAATCGTTCATGATTAATTTGAAAGATAATATACTTTGACACGTCAGACATTTTAATATCCCCCTTTTTTTATAAACGTTGTCCTTAAATTACATTATACTTGTTATTTCGACTAGAAAACACAACTTTTCACCTACATAAATCAAATTATTTGTTAGGAGTTGACCTATGAAGATCATCATTGATGCTGATGCATGTCCTGTCACCGAAGAAACGATCAGTGAAGCAAAAAAATATAATATCCCAGCCTTATTAGTTAAAAGCTTCGCCCACTTCTCACCTTTTGATCAACAAGATGGCGTTGAAACAATTTACGTTGATTCTGAAGCAGAAGCTGCCGATTATAAAATTCTGCAACAAGCTGAAAGAGGAGATTTAATCGTCACGCAGGATTACGGGCTTGCATCACTCACACTTCCGAAAGGGTGTACAGTCATCCATCATAAAGGCTTTTTATACTCTGAGAAAAATATCGATCAACTTTTACAATCACGCTACGTGAATGCTATGGCGAGAAAAAGTGGACAGCGTACAAAAGGACCGAAAGCTTTTACAGACGAGGATCGAAAACATTACGCTAAAAAACTACAGGCAGCTATACACGAGCTACATTCTTAGCCTTCCTTCATTGGAAGGCTTTTTTATTTGCCCCAAACAAGTGGAATAAAAAGGTAAATGACTAGCATTTTTAAACCACTTAATTTCCGACAATATTTGATATAAATCATTCTTTTTCACTATTAACACACCAGACTGATATGTGCTAATATTTTAACAATTCAAATTTTTGGAGGTGTTGTCGAACATACTCGAATAGTTAGCTCCATTTCACTCTACTGCACCACGACTGTCATAAAGCTTTATCTACTTAAAAGGAGGATTTTATGAAGAAATTAGTTGCAGCAGTCGGAACGTTAGCACTACTCACAGCACCTTTACAAACAGGATTTGCAGCACAGAGTGAAGAAAATAGTGAGGATTATTTAGTTAAATTTGATGGACCTGCTGAACAAGGGTTATTAGAGGCGTTTGGTGTTGAAGATGAAGATATCTTACATGCTTATGAGTTACTCCCTGTATATCATATTAACTTATCTGAAAACCAAGCAAACGGTTTAGAAAACCATCCACAAGTTGAGTTCGTCGAAGAAAATGCAGAAGCTGAGGCTTTATCTCAAACAGAACCTTGGGGGATCCCACACGTTCAAGGTACTGATGCCCAAGAAGAAGGACATACAGGTGAAGGGGTTAGTGTTGCTGTATTAGATACTGGTATTGACAACACTCATGAAGATTTAAATGTAGCTGGTGGTTATTCTGTCTTTGATGATGAAGAAAATAATGACCCTTTTTACGACGGTAATGGCCATGGCACACACGTAGCAGGAACAGTTGCTGCACTAGACAATGATTTGGGTGTTGTGGGTGTAGCTCCGGAGACAGACGTTTATGCCGTAAAAGTATTAAACAACGATGGTAGTGGTTCATACGCTGGTATTGCAGAAGGTCTTGAGTGGGCAATCCAGAATGATATGGACATCATTAACATGAGTCTAGGTGGGTCTCAAAGCTCTGATATTTTAGAAGATTATACTGACCTAGCTTATGATGAAGGTAGCTTAGTCGTTGCAGCTGCAGGTAACGATGGTAACCGCGGTGGTAATAATGACTCTGTTGGTTATCCTGCAAAATATGAATCTGCTATCGCAGTAGCTGCTGTTGATCAAAACAACGATCGCGCTACGTTCTCAAGTACAGGTGATGCAGTTGAAATTGCAGCTCCTGGTGTCGATGTGTTAAGCACTGTACCAGGTGATGATTACGATAGCTTTAACGGTACATCCATGGCTGCTCCACACGTTGCAGGTGTTGCAGCACAAGTTTGGCAAGCAAAGCCCGACCTTACAAACGAAGAATTACGTTCACTACTTAACGATACAGCTTTAGAGTTAGGGCCATCTCACCAATACGGTCACGGCCTTGTGCAATCGTTAGATGCTATTCAAGAGTAATTTTGCTTAACACCTCCCCACCTACCCTTTTTTAAGGGTAGGTTTTTTTTCATATATTGTACTAGTCATATACTTCGTTCTAATATCCACCATTTGACATTAAGTCTACTAAATGACCTATGTTTCAAGCCACAAACCTCTTAGTCTGTCTACTGAAACTTATAAATCCATGAAAACATTACAATCTAACTACTTTGCATTGTTTTAAACTTTTTGGTGAGTTACATATGAACTATAGTTATGCTAGTGACTTGTCACTGTACAATGACCTTAAATCGAACTCAACCTTTACTCTGACCAGCCTCAAAGCCTAATATTCTTAAAAGGTGAAAAACTCCATAATTGACTTCAATTTTCAGATTTAAGTGTAAATTATAGGTTAATAGTTTTAATTATAATCCACATAACAAAAACTACATTTTCGACATTTCATCCTTTTTAACTATTAACGCAACACAGGTATTTGTGCTAATATTTAGATGATTTTGAATTAGGAGGTGCAAAAAGAAGAGTTTTAGGTTTTACCTTAAGAGCTCTGTTAATCTTCTATTTATATAAACCCTTCAATCCTACTTAACTTTCTCCATTTCTCTTCAACAGGAAATTTGTTTATGCAGAGCATACAAATTTTAGAGGAGGATCTCATGAAAAAGTTTCTTATTGTTTTAAGTACCATTCTATTATTGTTCATTCCCTTCCAACATGTGTTTGCAGCTGAAACGAAAGAAGAAAAATCTGATTACCTGGTGATGTTCGACGGACCTGCTAAATCAGGGATTCTAAAAGCTTTCGGTGTAGATGACGAAGATGTTTTACACAGATTTGATTTACTTCCAGTTTATCATCTTAACTTAACTGACGGGCAAGCAAATGGTTTACAAAATCATCCTCACGTTGAGCATGTCGAAAGTAACGCTGATGCAAAAGCGTTTAGCCAAACGATTCCTTGGGGTGTCCCACACGTACAAGGGACTACTTCTCAAGATGCCGGTTATACAGGTAATGGTGTTAAAGTAGCCATTTTAGATACTGGTATTGATGCTTCTCATGAAGATTTAAATGTTGTCGGTGGTCATTCTGTTTTCGATGATAGTGACAACAACGATCCATATTATGATGGTAGTGGTCACGGTACACATGTAGCAGGAACAGTCGCAGCATTAGACAATAATGTAGGTGTTTTAGGAGTAGCACCAAAAGCTGACTTATATGCCGTTAAAGTCTTAAACAATAGTGGCAGTGGTTCTTATTCAGGCATTGCCGAAGGACTTGAATGGTCGATTCAAAATGATATGGACATCGTTAATATGAGCTTAGGCGGTTCTCAAAGTTCATCAATTTTGGAAGAATATACAGATTTAGCTTATGAAGATGGTATTTTAGTCGTAGCAGCAGCTGGCAACAGCGGTAACCGTGGCGGAAACAACGATTCAGTTGGCTATCCAGCTAAGTATGATTCAGCTATTGCTGTTGCAGCAGTTGACCAGAACAACAACCGCGCAACATTTTCTAGCACAGGTCCTGCTGTAGAACTCTCTGCACCAGGTGTGAACGTGTTAAGCACGATCCCTGGAAATAGCTATGATTCTTACAATGGTACATCAATGGCAGCCCCTCATGTTGCAGGTGTTGCAGCGCAAGTTTGGGAGGCGAAACCTCACTTATCCAATGTAGAATTGCGCGAATTACTGCAACAAACTGCACAAAACCTTGGACCATCGCACCAATATGGTCATGGTTTAGTTCAGTCTTATGATGCGATCTCTCATTAGACTTAAACATCATCTATAAACTTTTAATGTAGGAGTGTTTCAATGAAGAAGTTTTTAGTTGCGTTTTTGACTGTAGCGATTTTATTTGCGCTACAAACGACTGTTTCAGCTGATTCCTCTAATAAAGATGACTACCTCATTATGTTTGATGGACCTGCAGAAAAAGGAATCTTAAAAGCGTTTGACATTGATGAGGAAGACATTCATTTTGAATCAGAAATTTTACCCGTTTACCATCTAGAGTTAACAGAAAAGCAGGCAAAACTAGTAGAGAATCATCCGCAAATTAAGTATGTTGAAGAAGATGCTGAAGCAGAAGCTCATTACCAAACAACGCCTTATGGAATAGACTTAGTGCAGGCTTCTGACGTTCACCCATATGGTTACTACGGTCAAGGCATACGTGTTGCTGTTTTAGACACTGGAATTGATTCTAGTCACGAGGATTTACATGTGTATGGTGGCCACTCAGTATTTAGTACTTGGCCAGAAAGTGACCCGTATTATGATGGAAATGGACACGGCACACACGTAGCTGGTACAGTCGCAGCTCTAAATAACAGCTATGGCGTAATCGGTGTTGCACCTGAAGCCCATTTATTTGCAGTAAAAGTATTAGACAGTAACGGTGGTGGTTCATATTCAGGTATTGCCGAAGGGATTGAATGGTCAATCGTTAATGACATGGATATTATCAACATGTCTCTAGGCGGATCAACAGATTCCTCAATTTTAGAAGCATATAGTGATTATGCTTACAACCAAGGTATCTTAGTCATCGCTGCTGCAGGTAATAGCGGGAACGCTTGGGGTTCTGGTGATAACGTAGGATACCCAGCGAAATATGATTCCGTAATGGCTGTTGCAGCTGTTGATCAAAACGAAAACCGAGCTTCATTCTCAAGTACTGGACCTGCCGTCGAAATCTCAGCACCAGGTGTAGATGTATTAAGCACATACCCGAATAACAATTATACTTCTTTAAATGGTACATCAATGGCATCTCCGCATGTCGCTGGTGTTGCTGCATTAGTTTGGCACTACAAACCGTATTATTCTAACGTCCAATTAAGAAGCGTTCTAAATCAGACAGCTAAACCTTTAGGTAATAGCGATCATTACGGTAACGGCTTAGTTCAAGCTTACGACGCGATGGTCCATTAAAATATGTGAAGGATGCCGTATCAATTGCGGCATCCTTTTTTATTTGGTGACCTGCATTAATTGTTTATCTAATTCATCATACTTATAATACCAAGGGCTAGCCCGTTCGATTTGACTGGCAAGTTGAAAGAGAAGGTGATCCTCACCGACATTAGCTTTAAACTGCATACCGATTGGAACATTGTCGTCTGTCCAATAGCCAGGCACACTCATAGCTGGTTGTCCTGTAGCATTGGCAATAGGTGTAAAGCTACAATAGTTAACCATATTATTCGTTAAAGCTTCAATAGAATTTTGCTTTAACTCCCCTGTCTTAACAGGTGCTCTATTTAATACAGGTGTAAGAAGGATGTCGTACTGTGCATACAGTGACAAAAACCTCTTCGACTCAAGCTGTAACATAACACGCGCTTCTTCATAGTCAAAAGCTGTCATCTGTTGTCCTGCTTTATAAATTTCGTTAGATAAAGCTTCTAAGTTTTCATTTGATGGCACTCGCTCTACCATTTTGCCTAAATGGTCTATTGCAACAGCGCCTGAACCTGCCCATATTTTAATGAAGTTTTGTGTATATGAATGAAAATTCATTGGTACTGTTACTTCTTCAACTTCATGCCCTAAATCAGAAAGTAATTTAACCATCTGATCGAATGCTTTTTTCGTTTCGTCATCGATGGATACTTGTCCATTCCAATCAGGCGTTATACCGATCCTTAACGCTTTAGGATCCTCTTGTGTTGAGCTTAAAAATGTCTGTCTCGTTTCGTAAGTCGGATAAAGCTCTAAATCTGTTCCACCCTTTATAACATCTAACAAAGCGGCACTATCACGAACAGACCTTGTAACAGCGTGGTTAACAGATATTTGGTTAATATATGGCGATATCGGTATTTGACCTCGTGAAGGTTTAAAGCCAAACAAGCCACAAGAGGATGCTGGCATTCTTATTGAACCCCCACCATCATTAGCATGTGCAAATGGGGCCAATCCTGCTGCAACCGCTGCTGCTGAACCTCCACTTGAACCCCCTGGGGATCGCGTTAAATCCCAAGGGTTGTGAGACGGACCAAACAATTCAGGTTCGGTAATAGGTAAAAAGCCGAACTCAGGTGTATTCGTTTTACCAAGAAAATTCAAGCCCGCTTCACGGTACCTTTGAACAAAGACGTCATCTTCTCGTGCAACAAAACCTTCTTGAAGCTTTGAACCATTTGTGAAAGGTTCATTAACAATCGGATTAAGGTCTTTAATCAAAAATGGAAGACCAGCTAATGGATGATCATTTTTTTCCTCTTCTCCAGCTTGTGAACTAGCTTGGTCAAACATCGGGTGAACAACAGCATTGAGTATCGGGTTTAACCATTTAATTCGTTCTATGTAATAATTGGTCACTTCTCTAACTGATACTTCACCACGATTAATTAGATCCTTTTGTGCTAAAGCATCAAGTTTATTTAATTCGTTCAACCCCATTATTCTTACACCTCTTTTTAAAATATGCTACGAAATAGTGCCATGATTAACCTCGGAAGAATAAGCAACACTCAATGGACGTGAAGAAAAATTCCGCAAACCTTGACCTTGCCTTTCTCTCTTTCTTTTTACGTTCAACTCTCATTCAATACCCCCTCTTATATAAAGTTATCTATATAGTTAGATAATGAATGAAGGGTTAATTGATTTCGTCCAGTTACTGTTTCGGCCTTCACCATCGAATTTAAAATTGCTTCTTCAGTTGCATCAGCCACGGCTAGAAAGGCTTCGTCTAAATCATTTTCGTTAACGACTGCCATATGTTGAAGTGTTTTAGCCGAGTGTGGCACACGATTAGCTGTTGAAAAACCAATGGCAACATCCCCACTTCCATTTCCCATAAATGAACCTGTCCGGCTTAAGCCATTACCTGTTCGTTTAACGACTCTTTTTAATTGATCAGATGTAATAGGTAGATCCGTTGCTACAACCATCATGATTGACCCTTGATCAGGGGCGTCACCTTCTCCGTTAAGCTGGTCTTTTAACTGCACACCTACATGGTTGCCATTCAATCGAAATTCTTCTAGCTTTCCAAAGTTCGATAATACTAAAACCCCAATTGTGTAATCACCATGGTCATATGTAAGCTTACGAGAAGAAGTTCCTATGCCACCTTTCAATCCGAAGCATTTCATACCGCGACCAGCACCGACACTTCCTTCTTCGACATCAGTTTGTGCGTTATGGATCGCACTTAGCGCCTCTTCTTCTGATAATCGAAGTTTTCGAATATCATTTAACAACATATCATTACACTCGCCTACCACTGGGTTTACCGTACCCGTTGTACTGCCGATCGCCTCATCCTGTTCTAACATATAGCGAACAAGTGCTGTCGTACTAGTCCCGACACTTAACGTATTAGTCAGTAAAATGGGAGTCTCTAACGTACCTAACTCATCCACTTGTACAAGACCTGTCGTTTTACCAAATCCATTAAAAACGTGGCTGGCTGCAACCAGTTTGTTTTGAAATAAGTTACCATCAGCTGGAATTATGGCTGTCACGCCTGTTTGTACTTCACCAGAATCAATTGTCTCATGGCCAACTTTCACACCTTTTACATCTGTGATTTGGTTTCGTTCGCCAGTTGGGATTGAACCAATGGCCATACCATATTCCCGAATTCTTTTCATGATGATAACCATCCTTTTTCTTTCACTTTTGAGATCGCTTCTATACGGTTGCTTACTTCAAGCTTATCAAAAATAATCGATATATAATTACGAACCGTACCATGCGTTAAGTATAGCTCTTGTGCGATTTCTTTAGTGCTTTTACCTTCTGCGATTAACTCCACCACTTGCACTTCTCTTTCAGTGAGTGGGTTTACTTGTTCATAAGCTAAGTCGATTAGCTCTGGCGCATAAACTTTTCGCCCGTTCATAATCGTTCGAATGGAACTTGCTAACTCTTCACTCGGCGCATCCTTTAATAAGTACCCAGAAACACTCGCTTGACGCGCTCTTTCAAAGTAGCCAGCTCTTGCGAAAGTCGTTAATATAATGACTTTACAATTTTCTTCAACTAGTTCTTCTGCAGCATCAAGACCCGTCTTTACAGGCATCTCAATATCCATAATACAAATATCCGGCTTAAGCTCTTTAACCATTTGCACTGCTTCTTCACCATTATGCGCTTTTCCTACAACTTCCATATCAAACTCTAAATCTAACAACGACCCTAACGCACCAAGTAACATCCCTTGATCTTCAGCTAATACAATTCGAATCATTAAATCACCCCAGTGTCATCTTGTTTAACGGCTTTGGGGATTACAATTTTTAATGTTGTTCCATGTTCCCCACCAACTTCAAGCACACCATTTACAAACTCTAAGCGTTCACGCATTCCGCGAATACCACTATTAGATGAATCAATCACTTCATTAGGAATCCCTACCCCATTATCTTCAATAATTATTACTAACTGTTCTTCTTTCTCAAGAACATTAATTTGACAATACGTTGCCTGACTATGCTTCACCACATTAGTTACAGCCTCTTTCAAGCACATACTTGCTACATCCTCTATTAAGAGCGGGGTGTCTTCTAATTTTTGATCACCTTCAACTTGATACTCAATTTCTGCAGCTTCTAACAATTGTTGAACGTGGTGGATTTCTTCATCAAGTCTAACCCCGCGCATATCACTCACCATATCTCGAACTTCCTTTAAAGCAGTTCTTGCTGTTTGATTAATATCTCGCATTTCCTCAATTGCTTTATCTTGATCAACAGCTACCAACTTCCCAGCCAGGTCACTCTTTAGCCCTATGAGTGATAGTTTTTGTCCTAACGTATCATGCAAATCACGAGCAATTCGTTGTCTTTCCTCAAAAACGATCAGTTGGGAGATCTTTTGGTTCGCATCTTCTAATTCCCCTTCCAACTTCTCACGCTTAATTCGATTGTATGTATTAAACGGTAGCAGCACAACACCGATAATCGTAATAATAATAAACGGTAATTGTGTAAAAAATAGCTCAGTTTGGGTGAAGAAACTACCATAAACAGCAACTAGCGTCGTCACTAAATGAGTTATATATAACGTTAAAAACCCTGCTTTCTGTTGAATGTTGCCAATAAAATAAGCTAAAAACAGCGATACATAAACATAACCATAAAATAATGTCATGGCTACACTAATAACGATTTTGATCGAAACCCATACGTAAACTGACCAACCATCAGACAAAAATGACAGTCGATAGGCCAAAAAGAAAGTCAAAATCGAAACAATTCCTAAAATAATTTCTACTAATGAGTTCGATCTAAAAATAAAGAAAAACGGTAAAAAACTAAAGATTACCCATACGTATATGTTTAAGCTTAAATTGCGCGGTATTATATTGAACCAATTCTGCATCTATTAAGTCACCCATTTCAAACTACTTTGTTCTATCATACCATTTTGTACCATATATTCTCTAACTGTATGTAAAAATAACCACCCTAATGGTCGGGTGGTTAAATGTTGTTAATAATTGACTGTTTGATTGTGTCGCATCATTTGTTTAATTTCTTTAAAGCTTACAAATGTTTTCTTTCGCTCATCATATAATCTAAACTTAATGGACTTCAAGCTCGAACGTAACGTAATTGTTGTCGCTTCTTGTAACGGTGGTGTTTGTTCATGCACTGTTTCTAAATGATAATTAGGAACTTTAGGGCTTAAATGGTGCACATGGTGGTATCCAATATTACCCGTTAACCATTGTAAAACACGTGGTAATTTATAATAAGAACTACCATCAATCGCTGCTTTTACGTAATCCCATTCAGATTCATCTTCGAAATAAGAATCTTCGAACTGGTGTTGTACGTAAAACAACCAAATCCCTGCCATTCCAGAAACAAACATAATCGTAAATTGAATAACGAAGAAAGCATAAAATCCAATTAACCAGATTAACAATAGTGAAATGCCTAAAATCATCACATTCGTTAAATAAGTGTTTCGTCTTTCTGCTTTTTTAGCATCTTTACGATTCATTCGATTCGTAATAAACAACATATATATTGGACCTAAACCGAACATGACAATTGGGTTACGATACAAACGGTATTGCAATCTCTCTAAAGCTGATGATTTTAAATATTCATCCACTGTCATGATCCATACATCACCAGTACCACGTTTATTCAGGTTACTACTTGTAGCGTGGTGAATCGCATGTTCTCTTTTCCATTTTGAGTACGGGAACATTGTTAATATACCGGTCACTGTCCCTACAAAATTGTTCAATTTACGGTTTTTAAAAAAAGATCCATGACAACAATCATGAAAAATAATAAAAATGCGTACTAAGAACCCAGCAGCGATCACCGCAATAGGAATAGCAATCCAAACTGAAATGGATAAACTAAAGTATGCTATTACCCACAATGCAAAGAATGGTGGTAATGTGTTCATCATCTGCTTTGAACTTGCTTTGTCATCTGCATCCTCAAAAGGACGAACTTTCTTTCTTAGCTCTGATAATTTTGCATTTGCCATAACTTCACCTCGTCGCTAATCTTTATTCTTATAATACGCTTTAACCCCTCTTATTAAACAGTCATGAACGTCAGGACTTTAACATGACATTTGTCATATGGCTTGTTTCACTAATTAGACATAGACTTTTCTTAAAAGCGTCAAAATCGTGTCGATTTTTTTGACAAATTGCGTGTTAAAGTTGATTTATATGGTTAGAATGGCTGATGGAAGGAGTGGATTATATATGAATAAATGGCTTTTATCTTTAGTGGCTGTCATGTTAATCGCAGTAGCTGCCTGTGGAGGTCAAGATGAGGAAACAACAGAAGAAGAGGTTGACTCTTTAGCCCCACTAGAAGTAGAAGTTTTAATGAATGAAGAAATTGACACAGGTGAAAACACACTATCAACACGTGTTACACAAGACGGAAAACCTGTTGAAGATGCTAGTGAAGTTATGTTTGAAGTATGGCAAGAAGGACAAAAAGAGGCTAGTGAAATGATTGAAGGAGACCATGTTGAAGATGGTGTTTATGAAGTAAGCTATACGTTTGAAGAAGAAGGCGTTTTTTACTTAGTGTCTCACGTTACTGCTCGTGACCAACATCATATGCCGCAACATGATCTTGTTGTTGGAGATGCCGAAGTAGAAACAGCGACATCTGATGGTCATCCACACGATCACCATAGTCATACAGAAGACTCTGATGAACGTTTATCTGTCGAATTCCAAATGGTTGATGATCAACTGACAACCGAAGTATTATTTGAAGGACTTGAACTAGAAAATGCTGATGTCACTTTTGAAGTTTGGCACATTGATCACGAAGACCAAAGAGCTTGGATTTCTGCTACGGAATCTTCACCTGGCGTTTACCAAGCAGAATTTGATGAAGATACAACTGGAGAACATCATATCATCATCCATATTGAAAATGATGATTTACACGAACATATTGGTGAGGTATTTGAATACTAAAAAGTGAAAGGCGGCCGTTAAACTTTAACGGCCGTCTTTTTTTATTGCATACTTTGGTTATTCTGTTGGTTCATTTGTGTATTTTGCTGCTGTGCCATTTGCGTGTTTTGTTGTTGTGCCATTTGCGCATTTTGCTGTTGAGCTGCTTGTGCATTACCTTGTTGAGCAGCTTGTCTTAATGCATTTGGAATCGAAATATTCGATAATGCATCCCCCGCTTCATTACGGTATATGTTTTGTTGTGCTAAGTCACCAATTGATAACATCCCAACTGTTTGACCATTTTCGGTTACTGGTAAACGTCTTACTTGTTTTTCTGCCATCAAACGCGCAGCTTCATGAACATCCATACTTGCTTCTGCTGAAACAATTTCACTACTCATACATTGGCCAATTGGACAATCTCCTTGCTGGTTTTTAGCTGTCGCACGTAGAGTAATGTCACGGTCAGTAATAATCCCGCGAAGTTGACCATTTTCAATAACTGGAATAGCCCCGATATCATTCTGTTCCATTAAAGCAGCAGCTTCTTGCACAGTTTGATCTGACGTAACAGATACAATGTTTGAACTCATTAAATTTTTAATTACATTTTCCATTACTTATATCACTCCTTTTACCTTTATTGTGTAACTGTCCTTTAAAAATATTCATTTTTAAAATCATGCCAATATCTTTTCCTACATAAAATACACAACGATGTCTTTTAGAAGGGAGAAAGTATTATGTATCAACACTATTTTCATGATTACGAACTTAAAAGTAATTACCTACAAGACCAATCAAATCCCGTACACCAAGATTTAAAAGAAGCGATTGACAGTGAGTATAAAGCAATCTGTTTTTACAACGAACTAGCCCTTTTAACTTCTAACAATGAACTCCAAGAAAGAATCATTTCAATTAGAAATGAAGAGCAACTACACTTAAATGAATTCTCTAATTTTCACTTCAAATTAACGAACAACGTTTACCAACCGAAGCAAACAGAGTTAGGTCTTTTGAATTTAACTGATGCTATTCATACCGCCTTCCAATTAGAACAGCAATCCGCGAAAGCATACTTAAACATAGCAGACCGAATTAAAAACCCTTATTTTAAAGACCGTTTTAAACGGATCGCATCTGATGAATTGAGACACGCTAATTGGATGCTTTACTTCTTAACCAATATTAAAGGAGCTGATTGAGATCAGCTCCTTTTTTCATCCTTTTAAATCCCTATTAGCATAAAGCTGTAATGAAATAACAATCAATAAAATAGTCATCATTATTAAACCAAACAGAGCACTCCAATTCATTTCTTCTACTGGCAAACCAGGGACAAGCTCATAAGGCGATAATGATTTCATCCATGAAGGAAACTCTAATATACCCCCTAAATAAATGACGATAAAAGCATAACCTAAATAAAGCCATGTGAGTCCTTTCCATTTACCTAATCCAACACATAATGCCGCAAGCCCGATCATAACCCAAGTAGCAGGTAAATAAACAATAATCGCATTAAATGCTGTACTAAAAGCTAACTCATCTAACGTCAATGCCCCAGCCAATGCCATTCCAAAAGCAGCTGACGCCATGATCAATACACTGATGATTAAAGCAGTTAAAAGGTATGAACCTATAAGCTTCCGTCTAGATAATGTTGTCGCAACAACCTGCTCAATCCGATTGTTTTTCTCTTCTTTGGATAGTCGATACATCGATAAAATCATTGGGATTGTAGCAACAATTGATATGATGGCTCCAAGCATGACAATAAACTGTTCAATTAATTCAAATCCTGTACCTAAATCTTCACCTAACATTTGTGCCATAATTTCTATTTCTGCGACGTAAGTATCCGTTTCAACTAGAACAGAACCATAAGTAGCTCCAAAAACAAACATCCCTATAGTCCAAGCAATAATCGATGTGCGCTGCATTCGAATCGTAAAGCCTAACGGTGACTTTAACCATTTTGATGCGTGTGGCTTCCCTGGCTTTGAAGGAAGCAAACCAGCACCGACATCACGAATAGCATTTAAGTACATTGCAATCATGGCAATTAAAAATGCAACAGCAAACATTAGTAAAATCATCCACCAATTATTCTCCACAAAAACTCGAGACTCTAACATCCAGCCTAATGGCGAGAACCACGACAACGGATCATATGACACATCACCAATTGCTCGAATTAAATAAAACGTTAACATTACAGCAAAACTCAAGCCCATTGTCCCTCTTGCCGTTTCAGACAACTGAGCCATAACTGCTGTTACAGCAGCAAAAAGGAATCCTGTCACTCCTAGTGCAGCTCCGTATAAAAATGAGCCTTCAACTGTAATAGAGGGGATATTGATACTAACTAACACAAGCCCAATAAATAAGCTCAAAGTTATATATACAATGAGTTGAACTAACAATGTGGATGTAACGTTTGATAATCTACCTACAGGCAAAGAACTAATCAATTCAGCTCGCCCGTCTTCTTCATCTTCACGTGTATGCCTCGTGACAATTAAAATACTCATGACCGCAACCACTACAGCAGTGAGCAACAACATTTGGTGGGCCAAAATCGCGCCGACATCGTAATTGTCCACTCCATAAGCCGGTCCTAACAATGCTGTAATCGCCGGGTTAACAACCGAATGCGCTAGCTGCATTCGGTCTTCTGCAGAAGGGTATAATGATTCGAACAAAGTTGCAGTTGTAACCGTCATAATTAGAAATGATATTATCCATACCGGAATACGAACACGATCCTGCTTCATTTGCCATAATGCAATTGGCCAAACCCGACCAAACCAATGATTTGTCACGAATTCTCACCTCCAGTTTCATAATGACGCATAAATAAGTCTTCTAACGTCGGAGGAGCACTTTCAACTTTTAACAAACCATGTTCACTTACTTTCGTCATAACAGATGATAATGAATCTGAATCCACTTGAAAGCTAAACCCATCTCCTTCTTGTTTCCACTCAAACACCCCTAGTTCACCTGATAAGTCTACTGAAGCCTCTGTCTCTATATATAGGTGTGTTCTCGTTAAATGACGCAGTTCAGTTAATGAGCCAGATTCAATGATGGCACCTTCGCGAATAATGGCTACGTGATCACATAGCTTTTCAACCTCTGATAAAATATGGCTCGACAGCAGTACACTGCTTCCACGCTCTTTGGCTTCAATGACACATTGTTGAAATACTCTTTCCATCAACGGGTCTAAACCAGAAGTTGGTTCATCTAATATATAAAAGTCCGCTTCTGCAGCAAAAGCAGCGACTAAAGCAACTTTTTGACGATTGCCTTTTGAGTATGTTCCACATTTCTTTGTTGGATCAAGTTGAAACCGTTCAATAAGCTGTAACTTACGTTGCTGGTCAACTTGAGCTCCTCTTAAGCTAATGAAATAGTCAATAACTTGCCCGCCTGTTAAATTGGGCCATAAGTTAACATCGCCTGGAACATAGGCAATTTTCTTATGAAGATCAACGGCATCTTTCCAAACATCTTGACCGAAGATTTTTGCTTCACCAGAATTAGCTCTAATAATTCCTAACAACACGCGAATAGTCGTCGATTTACCAGCACCATTGGGGCCTATAAAACCGAACACTTCACCTTTCTCAACTCTTAAATCAACACCTTTTAGGGCCTCAACTTCCCCAAATGTCTTCGTTAGACCTTTTGTTTCTAATACCGCCATATCATTCCCCTCCCATTATTTATAAAAAGCCGTTTTTAATACATCTAAGTAATCACTAAACTCATTGCTTAATTGATCCAAATCAATGTCCATCATCTTTTCACCCTTAAAATTGGCCAACACTTGTTGCTGGTAGCCTTCCATAGCCCATTTTATTAACTCCATAGCTTTCTCAGAGTCAACGTCTTCACGAAAACGACTATAGTCTAAATTGTTATAAACTAAGTCATACCCAACGTGTCTTAAATGGTCTATTTTTTCTTGTACTTCTTCAGTTAATAAATCGCCATCAGCTAACATAAGCGTCCCTAAAAAGTTAAAAACATTAGGGTGTTCTTTATAAAACGAAAACTTACTAACAGTAGCCTTCCTGTATCGTTCAATAAGGTCAGTTTCATTTAAATTTATTTGAGGTAAGTATTTGTTATGTAATAAGTCAAAACAATAATTAACTAAGTAATAATATAGTTCTTGCTTATTATTGAAGTAATAAAATAACATGCCTTTCCCGATTCGCGCCTGGTTTACAATGCGATTTGTTGAAGCCTTCTCATAACCTTGTAGTGAAAATTCTTCTAACGCAGCATTTATAATTCTTTGTTGTTTTTCTTCTTCTAGATTTTCAAATGTGTATGACACTTAACACCCTCCTCTGAACCTAGACCGGTGTGGTCTAATATAATCTTACACCTTTTAGACCAAAGTGGTCAATAATTTTCTGAATATTAATATTATAGAATTTTCACAATATGTGTCACAATAGACTAGTAGTATGTGATAAGATAGTTACTGTAATTATTTAGGAGAGGGGAATATCCATGTATAAGAGAGTTATACTAGCAGCCGTATTAGCTGCATTGACGATACTTGCGGCTTGCGGAGATGACCGTAGTGACAAAGAAGTTGTCGTTGATGCATTTGATTCGTTGTTAGAGGCGGAAAGCTATGAGTCAACTTCAGAAATGGACTTTGAATTTGAATTTAACGGTGAAATGAATGATCCCATGTTCGATCAAGTTTCAGCTATGCTGAATGACTTTGATTTTAAGATGGATCAAGTATATGATGCTAATAAACAATTACAAGAAGCGGTTATTTACTTTAGTGGTAGTATGCCACCATTGACACTTGATGTAGAAGTACCTCTATTGCAAAACTTAGAGACTCAAACGATGTATATTCAAACTGATAGTATCGTTGAGAACTTAGGTATGTTCTTCCCATTACCTGAAGAAGCAGCAGGAAAACTACTTGAAATTAATTTAGAGGATTTTGATGCAGAAGCACCAGATTTTGACCAACATGAAATGGAACAAAGAATGCAACAATTTTTAGCTGACTTCTTTGAACAGAAAGATGAAAGTGATTTCTCAAGCGATGGTGATGAGTACACTGTTTCTTTCAACGAAGACGACTTTTTGTATTTAGTTGAAGGTTTCATGACTGAGTTTGATGACCTATTTAATGATGAAGAGCTTGCAATGGTAGAACAAGATTTCGATGAGGCAGTTGCTGAAATGTCTGAAGTCATGAACGTTGAACAATTAGACTTTTCTGTTGTTGTAGATGGTGATCAACTTGAGCAAGACTCATTTGTAATGGATCTTTTATTAGAGGATCCTGATAGTGATGAATCAGTTAAAATCTATCTAGCTGGAAACACCACATACAGCAACTTCAATGAAGATGTTGAATTTACAATCGATCCTGAAAATGAAGAAATTCTAGACTTTGAAGAGTTAGAACAAATGATGATGGATGCGATGATGCAAGGATTTTAAAGCCACATTTAAGAGCTGTCGAGTGATTACTCGACAGCTTTTTTTAATCAATTAACCGACTAGATTTCGATTTCTTTGATGTTTCCGCAATTCGCGCGGCTAACTTTTCTTTTAAAAGTAATCCAAACACAATCGTTCCAACCCCAAATGCTACAAGCATGATCGTGTTAAACCAAGCAACAGATGCTATAATTCCTCCTACCGCTTCTCTTAACAAATCAACAGCATACGTGAATGGTAAGTAAGGATGGATCGCTTGGAAAAAGTTTGGTGCGACTTCAATCGGGAACATTCCTCCCCCACCAGCTAGCTGTAAGACGAGAAGGACAATGGCTAGAGCTTTACCTATATTCCCAAACACTGAAGTAAGCGTGTAAACCATTAACATGAATACAACAGCAATTAACACTGTAAAAATCGTAAACCACCACGGCGACTGCGTATGAACTCCTAGCATCATAATGTTGCCTACACTAATGACGATACCTTGTAATACAGCCACAATGAGGAATAAAATCATTCTCCCTAAATACATATGGTGCATTTTGTAATGCGGTTGACGATCTTTTCGATGGACTTCAGTACTAAGTAGATTACATAGCAATAAAGCACCAATCCATAAACTTAAAGCTGTATAAAAAGGTGCATTCGCAGAACCGTAGTTAGGAACTGAGAACAGTTGGTTTTCATTTAAAACAACCGGCTCCCTAAAGAATTCACTTTCTTCCTCTACATCATTTCTCAAAAGGGCTATTAAGTCATTTAAAGCCCCCTCTTCTTCTATCTCTCGCATTCGTTCAGTGACTTCACTAAGTTGAGTATCTAGGTCTTCGAGGTCTTCATCTGCGAATTGCGCTAACTGTTGTACAGTTTCTTCCACTTGAGGAAAGTGTTCATCGATTAAATCAAGTAATGACAAATACTGCGCTTCAACCTCTGGCAAATCACTACGAATGAAAAGTGCGACTTCCTCTATCCTCTCTTGCAAATCAGCAAATTGATGTTCCATAAAATATTCAACATCCGAAAGAGTATTTTCAACCTTAGGGAGAGTCTCTTCGATTTGATCGATTAAATCAACAAGATCATCACTAACATTTGTCTCGTTTAAAAATGCTTCTAACTCTTGTTCATCTATTTGAAAGAGTTGATCCATCTCATCTATATGATCTTCTAGCTCTGGAAGCACTTCTACTATGTTAGATAACTGTTCATTTGTCTCATAAACTTGTTGATAGGCTTGCTCAAACACTGAATGAATTTGTTCTTCGCCTTCGGTTGTCATGAAATATTGAAAATCAACTAAGTTACTATTTAGCGTTTCAATTGTTTGATTCAAATCATCGACCCTATCTTCAGCAACCTCCCCGTTTTGTTCAATTTCTTCAATACCTTGTTCAACTAGTTGCTGAGAAGATTGGACATGCTGTTGAACAGTTTGTAATTGCTCAATCGTTTCTGAAATATTAGGGTCAACTGATTCCCATTGTTCTAATTGAGCTATCAAATCTTCCAATAGCAAATCATAAGATTGCAACTGATAGTTTAAATCATGTAGCCTTGCCTCTACAGTTTCTATATCTGACTCGTTTAAAGCTTGTTCAACCTCTTCTAATAAGAGAATTGTTTCGTCTGTCATGTCGTTAACACGCTCTATATATTGATCTAGGTCTTCATTCAAATTATCCAATAGATCAACTAAAGTACCTGTATGCTGCTCCATTGCTTGAAGTTGTTCCAATACACCAGGTAAATTGTCATTAACTATACTTATACCTTCTTGTAACTGTAAGGCTACTAAAGCAACCTCATTAATTTCATCTTCAATCACTTCCATTTGCTCTGAAAAAGCTCTAAAATCTTCTAAAGACTGGTTAATCTGGGGCAAGTACGATTGAACTTCAACGATCCTTTCACCTAACGCTTCAATCTCAGATAAATTTTCTTCTAAATGAAGAAAATGCTCTACCCCTTCTCTAATTTGTGGTCGGAGCTCATCTAGCGATTGAAACTGCTCTACTTGACTCTCAACATCACCCCACCGTTCATCTATCGATATAACGATGTCCCCAATATCAATCAATAAAGGCGTACTTTCTTCTAATGTGTAGACCTGCTGCTTAAGTGCCCTAATAGTAGGCAACTCCTCTTCTAATGTAATTCCAAGACGATCGAACTCTGTAAAAAGAGCTTCACTCGATTCTTGCATGAATTGAGATGATACTTCATTGACTATAGTACTCGTACCAGTCCCTGTCATTTTCGGTGCGATTGCATTTAGTTTTTCATTAACATCATAATGAATTTCCGCAGGGTTTGGTGAGCCATCAATTACACTTACTAAACCTTCAGAGAAATCTTCAGGGATATATATGGCTGCATAATAATCACCATAATACACCCCTTCTTCAGCTTCTTCTCTTGAAACAAATGTCCAACCAAGCCCGCCTTCTTCTTGAAGATTAGCTTCAACTTCATCTCCTACATGTACAAAATCACCTTCTACTTCAGTGCCTTCATCTTCATTAACGACCGCGACTTTCACATCATCTGTATTGTCATAAGGATCCCAAGATGCCGCTAAATTAAACCAGGCATAAAGTGAAGGGAGAATGGCTAACCCGATTAACAATATCCCAACGAGTGGCACTCGTTTTATATTGGCTATATCTTGTTTAAATATATTCCAGATTGCTTTCATATCCACTCACCTTTAAACCTATTTTGAAATAATTTCACCTCCACCTATTATACATGTAAAACTATGACTTAATTGTAATACTTTTTTACAACTTCTTGACCAACATAATTCCAAAAACTGAAACAAAAACTACCCCTACGTGATGAACCCAAGGTGTTATAACTAAACCGCCCACCATAACAAAAGCAGCAATCAATAACAAAATTCCTATTCTAATATAACGTTTGAATAGTACATAACCAAAACTAATCAACCCTAAAGGAAAAAGTAATGACATAGCACCTATAGGCGTTAGTTCCAAATGAATTGTAAGAACATCTGGTGTCGTTTCCCCAACTAAATTCAACAGCGAAACAAACTGGCTAATCATCAAAAAAGGTATACCGACTATCGTTAACAACAAAGCAAACTGCATTAACCGGTCTTCAGAGTAAATTTTGATCCAATAAATTAAACCAACTTGAATCAAACTTAGACTTATTAAGAGTATATAAACTAACACCAATGAATCTTGGCCTGTTCTACCTTCTACCCCAAAACTAAACACTGCCGGTTGCATAAACAATACTAAACCTAATATGTAACACCATTTCAGCACTCGATCCATCATCAACCCCCTCTTCCACTTTTCCTCTAATATACCAAAACCATTAACTCCGCATAACTTTCAAAGACTTATAAATAATATAATTAGTTACTTTCAGACTTATTGGAGGAGGTGAACTATGGGTAAACCTGGCAACCAAGTCCCTGTATCAAAAAACTTTAAGAAAAATGTTGAATATTTAACTAAAGAATTAAGAATCGAAGAAAATTTTGACGTTATTCACCATAAACTTGTTCATGGTGGTAGAAGAATGGCGATGTTTTTTATCGATGGTTTTGCTAACGATCTATCGATGATTGAGACGTTAAAAAGCTTAAATGATTTAGAAATTGAAGACTTAAAGAAAAATCCGATTGATACTCTTACCCAATCGATTATTCCACACCAAGAAGTGGAAACATCAGAGGACCTAGAAGAAGTTATTGGTCAGGTATTAGCTGGACAAACAGCTCTAATTATTGAGAACTGCAATACAGCTGTGATGGTAGACACACGTGAATACCCAATACGTTCACCTGAAGAGCCCGATTTAGAAAGAGTCGTACGTGGTCCAAGAGATGGTTTTGTCGAAACAATTGTCTTTAACGCCGGTTTAATGCGTAGACACGTCCGTGATCGATCCTTTGTAATGGAATACTTACAAATCGGTAAACGCTCAAAGAAAGACATTGCATTAGCCTATATCGACAGCATTGCTGACAAAGAGTTAGTAAACCGAATTAAAAAAGAATTAGAGTATATCGATGTAGACGGTTTACCTATGGGGGAGAAAACACTAGAAGAGTATATTTTCGGCAAACGATTAAGCCCTTATCCACTCGTTCGCTACACTGAACGTGGAGACACATCAGGCATTCACTTAATGGAAGGGCATGTTCTAATCTTAGTCGATGGGTCACCTAGTGTCATGATTTGCCCTACGACCTTTTGGCATCATTTGCAACATGCAGAAGAATACAGACAAGCACCTGCTGTTGGTATGTTCTTACGTTGGATCCGCTTCATTTCAGTATTAATTGCTTTATTCATCTTACCGATGTGGTACTTATTTGCCACTAATCCACACTTAGGTGGTGAACATTTAGCCTTTTTAGGACCAGATGACCCAGGTTCTATTCCTCTATACGTACAGTTTTTACTCGCAGAAATTGGGGTCGACATATTAAGGATGGCGGCCATTCACACTCCTAACGCTTTAGCTACTGCGTTAGGTCTAGTAGCTGCTATTTTAATTGGGGAAATAGCGGTCGAGGTAGGGTTATTTACTAATGAAGTCATTTTATACATTGCTGCTGCCGTCATTGGAAACTACGCCACACCAAGTTACGAACTCAGCTTAGCAAATCGAATCGCCCGTTTAGCTTTCTTAACTGTAGCAGCTGCATTTGGCATCGTAGGATTTATTATTGCTGTCACGATTTGGCTACTCGCATTAATTAAAACGAAAACACTAAATGTTCCGTACATGTGGCCATTAATACCGTTTAATCCAAGAGCATTCTTCCTGACATTAGTGCGATCACCTCTACCATTTAACGATAAGCGACCTAGCATTCTAAATACTAAAGATAATACACGCCAACCACCGAAAAGAAGGATTTTATAAACAAAAACTGCTCATCATGTTATGAGCAGTTTTTTATTGGCTGCAACGCAATGCTTTTTTTACATTTTCACTTGCTAACTCTCCTGATAAAACTGCACCTTCCATTGTTGATAAATAAGGCTGTTTTGTATAATCTCCAGCTAGCGTCAAACCAGGGACAACAGTACTCTGTCTTGGCCTTAATAAGTCGTGCCCAGGTGCAACTGAGTAAAATTTATCATCGTGCCTAACAACTCGATAATCGATTACTTTATTTCTCATACTAATCCCAATTTGTTCAGCTTCTTTATATATTAATTCAAGTAATTCTTCATCTGTATGTTCTTCTAGTTTTTCAGGTGACGCAAGCATCACTGACAAGCGTCCTTTTGACTGACTAAATGTTGACCTTGATTGTTCAGAGAAGCTTCCTAATACTGTTCCCGGAGCAAAAGTAGTTCGATCATGTTCTAACACTGGCTCTGTTAATTCTATTTGCACTGAAATAGCAGGCATGGTCGGCAACTTTAATAACGAGTAAAAATTTATTTGATCTAGTTGTGACTGACTAATGATATTTTGAGCAGCCCCTATATCTGTCGCTAAAACCAATTGGTCTGCATAGATTTTCTCATGACCAAGGTCAACACCTTCTACTTTCTCTCCTGCAACCAATAACCTTTTAACACCTTGGTTTAAAGCCACTTCCCCACCTAGATTTTCAAAATAATCTACAAGCGGTCCAATCATCACATCACTCATTCCGCCTAAGTAACTACCAATACGCATTTTATAAAACCTTTGCGGAGCCGGTGCTAGTATTCCGAAAAAAACATAAGCCGAAAAGTCTTCTGAAGGCGTAAAAAAAATACCTCGACACATCGCTTCGATAAATAAGTAGATCGCATCTTCATGCACCTCTTGTCCACGAGCGAAGTCCAATATACTCGTCTGATCTAATTTTTTCGGATCAACCTTAAACTCGTGAAGACCATTTTTAAAAAATGGCACTAACGATCGTTTCGCTTTAGGTGAGATCGATTTGTTGTTACCAATCATCGCACTCAATATTTTGATCGGTCCGTGAAAAGGTGCCACACCAAAAGTGGTAACATGTTTATGGTTTGGTGATAAAACATCCAAGTTCTCTTCCCACACAACGATATCATTCAAGCTAATTCCTGCTTGTTGGAGTAACTTTGGGTATTGTTTATAGTAACCAATAACTCTGTGAAAACCCGCATCCACTTCCATACCGTTACTATCCCACGAAGCAGTACGCCCTCCCATGTGCGACTCTTTTTCTAATATTAATACGTTGTAACCGTCTTGGGATAGTTCAATTCCACACGTTATACCAGCTAGTCCACCACCAACAATAATGACATCATATCGTTCCATTGTTCGAGCCACCTTATCTATTGTTGTTATTAGATTGTCCATTGTTATGAGTTAAATGCCTATTTTTACTCATTCGCGAGACACTAGCAAAGGCAAATGCATACGTAACAAAAATACCTTAAAGATAAAATAAGGAAGCTTGAGCCTGCACCTCCATATACATTTGATACGAATTTTAATATACCACCTCAATTATGTTAAATCCCTCTTTAGGGATTTTTCTTTTTATAAGCATCTGTTTTGCTTCATATTTTTCATAAATGTTATAAATACTACTACAGAAGGAGGTATAAACATGACAAAGAAAGTTTTAATGGTTTTAACCAATCATACGAAAATTACAGATGATCACAAAACAGGTTTATGGTTAGAAGAGTTCGCACTACCATATGTTAAATTTAAAGAGCAAGGCTATGAAGTGAAAGTAACGAGCATTGAAGGTGGTGAAGTACCACTGGACCCAAATAGTATTGAAGACAACCCAGATTGGAAAGCTGCAGAGTCTGAACTAAAAGATACAGAAAAGCTAACGAAAGGTGATGCTGGTGAATTCGATGCTATATTTTTACCAGGTGGACATGGTACGATGTTCGACTTCCCAGATCACGAAACGCTTCAATATGTATTACAACAATTTGCTGAAAAAGAAAAAGTCATCGGCTCTGTCTGTCACGGGCCAGCTGGACTAGTTAATGTCACCTATGAAGACGGCACTCCAATTGTTAAAGACAGAAAAGTAACTGCATTCACTGACGAAGAAGAAAAAGAAATGCAATTAGATGAGCGAATGCCGTTCATGTTAGAGACAAAGCTTCGTGAGCAAGGGGCGAATTTCGAACGCGGTGAAAAATGGACAGACTTCTCCGTACGTGACCACAATATTGTTACAGGACAAAATCCTCAATCGAGTGGTAGTACAGCAGATCGTGTCATCCGTGCTATTGAAGCATCAGCCGTTTAATAGACAACCTCGGGCGTTACTAGCTCGAGGTTTTTACATATTCAGCTTCTTTATGTTTTAAGATGTGTATAGTATGATAATAATAGTTTTAAAGAGCCGTTAAGGATGAAGGAGAAATAATATGAACTGGCGATTTTGGGAATACATAAATGATTACGACTTATGGATCAACTTAGGCATTGCTTTAGGAATTCTATTAGTCTTCCTTTTGTTAAGAAAGCTATTTACTAAGTATGTTTTTTATTTCATCTTAAAACTGACGAATAAGTCAGGCTCAGATCTACTTAATTTCGTTGTGAAATCATATGAACGACCAATCAGAGCACTATTTGTCATTATAGGTATATACATAGCTACCGATTATGTCCCTTTCATTAATCAAGAAGGCGACCTATTTGAAAGCTTAATTAGGTCATCAGTTATTCTAATCATCACTTGGGGGCTATTCAATTTAGCTTCAAGTTCATCTTTATTGCTTATGAAAGTCAGTGATAAAGTGAACTTAGAGATTGATCAAATATTAATTCCATTTATATCAAAAGCGGTCCGTTTTATCGTCGTTGCGATTAGTTTAAGTATTATTGCACAAGAGTTTGGTTATGACGTCAGCGGTTTTGTTGCTGGTTTAGGCCTTGGTGGTTTAGCGTTTGCTTTGGCTGCCCAAGAAGTGATAAAAAACTTATTTGGCGGGGTTGTCATCATTACTGAAAAACCGTTTACGATGGGTGACTGGGTTGAAACTCCTAGCGTTGAAGGTGTCGTTGAAGATATTACCTTCAGAAGTACACGAGTTAGAACCTTTTCAGAGTCACTTGTTACGATTCCGAACTCGACACTATCAAATGAACCCATCACGAACTGGAGCGAAATGGGCAAACGACGCATTTTCTTTAATTTAGGTGTTGAATATAGTACACCGAAGGATAAACTTGAGGCAGTCGTTGAACGCGTACGAGAACTATTAGAAAACCATGAAGATATTCACCAAGAAACGATCTTTGTACGCTTCGATAAGTATAACAATAGCAGTTTAGATATTATGCTTTACTTCTTTACAAAGACAACACAATGGGAAGAGTATTTAAAAATTAAAGAAGATATTAACTTTAAGATTATGGACATTTTAGAAGAAGAAGATGTATCAATCGCTTTCCCATCTCGCACACTATACCTCGATGCAGAGGAAGAAGCGATGAAGCGTTTTTCAAACTCATTTAAAGATGATGAATAGAAAAAAGGTGCCTTCCACTATATGGAGGCACCTTTTCTTAATCAAGATCGAGCTTCACGTTTTCCAAAGACACGCCTAGCAATAACTGGTGCATTTTGAAATAACACAACACCTAAAATTGCTGATGTTAAAATAAACACACTACTAAATGCCATAATCATTTCAGAAGCTAAGGCAGCCATAATAATTGAAAACTCTCCTCTTTGTGTTAGAGAAAAACCTGCCCGTAATGAAACTTTCTTCGACATACCATACATTTGGCCTCCCCAATAGCCTACAGCTATTTTAGCTATAATAGACCAAACTAGTAATACGATTAACATAGAAACCATCGGAATACCTTCTGCAAATTCTATACTCGTGCCAAAGTATACAAAAAACAGTGGTAGTAATAGGTCGCGGAAGTTAAGAACAAGGTGCTCAAGTTCATGTGTTCTTTTCAACTCAGCTAAAACAATACCTGCTAGAAACGCACCTAATACTTCCGATAAATCTAAGAATAACGCTAATCCCCCATATGTAAGTCCGATTCCAATGACAAATAGGACAAAAAAGTCTTCATTGATATATCGATCAACGAATGGTCGTAGTTTTCGGAACACAAACAAAGCTAAGAAAAGAGCACCAGCTGTTAATAATATAACCTGTAAAATGATTAAACTAATAGACCCAGCTGTTACTGCTGCCCCTGCTGTTAACCCAACTAAAATAGCTACTAGTACTGGAGCGACTAAGTCTTCAAAAATTAATAACCCTAAAATGAATTCTGATTCTTTGTTAGCCATTCTCTTCGTGCTTTCTAGAAGTTTAGCAGTAATCGATGAGCTCGTTGCATATGCTACACCACCAATTAACATTGCTGTAATCCAATCTAACCCAAACAACAACGCAATACCGAATGAAACACCAAAGCTAAGAACTAAATCAAGAATACCTGCTCCTAACACTTTTTTCGCTACTTTTACTAACTGATTAACCGGAAACTCCATACCTAACATAAAGAATAACAACACAATCCCTATTTCACCAGCGAACTCTAGTAAGTAGGAGTCAGAGAAAAAACTACCTATTACTAGCCCAAGTAATAGAAAGGTGATGACATTTGGTATACGTACTTTGAAGGAAATATACCCAACCATAAATAAAATTAAAAACAACAAACCTGCTAATAACATATCCGGGATATACATAGTTACTACCCCTTACAAATTCTTTCAAATTCTTCAATTACTTTTTTCTTGCCTAATGCCATAAGTGTATCTTTGGCTTCGATTTTCTCTTCATCATTTGGTTTTGTTATACACTCACCACCTCTAAATATTGCAACGATTGACACTTCATCGTCGACCATTTTTTGTGCTCGATCTACAGACTGGCCAATAATAGATGATCCCTTCTTCACTTCGACCCAATCGACAAGTGTTTTCTTCCTCACTAGACTTAACTGTTCAAACTGCCCTTCATCAACCCCCTCATCTCTACTACCTAACAATTTAACCCCTAACTCTTTCGTTTCTTCAGAAGTAAAAGTAGTTGAAAAAATCGGTTCATCATCATCTTCGTCTTCTAAAAAGTACAACTCCCTTTTACCACTGTGATGTAAAACTAATACTGTATATAGACCATCACTGTTTATAAATGATACTTTCTTTCCAACACCTGGTAGATCCGTTTCTTTAAATTCCATTAGGTTCCCCCCTCAAATCACTTTTACCTCAATTATATTACATTTGGTCATTTTTTCTAATAATAATTTTCTGAGTACACATACTACACAGTGAATTTGAAAGGAGGATTTGATCTATGAAAAATAAAGACAGTAAAGATGAGAATCAAAAATCAAAACTCACGAACCAACAAGGACATCCTGTCACAGACAATCAAAACACTAGGTCTGTTGGAAAACGTGGGCCTACAGTTCTTGAAAACTACGATTTCCTTGAGAAGATTAGCCACTTCGACCGAGAAAAAATCCCTGAGCGGATCGTTCACGCTCGTGGTGCCGGTGCACATGGTTACTTTGAGTCATACGGCGAAATAAATGGTGAACCTATTTCAAAATACACCCGCGCCAAAGTGTTTGAGAAAGGAAAACGCACACCTGTTTTTGCAAGATTTTCGACAGTTAACCACGGAAAGCATTCACCTGAAACGTTACGAGACCCTCGTGGTTTCGCGATCAAATTTTACACAGAAGATGGTAACTGGGACTTAGTCGGTAATAACTTAAAAATCTTTTTCATCCGTGATCCGATTAAATTCCCTGATTTCGTTCACGCGTTTCAACCAGATCATGTCACAAACATCCAAGACCCTGAAAGAATCTTTGACTTTATTAGTCAATCACCAGAAGCGACACATATGATTACATTTCTATTCTCACCTTGGGGTATTCCAGCAAACTTTAGACAAATGCAAGGCTCTGGAGTACACGCTTACCGCTGGGTTAACAAAGAAGGAAAAGCTGTATTAGTCAAATACCATTGGGAACCAGTACAAGGTATTAAAAACTTAACGCAACAAGAAGCTGACAAAATTCAAGGCATGAACTTTAATCACTCAACGCAAGATTTATATGAAGCGATTGAAGAAGGTAACTACCCTGAATGGGAGCTTTACGTTCAAATTATGGAAGATGGAGAACACCCACAGTTAGACTTTGACCCACTAGATCCAACTAAACTATGGTATCGCGATCAATTCCCATGGCACAAAGTCGGTAAAATGGTACTTAACGAAAACCCGAAAAACTTCCACGCTGAAGTTGAACAGGCTGCATTCGGCACGGGTGTATTAGTAGATGGATTAGACTTCTCAGATGATAAGCTCCTCCAAGGTCGTACATTCTCATACTCAGATACACAACGTTACCGTGTTGGGCCTAACTACTTACAATTACCAATCAACAGTCCAGTTAAAGGTGTCCGCACGAATCAAAACGGTGGACAAATGGATTACCGAACGGATTACGGTGAGGATAAAAACCCTCATATCAACTATGAACCATCCCTTCTTGGTGGATATACTGAAGATCAAAATAATGGTCAAGAACATGAGCCTTATGCGGAAGGAAATGTTGTAAGAGAGCCAATCGACCGTCAGAACAACTTCGGGCAAGCTGGTGAAACATATCGTCGTCTGAACGAATGGGAGCGTGATGACTTAATTAACAATTTAGTTGGCGCTTTATCTCAATGTCATAAAGATATTCAAAACCAAATGATTGAGAACTTTACAAAAGCCGATGAAGAGTACGGAAAGCGCGTCGCAGAAGGGCTTAACTCAATGCCTAAAGAGGACAAAATGGAAGAAGCCGTTCACGATGCTGAACAAATGGGACACCCATCCGATCCATATTAATTCTAGACAAAAGCTTTGCATGAGAAATCGTGCAAAGCTTTTTTTATATCATACTTTTAGTACAACTATCATAATTATTAATTAAGGGAAATGTAGATTAAACGAAAGGATTATTAAAAAAACGACAGTTATTTTATAAGTGATTGAGTTCTACTACGAAAAATCAGCTCAGATATCAGATAATTCATAATAATGTTGTTTAATGTCATTTTCCAAAACTATTAAAACCATGAGAAAATAAAGTTTGCAAACAAAATTTGGTAGGGGGTACATAATTTAATGAAAAAGTTAACTATTTTTCTTGTTGCGATGTTTACAATCGGGATTCTTGCAGCATGCGGTACAGATGGTGAAAGTGGAGACGGAGATATGGAAACATACTCAGTTGCCACAGATGCAAACTTCCAGCCTTTTGAATATTTAAATCCAGATACAGGTGAAATGGAAGGTTTCGACATTGATTTACTTAACGCAATCGCTGAAGAAGCAGGTTTCAAAGTTGAGTATGAAACTATGGAATTTGATGGTTTATTAGCTTCAATGAGATCAGGTCGTAACGATATCGGTATTGCTGGTATTTCAATTACAGAGGATAGACAAGAAACAATTGACTTCTCAGACGCTTATTATGATTCTGGTTTAATTCTTGCAGTTCCAGTTGATTCAGATATCGAATCCATTGATGATGTTGGTGGTCTTGAAGTTGGTGCTCGTCAAGGTTCTACAAGTGAGGAGTTCCTACTAGATAATACAGACGCTGAAGTTACAGCGTTCCCAGAGATCGTAACAGCTTATATGGACTTAGAAGCAGGTCGTTTAGATGCTGTTTTATACGATTTACCTAACGTTCAATACTACATTATGGAAAATGCTGAAGATGAGCTTAAAACGGTAGGCGACGTTTTAGAGGGTCAGCCATACGGGATTGCTTTCCCTAAAGACTCTGAATTAGTTGAGCCTGTTAACGAAGCTTTAGCTACAGTAAAAGAAGACGGAACTTATGATGAGATTTATGAGAAATGGTTCGGTGAATCTCCTGAGTAAAAATTAAATACAACACGTACACTACTATATTCAAGCGTAACAAGTACATGCTTGTTACGCTTTTTTCCATACTAAGTCGTGACCGTCATGCGACTTAATAGAAGGAGAGATTAATAAAATGCTAGATGCACTTAATAGCATGTTTGAAGCACTAATGGACTCGGCCTATATTAAATCGCTACCATTTTTATATGAAGGCTTAAAGCTAACTTTATTAATTACAATAGTCGGTTTATTTTTAGGTTTTATTCTCGGAGCGTTCACAGGACTTGGTAGATTATCTAAAAATGGGTTGATTCGAGGAATAAGCACCATTTTTGTAGAAGTTGTCCGAGGAACTCCCATATTAGTACAAGTTTTATTTATTTATTTCGGGATCTCAGAAGATTTAATTGGTGTTAATATCAGTGGTTTAACCGCTGCGATTATTGCGATCACTATAAACGCAGGTGCATACATCGCTGAAATTGTCCGCGGTGCTGTCCATTCAATTGATAAAGGACAATATGAAGCCGGACGTGCTGTGGGGTTAACAGAGAGGCAAACGATGCGTTACATTATTTGGCCTCAAGCCTTTAAGCGGATGATTCCACCATTAGGTAATCAATTTATCATTAGTTTAAAAGATACTTCCTTATTCTCCGTCATTGCAGTTGGAGAATTACTATACCAAGGTAGACAGTACTATAACGCAACATTCGAAGTTTTTGAGACTCTCGTTATGGTTTGTATTATATACCTTATGATTACAATTCCGACTTCGGTTATTTTACGTCGCATAGAAAGGAAGTTAGATGTATAAATGATTACTGTTAAAGATTTACACAAATCGTTTGGGAACCTTGAAGTCTTAAAAGGGATAAGTGCTGAAGTTAAAGAAAGCGAAGTGGTCTGTGTAATCGGGCCATCAGGTTCTGGTAAAAGTACATTTCTAAGATGTATCAATTTATTAGAAGATATTACATCAGGAGAGGTTACAATCGACCAAGATGTTATTAATGATCCTAAAACAAATATTAACCAAGTCCGTTCACAAGTGGGCATGGTATTTCAGCACTTTAATTTATTTCCACATAAGACGGTACTAGAAAATATTACAATTGGACCAATTAAAGTAAAAGGTATGAAAGAAGAGGAAGCTAAAGAGATCGCTTTAAAGCTTTTAGAAAAAGTAGGGTTATCTGATAAAGCTGATGCCTATCCTGAAAGTCTATCAGGCGGGCAAAAACAACGTGCAGCTATAGCGCGGTCATTAGCTATGGAGCCTAAAGTCATGCTTTTTGACGAACCAACATCTGCATTAGACCCAGAGTTGGTTGGGGACGTGTTAGAAGTTATGAAAGATTTAGCACGTGAAGGTATGACGATGGTCGTTGTCACACACGAAATGGGGTTTGCTCGCGAAGTTGGCGACCGCGTTCTGTTTATGGATGAAGGTATTGTGATGGAAGAAGGCGACCCACAACAAATTTTCGAAAATCCACAAAACCCACGTACACAAGAATTTTTGAGTAAAATTCTATAACAAACATATTTGAAGGGAGAAATCTACTAATGAAAATTGTAAAACTACAAGATGTAATCGGATCAGAAAACGAAGTAAAAGGTGAAAATTGGGAAAGTCGTCGTCTACTTTTAAAGAAAGATGGTATGGGCTTCTCACTACATGACACTGTCATTAAGGCAGGAACTGAAACTCACATTTGGTACAAAAACCATTTAGAAGCTGTTTACTGTATTGAAGGTGACGGTGAAGTTGAGACATTAAAAGATGGTAAAGTCTATAAAATTACACCAGGTACAGTATACTCTTTAGATGAACATGATGAACATTTATTACGTGGTGGTAGTGAAGATATGCGCGTTGTTTGTGTATTTAATCCACCTCTATCAGGTAAAGAAGTTCATGATGAAAATGGCGTCTACCCTGTAGATGAAGACTAATAAATTATAAGGGGCGATTTATTATCAAGCATTTTTCTTATGTTGGATTTGGGTTAGCAATAACAATTGTCGCTTTATTAATTGGGACTTTTACTGGTAATTGGAATGTTCCACTGACTATCATTAGTGTAGGTGCAATTGTTCCACTGATTATAGCAGGTATATTAACAGGTGCTCTTAATCGCGGAGATCGCGTAAGAGCTAACTATCATACTGAAACACAACAAGATCGCTACAGTAGAGATACGTGGATTAAAAGACTTCTACTCATAAGCTCACCCAATGCAACATTACTAGTCTTGATGATTATAATCGGATTATTGACATATTAAAATAAGGCAACCTCACTGTCGAGGTTGCCTTTATTTTATCCTTTAAATTTACTTGTAAATTTATCAACGAACAGTGCAATAGCACCATCACCTGTAACGTTAGCTGCTGTTCCAAAGCTGTCTTGCGCCATGTATAAAGCGATCATTAACGCAATTGCTGCTTCAGTAAATCCTAGCATTGAACCTAAAATTCCAATTGCCGCCATAATCGCACCACCTGGAACACCTGGAGCTGCAATCATAATAATACCTAACATTGCAATAACCGGTAACATCTCAAAGAAGCTCGGTACAGTGTAGCCATCTAATACAGCCATCACTGCAACTGTACAGCTGACAATTGTAATAACACTACCTGATAAATGAATCGTTGCACTTAACGGAACACTAAAGTTCGCTACTTCTTCACGCACATTGTTTTGCTTTGATTGTCTTAACGTAACCGGAATGGTCGCAGCACTACTCATTGTACCTAAACCAGTAAAGTACGCTGGTAACATTGTTTTAAGCAAGCTGAATGGATTTCTACCAATATAAAGTCCAGCAGCTGTATACTGTAGTATAATCCAAGCCCAGTGAGTTGCAATCGCTACGACTAATACAACACCAAACACTCTTAACGTATCAAAAACTGTACCTTCTGAGGCAAGCTCAGCAAAGATACCAGCAATGAAGAATGGAAGTAATGGAATAATCACTTTCACAATAACTAACTCCACTACAGACTTACCTTCATCAAATACACGAATTAACGTCTCACTATTTAACTTAGCCATCGCAATACCGAATGTGAAGGCTAATATTAACGCTGTAATAACACCCATTAAAGGATCAATAGCTAAATCAATATAACCTTCTAATGCGCTACCTTCTTCTGGTGCAGATCGCTCCGAAGCTACCATTGGCATAATTAACGTTGCGATAAAGAAAGCAGCAATACCTGCTAAAATCGTCGACGTGTAAGCTGTACCAACTGTTAAGCCTACTAACCTACCAGAACCTTGCCCAAGCTTTGATACACCTGAAGCAATAAAGAACAGTATAATTAATGGAATCATGAACTCAATAAACTGTCCAAATAAGTCGCTAAATGTAATTAACGATCTTGTTAACCATTCAATCCCTATAAGTCCAACAATAATACCTAGTATAATACCAGCAATTAATTTGATGATTAACTTCATTTCTTGTTGCTCCTTCCTCTTTCATGACAATTTTATGAATATTAACTCTATATTACTGTTTAATGTCGGAATATACAATGGTATTTTAAATAATCAGAATTATCAAATTTATATTACAAAAAAACTCGGCCATTCAGACCGAGTTTTAACGATTTTTTATTTCAATTTTTGCCTGATTTTGTTGAAAGTCAACTTCTTGATAATACGTATTTTTCACTAACACGTTAGGGCCTAAACATTTAGCGATTGGACAATGACAATTCAACGATTGGGCTGTCTTTGTGCTTAACCATTGATGATATGAATCTAAAAGTTTTGTGTCCTGAACATTGCCTAAGGAAGGTTCATCTCCAAAATCTGTTACTGTCACTTCGCCCGTAAAAATATTAACATTTAAACGAGAACGCCCATCTGGGTCATTGCGAACTGTTACATTGTTTGCTTGGTCTAACCTTTTCAATAGTTCTAAGTCTTTCTCCGAATGATTACAAGGGTAAAACGGCATTGTACCAAACAGCATCCATACCTTTTCATCACGGTGATTAAGCAGGCGGTTAATCGCTTCTTGCATTTCATCTAGTGACAACGTTTGTAAATCACTAGCGAAGTCGACTGGATACATTGGGTGAATTTCATGTCGTGCACATCCCATTTCTAGTATGTGATCATGTATCTTTTCTAAATAAGGGAATGTTCGCTTATTTAACATCGTTTCAGCCGAAACCATGACGCCTGCTTCTGATAATTTCTGACTGTTTTCGACCATTCTATGAAAATACATTTCACGGTTTTCATACGATGGCTTACGATCCATTAGAGCGAACCCTGTCTCTGCGAACTCTTCTACTGTTCCCCAGTTATGCGAGATGTGTAAAACATCTAAGTATGGAATAATCGCTTCGTAACGACTATATGGTAACGTCAAGTTAGAGTTGATTTGTGTACGTACACCTCGTTCGTGTGCATACTTCAATAAAGGCACAACGTATTCATCTACTGACTTTTTCGATAACATCGGTTCGCCACCTGTTATACTTAACGTTCTAAGGTGGGAGACTTCATCGAGTCTTTTAAGTAATAAATCAATTGGCAAAGCGTCTGGATCCTTCTTCATTAACGTGTCACCTACCGCACAATGACGGCAACGCATATTACATAAATGAGTCGTTGTAAATTCAATGTTCGATAACACCATTTCACCATGTTCTTCAATATCCATATAGGCTTCCCAAGGGTCATATTGAGGTGAAAGTGGGGTTTTGTATGTTGTGCTCATTGAAAAACGTCCTTTCTCATAGGAAAATCCTTCACTATTCTAACACAAATTCTATGAGATGAACGCATGCCACTCGCAACTAGTTAACGACTATTTTTGGTTCATGCCTAAATATATGGACTAAATCTTCAACGACTACACTAGCGGTTGGAAGTTTACCTGCACCTGGACCTTCAAGTTTAAGTTGGCCGTTGTATTGACTAGTTATGAGAACACCATTGTTAACCCCTTCTACATCATATAAAGGGTGCTCTGTCGTAACCCATCTAGGTTCAACTGTTACATTTACTTCACCTTGTTCAATTGTTAACGTAACAATATGTTTTGCACGGTGACCTTTCAAACTTTGATTAACCACATCTTCTTGTTTTAAAGCTGTAATCCCGTGACGAAATACCCGATTGAAATTAACACGCTCTTCCGTTACTAACTCTGCTAAAATAACCGCTTTATAAAAGGCATCGAACCCTTCAATATCATTAGTTGGATCAGCCTCTGCATAACCAAGTTGTTGAGCTCCTTGTAAAGCTGTATTTAGATCAATCTGTTTATTTCTCATTTCACTTAAAATGTAGTTTGATGTTCCATTTAAAATGGCTTCGACATGAACAACTTTGTTAACTGAAATCAACTGACTGATCGTTCGAATAACAGGCACACCACCAGCAACTGTCGCTTCATAGTGAACAGCTACACGATGCTCTTTGGCCTTTTCCTTAAGTTCAAACCCCTTATAAGCGAACATTTCTTTATTCGCCGTAATAATATGACACCCTTGGTCAATCGCCTTACACAAGTAAGTAAAGGCAGGTTCAACACCAACAATAGCATCAACTACAACATCTACAGGTTGAGCTAATATATCATCAATATTAGATGTTACTAAAACATCGTTAGGCACATTTCGCTTAATCGAGTCATCTTTTACTAGTACGGCGACAATATTAATCGAGCCACTTAACGATTCAGACAACCTTTTTTGCTCTCGTTCAATTAACTCATACACACCACTTCCTACTGTGCCAAAACCTAACAAAGCTACGTTAACCGAACCCATTTGTTGCCTCCTTTTTATGAATTCACACGCTCAACTTGTGATGATTCACCAGTTGCAGCTTTAATCGCTTGCTCTAAGTCTTCAATTAGATCATCAACATTTTCGATTCCAACTGATAAACGAATGAGGTCGTCAGTGACACCTGTTTGAACAATTTCTTCTTCACTTAGCTGTTGATGAGTCGTACTTGCTGGGTGAATAATTAAGCTTTTTGCATCACCTACGTTAGCTAGATGAGACCACAGTTCCACTTGATTAATCACTTCAGACCCTGCTTCTCGACCACCTTTAATACCGAAAACAACAATTGACCCAGCACCTTTTGGTAAATATTTTTGCGCTAACTCATTGGAAGGATGATCATCTTTTTCTGGATACAATACCCAATCTACACCCAGATGTTGTTCTAAATATTCAACGATCCGTCTAGCGTTTGCAACATGCTCTTTCATACGAACATGTAACGTTTCTAACCCTAATGCGATTTGAAACGCATTGTATGGACTCAAAGAAGCCCCTGTGTCGCGTAACACTTGAACACGCGCTTTCGTAATAAAAGCTGCTTCAGGTAATGCTTCAGCATAAACGATCCCGTGATAGCTTGGATCAGGTTGAGTGAACCCAGGGAACTTCGAGGAATTCCAATCGAACTGACCGGCATCAACGAGCACACCACCTAATGTTGTTCCATTACCGCCTAACCATTTTGTCGCTGAATGAACAACAATATCCGCACCAAACTCAATTGGGCGTAGTAAATATGGTGAAGGGAACGTGTTATCTACAATTAACGGCACGCCTGCTTCATGAGCAATTTCTGCGACACGTTCGATATCTAATACGTGCAAGCCAGGATTTCCGATAGTTTCAGCAAAAATAGCTTTCGTTTTTGGTGTAATCGCCTGACGGAAGTTATCTGGTTCAGTTGGGTCAACGAAATGTGTCGTGATACCATGTTTCGGTAACGTTGTTGAAAATAAGTTATATGTTCCCCCATACAGCGTTGATGCAGCAACAATTTCATCACCCGCTTCTGCAATGTTAAAAATCGCTGCTGAGATTGCCGCCATACCACTAGAGAATGCTAATGCGCAAACTCCACCTTCTAACTGAGCCACACGTTCTTCTAAAGCACCAACTGTGGGGTTACCGATACGAGAATAAATAAAACCTTCTTCTTGTAATGAAAATAAATTAGCTGCATGTTCTGTACTATCAAACTTATACGAATTCGTTTGATAGATCGGTAGTGCTCTTGCACCTGTTGTCGGATCCGCTTCTAATCCACCATGTACTCCAATTGTCTCTAATCGATAATCTTTTTGACTCATTACTCACCACTCCTATTTATTAATTTTAAATGTAAACTTATTTAACGCTTTCTCAATGATGTGACCCCACTTGTCAAACTCTACTAAAAACCCGTCGTGACCAAAGATTGTCTCAACTTCATAATAGTCAGCTGAACCGCCTAATAAGTTAATGTCGTCAACAAAGTATTTAATTGCTTCCGGTGCATACAGTAAGTCATGTTGAAATCCAAGGGCCACAACTGGAACTTCTAACTGTTCTAACGTCACTTCATAACTCCCTCTTCCACTAGCAACATCATGGTTGTTCATTGCATTTAACAATGTTAAATAACTGTTCGCATCAAAACGTTCAATGATTTTATCAGCTTGATAATTTAAGTAAGATTGAACTTCAAACTCTTCATTTGTCTTTTTTCGATTGAACCTTTCTTGAAACAGTGGCGCTGAACGATACGTAATCATACCAATTTCACGCGCTAATCCTAATCCCTCTTTAGGTATCTCACCCCTCTGCCAACTAGGGTCTTGCTTTATAGCCTTTGCTGAAATGTGGTTAAAAGCAATAGCGTAATCACTAAACTGAGGGGTTACTGCAATTGGAACGATCATACCGACAAAGCCAGGGTACATAAACCCCCATTCCAACACTTGCATCCCACCTAAAGAACCCCCGATGACAGCACGTAAATAATTAATCCCTAACTTCTTCAATGCTAAAAACTGAATCTCAACTAAATCACGAACAGTGACGTTTGGAAAGTTAGCTTCGAATGGCTCATTTGTCTGAGGGTTAATCGATTTCGGCCCTGTTGAACCATCACATCCCCCTAACACGTTAAACGTGATCACTTGGTAATGATTTAAATTAATATAACCGTCCTCATGGATTAGACCACGCCACCATCCAGGCTCACCACCTGTACCAACCGTTTTATGGTTTCCTGTTAAAGCGTGGCACACCAAGATGACTGGTCCTTCATTATTGCCTGCTTTTTCATAAACCAACTCAACTTCTTTAAACGTATAACCTGATTCTAAAGTGAAATTAGGGATGACAACTTTTTCTTCACTTTTGCTAATTGTCATCACCTCCTCCTTTTCAAAACTTTTGAAACGCAAAAAACCTCCCTACCTTTGAGATAGAGAGGTCAAATATACAAAACTATTTGTCTCTCTCATCTCCCAAAGCAAATGCTTTGCAGGAATTAGCACCTTTCAAACCGTTGTTTGAAGGTTGCCGGGCTTCATCGGGCCAGTCCCTCTGCCACTCTTGATAAGAGTCAAAATTGTTATTCAATTATTAATATTAAATTATATGCATAGTATCATGGCATTTATAACCATGTCAACGAATATTTATACTTTCTGTTTTTCGTACTCTTCAATTGACGCCATTTTCGCTTGTACTTCCTCTTCTGATAAACCGTGTTCTTCAATATAACGGTTGCGAGGGTGTACACGACATTCATGGGAGCAACTTCTTAAAAAGAAATGTTCATTTTCTTCTGAAGAAAGAATTTGTTCGTTACAATCCGGGTTCGCACAATTAATATAACGTTCACAAGGTTCACCAGTGAAATAGTCACGACCTACAACGTTGTGCTCCACTTGGTTGATTGGAACACTAATACGCTCATCAAACACATAGCATTGTCCATCCCATAGTTCACCTTTTACTTCAGGATCTTTACCATAACTGACAATACCACCATGAAGTTGACCAACGTCATCAAAACCTTCTTCTTTCAACCAACCTGAAAACTTTTCACAACGAATTCCACCTGTGCAATACGTTAACACACGCTTACCTTCTAATAATTCTTTATTTTCTTTAATCCATTCAGGAAGCTCACGGAAGTTGCGAATATCTGGACGAATCGCTCCACGGAAATGTCCAATGTCATACTCGTAATCATTACGTGCATCTAAAACGATTGTATCTTCCTTTTTCATCTCTTTGTAGAAATCTTTAGGATCTAAATACTCACCTGTTTGCTCATTAGGGTTGATGTCATCATCACCTAAACTTAAATTAACAATTTCGTCTTTATGACGAACATGCATTTTCTTAAAGGCATGTTCATCCGCTTCATCAATTTTGAAAGGCATATCTTCAAAACGCGGATCAGCACGTAACCCTTCCATATATTGATTCGTTTGTTCAACAGTTCCTGAAACAGTGCCATTCAGACCCTCTTCAGCGACGATAATTCGACCTTTTAAACCAAGATCTTCGCAGAATTGTAAATGCTCATCACGAAACGTTTCTGGGTCATCAATTTGAACGTATTTGTAATAAAGCAACACTCTGTAATCCTTATTAGACATATTGACCACCTTGCTTTAATATATTTTATAGTTTATTTTATATAGACAAATCAACACTGTATTATACAATAACATTGCTCAAGGTTCAATTAAATAAACTGAGTGATTTTATGGAAACGTATTGAGTTTTTCATACCAATAAAAAAAGCCCTCACAGTGAGCTTACTCACTTGTGAGGGCTTGGTTTTACTTTAACTCATCTACAACTTGTTCAGCGTCTTCTGGTTTTTTTGTAAATAGGCTGACAATGACTGTCGATAAGGTTGCGACGATAAAGCCAGGAACAGCTTCATACGTTACACCGAAAAGTAGATCGGCTGATAACTGTTCAAAATCAGCAATAGCATATGTCCACTCAGGTTGCTGTGCTACTAACACGACGGTTAATAATCCTAAGATCATGCCGGTTAGTACCCCTGCACCAGTTGTTCGCTTCCAATAAAACGTTAATAATAAGGCAGGGCCGAAACATGCACCTAGTCCACCGAATGCAAATAATACCATCCAGAAGACAAACTCTTCAGCGGAGAATGCCAACCATACTGACAGTGCCATAATTCCTAATACAGCAAACCGACTATACGTGACGAGCTTCTCTTGAGACATTTCTTTACCTTTACCAAACAGTTTATCAATAATGTCACGAACTATAGCACTTGCCCCAACTAGTAACTGACTATCAGCACTCGACATGATCGCCGCTAAAATCGCAATTACAGCGATTCCCATAAAGAATGGATTAAAAACAGCATCTGCTAGTTGGGTAAAGATTGCTTCGTGGTTTCCGTTTGGCATCGCCTCAGGTCCTTCGAAAAAAGCACGACCTGCAAGGCCAACCCATACAGCACCCCAACCAACGACAACGTTCCAAATAGTCCCGATTAAAGCTGCTTGTTTCATCTCTTTGACATTGTTTAATGACATATAACGCACTAAAATATGAGGGTTACCAGGACTACCAAACCCAATACCTAATAAACCAACGATCGCACCAAAACCGAACGTCATTAAACTCGTAAATCCATCACCTTGTGCATGCATGGCATCTAAGATCGGCCCTACGCCACCTAGTTGAAAAATCGCAACAATTGGTAAAATGACAAGCGAGAAAAACATCAAACTAACTTGAAGTACGTCTGTTTTACTAACAGCATGAAATCCACCTAATAACGTATAAGTTAAAATAATAATAGCTGTTAGCCACATACCCGCACTAGAGGAAATCCCTAAAGTAGAAGAGAAAGCTGTTCCTCCCCCAACAATCTGGCTTCCAACATAAGCAACCATGAAAAATACGATAATACCCGCACTAACAATTCTTAATAAACGGAAACGGTCGCGATAACGACTTTCTAAAATATCTGGAACAGTAATACTTCCCGTTTTCTCACTATAAATTCTAAATCGCCTTGCAGCATAGAAAAACATAAATACTTCAACAGTAATATAACCAGCAATCGCCCATACAGCGTTTAAGCCGGTTGCAAAGGCAGTACCAGTTACACCTAAAATTAACCACGAACTTCTTCCTGAACTTACAGCACTTAAAGCAACGACAAATTTGTTTAACTTTCTCCCAGCTAAAAAATAACTCGTTAAACCGTGTGAACTTTTTCGCGCCGACATTAAACCTATAAAAACTAATAAAAGCAAATAAACGACTAACACTGTGATCGTCATCGGATGCGCGCTCATGTACGATCACGCTCCTTTTTAGATGAATGTACATAGGCTAGTACACCCAAAAACAAAATAAATAGAGGAATAACAAACAAGCCTAAAACCATATCTAGATTAAATCCCATCTAACTCCCCCTTTATAAAAGTTATAAATACGTTTAAATAGTAACAAAATATTTTAAAAATTCAACAAAATAAAATGTAATTCTACAAATTTTCGCCTATTTCGACTATTTCTTGTATAATTAAAACACCATTTTTGAAAAGGATTGAACTAAGATGAAGCAAATATATAGTGAAATTATTCAATTTAGAGGTAGTCACTACGACTTTGGTTATGAACAAGGAAAGCAATTAAAAGACACACTAACAATCCAAAACCGCCTGAAACATTGGAAGATTAGAAGACCACGGTTTTCAATTGATGTATATGAAGCTAAGGACAAGTTTATGCTGTTTGCACCTAACATGTGGCAAGAGTTAGAAGGGTTGCGCGAAGGATTAGAACTACCGATGGAAGAAGTGTTACGTGATTTTGGAGGTTACCGAACTGAGATTAGAAAAAGTGGCTGCTCAATTATGACTGAAGAAGATTACATGATTCGAAATTACGATTATCAGCCACAAACTTACGAAGGACGATATAGCCTGTTTCAGCCAAATGACGACGGTTACGCAATAATTGGCCCCACTTCTCGTGTTACCGGACGAATGGACGGTATGAATGAAAAAGGGTTAGTCATGGCATACAACTTTACCCACCGAAAAAGCCCAAAAGATGGGTTCGTCTGCTATATGATTGGTAGAATTATTTTAGACACGTGTGCAAATGTTGATGAAGCTGTTCAATTACTAAAAGACATTCCACATCGGAATGCATTTAGTTACATATTACTTGATCCAAGTGGGCAAACGTATGTTGTCGAAACGAGCCCACGTGGGGTACACGTTCGTGAATCAAATGTCTGCACCAATCATTTTGAACATTTAACGAAAGAAAATCGCCATCATTTGGATGATTCGTATAAGCGAATGGACACTATTAACTCACAAAGAAAAGCGAACATGAGTGTAAATGACGCATTCAGATTAATGAATGACCGCAATCAAGGCGTTTTCTCTGACAAATACAAAAGTTGGGCTGGCACCATCCACACTTCTGCCTACTTACCAAAACAACGTGAAGCTTGGTTTGCTCTAGGTGGAGATACAGAACCCGTCAAATTTAATTTTGATACATGGTTGAACGGAAATGACTTTAGCATTAGCAAAATCAAAGGCGAAGTTGATACCGCTCTTCCGTTTGCTCATATGGATTAAAAAAAGCCTGAAGCTACTCTGCTTCAGGCTTTTTCATTATAAACTTTTATACCATTCAGCTGCTGCTTTTACTTCACCTAAGTTTAATTGGTGTCCCTGGTTTTCCCAGTGTAATTGGACATTAGCACCAGCATCGTCAAGCAGCTCTTTAAGGTCTTCTGATTCTTGAGCTGGACAAATTGGATCATTTGTTCCTGCTGCAATAAAGACGCTTTTACCTGTTAAACCCGGCAATTCGACTCCACGTCGAGGAACCATTGGATGATGTAAACTTGCTGCTTTTAACGCGTCTTGATAATGGAACATTAAGCTTCCAGCAATATTAGCTCCATTTGAATAACCAACTGCAATTACGTTATGACGATCGAAGCCATAATCCTTTGCTGCTTGATCTAAAAACTCATATAACTCTTTCGTTCTAAAAATGAGGTCCTCTTCATCAAAGACCCCTTCTGCTAAACGTCTAAAGAAGCGTGGCATTCCATTCTCTGATACGTTCCCACGAACACTTAAAACGTTCGCCTCGGGATCAATATGATCAACTAACGGTAGTAAATCTTCTTCCGTCCCACCAGTTCCATGTAATAGCAAGAGTGTCGGTTTAGAAAGATCTGTACCCTCTTTAAATATATGTTTCATTATTACGCGCCCCCTTTTATCATTCCGAAAATGGTAGCTTCATAATACCATAACAATTATCTTGAATTCAAAATAAACACACCAATGTTTAAATTTCATTTATTTAGGGGAATTTACGAACAAAGCCTTTCAAGGAGTGAAAGTTATGATTAGAACCATTTTAATGATCATCGGTGCGATCGTTGTTATTAGTTGGATTATGTCAATGCTCTAAACAGAAAAAAGTTCTCTTCTAAAATGAAGAGAACTTTTATTTATTCTTAAAAAATTCTTCTGCCTTTTCTAAATATTTCTCATCAGCTGGAAGCATCTCTAGATCTTCAACTATTGCGCTAACCGGACATACAGAGACACACGCACCGCAATTAATACATATATCAGGATCAATATAAAATTGATCTTTCCCCTCTTCTATACAATCAACTGGACATACATCGACACATTCAGCTGCCTTTTCCATTTCACAAGGGCTTGTAATTACAAATGCCATCTTTTTTTACCCTCCTTCTATCTTAATTTATTCTAACTTAAAAGTAACCCATTGTTAAAGTACTAACTCCACTATCCTTTATACTAGTCACTTATTCTGAAGGCGATAACGAACTAACAGCTGTCACTTATGCTAATGATGAGTTAGCGAACGAATCTGAAAGTGTTACAGTAACACTAGATACCGAAGCTCCTCACCTAACGGTTGATAACCTAGAAGATGGTGACAAATTAAACACAGAAACCTTCACTGTTGAAGGTGAAGTTTCAGATGAAAACTTAGATACTGTTAAAGTTAACGGAGAAGACGCGTCAGTTGAAGACGGCCAGTATTCTCACCGCATCATGCTTGATGAAGGTGAAAATGACATTGAAGTCATCGCGACTGACAAAGCTGGTAACGAAACAGTTGCGTCGTTAACAGTTGAAGTTAACTTTACAGCACCTGAAATCGAAAATGTGACACCAACAGAAGACCAAACAGTTAAAGTTGGTGAAACAGTGATGATCACATTCGATAGTGAGCCTGGTCTTGATGCATCATTCAAGGTGTACATGCCGCTAACGAATATCCAAAACACTGAGGAACTTCCTATGCAAGAAACTGAGGAAGGTCATTATGTCGGTTATTGGACAATTCCACAAGGCCTTGAAGCTGACGGCGCTGTAATCCAAGTGATTGCAGTAGATGACTTCGGTAATGAAAGCACAGCTGAAGCTGAAGGTAAACTTACGATTGTAACTGATCAAGGACCTGGTAACGGAAACCCAGGCGGGCCTGGTAATGGCAACCCTGGAGGTCCTGGAAACGAAAATGGTCCCGGTAATGGCAATGGCCACGGACCTGGTGGACCTAACAGATAATTAAAACAGATAGCATATTAAAAGCAGGTGTCGTTTTCCGACACCTGCTTACTTTTTTTCTAATAAACGCTCTTCAATAAACTCCACATGGCTAGGGTCCTTTACATAACTCAATATTTGTTGTTTCATGTTTGGAAATAAACTTATTTTATGTAGGTCTTTTAAAGGAACCCATTTCACATCCGTTTGATGAGGATCGGGATTCATTGGAAGCTTAGGATTGGAACCTTCTTTAATCGAACAATTAAAAAACACCCCAACTTGGTGCAATTCTCCAAAACGATAGTTACATAAATGAGGAGCATACTCATAAGTGAAGGCTAATGAACCAACTTCAACATCAACTGTTGCTTCTTCCATCGCCTCTCGCTTCACCGCTTCAACAACTGATTCATTCGGCTCTACACCACCTGCGGGAAAATTATAATGTACACCTGTTTCATCATTAAACTCTACTAATAGTATCGATTCATCTTCTATAATAATTGCTCCAGCTCTAATTCTAATGTGCGTACTCATATAAACCTCCTATTACTATAACCTAATTCTTTGTTTAGCTGTTGCTGTATCATTATTCATCGGTTGTTTTCCTACAGCTTTCCCCAAACCAAAGCGAGGCATATTAACATAAGCTGACTCGAAATTGCCTTCAGTAACAATATAATTCTCGTGATAGATTCCAACACTAGTATTATTTCGAGCTTTACGATTAAACCTTTGCCATGCCTTTAAGTGTTTCTCACTCCTTGAATAAGCTAAAAGCTCCTCTTCTGACCTCCAATACTGAACTGATAATGTCGTTCTAAATCGCCAAAAGTTTTCGAAAGCTAAGCAACCCAACTCTTCATGTTCACTTAATTCCTTTAACATAGGAGGCATTGCCAACAAGACAGGGAGCCATTTGTGAACAGCCCACCACTTTTTAATATGCATGCCAATTAGAAACACAACAACTTCTTCACGTTCTTGATTGTTTGTATATCGTCCTTTGTCAATACTAGCCACTTACTCTCCTCCTCTATTTTATAAGCACTTTAACGTATGCTCCTGCAACTGACTTTTTGTATGCTTCTTGATTCATCAACTCAATTTGATTAGAACGCTTTGATGCTTTAACCAACTTTCCTTCACAAAGAATAGATGGATCTATAAGTCTAACTTTACCTTGTTTATGTATATCATAATCGTTTTCATCACTCATTACGTGAGCGCCAGGCTGCAATTGTTCTAGCAAACTCATAACCTCTGAATCGTTTGAACTTCTAACTTTTTCTAATAACTGCTCATCTTCTTTCATAAAATCTTCGCGGTGAATAATCCCCTTGTTTAATGCAAGTTTTAATGCTCTTGCCAGCAGGTCGTTTCCATATATGTTAAGAGGATCCATGAAAAAGTCGATCACTTCTTTGTAATAAGTTTCAACAAACCATTCCGCTACTCGTAAATTATCCAAATACATCTTCCCATCAACTACAATTAAGTGTTCTAAAAACGTATGAGCATCATGAAGCGTTATTTGCCCGTACTGTGTCATATCTCTTAACGTATAATCGACTCGATCTGCACATAATTCAGGTGCCGGCTGTTCTAACAAAGTCCACTTCGAATCATCTAGCAAAATGTCTTCGTATTGAAATCCATACTTCTTTAATATAACTGGAATGCCTGAGTGTTTTATAAACTGCTCATAAATCTGTTCATGATAATCCTCATTGTCATGCTCTAGTAAATAATCCACGACGTGAGAAAACGCTGTGTGAGAAACATCATGTAAAAGTGCCGCAATCTGTTCTTCTAGTGAACCACCAAGCTTTCTCACTAGTAACATAACGCCTAAAGAATGATCAAAGCGTGTCACGTCCCACTTCGGTTTTACTAAATAACTAGCTCCCCCTTGATGAACCCCTTTCAACCTTTGAACTCGCTTACTTTCTATTAATTCCTGTAATACATCTTCTAACTCGTAACTGCCGTAAAGTTGATCTGTAATTAACATAATTCCAACCTCCAAACTTATAAACTAGTATAATATTTTTTCTACCTTCATGAATACACTTATGATAAAGAGGATTGGAGGGACAAGTATGAATCATCAAACAACGAATGCGGTGTTAAGAATTGTGTTAGGTTTAATTTTTCTCGTTCATGGATTGGACAAGTTTCAAACAGGTCTTGATCAAGTGGCGATGTGGTTTAGTAGCTTAGGCTTACCAGGGGTGTTAGCATACTTAGTTGCTTGGTTAGAAGTCATTGGTGGTATTGCATTGATTATAGGATTTCAGACACGCTTTTTTTCAGGTGCTTTCATATTGCTGTTAGTCGGAGCTCTATTCTCAGTGAAGTTAAGTGCTGGTTTTCTTGGGGATGGAAGCTCAGCAGGATATGAGTTTGACTTAGCTCTCTTGGCTATCGCGATTCACCTACTAAATGTCGGACCAGCTTCACGCTATTCTTTAGATTTTTACCTTTTTCAAAGGAAGGATCAACTCAGTGAATAACATTATACAGGATAGTTAAATAATTTGGAACATTTTTCTAAAAACCCTCTATTCAAAACAAATACTTATGTTATGATATTAAAAACAATAAGGGGGAGCCAAAATGATCCAATACCCAAATCTTCCTAATCAAGCTACAATCGGTGTGTCTGCACCTTCTTCTGGTGTGCCTGAACCATTACATCATCTACTTTATGAAGTACAAACAAGTATGCAGCAAAAAGGTTATCAAACTATTTTGGGTGATACGGCATGGACCCAAACTAAATCGAAGTCAGCTACAGCTAAAAAGCGAGCAAAAGAGCTTGAAGAAATGCTCCTCAATGATTCTATTGATGCGATAATCCCGCCTTGGGGTGGAGAGCTTTTAATTGAAGTTTTAGAACATATAGATTTTAGTAATATTCCCCCAAAATGGATTTTAGGTTATTCTGATACGAGCGCGTTACTTTTGTCGATCACTCTAAAAACTGGTATTGCTACAGCTCATGGCACAAACATTGTAGACATCCGCGGAAAATATTCAGATCCAACCACATCAAAATGGGAAGACGTTTTAAAAACCAAACAGAATGAAACTATTAAACAATACAGCTCGGAACAATACCAAAAAGAGTGGGATTTTAACAACCCAACATATCACATTTTTCATTTAACCGAGAGAACCAACTGGAAAGTCATCAACGGGGATTCTCTTCATGTTGAGGGACGTTTACTTGGAGGCTGCATTGATGTGATTCATCACCTAGTAGGAACGCCATATGGCGATGTGGATCACTTTAAACAACAATACTTAAAAGAAAACGAACCAATTATTTGGTACTTAGAAAACTGTGACCTTGCTACACCAGACTTGAAAAGAGCGTTAACACAAATGCGTTACGCAGGCTGGTTTGATCATTGTAGTGGCATACTTTTCGGTCGAAGTAATGCCAACACACCAGTAGATGGATATTTAGCCGAAGACGTATACAAAGAAATCTCTTCTGAATGCGGCGTACCAGTCGCATATGATATCGACTGTGGTCACATGCCACCTCAAATTACTTTTGTAAATGGAGCTATTGCAACGGTTCACGTGAAGGAAGGAAAAGGGACTATTAATCAAACTTTCAAGTCATAGAAACACTTTAACGACCAATTCATTTTTTCAAGATCGACTTATTACAGAAAGAAGCGTTAACCTGTATGGGTTAACGCTTCTTCTTCACATTATTGCACAGCTTTACTTTCTTCAACACTAATTTCCCAAGTTTGACCACCGTCTTCGGTAATATAAATATATAAGTTTTCATCTGGCTGATTCGGTATAAAAGATGCAACTGCATATAGATCTGAGTCAGAAGGATCATTAGCAATATAATTTATGATATCTTCACCAGTTGGTGGAGCTGTCATCGACTCACTTTCCAAAGTATCTAGGTTTACCTTTATTAATTCTGACGAAACAGTAGATATAACCAATTGGTTATTAAAATCAAATGTTACAGCTACCCCTCCAGGGATATCACTAATTTGTTCAAAGGTTTGTCCATAATCATCTGAAATATATACGCCATCAAGAGATGAAACAGCAAATACACCCTCTTCTTCTGGGTGTACAGCAATATCAACTTCAGGATTATGAACATTCGTGATCTGCACACTCTCTAAACCATTAGCTTCTACTTCATCCCAACTTTTCCCTTGATCAGTTGAATAATAAAACCCAACTTCACCTAAATTAGGATGATTTTCCGGATTAAATAGTAAAATGTCCTCAGTGTAATACCCTACGGTTAAGCGGTGGAAATCAATCTCACCATGAAACCCAAGGACATCTAGTGTTTGGCCTTGGTCATCACTATGCACTAGCCCTAAAGGGTTTTCTAAATCAGAACCTGGCTCTGGGTGTCCACTACTATAAAAACCTGAGTCATAAACAGAAAAACCCATGTAATCATGCAACGGTCGATCATCAGCCTCGTACCAATCAGAATCTTTTATATTCAAACCATCGTGAGCAGCTACTAAAAGTTCTCCATTCTCAGAAAAGCCTAAACCATGTATATGTTTAAAAGAAATATCATCACTTGATTCACTATCTTGAATAAACCAAATACTACCTAACAAAACAACAACTACACTAACCATTACAACCAATACTCGCATAACTTTACCTCCAACCATTATAAAATATCCCATATTTATTATACTCACTTCTTTCGGCCAAAGGAAAGTTATCATTTTGAAATTTTTTTGAATAAAAAAATCTTGACTACACACATGTAGTCAAGATTTAATATTATTCTTCCTCTTCTTCCTCTTGGTCATCAGGATGCTCACCATCTAAATAACCGAAGTGGAAGTTATCAATTAACCATTCACCATCAATATCTCTTACGTTATAAATGTAATGACCACGGTTTTCTTCAACGTCACCGTCAATTGTTTTACTAATTTGAACGTTACCTTCCATTAGCTCAACAACATCAAGTCTTGATGCACCGTCTTCTTCAAGTGTTAAAGCGTGATCTAATTCAACCCATGTTCCATCTTCTTCAAGCGCAAGGCCAGCAATTTCATCAGCCTGACGCTCAGAAATCGGAGCATTTTCAACTAAATAATCAGCTAACTCCTCTGCAGAACCAAAGTCAGACTCTGCACCTGGCTCATAAACCTCACCAATTACATCACTGTAAGTACGAACAGCTTCTAAGCCGATGTCTTCAACACTCTCTTCTGTTGCAGCCTCTTCTTCAGAGCCGTTTTCTTCTACTTCTTCTGTCTCGTCTTCATTTTCTTCTGGCTCTTCGACTTGGTCTTCGCCATTACATGCTGCTAATACCATAATCGCAACAAGTAAAAACGCTAAGTATTTTTTCATCTCTGAAACCCCTCCCAAAATTCAAAAAATTTTAACTAGGGCTAATTTTAAACCTTGTATACTACAAATGTCAACAAAAAACTACGTGGTTCGAAATAAATTTACAAAAAATTCAACTAAAAGTAACATAAAAACCTATGACTTCACTTCTAAAGGAGCAGGCTCTCCTAAATAATAACCTTGACCCTTTCGTACCCCTAGCTGCTTGGCAACTTCCAATTCTCGCGCCGTTTCTATACCTTCTAATATAAAATCCGTTTCAGTTTCATAACAATAACCAACTAATGATTCAATCATTTTTTGCTTTAACGTCGAGTGAGGTAACTCCCTAATAAAATATTGGTCTATCTTCACAATCTGAGGTTCTAATTCAATCATTAACCGAAAGGAGGAAGAACCTTTTCCAACATCATCAATCGACAACTTAAACCCGCTATCCTTTAAGTTTCTCGTATTATACTTTAAATCATCCAAGCTTTTTATAGCTTCAAGTTCGACTAATTCTATTACGACCTGACCTCTCCTTAGACTTGTACTGTCTACTAAATCAATTATGAAAGGAACAAACTCAGGTCGCCCTACCGTTGAGGGAAAGACATTAATGTATAACAATTCGCCTCCTTCTAAGCGGAAATTAGAAAAGTATTTGACCGCATTAGTTACCGATAACTTGTCTAACTCAAATAACTGATCATACGAATCCGCTGAACGAAATGCTTGTTCTGGTGCATCAAATAACTGTGAACGAAACAACGCTTCATACCCTATAATTCGTTTCTCTATTAAATTGTGAATCGGCTGAAAAACATGAAAGAAATTTTTACCTTCAATTAACTGCTTCACTCTTTTATTAGACATATTTAACAACCCCTTTTTAAAGGTTTTTTATCATTACCCGTTACCAATAATAGGTAAACTTGTTCACTTCAATATACCTATAAAACTTTTATATGAATATATTACACTAATCGACAACTGTTTCGCCACAGAACTGTTAAGTTTTTCTTTTGGGTAATAATAAAAAAGACGATATAATAGGGGTTGGCCCACTATATAGTTGGGAGGTATTAAGATGGGTATTGTTTTAGTTGAAATATGTGATGGGAACTTAATGACTGAAGTAGATCTTGAAGGAATCATTGAATCAGAATACCCTGAAGTCGACGTAATTGAAAACACTTGTTTAAATCAATGTGGCATGTGTGCCGTGCGCCCGTTTGCCCTTGTGAATAATAAACGAATTTTCGGGAAAACACCTGAACAATGTGTTGAAAAGATTAAAAAAGCGATCGATGAAGAATTGACAGCATTTAATGAATTCTAATAGAGGATGAACAATATGGGGTTAGTTAGAATTTTCAAGAACAGCCTGAAGCTTCCAAGCAAAAAGGCTCTATTTTCTCTAAATCGTGAAAGCATGCGGGATACAATGATTTACATTCTAGTTTTAATGTTTTTAATTTGTTTACCTGATGCGACTAGAATCACGTATAATTATATAATTGGTGAACGCTCTATTCCAGTTGATTTATTTATTACGCAACTCATTATCATTTATCCTTTTTTAGTTGCTTTTTTAATGGTTGCAGGTGTATCGCTTCACGCTGGCATTGCTTATGTAACTCGATCTTTCATGAGACGTAAGCTTGCTTTTCAACAACTTTGGAAAATGACAGCATACGCACTTACGATCCCTGTAATGTTAACCATTATACTAAGAGCGCTACAATTAGATTCTATTCTTTTATTAGTTTTACCTTTTATACTATTGCACGTATTGCTATATCAAATGATCACTGTATTCCCTAAACGAAAAACATGAGTTGTTTTGAAACCTATTCGATTTCAAAACAACTCTTTTTTATGACTCTTTTTCCTCTTTTAACGTTACATAAAAGTGCTTTAACTGCTCATAGTATTGAGCTTGAATATCGACAACCAATTGTTCAATGACTTTCTTCGTATGAATATAGTAAGTGAGGTTCTGCCTGTTTAACGCCTTCATCCAATCATGTTCCTTTGCAATGAAATCATATTGAGCGGATTCTTTAATAGCCTGTCGGTGTGATGACACTTTGACTCCATTTTTAGCGTCTAAATAATCAATGATTGTAGTTAATCCATGCTCTAACGCCACTTCAAACATATGAATAAAGCCCGCTTTTTCTAAGTCATCTTCAAATATTTCTTCACTATACTGAGCCAGCATTAGAAAGCTTTGTTCAAACGTATCAAATCGCTGTTTCCATCTTAGTTCTTTACTTGACTCCATCATATTTCTCCTTATAGCTTTGCTTTAATTTCACTAACATCAACATGTGCTTCTTTCATTTTTTGCTCCGCTTCTTCTTCAATTAAGTCTTTAAGCGTTGTGATCGCTTCATCAAATCCAACATGTCGATCTAATAAGTAACTCATCTCGTACTCAATCTCTAACCACGTATTTATAGACGCTTCATTATGTTGAATTTGAGCTTCTAGTTTATCTAGAGCATTAGCGACTTTAGCTTCGTATGTTTCCTTCTCTTCAAACTCATACCATAGTTGTTCAACTTCTTCGCCCAGTTTATGATTTAGTTTTGTTCTAAAACTCTCAATCGCCTTTTGTTCTTGATGTGCTTTAGCCGCTTTCACTTCTTCATTCGTTAGTGTATCAAAAGCAGGGATATCGCCTGCTTCAATCTCTACTAAATCATGGATTGTAATCATCTTCAACAATTTTAGCATATTAACTTTACGTTCTAAAAATGGCTCAATTAAAATGGCCATTAATGACAGACGCCATGTATGTTCAGCTACGCTCTCCCGCCTTCCATTAGATAACCAACTATGACGCATTTCACCTTTTAACTTTTCAGCTAAATGAATCACTTCTAATACATTTTTCATCTCCTGCCTCATATACCTTCCCCCTCTACACATAAACATTTCGACTAGCTTTAATGCCAAAGAACGTCATGACAACACATACAATAAGTAAAGTTATGATTGGTCCATTCCAAGAACGTGTTAAATCAAACATAAAACCAATAACAAACGGTCCAACTGCTGCTAATAAGTAACCAACTGATTGTGCCATACCAGATAAATTAGCTGCCTGCTTCGCATTACGTGCTCTTAAGCTTAAAAACGTAAGGGACAAGCCGATTGTCGCCCCTTGTGCAACACCTAATAATACAACACTTGCTACGACGATCCATATATGTCCGCCAATCAAAAGTAATATAAAACCAGGCAAATACAAAATACCAACGACGATCATAATCGGCTTTTGGTTAACTAAACGGCCAGCTAAGTAAGGTGCAATCATCGTTGACGGTAACCCTACTATTTGTAAAATAGACACCATCCAGCCTGATAAAGTTAAACTCATACCATCACTATGCAAAATTTCAGGTAACCAAGTAACTAAACAATAAAATAAAAAAGACTGCAAGCCCATAAATATAGTGACTTGCCAAGCTAACTTAGATGACCAAACAGAACTCTCTGTCGGGTTTACAATTTGTTTATTATTTTCATTTTGATTTGGCTTAAGTTGAGGAATCCAAAAAATGATCGCCACTATTGTTATGACGCCCCAAAACAACAACGCTCCTTGCCATCCGAAATTCAAATCATGAGCTATTGGAACACTAATACCTGAAGCAATACTCGCCGCTCCACTCATCGCTAACGTATACATCCCCGTCATAAGACCAACTTGGGCAGCAAATTTATGCTTAACGATACTTGGTAAAATAACATTACATATAGCAATACCTGAACCAACTAAAAAAGTACCAATAAACAATAACGATACAGCATCTGTCGGTCGAACAACGATTCCAATGCCAAGCAAAATTAACCCAATAAAAATCGTCCACTCATTACCAAAACGAGCAGACAACTTAGGAGTAAATAAAGATAATCCAGCAAAAGCGAGCAACGGCAAAGTAGTGAGCAACCCTGCTACACTATTACTGATTCCTATATCCGCTCTTATATCACCAATAATCGGCCCAACCGCTGTAATCGATGGCCTTAAATTAAAAGCAACGAATATGATTCCTATAATTAATAATATTGTTTTGAGTTTGTTTTCTTTAAACATATATTAACCTCTTTGTTTCATACATTCTCCGTTAATTATCATAACACGGTAAACTGAACTAATTTATTTAAACTTATTATAACAAATTTCATTAAGAACCATTTAAGATAACCTCTCCACAAAATACTTCGTCAATCCACACTATTACCATAAAGCTTTAAATAACGACATTTTTCAATCAATAAATAGCACTACTAAAAAATGAATTAGTAATACTTTGGGTTCATTTGCAACCATTCTTGAAGGAGATTTGAGAGCTTTAATGAATGTACTATACCAAGGGGATGACTATAATTTTAAGGAGGGTATTTATGAAAAAGCTCAACCGACATAAATGGTTGCACTTATTACTCATTATTGTGATTACGTCATCGAGTTTCCTTTCCAATGGTGCGTTCACAATGTCTGCTCAAGCAGATGAAATCGCACAAAACGATGAAACTGTTGAACAAGAACGAGAACTCGCTTATCAAGAAGAACAACAATCACCTAACAGCATTGAAGAGGAAGACTTATCTTCAATCCTCGATGGATTAGGTTTCGAACCTAACCTGCAAGATCCATCTTCTCAAGAAAGACCAAACGCCCCACCGAAAGTTGACCCTAATATTAAGACACAATTAGAACAAAACGAAAAAGTCGATGTCATTATTCGATTAACTGAGCAAGAAAATATGAACACACTTTATGAAGAAATTAGTAATCAACCTCGCGAGCAACGAATTGAATCAATTAAACAAAACCTCCAAGCGAAAGCAGAAACCTCACAAGAATCTTTTATCCGAGAAATTAATCATTCTACTGCAGACGAACAAGTCGAAATTCAAAAGCAATTATGGATTAATAATAGTATTGTTGCTACTGTCGACAAAGACGCTTTAGACACCATTGAACAGCACGACGACGTTAACCAAATCACACTCGACAAAGTCATCGAACTCCCAGAAATTACAATTGAATCAACTGAACCTAGGCTTCCTGAATGGGGATTAGAAAAGATTTCAGCTCCTGATGTATGGGGAGACTATGGAATTAAAGGTGAAGAAGTTGTTGTTGGAATTATGGACACAGGAGTTGAAGTCGAGCACGAAGCTTTAAAGCACAACTACCGCGGACGAGATGGCAATCATGAATATTCTTGGATAGATGTTTCAGGTCACGGATATGACAACCCAACTGATGGTCATGGACATGGAACTCACGTCGCTGGGACTGCTGTTGGCGGTGGCGATGGCGAACCAATTGGTGTTGCACCAAAAGCCGATTGGATTGCAGCGAAGATTTTTGATGACAGCGGTGCCACAACAACATCAGCTATTCATGAAGCTTTTGAGTGGTTTTTAGCCCCTGGCGGTGACCCAAGTAAAGCTCCTCACGTCGTTAACAACTCTTGGGGAAATAACAACACTTACAACACTGAGTTTTATGAAGGTGTACAAGCATGGGTAGCAGCCGGTATTTTTCCTCTTTTCTCAGCTGGTAATAGTGGGCCTGGTGCTGAAACAATTGGTTCACCTGCCAGTTTCCCTGAATCTTATGCCGTTGGTGCCACAAACATCCACGATCAAGTCGCAAGCTTCTCGAGTCGAGGTCCCGTATTTTGGGAAAATAATGACGGTGAAACTGTCAGATATACTAAACCCGAAATATCTGCACCTGGACATGAAATCTACTCTGCTTGGCCAGGCGGGGAATACAACACCATTAGTGGAACATCTATGGCAAGCCCACATGTAGCTGGCTCAATTGCTCTATTACTAAGTTCTAACCCAGATTTAACAATCGATAATATAAAAGATCACCTTGAACGAACAGCTAGAATAGAACCACACATGAGTGAAACTCCAAATGATTTATATGGATATGGAATTATTAATATTCATCAAGCGGTTACTGAAGTTGCCTTCTCTGGTCAATTAATAGGCCAAGTTTTAAATAAAGAAGGAGAGCCAGTCCCTGCGACCATTAAATTACCGGAACAAGATTTAACTTACACGCTAGAAGATGACGGTCACATCGACTTAACAATCCAAGAAGGTAATCACGAAGTTATTGTTGACGGATTTGGCTACGAAACACTTGAAACAAACATCACCATTGAAAAGGACGATACAACAGAGGTGAACTGGACTCTTTCTTCTTCTGAACGAGATAACTTAACAGGAGAAGTTTTAAATGAAGATGGTGAACCGGTCTCTTATGCATTTGTTCGACTAAAAGATACACCACTTCAAACCGAAAGAACAGACCAAAACGGGCACTTCTCTTTTGAACATTTACCGATCGATACTTATGAATTACAAGTAAGTGGTCAAACATTTGACGGTGTAACAAAAGCTATAAATCTAGCAGAAGAACAGCATCTTACAATTGAAGTTCATGAACAATTACAAATGAGCCATGAGGATTGGAGGACAGCTAACCATAACTATGAGCGTAATGCTGTCTCACCAAATGTTATTGATGAAAACAACTTAGATTTAGATTGGACTTACGATACTGATTCGCGTGGACAAATTCTCTTTTCCACTCCAAGCGCCACCAATGACACTATTGTTCTAACAACAGACCGTGGCTGGATTGTAGCTTTAGATGCAAAAACTGGTGAAGAATCCTGGGCTGTACGTTTTGGTAGTACAAACCGCTCTACACCAACTATTGAGGGTAATATTGTGTACGTTTCTGGCGGTGATGACCAGTCAATCTATGCTTTAGATTTAGAAACTGGGAGTACGATTTGGAGCCGCTTCATCGGACAAGCTGCTATATATGCATCTCCAATAGTTGAAGGTGACACAATATATGTGAGCTCTGGTCTTAATGATGATGCAACTTTATATGCATTGGATAAAAATAGTGGTGATACGTTATGGGCAAACGATTTAGGCGGCTCATCATTTTTCGGGTCTGCCTTAGGTGACGATTATTTATATGTTGGTACCTATGATAATCGGACACTACGCGCTTTTGACCCTGATACTGGTGAAGAAGTTTGGACGTTTACGACTGAACAAAATGAAGGGTTTGCATCTAGACCTGTATACGAAGACCAAACACTCTATGTAACGAGTGCAAACTTAGATCATGGCTCTGCTACTTTATATGCAATTGATGCTCAATCTGGCGAAGTGTTATGGCAACAGCAAGGGTTAGGAGACCCACAAGCTGGTTCACCGATTGTTTATGAAGATCTCCTTATTATAAGTTCTTTAGCACAACCGATTTTAAGAGCATTTGATAAAAATACTGGTGAAGAATTATGGAGTAACCAGTCGTATGGAACAAGTTATCACAATGGTGCTGTTAGTAGTAATGGTGTTTTATTCTTAACAAACTCTAACGGTTCATTTTTCGCAATTGATGTGTACACTGGTGAGGTCATGGATGAATATAATATGCCTAACTACAGCACATCTGGAACTTTAATACTACCTGGTACTGTTATCGTGCCAAATGTTACTAGCGTACAATCTTATTCGTCCCCAGGCATACTTACAGGTACGATTACTGACGAAGACGGACAACCTCTTGAAGGGACAGTCAGTGTAAAAGACACAGATCAATCGGTTGAAGCAAATGAAGATGGGACCTTTACTTTAATGCACCAGCCTGGTGAATATGAAGTAAAAGTTGAGTATTATGGCAAAGAACAAGTATATGAACACGTGGACTTTGTATCAGGATATGAAGTCGAAAAGGCTTATACATTAACTGATGCACCGGTCGGTTCATTTGAAATAACTGTTATAGATGAACGAACGAATAATTCACTTGAAGATGTTACTGTAAATTTAACCAACACACCCATTAACGGTAGTACTAATTCAGATGGTGAGTTTCATGAAGAAGAAGTATACACTGGAAGTTATGACCTTAACCTCCAATTAAACGGCTATGTTGAGATCACTGAAGAAATTGAGATATCAGCTGGTACAGACAATTCGTTTGAATTCGATTTACAACCTTATGATATAGCCGTTTTAAATGATTTTGAGTCAGAAATAACCAACTTTTTAAACACGAACGGATTTGCGGCTGAAGAGCGTGATTGGGATGTCACCGAAGACCTGGACCGCTATGACATTCTTTATTTAAATGGTGCTTACACGAGTGGCGGTTGGCAGCCAGATGAAGAAACTTTTAATGAATTAGTTGAACAAGCCGAAGCAAATAATGTTCACATCGTATTTGCTGATACTTGGGGACCTAGTTACGGGTCAATTAGGCATTTAGTAGATTACTATAATGATCCTGAAGAGATCTCTCACACTTACAATTCTGGAACGGTTTCTATGCAAGTTGACGAATCACACCCAATCTTTGACGGGTATGATGTTGGAGACACACTCACGCTCTATGAACAAGGTGGAGATTTCGCTTGGTTCAATGAATACTCTGGCCGTGAGATTAGTAGCATTGGCTCTTCTCAACTTGGCATGGTCGGAACAGGGGTCGGTTATAAAGCTATTACAGAAGATAGCGCACACCTTTTACTCGCTTCACATGCCGCTTCACCATGGGTATCACCATACCAAGGCTGGCTACCTGATATGCAAAATACCTTCTTAAACAGCATCGAATATTTACAAAATGTAGAGTTCGGTGAAGTGAATGGCACAATTGAAGATCAAAGCGGTAATCCAATTAGCGCTACAGTAATGGTCGATGAAACGAACCAAACTTTTGAAACTGATGGAGAATTACAGTTCTACCATGATGAAGGTAACTATTCGTTAACAATTAGATCAGCAGGATTCGAAACAGAAACATTAGACGTTGAAGTGGAACACGGTGCACCGTTTTCGTTTAGTGCTGAATTGCAATCAACTGATGGAGGTTCCGTGTCAGGAACAGTCATAAATGAATACACTTCTAACGCCTTGGAAAACGTTGCGGTTGAAGCTGTTAATGATGATGAAGTCATCGCAGAAACGGAAACTGACGAGACAGGGTACTATGAACTATTAAACTTAGATGAAGGTGATTACGAACTAACATTTTCACTAGAGGGCTACTTAACTGAAACTACTGGCATCGAAGTCGAATCAAGCCCTATAACCATTGATCAAACATTAAGAGAAACACCTGACATTGCTGTGTTAGCAGACTACTTCTCTAGTAGTCGTAACTTCCAACATGTATTTAGCGAATATGGCATTGAGGTTGAGCAGTTAACTTACAATAACGTACACGAACGTGTTGGCGATTTTGATGTTATTTTCATTAATGCTATGAGTAGCTTTTCATTTGGAGAAGAAGACATTGATGAACTATTTAAATTAGCTGATGAAGAAAAAACTAGTCTAATAATCGGTGAAACTGATTCATCAACTTCTCCACTTCCAGCTATTGTAGAACATCGAAATGACCCTGAATATAGTGACACCGTAAGTGATACGTCAAATCCATCTGGTTATTTCGTAACTGAAGATCATGACTTGTTCAGGAATTATGAACAAGGAGAGTTTATTGAATTATTAGTTCCCTCTAATAGTAATATTGGGTACTTCGAGAATTATAGTGGTTACACGATCGCAGAAAGTCAGCACCAAGGATCGAATCGATATGGTCCTGCAGTAGCTTATAAACCAAGAACAGATTTAAGTGTTGAACTTTTAATGGCTGGTCACGGTTTTTCATTTAGGCATCACGCTGACCATTACACTGACGAAGCGAAACAACTTTTAATCGACTCAGTCATTTGGGCAGCTCATGCTGAATTTTCAACGATTGATGGAACAGTTACAGATGAAGATGGACAACCGTTACTAGCAACCACCCATGTTGTTGGAGAAGAAATCGAAGAAATGACAGATCCTAACTCGGGAGAATTTTCGATTCCTATTTTGGATGGGGATTATGAATTAGAAGTCAGTTCATTTGGTTATGAAACTAAAACGGTCTCTGCCTCTGCAGGACAAGATGGCGAACCTTTAAATATTACGATGCAAGTGAGTGAAGACGCTGGAACAATTACAGGGCATATTGAAAGCGAAGTGGATGCGAGTGCCATTTCAGATGTGTCGGTTAATTTAGAAGGTTTTCCAAGATCAACAATTTCAAATACTCAAGGTGCTTATACACTAGAAAACATCGAACCTGGAACTTACTCATTAACATTTGAGTCTGAAGATCATGTCTTAAAAGAAATTGAGGTAGAGGTACAACCAGGGGAAACTACAACACAAAACATCGAGTTAAAACCATCCCCTACTGTAGGAATTATTGTCGATAACACCTCCTCTTCTGGCGTAACGTTAAGTGAGTATCTTGAGGAGAGAGGATATAACACAACAGACCTTTTATACACTGATCTTGATCAGCTTAGTGAAGTTGATTTAATCTTCGCCAACTCGGATTACGGACATGAGTTCAATCCTACTCAAGAAGAATTTGATCGATTCGTTGAAAGGATAGATGAGGAACAGTTACCTATTATTTGGACAGGTCACACCGGTGATAGAGGCGCTATTCGTTTCCTAAATGAATTCGAGAATAACCCTGGTACAGAAATAACTGGACAAGATTCCAATGTTGCCGGTATAGCAACTGAAGCTCACCCGATTGTTGAAGGTGTTGAGCTTGAAAACCCATTCCCAATGGAGGCAAGTTTTGACCGTTATTATGCCTTTGATGATTATGACGGCGAAAGCATTGCACAAGTTGAAATTGAGGGTGAAAGAATTGGTGATTTAGTCGCGTATAAAGGACGCACTTCTGAATCAGTCGAGATTCTGTTAGGTAATATGACGATTAGCCACTTATTCCACCCTGGCGGTGACTTTGATGAAAACAGAGAAACAATTATTAACAATGCCATTCTTTGGGCGTTAGACAATGAGGAACCTTTAGCTGGAGACTTACATGGTACTTTAGAAAATGACTTAGACCAAACAATCCAAGGAACTATTACCGTAGCAGAAACAGGGAAAACTGTTACAACTGATCAGCAAGGTGAATTTTTCTTAGGTTTACCTGCTGGTGATTACACTTTATTAGTCGAAGCTTATGGCCATGAGACGACTGAATTCCAAGTTACTATTGATAACGGTTCCGTTTATGATGAAGTGTTTACACTAGAGTCAAATGATGTCGGTGTCATAAGTGGTACAGTATATGATTCACAAACTGAAGAAAGCATTCCAGGAGCTACGATTAGCTTACTCGGTACACCGATTGAAGTTGAGGCTGATGAGAATGGTTATTATGAAGCTGTTGCGCCAGTTGGCGAATACGATGTTCGCGCAAACGCACCTGGATATATGGGGCAAACGACTTCTAACGTTGAAGTTGTTAAAGGCGAAGAAGTTACAACTAACTTCTATATGAGTGAGTCAGAAGAAATCGCTGTTATAACGACAACGACTAATCAAAGCCGCTTTGACGTGTTGTTTGATGAAATTGGTTATGAAGTCGATTACTTCTCAAGTGCTAATACCGAAGAACTTTTAGAAGTAATTGATGAATACGCTCTAATTATCTTCAACAACCGCTCTTCTAGTATAAGTAATGAAGAGTTTCAAGAGTTAATTGATGAAGCAGATGAACGTGAGATTAGTATGATCTTTGCCTCACAATTCGGCGGTGGTACGATTGCTGATCTTAGAGATATTTACAATAATCCAGAGTCTGTTAATTGGAGCTTTGTCCCAGGCCACGTTAATTTAACGGTAGAAACGGGACATCCTTTATTTGCAGGAATTTCAGAAGAAGAATTCAGTATTCTAGAAAGTGGCTCTAGTAACCAGCAATATGCCGTTTATAACAATTATAGCGGCACAACAGTTGGTCAAATATCGCATAATGAAGAGGGAAGTTTAGGTGAAGGTATTGGATATGACTTTAGAACAGCCAATAGCGTCCACCTCCTTCTATCTGGATTACAAGTGGGAACTTATGCAGATGTAGAGTCAAACTGGACAGATGAAGCAAAATTACTCTATGCTAATTCGATTGACTGGGCAATATCCGCTAGCTTGGGCGAAGTTACTGGTACTGTAACAGACGAAGATGGTAACCCAATTGAACAGGCAACCGTGTCTATTCCAGACAATGATCTAGAGGTTGTCACAAACGCAAACGGAGAATACCGCATAGGCGTTGGCAGTGGAACTTATGAAGTAACCGCTCAAGCAACTGGATTTCATGAGAAAACTCAATCAGTCACAATTGAAGAACAAGGCGATACAGTTGAGTTAAACTTCTCATTAGAAGAAATCGAAGGAACATCAATCTCTGGTGTCATTATCGATGATGAGACGAATGAGCCGATTGAAGAAGCGACTGTCACACTAACTAAAGACGATGAAGAGTTAGAAATAACTCAATCGAATGCAGATGGTGAATATACTTTCGATCAACTACTTCCTGGTGAATACAGCGTCAGTGTAGAAAAGGATGGCTTTATCGGTTCAGAAAAAGAAGTTACTGTGGAAACAGAACCAATCAGCATTGACTTAATGCTTAACAATATTATTGTCGCAGTCATTGACGATCACAACCATGAGTTAGAAAGTTTACTCAATGAACATGACCTTTTCTCTGAATCAGTTAGTTGGGATGTATTAGATCGCATCGAACAATTCGAACTCGTTGTCGTCAATAGTAACCAAGCTGATGATGAACAAGTTGAACAATTAATCGAACGAACTGATGAACTGGAAATCAGTGTTATGTTCTTAGGAACTTGGGGGCAAAATGACGGTTCGATTCACTTGCTTGAACAATATGCTGGATACCCTACTCATGACCAGCACGGTTATGATGAAGGTGAAGTAATCTTAAAACTAGGTGAGGTAGACCACCCTATTTTCAATGATTTGCCTGACTCTTTCGTCATACACGGAGAAGGAAGTCCATACTCAACGTTTAGGGACTATCCTGGTTCTAATCTTGCTAACCTTATTGTTAATGATGAGGACTTAGGGACTGCCATAGCTTATGAGTATCGTAGCGAACAATCCATCCATCTTTTATTATCATCTTTTGCTGCAACTAACATGATTGCACCAACTTATGGTTGGACGGAAGACGCTAAAACACTATTTGTACAATCTGCTCAATATGCTATGGAAGCTGAGACAGAGTTTGAAGAACCATCAAAGCCAGCCTTTGATGAGGAACAAATTCGTACAAATGAGCGAGGAGTTGAAATCACTGGAACTTCAGACCCTAATGTGACGATCAACATCTACGAAAAGAAAGATGACCATGAGTCATTGGTCAAAACGGTTACTTCTGATGATGAAGGTATCTTTGAAACAACAATCGACTTTGACCATAACGGAAATACATTCTTGTATGCAGAAGCAGAAAATGAAGTAGGGCAATCGGAAATGAGTGACCGTCTGCAAGTGATTATTATTGGAAATCCTAATAGAAACCAACCTAATCAAACAGATGTTGAAAGTGAAGAAATAAAAGAAGACTATGATGATGAAGCTGAAGAGCAAGATGAGAATGCAACAGAATCTCAAGACAAAGATGAACTATAAATTACTGTAACAAAAAGGTCCAACTAGTCACTAAGGCTAGTTGGACCTTTTTTTACTCTTCTACTTCCTCTTTTACACCAGACTTTATTAAGACATATGCCGTCACCCACGATGTTATAGGGATCACTAGGGCTACACCAATACCCGCCGCTAAAATCGTCACCATTTCAGCACTAAAGATTTTCGAATTAACAATTTCTCCAAACGAATAATTAAGGTCCATAAACCAAATAAGAAGCGCCATGTATCCCCCGAAAAATGCAAAGAAAAGCGTGTTTGTACTTGTTCCTAAAATATCTTTTCCAATACTTACACCTGATTGATATAGAGATCTTCTACTTAGATCAGGGTTGTGTCGATAAATTTCACGCATTGGAGAAGAAATTGAAATTGCTACATCAGTTATAGCTCCGATTGTACTCATGATAATTACTGAGGCCGCAATTTTAACGAAATCAACCCCTAAGTAAACAGAGAAACCTTTAATCTCCTCTATTTGTTCTTCGCTAAACCCTTGAATCATTGCGCTTTCAGTCATAAAGATAATAAATAAAAGCAAAGCAATGATTGTTGCCATTGTTGATATGAATGCGGTTTTCGTTTTAATGTTTATTTCATTTATATAAAATAAGTTAACACAACTTAAAATCGTCGTCGCAATTAATGTAACTATAATAGGATCAATATTTGGGTCAGCCATAAATAAAATTGAAATGATTAAAATAACGAAGTTGAAAAACAGTGCAATAAATGACCGTGCCCCTTTTTGTCCTCCAATCACAACCATTAAAATGAATAAAATAATCGCAAACCACACTAACACACTCATACTCTAGCCCTCTTTCGATTGATAAAGAAGATCGTCAAATAAACACCAATTGGAATCGTAACGACAATACCAATGCCGCCAGCCAGTGCTCGCGCTAATTCTAGTGTTAAATTCATATTTAACGTAAACCCTAGCGCTGCTGAGTTCTTTAAATACAAGATGATCATTGGAATTGAACCACTAATATAAACAAAGAACAAAATATTCGTCATCGTCCCCATAATGTCTTTTCCAATATCCATTCCTGATTTTCTTAAAGCTTTATTCGAAATGTTGCTATTCTTCTCGTATAAATTGAATAATGATGAAGACATTGTAATGGCAACATCCATAATAGCGCCTAACGCACCAATTAACACACCAGCCATAAACACCATTTCTGGCGCACGTGTAACAAATTGCATCTCTTCATAACGTAATCCTTCTCCTGCTGTCCCCCACATAACAAAGGACGTAACCGCAAACAAAAACAATGTCCCCAATAAAGTGGCAGCTATTGCGGCATACGTTTTTTCATTGTTTCCATTAACTAGAAGTAACGATATAACGGTAAATAAAACAATACTAACCCCACTAATTATAAGTAAACTAATATTAGCCGTTTGAATATAAAAATCTAGTGCAAACGCAATGATGACAGCATTAATCGCTAAACTCACTACAGAATAAAAACCTTGCCTTTGACCAACTAATAATAAAATAATGATAAACACCCAAGCAATCATCAACGTATAATGATCCCGTTTAACATCTAAAATTGAACCTGTTAACTGTTCAGATTCATTCGTTGAGTCAACCGACACAAACAACTCATGCCCAACACTATATTCATGATCATAAGCTTGTGATGCAGCATACTCATTATCTAGCTGAATTACAGCACCTTGATCCTCACCATTTTGAATAACACCTTCTAACCTTTGTGTTACTAGCTGGTCTTCATTACCATGTGGGTCTGTAACTTCTTCACTTTGAACCGTTTCAACTTCAACGATTTCAGCGATTGAACGTTCATAAAACTCATGGTTATGATTCACAAACCAAAACGAACTAATGATTAGAAGAAAGGTTAATATGTACAAAGCGATGCGCTTTTTCGTCATAAATTGCTTTACACTGTTCTTTCTCACAACAAAACCTCCACGATTCTCTTATCTTTTATTATTTCACAGAAACTGTGGAGCTTCAAAAAATGTTTTAAAAGAAATTAACCCTTTATTCATAACTCACCTTTATATTGTTAACACTACAGGTATATAACAATTTGGAGGCTTAATTATGATTGAAAACCAACCGAAATTAACTTCATCTGAAATTACAGGTGCTTGGACTGCTTATATGAACGACAGTATGTCTAAATGTGTATTAAGCTATTTACTGCAACATGTTGAAGATGATGATATTAAAGAGGTCGTACAGTTCTCATTAGACTTATCAACTCAACACATTCAAACTTTAACGGACTTGTTTAAATCTGAAAAACTCCCTTTACCTAAAGCTTTTACGTATGAGAACGATGTGAATTTAAATGCAGCTAGACTTTACACAGATCAATTTATGTTAACTTATATTAACCAAATGGCCAGAGTAGGATTAGTTTCTTATGGTGGATTCATTTCGATGAGCGCACGTAAGGACATCAGAAGTTACTATATGGAATGTCTACAAGACTCCTCTGATTTGTATGACAGATCAACGCAAACAATGTTAGATAAAGGTATTTTTGTTAGACCACCTTATGTAAACTATCCAACCTCAACTGATTTTGTCGATAGTAAATCTTATTTAAGTGGACTCAACCCTTTAAGCCAAAAGCGCCCATTAAATACTGTAGAAATTTCTCATTTGTTTATGAACGTTCACACGAACACAATCGGCAGTAAGTTATCACAAAGCTTTGCCCAAACTTCATCGAACGAGAAAGTTCAAAAATGGATGAGTAGAGGTAAAGAAATATCTCAAAAACATATCGAAATCTTTACTAAAAACTTAACAAATGATGACATTACGCCACCGAATTCCTCAGATATCGGCGTCACAGACTCAACGACGCCACCTTTCTCAGATAAATTGAATATGTTCCACAATGCACTTTTAAGTAGCGCAGGTATAGGGAACTATGCAACAGCTACTGCGGCTAGTCAACGTCTTGACTTAATCGTTAACTACGAACGTTTAGCAGTTGAAGTCGCAAGATACGCTTTAGATGGAGCGGAACTAATGATCAAAAACAACTGGTTAGAAGAGCCACCAGGTACAATCGATAAAAAAATCTTAACTAAAAAGAAAGATGAACATTAAGGAGATGCTTTCAACCCATCTCCTTATTTTTCTGTAAGCTTATTAATAGACATTAGACTTAAATTCTTTATACGATTAAGGTAGATGATTATGATGAAAGGGTGAGAATATGAAAAAAGTTTTAGTCGTTGGAGCAAACGGTCAAATTGGAAAACACTTAGTCGCGTCCATTCAAGAGAGTGATCAACTAGAGGCAAAAGCAATGATTAGAAAGAAAGATCAAGCTTCGTTTTTCAAGGATCTAGGTGCAGATGTAGCTGTCGCGGATTTAGAAGGAGAAATTGAAGATATAAAGAAAGCCGCAGAAGATGTTGATGCCATTGTGTTCACAGCAGGATCAGGTCCACATACTGGGAAAGATAAGACAATCATGATTGATTTAGATGGTGCTGTTAAAACAATTGAAGCTGCTAAACAAGCAAATGTAAAGCGCTTTATTATGGTTAGCTCATTTGATACGACACGTGAAGCGATTCAATCAGCTCCAGAATCTTTTGCGCCATACGTTGCAGCCAAACACTATGCTGACGAATGGCTAAAAGACACTAACCTTGATTACACGATTGTTCACCCAGGCATTTTAACGAATGACGACGGAAAAGGACAAGTCAGCTTATCTGGGAAAAGTGAACCAACAGAAGTGCCACGTGAAGATGTCGCTAAAGTCATTAAAGCAGCTTTAGAAAATGACAATACGATCGGCAAATCTTTTAAAGCCATTAAGGGCAACCAAGCCATTGAAGACGCAATTAAAACTGTTTAATTTGCTTCATAAATGATATGATGACATAGGAAAACAAGCAATGGAGATATTCTATGTCACAAAACAAATCATTAACACCGCTAAAATCGTTTTTATTCGCGTTTTTTGCGACAAATACCATTATACTAAGTTTTATACCAATATATTTAAAAAAAGAGTTAGAGTTGAGCGGTACTGAAATCGGTTGGGTTTTGGCAATCGGTCCTTTAGCAGCACTAATCTCTGAGCCATTTTGGGGCTATATGAGTGATAAGTTCAAGACCGTTAAACGCATTTTAATTATTTTATTAACGGCTTTACTGTTATTCAGTATCGTCTTTTTTAATGTTTATAGCTTAGGGCTAATTCTGACCTTTGCTTTCTTTATGTATTTCTTCTCTGCACCTGTTGGGGCGTTTGGTGATAGTTTAGCCCAACGTCGTGCAGATGAGCTCTCAATTTCATTTGGAACGATCAGAACGTGGGGGTCAATTGGTTTTGCTGTGTCTGCACTCCTTGCTGGTCAGTACTTAACGTGGGCTGGAATAGATAACATTATTTGGCCTTACTTACTGTTTGGCTCATTTGCTCTTTTAGTTGCTTTTCGACTGACAGATGCAGAACCTTCTAAAGAATCGGTTAGCCTTAAAAGTGTTAAACTACTTTTTCAGAACAAACGCTTAATGTTATTCTTGCTATTTATTATGTTCATTACAATCTCACATCGTACGAGTGATAGCTTTATCGGAATTTATATCGTTGAATTAGGCGGAACTGAAAGCTTGCTCGGTATATCATGGTTTGTTGGTGTGATCAGTGAAGCTGCTATATTTGCAACAGCTGCTTTCTGGTTTAAGAAATATCACACGCTAATGTTCATTATTGTAGCGGGAGTCCTTTATACCATTCGTTGGTTTTTATTTGGCGTAATCCACGACCCTTGGGTTGTAATCGGACTACAGTTCCTACATGGTCTAACTTTTGCTGTTCTTTATTTAGCAGCATTCGATTATATTACAAGACTTATTCCAAAGGTTGTCCAAGGAACAGGTCACCTCATGTTCCACACTGTCTTTTTCGGTGTATCTGGTATTATTGGATCACTTATGGGTGGACCTATTATTGATCACTATAGTGCTAATGCACTTTATACTGTATTAGGCGTCTTTGCTTTAGTTGGAACGGTATTAATCATAATATATCACGTAATACTAAATGTAAGAAGAGCCTAAAAAGAGGCTGTCTCGCTATTGAGACAGCCTTTAGTTTATTATTTTAGAACCGATTGGATAAACGTTTCTTTGCTTTCAGCATAAGCGATCACATCTTTAGCGTGCTCCTTTGCTAACTTAAGTTTAAGTGCTTCGTACTCTTTAGCAAGGGATCGGTCAGTATTCAGTCGGTCTCGAAATTGAATGTGTGCATTCCACCAATCACCATTATACTCAACAACGTGGAGATAATGAGTCTTCGTATAATCCTCGTCTTCTATATAAGGAAACTTTGCAAAGACAATTTTCCCTTCTATCTCTTGTTTCTGTAACATGTAATAATTCGCTTCACTCATTCTCTTTAGACCAAGTGATTGAACATCATCTAAACTTTTTAGACCAACAACTAGATCAATGATCGGCTTTGCCTTTAAACCTTTTATAGCTGTACTGCCAATATGCTCAATACTTAAGACGTGTTCTCCTACCAATTTTTGTAGCAGTTGTTTTTCTCGTTGGAATAGTTGAGGCCATTCTGGGTTGTAATGAACAAGCTTTACTTCACCTTTGTTTAACCCTAACATTAAATACCCCCTAAATAATGGTGTATTACCATCATAAGAGGTTTCTTACTTGAATTGTAGTCTAATAATTATTTCTAAATTATGGTATAATAGAGTTGTAAAATAAAGCCCTTCAAACAGTTAAATTTGAAGAGCTTTGTTTTTATTTTTCATCAAAATCATCTGGATTTAGTTCATCTGTAATATCATCATTTAAACGCCCGCTTCTCGGCTTGCCATCCTGCTCATTAAAGTCATCTGGATTTAATTCATCCGCTGTTTCTTCTTTCGTTTTGCGATATTGATTATGATCTTGGCTTTGTTTTTGTTTTTGGTTTCGGTTCATCTTGTCGATCCCTCCATCATTTTTACGCTATGCTTAGTTTGAGGAGAGGAAAAAACAATATACATAAAATGTTATGACAAAATATTAAGCCTTAAATAGACCCCACCATGCTTACTCATTGTTATAATCTTTTCTCAGCAACCCCATCATCAAGGCGTCGTGGTAACTTCCATCGACGAAGAAGTGCTCTTTCAGCTCTCCTTCAATTTCAAATCCGACCTTTTCATAAAGGTGAATGGCTTTTTCATTATGTTTGACGACGTATAAATAGATCTTATGCAAGTTTAACTGGTTAAAGCCATACTCAACGGTTAGTCTTGTAGCCTGTGCTGCATAACCTTTACCTTGGTGAGCGGGATCAAACATAATAGCAAACTCTGCATTTCGATGACGCTTATCAATATCAAAAAGCCCAAGATAACCGACCCTCTCATTTGCGTGATACAGGATAAACGATCGGTGTGAATCACTATTAAGCGAGTTCTCATACTCCTTGTTCATTTTCTCTTTCGTTGTATAAGGTTCTTCAAACCAATAGTCCATGATGTTTGGATTAGTTCTCATGTTGTATATGAAATTTAAATCTTCTTTCTCTAGTGGGCGCAGTTGTAGGTTGTTGTCCATTTGTATCCTCCTAGTATGTATTATATTTTTATGGATTAGATTTTCAAATACATTAATATAAACGAATACATTATAAAACTAAGTAAACGCTAATTACTATTTAAAATTTTAAACAATAAGCACCGAGGACATCCACTTGAACTCCTCGGTGCTACTTTTTGGCTTTTATTCTACTGTAACACTCTTAGCCAAATTCCTTGGCTTATCAACATCACAATCGCGGTGTAGCGCTGCATAGTAAGAGATAATTTGTAATGGTAGCACTGAAACTAACGGTGTTAGTAATGGATGCACTGTTGGAATGACAAATGCATCACCTTCACGATAAAGGTCTTCAGGGCTAATGATACATGCATTGGCACCACGTGTTACAACTTCTTGGACGTTTGAACGAATAGAGCTGTTGACATGGTCTTGTGTTGCAAGTGCAATGACAGGTGTGCCGTCTTCAATTAAAGCAATTGTACCGTGTTTTAACTCTCCACCAGCAAAACCTTCTGCTTGAATGTAAGAGATCTCTTTAAGCTTTAGCGCACCTTCTAAACCGACGAAATAATCTAATCCACGTCCGATGAAGAAGCAATTGCGTGTTGTAGATAAATAGTCACGTGCAACTTGCTCTAATTGATCTTTCTGGTCACATAACGTTTCCATTGCATTACCAACAATCGCTAATTCTTTTAACGGATCGAAATCTAACGTTAAACCTTTAGCGCGTGCTGTATCAACAGCTAAGATCGCTAAGACAGCCATTTGTGCTGTGTATGCTTTCGTTGAAGCAACAGCGATCTCTGGTCCCGCGTGTAAATGTAATGTGTAATTCGATTCACGAGAAAGGGTTGATCCAGGTACGTTTGTAATCGTAAGCGCTGGATGACCTAATTTATTTGTTTCAACTAATACTGAACGTAAGTCTGCTGTTTCACCACTTTGTGAAATAAAGACAAATAATGGCTTCTCAGATAGTAATGGCATGTTGTATGAGAATTCGCTTGCGATGTGAACCTCTGTTGGAACTTGCGCAATCTTTTCTAAAAACTCTTTACCAATTAAGCCTGCGTGATAGCTCGTGCCTGCTGCAATGATATAAACGCGATCACAATCTGCCATCGCCTGACGTACGTCTTCGTCTAGCTTAATTTGGTCATTGTCATCTTGGTACTCTTGAATAATTTTACGCATAACAAAAGGTTGTTCATCGATTTCCTTAAGCATGAAATGAGGGTACGTCCCTTTTTCAATGTCGCTAGCGTCAATTTCTGCAACAAATGGGTCACGTTCCACTTTTGTACCATCAAGCTTTTGAATTTCAACACGATCTTTCTCAACTAATACAATCTCTTCATCCATTAACTCAACAAATTGATCGGTTACTTGAAGCATCGCCATTGAGTCACTCGCAACAACGTTGAACTCTTCGCCTAAACCAACAAGTAATGGACTTTTGTTTTTCGCAACGAAAACAGTGTCTTTCTGATCACGATCTAATACAGCTAATGCATAAGAACCGTGTAGTAAGCTTACCGTTTTACGGAACGCTTCAAGCGCGTTACCTGTTTCCTTTTCAAATTGCTCAATTAGTTGGACGATCACTTCTGTATCTGTTTCACTTACAAAGTTAACATCTTGCAAGTACTCACTTTTTAGTTCTTCAAAGTTTTCAATAACACCGTTGTGAACTAAAGTGAATCTGCCTGAAGTACTTTGGTGAGGGTGAGCATTCGTTTCGCTTGGCTCACCGTGAGTTGCCCAACGTGTATGTCCAATACCGATGTTAGCTGATACCGATTCATCAACAGCTTCACGTAAGTTTGCAATACGCCCTTTCACTTTGAATAAATCTGTATCCTCTTCACTTCGTACTGCAATACCTGCTGAGTCATACCCACGATACTCTAATTTCTCTAAACCTGCTAAAAGGATTTCTTTTGCATCTTGATTCCCGATATATCCTACAATTCCGCACATAATGTGTTACCTCCTATTTTGAAAGAGGCAAACAAATGCATTCCTTTACAAGGGGCGATTGTTTGCCCCTTTCTCGTGTTAGTTATTTATACACCTTGTAAGAAGTGGTTGTGCATAGAGTTGCCTCTATGTTTTCACTTCTAACTCTACAGTTGAGGTGCTACAACCGGGAGGCATCCGCCGAATACTCGATTAAACCTCCTCCTCGTCAACTATTTCTCTTCTCCGTCCTGAGAATAGCCCTGGCGCTTTAAAAATATACTTTCACTCTACGCTCCTTTCTATTCTTGAATAAAACTGACTGTTCCTATTTTACTTATATTTGTAAAACAGGTCAATTACTACTGTTGAAAGAGTGAAGCACAAGGAATGAATTTCATCCCTCATGCTTATTATATTCTATGCATCTTTTAAGCCATATGTTTCTTCTATAACTTTAGAAACTTGTGCAACATAATTCTCACAATCGTCTTTCGTTGGAGCTTCAACCATTACTCGGACGACTGGCTCTGTTCCTGACGGGCGAACTAACACGCGCCCTTTACCATCTAGCTCACTTTCTACTCGATCGATTGATTCTTGAACTGTTTGATCAAGATGAACTTCATGCTTATTCACAACACGAACATTTTGTAGAACTTGAGGGAACTTCTGCATTTCCTCGGCTAATTCAGATAACGGCTTTTTCGTTTCGTGCATAGCATTTAGTAACTGTAATGCAGATAACATGCCGTCACCTGTCGTAATGTAATCTAAGAAGATAATGTGACCAGACTGTTCACCACCTAAGTTAAAGTCATTGGCTAACATTTCTTCCATGACGTAACGGTCGCCAACAGATGTTTTCACTGTATCAATACCTAACTCATCAAACTTACGGTAAAGTCCGATATTACTCATGACAGTCGTTACAACGGTATCTTTTTTCAGACGCCCTTGTTGCTTAAGGAACTTACCGCAAATATACATAATCTTATCCCCGTCGATGACATTACCTTTTTCATCTACAGCGATTAGACGGTCCCCATCACCATCAAAGGCTAAACCAATATCTGCGCCTTGTTCAATAACAGCTTGACGCAAGTTGTCTGGGCTTGTTGAGCCATAACCGTCATTAATATTAGTACCATCTGGTGATGAACCTATAGATACTAGATCTGCCTCAAGGTCTGCAAACAGATGTGATGCTAGTGATGAAGTAGCTCCATGGGCACAATCAATAACAATCTTCATACCTTCAAAGTCTGTATCAACCGTCTGCTTTAAATGTTGCAAGTACTTCTGACCCGCTTCAAAGTAATTCATTGATTGTCCTACATTTGTTCCGATCGGTCTTGGTAAGTCATCAGTTTCCGCATCAAGTAAGTTTTCAATTTCATGTTCTTGTTCGTCATTAAGTTTAAATCCGCTTTCGCCGAAAAATTTAATGCCGTTATCTTCTACTGGGTTATGAGATGCTGAAATCATGACACCTGCTTGAGCACCTGAAGCTTTCGTTAAATAAGCTACACCAGGAGTCGATATTACACCTAGGCGCATGACATCTACACCAACAGATAGAATTCCAGCTACTAAAGCACCTTCAAGCATCTCACTTGATATACGTGTATCACGTCCAACTAGTAGCTTTGCTTTCTCTGTTGCATCTTTCGTTAGTGAGTAGGCACCGTAGCGCCCTAATTTGAAGGCTAGCTCTGGTGTTAATTCTGTGTTAGCTACCCCACGTACTCCATCTGTCCCGAAGTATTTTCCCATGATCATTCCGCTCCTTCATTCATTCCATCATATCATTCGTCAAGATCTATTCGATTCTGACCCTTACTCGTTCTTCTTCTGTAGAAAGTCTAATACCTTCAGGGCCATCTAATTGTAAATCCGCATAAAATTCACCTTCTACTTGACCATCAACATCAATCCAAACTCTTATATCATCTGAACTTAAATCGTCCAAATCACCTTGAGTTCCAATTACATTGACATCAATTAAAGCCTCTTCTGGGTCAATGAAAGTGATTTCTTGGTTGTCTTCTAAGTTGTCAACTTCTATTTCAACGTCTTCTAATGTGTCTTCGATCGCTTCTTCTACTGCAACCTCTACCTCAACTGCTTCAGGTTCTGCTCTAGTAATACCAGATGGTACAGGCACATCAACTTCTAATAAGGTCGTCTCTTCAATTTCACTTAAATCTATTTCTAAAGGCTCTAGCATATTAATCTCATCTAAACGTTCAAGACTACCGTATAAAGTAGCGGAAACAGGATTTAAATTAACCCCTTGAAGTACCAAGCTGTCATCTAATTCTCCAGTTAACTCATATGTTAACGGATAACGCTTATCATTAATCGATACATCCGCTTCAACCGAAACTGTTGATGGGTCGACATAAACACTTAATTCATTACCCTGTGCATCATAAACACGAATTGGAGCATCATTAACTACTCCATCTTCTGCTAGTTCTGTTAGGCCGACAATAGCTTTTACCATCGCAATTCGTTCCACTTCCGCACTCGAACCTGTAATATCAACCTCTTCTGGCGCGACAACTGGCTCACTAGCAAACGCATCAGTCTCACCTAATTCATCATGACCGAAAAAGTCCACTTCAACTGGAAATGACACAGTTGAACGTTCCTCGATGGTAACATCTACTGTTCTAGGTTCAATATAAACAGACAATTGATTGGATATACCAGCATGCAAAACATCAACTTCATGTTGGCCAGGTCCTAGCTCATTTAAATCAATAAACACATCAAAATTACGCTGTCGTACCGTTTGAGTTATAACACTACGCGGACCTTCAACTGTCACATTAACCGTATCAGGAACACCCCTTACGACATAATCATCTTCATCTAGATCAACTTGTAATGGTACGTTTTCCATCGTTTCCACATCTGATGAACCTGTTGGAAGAAAGATATCGTTTGATCGAGATGTATTTGCTTCATCAATTGCTACTGTTGTGTAAAGCAAAATGGCTAGAAATAGTGATACGATTCTTGTAAACCACGGGCTTTTAATCCAATTATCCATTTCGCTTCCCCCTCAAACTCCACGACTTTGATGAAGACGTACCTTCAGCAGGGTTTAACTCTTTCATTAATAATTTACGTAAATCATCTTCATCAAGTTTTCGATGAAGTTCACCATTTTTGGTGGCAGATATATTTCCAGTCTCCTCTGAAACGATTAATGTTAAAGCGTCTGTTACTTCACTGACACCCATAGCTGCTCTGTGTCTTGTCCCTAATTCTTTTGAAATAAAAGGACTTTCACTTAACGGTAAATAACAAGCTGCCGCCACAATTTCATCGCCTTTAATAATTACAGCTCCATCATGTAATGGCGCATTCGGAATAAATATATTCGTTAATAGCTCACTCGTTAACTTGCCATGAACGTCAACACCCGTTTCAACATATTCACTCATACCTGTTTCACGCTCAATTGTAATTAGAGCACCGATTCTTCTTTTACTCATATAATTACACGATTTAACAATTGCATCGATCGTTTCGTGGATTGCTTTCTCTTCAGATTGGGTATTTCTCGCAAAGAAGCTCCCTCGTCCAAGTTGTTCTAATGCACGTCGAATTTCCGGCTGGAACAAGATAATAACAGCAAGAAAACCCCATGTTATCGCTTGATAAACTAACCATTGAACAGTTTTAAGCTCTAAAATTGAACTAAAAAACCATATACCTAATACGACGAAAATCCCTTTCAACAATTGAACGGCTTTCGTCCCTCTTATAACTGAAAATAATTTATATATAACAAACCATACTAATGCTATATCAACGACGATTCTAAGCACTTGTATGAGATCTAATTCTTCCCACGACATGCCTACACTTCCTTCACGCACTTATATTCATTAGAAGCTTTTTAAACTGTTTTCATTATATCACATTTTATATTGACTTAAATAAATGTAAGTTGATTAAATTCCTATTTTTCTTTTGTAATGATTCAATTATAAAAACGCTAATTCAGACCATTCTAAACTAGCGTTTTCCCATTAACGAATTTCTTCTTCAAAACCTCTTTCCCTCTATATATTCTAGTCTTTACTGTTCCAACTGGAATATTAAGTGTTATAGATATTTCATTAATCGAGAACTCTTGGAAGTATCTAAGTAATATAACAGAGCGATACTTCGGTGGTAGTGCTTTTATGTAATCCCAAATTTGCTCATCCCGTTCGTTTGTAATGACAGATTGTTCTGGGTTAAGTGCTTGACCTTCAACTTGATCCAATCGGGTAGCATACTCAGAACCTTTAATGGCTTGGTCAAGAATCGCGAGTGGCTTTTTCTTGCGCATTTTGTCGATACAAAGATTAGTAGCAATTTTAAAAAGCCAAGGCTTAACCTGTTTAATTTCTTTAAACTTATATAGGTTTTGATATACTTTTAGAAAAGTTTCTTGTGTAACTTCTTCAGCATCGTAAAAACACCCTAAAATCTTATAACAATGGCGAAATAAATCACTGTCATAAGTTGTTAAGATTTCCTCATACAACACCAACTCCGAGTTATTTACTATATGATCCCCCTGGTTAGACACTGATATCCTTCTCCTCTATTCATTCAATCACTAATATTATACAACATTTACCAATAATTTCATATTACATTTTAGGAAGGATTTTTATGTCTGTTCGAAAATTTAGGGCCGTATAAACTCTTAAAGAGTGCAAAAAGCTTCATTTCATAACGAAACGAAGCTTTTTACTAATTAAATATATTTCTCACCAAATACAGCTGCAATCATATCTGCAGCGACTTCTGCTGTTTTATTCTTGTTGTCTAATAAAGGGTTGACTTCTACCACTTCAACCGAAGTAAGAATTTGAGAATCGTACAAGGCTGACATCGCATGAAATGTTTCTCGATACGATGGCCCTCCAACAACGGGTGTGCCTGTTCCTGGTGTATGTAAAGGATCGATTCCATCAACATCAAGACTTAAATGTACCCCATCTACCCTATTGCTTAAATAATCTATTGCCTCTTTCATCACAGTATCCATACCAAGTTTCTCAATATCACGCATAGTATATACTTGTATACCACGCTCTTTTATAAATTCCCTTTCACCTTCATCAATAGAACGAGCACCAATAATAACAGTATGTTCAGGCCTAACTTTAGGACCTTCTCCATTAATCGATGTAAGATCTTTATGCCCTTCCCCTAGACTAGCTGCTAGTGACATACCGTGAATATTACCTGATGGAGAAGTTTCGCCAGTATTTAAATCAGCATGGGCGTCAAACCAAATAACCCCTAAATCTTTATAATGATTATACAGACCAGAAATAGTTCCTATGGCTATACTATGATCCCCACCTAAAATTAACGGGAAATCTCCCCTAGATTTAATCACCTTTATTTCATCTGCAATTTTTTGGTTTCCATTAACAACTTCTTTTAAGTTTTTTAGATTTGTTTTGGAGTCTTTTTCGTTAGTTCCCACGTTTTCTATATCGATATTTCCATAATCTTTAAAGTTTACATTTAGCCCATCTAAGCGTTTATGTAAACCAGCATACCGAATAGCATTTGGACCTAGGTCAACGCCATAGTTCGGCTGTGCAATTGTAATTGGAGCTCCGACAATCCCTATTCTATTTTTCATCTAAATGCCTCCTTTTAACCTGAAGTCATTTTATATTCATTATCTCAATGGTTCAACTGGACAAAAAAGTGAATATTTATGCAAAATAAATACGCTTTCAGCAATATATTTCATTTCACTTCACTATACCAATCTTAGTTTGTGCAAATCAAGTTGAATTAACTCCTAGCATAAGTCTACAATATAAAAAAAGTTGCTTCCCAAACCAGGAAACAACTTTAAATCAATGATATGGTGGAGCCTAGCGGGATCGAACCGCTGACCTCCTGCGTGCAAAGCAGGCGCTCTCCCATCTGAGCTAAGGCCCCTTGTCTCTTATGTAAATGGTGAGCCATGGAGGATTCGAACCTCCGACCCTCTGATTAAAAGTCAGATGCTCTACCAACTGAGCTAATGGCTCTAACTTGCACTAAACTATATATGGCTGGGCCACCAGGATTCGAACCTGGGAATCACGGGACCAAAACCCGATGCCTTACCGCTTGGCTATGGCCCAATAAGATGGTGGAGGGGGACGGATTCGAACCGCCGAACCCAAAGGGAGCGGATTTACAGTCCGCCGCGTTTGGCCAACTTCGCTACCCCTCCAACTACTGGTGCCGACCGAGGGACTCGAACCCCCAACCTACTGATTACAAGTCAGTTGCTCTGCCAGATTGAGCTAGGTCGGCAATAAAGTTAGATGGTGGAGGATGGCGGGCTCGAACCACCGACCCCTTGCTTGTAAGGCAAGTGCTCTCCCAGCTGAGCTAATCCTCCAAAGCACACACGGTGCAATGAATATGTAAAATGACCCATAGGGGATTCGAACCCCTGTTACCGCCGTGAAAGGGCGGTGTCTTAACCACTTGACCAATGGGCCGTATAACAACTCTCCACAAAGCTTCCTACCGGACTTGAACCGGTGACCTCATCCTTACCATGGATGCGCTCTACCGACTGAGCTAAGGAAGCATATGGCTCCAGCGGCAGGATTCGAACCTGCGACCAATTGGTTAACAGCCAACTGCTCTACCTCTGAGCTACGCTGGAATAATAAGCAAAAATAATACCCTGAAAACTATTTTATCCAAAATCCATATACATATTAGTATATTTAAATGTTGTAGTCAAGGGTAATTTAACTGCCCGGCGGCGTCCTACTCTCACAGGGGAAGAACCCCAACTACCATCGGCGCTAGAGAGCTTAACTTCTGTGTTCGGCATGGGAACAGGT
>NZ_JAUSUP010000007.1 GCF_030814115.1 Alkalibacillus filiformis
ACCACTATAATATGGAGGGAAATGATAAAAAATTGAGCAATTTTGAGTCACAGCTAGGTGAATTGTTTTGTGTCCAGTTTAAGGGGGCCTAGCCGCGAGCGCTGATAAAATTTCGTGAACGCTGATAAGTTTGGCACGAGCGCTGATAAAATATTTGAACACTGCCCTCATTTCCTCAACAACAAAAAAGATCCAAGCGAAGTCATCATACCTCGCTTGGATCTTCTCTTACATTAGTAAGAAAACGATTAATTGTGTTTAGGACATCTTTTTGCCGTTCAAAAACTAGCGAGAAATGGTTAGCATTTGTCATTAACACATTAATCCGTGGAACAATCTTTTCTAATTCCGCAAATGACTCGTTGAAAAAAAGTGGCCTACCTGCTCCCATGTAACCCGTCGCTTTAACTAAAAGTACGGGAACTGTAATGTGTGGCAATACTTCTTCGTGATTAAACTCAAAAAAACTATCAAAGTCTTTCTCTATCACTTCAACTTTTGAACGATGACGCACCGTTTTTTCATCGATTGCTTTTGTTTCATACTGTGCAATCTCCTCTAACTGTTGTGACCAGTTAATGTTTAGCTTCTCATACGCACGCTTTGTAAAATCAATATAATCAGCCTTAGATTGATATGGCTTCTCTAGCCGTTGTAGTGACGGTAAAATGAGTTCTTTTTGACCGAAATCAGCAACCCCTGCACCATCTAGTAAAATGAGTGATCGAACGCGGCTACTTAAAGCTGTCACTTTCGCGCAAATATATCCACCAATTGAATAACCGACTAATGTAACCTCTTTAAGATTTAACATCATTAATAAATCGAGTAAATCACCTACATGATGGTCGATCGAAGTTGGCCGGTCCGTCTCATCACTTAACCCTCGCCCTCGTAAGTCATAACTAATGACTCGATGATCGCTAGCTAGTGAATCTTGATAATATGCCATTTGCTTATGGTTACCGGTTAAACCGTGAACTAAAATAACAACATGTTCCCCTTCGCCTCGCTCAAATACACGAAGCTTTTTACCGTTAGTTAATTGAATATGACGTTCCAATTCGAACACCTCAGCTTTTAATTCAATTTCCCTACTTGATAAATCGAGTAAATCACTTTCCCTGACATTCGCTTTCCACGCGATACAAACAAGCGATTGTTCAGCCATTGATATTGGTTAGAAGACGTTTCGAAAATCGGTGCCGTATGAAAGTAGTATTCATCGATCGGCACTTCATCACCATCATCTAACCTTTTAATAACGGATCGTTCACCTGCTCGTATTCCTCGATAAGTCATCATAATTAACTGTTTGTCATTCGTTTCTAACAAAATACGAACATCTTGAATAACCGTTCCATCATCGCGAACAGTACTCCAATCATCACCACCTGGCACGACATTTCCTTGAAGCCTTTCTCCTTTAAAAACACCACCTGTCACACGGATCACTCGCCGATTGCCAACCGGTGTTTTACCTGGTAAGTGTGGTTTTTCCACCGTTAACTCTAAATCACACAAATGAACTAAGTCTGGCTTCGGTAATAATGGCATATTTACGCCTCAGCCTCCTTTACAACTGAACGTGAAAATTGCTGCACTTCTCTATTACTACATCCTATGTCCTATATAAAAAAATAGACCAATAGAGTTTGTAGACTACTTTTAAAATACACAAAAAATCCCTAACGCCTCAATTGACGTTAGGGATCATAACTCTATTATTTTGGAACGATTTTTGAGAACTGGCCACAGTAATAACCTAAAGGTTCTCCTTCATCATAGTCATAGTTTTCAACTTCACCTATGAATAAAACGTGGTCACCACCATCATATTCAGCCCATGGTGCACACTCAATATGTGCCAAACTATCTTTAATTCGCTGACCACCTTCAGAAGTTTCCCATTCAAATGGAGATTCTTCATTCGGCTTACCAGCAAAATGGATTGCTGTCTGTTGTTGTTCTTCTTTTAAAACGTTGACAATAAAATGATTGCCGCGCATCTTTTCTAAAGCTTTCGTATTCCGGTCAACTGAAACTAACACTAACGGCGGCTCTAGTGAAACAGAAGTAAATGAGTTTACTGTAAAGCCGTGTGTATGTCCGTCTGCTTCACATGTGACGACTGTGACACCTGTTGCAAACTTCCCCATGCAATTACGAAAATCTCGTTGGTCCATTTAAACCTCTCCTTTGTACCTTACTACAACCGGTTACTACTAAAATTATTCATATTATAACGCAATATGCTTGTTTTAAATGTGATCTCTATTAAATCCACCAACAACCCTATCATACTAAACTTAATCTATAGAAAAAAGCCTCGAAGACCGAGGCTTTTCTTTAAGAGTAAGGGAATTGACGTTTTTTATGTTGAATGGAAATCCATTTCTTAGTTGTAAATGCTTCTAAACTCTCACTACCGTTCAATCGACCGACTCCAGACATTTTTTCACCGCCAAAGGCTACAATGGGTTCATCATTAATTGTGCCATCATTCACGTGAATCATGCCTGTCTCTATACGCTTACCTAATTCTGCACCACGCTCAGTGTTAGCAGTATGAACAGCTCCACTTAAACCGAAATCAGAGGCATTAGCAATCTCTATAGCTTCTTCATCAGATTCAAACGTAGTAACGGCTACCGCTGGGCCAAACATTTCTTCGTTAGCTACACTCATATTTGGTGAAACGTCTGTTAAAATAGTCGGTGTCACAACATTACCTTTCACTTCACCACGAACTAATGGTACTGCACCTTCTTCAATACTTTTCTCAATTGTATTTTCTAATGTTTCAACTTGTCGTTTATTAATTAGTGGGCCGATAATGGTATCCTCTTCTCGAGGGTCACCAACTTTTAACGACTCTACTTTATTTTTATACTTTTGTAAGAACTCGTCTTTCACACTTTCATGAACTAAAACTCTATTAGCTGACATACAAATTTGTCCTTGGTGTGTAAAACGACTAAATACAGCAGCACTTACAGCATAATCAATATCTGCGTCATCTAAAATAATTAACGCACTATTGCCACCTAATTCAAGAGAAGCTTTTTTTAGATTTCTACCCGCGACTTCTCCAATCTTTCTACCAACTACTGTAGAGCCTGTAAATGAAACGACTTTGTTTAATGGGTGCTCTACGAAACGATCGCCAATTTCTGAGATCTCAGTTATGACAGAGTTTACTAATCCTTTTGGTAAACCAGCTAATTCAAAAATCTTAACTAATAATGTACCACCTGTTACTGGCGTATCTTCGTGCGGTTTAATGACCACTCCGTTACCAGCTCCAACTGCTGTTGCAACAGATTTCATTGATAAATAAAATGGGAAGTTAAATGGACTAATAACCCCAACTACACCTACTGGTTCCTGATAAACTCGATTTTCTTTACCATCTACAGGGGATGGCAAAATCTCACCTGTCATTCTTAACGGATATGTAGATGCTTCCTTAATAATATTAGTAACTAAACCAATTTCAAAGCCAGCTTTTAACCTTGTTCCACCTAACTCTTCAATGATTAGTTCTGTAATTTCATCATGATTTTCCTCTACAACTTTCGCTGCTTGTAAAAGTAAGTCTCGACGTTCATATGGATTTATATTAATCCAATCTTGCTGTACTTCATTTGCACTTTCATATGCTTGATCCAAATCATCCTTAGAAGCGCTTGTCATTGTAGCAATGACTTCTTCACTATAAGGATTTAGGTTATTCATTTCGATTGAACCCTGGCCCTCTCTCCACTTTCCTCCGATTGCCTGTTTTGATAATTGATCAAAACTAAAATGTGTCATATATTTATTCCTCCAGTGCTATCTCTGTAAGTTGTCATCGATTAAGTTACTTAATTTCTCTACATCTTCTAAAACGTCTTGAACGGCTTGTGACATGCTTTCCATAGCATCTGACTGTTCAGCTGATTGTTGGTTGACGTTTTGAACCATTTGCTCGAAATTCTGTACATTCTCAACCAATGCTGAAGTAATATCACTTATTTCTTCTGAAGATTTCTTAGATTCACTTGCTAACTTTCTAACTTCATCAGCTACAACTGAAAATCCTTTTCCATACTCTCCAGCTCTAGCAGCTTCAATTGAAGCATTTAGTCCTAGAATATTGCTTTGATCAGAAATCTTAGTTACGTCTTCTGAAAATTCGTCTATACTCTTTATGTTATTATTCATAGAACCAAACTGCTCTTTCGTTTCTTCCAAGTTTCGAGATAACTCATCACTTGTTGATGTCACTTCTTCAATTACTGAAGTTATGTTTTCAAACGTTTCATATAGTTTATTACTAACTTCTGAGAGCACTTCTGCTCTTTCTATACTTGTTCCAATACCGACGCCACCAATGATTTCACCATCATCATTTCTCAGCGGAATTGCTCTAGCAATTACAGGTACACCAAAGACTTCTTTAGGTACTCTCATCGTCTGTTGCTGACCTTCATTGATCGCTTTTGTAATAATATCCCCTTCTTGTAACGGGTCACCTTGTTGTACTGGTAACTGAAAAGTCTCACCTGGAATGTTTAATAATAGTCTTTCAGTATCATAGATTCCTACTGTTACATCCTCTTGTATTAAAGGGTTCAATAATGGTGCAACTTTTTGAAACGCTTCCAACACACTTAAATCATTTTTAACTGTTTCCAAACTTAAACCTCCTTATAATCATGGATTTAGAGGTAAACCGTTTGTAGTTACCCGGCGGCACGGCCACCATAGCAACTGCCTTAGGTCCGTAACTTTGCGTATCACTTTTTCAAATGACTTGCCACTCTTTTCGGTTTACATAAAATTTTTCTAACTTAAGAAGCATATCATAACTGTTGGTAATTTGTCCCTTTAGACGTTTCTAGTTTGAATAAACTCCTCGACTTCTTCTTTCGTCGGCATACCAGACTGTGCGCCTAGTTTACTAACCGACAGTGCCCCAACTGCATTTCCGAACAAACAACCTTCAGCTAACGAATCACCTCGCGTTAACGCAACGGCCAACGCGCCATTAAATGAATCGCCTGCACCCGTCGTATCGACGACATCTACAGAAAAACCAGGGACTAGGTGAGACTGGCCATGCTCAAAATACTCGACACCTTTTGACCCGTGAGTGATTACGAACTTTTCGCGATTTTGTTCATAAAACGCCTTCTTCTCTTCATCATCTAAAAGCACCGCTAACTCATGCTCATTCGGTGTAATATAATCGACAGAAGCCATAACAGAAATTGAGATCGGCTGAACAGGCGCAGGGTTTAAAATCACACGAACACCATGCTTATTCGCCAACTCTACCGCTTTTTCAACGGATTCAATCGGAATTTCAAACTGAAGTAAAATCGTCTCACTTTCTGCAATGATAGGCTCATATTTCTCGACTAACTGTGGCGTAACTGCATGATTAGCACCAGGAACAACGATAATATGATTATCATTCTCCGCAATCGTAATCGACGCAACACCCGTTGGTTCGCCTGGGGCTTCTTCAATATAATTTGTATTGATACCTTGAGTTTCAAAATGGTGATTTAACGTTTTAGCAAAAGCATCATTTCCAACACAACCAATTAAATTCACATTCGCACCAAGCTTACTTGAAGCAACGGCCTGATTAGCTCCTTTTCCACCTGGGATCGTTGAAAAAGATTTCCCTAAGAGCGTTTCACCTTTATTCGGAAACTGTTCTGCTTCTGTCACTAAATCCATATTAATACTACCGATCACTGTTACTGTTCCTGATGACATAATGCTCCTCCTTAACTCACTTATATGACACTCACCGACAATTATATGTAAATTTCCCGGGAAATTTCCTGACTTCATTTTACATAAAAAGCTATAAAGTGCCTACGCGCAAGACATAGGCACTTCATCACTCTATTGTTCCATTAAAATGAATTGATATAACTTATAGTCTATTTTCCCTTGTTCTTGCTCTCGTTCTTCAAAGTTTTCCGAGTGGATATAACTTCTTAATGCTTTATAAAACGTTTCATCGGTAACATCTGTCGCATCGTGTAAATAGCCTAATTGTGTGAAGCGACGAACGAGTTTTTCACGTTTTTCTGTATCAATGTCCAAAATATCTTCCGATTTCGGACGAGTGAAGTACAATTGATGTAAACGATAAATTCGCTCTAGTTCATGAATTGGCGTTTCATGATCATCAACTCTTAAATCAACCATTCGATCATTTAAGCCAGCGTAACCGCCTTTTTCTTTAACGATAAACAGAGCAGCTGACTGCATACCACGTGAATCACCACCAGCTTTTTGTCCTTCTTTTAAGGCGTGGAGAAGTTTTTCTGCTAGTGGCTCACCAGCTTTCTCTTCAAAACCTTTTGCCATTGCGTTAGCGGTCTCTTCACTTACAAGGATATTACCTTGTGCGGCATAGTTTTCTCCTGTTTTTCCACCAGCCCAGTCATAACAACCGTCACCAGTGAACGTGGCCACGCCACCATTTGCATCAACGATTCCAGCTTGACGCATCGCTTTGTCCGGATCTTTTCCCACTAATATGTCCATCACTTCTTGAGCTGACTTACCTTCTTTCAACAACCGTAAACCTTCAGGGCCATAAGACGTATTGGCCATCGATTGTGTAGCAACCGCTCCTACACCAGCTTCAGCCCACGGTACAACAGCACCAACACCTAAAAACTTAGACTGTACGGCAATACCAAGCTCTCCAGTTTCTGGGTCTCTACCAACAATTGAAAATGTCGCGACTAAATCGTTAGGAATTTTGTTCATAATTTAACTCCTCCTTAAAATTGGTAAGGCTCTTTTTTAAATATTAAACTAAACGTAATAAATGCGATTAATGATAAAAATACTGGGATCGTAACAGCATGGACACCAAATAAATTACCGTACGTATCATTGTACTGATGGATTGCGATATACGAACCAATCCCGACAACCATCGAAGCAATCGCACCGTGTTTATTGGCATATTTCCAATAAAGTCCGAGTACAATCGGCCAGATAAATGCCGCTTCTAAACCACCAAACGCAAATAAATTTAAATAGATTAATAGTTCAGGTGGATTAATCGATAGTAAAAATACTATAACACCTAAAATGGCCGTAAAGCCAATGCTCACCCTTTTCACATGAGCACGATTAGCATCAGGTTTGAAATAGTTAATGTAAACATCTTTTACGACAGATGAACTGACGAGTAACAACAATGAATCGACCGTCGACATCATCGCCGCAAGTGGTGCTGCGAGTACGATCCCCGCCACCCAAGGCGGTAGCGTCTCCATGGCAATGAGCGGAATCACTTGATCAGCTACTTCAATTCCAGGCAAAACGGGTCTAGCGAAAACACCAATTAAGTGCATGTTCAACATAATGAATCCGACAACAATGGTTCCAATCATAAGAGCACGATGCATTGAGCGAGCGTCACGATAAGACATCGCACGTACCGCTACTTGTGGAAGACCAACGACACCTACACCGACTAAAATCCAAAACGATGTGACATATGCAGCCGTTAATTGCCCATCATGCCCGTACGGTGTTACTAAGTTCGGGTTTTCAGTCACTAAATCGGTCATAATTTGATCGATCCCACCACCTGCGATCACAACACCAATTAATAACACAAGTGTTCCGACAAACATGATAATCCCTTGCGTTGCATCTGTGACGGCAACCGCGCGGAACCCACCGATAATGACGTATAATAACACAGCAACAGCAAATAAAAACAATGCTCCTAAATAAGACAAACCTGTTACCGTTTGAATTAAGTAAGCACCGCCGATCCACTGTGCCGCCATTGCAGCAAATAAGAAGACGACAATACTAAACGCTGAAATTAATACGACTGATTTACTTTGGTAACGTTCTTTCAAAAAATCGATTAACGTTACGGCTTTAAATTTTCTCGTCACAATGGCAAATTTCTTACCTAAAACGAGCAGCACGAAATAACCAGTTGCCACTTGTGTCATCGCAAGTAACACCCAACCTAACCCGATCGTGTAGGCTGCACCCGGCCCACCAAGAAAACTTGATGCACTGCCGTAAGTCGCAGCCATCGTCATCGCTAAGACGAGTCCACCGAGCTCACGACTTCCTAAGAAATAGTCACTCAAAAACGAAGACGACTGCTTCATTTTTCTATTTGACCAGATTCCGATTAAAAAAATTACAAACAATAATGCTAAGAGAGGAACTAACACTTCCCAATTCACCGCTCGTCACTCCCCTCTTCGTCAAATGGTACTTCTTTTAACACAAATTTCACGACTAAATAGACGAGAAATACCATAACGATGAAGCCCATAATACAGCTCCAAAAGAACCATGCTGGAAAACCGAATATATATGTATAATCTTCAGGTGGTTTAGACCCTAATGTGTAGGCGAATCCATACCACCAAATGATGTTAAAAACCGCTAACGCACAACCAATTAACGCTTCTCGGTGCGCAATCCGAAAACGCCAATCCGTCCGCTTCTCCCCCTTCGGCACTTCAACATCCCCTTTCAATAAATTAACGTGTTGAATACTTCCATTGTAAAGCAAGGCGGACTAAAAATCATTGGGGTTTTAAAAAATTAGTTATCCCCGCCTTTAGCAGTTACTTACCATTTAAAAAGCGAACCGATATTGGCCCGCTTTATTATTAGCTATATGTCGCTAAGGCGTCTGATAGTAGACCCCAGAACTTTTCTTGGTTTAAGTCTCGTGCAAATTTCACATTTGGCTCACGATCTGTTACAGCAAGTAAGTCCACACACGTCATACCGTAAGCAAACTCACCTTTCGTTTCAATATCGACACGGACATCAACCGTATCAAAAATCGATGGGTCAATTAAGTACGCGACTGTACAAGCATCATGAATCGGTGCTCCATCGAATCCGAACACTTCTTTATATGTCTTTTTAAAGAAACGAAGCAGTTCAACAACGAATTCAGATACAGGGTTATCAATTGCTGCAAAACGATCAATCGTTTCATCTGTCGCTTGTGCTTCATGCGTCACATCTAAACCGAACATCGCAATTGGCACACCACTTTCGTAGACGACTTTTGCCGCTTCAGCATCAACCCAAATATTAAATTCAGCTGCTGGCGTCCAATTTCCAAACGTTCCTCCACCCATTAGCACGATTTCTTGAATTTTCGGAACAATTTTCGGTTCTTTTACCATCGCCATCGCAATATTCGTTAAAGGCCCTGTTGGCACTAATGTAATATCGCCATCTGATGCCATCACTTTTTCAATAATTAAATCAACGGCGTGTTGTTCCACGACAGGTGTATTCGGTACATCAGGTAAATTAGGCCCGTCTAATCCCGAGTCACCATGAATCGATTCAGCAATTTGTGTTTCACGAACCATCGGGCGATTTGAACCTTGTGCAACTGGAACATCTAGTCCAATAATGTCACAAACACGTCTTGCATTTAAAGTCGTTTTATCCACTTCAACATTCCCTGCCACCGTCGTAACAGCTTCTATTTTTATTTTGTCATTCGCATGCGCTAAAATCATCGAAATTGCATCATCATGACCAGGATCACAATCTAAAATAACTCTACGTTGTTCTACCATAATATGCCTCCTATACCTCTCAAATGTTGCTACAATGCTTAGTCTAATAGAAAACGCTTACAAAAGATAGACATTTGACTTGGAATTTCGACAAGGAATTTTAAGGTATTTCTATAAATAGAGCAGGAGAAAGGGGAGTATGTCCATGGAACAAAAAGGTTGTATTAAATGCGGCAGTCGCGATGCCGATCAAAAAGAAGTCGCAATGACAGGAACAGGTTTTTCAAAAATGTTCGACGTCCAACACAATAAGTTCATCGTCGTATTTTGTAATAATTGTGGCTACTCTGAGTTTTATAATTCAAATACTTCAACAGCGAGTAACGTATTTGACTTCTTTTTCGGTGGATAGCAACATTTAAGCCAGTTCAATTCATTAATGAACTGGCTTTTCTATGCTAAAATATAGACAGTCTCATCATTAGGAAGGAGCTACATTTTGAAACCGATCATCATTAGACCACTAGTGACACTTTTAATGGGGACGACTTATTTAGTATCACAATTCGTCGACCATGACATACTTCCAATCTTAGTGAGTTTATTTGCACTTATTACGATTATTTCTTTTATTCCATATTTAAAAAAAGTCCCGATGATTTTAATTAGCTCACTACTCGGTTTATCTTTTATATTTTTCATTCAAGGTGAAGGGCTATGGGGAATGTTTCACGGACTGAATACGAACGTTTCCGTTTTAGCGATTTTTATTTTCGTCCCGCTCATATCAATTCCTATTTACCAAGGGAATTACTTACTCTATTTAGAAACGGTATTTAATTACTATATTAAAACGACTAAGCAACTCTATATTTACGTTAAAACGGCTTTAATGGGTGTCGGATCAGTTATGAATTTAGGGACTGTCCCGATTTTATTTCAACTGACGGACACTGAATCGTACAAACCGTATCGTATGTTAAGAACGCGTGCTTTAGGACGCGGTTTTGCGATGGCCTTCATGTGGTCGCCCTATTTCATTTCTGTTGCTTTAATTATTTCTTACTTTGACGTTGAATGGATTCAACTTTTCCCGTTAGGTATTTCAATGGCAATCATTGGTATTGTGTTAGGTAGTTTTTTTGAATCAAAACATGATGCTGTAATTCCGACTGATGAGGAAGTGGAGTCGAATGTCTCAATCGATCAAGCGAAGAAAAAGTTACTCGAATTACTCGTCATTATTATCGTGATGACCGCAGCAATTATGGTCATCGAATATTTTGTTAACCTTTCTGTTTTAACGATTATTCCGCTCATTGCTATTGTTCTGTCGATTGGCTGGGGACTTGTTTACCAGTCGCCAAAAGAGCTTGGACGAAGCTTTTTCAACTTCACACAAGAACGGCTGCCAGCTATGGGTAATGAGCTGTCGTTATTTATCGCAGCGGGGGCTTTCGGTGCTGCCATTTTAAGCGCAGGTGCTAGTGATTGGATTATTTATTTTATCGACGTATTCGGCATCTCACACATTCTTGTTTTAATACCTGTCTTATTAGTTGTCGTTAATCTGCTTTCATTCGTTGGGGTGCATCCAATTATTACGATGACTGCACTAGCAATTACACTGAGCTCATCACCGATTTTCATCGATGATCACTTTTTATTAAGCTTCGGCTTACTATCAGCCTGGATGGTATCCGTGATCTCATCACCATTTTCAGGACTGAACTTGCTCATGTCCGGCTTAGCACAAAGCAACCCAATCGCGATCGGCCCGAAAAGTAACTTGCCATTCGCACTGACACTGTGGGGGATTGCTTATGTGATTATGGTTGGGTTGTATTTTGTATTTTAAAGTGTGAGCGCTGATAAATTTTGCTGAGCGCTGATATTTTATCGTGAGCGCCGATAAATTTTGCTGAGCGCTGATATTTTATCGTGAGCGCTGATATTTTATCGTGAGCGCCAAATGAATCTCGTGAGTGCCAATTTATTTTTGCGAGCGCCAAAATAACTTTCGCGAGCGCCAAATTAATTCCGGGAACGCCAAATAATTGCTCGCCAGTACCTACACCATTCATGCTATAATACGGTTAACATAACAGTTGGAGTGACGTTAATGATCGAACAGCTGAAAACATTATATCCAAGCATGACTCAATTGGATCAACCGACTGACGACTATATCACATTTATTGTTAGCGAAACGTTGTACGGCATTCCAAAAGATGACTTATCTGAAGAATCGCTGACGCTTCTTCAAACATTGTTACCGAACCAAGTAACTTCGCAAAAAGAACAAGGTTGGATTCACTTTTTAACGGGACAAACGAGTGAACCACCACAACAACTAGAGGCTTTTCGTGTTGTCGCTTTATACGTCCAATCGACTTTTGAACAGTCACTATTGGAAAGTACGTTAGAGGATGTGCTCGGTAAAAAACTCATCTTCATTTGGCAAAATAGTAATTCAGCGATTGTGTTGGAGTCTCTAAAAATGGATGAGGAATCTCTGCAGTTCCATGAAGTGATTGATATTTTGTCGAACGATTTAGAAGTAAAGCTCTCGATCTTTCAAACCGAAATTTACGAAGAGATCGAACTTTTGCCTAAACTTTACAACTGGAGCATTGAAGTTGCGGAAAAGTTATTGAAGTCGTCTCATCAACGTGTTTTAACACAAAGTGAAGCGCTCATCCCAACAATGATCGAAAGCTTAAGCGAGGATGACCGCAGCTATTTTGTGAATACGGTTTTAAAAGAAGCTATCAATGATTCAGAACTACTGAAGACGATTGTAGCAACGGTTGAACATCAAGTGAATATTTCGGTTGTAGCAAAAGAACTGTATATGCATCGTAACACCGTGCAAAAACGGATTGAAAAATTTTACGAGCTAACGGGGCTTGACGTGCGTCAGTTTGAAGATGCGTTAAAAGCCTACGTCTGTATTAAATATTTAACGTAAAAATTCCCTTGGGCAACTCCAAGGGAATTAATCATCTCGAATATATGAAATCGCTTCTCTTGTCTGGTCGATATAGTCGACGGCTTGTTCGTATTGAACCGATGCTAAACACATGAAAAGCATATCTATAATATGTAATTGCGCAATTCGTGATGATGTCGCACCACTTCTAAATGTCGCTTCACGCGCTGCTGAAGTATGAAGCGTGATGTCTGAAAGGTCAGCCACTTTTGAGCGTCCATACTTTGTAATACTGATTTGGCGCTCGCACCGATTTTTTTGCGGTAAATTTTATCAGCGTTCGCCCACTTTTATCGGCGCTCGTGATAATTTATCGGCATTCACGCTATTTTTATCAGCGCTCGTAAAATTTTATCGGCGCTCAACCAAGTTTTATCAGCGCTCGCCCACTTTTATCAGCGCTCAGACCAATTTATCAGCGCTCACCACCGAACTGATTTCAATTCAACACCTTCACACCGCCTGACAGCAATGTCACATTCGAATGTTCATGCAAAATGCTCGCTGGGAATTGCTCATCGACTTCGCCTTGTAACATTCGACTGACCGCTTCTTGTTTATCTTCGCCGTATACGAGCAAAATAATTTGCTCCGCTTCCATAATCGTTTCAATCCCCATTGTGATCGCCTTTTTCGGCACTTCATCTAAACTGTTAAAAAATCGAGCGTTAGCTTTTCGAGTCGTCTCGGCTAAATCAACAACGTGGGTGCGCGAAGAAAAAGGGGTGCCAGGTTCATTAAAGCCGATATGACCATTATGCCCTAAGCCGAGTACTTGTAAATCAATTCCACCATGCTGTTTAATCAGTTGTTCATACCGCTCACACTCTAAAGTCAAATTAGCCGCTTCACCGTCTGGAATCAATGTTTGGCCAACTCGAATATGTTGAAATAAATTGTCTTCCATAAAACTACGGTAACTTTGCGGATGATCAGAAGCAATTCCAACATACTCATCTAGATTAAACGTCACAGCCTTTGACAAATCAATCAAACGTTTGATTAACTGCTCATACATCCCTTTTGGTGTGCTGCCAGTCGCTAAGCCTAACGTTGAATTAGGCTTTTTTTTCAGCTGATTCATTATTAATTCTGCTGCTGTTAGACTAAAGTCGTCATAACGATTAGCTTTTATGTGCCTCATAACTGATGACTCCTTTGCAATACGTTGAATGAATATTAAATTGATCATCAACTAACAAAAAGTCAGCATCCTTTCCGACTGTAATGCTGCCTTTCAGATCCCACACTCCATACTGTTTAGCTGGATTTTCAGCCGTCATCTTAATGACATCGTGAAAACTAGCTTCACAAAGTTCAATCATGCGTCTAACCGCCTGATCCATCATTAGAACACTACCCGCAAGTGTTCCATCAGTCAAAGTCGCGCTCTCACCCTCAACTGTTACAGTATGACTGCCTAACCTGTATGTGCCATCGTTCAAGCCTTTTGCACGCATCGCATCGGTAATCATCAATATTTTGTCAGGACCTAACGTCTTATACAAAATTTTAACCATATCATCAGAGACGTGAATGCCATCGACGATTAATTCACTTTTCAACTCATCCATTAACATGGCCGCTCCAACAGCACCAACTTCACGGTGATGCACGCCATTCATCGCATTGCACAAATGAGTTAACTGTTTCAGCCCCTCACGACAAGCTTGTTCAATATGTTGGAAACTGGCATCGGTATGGCCTGCAGATGCGATCACTCCGTGTTCATCTAAATAACGGATTAACGGACTAGCAGCTTCTAATTCTGGCGCTAACGTCATCGCTTTAACAGCACCAGTTTCAACCCAACGTTTCGCAACGGTGAGGTCTGGCTCAATAATACAGTCTGGCGGTTGTGCGCCTGCTTTTGATTTTTCAATAAAAGGGCCTTCTACATGAGCGCCGAGAACTTCAGCTTGCCCTCGTTTCGATGAATATTGAGCAATCGTGCTGACGACTTGGTCCAATTCATCTAGCGGACTCGTTAAAGTCGTTGCTAAAAACGATGTTGTCCCCTCTTTTGGCAAAGTTTCTGCGATTTGATCTAAAGCTTCTTCTGTTCCATCCATTACATCAACCCCAGAAGCACCGTGGATATGTGTGTCAATGAAACCTGGGACAAGGTTAAAGCCTTTTCCGTCGACTGCCCTTTCACCTTCCAATGGCTCGTGATGAATTTCGGCAATGCGCCCGTCTTCTACTGTAATCGCGCCGTCAACAATGACCCCATCTTCTAAGTATAAATTAACGTGATTGATTGAGAACATACAGAGCTCTCCTTTATATGTTAACTTTTATTTTAAGAAACTTTAATAAAATCCGTAATATTGTTTTAACATATTCGAATTCATATTATAATAGAGACACAAAAACTTTCAGAAAACTTTACTTAAAGGAGTGCTTCACATGTCTAAGGCATGGCTCGATGAACAACAGATTATACTTAAAAAGGTATTTCAATTTAACTCCTCCAAATAAGTTGTTCATTTAACAAACTTTATAGTTACTACAATAACTTCGACAAAAAAGCGTTAACCCTTTTTGGATTAACGTCTACGTTAGTTTAGTTCAGTAAGAGGCCATCACTTCCTCAGTACTTTTTTTAGAAAATAAATAATGGGAAACCACATCATTATCCCATGCGCTAATCCAACAATGCTCATTACTAATGGAGTAAATGGAATTGCAATTAACCCTGATTTGATTCCCCTAATCTCATTTTGTCCTGCTTGAAAAGTAAGGTTCTCATTAAAGAAAGAATAAAAAAATAGTCCTACCCCTATCACTAACCCCAATAGTGAATAGTATAATAAACACTTTTGAATAACTATTTTTAGTAATTGTTTCTTATCCACTGTGTGTTTCTCCATTTTCCCTCTTTTCCCTTCTTCAACTATTTCGCTCCAAATAGTTGATTTACGCTGATTTACTTAATCTACTATTGCTCAAGTTAGTGTAAGTTTAGTTTACAACGTTATTATTATTTGTAACTAATTTTACTTTCCCACTTATTCAACTTTTCACTAACTAACTTTCCGAACTCTTCTTCATTCTCAGATAACTTATAATACATAGCTAAGGCGACCAAAACAACATCGATACATTCCTCTTTTACATCATCGATTCCTAACTGCTTATAGTCACTCCCACTTGCTTTAAGATAAGATAATACAGCTTGAGAAGTTTCACCAACTTCTTCAGTTAACTTTAGTGCCATTTGTTCTAACGTTTTTGGTTCTCTTTCACTAAGTGATTTTATTTCTGTTAGCAATTGCTCCATGATTTCTCACCTCTATTAGATTGCTACTTACCATTTATGTATAACGATAAACTCATTATAAACTGTTCACCAATAGGACCCATTTTCCTCCTGCCCGTATCCCTATAACCTATTGTAGAGTACAGTTTCTGAGCAGGAATGTTTTTATGATTAACAGCCAATATAATTTCGTTACAGTTAGGAAATTCAGATTTAACAAAATCATTTAATAAGAACATAGCCTGTTTAGCATATCCTTTTCCTTGCTTCGTTTGATTAATAGATAATGAAGTTAACAACATTGCATTTGGGTTATCTGAATACTCTTTTACACGTTCTGTTGAATGTAATAAAAAGAAGCCTATAGGTTCATTTTCGCTTACTACAACAATTCTATATTGTCCTTCTGTGACCTCGAAATATTTGCTCGGTAAAGCAGTGAATTGTGCTTGCTCTTCAGGAAGTTCAAAAGACTTCAAGTCATCTAAATACTCATCTGAGAAATGTTCTAACTTTATGTGATTAACTGTTTTCATAAGACTGTATTCTCTCCTTACATTTTTTACATATTAACACGATGAATGTATGTTCTTAATATTCTATATTCAACTCCATGCATTTTATAAATTTCGCTCAACAAGAAAATACTACTTATTTGTTATGCTCCATTAACTCTAATTGAATTAAACTACCAATATACAACACTAAAATCAAACCACATGACCATCCTAAATATTTTAATAATCTTCTCATCTGCTCCCTCCCCAATAAAGTATTATGTTACCTTTCTTTAAAACATCCTTCCCCGTTAACTCAAAATGGATAGCTTTTATTGATCAATCGCACCGTTAATTTAAATGAATAGAGTCACATATTAATCATTATAGAACCCTACTAAATGTATTTGGATAATCAACAACTAACCCATTTGAATCAACACATATGATTGTCTCATAATCATAACAACGGTATTTGAAGTACCTTAATTCACCTTCCTTACGAATATATTGATAAGACTGGGGTACCTTTTTTGTTTCTAAAGAAGGAGTTGATATATAAACCATATGAAAGTGTTCTATTTGATTAATACTCCAATTTATTCTATTAATAGGCAAAGTGTTGGAAAAAGGAGTAGCTGAAATATCTATGTCAATAGCACCCTCAAGCTTGTCAATTATTTCCCCACCATTATTAAACCAGTTTCCCTCTCCGTCAGTATGTAATTCTAAACTACCAGTGTTTTCAACATTAATACTAAACTTCTTAGTAAGCCAATGCTCATTTAATTCAACATTATAATTTAAATAATGAGCATAGCTGTTATCTACATAAAATACCGTACTTTGAACAACGAGTTTTTCGGGTGTACTACCTAATTTAAGGTACTCGTAACCATATAATTCTTCATTGTTCCATACTACTTTTCCATCCATGTACACTCCCCCATTAATTTCTCGATAAAAAAGGTTATAGAAGTAAACTGTTTCGTTTGTTCAAAAGCGATCATTCTTAATAAACAAACGCCCCCCGTTACTTGAATAAGACTAATTTGTTTACATACCTTTACTGTTGTTCACACCTATAATTTATTTTAGTGCTTGTATGAATTCATTTATGTTGCTTAACATTTGATCTGGTTGAACACCAAACTCTAATGCCTGATAATTTGGTAACCACTGTACTCCGATAGTATGTACGTTGGCTTTTTTACCAGCCAAAATGTCAGCGTCACTATCTCCTAAAAAAATAGCATCAGTGTTCTTTATGTTAAGCTGTGCCAATGCCTTGTTCAACCCTTCTGGATGAGGTTTTGGTATAGAAACATCATCACCAGTGATTATTACATCAAATAAGTCTTTCATATTAAGGCAATCTAAAGAGATATGTAAACTTCTGCTAGCTTTTCCTGTTACAATCCCCAATTTATAACCTTCTCTTTTTAAAAACAGAAGTAATTCGTTAACCTTCTCATTCTCAAAGACAAGTTCTTGGTGTTTTTCACTATACTTCTCATAATATAATTCAATTGCTTTATCATGATTTGAATCCATAAGATTTTCTCTGATGATTCCAGTTTCAGATGGACCAAACATAGCCTTTATCTCATCTGGAGTAACCTCTTTGTTGTCAAAGTCCTTAAATACAGCTTGAAATGCATAAAAACAAACTGGCAAAGTATCAGCAAGTGTACCATCAAAATCAAAAATAATCGCTTTAATATCTACACACCCTTTATCAAATAATGTATCTTCGAATAAAAACTGGCTCAAATAATTAATGATCTATATTGGTATATATTGAATCTTCTACACCTGGGAGAAGCTTGTATATGCTTTTATTGAGCAGTCCTTCTAACTCATTTTTAATTTTGTAAAATCCCTTCCAGTGTAGCGAAGTGTGTAAAGTTGTTCCATGTCGTAAACCAACCGATACTAACCTTTTCTCAAGTGTAGTAAAACCCTCGGCATCAGCAAGAGCATCGCACAAAGTGATTACTTTATTATAAATATCATATGTACTGTTCTCATTAAGAATTTCAACCAATTTTAACTTCATATGTTCAGGGACAAGGCTCCAATCAGCTGCTTTTTCAATATGTTCATTCATGCAAGGAAATGAATGAGTAACACAAACAATTGCATTACCAGTAAAGCCAATTTTCTTGAAATAAATGTAGCCATCGAATGAATGAATAACAGATTTGGTAAATCCTTTATACCTACCTATATCGTGTAAGAGAGCGGCATTGTACCCTAAACCAACGTCAAAATCATATCCATTTTTATTTAGTTCAATTAAAATATTTTCAGTCGCTTTTGCGACATTAATCGAATGTTTAAACCACGGTCCTGGGTTTTGGCTATATGCCCATTCAATAAGCTCAAATGCATAATTTCTGTCCAATATATATTTCATGGGATGTCATTCCTTTTCTAATTAATGAATACCCTTTCTCTTCTAAAGTATAATTTCCTTCTTCAATTATTGCCCCCCCTATAGTTGAAGATAAAAGTCTTAAATAGTCCACTTATAATAAACAAACTTCACACTATTTCCATTCATTATAAATTCTTCATCACTTGTTGATATTTGTTTAAATCCGTTTTTTTCCAAGACTTTCTGTGACGGTATATTGTTAGTTGTTGTCTTTGCTAAAATCTGTTTAATACCTTGCTTGTTAAGAGTTTCTAATAATAGCTTCAATGCTCTATTAGCAATTCCTTTTCCAGTATACGCTCCACCCACTCTATAACCAATATAGCCTAAATTACGGGATTTATCGATATCTACTAAGTTCATTCGTCCAAGGATTAAACCATTGTCATCCTTAACTAAATAATAATATGATTGTCCATTAGTTTGTTCATCAAGTAAGTCTTCGTGCCTTATTTTAAATGTTTCATAATTATAATAGTCCTCTCCACGACTTGGTACCATCTTTTCAAAATAATCTCTGTTTTTAATTTCAAATTCATACAGCTTTTTAGCATCACCTGGCTGTAATTTTTCCAATGTAATTTCCATAATAGATACCTCTCAATGTTATTTCATAGATTACCATTTAACCTTATCACGCTATCCTGCTTCGTTAGTTCAATAGCTTCTACACCGATGTTAACATAATATTCCAATAATTGTATCAATAAAAAGACGACCAATTTTCTTGATCGCCTTATTAAACTCTTGCCCCCCCTTTGGTTGAACAAGACATTCACTTTTAAATACAACTATTCATGCAGAGAAATCATCAATAATTTTTGCGACTTCAATCCTTCCATACCTCTTTCGAATTATCGTATATCTAAACATAATCCATAATCTTCAGTTGTTACAGGAATGCTGCCCAGTTTGTTTTTACTATAATTAGAGTTAGCACTAAGTATAAACCACAAGAAATCAGTTTCTCTGTCTTTAAGTTGTAGACGATTTAGAATTGGAAATCCCCTTCCTTCATTAGTAGGACTTCAGTTCCACCTTCTTCAATGCCCACTACTTTCATATCTTCGGTGCCAAACGTCACATTGACTAACAAAAGCGAAGTATTCAGACCCGCTGCCTGCAACTCTTCCTGGGATTGGCCAATGCCATTATGAATATTGGAGGGAGATGCATTTCCGATTCCAATATGACAGGACGTATTCTCGTCCAACAAGGTATTGTAAAAAAGAGTATCTGTCTGAGCAAGAGGAGATTTATTAGAGACCAAGGCAATTTCACCTAGATAATGTGAACCTTCGTCTGTTTCGATGAGATTTTGTAACACCTCCTGTCCCTTTGCGGCATAATAGTCGGTAATCCATCCATCTTTAAAAATTAGATCAAATTCATCGATGACCCTTCCCCCATAAATTAGAGGTTTAGTACCTACCAATTTGCCATTCACCTTATTTTTATGGGGAGCAGTAAATATTTCTTCGGTAGGAATGTTCGGAAAGAAAGGTATTCCATTTTTATCTATGACACCCCCACCGACATAGAGGTGATTTTTAGGTAGACCAACTAATAAATCAGTTCCTCGGCTATTTGTAAAATGCAGGGCTTCAAATTGGCTCTCGTTTAAGATTTTCTTGCGAGACTCGAAGGCTCTATTGTGACTCTCCCAATCTTTTATAGGATTCTCTCCATCTGCCCGAGCTCCTTTTAAAATTAATTTCCATAATGATTGTAAAGCTTCTTCTTCACTTACGTTTGGAAAAACTTTAGTTGCCCATTCAACGTATGGAACAGCCAGAAGACACCAGCGTACCTCGTGGGACCTAATTTTCGCGTGATAATCCCTCAATTTTGTACGGGAAGCTTTTTGAAAACGATTAACTCTTTCTGTAGAAACCTCCTCAAAGACACCTAAGTTTTCAGAAATGATATGGATGTAAGCAGCACCTGCATCAGCCCACTCCTTAAAACGAGCAGCTTGCCAATCAGGAAAGTAATCGATGGCACTATCTGCTGCATTTAAGTAAAATTCTTTGGTAGACTGTTCATCTGTCCAATCTATAAATACATTTGAAGCTCCTGCCCCGTAGGCTACCGTTTGGATCAGACGTGCAAATGTTGCATTTTGTATATCACTATGAATAATCAATAATTGATCTTTTTGTAGATTTACACCAGCTCGTACAGCAAGTTCTGCATACTTTTTTAACTGTTCTTCACTTATAAATTCATATATTCCTTTAATCATTTAATATCTCTCCTGGGATGTTCTTTTTTACTAGAGAAACCTGATGCGGTGTTTAACCATCTAATTGTTTTAACCCTGCATCAACCGCGCCCATCACGGGTTCACGTTTCAACACTTTTAACTGACTACTTGAAGGAATTCGACTTTTTAACAACTCAGGCAAGACATCTTCTCTTTTAAACAAGCAACCTGCCAAGATGACCGTTTGATGTTGTTGAAAATGCTCATTTAACATCGTATTAATTGATAAAGCTAAATCATCAGCCGCTTGTTCAACAATTTCAATCGCATGGGGATCCTGCTCATCATAAGCCTCAAAAACAACACGGCTAAGTGATGCGATTTTTCCCCGTGGACTACTAGATTCATAAACGGCTGGAACTAAATCGTACCACATCAACTTGAAAGTAATCCGAAACCTTTTCAACTAAGTTATAAGCATCAGCTTTCCTGTCATGCGTATGGAATACTTTCCTTAAAGCCGCTTCACCGATCGCATAACCACTTCCTTCATCACCGAAAAGATAGCCTCAGCCACCGATTCTCGAAGCCTTACCTTCTTCGTTAATGCCATATGTAATCGAACCTGTCCCAGCGATTTGAACGATCCCTGGCTCACCATAAGTCCCTGCATATAATGCATTAATTGCATCATTCGCGACAATGATACGCCTATTCAGCAAACACAGATTCTACTAATTTACTTTTTTCTGAATCACCTGATCCTGACATGCCCGCAAACACGAGCGCTACTTGATCGAAAGCTTCGCCGTTTTGCTTTTTTAACTGATCAAACATATGTGATACGGTCTCTTTTAATTGCTCGCGACTAACCGCATTCGGATTTGTCGGCCCTACTGTTACTTCGGCGAAAACCGTTCCGTGTTGATCTGCAACGACCGCTTGTGTCCCTGTTCCACCACCATCGATTCCTAAGACGATTGCCATAAACTCAACCCCATATATTCGAATTTACTTTTCATTATGTGTAAAGGCTTTCAAAAAAGCAATAGCAGATTGCACATAGTTAATCTAGTAAATGTGTGCACTTTTGCCATAGTTTTTGAAAGCGCTTTTTTATAAAATAAGATTAGTAGAAAGGATGGTTGAAATGGCAGAGTTAAAACTAAACAATATTAATAAGTATTATGAAAAAGATGTACACGCCGTTAAAAATTTTGATTTAGATATTGGAGATAAAGAATTTGTTGTATTTGTCGGCCCGTCTGGTTGCGGTAAGTCAACGACACTACGTATGATCGCTGGGTTAGAGGACATTACATCAGGTGACTTAATGATTGACGATCGACGTGTCAATGATGTCCCACCGAAAAACCGTGATATCGCAATGGTTTTCCAAAACTACGCGCTATACCCGCACATGTCGGTTTATGACAACATCGCATTCGGCTTAAAGCTACGTAAGTTTAAAAAAGAAGTGATTAAAGAAAAAGTAGAAGAAGCAGCTAAAATTCTTGGCTTAGAAGACTACTTAGACCGTAAGCCTAAAGCACTTTCAGGTGGTCAGCGTCAGCGTGTTGCACTATGACGCGCAATCGTACGTGATGCAAAAGTGTTCTTAATGGACGAACCGTTATCAAACTTAGATGCGAAACTACGTGTTCAAATGCGTACAGAAATTCAAAAGCTTCACCAACGTCTACAAACAACAACAATCTACGTGACACACGACCAAACAGAAGCGATGACGATGGCAACACGCCTAGTCGTTATGAAAGATGGCGTTGTTCAACAAGTTGGTTCTCCGAAAGAAGTATTTGATTATCCGAACAACGTATTCGTAGGAGGATTTATCGGTTCACCAGCAATGAACTTCTTTAATGGAACAATTGAAGATGGAGCATTTAAAGTGGGCGATACAACTTTTGAAATCCCTGAAGGCCGCATGAAAATTTTACGCGATCAAGGCTATGTTGGAAAAGGTGTTGCGATGGGCGTTCGTCCTGAAGATATTCATGATGAGCCAGTCTTTATCGAAAACTCACCAGGTACAGCATTCGAATCAAACGTCGAAGTAGCTGAACTAATGGGATCTGAAACTTACCTATACTCGCGCCTAGGCGAGCAAGAATACATTGCACGCGTTGACGCACGTACACAAGTGAACGCAGGCGACAGCGTGAAACTAGCAATCGACATGAACAAGGTCCACTTCTTCGATTCAGAAACAGAAGAGCGAATTAAATAGTGAAAAAACCGCCTCGAGGGCGGTTTTTTTCGTTTTGATAGTGTTGTACATCGCGGAATTAGGCGAACGCTTAGTTAATTAGGCGTTCGCCTAAAAATTTTTCATTTCGCCTGAATATCAAGAATTTCGCCTAATTATTTTAAAAATCGCCTGATTCTCAAATAATCAGGCGATTTCACTATCGATTCTATACATCTTTCACACATCGAAAGCCAATATTACCTGACGAGCTGTCTGGTGTGTTGGAAGTACGTGCTGCCACTCGGTAGCGATTGCAGTATGAGTCGTGGCATAAGTACGACCCGCCTCTCATCGCTTTTGCATCTGCTTCACCTACCTGGGATCCCTCAATTACAAACGAATCCGCGCTCCACTCCCATACGTTGCCTGCCATTTGATCAAGTCCAAATCCATTGCTTTGATATGCATAGACTGGTGCTGTCGCTAAATACCCGTCTTCCATAATGTTCTGCGTTGGGAATTCTCCTTGCCAAATGTTACACATATGCCTGCCACCAGGTATCAACTCATCTCCCCACGGGTAACGCTTTTGCACGAGTCCACCACGTGCAGCATACTCCCATTCTGCTTCAGTCGGCAATCTTTTTCCAGCCCACTTACAATAAGCGGCCGCATCATTCCATGACACGTGTACAACGGGGTGCTTCATTCGTTGATCGATATTCGAATATGGTCCCTCAGGCTGGTACCAATAAGCTTTTTCAACGACAACCCACCAAGGCGTATTCGGCACGCGCTGTCTAGCAAAAGGTACATTTTCCCCTTTGATAAACTTATGAAAAACGAACGACCAGCCAAACTGCTCAGCTTCTGTCACATATCCTGTCTCATCGATAAAAGCTTTAAATTCACGATTCGTCACGACTGTTTTGTCGATATAAAACGGGTCAACAACGACTTCACGAACAGGTCCTTCCCCATCATGAGGGTTAATGTCGTGATCGTCAGAGCCCATTAAAAATGGACCTCCATTTAGAAACACCATCTCTTTTTCAAGGTCATGTTCACTTTTCGAGATGTCTGCATTGCGGCGTTCACCCGTTGAAAAGTCGACCTTCACTTGTTCACGTTTTGCACTGCAGCAAGATTTTTCTCCACTCACACCAACACCTCACTTCTACACAATCTAATTCGGCGTTCGCCGGAATCCCCACCTGTTTCGCCGGAAAAATTTAATTTTCGCCGGATTATTGAATTTTTCGCCGGAATATCAACAAAATCGCTGATAAACGACACTAATCGACAACCAACCCACTAAATAATATCATAAATAAAAGCAGGGACGAACGCGAGCGCCCCCACTTCTATTCATTACTTTTTGCGACTTTCGTAATCGTCATCAACACTTTCCCATTCTTCTGCTTCATAGCCTGGGACGCGGCCTTTTAACAATGGATCATCGCTTTCTTCCATCCATTGATCAACTTTCGCACGCAGGTCAGCTACCACTTCACGATAAGCTTCATCACTAGCTAAATTATTCAACTCAGCCGGGTCAGCCTCTAGATCATAGAGCTCTTCATCAACATTCGGCACGTAATAATCATCACGCACGACTTCACCCGTTAAGCTCGTATGCAAATCGTACGGCATATAAACTTTAGGCCCGTCTTCAAAGTTACGAATGTATTTATACTTCTCAGTACGGACACCGCGCATCGGGTGATACTTATCGTGCCACGTCATTTCTGCAAAAAAGTGATCACGCGTCTGTTCCACTTCGCCCTCAATTAACGGCAAGAAGCTGACACCGTCAACGCCTTCAGGAACTTTACAATCGACTAAATCAAAGATCGTCGGCATTAAGTCAACGTTACATAATAACGCATCTGACTGATAGCCTTGTTCGTACATGCCTTCAGGGAACTTCATTAAAAAGGCTGTCTCAAGCCCTGAGTCATAAAGCGTTCCTTTAGCACGTGGGAAGGCAATGCCGTGGTCTGTCGTGAAAATAATAACTGTATTATCGTCAAAGCCTTGTTCTTTAATAGCCCGTTTAATACGCCCAACTGCATCATCCATATCCATACCCGAACGGTAAAACTGCGCAAAATCTTTACGCACTTCTTCTGTATCTGGTAAATAATCTGGTAAAACAACTTCGTCTAAGTCAACAGGCTCATAGTCGTCAAACGGGCGGTGCGTCTCTTCAAACCCAAGTGAGACGTAGAATGGCGAGTCGTCATCGCGCTTATTTTCTTCTTTTAAAAAGTCGACGAAATGATCCGTCACATCAGTTGCCCAGTTGCCAGGTACTTGTTGATAATGTTGATACCCTAACTTGTACGGGTCAAATTCATCGTTTACAGACTCGTGGTAAAGGCCAATTAACGACGTGCGGTAGCCAATTTTGTTCAACTCAGATGGGATCGTCTCCAACTGTTCATAAATCGAATGCCCCATATGCGCAAGCCCCATCATACCGTGATTGTGCCCGTAGCGGCCCGTCATAATACTGCCGCGGCTCGGACTACATTGTGGCTGTGAGCAAAAATAATTATTAAACTGAATACCTTCAGAAGCTAATTCATCAATTTCTGGCGTTTCAACATTTCGGCCGTATGTGCCTAAGTAACGCCCTGTATCATGCGATATAATAAAAACGATATTCGGTCGCTGCATGATGCTACACCTCTCTTAAAGTGATTTTGCAACAGGTGAATCTACTGTTAACTGCACTCGCTCATCGTAATGGCCAATTGTCACGCCTTCACCTTCAACTAACGTGTAAACCACTTGTCCATCTTTTAGCTCAACATTAATTAAACGGCCACGGAAGCGTAAACTAAAGGAAAAATCATCCCAAGCAGCTACTTGTCTTGGCGCAAAAGTTAATCCTTCTTCTTTTACACGAAGTCCGGCAAAACCGTAAACCATCGCTAACCACGTGCCGCCCATATTCGCCATATGCAAGCCGTCTTTCGTGTTTTTGTGTAAATTATCAATATCTAAACGTGCGGTTTCGTTGAAATAATGATACGCTTTTTCATCGTGTCCAAGTTTTGACGCCATAATGCTAAACACACAGTAAGATAAAGACGAATCGTGTGTTGTCACACGCTCATAATAGTCATACGATTTGCGGATCGTCTCTTCATCAGCCACATCTTCTACTAAAAAGTGAGCGAGCACGGTATCGGCTTGCTTACACACTTGATAACGGTACAACGTTAGCGGGTGGTAATTTAATAGTAGCGGGTATTCTTCTTCAGACGTATTGTCTAAGTCCCACACTTCTTTGTTTAAAAATGTATCATCTTGCTCGTTAATGCCAAGCTCCTCATTGTAAGGCAAGAACATGTTCTCTGCCGCTTCATTCCAAAACGCCGCTTCCTCATCAGTCACACCTAGCTTCTCTACTAGACCGCCACCTTGAACGTCTTGATAAATTTTATAAGCCCACTCCATGTTATACTTCGCCATTGCGTTCGTGTAATAGTTATTATTAACAATACACGTATACTCATCAGGGCCTGTAACGTTATTAATTAAAAACTTCCCATCTTTCATAAAGCCTGTGTCAGCCCATAGTCTCGCTGTTTCAATAAGCACTTCTGCTAAATAATCTTCTTTGAACTGCTCATCTTTCGTCACTAAGTAGTACTGAATAAAGCTGTACGCAATGTCAGCACTAATGTGATATTGCGCTGTACCTGCTGGGAAAAACGCTGAGCTTTCAGGACCTGTAATCGTACGCCACGGGAACAATGCACCTTGCTTATGTCCCATTTCTTTCGCACGCGCTCTTGCTGCATCTAGCGTTGAGTAACGATGTAACAGTAAGCCTTTTGCAATCTCAGGATTTGTCATTAAGAAAACTGGGAAAATATAAATTTCCGTATCCCAGAAATAATGACCCTCATAACCTTCGCCTGAAAGACCTTTTGCTGAAATGTTACTCACTGAATCTTTTCCAACTGACTGCAGAAGGTGATACAAGTTAAAACGAATTCCTTCTTGTAAACTGTCATCACCTGACACCGCCACGTCAGACACACGCCAAAACTCGTCTAAATAACCTTTTTGTTCAGATAAGATTGTATCAAAATCAGCGATCCCTTTTTGAATGTCGATTCCTTTTTGTAAAAGATCATCACCGTGACGAAGCGTATCTGTATAAACGTTATACTTAATTAAAGACGCCCCATCACCACTGAATGTAAACGTCTCTGTTACGTCATAATCGCCACACTCAACGTCGTGCGCACCTTCATGCTCATGACGCGTCACGCAAGCTACTTCTAAATTCGAACGCTCAGTACGTGCTTTTATTTGCGTTAAACCTGATTCATTCACCGCCTGATCTGCGTATATAAGTTTCGCATGACCAGAAGCCAAACGCGGATCACCTTTTTCAACGTAGTTCGTCACATCGCCATTTACTTTTGATACGAGCTTAATTTCTTTTATGTCAGAAACCGGCTCAACATCTACTTTAATCGCGAACAATTCTTTCGTCACAAATGAAACGACACGCGTGAACGTTAATTTTGCTTCTTTTCCATTCGGCGAACGCCAATGAATGTGGCGGACAGAATAACCTTGATCCATGTGAAGCGTACGGTCGAAGCTCACGACCTCCCCTTCAAATAAGCTAAAACGCTCGCCATCGATTAACACATCAATTTGTTGCGCATCGATCACGTTTGCTAACTTTTGTTGAAAGTCAGGAAAACCAAATAACTTCTCCCCGTACTGAATATCTGTCTCTTCATGAAACGCATTAATGTACGTTCCGTGAATCGATTTAAAATCGTCACGATAGCCTTCTTCAAAATTTCCTCTTACCCCTAAGTAACCATTACCGAGGAACATAAGACTTTCGTTAACTAAAAGCTGCTGTTCATCTAAAGCTGTATTTGATAACTGCCAAGTCAAAATCGACACTCCCACTCTATAAAAATTCCGTGACATCTTTTGAAGCAAATTGGTAAATTATGTTTTATCAGCGATTTTTCATATATTCCAGCGAAAATTAAATTTTTCCGGCGAAATCTTAAATAATTCGGCGAAAATCTCTATATTCCGGCGAAACCACCTCATATTCCGGCGAACGCCTGATTACTCCGCCTTCGCACTCACACCGAAGCTCTGATATGCTTGAATAATCTCATCAAAATCAAGTTCAGTCGTATCATCGACGCGGTAATCAGCGTGCGATAACGCCTCAGCTGTTCCGACACCGACCGAAAACATTCCAGCGCTGTTAACGGCTGTTACGCCAGATGGTGCATCTTCAATGCCGATGCACTCGACATAATCGACACCAAAATAATCTGCTGCATTCGTAAACGTCTCAGGGTCAGGTTTACCTTTCGACACTTGTGCGGCATCGACAATATAGTCAAATTGATCAATGAGCTTAAGTTCCTTTAAGACGTGCGTTGCATTTTTACTCGCTGAACCTAAACCTACTTTAATCCCTTGCTGACGAATCGTTGCTAATAGATCTGTAATGCCTGGTAAAATATCGTCTTCACTTATCGTGCCTAATAAGTCGACATAGTGATCATTTTTTTCAGTTGCTAATGCTTCTTTACGCTCAAGTGATAAGTCACTCTGATTAGAATCAAGCGCTAAAATTTTCTCTAACGACTCCATACGCCCAACACCTTTTAACTCTTCATTAAACTCGCGGTCAATCGTAATTCCTAAAGAATCGGCTAACCTTTTCCACGCTTGATAATGTAATTCAGCCGTATCGGTAATAACACCATCTAAATCAAAAATAAATGCTTTTGGCATGATCATGATTCATGTTCCTTTCTACTGCTGTTTCGTTATATCTTTAACACTCTCACGTTCTAACAATTTATAATTTAAGTAAATCTCCGTTTCATCAGCCTCACCATCAACAATACGATTCAACAACTGTGCTGCTTGACGTCCCATTTCAAAGAAGTCTTGCGCTACTGTCGTTATGCCAGGCGAAGTCATGCCTGCAATCATCGAATCGTCAAAGCCGACGACCGACAAATCTTCAGGCACAGATAAGCCTAGATCTTGCGCTGCACGCATGACACCATAAGCCATAAGATCACTAAAACAAACGAACGCGGTTGGACGATGAGTTTCTAAAAACGTTTTCGCTTTCTCATACGCCTCACCATCATCGAAATCCGCATAAAAAACCGGCCTGTCTTCAAACGTTAACCCACTTTCAAGCAATGCCTCTTCTACACCACTTAATCGCTCTTCATTGACGTAGGCTTCCTTCGTCCCTGCCATAATTGCGATATCTTCATGACCTTTTTCAATTAAATAGTTCGTGAGCGCCTTAGTTGCTTCTCTGTTTTGAATCGTCACACTGCCTACACAAGGTTGAGGTTCATCCATTAAGACATCGATTAACACACACGGCACTTCGGTATCGACCATTTCTTTAAAAAATGGATCATCTAACCGAATCCCTTGCAAAATCGCTCCACCAATATTGCGCTCACGACAAAATTGAACATAACTTTGCTCTTCCTGTTTAAACGAATCGGTAAAATAAATTGAAAAATCTAAGTTAAGCTGCTGACTGCCGAAGTAGATCCCTTTAAATAACTCAAATGAATTGTTATCCTTCTGATCGTTTTCTTCAAAACCAGAGGAGATTAAGCTAATGGCTGAATTTTTCTTAGATGAAAGCATACGAGCAACACGATTTGGTGAATACTCCAACTCATTTGCTGTTTCTAACACACGCAGTCTCGTCTTCTCCCCAACATCTGGGTAGTTGTTTAGTGCTTTAGAAACAACTCCGACTGATACACCGGCTTTTTTTGCTACATCTTTAATCGACACCATTAACTTCACTTCCTCTTTTCAGCTTTGTTTTTGACACTCTCAGTCCAATGATTAAACATTAATAACGCTAAATAAGCGATTCCGACGCCAGAGAAAAACGGTAACAATGCTGTAAATTGAAATAGCGCAATATACGATAACGCGCCTGTCACAAACAAAATAAACACCGTTAATACTGGGCTACCTACTGTTGTTAAGGCCGCATACTTCATTAAATCTTTCATCGTCATGTCCATATGAGCTTCCATACAGAAGAAGATCATTTGAAAAGCGAACAATAGCACACCTATGACGATCATGACGACAGCTATAAACTGTGAAACATCGATTAAAATATAAAAGTCTACAAACCATATCATCCATATAACAGTGAACAACACATTCGTCTTCAGAAAACTTTTGTAATGTCGAAATAACGTTCTGAAATAGTGTGTTTGTTTATTTTTCTCATCTTGTTCCAACATCCAGTGCCGAAGCGACATAAACATCGCCCTTGTCGTTGGGAAATAGACAAACGTGAAGACGACTATGAACAGGACGTAGTGAATCATCGCAAACTTATGGTCACTGACATACCAAGAATAGATCGCAAACCACGTCGGAATGTTAAGGAAAAACCAACTGACATTCGTTAGTGCCAACCTAGCAACCCAACGTGATAACATGACAATCCATCCTGATAAACTAAACCCGTTCATAGTCTCACCTCACACCATATTACTTCACCGCTCCTTCACCAATTCCTCTAATAATGTGTTTCTGTGCGAACACATAGAAGATCACGACCGGAATAATCGTTAACACAAGACCTGCCATCGCTTGGTTCCACTGTATCGTAAACTCTCCGAAGAAGTAGAACGTCGCAAGCGGAATCGTACGCAAGCTTTGATCCGTTAACACTAATGAAGGCAGTAAATAGTCATTCCAAATTTGAATAACATTTAAAATAATAACTGTTACCGTAATCGGTTTTAATATAGGGAATATAATTTTCCAAAACACGGTAAACTTATTCGCTCCATCAATTTCAGCTGACTCTTCTAATGACACTGGAATTGATTTAATAAATCCATGATATAAGAATACAGCTAAACTCGCGTTAAATCCAACGTGCATGAAAATTAAACCACTACGCGTATTTAACATCGGTAATCCCGTTGTCGACATGATTTGATCCATAAACTGAATTAACGGCATCATAATCGTTTGGAACGGGATTAACATCGTCGCAATAAACGTCATGAAAATAATACGGCTTAACGTATTATCTTTACGCACAAGCATCCACGCAGTCATCGAGGATAAAATGACGATGATGACAACCGATATAATCGTAATGACTAATGAGTTGAAAAACGCCAACCCAAAGTTCATCCGATCCATTGCACGAATATAATGTTCAAACGTTAACGTTTCCGGCAATGCTAATACATTTTCATACAGCTCAGAACGGCTCTTAAACGAGTTAACGAGCATAATATAAACCGGAGATAAAAACACTAAAGCTCCTACGACTAACAATATTTCTTTTAAATACTTCTTAAAGAGACGCATCACATTTCAACCTCTCTCTTCTTCGTCATATAAACTTGGACTAATGTAATGGCTGCAATGACGATAAAGAAGATAATCGCCTTAGCCTGTCCGTAACCATAGTTGTTATAGCCAAAGATCTCATTATAAATGTGCATCGCTAATAGCTCAGTCGAATTAGCTGGACCTCCTGATGTTAAAGACAGGTTGACGTCATAGATCTTGAAACTAAACGATAACGTTAAGAATAAGCTAATCGTTAAAGCTGGCATTAATAATGGCATGACGATATTTTTCAGACGTTGCCAGTAGTTCGCACCGTCTATTTCAGCTGCTTCCATTACCTCACCTGGAATACTTTGAATACCAGCAATGTAAATAATCATCATGTAACCAGCCATTTGCCATGAGAACACGATAACAAGTGCATACATTGCTAAATCACGGTCCGTTAACCAGTTACGAAACACCTCTTCATTACCTGTTAAATCTCCAATAATTCTAAACCCATCAGAGAAAATGAACTGCCAAATATAACCTAAAATTAATCCACCAATTAAGTTCGGCATGAAGAACATCGTACGTGCAAAGTTCGCAGACTTAAACGCTGACGTAACTAGTAAGGCAAAACCTAAACCTAATACGTTAACTAATACTAAACTTAAAATCGTAAACTCTAACGTTAGCCAAGCCGAGTTCACAAAGCGCCCATCGTCTATTAACTCAATATAGTTATCTAATCCAACATACACCATTGGATTAGCTGAAAAACCGTCCCATTCAAAAAATGAGTAAAAAATTCCGATAACAAACGGAATTAACACGACCGTCGCAAAAATGATAAACAACGGTAAAACAAACACTAAATACCATAACTTATTGCGATGTTTACTCAACTTTCATCCCTCTTTTCTAACCTGAACCATGTCACAACCTGTTGTTAAGAAAGGAAAAAATAACAGGGAACACCTCATTGGGTGACCCTGTTATTTTTTTGTCAAAAGATCTTATTACCTCGTTGCACCTTCCCAAACTTCATCTAAACGCTCGATAAATTCTTCACCTGTCATGCTGTCATCTAAAAAAAACTCTTCTGTAGCTGGTGCTAAATCGTTCGGTACGATGTCAGCTGGGTAGTAGTTGTGTGCCCAAGGAATTGTGTCACCACTGTTAGAAGCATCTAGTACTTCTTGTGCTAGTGGGTCTAAACCATCTGCATCAATGTGTGTAAATCCAGGCACGTGATTAAATTCATCAACCATATACTCTTGACCGACATCACTATTGTGTAACCACTCTAAGAAATCTTTTGCTGCATCAATTTCAGCTTGCTCTTTATTAGCGTTAACGCCCCAGTTACCACCAACGCCAACGATTTGCTTATCATTACCGTCTAATGGGAATGGCATTAAACCTACTTCAAAATCTAAGTCATAATCATTTAACATTGAAACAACCCAGTTACCTTGGTGAATCATCGCTGTTTCACCATTTACGAAGTCACCAACTTGACGGTCATAGTTCACATCAAGTGGATTAACAGTGTGTTCACGAATCGCTTCCATAAACTGACCGAACTCTTGGAATTCAGGCGTTTCAGACATTGCCACTTCGCCGTCATTTAACTGATCAATGAAACCCATGTAATCGTCTTGTAGCGAGAACGGATAGTTACTAATGTGTCCAATTAAGAAGTAAGCTTCTTGTGAAAGCGTCAGACCGTTAATACCTTCTTCTTCAAAGTCTTGTAACGCTTGAACGAATGACTCGTAATCTGTAATATCTTCAGGGTCAACTAAGTCTTTGTTATAAACTAAACCGAAACCTTCAATACCATATGGTAGACCAACTAAACGGTCTTCGTACTCTAATCCCATTTCAGGTGCAACGTCATCAGCTAATGACATGTCGCTTAAATCATATAAATATGAATCTAGCTGATCGGCTACTTGAATGTTTTGTACTGTCATAATTGAAGGACCTTGGTTACTGTTTAGGCGAACTTGTAGTTGTGATAAATAGTCATCACCTGTCGTCCCCCAAACATCAACCTCAATACCTGTTTCCTCTTCATACATTTCCGCTAACTCTTCTAGTGGCTCAGAGATTTCTACTTTACTTTGGAAAACTGAGATTTGTTCAACCTCACCGTCTTCATTCACACCACTTTCAGCATCGTCACCATTGCCACCACACGCTGCTAACACTAGCATTGCTGCAACAAAAAGTGTAAAAAATAACTTATTAAATTTCATAAAATTTTCCTCCCCTATAAAACTGATTAATTATATTGCAAAGCTAAAGGAACAGTGAGAGTGTCTTTTAGCTTCATAACCTCATTTTGAATCGTGATCGGCAACTCGCTTTGTGAATCCTTTGAGATCGTGCATTGCGCTCTCGTAATCTCAAAGCGTAACTGCTCACCTTGCCAATCGATATTAAACGTAATCGAATCCCATTCACTTGGTAGAGTCGGATTAACGGATAAACCTTTGGGCGTTAACCTCACCCCTGCAAAACCAAACACAGAAATACTCCAAATCCCTGCAATCGATGCAGCATGAATGCCTTCTTGAGATGATTTCATATTTTGACCAAGATCAATCTCTGCTGCGCGGCGGAACATGCGATAAGCCATGTCCATCTTTTCAAAATCACTCGCCACAATCGCGTGCGTCGATAGACTTAAAGACGAATCGTGTAACGTACGCGGTTCATAATAATCGAAGTTTGCACGCTTAAGCGCTGCATCAAATTCAACCTCATCTTTTAAGAACGTTTGCTCAAGTAAATAGAGTAAAACGAGTACATCAGCTTGCTTCGTCACTTGAAGCCCATTAATTTGTGGCTGATTGTAATCTTTATAAATCGTTCTTGGCTGCTCTTGCTTTTTATATTTTTCTAAATCGATTTCAGGAAGTGATAAATACGTGTCATCTTGAGGAATGACTTGATCATCTTCCCTCGGTGCTGGTAAGAAAATGTTCTCAGCTTTTTCTTTCCAGTTTTCATAGTTTTGCTGTAAGTTGAGTTTTTCATTAAGTGTTGCGAAAACGTTTTCGTTTTGCTCACTTAAAAACTCATAATACTTAATGGCTAGCTTCAAATTAAAATAACTCATGTAATTCGTATAAGCATTGTTATTCACATGCTCTTTATATTCATCTGGTCCAATCACATTATGAATTTCATATCTTGCCTCAGCTTCATTCCATTCATAACGACTAGCCCAGAAGTTAGCACTATCAAAAACCATTTCGTAACCGTAATCATTTAGAAACGCTTCATCGTTCGTCACGTTGTAATACTGATTAATTGCAAAAGCAATGTCAGCCGTAATGTGCTGCTCGATTAAGCCTGTCCAAATCTTACTTCTTTCACCAGTTACGATATCAATGTCACCATAAAGCGGTGTCACTTCCCCATCATCTGGGAATGCCATCTCCCACGGGTACATCGCACCTTCATAATCATTTTCTTTCGCCTTCGCTCGCGCACTTTCCAACCCGTAATAACGATAGGTTAATAGAGAACGTGCCACTTCAGGATTCGAATAAGTGAAAAATGGTAGAACGAAAATCTCAGTATCCCAAAACGAGTGGCCTTTATACCCTTCACCAGATAACCCTTTCGCACCAATCCCCATCCGCGAATCATGATCAGGTGTCATAATCGTCATATGATAGATTGAGAATCGAACAGCTAGCTGGTCAAAGTTGTCTTGACTATCAATCTCGATATTGTAGCGGTTCCATATTTGATTGAACCACGCTTGTCGATGCTCATCTCTTAACTCGTCATAACTTTTTTGCGCGACTTTTTCCAATGTTTGATGTGCTTGTTGCTTAACCGTTTCTTGATCAGCACCATTCGGTAAAAACTCACGATCACGACTCGTATAAACAGTCGTTAACTTTTCAAATGTAACCTTTTCACCCGGCGCTAATTCAAACTGACAACCAACACCGACTTTACGCCTGTCCATAAGTTTATCGACTGAAGATTCTTTCGATAAACGGTGCTGACTGACTAACGCAACATCCACATCAGACTGACGCGTCGTCTGCACATATTCGAGTAAATCATTTCCGTAAATTCTCGGCACACCATTTAAAAAGTGCTGTGCACCTGTGTTCGTCGTTTGACCGTTAATTGAGCTTTCTAGTTGAATTGATGCACTTTTATTTAGCGCCTCTATTTCAACTTTCATGCCAATTAAGTGACGTTCAGCAAGCGAGACGAAACGACGACAATGGAATTGAAATGCTTTTCCTTTTGGTGATGTCCACTTAAACGAACGCGTTAGCTCAGCTGTTTTTAAATTCAATATTCTAACGTATTCATTCGTTTCGCCAATTTCTAAATGAAAACGCTCACCATCGATATAAAAATCTATTTGCGTTACATCTGCTAAGTTAGGAAGCTCTGTTACTTCAGTCGGATCGGCTTGATTGAACGTCCCATTAACAAATAAGTTACGTTTCTCACCGAAATAAGACTCTTCTGTTGCCGAACGAAGCCCCATATAGCCATTACCTAATGCCATAACCGCTTCAAACTTCCGCAAATGATTCGGCGAAAAGTCATTTTCAGCTACAATCCAATCTTTAAACTCCTCTTGGCCATAATCATATCGGATCATATCATACCCCTTTTACAAATCGTGTAACCGCTTACTAAACGTATGAAAAAATATAGATTACTAGAATTTACGAAAACGTTTTAGTAACTTTCAAAAAATTTTTTAAGCACCCTGTTCGTGCTCGTAAATCAAAGTATAAGAGCATTCTATTAAAAAGTCAACAGAAAATGAAAGCGATTTTATAGACAAATTTTGGGGATGTTTTGAGTGGAAGCTGATCTTTTGGCTTGAGCGCTGATAAATTCTCGTGAACGCTGATAACTTGAGCGCGAGCGCTGATAAATTTTTGTGAACGCTGATAAGCTTGGTCCGAGCGCTGATAAATTTTCGTGAACGCTGATAAGCTTGGTCCGAGCGCCGATAAATCCTCGTGAACGCTGATATCATAGTCGAAGTGCTGTTATGTTCGTGAGCGCCAAATTATCTCGTGAACGCCAGAATTTTTAAGCGAACGCCAAATTAATTCGTCCGAGCGCCAGAATATTTCCGCGTGCGCCAAATTTTTGACCGCGAACGCCAGAATATCCCCACGAACGCCAAAAAAAATCGCCGAACAATTCTATTCGGCGATTCGCGGAAAACCTTCTTTCATTTCCTTCTATAATACACTAAAAAACAACTCTACAAATCGTTTGCGCTCAACATCATGCAATACGTGTACATTCGGTGATTTGTTCATCGTCCCTAAATGATCAACGACCGTCGCACCTGCTGTTGTGTAGCCTGCTGTCTCAACAGTGACGTAACAATCCTGTCCCTCGAATAAACTAGGGTCGATCACATAAGCAACCGCACATAAATCATGCAAGCGCAGTACTTCAGAATGATACGGTTCTAAAAATGGTGAAGAATCTTGGGCATCCATATAATGTTGCAACATTTCATAAAGTGTTTTCGACAGCTCGTTACCTGTTGCTTTTAATAAGTCTAAGTCTTTTTGGTCTAAATAAGCTTTATGCGTCACATCAAGACCACTCATCACAATCGGAATCCCACTTTGCATAACGACTTCAGCCGCTTCTGGGTCAACGTAAATATTAAATTCGGCCTTAGGCGAAACGTTACCGCCTCGTGCAGCGCCACCCATAATCGAAATTTGTTTAATTTTCGGTTTCACTTCCGGATGCGCTAACAACAACGCCCCAACGTTTGTAAGTGGGCCTGTCGCAATGATCGTCACCGGCTCATCAGCTTCTTTCAAAACAGATACCATCGCCTCAATTGCTGGACGATCACTTTCCTCTAACGTCGCCTCAGGTAACTCGACACCACCAATACCAGACTCACCGTGAATATGGTCGGCAATCACTAAGTCGCGTAAAAATGGCTTCTCAGATCCGCGCGCAATTTCAACCTCTTCTCCTATGTAACTGACAAAACGAAGCGCATTATCCATGACTTTATCTTGCGTCTGATTACCCGCACTCGTCGTAATTAACTTCACCTCTGTCTTCTCATGCCTTAACGCTAATAAAAGCATCATCACATCATCAATACCAGGATCACAATCAATAATGACTGGTGTCTTCTCCATTACACTCACCTCTTCTTATGTTCGAAGTGGATCAAACGGTGTTAAATCCATTTCCACTTCTTCGTCTATAGCTAGCTTAGCCGTCATTTTACCGACAAAAGGTCCAATGGTCAATCCTGAAGGCCCTAAGCCTGTTGCGACAATCAGATTGTTATAACTAGCAGTTTTTCCTAATAAAGGCTTTTGATCAGGCCCCATAGGTCGAAAGCCGATACGAACATCTTCCAACGTCGCATCGGCTAACCCAGGTGCCACGGCAAGACCTTCATCTAGCACCTCTTGCACACCACCAGCAGTCAACCTGTAGTCAAAGCCACTTCCTGCCTCGCGCGTCGCACCAAACACGACACGCCCATCATCAAACGCTAACATGTAATGACTCGACTGTGGTAAAACGACCGACCAACCTTTCGTATCTTCACCTTCAGACCGCAAATGCGCGATTTGACCACGTTGCGGCTCTAGCTCAATCGACACTTCTACCTGTTCAAGCAACTTTTTCGACCAAGCACCTGATGCCACAATGACACGATCTGCTTCTAACACTCCTTCAAGCGTCCTAACAACAATTTCACCACCACGACTCTCAAGCTCCACCTCTTCTTCAAACAACTGTCCGCCACGTTTTTCAAAAGCACGCACTAACGCTTGAGTAAGCAAGTTTCCATCAACTCGTGCACCACCAGAAACATGGACAGCCTTGCAATCATCTTGAAGTGGCGGGAACATCGCTTTTGCCTCTGTATTCGTCAACTTTTCCACACTTCCGACAAAATCCGTCTCCTCACGCTTTCGAACCGCTTCTTCATAAAGTGCCTCAAGTTCCGCTTCCGTATTCGCTAACGCCAGCGCACCACACTTATAATACCCTGTCTCACCAGCTTCATCCTTACGCAAATCATCAATTAATACTGGATAATCCACCGCGCCAGCCTTCGCTAACTCATAAAGATCCGGATCCTTTCTTGCACCAACCCAAGGACAAACAATCCCAGCGCCAGCCCGTGTTGCCTTTCCTTGAAAGTCCGCATCCACTAACACGACATCTTCTCCTTGCTGAACGAGACGATATGCCGTTGCAGCTCCTAAAATGCCCGCACCAATGATGATATGCTTCAAAAAAGCCCTCCCCTTTCAATTATATGTCACAGTTTTACTTAATAGGAAATATATTTACAGCTAATTCTCAACAACTTTCCCACGGCGCCTTTTTAACAAGTACTCAATAGCACCAGTCCCTAAGAAGATCCCTATTATAATAAGTACAAACCCAATAATATGTTCAAGCATAATCGCTTCATTTAAAAAGACCGCCGAACCAATAATCGCAAACAACGTATTTAAGTTAATAAAAATCGCCGATTCAGCCGGGCCAACTTTTTTAATCACATAGTTATACGTCATATGACCAAATGCTGTCGCCATAATCGCACTAAATAAAAAGACAGAGCCAATATGCCAATCAAACACTCGCGTCATCTCACTCACATCTGCACCTAACGCCTGGCTTAATCCGAAAATAACAACCGAACCAAACACCATGATGTAACCCGTGATCAAACGAGGATCAAACGTCGCTCTTAATTTACTAATTAACACAAAACTAAACCCTTGAACCGCCACACCAAGGAAGACAAACACATCCCCCATTGACATCGCACCTAGTCCACCACTGCCTGCAAGTGTTGTTGTTGCCACACCAGCAAAACCAAAAATAAACCCGATCGTCCTTAACAAGTTTACTTTCTGCCTTAAGAAAATAACTGCCATCAACACGGTCATAAGCGGCATTAACCCAAGAATAAGTGCTCCGTTAACACCAGTTGTCCCTTCTAACCCAACCGCAATAAACGAATGGTGTAACACGACATTAAATGTTCCAATATATAACATAACGAGCCACTCTGACTTATGCGGCAAACGGAAAATCCCCATAAAATAACAAATGACCAACACCGCAATCCCCGCCGTAAACACACGGAAAGATGTCAGCAACACCGGATCAATCGTATCGACCAGCACTTTAAGCGCCGGCAAATTCATCCCCCACATAAGCATGACTAGGAATAACAAAATATAAATCTTAACCAAACTTTTCACCTGTTTCTAAACTATAATTCTTCCACCATACACAATTTCGTGACTAGAAGCAATAAGTACGACTTCCTAATCCTCATAATCCGGCGTTCGCCGGATTATGGTTGCATTTCGCCGGAATATTTTAATTTTCGCCGGAATAATAAAAATTTCGCCCGAAAAATAAAATAATCGCCGGAATCTATTACCCGGCGATTGCTAATTCACTCAAATACTCTACTTATGATGACTTTTGAAATATATAAGCTCCTTCTTGAATTTCTTTAAAAGAAACAGAATCTCCAATATCAATATCTTCATCCATATATCCTGTCACTCTTAAACGTTCAGTTAGTTGAACAAGTACGACTTGGTATGGAGCTTTATCAGCAAACTTTGGAGGCGCGATGTGAATAGTAGTGAAGCTATAAACCTCACCTTTTCCTTCGATGTCTAGCCTAGAAAAACTGGAATTCCTACACTTTGGGCAATAATACTTTTCTGATAATGTTTCATATCCACATTGGTTACAACGAAACGCATCCATCACTTACACCCTCTCTAAAATATGAACTGTTGAGTATGACCCTGTGCCACCTAAATTTTGCGCCAATCCAATACGCGCGCCATCTACTTGATTTGGGGCCGTTCCCCTCAACTGATGAACAATTTGATACAGTTGAGAAATGCCTGTTGCACCTATTGGATGCCCCTTAGATAAAAGACCCCCACTTGTATTAATTGGTTTTTCACCATTTGGCAATGTTTTACCTTGTTCTACTGCTAAGTAACCTTCTCCTCGGTTAAAAAAGCCTAATTCTTCTGATGAAATTATTTCAGTCATCGAAAAACAATCGTGAATTTCTACTACGTCAATATCCTCTGGACCTAACCCAGCTTTTTCATAAGCTATTCTCCCAGATTCGCCAACTGCTGGGATCGACAATAGGTTTTCGGCATTTTGCATTTCAGTCGGTCCTGATGCTTGAGCACTGCTTCTTACTGCTATGTCTCCTTTTTTCTTTGACAATACAACAGCCGAGGCTCCATCTGTTGTCGGAGAGCAATCAAATAACCCTAGTGGCTCCGTAATCATACGAGCTGACATAATTTCTTCAATTGACGTTTCAGTCTTAAACTGTGATAACGGATTATTAATGGCATTATTTCGGTTTTTCAGAGCGACATGAGCTAAATGTTCCTTAGTTGCACCAGTCTCATAAAAATACCGATTAGCTAATACACCAAAGAAACCAGGGAAAGTTAACCCCGCATGCTTTTCATTAGAGTCATTATCCATTGCTGCGTTGATTGCTTCAGTAACTTCTACTGTAGAAACATGTTTCATTTTTTCTACACCAGCAACGAGAACTGTTTCATATTCTCCACTCATAATGCCCAATAAGGCTTGACGAAAAGCAATGCCACCAGATGCACATGCCCCTTCAATTTTTGCTGTCGGTACATAACCTAAACCTAAATCATTAGCAATAATTGCGCCTAATATTTCTTGGTTATAAATAGAACCTCCCATGAAGTTACCTACAAATACCGCATCAACATCTGGTTTCCCGGCATCTTCAAGCGCTTCAATTGATGCATCTAGCAATAAGTTTTTCAATGTTTTATCTTCTAATTTGCCGAACTGCGTCATGCCGACACCGTGAATATATGTTTGCATCATTGCACCCCCTCTAAATGCTGCTTACGAAGTTCACGTTTAAGAATTTTACCATAAGAGCTTTTAGGTAACTGATCTACGAAATGAATTTGTTTAGGTTTTTTCAAACTAGCTAAGTACTCTTTACAAAGCGCAATTAAGTCTTCTTCAACAACTTCAGTAGTGCCATTTGGAACAACATATGCTACAACTGATTCGCCCCATTTGTCATCAGGTATACCAATTACACAAGTTTCTTTGACACCCTCATGCTTGTTTAGTACCTCTTCAACTTCTCTAGGGTAAATATTTAATCCGCCCGAAATAATAACATCTTTAATACGATCAACGATGTGTAAATAACCTTGTTCATCAACCCATCCTAAGTCTCCAGTATGCAACCAGCCATTTTGTAACGTTTTGTTTGTCGCTTCTTCATTATTCCAATAACCTTTCATAACGAGAGAACCTTTACAAACAATTTCTCCTACTTCACCATTTTCAACTTCAAGACCATCAGAATTGATAATTTTCATATCTACAAAAGGACCCGTATAACCACAAGATTCCAATCGACTACTTAACTGATTCCTCGGCATGACAGTAATACACATCGGTGCTTCAACTTGACCATAAGTCTCAACAAACTTAGTTCCTAGTTTAGATAGAGCAAGTTGTAATTTGCTCGCAGCGATTGGTGAACCTGCCATGTTAATCGACTTAATAGACTTTAACTTTTCAGGGTCAAAGTTTGGATTCTGAATCATTAAGTTGACCATCGTTGGCACCATAAAAATAACAGAGACTTGATCCTTTTCAATGTCATCAATAAACTCTTCAGGTTCAAAGTTGTTATACACGACTTGTGTGTTTCCATGTAACCATGCAACGTGAGATAAAAAGTTACTACCATGAGTTAACGGTGCTACATGACCAATCACATCTCTGTTCGTAACCTCACAAACCTCAGACAGTGATAAAGCACCTGTTAACATATTTCGGTGAGATAACATGACACCTTTGGGATTGCCGGTCGTTCCTGAAGTATACATAATGGCAAACAAATCATCTTCATGCACATCTTCTTCTACTGCATCACCGTAATAACGGTTGATCACAGTATCGTAATCAGTTCCTATTAAAAGGCGATCAAAGTCTAACTCTATTGGATTAATCAAATCTTCTTCTCCAATTACAATACCTAATTGCGCATCGTCAATCATATATTCATGTTCTCTTGGATGTAACTTGTAGTTTAACGGTACTTTAATAAAGCCACCAAAAGCAGCTGCCAAATCAAGCTCAACATGCTCATGACGATTAGACATTAATACTGCAAAACGGTCTCCCTTTTTCAAACCTTTATCTTCTAGATAACTAGCAATAGCCATAGAGCGATAATAAAGATCCTGATACGTAATCGATACATCCTCAAACTTTACTGCTGTTCTATTAGGATAGGCTTTCATCACTTTCTTAGCTTGCAATCCTAATGTTTCCATTGATTAAACCTCCCCTTTTGATGAAAATCTAAATACAGGTAACCCCCAATAGTCATCTATTTGCCTTTGCAAATGAATACCATCTACTGGGTTTAATGTATACTCCATCGTTACAGCCGTAGGGTTTTCTCCCTTCAAGAAATGTCCCCCTGTAATATTTCCATCTGGATCAACAATGAGGCCATGGAAGTGTACATCCAACTCTCCATTTTGATCTAATCCGATAAAACCAGTGCCTGATAAAATCTCAACCGGTTTCTCAATATTAATTTGATCTGTATAGCCAATACTTCCATCTTCGTTTTGACTAATTTGCAACATTCCAACACGTTTTAATGATCCAATACATTGAAAGGATGCTGTCTGAATACCGTACTCCTTACAAACTTCGATCATTCCTTCAAACAAATCAACATCCTTAGTTAGACGTCCCATAATGGTTTGTTCACTTTTTCCTTGAACACTTTCTATTGATTGGTATTTACCCAATATCAACACCTCCATCAACTCTTAAAGTTTGAGCAGTTGTATACCCTGACTTTGGATTAGCAAAATATGAAACAGCCTCAGCAATGTCTTCTGTTTGCCCCATTCTCTTTATGACTTGCTGGTCAAAATTGTAGGCTAACCCTGATGTAATACCAGTTTCTGTTGCACCTGGCGCAACAGAATTACAAGTAATATCATACTCACCTAATTCTTTTGCTACCCATTTCGTTAAGGCTATTAAAGCTCCTTTTGAAGCAGCATAAGCTGGTCCTGATCTACCTTTTTTTGACCCTTGATGACTCGATAAAACTCCCCCATTAATACCTGAGACGGAACTAATATTCACAATTCTTCCATATTTGCTTTCTAACATATGAGGGTATATAACGGCTTTCATAAAATTAAATGCAGCCTTTACATTTGTTTCTAAATCACGGTCCCATATCTCATCAGTCATATCTTCAATATCAACACGTCCACAAGTTCCAGCATTATTCACTAGAATTTGAACGCCACCAAAGCTTTCTACTGTATTGTCGACTACACTTTTAACGAACGATTCTTCACGAATGTTTCCAGTCATTTCAATTACACCTACACTAGGATTCGCTTGCTTAATAGATTGAGCCGTTTCTTCACACGATTTTAGATCGACTAAAGTTATATTCGCCCCTTGTTCTGCTAGTTTAATAGCTGAAGCTGCACCAATCCCTCCAGCAGCTCCAGTAATTATTGCCGTTTGTCCTTCGACACTCATTATTAACACATCCTTTTTTTGACTAATCAATTCCAATTAAATCCGGTAAGAAAGTTGAAATTTCTGGAATAAACGTTACTAAAATTAAGACCACTATAGCTGCAATTAAGAAAGGTAATATGGCCTTGGAAACTTGTGATATAGGCAATTTGGTTATACCTGCCGCAACATATAAGTTCAACCCGACCGGTGGTGTAAATAGTCCAATTGCTAAGTTTAGAGTCATAAACACACCAATGACTGTTGGATCCATATCTAAAAACAGCGCAATCGGTAAAATGATTGGCACAAAAATGTAAAATGCTGAAATTGCATCGATAAATGCACCAGCAACTAAAAGCATTAAGTTAATTAATAATAAAATCAAAATAGGATTTTCCGTTATAAATAATAGTGAATCAGCGATTTGCCTAGCTATTCTCTCTGAAGTGATTATGTAAGCAAATAATGAAGCTGAACTCACAATAAACATGACAACAGCTGTTTGAACCGATGCATCAACAAAGACGTTATACAATTTTTTAATAGACAGTTCACGATAAACGAACATGCCAATAAACAAACCATAAAAGACAGCTACAACTGCAGCTTCTGTTGGTGTAAAGATTCCACCATAAATACCACCAAGTATAATTATTGGAATTAACAAGCCCCAAAAAGCTGATAAAAAAGACTTTCCAATATCTTTTAAACTACTTCTTTCGTATTTCTGAACAGGTTTCACTTCTTCTTTTACAGGAAGTAGCTTTTGATCATCACGCCACTTGATCATTAATGCTGTAATCACAAAGGCAATGGCAAGGAGTATTCCAGGAACAATACCTGCAATAAAAAGCCTACCAATTGTGACATCAATTTGATCTCCCGCTACTACAGCAAAAACGATAAAAGCAATACTAGGAGGAACAATAATACCTATTGAACCCGAACTTGCAACTAAAGATGCTGCTGTATCTTTTCGATACCCGTTTTTCACAATGGCAGGAATTAAAATACCACCAATTGCCGCAACTGTAGCTGGACCAGAACCAGAGATTGCCGCAAAAAATAGTGCTGTAATCACTGTTATAAAAACAATTCCGCCTCTTACATTACCTACTAATGTCTGAGCGAAACTAATCAACCTTTTAGATATCCCAGCGTACTCCATAATGACACCTGCAAGAATGAAAAATGGAATGGCTAATAAAGTGAAGGTTGAGATACTTGTATACATAATGTTTGACATAGTATTGACACTCGTCATACCACCTATGGAGAACAGAACGAATACAGAGGTCGTTCCAATGGCAATTGCTATTGGGACTTTTAATAACACCAACAAGAAAAATAGCCCAAAGAGTAAGATTATTGTCATCTTTCGACCTCCTCATCATTTATAGAACGCCATTCCAAAACAAAGACTTGAATTGTTCGAATAATACAGAGCGCTGCACCTACAGGTAACGCAAGTGAGAATAACCACCTTGGCCAACCAAGTGCAGGAGTAGTACTATTGATTGTTCGTTGAAAGTCAATCATTTCATATCCGAAGTAGGCGATCGATACAAAAAAGAAAATTGAAACAAACGTCACGATGATCGAGATGATTTTCTTTAAACTTTTCGGTGCAATATCAAAAAGTAAAGTAAAGCCAAGGTGTGCATGTTTACGCACACCTATGGCTGCTCCTACGAACGTTAAAAGAACAAACAAGTTAACAGTCACTTCTTCTGTGAACGATAATGAAATTCCAATGAAGTTTCTCGATAAGACATTTGTAAAAGCGATAATTGACATGACCGCTAATACGGAAACCACTATAAACTCTTCAATATTATTCAACCACCGAGTCATGCCTTATTCCCCCTTCTAACCGCTTTAAGGTGTAAACGCTTCTAGTAAATCCGCACCCCATACATCTTCAAAGTCATCATAGATTGGTTGTACAACTTCAAGGAATGCATCTAATTCTTCATCGGTAGGGTAATAGAACTGCATACCGCCCTCTTCTAACTCCTCAATTTGCTCAGCTTCCTTTTCTCTTGCTAATTCAATTTGATACGCTGCTGCTTCTTGGCCTAAACGAGTGAACAGTTCTTGGTCTTCTTCACTCATTGACTGAAATAATTCTTGGTTCATACCTAACACTAATGGATCGTATGAGTAGTTCCACATTGTCGTATAGTCTTGCACTTCATCTAAACGAGAAGAATAAATGACATCAATTGGATTTTCTTGACCATCAATAGCTCCTTGTTGTAATGAAGTAAATACTTCAGAGAAAGTCATAGTTGTAGGATCAGCACCTAACTCTCTCCATAAATCTGTATACATCGTAATACCAGGAATTCGAATTCCTAGGCCATCAATATCCTCAGGTGATGTGATTTCGTGAACACTGTTTGTAACTTGGCGGAAACCATTTTCACCATAACCTAAAGGTTCTACACCAATTTCTCTTAAAATATCTTGCAACATCTCGCCACCTTCACCATTAAACACTTCATCAACCTCATCGTGATCTCTGAACAAGAATGGAGCACTTGCTACACCAAACCTGTCATCTAAGATCGAATAAATAATAGTAGAGTTAAAAGTTAAGTCGATATTTCCTCGCGATAACAACTCAACAGCTTGCCCTGAATCCCCACCAGATAACTCTTCGTTTGGATAAACATCAATTGTAATGCGACCTTCTGTTTCCTCTTCAATATCTGTTGCTAATTTTTCTGCCGCTTCAAACCAAGTAGAAGATTCAGCAACTGTAACTGACATTTGTAAATCATGACTCTCTTCTCCTGCAGTAGATCCCTCTTCTTCACATGCAATTAAAAAAATGGATAAAACAACTAACAAGACTAAAATAGAAAACCTCTTCATTTCATTTTCCTCCCCTAATTTTTAAAGAATATAGTCGTCAATAAAATCTATTAAATGCATGGCTTCCATATGGTCAGACAATCCTTCTCGCTCTATGCCGAGTTTCATCTGCAATAGACAACCAGGGTTTGTTGTAATTAAGATTTGTGCTTGTGTTTCATTAACATATTCCATCTTGTCGTCGAGAATTTTCATAGACATTTCTGGTTGAGATAAATTGTAGATGCCAGCAGAGCCACAACAATGGTCAGAACCTTCCAACTCTACATAATAAACATTGTTAATAGCCTTCAATATTTCTCTTGGTGCGTCTTGAACACGGCTCACATTTCTCAAATGACAAGAATCTTGGTATGTTACTGTAACGGGACTTTGTTGTTTAGAAGTTAAAGTTTCTTTCGTAATGCCTAATTCATAAACTAATTGTGTAATGTCAATTGACTTACTCGAAAATTGCTTTGCTTGCTCTAATAGCGCATAATCTTCATCTTTTAATAAATGATCATACTCAGAAAGAAAGGCTCCACAACCTCCAGCATTATTGACGATGTAATCTACATCCTCAGCCAAAAACTGTTGTAAATTAACCTTTGCATTCTCTCTCGCTTTTTCTAACTCTCCACTATGTCCTTGAAGTGCTCCACAACAAACTTGATTTTCAGGTACCCATACATCACAACCAAGCTCTTGTAGAACATTAATCGTCGCTTCATTTGTTTTTGCAAACATCGTGTCCATTAAACAACCTGTGAAGAAAGCAACCTTCGTCTTTTTACTTTTCCCCTCATAAACCATCCCCTTTTTGACGTTACTTTTTTCTATCTTTGGAATCACTTTTTCCATCTCTCTCATTGTTGATGGAAAAAATGATAGAATACCCATCTTTCTTGTAAGCGTTTGCAAACCTGAACGTTGATAAAACTTAACAAAACTTGTAACCTTCTCCATTGCACTTTGATTCTGAAACAAATAATCAAAAGCTACTTTTCTCGCAGCCTTTTCTTTAACAGGAGCATTTGTTTCTCGTTGTATAACGTTTCTCGCACTCTCTAGTAATGACCCATATTCAACCCCAGCCGGACAGGCGGGTTCACAAGCTCGACATCCTAAGCACAAGTCAATCGATTCTTCCACAGATCCATCAAAAGGAATATCACCATCCCTTACTGCTTTCATTAGAGCAATTCTCCCACGTGGGGACTGTGTTTCATCGTAATTGGAGTGAACATATGTAGGGCATGCCGGTAAGCAAAAACCGCAGCGCATACAATCAAGCAGTTTCGTTTCCTCAATCTCTTCCTGAAAACCTTGTTGTATTTTTTCTTGCATTTCTAAAGTGATCATCTTGAAACCACCACACGCTTTTTAGTAGATTTAGCGAACATCTTTCCAGGGTTCATAATATTATTGGGGTCGATTGCTTTTTTAATCGACTTCATCAACTCTATACCTTCCCTACCAATTTTCCACTCTAAGTAGGAGGATTTCATTTCACCTACACCATGCTCTCCTGTTATGGTGCCACCCAGATCAACAGCAATTTGGAAAATCTCTGCAAATGCTTCCTCTACACGCTTAATTTCCTCTTTATTTCGTTCATCTGTTACACATGTAGGATGTAAATTACCATCACCAGCGTGACCGAAAGTTTGAATTCTTACGTTATACTTTTCTGCCGTTTCAGTAATGGCCCTAACCATCGTAGCAATTTCAGACCTTGGTACAGTTGCATCTTCTAATATAGTTGTAGGTGTTAATTGAGCCAAACAAGACAACGCATCTTTACGCGCTCGCCTTAACGATTCTGCTTCTTGTTCATTAGCAGCTCTTGTAATACTAACTGCTCCAAAACGCTGACAAATTTCATTGATTTTTTCAATGTCATTTGCAACTACAGCCTCTGGACCATCCTGTTCTATAAGTAATAACGCTTCACAGTCTGTCGGCAACCCTATTTGTTTATAATCTTCAACTACACGAATAGTTTCTTGATCCATAAACTCTAAAGTTGCTGGAATTATTCGGTTAGCAAGAATAGCTGATACTGCCTCTGCTGCTTCTTCCATAGATTTATATATCACTACCATTGTCTGCTTAGATGGCGGCTTGGGTATAAGCTTCAGTGTTGCTTGAGTCACAATTGCTAAAGTCCCTTCAGATCCAATTAGTAAGCTTTTTAAATCATAGCCAGCAACATCTTTTGCTAGTTTCCCACCAGTATATATAATGTCCCCATTGGGTAGCACAGCTTCTAGAGCTAGAACATAATCTTTTGTTACACCATATTTTAACCCTCGTAATCCACCTGAGTTTTCACTAATATTACCTCCAATCGTCGATATTTTACCCGAACTCGGATCAGGTGGATAAAACAAGCCGCGGTTTTCTACATAGCCATGAACTGTCTCAGTTAAAACGCCTGGTTCAACTGTCAGCGTTAAATTTTCCTCATCAAGCTCAACAACTTGATCCATGTTGTTAAATAATATAACAACCCCACCATTTGTTGGTGTTGTACCTGCTGCTAAGTTTGTACCAGATCCCCTGGGCACAATGGGAACATCTTGTTCATTACACGACTTTACAATTTGTGAAACCTCACTTGTGTTTCGGGGAGATATGATTAAATCTGGCATTGATTGAAATCCTGCAGTCGCATCATAAGAATAAGATAACCTTGATGCTGTTGATGTCTTTACGTTTTCAACACCGGATATTCCTTCTAGTTTCTGTATAAATTCTCGGTTTAAAATCTTCTTCCCCCTCCTTCCTCTATCAAACAATGAAACCGTTTACAACGTTGTTAGATTAATTATATTATTCTGAATGTTCTTAAATCAATGTATTAAAACACAAAAAAGAGAGCATTCAAGCTCTCTTTTTTGTATCTTCATATAAAAATCGATATCCTAGATAGAGTAACGTAATATGATGAACACTTTTTAGATCTAGATCTGTTAACTGTTCAATCTTTCTCAGCCGATAATCAAGGGTGTTTTTATGAATGTATAAATATTCAGCTGTTTTATGACGAGATAAATCATTTTTAAACCAAGCACTTATTGTTTCTAGATATACATCTTGACCTGTAATTGGATTAATTGTGCGTCTAACAAACTCTCTTTTAACACTAGAATCCAACACTTGTTGCAACAGCTCTAGCCGAAGATCTCCATCAAATACTATATCTTTCGTTTTAAGTGATACTGCACAAGCTCGTTCTGCTTGCTTCAACGATACTTTTAAATTCTCAGAACGCTGTGGTTGCCCAACTCCAATTGCAACACTTTCATCAAATAACTTTTCCAACTCTTTCTTGAAACGTTTAAGTCGTGACTTTAAAACAAGTTCTTCTTCTTGCTCAATTAGGAATAAAATTCGATCTTGCCCCCAACGAATAATTAATGTTTGTCTAAGACCCCACGCATCTTTTAACATTTTTATTTCTTTGTAAGTAAAGTGATAATCTTTATTTTTAGTATCTAGTACAATAACTCTTTCATAACTATACATGTTCAGGTTATAAAAATTACTCTTCTCAATCATACCCTTTGTTATTTGATCAGAATTGAGCCAATCAAATATAAAAAATTCTATTTCTCTAGCTTGCCGTTCTTCATCAAGTCGATTAATTGAATCTCTAACAAATAGTTCTGTAACTTTTCTCACTAGCATAGCAAATGGTTTAATTAAATCTGGTTCTCCAGTAATTCCAATACAACCATAAGCTTGCTCCTGAATGAGGATTGGTAGTACAATACCTTGCCTCACTCCTTTTAGCTCCTTAGTTAACTCATCAGTCATAACTAAATTTTCTTTATTCTCAATTGCCTTAAGAGCTCCCTCATGAAAATGATCAACCCTTGTTGGATCTGACGAAGCTACAATAACCCCTTTATTGTTGGTTAGGATCACATCTTCTTTTATGAGGTTTTTCACTTCTCGAACAATATCCTCAGACAGTATCCCTCTCTCAAAATATTCGCTCATATATAATTACCCCTCATTATAAGTTTCTGAATTTTCTTTACAAACATTCTATCATACTACTATATTTCTATATATCCCTTACAGCTTGTTAAATATTTGTAATATTATTTAATAACTTATTAACTGAAATTGAAGTTATTCTATAATATAATGGCGTATGTTTAATTGTTTTAATAGAGAGTTGGGAGAGTATGGCAGAGGTTAAGACGACGCGTGATCCGTTCGTTGACAATGCGCGATTTTTGCTCGTGTTTCTTGTCGTGTTAGGGCATTTTTTCGTGCCGATTCGTGGGGATCACCCGGTCATCAACGAAATTAACAATCTACTTGGCCTATTTAGAATGCCAGCACTAATCTTACTCACTGGCTTTCTAAGTAAAGGGTTCATGAAGCCAGGTTTTCTTAAAAAAATTACGATGAAGTTGCTCGTTCCGTATTTTATTTTCCAGATTATTTTCGGAGCGTATTACTATTTTCTATATAACGATCCGACGTTTGAGTTTTATCTATTATCACCGCAGTTTACGTTATGGTTTCTATTAAGCTTATTTTTCTGGAACTTAATGTTGTTTGTATTTACAAAAATTAAGTATCCACTATTAATTGCGGTTTTATTAGGGATCGGCGTTGGCTATATTTCAGATATTGGTCACTACTTGTCTATGCACCGTACGTTTGTCTTCTTCCCATTCTTCTTGCTCGGTTACTACATGAAGTTAGAGCAGATAAAATGGGTAAAGAAGCGTTTTATGAAAGTGGCTGCCGTGGCAGCGTTCGTGTTCGTTTATATTATGTTTGAACAAGTGTTATCACTAAACGAATCGTTGAATTGGCTGTTCGGCTACACGCCGTATGCAGGACTTGGCTATGACCAGTGGTATGCTGGGTTCATCCGATTAGCAATCTACGGACTATCATTAGTTGTCGGCTTTGCCTTTCTAGCATTCGTGCCAACGCGTGAGACATTTTTTACCGAACTTGGTAAACGAACAGCTTACATTTATATTTTACACGGTGTCGTTGTTGAGACGATGTACGAGCTTTATTTATATGAAGCACTTTCGGACATTTGGGATTACATGCTCATCCTCGTTTACGGTGCAATCATCACATTAGCACTCGGATCGAATAAAACAGTTAAGTGGACGCGACCTTTAATAGAAGGAAGGATTGCACAGCCACTACTGTATCGAAAGAACTAAACGGACTAGTCCGTTTAGTTCTTTTTTTGCCCTAAAGTAATACTTAAGACAAACCTTTAATATATTAGAATGGATTAGCTTAAGATTATTGATCCTATGTTATAACTTCTAGGTGTGATTAGTGTTTTATTAAAGGAGAGGATATTAATGAAAAAAATACTTTTACCATTAATAGTCGGTTTAATTTTAGGAGGTAGTATTACCGTTTATGCAAGTAGTAACTATTTTGCAGACGCACTAAGTAATCAAGATGAACAAATAAAGAACATTTTAATGGAACATTATGAAGATATGTATAAACAAAGAGGCCAGCAACAACACACTGATATGATGAGTGTCGTCCAGTCTGAGCGTGAAGCAATTTTAGACTATTTCAAGCCTAAAATTGAAGAATTGGTGCATGATGAAGCAGACCAAAGAAGAGAAGAACATATTAAAGCAATCGAACAGGCTTCAAATGAACTTATAGAAGATATTTATAAAATGTTGGAAGAAGAACTTGGTTATGAAATACCTAGAGGTTAGTTCGAAATTGTAAAAGGAGGCGATTTCTATGGGCGCATTTACATGTAGCAAATGCTATAACCAACAAGCTGGTGGGAACTTTTGTGAAAACTGTGGGAATGCATTAGTGCAAGGTGGTCAGCAAGTCATTCAAGTAAAACAAATTCCATTATCTCGAAGTAGCAGACAACAAACGTCAGAGCCCTCAGCATTAAACACCATGATGAGAAGCTACGGCGAATTTTATAAAAAAACATTAAAAAATCCAACCCACGCACTTAAACAATCAGACCATCATTACGGTAACGCGATTGCGACATTACTTCTTCTATCCATCACCTTTGCACTTGGTATTTACTCATTGATGAACGCGCAAGGTGTGCTAGTCGATACGAATGCATTCCAAATTATAAGTCGGATAACACTTGGTGCACTACTCATCTTAGCAACTGGTTTAGTAGGACTAATCATCAGCTTAAAGATCGGTGGCATTCATTTAACTTATAAAGAAACGATTGCTCAATATGGCACACTTGCTGTTCCTTTCACCTTACTCACGATGTTATCAATAGTCACAGGACTAAGCTCATCCGTCACATTCACTTTATCATTAGCCGCAATAGGACTACTCCTTTTTGTAGCATTCACCCCAATGCTGATGACCTTCTTTCATATTTTACAAACAGAAAACCACCGCGCAACACTATACTTAAGCTTCTTAGCTTTTGGCGTGACAATCCTAACACTATACGTCATGTTCCGAATCTATTTAGCTGACCTATGGGTGATGGTTGGCAGAATATAATTTAATAATGGTAGCGAACGTCTATTAAGGCGTTCGTTTTTTTCTATAATTGGATTCCGGCGTTCGCCGGATTATTGAAGATTTCGCCGGAATATCGTGATTTTCGCCGGATTACCATCAAAGTCGCTGATAATCCAGATAATGTAAACGAGATCCAAATTATATAATGAGCAACTTACAAAAAACTAGACACGAACACACATTCTGTTATATAATAAAAGTGCCCCTCATAGAAAAGGAGATTGATATATGATCATACTTCCTCACAGTAAACCTCCTGAGCTCGAACAACTTGAAGCCCTCGTCCCTCGTTATAAAGGGAAAGATCAAACCTATCAAACCATTCAGGAGCGACTTGGCAAAGAGTTAGCAGGATATAAAGGTGAACGTTCTCTCCATTACTATATAAAACTACTAAAGTTAAACAATCACTTTCTATTATTTGGTTTTCGAGCCAAAGGAATCGATAGTTATTTCCAAATTGACTCAATGCTCATCACGCAAAGTTTCATTCTTATAATTGAAGCAAAACATTTAAAGGGGACACTTTCAATCAATGAAGCTGGACAACTAATACAAGAAACCGAAGATTATACTGAGGTTTACCAGAACCCACTCACCCAAGCTAACATTCAAAGGTACCAACTCACCCACCTATTATCACAGCGGGAGTTAGATCTCTTGCCCATTTATACGTGTGTTACTTTCACACATCCTAAATCAATTCTCAACATCAATAAAAACTCCGTTGACATCTTCCCAAGCCAGAACCTTCCCAGCTATATCTATAAAGTCTTATCTCAAAATAAAAAACCTATCATTAGTAACCAAAAAGCTCATTCAATTGCCACTACATTAAAATTCCAACACTCACCTAAAAACAATAACTTAATAAATTATTACGGAATCACTGACCACCTAGTTCGGAAAGGAGTATGGTGCACAGCTTGTCAAAAAATAATGATGATTCGCATCCACGGAAATTGGCACTGCCCAAAATGTAACCACAAAGACAAAACTGCACACATGCAAGCATTAAGAGAATTCTCGATTTTGTATGATCGACAACAGATTACCAATAAAGAGGCTAGAACATTTTTAAAAATCGAATCCGAATCAACAGCTAAAAGGTTGCTGTCAAAGTTTGATAGAATCGGTGATACAAAAGGAAGTCTATACCTTTTAAATTCATTAACTTAACCGCTCCTCAAATGAGAGAGCGGTTAAGTTATTTTGGCATAATCTAGGAATTCAGCGTTCGCCGGATTATGAGGCACTTTCACCGGAAAAATTTAATTTTCGCCGGATTATTGAAAAATTCGCCGGAATATCGTGATTTTCGCCGGATTACCATAAAAGTCGCTGATAATCCAGATAATGTAAGCGATATTAACTAAGCTCACAATAAAAAATCACAAGTAAATCAACATTCAACCCTTTCCTTAATAATCCTTCCTAAAAATACACCCCATAAACAATCGCACTGGTCACCAGCATGACTGCCACACTCAACGGCAGCCCGACCTTAACGAAATCTACAAATCTATAGCCGCACGCCTCGTATACAACGAGATTCGTCTGGTAGCCGATTGGGGTGACGAAGCTTGCGGAGGCGGCAATGGCGATGACGACTGCGAAGCCAATCGGATCGACATGTAGCACCCGTGCCATTTCTAAACCGATTGGCAGCATGAGCACGGCGGCAGCGACGTTCGTCATCAGCTCAGTGAATAGGTTCGTTAAAAGGTACAGTGCGACGACCACGGCGAACATGCCTAGCGGGGCGACGGCCGCCAACACGACCGTGGCGATCCAATCTGCTAAACCGGACTTCGACATAGCCATCCCAACGCCAATCGCACTCGAAACGAGGATTAAAATTTGCCAAGGAATCGTTCGCACAACATCCCCCGTTTTCAACACGCGCGATACTAAAAGCAACACGACAACAGATGTAACAGCGATCAACATCGGCACCAAGCCAAAAGCAACTAACACAATCGCCACGCCTAAAAGCGATAAAGCAATCCATCCGTCTGCCGGATTCCCTCGGCTTGTACCCATTTTACGCCGACGCATCCCCCGCCCCCGACGACCACGCTTCGTTCTTTTATCAGGCAAAAGTCGCCAGCCGACAATCGCCACATAAACAAGCCCTACAAGGGTAATAGGCACACCAACGACCGCCAATTGAAAAAAACCAAACCCTTCCAGCTCAACTTCTCGCAGCAAGCCATCGACAACAAGATTCGTCGACGTCCCAATTAACGTCACCGTTCCGCCTAAAATCGTCACGTAAGAAAGCGGAATTAATAGTTTCGTCTCTGGCACGCCGTTTCGCTTACACCAATTTCATACAACCGGAACTAAAGTGACCACAATCGGCGTGTTATTCAAAAAACTTGAAGCCCCAGCTGCAGGTGCGAGTAACCGGACCACTAAATCTCTCATCGAACCCACTTCCGCTCCACGCAAAAGCTTCCCAACGATTCGCGTCATCACTCCGCTTCTTTCAATCACGCCAGCAATGACAAACAACAAACCGATCGTCCAGACCCCTTCATTAACAAAGCCTCTCGCCGCTTCATTCGGCTCGAGCACTCCCGATAACAAAAGCACGACTAACGCCACAAAAACAACCCACTCCGCTCGAAACCGATCCGTCAATAAAACGATAATCATGAAACATATAAGTCCACTAACCAACATCATTTCAACCGTCATATTACCAATCCTCTACCTCGAGTTCTCACATAATCTATGAAAACAAAAGTCGATCGGTAAGAGCGGACGACCTAGGATTGATAGCGTAATTAAGCGAACGCTTAATTAATCGGGCGTTCGCCTAATTATCGTGGATTTCGCCTGAATATCAAAAAAATCGCCTGATTCCACAATAACCAGACGATTTCATTCTTCGCTTTCTTACTCCACTCTAAATTTATCAAACTTTTCTGAATAAAACCTACCTCTCTTCATATATTTTCGTTATAATAGTAAATAAATACTATTCTACAAACATTTAAGGAAGGTGGTTTGATCGTACAAGCAGTGCAATACCCGCGTTCAATTTATATCGGTGAAAAAAGTTTAACGAAATTACAGCAAACTTTAAAACAACTAAATACCACTAACCCGCTCTTCATCATGAGTCAAACTCTAGCAAAATCACCATACGTCCAAGAGACTATTAACAAACTACCATACGAAACGTCAACTTTTACTAACTTTCAAGGCGAACCAAACACTAACCACTTAACTCTAGCAACAGACCATTTCCAACAAAAGCAATGTGACAGTATCGTTGCGATTGGTGGCGGCAGCGCAATCGACTTAGCTAAGGCTGTTTCGTATCAAACTTTAAATCCTTCTATGAAACTTACTGAAATACCTAATCAAGATCACATCCCGAGAGTTCCACTAATCGCCGTTCCAACTACAGCTGGCACTGGTTCTGAAGCAACAAAAATAACGGTGATCACAGATGAGACTAGCCAAATTAAAATGAACCCTGCTCACCATGACCTCACCCCAGATGTTGCAATACTAGATCCGCTTCTAACAACATCTTTGCCTCAACACATCACAGCCTATACTGGAATAGATGCACTCGCTCATGCAATGGAAGCATATGTTTCAACGTTAGCAAGTGATTTAACCGACGATTATGCATTGAAAGCCATTCGCTTAATCGGTGAATATCTACCAATTGCCGTCCATCAACCAGAAAGCATCGAAGCCCGTGAAAAAATGTTAAAAGGAAGTCTTTACGCTGGCATTGCCTTTTCAAATGCATCTACAAACCTAGCTCATGCGACTGCCAGACCATTAGGAGCGCGGTTCAAAATTCCACACGGATTAAGCGTAGCATTAACACTTTCACAAGTCGTCAAATTCGGGCTCCAATCTACTGAACAACGTTATGCTAATATAGCAAGCGCTTTACACCAAGACCCTCTAAAAACAGATGCGCAAGACACGTATCAATTCATCGAAGACCTTAACGATACATTTAACATTTACGAACTTGCTCAAACTTATATTCAACATGACTTTCAAGACGACATCCCTCAACTTACAGAAGATGCACTTTCAGGAAATGGTATTAAGACAAACCGCAAACTCCCTACAACTTCAGACATTCAAAAAATCTATTATCAAATCAATAAAAACTTAGGAGTGATCAAATGGCAGAAATGACTGGCGGCGAAGTAATTGCCAAAATGTTAGGTAAGGAAAATGTGAATAAAGTGTTCGGCATCATTGATGGCACTTATTTTGGACTATATTCAAGCTTTGAAAAATACGGCATCGACCTCATTACACCTCGTCACGAAACGAGTGCTGCTCATATGGCGGGGGCTTATGCAAGAACTACTGGTGACTTAGGTGTATGTATGGCAAGTAATGGCCCAGGCGTTGCTAATATTCTCCCGGGCCTAGTAGTCGAGGAAGCTGAAGGAAATCGTGTATTAGTCATTACGAGCTCGAGGCGCACCGGAATTATGTATCCTGACCGCGGTGGTACATACCAATGCTTCAACCAAACAGGCGTCATAAAACAAATGGCAAAATGGAGCGAGGCTGTCCTCTCTTTTGACCGAATTCCAGAATTAATGCGCACCGCTTTACGTGAGTGTTATGACGGAAGGCCTGGTGTTGTCCATTTAGATATTCCAGAAAACATTATGAATTCCAAGTTCAAAGCTACATTCCCATTCCAAGAACCACATCAATACAGACTTATGACCAACCTTGATCCAACTGAAGAACAAGTAAAACAAGCGGCTCAACTACTTTTAAAAGCTAAGTTCCCGATCATCCATGCCGGTAGTGGTGTCATCCATGCTCAAGCTTACGACGAGCTTGAAAGTATCGCGGACTTACTCCAGTCAATGGTGACAACGAGTTGGTCAGGTCGTGGCGCTATGCGAGAAAGCAACCGCCTCACCATGCCAATGGTACACATCGAAACGAACAACAACATTCGAAACGAAGCCGATCTCGTTCTAGTCCTCGGTTCAAGACTCGGCGAGACAGATTGGTGGGGAAAAGCACCTTATTGGAACAAAGACCAACAAGTCATCCAAGTTGACCTAGACCCGAGCATAATCGGCATGAACAAACCGATAGATCTTGGCATTCAAGCTGATATTAAGCAATTTTTAGCCAAGCTGTACGATCAACTCGTCGAACAAAAAGACCAAATCGAAACGAACAACCGCAAGACGACGATTAATAAATTTGTAGAAGAAAAAGAAAAGCACCGCAAAAAACTCGATCAAAAGCTCGAAGACACTGAAGCTCCAATGAACCCAGCACATGTCCCTTATTTGGCACAACAAGTCTTCTCATCAGAAGTCCCCGTCATCGCTGATGGTGGTAACACAGCGATTTGGGCTAACTTTTATTCAACCGTTGAAAAACCTGGTTCACTCTTTTCGACATTTAAATTCGGGATGCTTGGCGCTGGCGTTGCTCAAGCATTAGGCGTTGCAGCTGCTAATCCTGATGAACCGGTTATTTGTGTCATTGGTGACGGTGCGATGGGCTTTCACCCACAAGAGGTGGAAACAGCCGTCCGAAACAACTTGAAAGTGATCTTCCTCGTCGTTTGTGACAAACAATGGGGCATGGTGAAAATTAACCAAAACTTCTCCCTTCGTCCGGTCAAAACACTTGTCAAAAAATCACTTGATGAAGAGGAAAACATAAATGCTGACTTAGGAGAAATTAACTTTGATCAACTCGCTCAAAGTATGGGAGCACACGGCGAGCGAGTATCAGAACCAGATGAGTTACGAGAAGCGCTCGATCGCGCCTTAAAACTTGACCAATGTGCTGTCATTCATTGTGACGTTGACCCTGTCAAACATATGTGGGCACCAGGGTTAAAATATTTCAAAGACATGCACCTTGAGCCAAAGGGGAAATAGACGATGGGGATCGATGAGGTACAGTTAAACTTTAATGCCACGACGTTAATGATGATGAATATATTAATCGGCTTTATTATGTTTGGTGTGGCGTTAGATTTAACCGTCAAAGATTTTAAACGAACGTTAAAAACACCGAAACCATTTCTTATTGGGTTAACGGCTCAATTTTTATTACTGCCAGCTTTTACTTTTTTGCTCGTTTTAATTTTACAGCCACAACCGAGCATCGCACTCGGCATGTTTTTAGTCGCAGCTTGTCCAGGTGGCAATCTATCAAACTTCCTTGCCCATCTTGGTAAAGGAAGAACCACTCTATCCATAAGCATGTCTGCTGTTTCAACTTTATTCGCCACCTTTATGACGCCATTGAACACGATCTTTTGGGGATCACTGTACGGCCCGACAAATGATCTATTGCGGACATTTATGATCAGCCCTGTTGACTTACTCATGACCATTTTCATTTTACTAGGCATCCCTTTAGCATTAGGCATGTACGTTAATTACCGATATCCAGAATGGTCACAAAAAGCAAGCAAATGGATGAAGCGCTTTTCGATTGTATTCTTTATATTATTCGTATTAGGTGCGCTCGCTGCCAACTTTGGCTATTTCATAGAGTTCGTTGGCATGGTTGTATTAGCAGTCTTTTTACACAACTTACTCGCCATTTCATTAGGCTACTTCTCAGCACGTTCGTTTGGATTAGAAGAGCGTGACAGACGCGCGATTTCAATCGAAATAGGCATCCAAAACTCTGGGCTTGGCCTCATATTAATCTTTAACTTTTTCGATGGCTTAGGCGGTATGGCGATCGTCGCCGCATGGTGGTCAATCTGGCATATTATTGCCGGTTTAACACTAGCTAGCTTCTGGTCACGTCGCACACCTGAACAATACAAAGAAGAAAGTGAGGGGCAAGTGGCATGAACATACTCATTACAGGGGCAATGGGCTATATCGGGAGCCAACTTGTCAAAAAAATGATGCAACTTAACCAAGAGCGCGACACTCCTTGGCAGATTATTGCAACTGACATAAAAGAAAAAGCTGATTTTAACATGGATGAACATGTACATTATATAAAAATGGACGTTCGCTCACCACAAGTTCTCACCGTACTTATGCATTATGAGATTGACACAGTGATCCATTTAGCCACCATCGTCACACCAGGTAAGAAAAGCAACCGCGAATTTGAATATTCAGTCGATGTTGAAGGAACGCAAAATATTTTAGAGGCTAGTGTCGATTGCGGAATTGAGCGCGTCGTCATTACATCAAGTGGTGCAGCATACGGCTACCACCCTGATAACGCCGAATGGATCAAAGAAGATCACCCAATCCGCGGCAACGAAGAGTTCGCTTATTCTTATCATAAGCGATTAGTAGAAGAAATGCTTGCCGACTACCGTAGACGTTACCCACAGTTAGAACAAGTCATATTCAGAATCGGGACCATTCTCGGCGAAAACGTCGATAACCAAATCACAGATTTATTTAAGAAAAAACGCTTACTCGGCATTAAAGGCTCAGACAGCCCATTCGTATTCATTTGGGACCAAGATGTCATCGCTTGTTTAATAAAAGCAATAGAAAGTGAAAAAGTCGGCATTTACAACGTTGCCGGTGACGGCGCACTGACAGTCGACGAACTAGCTAATATACTAGACAAAAAAGTCATTCGAATTCCCGTCAAACTTATAAGAGGCGCGTTGTTTGCACTCAAAAGACTTCGCCTCACCCAATACGGAGAAGAACAAGTCAACTTCCTCCGCTATCGACCCGTGCTCGATAACACAAAATTAAAAGAAGACTTCGGCTATAAACCGACTTATACATCGGAAGAAGTTTTTCGGGAGTATGTGAGGGAGTGAGACTTGGGCGAACATTTGGGTAATCCAGCGTTCGCCGAATTACCACCTGGTTTCGCCGGAAAAATTAAATTTTCGCCGATATATTGAAAAAATCGCCGGAATACTGTGATTTTCGCCTGAATATTAAAAAAATCGCTGATAATCTAGATAATGGAATTGCGACACTGCGGATCAAAATCGGTGTTTAAGCGAACGCTCAATTAATTAAGCGTTCGCCTGATTATCGTGGATTTCGCTCGATTATTGTGATTTTCTCTTAATTAATTAAAATTTCGCCTGAATATCAAAAAATCGCCTGATCCCGCAATAATCAGGCGATTTCCCTATCAAACTACTTGTCCTTCTTATACTTCCTCTCACTCTGCGAGGTATTCTGACTCTTCTTCTTGTTGCGCTGCTTTTGGTTGCGTTCTTCAATCTTCACGTCCTCTAATGGTGGCTCGTCTGTTAGTTGAGAATCTTTGTGCTCATCGACAAGCGTGCGGTCTTCTTCAAATACACCTTTCTTCTTCGGGTCAATACTCTCTTTGTTGCGGTCCATTGTAGCACCACCTTTTTGTGAGGTTTTGTAATATGTGTACCCTAAGTGCCATGGTTGTTAAACTTTGTCGACGAACGAAAACATCGCCCTACCTCACTCGCCAACCAAATCAACACCTCATCCCTCACCACCTCACGAAACAATCCACTGTGTACAATCCACAAAATCGTTTCGCGAAAATAATTGTAATCACCATCATTCATTAGCTTCTCAAACGCCATCATGAGCACACGCCGTAATATCATCGTCTTAAAATCATCCTTCTGCAATTGATCTATCAAACCCTCCACCTCATTCATAAAAAAACCTCCCACTCTATAATCGAATGGAAGATTTCAAAGTGTTATGCTTACCGACTACTTCGCCTGACTAGCTCTTCGCCAAATCATCCCCAATACAACAAAGAAAAACGGCGCAACTGGGATCACACTCACGTTGAACATGACTTTCACCAAATAAGACACGACAGAAGCGAGTAACAAAACGGTTAATAACTGCTCATTTCCTTCTGTAACACGGCTCGCACTTACACCTTTCCAAAATATTAAACTCAAAAACACGACATACACCATTAACGCTGGAACACCTAACGTCAAACCAACCTCAACGAATTCGTTATGTGAATTATCATGTCTACCATCCTCGACTCCAATCGCATCATAATAAACTTGATTAAACGTACTTGGTCCTGTCCCAGTCCAAAAATTCTCAGCCATTAACTCAACTGAAATCACCCAAAATTGCCAACGAGCTGGTGCATCTCCTGGCTCTTGTTCTACGACTTGCCTAGCATCTTCTCCAACGGACATAAACTCTCCTAAAACAAAATGATCTTCAGTAAAATCGATGATCACCATCGTGACGAACAAAGCAGTCAACATAACCGTCCACCGCTTCAACAAATCTCTCCGTTTAATAATCATGAACCCTGTAATGACTAACGCCCCAGCCAATAGACCGATCCAGCCAGCTCTCGCACTCGTGTATAACAGTGCGATAAAAATGATAACTCCAATCATTAGCCACATCGTCATATATTTCGTCTGGTTGCTCATTAAGTAAACGATGAACAAAAACATTAACATGAGCATCGCATAAGTGCCGAAATGGTTGCTATTATCGAAGAACGCCCAACTTTTAATAAATTCACGCTCAATCGGTTCTTCCAACAATAAATTCATCCAAAAATGCTGGAAAATACCGTACAAAGCAACAGGAATGGAGGAAATGACGATGAGCTGAATGGTTAGCAGCTGTTTCCGTTGCGGAATAAAATGATAAGTGAAGAAAAACATCGATGCAAAACTAACCCACGCTAAATAACCTAGGAACTTATACTCTCTTCCCCACAATGATGTATAAGGGTCAACTGAAAAGTAAGTCGCCACCCCTGCCAATAGCAAAAAAAGTAACATGACATGCTCTGCTCGACTTTTTAACAGTGGAATTTCAATCGACTTAAACATCAACCGAACTAGGACGACAACCCAAAACACCAACACAAACAAAAGCAAATATATGTATTTAATTAAAGTAGAATAGAAAACATCAAAATATGGCACAATCATGATCGGAAAAAACACAACAAAGACTGTGAGCAACCACGTAAACCAGCGACTATACACCCAGAACTCCCCCTTTAGACCTACTTAAATTCTACCCTTAATTATCTTTTTTTTAATATTTTTCCAAAGAAGTTTGACTAGGTCTACAAACAAAAAACACCCACGTATAGCGTGAGTGCTTCGTTCTGATTTAATTTCTTGTTGATTGACGCTGAATTAATTCAAAAGGGAAAAGCTTTCTCTTTGTTTTATGTCTTCCCCTTCAATCATAGTGATTAAACTTTCTAAATTATACTCATCGAAGGCACTAAGCTGAATAAACAAAACCCAAACGGCGCACCGGTTGGGTTCCATTTAAAATCAATTTATTGCGTCACTAACTCTAAATCAACTGGAATGAAATCTTCTACCGATTCACCTTCAGCAATTGATAAAGCTGTTTCAATTCCTTGCTCACCAATTACAATTGGCTGCTGTGCAATTGTAGCGTCCATTTCGCCTGCTTCTACTGCTTCTACTGCGTCATCCGTAGCATCAAATCCTACAACAATGACGTCATCCATACCTGCAGATTCTAACGCACGAACAGCACCTAGTGCCATTTCGTCATTGTGTGCGAATACAGCATCAAATTCTTCACCGCTTTGGATAATGTTCTCCATTACTGTTAAGCCTTCAGCACGATCGAAATCCGCTGGCTGTTGAGCAACTACGTTAATTCCATCTTGAGCATCAACAGAGTTGTGGAAACCTTCGCCACGCTCACGTGCAGCTGAAGAGCCTGGAATACCTTCTAATTCTACAACATTTCCTTCTCCACCAAGCTGTTCAGCGATGAAGTCACCTGCCATTTCACCACCTGCAACGTTGTCAGATGCGATGTGTGCAACCACTTCACCACCATCTGCACTACGGTCCACTGTTACTACTGGAATGTCAGCTTCATTCGCAGTTTCGACTGCTGTAATAACTGCCTCAGAGTCTGTTGGGTTAACTACTAAAACATCAACGTCTTGTTGAACTAAATCTTCAATACTGCTTAATTGTGTTGCGGCATCATCTTGTGCGTCTACTACTGTAATCTCAACACCTAACTCTTCTGCTTTGTCTTCAGCACCTTCTCTTAAAGTAACGAAGAATGGGTTATTCTGTGTCGATACAGCTAGACCAATGTGAACTTCACCATCATCACCACTAGCATCTGTCTCATCATCACCATTTGACGTTGGCGATTCAGTTGTACAAGCTGCCAATAAACCAACTGTTAAAAATGCAATTAATCCTAACTTAAACTTTGAAAACATTTAAGGTCCTCCCTTTATATAACTTAATTTTTAAAACCGATCTCCCGTTAACCTACGACGACTTTTGACGATCTAGTAAGACTGCAAGTAAGATGACCGCCCCCTTTACGATTTGTTGGTAGTTTGAAGATACCCCTAGTAAATTCAAACCATTATTTAAAACCCCAATAATTAGGGCTCCAATCAATGTTCCAAAAATCCAACCGCGACCACCAGCGAGGCTTGTACCACCTAATACTACAGCTGCGATCGCATCAAGTTCATAAGTGAAACCTGCGTTCGGTGATGCAGAACCTAAACGAGACGTTAAAATAATTCCTGCTAAAGCTGCTAATGCACCTGTTAATGAATAAACTCCGATTTTGACGCGGTTCACTTTAATACCTGATAAAATCGATGCTTCCTCGTTACCACCAATTGCATAAACGTGGCGACCAAATACTGTCTTCTTCAAAATTAATAATAGAATGAAAAAGATCACAAACATGATAATGACCGGAATTGGTATACCAAATAAATAACCACGACCAATTAAGTCAAATGCTTGACTATCAGTAAAACCAGTGACAGGTCTACCATCTGTATAAACGAGTGTTAAACCTCTGAAAATAGTCATCGTCGCTAAAGTCGCAATAAATGGCGCAACTTTACCCTTAGCGATCACAACACCGTTAAAAGCACCCATTACTGCACCAGCCAAGACACCCAGCAAGACAGCTAAGATCGGGTCTAAACCACTAGCCATCATCCCTGCTGTCAATGCACCAGCTAAGGCCAATGTTGAACCTACAGATAAGTCAATTCCACCAGTCAAAATAACAAACGTCATACCAAATGCGAGTAGTGCAATAATCGTCACTTGTCGTAACATCGTCAGCAAGTTATCTAAACTTAGAAACTGTGGACTCATAATACTTAAAACAATGACTATAGCAAGTAAACCTAGTACTGGTCCTAACTTCTGCATAACTTGCCCTAAAGACTGCCCTCTCATGTTACTCCCCTCCTGTCGCAGCATACATAATCTTCTCTTGATCAGCTTCATCACGGTTAAGTTCGCCGCCAATTTGCCCTTCATGAATGACTAAAATTCGATCACTCATACCAAGTACCTCTGGCAATTCGGATGAAATCATAATGATACTCACCCCTTGAGCCGTTAACTCGTTCATAATTTGATAAATTTCCTTCTTCGCACCAACATCAACACCACGCGTTGGCTCATCAAGGATTAAAATTTTCGGGTTAATGCCTAACCATTTACCAATGACAATCTTTTGTTGGTTACCGCCACTTAAAGATTTCACTTCTTGCTCCATGCCAGATGTCTTAACATTAAACTGTCCAATCTTACCCTCAACAAATTCATTTTCTTTCTTGTTTGAAATGACTGTTTGATTCGACATATCATTTAAGTTCGGCAGAGTAAAATTCTCACGCACGGACATCGACAAGACGAGTCCTTCTTCTTTACGATCCTCTGTCACAAAACCAATTCCAGACTTAATCGCATCGAGCGGCTTTTTAATCTTCACTTGCTTTCCATCAATATAAATGTTTCCGCTTTCAATCTCACGGTAACCAAATAATGCTTGCATAATCTCAGAGCGTCCAGCTCCCATTAAACCAGCTACACCTAAAATTTCGCCTTGTCTAACTTCGAAATTGATATCGCGAAATACATCAGATGTTAACCCTTCAACTTGAAGCCTCACATCGCCAATTTCAACATTTCGTTCAGGGAAAAGTGTTCCTAACTCACGCCCTACAAGCATGCTAATCAATTCATCATATTCTACTTCACCAATGACACGCGTCCCGATATATTCACCATCACGTAAAACGGAAACGCGGTTACAAATCTTAAAAATCTCTTCCATTCGGTGTGAAATATAGACGATGCCTACACCTTGTTCACGCAACTTCTCAATGACCTCAAACAGTCGTTCAATTTCACGATCTGTTAGTGCTGCAGTTGGCTCATCCATGACAATTAGTTCAGCATTTACTGATAATGCTTTCGCAATCTCAACCATTTGTTGCTGACCAACAGATAAGTTCCCTGCTGTCACAAGCGGGTCGATTTCAACGCCAAGTTGTCCTAAATAATCCTTCGTTAATTGGATCATCTTCTTCGTGTTTAAAAATCCCGTCTTGCCATACTTAATTTCACGACCTAAGAACATATTTTCCATAACGGTTAAATACGGAATAATGTTTAGTTCTTGGTGAATAACTGCAATACCCGATTCTTCTGATTCCTTCGTGCTTTGAAAATGAACCGGCTCACCTTTAACAAAAACCTCACCTTCATCACGCGAGTATATCCCAGTTAAGATTTTCATTAAAGTCGATTTACCAGCACCATTCTCACCTAACAACGCATGAACTTCACCGGCACGCACTTCAAAGTCGACTTCATTTAGCACTTTGTTACCGACAAACGACTTCGAGATGCCTTTCATTTCAATTAATGTTTGATGTGACATTAGAAAATCACCCCAGAACGAAGAATGATATTCGCAAATGGTGTCGTCTCACCTGTTCGGATCACGACTTTTGCATTCTTCGTTATTTTTTTAAACTCTTCATGCGAGACGAAATCTTTCTCACCTTGATAGAGCTCTTTAACCTCTGTTAAGACTTGTCCATTATTTGTCTTGATTTCTGACGCTAATGTTGCATGTTCAACTTCCATATCCGCTAATATAACCTCTAATGTTTCTATAAAACTTGGTGTCCCCTTCGTTAAAGCTAAATCGATCCGCTTTACATCATCAGGGATTGGTAGACCACAATCAGCTATAACAATCGTGTCTGTGTGACCTAATTTGGCTAAGACAGAAGCAATCTCGCTGTTTAAAATCCCTTGTTTCTTCACAATCAATCACTCTCTTTATCTAGTAATCTCAAAACATCTTCTCGATTTGGCATTCCGGTTTGTGCACCAAACTGACTGACTGATAGTGCCGCAGCTGCATTGCCGAAGCGACACGCCTCACTAAAGGATTTACCTTCTGCAAGCGCAACACTAAAACCACCATTAAATGTGTCACCTGCACCCGTCGTATCTTTAACCTCAACCTTGTAACTTGGGACTAACGTCTCTTGATCACCTTCAACAAACTGAACACCATTAGAACCTTGTGTGACGAAAAATTTACCACGATGCTGCTCGTAGAACTGTTTCTTTTCTTCTGTATCAAGCAACTCTGTAAGTTCGTGTTCATTCGGAGTTAGAAAATCTACCTTCTCTAGTAAACCTAGGCTAACAGACTGCATGGGTGCTGGATTCAACACGACGGTTGTGTTATGTTTGTTCGCTAAATTCACCGCCTCTTCCACACTTTCTAGAGGAATTTCAAATTGCAGTAATAAAATATCACTCTCTTGAATCGCCTTTTCATTTTGTCTAACGACTTCTGGTGTAACTTGGTTATTGGCTCCCGGTACAACAATAATCGTGTTATCCTGTTCCGCCACAGTGATTTGTGCAACACCTGTCGGAAAATGTGTAACCGGTTCCACATTGACGTTAAAAATACCTTGCTCTTTCAAGTGAGCGATTAACGGTTGGCCAAAAGTGTCGTCTCCAACACAACCAACCATCGTCACTTCTGCTCCAAGCTTAGCTGCTGCTACCGCTTGGTTCGCTCCTTTACCACCTGGGATCGTGTGAAAATCTCCCCCAAGTAACGTCTCGCCCTTTCTTGGAAAACGCTCCGCTTCTGCTATGAGGTCCATATTAATACTACCAATTACAGTCACTTTTGCTGCCACTTAGCATTCTCCTTTTAATCTATCGTTTAGTTGATTGACGCTTAATTAATGTAGTAGGAAAAATATTTTCTTTCTCTTGAACCAATTCCCCTTCAATCAAAGCGACTAAAGCTTCAGCTGCTTCACGACTCATTTGGTAAATCGGCTGTGATAAAGTTGATAATTCTGGTTTTGTCATCTCAGTTAAATCAATACCATCAAAACCGATAATCGCTATATCTTCAGGTACATTTAAGTTAAGTGATTCGGCTGCTTTTAATGCTCCAAGTGCCATTGTATCGTTCCCTGCGAAGATCCCATCTATTTCTCGATCGTTTTGCAGCAACTCTTTCGTCACTTCTACCGCTTGTTTCTGATCAAAATTCCCTTCAACAACGTAGCCACTATGAAACCAATCTTTATGCATTACGACATCCAAATAACCTAAATAACGGTTGTCTGCGTTCTCTACTTTATCAGGTCCCTTTATATGGCCAATTCGCGTGCAACCTACTTCAAGTAAATGTTCTGCCGCTATACGCCCACCATCACGGTTATCAATCGCAAAAGTTGGAATATCATGATGAATCGAACGGTCAAGTGCGACAACTGGCATGTCATACCCATCAATTAACTCGCGTTCAATGGTGTTAGATACGATAATCGCACCATCGACATATTTTTGTTTCATCACGTCAAGGTACAGTCTTTCTTTCTCCGGATCCTCATCACTATTGCAAAGAATCGTTGTAAACCCCTTTTGAATTAAATAATCCTCTACACCCCGCACAAGCTCTGGGAAGTATGGGTTCGTAATATCAGGAACAATAATACCAATCGTTTTAGACTGCTTTTTAAAAAGGCTTCGAGCAACCGAATTCGGCTTGTAATTCAGCGATTCCACTGCAACTTCAACCTTTTTACGCGTATCTTCATTGACATAACCATTTTGATTAATCACGCGTGAAACTGTTGCAACCGAGACTTTTGCGTATTGTGCTACATCTTTAATTGTCGCCATATTAGACCACCTAGTCATAAATCTATTCTTATGTGTAACCGTTTACATGTTGTTTGTAATAAAAGAGTTACTTATGTGTAACCCGTTACACATTATTTTAGTACTTTAACAAACAATTTGTAAAGAGTTATAAAAAAAAATTGAAAATAAATTATTGCACGACGAACAGAGCCACGCGGGTTAACCGGAATAATGATTTTTTCGCTGGTTTATTTAAAATTTTGCTAATAATACAGGATCTCCCTTCAAAAGTCCTTCAATAATAGATAGGAATATTTTCAGTAAGTTTCAGATTACTTAAAATGAAGAACCGAGTCCACAACACCTTTACGCTTCCACACGCAGTACTAATTAGCCCCAAACCCCATTCCACATTTTTCTTTGAAAATGTTATATTATAACTAGATATATAAAGTTGAGGGGTTTTAATTACATGCTTAAAAAGCTAGGATATTTAATAATCTGTATCGGTATATTAGTAATTAGTTACACGGGCTGGCTATTGTACGATTTTTACAACGGAAGTCAATATCAATTGGAAGAGGCTGAACAGTTCATATCTCAACACGTTGAAGCAACAACTAATCAAGCAGATAAGTCTTCTAGAATATATACTACAACTAGAGGTGAATTTGAGCTTACTGTTGGAGAAGTGTTTGCTACCATTGAAATACCAGCGATTGACTTAGAATTACCTATCATTGAAGGTTCAGAATTAGAACATTTGAAGCACGGGGTTGGCCATGATCCGAGAACTTGGCTACCCAGTGATGGTGATCAAATATTTTTAACTGGACACAACGATTCAGCTTTTCTAGATATTGGGGATTTAGTAGAAGGCGATCGAATCATTATAAATGTCCCTTATGGTACATATGAATATGAAATAGACTTTTACGAAGTAGGTCATGAAACAGAAACGGATCGAATCGGCTCAATGGGTGAAGAAACTTTAGTGTTAATGACTTGTTATCCGTTCTTTTCTCTTACAACACCTGATGAACGATATTTCGTATACGCTAATCCAGTAGAATAACAAAAGTCGTCGGGGACCAATTCCCGACGACTTTTTCATTATGCAGCTAATGCGTTTCTTCTTCTGTTGTAATATAGTAGACCAATTCCTACTAATAATAAGCCAGCACCAATTAATCCATAAAGGAAAGTTCCGTTTGATGTCTGGACTAATTGTTCTTCTTCCTCTTCGTCACTAGCTTCTTCTTCTGTAGATTCCTCTTGCTCTTCTTCTGTAGAACTAGTCTCTTCTGAAGTATATTGTTCATCTTCACTAGATTCTTCTTCAGTTCCTGTTTCGCCTGAAGATTCTTGTCCTTCTTCACTTGTCGCTTCTTCTTCTGTTCCTGATTGCTCTGAAGACTCTTCATCTTCTTCCTGAGAACCTTCCTCAGTTCCATTTCCTTCTGAAGATTGCTGTTCTTCTTCAGTCGCTTCGTCATTAGATGAATCGTCATCTTCAGCTGCTTCAGCGTATTCAAAGACTCCAAATGTACTAAAGTGTCTGACTTCCGCTTCAACGTAACCGTCTTTGTACTCGCCACCAATTAAAGTCCAATCTTCTAACTCCGGATCATAATACATAACCCTCAAATCATCATGATTACCATCAAAAGAATCTTTCACTTGATAACGTAATGTAATAGGAGTATTCTCAAACTCTGAAATAGGCTCACCATCTCTACCTGTTAATTCAAATGAGTAAATTTCAGAAGCTGCTTCATCCCTATTAGGTACTTCACTTTCTACTTTAGTAAAATTAGCACTCACTGATTCTCCTTCTCCATCACCATCAAAGACTTGTGATGGAATAGACATGCCAATATCTTCACGCCCTATATCAATCATAGCGTTTGATTCAGATAATCGATCGATCACTTCACGACCAAATTGTTGCGTAACACTAACCGCTTGTGATAGGTTCTCATCTTCAGAGAAATCAAGATTTAATACACCACTTTCAATTGCTTCTTCTACCTTTTCTTCAGCAGGTGAATCTAGCAGTTGTTCCTCGATCTCCTCAAAAACTACAAAATAATCCGCGTCTTGATCAGCATCAAGCGTAATCTCTTGCTCATCTCCTCCATCAATCAGTTCACCATCTTCATCTTTCCACCCGACGAAAGTATACCCTTCATCTGGTATAGCTGTGAAAGTAATACTTTTTTCTTCATAAGTATATAAATTGAAATAATTAACTCCACTATATGAAAGTTCACTAAACTCATAGTCATCTTCTACAAAGACCCTGCCATTTTCAGTTTCAAAACGTGTTTCAATCGCATTACTCTCAGTGAAGTCCGAATTTAAGTAATACCTCTCTACTTCAATGTTTGAAGAAATGCTGTTGCTTCCTTCATAAACTGGTCCATCAGCGCTTCCCCAATAATTAATCTCAGCATAAATCTCTTCTTCACCATCATAATTGATCGCAACATCATTATCGACAAATTGATTAATTGTAATACTATGATTTATCCCTCTTACGCTTTCATAAACTTCATTAAGTAAAAAAGCATTACCGTTATTAATAAACTCATTAAACCATACAGTGAAACTAGTAGGATTAGCAGTCATAACTTGCATAGCTGTGTCTAAACCAATGAAATTGTTATGATTCACTGCCCCAAGGTTGTTATGTGAATTTGGATTATCAATATTCAAATCGACACCTAAGTTACTATTCTCAAAGTCGTTAAAAAGAACTCCTACGTCAGTTGGAATTTCACCTAAAGGATCAATCTGAACCGTTGTATCAAAATTAATAAATGAGTTCGAACTAACTCTAACTCGATCTGATACAACTGATATAGCCTGATGATCTAAATCCTTTGAAAGACCATCATAGTCACTTGAAACCAAGCTTAAATGATTACCAGTTAAGTCGATAAAGGTATTAAACTCACCTTGAAAATCTTCATCTAACTTATAATTCATGACTGACAAAGAAACATGATCAGTTCTTTGTCCCTCTGAAGCACGGACTCCCTCAGTGAAATTTAATAATGTTAAACCTTGTATCCTTAGATCAATTTCACCTTCATTTTCGATTGTGATAGCTGGTGTCCCATGTTCCATGTTTGTTCCATCCAAAATAACGTCCTCACCTGGTACTGACTTAATTTCAATCCCTTCCTGGTCAATTGAAATCGTCTCTTCATAAGTACCCTCTGCTATGATAATTTCACTCCCATATCGTGCATTATCAACAGCCTCTTGGATAGTTTCAAAAAATCCTACGCCATTCATAAATACTGGGTTATTATCCCTATCATATATATCACTTACATTTTCGTCGACTTGTTTAAAACGTGCAGACAAGCGTTCTTCATATTCTATTTCATCCACATCAATCTCTTTTGATTCACTAACCGTATCCCCATTAGCATCTGTCCATCCAATAAACTTATAACCTATAACAGGCTCAACAGAAAAGATATTTTCTTCTTCATTTTTGTAATAAGCTGTACCAATCTGCTCATTATCAGTTATAAGATGGCCGTCGTATGCTCTAATTTCAATAGCATCTTCAGGTATATAATCTGGATCGACATACTCAAAAATAGGTTCAATATCATAATATGAATCCTCAAGCGTTAATTCCAATTGTAAATCAGTGCCGAGTTGCTCAGTTCCAGCATCAGTATGCCGAACCCATTCAACAAATTCATAGTCTCCATAATCAGTAGCTTCTAAGACAATCTCTTCACCCGTAAAATAATCACCATATAAATGCTCTGAATAATCTGTCGTGAAGTTAAAGTTCAACGCTTTAACTGTTCCTTGGTCATTATTAAAATTCACTTCAATCTCCGATAGCTCTTCTTTTTCCCCAACTATTGTTGTAGAAGTAAAGAAAACCATCAAAGTAATCGTCAACATAACTAAAAAGAAACTTCTAAAATTAAGCATAAAATCCCCCTATAATAATTTCAAAATAAGAACAAAGGTTTATCCTTTCATCAAAAAAACTAGTATTATTGTATAATATTCTTAAAAATTTGACAACAAATAACAATTTTTTACACTATTATCAGCATAAATTACCATCTCCCTTCTTCTCTTACCGTAGAAAATCCTCATCACCCGATGTATGCTGCAAGTAACGCTAAGTAAAGGAGGATTTCTATGAAACGTTGTAAAGTTTGCAGGAAGAAACCACGAGTAGAAAGACGGGTTAATGCTGAGGGGGTGCTGTTCTGTTCGAATGATTGTTATGAGACATACGGTAAAAAGGTCGGTCACCCAATGGATGATCTAAACCACCCTTACATCGATGATTATGAAATGATTCGGCTTGACTACATTCGATGGGCGAACGATTTAGAGGATCAATTATATGGAGAGTGGGTGTTTGGCGCGCCGAGAAAGGTTGATTTAATCGAAAATATCAACGAGCTGCTTGAGGAATATATCGATTATATCGGCCTAGAAGGTTCGGACGGTCTTTTCTCTCAAGAGATTTACGATTACACGCAGCAGTTCGAAGCGATGATCGCCACAATCCGAACGTGGGAACCAAATAGCAAAGAGCTAACAAGAAGGCGACAGATAAAAGAGGAGCGTTTAGCCAATGAAGAATAAAGCACTCATCTATTATGAAGATGGAAGCCTTAAATATGAAGGTCAGTCGAATCACGGCACTCCGCACGGCCGTGGGATTGCCTACTGGGAAAATGGGAACGTCTGGTATGAAGGTCAGTTTGTCGATGGACAGCCAAAAGGTTATGGCAAATACTACTTACCAGACGGAACCCTTCGCTATGAAGGGGAAACAGAAGAGCTTCAATATGCCGGGAAAGGAATTGAATACTACAAAAATGGCAACATCAAATTTATCGGTATCTTTTCCAAAACTCCCCGCTTCTTCTACGGCGCACGAAACTATGTAAAAGGTCGCCTCTATTACGAAGACGGCTCGCTCAATTACAACGGCACATTCCAAACAGGAAAATCAGCTACTTTCAAAGATGGAGTTGAATATTTACTAGATGGCACTCCTCGCCTTCACGGATCGATTCACATGACAATTAATTAAAAAAATTCCTACCACACATATTTTGACAAATTAATTGGAAGTTTCGTGTTATTTTAGTACTAGTTTTGGATATGTCATGAGAGGGTGAACATTTTGTTTAAAAAATCTGCACGGGCTAAATTCCGTGAGCAAAAACAACAACATCGTTCTAATCATTTACGTTCATTATTCACACGCAATCATCCTAAATCGGTTATCTCAGAACAATTCCGTACACTAAGAACGAACTTACAATTTGCGCCAAACGAAGTCGACCTACAAACGATCGCTGTTACATCAACGAACAAAGGTGAAGGAAAAAGTGTCACAGCCATCAATTTAGCAACAGTGTTTGCCCAGCAAGGAAAGCAAGTACTTTTAGTCGATTCTGATCTTCGCAATCCAAGTATCCATCACAACTTACGCATCGACAATCGGCTCGGCTTAAGCAATTTACTAGTCGGGGATTACGACGTCGTTCAAGTCGTTCGCGATGTGAAAACGAGCAACCTCGATATTTTGACATGCGGGCCGATTCCGCCAAACCCGTCAGAACTACTAGGTTCTCAGGCGATGACTGAGCTAATGGAAAAAGCAAAAGCGAGTTACGACTTAATCATCTTTGACACACCACCTGTACTTGCTGTTACAGATCCACAAATTTTAGCCAACCGCGTAGACGGTGTCTTATTCGTCGTTCGCAGTAAAGTCACTGACAAAAAATCAGCCACCCGCGCGAAAGAGCTTCTTAAACAGGCTGATGCCAATATTCTAGGCGCAGTATTAAATGACTATAACCATAAAAATAAAGACTACTATTATTACAATTATGGATAGACAAGCGTATAAAAAACACCTCTCACGACTGCAGTCACACTTCTCGTATCTTTCAGTCTAGCTTCACAGCTCATTTTAAAGCTATCAAAATAGAAAAATCGGCCACACCTCTTTTGGATGTGACCGATTCTTCGTAAAATAAGCCCCTGTAATGACTTTCACCCCAGTGTACATTGGTAAAGCTTAAGTCTAAGCCTAAGTCCCTATACCAATTATACTAAGTATATATTAGCAAAATAGGTAACAAAAATCAACATTTTCCATGATTATACACAAAGAAGTTTTTGACTTTTTTCGACAATTTGGTCGTACTATTTTCATGTGACTTTACCTCACTTCTCACCACTCAATCTCATCCAAACCTGTTTTTTAAGTTTTATATCTCAAATTTTATTAAAAATCTTCACATTAGTGTTCTTTAAGCCGATAATATATACAAATACTAAATCGCAATTTTCTAAAACTGTTACAACTCAATCGATCATGGCAAACTTATTGAAAAATAAGGACGCAAAGCCAAGGGCCTAACGTTTTCTACTATGGCAGCCGGTTACCGAAATGAGCGCACGTAAGGTGAGCCTATTTGGGTTCGCCTTTTTTATATTTCAATAGGGAGTTAAATAGAATCTATATGTTTTAGACTTTCTCCACTATACACAGTTTAATAATTACGATCACATAGGAGAATTGCTTATGAGCACGATCTTAATAGCCGACGATTCAAAATTTATGAGAGTCCATATAAAACATTTATTACTAGAACATGGTTCTTACGACATCATAGAAGCAGCGGATGGGAAACAAGCGATCAATTTATACAAACGTCTACAACCTGATTTAGTCGTTCTTGATATAACAATGCCGCATGTAGACGGTTTAGCTACTTTAAAAGAGATTATGAACATTGACGATTCTGCTACTGTTGTTATGTGTTCCTCGATGGGGACGCAATCTAATATAACAGAAAGCCTACAATTAGGGGCTTGCGATTTTATTATTAAACCACACTTCGATCGGTTAATAGATATCTTAAATAATTTAGTTACAAATAATAAATTAAAGAGGAGTGAATAATGTTGGTGAGAGATTTTGGAATTTGTTCGCATTGTGGTCGAATGACATATATTACCTATGACCTCTGCCGTGATTGCTACAATGAGGAAGAAGAAACCATTCAAAAGATTAAAACCTATTTACGAACACATCCTAGGGCCAATGCTATGGATATTTCTTCAGGAACAGGCATCTCTATTCATAAAATTACACGTTTAATCAAAAATGGTATGATCGTTTAAAATCTTATATGCTTTCTTGGACAGAGTTGCTCTCAAGTATTTCTAATCAAAATGTTTTTTAATAAACAACTTGTTTTAAGGTTAGATGATAAAAAACTGTGTATTCGACTGGGATGAGCGACACCATATTTGTTTAAAGCTAGCCAACGATTTCAATTATACAATTTCAATACCATAAGCACCCCGTGTATAACTACCCAAACTTCTCCACCAAAACCCATCGCCAACATACACATTCCTATTTCTACACTCGCACCTGCCGTATCAATGACACACCGCTCACTTGCGCTCCTCTTACATGCACAAAAAGCTGTGAGGTTGATCGGAAATAGCATAAAGACAGCGAATCCTTCTGCTGTCATACCGCTTGTCTTGCTTCAAAACTAATTTTAAAATTATCAAAATGAAAAACACCCTACTCCAACAAGATACTTCAGAGCCCGCTATAACTTTTCATTACGGTAATAGTCTTTCACTAGTATCTTCTATAGTAATCAAACTATAAGTACTCAGGATTTAAACCTGTTCACCAAAAAACACTTGACTTTTGAATTAGAAATGTAAAATAGTATAAGCCATTACACCTAAATTATGTTATAATTTTTTAATAGAATTCACTTGAAATCGTAGTCTTGGGGGAAAAGCTATGGAAGAAACAATCTCATTACAAGAGTTATGGGAGGTTTTAAAAAAACGGCTTAGTTTAATTGCCATAATCGTAATAGGAGCATTAACATTGAGCTTCATTGCAACAACCTTTTTTATAACACCTCAATATGAAGCAAATTCACAATTTATCGTTAACCAAGCCGATCAACAACAGCAGGAAATTACATCAAATGAAATTAGAACGAACGTCGAATTAATTAATACTTACAATGTCATTATTCAAAGCCCTGCCATATTAGATTTAGTTGTTGAAGAACTAGGGTTAGATCAATCAGCTAGTCAGCTAGCTAATCGCATTAGTGTTAACAACGCTGATCAATCTCAAGTCGTCAATGTTCAAGTGACTGGCCCTGATCATGATCAAGCGGTTGATATTGCTAATACAACGGTTGAAATTTTTAAAAATGAAATTCCTTCTTATATGAACGTTGATAACGTCGGTGTTTTATCTGAAGCGATGCATCATGCAGACCCTACACCGATTAGCCCGAACTTATCACTTAATCTAGCAATCGCGATAGTACTAGGTTTAATGGTTGGTGTCGGTTTAGCATTCTTACTAGAGTACTTAGACAATACGATTAAGACTGAAGAAGATCTAGAGAATTCATTGGAGATGCCAGTGATGGGTATTATTTCAACAATTGATGCAGAAGAAGGTAATGCTTCTAGGAAGTCACGCAAAGCAAGAAAGGGTGTTAAAATTGGCTCGTAAAACAACTTTACAAAGAGCACAACAGCATAAAACATTAGTCACTCGTGATCAGCCAAAGTCGCCAATTTCTGAACAGTACCGTACACTTAGGACGAATTTGCAATTTTCATCAGTTGATCATGAACTTTCAACGATGGTTGTAACATCAACGACTCAAAGTGAAGGTAAAAGTCTTACAGCTGCTAATTTAGCGATTGCTTTTGCTCAACAAGGGAAGAAAGTGATGCTGGTCGATGCTGATATGCGTCGCCCTACTTCACACTATACATTCCGTATAAGTAATACATTTGGTTTAAGTAACTTGCTAGTTGGCGACCATACGTTAGAGCAATTAGTTCATGATGTGAATGTGGACAATCTAGACGTATTAACATGTGGCCCTATTCCACCGAACCCTTCAGAGTTGCTTGCTTCTAATAGAATGCGTGAACTAATCGGCATTGCAAAACAGAACTATGATTTAGTCATTTTCGATACACCTCCTGTCTTAGCTGTTACCGATCCACAGATTTTAGCAAATGAAACAGATGGTGTTTTGCTCGTTGTCCGCAGTAAAAAAACAGAAAAAGACGCTGCCAAACGCGCCAAAGAGTTACTCGATCAGGCAAACGCGAATTTACTCGGTGCTGTATTAAACGATAAAGATACGAAAGATAGTAATTACTTATATTATTATGGATAATTAATAACAATTAGAAGTCTCATGGGCACAAAGACCTGTGGGACTTTCGTATTTATAAGAAATTTGGTTATATTGTCCGATAGAATGAATGAGAATTTTGTCGATAATAAAAGTAACTATGGTCAACAGGAGGACATTTTTATGATCGATCTACACAGTCATATCCTTCCAAACGTTGACGACGGTGCACAAACGGTAGAAAATAGCGTTGAGATGGCACAACAAGCTCGTCAGGAAGGCATCACGACTATTTATGCAACACCCCATCATTTAAATGGACGATATGAAAACGAAAGAGAGAACGTCATCGAACGTGTCGCAAGCTTGAACGCGGAGTTTGAAAATAGAGGGATTGATTTAACTGTACTCCCTGGTCAAGAAATTCGAATAAACGGTGATATTGAATCGATATTAGAAGACCGCACAGCAATGCCTTTAGGTGACGAGACGAAGTACGTATTAGTCGAATTACCATCTTCACAAGTGCCGCGTTTTACGAAGGACAAGTTGTTTGAAATTCAGCGTATGGGATACCAACCGGTAATCGTACACCCTGAACGTAACAGCGCCTTTGTGAAGCACCCGAACATTTTATACGAGTTCGTTAAACGAGGTACATTAACACAACTAACCGCTTCAAGTGTTGTTGGTAAGTTCGGTAAGAAGATCCAAAGCATTTGCTTTCAACTCATTGAGGCGAATTTGGTACATTTTATTGCATCAGATGCCCACAATACGACAACACGCGGCTTTTACATGGAAGAAGCTTACGACATCATCGGAAAACGCTACGGCGACTTCGTTGTTGAACTACTCAAAGAAAATGCCGAGTCCGTCGTTCAAAACGAATTAGTCATTGGTGATCCACCGATGGAAGTTAAGAAGAAGAAATTATTAGGGATTTTTTAATTAAGAAACGTCCTCTGCGGTTTGGAGCTGCAGAGGGCGTTTTTTGGTTGTTGCGCTCGGGTGCTGCGCGTCCACAATGTAAACGAATTTTGTCGATTATCGGCGTTCGCCGATATATTGAGTTTTTCGCCGGATTCTGAGTGAGTTTCGCCGGAAAAAATATTTTTTCGCTGAATTATCGAGATTTTCGCTAATAATCCAGTTTGTTCCAGTAACAAGGGCGAGCACCACACCAAGTAGCTTAACTGCGCGCTGGTGCGTTCGCCTGATTATGAATGGAGTTCGCCTGAAAAATTTGATTTTCGCCCGATTATTAACGAGTTCGCCTAATTATTGAAAATTTCGCTTGATTATTAGGAATTTCGCTTAATTATTGAGGCGAGCGCTGATAAACAAGTTCATCCAACCACGCCCTAAAAGCAAAAAGTCCAGCTGAGGGATCCCCTCCGAGCTGGACTTTTCATTACTTCTCGTCTTTATCTAACTCTTCTCTTTTCTTTTCAATAACCTTCTTTAACTGCTTTTCCACAGATTCTAACTGTTCTTTCGTTTCTATATCTTGATGAATATAGCGAATCGTTTTCTTAACTGACTTAGGTAGATCCTTAAAGTGTTTCACACCGATGTTCCCCTCTTGATCGTTATGTAGTAGCAACTCTGACTTAAAGCCTAATGACTTATAAAGATTTACAAGTACCCTTGTTACTAAAAAAGTCTTTAATATAAACCAACTTACTTACAATTGTACTATTTCCTCTCAAATCGTAAACACTAATCCTAGAACTTAATTTAAAATAGTCAAAAGTAAATTTTGATATACGTACTACTATAACCGGACACTATTTATATCCTGACTAATAGTTCAATGTTTTGTTAAAAGTAGTAAACCATTTATTCTTCTAGCTTTACATATAATAAAAACATTGGCTATTTATCAGAAAGGGAGGGAGAAAATGAAGCACGAAAAAACACGCGATCCCTTTATAGATAACGCAAGGTTTATATTAGTAGCTTTAGTCGTTGCAGGTCATTTCTTCAGTCCAATAAGAAATGATTATCAAATAATTTACGATTTGAATAATATACTTGGTTTATTCAGAATGCCAGCACTGATCATTTTAACTGGTTTTTTATCTAAAGGTTTTATGAAGCCTGGTTATATTGAAAAGATAACGAAAAAAATATTAATTCCTTATTTAGTTTTCCAGTTTGCAGTTGGTGCTTATTATTACTGGTTATTTGATTATTCCACTTTAAATATAGATTTTCTACGTCCCCAGTATACATTGTGGTTCTTATTAAGTTTGTTTATTTGGAATTTGCTATTATTTGTTTTTACACGCATTAAGTATCCGTTGCTTATTGCAGTCGTAATCGGTGTTTTAATTGGATATAGTGATGGAGCAGGTCACTACCTATCAATCCATAGAACGTTTGTGTTCTTTCCGTTTTTCTTAATCGGTTTCTATATGCGTAAGGAGCACTTTGAATTCTTCAAAGTACCTTCTGCAAAGATTTACGGCTTGATTGGGTTTGTAGTTGTATGGTTTGCATTAGGTTACTTCTTTACACCTGGCGAGGCATTAACGTGGATTCAAGGTCGTACACCGTATGAAGAAATGGGGTATATCAGGTGGGATATTGGCCTAGGTAGATTATTAATTTATGCTTTATCTCTAATTATTGGTTTCGCCTTCTTAACATTTGTACCGAAGAATAAGACATTCTTTACACATCTCGGTATACGAACAGCATATATCTATATATTACACGCAGCAGTGATAAGAACGCTGTATGAGTTTTATCTAGATGATTGGGTAAATGAGTTATGGCATTACTTTGCAATCCTTCTATTTTCATTTATCCTTGCTTTAATTCTCGGCTCTAAACCTGTTGTATGGCTTACAAAACCTTTCATAGAAGGAAAGATTGTCGATTATATTTTGTTCCCATTAAGAAAAGTAAAGCGATTAATAGAAAGTAAAATTAAATACCAATTCAAATAATCGAGTAGGAGGAGGTGATTAACCTCCGACCTCTCACACCACCGTACGTACGGTTCCGTATACGGCGGTTCAATTTTATATTAAGCACGTACTTTCTTATAATGTTGTGCAGAAGAGATTAGTCCGAATTGGGCTAATCTCTTATTGGTTATAGTGGTTGTAAGAATCCAAGAATAAGCGGTGCGAACCGCACCTTTACTTGTATTACTGTTCCTGTAGGCATTATATCTACTCATGCCTAGTTTGATTAAATTCTTTCTCCGATTCTTAGGTGTTTTCCACTTCGTCCATATGCACGCTCTTAGACGATTTCTCGTATGAGAGTCAATTCGTTCCTGTAGGCTTTTCATATAACCTATCCTAAAGTAATTAACCCAGCCTCTTATGAGTTGGTTAATCCGCATCACTTGATACTTCGTATCTACACTCCAA
>NZ_JAUSUP010000008.1 GCF_030814115.1 Alkalibacillus filiformis
GCCACACCTGTTCCCATGCCGAACACAGAAGTTAAGCTCTCTAGCGCCGATGGTAGTTGGGGTTCTTCCCCTGTGAGAGTAGGACGCCGCCGGGCGAACTTAAAGCTAAGAAGTTATTGTCTTCTTGGCTTTTTTTGTATATGATTGTAATAATAACTTGAATATAAGCGAAGGGAAATTCATATAAAAGTAAAATATAAAGAGGTTTAGTAAGGGGGATATGAGTTGATTGATTGGACTGCTTTATTGGGAGAGAATTTTGATGTAATGGTTTACCGCGTCATATTAGCTACTATATTGTGTGGGTTGATTGGGTTTGAACGTGAATTAAAAAAACACTCTGCCGGATTCAGAACGCATATATTAGTAGGTGTTGGTGCATGCGTAATGATGCTTTTATCAGTATATGGTTTCCAACCTTACATTACTGATCACTACACAATCCGTTTCGATCCAGCTCGTATTCCTTCTTATGTTATAAGTGGAATTGGTTTTTTAGGTGCTGGAACTATTTTAGTCCACGGTATGACAATTAGAGGTCTAACAACAGCAGCATCGATTTGGACAGTAGCCGGTTTAGGTTTAGTAATTGGGGCAGGTATGTATGCATTAGCTATACTTGCAACGTTAGTCGTGCTGTTAAGCTTAATTTTCCTTAACTCCTTTGAAAAATTGTTTACTAAACAAAAAACGAATAATTGGGTGAACTTACAAGTGACTCAAGATGTTCATTTAGGTGAAGTACTTAACATATTTGATGAATTTGACCTTCTTATTAAGCGAATGGAGATTGAAAGTGAAGATATACTTCAAAGAAATGTCTATATAGAGCTTGAAAAGAACCAAAAATTCAATAAAAATGACCTTTTAGACCGTGTGAGCAAAATTGAAAATGTAACGTATATTTATGAACGAAATTAACTAGTGACGCCCCTTACGCATATTTATGTGAGGGGTGTTTTTGTCTTAAATTATTGAAATTAAGTTTAAATCAAAATGTTTGCATCATAATAAATTGTGGGTATAATAAAAGTATAGTCAAAGATAGTCAAAGTCAAACTTATAGCTCTTTGTTCTATGTTTTTTTATAACTGTTTTGAAGGAGGGAATGCGGTGAGGAATATTTCAGACGTTATTGAAGATTATTTAAAAAAGGTAATTAAGTCGAGCAATAGTGACGTTGTTGAATTAAAGCGTAGTGAAATTGCTGACCGTTTCGAGTGTGTCCCTTCACAAATTAATTACGTCATTAACACCCGTTTTACTTTGGAAAAAGGTTACTTAGTTGAAAGTAAACGTGGTGGTGGTGGGTATATAAGGATTATCCGATTAAAACCTAAATCAAACCAAGAGTTAATAAGAGAAATGGATTTAATTGCAGAGCATCCTTTACCTCAACAAGCAGCGTTCGACTTAGTGGAGCGATTAAAAGAGGAAGACTTAATAACAGAACGAGAAAAGCGACTAATGTTCAAGGTTTTACATCGTGACATATTAGATATACCTTTACCGAAACGTGATCATGTTCGTTCTAGAATATTTAAAGAGTTGCTAACAACTATAAAAATGTATGGTTGATTGGAGGGTCTATGATGCAATGTCAAAAATGCCAACAACATGAGGCATCAGTTCATTACACTCAAGTAGTCAATGGCCAAAAAAAAGAAGTACATTTATGTGAGCAGTGTGCTCATGAAGAAGGTTATATGAATTTTACAAATGAAAGTTTGTCACTTCATCATTTTCTTACAAACATGTTTCCTTTCGACCAGGCAGTTAACCAACAACCAAAAGAACAAGTACAACGGGATCAAGGAATGACATGTGAAGGTTGTGGCTTAACGTATGCCCAATTTAGAAAAAAAGGAAAATTTGGCTGTAGTCAGTGTTATGAAACGTTTGATTCTTATTTAAATCCAATTTTTAAACGTGTTCATAGTGGTAATACTGAACATGTTGGCAAAATACCAAAACGAATCGGTGGTCAGCTTCATAAACGTAAAGAAATTGATCAATTAAAGAAAGAATTACAGCAATTAATCGAAGACGAAAACTTTGAAGAAGCAGCTGATATAAGAGATCGTATTAGAACGCTGAAGCAAGAAATAGCTGAATCAGAAAAGGGTGGTGATGCTTAATGTCATTACAAGATTTTATTAACGATGCAATCAGCCCTTGGATGAATAATGAAGGTAATGATTCTGATATTGTATTAAGCACACGTATACGATTAGCACGTAACTTAGAGCAAGTACCATTCCCAACAAGTCAGGATCAAGCTTCTCAACAGAAAGTGTTACAACATGTTGAACAAGAATTTAATGAACAAAGCTATGAGTCATTTAAACAGTTTCAGCTTGTCAAAATGGGTGAATTAGAACCTATAGAAAAGAGAGTGTTAGTTGAAAAACATCTCATTAGCCCTAATTTAGCAGAAAATACAGAGACAGGTGCGGTACTTATTTCAGAGAACGAACAAGCATCTATTATGGTTAATGAAGAAGATCACCTGCGAATTCAACTTTATTATCCAGGCTTTGAATTGTCTGAAGCATTACAACAGGCACAAAAATTAGATGACTGGTTTGAAGAGCGTACACGTTATGCCTTTGATGAACATAAAGGTTATTTAACGAGCTGCCCAACGAATGTCGGTACGGGGCTTAGGGCATCCATTATGATGCATTTACCAGCATTAACAATCACTAATCAGATGAACCAGATCGTTCCTGAGATTAACAAAATAGGATTAGTCGTTCGTGGTATATACGGTGAAGGGAGCGAGGCTTTAGGTCAGCTTTATCAGATATCCAACCAAATGACTTTAGGTAAGTCAGAAGAGGATATTGTTGAAGATTTAAAGAGTGTCGTAAAGCAAGTTATTGAAAGTGAGCGAAAAGCACGTGAATGGGTTATGCAACAATCGGGTATACAGTTAGAAGACCGAATCTTCCGTTCATATGGTGTTTTAGCTCATAGTAGAATTATTGAATCTAAAGAAGCTGCCAAATGTTTATCTGATGTTCGTTTAGGTATTGACTTAGGTTTAATTAAAAACGTATCAAAAAACATCTTGAATGAGCTTATGGTACTAACTCAACCCGGTTTTTTACAACATTACGCAAAAAAATCGTTGCATCCAAATGAGCGTGATTGGTTTAGAGCTAACTTAATTCGTGAAAGATTACAATTAGAGCAGTATAAGAATTAGAAGGAGGTCATCAAATATGATGTTTGGACGATTTACAGAACGCGCACAAAAAGTTCTTGCATTATCCCAAGAAGAAGCCGTTCGATTAGGGCATAATAATATAGGTACAGAACACATTTTATTAGGATTAATTAAAGAAGGCGATGGGATTGCAGCTAAAGCTTTAAAATCTTTAAATGTAACAGCTGAACAGATTCAAGAAGAAGTTGAACAATTAATTGGAACAGGCCAAAGTAACCAACAAACGATCCATTACACGCCAAGAGCGAAAAAAGTCATTGAGCTATCTATGGATGAAGCACGTAAGTTAAATCATTCATATGTTGGAACTGAGCATATTTTGTTAGGTTTAATTCGTGAAGGTGAAGGTGTTGCCGCACGTGTATTTAACAACTTAGGAGTCAGCTTAAATAAAGCGCGTCAACAAGTGTTACAACTACTAGGTAGTAACGAATCAACATCTAACCAACGTCAACAAAAGCAATCTAACAGTGCCAATACACCAACGCTAGATTCATTGGCTCGAGACTTAACGACAGTTGCACGTGAAGGTGGCATTGACCCTGTCATTGGCCGTGGTAAAGAAATTGAACGTGTCATTCAAGTGTTAAGTCGTCGCCGTAAAAACAATCCTGTGTTAATCGGTGAGCCAGGTGTAGGTAAAACAGCCATTGCTGAAGGTTTAGCTCAACAAATTGTGAATAATGAAGTGCCTGAAATCCTCCGTGATAAGCGTGTTATGACACTTGATATGGGTACAGTTGTAGCAGGTACGAAATATCGTGGTGAGTTTGAAGACCGTTTGAAAAAGGTTATGGAAGAGATTCGCCAAGCTAGAAATATTATTCTATTTATCGACGAGTTGCACACATTAATCGGTGCAGGTGGTGCAGAAGGTGCTATTGATGCATCCAACATTTTAAAACCAGCTTTGGCGCGTGGTGACTTACAATGTATTGGTGCAACGACGTTAGATGAGTATCGTAAGTATATTGAGAAAGATGCTGCACTTGAGCGTCGTTTCCAACCTATTCAAGTTGATGAACCAACACCTGATGAATCACAACAAATTTTAGAAGGTTTAAGAGATCGTTATGAAGCACACCACCGTGTAACGATTTCAGATGATGCTATAGAAAGTGCTGTACGCCTATCAGACCGTTATATTACGGATCGTTTCTTACCAGATAAGGCGATTGACTTGATCGATGAGGCAGCTTCACGTGTAAGGTTAAGAAGTTACACAGCTCCACCGAACTTAAAAGAATTAGAGCAAAAACTAGAAGAAGTGAAGAAAGAAAAAGATGCAGCTGTTCAAAGTCAAGAATTTGAAAAAGCAGCTTCATTAAGAGATAAAGAGCAAAAGCTAAAAGATGAGCTTGCTAAGACGAAAGACGAATGGAAAGAAAAACAAGGTAAAGAAAGTTCTGAAGTGACGTTAGATGATATTGCGCACGTCGTTTCAACTTGGACTGGAGTGCCAGTATCGAAACTTGCTAAAGATGATAAAGAAAAACTGCTTAACTTAGAAGAAACATTACACGGCCGTGTCATTGGTCAAGATGAAGCGGTTAAGGCTGTTTCAAAAGCGGTTAGACGTGCACGTGCCGGGTTAAAAGACCCGAAACGACCAATCGGTTCGTTTATCTTCTTAGGGCCAACAGGTGTTGGTAAAACGGAGCTTGCTAGAGCACTAGCTTCTTCAATGTTCGAAGATGAAGATGCGATGATTCGGATCGACATGTCTGAGTATATGGAGAAACACGCGACCTCTCGTTTAGTAGGTTCACCTCCAGGCTATGTCGGTTATGAAGAAGGTGGCCAATTAACTGAGAAGGTTCGTACTAAACCATATTCAGTTATTTTACTAGATGAGATTGAGAAGGCGCATCCTGAAGTATTCAATATTCTACTACAAGTGCTAGAAGATGGTCGCTTAACAGATTCTAAAGGTCGAGTGGTCGACTTCCGCAATACGGTGTTAATTATGACATCTAACGTTGGTGCTCATGAGTTAAAACGTCAAAAATACGTAGGCTTTAGCGTAAATGACAACCAACAAGATCATAAACAAATGAAATCTAAAGTAATGGAAGAGTTGAAAAAAGCGTTCCGTCCAGAATTTCTAAACCGTGTGGATGAAACGATCGTCTTCCATTCACTAGAAGAGAAGCATATTCAAGAAATTGTCCAGTTAATGGTTAAACAGCTACAAGACCGTTTAACAGATAGTGACATTAATTTCACGCTGACTGAAAAAGCAATTAAACAAATTGCAGATGAGGGTATGGATTTAGAATATGGTGCAAGACCATTGCGTCGTTCAATCCAAAAGAACGTGGAAGACTTCTTATCTGAAGAACTACTAAGTGGTACAATTAGTACAGGTCAAGAAGTTAAAATTGATGTTAACGATGAAGGTGAGTTTTACATTTCATCTACAAAACCACTCGAAAAAGAAACAAGCGAACAGTCATAATGTTTAACAGCCGGATTGACCTATTAAATCCGGCTGTTTTCCATATTGTGATCGTTTAGTAAACCGTTAATTTGTAATTAGAAAGGGAGACGACCATCATGGCTAAAGCTAAAGTAATATTTTTCTGCCAAGAATGTGGTTACGAATCACCAAAATGGATGGGGAAATGTCCAGCATGTCATCAATGGAATACGTTAGTAGAAGAAAAAGTTTCTAAAAAATCCGAGCGACATGAAGTAGGGAGTAATCAATCGAAAAAACGTAAAAAGCCTCAATCACTTAAAGAAGTATCATCAAAAGAAGAATCACGTTTAACGACTAACATGGAAGAATTAAACCGCGTATTAGGTGGCGGAATTGTTCCAGGGTCACTCGTATTAATTGGAGGAGACCCAGGAATTGGTAAGTCCACTTTGCTACTACAGTTATCTTCTCAAGTGGCTAACTTAAATATGAATGTTTTGTACATATCAGGTGAAGAATCGGAAAAGCAAACAAAGCTTAGAGCAGACCGCCTTGATGTAAGTGAGAATGATTTGTTTATTATGGCGGAGACGAACATAGAGTATGTGATCGATGCAATTGATGAAATGAATCCTTCATTTGTCGTCATTGACTCGATCCAAACCGTTTATCATGATGCAGTGACGTCAGCACCAGGTTCTGTTTCACAAGTAAGGGAATGTACAAGTGCGCTGATGAAACTTGCTAAGTCAAAGGGGATTCCCATTTTTATAGTTGGACATGTGACTAAAGAAGGGGCAATTGCAGGTCCTAGATTGTTAGAGCACATGGTCGATACTGTTTTATACTTTGAAGGGGAACGTCATCATACATTTAGAATTTTAAGAAGTGTTAAAAACCGCTTTGGTAGTACGCATGAAATGGGTATTTTTGAGATGAAAGAAGAAGGTTTGGTTGAGGTTAATAATCCTTCAGAAATTTTTCTAGAGGAGCGTTCTCAAGGTGTTGCTGGTTCCACCGTTGTAGCGTCTTTAGAAGGGACTAGGCCGATGTTGGTTGAGATTCAAGCCTTAATCTCGCCTACTCAGTTCGGGCATTCAAGAAGAATGGCTACAGGACTCGATCATAACCGTGTCCCATTACTTATGGCAGTATTAGAAAAAAGAGCAGGGCTTCTATTACAAAACCAAGACGCATATGTAAAAGTAGCAGGTGGAGTTAAGTTAGATGAACCTGCGATTGACTTAGGAGTTGCAATTAGTGTTGCTTCAAGTTTCCGTGATCACCCGACTAGACCTGACGATGTGTTTATCGGTGAAGTAGGGTTAACAGGAGAAGTAAGAAGAGTCGCACGTATAGAGCAGCGTGTTCAAGAAGCGGCAAAGTTGGGATTTAAACGGATTATTTTACCGCGAAAAAATTTAGGTAGCTTTACAGCGCCGGACGGGGTGGAGTTAGTAGGTGTTGATTCTGTTCACGAAGCATTGAAAGAAGGTTTAGGTGAATAGTGTTACAAAATAAAAATATTTGTAACACAATTGACATACAATCTTGAGAAGTGATATAATATTTGTTATTTTATTTTGACGTATTTTCGGTGAGCATGGTATAATTTACAATTATAGTTAAAAATCAATAACTGACTTATGCTCACCGCTTTTTTTGGTGAAACTAGTAAACAGGAGGTGCATAGTGTGTTGAAAAGAATTATTCAGCTATTTATAGTAGTAGCTGGTGGTGCGCTAGGGTATGTCTATTTTTCCGATCTAGCGTCTTTAGCAGGTTTTGAAGAGCCAAGTTGGCTTATTCCGTACATTGGATTAGTGTTAGGTGCAATCATATTATTTTTATTAACGTTTTGGGTTGTTGATTATGTTGTTGATTTTCTTAAAATTATTGAAGAAAAACTTGTTAAAGCACCAGTTGGCGATTTATTGTTTGGAAGTTTAGGACTCATTGTCGGGCTAGTGACCGCATTTTTAGTTAATATTTATTTACAAGGGTTTGGTATTCCGCTTGTCTCAGAGATTTTACCAATCTTCGTAACCGTTATTCTAGGTTATTTAGGCTTTCAAGTCGGCTTTAAACGTCGAAATGAATTTATTGGCCTTCTAACTAAAGGGCGAAACAAAGATAAAGAGGATGCAATGATGGGTGACGCTTCAGAAAGCGGAAGCGTACGACCGAAAATATTAGATACTAGTGTCATCATTGATGGTAGAATTGCTGATATTTGTGACACACATTTTTTAGAAGGCTCAATCATCATTCCTCACTTTGTATTAGAAGAACTACAGCATATTGCCGATTCTTCAGATGTGCTTAAACGTAATCGTGGTCGAAGAGGACTTGATATACTTAATCGATTACAAAAAGAAGTACCAGTTGATGTTCAGATCTATGAAGGTGACTTTGAAGATATCCAAGAAGTAGATAGTAAGTTAGTAAAATTAACGAAACTATTAGACGGCGTTTTAGTAACAAATGATTTTAACTTAAATAAAGTATCTGAGTTTCAAAATGTAACGGTATTAAACATTAATGATCTTGCTAATGCTGTTAAGCCAGTTGTTTTACCGGGCGAAGAGATGAATGTTCATGTCATTAAAGCTGGTAAAGAAGATAAGCAAGGCGTTGCTTACTTAGATGACGGGACGATGATCGTTGTTGAAGATGGTAAAGGATTCATTGGTGATGCACTTGATGTCATTGTAACGAGTGTGTTGCAAACATCAGCAGGTCGTATGATTTTTGCCAAACCGAAAGCAATGGAAAAAGCGCAATAATATAATTTTAAAGGACTGACGCCATTCAATATTTAATGGTTTCGTCAGTCCTTTTTATTTATATTTGAGACCGAGAATATGTGTTTATATTGTGAAATTAGTGTAAAATAGGTGGTACATAAGAGAGTTTTTCAAAAGGAAAGGGAATATATATGGGGAACTATCAAGCGATTGTTTTAGCAGCTGGTCAAGGAAAGCGGATGGGCGTCGGTCATAATAAGCAATTGATTACGTTAGGTGATCGGCCGTTAATTGCCCATACCCTTCAAGTATTCGAAGATGATCCATGGTGCTCAGCGATTTATCTCGTTGTCCATCTAGATGAACAGGTCGTTATGCAGGACATTGTTAACGAACACGGTTTTTCTAAGGTCGTTAAGTTCGTGAGCGGTGGACTTGAAAGACAACACAGTGTTAAACATGCAGTAGATTCATTGACTGATGAAATGATTACTTTTGTCCATGATGGAGCAAGACCTTTTGTTTCACAAGAAGAATTACATAAGTTGTATGAAGCGACGGTTTTACATGGAGCTGCATTTTTGGCAACACGTGTGACAGATACTATTAAACAAGTTGAAGGTCATGAGGTGAAAACGTTAGACCGAAGTAAACTATACCAAGCTCAAACACCACAAGCGTTTACTTACAAATGGCTAACAGAAGCGCATGATTACGCAGCTGAAAACAAAGAGGTCGCAACTGATGATGTTGCACTGTTAGAGTTAATTAGCAAAAATGCAGCTGTCGTTGAAGGAAGCTATCACAATTTTAAATTGACAACACGAGAAGATATACAAAAGGCTGAAAATATGCTAAAAATAAATAGGCAAGGAAACTATAAGGAGGACCCTTCATTGTTTCGGATAGGACAAGGTTTTGATGTGCATCAATTAGTAGAGGGTAGGCCGTGTATCATTGGTGGAGTAACAATTCCGTATGAAAAAGGTTTGTTAGGCCATTCAGATGCCGACGTTTTATTACATACAATTGCTGACGCTGCACTTGGCGCAATCGGTGAAGGTGATATCGGAAAGCATTTTCCAGACACTGACCCACAATATGAAGGGTTGGACTCAAAAGAGTTATTACAAGAGGTATGGAATAAAGTTGAACAGTCAGGTTACACGTTAGTTAATGTAGACTGCACCATAATGGCTCAAGCACCGAAGATGGCCCCATATATAGAAGAGATGAGAAGTGTAATTGCTAACTTGTTACAAGCTGATCTAAACCAGGTCAACGTTAAGGCGACTACGACTGAGAAGTTAGGCTTTACAGGACGTAAAGAGGGAATTGCATCACAAGCGGTCATTTTATTACAACAAAGAGCTTAAGTTTTGTACAATAGTGATAGGTAATATAGAAAGGAGAACGACTCATGACGGAAAAAGTAAGAGTACGTTATGCCCCTAGTCCAACAGGGCATTTGCATATCGGTAACGCAAGAACGGCATTATTTAACTATTTATTTGCAAGAAGTACTGGTGGCGAATTTGTCATCCGTATTGAAGATACAGACCAAAAGCGAAATGTCGAAGGTGGAGACATTGGTCAGTTAAAATACTTAAAATGGTTAGGGATCGACTGGGACGAGAGTGTTGATGTAGGTGGGGATTATGCACCTTACCGCCAAATGGACCGTTTGCATATTTATAGAAAGTACGCTGATGAGCTTTTAGAAAAAGGTCTTGCTTACAAGTGCTATATGACTGAAGATGAACTTGAGCAAGAACGTGAAGAACAACGTGCTCAAGGAAAAGTACCAATGTATTCTGGTGCTCATCGTGATTTGACACAAGAGCAAATGGAACAGTTTGAAGCAGAAGGTCGTCAACCAAGCCTTCGTATTCGTGTGCCAGCAAACGAAACATATACGTTTAGAGACATCGTAAAAGAAAAGATTACGTTTGAATCAAGCGATTTCGGTGATTGGGTAATTATGAAAAAAGACGGTACGCCAACTTATAACTTTGCGTGTGCGATCGACGATTACTTAATGAAGATTACTCATGTTTTACGTGGTGAAGACCACATTTCAAACACGCCGAAGCAAATGATGGTTTATCACTCGTTCGGTTGGGAAGTTCCGACATTTGCTCATATGACGTTAATCGTAAATGAAGAACGTAAGAAATTAAGTAAGCGTGATGAAAGCATTATTCAATTTATTGAACAGTATGCAGACTTGGGTTATTTACCTGAAGCGTTATTTAACTTTATTACGTTATTAGGTTGGTCTCCTCAAGGGGAAGAAGAGCTGTTTACAAGAGAGCAGTTAACAGAGATCTTTGATCCTGAAAGGTTATCGACTTCACCAGCTGTGTTCGACCCACATAAATTAAAGTGGATGAACAACCAGTACATTAAAGAAAGTTCATTACAACGCGTTGTTGACTTAACGTTGCCGCATTTAATTGAAGCGGGTAAAGTGGATGAAGGTATGGACGAAACAACACGTCAGTGGGTAGAAGAATTAATTGCTCTATACCATAACCAACTCAATTATGGTGCTGAGATTGTTGAGTTGACAGAGTTGTTCTTCCGTAAAGAAATCAACTATAATGAAGAGTGTATGGACGTGTTAAATCAAGAGCATGTTCCGAGTATGCTAGAACACTTTAAGTCAGAGTTAGAACAATTGGATGAACTAACGCCTGACAGTGTAAAAGCAGCAACTAAAGCAACACAAAAGGCAACAGGTAATAAAGGTAAGAAATTGTTCATGCCAATTCGTGTAGCAACAACGGCACAAACACATGGACCAGAACTACCAAATGCTATTAGCTTATTAGGCAAAGAAACAGTTTTACACCGTTTAGAACAATTAATCAATAAATTAAACTATTCAGCATAACATGTTTCAAAGCACTTAATATAATATACAAAGCGTTGATGAGGAGAAGTAAAACGGTCAAGCTAAACACAGAGAGAGCTACATTTGCTGAGAGTAGCTTTTAGGTTGGCGTTTGAAATGCACCTCAGAGCCTTCACTTGAAACTTGAGTAGAGTGAAGCGGTTAAGTACCGTTAAACACTTCGAAAGTTGAGAGGAATACCTCTAAACAGAGTGGAACCGCGTTATTAGGCGTCTCTGTCTATCTAAATAGACAGGGGCGCTTTTTAATTTTTAACATTCATAAGTCGCCTCCAACTTCAAGGCTTTGCATCTTAGAAACACATAAATAAAGGAGGGATTATATGTTCAAGTTTTTTAAACTGCTTAAAGATGATGTCGATGTTGTATTTGACCAAGACCCTGCTGCAAGAAGCAGAATTGAGGTCATTTTAACATATGCTGGAGTTCATGCTATTTGGGCACACCGCGTCGCTCATGGATTCCATAAACGAAGAATGTTCTTTATTGCCCGGGCGATTTCACAGATTAGCCGATTTTTCACAGGGATTGAAATTCACCCAGGTGCGCAAATAGGTCGACGGTTCTTTATCGACCACGGTATGGGGGTTGTAGTCGGTGAAACATGTGAGATCGGTGATAACGTCACCATTTATCAAGGTGTGACATTAGGTGGAACCGGAAAAGAAGGTGGAAAACGTCACCCGACATTAAAGGATAACGTCTTAGTCGCAACAGGCGCGAAAGTATTAGGTTCAATTACGATTGATGAACATTCCAAAATCGGTGCTGGTTCAGTCGTCTTAAAAGATGTACCGAAATACTCAACGGTTGTTGGAATACCTGGTAACATCGTCGTGAAAAATGGAGTTAAAGTGAAAAAGAACTTAGACCATCACAAACTACCAGACCCTGTTTCAGAGAAGTGCGATTTGTTAGAGCAAAAAATCGCCGAACTACAAGCGGAAGTTAATGAATTGAAAGGAGCTGACCGTCATGACAGTTAAATTATATAACTCTTTAACGCGCTCAAAAGAAACGTTTGAACCAATTGAAGAAGGAAAAGTAAAGATGTACGTCTGCGGTCCAACAGTATATAACTATATTCACGTAGGTAACGCCAGGCCGGCTATTGTTTTTGATACGATTCGCCGTTACTTTGAGTATGTAGGTTATGATGTTGAATACGTATTGAATTTCACAGATGTCGACGATAAGTTAATAAAAGCAGCAGAAGAAATGGGAGAAGAAGTCCCTGAAATTGCTGACCGTTTTATTAATGCATATAAAGAAGATGTTGGCGCACTTCATGTAAAAGAAGCGGTTCATCACCCAAGAGTAACTGAAACAATGGATGAGATTTTGCAATTTATTGAAGGGTTAATTGATAAGGGGTATGCGTATGAAGCGGATGGTGATGTTTACTTTAAAACACGTGCATTCGATGAGTACGGAAAGTTATCACATCAGTCAATCGATGACTTGCGCTCTGGTGCTCGTATACAAGTGGGCGAAAAGAAAAATGACCCATTAGACTTTGCGTTGTGGAAGCAAGCGAAAGAAGGCGAGATTGCTTGGGATAGCCCTTGGGGAAGAGGTCGCCCGGGTTGGCATATCGAGTGCTCTGCAATGGCGAAAAAGTATTTAGGTGAAACGATTGATATTCATGCTGGCGGCCAAGACTTATCTTTCCCGCACCATGAAAATGAAATTGCACAATCAGAGTGCATGAATGATCAAACGTTCGCCAACTATTGGTTACACAACGGTTATATCCAGATCGATAATGAAAAGATGTCAAAGTCACTAGGTAACTTTATTTTAGTCCATGATCTTGTTCGTAACCATAATCCTAATGTCGTTCGTTTCTTCATGTTAAGTGTTCATTATCGTAATCCAATCAACTTTAATGATGAATTATTAGCGAGTGCGAAAAATAGCTATGAACGTATTAAAACGGCTTATGACAACTTGAAGCACCGTCGTGAGGCGAGCATGAACTTAACTGATGATACAGAGCAATGGAAAGAGAAAATCAACCGACATGTCGAAACGTTTAAACAAGAGATGAATGATGATTTCAATACAGCTAATGCTATTTCTGTACTGTTCGAACTAGCCAAAGAAGCTAACATTTATATTGACCAAAAACAGACGTCAACAGATGTGATTGATTCTTTCATTAGTACTTTTGACGAACTAACGTCTGTATTAGGATTTGAGTTAGCAACAGAAGAGCTTTTAGATGAAGACATTGAGGCTTTAATAGAAGAGCGTATACAAGCAAGAAAAGACCGTAACTTTAGCCGTGCTGACGAAATTCGTGACGATTTAGCAGATCGAGGAATCATTTTAGAGGATACACCTCAAGGAACGAGATGGAAAAGGCAATGAGTCAAGATTTAAAACCACACCTTATGAAGAGTTTAACGCTCGCTTACATGGGTGATGTTGTATATGAAAAATATGTACGAGAATATATTATTCAAAAAGGTGAAGTGAAGCCGCAAGCATTGCACACGATGGCTGTGTCTTTTGTGTCAGCAAAGGCACAGTCGTATGTGCTTCTTCGTTGGATCGAAGATGGTGTGTTAACCGAGCAAGAAGAAGCGGTCGTTCGAAGAGGGCGAAATGCCAAGTCGAATGTTCCTAAAAATACAGACCCACAAACCTACAGATATAGCACTGCTTTTGAGGCGTTAATGGGATATTTATATTTTAACGAGGAGTATGAACGGCTAGATCACCTCGTTTCTCAAGCTATAATGGATATTGAAGAAAGGAGATGAGAGTTGTGAGTGAAGAGTGGATTACCGGTAAAAATCCTGTTATAGAAACGTTGAAGTCAGGGCGTTCAGTTAATAGAGTACTTGTGCTAGAGACGATGAAGCCTCAAGTACAGAAACAAATTTTTGACATCGCAAAGCAACAAGGTGTTTATGTACAAAAAGTCCCTAAACAAAAGCTCGATACAATAGGTGACCATCACCAAGGTGTAGCCGCCTCAGTAGCTGCTTATGATTACGCTTCACTAGATGACCTGTTTCAAGTGGCTGAGAAAAGACAAGAAGCGCCTTTCTTTCTATTGTTAGATGAACTAGAAGACCCGCACAACCTTGGTTCTATTATGCGAACAGCAGATGCTGTTGGTGCGCATGGCATTATTATTCCGAAGCACCGTTCTGTACAACTAACACAAACAGTCGCAAAAGCTTCGACAGGTGCTATTGAACACATTCCTGTCGTTCGAGTAACAAATATGAACCAAACGATTGAAGAACTTAAAGAACGTGGGCTGTGGATCGTTGGGACGGATGCGAAGGGTAAGCAAGATTATCGACAGTCTGAATATGATATGCCGATTGCATTAGTTATCGGTAGTGAAGGTCGTGGCATAAGTCGTCTCGTTGCGAAAAATTGTGATTGGCTTGTCCATATGCCGATGAAAGGTAAAGTGACATCATTAAATGCTTCTGTTTCAGCAGGGATCCTTATGTATGAAATATATCGCAAACGTTATCCGTTAGGGGACTAGCCGCTATGATTGTACTAGTTGTAGATGGTTACAATATGATTGGTGACTGGCCTGAATTAAAAAGATTGCGTGATCATGACCTTGAAGCGGCAAGAAACCGTCTGATTGAAATGCTAGCTGAATATCAAGCTTATATTGGTCATAAAGTCGTTGTTGTATTTGATGCTTACACCGTAAGAGATGTAGAGCGTCATTATAATCAATTACAAGTTGAAGTCATTTTTACTAAAGAAAAAGAAACGGCAGATGAGAAGATCGAAAAGCTTGTAAAAGATGTTATGAATGTAAAAACGAAAGTGTATGTCGCCACATCTGATTATGCTGAACAGTGGACGATTTTTTCCCGCGGAGCATTAAGAAAATCAGCGCGAGAGCTATTGATTGAAATTCAAGCAATCGATGACGATATTCAAAAAGACCTTGAAAAACAAGTAGAAGTTCAACCGAAAGCGAAAATCCCATTAAGTGAAAACGTGTTGAAAACCTTCGAAAATTGGCGAAGAGGTAATAAATAGCGAGATTTAGTTGACTGAAAATTCGCAACTCCTGTATAATAACCTTATATTTACACTATTAGTAATATAAGACCTCAGTTTTAATAGATTTATGGGGAGCGTTTAACCTCATGACTTGCTGATGTACGATAGGTCTGGTTCATTACGGGAGGAATCTGTGTGAGCATCAAACAAGAAACGAAGAACCATCCTAATTATTCTCAGTACGAAGATGAAAGGGTAGTTGAGTTTGTTCAAGAAGGTGAAGTACAAGCTTTAGAGTATCTAATTAATAAGTACAGAAGTTTTGTTAGAGCGAAGGCGAGAACGTACTTTTTAATTGGGGCGGATCGCGAAGATATTGTACAAGAAGGAATGATCGGGTTATATAAAGCTATAAGAGATTATCAAAATAACAAGCAATCTTCGTTTAAGATGTTCGCTGAGCTTTGTGTAACACGCCAAATCATTACAGCAATTAAAACAGCAACGAGGCAGAAACACATTCCTTTAAACTCCTATATATCATTGGACAAGCCAGTTTATGAGGAAGATTCTGACCGTACATTAATTGATATAATAGCAGAAGATGAAATGTCTGACCCTGAACAACTCCTTATTAACCGAGAGAAATACGGTGATATGGAGATTAAAATGAGGGAGTTATTAAGTGACTTAGAACGAGAAGTATTACACTTATATCTTGATGGTCGTACATATCAGGAAATTTCAGTGCTATTGGACCGTCATGTTAAATCAATCGACAATGCGTTGCAGCGAGTTAAAAGGAAATTAGAGCGTTATTTATCAGTTGGAGAGATCTCCTTATAAGCCTCTATGCTAATTTGACATAATCCTACTAGCGTGGTAGATTATTAAAAGTGATAAAATAGGTGATAAGAAGAGGTAGGACTATGCGTAAAAAGGTCGCATTAGCATGCACAGAATGTAATCAACGTAATTATACAACAGAGAAAACAGCTCAAACCTCTGAACGAATAGAGATTAAAAAGTTTTGTAAAAGGTGTGGTCGACACACACTTCACCGTGAAACGAAGTAGTGTCGGTATTGGTGTTAGGGGGGAAAAACATGATTAGCTTCTTAAAAGATGTCAGCCGTGAGATGCGAAAGGTTAGTTGGCCTAAAGGTAATGAACTAACTAAATATACAATCATTGTTATTATGACGGTTATATTTGTTACTATTTACTTCACTATTGTTGATTTAGGAATAACACAGATTTTAGAGCTTTTCTAAAAGTTTGACGATTGAAAAGTATAAGAATGTGATATAATGTTAAAAAGAAAAACCCGCATGGTCGGGTTTTTTATATTGGTTTAAAATGGTTTTGTTTCAAGATCTTTTTATATAAAAATGAAAGTGAAAGTAATAGGAGGGAAGGCATAAAGCCACATTAAATGGAGAAAAATTGGTATGTTGTACACACGTACTCTGGCTATGAAAACAAAGTAAAGTTGAACTTAGAGAAGCGTATTGAATCAATGGGAATGGAAGATAAAATTTTCCGTGTGATTGTGCCAGAAGAGGAAGAAACAGAAATAAAAGATGGAAAGAAGAAAACATCTATGAAGAAGGTTTTTCCAGGTTACGTTTTAACAGAGATGGTCATGACAGATGACTCGTGGTTTGTTGTTCGTAATACACCAGGCGTAACTGGCTTTGTTGGTTCGACTGGTTCAGGTTCAAAGCCAATTCCAGTATTACCAGAAGAAGCGGACAAAATCCTAAAACAAATGGGTGTTCAAGATAGCGCGCAAGAAATTGATCTTGAACTGAAGGAAACAGTTAAAGTAGTAGATGGGCCATTCGCTAACTTTACTGGTACAATTGAAAATATTGACTTAGATAAACAAAAGGTTAAAGTGCATGTTAATATGTTCGGTCGTGAAACGCCAGTTGAGTTAGATTTCACTCAGGTTGAAAAATTATAATCAATCACTTGCATATTCTGATTAAAGATGCTAAAATTTTTATGTTTCGTATGGCTTGAAAAAGCTGTTGCAAATATTGAGTGGGAGGGGTATAACACATGACCCCAGTTACCACATCACGGACTTTAAGGAGGTGTGTCTCGTGGCTAAAAAAGTAGTAGACGTTGTAAAATTACAAATTCCTGCAGGTAAAGCTAACCCAGCTCCGCCAGTAGGTCCTGCATTAGGTCAAGCTGGTGTTAATATCATGGGATTCTGTAAGGAATTTAACGCACAAACACAAGATCAAGCTGGTATGATTATCCCGGTTGAAATTTCGGTTTATGAAGACCGTTCATTTACATTCGTAACGAAAACGCCACCGGCTGCAGTTCTTCTGAAAAAAGCAGCTGGTATCGAATCAGGTTCTGGTGAGCCTAACCGTAACAAGGTAGCTACTGTTAAGCGTGATCAAGTACGTGAAATCGCTGAAACAAAAATGCCTGATTTAAACGCTGCTGACGTTGATGCGGCAGTACGCATGGTTGAAGGTACTGCACGTAGCATGGGTATTACTGTAGAAGACTAATACTTGTCAGTTCATTAATGCGAAATTAGGTTGCGAAAGTACTTTCGCAACCTTTATTACGCCAAAAAGCGTAACGACGTTCAGTGAGGTGTAAAAGCCAATACACACACTGTCTTCGCCTAAAGGCTCGTCGCGAACGAGTTGACTTTAGTGGGAGGTTCAACCGTTAAAACCACATTGAGGAGGAAGTTAAAATGGCTAAAAGAGGTAAAAAGTATCAAGAGGCTTTAAAGCTTGTTGATCGTACGCAAGCATATGATGTTAACGAAGCAATTGAGTTAGTGAAGAAAACGACAGTTGCTAATTTTGATGAAACAGTTGAAGCAGCTTTTCGTTTAGGTGTTGACCCTAAGAAAGCTGATCAACAAATTCGTGGAGCGATGGTTTTACCGCATGGTACTGGTAAAACACAACGCGTTTTAGTAATTGCTAAAGGCGATAAAGCAAAAGAAGCTGAAGCTGCAGGTGCAGATTACGTAGGCGATCAAGAATACATTGATCAAATCAACAATGGTTGGTTCGAGTTCGACGTAGTTGTTGCAACACCTGATATGATGGCTGAAGTTGGTAAGCTAGGTCGTGTATTAGGACCTAAAGGCTTAATGCCTAACCCTAAAACAGGCACTGTAACTTTTGAAATCGAAAAAGCTGTTCAAGAAATCAAGGCTGGTAAAGTTGAATACCGTGTTGATAAAGCAGGTAACATTCACGTACCAATCGGTAAAGTTTCTTTCGATGATCAAAAGCTAGTTGCAAACTTCGAAGCAATTACAGAGACGTTGTTCAAAGCAAAACCACAAACATCTAAAGGCACTTACATGCGTAATGCTTCTGTTTCATCTACTATGGGTCCTGGAATCCGTGTTGATGTTTCAAGTTACGCTAAAAAATAATTGACTTTAGTTTTGAATATGTTTTATAATAGTTTTGTTGTAAAACTTAATGATAATTATACCGTAGACAGTAGGAGCGGATAATCGCTTAAATATTCCTGCCGAGGTGTGTTAACGTATATTTTGTACAAGAATGTTATGTGCAATTTTATCTAACCATACCTCCATGTCTGCATGGAGGTATTTTTTTGGGCGAAAACACCGATCGGTATGATGAGAAATAATTAGGGGGTGGAACAATGAGCAAAGGTCAAGTACTAGAACACAAAAAGCAACAAGTTGAAATGATTGCTGAAGGTTTCCAAAACAGCAAAACATCTGTACTTGTTGATTACCGTGGCCTAAACGTTGATCAAGTAGGCGAACTTCGCCAACAACTACGTGAAGCAGGTGTGGATTTCCGTGTTTACAAAAACACAATGACTCGCCGCGCTGTTGAGCAAGTTGGATTTGAAGAGTTAAACGATGCGTTAGTTGGTCCAACTGCAATCGCATTCTGTGAAGATGATGCAGTAGCACCAGCGAAAGTGCTAGGGCAATTCGCTAAAGAAAATGAGGCACTTGAAATTAAAGGTGGCGTAATTGAAGGTCAAGTTGCAACTGTTGATCAGTTGAAAGAACTTGCTGAATTACCATCATATGAAGGTCTTGTATCTATGCTACTTAGCGTACTACAAGCTCCAGTACGAAACTTCGCATATGCTACTCAAGCAATTGCGGATCAAAAGAACGAAGAGGAAGGCGCTTAATATAGCTGCCTAGTCGAGATTAATAAATTTAAAAAAACTTAAGGAGGAACTTAATCATGACTAAAGAACAAATCATTGACGCGGTTAAGGAAATGTCAGTTTTAGAATTAAATGAATTAGTAAAAGCTATCGAAGAGGAGTTTGGTGTTTCTGCAGCAGCTCCAGTAGCAGCAGCAGGTGCGGCAGCAGGTGCTGAAGCTGAAGAAGAACAAACTGAATTCGACGTTGTATTAGAAGACGCTGGTGCTTCTAAGATCAAGGTTGTTAAAGCAGTTCGCGAAATCACTGGCCTAGGCTTAAAAGATGCTAAAGAGCTAGTTGACAACGCTCCTGGAACAATCAAAGAAGGCGTTGCTAAAGAAGAAGCTGACCAAATGAAAGAACAGTTAGAAGAAACTGGCGCGAAAATCGAATTAAAATAAATTTATTGATAAGTTAAATAAGCTCGCTGATTTTTTCAGCGAGCTTATGTTTATTGTAAAAATATTTTTTAATATAAACATCTATATTTTATTAGACTATTCTTCAAGAAGGTGAATGCTCATGAGTGATCACTATTATGTTAATAATCCTCAAAAACAAAGTAACCCATCCCGTTTTCAAACCACAATCAACTCTTACAACTTGATTTTCCAAACAGATGACGGTGTTTTCTCAAAAAAACAAATTGATTATGGAACCCGTGTGCTAATAGACCAATTTGAATCACCGGAGATTGAGGGTGATTTATTAGATGTCGGGTGTGGTTATGGTCCGATTGGGGTTGTGTTAGCTAAAAGTAATAAAAATCACAATGTAGTTATGATCGATATTAATGAAAGAGCGGTCAATTTAGCTAATCAAAACATTGAAAAAAATGGCGTGACCAACGCAACTGCTTATGTGAGTGATGGACTTTCTGGAGTTAAGCAAAAAGGTTTTGCAGCTATTGTGACAAATCCTCCGTTTCGAGCTGGTAAGGATGTTGTTGTTAACATTATTGAAGAAAGTCGTGAAAAACTTAAGGAAGATGGATACTTTTGGCTTGTTGCGCAGAAGAAGCAAGGGGCTCCCTCTTTGAAGAATAAAATGGAAGAAGTTTTCGGAAATGTAGAAGTCGTTAAACGTGATAAAGGGTACTATGTACTTAAGTCCAAAAAAATTGACTAGCTATTTTCTGTGTGATAATATTAAAAAATGCCAATAGATACGTTTTGTTGTCAAGTTCTTTTTTTAGAAAGTTTTAAAACGTATATCTTGTTGTTTTAAAACCAATAATGTAAACATTGGGTATTTATAGATATATAGTTTATCATCTTTTCAATAAATTGTATATCCTTTGATTTATAGTTTGATATTACGTTTGTCATTGAGACAGATGTTCTATATAGGCTTGTGAAACATTGTTGATCAAGCAAGTTCGGCATGCCTTTTTGTCGAACCGTTTTTAGTAGTTGAGAGAGTTGAATCTCTTTCAGTGCTCCATAAGGGTAACTTAGGCTTTCATCATAAGTAATTGGTGATCATCTAAGTTTTCTTTATATAAATATTTGGTTGTTTGAGGGGTGAAGCAGTTGACAGGTCAACTAGTTCAATATGGTCGACACCGCCAGCGTAGAAGTTACGCTCGAATTAGCGAAGTGCAGGAATTACCGAATCTAATCGAAATTCAGACTGCATCTTATCAATGGTTCTTAGATGAAGGTTTAAGGGAGATGTTTGCTGACATTTCTCCAGTAGAAGATTTCACAGGAAATCTCTCTTTAGAGTTTGTAGACTATTCATTAGGAGAACCTAAGTATTCTGTTAATGAAGCGAAGGAACGTGATGTGACGCATAACGCACCTTTACGTGTTAAAGTTCGTCTTCTAAACAAGGAAACAGGAGAAGTGAAAGAGCAAGAAGTCTTCATGGGTGACTTCCCATTGATGACAGATACAGGTACTTTCATTATTAATGGTGCTGAACGTGTAATCGTATCACAGCTTGTTCGTTCTCCAAGTGTATATTTCAACGAAAAGATTGATAAGAACGGTAAGCATGGATTTACAGCAACTGTAATCCCAAGCCGTGGTGCTTGGTTGGAATTTGAAACAGATGCTAAAGACGTCGTACACGTAAGAATTGACCGTACTCGTAAATTACCGATTACGGTGTTGTTGCGTGCATTAGGGTTTAGTTCAGATGATGAAATTATAGACCTATTAGGCGACAATGAGTATATACGAAACACCTTAGAGAAAGACAACACTGAGGATAGCGAAAAAGCGTTAATCGAAATTTATGAACGCTTGCGCCCTGGTGAGCCACCAACGGCTGAGAATGCCAAAAGCTTATTATATTCACGTTTCTTTGATCCGAAACGTTATGACCTAGCTCGTGTAGGTCGTTATAAAATGAATAAAAAGCTTCATATTAAGGATCGCCTGTTTAACCAAACGTTAGCAGAAACAATTGCAGATGAAGATACAGGTGAAGTCATCGCGCGTAAAGGCGATAAACTAAACCGTCGTTTGTTAGATAAGTTATTACCATACTTAGAGCAGGAAGAAGAAGCTGTTGGAGAAAAGGTTATTGAGCCTCAAGACGGTGTTTTAGATGACCCTGTTAAAATTCAGTCAGTTAAAATTGTAGACCCTACTGATCCTGATGGTGAGAAGACGTTAAATGTTATTAGTAACGGTAATGTTGATGAAGAGCTTAAGCATATTACTTATGCTGACATTATCGCATCAATTAGCTACTTCTTTAATATTTTACACACTGTCGGAAATACAGATGACATTGACCACCTAGGTAATCGTCGTTTACGTTCAGTTGGTGAATTATTACAAAACCAATTCCGTATCGGTTTATCCCGTATGGAGCGTGTGATTCGTGAGCGTATGTCGATTCAAGACACTGAGTCAATCACACCGCAACAATTAATCAATATTAGACCGGTCATTGCATCAATTAAAGAGTTCTTTGGTAGCTCGCAATTATCGCAGTTTATGTATCAAACAAACCCGTTAGCAGAGTTGACGCACAAGCGTCGTCTATCAGCATTAGGGCCTGGTGGTTTAACGCGTGAACGTGCTGGTATGGAAGTGCGTGACGTTCACTATTCTCACTATGGACGTATGTGTCCGATTGAAACGCCAGAAGGGCCAAACATTGGTTTAATTAACTCACTTTCATCTTATGCGAAAGTAAATCCATTTGGTTTCATTGAGACGCCATATCGTAAAGTGGATCATGAAACAGGTCAAGTAACTGAACGAACGGATTACTTAACTGCAGATGAAGAGGATAACTATATCGTTGCTCAGGCTAACGCGAAGTTAAATGAAGACGGTTCGTTTGCTGAAGAAGAAGTTATTGCTCGTTTTCGTGGTGAAAACACAGTCGTTTCTCGTGATCAAATTGATTATATGGACGTATCACCGAAGCAAGTTGTATCAGCTGCAACAGCATGTATCCCATTCTTAGAGAACGATGACTCCAACCGTGCACTTATGGGTGCGAACATGCAACGTCAGGCTGTCCCTTTAATTGAACCTGAAGCACCAACTGTTGGTACAGGTATGGAGTATGTATCAGGTAAGGACTCTGGTGCAGCAATCGTATGTCAACATGATGGAATTGTTGAAAAGGTCGAAGCAAAAGAAGTTCATGTTAGACGAATCGAAGTAGTAGACGGTAAAGAAGTTGAAGGTGACTTAGATCGCTACCGTTTCCAAAAATTCATCCGTTCGAATCAAGGTTCTTGTTATAACCAAAAGCCGATCGTATCTAAAGGTGACCGCCTGCAGAAAGGTGAGGTTATTGCTGATGGACCATCGATGGATAATGGTGAGCTAGCATTAGGTCGTAATGCACTAGTTGCCTTTATGACATGGGACGGTTACAACTACGAGGACGCTGTCATTATGAGTGACCGCCTTGTAAAAGAGGATGTTTTCACTTCTATTCATATTGAAGAATTTGAATCAGAAGCTAGAGATACAAAGTTAGGTCCAGAAGAGATTACGCGTGATATTCCTAACGTAGGTGAAGACGCACTGAAAAACTTAGATGAGAACGGCATTATCCGTGTCGGTGCAGAAGTAACTGATGGCGACATTTTAGTTGGTAAAGTTACGCCTAAAGGAATGACGGAGCTTTCTGCAGAAGAGCGTTTATTACATGCGATCTTTGGTGAAAAAGCTCGTGAAGTAAGAGATACTTCATTACGTGTACCACATGGTGGAGGCGGCATTGTTCATGATGTTAAAGTGTTCAACCGTGTAGACGGTGACGAGCTATCTCCTGGTGTTAACAAGCTAGTCCGTGTTTATATTGTGCAGAAGCGTCGTATTTCTGAAGGTGACAAGATGGCAGGTCGTCACGGTAACAAAGGTGTTATATCACGTATTTTACCTGAAGAAGATATGCCATACTTACCAGATGGAACGCCTGTAGACGTTATGCTTAACCCGTTAGGTGTACCGTCTCGTATGAACATTGGTCAGGTGCTAGAATTGCACTTAGGAATGGCTGCACGTGAATTAGGTATTAAAGTAGCTACACCAGTTTTTGACGGTGCAAATGAGGAAGATGTTTGGGAAACAATTGAAGAAGCTGGCTTACCACGAGATGGTAAAACAGTTCTTTACGATGGACGTACAGGTGACGCATTCGATAACCGTGTATCAGTTGGTGTCATGTACATGATTAAACTTGAGCACATGGTAGACGATAAGCTACACGCTCGTTCAACTGGACCATATTCACTTGTTACACAACAACCGTTGGGTGGTAAAGCTCAATTCGGTGGTCAGCGTTTCGGTGAAATGGAGGTATGGGCTCTTGAAGCATACGGTGCTGCTTATACACTACAAGAGCTGTTAACAGTTAAATCTGACGACGTAGTTGGTCGTGTGAAGACTTATGAAGCCATTGTTAAAGGTGAGAATTTACCTGAACCTGGTGTTCCGGAGTCCTTCCGCGTACTAATTAAAGAGTTACAAAGTCTTGGTATGGACGTTAAGATGTTAACGGATGATGAAACAGAAATCGATATGCGTGACTTAGAAGATGATGAACAATCTTCAGATCAATTAAACGTTAACATTGAGAAAAATGAACCTGAAGAATCAACAGAGTAATCAACACTTTTACAATTATTGTTGGAAAAAATAAGGGAGGTAGGCTCCTTGATCGATGTAAATAGATTTGAGTATATGAAAATTGGATTGGCTGCATCGGAGAAAATACGTGCGTGGTCATACGGTGAGGTCAAAAAGCCTGAAACAATTAACTACCGTACGTTAAAACCAGAAAAAGATGGGCTTTTCTGTGAGCGAATTTTTGGACCAACAAAAGACTGGGAGTGCCACTGTGGTAAATACAAACGAGTTCGCTACAAAGGCATTGTTTGTGACCGCTGTGGTGTAGAAGTAACAAAAGCAAAAGTTCGTCGTGAGCGCATGGGGCACATTGAGTTAGCTGCCCCTATATCTCACATTTGGTATTTCAAAGGAATTCCGAGTCGTATGGGGTTAGTTCTTGATTTATCCCCTCGTGCGTTAGAAGAAATTATTTATTTTGCGGCTTATGTCGTTACTGAACCAGGCGATACGCCACTTGAGAAAAAGCAATTGTTATCAGAAAAGGAATACCGTGCTTATTACGATAAATACGGCAAATCATTCCAAGCTCAGATGGGCGCTGAAGCAATCCGCAAACTTTTACAAGATGTCGAGTTAGAAAATGAAGTTGCGGAACTTAAGGAAGAGCTAAAAACCGCTCAAGGTCAACGTCGTACTAGAGCAATTAAACGTTTAGAAGTATTAGAATCATTCCGTAACTCAGGAAATGACCCGTCATGGATGATTTTAGATGTACTTCCGATCATCCCACCAGAACTTAGACCAATGGTTCAATTAGATGGTGGTCGTTTTGCGACATCTGACTTAAACGATTTATACCGTCGTGTAATCAACCGTAATAATCGTCTAAAACGTTTACTTGATTTAGGTGCGCCAACAATTATCGTTCAAAACGAAAAGCGCATGCTTCAAGAATCGGTTGACGCATTAATTGATAATGGACGTCGTGGACGCCCAGTTACTGGACCAGGTAACCGTCCGTTGAAGTCGTTATCTCACATGTTGAAAGGTAAGCAAGGACGTTTCCGTCAAAACTTACTAGGTAAACGTGTAGACTATTCAGGTCGTTCTGTAATTGTTGTAGGACCAAACTTGAAAATGTATCAGTGCGGTTTGCCGAAAGAAATGGCAATTGAACTATTTAAGCCATTTGTTATGCGTGAACTTGTTGAGCGAGGTTTAGCACACAACATTAAGTCGGCTAAACGTAACATTGAACGTTTAAGACCAGAAATTTGGGATGTATTAGAAGATGTAATTAAAGAACACCCAGTGTTACTAAACCGTGCGCCAACATTACACCGTTTAGGTATTCAATCATTTGAGCCGGTATTAGTAGAAGGTCGTGCGATACGTCTTCACCCACTAGTTTGTACGGCTTATAACGCAGACTTTGACGGTGACCAAATGGCGGTACACGTACCGTTATCACCTGAGGCTCAAGCAGAAGCTAGAGTGCTAATGTTAGCAGCTCAAAACATCCTGAACCCTAAGGACGGTAAGCCAGTTGTTACACCTTCACAGGACATGGTATTAGGTAACTACTATTTAACACTTGAGCGTGAAGCAGCTCTTGGTGAAGGTAGAGTTTTCTCTAATCCAGCTGAAGCATTAACAGCATACGACAATGGATATGTACACTTACACAGTAGAATTGGCTTGCAGGCTAGTTCGTTACAAAATCCGAGATTTACAGAAGAGCAAAACAAGAAGATTTTACTTACAACAGTTGGTAAGATCATCTTTAATGAAATTTTACCAAGCTCGTTCCCTTACATTAACGAGCCAACATCATCTAACTTAGAGATTGAAACACCAGATCAGTATTTTGTTGAACCTACAGAAGATGTTAAAGAAGCACTTAAATCACGTGATTTAGTACAGCCGTTCAAGAAGGGTATTTTAGGTGACATTATTGCTGAAGTCTTTAAGTATTATAAGCTTTCAGAAACGTCTAAAATGCTTGACCGCATGAAAGACTTAGGTTTCAAGTACTCAACAAAAGCAGGTATTACAATCGGTGTGTCTGACATCGTTGTATTAGGTGATAAAGAGGTAGTGCTTGAAGAATCGCAATCAAAAGTTGATAAAGTGTTAAAGCAATTCCGTAGAGGTCTTATTACAGAAAGTGAACGTTATGATCGCGTTATTGCTATTTGGACTGAAGCGAAAGATGTGATTCAAGAGAAGCTAATGAATTCACTTGATACCTTAAACCCTATCTTTATGATGAGTGATTCAGGTGCACGTGGTAACGCATCAAACTTTACGCAGCTTGCAGGTATGCGTGGTTTAATGGCTAACCCGTCAGGTAAGATCATTGAACTACCAATCAAATCAAGCTTCCGTGAAGGTTTAACAGTACTTGAATACTTCATTTCAACTCACGGTGCACGTAAAGGTCTAGCCGATACAGCGCTTAAGACTGCAGACTCAGGTTACTTAACGCGTCGACTAGTAGACGTTGCACAAGATGTGATCATCCGTGAAGAAGATTGTGGAACTGACCGTGGTATGAAAGTTGAAACGTTACGTGAAGGTAATGAGATTATTGTTCCATTATATGACCGTTTAGTTGGTCGTACAGCATTCAGGTCAGTTAAGCACCCTGAAACTAATGAAACATTAATCCAACGTAACGAATTAATGACTGAAGATATCGCTAAAGCAATTGTAGAATCTGGAGTAGAAGAAGTTGTCATCCGTTCTGTATTCACTTGTAATACACACCACGGTGCTTGTAAGAAGTGTTATGGACGTAACATGGCAACAGGTGAACAAGTAGATGTCGGTGAAGCAGTAGGGATTATTGCAGCACAGTCAATCGGTGAACCTGGTACACAGTTAACGATGCGTACATTCCACACGGGTGGTGTTGCAGGTGATGACATTACCCAAGGTCTACCGCGTATCCAAGAAGTGTTTGAGGCTCGTAATCCTAAAGGTCAAGCGTCAATTAGTGAAATTCACGGTACTGTAAAAGAAATTAATGAATTTAAAGATAAGAAAGAAATTGTAATCCAAGGTGATGTTGAACCAAGAACTTACACAGCGTTATATAATGCGCGTATGAAAGTTCAAGAAGGAGATGTAGTTACTCCAGGGCAACCGTTAGTAGAAGGTTCAATTGATCCGAAAGAGTTAATTAACGTTCAAGGCTTGCAAGGTGTTCAAGAGTACTTACTAAGAGAAGTACAAAAAGTATACCGTATGCAAGGTGTTGAAATCAGCGATAAGCACGTTGAAGTTATGGTTAGACAAATGCTTCGTAAAGTGCGCGTCGTTGAAGCTGGTGATACAGACTTGCTACCTGGTTCGCTTATGGACTTCCAACAGTTCAAGGATGCAAACCATGATGTGCTAGTCCAAGGTGGTCAACCAGCGGTAGGTAAGCCAATCATATTAGGTATCACAAAGGCATCTCTAGAAACCGATTCATTCTTATCAGCTGCATCATTCCAGGAGACAACTAGAGTCTTAACAGATGCTGCAATTAAAGGTAAGTACGATGAATTAATGGGTCTAAAAGAGAATGTTATCATCGGTAAGCTTGTTCCAGCTGGTACTGGTCTAAATCGTTACCGCAATTTACAGCCAGAAAAAGAAGAACAAGAAGTAGAAGAAGTTGAAGTTGAAGAAGGAACAGAAGAGGTTACGACTGAGTTGTAATATAATGGGCACTGTCATTAGGCAGTGCTCAACCTCTTTTAATTTTATTTACCAAACAGGTTGATCGCACCAATGGTTGAACAAAATATCACAGTTTTTATTACAATATTCGTTGACATAAATTATTCTCAGTGATAATATATCAAAGGTGCTTCATTTAACCTTGTTACTTTGGAGGATGAAGAAATGTCTTATGAAAAAGTAGCACAGGCACAAAAGCGATTAAGAATTGGAGCAAAGCAAGTGCTTAAATCCATTAAAAATGGAGAAGTACTAGAAGTCGTTATTGCAGCTAATGCAGAACGACACGTCACAGATAAAATAGTTAAATTAGCTGAACAACACAATGTCCCTGTTACTGAAGTCGACTCGATGAAAGAGTTAGGTCAAGCAAGTGGAATAGATGTTGGTGCAGCAACAGTGGCAATTGCAAAGTAGCCTTATATGCGTCTTGCGTATAAAGTTTCTTTTTTGCCTAATTATGAACCACCTGGATGTGTGGTATTACAAAAAATGAAGGGAGGACAATAAATTGCCTACTATTAATCAATTAGTTCGTAAAGGACGCAAAACTAAAAGAGCAGGTTCAGATGCTCCAGCATTAAACAAAGGTTATGACTCTCAAAGAAAGCGTCAAACTGATAATCCTGCACCTCAAAAGCGTGGTGTGTGTACTCGTGTTGCAACTATGACACCGAAGAAGCCAAACTCTTCACTTCGTAAATATGCACGTGTACGTTTATCAAACCAAATTGAGGTTACAGCATATATCCCTGGTATTGGTCACAACTTACAAGAACACAGTGTTGTACTAATCCGCGGTGGACGTGTTAAGGACTTACCGGGTGTACGTTATCACATCGTTCGTGGTGCATTAGACACTGCAGGCGTTGAAGGACGTAAGCAAGGTCGTTCTAAGTACGGAACTAAGCGACCAAAGAAATAAAATTAATTAAACAACAAGCGAAGGGAGGATAACCCATGCCACGTAAAGGAGCAGTACCAAAGAGAGATGTACTACCAGATCCAATTCACAACTCTAAGCTAGTTACTCGTTTGATCAACCAAATCATGATCAACGGTAAGAAAGGTACAGCGCAAAAGATTTTATACAAAGCTTTTGATTTAGTACAAGAGCGTAGCGGTCAAAATCCTATGGATGTATTTGAAGAGGCTATGAAAAATGTAATGCCTGTACTAGAAGTTAGAGCTAGACGTGTTGGTGGTTCAAACTACCAAGTACCAGTTGAAGTACGCCCAGAACGTCGTCAAGCACTAGGTCTACGTTTTATCGTAAACTATGCTAGACTTCGTGGTGAAAAGACTATGGAAGAACGTCTTGCTAATGAAATTCTAGATGCTGCAAATAATACAGGTGCAGCGGTTAGACGCCGTGAAGAAATGCACAAGATGGCTGAAGCGAACAAAGCATTCGCTCACTATCGTTGGTAATCATCTTAACTTAATTCCAAATAGAGGAAGGAGAAATTGTTATGCCAAGAGAGTTCTCCTTAGACAAGTATCGAAATATCGGGATCATGGCACACATCGATGCCGGTAAAACAACAGCTACTGAACGTATTCTGTTCTATACAGGTCGTATTCATAAGCTGGGAGAGACTCACGAAGGTGCATCCCAAATGGACTGGATGAGCCAGGAGCAAGAACGTGGTATCACGATCACTTCTGCAGCTACAACAGCTCAATGGAATGACCATCGTATCAATATTATCGATACACCAGGACACGTAGACTTCACAGTAGAGGTTGAGCGTTCGTTACGTGTACTAGACGGTTCTGTAGCATTACTTGACGCTCAGTCAGGAGTTGAACCACAAACAGAAACTGTTTGGCGACAAGCTACTACCTATGGAGTTCCCCGTGTTGTATTCATCAACAAGATGGACAAAATGGGAGCTGACTATTTATACTCTGTAGGTACTTTAGAAGATCGTCTAGGTGCAAACGCGCACCCAATTCAGTTACCAATCGGTGCTGAAGATGACTTTGAAGGAATCATCGACTTAGTAGAAATGAAAGCTTACTTCTATGGAGATGATTTAGGTAACAAAATTACTACTGAGGAAATCCCTGATGAGTACAAAGATCAAGCTGAAGAGTACCGCACTCGTTTAGTTGAAGCAGTCGCTGAATTAGACGAAGATCTAATGGAAAAGTATTTAGAAGGTGAAGAGTTCACAATCGATGAATTAAAGAAAGCAATTCGTCGTGCTACTTGTGATGTTGAGTTCTACCCAGTATTAGTAGGTTCAGCGTTCAAGAACAAAGGTGTTCAACTACTTCTAGATGCGGTAATTGATTACCTACCTTCTCCATTAGACGTACCTGCAATCGAAGGTCATAGACCTGACACGGACGAAGAAATTATCCGTAAGTCTGATGATAGCGAGCCATTCTCAGCTCTTGCTTTCAAAGTTATGACAGACCCTTACGTTGGTAAGTTAACATTCTTCCGTGTTTACTCAGGAACTCTAAAGAGCGGTTCATATGTTAAGAACGCGACTAAGAACAAGCGTGAGCGTGTTGGTCGTATCTTACAGATGCACGCAAATCACCGTGAAGAAGTATCAGAAGTATTCGCTGGTGACATTGCTGGTGGTGTAGGTCTAAAAGACACAGCTACAGGTGACACTCTATGTGACGAGAAGGACTTAGTAATCCTTGAATCTATGGAATTCCCTGACCCAGTAATTGCGGTAGCAATTGAACCAAAATCAAAAGCTGACCAAGATAAAATGGCAGTAGCTTTAGGTAAGCTTGCTGAGGAAGATCCAACATTCAAAACTGAAACTAACGAAGAGACTGGTCAGACGATCATTCATGGTATGGGTGAACTTCACCTAGACATTATCGTTGACCGTTTGAAGCGTGAGTTTAGAGTAGAAGCTAACGTTGGTGCTCCACAAGTTGCTTACCGTGAAACATTCCGTGCTTCTGCAGAAGTAGAAGGAAAGTTCGTACGTCAATCTGGTGGTCGTGGTCAATACGGTCACGTTTGGGTTAAGTTCGAGCCTAACGAAGAAGGTGCTGGCTACGAATTCCACGATAAAATCGTTGGTGGTGTTGTACCACGCGAATACATTCCTTCTGTAGGTAAAGGAATTGAAGAAACGATGGAAACTGGTGTAGTTGCTGGTTATCCATTAATCGACATCAAAGCAACATTATTTGATGGTTCATACCACGATGTAGACTCGAACGAAACAGCGTTCAAAGTAGCTGCATCAATGGCACTTAAAGAAGCGAAAAACAAGTGTAAGCCAGTACTTCTGGAGCCAATGATGAAAGTAGAAATCGTTGTCCCTGAAGAGTACATGGGTGATATTATGGGTGACGTTACTTCACGTCGTGGACGCGTAGAAGGTATGGGTACACGTGGTACCGCATCTGTAGTAGACGCATTCGTTCCACTATCTGAAATGTTCGGTTACGCTACATCATTACGTTCGAACACGCAAGGTCGCGGAACTTACACAATGCACTTCAGTCACTATGAAGAAGTGCCAAAATCAATTTCAGAAGAGATTATTAAGAAAAATAGTGGTCAATAATTGATTTTTTCGCTCAAATTTCGTATAAAGGGTATTGTAAGAAGTTATCTTTCGGGTTTAACTCGAAAGATAACCTAACAATATAAATACATTAAAAACATTTTTAAGGAGGAAATATAAATGGCTAAAGAAAAATTTGACCGTTCCAAGTCCCACGTAAATATCGGGACAATCGGACACGTAGACCATGGTAAAACGACTTTAACAGCAGCAATCACTACAGTATTACACAAAAACTCTGGTTCAGGTGAAGCTATGGCTTATGACCAGATCGACGGTGCTCCAGAAGAGAAAGAACGTGGTATCACAATCTCAACTGCACACGTTGAGTACGAAACAGAAAACCGTCACTATGCACACGTTGACTGCCCAGGTCACGCTGACTATGTTAAAAACATGATCACTGGTGCAGCACAAATGGACGGTGCTATCCTAGTTGTATCTGCAGCTGATGGCCCAATGCCACAAACTCGTGAGCACATCCTACTATCTCGTCAGGTTGGTGTACCTGCAATTGTTGTATTCTTAAACAAGTGCGACATGGTAGACGACGAAGAGCTATTAGAACTAGTTGAAATGGAAGTACGTGACCTACTAGGTGAATACGACTTCCCTGGCGATGACATCCCAGTAGTAAAAGGTTCAGCGCTAAAAGCAATCGAAGGTGACGAAGAGTACGAAAAAGCGATCATTGAATTAATGGAAGCTGTTGATGAGTACATTCCAAACCCAGACCGCGACACTGACAAGCCATTCATGATGCCAGTTGAGGACGTATTCTCAATCACTGGTCGTGGTACAGTAGCTACAGGTCGTGTTGAGCGTGGTCAAGTATCTGTTGGTGACGAAGTTGACATCATCGGTATGGCTGAAGACACAGGCAAGACTACAGTAACTGGTGTTGAAATGTTCCGTAAGTTACTAGACTATGCTGAAGCTGGTGACAACATCGGTGCACTACTACGTGGTGTTTCTCGTGACGATATCAGCCGTGGACAAGTACTAGCTAAGCCTGGTACAATCACTCCACACACTGAGTTCAAAGCAGAAGTTTATGTACTATCAAAAGAAGAAGGTGGACGTCATACTCCATTCTTCTCTAACTACCGCCCACAGTTCTACTTCCGTACAACTGACGTTACTGGCGTTATTCAGCTACCAGAAGGTGTTGAAATGGTAATGCCTGGTGACAACGTTGAAATGGATGTTAATCTAATTGCGCCAATCGCGATTGAAGAAGGAACTAAGTTCTCAATCCGTGAAGGTGGCCGTACAGTAGGTGCGGGCGTTGTTTCAACAATCGTTAAGTAATAACGCTTAAGCTTAAAAGCTGCCGAGTTGATCTCGGCAGCTTTTTTAAGTGGGTTTAAACTATCTATATGAATTAGTGCAAACATTCATAGATGTTAGAGTGGATAAAAACTCGCTGGGGAACACAGCGAGTTTTTATCAGCGCTCAAACAAATTTATCAGCGCTCAAACAAATTTATCAGCGCTCAAACAAATTTATCAGCGCTCAAACAAATTTATCAGCGCTCAAACAACACTTTAAAATGAACAATGTCACACTTAGTAAGTAACTTAAATTATCATAAATTCTGAATATTACTGTGAAGGTTGAAATAACTATATAGGATTTGTATAATAATTTGAGTGGCTGTGATAGAAATATAGACACCACACTTGAAAATTCGTGTGTGATTTACTATAATAAGTAATGTTGCAGTCAAACAAGGCGATGAAGTGGAAGGTTGCTGACACACCCGGCCCCTTTGCCATGGCAAGGTGTGGGGAAATTTCCACGGAGAATGTCTGTTGAGAAGATAGGCGAAAAAAGGAGGGAAAATAATGGCAAACGAAAAGATTCGTATCAGATTAAAAGCTTATGATCACAAGGTTTTAGATCAATCAGCTGAAAAAATCGTAGACACGGCAAAGCGTGCGGGAGCAGAAGTTTCTGGCCCAATCCCATTGCCAACAGAACGCTCTGTATATACAATCTTACGTGCAACGCATAAGTACAAAGATGCTCGTGAGCAATTTGAGATGCGTACACATAAGCGTTTGATTGATATTTTGAGCCCAACTCCACAAACAGTGGATTCTTTAATGCGTTTAGATTTACCATCTGGCGTAGATATCGAAATTAAACTATAAATTTTTAGGAGGTGTAACGGATGACGAAAGGAATCTTAGGACGTAAAATCGGTATGACACAGCTTTTCTCTGATAATGGAGAGCTAGTTCCAGTAACAGTTATTCAAGCTGAAGGCAATACTATTCTTCAGAAAAAAACTGATGAAAATGACGGCTATGAAGCAGTTCAGATCGGTTTTGCTAACCAAAAGAAAAATAACGTAAAAAAAGCAGAAAAAGGTCATGCTGAGAAAGCAGGAGCTGAACCTAAGCGCTTCGTTCGTGAAGTCCGTGACGCTGAGCTTGACGAATATGAAGTTGGTCAAGAATTAAGCGTTGATCTTTTTGAAGCTGGACAGTATGTTGATGTTACAGGAACTTCAAAAGGTAAAGGTTATCAAGGTGCAATTAAGCGCCATAATCAAGGACGTGGACATGAGACGCACGGTTCACACTTCCATCGCTCACCAGGTTCAATTGGTGTAATGGGAGCAGCACGTGTATTTAAAGGTATGAAAGGCGCTGGACAAATGGGTGGCGAAACAGTAACAATCCAAAACCTAGAAGTGGTTAAAGTTGATGCTGAAAACGACCTAATCCTAATTAAAGGAAATGTACCAGGCCCGAAAAAGTCTTACGTAAAAATCGAAAGTGCGGTTAAGGCGTAACAATTAACTAACGAAGGGAGGATATGTCATGCCTAAAGTAGCACTATATAACCAATCAGGTTCACAAGTTGGTGATGCAGAACTTGTAGAAAGCGTGTTTGGTATTGAGCCTAACGAAAATGTTTTACATGATGCTGTAGTAATGCAAAAAGCAAGCCAGCGTCAAGGAACTCATAAAGTAAAAGGTCGCTCTGAAGTTAATGGTGGAGGACGTAAGCCGTGGCGCCAGAAAGGTACAGGACGTGCACGTCAAGGGTCAATTCGCTCACCTCAATGGGTTGGTGGTGGAACAGTATTTGGTCCAACGCCTCGCAGTTATAGCTACAAGCTACCTAAAAAAGTTCGTCGTTTAGCTTTAGTTTCAGCTCTAGCAACGAAGGTGAAGACTGACGACATCTACGTGTTAGATGAATTAAACATCGACGCACCAAAAACGAAAGAGATTGTTACAATGTTAAACAACTTCAACTTAGAAGGTAAAACATTAATCGTAACAGCAAATCAAAACGAGAATGTTGAACGTTCAGTTAACAACATTCCTGGAGTAGATGTATTATCAGTTAATGAGATTAACGTATTAGATTTAGTGAAGCATGACACGCTGCTTATTACTAAGGAAGCAGCTGATCAAGCAGGGGAGGTGCTTGCATAATGAAAGAACCAAGAGATATCATTAAGCGCCCAGTAATTACAGAACACTCTGCGGATTTAATGGCTGAGAAGAAATACACGTTTGAAGTTTCTACTAAAGCTAACAAGACTGAGATCAAAAGTGCTGTAGAAGAAATCTTTAACGTAAAAGTAGAAAAAGTTAACACGTTAAACTTAAAAGGTAAGTTTAGAAGAATGGGTCGTTACGGTGGTTATCGTCCAGATCGTAAAAAAGCTATTGTTCAACTTACTCAAGACAGTGAAGACCTAGACTTTTTCGAAACAGTATAAATAATAAACTTATAAAAGGAGGGAAACAAGATGGCGATCAAAAAGTATAGACCAACTACAAACGGACGTCGTTTTATGACAACATTAACAAATGATGAAATCACGACGTCTACGCCGGAAAAAACCCTGCTTGCACCAGTTAAGAAGCGTGCAGGTCGTAACAATCAAGGGAGAATTTCAATTCGTCATCAAGGTGGAGGCCACAAACGTAAGTATCGTATTATCGATTTCAAGCGTGACAAAGATGGTATACCAGGTCGCGTTGCTACTATCGAATATGATCCAAACCGTTCAGCGAACATCGCATTAGTTCATTATGCAGACGGTGAAAAGCGTTATATCCTTGCACCAAAAGGTCTAAAAGTAGACCAAGAAATTATGTCAGGTGAAAATGCAGATATCCAATTAGGTAATGCATTACCACTTAAAAACATCCCAGTAGGTTCAACAATTCATAATATCGAGCTTAAACCAGGTCGTGGTGGACAGTTAGTACGTTCAGCTGGTTCGCAAGCACAAGTATTAGGACGCGAAGAGAAGTACGTATTAGTACGTCTTGCTTCAGGTGAGACTCGTCGTATTCTATCAACTTGCCGTGCGACAATCGGTCAAGTCGGTAACAATGAACATGAACTTGTAAAAGTAGGTAAAGCAGGTCGTAGTCGTTGGAAAGGTATTCGTCCAACAGTACGTGGTTCTGTTATGAACCCTAGCGATCACCCACACGGTGGTGGTGAAGGACGTGCACCTATCGGAATGCCGTCTCCTGTTACTCCATGGGGTAAACCTACGCTTGGTTATAAGACACGTAAGCGTAACAAGAACTCAGATAAATATATTGTACGTCGTCGTAAGAAGTAATGGTGGTAAGCAACCCAAAGAAGTTGCTTAAACTCGAAGGGAGGTTTATTGATGGGTCGTAGTTTGAAAAAAGGGCCTTTCGCGGATGATCATCTGATGAAGAAGATCGAAAAGTTAAATGAAACTAAGGATTCGCAAGTTATTAAAACTTGGTCTCGTCGTTCTACAATTTTTCCACAGTTCGTAGGACATACAATTGCTGTATATGATGGTCGTAAACATGTACCTGTATATGTAACAGAAGATATGGTTGGGCACAAACTAGGTGAGTTTGCACCAACACGCACGTTCAAAGGTCACTCTGGTGACGATAAGAAAACAAAACGCTAGATGAGAGGAGGTTTGCATGATGCAACAAGCTAAAGCTGTAGCTAAAACGGTTCGTATCGCTCCTCGTAAAGCTCGTTTAGTTATCGATTTAATTCGAGGAAAAGATGTAGGCGAAGCTTTCGCAACACTAAAGCACACAAACCGTGCAGCATCACCGCACATTGAAAAAGTTTTAAACTCTGCAGTAGCGAACGCAGAGCACAACTATGAATTAGATGTTGATAACTTAGTTGTTTCTGAAGCATATGTAAATGAAGGTGTAACTCTTAAGAGGTTCCGCCCGCGTGCACAAGGTCGTGCAAGCGCAATTAACAAGCGCACAAGCCACATTACAGTTGTGGTATCAGAAAAGAAGGAGGGATAAGTAGTGGGTCAAAAAATCAACCCTAAAGGTCTTCGTGTTGGCATAATTCGTGACTGGGAGTCAAAATGGTACGCTGAAAACGACTATGCTGAACTATTACATGAAGACATTAAAATTCGTGAATATATTCAAGATCGTCTAAAAGACTCAGCGGTTTCAAAAGTTGATATCGAGCGCGCAGCTAACCGTGTTAACATTTCAGTTCACACTGCTAAGCCAGGTATGGTTATTGGTAAAGGTGGTTCAGAAGTTGAAAACCTACGTAACCAACTAAACCATTTAACTGGTAAACGTGTTCATATCAACATCGTTGAAGTTAAGAAACCAGAATTAGATGCAACTCTAGTTGCTGAGAATATTGCTCGTCAATTAGAAAATCGTGTATCTTTCCGTCGAGTACAGAAACAATCAATCCAACGCGCAATGCGTTCAGGAGCTAAAGGTGTTAAAACACAAGTTTCAGGTCGTCTAGGCGGAGCAGACATTGCACGTGCTGAACAATACAACGAAGGAACTGTACCACTTCACACACTTCGTGCAGATATCGACTATGGTACTGCAGAAGCAGACACTACTTACGGTAAGTTAGGTGTTAAAGTGTGGATTTATCGTGGTGAAGTCCTTCCAACAAAAACTGATGAATAAGGAAGGGGGATCAGCAATATGTTAATGCCTAAACGCGTTAAATATCGTAAGCAACACCGCACGAGCCTTAAAGGTAAGGCGAGAGGTGGAACAGAAGTTTCATTCGGTGAATTCGGCTTACAAGCAGTAGAAGGTGAATGGATTACAAGTCGTCAAATTGAGGCTGCTCGTATTGCAATGACTCGTTATATGAAACGTGGCGGTAAAGTCTGGATTAAAATCTTTCCAGATAAGCCTAAAACAGCTAAGCCACTAGAAGTTCGTATGGGTTCCGGTAAAGGTGCTCCAGAAGGATGGGTAGCTGTAGTAAAACCAGGGAAAGTTATGTTTGAGGTAGCAGGTGTAAGTGAAGAAGTAGCTCGTGAAGCATTACGTCTTGCAGCTCACAAACTTCCAATAAAAACGAAGTTCGTAAAACGTGAAGAAATTGGTGGTGATAGCAATGAAGGCTAACGAAATTAGAGAACTAACCACTGCCGAAATCGAACAAAAAGTTAAATCACTTAAAGAAGAACTGTTCAACCTACGTTTCCAACTTGCTACGGGTCAGTTAGAAAATACTGCTCGTATCCGTGAAGTTCGTAAGTCAATTGCTCGTATGAAAACAGTTGTTCGTGAAAGAGAACTCGGCGCTAATAATCGATAATTGAGAGGAGGTTACCTCAATGGCTGAACGTAATTCTCGTAAGGTGTATAATGGTCGTGTTGTTTCAGATAAAATGGATAAAACAATTACTGTTTTAGTTGAAACGTATAAATTCCACCCACTATACGGTAAGCGTGTTAAATACTCAAAGAAATTAAAAGCACATGATGAAAACAATCAAGCGAAAAAAGGTGACGTTGTAAGCATTATGGAAACTCGTCCATTATCAGCAAGCAAACGTTTCCGCTTAGTCGAAATCGTAGAAGAAGCTGTTGTTATTTAATAAAGATCGCTCGGATTAGTTCCGAAGGGAGGTTGTATTTGTATGATTCAACAAGAAAGTCGTTTAAAAGTTGCTGACAACTCTGGTGCTCGTGAAGTACAAACGATTAAAGTACTAGGTGGCTCTGGACGTAAAACAGCTAACATTGGTGATGTAATTGTTTGTTCAGTGAAACAAGCAACACCAGGCGGCGTTGTTAAAAAAGGCGAAATTGTTAGAGCTGTAATTGTACGTTCCAAGAGTGGTGCTCGTCGTAAAGATGGTTCATACATTCGTTTCGATGAAAATGCGGCTGTTATCGTACGCGAAGATAAAAGCCCACGCGGAACTCGTATTTTCGGACCTGTTGCACGTGAACTACGTGAAAACAAGTTTATGAAGATCGTTTCCCTAGCTCCAGAAGTTTTATAAAAGAGAAAAAAAGCCTTGTAAGGAGGTGCACGATTCATGCATGTAAAAAAAGGCGATAAAGTAAGAGTTATTTCCGGTAAAGATAAAGGAAAAGAAGGCACAATTCTTGAAGCATTTCCTAAGAAGGATCGTATTGTGGTAGAAGGTGTTAACTATATGAAAAAGCACACACAGCCTTCTCAAGAAAACCCACAAGGCGGAATATTAAACCAAGAAGCATCAATTCATGTTTCTAATGTTATGCCTATTGATCCAAACACTAATGAACCGACTCGTGTTGGTTATGAAGTTCGTGACGGTAAAAAAGTTCGCATAGCTAAGAAGTCTGGTGAACCTTTAGATAAATAGTTCTTGTGATGAAAGGAGGTCTACTTGATGAACGCATTAAAACAACAATATAAAGACGAAGTTATTCCAAGTTTAATGGAAAAGTTTGAATATAATTCAGTAATGCAAGCGCCTAAAGTTGAGAAAATCGTGATCAACATGGGTGTTGGTGATGCTGTACAAAACTCAAAAGCGTTAGATAACGCTGTAGAAGAATTAGAGTTAATTTCCGGTCAGAAGCCAATGGTTACAAAAGCTAAAAAATCAATCGCTGGTTTCCGTCTACGTGAAGGCAACCCAATCGGCGCTAAAGTAACGTTACGTGGTGAGCGTATGTACGAGTTCTTACAGAAGCTAATTTCAGTTTCTTTACCACGTGTACGTGACTTCCGCGGAATCTCAAGTAAAGCGTTTGACGGTCGTGGAAACTACACTTTAGGTGTAAAAGAGCAATTGATTTTCCCGGAAATTAATTACGATAAAGTTAACAAAATACGCGGTATGGATATCGTAATTGTTACAACTGCTGATACGGATGAAGAAGCTCGCGAACTATTAACTCAGTTCGGAATGCCTTTCAGACAGTAACCTTGACCTTAAAGGAGGGAAAATTGTGGCTAAGAAATCAATGATCGCTAAGCAAAAGCGTAATCAAAAGTTTAAAGTACGTGAATATACACGTTGTGAACGTTGTGGACGTCCACACTCGGTCATTCGTAAGTTTAAATTATGCCGAATTTGTTTCCGTGAGTTAGCATACGAAGGTCAAATTCCAGGCGTTAAAAAAGCAAGCTGGTAAGCCCATAGCAGGGAAGGAGGTAATGAGAAATGGCAATGACAGATCCAATTGCAGATCTATTAACAAGAATTCGTAATGCAAACATGGTACGTCATGAACAATTGGAAGTACCTGCTTCGAAATTGAAGCAACAGATCGTTGAAATCTTAAAGCGTGAAGGTTTCATTCGTGACTACGAATATATTGAAGACAACAAGCAAGGCGTGCTACGTCTTTTCCTAAAATACGGTTCTAGTAATGAGCGCGTTATTACAGGAATTAAGAAGATTAGTAAGCCAGGACTACGTGTTTACGCGAAAGCTGAAGAGCTTCCTCGTGTTTTAAACGGTCTAGGTATCGCTGTTATTTCAACTAGTAAAGGTGTTTTAACGGATAAAGAAGCTCGTCAACAAGCGGTAGGCGGCGAAGTGCTAGCTTACGTTTGGTAATCACTATTGAACAGTCAGGAGGTGTAAAGGAATGTCTCGTGTAGGTTTAAAGCCAGTAGAAATTCCAAACGATGTAGAAGTTAACGTTGATGGAACTTTAGTATCTGTAAAAGGCCCTAAAGGTGAACTATCACGTACAATTCATGAAGATATGAAAGTTAACATTGACGGCAATGTTTTAACTGTTGAGCGTCCAAGCGAAAACAAAAAGCACCGTTCAGTTCACGGTACAACACGTAGTAACATCGCTAATATGATCGAAGGTGTATCTAAAGGTTTTGAAAAAGCTTTAGAAATCCAAGGTGTTGGTTACCGTGCACAATTACAAGGTCAAAAGCTAGTTGTTAACGCTGGTTACTCTCACCCAGTAGAGATCGATCCTGTAGAAGGTATCGATATTGAGTGCCCAACTAACACTCGTATCCTTGTAAAAGGAATTGATAAGGAACTAGTTGGTGCGGTTGCAGCAAATATCCGCGCAATCCGTACGCCAGAGCCTTATAAAGGTAAAGGTATTCGTTACGAAAATGAACGTGTACGTATTAAAGAAGGTAAGACTGCTAAATAATATCCGTTAAAAGACAGAAAGGAGTGACCTATATGATTACGAAGCAAGATAAAAACGCTACTCGTAAAAAGCGTCATGGCCGTGTTCGTCGTCATTTAACCGGTACATCTGAGCGTCCTCGCTTAAATGTTTACCGTTCAAATAAGCACATTTATGTCCAATTGATTGATGATCTTGCTGGTGTAACTGTTACAAGCGCATCTACAGTTGATAAAGAGTTTAATGGTGAATCAACAGGTAACGTTGAGGCTGCAAAGCAAGTTGGCGAGTTAGTCGCAAAACGCGCTGTAGAAAAAGGTTATAAATCAGTTGTCTTTGACCGCGGTGGTTACTTATACCATGGTCGTGTTGAAGTTCTAGCTGAAGCTGCTCGTGAAGCAGGATTAGAATTTTAATCAACTCGTAAAGGAGGGAAAGGCATGAATAAACAAATCGATCCAAGCAAGCTTGATATAGAAGAGCGTGTAGTTACTGTAAATCGTGTATCTAAAGTTGTGAAGGGTGGTCGCCGTTTCCGTTTCACAGCACTAGTTGTTGTTGGTGACAAGAATGGTCACGTTGGCTTCGGTACTGGTAAAGCACATGAGGTACCAGAAGCGATTCGTAAAGCTATTGAAGAAGGTAAGAAGAACTTAGTACGTGTACCTATCGTTGGAACGACAATTCCACATCAAATCCATGGTCAGTTTGGCGCTGGAAACATCTTATTGAAGCCAGCTTCAGAAGGTACTGGAGTTATCGCAGGTGGTCCGGTTCGTGCAGTGTTAGAACTAGCAGGTGTTCATGACATCTTATCAAAATCATTAGGTTCAAACACTCCAATCAACATGGTACGTGCTACAATCCAAGGCTTAAGCGAACTTAAGTCTGCTGAAGACGTAGCGAGACTACGCGGTAAATCAGTTGAGGAACTGTTAGGATAAGGAGGGATAACAATGGCAAATAAAGTAGAAATTACCCTCACACGCAGCGTGATCGGTCGTAAACAAGATCAACGTGATACAGTAAAAGCTCTAGGCTTAAATAAAATTAGCCAAACAGTCGTTCATGATGATACAGAAGCTATTCGTGGCATGGTCAATAAAGTGTCTCACTTAGTAGAAGTAAAAGAAGCGTAAGTAACGATTATCGTAAAGAGGAGGTGCTCGACGGATGAAACTTCATGAGTTAAAAAGAGCTGAAGGCTCTCGTAAAAAACGTAATCGTGTAGGTCGTGGAATGTCTACAGGCAATGGTAAAACATCAGGCCGTGGTCATAAAGGACAAAAAGCACGTTCAGGCGGCAACGTACGTCCTGGTTTCGAAGGTGGTCAAATGCCTCTATACCAGCGCCTACCAAAACGTGGTTTTACGAACATTAACCGAAAAGAATATACAATTGTCAATTTAGACACTCTTAATCGTTTTGAAGAAGGAACTGAAGTAACACCAGAACTTCTATTAGAAACAGGTGCAATCAGCAAGATTAAAGCAGGAGTTAAAGTACTAGGTAATGGTAGCCTAGATAAAAATCTGACTGTTAAAGCTGATAAGTTCTCTGCTTCTGCTAAAGAAGCTATTGAAGCGGCAGGCGGTCAAACTGAGGTGATTTAATGTTCCGCACATTTTCCAATTTATTTCGCGTAGCTGACATTAGACAGAAGATCCTTTTCACCCTTGCAATTTTAATCGTCTTTAGAATCGGTACATTCATTCCGGTTCCATTTGCTGATAGTGATGCTCTAACAATGATGAATGAAGTTAATGCTTTCGGGTTCATTGATACATTCGGAGGAGGAGCATTGAGTCAGTTCTCTGTCTTTGCGATGGGAGTTTTCCCATACATTACTGCAGCTATTATTATGCAGTTACTTCAAATGGATGTTGTTCCGAAGTTTACAGAGTGGCGTAAACAAGGGGAAATGGGACGTCGTAAGCTAGCGCAATTCACACGTTATTTCACTGTAGTTTTAGCTTTTATTCAAGCAATTGGAATGTCAATCGGATTTAACCACCTTACAGAAGGTTCTTTAATTACAAATCCTACTCCTGTTACGTATTTAACAATTGCTGTTGTACTAACAGGTGGTACAACATTCTTAATGTGGCTTGGTGAGCAAATTACGGAGTATGGCGTAGGTAACGGAATATCAATTCTAATCTTTGCAGGTATCGTTGCAGGGATACCAACAGGATTAAATCAGCTTTACGAGCAATATATCTCAGGAGCTGGAGATCAATTATTTATTAATTTAGCTGTTTTAGGAATCATCACTTTAGTCGTGATTGCTGTAATTGTTGGTGTAATCTTCATTCAGCAAGCACTACGTAAGATTCCAATTCAGTATGCAAAGAGAACAGTTAACCGTTCTCCAGTTGGAGGGCAGTCAACACATCTACCATTAAAGGTAAATGCAGCGGGAGTTATTCCGATCATTTTTGCTATTTCGTTTATCATCGCACCTCAGACTATCTCTGGCTTTTTTGAAGGTAACGAATTTGCACAAACAATGGCTTGGGTATTTGATTACACAGAGCCAGTTGGAATGGCAATTTACTTCGCTTTAATCATTGCATTTACGTATTTCTACACATTTGTTCAAGTTAATCCTGAACAAATGGCAGAAAACCTACAGAAACAAGGCGGTTATGTTCCAGGGATTCGTCCGGGTCAAAATACAGAAACGTATTTGACACGTGTTATGTATCGTTTAACGTTTGTTGGAGCATTGTTCTTAGCTGTAGTAGCAATTTTCCCTATTATGTTAGGAAGCATAGCGAACTTACCAGCAGCGGTTCAAATCGGTGGAACAAGTCTACTGATCGTTGTAGGTGTAGCGCTAAATACTATGAAGCAGTTAGAGAGTCAATTAGTAAAACGTCACTATCGTGGCTTTATTAAATAAGAGCTCAACTGCCATGGATTTATGAGAGCGAGGGGAAAGATATGAATCTTATTTTGATGGGACTGCCAGGTGCTGGTAAAGGCACTCAAGCAGAAAAAATCGTAGAAAAATATAACATCCCTCATATCTCAACTGGAGATATGTTCCGTTCTGCGATCAAAGAAGGAACGCCATTAGGAAAAGAAGCAAAGTCTTATATGGATCAAGGCGACTTAGTCCCTGATGAAGTAACAGTGGGTATTGTTAAAGAACGTTTAAGCAAGCCAGACTGTAATAAAGGCTTTTTATTAGATGGTTTTCCTAGAACTGTAGCTCAAGCAGAAGCTCTAGAAAACCTTTTGAGTGAATTAAACACTAAACTTGATTATGTATTACATGTTCAAGTTCCAGAAGAAAAGTTAGTCGATCGTCTAACTGGTCGTCGCATCTGTCCTGAGTGTGGTGCAACTTATCACGTTGAGTTCAACCCTCCTAAGGAAGATGGTAAGTGTGACGTTGACGGTGCAGCATTAATGCAACGTGAAGACGATCAACCTGAAACTGTTAAAAATCGTCTTAAGGTCAATGTGGAACAAACACAACCATTATTAGATTACTATGGCGATAAAGGCTACCTTGTCGATGTTAATGGCGATCAGCATATTGATGATGTGTTCGTACAAATCGATGAGAAAATCGGAGGCTTAGCTAAATGATCATTCGAAAAACACCACGGGAAATTGAGATTATGCGTCAAGCCGGTAAGATTGTAGCGTTAACTCACCAAGAGTTAGCTAAACATATCAAGCCAGGTGTGACGACAAATGAACTCGATGAAATAGCCGAAAAGTTTATTCGTAGTCATGATGCAACACCTTCTTTTAAAGGTTATAACGGTTTCAGTGGTAGCATTTGTGTATCTGTCAATGAAGAGCTAGTTCACGGAATTCCAAGTGATCGCGAATTAAATGATGGTGACATTATTAGTATCGATATTGGTGCTAATTACAATGGCTATCACGGCGACTCAGCATGGACTTACGCTGTTGGCGACATTGATGATGAAACACAAAAGTTGCTTGATGTTACAGAGGAGTCTTTATTTAAAGGTTTAGAACAAATTAAACCAGGCAATCGTTTAACAGATATTTCGCATGCCATTCAAAGTTATGTTGAACCATATGGTTATACGATTGTTCAAGAATACGGCGGTCACGGTATTGGCCAAAATATTCACGAAGACCCTCATATTTCAAACTTTGGTCCACCCAATAAAGGTCCACGTTTGAAAAAAGGAATGGTATTAGCAATTGAGCCGATGGTTAATCTAGGCGAACGTTACGTCCGAACATTAGATGATGACTGGACAGTTGTGACAGCAGACAAGAAGTTTTGTGCTCACTTTGAGCATACAATCGCTGTAACAGAAGATGGTTATGAGATTTTAACGAAAGCTTAAGTGAAGGTGATGACGGTTGAACGAAGGAGATTCGGGTTGTCCTAAATTAGGACAGTTAGTGAGGATTAAACAAGGTCGTGAATCAGAACAATATGCAATAATTATTGGCTTTGATGATCGGAAGTTTGTTAAGCTAGCAGATGGCGAAAAACGTAAGTTCGATCGGCCGAAGCGCAAAAACCTTCATCATGTCGAATTAATCGATTATGTTTCTCCAGAAGTAGCACGCAGCTTAGAAGAAACTGGTCGAGTCACAAACGGAAAACTTCGCTTCGCAATATCAAAATTTGTCAACGAATCGATGACAGGTTGGAAGAAGGGAGATTCTCTCGATGGCGAAAGACGATGTAATTGAGATGGAAGGAAAAGTGCTTGAGACTTTACCAAACGCAATGTTTAAAGTAGAGTTAGAAAATGGGCATGAAATCCTTGCACACGTATCAGGTAAAATTCGTATGCACTTCATCCGTATTTTACCAGGAGATAAAGTTACGGTAGAGATGTCACCTTATGATTTATCAAGAGGTCGAATCACATATCGTTATAAATAACGAGAATACTCCGAGCTAAGAGGAGGTAGGAAAATGAAGGTAAGACCGTCAGTAAAACCTATTTGTGAAAAATGTAAAGTTATCCGCCGTAAGGGTAAAGTAATGGTAATTTGCGAAAATCCTAAACACAAACAAAAACAAGGATAATTTTAAGGAGGTGCAATGCACGCATGGCTCGTATTTCAGGTGTAGATATACCACGTGAAAAGCGTATTGTTATCGCGCTAACGTACATTTATGGTGTTGGTCATACAACTGCAAGTAAAGTTGTAGAAGCTGCAGGTGTTGATGCAACAACTCGTGTACGTGATTTAACAGAAGAAGAACTATCGAACATTCGTAAAGAAATGGATCAATACACGGTAGAAGGTGACCTTCGTCGTGAAACGTCTCTAAATATTAAGCGTTTAATCGAGATCGGCTCTTATCGTGGACTCCGTCATCGTCGTGGCCTACCAACACGTGGACAGAAGACAAAGAACAATTCTCGTACACGTAAAGGTCCACGCCGTACAGTAGCGAATAAGAAAAAATAATTGAACAAAGGAGGTATGCTAGTCATGGCTCGTAAGGGTAATAAAACAACTACACGTAGAAAGCGTCGTGTGAAAAAGAATATAGAGTCTGGTGTTGCTCACATTCGTTCAACGTTTAACAATACGATTGTGACAATTACAGATGATAGCGGAAATGCTATTGCATGGAGCAGTGCTGGATCTTTAGGTTTCAAAGGTTCCCGTAAGTCTACTCCATTCGCAGCACAGATGGCATCGGAAGTTGCGGCAAAGGCAGCACAAGAAAACGGTATGAAAACTATTGAAGTGGCTGTAAAAGGCCCAGGTGCAGGTCGTGAAGCAGCTATTCGTTCATTACAAGCTGCAGGGCTAGAAATTTCTGCAATTGTTGATGTTACACCGGTACCTCACAATGGTTGCCGCCCACCAAAACGTCGTCGTGTTTAATTGGAAGTATATAATTTGTCAACCCGTCTATAATGGGATATGATGGCTTTAAATAGCTTTGCACGGTTATATGGGGTTTAGTTCCGCGTTTCCTGCGTGGAACCTACCCGTTTTTTGGAATTTCGATGAAAACGATCATCGTTGTTTCGACGTTTTGAAGGAGGGTTTTGTGAATGATTGAAATTGAAAAACCGAAAGTTGAAACGATTGAAGTTAGCGAAAATGCTAAGTTCGGTAAATTTGTTATTGAACCATTGGAACGTGGATATGGTACTACAATGGGTAACTCCTTGCGTCGTATCTTACTATCCTCACTTCCAGGAGCAGCAGTAACGTCTGTTCAAATTGAAGGCGCGTTACATGAATTTACAACATTAGACTATGTTGTTGAAGATGTAACTACGATTATCTTAAATCTTAAAAAGTTAGCTTTAAAGATTTATTCAGATGATGAAAAAACGCTAGAAATTGATGTCCAGGGAGAAGGGGAAGTAACTGCAGCAGACATTAAACATGATAGTGATGTTGAAGTGCTTAACCCTGAATTAAAGATTGCAACAATCACTGGTAACGGTAAGCTTAACATGAGAATTTTCGCAGCGAAGGGTAGAGGATATCGCCCAGCTGAAGAAAATAAGCGTGATGAGCAACCGATCGGTGTCATTCCAGTTGATTCAATCTTCACACCAGTAGAACGTGTAACGTACCAAGTCGAAAACACGCGTGTAGGTCAAGTTGCAAATTTCGATAAGCTGACATTAGACGTATGGACTGATGGCAGCACTCGCCCAGAGGAAGCTATTTCTCTAGGTGCTAAAGTGTTTACTGAACACTTAAATGTATTTGTTGGCTTAACTGATGAAGCGCAAAAAGCGGAGATTATGGTTGAGAAAGAAGAAGACCAAAAAGAAAAAGTGTTAGAAATGACAATTGAAGAACTAGACTTATCAGTTCGTTCTTACAATTGCTTAAAGCGTGCGGGTATTAATACAGTACAAGAACTAACACAAAAATCCGAAGAAGACATGATGAAAGTGCGTAACTTAGGACGTAAATCCTTAGACGAAGTTAAAAATAAACTTGATGCCCTGAACTTAGGCTTACGTAAAGAAGATTAGTATAAGCATCAGTGAATTCCTAAACAAAGGAGGTTTAAAGGATGGCAAAAGCGAAATTAGGTCGTACGACTGATCAACGTTTAGCTCTTCTACGTAATTTAGCGACTGATTTAATCGTTCATGAGCGCATTGAAACGACAGAAACTAAAGCTAAAGAGCTAAAACCAGTTGTTGAAAAAATGATTACATTAGGTAAGCGTGGAGACCTTCATGCCCGTAGACAGGCAGAGTCATATCTACGTAAAGTAGAAACTGACGAAGAAGGAACTAACGCATTACAAAAGCTATTCTCTGACATTGCTCCACGTTTTGAAGACCGCCAAGGTGGATACACTCGTATTCTTAAACTAGGTGAGCGTAAAGGTGACGGAGCAAAAACAGTGATTATTGAATTAGTTGACTAATTGAATGATTAAAGAAAGAGGGGTGTTCAGATTCCATGTAAAAGTGGGAGCTGGGCCCTTTTTTTATGGTTAAAGACAACGATCTACTCTAGTTCAACATTTAAAATTATATGATACAATTGATAAAAAGTTATTAGAGGGGTGCTGTTATTGATTCAGTTCGATCAAGTGTCTTATCAATATAAATCAAATTCACCCTATGTACTTAATGATGTTAATCTAAGTATTGACGAAGGTGAGTGGGTTTCAATTCTTGGACAGAACGGCTCTGGTAAGTCTACAGCAGCAAAGTTACTTAACGGCTTATTACGACCGGTAGAAGGGCGAGTTATAATCGACGATACGGAAATAACTGATGATACAGTTTACCAAGTTCGTAGACATGTAGGTATGGTCTTTCAAAATCCAGAAAACCAGTTTGTTGGCACAACAGTATTAGACGACGTAGCCTTCGGTTTAGAGAATATAGGCGTACCTCGTGAAGAAATGATCAAAAGAATTGATGAAAGTTTAAAGCAAGTTGATATGCTTGAGTATAAAAACCATGAACCAACTAAACTATCTGGTGGTCAGAAGCAACGAATAGCTATTGCTAGTGTATTAGCTATGAGGCCTGAAATTATTGTATTTGACGAAGCAACATCGATGTTAGACCCGATTGGGAAAAAAGAGATTATTGAAACGATGCGATATTTACATGAACAATATAACTTAACGATCATTACGATTACACACGATTTAAATGAAGCGGCATACTCTGATCGAGTGATTACGCTTCATAATGGGAGTATTTGGTTTCAAGGCACACCGCGCCACCTTTTTCAATATGGTGAAAAGTTAGAAGAAGTCGGCTTAGAACCAACATTAATTACAAAAGTGTATCACTCGTTGAAGCGGGAGTCATTTGCAGTTAAAGAAGAACCATTACATTTTAAGGAATTGGTGGACGAACTATGGACATTGTATTTGAAAACGTAAATTATACATATCAACCGAACACACCATTTAGTCACCAAGCGTTGAAAGACATTTCTTTGGAAATAAAATCTGGTTCGTTCGTGGCGATTGTCGGTCACACTGGGTCTGGTAAGTCAACCTTGCTTCAACACTTAAATGCGTTATTACAGCCGACAAGTGGCCGTATAACTTTAGGTAACACCGAGTTGCCTGGAGCTGATCATGAGCAAATAAAAACGATAAGACAAAGAGTGGGCCTTCTATTTCAATATCCAGAGCATCAGTTATTTGAAGAAACAGTGAAGAAAGAGCTACTGTTTGGTCCTAAAAACTTTGGTTTCGATTTAAAACAAGTCGAAACAGAATTAAGTGAAGCGCTACAAGAAGTAGGGTTAGATGAGTCAGCTCTTGGCCGGTCTCCCTTTGAATTAAGTGGTGGCCAAATGAAACGAGTTGCGCTAGCTAGTATGTTATTAGCCAAGCCACAAGTGCTAGTTTTAGATGAGCCAACAGCAGGGTTAGACCCGCTAGGTCAAAAAAAGATGATGCAGCTATTTCAGAGCTTACATGAAAATAAGCAACATACCGTTGTGTTAGTCACACATAATATGGATGATGCAATGAAATACGCCGAGAAGGTCGTTGTGTTAAACCAAGGAACAGTTGATTGTTTCAAAAGTCCACGTGAACTCATAAATGAGCGTGAGCGCTTAAAGGCAATAGGTCTTGAAGTACCTGAACCTGTAGAGTTTGTTGAGTATATGAAGGCCCATTTAGGAGTGTTATGGGAAGAAGAGGACATCAATGAACAAACGATTAGTCGCACATTAATTAAGCATTTGAAAGGCGGTGCGACGTCTTGAATCAATCTTTGATTATCGGCCAATATGTACCAGGAGAATCAATTGTCCATAAAATTGATCCAAGGCTTAAATTAATTATTATTTTTATCTTTGTGTTTGCTGTTTTTATGGCGAACAATCTTTGGAGTTATGTGTTATTATACTTTTTTGTCTTTACGAGTGTGGCGCTATCACGTATTCCTGTATCGTATATCTTAAAGGGATTAAAGCCAGTTTGGTGGATTATCATTATAACCTTTATGTTTCACTTGTTTTTTAATAGTGGAGGAAACGTTTTAGTTAGCTTTTTAGGAATAAACGTGTATGAACAAGGGGTATATCAAGGAGCTAGTATAGCAACTCGATTTTTCTTATTAATCGTGTTAGCCACGCTATTAACGTTATCGACCACACCTATTGCTGTTACAGATGCAATAGAGGCACTCTTAAAGCCATTAAAGAAAGTGCGTTTTCCTGTTCATGAAGTAGCCCTAATGATGTCGATCTCGCTAAGGTTTATCCCAACATTTATGCAAGAGATGGACAAAATTTCAAAAGCACAAGCAGCTCGAGGGTTAGATTATACAAAAGGAAAACTTAAAGACCGTTTTAAAGCTTTATTACCTTTACTTATTCCGTTACTCATCAGTTCTTTTAAACGAGCGGAAGATTTAGCTTTAGCAATGGAAGCTAGAGGTTATCAAGGGGAAGAAGGACGAACAAAGCTACGTCAGTTATCGTTTGGTAAAATGGATTATATAGTCATTATGAGTTTAATTGCTTTTCTTGTAAGTTTTTATATGATTAGAGTGTAAGGAGTAGAATCATGGAACGAATAAAGCTTCATATAGCCTATGATGGAACGAATTTTGCAGGGTACCAAGTGCAGCTTAATCAACGAACCGTTCAACTAGTTATTGAACGAGCCTTATCGAAAATGCACCGACAAGAAATGAAAGTGTATACATCTGGTCGAACGGACTCTGGTGTTCATGCCAATGACCAAGTTATTCATTTTAATTCACCGATGACCTTAGACTGTTCGGCATGGCGTAACGCACTACAAACTTTGTTCCCAAGTGATGTACAAATAAAGCATGTCGAAAAAGTAGACGAATCGTTTAATGCTCGAAAAAGTGCAAAAGAGAAAGTTTATCGTTACCAAGTCATTAATCAACGAGAATATGATTTGTTTAAAAGGTTGTATGAATGGCATGTTATTAAGCCGCTTAGTATGGAGCGAATGAGGTCAGCCGCTAAATTACTAGAAGGTACACATGACTTTACAGCCTTCTCTGCTTCAAAATCAAACGTAAAAGGCGATAAAACGCGGACAATTAAGTCGATTGATATTTGGGAGGAAAATGGACGAATTATATTTGAAGTAAGAGGAAACGGCTTTTTAACTCATATGGTTCGCATTATCGTTGGCACGTTAGTAGAGGTTGGGTTAGGAAGAAAAGATGAAACGTGTATTACACAGGCATTAGAAACGTTAGATCGCAAAGTGGTTGGTATGACAGCACCTAGTCATGGGTTGTGTTTATGGAAAGTTATTTACTAAAAACCGAACATTAATTCGTCAATCATATATTTTTTTCGGATTTTAATGAAAATGTCATTGATTGTTCCGTGAACCATGTTATAATATATATGTAAATACGAAATTTAACAACTACATACCCTCATATAATATTGGGAATATGGCCCAAAAGTCTCTACCCGGTTGCCGTAAACGACTGGACTATGGGGGAGTAATCTGGCTACAAGGGTGTAGTATATAGTTTTGAACATTTATGCAGATTGCTTTCCTCATACGGGAGAGTAGTCTGCATTTTATTTTTCTCAAGGAGAGGATGACCTAGATGGAAGCAATGGTAGGTGTCATTATGGGAAGCACGTCGGATTGGGAGACGATGAAGCATACGTGTGAACTGTTGGAAGAGTTGGAGATTCCGTATGAAAAAGAAGTCGTGTCTGCTCATCGTACGCCTGAGAAGATGTTTACATATGCGGATCAAGCTTACGAACGAGGATTAAAAGTGATTATAGCTGGTGCAGGTGGAGCTGCTCACTTACCGGGTATGGTTGCTGCTAAAACAGTATTACCGGTAATTGGTGTACCTGTTCAATCGAAAACTTTAAATGGATTAGATTCGTTACTATCAATTGTACAAATGCCAGCTGGTGTGCCTGTAGCGACAGTAGCGATTGGTAAGGCCGGAGCGAAAAACGCTGGCTTATTAGCAGCTCAACAGTTAGGAGCATTTGACTCATCAATCTATGAAAAACTAAAAAGATATCGTGAAGCGATGAAAGATAAAGTGGAAACTAGTAATGAGGAGCTTCAATCATGGAACGTTTAATTAGACCAGAATCAACCATTGGAATTATTGGTGGAGGACAACTTGGACAAATGATCGCACTTTCAGCAAAGGCGATGGGGTTTAAAACCGCCGTTTTAGACCCTACACCTAACTCACCGACAGGGCAAGTAGCGGATGAAGAAATCATCGCACCGTATTCAAGTCTAGAAGCGGCTAAGAGGTTAAAAGATGTAGCTGATGTGATCACATACGAATTCGAGAATGTCGATGTGAAAGTGCTGGAGTATTTAGATCAAGAAGCGTATCTACCACAAGGAGGCCAATTGATTCAAACGACACAAGACCGTGCTTTTGAAAAAGAAGCAATCGAAAGAAGTGGTGCAAAAGTTGCTTCTTATAAATTGGTAGATACTAATAGTGACTTACTTGAAGCGGTCAACCAAATCGGTCTTCCGTCGATTCTTAAGACGAGACGATTCGGTTATGACGGTAAAGGTCAAGTCGTTATTGAATCTAATATTGATTTAAATGAAGCAAGCCAACTGTTAGAACAAGGTCCTTGCATATTAGAAGAGAAAATTAATTTTAAACAAGAATTATCAGTCATGGTCGTTAGAAGTACTACAGGCGAAGTGATGACGTACCCAGTGTCTGAAAATATTCACGTCAATCATATTTTACATCAATCAATCGTGCCAGCACGATTGTCTGAACAAGTTGAAGAGCAAGCAAGGGAAGTTGCGATTGCTGTGGCTGAAACGCTTGATGTCATTGGCGCGTTAGGTGTCGAGTTATTTTTAGGTCAAGACGACACAATCTATGTGAATGAAGTAGCACCAAGGCCGCACAACTCAGGGCACTATACGATGGATGCTTGTATAACTTCACAATTTGAACAACATGTTAGAGCGATTTGTGGTTGGACGTTGGGTGAAGGAACGCTAATGAACCCCGTTGTTATGACAAACATTCTCGGTCAACACTTAGAAGGAGCAAGGGAGAAAGTCGTCAGCTTACCCCAAGCCAAGCTTCACTTATATGGGAAAGCCGAAGCTAAACAAAATCGAAAAATGGGTCATATAAACTTTGTCGGAAACGATGTTAATGATATGTTAAAACAGATTGAACAATTAAACATTTGGAGGGAACAACATGATCGAGCGTTATACACGTGAAGAAATGGGCAATATTTGGACAGAAGAAAATAGGTTTCAAGCATGGTTAGAAGTTGAAATTTTAGCTTGTGAAGCTTGGGCTGAGTTAGGCGACATACCAAAAGAAGACGTTGAGAAAATCCGAAAAAACGCTTCTTTTGATGTCAATCGCATTCATGAGATTGAACAAGAAACACGTCATGATGTGGTCGCATTTACACGTGCTGTTTCAGAAACGTTAGGTGAAGAAAAGAAGTGGGTGCATTACGGCTTAACGTCAACAGATGTTGTTGATACCGCATTATCGTACTTAATTAAACAGTCAAACGATATCATCCGTCAAGACTTAGATCGCTTCTTATCAGTCATTAAGGCGAAAGCTGAAGAGCATAAATATACGATTATGATGGGACGTACGCACGGTGTTCATGCTGAGCCAACAACTTTCGGGTTGAAGCTTGCGTTATGGTATGAAGAGATGAAGCGCAATATTGAACGTTTTGATGCGGCAGCTAAAGGAATTGAAGTAGGAAAATTATCAGGTGCTGTTGGTACATATGCCAATATCGATCCGTTCGTAGAGAAATATGTTTGTGAAAACCTTGGTCTTACACCATCACCGATTTCAACTCAAACACTTCAACGAGACCGTCATGCTGATTACATGTCAACGTTAGCGTTAATCGCATCATCCATTGAAAAAATGTCAGTTGAAATCCGCGGTCTACAAAAGAGTGAAACGCGTGAAGTTGAAGAGTTTTTCGCAAAAGGGCAAAAAGGATCATCTGCTATGCCTCATAAACGTAACCCGATCGGTTCAGAAAATATGACAGGGATGGCACGCGTGATCCGTGGATATATGATGACCGCTTACGAAAATGTCGCACTATGGCATGAACGCGATATCTCACATTCATCGGCTGAACGTGTCATTATTCCAGATGCTACGATTGCGTTAGATTATATGCTAAGTCGTTTTTCGGGCATCGTTGAGAAGTTAACCGTGTTTGAAGACAACATGAAAGCTAATATGGACCGTACATACGGCCTGATCTATTCTCAGCGTGTGTTACTGACGTTAATTGATCAAGGTTTCTCACGCGAGCGAGCTTATGACCTCGTACAGCCGTTAGCGATGCAAGCTTGGGAAGAAGGCGTTTCGTTCCCAGATCTTATTCGCACAACAGATGAAATCACTAGTTCTATTAGCGAAGAGGACTTAGAAGCATGCTTTGATCCAACTTACCACTTGAAAAACGTTGATATGATCTTTGAACGTTTAGGGCTTAACTAAAACGAGTTGAACATAAGGAGGCATCTCTTTGGAAAAGCGAGCATTGTTGTATGAAGGAAAAGCAAAACAATTATTTGAGACAAACGATCCCAACATTCTTCGGGTTCAATATAAAGACGCTTTAACAGCTTTTAATGGGGAAAAGAAGGAACGAGCGAAAGGTAAAGGACGGTTAAACAACGAAATATCATCCATTTTATTTCACCAACTTTCAACAGTAGGCATAGCAAACCACTTTGTTAAACGCCTTTCTGAAACAGAACAGCTCGTTAAAAAGACGTCGATCATTCCAATTGAAGTAGTTGTTCGCAATGTTGCAGCAGGCAGTCTATCAAGAAGGCTTGGCTTAGAAGAAGGGGTGCCATTAAACACTACAGTAGTCGAGTTTTACTATAAAGATGATGATTTAGGCGACCCGTTAATCAATGAAGATCACATTCAACTATTAGACTTAGTTTCTATTAATCAATTAAATGAAATGAAAGAAATGGCACTTCAAGTAAATGACCATTTAACGAATCATTTTAAAGCGTGTGACGTAAAGCTCGTCGATTTTAAACTAGAGTTTGGCTTTGATGAAGAAGGAAAGTTAATTTTATCAGATGAAATATCTCCGGATACGTGCAGGCTTTGGGACGTTCATACGAATGAAAAACTAGATAAAGATGTTTTCCGTGAAGGAATTGGGCAAATAGACCAAGCGTATGAAACGATATTAACGCGTTTAAAAGGCGCGGTTGTAACTGACTAAAATAAGGGGTGCTGAATGGTGATTAAAGTAAAAGTATACGTAACGTTGAAAGCAGGAGTTCTTGATCCTCAAGGTAAAGCAATTGAGCAGGCGCTAGAAGCAATGGACGTTAACAACGTAGAAGGTATGCGTGTTGGTAAGTATATGGAGTTTCACCTTGAACCAGAAAAAGGTCAAACAGTTGATGAACAAGTAACAACTATGTGTGAACAACTGTTATCTAACCCAGTTATTGAAGATTACCGTTATGAAACAGAGGAGGTTATCACACCATGAAGTTTGCTGTCATAGTGTTTCCGGGTTCTAACTGCGATATGGATCTGTTTCATGCCATTGAATCAGGTTTAGGTGAAGAAGTAGATTACGTCTTTCATACAGAAACTAAATTAGAAAACTATGATGCTATTCTACTTCCAGGTGGATTTTCGTATGGTGATTACTTACGTTCAGGAGCGATTGCAAGTTTTTCTAACGTGATGGAGTCGGTGAAGCAATTTGCGGAGTCTGGTAAGCCTGTATTAGGGATCTGCAACGGTTTTCAAGTTTTACTAGAGGCAGGGTTACTACCAGGAGCTATGAAGCGGAATGAGGCGCTAAAGTTTATTTGTCGCCCTGTTGAGTTAACAGTCGAGAATAACGAAACATTTTTCACAACAAGCTACGACTTGAATGAGAAAGTTAATGTTCCAATCGCTCATGCTGAAGGTAATTACGAGTGTGATGAAGAAACGCTAAAACACCTTGAACAAAACAACCAAATTGTATTTAGATATGTTGATAACCCGAACGGTTCAGTTAGTGATATTGCTGGGATTATAAACGAACGAGGTAACGTATTAGGAATGATGCCTCATCCAGAAAGAGCGGTTGATGAGTTATTAGGTAGCGATGATGGGCTGAAATTATTTCAGTCAATGTTAGCGAATTGGAGGGAACACCATGCCATTACTTCTTGAGCCAAATACAGAAGAGGTTAAAGAAAAGAAGCTTTATCGTGAAATGGGATTATCGGATGAAGAGTTTAAGCTCGTTGAACGCATTTTAGGGCGTTTGCCGAACTATACAGAAACCGGGATTTTCTCGGTTATGTGGAGTGAGCATTGTAGTTACAAAAAGTCTCGTTCATTGTTAAAGAAATTCCCGACAACAGGTCGCCACGTTTTACAAGGTCCTGGTGAAGGAGCAGGTGTTGTAGATATTGGGGATGGGCAAGCGGCTGTTTTCAAAATCGAAAGCCATAATCACCCGTCTGCGATTGAGCCATATCAAGGTGCTGCAACAGGTGTCGGTGGGATTATTCGTGACGTGTTTTCAATGGGAGCCCGCCCTGTTGCTCTATTAAACTCTCTTCGTTTTGGTGAGCTTGATCAGCCTCGTACGAAGTATTTGTTTGAAGAAGTTGTGGCTGGTATTGCTGGCTATGGTAACTGTGTCGGTGTTCCAACAGTTGGTGGTGAAATTCAGTTTGACGATTGTTATAAAGGAAACCCACTCGTTAATGCGATGTGTGTTGGATTAATTGACCATAATCATTTACAAGTCGGTCAGGCAAAAGGGATTGGCAATACGGTTATGTATATCGGTTCAAAAACAGGACGTGACGGTATTCACGGTGCTACTTTTGCTTCTGAAGAATTAACCGATGATTCACAAGAAGACCGTCCAGCCGTTCAAGTTGGCGATCCATTTATGGAGAAGTTGTTAATCGAAGCTTGTTTAGATTTAGTCCAATCGGATGCATTAGTCGGGATTCAGGATATGGGAGCTGCAGGCTTAACATCATCCGCAAGTGAAATGGCTAGTAAAGCAGGTACCGGAATTGAAATGAATTTAGATTTAGTCCCGCAACGTGAACAAGACATGACACCATATGAAATGATGTTATCAGAATCTCAAGAACGTATGCTTGTCGTTATTGAAGAAGGTCGCGAACAAGAGATTAAAGATATTGTCTCAAAATATGGGATTGAAGCTGTTGAAGTTGGAACAGTAACTGATGACAAGAGGTTGCGGTTAACTTTCAAAAATGAAGTGGTGGCTGATATGCCAGTTGATGCATTAGCAGAAGAAGCGCCAGTCTATCATTTACCTTCAAAAGAACCTGAAGCTTTTAAACGTAATCAGTCTATGAATCTAGAACTTCCAAAAGTAAAGGATGCGAATAAGTTATTAGTTAATCTATTGAAAGCACCGACGATTGCAAGTAAAGAATGGGTCTATGATCAATACGATTACATGGTCCAAACGAATACGGTCACCGCACCTGGGTCAGATGCAGCTGTCATTCGAATTAAAGGGACGAACAAAGCGTTAGCAATGACGACAGATTGTAATTCACGTTATTTACAATTAGACCCGAAAACAGGTGGCGAAATCGCGGTTGCTGAAGCGGCTCGTAATATTATTTGTTCAGGTGCAGAACCATTAGCCTTAACGGATTGCTTAAACTTTGGTAATCCAGAAAAAGAAGAAAATTTCTGGATGATGGAAAAAGCGACAGACGGCATGGCAGAAGCAGCAAGTCAGCTAAGTACCCCTGTTATTAGTGGAAATGTATCGCTTTATAACGAAACGAACGGCACAAGTGTTTATCCTACCCCTGTTGTTGGGATGGTCGGTTTAATTCACGATGTTGAGCATATTACAAAGCAACAAGTTCAACTTGAAGGTGATTTAGTTTACGTTATTGGTGAAACAGCACTTGATCTTGGTGGAAGCGAAGTTCAAAAGCAACTATTCGGAAAATATGAAGGCGCTGCACCGAAGATCGATTTACAAGTTGAACAACAACGTCAAGCACAGCTTCTAAAGGCGATTCAGCAAGGTGTGATCGAATCGGCACACGATGTATCAGAAGGTGGTTTAGCCGTTGCGCTTGCAGAAAAAGTGATGGGCACTTCATATGGTTTAAATGTGGCGCTTCAAGGTGAGCATTTACTAGAGTTGTTTAGCGAAACACAATCACGTTTTATCGTAACAGTTTCTAAGGAGAATAAGGACAGTTTTGAGCAAGTGGTTTCTAATTTTAAATTAATAGGTGAAGTGACTAGTGGTGCCAATTTAAATATTAAATGGAATGAACAAAGCGTAATTAATCAAAATGTCGAGTCTTTAACAGACCAATGGAAAGGAGCTATACCATGCTTGGTGAAATCAAAGGGCTAAACGAAGAATGCGGAATTTTTGGTGTTTACAATCATATTCAAGCGGCTCATATGACTTACTACGGTCTTCATAGTTTACAGCACCGTGGGCAAGAAGGGGCAGGAATCGTCGTTTCTAATGGTGATACATTAGAACAATCTAAAGGTCACGGATTAGTCACTGAGGTGTTTGATGAAGAACGTTTAGCCAAGTTGCCAGGTCATAGCGCAATCGGTCATGTTAGGTATTCGACAGCCGGAGAAAAGTCGTATGAAAACATTCAACCTCTATTGTTTCACTCTCACACAGGCTCATTATCTGTAGCCCATAACGGTAATTTAGTTAATGCGACAAAGTTACGGTCTGAACTAGAAGATGAGGGAAGTATTTTTCAAACGACGTCTGACACAGAAGTCATTGCTCATTTAATTCGAAAAGGTGGAAAAAAGCCACCGCATGATCGAATTAAAGCCTCGCTAAAACAGCTTGAAGGTGCTTTTGCGATTGTCATGTTACTTGAAGATCAATTAATAGCAGCACTAGATCCTAGAGGGATGCGTCCGTTGTCTTTAGGTAAAGTAGGTGAGTCATACGTCGTCGCATCAGAAACGTGTGCTTTTGATGTCGTTGGTGCAGAATATGTTCGTGAAATTCAGCCTGGTGAGTATTTAGTTATTGATCAAGACGGTTTACATTCAAGTACATTTGCTGAGAAACAGGACCGTTCCGTTTGTACGATGGAATATGTTTATTTTGCAAGACCAGATAGTCAAGTCGATGGTGACAACATTCATAGTACGAGAAAGCAACTCGGGAAAAAGTTAGCGGATATTGCCCCTGTTGAAGCGGACGTTGTAACAGGTGTACCGGATTCTAGCATTTCTGCAGCGATTGGTTATGCTGAACAAGCGAATATTCCTTATGAACTGGGCCTTATTAAAAACCGTTATGTTGGCCGCACGTTTATTCAACCATCACAAGAAATGCGTGAACGTGGAGTAAGGATGAAGTTATCACCTGTTCGTAAAATTGTGGAAGGCAAACGTGTCGTCATGGTGGATGACTCAATCGTTCGTGGTACGACTTCAAGAAGAATCGTATCGATGCTTAAAGAAGCTGGAGCGAAAGAGGTGCATGTCAGAATTAGTTCCCCACCGATTAAACATCCGTGTTTTTATGGGATCGATACATCTACATCATCAGAATTAATCGCAGCGAATAATTCAATTGAAGAAATTCGAGAAGAGATCGGTGCTGATTCAATAAGCTTTTTACCAACTGATGAAATGGTCGAAGCGATTGGTCGTGATGATTCTAGTCCGAATTGCGGTCACTGTTTAGCATGTTTCACAGGAAACTATCCGACAGATATTTATGAAAATTCAGTGTTACCACATGAGAAAGACCAATTAGTCCAAGAAGTCGTTAAGCAAGGGGCGAGTTACTAATGTCAGAAGCATACCGTCAAGCAGGTGTTCATATTGAAGCAGGTTATGAAGCTGTTCATAGAATGAAGTCACATGTTGAACGAACGAAGCGAAAAGGTGTAGTAGGTGCATTAGGTGGATTCGGTGGCCTATTTGATCTATCACAGTTAAATTATCAAGAACCTGTATTAGTTTCAGGAACTGATGGAGTAGGCACGAAGTTAAAGCTCGCCTTTATGACTGATCAACACGATACAATCGGAATCGATGCAGTAGCAATGTGTGTGAATGATATTGTGGCACAAGGTGCAGAGCCGCTATACTTTTTAGACTATTTAGCGTTAGGTGAAGCAAACCCTGAGAAAATTGAGCAAATAGTAAAAGGTATTGCGGATGGTTGCGAACAATCTGGTTGTGCTTTAATCGGTGGTGAAACAGCTGAAATGCCAGGTCTTTATGAAGCAGGTGAGTATGATGTCGCTGGGTTTGTCGTCGGAGCAGCTGAAAAACGAGATCTCATTACGGGAGAAGGCATTGAACCAGGTGATGTATTAATTGGCCTTCCTTCAAGCGGAATTCATAGTAACGGCTTTTCACTCGTTAGAAAAGTGTTGTTAGAAGAGCAGAACCTTGATTTAAATACAACTTACCCGCCATTCACTTCACCATTGAAGGATGTATTGCTTACACCAACTATGATTTATGTTAAGCAAATTTTAGCCTTAATTCAACGTGTCGATGTAAAAGGTGTCGCTCATATTACAGGTGGGGGATTCGATGAAAATATCCCTCGTATGTTACCTGATAGCCTTGGGGCAACGATTGACTTAACAACATTTCCTAAGCCTGATATATTTACATTTATTGAAGAGCAAAGCAACATTGCATCACGTGAAATGTACAAAGTTTTTAATATGGGGATTGGGATGGTTGTTGCTATTAATAGCCGTGATGTTGACGAAGCGTTGCAAACGATTAAAGAGTTAGGTGAAGAAGGTTATGTCATTGGCTCAGTTAATGAAACAGGTGAACTGTTACTAACAGGGGAGGCAGAATAATGAAGAAGCTTGCCGTATTAGCTTCAGGAAGTGGATCGAATTTTGAAGCGATTGTTAAACAGTCAACAGGGGCATATGAAGTCGTTTTATTAATTACGGACCGTGATGATGCCTACGCATTACAACGCGCCACAAAGCTAGGCATTCCTACTAAAAGTATTTCGCCGAAAAACTTTGAAGATAAAGCAACGTATGAGCAAGCTGTATTGGATGTCATTCGAAAATATGGTGTTGATTGGATTGCTTTAGCTGGTTATATGCGTATTGTCAGCCTAACGCTATTAAAGCCATATGAAGGAAGGATTGTGAACGTTCATCCTTCTTTACTGCCCAAGTTCCCTGGTAAAGATGCGATTGCTCAAGCGCTAGATGCTGAAGTGACGAAAACAGGCGTAACCGTTCATTACATTGATGAAGGGGTCGACACGGGTCCGATCATTTCTCAAGAAGTTGTAGAAGTGACAAAGCAAGATACATATGAAACGTTGCAACAGAAAATTAGGCAAGTTGAACATGAACTTTTTCCAAAGACGTTAACGAAAGTCATACGAGAGGATGAGCTAGTTGGAAAATAAGCGAGCATTAATTAGCGTTTCTGATAAAACAGGTGTAATTGATTTTGCAAAGCAGTTAGCAGAGTTAGGTTATGACGTCATCTCAACCGGTGGGACGAAAAAGACTTTAGAAGAAGCGGGGTTAAACGTAACGGGAATTTCTGATATTACTCATTTCCCGGAAATATTAGATGGTCGAGTGAAGACGTTACACCCTAATGTCCACGCTGGTTTATTAGCTAAACGTGATAACGATCACCATATGGCCGCGTTGAAGGAGCAAGCGATTGGGACAATTGACCTTGTTGTCGTCAACTTATACCCATTTAAAGAAACGGTTGCGAAAAAAGATGTGTCGTTTGAAGAAGCGATTGAAAATATCGATATCGGTGGTCCAGCCATGTTGCGCGCCGCAGCTAAAAACCATCAAGACGTAACAGTCGTTGTCGACCCAACCGACTACAGTCGTGTCATCGACCACTTAAAAGATGCTAGCCATTTAAAAGATTTGAACCGTAAACTAGCGGCGAAAGTTTACAGGCATACCGCTCAATATGATGCGCTTGTGGCTGATTATTTAACGGAACAAGTAGAAGAAAGGTTCCCTGAAACGAAGACTGTGACATACGAACGTCAACAAACGTTGCGCTACGGTGAAAACCCTCACCAATCAGCTGCTTTTTATAAACACCCGTTTGCGGAGGATTCGTCACTTGTTCATGCTAACCAATTACATGGAAAAGAGCTTTCGTACAACAACATTCAAGATGCTGATAGTGCGTTAACGATTGTAAAAGAATTTGAAGAACCAGCTGCTGTTGCTGTGAAACATACTAACCCGTGTGGTGTTGGAATCGGTCAAACGTTAAAAGAAGCTTATGACCGAGCCTATGATGCAGATCCAGTTTCAATCTTCGGTGGGATCGTCGCATTTAATCGAGAAGTCGATGACGTCGTAGCACAAGATTTAAGTCAAATATTTATAGAAATTGTAATTGCACCAAGTTTTACAGAAGAAGCTTTAATTATCTTGACGCAAAAGAAAAACATTAGACTTTTAGAAGTTTCAGTTCATCAAGGAGAACCTCAAGAGAAGCTAAGCACTGTATCGGGTGGTTTACTCATTCAAGATGAAGACAGATACCCAGAAAGTGACATGCAGTATGACATAGTAACAGACCGCGAGCCGTCTGAAGAAGAATGGACGAATATGAAGTTTGCTTGGAAAGTAATGAAGCATGTGAAGTCGAATGCGATATTACTGGCGAATGAAAAGCAAACAATTGGTGTTGGTGCTGGTCAAATGAACCGCGTTGGCGCAGCGATGATCGCTATTGAGCAAGCAGGCGAAAAAGCAAAAGGTGCTGTCATGGCGTCAGATGCTTTTTTCCCGATGGATGATACTGTTGAAGCCGCACACCAAGCAGGTATTACAGCGATTATTCAACCAGGTGGCTCTAAGCGTGATGCCGATTCGATTAAGAAGTGTAATGAATATGGCATTACGATGGTATTTACCGGAGTGCGTCACTTTAAACATTAAGTTTTTCGGCGTTCGCCGGAATACGATGTGAATTCGCCGGATTAATTTAATTTTCGCCAGAAAAATCTCAAAATCGCCGAATTAACAAATTTTGGCGGTGAAAGAGGGGTGTCAAAATGAAAGTGTTAGTCGTTGGACGCGGAGGTCGTGAGCATGTTTTAGCGTGGAAATTGAACCAAAGTGAGCGTGTAGATCAAGTAGTCGTTGCACCAGGGAATGATGGGATGACGGATGTAGCACACGTTGAACCGATTGAAGAGCATCGACATGAACAGTTAATCGATTATGCAAAAGCCAATCAAATGGACTTAACGATTATTGGTCCAGAAGCGCCGCTCATGGACGGAATCGTCAATAAGTTCCAAAAAGAAGGTCTAAAAGTATTCGGCCCAACAAAAGAAGCAGCCTTTATTGAAGGGAGCAAAGACTTTGCAAAATCAATTATGCAAGATTACAACATCCCAACAGCTAAACACGAAACGTTCGAAGACCCACAAGCAGCGAAAGCATATATTCAACAGCAAGGCGCTCCGATCGTTATTAAAGCAGACGGCTTGGCGGCGGGCAAGGGTGTTACGGTTGCCATGAGTGTAAAAGAAGCCGAACAAGCAGTTGATTTAATGTTAGAAGGTGCGCAGTTCGGTGAAGCGGGAAGTCGTGTCGTCATTGAGGAGTTCCTTGAAGGTGAAGAGTTTTCGTTAATGGCATTTGTAAACGGCACTAATATATACCCGATGGTGATCTCACAAGACCATAAGAGAGCTTTCGACCAAGATCAAGGTCCAAACACAGGAGGTATGGGAGCCTACTCACCAGTACCACAAATTAGCCAAACGGTGTATGACCAGGCTATCAAAGAGGTATTAAAACCTACTGCTCAAGCTTTAGATGACCATAACCGTTCGTTTACAGGCATTTTATACGCTGGTTTGATAGCGACATCTGAAGGGCCGAAAGTGATTGAATTTAACGCACGATTTGGGGATCCAGAAGCACAAGTTATACTCCCACGCTTACAAACAGACTTAGTTGAAATTTTAGAATGCGTGTTAAATGAAAAGCCAGTTGAATTAAAATGGTCTCAAGATTCAGTGGTAGGTGTTGTATTAGCTTCAGAAGGTTACCCGGGTTCATATGAAAAAGGCAAATCTATTAACGGATTAGAAGACTTGAGCCCCCTAGCATTAACCTTTCATGCTGGAACGAAATACGAAAATGAACAATGGCAAACGAACGGTGGGCGAGTACTTTTAGTTGGCGCAAAAGGAACAACGATTACTCAAGCGAAAGACCAGGTTTATGAAGAGGTAAAAAAGTTAGACTCAGAAGATGTGTTTTACCGAAAAGATATTGCTAATAAAGCATTACAAGTTTTATAAATTGATTACGCATGTAGTGACTGACGACATATATGGAAATAACCATAAGGGAGCTGCATGTTATTCATGTCGGTCGTCTGGGCAGGAGAATTTTTCTCTCAAACTTTCAGGAGGTTTTAACGTGAAAGAGCCAATGCTTTTAGACGGAAGGGAAGTTTCAAAGTCGATTAAAGAAGATTTGAAAGGAACAATCAGTTCATTAAGTAAGAAAGGAATTGTTCCCAAGTTAGTGACTGTTCTAGTTGGTGATAACCCATCGTCTCACACGTATGTTCAAATGAAGGCGAACGCATGCATGAGAATTGGAATGGAGTCAGAACGGATCTTTTTATCGACAGAAACGACGACTGAACAGTTATTACAAACGATTAAGCAATTAAATGAAGATGAGACAGTGCATGGCATCTTGCTACAGCATCCGGTCCCAAGTCATATTGATGAACGACAAGCATTTGATATGATTGCTTTAGAAAAAGACGTTGATGGCGTAACGAGCCATGGATTTGGTTCAACAGCCTTTCAACTGAATGCTTACCCGTGCTGTACCCCAGCAGCAATTATGGAAATGATTGATTACTATAATATTGACGTCGAAGGAAAACATGCCGTTGTAATTGGTCGTAGTCCAATCTTAGGTAAGCCTGTCTCGATGATGCTATTAAATCGTAATGCAACCGTTACAATTAGCCATTCAAGAACCGAAAACCTAGAACAATTGGTCAATCAGGCAGATATCGTTGTGGCTGCAGTTGGAAAGCCTGAATTTGTTAAAGGTGAATGGTTAAAAGAAGGTGCTGTTGTGTTAGATGCAGGATATAACAAAGGGAATATTGGTGACTGTGAGTATGAAACGTGTTATAATGAAGCAAGTGCGATTACACCAGTGCCGGGTGGTGTCGGACCAGTCACGATTGCGATGCTACTTCGGAACACTGTTTTAGCCGCACAACAAAAGGCGATGAAACGAGAATTGAGTCGATCTTAAAAATTTGACTAAAATTGTAATGAAAAATGCAATATAGCTTGACATCAATGCCATAGATATTATAATATATTCTATGGCATTTTATCATTACCACGTAATAGCCCCGGAAACTATTCGTGATGAGATAAAGCGATATAAAACGGATTTTTTAGGAGGGAAACGCAATGCGCCAAACATTTATGGCAAACGAAAGTAACGTTGAGCGTAAATGGTATGTAGTTGATGCGGAAGGCCAAACTCTTGGTCGCCTAGCTACTGAAGTTGCGACATTACTTCGTGGTAAGCATAAGCCGAGCTACACACCACACGTTGATACAGGTGACAATGTCATCATTATTAATGCAGAAAAGATTGAATTAACTGGTAAAAAGTTAACAGATAAAATGTATTACCGTCATTCAAACTACCCAGGTGGTTTGAAGGAGCGTACAGCAGAAGAGATGCGTGCGAATTATCCAGAGAAAATGCTTGAACAAGCAGTAAAAGGTATGCTACCTAAAAATAAATTAGGTCGTAAGATGGGCACAAAGCTACACGTATACCGTGGCGCTGACCACAAGCATCATGCACAAAAACCAGAAGTTTACGAGCTTCGTGGATAATTAAGGAGGGTAATCTAAGTGGCACAAGTACAATATTACGGCACAGGCCGTCGCAAAAGCTCTGTAGCACGTGTACGACTAGTACCTGGTAACGGTAAAGTCGTTGTAAATAAAGTAGACGCAGAAGACTACTTCCCACACGAAACACTACGTCGTGTGATCAACCAACCATTAGATGTTACTGAAAACACTGGTAGCTATGACATTCTAGTTAATGTTGATGGTGGTGGATTTACAGGTCAAGCTGGTGCAATCCGTCTAGGCGTTGCACGCGCACTATTAGAAGCGGACCCTGAGTACCGCTTACCTTTAAAGCGCGCTGGCTTACTAACGCGTGACGCTCGCGCGAAAGAACGTAAGAAATACGGTCTTAAAGGCGCTCGTCGTGCACCACAGTTCTCGAAGCGTTAAAACCCTTATATATCAAGGTTTCAGCCCTCTTTGCTCTTATCCAGCAGAGAGGGCATTTTTATTATTTATCCCCTTTTGAATACCCTTTGAATACCCTTTCCTTAAAAACTCATGTATTTTTGGAACAAATCAGCTGTTTTTTCCTTCGCTTCATTGGTCACATGAGTGTAGATATTCATAGTCGTTTGAATGTCTGAATGGCCAAGTCTCACCTGGACATCCTTAATACTTGCACCAGCTTCAAAAAGTAGGCTAGCATGTGTATGCCTAAAGCCATGAATTTTGATTTGCGGTAAGTGGTCATTTTGACGATAAATCGTTTGTAGTCTTTCGTTAATAGACGCTAACCTCATGAAGTTAAACCTCTGATTGATATAATCATACGTAGTGAATACAGGTTGTTTGTCATTACTTTTGAATGGTACTGACATCTTCAAGTACAATTGCATCTGATGTGATCGCCACTTCTTAAGCACTCGCAGCGTTTCGTCGTCCAAGCTAATGATCCGTCGTGAGCTGGCTGTCTTTGTTGGCGTTAGGACACGCTTATTATTAACTCTAGCTAACGTTTTCTTAAGGTGAAGCGACTTAGTCTCAAAATCAATGTCAGACCAGTGTAGACCGTATATTTCACCCTTACGAGCACCTGTGAAAGCCAACAACCTAAAGAAGGCATGATTCAAGGATCCTTCCTCTAGGACGGCTAAAAACTGTTTGAGCTCTTCTCTAGAGTAGAAGGATACCTTCTCCTCTTCTTCCAAGTCATAATTCAGCTTGTTTTTCCTCTTAGGCAGCGTGATCTGATCCATTGGGTTGGTCTTGATAATGTTAGTCTTAACGGCATACTTGAACACTTGGTTAGCTTGAATCTTATAATCCTGAAAAGACTTAATCTCCTCAGCCCATTCGTTCACAACCCGTTGACAATAGATTCTCGTGATCTCTTTAATCTTCAGCCGGCCGAACTTGGGCAATATGCGCTTAAACTTTGTCTCCAGGACATTCACACTGGAAGGTTTTATTTCCTTCTTGTGCTGTTCAAACCACTCCTGGAACACCTCACCGTAAGTGATGGACTCATCTCTTCTCAGTCCGTAATCATCCACCTCAATCAATAGCTTAGACAATGCAATCTTTGCTTCTTTAGCTGTCTTGAATCCTCTACGTGTTGTGCGTTTTTTCTTTCCTGTTACTGGATCCACACCTAAATATGCATTAAACATATAGGCGGTAGACCCGTCTTTTTTTGTGTATTTCTTTACACTAGCCATTTGAATCCCTCCTATGCTGACGGGCAATGTGAGGGGTAAGTAGATCCTGTGGCTATTTTATGTGAACTTTTATAAATGAGGAGTCAGAAACTTCAACTTCTTCTTGGAAGTTATCAAGTGCAAAAGCATTAAGGTATTCACCTAATTCATTTACAAAAAAATCATAGTATGGTTTTTCAATCTTTAGTGACTCCAACTTTTCTGTCTCTTGTGAATCAATGTAGAGGTTGGTATTAGTGATTTCTTTATCAAAGTCAATATCGAAATCATACTCAACTCTTAAATTGAAAGCTATTTCACTCATAAAGTACTTTAAATTCACTTCTATAATTACAGACCCTGTAATGTTACTAACGTATTCTATAGTATTCCCATCTTCATCTATTACTTCATCTGACTCCATGAGTGTGGGGATTGAATCCTCTTCTAGTGTTACAAAATGTACTTTCAACGGAAAGCTGCTAATGAAATTAGATTTATGCTTCAGGTAGTCAGCAATAGTACTTTTAATGAACTCTCTATCGTCGTGGTCTAGTTTAAAGCTTGAATTTTGACTGTCAATGTTAGATTTGCTTGTTTGTTGAATATTAAAAAATACACCACTTTCAGGTTGATCTAGAAGCCAAAACAGATCGTAGTAAGGCTTCTCTAAGGTCCTGTATTCTTTATTCCCTAAACTTTCAATGTAACCTCGCCTTTCATTTGCATAGAAAACATCCTCTCCATGGTCATCAACAATTGATTCATCAATAGGATAACCAGCAACTACACACAAACTAATGTAGATAGACTCGGGTGAAAGCTTTGAGTCTTGTTTTGATATGACATCTGAGAACTTCCTTAAAAATGATTTTGTCGGAAGGTTACCTTTTGCATTCTCAACCATTGAGATGTAGGGGGAAGAAACTTCCATTAAGGCTGCAAGATCTTTAATTTTCAAACCAGATCTCATCCTGTAATTTTTAATTTCAGTCCCTACTAATTCTTTTTGTCCCATCATTAACCCCCTATTTTCAAATTTATCACCTTAAATATATCACATTATAAACATTTAATAAATCAATAAAATTAAACTGTTGACTTAATCTTTATTGTTTGATACCTTATTGTTAATCGAATAACTTAATTAATTTAAAAAGTTAAACGATAAATTTAACAAAGGGAGGTAATCAATATGAAAGTAGCCGTAAAAAACTTTAAATTCTTAGAGTCTATCATCATTAAGAAAGGTTATAGCAAGACTGGCCTAGCAGAAAAAGCGGGTATCCATCACATGACTATGTGGAACGTATTCAATGGGAAGAGTAACCCTTCTCCGTCTACAGCATTAAAGATTTGTAAAGCTCTTGATGTTGAGTTCGATGATGTTTTCCAAATTGTAGACCAAGAAGAGGTCACAACTAAATAAACATAAGGAGGTGTTAACAATGTCAGACATGATGCAGATCCCGGTCACAGATGAATTCAAGCAAGCTTATGCGTCGCTATTCTATGATCTATCTAAAGAGGCGTTTGAAGCGGCTAAACGTGACACAGGCATTAAAAGGTATCTTACCAAGCAAGAGACGTGTGAATGGATCGGTGTTAGCTTTACGTATCTACAAAAGATGGAGCGTATGGGGCTGCCGACCGTTCAACTGGAGAACAAGACATTAATTGATAAGTTGGATGTTATCGAGTTCATGAACAAGCACAAGTACACGTTTAAGGAATTAAACTATTAAGCTCTGGCGGGCAATGTGAGATGTAAGTAGAACACTTTTTAGGAGGTGAGGGGATATGCTTAACGACTGGAAAGTGGCTAAGGCTTACGCAGGTTTCTATAAGTTTGAGAACGTGAAGTACAAGCGAGTGTTCTTGAGATTCTTTGCAATAAGCCGTCAATCGGCTTGTGTGAAGCTACAGCAATTCTTAAGCAAGTGATAGAGAGGTGGTTATATGAACGAATGGAGGATCGTTTCCGAAGTGGGCTATACCTTTGAATTTGAGAGTGAGAGACACGGAAGCACCGTTATTAGAATCATAGCTCGCAATGAACAAGAAGCCTGGAAAAAACTAAAACGTATTGTGAAGGAGTGATAGGTAATGGTAGAAAGCTTTCCTGTAATTGCAAGGTATAACTGGAAGGTAAGAGTGGACACAGACAAAAGCATGATGTTTGTCAATGTGCACGACGATGAGGAGCTGTCTGATCGTGAGTTGAAGGACAGGGCAGTATTGGAAGCCAAGAGGTTCCAGGCTGAACTGGGAAATGACGTTAGTCACATGGAATTTAAGCCGATCGGCTACAGACTGACTGAAATTAATTAGGAGGTTGAGTGCATGTCAAATAGTAATTCAGATTTTTTAGATGAGTTAGTAGATGTTTCGTGCGAATTAGAGGTAACACAAGATGTGAGTGATGAGCTATCAATCCTTCGAGGAATGACAGAGGGTGTCAACCTAGATAGCAAATCAGAGGTTATCCTTACACATCAAGAAATGGCTAGGAAAATTCGTATGTTGGATGAGCTCCTACGACAGAACGTTAGAAAGATTAGTCGTGCAGTAGAAGCGGCTGAACAAAAGCAAAAAGAAGAAGCGTAATGGTTGGCAGACCAAAAGCACGCTTCTCCTAAGCAAATATAGGTTTAGTTTAACACAAAAATAAACGCTTGGCAGGCGGAATGAAAACGAACTGAAAAGGAGGTTTTAGATTATGGGTGAATCGATCGTAAGCATCATTGACGCTCCAATAGGAATGAAAGCTGTCTTTGATCATGAGTTTAAAGGGCTATATGAGGCAAACGTTATATGTATTGGGTTAACGAATACAGGCTTTGTCGGTTTAATGGTTGCAGCCGATGACGGCCATATCGTTTTTATAGATGAAGTCCAGGCACAATTAGTAGGCGTACATTTTGGAGAGGAAACTATAACGGATTTGAGGTGATGATATGCAAAAAAGTTTGAGTTTACTTTCGACTGGCTTGGTGGGGGTCAAACTGATTGAAAGTAAGGATAAAGCAACTAGAGTTCATAACTTGCTGTTGTCAGCATCAATTGGCCATCAATATTGGCAAAGCGAGGATGAACACTACTTTGTTTTTAAAAAGAGAGAAGATGCACTCACTATGATTGAGGGGGAAGTGAGCGCATCCGCATTGGGGGTTAAACTAACTCCTGTAGACAGGCTTCCTGATGTGAATGTTCACTTGGTGCATGGAGACGATCATTTAGATTATCTACCAAAAGCTTTACAACCAGCTTATCAAACATTCAAGAGTTTTAAGTTTAACCCGCTAGTAATGAATATGGCACTTCAGCTACAAATTTGTACTGAGTCCTGATTAATTGGGAGGCTCCTTATAGGAGTAAATGGCTTACAACCAAGTAAACAAAATACCCTAAAGGAGCATTCTAATGTCTATTATATCATGGATTTTTGAATTACGTTTTAGAGCATTTCGCTTTAATAGATTGGAGGTGTAGATTATGACAGCAGAAACAGCATTAGAAAACGAAAAAGCGGTACCACAGGACAGCCTCCTAGCCCAAAAAGGTTTTTTGAAGACGTTATACCGGGATGTTGTTAAAGGGAATGTGACCATTTCTCATAACGGCAACAAGTCTCACCATCACATTGATGTGAATGATCTCGACAAAGTTGTAGAGTTCACGGAACGCTTCCAGCAGAACAGCGACACCTACCTTAATGTTGCACTGCGTAAAGAAGGGTTGCCAACTAATAGGCGTGGAGGTAAGGCAGATATTGTTTGCTTACCAGCCCTATATTTTGAGGTTGACCTCAACTTTGGAGAGCATAACAAACAGAACCTACCAACCTATCAAGAGTTTGAGGAGATCGTCTATAACACATTCTCATTGGAACCGTCGATCGTTGTCTTCTCCGGCGGTGGATTGCACATTTACTATCTGTTAGAGGACCCTGTTGTAATTGAGAACGAGGAGCAGCGGCTCATGGCAGACCGATTATTGAAGCGGCTCGACAAGATCATCGGAAAGCTATTTGAGAAGAAAGGTAAAGACTATGACAGTGTCGGAGAGCTCTCAAGACAGCTCAGAGCTCCAGGCACACTAAACCATAAGTACGATACGCCTGTCGAGGTTAGAGCCATAGACCACACGCACCAACGCTACACAGTTGAAGAGTTAGAAGATGTGTTCGACCATTACGAAGACTTGCTCGACATTGACCATGAGCCAGTAACTGACACTGGAGAGGTAGCTGAGTCGCCACAAATGAGTGATGAGGAAGTGATCAGTCGTTGTCGCCAGGCTAAGAACGCTGCTAAGTTTGAAAAACTTTATGACGACGGTAACACAGACGACTACCCATCAACTAGTGAGGCTGAACTAGCCTTGTTAGGGATAATGGTCTTTTACACTCAAGACAGGGATCAGCTAGACCGACTAATGACTAATAGCGCATTATACCGCATGGATGGTTGGGGTAGACCTAGTCGTCGGGAATATTCACTAAATAAAGTTTTGGGGAATGTTAAAATCACGTATCAACCTAGGCAGACAGCTGAACAAGATTTCAGCACAGAAGGGTTTACCATGCATTACAACTCAGAGATAGAACAGTCTGAGATTATCTTGGATCGATTCCGTTTAACTGAGCTTGGAAATGCAGAGCGCATATGGCATTACAACAAAGGATCTATAGCTTACACAAAAGAGCGCGGTTGGTTGTTCTGGAACGGTAAGAAGTGGGAAACGGACGCCTTATCGAAGATAGAAGAGGTCACGAACAAAACTCTAAGGTCAATCTATGATGAAGCAATTCTAGAAGCTGATGAAAATAAAAGTAAAGCCTTAAAGAAATGGGCTGAAAAGTGTGAAGGTAGAAAAGTTCGCATGAATTCAATCGAAGATGTTAAACCGTTAGCTACCGTTCACAATGATGACCTAGACGCTGACTCGCATCTGTTTAACGTTAACAACGGCACGATCAACTTAGATTCTGGGAAGCTCCAGGAGCATGAATCGAAAAACTTAATTACAAGAAGCTCTCCAGTGGACTATGATCCGGACGCTAAATGCCCTCGATTCAAGCAGTTTCTTGAAGAGGTGATAGTGGACAAGAACGGGTTTTCCGACTATGAGGTCATTAGATATTTACAAAAAGCTATTGGCTATTCACTAACAAGCGAAACGATCGAGCAGACAATTTTCTTTTTAACTGGTAAGGGCGGAAATGGTAAATCTATATTGATTGAGTCGATTCAAAACGTTTTAGGTGAATATTCTAAACAGACAAACGCTGACACTTTTATTAAGAAACCTTTTGATAGTGGCATTAATAATGACATTGCTAGGTTGGATAAAGCTAGATTCGTGGCTGCTATTGAGTCCGAAGATGGACAACATTTAGCAGAGTCCCTGATTAAGCAGTTGACAGGTGGAGACACGATCACCGCTAGATTTTTAAGGAAAGAGTTCTTTGAGTTCAGACCAGCGTTTAAAATTTTCTTTTCTACCAACCACAAACCCATCATCAAAGGATCAGATGATGGTATATGGAGAAGGATTGCAGTAATACCATTCAGAGTGACTTTTGACGGTAAATCCAATCCTAAGGATCCGTATTTATCGGAGAAGCTATCTCGTGAATTGCCTGGTATTTTGAATTGGGCTATTGAAGGCTACCAGCTGTGGAAGCAAGAAGGTTTGAAGAAACCCAAGAGTATCATGGACGAGTCTGAGAAGTACCGTGATGACATGGATATTTTGAAACCGTTTCTTGATGAGTGCTGCATCATTGATCCAGAGGAAAAAGAGGAAGGTAAGACGGTTTACTACTACTACAATCTGTTTTGCCTAAGGAACGACGATTTCAAACTCACGAATAGAAAATTTTATAGAGAACTAGAGCATCGAGGTTTCGATTTTAAGCCTGGAACTGACAATGTAAGGTTTTTACACGGATTAAGTGTCCACGAAAGCGCAAAAAAGAAGTTGAATAACGCAGAATTCCTTGAAAATTAACGGGCGAATTAACGAAATTTCATTCATTAATTTTCTGAGAGGCCTACAGCCACAAGGGGTGAGGCGGTGTTGAATTACTGAATTACTTAAATGCCTATGTTCCAACTATAAGAAAAATACACACTCACTATATATGTGTATAGGGGGGAACATGGGGAAAATAATAATTCAGTAATTCAAAAGCCTGTAAGCGTTGGTGTGTAAGGGTTTGAGAGCAATTAACGAAAAAATTACTTAGTAGTTCTCGTTAATTATGAACTGTAAACATCTGTGAATGTGAGGTGATTCGTTTGTGGAAGAGTACTTCCGTTGGAAAAGCATTAACTATTATCTGACTCTTGAGGATCACATCCGAAAGGTGAGGGCAGAGCTGGAAGAGTTGACCGCAACCTTTTATGAACAATCTTTCAGTACCAGGGTAGAAAGTGACGGACTGGAGCTCGTCTCGGTTGGTGTGAAAGTTGAGAACGCTGTAACTAAACTAGTAGATTCCCAAGCATCAAAAGAAAGGCGCATAGAGGCGTTGCAGAAAAAGCAGAAGTACTTTAAAGATTATCTCGCGACCCTTTCAGCATGGGACAAGGTAAGGCTGCTAAAACAATATGTGACTGACACGGAGTCAAATTACACAGACGATCAACTTTCAAAAGATACCTATCGAGAGATTCTAGAAATAGAGGAGGCGATGATGTTCTTAAACGGTGAAGAGCCGGAGATCATTCCACCTTTAGAGCTGGATAACGAGTCACTGGATCAGGACTTGAATTACATGTTTGAAGCGTTAGGAGTGTGATTATGAGAAAGCCGAAACATCGACTAAGAATAGCGCACTTACATTTAGGCCGTTGGGGTTACTTTGAAATGAATTTCAACACGTTGACAGATTACGAGAAAGAGAGCTGCAAGTTACTGTTCTATGCTTTGAAGCGGATCCCAAGCGAAGACAGGGCCCTACTGGCTGAAAAGTACCGAATAGAGAGGGACAGGGCAAATCGTCTCTACAATAACAATTTTGTTCCTGATACCGTGTTGGCCAAAGCTAGAGGAATGAGGTTAATAGACTACCGCAAGAAGCGTAAAGCGATTGAATGTGAGTTTAATCTCCATCTGTTAGAAGGCATCAAGCAGGTTAGAGGTTTCGACTCGGACCTTGTAGAGGATCTCTACCAGTACGAGTTGTACGACAGGGAGGTGAGGAAGGAAAATGAGAGACTTGCCGGGTCAACCCCTTAACGATTTCCAGTTCATAACGAAACGTATTTCGTTTCACCCTGAGACAGACATCCAGCTTAATGCGTTCATCGACAAGCTGAATGAAAGAGGTTATGAAATACTGGACTATCAAACGCACACAGAAACGATTCACATGCAAAGCCATCTGATTGTTGTATTCAGAGTACGCAAGCGGAAAGCAGAAATTTACGATTAAACGAGGAGGAAACACAATGTTAAAAAAGGACGTACAAACATTAGTAAACAAGGTTTTTGAAAAGCAGCAGCGAATTGAACAGCTTATTTCAGAGGAGCAATCGAATAAGGTTGTGATTGATCAAGCAGTTAGCGATCTAACATCACAGTTGGTAGATGCCAAGATCGAGGATGACCAGGAACAAGTCCAGCAGTTAGAAAAGGAGTTAAAAGAGAAGCGGCATGAAGCTGAGAACATTGCTGGTACGATCGAGGGCTACAAGAAGAAGCTAGACCAAACAACTTTAACTGATCAAGAGAAAGAAGAAATCCGTGCAGCTGCTAAACGTTCAAGAGACGAACGCTTGGCCAAAAACAAGAAGATTACCGATAAGGTCAAAGCTAAAGAGGATAAGATCAATGAACTACAGCAAGAGATTGACCAGCTGAAGCGAACAATTGATGATCCAGCACGTGGACAAGCTCCTGAGGAAAGAGCTGTTAAACAGATTATTCATCGTATCGAGCCAAGAGAGATAGAGTACTACGGCAAGGATAGTTATGTGAGAAATTGGATTGATGGCCAACAAGACCACTTGCTAGAACAATATATTGCCAAGGAAGTTAGGCAACCAACTGTCAAAGAGGTTGAAGATAAAGGCTTTACAACAGGCCTAAACAAAGAGGCAACAGAGAAGAAGACAATAGGCTTTATGGGCATGAATAAGCGAGAGGATGTCATCCAGGAATTTAAGAAGCGAAACCCTGATCTAGAGGTTGTTGGTACTGGAGAGGCGTCACAAGTAAACGGGGGTAATCTACTTGTTGAGATCCGCTACCGTAAGAAAGGAGTTGGAGCATAATGCAGTTAAGTAAACCGGAACCTAAAGGGTCATTAAGTGAAGAGGAAAAGTCCTATGCGGATGACATTGCTAAACGAGTGAACGGCAAACGTAGTGGGCATGTGAACGAAGAAGACCTATCAGACGAAGAGTTATTCGCAAAACAAGTAGCAGATATAGCAAACGCAAAACAAGCTTAAACAATGGGAGGACATGGCTTATGCCTAACAAATGGGGGTTACCTGATCTATTGACGTCACATGAGGTTGCTGACTTCCTGGGCGTCCATATAAACACTGTCTACAGTCTGTGTCGTACAAAAGAGCTACCAAGCTTTAAGGTGGGGAACAATCGACGGATAAGAACAGATGCACTGATCGAATTCATCGAGGAGCAGGAGCAGGCTGAAGACTAAAGGATGTGACAGTCAACATGGTAGAACCAACTATTCGCATTGATCAACGGCATTTAGACGGGTTGAACCGATCACTTGATGATGTCAACAAACAAGGGCCAACCGTCTTACAACGTTCGATCAATAGAGCGATAACACGAATGAACACACAAGTTAAGCGAGCACCACGTGATGAGTACCATATCAAAGCAACGGACATTGCTGCTAATATCAGACCGATTAAAGCTAGCCGTTCTAATCTAGCTGGACGTATCAAGGCTGATGATGTGTCAGTACCTCTAGAGAAATTCAAAATATCACCTCGAACCGTTAACCCTAGGCGTAAATCACCTATTAAGGCAGCTGTTAGGAAGGGTGGGTCACCTAAGCCGATACCAGGAGCATTTATGGCAGACATCAATGGGCCTAAAGTTTTCGAGCGTACATCAAAGGCTAGGCTTCCGATACGTCGGTTATATGGTCCATCTGTCCATACCATGCTAGCCAATACAGATGTAAGAGAGCCAATTGAGGAGACAGGTCTAGACATCTTTAATCGAGAGTTTGATAGACAGATCATCAGAATACTAGAGCGAGGGAATCGATGAAGCCCGTCACAATAGGCTTTGGGTCCTTCTGGGGATTTAAATTTTACACGGGTGCTGACGACGCCCGAAAAAGGGCTAGTTTTTTATTTCAAAATTATGGTTTCCGTTTCCGTTAGTTAATGGCCATAAGTGATTGATTATTAGGATGGTGAGTGTATGACTACGAAAAGCAAAGAGAACTCCAGGACTATTGTGACCACGAAACAAATGGCCGATATATTAGGCCTTAGTGATCGCCGTATACGACAGCTGGAGAATGAAGGTGTATTAGTTAAAGTAGCACATGGAAAGTTCGATCTCACTCAGTCAGTTCAGACGTACATCGAATCACTCAGAGAGCGTTACAGCTCAGCTGAATATCTGAACCTTAAACGAGAACAAGCGATGCATGAAAAGGCAAAACGCCAAAAGACTGAGCTTGAACTTCAATTCCTTCAAGCTGATACTCACCACTCGCAAGACATCGAACTGGCCATGAATGCAATGGTTGAAAGTTTTAAGTCAAGATCGCTTTTAATTCCAGGGACAGCAGCTGAAAGAGTTCAGCATTTAAAGGAATTGGAGCCTATAAAAGAAGTCATCAAAGAGGAAGTATATGAGGCGCTCCAGGATCTATCAGAATACAATCCTTCAGAGTGATGTGACAGTCACAAATTAGTGGGAGGTGAGAACAGTGATTTAAGGCATGTATTCAAGTTTTGAAGTAATAACCAGGGGGATAAATGGAGGATGAAAAATAATGGGAGTCATGGCTAATTTACGTTGAAAGGCCGTGACTATATGAGTAAAAAGAATTTTGAAATTGCTTTTCAGCTCGGTGCGAACATGGATCCATCGGTTAAAAAAGCATTTGGCCAAACGCAGCGTAACTTAAAAAACTTTAGACAAGGATTAGGGAACGCTGCAAAAATGGCTGGTAAGTTTGCCTTAGGTGTTGCTGGTGCTGCAACTGCTGCAGCTGGAGTCGGTGTCGGAATGGCCAATCGCTTCTCTAAAACGGCAGATGAGATCGACAAGGCTTCTCAAAGAGCTGGTGTCCATACCGATTACTTGCAAGAAATGCGTCACGCTATGGATCAGGTGGGTGTGAGTGAGAGTGCTCTCGAGAAAGCCTTGCAACGTACTAATCAACGCTATGGCCAAGCTATGCAAGGTAACGAGAAGTACACGGAAGCTCTTAATACGATGAATATTTCACTTAGGGACCAGGAAGGAAATATGCGAAGTACTGAAGATGTCTTCCAAGAAGCCATTGACTATCTGGGCGAAATGGAAAGTTCATCTGAACGGGCAGCATTGGCCAGTGAGTTCTTTGGTGAAAAGACAGCACAAGAGCTTATGCCTGCACTTGAAAAAGGCGGAGACGAGATTAAGAAACTAAGGGATGAAGCCCATGATCTTGGCGCTGTTATCGGTGAAGATGGCATAGAAGCTGGGGTTTTATGGGCGGACACAATGGACAAGGTTAAAAAGACATTCCAAGGTTTCTTTAGCACAATCGCTATGAAGGTATTGCCGACATTTCAGAGATTTTTAGATGCCGGTCTTGATAAGCTCCCTGCCATGCAAGATAAGTTACAGCGAGCCTTAGAAATCGTTGGTGGTGTGCTTTCCTGGTTAGGTGACACTGGCCTATCAATATTTCATTCCATACGAGATGCCATACGCGATAATTTTAATCCGACCATGAACTTCAGGGACTTACTTTCCGAAGCTGGAGACTTCTTGCGTAATGCGTTTGAAATGGCTCAGCCACACATTGAATGGTTCATCAATGAAGGAATCCCTAAAGCAATCGGATTAATAGCTGACGTTGTCGATCGTGCTAAAGAGGTCTACCAGTGGATTGTTGAAAACTGGAGTTGGATCGCTCCGATTGTGGCTGGAATTACAGCTGCATTGGTTGCTTTTAAAGCCATTACATTAGCTGTAACTGCCGCAACAAAAATTGCGACAGCTGCTAAAATTGCATGGACAACAGCTACCTGTGACGTTCTGTCAATATATTGGACATGTTTTTGCTCTCATAAGGCAAACTTTTAATCCATATGAAAGAAGATGCTTTCATATGGAATCCTCATG
>NZ_JAUSUP010000009.1 GCF_030814115.1 Alkalibacillus filiformis
AGGATTCCATATGAAAGCATCTTCTTTCATATGGATTAAAAGTTTGCCTTATGAGAGCAAAAACATGTCCAATATATTGACAGAACGTCACTATGCGCCTCTCGCGACATTCTATGAGCTTCTTGAATAATTCTATGCGCCTCTCGCAAAAATTCCCATTAAAAAACCCCGCCGACTAAAATCGGCGGGATTCATTTTATACTGTTGGTGTTTTAATTTCTTTAACATCCTCTAAATACTCTTCATAACTCAATTCACGATCAATGACACCTTCGTCTGTAAGTTCAATAATACGATTTGCGATCGTTTGGATGAACTGGTGGTCATGTGACGTAAAGATCATGGAGCCTTTAAAGTTAATTAAACCTTCGTTTAATGACTGAATTGACTCTAGGTCTAAGTGGTTAGTTGGATCGTCTAACAATAGTACGTTTGCTTCGCTTAACATCATACGTGATAGCATACAACGTACTTTTTCACCACCTGATAAGACGCTTGCTTTCTTGAATACTTCATCGCCTGAGAATAACATACGACCTAAGAAGCCACGTAAGAAAGTTTCGCTTTCATCTTCTGGTGAGTATTGACGTAACCAGTCAATTAAGTTTTTATCATTGCCTTCAAAGAACTCAGTGTTATCTTTCGGGAAGTAAGATTGAGATGTTGTAACACCCCACTTGAACGATCCTTCGTCTGGTTCCATTTCACCCATTAAAATTTGAATTAATGTCGTTTTAGCAACATCATCACCAAGTAAAACAACTTTATCATCTTTGTTCATTCTAAATGTTACGTTGTTTAATACTTTTTTACCGTCAATTGTCTTCGATAAGCCTTCTACTTCTAGTAAGTCGTTACCAATTTCACGATCTGGTGAAAATGCAATATAAGGATATTTTCTTGATGATGGTTTAATATCATCGATTGTGATTTTATCTAAAAGTTTTTTACGAGAAGTTGCCTGACGTGATTTAGACGCGTTGGCGCTGAACCTCGCGATAAATTCCTTAAGCTCGTTAACCTTCTCTTCTTTTTTCTTATTTTGCTCATGTGCCATTTTTTGTGCTAGTTGACTTGATTCATACCAGAAGTCATAGTTACCAACATAAAGTGTAATCTTCTCGAAGTCTAAATCGGCAATGTGCGTACACACATTGTTTAAGAAGTTACGGTCGTGTGATACGACGATGACTGTATTTTCAAAGTTAATTAAAAACTCTTCTAACCAACGGATCGCTTGAATGTCTAATCCGTTTGTCGGCTCGTCTAATAGTAGAACGTCTGGATTACCAAATAACGCTTGAGCTAATAAAGTTTTTACCTTTTCTGATTCAGGTAAGTCTTTCATCTGTTTGTTGTGAAGTGAATCATCAACACCTAAACCTGTTAATAGTGATGCTGCATCGCCTTCTGCTTCCCAACCGTTTAGCTCAGCAAATTCACCTTCAAGTTCTGCAGCACGCATACCGTCTTCTTCAGTAAATTCACCTTTAGCGTAAATGGCATCCTTCTCTTTCATGACTTCATACAGGCGCTCATGTCCCATCATAACAACTTGTAGCACTTCTTCTTCTTCATAAGCGAAGTGATCCTGCTTTAACATCGCAAGTCGCTCATCCTTACCTACTGAAACGTTACCTTCTTGGGGTTCAATTTCACCAGAAAGGATCTTTAAGAACGTTGACTTACCAGCACCGTTAGCACCGATTAAGCCGTAACAATTACCTTTAGTAAATTTTATTGAAACATCTTCAAACAGCTTACGATCTGAAAAGCGTAAGCCGACACCTGTCGCTTGTAACATATTATAAATCCTCCAGAAAATAAAAATTAGCCTTTATCATTATAGCATTTATATAGAGGTTTTGACGAATTTTAACTAAACATGCGAAAACCTCCACTTCACCGTTACCATCATTTACTAATTCTAACACTTTAGCCAAGCACTTATACAACAAATGACAATATATTAAGTATAGGTGAATAACATGCGAGTATACTTAGCATTAATTAGTTTGAGCATTATTTGGGGTCTAACCTTCATTTTCATCAAAATAACCGTCGAAGATACTGGCGTTTGGGGGATGGTGTTTTTAAGATGTTTTATAGGTGCACTTTTTCTTTTGCCCATATTCCTAGTTAAAATTAAACAAAGAGCAACACCAATTCCTTACAAACATCTCATTATTCTCGGAACTATAAACGCTGGCATTCCATGGGGCTTTCTTGCTTGGAGTGAGACTGTAATTATGAGCAATACAACGTCTGTCATAAATGCGTTGACCCCTTTATTTACGGTTTTAATTGGCTACTTGTTTTTTGAAAAGCAACTAATTAAAAGACAATGGATCGGTATTTTAATTGGTTTTTTTGGAATAGTCGTGTTAACCGAGTTTCAAATTCATCAGCTTTTTGGAAGTAACTTTATAGGAATTGGGACGATGGTTGTAGCGACAATCTTTTATGGATTCGGCTCACAATACTTTAAAAAACATTTGCAACACGACGATTTAATCATTACCATTACGATTTCACTTTTCGTAGCATCACTCGTAGGATTAATAATCGCGGTGCCAGTTGAAGGTTTACCAAATATAGCGGCGTTTGACCTTCAAACAATGATTATTGTGTTAGGGCTTGGTGCTATTGGCTCTGGTGTAGCACACTTTTTGTTATACTATATGATTCTTAACGGGACACCTGAATTTGCTGCAACAGTAGCGTATATTATCCCGATTACAGCAATTATTGCGAGTTACTTTATTTTAAGTGAACCAATTACAGCTAATTTAATCGCGGGCATGGTGTTTATTTTTATAGGAATTTATATAACAGGTCAATATCAAAAAAGACATTAAGGTGCTTTCATGCGCCTTTATTTTTTTGCCTTTTTATCCCTCTTATAGAAACTGTTTATTTGCAAAGTCTAAGCAGTGAACACAACGGATCTTCTATGAGGTGGAAGTAATGGAAAGTAAAGTCACAAAAACAAATGATATTTCAATTTGGTGTATCATTACAATCGCATCGATTCCTCTTATCATGACATTAGGGAATTCGATGCTTATTCCAGTGTTGCCTGTTTTTGAAGAAGAGGTCGGCATTTCACCGTTTCAGTCGAGTTTAATTATAACGGTTTACTCGGTTGCTGCTATACTAATTATCCCTATTGCAGGCTATTTATCCGATCGTTACGGCCGAAAAATGATTATGATTCCAGGTTTAATTTTCACTTTCATTGGAGGGTTAATCGCTGGAATTGCATCACTAGTTGTTGATAATCCGTTTGTGTGGATTTTAGTCGGTCGAGTATTTCAAGGCATTGGAGCTGCTGGTGCTCTTCCAATCATACTCCCCTTAGTTGGTGATTTATATAAAAACGACGATGAAAAAGCAAGTAGCTGCTTAGGGCTTGTCGAAACCTCTAACACATTTGGTAAAGTGTTAAGTCCTATTATTGGTGCTTTTTTTGCTGCGATGTTGTGGTATTTACCGTTCTTTTCAATTTCCGCCTTTAGTTTAATTTCCTTAATAGCCGTGATCTTCTTCATTAAAGTTCCAAAGGACAAAGAAGAACCGCTAAAGTTTAAAGAGTTTTTAACAGAAACAAAAAAGATTTTCCAAGTCGAAGGTAAATGGTTGTATACTGTCTTTCTACTCGGGGCTTACACGATGCTTTTACTATTCGGGATTCTTTTTTACTTATCTGACATACTTGAAAAACAATACGGGGTTGATGGCGTACCTAAAGGTGTCGTCTTAGCTTACCCATTAGTCGTACTTTGTCTAACATCCTTTATTACTGGGCGTAAAATTAAAGGTGACTTAAAAACGATGAAGGTCATTATTATGAGTGCTGTCGCTTTACTAGCTGTTAGTATTACAACAGTTGGTTTTTCAACTGATTCTGTTACCTTATTACTCATTTCAACGAGCCTTAACGGTTTAGCAATTGGAGCACTACTTCCGACATTAGATGCAATGATTACAGAAAGTATTAATAAAGAAACACGTGGGACGATTACTTCGTTTTATAGTTCTGCGCGTTTTATCGGGGTAGCTGCTGGACCGCCAATCGTCTCATTACTGATGCCAATCGATATAAACGTTGGCTATATTATGGCTGGTGTTCTCGGTGCACTACTATTCATCCTATCATGGAAGTGGATTAACCCTGATCAAACATAAAAATCTCCGGTTTAACTCCGGAGATTTTATTTTTTAGGACTAGCTCCCTACCTCTTACCATATATTAGATTGAATGATGTTATAGGGAGAGTTCTACTATGAGTTTAGACAAGCTACTGTTAGCGATTATTATGATTCGCGTCTTTTCCGGCACACTTGAAATAACAGCTGCCTATTTAATGTACCGTTTCAATGACCTATATAAAGCCTTTGTCATTAATAGCTTATTAGCCTTCGTTGGACCTGGCGTTTTATTGTTAACCACTTTTATCGGTTTGTATGGGCTTGCAGGAAAAATCTCCTTACTTAAAGCTATATTACTCGTAGCAGGTATTTTGCTTATTATTATTAGCTTACGAATTAAATAACGCTATTTGGGTCGATCTTGCTTTTCAACTGGATCAAGCTCTTCAGACGCTTCTGTTTGTAAGTTCATTGAAGGACGTGCACTACTACCTTTTTCTTCATACTCAGCTCTTTTAAGAGTCCTTTGCATATAAAAGTGATAATAAGCTTCAAACACAGTTAAACCGACTGCTGAAAAAAACGATGCAGCAACAATGTTTGTCACTGGTGCGAATAGATCAAGTAATGCATAAACAACAACTAATGCTAATGCAAAATCTCCTAAAGTCGCTACTGTATGATTGTAACGCTGGTTTAATCGTCGGAAAATTAGCATATCACCCGCATAAGCAAGTGCTCCTAATATTAAAGTAAACATGATAATATTACCGATTCCAACTCCATACCATAAACCTAAAATAACGAATAACCAAGCGAACGTAACAGCGAGCTTAATTGCGATTAATTTAACATGACTCATAACTTTCACCTCCTGAAAGTAGACCATTTCATATATATTTTGGGTTAGAATACAATCGTTATGCGTATTTTAAAACACAAAAAAACTTCCAGCTATTTAAGCTGGAAGTTTAATTTTACGCAATTGTTGATGCGACTTTATCATTTTGACGTGTTTCTTCACACTCAACATGCTTCTTTATAAAGTTAATGCAAACCTCATTAAAAGCTTTAGCTTGATCAATATTGCATACATGACCACACTCTTGAATCACTTCTACCTGAGCATAAGAATCACGCTCTGCAGCATAATGAGCCCCATCTATAAAGACGTGATCTTCATCTCCCATAAGAAAGAGCTTCGGTACTTTATTTTTCATTTCAGTAAATGTTTCATGAATGTTGTTTGACGTAATGAGCAGTTCCGCCCACTTAATAAACTCCGACTGTCCTAACTTCGATGCTTCTCGCACGAACATGTTTCGCGACTTTTTGTGGTTTTTCTTCGGCATTAAAATACCCGCAAATAACTTGTATAGAAACATGTACGGAACAATCGAACGAACGAGGTAAGCAATTTTGAACAAAAGGTCAGTCCAAAACTTCCACTTAATAACAGCTCCACCCATCGTCATCGATGCAATTCGTTCTGGTGTACGACGACAAATCTCTGTCATGACCATCGTCCCTAAAGAAATTCCGACTAAATGCGCTTTCCTAATATTTAAATGATCTAGTACTTCCATCACTTTATTAGCGATGTTTTTACAAGTGTACTTTACATTTAAAGGTTCACTTTCCCCATGTCCTGGAAAGTTTATAAATACACAGTTAAAGTATTTTTTAAACTGTTTTGCTTGTTTATAAAATAAAGTATGGTTTCCTCCAGCACCGTGCAAGAATACAACCCATTCCTTGCTCGTCTCATGCTGATACATCTTATAATCTAATAACATGAATCTCCACCCCAACAACCAAAGCTTTATGGAATTCAAACGACTGCCCGTGTGGCAAGCCTTTCCATTTCAATTCTTAATAAAAATATCCTTAAGAAAATGTAACACATTTGGCCTTCCCTGTCACCTTTTGGAGCATGTCGATTGTGTGACATTGAGGGTGGGGATGAAGCTACTTTATATGAAGAAAGAACTGTGAATAATTGTAAGAAGGATTATCGGTTGTCAGCCCACTTCATAGCTAAACGCTCTATTTCCTGTACCTTCTCCTCCTTGCCATGAACATAAGCTTTAGGGTCATAAGGATGGAGACGTGACAATCGCTCTTTCAATTCTCCATACTGCTCACTCACTTGTGGACTGTGTCTTAAATAGTCACGAAAAGCAAGGTGTCTCTTAATATGAGGGCTACCCGTTTGAAAAATATGAAGATGATGCGAGCGGTTGTCACCACCTTTTTGAAAATAACGCCGACCTTCTATCCCATTTTCACCTTTAGGCATAAATCCAATGCTTATAAGCTGTTCATTATATTGATCAACCGCTTCTATTGCCTTAACGACCATTAAAATATCAATAATTGGCTTAGCTTTTAAGACTAGAACAGAAGTGCTACCAATATGGTGAATGTCTATGTACTCATCACTTAAAAGCGACTTTAGTTTTGTAGACTCTTTTTCATACATTTCTGGCCACCTGTCTTGGTATGGTACGACTTCAATTTTCCTCATGGGTACACCTCATAGTATTTTCTAAAAACCAGTAACAAACACCCCAAATAATAAACCAATTGCCATTAAAATTAAGACAGCTTTACCAAAGTTGTTTATATTAGGATTAAAAGTACCAAAAGCCATCACTAAAAGCGCAATCAAATTAATAAATGGAATTGCTGTTAAAATTAATATAAAGATCCATGTCATAATAGAAACTTCGTCATGGTGATTAGTTAGTGCTTGCTCTTGATGTTGTGATTGCTCTTGTTTATGTTGTTCCATGTAATTGTAGTCCACATGATCCCCCTACCTTTCTAAAAGTTCTTTAACCATTGGTCCACATAAGAATTAACAATTTGTTCTTGATCCCAGTTGTCATTAAAATGTGGCACAATAAACTGCTGATAAATCGTTAAATAATATAAAGGCGCAACCTTTTTTACTAGCATGAATTCCTTCTTTAAATCATCAATACAACCGAATCTAGTCCAATTACCCAAATACTCCTCTAACAAATCATGTGCTACATCTTCAGAGAAAACTTCCATAATTTCATCAAAAATAACTGTCATACTAAAAAAAGGATGCGAAATGGCACAATCTGACCAGTCATAGATGATTGTTTTTCCATCTTGAACTATTATATTTCCACCGAAAAAATCACCGTGATCTAGAGCTGGTGGAACTTGAGTAGATGTTAATTGCTGACATAGTTTATTAGCTTCTAGAAGCGTCTTGCTTAACTTTCCATATGTATTTTCTGAAATAACTTGAGAAGCTTGTAAGTCCTTTAAAGACCTTTCCAAGTATTGTTGTAACGTACTAGAAATCTAATATGAAGGACACCCTAAATTTTTCAACTCATTCAATTGATGAATTGAATGTTTCTGGATCATTGCTAAATTGGTTAAGGCATTCATCCAATAACTTTTTTCCTTCATATATCCTAACAGTTCCCCATTAACTTCTTGCATAATATATTCATTACAATTATGGTCAACTGATACAACTGGTGGAACAACCTCACCGTGATGGTGATATAGGTATTGAGCGATCAGAGGTTCATGTCCAAAAACTTGCGGCACCGTTTTTATATAATAGGCGTTCCTGTCTGTCGACACTTTATGTAATGCCGACTTTTCCCAACTTCTAACTTGCTCAAAATTCACATGGTCAGTTGTAGTGCCGGTAAATGATAAAACCCGTTTTTTAAAAGATTTTCGCCACCCCAACTTGAACCAACTTGGATAAACTGTATTTTTAAAACTTACCCGACTTAGGAGTTTTAAATCTTCATGGTCTAAGTTTTGTTTAACATCATCAAAACGTTTAAGCCACTTATGTTTTCTACCTTTTAAAACCTCAACCTCGTAGACACGATATTGATCATAAACAAAAGCACATCTTAAAACTTGTGTCTCTAAATTGTACGTTTGTCGGAAATAATCATTAATATGTTCAGTTATAGCAATATGCTTTGGTTGAAAATATGTATGTGGAAGTGTCCATTCCTTCTGTTCATTGATCAACAAAGAGTCTGCACCATGGGAATAAACGAGAAACTTATGGAGTGTAGCATTTTTCATAAATTAAACCCTTTCAAAACTTAAAACGAGTTAGTCTAAAAGTGATTATGTTATCATTAGACTATGGTAAGTTATGGAATTATAGTTTTATTATACATTGGGGGAATGCTTCATGGAACAACGTGTAGCAAATATTTTCGAAAAATTTGCAAAAGAAGAATGTGAAGGCTATTGCGAACTTTACGAACACCTTTCCTTAAAGATCGCTGAAGATGAAGAAGTCCTACAACTAGCCGCACACGCAAGAGAAGGACAACCCATTCCGAATTTGTTATTCGGTGCAGTCCATGCCCTGTTATTAAAAGGTAAAGAACATGAATTAAAGGACTTCTATCCAAGTATTGTTTCAGAAGCTAAAAATGTAGAAGGCTCTTATCCGTATTTCAAAGACTTTTGCGAGAATTATCGTGATGAAATTATAGAAATCTTACAAACGAAATTAGTCCAAACAAATGAAGTAAGACGATGTACATATCTTTATCCCACTTTCAGTTACATATATGACATCGCGAAAAAACCGTTAGCCTTAATTGAAATTGGGACTAGCTCAGGTCTTCAGCTACTATGGGATCAGTACAATTATTCTTATGGTTCAGCGCAAGTTTACGGTAACCAACTTTCAAATGTACATCTAACTGCTGAGATCAAAGGTAATCATGAGCCCTTCCTTCCAGTAGAAGCTCCACCAGTTGCAAAACGAATCGGCATAGACCTTAATGTGTTGGACTTAAATGATGAAGAAGATGAATTCTGGTTAAATGCGCTAATTTGGCCAAATCTTCATGAACGAAGAGAAACGCTTCAACAAGCTGCTGAAATCGTAAAACAACACCCTCTCACTTTAATTGAAGGTGATGGTGTGGCATTGCTTTCAGATATAGTAAGCGACATTCCAGAAGACTATGCAGTTTGTGTTTTTCATACACACGTTGCCAATCAAATGCCGCAACAGACTAAAGAGGATTTGCTTGAAGAAATTAAGAAGGTTGGCTCAAATAGAGATATTTTTCACGTTTACAACAACATTCAAGACCGCGATTTACACTTAGATTATTACCTAAACGGCCAAGAAGCTCTAAACACCATTGCCACAACAGCGGGGCATGGGAAATGGTTTACGTGGGAAATTCCAAAAGAAAAAGCATAAGCCGAGGTGGCTTATGCTTTTTAACCTAAATCCTCTAGCTCTAAATCCGTAAGCGTCCCTTGATGAAAATAAAATTGCCACCTGCCATCGATATATTTCCAGATCGAGCTGCGTAAAGTTTTCCTTTCACGCGTGTGATCAATAAGATAGTAAGTCGACAGGACGACATCAGATGCTAGATGTCGGATCTCATAATTGTGAAGGGTCATTTCTGTTAGTACTACACCATCTTCTAGACATTCCTTTTTGCCATACATCTTCCCCGAACTACTTATTTCTAAAAAATCATCAGCTAATATATGATCAAGCTCTTCATTGCTTTGGCGAACTTCTAAATTAATATGGCTTTCCTCTAATTGTTGTAAATGGGCCTTTAAATTAAAACTCATCATAACCTCCTCAGCTCCAACTATTTCATACAATGTTATTTATCAATAACTTTAACTAACTTTTTTCTCTTGATCATTTTCCTCTTGATAACTAGCCATCTTCTGATAAATATATGAAATTCCTAACAACGCCAAACCAAAACTAAAGTAAGCTAATATTTTGTTACCTTCTGTTAAAAATGCAAGATCAAAAAATACTAACTTTCCAGTAGTCAATAAGGTTAACCCAAGTCCGAGACGCCTTAAATAAACGAACTTATTTTTAAATCCGTAAACAATGTAACTAATTGCAACGATCAAATAAATTGAACTAACAACAAAACCAACATCACCTAATTGAAATTGTACATGTAAAAACGCAGTTAAAACGGATATAAAATAAACCGCTATAATAGTTGGATAAAGTTCCACATTTTTATGTTGACCACGAATATAAGCCATTAAAAGGTCCCGTCCAGTAGCGTAAATTAAGACATTGAATCCAACCAGTATGCCCAATGTTACATAGTCAATAACTGTATCCTGCTCACCACCCAAAATAGGCATCGTGGCTGTAACAAATAAACCTACTAGAATTCCAATGAAGTATAAAACTAAACAGAAATACTTAACGATCCGATCATAAAGTATAGTGATTTTCTTTAGAACATACCCTAATGCAACTGACAAGAACGAGAATATTAATAACTGATAAAGTATAAAATGTTCAAAACTAGTGTCAACCATTTGACCAAACCAATAAGCCGCTTCAGTTACGATGTAAACCCAAACGTTTACAAGCGTGAAATATTTCAACCCTTGTATAAATTGTGGAAATCCATTAAATAAATGTGTACGATTTGTCTTCGTTTGGTCATAAACATAGTAAAACATCACTAGAACTAAACCAGTTATAACAGCAAAATACTTAAAGTGAAAATAGTCAGGTGTCATGTCTGGCATTCCACCTGTGTATTTTAAAGCTTCAACTGCAAATGTAACAAGCGTTAAGCCAAAAATAACCCAACCAGCCTTTTCAAGTAGTGCCAACTTATGACGATTCGCATATAGCATGATTACAACACTTTCGATCAACCACCCAAGTGCAAGCCACTCGACTCCAAATTGAAAAGGTACTACTAAAACTAAAAACGTAATTGACGTACCATAAAATAAAACCATCATTTCTTTTTGCTCATTCATTTTTTGATCAACGAATCGTCCTAGACCGAAATAGATTAGACAGAAAGCTACAGCTAATAAACCTCTAAAGTCTTCCCAACCTAATGCGTTAAATAGTTGGTATATTACTGTGCAACTTATTGCTGTGTTAATGGCTAAAATTGACACGTCCAACCACTTAAATGAAACTTTCTTCGCCAACGGATAACCTAGTGTTAACAATAAGTATAGAAGGAAAATGGAAGTCGTATATAACAAGCTGCCACCGTAAGTTGGTGACAAATAGATTAAAATAAAGAAAGACGGAAGATTTAACAAATAGCTAATATAATGAACAATATTCCATTGTTTTTGAAAAGATATCCATAATATAGATAAGTTTAGGATAAGTATGTAAACCATTGCGGCATAGACAGACATGCCCTCAAGCCCAAATGAAATCAAGTATGAGTAAAATGGAATATATCCTCCAACTAAACCAAACGTACATACTGTTTTGGATTGATAATGTAATGACAACGCTATAGCTGTGAAAGTCACTAACACCGATAATAATAGGGCTGTTATAAGTCCAATAATTTCTAATAAGAAGTAGCTAAAAAAGATGGAACCGTATAGTACAGCTACTCCACCACCTATTAAACCAAGTGAAAAGACCCGCTTATCCTTTCGATATAACCATTCACCGCCGAACAACATGATGAATCCAAGAAGTGAAAACAAACCTCCTTTAGCATAATCGTTGAACCATGTTGAATATGAATATCTAAATGCAGCCGCTACACCAAACAGAATGAGTAAGATCCCAATCTTGTTAATCCAACCTAAACCGATTTTCATTTCGACTTGGTTTTGCTTAGCCCGTTTCTGAATGACATCTTCTGTTAATTCTTCATCAGCTAACTGGTTATATTCCTTAGAATAAGAGTTTAATAATTCCTTCTCTTGTTTGGCAAGAAGTTGTCTTTCTTCATGAATCATCTCATCCAGCTCAGCTTCTAAGCTGTTTAACTTACTTAAAATTTGATGTTTATTTTCTTCGACTGACTGATCAGCCTTATGTTTAAGCTTCTCAATCTCTCTTCTCGAATTCTCTTCTAAACTAGTTAGTCGGTTATGTGTATTGTCTGTATTGAAGCTGAAATAAGTGTCTAGTTTCTCTTTTGACACTTTAAGAAGGTTCGTTTTTTCATCTAACATTTGTTCTTGAAGTGCATATCGTAATTTTTGGTTCTCCTTCTCGATTTGCTCAAATTGCTCATTAAGTTTATGTAATTTCTCTTGGTACTCCTCATTTTTCTTTCGGAACATCTCATTTTCCTGATGAACATCACTTGATTCATATTCTTTAACGACATCATTAAACTGTTCTGTTAATTTTACCTGTTCGTCTTTTATTTTGTTTAATTGGTTTTTTATTTGGTCCATTGAACCACCCACCCCCTTGAAATTAATATTAACACTGAATTAAGGTAGCTATGTGTGCAACACATCCTCCCAGTCACTACACTATTTCGACAAAAAGAGCGTCAATACCTTTTTTGTATGACACCAACCTCTAAAACAAATAGAACAATAAAAGTTGTAATATAAAAACAACCCACAAAATGCTGTATCAACACTTTATGGGTTCTAGGCTTTCAGTTCACAGTATTCACTTTTTAAATTGATCTTTTTGCTTTCGCTCAGCTTCTGCTTTTTTCGATTTTGTATAATGCAGTATATAAAAGGTACCTATAATTAATGCAAGAAAAGCGATTAGAAACAATAATTCATCCAAATGTATAACCTACCTTTCATCGTGTAAACTCATGTAGAGTTAGTGTTTGTAGAAAGATAAAGTATAAATCTAAAAACTGTAGAAATTTTTATACATTTGTCTGTTTATTTTTCGGTCTTAGAAATATTGAGTAATCAAGTAATGCAGATATGTCGATTAAAAACATAATTGTTAACTAATAACGAATTAACAATTAATCAGACGCAATTTCTAGATCTTCACCTTTCAACTGGGTAGCTTCATACAATAATCCATCGTCGTAGCTTTTAATATCAAAATATCCATTATAATAGTCCCAAACGTCTGGTTGGTTTGAATACTCAATGATACTTTCAAAGATATCATCCATTAATAAAGCCGCTTCATCTTCTGTTATTTGTTCTTCAACCATTAACCTAATTTTGATATTTTCCTCACCATCAAACGAAGCTGCAACTACTTCTACACTTTCAAAGCTCTCTCTCCATTCATCAAGTGTCTTACTCACATCGATATCAGGCTGTTGACTGCAACCAACAAATACTATCATTAATACAAAACTAATAGGTAACATAACTTTTCGGTTCATATTTACCCTCCTCATTTTCACTTAGCGCACCGAAATCAGCTGTATGATCTTGTCTAATTTAACTAAACCACTGCTCATTTTATCCTCTTTCACCATACCACAAATAAGAAAAAAATGGAATTTGAGTATTGTATTATTTTTATTAGAATGTAATACTAATAATAACTAAATAATTGAAATACAAGGCAATGATGAGAAGAGTAAATTAGTTCATTCTTTCACAGAGAGCTTCAGTCGCTGAAAAGAAGCATTGAATAACTGATTGAATATGGTCTCTGAGCTGCATGGCCGAACTCAATAGTAGTAAGGTTATGACGAGATTTGGCACTCGTTATAAATGTCAGAGTATAAGAACATTTCTTTGTTCCGTACTTATTGAGGCTAATCATGTGAGTGGTTAGTGAATTAAGGTGGTAACACGAGTATAAAACCTCGTCCTTAGACAATTAGTTTTGTCTAAGGACGAGGTTTTTTATTTATATTTTAAAGGAGGAAAAGCGAATGAATGTATTCATAGGAGGCGCTTGGCCATATGCAAATGGATCATTACACCTTGGTCATATTTCTAGCTTAATTCCAGGAGATATTTTAGCTCGTTATTATAGAATGAAAGGAGATAACGTGCTTTTCGTTTCGGGAAGTGATTGTAACGGAACTCCAATTACAATTAGAGCGAAACAAGAAGGAGCAACACCTAAAGAGATTGCAGATCACTATCATAATGAATTTCTTGATTGCTTTAAAAAACTTGGATTCACATATGATTACTATACCCGTACAGATTCAAAACATCATCATCAAATCGTACAAGAAATCTTTTTAAACCTTTTAGATCACAAAAAAGTTTATAAAAAGGAAGTTGAGCAAGCATACTGTAATACTTGTGAACAGTTTTTACCCGACCGATTTGTTGAGGGGATTTGCCCTAACTGTAGGAAGGAAGCACGTGGTGATCAATGTGATCATTGTTCAAAAATCTTAGAACCATTAGATATTCTAGAGAAGAAATGTAAGACATGTGGTGACTCACCAACAACAAAAAACACGGAACATTTTTATTTTAAGTTAAGTACATTCCAAGCAGAACTACAACAATATGTGAAAAACGCAAAAACAAATAACTTGTGGCGAGAAAATGCAATTCAACTGACTGAGCGGTACTTGAGCGAAGGCTTACATGACCGAGCTGTCTCACGGGATTTACCAATTGGAGTTCCAGTACCTGTAGATGGATATGAGGATAAGAAAATATATGTATGGATTGAAGCTGTTTCGGGTTATTATTCCGCTAGTAAGAAATGGGCATTAGAAAACAATAAAGATAATTCTGGCTTTTGGAACCAAGATACAAAGTCATATTATATACATGGAAAAGATAATATCCCATTTCACTCTGTAATATGGCCATCAATTTTATTGGGCATAGAGAATCAATGCTTGCCTACTCATATCGTTTCAAATGAGTATTTAACCGTTGAAAAGAAAAAGCTATCTACAAGTAAAAACTGGGCAATATGGGTTCAAGATATCCTTGAGAATTATCATCCAGATTCGATTCGTTATTTTTTAACTATAAATGCACCAGAAAATAGAGATTCAGATTTCTCTTGGAGAGAGTTCATTTACAGTCACAACAGTGAATTATTAGGAGCGTACGGAAATTTCGTTCATAGAACTTTTAAATTCATAGAAAAGTCTTTTGACGGTAAGTTACCAGAGGGGAAGATTAATGAGCATATAAAGAATGATATCCAAAATTTTTATCCAAAAATAGGTGAACTTATAGAGAAAACGTATTTTAAAAATGCTTTAGAGGGTATTTTTGAGTTTGTAAGGTATGGAAACAAGTATTTCGATCAACAACAACCCTGGGTTCAAGTAAAAGAAAATGTTGATGAGTGTAAGAAAACATTAGCAACATGTGTATATATTATCGCAAACCTAGCCCAATTACTAAGCCCTTTCCTCCCGTTTTCTAGTAATGTAGTAAAAGAAAAATTAGGAATTACAGAATCCCAGTGGAAGCCAATTGATCAATACACTACATCTATTCGAAATGTTCACCCCCTATTTGAAAGGATTGATCTTAAGCAAATTGACATTGAAGTTGAAAAGTTAAATGAACAATCTTCATAGAATAATGACTGAGAATAACAAAAAAATAAAGCATAAGCTTCCCAAAAGGAAAACTTATGCTTTAAGTCACATACAAATTATTTAATTATATCCATAATATTATGGAGATGGCGGGAATCGAACCCGCGTCCAAAGATATCGCCACTCAAGCTTCTACGAGCGTAGTCAGTATATTGTCATTCGCCAATTCTTCAGCCTACTGACAGGCTTCTGAATGGCTAGTCTGATTATTCTCTTCTAAAGACCTCAGACGGTGGCCTTCAGCGTAGCCCGCTTCATTTGAGACCCTTCGATCTACCACACGGGCGATGGTAGGAAGGATCCTGTAGCACTGCTTACGCAGCTACAGCGAAATCGTTTTGTTTGCCAGTTATATTTAACTGAAATGACGTTTATCGAGTCGTCACCTCGGCTCGCTACTTAAGCTCGACCTATCCCTGTCGAATCCAAAACATCCCCGAGTAAAAGAATGTTTCTTCACCAAAATCATTTGGTAATACATATTATAACATGGCAATAGTACTTTGAAAATGTCATTGTTTGGTATTAATAATCTTTTAATGCGCGTTCAACATCACGCTTCATCGCTTTTTGTTTTAAGTCTTCACGCTTATCATATTTCTTCTTACCGCGACCTATACCAATTAAAAGTTTAGCCACACCATTTTTAATATACATTTTTAGCGGTACTAATGAGTAGCCTTTTTGTTGAGTTTGGCCAATTAATTGGTTGATCTCTTTACGATGAAGCAACAGCTTTCTTGCTCTTGTCGGTTCATGGTTAAACTGATTGCCTTGTGTGTACTCTGAGATGTGCAAGTTATGAACGTAAGCTTCGCCTTTATACACACGTGCGAATGAATCTTTCAAGTTGACACGCCCTGCACGAATGGATTTAATTTCAGTTCCTTTTAATACCATTCCCGCTTCAAACGTCTCTTCTATATGAAAGTCATGTCTTGCTTTTCGATTTGTTGCAATGGCGCCTGGATCTTTTTTTGCCATGGTCTTTCCTCCTCACTGCAAAGGTTATTTTACCAAAAAAGACGGTGCTTTTAAACTGTGATGACTAATTACGACAATATTACCTCAATAAATTCAAAATTTTAGTACAGGATAATAGACAGTCAAACCAATTTTATGGCATTCTATGTAATTAGGGAAACGAAATAAAGGGAGGAACTGCTAAGATGATTGATACCATTCAAATTAGACCTTTAACAATAAATGATGAAGAAAAGATAGCGAATATGCAAACAGGCATTGAAGAAGATTACGTCGTTCGTATATTTGAACGTTTAATTACGAGTGATGAACACGCATTATTTGGCCTATTTTCAGATGACCAACTCGTTTCAGTTGCTGGATATTCTGTCTTTAAAGGACAGTACGGTATGTTAGGACGTCTAAGAAGTGACCAACGTTATTTAGGTAACGGTCTTGCAACAACGATTATTGAATACATCATTGAACAATTAAAACAAGATGACCAAATTAAATGGATTGGTGCTAATACACAATTGCATAACTTCCCAGCTTTACGTGTGTTAGAGAAATTACAACTACCAAGACTTGAGCTACTTCACCCAGCAGTATTAGTCGACCAAAATAAAATGCCAGAACCTACTGGTGACGTGTGGACGAAGCTTGAAACGTTAGAAGAAAAACGTAAATGGATTGATCCGCTTCAACAAGATGATTCAGTCATTTTCCCGTTAGAAGCTTACTATCCATTCCCTACTAGTCCTGAACTTTTTAAAGATGAAGACCTTGAAAAGTGGTCGCTCTTTGAAAACGAAGCTCAAGACCGTTTTGCTATAGTGAAGTTTGATCAAAAACGTGATCAATATGCACATGTCGTGTATTTATGGAATGACTTATTCGAACAACCGGGATTGATGAAGACGTTATATAAAGAGCATGAAGAGTTTAAAAAGCAATATGGTGATGAGACATACATTCGCTTTGACCTTCCAGATGAAACACGTAACAAAATACCAAATGACGATGCATTTAAATTCCAAGACCCATGGATTTTACACGGGTATTGGAAATAAAACGATTAAACCAGGACTTCTACTTTGGAGGTTCTGGTTTTTTACTATGAGACCTCAGTTTTTTAAAGCCATAAGTGTATCAATCACCCATTCATTTTTTTCTAATATAAAATGACTTACGATCATCGAAAGTAGAAAAGTAATGGCTGGCGCTTCTGTTTCAAATATACTTGTCACAATAAAAAAGAGTATAATAGATATTACTATAAGAACGAACAAATATGGCATTCCCTTAGCCATCATATTCACATCCTTTCTTAAATAATATTATTCTTCTTTCAACTTCCTAAAACCATAAAAAGGGCGAAAATTAAGCCCTTCATAAAATGAGCGAGATGACTGGTTGGCCAATAGCTCAAGTCTTGTATCTGGATAAACCGAGTGTATATAGTGAAGCAGTTCTTTTCCCAAACCTAAGCCTCGAAACTTTTGATCAATAAGCATTTCACAGATAAATAAAGTCACCCGTGTATCAGTAAGCCCTCTGACATAACCGATTACTCCTTGACCTTCTAATTCAACTACATAGGCAACATTCGAGTTTTGCCATGCTTCTTTTGTAGCTGAATGGTTCTCGACTAAATTTGTCCACCCTTCTTCTTTATTTAATTGTTGTATTTTACTAATGTCTTTGTCTTCATATGAGCGAATAACTATATCCATATTAAAATTCTTACCTTTCTTTTTCAATTCTTGCCTACGCTATAGTTGAATATAAATATTGTTTGGACATACCGTTTACTATGGAGGTGTTGCCAGTTATGAAAAGACTACTAAAATCAATCCCAATTGTTAATATACTATTTTATAGCTATATAATCCTTTTATTAATGATCAATTTAATATTTTATAGTATGAATATAAACATAGAGCATAGAACATTTGCCTATTACGATGATGCTTCACACAATATAGTCCCTTTTAGTAGCATTTCTAATTACTTTGCTAATTTCACTCACTATAACTTTAACACTTGGTTTTATAATACATTAGGAAACATTATAATGTTTATACCTTTAGGCGTTTTGATTCCTATTGTTTATGACAGATCAAAAAGATTATATCAGGTAGTTCTTTTATCTTTTCTAATCAGTCTAATAATTGAAGGTATGCAATTTGTAACTGGGTTAGGTGTTTTTGATATTGATGATATTATTTTAAATACTATCGGAGGGGTTATAGGATTTACAATTTTTAAGTTTGTACGAATTCATTAAAAAAGTGATATAGAAAACATGTTAAAATCAGAATATAAACAATTTCACACTCGGTTCTGTGCCAATTAAGTGAGGAGCATACAAAGTGATTTTGAAAAACGTAACGTTTTTAAATAAAAACATGAAGTTTGAAACACGAGACATTGAGATCACTGATGGTGAAATCTCATTTAATATTGATAGTCACACCAATAACAATATGGACTGTGAAGATTACATTGTGATCCCAGGGTTAATAAACGGGCATTTTCATAGCTACTCTTCATTAGCTAAAGGATTAATGAAAGAAATGGCTTTACCAGATTGGTGCAACGACTCTGAGCAAGGAAAGGTTCAACAGGCTTTCTTTGAATACTTAGATGAAGTCATTTCTGAAGAAGATTTTGTACATATAGCTCAAAAAAGTTATTTGGATATGATGAAACACGGAGTAACCTTTGTCAGCGATTCTGATCCAGGAGAAGCACCACATTTATTACATGATGCGATGAATGAGATTGGTATTCGTGCAATGATTGATGTTTATGAGGACATCGGAGATTACGTTCAACAAACAGATAGCAACGTTTCATTTGGCTCTCATCTATTGGAAGAAGAGGATATAACGAATGAAGAGCTACTTAAAGTTAAAGAGTTAAAAGATCAGTATAACCCGATTATGATGACCCATTGTCTAGAAAATGAATGGAGAAGCAATTTAGTTCAGGCTAATTTTGGTAAATCTAGTATTAGCCTTTATGATGAACTTAATTTACTTGATGAAAAAACAGTACTCTTCCATACCGTTTACGCTTCAAATGAGGATTTGGATGTCATATCTCGAAATGAGAGTTCCATCGTTCACTGCCCGTTATCAAACTTAGATACAGGTGCTGGAGTTGCAAAAGTTAATGAGATGCTAGAAAGAAATATTAACGTTTGTTTAGGTACTGACTTTGTTCATACTAACATGTGGGATTTAATGAAATTAACTTATTACTTACTGAAGATTAACCAACCCGTTAATCAATATGCTGCTGAAGATATTTTCAAAATGGCAACAGTGAATGGTGCTAAAGCTTATGGGGTTCATGAAGAGATTGGCCAAATACAAGAAGGGTATAAAGCTGATTTTGTCTTTTTAAAGAAAAGTTCACTAAAACCTTTGATTCATCAGAGGAACTTTTCAACATACCTTCATAATTTACTTTTTAGTGAACAAACCGACTTAGTCCAACACGTCATGATCAACGGTAATTGGGTGGTGAAAGACCGAAAAGTATTAACAGTGAATGAAGAAGAGATCAATGAAAAGTACAGCCAGATCGTGAATGGCTTCCTTAACCATCTTAAACAGTCAACTTTACATAAACAAGAGCATTGAATTGAACCTCAACTCAATGCTCTCATATGGTCTTAAGCCTTTTTTTTCTTTTTACGTTCTTTCATACCGACAACTTCAAAATCAACAACACGTTCTTCAATATTTGTCCCAATGACCCGTACTTTTATTTCCTCACCAATTCTAAATATATTACCTGTACGCTCACCAATCATCGCTTGAGCATTTTCATGGTAATGGTAATAGTCATCGGTTAAGTAGCTAACGTGAACTAAACCTTCAACTGTGTTCGGTAACTCGACGAACATACCAAAGTTCGTAACAGAATTTATAATACCTTCGAATTCTTCACCAATTTTATCTGACATGAATTCAGCTTTCTTAAGGTCATCTGTTTCACGTTCGGCATCAACAGAGCGACGTTCCATTTCTGACGTGTGTCGTGCTATATCTGGTAGCTTCTCTTCCCACTTTTTCGTCGTTTGAGCACTTATATCACCTTCAATTAAGTACGTACGAATTAATCGGTGAACGATTAAGTCTGGGTAACGTCTAATTGGTGATGTGAAGTGTGTGTAAAACTGTGTGGCTAGTCCAAAGTGACCAACACTTTCAGGTGAGTACTTCGCTTGTTGCATCGAGCGTAACATCAATTTTGATACAACTAAATCTTCCTTACTTCCAGAGATTTGATCTAAAACTTTTTGTAAAGCTTTAGGGTGAATGTCATCTGTTGTTCCCTTAATCGTATAACCTAAGTTGGCAACAAACTCAAAGAACTTCTGTAACTTGCCTGAGTCTGGATCTTCGTGAATACGGTGAATGAATGGCACGTCCATCCAATGGAAATGCTCAGCGACTGTTTCATTGGCAATTAACATGAATTCTTCAATTAAGCGCTCAGCTTCTCCGCGCTCACGAAGGATAACATCTGTAGGCTGTCCTTCTTCATCGACTTCGATTTCTGCTTCTTTAAAGTCAAAGTCAATTGCTCCTCGACCGAATCGTGTAAAACGTAACGTTTGGGCTAACGTAGCCATCAATTCAAACATTGGTACGAGTGATTTGTAGCGTTCACGGACTTCTTGATCACCTTGTAAAATAGAGTTAACGTCTGTATAAGTCATACGCTCTTCTGTTTTTATTACAGCTGAGAAAATCTCGTGGTTAACAACTTTTCCTGAGCCATCAATCTCCATCTCACAGCCTAGTGTTAAACGATCCACATGTGGATTTAATGAACAGATCCCGTTTGATAAGCGATGTGGAATCATCGGGATTACTCGGTCTGTTAAATACGTACTTGTACTACGTTCAAGCGCTTCTTTATCCATTGGTGATCCTTCTTTAACGTAGTTAGTGACATCAGCAATGTAAACACCTAATAAGTAGTTGCCATTATCTAATTGTTCAACTCGTACGGCGTCATCTAAATCTTTCGCATCAGCTCCGTCGATCGTTACGATTTGTTTATCACGCAAATCTCGACGGCCTTCTAAGTCAGCTTCATCGATTGTTTCTGGAATACTGTTCGCATGTTCAATCGTTTCTTGATCAAACTCTGCTTTAATACCATGTTTATGAATAATCGCTAAAATATCAATGCCTGGATCATTTTTGTGTCCAAGAATTTCGGCTACTTCACCTTCAGCACTTTTAACGCCTTTAGGATATTCAATAATTTTAACGATTACTTTATGCCCGTCTACTGCACCATTTTCATTACCTTCTTTAATGAAAATATCACCAGGAATACGTTTATCGTCTGCAATAACGAAACCGAAACGCCCATTGTCTTGATAAGTACCGACAATCGGTTGATCATTACGTTCAATGATTCGTACAACGATCCCCTCAGGACGGTTGCCTGCATAAGACTCATTTTCAACACGGACATGGACAATATCACCGTTCATAGCTGACATTAAATCAGACTGGTGAATGTAAACGTCTGAATGATTTTCGTCTTCTGGAATTAAAAAGGCAAACCCTTTCGCATGCATTTGAATGCGTCCACGAATTAAATTCATTTTCTCCGGTAAGCCGTACAAGTCATTACGGTTACGAATTAACGTACCGTTATCTTCTAACGTGTTTAAAGCTTTCATCAACTGAATGAGCTCATCACTGTCCGTTATTTCTAACATTGTTTGTACTTCTTCGGTGCTTAACGGTTTTGTTGCCTCTTCTGTGAAAAATTGTTCTAATCTTTGTTTCATTTGTTCAAAATCCATATTATCTCACCTCTTGTAAAACCATTTATTCAGACCAATCTAGCTTTTCTAAGTATTGATGAACATCAACATGCACTTGATCTTTGTAATCACTTAATGTAATGACGTGAGGTGCTCCCTCATACCATTTCAAATCTTTTTCATCACATTCAACATTGTCATAAATATAATTCGCACTATCTTTATTAATCATTTCATCTTCTTCTGCTTGTAATACATAAGTTGGCGCATAAATCGTATCTAAGTCTTCTCGAACGGAATTAATCAAGTTTGCTAATGAATCAAATGTGTCATCTGATTGTTCCATTAATTCATTAACTTCTTGTTCGATTGTGTCTTTGTCCTTTTGTTGTAATTGCTTATACTCTTTTGCCTTAAAACGGAAGCCTGCTGAAAGCTCTTCTTTATTATCAAAGAAAATCGGCGTACAAATAGGAATAACGCCTTTAATTGGCCTATTCATCGCTAATTTCAAAGATAGAACGCCGCCTAATGATAAGCCAGCAACTGCGATCTCATCGTAGCCTAACTCTTTTAGATGATCATAAGCTGCTTCAACATCTTCCCACCATTCTTTTGCTGTCGCTTTAGTCAGTTCTTCTGGTGGTTTACCATGTCCACGATAAATCGGTGCATGGCTTGTATATCCTTGTTTTTCTAAATAACGGCCTAGCATACGAACATCAGCTGAATGGCCAGTAAATCCGTGTAATAATAAAACTGCTCGGTTTCCTGCTTCGAATGTAAATGGTTTTGGTTCTTTGATTTTCATCTGTTTCGTTCTCCCTTTCTACTCTACTCTCTGTTACGTTTCCCCAATTTGATAGGGTTTAATCATTTTGTCATTAACACAACATTATGCATTTATTTTCCATCATTATAAAACATAAAAGAACAGTAAGTGTAACACTTACTGTTCTCTTAACGTTTATTGTTTTACGTTACGATGTAACCTAATAAAAATGTAACAACCATGAATGATACACCTAATACAACGGTTACACGGTGTAAAATAGCATCCATGCCACGTGCTTTCTGTTTTCCGAAAAGATGTTCAGCTCCACCTGAAATCGCTCCAGATAAACCAGCACTCTTACCTTGTTGAAGTAATACAACCGTAATTAACGCAATCGTATTAAGAAATAAAATAGTAGCTAGAACTCCATACATAGCTATGACCTCCTATTGCGTACGCACAATTCCATAACATTAATGTAGCACACTTTTCAGAACAATTTCAAGCTAATTTTAACTAAATAGCTAATCTATTAGCTTTGACTAACAGAAGGTCGATCGTCTTCTTCTGTATCTTCTTCTGTTTCATTCACCCATAACGCACAAGCTGCATCACCTGTAACGTTAACTGCAGTACGTGTCATATCAAGTAGACGGTCGACACCTAAAATTAAGCCAATTGCTTCTACTGGTAAACCGACTTGGTCTAATACCATGGCTAGCATAATCAGACCGACACCTGGAACACCTGCAGTACCAATTGAAGCTAACACCGCAATTAACACGACTGTAATCATTTCAGTAAATGTTAAGCTTTGGGCGTAAACTTGAGCGATAAACACCGTTGCGACACCTTGCATGATTGCAGTTCCGTCCATATTAATTGTCGCACCAATTGGTTGTACGAAACCACTAACCGATTCACGTACACCTAAACGTTTCTGAGCTGTGCTCATCGATACTGGTAGTGTTGCACCACTACTTGCCGTACCAAAGGCAACACTCATAACTGGTGCAAAGTTTTTAAAGAACCAGATTGGGTTTTTCTTGGCTAAGAATTTTACAACAGCTCCATATGTGATTACAGCATGTAATAATAAGACAAATAGCACAACGAAGAAGTATTCAGCCATTGCACCAATAGCATCGATTCCTGCTCCACCAACAGCTGATGCAATTAAACCAAATGCACCAAATGGCGCTGTATACATAATGATTGTGATCAAGAACATCACTAGCTCAAATGCTTGCTCAAATAGTTTGTGTATACGGTCTGTCTTCTTACTTAATAACGCTAAACCAAAACCGACGAATATAGAGAAAAAGATGATTTGTAACATTTCACCTTGAACCATTGCATCGATAGGGTTAGTCGGAATAATATTCACTAGTGTATCAACAACAGAAGGTGCTTCTTCCGCTTCAAAACCGCCTTCTGCTTCAACAATATCAATAATGCCTGGTTCACCAGGTTGTACGACTAAAGCGACTGACATCGCAAGTGTCAAAGCAATCGTTGTTGAAATTAAGAAGAAACCAACTGTCTTACCACCAATTCTTCCTAACTTTTTAGGATCACCTAGACCAGCTGTACCTAGGACAATTGATATAAATACAATAGGTACTACCATCATTTGAATGAGGCGTAAGAAAATATCTCCTAATGGTGCAAATAAATACGTGTCGACTGGCTCAAATAAGTCTGGTAAAAAGACATTCATACCAAGACCAACAGCCAAACCTAAAACTAACGCGATGATAATGTGTTTCGTTAAGTTACCTTTCATCTATATTCCCCCCTAAGAAAGTTACTATATTGCTATGTGATCGCTTTCTAATTTATAAAATAGTTTTTTCTGTGTTTATGATTATATAATGGAAATGCTTATTTGGGAATTAGTTTTAACAATTGGAAAAAATTAATCCCTAGAATTGAACATCCTAGGGATCAAACTCAATCAAATCATTAAGTTATTTTAAGTTGTAAAATGCTGTTTGTCCAGCATAAAACGCTGTTGTCATTAAGTCGTCTTCAATACGTAGTAATTGATTATATTTAGCGACACGATCTGTACGTGATGGAGCCCCTGTCTTAATTTGCCCTGCATTTGTCGCAACAGCAATATCAGCAATGGTTGCATCTTCAGTTTCACCCGAACGGTGAGAGATTACGGCTGTATAGCCTGCACGTTTTGCCATTTCAATTGCTTCAAACGTTTCAGTTAACGTACCGATTTGGTTCACTTTAATTAGAATCGAGTTACCGATTCCTTTTTCGATACCTTCTTCTAACTTCTTCGTGTTTGTTACGAATAAGTCATCTCCTACTAACTGAACACGATCACCGATACGTTCTGTTAGTAGTTTAAAGCCGTCCCAGTCATTTTCATCTAAGCCGTCTTCAATACTTACAATTGGGAATTTATTAACTAGCTCTTCATACCAGTTAACCATTTCTTCAGCCGTACGCGTAACACCTTCACCTTTTAGCTCGTACTTACCGTCTTTGTAAATTTCTGAAGCAGCAACGTCCATCGCTAGCTTAATGTCTTGATCAATTGTATATCCAGCTGCTTCTACAGCTTCAACAATTGTTTCTAACGCTTCCTCATTAGACTTTAAGTTCGGCGCAAAGCCACCTTCGTCACCAACTGCTGTGTTATAGCCTTTGTCTTTTAGTACTTTCTTAAGCGCGTGGAAAATTTCCGCACCTTGACGAAGTGCTTCTTTAAATGTCGGTGCAGTAACAGGCATAATCATGAACTCTTGGATATCCACATTGTTATCAGCATGCTCTCCACCGTTTAAAATGTTCATCATCGGTGTTGGTAGTGTATGAGCAGAGAAACCACCTAAATATTTGTATAATGGTGTGCCACTAAAGTCAGCTGCTGCATGAGCGACAGCCATTGATACACCTAAAATTGCGTTTGCACCTAGGCGGCCTTTGTTTTCTGTACCATCTAATTCAATTAACGCTTGGTCAATAATTAGTTGTTCTGTTGCATCAAAACCAACTAATTCTGGTGCGATAATTTCATTTACGTTTTCTACTGCTGTTTCGACACCCTTACCTAAGTAACGGCCTTTGTCACCGTCGCGTAATTCAACGGCTTCATATTCACCTGTTGAAGCACCGCTTGGAACCATAGCTTTACCGAATGCACCTGATTCTGTTGTTACTTCTACTTCTACTGTTGGATTACCTCTTGAGTCTAACACTTCACGTGCGTACACATCTAAAATGTAAGGCATTGTCTTCACTCCTTAGATTGATTTACTTATTGATTAATGACTGTCCTGTCATTGCTTCTGGTTGTTCAATATTTAATAACTGTAAAGCTGTCGGGGCAAGGTCGCCTAAGACCCCATCCTCACGTAGCTCTACTCCTTCTTTCGTTACAATGACTGGAACTGGATTAACCGTATGAGCAGTCATTGGGCTTCCATCTTCATTTAACACTTCATCTGAATTACCATGGTCTGCCGTAATAATGGCTGTACCACCGAGTTCAATGATTCGATCAACTACTTTACCTAAACATTTGTCTACTGCTTCAACCGCTTCAATTGTCGGTTGTAGTTTACCTGAGTGTCCAACCATATCAGGATTTGCAAAGTTTAAAATTGTTAAGTTTGGTGGATCCTGATTGAACCTCTCAAGCAATGCATCTGTCACTTCGTATGCACTCATTTCAGGTTTTAAGTCATAAGTAGCCACTTTCGGTGAATCGATTAAAATGCGATCTTCACCTTCAAAAGTTTGCTCTAAACCACCATTCATGAAATAAGTCACATGTGGGTACTTTTCCGTTTCGGCGATACGAAGTTGGGTTAATCGATTTTTAGAAATGACTTCACCAATCGTATCTTCAGGTGTATTCGGTGGATAAGCGACATCGACATCTAGCTCTTCACTATATTGCGTCATCGTCACCATATGAATACGTTCAATTGGATCATATTCACCTTCAAAGTCTTGCAAGCGATTATTAACAAACACATCCGTCAATTGTTGTGCACGGTCAGGACGGAAATTCGCAAATAAAATCGCATCTCCATCATTAACTGGCGCAACCGGTGTTTCACCATCTTCGCTTAATACGAAAGGTTCAACAAATTCATCAACGACATCTTCATTATAAGATGCTTCAACCGCTTTTACAGCATGTTTAACTCTAGGAGCGTCACCTGTTCGTATGGCACGAAACGCTTTTTCAACACGTTCCCAACGCTTATCACGATCCATTGCATAATAACGCCCTGAAACGGTTGCAAGTTTCCCAACACCGATCTCATTCATCTTTTCATCTAAACGCTTTAAGTACGTTACAGCCGTCTTCGGACCGACATCACGACCGTCTAAAAAGGCGTGAACATAAACATCTTGTACACCTTGTTCTTTAGCCGTCTCTAACATCGCATGGATGTGTTGTTCATGACTGTGAACACCACCGTCAGATAACAAGCCGAAAATGTGCCAAGCGCCATTTGTTTCTTTTACGTGATTAGCTGCGTTTTTTAAGCTTTCATTTTGATGAAACTCACGATTTTTAATCGCTAAATTAATGCGCGTTAAGTTTTGATAAACAACGCGACCTGCACCAATGTTTAAATGGCCGACTTCTGAGTTACCCATTTGCCCTTCAGGTAAGCCGACTGCTTCACCTGATGCTTTTAATGAAGTATTTGGGTACTGAGTCCAATAACGGTCAAAATTCTCTGTATGCGCTTGTTTAATCGCATTACCAAACGCTTCATCACGAATAGCATAACCGTCTAAGATGATCAAGGCTGTGATTGGTTGGTTAGGCATTCGCACCAGCCTCCACTAACTTTAAGAATGAATCTTCTTCTAAGCTAGCGCCACCGACTAATGCACCATCAATATCAGACATGCTAAGTAGTTCATCAATGTTCGCTGGCTTAACACTACCGCCATACTGAATACGTACAGCTTGGGCGACGTCTTCTGAATAAGTATCTTTCAACACTTGGCGAATGTGAGTACATACGTCATTCGCTTCTTCACTCGTAGCTGTTTTACCCGTACCAATTGCCCAAATAGGCTCATAAGCAATGACAACTTGCTTTAACTGCTCTTCAGTTAATCCATCTAACCCATTTTTAACTTGCTGTTCAACAAATGTGAATGTCTCATTGTTTTCACGTTGTTCTAACGACTCACCAACACAAACAATCGGGGTTAGTTCATGGTTGAATGCTGCTTTCGTTTTCTTATTAACCGATTCATCCGTCTCACCGAACATTTCACGACGTTCTGAATGACCGATGATGACATACTCCACTAGAATATCTTTTAACATTTCAGGACTTACTTCACCTGTAAAAGCACCGCTATCTTCAAAGTGCATGTTTTGAGCGCCAACTGAAACAGGGAAGTCACGCGCTGCTTCTGTTAGTAATGGTAGATGAATATAAGGTGAACAGACGACTGTGTCAACCTTCTCTGCTTCTGGTAATTTCTCACGCAAATCCATTAAAAATCTAGCGCCTTCTCCAGCTAACTTATGCATCTTCCAGTTTCCTGCAATAATTGGTTTACGCATTTATTTCACCTCTTCGTCTAATTCATTAAGTGCTGCAACACCTGGTAAGACTTTACCTTCCATAAACTCTAATGATGCACCACCACCTGTTGAGATGTGGTCCATCTGTTCAGCATAATCAAACTTCTCAACCGCAGAAGCAGAATCGCCCCCACCAATAACAGTGAATCCTTCTGTTTCAGCTAAAGCTTTAGCAACACTTTTCGTCCCATTGGCGAAAATTTCATATTCGAATACACCCATTGGCCCATTCCAAATAACGAGCTTAGAATCTTTAATAATTTGGCTAAAGTTTTCAACTGTGTTAGTACCAATGTCTAAACCTTCCCAATCACTTGGAATTTCTTCAATCGGTACGACTTTCGTATTAGCATCACGAGCGAAGTCATCCGCTACTGTTACATCAACTGGTAAATGAATGGATACACCTTTTTCAGCTGCTTTGTCGATAAAACCTTTCGCTAAGTCGATTTTGTCTTCTTCAAGTAAAGACTTACCGACTTCATGACCTAACGCTTTAATAAACGTATAAGATAATCCGCCACCGATTAATAAATGGTCGACACGATCAAGTAAATGGTCAATGACACCAATCTTATCTTTAACCTTCGCTCCACCGATAATCGCTGTAAAAGGACGGTCTGGATTATCTAACGCTTTACCTAATACTTCGATTTCTTTTTCTAATAAATAGCCTGAAACAGCTACAGGAACATGGTGAGCAATACCTTCTGTTGAAGCATGAGCACGGTGCGCTGCTCCAAAAGCATCATTAACAAATACATCTACTAAAGAAGCAAATTGTTTCGCTAACGTTTCATCGTTTTTCTTCTCACCTGGTTCGAAACGCACGTTTTCTAGTAATAAAACGTCACCATTTTCTAGTTCACTAACAGCGTTTTCGACATCTTCACTATATACATCATCTGTTTTGAAAACAGGTTGTTCTAAGTAATTGCTTAAATGTTGTGCAATTGGATCTAAGCGAAGCTCATCATCAGGCTGTCCATCCGGTCGACCTAAATGGCTTGCTAATATCACTTTTGCACCATTTTGAATTAAGTACATAATCGTTGGTAGTGCTGCTTGAATGCGTGTATCATCTGAGATTTCACCTTTTGACATCGGTACGTTAAAATCTACACGACAAAATACACGTTTACCTTGTAATTCAACATCTCGTAAATTCATTTTTCGTTTCACTCGAATACCTCCAACGCTAAATTTAAGGAGGGACATAATCAGTCCCTCCTCCTATTTTAGAACAAGTCCTTCAATAATGAAACTAAAGATTCGTCATGAACCTTCAATTTTTTATAGGCCTTGCTCTGCCATATAAACAGCTAAATCAACACAACGGTTGGAGTAGCCAGACTCATTGTCGTACCAAGATACTACTTTAACCATGTTATTTTCCATAACTAATGTTGAATCACCATCAATTACAGAAGAATGTGGGTCGCCGTTGTAGTCAGTTGATACTAATTGTAAATCACTATATCCAAGAATTCCTTTTAGTTCACCTTCAGCTGACGATCTTAGTGCTTCGTTTAATTCTTCAACCGTTACATCTTTGTCTAGTTCCGCTGTTAAGTCAACTAGAGATACGTTTGGTGTTGGTACACGCATTGCCATACCTGTTAACTTACCATCAACTTCTGGAAGTACTTTACCGACTACTTCTGCAGCACCTGTTGATGTTGGAATAATGTTCTCACCTGCAGCACGCGCACGACGGTAGTCTTTGTGTGGTAAGTCTAAAATTTGTTGATCGTTTGTGTAAGCGTGTACTGTCGTCATAATACCGCGGTTAAGTCCAAACTTGTCGCTTAACACTTTCGCAACTGGCGCTAAGCAGTTTGTTGTACAAGAAGCGTTTGAAACGATTGTGTGCTCGTCCTTGTTGTAATCTTCATGGTTTACACCCATTACAACTGTTAAGTCTTCTTGCTTAGCTGGAGCCGAGATGATCACTTTTTTCGCGCCTGCATCAACGTGCTTTTGCGCATCTTCACGCTTCGTAAATAGTCCTGTTGATTCAATAACAATCTCAACGCCTTGGTCTCCCCAACCTAAGTTAGCAGGGTCACGCTCAGACATAACGTTGATCTCTTTGCCACCTACTACAATGTTGTCACCTTTAACTTCTACTTCTTCAGGTAGTTGACCATGTACTGAGTCATACTTAAGTAAATGTGCTAGCATGTTTGCATCTGTTAAGTCGTTAATCGCAACCACTTCAACATTGTCGTTATTAAGAGCCGCACGGAATACGCGTCGACCTATTCTTCCAAAACCGTTAATTCCTAATTTTACTGTCATAAAAAATGCCTCCTATAATTAACTTATAATTTATATATTATTGAAGTAAATGACGAGCAATTGCTTCATCAATCACTAATACATCACTTTCTCCCCACTTCAAATAAGCTGAAATGGCATCGCGCTTTGAGTAACCGCCTGCAACGGTTATAAACTGACTCTTTCCTTTTAACTGATCCAGAGATAACCCAATCGAATTGACTCTGTGTACAGTTTTCCCGTTTTTGTCGAAGTAATAACCAAAAGATTCCCCAACAGCATTATTTTCGACAATTTTTTCGAACGTCGATTCAGACGTTTTGCGCCTTTTCGCCATCGTTAAGGCATCACCAATGCCGTGAATGACAAAGTCAGCTTGATTCATTAAATCCAACACTTCTAAAATCGATGGTTCTTCTTGCATTTTTGCGTGTAATTCTTCGCCGATCGAATCTGGGACATATAATAGGCGATACTGGCCATTCGCATTGTCCGCCATTTTGACGCAAATCGAATTGGCTTGATATTCATGCAAATCACCAAGCCCACCTCTTGCTGGGACAAATAGTGGACGCGTCTGATCAACAGGTTGCATATGATCAGCAACAGCTGCCATCGTTGAACCACCCGTTACTGTAACGACAGATTCCTCTTTGAATGAATCAATTAATAGAGTAGCCGCTTCTTTACCTAATAGTTGCTTAACTTCTTTTGATTGATCGGCATCTCCAGGTACAACTTTAACTTGATTAACAGGCAGTTTTTGAACGAGTTGTCTTTCCATATAATTTAAGTCTGAACCTTCTTTTAACATTTGGTGATAGCTATCGATAATCCCTTTGCCTTCAGATGTGACGTACATCCCTCTTGAAGTGACTTTCACTAAATCATGTTCATCTAAAAATTCTATTTCACTACGAATTTGACGTTCCGTTTTATCGAGTCGTTCTGCTAAAGCTCGACGTCCAAGAGGCTCAGTATCTGTAATCGCCTTTAAAACGTTATAACGAGCATCCATTTTACGTAATAAGTCCGGAACTAACTTTTGTTGAAATTCAAATATTCGATGCAAAGACACATCACCTTCCCACAAGACAGTCACACTTATTTAAGACAAAGCGTGTTCAAACAGACGACAACTATTCACGGACATTTAACGACCATTGGTTAGTCACAAAACGTCCCACCTAAGTCAAAAAAATATTCTACATAAAGATTAGCAAAAACAAGAACATTTAGCAAACATTTAAGTTAAATGTTCTTGTAAAAATTGCTCTAACGTCGCAAACGAAATCTCTTCAGCCGAGATCTCCATGTCACCTGCTTTTACAACTGGAATGTGTAAAAAGTACTTCTCTAACAGATCATCATTTTTATAAATGTTTTGCTCAACAATCGTGAACTGATAATTCATTTGTAAAATTTGCAGTAGTTGTTTGACGTCCTCGCAAAGTTTGCAGTTGTTTTTCGTGTAGAAGTAGATGATGGTTTTTTTCTTGCTCATGTAGACCAACCTTTCACTGTTCAGATGAGGTTTAGTTTTATTAGACGTTCCAACTAAGGAATTTTAAGTTGTTGAATAATAAAAAGATGACCTTACAAACTCTGTATCTGTCATTAAGTACTCGTGAGTTTTCATAAGTTCAGTTTGAATATTGGCGGGCACTTTCTCTCCTGGATACGCACATACTGAAACTAATTCCATTTCACCAACGCTATGATTAGCTTGATTCTCAAAATCTATAATCTCCTGAAAAATATAATCTTCATCTTTCCAAACAACATTAGCCCATGTACGTACAGTAAGCCCCTTATCAAATAAAGGTGTTAAAATTTCACCGAATTTTTTTACAATATTATGAATGTGAAATCCTTCATTATAAAAATAGAACTCCTTGTTGTCGTGAAAATGCAATTTAGTTAACTCTTCTTCAGTAAAAGTCTCTTCTGCATGTACTTTAAATGTTTCATAAATAGCTGGGTTTTCTATTATTAATACATGCTGATCGTGCTCAACACCAGCTTTTGCGTATGCCAATAAGTTATTAACATAATCCTCCTCACACTCATAAAAAAAAATGTGTGCTCCCTTTGGTACTTCCACGTGTTTCGTCAACTGAATTGAATTGTTCATAAATGTCCCCTTGATTTTCCGATTTACTTAACACTATTAATTATATATTCTCTTGTATGAAAAGGGAAGGTAAAACTGTTTTATTATTAGGGTCGTAAAGAGGTGATTCAACTAATTCCAAATCAGTCATAATATAATGAAAATGTCTCATCATATTAATATGCTCACTTGCTGAAATAACTGATGAGTCAAGCGCACTAACATATAATATTTGCTTCCCTAATAAACCTTCTCCGATATTTACTAAATCTTTTTCTTCATTTGCAAAGGTCTCTGTAACATCTTTAGGAGACCAAATTCGAATTAAATCTTGCTCGCTATACTGACTTAATAACTCTTTAAAATGATCGACAGCTTCTTGTAGGCTAAGCCGTACCATATAAGACTTGTCTACAAAATGAACATAACGTTTTATATCTTCTTCTGGTAAAATAGCTAAAAGCTTATCTTGGATAATTTCTATTTCTTCATAATAATCAACTACATAACAATAGCTCCCTTTTTCAATCCCTTTAATTATAAAGGTCAAAAGGTTATAATAGTAGATCTCTTTTTCTTGATACAAGTAAATGGCTTTACCGTTCTTTAAGTTTTTAAAACGATTCGATATCGTATACGGCTGTTGTTCATGATCAAGTTGTTGAACTTGAAAGAATTTCATTGGATCAAAATCTAATGCTTTTGCTATATTATAAGCGACCTCAGGACTTGGGTTGCGCTTTCCTGTTTCGATTTGTGAGTAATATCCTCGGTCGATGAATGCTAATTTTGCTACTTTTTCCTGGGTTATTTTTCGACTCTTACGTTTATGGATTAACCACTCTCTTTTCATTAATTTTCCACCTCAATAATTTTACAAACAACTAAAGGTCATCGACCCCAATCACCTAACTTATAAGCGATTTAAACATATTTAAAACAAAATATATATGGTAAATGTTGTTTATTTTTTCATGTTATTTAATAACTAAATATGAACTTCGATTGTACAGGAAGATTCAGGCGATGTGGCTAGTTGCCACGCTATAAGTCTTTTAACCTAATACTATTGATTTACACTACATAAATGTTGCTATAATAACAATAATTAGAATTGCAAAACTTCAAAATACTAAATAAACAAATTAGAAATGAGTGAGACACAATGAACAATCATCTATCTAAAACGATCAAAAATGAAATGTTCAGCCACCATTATCAATTGTTATATAACTTAAATGACTTTAAACCATTTGGAGTCGAGATACTTTTTCGCTCTAGTCTTTTTTCAAATCCACAACGTGCTTTCCAAAAAGCAAAAGAGCTTAATAAACTTTATGAGTTAGAGACAACTTCTATTTCAAAAGCAATAACGGACATTCATTTAAACTCAATCCAGGGACAAATTCCCGATCATCTATTTATCAATGTCTATCCATCTACTCTTATACATGATGACTTTGTAAAAACGATGAAAAATCTTATTGAACAGACATCAATTTCTGCATCAAACATCGTTTTTGAAATTAATGAAGAAGAGCTTATAACAGACCATTACTCCTTACACAATGCCGCTTCTAATTTAAAGGAAGAAGGATTCCACATCGCTGTCGACGACTTCGGTAAAGGGTATGGCTCTATTCAGACAGTCATTGAAATTGAACCCTCATATATAAAGATGGACAAATTCTTTGCTGATGAAATTGAATACTCGACACACAAACAAGAAATGCTCAAATCGATGGTTACTTATTGTGAAAAAATTAAATCAAACATTGTTTTAGAAGGTATTGAAACACCAGAACAATTTTTTAAAGCAAGAGAATTAGGAATTAAGTTAGGACAAGGTTTTTTATTAGCTAGGCCCTGTCCATTAGAAGACCTTTAAGGTGACATTCTAGGTTAACCTAGAATGTCATATCCTTACTTCATAAGTTGGTTAAAAAGCTTAGAGATAGGATTTTTACCTATATCTTGTATCTCTGGTAATTCCTCGTGATATACTTGGTACAACTCTTTTTTGTCATGTTTAGCATAATACATTGCATGGTCCGCTTTATTTAGTAGGTCTTCAACATGATCGCCATGGTCGGGGTAGGTACTCACTCCGATACTTGGAGAAACTTGTACTTCCTCCTGCCCAATTGTTATAGGCTTTGAGATATGATTATGGAGTCGTTGCACTACACTTTCTATTTCCATGTCACCTGTTTCTTCTAAGAAAATGACAAATTCATCCCCACCTAACCTAGCAACAACATCTTCTTCGCGAACACAATTCAAAAATCGTTCTGCTACAATTTCTAGTATTCGGTCACCAGCATCATGTCCATGTTGATCATTTATTTCTTTAAAACCATTAAGATCAATAAACATAACTATTATATTGTGCTCGAACCTTCTAGCACGTGATAAAGAACTTTTCAAAGAAGTTTCTAGCATTTTTCTATTCGGTAAATTAGTTAGATCATCGTAATAAGCCATTAACTTCAATTTATCCTCTAATGCTTTACGTTCAGAAATTTCTCGTGAAATGATTAAGACTTGGTCATCCTGGTTTTCATTAAAAACTTTAATCATTTCTACTTCTAACCACGTTTCATTCTCATGATCATTAAGACGACAATCAATTCTTTTTCCTGAATTCAAGTCTGAAGTTAATAACACTTCTTCCAGCACTTTTTTAAAATCAGCTTGATCATTTGGGTGGATCGAATCTAGAATGAAATTATTTTGACTTTCATCAATTTGATAGCCTAGTAACCTTTCATGAGACGGTGATGCATATTCTATAACGCCTTTGGAACTAATTACGGCGATGAAATCATGCATATTATCAGTAATCAATTCATATTTAGCTTGTACTTCTTGAAGTTCTCGTTCATAAATCTTCTTCTCAGTAACATCTCGGTCAATCGTTAATATACATTTTTCACCTTTATAAACAATTGGGACACCTGTTACTTCTACTTCAATTTCTTCACCTTGTAAATTCACTAATGTTTGTTCAAAAAATTTGGGTGGTTCATTATTATTACTGACCAGTTTATTATGTGTCGCTAAACTTTTTTCATCACCTTGGTTAATGAATTCATAAACTGATTTTCCTATAATGTCGTTCTCGTTCTTGCCACCTAACATTTTAATACTTCGTTCATTAGCGCCTACAATTTTTTGATCTTTTTGAATCACCACTCCATCCGGAATATAATTAATAAGATTAACGGATTCTTCTTCTCTTTTTTGCAATGTAAAAAAGAGGTATAAAATGATCGGACCAATTATAAGTAATGAAAAGAACAAATCAAACATCAACTTTGTCATTCGATCTAAAGACAATATAAAGCTGCTAATAAATGTTGGCAGTAACCCACCGATGACTGTGATAACCAGTATTATAATTAACTTCTTGCTCACAACAATCTCATCCCCTTTTTCCTTCTACTAAGCTATACCCGTGTTTAATTTGTATAAAACACATTAAACAAACTTTATATTATTCTGAATATTATCTATCAAAAAAACTACCCTAAATTATAATTAGGGTAGAAAGGGTGTTCTCTATTAAATTATAAATATACTAACAACCATACTAGACAAGGCAATTATCATTATTAAACTGAATAAATAGTGATTCTTATAAAGAAGCTCATTTTTCTCTTGAGCGGAAATAGAAACAAAATTCGTATACCCTCGATCATGTTTAGGTTCCATAACCTCACCTTCTTACTTTTTATGATTAGACAAACACTTCTTCGCCTATGATTTCTGATAGCTGTAATAGCTCAAACACTTCATATACCTCATCACGAACATTGGATATCGTAACTGTATTACCAGTATTCTTTATTTCATCTACCATATTAATTAACAGACCCATTCCCGAAGAATCAACAAATGGGACTTCCTTAAAGTCAATGTTCACTTTTGAATAACTCGTGATTTTAGGTAACAACTGCTCATCTACCACTTCAGTACCTTCTATATCTAAATCACCTTTTAACCAAACTTGCAAAGCGTCATCCTCTTCAATAAATGTAAACTCAAGCATAAGACTGCTCCTTTCCGTACGGTTCAATTACAATCTCGTCATTATGATTTAACTTAACTATTACATTGTCCATTGTATCGTTCACTTTATAAGAAACAGACCCCACTTTTAAAATAGTACCCTCTAGGGCTTTGTTAATGAATATCGTTTGATCAGCTGGTACAGAAATAAGTGTTTTAGTACCACTTCTCGATCCGACTTCATTGATTGTAACCCCTAACCTTCCATAAATTTCTCCACCTCTTAATATACCTTTTATGTGTAAATGACCACCTGCATGCACTTTACTGTTAATGCACCCTTTACCAATTACACTGATATTTCCGCTACAATAAAGGCTACTATTGTGTGCTTCTGAAATGGTAATTTGCGCATTCGGTTCAACGGGTATATCACTTATATCAGCTAGCTCTTTCATAGACATCATAATACGGTTTAAATGTTCCATTTTTATAATTTTATTAGATAGTGATAAAAATGTTTGATTAAGATCAATAGCTAATCGACGCCATTCTTCATCAAGGTTCGACTCACCTTTACTTACAATATCTTTATACTGTTTTGCTTGAGTGTAAAAACCTTTGAATCTTTTTTCTAACAATATTTTTATTAATGGCTGCAACCCATTTATTGAAAAGTCACTTGATTTAAAAGCTGACGTTTTAGTTAATTGTTCTATAACTATTAACATCTTTCCTAGTTGCTGATGTAAGTTTCTTAATATGTGACCCAATTCAATAATTAACATATTGTGCTTCCCAGCTTCTAAAGTAGAACTTGTTATATTTCCTTTAACTAAAATTGAACTTAAAGTTGTTAATGACGCATAGCTTACGGATTGATGAATGAACAGATCACCTTCTGCATCAACTGTCATATTCTCTTCAACTTCACCTATAACTTCAACATCACCATTAAATTTAATATTGCCAGAAGATAAGTTTACATTTTCGTGATGAGTTAACTTAGGTATAATTGATGCCTTCATAAGTAATCCTCTTGTCTCTATTGATGGTCTTCCTGACTCAGTTGCTACAAGTTGGTTCTCAACTTCAATCACACCGTTTCCTGTCTTCACAACAACAGGGTGAGACTGTTTAGCGGGTAATGGTTGATTCATAACATTAAGACCGGGGATACCTAGTTTCGGTAAGTGGATTTTGGCTAGTATCTCACCTTTTTCAACTGATGGTATGGACTTTGACTCTCTAAAATCAATAGTGCCATCCTCATTCTCGACTAATGTTTTCTTTGAGCTAGTCTCAACTTTATACTCCACCCAACCATCTTCACCTAGTTGTGGTTCTCGGCCAGTTGCAATGACAAAAGTACTTTCTTCTAAAGTTTCGGTCGCTAGACTAATTTCATCTTGGTCAACCCCGTATATAACGCCAAATTCCTTTAGTTTTAACATAATGTCTTCAAGTTTAAGTGTGTTCGTTTTTTCAATAGTTTCTTCTGCCATTAACTCAACATGTTCATTTGGTTCTTGATCTACAATATGTTTATAAATTGTTTGTCCCGGTTGTACATTTAAAGTAACCTTTAAACCTTGTTCTTCAACTTTGATGTTCCAATCTGTTTCCTTTATTATTGGCTCTTCAACTTTTATTTTAACTTCATCTTCTTCAGTCAAAATCGTATTTTGATTAGTTATCTCTTCACCGTTTTTAATAAGAAAGACATCAGTACTAATTGAAACAGACGGATATCGTTCAGATGAGTTTTTTACACCAATCTTACCGTCTTCAATCCATGCTTTACCTTTTAGAGCATCTTCTTTTATAACATTTTCTTGTGGTTGAGCTATTCCGTCTTTTTCATAAGTTGTTATTTCTTCGGATAGGGTTTCAACCCAATCTTCTAAGTTAAAATGCGACATCTCTTGATTTTGAGTAACCGAATTTTGATTATTTAACGTCAATTTGACGATTGCTGGCTTCTTGCCAACGCCGAAAAACCCCGATGTGTCCGTTTGTATGATTTCAATGTTGACTTGTTCTTTAGAGGTATTAAGTAAATTTAGCCCATTTTGCACTGCTTCATCTAAACTCTTCCCCTTAGAAACAATTTCTTGCATTGACCTCACCTCTTCTTAAGGTTATATTACCGGAGAATTATAACTCGTAATATCCGTCTGATCATGATTAACCTTTAATAGCACCATAGTAATGTCATCTCTTTGTGCGCAATCACCTGTAAATTCACTAATTGAACGAGTTATACACTCTTCTATGTCTTTAACGTCTATTCCTTGATTGCAGTTGCTCAATAAACAATCATTTAAACGATCTAATCGATACAATTCACCAGCTTTATTTTGTGCTTCGGTAATTCCATCTGTGTAAAAACAGACTAAGTCCTCTTCTTTTAAATATAAGGATTCTTCTTTATACACCGTGTTAGGTAACCCACCTAACATGACACCCTTAGCTTTAGGAGGGTCTCCCAATAGATTTTCAGGATGTACAATGATTGGTAATGTGTGACCAGCATTCGCGTATGTTAATTCTTTCGTAGCTGGATCCCAATCTGCACATAAGACCGTTACAAATGAACTTAATTTTCGAAGGTCTTCATACATTGCACTATTCATAGCTGTTAATGTTTCGCCTGGCCCTTTAGTACTTTCAGCAGCACTTCGAAATGCACCACGTGTTAAAATCATAAGCATTGCCGCAGGGATTCCTTTACCCATTACATCGCCGATAATTATTCTTAACTTACCATTAGGAAGAACGTAAAAGTCATAATAATCTCCCCCTATTAACCTAGCAGGAATTGACAGACCCGTAACTGAACTATTCTCGACCGTAGGCTCATGACCATTTAATAGTTGTGTTTGAATATTTCGTGCTAGCTTTATTTCACGTTCTAACGTTTTCGTTTCACGATCATTTGCTGAACCGTCATTTTCTAATGAAAAATGTCTTCTGTACAAAACTACTCACCAACCTCTTGAAGTGACTCAATTATTTTATAAACACCCACTGTTTCAAATAAATCATTTATTTCTTCGTTTATACCTTCCAGAAATACATTAAACTGTTTATCACTTGCTTCATGAACTAAATTAACAATTGAACCAAGCCCTGTAGAATCTATGAAACTAAGATTCTCGAAATTCACAACAACTTGTCTAATATTGCAGTCTATTGAACGAATTTCCTTGTCAAAAGGGTCCATCGTTGAATAATCTAAAACTCCATTAACATATAAAGTACAGATTTCACCTTGCAATTGTTTCTCAACCCTTATAAGGTCATTCATTGTGCCTCACCTACTCTTAATTCATCTTGATTCTCTTGGGCTTGACCTCTAATAGCTTCAATAATGACTGTTGAACCAGTGGAAGACGTTTCTAAAAATATGCGATCTGCCAGTTTCATCATTAGAGTAAACCCTTGACCTAAAGATCTTTTAGTTGAATAACCAGACATTAAAACCATTTTTGGTAGTTGCTTTAATGGAAAACCTGGTCCTTCATCTTCTACTACAAACCTCAGTTGAACACCGTCTTTGTAAATTAGTAGCCGTCCATGTAATGCATGCTTCAAAACGTTCGTAACTGCTTCAGAAATTAATAAACTATGTGTCATCATTTCAGATACTTTGTACCCTTCGTTCTCAAACACTTGTTTTGCTAAACTTCTAGCCTTTGGAAGGTCTTCTTTACTTGTAATACTGACTTCACATAGTAGTTTACCTTTCTTTAGATGGCCAACTTGGCTCTTATTAATTAACACGAGCGAACCATTGGTAGCCGAATAAATTACATCTTTATACACTTCCCAGTTATCTTCTGATTTTGGTTCTGGACTGATTGAACTACTACCTTCCACTTCTTTCAATAGTTGGATAAACAGTTCTTTATGCTCCTGAGGAATGCTTTGTAATTCACTTATTCTTTCTTCAATATCCTCACCTTGCTTAATCCACTTGACACCTGTTTCAGCTAATTTTATTAAATATTTAACGGTCTGATCTTCAACTTCACGTTCATCATCTATATTGAATGCATGATTAAATAACTTTTCCTTATCATGATCATTAATAGAAAATAGCTCTGACAGATGATAAACAATCCATGCAATAATAGCTCTTTCCTTCATGATCGAATAAGAATCAATTGGTACGGAGCTTAATGACGCTGATATCGTGTTTTTATTTATTTTAATCGTATCTTTTTTAAACCTTGTAATAAGACTCTTCATAGCCCTCAGCCTTTCTGTTCAAGTTTTCTTTAGTTAAAAAAATACCCACCAAAAAGTCTGGTGGGTCACTGTAGCAAAGAAACTTAGATAGCCACAGTTTTACCATTCTTTTCGGTAACCCGGCGATCATAGTCAATCATGACTTTAGACCCGTGGCTTTGCGTCCTTACTTTTCAGTAAGTTTGCCATTATCGAAGTTTGGGGTTTTTATAATACTTTTTACTCATAAACTTCTTATAACTTTATAGTACTTTATATTCACGTATTTTCAATAACCTAAACCTGAAAAACGCATAATGTGGCAAATAGCCACTTTTTTTGACACTTCACATAATGCGTTTTATATAGTTTTCAATAACCATCTTCTTAACGATCACAAGTGTGGCTTTGGAAGGACTAGTGTGAAGAATGAATTAAATAGAAAAACATCTATGAGCAAAGAGAGTTAGTTGGTGAACTTTCTATCATATACGAAGTAAAAGTAGCATCAATGGAATTTATGAGGGGTTTAGTGACCAGTGAGGTTGGTATATTATGGAAGTGGAGAAGGGCATTTTAAAAGGTAGTGAGACTAAAGATGTTAATCAAAAAAAGCACAATCGTCATAACCATATTAATAATAGTTGTTATAACACTAACCATTCTATTTTACTTAGAAACTAATAAAACAAAAAATTCAGGTCAACTGCTAGAAGACTTGTTAGTTAATGGAGAACAAGTTGATCACAATGAAGAAGTCAACTTTGGGGAAATTTCTGAATTGAGTAGTTATATTAGAGAACATAGCTTTCACTTTACTAATGTATTAGAGATCTATGACGAGAATAATGAAAATATTATTTATCAAGTAGAGTATCGTTATGATGGAAATGATGAGATTGTTATTACTGATATTGAGAGAGTGGAATGATATTACAAAACACACTGGCCAGCTCACTAACCAGTGTGTTTTCTTATCTCTTAATTGATTTAGTTACGCCCTCGAAGGGAATCGAACCCCTATCGCAAGAACCGGAATCTTGTGTGTTATCCGTTACACCACGAGGGCCTATGATCAAGTGCTGACGCATTAGTCATTATACTGTTTAACTTTGTAAATTTCAACATTTTATCAATGGAATGACATGTTTAAATCACCATGTGAATGGGAAGAGTGGAAATGGTAAAAGGTTTATGTTTTTCGTTTGACCTTTATTGACCAAAGATGTATCATTAAATTAGAAAAAATATTAAAAGTAATAAGGAGTGACGTGAAATGAACTTAATTCCTACAGTTATTGAACAAACTAATCGCGGTGAACGTGCTTATGATATTTACTCTCGTCTATTAAAAGACCGTATTATCATGCTAGGTGGTCCGGTTGATGATAACATCGCAAACTCAATTGTTGCGCAAATGTTATTCTTAGCTGCTGAAGACCCTGATAAAGATATCTCATTATACATCAACTCTCCAGGTGGTTCAATTACAGCTGGTATGGCGATCTATGATACGATGCAATTCATTAAGCCAAACGTTTCAACAATTTGTGTTGGTATGGCTGCTTCAATGGGAGCATTCCTACTTGCAGCTGGTGAGCCTGGTAAGCGTTACGCTTTACCAAACAGTGAAGTGATGATCCACCAACCATTAGGCGGCACTCAAGGTCAAGCTTCTGACATTCAAATTCATGCCAAGCGTATCGTTGAAATGCGCGAGAAGCTAAACAAAGTTTTATCAGAGCGTACTGGTCAGCCTTATGAGGTTGTAGAGCGCGACACTGATCGTGACAACTTCATGTCTGCTGAAGAAGCTAAAAATTACGGCTTAGTCGATGACATTATGCAAAAATAAATATTAACCATCCTACTCCCTCATGTTCACGCATGGGGGAGTTTTTATGTGAGTTTAATCTTTCAATATTACATGATACTATGGGTAGATGAACTAAAGGAGTGAACTAGATTGAACAACATTGAGACAAACCTACCTGAAACGATCCAAAAAATGATCTCACAATATCAAAATAAAACAGAAACATCATTTGACCATTTAAAGCCTGATGGTGGTTATATTCCATATGACGTAGATCTTTTAACAGATGCGATTGTCGCTTTAGCACAAGGGAAGAACATTTTACTAAAAGGTCCAACAGGTTCTGGTAAAACGAAGCTTGCTGAAACGTTATCTAATTTGTTTAACCAACCGATGTTTAGTGTAAATTGTTCAGTCGATTTAGATGCTGAAAGTTTTCTCGGGTTTAAAACGTTAGATTATGATGAAAACGGTAAACAGCAAATCAATTTTGTCCCAGGTCCACTCGTTCAGTCGATGGAACATGGCCATTTTCTTTATATTGATGAAGTGAATATGGCTAAGCCAGAAACGTTACCTTTAATTAACGGCGCGCTAGACTATCGTCGAACGGTTACGAATCCGCTTACGAACGAGCTCATCCAGGCAAAAGAAGGATTCACTGTCATTGCCGCGATTAACGAAGGTTATATCGGCACGACTCGGCTGAACGAAGCGTTGAAAAACCGTTTCATCGTCTTTGATGTTTCTTACATTGAAGGTCAGCAGCTTCGACACTTAATTGAAAACAATACAAATTTAGAAGATGAACAGCTGATTAAGCAGTTTATTCAACTATCAGCAGATTTGATCGAAGCAGCTGAACAAGGGAAAATATCTGAAGACGCGGCTAGTATTCGTGCTTTGCTTGATGCTTGTGACTTAGCATCAATTATTCCAGCTAAAAGGGCGATTACCCGCTCCATTGCCGATAAGTTAGAAGATGAACGTGAAAAAGAAGTCGTCCATAATTTAGCTAGTACGTTGTTTGAATGAGGTGTCTTAAGTGAAATTTAACGACAAAGTCATAGATACACAACTTTTAGCTGAACTAAAAGATTTTGTGACGATTTTATCCAAACAAGAAGACTTAGAGTTCGATTATCATTTCGGTGCCACAATTCATGTTGATGACAGACAAATTACCGCTAGTCACTTTTGGGATCATCGTGATGAACAAGTGCGCTCGATTGGCTATAAGACGGATATTTTATTAAGGTCAATTGGCACGATGCACTACACCTCTGTGTCTGAGTTGCAAAGGTTGAAGCATGAAGCTCAGCAAGGTCCTCTTCCCTACTTTTGTGAACAGTTGTTTACAATTTTAGAAGATGTTCGCTTAGAAGAAATCATTCGCACTGAACGACGCGGGACGATCAACTGGTTTAGACAAAGGTTAAACACTTACCGTCACTATTTTGAAACTCAGCTTAATACGAATATTACCCGTAGTTATACGCTTGATGAGTTATTTTGTATGATTTTTCTTACGGTTACGTCTGAATCACCTTTTATAACGTTTGACCAGGCAAATGATCAACAACGTGAAACGTTAAAACGGCTACAACCTTTACTTCAATCGATTTATGAAGCGCGCTCGACTAAAAATGTCGTGAACATTACCCTTCATGTTAAAGAAGCTTTAGAAGAAGACTACTCTGATATGATTAACCGTTATTTCGTTTATCCGATTCAACATCAAGCAGCGATGACGGAAGAAAAAGTTGTCGATGAGCTGAAGCGTGTTGATCCTTTAAATAATGCTGATGAAGAAGATATTAGTGATGACGACGAAGTCATTAGTGAAACCTTTTCGACGTGGCATCGTGAAAATGAAAATAGTGACCGGAACCAAAGTTTTATGCAGTTCGAACTTGAGCAAGGAACGAAAACGAATTTAATTGGTGATGGCGCGCGTCAAACTGAGGAAGGCGACCAAGCGATGGCGAGCGTTCAAGGAATGTCAGCTCAAACGGACCAAAGCGATACGAGCATTTAGAAAGTCTTGATGAACAGAAAAATAAAGAAGCTAGTGAAAGCGAGCAATACGGGAAAGAAAACCGAAATACAATTAAGCTGAATCGCTATCCGTCAAAACCGACTAAAGAGGATCAAGCTCACTATAATGAACTGACGAAGATGATTGATCCTATTAGAAGAAAACTTTCGCAAACGATTGACCGTGCTTTAGAGCATAAACAAAATGCAACGAGGCAAAATCTAATTACCGGTCGATTGTCTAAAAAGCAGTTACTTCCCCTTGTGATCGATAATGAACCGAGAGTTTTTTATAAAAATGATTTAGAGAGTCACGAGTTTGACGCGGTCTTCACATTATTAATTGACTGCTCAGCGTCCATGTTTAACAAAATGGATGAAACGAAAAAAGCAGCCATCCTCTTTCATGAAGTGTTAAAAGAGTTGAAAATCAAACATAATGTGATCGGCTTTTGGGAAGATGGATTTGATGCGAAGGACGATGAACAACCTAACTACTTTCATCGCGTTATTACGTTTGATGAATCACTTCAAGCACATGCAGGCCCGGAAATTTTACAGTTAGAACCTGAAGAAGATAACCGCGATGGCTATACGATTCGTGTCGCGACAGAAGAATTACTAGCTAGACAGGAGAAAGACCGATTTTTACTCGTTTTCTCTGATGGTGAACCTTCTGCATTTAATTATAGTGAAAATGGGATCATTGATACTCATGAGGCTGTGTTAGAAGCTCGAAAACAAAATGTCGATGTCGTCGGAATATTTTTAGGTGAAGGGGAAATTAAAGAACATGAAGCAATGTTAATGCGTAACATTTATGGTCGTGAGCATATGCTCATACCCGATTTAGAAGAACTACCTGATTCCTTTTCTTATATTTTAAAACGGTTGTTGTTAACGACGATTTAAGTTGGTATATTTTTTGGCGTTCGAGGATGGTTTTGGGCGTTGGTGAGAATTATTTGGCGTACGTGTAAGCTTTTTTGGCGCTCACGGAAATTTATCAGCGCTCAGCCTATCTTTATCGGCGCTCACAAATTTTTATCAGCGCTCAGTCTACCTTTATCGGCGCTCGAGAAAAATTATCAGCGCTCAGCCTACCTTTATCGGCGCTCGCAAATTTTTATCAGCGCTCAGTCTATCTTTATCGGCGCTCGCAAATTTTTATCAGCGCTCAGCCTATCTTTATCGGCGCTCACAAATTTTTATCAGCGCTCAGCCTACCTTTATCGGCGCTCGAGAAAAATTATCAGCGCTCTCAACTATATTCAATAAAACAAAAAACGAGCGTAGATTGTACGCTCGTTTTCATTTTACTCTTCTGTTTCCATTAATGAAGCTAATGTGTTAATTGCTTGCTCTTCATCGGCACCTTCTGCTTGTAGCGTTACATCTTCATTCGTTCCGATCGCTAAGCTCATGACACCCATAATACTTTTCGCATTGACGCGTTTGTTTCCTTTTTCTAGAAATACCTCTGATGAGAAGCGGTTTGCTTCTTGAACAAATTTTGCAGCTGGTCTAGCTTGTAAGCCAGTTTCTAAATTGACAGTCACTTTTTTCTCAACCATGCTGACTCTCCTCTCTATTACTAATCGTCTCAGTTATAAATACATGTTATGATGACAAATGATTAAAATGTATTATAGCATAAATGTAAATATTGGTACAACGAACACCTATTTTTCAAGGAGATCGCCTTTTCTCAGTTTTTCAGCGTATTCGTCGATTTTACGGAAACGGTGGTTCAATCCGGATTTACTAATTGTACCTGACTCCGCTAAATCGACTAGCTCTTTCAATGATACTTCTTGATGCTTCATTCTTAGCTCTGCTGCTTCTCTTAACTTCTCTGGTAATGATTCGATGCCAACGACTGCATCAATATAGCGAATATTCTCCACTTGTCTAAAAGCAGCACCGATCGTTTTGTTTAAGTTAGCTGTTTCACAGTTAACAAGTCGATTCACCGAGTTACGCATATCGCGCATAATTCTTACGTCTTCAAACTTAAGCAAAGCTTGATGAGCGCCAATTAAAATAAGTAACTCAGTAATCTTCTCCGCTTCCTTCAAATACGTAATGAAACCTTTTTTACGTTCATGTGTTTTGGCATGTAGATTAAAGTCATTCATTAAGTCAACGATTGCTTCATTATGCTCTTCATAAAGTGTAAAAATCTCTAAATGGTATGAAGACGTTTCAGGGTTATTTACGGATCCTCCTGCTAAAAACGCCCCTCTTAAATAAGACTTTTTACAGCACTCATTTTGTAAATATTGTTCAGATATTTGGCGTTTAAATGTGAAAGGTTCTTCTAATATGCCAAGCTCAGTTAAGACGTGTTTGACCCCTTCATTCATTCGAACGATATATATATTGTTTTTCTTTAATCGCATTTTTTTACGTACAAGTAATTCGACACGCATATCATATAGGTTCTTAATTAACGTATAAATTCGCCTTGCGATCGCTGCATTTTCAGTTTGCACATCCAGAATGTATAGACGGTTAGAAAATGACAGTGAACCATTCATACGAATAAGCGCAGACAGTTCCGATTGTTTACAACAATCGTCTGTTTGAATGCCTGTTAGTTCTTTTTTAGTTTCTGAAGCAAATGACATAGTAATTCCCCTTCAATTCAAAACTCACTTTCATTATAACAAGTTATAGAGAAGTTTAGCGATTTTATGCTCATGGTGTTTTAATGTTCCATCAGAATGTAAATCAGCTATATCTCCTTCAATGACTTGCACTTTCATATCATTTAATTGCTCGTAATCACAAACAACGGGTTCCGCCAATTCTTTTTCGTACTCTTGTTTAATAGTACGCTCAATTTGCTGACCGTGAACAACAATTCCATCAACAAATGAGCTACCGACATGGCCATGGAGCGCTTCAACATGTTCAGAAGCTAAATATCCACGCGTTTCACCGTACTGGGTCATGACGTTACACACATAGACAGTTTTCGCGTTTGTTTGACGTAATGCGTCTTTTATTTCCTCGGAAATCAAATTTGGGACAATGCTCGTATACAAACTTCCCGGTGCTATGACAATAAGTTCGGCTTGCTCAATTGCTTTTACCGCTTCTGGCAAAGGTTGAATTTTCGGTGGGTCATAGAAAACACGCTTTATTTTTTTATTCACTTTAGGAATATTTGATTCTCCACGGACGACTGTTCCGTCTTCGAATTCTGCTTTTAAGTACATATTTTCATTCGCGATTGGATAAATACGCCCTTTCACGTTAAATACGCGTGAAATCTCTTTTATTCCTTTATAAAAATCGCCTGTAATTGACGTCATTCCAGCTAAGATTAGATTACCTAGCGCATGACCTGAAAGACCATCTCCACTATCAAAACGGTGTTGAAACAACTTTAATAAAGTCGGCTCAACATCGGACATCGAGGCGATCACTTTTCGAATGTCTCCTGGGGCTGGAATATCTAAATCTTCTCGCAGACGCCCAGAACTACCACCATCATCTGAAACTGTAACAATTGCTGATAAGTTGATCGGGAATTTCCTTAAACCACGGAGTAGTACAGGCATTCCTGTACCACCACCGATCACGACTACTTTAGGTCCGTTCACATCTGTCATGATTTCTTAACCTTACCTTTCCCAATATCACGGTGATAAACGTGTGCTGTATAATCTTTTTGGACTATTTCAGAAATTTTCTGCGCTAAGGCTACTGAACGGTGTTGACCACCCGTACACCCAATACCAATCACTAACTGACTTTTACCTTCTCTTTGATATTGTGGCAGCATAAATTCTAATAAATCCGTTAGCTTTCTTAAAAAGTTGCGAGTTTCTTTCCATTTCATAACGTACGAAGAGACTTCTTGATTTAAGCCCGTTAACTCACGCATTGATTCGACATAATGGGGATTTGGCAAGAAGCGAACATCAAACACTAAATCGGCATCAATTGGAATACCGTGTTTGTACCCAAATGAAACTAATTGAATTGAAAAGACGTGCTGTTTTTGTTCTTTATATTGACCAATAATTTTCTCGCGTAGCTGTCGAGCTGATAATTCTGACGTATCAATAATTGTTTGCGAACGTCCTTTTAATTCATCTAAAATTTCCCGTTCTTGATTGATCCCATCTAAAGGTAATCCATTTGGCGCTAACGGGTGAGATCTTCTTGATTCTTTGTAGCGTTTGACGAGTGTTTCTTTGTTCGCATCTAAGAATAGTATATGCTCTGCAATATCTTCATCAGTTGTGAACTGATTTAAATTGTCGTATAACGTATCGAAAAACTCTCGCCCTCTTAGGTCCATGACGACTGCGAGCTTTTTGTTCTCTTTATTTTCTTTCATTAATTCGAGAAACTTTGGAAGCAATGTAGGTGGTAAGTTATCGACACAAAAGTAACCTAGATCTTCTAAGCTTTGAACTGCTACAGTTTTCCCAGCACCAGACATGCCTGTAATAATAACTAATTCGACTTTATTACCGTTCCCCATGACCATCACCCTCACGTTCGAAATAAGTTCTACTTATCATTATACATTGAAAAGGAAGTGATGACTATGAATGGATGTTGAACAGTTTTGGTATTTGGTAGAAATTTTAAAGAAGGACAGAAAAGACACAGGCAGAAAAATCTACCTGTGTCCACAGAAGCTCTATATAGAATAAAGGGGGTCAATTATTTAAACCCATTATAACGTATCATTGTTTCATCCGTGTTACAACGCTATTAAAATGGAGTTACGGTTTATTATTGTTTAATTTCTAGCTCTTCTAATAGGTCTTCAATGTAGTGCTGTGCTGATTGTGCAGCGATACTTCCATCACCTGTAGCTGTTACGATTTGGCGAAGTTCTTTGTCACGAATGTCACCAGCTGCAAAGATTCCTGGTACTGATGTTTTCATAAGTTCATCTGTTTGAACCCAGCCTTCTTCGTTCGTAATTCCAAGGTCAGTGAATGCATCATTTAATGGCAACATACCGATGTAAATAAATACACCCCCAATTTCTTCTTCACGCTTTTCACCTGTTTGGTTATCATAAAGAACAGCACTTCCGACTTTTCCGTCTTTTTCTTTAATTTCTTTTAACTCTGTGTTCCAATAAAAGTCGATCTTGTCGTTGTCAAAAGCACGATCTTGTAGAATCTTTTGTGCACGAAGCTCATCACGACGATGAACGATGGTTACTTTTTTCGCAAATCGTGTTAAATAAATACCTTCTTCAACAGCAGAGTCTCCTCCACCAATGACGAATAGTTCTTTTTCTTTAAAGAATGCACCGTCACATACAGCACAATAAGAAACACCACGTCCACTGTATTCTGCTTCACCAGGAACGCCTAGCTTTTTGTATTGTGCACCAGTCGTAATAATAACAGCACGTGCTTTATATTCTTTTGCTCCAGCGATCACTGTTTTATATTCTTTCCCGTCAATAATTTGTTTAATATCGCCATAAGCGTATTCCGCACCAAACTTTTGTGAGTGTTGGAACATTTTAGTTGATAAATCTGGTCCTAATATATGATCAAAGCCAGGGAAGTTTTCTACATCTTCTGTATTAGCCATTTGTCCACCTGGCATACCGCGTTCTAGCATTAACGTATCTAAGTTAGCTCGAGATGCATAAACTGCAGCTGTCATACCTGCTGGTCCAGCTCCTGCAATAATGACATCATAAATTTTTTCTTCTGACATTAATCTCAACTCCTTTAAGTCTCTATCTCTTTTACCTCTTATATCATATTAAATTTACGTTGAGACGACAACTTTTCTGCTTATATCATATTGTCCTCTGAAAAGGGGTGCTTATACCCATCCGTGTGTTTTTAGCAGCTTGTCAAAAGAAGGATGATGTTCTTTAGCTTCTTCCCATAAAAAAGAGGCCTGTTTAGTTTTATTTATGCAATTTAAGGCATAACCGTACCATAAGTAATAACTTACATAATTCGTCATTTGCTCTTTGTTTAATTTTTTAAATCGTTCGATCGCCTCATTATAAGCATCGACTTGTGCAAGGGTGACCGCAAGCTTTAATTTTTTCTCATTATACGTTGGATAGATATTAAGAAGTTGATTTAAATAAGCCTCAAATTCTTCTTTGTTCCCCATGTGATAACTGAAATATGTTAAATTCATGCGACTGTTTAATGAAAGTTCATCTTGCTTTAACCATGCTTCTTCTAAAGCGACGGCTTCTTCATCGTGTCCAAGCTGAAACAATGCATACGCATACTCATGTTTAGCTGGCAAATATTCTGGATAGTAAACAGTCATTTCTTCTAACGTTTGGAGTGCTTCAGCCCACTCTTCATGCTCTAAGTGATAAAAAGCTGTCTCTTGATATAGCATGAGCTCGTCTTCTTCATCAAACTCTATACCGTCGTCTTCAGCTTGTTCAACCATGACTTGCTCTAATAACTTGAGAAGTTCATTCGTCTCCTTAACGAAGTCACCTTCTGGATCTTCTTCAAGATACTTCTCTGCATTTTTTTTCGCTTCGTAAAAAAGTCCGAGGTGAGCATAGTTATTAGCTAGTAAATAATACGTATCAACATATGGTTGATTACTGTTTAACACTTGCTGCAATAAGTCATTGGAACGATGATACTGGTGAACTTCTGTATATAAAACTGACATTTGGCATAAGTATAGCGTATTGTCAGGTTCGATTTCTAATGCTTTATTAAACCATTTCTCAGCTTTTTCAAAGTCTTTTCGTTTAAATGCTTTTACGCCATATGTAAAGTAAAAGTCACCATCATGACGAAAAGTCGCTATATTGTTTGGCATTTCATTTTGTCCATGATGTGTCGTTTGCATAAAAGCCTCCTATAGTCCTGATGAGCTAAGTATAACACACTATAATCCGACAAATCGAACAACAATTTGACATAGTTTTGAAAAAAATGACTGTTTCAGGTTTTAGAGGAGTGGTTTAGTTTATTCATTTTCGCTTTTGGTTTTGGCGCTTGTTGTGGGCTTTTTGGCGCTTGTGAAAACTTTTAGGCGTTCGATGAGAGCTTTTGGCGCCCATGAAATTTTATTGGCACTCACCAAATTTATTTGGCGCTCGCATCTTTATCAGCGTTCACGGCATTTTATCAGCGCTCTCAGTACTTTTATCGGCGTTCGCGGATTTTTATCAGCGCTCACAGTAATTTTATCAGCGCTCACCTTCTCAATAAAAAAGAAAAGTCGCCAAGGGGCGACTTTTCCACTACATCATGTTTGCTCCAACCGTGTTTCTTCCATCGTTTTATTTAACTCGGCTTTATATTGCTCGAATTGTTCATTTGTCCAATCGAAATAGCGAGCCATTTCTTTCATGATCGTTTCTTTATAAGTTTCGACCCAATCAATGTCGAAAAACAGTCCGCTCGTTCTTCTAATTAAGAAGTCTGTTGGCTTGTAAACCATCTCGTAGTCGAGGCAGTATTGTAATTCGGCTAATACGTCTTTCGGTAAGTCGGTTTCGTCAGTTAACGCATAATAGTTGTCCAACACTAGGCGGGTATTTGCGCCATAGCGGTTTACCCAGCGTAAGACCATCTTTTTATCCAGTTCGTTTTGCTCTGCTTCACCAATCATCTCTTGGATGAATTTCGAAAATCCGACTGATCCACCCACTTCACCGCCTGCTAATGGCAAGTGTTTCGTTTTACTTTTTTCAAATGTGTAGGCTAGCTCTGAATTTAGACGTTTTGCAACAAGGTCCATTACGTGTTCTGCCATTTTACGGTAGCCTGTTAACTTACCACCTGCAATGGATAGTAGGCCTGAATCTGACTCTAGCACTTCATCTTTACGCGATATTTCTGAAGGGTCTTTTCCCTCTTCGTGAATGAGCGGGCGAATGCCAGCCCAAGAAGACTGTATATCATCATGCGTTAATCCAACATCTGGGAACATGAATTCTATTGCATCCATAATATAGTCGCGATCTTCATCTGTTGCTGTTGGGTTTACTAAGTCTTCTTCATAATGTGTGTCCGTTGTTCCTACGTAAGTTTTGCCATCTCGCGGGATCGCAAAGACCATTCTGTCATCTGGTGTGTCAAAATAAATCGCTTGGCTTAATGGGAATTTTTCTTGGTCAAAAACTAAGTGAACACCCTTCGTATGGAAAAGTTGTTTACCTTTTTTCGATTGATCCATCGTACGAACTTCATCAACCCAAGGACCTGCAGCATTAATGACGTGGAAGCCGTGAATGTCATGCTCTTGGTTGTCAGTTAAGTCTTTTACTTTAACACCATAAACTTTTCCATCGTTGTAAAGCAGTTGTTCAACTTTCATATAGTTAAAAGCATGAGCACCGTTTTCGACAGCTTTTTTCATGACTTCGATCGTTAATCTCGCATCATCTGTTTTATATTCAACGTAGTAGCCGCTACCTTTTAACCCGTCCTCTTTAAGCAACGGTTCACGATCTAGTGTCACGTCTTTTGATAACATTTTACGGCGTTCAGTCTTTTTAACACCTGCCAAAAAGTCATAAACGCGAAGGCCTACACTCGTTGATAACGGACCAAAATTACCGCCTTTATAAAACGGGAGCATCATCCATTCTGGTGTTGTAATGTGTGGACCGTTTTCATATACAATCTCACGTTCTTTTCCAACTTCAGCGACAAGTTTAATCTCGAAATTTTTCAAGTAACGTAAACCACCGTGAACGAGTTTCGTTGAGCGGCTTGACGTTCCTGCTGCGAAGTCTTGCATTTCTAATACAGCTACTTTATAGCCTCGTGTAGCAGCATCTAAGGCAATTCCTGCTCCAGTAATACCACCACCGATGACAAGCACATCAAATTGGTCTTTCAATACTTGTTTATGTTCTTGACGTTGTTTGTTTGTAAATGTGCTCATTTAAAACATCCTTTCTAATCCTTACGATGTAAAAGCTTGTGTTGCCTTTACTGCTCGTTTCCATCCATCATATTGATCGTTTCGTTGTTCTTCATCCATTTCTGGTTGGAATGTTCTCTCTACATTCCACTGATTAGCTATATCATTTTTACTATTCCAAAAGCCTACTGCTAAACCGGCTAAGTAGGCCGCTCCTAAGGCTGTCGTTTCGTTGACGACTGGGCGCTCAACCTCAACATCAAGCATGTCGCTTTGGAATTGCATTAAGAAATTATTTCTCACCGCGCCACCGTCAACGCGTAATTTTTTCAGTTCTAATCCTGCATCTTCTACCATCGCGTGGACAACATCTTTCGTTTGATATGCTAAAGATTCTAAAGTTGCGCGAACGAGATGTTCTTTTTCAGAACCACGCGTCAGTCCAAATACGGCACCGCGCGCTTGGCTATCCCAATAAGGTGTACCTAATCCGACGAATGCTGGTACGACGTATACTCCGTCTGTTGTATTAACTTGGAGTGCAAGGTCTTCAGTTTCAGCCGCTGTTTCGATTAGATGTAGACCGTCACGCAACCATTGAATCGCTGAACCAGCAACGAAAATGCTACCTTCGAGTGCGTAATGCACTTTGCCATCAACACCCCATGCTAGTGTCGTGAGTAAGCCGTGTTCTGATGCGACGGCTTCATCACCTGTATTCATCAACATAAAGCAACCTGTGCCGTATGTATTTTTCGCCATGCCTTTTTCAAAACAAGCTTGACCGAATAATGCTGCTTGTTGGTCACCACACGCACCACCGATCGGAACATTTTCACCTAGAAAATGATAATCGACTGTATGGCCGTACACTTCTGATGAATCTTTCACTTCTGGTAACATTGCTTTTGGAACCGTTAAGTAGTCTAATAGTTCATCATCCCACTTCAGTTCGTGAATGTTGTACATTAACGTGCGTGACGCATTGGAATAATCCGTTACATGAACGTCACCACCTGTTAGTTTATAAATTAACCACGTATCGATCGTGCCAAACATTAACTCGCCATTTTCAGCACGCTCACGGACTCCTTCTACGTGATCTAAAATCCATTTCACTTTCGTCCCTGAGAAATATGGGTCTAAAAGCAGTCCTGTCTTTTGCCTAAATGTTTCTTCTAACCCTTGTTGTTTTAAATCATGGCAAATATCTTCTGTCTGACGTGATTGCCAGACAATCGCTTTATAGACAGGCTTACCTGTTTCACGATCCCAAACGACTGTCGTTTCACGCTGATTCGTTATTCCAATGCTAACCACTTGAGAAGCTTCAACATCTGCTTTACGCAACACTTCTGTCATACAATGCTGTACAGAAGTCCAAATTTCATTCGCATCATGCTCAACTGAACCTGGTTCTGGGAAGTACTGTTTAAATTCTTGCTGGGCCACTTCGACAATTTCCCCACTATGATTAAACAAAATCGCTCGCGAGCTCGTCGTTCCTTGATCTAAAGATAATACGTATTTTTCCATTTTCCAGTTCCCCCTAAAAAAAGACTTGTTAAATTAGTATTCTAATTGAGCTTTTTTAACCTCAATTTTCGCTGCTGAATAAAAAATTGCCATGATTAACAGTGATAGTAACCAAAATGCTAATGAAAACTGTTCTTTAAAAATCGCCATGTAAAATGCTCCACCATATGCGCCACCTAAAAGCGGCCCAAACAACGGAACCCAAGCGTAACCCCAATCAGATGAGCCTTTCCCTGGAATCGGCAAAAAGGTGTGCGCCAATCTCGGTCCTAGATCACGTGCTGGGTTTATCGCATAACCCGTTGTTCCACCAAGTGACATACCAATTACTACTATTAGTAGCCCGACAATGACGGGATTTAACCCTTCTGTAAATTCATTTGCTCCTATAAACAATAATCCCATAACGAGCATAAATGTACCAATCATTTCGCTTACTAAATTTGACAAAGGACTACGAATGGCTGGATCTGTTGCAAACACCGCTAACTTTGCTCCTTGGTCGTCAGTTGCTCCCCAATGCGGTAAGTAGTGAAAGAAGACGACAATCGCACCAATGACCGCTCCAATCATTTGCGCCACTATGTATAAAGGTACTTCACTCCATGGGAAATCTCCTGCTGTTGCAAGTCCTAAAGTTACTGCAGGATTTAAGTGAGCATCACTAATTTGCCCAACAGCATAAACACCCATCGTAACAGCAATTCCCCAAGCAATTGTAATGACGACCCAACCAGAGCCTTCTGCTTTTGATTTTTTCAATACGACGCCACCAACAACTCCTGCACCAAAAATAATCAAAATCATCGTGCCAATGACTTCACCCATAAATTCTGTCATCGTTTCTCCTCCTGATGTTATTCCTTTATTACAAAAATTTGAAACATAGACAGTGGCGAGTTTAAACATAAAAAATCCACACGTACTTAAACTACACCCAAAAAGGTTTGTAGTTTAAACACATGTGGATCTCCTAAACTCCGCCACGACAATATTAACTTATCTTTAAATTTATCAAAGCTTGTAAACGCTGTCAATGAATTAAGATAAGTTGAAATCCCAAAGCTCTTTTAAAGACGTTGAAATTGCTGTCGCACCAGCTTGGATCGCCTCGTCAACATCTTGTTGTGTTCGAATTAAACCACCAGCAATAATTTTAATGTTATGCTCATCCAAGGTTGATTTGATGTCTGAAATCACGTGAGGCATAACGCCAGGTAAAACTTCAACAAAGTCTGGCTTTGTTTGTTCAACTAGATTTAAATTGTGCTCAATCGCTTGACTATCAATTAAAAACATCCGTTGAATCGCTGTTAATTTATACTTTTTAGCCAATTGAATGACGTTCGTACGTGTCGAGATGATCCCATCTGGCTTCACATCTTGTCCGAGATATTCCATTCCGTAGTTATCCGTTTTTAATCCTTGAATTAAATCAGCGTGTACGATCACTTTTTTATTTGCCCGCTTAGCGTACTTCACCATCGATTTTAACGATGAAATTCTCGTTTCTAGTAGGACGATGACTTCTGTATCACTTTCTAACAACTTATCATAGTCTTTCATTTGTTTAACAGCTGGTAAAATGCGTTGATTATGTAACATCTCGGTTGCTCCCTTCTGTTTCAAGGTGAGATTGTGTACGCATTTTTTCTTCGCGTTCTTCTTTCGTATAAATTACGCGCATCGGATTACCGCCAACGAACGCACCAGCTGGCACATCTTCATGGACTAACGTTGCTGCTGAAACGATCGCACCATCACCAATTGTCACACCAGGTAAAATCGTCGTATTCGCACCAACCATCACTTCATCACCAATGATCACATCACCTAAGCGATACTCTTCAATTAAGTATTCGTGGGCTAAAATCGTCGTGTTATAACCCACGATACTATTTTTACCGATTGAAATTTTCTCAGGAAACATGACATCAGGCATAACCATGAGCGCTAATGCAGTTTCGTTATCGATTTTCATTTTTAAAAAGTTGCGGTATAGCCAATTTTTTAGCTTCAGTGAAGGCGAGTAACGGCCTAACTGAATGACGATAAAATTTTTACACACTTTTAATAACGGGACGGTTTTATAAATTTGCCATAGCGAATTTGATTTTGTAACCGGGTAACGCTTCGTTTTCCGCATCCGATCACTCCTTAATAATATCAATTAAGTCAGATATATGGTTTAACACATAGTCTGGATTTAACGACTCCATATAATCTCTACCTTTTGCTGACCAACCGACTGCTGCGGTTTTCGTTCCGGCATTTTGACCAGCATGAATATCATGAGAATTGTCACCAACCATTAATGTTGTCTCTAGTGTACCATTTAAAGCATGCATCCCTTTAAGAACAGGCTCTGGATCTGGTTTTGCTTGACTCACATGGTCTAAACCAATTACAACATCAAAAAATTCATCTAAACCCGTCAGTTCTAACCCTTTACGAGCCGTTTTTTCAATTTTTGTCGTGACAATCGCCATCGGATAGCCGAATTCATGTAATGACTTAATCGTTTCATAAACACCATCATACATTTCGATATAGGCATCATGATGAAGTGCATTGTGTTCACGATACGTTTTCATCATTTGTTCGGACTGCCCTTCGTCAAGCTTGTCCATCGTATCTTTTAACGGTGGCCCGATAAAAGGTAAAATCTCTTCTTTCGTGTAATCTCTACCTAAATGTTCTTTAAACGTATGTTGGAATGACGCAACAATTAATTCATTTGAATCAATTAATGTGCCATCTAAATCGAATAACAATGTTTTAATCGTCATGTTGGGACATCCTCACTTTCGGTTTTTATTTCCTTATTCTTCTCGATTCTATTCCAAATATAAGCAACAAGTGCGGTTAGCAGTATCGCTGAAACGAGTCGTATGAGTAACAGCGGCCAGACTGGTATGCCTAGCGGGATAAAGACGAGTGTGTCTTCTATAACGGCGTGACAGGTTACTAAGAATATGAGTACGAGATACATATCTTTTTTCGAAACGCCGTCTTCTTGAACAGCTTGAATCATCAGTCCTGCACCATAAGCCAGGCCGATCGTTAAACCGGCAACCAACGTCATCGATGCGTTTTTCTCAACACCGATTACTTTTGTCATTGGTGCTAGCTTGTTAGACATCCAATCTAACCATTTCTTATCACGCATCCATTGAATACCGACCATTAACGGGATCACGATCGCCGCAAGTTGGAGAATACTTAAAAAGGCTGTCTGTACGGCAGCTAAGCTAATGTCTAACCAACCTTCTGGCGCAGGCCCCTCATTAGAAATTAAGCCGTACTGCGCCATTTCACCGCCGCCTTGCCAAAAAATATTAATCATAACAGCAGCAAAAACAGCTAGAAAAACACGCACAGCCATGATGATCCAAAAGTTCACTCCAACTTTGGCTGCAACAGCCGATTCTATTATTAAGTTGTGAGAGAAAGATAACATGATTGCTAAAATGAAAACTTCCTTCACTGTAAAATCGAAACTGACAATAGCTCCAATACCTGCATATAAGTTAAGAAGATTACCAAGGACGAGCGGGACAGCCGCTTCCCCTGGTAATCCTAAAAAGCTCATTAATGGTTCCAACCAACTAATAAAGATTGGAAAGACAGGTGTATATCGAAGCATCATCACAATGACAGTGATCGGAAAAATGATTTTACTTAACGCCCAAGTGACAGACAGACCACTTAAGAGACCATTTTTCAGAGTAGATGCCAATTATAAAACTCCCTTTTTGTTTTTTCTTTGTTTGGTGAGGTGAGCAGTGCGCTGATTTTTTGGTGCTTATGTGTTTTTTGGCGCTTGCCTATATTTATTGGCGATCACATGCACTTTTTTGGCGCTCGCGTATATTTATTGGCGCTCACATGCAATTTTTCGGCGCTCGCATCCACTTTTTCGGCGCTCAGACCAATTTATCAGCTCTCAAGCCCCATTTATCAGCGTTTTCACTAATTTATCAGCGCTCAACCTCTATTTCTTTTTCTTCTTGTTATGATTGCTTTTCTTTTTAGATTTACCTTTATTGAGTGATGTGCCATCATATAATACTTCAGCGTAACCATTTTTCTTGCGATAGTACATGACGAATAATGCACCAGCAATTAACAAGATCGAAATTAATTGTGCGACGCGGATTTCGCCAAATAGGTATAGGCTATCTGTACGTAATCCTTCAATAAAGATACGACCAAATGAATACCAAATGACATAACTTAAGAAAATGATGCCGCGACGTGGATTAACTTTGTAACGCAAGTATAGTAAGATAGCGATTCCGAGTAAACTCCACATTGATTCATATAAAAATGTCGGATGGTGCATCACACCGTCGACACACATGTTTTGCATAATCCAGTTAGGTAAATATTGGTGGAAACTTTCATACGTCGATTGAGTAATTGGCCCACCAAAAGCTTCTTGGTTCATGAAGTTACCCCAACGTCCAAGCATTTGTCCAATCAAGATACTTGGCGCTGCAATATCAGCGACTTTCCAGAATGAAACTTTTTTCGCTTTTGCATAAAAGTAAGCGACTAATACCGATGCAATTAGTGCACCGTGAATGGCTAAACCGCCTTCTCGTATATCTATAATGTCCATAAAGGAATTATAGTTTTCCCATTGGAAAATAACATAATAGAGTCTAGCACCAACAATTGCTGCTGGAATAGCAAACACTAATAAATCAATAAAAAAGTCTTTATGTAAGTTCAGCCTTTTACTTTCTCTGACTGCAACAAGTAGACCGATTAGTGCACCTAGCATAATTAGGAAACCGTACCAATAAACAGGGAAAGGTCCAAGTTCTATAAAGACACGATCATACGGCTCATAAGCACAAGCTTGATACATAACTAACTCCCCTTATTCTATTTCTTTATTGTCTACATCAATGACTGAGTTTAACCTTTCAGAAAACTCTTCGGCTGTATTAACTCCCATGCGCTTCAACCTAAAGTTCATCGCTGCCACTTCAATAATGACAGACAAGTTACGTCCTGGTCGCACAGGAATCGTTGCTTTCGGTAAATGAACATCTATAATCTTCATCGTTTCTTCATCAAGGCCTAGACGATCGTACTGTTTTTCATCTTTCCATGACTCTAAATGAGCAACAAGCGATATTCGTTTAAAATTACGAACAGCACCTGCACCGAACAACGTCATAACATTAATAATGCCAAGACCTCTAATTTCTAACAAATGTTCAATTAAATTAGGTGGGTTACCGATCAGTGCGTCGTAATCTTCTTGACGAATTTCGACATTATCGTCAGCGACTAAGCGGTGACCACGCTTGACCAATTCTAAAGCTGTTTCGCTTTTACCAATTCCGCTTTTACCAGTAATTAAGACACCTACACCATATATATCAACTAAAACACCATGAACAGCAGTCGTTGGAGCAAATTTTGTCTCTAAAAAGGTTGTCAAACGACTGATGACGCGTGTCGTCTTGTAAGGAGAGCGCATAACAGGAACACCCGCTTCATCTGCTGCTTCAATTAAGGCAGCTGGCACTTCCATCCCTCTCGTAATGACAATTCCTGGGGTCACATCAGTACATAAATTTTCCATACGATCTCGCACTTCGGGTTCAGTTAAATCATATAAAAATGATAATTCAGTTCGTCCCATTAGCTGAAGACGTTCTTTTGGATAATGTGTGAAATAGCCCGCCATTTCCATGCCAGGTCTAGAGATATCACTCGTTACAATTTCTCGGTGGACACCGTCTTTTCCACCTACTAGTTCTAGTTCAAATCGATCAATTAAATCTTGCGTACGGACTTTCACCACCCGTATCTCCTCCTATGTCACAATTATACAGTCAACTATATCACAAGTTTAGCATACTCACTAAGAATAGATTTAACAAATGCTTGAAAGTTCATTTAGAATTTATTGTCGAATTTTGTTCTCTATGAGCTATAGTTGTTTCCCTATGAGCTATTTTTTCGGTTCTATGAGCTATTTTTTAATTTTAACGATAAAAAAAGAGCCTAGGCACTCAGCCCAAGCTCTTATCTGACAACTTGCTTCAATAAACCTTGCAGCAAGCCGTTTAATATTGAAATGATAATCGCAGCGATGATCGCCCAGCCGAATCCATCGATGACGAATGCATCGCCAATCATCCATTGTGCAATCATTAATGTTATAGCGTTGATCACGAACAGGAACAATCCTAACGTTAAAAACGTAATTGGGAGTGTAAAGAAGACGAGAATCGGTCTTACGATCACATTTAAAATGGATAGTATAAAACTTGCTAAAATTGCAATACCTACACCTTCTACGTAGAAAGAGTCAAATAGTCCCGCAACAGCTAGAATGGCTACTGCATTTACGACTATGGCGATTAACCAATTTTTTAACATAATAAAACTCCTAACTCGATTTCTATGAAATATTATTCACTCTTACACTACCCGTTTTAGTGGATAAATCAACATCAAAATACGACTTTCCTTCTTCAACGTTATAAAACTGGATCGATTTGCTAGAGCCGTGATCGTCTAATGGTTCAACTCTTGTGTCGACTAAGTCTACTTTTACAGAACTAATTTTAGTATTGGCTGTTCCGTTAATTTGCATTCGTTTCGGAACGTATAGTTGAAGCGACCCTGTAGAAACTGATAGATCAGCTTGCTTCGCATCGTAATTGCGGACATACGTACGAACGCTTCCTGTCGTAACATCAATGTTGATTTGTTCGACTGTCCCATCATAGTGAACAGAACCTGTTGTCGTTTTTAATTTAGCTTTTCGAATAGCGACATCATCGAGTTTAATCGAACCGTGACGTGTACTAACACTCAACGTTTCAGCACGATAGTCGTATAACGTTACACTTCCATTGACTGTTGAAATATGTGACGTCTGGCAAAACATCGTATAAACTCGAACCGTTCCATTAAAAGTTTCAACCGTCACTTGGTCATATTTTTTCTTAGGTAAATAGACTGTGAAGTTTGCTGTTACATCTTTTCTTACTTGTTCAATTGTTAGTGTGTTGTCACTAACCGATGCTCCGATTGCTTCATCGTAAAGGGCTTCCGCTCGTTTAATGTCTGTTTCTTTAAACACTTTGCCTCGCACTTCGATTCGAATGTTATCATCATTTGATCTTAAAAATTCGATTGTGCCATTTTTATTATTCAAGTTTATACTGTCTACTTGATCACCCTCAAAGTGGTACGTCCTTTTGACATTAGAATGTTTGAAAGAAAATTCAAATGGCCCTTCTTTCACCATATTAACTGTCTCATCTATGAAATTAGCAATCCCATCTGTGACACTTTTTAACCCTTGTGTAAACGGATTGTCTTCATAGTGGTCCGACGATTTCTCTTTCGTTTTATGTTCTTCTTCATAATCAAGTGCTTCTAACAATTCATCAGCCTCTTCAGCTGTAATATGACCTTCCTCTAGCAGGTTTAAGATTTTACGCCTTTTTTCACTCATTGGCTTTTCCCCCTAATTTGTTTCCTAAAGCTATTATACGCCAAGTTAGCAAATGTGAAATCAACCAGTCGACCGAAAATTGACGCTTCTGTTCTCCTACTAGAGACTGATTCATTATGGATTCACTTGATCAACATCAACTTTATAAAATGCTTCGTATTGTAATCGTTGTAGCGCACTATCGTATTCACCGATAAAATCTGAGCTTTCGCGCATTTTACTTAACATACCTTCTGCTTGTGAACGGTGAGATTTAATCGCTTCAAGTTTACGATCAAACACTGGCTCAGTATCAACGACAATATCTGGTTTACCTAACATTTCATCACGGTTGTTAGAAATAGCCGTCGCCCATACTTCAGGGCGCTTGTCTTCATCCATTTTTCTAACTGCTTCAAAAGCAGCTGCTCCCATCGCATCATGGTCTGGGTGAACTGCGTAAGGCGGATAAAAAGTAATCACGAGTGTCGCACCTAATTTTTCGATATGTTTCTTTAGGTGTTCTGCGACTTCATCTTTTGCTTCAAATTCTAACGTTTTATCACGATAACCGAGCATGACTAAGTCCATATCTAACACTTGGCATGCATCAATTAATTCTTGCTTACGTATTTTCGGTAACGTTTCACGGTTTGCGAAAAATGGACTTCCCATATTACGGCCCATTTCACCTAATGTTCCACACAAGTAAGTAACTGGAACTTCAGCTTCACGAAAATTAATAATTGTTCCTGATGTTCCAAATGACTCATCATCAGGGTGCGGATAGATGACGACGACGTGTTCATGTTTTGAATAATCAACCATAGTTAATTCCCCTCCTACATTTGGAATGGTTTACGACTAATTTGTAAAGCAACCATTAAACGGCCAACTTGATCGTGTCCAGCTAGTAAAAGTTGACCATCTTCATTTAACTCATAATCGGTTAGCCCCTCAGCATAAACCCATCCATCTGTCTTTAAGCCGACGCGGTATGTTGCATCAGATTCGACAATTTTACCACGTTCATATTTAATTTGGGCGTTACGAATATAGGCACCTACGTTATGTGCATTTGAATCAAAGTGTTTCGCGTATGCACCATTGGTCGTTTCTAAGTGTATATAGACTGGTTCATTGGCAAAGTCGTCTAAATGCTTTTGGACTTCATCCATTTTAATAGCTTTCATTGCTCTTCCCCCTTCATGTCGCTAATCGTTGCTTCATGCGATTACGGTCGCGTTCTAAAATCGGTTTTAAATATTGACCTGTAAACGATCGGTCTATTTCAGACACTTCTTCAGGTGTTCCAGTCGCGATAATTTCACCGCCACCTTCCCCGCCTTCTGGACCTAAGTCAATAAGGTAGTCAGCTGTTTTAATAACATCGAGGTTGTGCTCGATTATTAACACTGTGTCACCATTTTCGACTAACCGTTGCAGTACTTTTAGTAACCTTGCAATGTCATCAACGTGTAAACCTGTTGTTGGTTCATCTAAAATGTATAAAGATTTTCCGTTAGAGCGACGATGTAATTCGCTTGCTAGTTTAACACGTTGCGCTTCACCACCAGACAATGTTGTAGCGGGTTGCCCTAACCTAATGTAACCTAGCCCAACATCTTCAACCGTTTGAAGCTTTCGTTTAATTTTCGGTATATTTTCAAAAAAGTCTAATGCTTCTTCAATGCGCATTTCTAACACTTCTGCAATACTTTTACCTTTATACTTCACTTCTAACGTTTCACGGTTATAACGTTTACCGTGACAAACTTCACAAGGGACGTAAACGTCAGGTAAAAAGTGCATTTCGATCTTAATAATCCCGTCTCCACGACAAGCTTCACAACGTCCGCCTTTGACGTTAAAGCTAAAACGGCCTTTTTTATAACCGCGTATTTTCGCTTCACTCGTTTGCGCAAAAACGTCACGAATATCGTCAAAAACCCCTGTGTATGTCGCTGGGTTTGATCTTGGCGTACGTCCAATTGGTGATTGATCAATGTCGATTACTTTTTCTAATTGATTAATTCCTTCAATTGTTTCGTGCTGACCTGGTTTGACTTTTCCACGGTGTAATTTTTGCGATAAAGTTTTGTACAAAATATCGTTAATCAATGTACTTTTACCTGAGCCAGATACCCCTGTTATAACCGACATCACGCCGAGTGGTATTGAGGCGTCGACTTGTTTCAAGTTATTCTCTTCAGCTTTATGAATCGTAAGCTGACGGTCAGGTTGAGTTGGCCTTCTCTCTGAAGGTAGTGGGATAAATTGCTTTCCACTTAAGTACTTTCCAGTTAATGAACCCTCTTGTTCCATTACATCTTGAGGTGTGCCACTAGCTACAATTTCGCCACCTTGCGCACCTGCACCTGGTCCGATATCAATTAGCCAATCAGCTGCTAACATCGTGTCTTCATCATGCTCAACAACAATTAATGTGTTATCTAAATCACGCATGCGCTTTAACGTCTGAATTAAACGATCATTGTCTCTCTGATGCAGACCTATTGAAGGCTCATCTAGAACGTATAAAACACCCGTCAGTGCTGAACCGATCTGAGTAGCTAAGCGGATTCGCTGTGCTTCACCGCCTGATAATGTACCTGCTGAACGTGATAAGTTCAAATAATTCAATCCAACGTTTTGTAAAAATGTTAACCGGTCTTCGATCTCTTTTACAATCATGTTGGCGATCTTTGCTTCTTTTTCAGAAAGTGATACTTGTCTAATCCAATTTAAACCGTTAGAAACAGAAAGGTCTGTTACTTGGCTAATATGTTTACCATCGACTTTAACTGCGAGCGCTTCTCCTGTTAAACGATAACCGTCACAAGTTGGGCAAGCTGATTGAGCCATATATTTTTCCATCTGTTCACGAATGAAACTAGATGACGTTTCATGATAACGGCGCGATACGTTGTTTAACACACCTTCAAAGAAGATTTCATTCTCTCTTAATTGACCACGCTCATTCTCATAACTGAACAAAATCTTTTCATCGCCACTACCGTGTAAAATTTTACTTAACTGCTCTTCTGGCAAATCCTTTACTGGTGTGTCCATATCGATATTGTAATGACGACACACACTTTTAAGTAGTTGTGGGTAATATTGAGAACTAATCGGTTGCCACGGTGCAAGCGCATGTTGATTAAGCGTTAGTGCACGATCAGGAATAACTAGATCAACATCGACTTCTAAATTAGAACCTAATCCGTCACACGTTTTACATGCGCCTAATGGGCTGTTAAAAGAAAAAAGCCGCGGTTCTAATTCGGTTATCGTAAAACCACATTGAGGACAGGCGTGATGTTCGTTAAACAACATTTCATCACCATCAATAAGATCCATAATGACTTTACCGTCACTAATTTTTAACGCTGTTTCGATTGAATCACTTAAACGCCCTTCAATGCCTTCTTTTACGATAATACGGTCAACAACAACTTCAATCGTATGCTTCTGATTTTTATGAAGTTCAATGTCTTCTGATACTTCGCGCATTTCACCATCAACACGAAGACGTACGTAGCCTTCCTTTTTCAAGTTTTCCATGACCTTTTTATGCTCGCCTTTTCGGTCTGAAATGACGGGTGCTAGTACTTGTAACTTCGTGCGTTCTTCTAATTCCATGACGCGATCAACCATTTGTTCCACCGTTTGAGCCGAAATCTCTTCACCGTGAATCGGGCAGATTGGACGGCCGACACGTGCGAATAAAAGACGTAAATAATCATAAATCTCTGTTACTGTTCCAACGGTTGAACGCGGGTTTTTACTCGTCGTCTTTTGGTCAATTGAAATAGCTGGGGACAGCCCTTCAATCGCATCAACATCAGGTTTATCCATTTGCCCTAAAAATTGTCGAGCATAAGCTGATAATGACTCAACATACCTTCTTTGCCCTTCAGCATAAATCGTATCAAAGGCAAGCGAGGATTTGCCAGACCCTGATAAACCGGTCATGACGACTAATTTATTTTTCGGAATCGTAACATCTATATCTTTTAAATTATGTGCTCTAGCTCCTTGCACCGTAATTGACTTCATCTATTTTCACCCTTCCGCTTTCAACTCAAGCATCGCATCACGAAGTTCCATTGCTTTTTCAAAGTCGAGATCTTTAGCGGCTTGTTTCATTTCTGTTTCTAACTGATCAATAAGTTCAGCTTTTTCATCTTTTGATAAGTTTTTATATTGTGATACTTGATCGTCTTTCGTTTCTTCATCGGATTCATAAGTCGCTCGAATGACATCACGAATTTCCTTCTTAATCGTCGTCGGCGTAATGCCATGTTTTTCATTGTAAGCCTTTTGTTTTTCACGACGTCGGTTCGTCTCTTCAATGGCAACCTTCATCGAATCGGTCATCTTATCTGCATACATAATGACGCGTCCTTCTGAGTTACGTGCAGCACGTCCTGTTGTTTGAATTAGGGAACGCTCTGAACGTAAGAAACCTTCTTTGTCTGCATCTAAAATGGCTACAAGCGAAACTTCTGGTAAGTCCAGCCCTTCACGCAACAAGTTAATGCCGACAAGTGCATCATACTTTCCTAGTCGAAGGTCGCGAATAATTTGTATACGATCTAACGTCTTAATTTCAGAGTGAAGATAAGCTACTTTAATCCCCATCTCTTGTAAGTAATTCGTTAAATCCTCAGACATTTTAATCGTAAGTGTCGTCACTAACACACGTTCATTGCGTTCGATTCGTTTATTAATTTCACCAATTAAATCATCAATTTGTCCTTTAATTGGACGAACGTCAATTTCTGGGTCTAACAAGCCTGTTGGACGAATGATTTGTTCTACCATTTTTGGTGTATGTTCTCTTTCATAAGGACCTGGAGTTGCTGAAACGTATAAAGCATGATCAACATGTTTTTCGAACTCCGCAAATGTTAAAGGGCGGTTGTCCATTGCAGATGGCAAACGGAAACCGTGATCAACTAACGTCTGCTTACGCGCTTGGTCACCGTTAAACATCCCTCTAACTTGTGGCAACGTCACGTGCGATTCGTCAATAACCATTAATGACCCGTCCGGAAAATAGTCGAGTAATGTGTAAGGTGTTGAACCTGGCTCACGGAACGTTAAATGTCTAGAATAGTTCTCAATACCTGAACAAAAACCCATTTCGCGCATCATCTCTAAGTCATAATTCGTTCGCTGTTCTAAACGTTGTGCCTCAAGTAACTTTCCTTCATCATTAAACTTTTGTAACTGCTCTTCTAACTCTTTTTCGATATTTGTAATCGCGTGCTTCAACTTTTCTTCACGAGTAACGAAGTGTGAAGCTGGGAAAATCGCCACATGGTCACGGTCACCTAAAATTTCACCCGTTAACGCATCGACTTCGCGAATTCGGTCGATCTCATCACCGAAAAATTCAACTCGAATGCAGTGCTCCTCGCGCGAAGCTGGGATAATTTCTACCGAATCACCACGAACGCGGAACGTCCCGCGTTGAAAGTCGATATCATTTCTCGCATATTGAATGTCGACAAGTTCACGCAACACTTGATTACGTTCCTTTTCCATACCAACTCTTAAAGACAGTACTAAATCTTTATAGTCTTCTGGTGAACCTAAACCATATATACATGAAACACTCGCAACAATTAATACATCGTTACGTTCAAACAATGCCGATGTCGCAGAGTGCCTCAATTTATCAATTTCATCATTAATGCTTGCATCCTTTTCGATATATGTATCAGAATGCGGCACATAAGCTTCTGGCTGATAATAATCATAATAACTGACGAAATACTCAACCGCATTATTAGGGAAAAACTCTTTAAACTCACTATAAAGCTGACCGGCTAACGTCTTGTTATGAGCAATGACGAGTGTCGGTCGATTAATTTCAGTAATGACGTTTGATACAGTAAACGTTTTACCTGTACCTGTAGCACCAAGTAACGTTTGGTGCTTTTTATTATTTTTAATACCTGCGACTAACTCTTTAATAGCCTGTGGCTGGTCACCTTGAGGTTCGAATTCTGAATGTAATTGAAATTTCTGTTCCACAACATCATCCCCATATCGAGTTTCTTTAGTCAGTATAACATATACGAACATTTGTTTGCACACTTGTTTTAGTGCCTTAATTAAAGAATATTTTTTCACGACATATAATGCAAAGAATATGTTTAAAACGGTCGGTTAGATAGAGTTCATAGGGTGGGGCTTCGACGTTTGTAGTGCGTTGTTCGGCAGTTTTGGTTGTTTGTCCGACATTAATGGTCCTCCGTCCGGCATTAACGCTACTTTGTCCGACAATTATGACCTCGCGTCCGACATTAACTGACGTTCTGTCAATATATTGGACATGTTTTTGCTCTCATAAGGCAAACTTTTAATCCATATGAAAGAAGATGCTTTCATATGGAATCCTCATGT
>NZ_JAUSUP010000010.1 GCF_030814115.1 Alkalibacillus filiformis
GCTTTTTTTCTGGCATAATTACCCCTACCTTTTCTAGACTTAATTTCATGGAAACATTTTGCCTTAGAGTGTGTCCAATTTTGATACTAACCTTAATAGTAGAAGTCTAGATGCTCATAAAGTGGTTCAAGATGCTCAAAGTAGAAGTATAGATGCTCATAAAGCGGTTCAAGATGCTCAAAATAGAAGTCTAGGTGCTCACAAAACGGTTCAAAAAATCTCAAAGTTATCGTTGAAATTTCAAATAAGACAAACAAAAAAGGCTGGCGCAATGCCAGCCTTTTTATTATGACTTAAAGATTAATCGTTAATTGTTACATCTTTAAGCTGATAAATACCTAATGCGTCTACCCAGAAACCATCAACTTCTTCTCTTACACCAGTTAGGTAGTTCTGGTGGTGAACGTAAAGCATAGGAGCGATTTCAGTTAATAGCTCTTGTACTTCAGTGTAGATCTCTTGACGTGCTTCAGGGTCACCTTCACGACGACCAGCATCTAGAAGTTCATCTAGTTCTGGGTCATCAGTGAATGTACGGTTACCTGTTGCACCCATAGCGCTTGAATGGAATAGAGCGTATAGACCATAGTCAGCGTCAGCTGTTACTGTAGACCAACCTAGTACGAACATGTCATGTTCACCGTTAGCTGTACGGTCTAGGTAAGCACCCCATTCTAGCTCTTCGATTTCAACATCGATTCCGTAATCACCTAATACGTCTTGAACGTATAGAGCAGTTTCTACACGTTGCTCATTATCGTTAGTCCATAGTGTCGTTTCGAAACCATCACCGTAACCAGCTTCCTCTAGAAGCTCTTGAGCACGGTCAGAATCATAACCTAAACCAGATACGTTATCGTCATAACCGAAAACGTCTGGAGCTAATGGACCAATAGCTGGAATACCATTACCATCATAGATACCTTCAATGATTTCCTCTTGGTTTACAGCTAAGTTAATAGCTTGACGTACACGAGCATCATCAAAAGGTTCTTTTTCCATGTTGAACCCAATGTAAGATAAGCTTACAGATTCTTGAGTGTTAACATATGCGTCTTCTAAAGCTTCTACGTTAGAAACGTCAGTTGGCTGAATTGGATCAGCAATGTGAGAGTTGTAAGTTTCTAACTCTGCTAAACGAGCGCCAGGCTCAGGAATAACCTTGAACGTTACAGCACCTGGAAGTGCATTTTCACCCCAGTAATCTTCGAAACGCTCTAGAGTCGTTTCTTCACCAGAAGTACGCTCAAATAATTGGAAGTAGCCAGTACCGTGTGGGTTGCTTGCTACATAAGTACCAACATATTCAGCGATGTCTCCTGATACTTCTTCAAATTCTTCGCCACCTTCAGCGCGAAGCTCATAGTATTCTTCTACTGACATATCATAACCAGCTTCTTCTAAAGCTTGCTCGTAGTCAGTTGTGATTGCTTCTTCACTAATCATACCACCAGCATCGTGAGCTAAGTGAGCTAATAGTGGAGCAAATGGATATTCAGTTGTAATGTGAACTTCATAGTCACCTTCAACTGATACTTCTTCAATCATCTGGTATAGGAAAGTACGTGGAGACGCCATTGCAGGGTCTAGTACACGCTCTAGGTTAGCTTTTACTGCAGATGCTGTAAACTCTGAACCATCATGGAATTGTACTCCTTCACGTAGAGTGAAAGCCCAAGTAGTATCGTCTACTTCTTCCCAATCAGTTGCAAGACCTTCAACGATTTCCATATCTTCGTCTTGCTTAACTAGTGTTTCATAAATGTTACTACGAACGTTACTAGAAGGAACGTCGTTGTCTCCGTGTGGATCTAATGAAACTAAGTCTGAAGATACTGCAAGGATTAGATGATCGCCATCAACGTCGATATCAGCATCCACATCATCACCAGCTTCTTCGTCATCTCCACCAGCTTCTTCGCCTGTATCTGGATCTTCGTCAGTACCTGGATCCTCGTCACCAGTACCATCACCAGCACAAGCTGCTAGAAATAGTGAGAAAACTAGCATTACGGCTAATAGCCAAAATGTTTTGTTTGACTTCATGCTTGTGTTACCCCCTTGGTAATTTATAAGTATTTGAGTAGCCTAAATTATTAGGCATGCCCTCAAACATAATATAAATCATTTTCAAACTATTAGCAAGGTTATATTTTGTCAAAATTAATTTGTAATTGTTAATATAAAGACTCTATATAATGAAGAAACTATGTTTTTTTGATTATATTCAATATTATTAGCAAATTCTGAATAGACTTAATTTGGGGTAAATTATTGTATTATTCGAAATGTACGTTTATGATAGTTGAGAAAGTAGACTCACTAAAATATTTTTACCAAGAAACGACATAAAAAAGCGCTTACATTTGTGGTAGAATATTTAAAGTGAGGGTTCACAAAAATTAAATATTCAAAATTTTCGATGGTTAAAAAAAGGGGGTATAAGCTGTGTCAAATCAACAGGTAGAAGAAGGCGTACAACAAAAAGTTGAAAATCCAAGAGTTAAATCAGTAAAGGATTTTTACAAACGCCTAGCAAAAAATAAAGCAGCCTTGATTGGTTTTTACACCATTTTATTTTTAATAGTTGTATCAATTATAGGTCCTTTGCTAACGTCAAACCATCCGAATGATACGGATGTTATGAACAGATTCGAAGGCCCTTCAGCAGAGTTTTGGTTCGGCACGGACCATATGGGGCGTGACATATTTACGAGAATCATTCACGGTATGTCATTAACGTTAGGAATTGGTTTTGCCTCAGTAATTATGGGGGCGCTAATTGGTATCCCGATCGGTATCATCTCGGGTTATTACGGTGGTCGCATTGATAACATTATTATGAGGTTTATTGATATTCTTTTAGCTTTCCCAGGTATTTTACTAGCTTTAGCAATTGTAAGTATTTTAGGTGGAAGCTTAATAAACGTAACGATTGCCGTAGCTATTTATGCTGTACCAGGTTTCGCCCGTATTATTCGTGGTTCAACATTGGCAGCGAAAAAGCTTGAGTATGTTGATGCGATCCGAGCTTTAGGTGCAGGTGATGGACGAATCATCTTTAAGCACATTTTACCAAACGTATTATCACCAGTTATTGTTAACGCGACACTTTATATTGCAACAGCAATCTTAACAGCAGCTGGTCTATCCTTCTTAGGTATGGGTGCACAGCCACCAACGCCAGAGTGGGGCGCGATGTTAAATGATGGTAGAGGTTATATGAGAGATGCAGGGTATATCGCATTTTTCCCAGGTGCATTTATCGTTATTGTCGTATTAGCGTTTAACATCTTTGGTGATGGTTTACGTGATGCGTTAGATCCAAAAATGAAAAAGTAGAAAAGAGGTGCAAAATAGATGACTGTATATATAATCCGTCGTATCCTGCAACTGATTCCGGTATTGTTAGGTGTTACGGTTTTAGTGTTCCTTTTAATGCACTTAACGCCTGGTAACCCGGCCCAGTTGATGGCAGGGGAGAATGCTCCACCTGAGATGGTTGCGCAAATTGAAAACCGTTTAGGATTAAATGATCCATTGCCGGTGCAGTATTTTGATTATGTTGTAGGTGTTGTCCAAGGTGACCTTGGAACGTCCATGCGTTACAACACACCAGTAATTGATGAGGTAGCTCCTCGTTTTTGGGTAACAATAGAGTTAGCATTATACGCTACGGTATTAAGTATTTTCTTAGGTTTAATTGCAGGTATTATCTCTGCGGTACGCCAGTATTCAGTAGCTGACGTATCGATTATGATTGTTGCACTATTCGGTTTATCCATGCCGAACTTCTGGTTAGGCTTAATGTTAATGCAGTGGTTCTCTATTAACTTGGGCTGGTTCCCGCCAACAGGTTGGGGTTCACCAGAGCAAATATTACTACCAGTTATAACCTTAGGTACAGCCGGTGCAGCTATTATTGCACGTATGACACGTTCAAGTATGCTTGAGGTTATTTCACAAGACTATATTCGTACAGCACGTGCTAAAGGTGTTAAAGAACGTATTATCATTTATAAGCACGCGCTTAAAAACGCACTAATCCCGGTTGTAACTGTTGTCGGTCTACAATTCGGTGCATTATTAGCCGGTGCAGTTTTAACTGAGGAAGTATTCGCAATTAACGGAATGGGTAGGTTATTAGTTGACTCTATTATGAACCGTGACTTCCCAGTTGTTCAGGCGTGTATTCTAATTATTTCAGTCGTATTCGTTGTAGTTAACTTATTAGTCGATATTTCTTATAAATTCCTTAACAAGCGTATTGATCTTAACGATTAATTGATAGAAAGCGAGGTGTAGGATCATGAGTGATGAGAAAATTTTAGAAGTTAAAGACTTAAGAACGTCTTTCTTCATAGAAGGAAATGAAATTAAAGCTGTTGACGGTGTTACTTTTGACGTTCCTAAAGGTAAAACGTTAGGAATTGTAGGTGAATCAGGTTCTGGTAAAAGTATTAGTGCATTATCAATCCTTCAATTAATCGATTCGCCAGGTGAAATCGTCGGTGGAGAAATAAACTTCAAGGGTCAAAACCTTTTAGATTATAGTGAAGCACAAATGCGTAAAGTGCGAGGTAACCAAATTTCAATGATCTTCCAGGAGCCAATGACGTCACTAAACCCTGTTTATACAATTGGTCAACAAATTCGTGAAGCATTGAAAATTCACCGCGGTCTTGATAAGAAAGACGGTACAGAAAAATCGATTGAATTACTAGAGTTAGTAGGAATTCCGTCACCGAGAAAGCGTGTAACGCAGTATCCGTTCGAATTATCAGGTGGTATGCGCCAGCGTGTTATGATTGCAATGGCATTAGCATGTAATCCTGAATTATTAATTGCAGACGAGCCTACTACAGCGCTAGACGTTACGATTCAGGCACAAATTTTAGAGTTAATTAAAGAGTTACAGGACGAAATGGGCATGTCTGTTGTTATGATCACGCACGACTTAGGTGTTGTAGCAGAGACTTGTGATTATGTTGCCGTTATGTACTGCGGAAAAGTTGTTGAATACGCAGACGTTAAGACGTTATTCAAAAATCCAAGGCACCCATATACAGTAGGTCTATTAAATTCACTACCACGTAGTGATGTGGACCAAGAAGAATTAATTCCTATTGAAGGTACAGTTCCAGCGCCACATGAGATGCCTGATGGTTGTCGATTCGCGCCACGTTGCCCATTTGCAACTGATTTATGCCACAGCGAACTACCAAACCTAGATGACGTTGGTGAAGGTGAACAAGTTCGTTGCTGGATCTACACAGATGAATGGGATGGCGATCCGGAGGTGAAAGTGTATGAGCCAGAAAAAAGAACTTCTGAAGATTAATAATTTAAAACAATATTTCCCGATTAAAGGTGGAGTCTTAGGTCGTACGGTAAATAACGTAAAAGCTGTTGACGATGTTTCATTCACAATTTATGAAGGTGAAACAGTGAGTGTTGTTGGTGAGTCCGGTTGTGGTAAATCAACGACAGGACGTGCTATTTTGCGATTAGATGACCCTACTGACGGGACAATCGAATTTGATGGTACTGATTTACTTTCTTTAAATAAGAAAGAAATGCGTAAAATGCGTAAAGACTTACAAATTATTTTCCAAGACCCTTACGCATCTTTAAACCCACGTATGACAGTACGTCAAACGTTAAACGAAGCGATGGAAATCCAAAGCGCAGTGCCACGTGATGAGCGTAATGACCGTATTGCAGAATTAATGGAAACAGTCGGTTTACAGCCACACCAAGCTGACCGTTTCCCACACGAATTCTCAGGTGGTCAGCGTCAACGTATCGGTATTGCTCGTGCACTTTCAGTTAATCCGAAGTTAATTGTTTGTGACGAAGCAGTTTCTGCATTGGACGTATCGATTCAAGCACAGGTATTAAACCTGTTAAAGAAATTCCAAAATGAGTGGAATTTGACGTATTTATTTATCGCGCACGACTTAGGTGTTGTACGTCACATCTCAGATCGTATTATCGTTATGTATTTAGGGAAAATTGTTGAGATTGGTGACACGAAATCAATTTTCGAAAACCCTCAACACCCTTATACAAAAGCTTTATTATCAGCAATTCCTGTACCGGATCCAGAAAAGAAAACAGAGCGTATTTTCTTACAAGGTGATGTCCCTTCACCAATCGATCCGCCAACGGGTTGTCGCTTCCACACAAGGTGTCCATTTGCGACAGATAAGTGTGCTGAAGAAGTACCAGAATTGCGTAATGAAGACTACATGACTGATGGTCACGCAGCAGCTTGTCACTATATTAAAGCTATTGAATCTGGTGAACATCAGCCAACGAGAGAAACATCAAAAGTAAGAGATGTATAAGCTATGGTAACAGGGAGAGGTCATCTCCCTGTTTTCTTTTATGCTTTAAAGTGTCTTATTGATAAGAAACTTATGTAACGTGGTTTCCCCATAACTGCTTAAATCATGTTATGATACATATTGGGAAAACTACATTATGACAACTTTTTAGGAGGTAATTTAATGCCTAGTGAAACTTTAGATCGTTTTTTAAATGAAAATTTACAAGAGTTAAAAGATCAAGGACTTTACAATGAAATTGATCCTGTAGAAGGTGCGAATGGGCCTGAAATTACAATCAATGGTCAGAAATTAATAAACCTTTCCTCAAATAACTATCTTGGACTAGCAACTGACGAAAGACTTAAAGAAGTTGCTCAACAAGCAGTTGATTCTCACGGTGTAGGAGCAGGTGCAGTACGTACAATTAACGGTACACTTGATTTACACGTTAAGTTAGAGGAGAAAATTGCAGAGTTTAAAGGAACTGAGAGTGCAATTGCATACCAGTCTGGATTTAACTGCAATATGGCGGCGATCTCAGCCGTGATGGATAAAAATGATGCGATTCTATCTGATTCGTTAAACCACGCATCAATTATTGATGGTTGTCGTTTATCTAAAGCGAAAATTATTCCTTACGGTCACAATGACATGGAAGATCTTCGTCAAAAAGCGAAAGAAGCTACAGAGTCTGGCCAATACAACAAAGTAATGGTGATTACAGATGGTGTCTTCTCGATGGATGGCGACGTTGCAAAATTGCCTGAAATTGTAGAGATTGCTGAAGAATTTGACTTAATTACTTACGTAGATGATGCTCACGGTTCAGGTGTTCTAGGTAAAGGTGCTGGAACAGTTAAGCATTTCGGACTTCAAGACAAAATTGATTTCCAAATGGGTACATTATCTAAAGCGATTGGAGTTGTTGGAGGATACGTTGCAGGTAAACAAGAATTAGTAGACTGGCTAAAAGTACGCTCAAGACCTTTCTTATTCTCAACATCTTTATCACCTGCAGATGTAACAGCATCGACAAAAGCAATCGACATACTAATGGAGTCAACTGAGCTATACGATAAGATGTGGGAAAATGGAAATTACTTAAAAGAGGGCTTAAAAGGATTAGGTTTTAATATTGGTGAAAGTGAAACGCCAATTACGCCTTGTGTAATTGGTGATGAGAAGACGACACAACAATTTAGTAAGCGCCTAAACGAAGAAGGTGTTTATGCTAAAGCCATCGTTTTCCCAACTGTTCCACGTGGTACTGGACGTGTAAGAAATATGCCAACAGCAGCACATACAAAAGAGATGTTAGATAATGCCATTAAGATCTATGAAAAAGTCGGTAAAGAAATGGGCGTTATCTAAAAGCTTACAAGGGGATAGGAGGAACTATTACGATGAAGAAGATTTTAGTAACCGGCTCACTTGGCCAAATCGGTTCAGAGCTAACGATGGCTTTGCGTAATCAGTACGGTGCAGACAATGTTATTGCAACCGACATTCGTGAAGCTGATAGCCCAGTTGTGACGGAAGGCCCTTTTGAAACTTTGGATGTCATGCAAGGTAAAGAAATGCATGACATTGCAAACAAATACCAAGTTGATACAGTTATTCATTTAGCTGCTTTATTGTCAGCTAAAGCTGAAAGTAACCCACAATTGGCTTGGAATTTAAATATGAACGGTCTTATGAATGCATTAGAAGTGGCACGTGAACTTGATGCAAAGTTCTTTACACCAAGTTCGATCGGCGCGTTTGGTCCAACAACACCTAAAGACTTAACACCACAGCTTACAATCCAACGTCCAACAACGATGTATGGAGTGAATAAAGTAGCTGGTGAACTTTTATCTGATTATTACTTCCAACGTTTCGGCGTTGATACACGTGGTGTACGTTTCCCAGGTTTGATTTCGTATGTGACAGAACCAGGTGGTGGGACTACGGACTATGCAGTTGAAGTCTATTACGAAGCGTTAAAGAATAAGCATTATACATCTTATATTGGTCAAGGAACTCATATGGATATGATGTACATGCCTGATGCTGTTAAAGCGATTATCGATTTAATGGAAGCTGACCCATCTAAGCTTGTCAATCGTAATGCGTACAACGTTACAGCGATGAGCGCTGCACCTGAACATTTTGAACAGGCGATCCAAAAGCATATTCCTGAGTTCACACTAGATTATGAAGTAGACCCAGTAAGACAACAAATTGCCGACAGCTGGCCAAACTCAATTGATGCCTCTAAAGCAAAAGAAGAATGGGGCTTCTCAATCGATTACGATATCGACAGAATGAGTGAGGATATGTTAGAGAAATTAAAAACTAAATTAAATGTTTCTTTGTAAATAGAGGTTGGGACAAAAGATTTGCAGTGTAATGAAAACACGAGGAGTTAGCCAATCAGCTTAATTAAGCATAGAGCAGTCGCTTAGCGGAATCAAAATGCGTAGACTCCTGTGGGAGCAAAGGCCTGGGTGAGACCCCGTGGGATGCACCTGCGTCTTCTAGCTAATCTTTGAAGCATGCTTCCTCGGTGCAAAGCACAAGAGAAGATGACTCGAAGTAGTAGCTTGGCTCACACCAGCCGCCCCTGCATAGAAAACACTGCGACAAGCGACCTTAGGAAGCTTGAGCAGATGTTGCCCTTGTGCCCTGTGGGTAAAAGCGAAGCATTTTGATGGAGCGATAATCAGAAAAAGTCAAACCCGAACGAATTCAGATTATGATTTCGTTCGGGTTTTGTGTATTAACAATTAGTTCTGACTCAACCTAATTAGTTAAACGTCTCATCTAAACAACTGGCATAAAACTCAATAAACTCTTGGTGCTTAACTAAATCTTCATCACGCGTTGTTTCTAACAGCTTTTGTGCCATAATCTCCATCGCCAAATCATAATCACCTAAATTGTACAACGTAAACGCAAAATAAACATACATCGGGTTATAACTTGGATATTCACTCATACCAACCTCTAACGTTTCTTTCGCTTTATCATACAATCCAACAGCACGATAACTAATTCCAAGGCGAAGCAATGCTTCCTTTCTTTCTCCCTCATTTAAAGAAAGGTCTAATGCTTGTTGGTAAAAAGTGATCGCTTGGGGGAACATCTCAAGTTGCTCGTGTACATAGGCAGCAGCTAATAACGTTTCATGATCTTCAGGGTGGCTTTGAACGAGTTCTGCGAAAATAGGTTGTGCCTCAGAAAAATTTCCTTCTTCTTTCAACTTTAAAGCATTTTGTCGTTGTGTCATTTTGAGAATCTCCTTTTTCTATATCCTTCTATAGTTTTAGCAAAACTAATCCCTCATTTCAAATAAAGGACTTTTTTCAATACCAAGTATAATAATTTTTTAAAAGTAGCAAATAACATGATTAGAAGGTAAATAACTTTACCTATAACATGTCAGCATAAAATGGCTTTAAATTTCGCCAAATTTTAGCACTTTTTAAGTAAACAAAAATTTTGACGAAATATGTCTTTTTAAACTACAATTTAAAACTAATTGTGCGAAAACCTTAATAGCGGAAAGGAGCTGGAGGTAAACATCATTCGTACAGTTATATAAAAGCTTTTTACAGGAGGAAAAGGATGAAGAAAAAGTATTATACCGATGAGTATTTAGGAACAGGCACACAATGGGGCCCGTTTGCGATCAGTGGAGGGTTCTTGCTTTTATTCTTATTATTAGCTTTCTTTACGCCAGATTTCGCATCTGAGGCTGTAAGTGCATCATTCGATTTTTCAGCTAGGTACTTCGGTTTATTTTGGCAATTATTAATGCTTGCAACATTGATTGTCAGTTTGATTTTAATGTTCTCACGTTATGGACGTGTCCGTTTAGGTAATAAAGAAGAGCCACAGTACGGTAACTTCCGTTGGGTGGCGATGATTTTAACGACGTTATTAGCAGCAGGTGGTGTTTTTTGGGCAGCAAGTGAGCCAATTCAACACTATTTAGATACACCTCCTCTGTTTAATTCAGATGGAATGAGTGAATGGGAACGTGTTGTACCAGGTATGTCACAAGCCTTCTTCCACTGGGGATTCTCAGCTTGGGCTGTGTTAGGTACGGTAGCAACGATTGTGATTATGTATGCACACTATCATAAAGGTATGCCGTTAAAGCCAAGAACGATGCTTTACCCATTATTAGGGGATAAAGTGTTCAAACGCTTTAATTTCTGGGGTGTATTAGCAGACGTTACATCAATTATTGCAGTAGCTGCTGGTACAATTGGTGCGATCGGATTTTTAGGATTACAAGCAGCTTACGCATTTGAAGATATATTTGGTGTTCCAAGTACGTTATTTACACAAATATCATTTATCGTTATTTTAGTGACGATTGCGACGATTTCAGCGATTACTGGTGTCGATCGTGGTATTCAAATATTAAGTCGATTTAATGTTAGCTTTGCGGTTGTTTTAATGATTATCATTTTAATTGTTGGTCCAACGATGTTCATTTTAGATGCATTCGTTACCGCAGAAGCTTTCCAATTACAAAATTATTTAATGATGAGCTTAACACGAGGCGATGAAGTATGGTTAGCATGGTGGACCGTCTTCTTCTGGGGTTGGTTTATTGGCTTCGGACCGATGATGGCGATCTTTATTAGTCGTATTTCAAGAGGTCGTACAATTCGTGAGCTTGTCGTAGCGGTAGCTATTATGGCTCCGATTGTAAGTAACTTCTGGTTTGCAACGATTGGAGGTACAGGAGTTTGGTTTGAAATCCAAAACCCTGAGAGTATTTCTGTTCCGCTGGCCGAAGTCGGACAAGAGGCTGCGGTTGCATCGATTTTAGAGCAGTTACCGTTTGGAGGTTTATTGGCCTTTGGTTTCTTGATTGTAACGGTGATCTTCGTTGCTACAACAACAGACTCGATGTCCTATGCCTCAGCAGTAGCCGTGACAGGTAATGATGAACCGAGCACTTATGTTCGTGTATTCTGGGCTCTTCTATTTGGTGCCATTGCTATTGCGTTAATTACAATTGGTGAAGGTAGCGGTGATAGTATCGGTATGTTACAAAACTTTATCGTTGTAACCGCCGTACCAGTGTCACTCTTATTGCTCCCGCCAATTTGGGATTCAGTTAAAGTGGCCAAAAGGCTTGCTGAAGAACAAGGAATTAAAAAGAAAGATGATTAAATAATTAAGCTTACTGGTGAGAGCCAGTAAGCTTTTTCTTTGAGTATTTCTTTATGTATTCAACCGGTTGAGGTGGTATACTAAGCTCGTAATGAACAAAGATTAATGTTAAGTAAATTGTCTTAACTTAATAAAGACTTAAAAGGTAGGGTGACACGATGGAAGCAAAACCGTGTATTCATTCATTAACTGTAAAAAATTCACACGTATTACCTCCAGATACGAATAGTCATGGGACATTATTCGGTGGTAAATTAATGGCTTATATGGACGATGTAGCAGCGATCGCCTCAACACGTCATGCAAGAACACCAGTTGTAACAGCTTCAACGGATTCGGTCGACTTTTTAGCACCAGTACAAGAAGGCAGTACAATTTGCTTAGAAGCGTTCGTCACATGGACGCACAATACTTCTATGGAAGTGTTCGTTAAAGCCATTACTGAAAACTTACTGACGGGTGAACGTCATGTTTGTACGACAGCTTTCTTAACGATGGTTGCAATTGACGAAAACGGCAAACCAACTCAAGTGCCTTCAGTGTATCCTGAATCTGAGGAAGAAAAGTGGTTACATGAAGGGGCGAAAGAGCGCGCCGACTATCGTAAAAAGCGCCGTGAAGAATCGAAGACATTGGCAGAAAAGTTTGGTGCAGACTTTCCTTGGGACCCAACTTCAAATCGAAAGGCATAACATAACAGTAAGGGCATACATTCATAATGACCTATATTGACACTTTTTCAAAATTGTTTTACAATTTTGATTAGTGAAGAGAATTGTGGTGTTAATATGGTTAGGCAACAAAGTATCGGAATCGGAAAATGTGCCCTTCAGTTAGTATTAGCCAGTAGTGATGAGATCGAAGGGTTAAAGTCCGAGATAAACGAGACAACTTTTCAGTATTGTTTAGGTAAAACTGGATCAATGGATTTACAAAAAGTTGTATCAGCCATTGAGACAGCAGCTAAGCGCAATCACATTATTGAAGAAGGTTTGTACCGAGAGATGCATGCGCTTTACCATGCCATTTTAGAAGCGGTGCAAGGTGTGACAAGAGGCCAAGTACAACTTGGAGACGTGATGCGTACAGTTGGATTGAGATTTGCTGTCGTTCGAGGGAAACCTTATGAAAACGAACAAGAAGGAGAATGGATTGCTGTTGCGCTTTATGGAACAATTGGCGCACCAATTCGTGGACTCGAGCATGAGACAGCAGGTTTAGGAATTAATCACATATAACGAAATGCCCATGAGTAATGAGATATTAGGGGGCTTATTCTTGAATGTAATCAAGGATAAGTCCCTTTTTTATGTTTAATGGAGGTGGTCGTGTGGAGATTAATGGACATTCGTTAACGTTAAATGAGATCAAGCGTGTTGTTTACCATTTTGAAACCGTTACCATATCAGAAACTTCACTTCAAAATGTGATTGAAAGTCGAAAAATGATTGAAACAGCTGTTGAGCAACATGACGTCATTTACGGCATTAATACAGGGTTTGGTAAGTTTAGTGATGTCGAAATCGATGAACAAGATTTAGATGAACTGCAGATGAATCTAATTTATTCACATGCTTGTGGAGTCGGGGAGCCATTTTCTAAAGAAGTAAGTCGTGCGATGGTTTTACTTCGAGCCAACGCTCTATTAAAAGGTTACTCAGGAGTAAGGCCGATTGTCATTGAGAAGTTAGTTGAGATGCTAAATAAAGACATCACACCTGTGATCCCGTCGCAAGGGTCACTCGGGGCAAGTGGGGACTTAGCGCCACTTGCACACTTGGCTCTCGTATTATTAGGTGACGGTGAAGTGCTTCATGACAGTGAAATTAAGCCAGCTCAAGAGGTTTTAGGAGAGAAAGGATTCACCCCGATTCAGTTAAAGGCAAAAGAAGGCTTAGCACTCATTAACGGAACACAGGCGATGACAGCTGTAGGTGCTTTAACTTATTTAGAAGCAGAAGAAACGTTAAAACAATCTGAACAAATTGCTGCAATGACGATGGAAGGATTAGAAAGCATTATTTGTGCTTTTGACCCAAAAATTCACGACGTTCGAGGGCACAAAGAACAAATTGAAGTGGCTGAACGTGTGAGAGGTTTTTTGCATGATAGCCAACTTGTGACAAAGCAAGGTGAAAAACGTGTGCAAGATGCCTATTCCATACGGTGCATACCACAAGTGTTAGGTGCATCATGGCAAACGTTAAATTACGTTAAAGAAAAGCTGGAAGTTGAGATCAATGCTGCAACAGACAACCCGTTAATTTTTACAGATGAGGGAGAAGTACTTTCTGGCGGAAATTTTCACGGACAACCGATCGCTATTGCAATGGACTTACTTAAAATTGGTATGGCAGAAGTGGCCAATATGTCAGAGCGACGGATTGAACGACTCGTTAACCCACAATTAAATGATTTGCCACCATTTTTAAGTCCAAAACCTGGCTTGCAATCTGGTGCGATGATTATGCAATATACAGCCGCATCACTCGTATCAGAAAACAAGACGTTAGCACACCCAGCGAGTGTTGACTCTATACCATCTTCAGCTAACCAAGAAGACCACGTCAGCATGGGTACAATTGGAGCAAGGCATGCCAATCAAATCGTTCAAAACGCTCATCGCGTAATTGCAATCGAACTCATTTGCGCGATGCAAGCAGTTGAAGTTAGAGGAGTTGAAAAATTGGCTCAAGCAACACGTGAACTTTACACGAAGGCGCGTGACGTCGTTCCGAGCATTAAACATGATCGAGCATTTTCAAAAGACATCGAAGCGTTAACGGAGTGGTTGCGGGAGCAAGATGTAAAGCCTGTATCACAAAGCTAACGAAACAAACATGAAGGTCCTATGGATGAGCATATAGTCATTATAAAAAGGAGGAACTCATAATGGTAGAAGGAATTAAAAAGATCCGTGCACCACGAGGGAGTGAACTGAATACGAAAGGGTGGGTCCAAGAAGCGGCATTGCGTATGCTGATGAACAACTTGGACCCTGAAGTAGCCGAAAATCCAGACGAGCTAGTCGTCTACGGTGGGATTGGCAAAGCCGCTCGTAATTGGGAAAGTTATGAAGCAATCATTAAAACGTTAAAAGATTTAGAAGAGGACGAGACGTTACTCGTTCAATCGGGTAAGCCGGTAGCGGTATTTAAGTCGCATAAAGACGCCCCGCGTGTTTTGCTCGCTAACTCCAATTTAGTTTCAGCTTGGGCGAATTGGGATCATTTCCGTGAGTTAGAGAAGAAAGGTCTCATGATGTATGGCCAAATGACAGCAGGAAGTTGGATCTATATTGGAACACAAGGGATTTTGCAAGGAACGTATGAAACGTTTGCTGAAGCAGCTCGCCAACATTTTAACGGTTCACTCAAAGGAACGCTCACTGTAACAGCTGGATTAGGCGGGATGGGTGGTGCGCAACCGTTAGCCGTCACGATGAACGAAGGAGTTGTCATCGCCATTGAGGTAGACGAAGAAAGAATAAAACGCCGAATTGAGCACCGTTATTTACACAAAATGACGAACTCACTTGATGAAGCATTAGACATGGCGCGTGAAGCTCAAGCAAAAGATAAACCGTTATCAATTGGGCTTTTAGGAAATGCAGCTGAATTGTTGCCCGAGTTAGTGAAGCGCGGCGTAACGCCAGACTTAGTGACCGACCAAACCTCTGCACATGACCCGTTAAACGGTTACTTACCTACGGGTTACTCACTAGATGAAGGGTCTGTCTTGCGTGATTCGAACCCAGATGAGTATTTGTCTTTATCGCGCAAATCAATTAAAAAGCACGTCCAAGCGATGCTCGACTTACAAAAGGCAGGTTCTGTCACGTTTGATTACGGGAACAACATTCGTCAGGAAGCTTATGATGAAGGGTTAAAAGGTGCGTTTGATTTTCCAGGCTTTGTGCCAGCCTTTATTCGTCCGCAATTTTGTGAAGGAAAAGGCCCTTTCCGTTGGGCGGCGTTATCAGGAGACCCTGAAGATATTTATAAAATTGATGAAGTATTATTACGTGAGTTTTCGTATAACGAGCATTTATGTAAATGGATTCGTATGGCGCGTGAACAAGTCGCTTTTCAAGGCTTGCCATCACGTATTTGCTGGCTAGGTTATGGCGAGCGTGCTCGTTTTGGGAAAATCATTAACGACATGATTGCTTCAGGTGAACTTTCCGCACCGATTGTCATCGGGCGTGATCATCTTGATGCTGGTTCAGTAGCTTCACCAAATCGTGAGACAGAATCGATGAAAGACGGAAGTGACGCTGTTGCCGACTGGCCGATTTTAAATGCGTTAATTAATAGCGTAAACGGAGCTAGCTGGGTATCAGTTCACCACGGTGGAGGCGTTGGTATGGGGTATTCTTTACATGCTGGCATGGTTATCGTCGCTGATGGGACGGAAGATGCGAATGAGCGTCTCGATCGCGTCTTAACATCTGACCCTGGCATGGGAGTCGCGCGCCACGTCGATGCGGGCTATGAACTAGCTGAAGAAACCGCTCGGGAAAAAGGCGTCGATATTCCTCTGCTAGATTAGTATAGTTCGCCTGAGAATTAGGGCGAATTTGAGATTTTTCGGGCGAAATTCTATTTTTTCAGGCGAACGCCTAATTAATTAAGGGTTCGCCTAATCCCAACGTGAGAAAACTATGAGGAGGCAATGAACATGGCAACACTTTTATATAATATCGGACAACTATTAACGATGGATCAATACGACGGTCAAGTGCGCGGCAAAGACATGAGCAAACTACCAGTCTATGAAAACTACGCAGTATTAATCGAGGGCGGTATGGTGAGTAAAATTGGACCTTCTTCCCAATTAGAAAATGAGCCGGCAGAGGAGAAAATCGACTGTGAAGGACGCCTTGTGACACCTGGTATCGTCGAGCCGCATACGCACTTAGTATTTGGGGGTTCTCGCGAGCACGAAATGGCACTAAAGCAGCAAGGTGTTCCGTATCTAGACATTTTAAAGCAAGGTGGCGGCATTCTATCGACTGTTAGGGCAACGCGCGAAACGTCAGAACAAGAGCTTTATAAAAAAGCGATGTTCCACCTTGATCGTATGGCAAGCTACGGCATTACGACAGTGGAGGCGAAAAGCGGTTACGGGATGGACCGTGAAACAGAACTCAAGCAGCTCCGCGTTGCAAATGAAGTCGGCAAAGACCACCCACTTGAAGTCGTCTCGACGTTTTTAGGAGCGCATGCTATTACGGAGGGGTATAAAGATAATCCTGATGCGCTACTCGATGAAATGGCTGCCATGTTCCCACAAATTAAAGAGGAAGGCTTAGCTGAGTTTGTCGACATTTTTACGGAAAAAGGTGTGTTCACAGTCGAACAGTCGCGTCGTTATTTAAACAAGGCGAAGGAGTATGGCTTTGATGTAAAATTACACGCTGATGAAATTGCGCCTTTAGGTGGCACACAGCTTGCAGTGGAATTAGGAGCACGTTCAGGTGACCACTTAGCTGTCGCAACAGATGAAGGAATTGAACAACTAGCAAACTCTGATACAATCGGTGTCTTACTACCAGGAACGATTTTCTATTTAGGAAAAGGAGACTTTGCGCGTGCAAGAGACATGATTGAAGCGGGGGCAACCGTTGCGATCTCAACTGACTTCAATCCGGGAAGCTCTGTCACCGAAAACATTCAGCTCATTATGTCACTTGCCGCATTAAGGATGCGCATGACACCAGAAGAAATCTGGTATGCAGTGACGACCAATGCAGCTTACGCCATCAACCGAGGTGACGTTGCAGGTAAAATTAAAGAAGGACGCCAAGCAGACATCGTCATTTGGGATGCGCCAAACTACAAGTACATTCCATACCATTACGGCGTCAATCACGTAAACACCGTGTTCAAAGCTGGTAAAAAGCTCTACACACGAGGTGGTCTCAATGTCTAACTATTTAAAACCTGCTGGAAAAGCTATTTTTAAAGATTCATATACAACTAAAATGAATGAACTATTTATAGAACCGAATGGAAGCAAAAGTCGCTACGGCATTTTAGGAGCGCCACTATCCAAACCATCGATCAGTCACTCTGGTGCAGCCTTTGCACCAGGGGCTATTCGCCAAGCGATGGGAAGTTACTCGACTTTTTCTAAAGAAATTAGCTACGATTTTCAAGGCGAAAACGTCATCGACTTCGGTGACGTTGAAATGCATCCGACTAACATTTTAGATTCACAAGATAGAATCTATCAGGCAACGAAGTCTGTTCTAGATCAAGAAGAAGCGGAACAGTTAATCGTATTAGGTGGCGATCACTCTGTAAGTTTTCCATCAATAAAAGCTCACCACGAAAAATACGGTACAATCGGTGTCATCCAGTTCGATGCCCACCACGACCTTCGCAATTTAGACGATGGTGGCCCGACAAATGGCACGCCTTTTCGTCGCTCGATTGAAAATGGCGTGTTAAAAGGTGAACACATCGTCCAAATCGGTATTCGTGATTTTACAAATGCGAAAGGCTACGATGACTATGCCAAAGAACAAGGCGTCACGGTTTATACGATGGAAGATGTGATGACGAACAATATAGATGAAATGATCCAACAAGCGCTTCAAAAACTAGAAAACAAAGTCGACCTTATTTATTTATCCGTTGATATGGACGTATTAGACCAAGCTTTTGCACCAGGCTGTCCAGCGATTGGCCCAGGTGGAATGGACAGTCATTCGTTAATGAAAGCAGTCCAAACAGCTGCGCAACATGACAAAGTACAAGCGATGGACATCGTTGAAATCGACCCAACGATTGATTTTCGTAATATGACGAGCCGAGTAGCCGCTCACGTCATCTTTTCATATTGGAAAGGAAAAGTACTAGGAAAATAGAAGGATATCTTGCTAGATGTATAGAATTTAAATAATAACCGTATAATAGAGAAAAAGATTATTAGTCTAAAATTCGAGGTGTCAAAAGTGAATAAATTAAGGTGGCTATTGCTAACAACTTTTTTGATTGGATCAGGAACAGCAGGCTATTTCGCAGTTGAAGCGAATAGTGAAAGTGGAGAGTTTCTCGACATCTCCCACACAGGCGCTCATGCGAGTCTGTTTGAGGAGTACCACGATGTTTATATTGGTAAGCAGTTAAGGTGGACTGGTGAGCAAATGCCAACCATTCAAGACGTTAACATTATAAAAGATGACGGCACGGTACTAAGTAATGGTGACGAATCGATTCACATTGAACTCTTTTTTGATCCTCATAATGAAACGGAGTTGTTTTACGGCTTTAGCCCAGAAATGCGAGAAGTAGTAGGGGAATACGAGCGCCCTAGCGACTTCACACTATCAGAACGCACGACCACGATTGTGTTTAAAGTGACATTGCATGAAACGAATTATCAGTTTGACTTAGACTATATACAAATCGAATATGAAGTCAATGATCAAGAATACGCTCAGGAAATTCCACTGAGAAGTTTCGTTTTTCACCATTAAAAGACTAGGAAGCTATTTCCTAGTCTTTATCATTTTCGTGACATTTGAATCTCATGAATTGCAAGAAAACTCTTATAAGGTTTACAATGAACTTGATCCTTTTAAATGGAGTGATTTAAATGACAAAAGAAGAAATCCAAACACAAATTGATCAGTTAAAGATGGATTATATTCGAATTCAAGGTGATCTAGATAAATTAGAAGCAAACGGTGGCAACGTGGCGATGTTAGAAAAATCGCTAAACCGCATCGAGGACGAGCTGGCTTCATTAAGAAAGCAAATGAATCGTGTAGATTAAAGTTAAATAAAAGCTGGGGTTAGTCAATTGACCCCAGTTTTATTTTGGTCTTTTTGTTCGTTATCAAGAATAAAACCGAGCGAAATATTAAGATAAATGGAGTATTCAGCACATAAACAGTTAATTTGGTTCTTTAAAAAGAATATTTGGAGGTATTTAACATTTTGAATAATCTGTAAAGTGAACTATAATTACAAATGGTTGTTCGTAATAAAGAACAAACCTCTATAAACATTTGAGGGTGTTGGTCTTGGCTAAAAAAGTCTGGAAATGGTCTTTAAATATAGTTCTTAGTTTATTAGCTGTCTTATTGTTACTTACTGTTTACACAAGCTTCCAAGCGAATAATAATCCAGGAAATGTACCGACTTTTTTTGGCATAACACCATTAACGATCTTGTCGGATAGTATGGACCCAGAATTCATTTCTGGTGATCTAGTATTTATTAAGAATACCGAAGCTACAAAGATTAGTTCAGGAGACATTATCACCTATCAACTAGGAGATATGTTAGTGACTCATAGAGTAATAGACAGAGTAGAGCAAGATGGGGTAATTGAATATGAAACAAAAGGTGACAACGTAGAATTACCAGACCAAAGTCTCGTGTCAGAGCAAAACCTAGTAGGAGAATATGTGTTCAAAATCCCGAAAGCTGGTCATCTTATGCAGTTTGCCTCAACGCCTATGGGGACATTGGTACTCTTTGGAATACCGTTTGTTTTGTATGTAGCTGTAGAAATTTATGATCGTGTCAAACGAAGAAACGATCGTGAACAAGAAGCAGCTTGATGAACTTAGTAACAATTAATTTTTTTATAAATCTGTTGGGAGGAGAATGATTATGAAAAACACGAAGAAGGTTTTGGGTACGCTAGCATTAACAGGTGCCATTTTAGCAGGGGGAGCATTTGGGACGTATTCGTATTTCTCGGATGAAGATAGTACAACGGGGAGTGTAGAAGCTGGTACATTGGGGATTTCAGTAGGTGAACTATTTAGTGAAGAGAATTTTGCGCCAGGTAAAACAGCTAGTGCAACTCCTGAAGTAACCAATGAAGGTTCTTTACCAATGTTTGTCGGATATAACTTTGATATTGAAGTTAGTGATGGGCATGGAGAAAAATATTATTTGGAGATCAAATTGCCTGGTGAGGAAGAAGGAACTAAAAAAACAGTAGATGGTTGGAATGCATACTTTGCTGAAGAAGATTGGAACTACCTTGATGAAGCGCTGCTTGATGGTGAAGCTTTAGAGTTAGAAGTAATAGCTTCTCTAGATGAAAGTGCTGGAAATGATTATCAAGAGTCTGAAATAAATGTAACACTTAATGTAATGGGTGTTCAGCAGTTCGATTTTGATTATTCAGCAGACGCTTTTGAAGCTTGGAATGAAGAACACGGTAACTAGTAGTAAGTAGAGTTTAATAAAGTGACCTGTTTCAAGGTCACTTTATCCTTATTCATAATGAGGTGCTATTCATGAAAAAATATTTATTTTTTAGTTTAATAACGGCAAGCATCTTAATCCTAGCTATTAGTTCTATTGGTGGGCAAACATGGGCATACTTTTCTGCCGTTGATAGTGCTAGCGGGTCTGTTACTGCAGGGGAGTGGTATGAGTTTAGCCCTGATGGTTGTTATATTGTTGTCGAAGCTGAGAACACAACAGATTATGATATTAATGATTTTGTTATGACGTATGACGGTTTACAACAAGGGTCTACAGAAATTAAACCAGAAGAAAAGTTTGGTCAAGAAATGGAAATTTTATCTAATAGTTCAGAGGTTTTCACATTTGAAATACACCATCACCAACATGAAGGTAAATGTCAGCAATTCACTAACCACGCCCAAGTGGATATGTTCTTTAACTTAACCGCTAACAACAATGAACTGGGTGGGGAGGCTAACATTAAGTTTGATATCCCTGAAGTTTATTATGTTGATGTCACAATAACTGAAGAAGAGATTTTAATAGATACTTATTCACAAGTGGTTGAAAGTAATTAAATAGAATTAATTATGTACGTTTAAGTTCACGCTGTTTTAACGACTAAAGGCTCTTACGCCTTAAATCGTTACAAACCTCAAGTTTATTAACCTTGTGAGGTGGAAAAGATGAGCAAAATGATAAAGATCTCTATTTCCACTCTAATAGTTATAGCATTGTTTTTATTCCTATCAGTTCAGACGGTGGCTGATGAAGGCCAAAGCTTGATTGAATTTGACGATGAAGGTTTCTTTCAAGTGACGAACTTTGCGCCAGGTCAGACTGAGGAGTCGACGATTAGTGTGCAAAATGTTGCTGACTCGTCCATTGAGTATGCTGTGACGTTAGATTATGACGGAGATGAAAACTTCTACGAACAATTATTAGTTAACATGTACGTAGAAGAACAGTTAGTATATGAAGGTTCGTTCTCGGGATTAGAAGAGGTTGCGGCTGGTGAGTTAGCTGAAGGTGAAGAAGTCCCTTTAACTCTATCAGTGCACTTCCCGAAAGAAAGTGGTAATGAATATCAAGGTAATAATATGAATTTCGTCTTAACGGCTCATGCAGAAGAGGTAGCTGAAGAAGAAGTTGCTTCAGGCGTCTTACCACAAACTGGTGAAGGCATTCCTTACTTATATTACATTGGTGGAGCGCTATTGTTGTTAATAGGTGTAGCACTTCTCTTATCTAAAAAACGACCCAAGACGATTGTTGAGGGCTAAGCTGTGAGAAAAGTTATAGCAGTTTTGTTTGTACTCGCAGGAATTGCAGTCATAGCTTACCCTTCTTTTCAAAATCAGTACTATTCAGCACAAGAACAAGGGCTCGTCGAAGAGTTCCAACAACTAAACACGCTTTTTGAACTACATTCGAGTCATAAGGAATTGCCTGCGAGGGAAGAAGGGGATGACAATTCGGCTAATAATCCCTCTGATGAGTTAACTACAGATGCAATTGGATTAATCCATATTGAAAAAATTGATTTAACCTTGCCGATGTTATTAGGTGCTACGGATGAAAACTTGGACGTTGGAGCAGGAGTTTTAGGGAAAGACGCAACATTTGGAGAATCAGGTAATACTGGGATTGCAGCTCATAGAAGTCGTACATCAGGAAGATTATTTAATCGACTGGACGAAGTGGAAAAAGGCGATCGAATTGTCATTGAAACTCATGGTGGTGAGTATGAGTATGAAGTTTATAATTTACTCATCGTTGAACCTGAAGATGTATCTGTTTTAGAAGAGCAAGGCGATGATTCGATTGTGACGTTAATCACTTGCACAATTGACCCGACACACCGAATTATTGTTCAAGCAAAAGAAGTTCAATAAAAAAGCTGGTCGTAAGCATTCATACTTACAACCAGCTTTTTTAGTGCCCTTGATTCTTTTTCCATTTATTAAATTCAAGAAATTCACGGAACTCATCTTTAGATACGCCAGAGTCCATTGCATCTTTTACGAGCTTTTCCCACTCGCGGTCTAATGGTTCATCGCTCATTTCTTTAGGATCTTTAATTAAATGGTCAACATCAAGGTTTAATACATTGGCGACCTTTTCAAGAAATTGAATAGAAGGGTTTTGTTGAATGTTTCGTTCTATGGCACTTAAATATGACTTGGCAATTCCAGCTTCTTCAGCCAACTGCGTTAGGGTCATCCCAGCCTCTTTACGATAATTTTTTACACGCTCACCGATCATTGTGAAAACTCCTTAGTCTACTCATTCATTTGAGCAAATTCGTGTTATTTCTACAAATAATATAGCATATTTCTTAAACTATTTCTTCAATTTTAAGCAATTTGCTGAAAATTGCAATGATTTTCGTACAAATGTCTTAGTTCGTATATTAAAAGTCCTATTTGTTAACGTTATAGATGTCACCAATTTACAGCCTTTGAGATTATTGATATGATGTAGATGTTTGGAAAAGGTAAAAAATTCTAAGCTTTGTTATATTATTAACACTTGAATTTTAAATTTTCAAACAGAATAGTCTAGAAAGTGTGACTCTTATAATGAGTGAAACGTGGTATTTTATTAATTCAAAAGTAAATTCAGCTGCTTACAATATGGCTTTAGACGAATGTCTATTGAAGTGGCATAGCGAAGGCGAGATTCCACCGACATTACGTTTTTACACGTGGGAGCCAGCTGGTTTGTCTTTAGGTTACTTTCAAAAAGTAGAAGGCAAAATACATATTGATAATGTAAAAAAATATGGCTTTGATCTCGTTCGACGTCTTACAGGTGGTCGGGCTGTTTTGCATGATGATGAATTAACTTATAGCATCATTATTTCAGAAGATCATCCAAGCATGCCAAAAACAGTGACTGAAGCGTACAAAGTCATTTCACAAGGTTTGTTAGAAGGCTATCGATTACTTGGGTTAGAAGCAGAATTTTCGATTCCAGAAGGTAAGCTAAACCAGTCAGGGTCAGCGGTCTGTTTTGATGAACCGTCATGGTATGAACTCGTACTTCATGGAAAGAAAGCAGCGGGGAGTGCGCAAACGAGACAGCGTGGTGTTATTTTGCAACATGGTTCTGTGCCGATCAGCATGAATTTCGATGAGCTGTTTGACATGTTCGTCTATCCTGATGAATCGAAGAAAGAAAGAGCGAAACAAATACTTAAGAACAAAGCAACTTCAATGGAAGTAGAAATGGGGCGGAAACCTTCTATTAGAGAAGTGGAGAAAGCGTTTTTCCACGGTTTTGAAAAAGGGTTAGGTGTCCATTTTGAACCATATATGCTAACTGATGAACAAGAAGAAGAAGTTCAACAGTTGATGAAAGAACAATATGAGACTGATGAGTGGAATTACTCAAGATAATCTTCCGTAAAGGGGTGGCACATGTGAGTAAAAAAGAAGAATACGTAAGAAAACCTGAATGGCTTAAAATTAAGCTCAACACGAACAAAAACTATATCGGACTTAAAAAGATGATGCGCGAGAAAAACTTAAACACGGTTTGTGAAGAAGCGCGTTGTCCGAATATCCATGAATGTTGGGCTGTTCGTAAGACGGCGACGTTTATGATTTTAGGAAAAACATGTACGCGCGGTTGTCGATTCTGTGCAGTTAATACAGGGCTTCCAACTGAGTTAGATTGGGGCGAGCCTGAACGTGTTGCTGAATCTGTAGAAATTATGGACTTACGCCATGCAGTTGTCACAGCTGTAGCACGTGACGATTTAAAAGATGGTGGTGCAGCGATTTTCGCTGAAACAGTTAAAGCAATTCGCGAGCGTAACCCAGGTACAACGGTTGAAGTATTACCTTCTGATATGAAAGGTGATTACGAGAATATTAAAATGTTAATGGATGCAGGACCAGACATTTTCAACCATAACGTTGAAACTGTCCGTCGCTTAACACCAACTGTCCGTTCCCGTGCAACGTATGATCGTTCATTAACATTGTTAAAACGTGTTAAAGAAATCGCACCTGATACACCGACTAAATCAAGCATTATGGTTGGTTTAGGTGAAACGAAAGAAGAGATTGTCGAGACGATGGATGACTTATTAGCACACGATGTTGATATTTTAACAATCGGTCAATACTTACAGCCAACACGTAATCATTTGAAAGTAGAACGTTACTATGAGCCGAGAGAATTTGCTGAACTTCGCAAAATCGCATTCCAAAAAGGCTTCCAGCATTGCCAAGCAGGACCACTAGTCCGTTCTTCTTACCACGCAGATGAGCAAGTAAGTGAAGCATCAAAACGTCGCCGCGAACAATATGAAGAACAATATATTAAAAACCAACCTGTATCATAATTGAGTTGAACTCCCGCTATTCTCGGATTAGAGAATAGCGGTTTTTTTGATTGGACATCACAATGAACGCTGACAAATTTTTATGAGCGCTGATAAAATTGAATGAACGCTGATAAACAGACTGCGAACGCCGATAAACTGGGACCGAGCGCTGATAAAAAAGGTTGAGCGCCGATAAAAAATCTTGAACGCTGATAAAAGTTGGTGTGTGCTAATAGGTGACGAGTGCCGATCAATATGAACGAACGCCAAAAAGTGTATGCAAGCGCCAAAATAGTGTGACCAAGCGCCAAATAATCCAAACCTAACAACCACAAATGAAACCTCCCTAACAATCAACTCTCCAAACCACTTCTAACCCCCGCCAAACACCAGCAAAACAGCAATTGAAAATTTATGATTGACGGGCTATTTTTCCAAAATTATAATGGCATGGTGTCTTGTGTGAAAAATAGAATTTACCTTATTGAATTAACTAATAAACGTATTCAATATGTGTAAATTAATATAGAAGCGTTAGGAGGAACAGTGTTGGAAAACTTATTAATGATTATGATGATCATCGGTGCTTTAGGGGTGCTGTCACAGTGGGTTGCATGGCGTACTCGTTTACCAGCAATTGTAGTCATGGCGATTGTTGGCTTACTAGCTGGTCCTGTATTCGGTGTTATCAATCCTGAAGCAGACTTAGGCGACCTTTATGGCCCGTTAATCTCGATTGCTGTTGGTATCATATTATTCGAAGGTAGTTTGAATTTAGATTTCCGTGAAATTAAAGGAATGCGCAAGCCAGTCTTTCGTATTGTAACAATTGGTGCCTTTTTAGCATGGATTTTGGGTTCATTAGCGGCGCATTACGTAGCTGGCTTATCATGGGCTGTTGCGTTCGTTATTGGTGGTATTTTCATTGTAACGGGACCAACTGTAATCTTGCCTCTTTTAAGACAGGCGAAGTTAAAGCCTAGAGCAGCAGCTATTCTAAAATGGGAAGGCATTGTCGTAGACCCATTTGGCGCATTATTAGCTGTGTTCTCTTTTGAGTTTATCAAATTCTTAACGATCGAATCCGTAACATTTGATGCAGTTATTATGTTCTTATTAGCATCTATCTTAGCTGGTATCATTGGTGCAGCCTTCGGTTACGGAATTGGCTGGTCGTTTGAAAGAGGTCTAGTGCCTGAATTCTTAAAGTCACCAGTCGTTTTAGTGACAGTCATTATGGCCTTTGCCCTAAGTGACTTTATCATGCACGAGACGGGACTACTTGCAGTAACCGTTATGGGTATGACCATTGCGAATATGCACATTTCAGCTATTAGTGATATGCGTCACTTTAAAGAGAATATTTCGATATTACTCATTTCAGTCATTTTCATTATGTTAACAGCATCATTAGATCGCGAAACACTATTATCAATTTTTGATCTAAATATTATGCTATTTATCTTAATGATGTTATTTATTATTCGTCCGTTAACAATCTTCTTATCAACGATTGGAACGAACCTAGAATTCCGTGAAAAACTCCTCGTTGGTTGGATTGCGCCAAGAGGTATTGTTGCATTAACGGTATCAGCTTACTTTGCTAACGTTTTAATTGATGCTGGATTCCAAGATGCTGAAATCTTAACGTCACTAACATTCGGTTTAGTATTCGGTACAGTGTTAGCTCACGGCTTTTCAATTGGATGGCTATCTCGCAAGTTAGGCTTATCAACTGATACTAAAGATGGAGTCTTGTTTGTTGGCTCTAACAAGTTCTCAGCTAACTTTGCGAAGGCACTGCAAGACCTAGGGGTGCCAGTCATTATTACTGATGCATCCTCAAGTCGATTAACACACGCGTCAAAAGCAGATGTACCTTATGAACATGAAGAGATTTTATCTGAACAAATGGAGTATCAATTAGATATGACACCGTATGATTACATGTTGAGTGTGACCGAGTTTGACTCCTATAACACACTTGTAAGTGCAACATTCAAACCTGAATACGGTAAAGAACACTTATTCCAGTTACCATTGCAAACAAATGAAGGTGACCATTTAAGTGAAGTAAGTCATCATATAAGTGGTACAGTTCTATTTGATGGTAAAATAACGTGGACTTCTCTTAACGAAAAAATCAATGATGGTTTCATTTTTGAGAAAACACCGATTACAGTGTCAAACACTTACGATGACTTCCTAAATGATCTCGGCGAAGAAGACGTCCCACTGGCGATTGTGAGACAATCCGGTTCGATTAGTTTCTTTAGACCAGAAAATAACTTAAACGCCGAAGTAGGAGATCAAATTATAAGTTTAGCTAAACCAGAATAAATCATGTCCCTCCTTACTATTTATTAAGTAAGGAGGGATTTTTTTATGGATTAAAATTTAATTAATAAGTATGTTACCCCAATTTGTTTTGATTGAGTTTAATAAAAATCCTGTTCTATATAAGAAATTTATCTGGAAGTCAAATTACAAATTTAAAGGAAGAGCGAACAATAGAAAGAATATTGAATTATAAAAAAGAATAGACAGCCATAGATACAAACTACAATACTATGACAAGAATAATCAGGATATTTCTGAAAATTCGGCGTTTGTGACGAACCTTTTTTGTTCGATACCATTTAAGTTAGTAATATAGTTTTACATATATAATTCAATATAAGAAAATTTTAGAAATATAAGTTTCGGAATGATTTATTTGGGGTAATAGAGTATTAGGCACTCTATGTCATTAGTAGACAGAGGAGGAACAACGTGAAAGATCATTCGTTTTGGAAGAGCCCATTTTTTAGACGGATTGGAAAAGCTCTTCGCATCATAGATCAAGGCTTCTTAAAGTTAGAAGAAATTATTTTAAGTGGGGCTGTCATCGTGATTGCTGTTATGATTGCTGGTAATGTTCTTAGTCGTGAGTTGTTTGGGCCGAGTATTTGGTTCCACTCAGAAGTGTCTTTGTTTGCAGTTGTCATTGCAACGTTTATGGGGATTAGTTACGCAGCGAGAAAAGGACGTCATATTAGTATGTCAGCCATATATGATACTGTTCCTTGGAAAGTAAGAAAAACAATGGCGATCTTTATTCCAGCTGTCACAGCTATAACTTTATTCTATTTATCATATGTTTCGTTTAACTATACATTAACTGTATTTGATTCAGGGAGAACAACAACTGCTCTAGAAGTTCAACAAGGGTTTCTTTATATGTTTATCCCGATCGGCTTCTTTACAGGGGCGGTTCAATTTACGCGTAACACCATTGTAAACCTTGTAAATAAAGAGGTTTATATCGGAACTGATGCAAAGGATTATAACGATTTAGAACCAGAAAAGCGTGAATTAGATGATAACTTGCAAGTCTAAAAAAGGGTAAAGTGAGGAGCAAACCATGTTAACAGCGTTATTAGGTATTATGTTTGTTCTCCTGATGCTAAACTTTCCAATGATGATTCCGCTCATTATCGCACCTTTTATCGTAGCGGTCTTTTTCTCACCATTATTGGATACGTCAATGATGGTTCCACAATTAATTACGGGGATCAGTACTTATGAGTTATTGTGTGTACCGTTATTTATTTTCGCAGCCGATATTATGACATCAGGGAGAACTTCAGAACGTTTACTTGATTTTATTGGATCGTTCGTTCGTCACATTCGTGGTGGTTATGCTGTAACAACAGCTGCTGCATGTACGATGTTTGGTTCGATTTCAGGTTCGACTCAGGCAACAGTTGTTGCAATTGGTCGACCGATGCGTGAGCGTATGCTTCGTGCAGGATATAAAGATTCAAGCACAATGGCGTTAATTATTAATGCAAGTGATGTTGCATTACTAGTGCCGCCAAGTATTGGACTAATTATTTATGGACTAGCTGCAAGGCAGTCCATTGGTGACTTATTTATTGCTGGTATTTTACCTGGTGTAATGGTGTTTTTAGTTTTTGCTACATACAGCATTATTTACGCCAAGATGAAAAATATACCTTTAGCAACTAAAGCTGATTGGAAAGAACGTTTTCAAGCTTTCCGTAAAGCGATTTTACCGTTAGGGTTTCCGATCTTAGTAATCGGTGGTATCTATTCAGGTTATTTTACAGCAACAGAAGCAGCAGGTGTTTCGGTATTATATGCTTTAATTCTTGAAGTTTTAGTTTACAGGTCAATCCATATTAAAAGGATTCCAAGCATTGCATTATCTACTGGTTTAGTAACATCAGTAGTATTCATATTAGTAGCAGGTGGTCAAGTCTTTACATTCTTAATTAACTTAGAAAATATTCCAAGAATGTTAACTGAAACAGTTTTAGGTACTGACCCGACAGCGCTTTACGTATTAATTATTGTAAGTGTTTTCTTCTTTATTGGTTGTATGTTTGTCGACCCGATTGTCGTTATATTAGTTTTAACGCCAATTTTCTTACCGGCTGCAGAAGCTGCAGGTGTCGACCCAATTCATTTAGGAATTATAATTACGTTCCAGGCGGCGTTAGGTTCAGCGACACCACCGTTTGGAGTCGACATATTTACCGCGAGTGCGGTCTTTAACCGGCCATATATGGAGGTTATTAAAGGAACACCGCCATTCATTATTATGATGGTGCTTATGTCGATTATATTAATCCTGTTTCCACAGATTTCTCTTGCATTATTGTAAGAGAAACTATAAAACACTATATATTTTTAGGGGGTAATGATTATTTTTAACTTAAAGAATGTTGGTTTAGCTTTAGCTATGGTTCTAACATTAGGATTTTTAGCAGCTTGTGGAGGAGATGGAGATGAATCTCAAAACTGGCGCTTCGTAACTGAGGAAGTAGAAGGGCAAGTACAGTATGTATATGCACAAGAATTTGCTGATCGCATGTACGATAAGACAGATGGTGAAGTACAAATTGATGTATATGAGTTCGGTGGCCTTGGTGAAGAAACAGACCAAGTTGACCAGTTAATGCAAGGTGCTGTAGAAATGGCAGTCATGTCACCAGGTTTCACAGGTGATATGGTATCTGAAGGTCAATTATTTGCATTACATTTCTTATTCCCAGATGATGTAGCAACAACTCAAGACATTTTAACGAACAGTGAAGCTTTAAATACAGATCTACGTGAGCGTTATGAAGAGCATAACATTTCACCGCTAGCGTACTGGACTGAAGGTGCAATGCAGTGGACTTCAAATGATCACCCACTAACATCACCTGAAGACTTTGAGAATTTCCAAATGCGTATTCAAATGTCTCCGTTAATTCGAGCGTCATATGAAGCATACGGTGCAGACCCACAGGATATGAGTTGGGGTGAACTATACACTGCATTAGATCGTGGAACAGTTCAAGGACAAGAAAACCCAATCTTCTTTATTGGTGATGCATCATTCCACGAAGTACAAGATTACATGACAATGTCTAACCATAACAACTATGTGGCTATGACAACAGTAAATACTGAGTGGTATAACGAATTAGATGATGACATTCGTGCTCTAGTTGATGAGACAACTCAAGAGATGCAAAGCTGGATTTTTGAAGAGCAACAGCGACAAAACGAAGAGTTCATCACAATTATTGAAGAAGATACAGATAACCCAACAGAAATTGTTGAGTTAACTGAAGAAGAGCGTCAAGTATTTAGAGATATCGCTACAGATGTTCGTGAATTCTACCGTTCTGAAGTATCAGGAGTTGGTGGCGAGATCCTAGATAAGCTTGAAGAAGAAATTGCAGAACACGAATAATAATCTGTGGAAAGAAAGAGCAGTGCCGAATAGGTGCTGCTCTTTTCATGTTTTAATGTCAAACGTACTCAAAACAAACCAACCATTTATTACCTTCATTAGGAAAACAGCATTGTGGAGATAATAATATCAGCATTTTGCTTCCTATATATATGCTGAGGAGAGTAAAACATGGATTGGTCTTTGTTATTAGAATATAGTTGGGTCTTACTTATTTTAATTGTATTGGAAGGAATACTAGCGGCGGATAACGCTATGGTACTTGCAATTATGGTTAAGCACCTCCCAGAAAAAGAACGTAAAAAAGCGCTATTTTACGGTTTGTTAGGTGCATTTATTTTTCGTGTCGGTTCACTGTTTATCATTTCATTTTTAGTAGATGTATGGCAAATTCAAGCGATCGGTGCATTATACTTATTATTTATAGCAGGTAATCATGTTGTTCGGAAGTTTGTTTTGAATCAATACAGTAAAGAAGCAAAGCTTGAAAAGGCAAAAAAGAAAAAGGAATCAGGCTTTTGGACGACGGTACTAAAAGTTGAACTAGCGGATATCGCCTTTGCTGTAGACTCAATATTAGCAGCAGTCGCCATAGCAATGGTTTTACCTGAAACACCATTACCTGCAATAGGTGGAATGGACGGTGGCCAGTTTCTCGTCATATTATTTGGTGGTTTAATTGGTGTAATCATTATGCGTTTTGCAGCCACCTACTTCGTAAAATTGATCAAGAAAAGACCAGGCCTCGAGACGGCTGCTTTCTTAATTGTTGGTTGGGTAGGTGTGAAATTAGTTGTTTTCACACTTGCTCATGAAGATGTTGGGATTTTACCGTATGACTTTGCGCATTCAACACTTTGGAAGGTTATATTTTACGGCGTTTTAGTATTAATTGGTGTGATCGGTTGGTTCTCTTCAAGTAAAAAACCGATAGAAGAAGATGAAACAAACGAATTAATTCATGAAATGAAAAAGTAGACCTTGTTAGGTAGCTTGGCAATGTTCTTTTCCAAGCTCCCTGTTCATATAGTATGTTACAGGAGTTTAAGGAGGGAGCTTATGGTTCACTACAGGTACTTCATGGGAGGCACAACAGCAAAAGGGTATGTGAACTTTTACGAGAATTTAATCGAGCAGTTGGATCGAGTTGTTTATATCGAAGGCGGTTTTACATCAATTGTTAGTCCTATACTTCAGCGCATAGCAAACAGATACTCAGACGACTATGATATAGAATACATTCACAATCATTTAATGCCAGATCAACTAGAAGGGATTGTCATTCCTTCGCTAAGCATCGGTGTATTTGATCGTACGAAAATGAATCAAAAACGACTCGTTTACCCATCTTTATATGAAAAGCTAATTTATTTAGGTGACGGATATGATACGGATTATTTAAAAGAACATGAGTATGAACTAGTACAGTATCAGGAAGAAGTGAAACGCTTGTATGCAGAGTCGATTAACCATTTCCAAACCGCCTTAGAGCACCACCACCGTGTTGAAAAAATTTATATTGATTACTTAAATGTTAGGAAGGCAAATAAGGAAACTGAAGATCTTTTAAAAGACCTATTAGCTGATCACCGCTTGAATAAACCTGGAGCTGTTAAACACCGCTATTTAGGAGCAGCCACCCCTCAAGGTCCAATCGATTACGTTATGGAATTAACCGAACAGTTAAATAGACGAATTTTTGTTAAAGGTCGATCAGGAACAGGAAAGTCAACGATGCTTCGCAAATTAGCTCATGAAGCAAAAGACCGTGGATTTGATGTCGAGATTTACCATTGTGGGTTTGACCCAGGCAGTTTAGATATGCTGATTTTGCGAGAGCTTAGTGTAGCTATCTTTGACGCAACAGCTCCGCATGAGCATGATCCAGTGAAAGCTACAGATGAAGTTCTAGACGTATATAAGTTGTTCGTTGATGGTAACCCTGACGTTGTTCATCAAGACCGTTTGAAAAGATATAAAGGGGCATATAAAGATGAAATGATAAGTGCAAGGGATGTTTTAAAAGAGATTAAGGAACACCAAGTGAAGTTTGAGAAAATCTATAAAGAAGCGTGCGCTCCTGAGTTTATTCAAGAAGTAGAAGAGGATTTGTTAGAATGGATTAAAAGTGTTGAGTAAAAGGTCCCAGACAGCTGTGATTGATTAATCATAGCTGTTTTTGTATTCAAAACTTTTTTAATTGGGCATAGTATGAAATAATGAAGTAAATGCATTCAATAAGGAGTGGCAAGTCAAAATGGTACCAACAAAAGAGCAATTATCGAAGTATGCTCATTTAACAATTAAAATGGGTGTAAACGTACAAAAAGGACAAGCATTATTAATTAATGCTCCAATTGAAGCAAGACAATTTGTTCATCATCTTGTAGAAGAAGCTTATGAGGCAGGTTCAGAAGATGTTCAAGTAAATTGGATTGACGAAGTGTTAACGAAAAAACGTTATGACCATGAACCATTAAGTGTACTTGAGCATGTTCCTAATTGGGTTGTAGAACGACAAATGACTCATGCAAAAAATGGTGGTGCAGTGCTTAACATTCACGCGCCAAACCCAGATTTACTTGAAGACGTTGATGCAGAACGCGTTGCTAAAGCGAGTAAAGCACGTAGTGAAGCATTGAAAGATTTTAAAAAGTATATTATTAATGATAAGATCCAGTGGTCAATCGTCTCTGTTCCAACAGAAGCTTGGGCTAAGAAAATTTTCGATACAGATGACGCTGACAAAGCAGTCGAAGATTTATGGAAGCGGATTTTCCAAATTATCCGTGTTGATCAAGACGATCCAATTCAAGCTTGGAAAGATCATAATGAGACGTTATTCCACATTCGTGATTACTTAAATGATAAGCAGTACGATGCATTAGAGTATAGCTCTGAATACGTTGATTTAACAGTTAAACTTCCAGAAAACCATGTTTGGGCAGGTGGCGGAGCCGTTGCGGAAACGGGAGCATCATTTAATCCGAATATGCCAACAGAAGAAGTATTTACAGCACCAGACTTCAGAGGTGTTAACGGCACAGTTCAAAATACGAAACCATTAAACTACAATGGTAATTTAATCGATGACTTTAAGTTAACATTTAAAGATGGTGAAGTCGTTGAATTTGAAGCAGGTAAAGGTGAAGAAACGTTAAAGCACTTACTCGATTCAGATGAAGGATCGAAGTATTTAGGTGAAATTGCACTAGTTCCTCATTCATCACCTATTTCTCAATCGGAATTAGTCTTCTTTAACACATTGTACGATGAGAACGCTTCATGTCACTTAGCGTTAGGTTCTGCTTATCCGACGAACGTTGAAGGTGGCGAAAAGTTAGAAGATGAAGAGTTAAAGGAAAAAGGTATTAATACGAGCCTTATTCACGAAGACTTTATGGTAGGTTCAGCAGATCTAAACGTCTATGGCGTAACGAAAGATGGCGATCAAGAACCAATCATTAAAGATGGTGAATGGGCAATTAAAGGTGCATAACTAAGGTGATTAACTATGTCATTAATAGGTAAAGCAATTAAGTGGTATCGGACAGAGCAGGACCTCACCCAAGAACAGTTGGCAGATGGCATCTGCTCTGTCACTTACATAAGTAAATTAGAAAATGGTCAAATGGATCTTAAAGAGGAGCTCGTCCTTCAACTGACTGACAGACTTCAAATTGATCAGTATCAATTGATCGGTCAGCCAAATGAAGAGTTTAGAGAAGTTCTTAAAAAGTGGCTTTACGACATTCATATCTATCATATACCAGAAGCTCAAAAGTTAAAAAAGCAAGTTGAAGAAATGGTTAATGATTGTCTGTATATTGAGGATCAGTATACGTATTTTTTGGCGGAGTTAGGCTATTGTTTATTATCTGATCGGTTAAAAGACGCGGATGCACTGATTGAGTTTATTGAGAAGCGAAGAATTATTTTTGAGGCTTGTGAACCATTCAGTTTTTATAAATTTGTCGGAATATATTATCGTAGAAAAGGTCTTTATAACAATGCCATAATTCACTTGGAGAAAGCGGAAGACATTTTAGGTGATCGTGAAGACCCAGAACTCCACTTGGTGATGGCAACCATTTATAGTCGTTTAAATAACATATTAGTATCTAATAAACACGCACAAAAAGCGTATTCGATCTTCCAAGAGAAACTATTCTATGTACGAATGATTGATTGCCAAGTGGTATTAGGAGTTAACTATTGTTTAGTGGGCGATTTCTACTCAGCTGAGGCTTATTTTAACAAGCTAAAAGAAGTAGATGGTGAACATCTATTAGATCGGACAAGAGCGAATATTTACCACCATATTGCTTATATCCATTTTCATAAAAAAGAATTCGACGTAGCAGAGAGTTATTTTAAGCGCGTATTGCAGTTTAATGTTAATGAAAGTGACTTTTTAAATTCAAGGTACTTGTTAACTTATATATACTTTTCATCGAATCGATATAAGCTTGCTAAAGAATACGTCCAAAAAGGGTTGATTTTAGCATATGAGCATAATCATCAACGTTATCAAGTTAAATTTAAAGTGTTAAACATGAGACTAGAGAATGATGATGAAGGTTTATTGCAATATTTAAAAGAGAAAGTCATCCCATTTTTCGAAGGTAATGGTGAAAATATTGAATTAAAGCATTACTATTATTTATACGGTAAACTATTGTATCATTTTAATAGATACAAAAAAGCTTCCGAATATTTCATGTTAGCACGTGATGACTTTATGGTATAACAAGATCCCCAACAAGTGAATTTCACTCGTTGGGGATCTTTATATTGAATTTAAATTATATTAGAAAATTAAGTGAGCCATTAATATGATGACAGGTAGTGTAATTGCAGTACGTAGTAGGAAGATTGCAACTAATCTTCTAAAGTTAATTGGAATATTAGATGCTAATAAAACACCACCGACTTCTGATAAATAAATTAACTGAACAACACTTAAAGCAGCCACGATGAATCGTGTCATTTCATTACCGACTGACTCAATCATTAAAGCAGGTAAGAACATGTCTGTAAAACCGATTAGAATCGTTTCAGCAGCAGCCTGTGCTTCAGGTACTTGCATCAATTCTAAAATCGGTACAAATGGTGTACCAATCCATGTGAAGAATGGTGTCATTTCAGCAACAATTAAACCGAGTGTACCAACAGCCATAACGATTGGTAACACACCAACCCACATGTCTAAAATATTTTTAGATGCAGCTTTCATGTAACCTGTAATACCTGGTGACTTTTCAGCACGCGTAACAGCCTGCCTATAACCCCATGTAAAAGTATTGTAATCACTAGGAATTGACTCGTCTAATTGGTTCTTCTCACCTGAATACGTATCGTCTGGAATACGAGATAATGGTGGAATGCGTGGCATGATTAATGCCGCGACTAAACCAGCTACGAAAATCGTTCCATAAAGTGGTAAGAACATATGCATTAAATCAACTTCTTGGATGATTGTGATCGTAAACGTAATAGAAACAACTGAGAATGTCGTACCGATGACCGCAGCCTCACGTTTCGTATAGTATCCTTGTTCATATTGTTGGTTCGTTAATAGAACCCCTACTGTACCATCACCAAACCATGAAGTTAAGTTATCAACCGTTGAACGACCTGGTAGTTTAAAGACTGGACGCATAATTTTGGCAAATAACGCACCGATCAATTCTAATAAACCAAAGCTTAATAGTAACGGTAATAATAGACCAGCAAATAAGAATACGGTTAATAAGAAAGTGAGTAGACCATCTAATAGTAATCCGCCAGTATAGTCAGAATAGATGCCTTCCCAACCAATCTGAAAATACGTCAAAATAGCGAAGATCATACCAAGTAGGCGGATGGTCATCCAAACAGGTCCTACATTGAATAAAGTGCCAGCTAACGTATCCTTTGAAAACTTACTCGAATCATTGTTATGGACTAAGTGTGCTATAACTGAAAGAATCGCAGATATAGATATGATCAGAACTATTAGTATAACAGCAAAATCACCGAGAAATGCTAGTAATTCATTGGCTAATACAGCAACAGGAATGCTTGTCTCCCCACCGTACGTAATTGGCGTCATGAAGAAGAAAATACCTAATGCCGACAGAATGAGAAACTTTAAATGATATTTTAATGAAATAGATTTTTGTTCCATCAATAGACCCCCTTTATCTTGTAATATTATGACACATTCATGTTTATGCAACAAGATGTAAAATCATAACTAAAAGTCTGTTAGTTTAGTGAAGAAGAATAGTTAGCTTGACTAAAAGTTCTTATTTCGAACTAATTGTTTTTTGAATATAACAATTTTAAATTTTCTGAAAAAGAACTTTACAACTTATTATAATACAATTATAATAGAAGTTGAAGGATTAATTTGCCCCGTTTTGAAACATGTAATAGAAAGAGAAAGAGGTAGCGTAAATAGTTTTGCATGATCGGGAGGTTACATAGGTGAAAAAAACTTGTGAAAAACTAGTGGATGAGTTTAAATCAGAACTAGGGAGAGATTTATGTTCGAAAGAAAAAGACTTTATCTGTTGGTTGTATCGCGAACATAAAAAAGAGGCAAGTCAACAAATAAAACTATAGATTAAACACAGAACACTGCCTTTAGCAGTGTCTTATTTTTATTTAATATATTTTATTAGTTTAAAGCATTGACACTAAAAAGGGGTTAGGTGTTAAAATTTAATAGAATTAAAGGTTCAAATATAGTTCCACATGTGTTAAATTAAGTCATTATAAATTAAAAAGGAGTGAACATCATGAGTGGGTCAGGAATAGGCCACGATCAGTGGAAAACAAGATTTGGTTTCATGTTAGCGGCCATGGGGTCAGCAGTTGGGTTAGGAAACATTTGGCGTTTCTCTTACGTTGCAGGTGAAAGTGGAGGAGCGACATTTCTTTTAATATATTTATTCTTTGTTCTTATTATTGGTATTCCGTTACTTTTAACGGAATTTAGTATAGGAAAAGCGGGACAAATGGACGCAGTTGGTTCATTTAAACGTTTAGCACCGAATACAAAATGGCACCTTACGGGTTTAATGGGTGTAATCGGCGGTATTTTAATTTTAAGTTTCTATAGTGTCGTTTCTGGTTGGACTTTATTTTATTTATATCAATATGTAACAGGAGCTTATTGGACTGAGCCAGATGGTGGTTTCGGAGCTGCGTTTGAAGCATGGACGAGCAACCCTGTAGCACCATTGTTTTGGCAAGCACTATTTTTAGGACTAACGATTTTAATCGTTATGAGAGGTATTAAAAAAGGTATTGAGAAAGCTAACAACCTTCTCATGCCCGCTTTAGCTATATTACTAATATTTATGGCCGTTTACGGTTTAACGTTAGATGGAGCAAGTGAAGGTTTAGCATTCTTATTTACACCTGATTGGTCAATGTTAACAGAGCCATCTGTATACTTCATGGCATTAGGACAAGCCTTCTTCTCACTAAGTATCGGTATTTGTGGTATGTTGACATACAGCAGTTACTTAAAGGCTAAAGATCGTTTGCCAGCAGCAACAGTTGGAATCGGCTTAATGGACACTGTTTTTGCGTTAATTGCTGGTGTTATGATCTTTACAGCTGTATTTAGTTATGGAGTTGAACCTGATTCAGGTCCGCCTCTTGTATTTATCATTTTACCGAGTATCTTTGAAGGTATGCCAGCAGGTCACATTGTCGGAATTGTGTTCTTCGTACTATTAACAATGGCGGCATTCTCATCAGCGTTATCATTATTAGAGTTACCAGTGGCTTACGTTCACCGTACTTTAGGTTTAACTCGTAAAGCGGCGACACTAATTATGGGGTCAATCATTTTCGTGTTAGGAATCGCGGCTTCATTAGGTTTCGGTGTATGGAGTCATATCCAAATCAATGGTAATAACATTTTAGATATGATGGACAATATCACAGCAAACGTCATCTTACCGTTAGGTGGTTTACTAATGGCGATCTTCGTTGGTTGGTATTTAAATCGCAACCAAGCTATTAATAACAGTGAAATTGAGTCACCTATATTACAAAAGGTTTGGTACAACATTGTTCGTTTCTTAGTACCAGTCGTAATGATTGTCATCTTATTCATCTCGTTATTCGACATTTAAAAATTGTGTTATAATCCACTTAGAAACTTAGTAGATTAGGTGGTTTAAATGACAATTTCTTATGAAGCGATCGTCGAAAAGATGAAAAATGAATTACAATCGATTGACCCAACTTCATCTCAATCAGACATCCATGCTAAAATGTATGCAATCCGTTCGTTAGCTGATGTCGTATTAGCATCAGAAGGTGAAAGTCATAGTACACAAACGAAATCGGATTCGGTTGTGACATCGCAGTTTGTGACACAAAAGAAAGATGATCCAGAAATCTCGGACATTGAAGCTAAAATGATGGGAATAGAGAAAAACAAACCAAGTCTCAATGAAGGAAAGAGATTGAAAGAACACGATGCAAACGGCGATTCATTATTCGATTTTTAAATTAAACGAACAAGAGGAGCGGTAAAGATGAAGATCTTGTTAATGATTGGGGCAATTAGTGGCTTTATTACAGTTGCATTAGGGGCGTTTGGTGCACACGGGTTAGAAAATCGAGTGAGCGAAAAAATGTTACAAACTTGGGAAAAAGCCGTACAATACCAAATGTTTCACACGATTGCTATTTTTATAGCATCGATTCTAATGCTCAAAACTGAACTAGCCGTCTTTCAAACATCAGGTTGGGTATTCTTAGTTGGAATTCTCATCTTTTCAGGTAGTTTATATATTTATTCAGTAACAGGTATGAAATTCTTTGCTATGATTACACCAATAGGAGGCCTAGCCTTCCTAATCGGTTGGATTGTCTTAGCATACGGAATCTCTAAAATGGTTGTTTAATAATAACCAACCAAAGCCTACTCTATACCCCAGTTAGTGGACTTAAGAAAAAAAGTCTTCTAGCTGGGGTTTATTATGTTATTTGTTGTCTTGCTCCTTGTTATAATAGGCATAATAATAAAAAGGTCAAAGTAACGCTTAATCATACCGCAGTGGAAATACACTTCGCTTTCCATGGGCACGGCCTCAACTTCCCAAAACTCACTGCCGTGTCGTTTTGGGTGATTTTCGGCTCGCGCTGTTCCCATTGGAGTCTTCGTGTATTTCCACTGCTGGGCTAAATCTTCTCTCTGGTGGATGTGTCGTAATGATTAAACGCATTATTAATGCCAAGCAGATAGAACAACTTGAACAGAATAAAATTGTTGATAAGCATCTGACCGTTTAATTAGTTACAGCTCTGACTAGCCCGCACACTGTGATGCTCAAGACATTGGGTTGAAAATATCTTTCTAGTTAAAAATAAAAAAGTAGGAAAAAAGCTATTAAAGCACACACGGTCATAAATAGGTGTAAGTTATACACGGCCACATTTGAAATTGAAGATTTTTAAAACATTTGAGCAAAATCATTTAATGAGTCAAGCCATTGTTTTAATATAAAACTATATAAAAACGATAAGGGGTTATAATTAATGAAATTAATAAGTAAAGGATTAATACTAAGTATGGCCTTAATTATGTTACTACCTATTCTAGTTAGTGCTGATGAAGAGACTCAAGAAGATCAATATCGTCTTTCAATCGAAAATGAGTGGTACCCAGTACAAGACGATTTTGAACATCTTGAACTACCATATATTTCATACATATTAGATGCCTTTTTTACAGATGATGAATCAGAGCGTGAGCAATTGAACAGACAAATAGACAATCGAATTGCTAATGAGTTATATGAATTTTTCTCAAGTGATCGCGTTGTTGGGCTTACGTATTCAGAGGATTTGCTTGACTATTTAGACACAAACTTCGAGATCGATGAAGGTGGCGGTTTCTTTAGTACGATTGGCAATTTCTTTAGTGGCATAGCTAATTTCTTTGGTAGTTTGTTTTCATAGTCATTACTTTTAATGAAAACGGTAATATGGCACAATAATAATGAAGGATGACTGAAGGAGGCGTGAATAATGGCTGATGAAAACAATCAAGAGAAGAAAAGCAGTAACAAATTTACGATTATGAAAGACGATCCAATAGATGGTCACCCAGGCTATAGTGGTGGTGGCGCTTTTAGTTTAGAAAACATGTCCCCTCTGATCGTTGATCCAAACGAAGACCGCGTATGGGTTGATATGGGAGCCATGCACGCACGTAGTGAAGTAGAAAAACGCATTAAGTTCGTAACAGATCAAGAAGAAGTTCCAAATGGTAAACCATATTGGATTGTTTGGGTAACTGTTGAACGTGGCGAACATGGGCCTTATTACTATGGAGTTGCAGCTTGTTATTTAGAAGTTGATCGTGAAGCGCGCCGTGGTTATAAACTTTTAGCTGAACACGTTAATCGTATGGATAAATCGTTAAAAGGAAAAATTATATTAGAACATATGGATGATCATTCCAAAGCATTATTGAGGGATTTCTTAAAAGACTTTAATGAGCAATATTGGAAGTTATCAACAGATGAGTTAAAAGACGTTCTGAAATAATTTATGTCTGAATTGTGAACAGTTTAACTTATGATTGTACTTTTTGCTATTTCTTTGTAAAATAAAAACTAAACATGGGTTAAACATCATGTTTATTAGGACAAAAAACAGGGTTAGCGAACATCGCTAACCCTGTTTTTTTATGTTTTATTCCACTTCGATCTCTTCACAAGCTTCTGTCGGTTCCGTTCCTCTAATGTAATAAGTCAACCTGGACCTGTCTTCACAAGCTGGTCCGTTTAAAGAACCTGTCATAGGGTCCATATAGACACCAGTAACACCTGATGGGACTTTAAATGTCTCAACAGTAAGTCCTTCGTGGAGTTCACTCATATAATCACCCCAAATTTGTTTAGCTGCTTGTTTTTCTTGTGTTGTTTCAAGGCGCCTATGGTCATCAAACCCTGTCCATACAGCAGTAGTATAGTTAGGGCTAAACCCAACCATCCAAGCATCATTTTCAGTAGTTCCGGATTTACCAGCATACTCATGTTCAAGTGCGTGACTAATCGAAGCACCTGTGACGCGTAGATAGTCACTTAAGCGGTCATCAAACATACCAGTCATCATATGTTTTAATACAAATGAGTAATTTTCATCTAAAACGCGTTCAGGTGTTTTAGCTTGATGTTGGTAGACTGTGTCTCCGTTGCGATCTATAATCTTTTCAACGATATAAGGATCAATTTTCCAACCACTATTGGCTATTAGAGAATAAGCTTTTGTCATGTCAAAAGGAGAGATAGAGGTTGTTCCTAAAGCTAAAGGTAGCCTAGGTTTAAGATCACCTTCGATCCCGAATAATTCTGCAGATTCTACTAAATTTTCTGGCCCCATAAACATGTTTGTTTTGACAGCATAAACGTTATCAGAAACGGCTAATGCTTGTGCTAACGTAACAGGTCGTTCTGCATAACGGTCATTGTAATTCGATGGATCATAGATCGAGCCATCTTCTAAAGTGAATTGAGTAAACGTGCTCTCTAACGTTGTCGAAGGTGTGTATCCATAGACGAGTGCCGCATAGTATAAAAAAGGTTTAAAAGCCGAACCAGTCATTCGTTCAGCTCGAACAGCTCTATTAAATGGTGTCGTATGAAAGTTGCGTCCTCCGTGTAAAGCGACAATTTTACCTGTTTGGTGATCGAGTGTTACAGCTCCAACTTGATATTCTTCATCTTCAGGTAATCGTTCCATAGACTTCTCTTCTAATATAGCTTGAGCTCTAGGGTCGATCGTTGTATGAATTTGATAGCCACCAGCCTCAAGCTCTTCACGCGTTACATCTAAAATGTTAGTAGCTTCATTCATCGCATAATCTAAAAAGTAATCTCCAATATCTTGTTGAGCTTCCACCGTTGTAACGATTGCTAAAGACTCCTCTAAAGCTCTTCGATATTCACTGTTTACAATTTTACCGGTGTCTCTCATTCTGCTTAAAATCCATTGCTGCCTCTCAACAGCACGTTCATAATTGTTTATTGGTGAATATAAAGACGGACCACGTGGCACAGATGCTAACAAGGCAGACTCTGCAATGCTTAATTCTGAAGCAGTTTTATCGAAATAAAACTGACTAGCAGCTTCAATCCCATATTGTCCATGCCCGAAATAGATCGTATTTAAATAACCTTCTAATATTTCATCTTTTGACTGAAAAACTTCTAGTCGTAAAGCAATTAATGCTTCTTGAATTTTTCGTTCCCACGTTCTGTTATGTGTAAGAAAAACGTTTCTAGCGTATTGTTGTGTAATCGTACTAGCCCCTTGGCTGCGCCGTTGAGTCATAATGTTGTGATAGGCTGCGCCGACGATTCGTTTAAAATCAAAACCATAGTGGTCATAAAAGTGTTGGTCTTCAGCTGCTATAAAAGCATCAATAACATGAGGGGAAATGTCTTCAAGGGAGACTGAATAACGACTTTCAACCCCGTGATTAACAGAAACCACTTCATCATACTGGTCATATACGACGGTATTTTCAGCGATTTCGAATTCAGGGGGACCTTCGAATAAAATATATGTAAAAATGACAATTATAGTTGATAATAAGAAGACGACAGAAAAGAAGCTTACAATCATTAACCGTTTCAATAGTTTCTTCATGTTTGGTGTCTCCCGTCTTTTGCAGTCTTAACAGTTAGTATGGAATAACTAGGAAGAAATTAAACATATAACCACTTGCAAAAGAACAGCTGTGAAATATTTGTGCTTTTCCGTGTTCTTCTCTTTTATTTTTCATTCCGTTATAATACAATTTGTTATACGTAATGTTTCGGAAATGAAAGTGAGGCAGATTTGAATTGTCTAACCAAGTGTTAAATGTTGATATATCAGTTGATACAGAAATTAAAGACCCTAATGGAACAGAGGAAGTTATTAGCCGACAAGAAAAGGGTTCTTATATTCAAAGAGGAAGTTTACATCTAATTAAATATAAAGAGGAAATGGAAGAAGTCGGAGTCGTTCATACGACAGTCATCATCACTGGTGAAAAAATTACACTTAAACGTGAAGGTCCAGTGAAAATGCACCAAGTATTCCGCATTGGAGCGAATACGGAAAGTATTTACCAACACCCGTACGGTCAGTTCCGCATGGAAACACGTACGAATAGAATGGAATATTACAAAGGTGAAGGAAACCGATCGGGTAAGATTTTTATACAATATGAAGTCGTTCTTAACGAAGACGAACCGAGAGAACATACGTTAGAAATGAAATTTAAAGAGGAGGATGCTTGACGTGAACGTTGTTGAACAAGTTGAAAGTCAATTGAAAGAAGCGATCAAACAAGCTGTATTAAAAGCAGAGCTAGCAAGTCAAGAGGAGATGCCACAAGTCGTATTAGAAACACCTAAAGATAAAAGTCATGGTGATTATGCGACGAATATGGCAATGCAATTAGCTCGAGTCGCTAAGAAAAATCCTCGTCAAATTGCTGAAGAGATCGTAGAGCAAATCGACCAACAAAAAGCTTCTGTAAAATCGATTGATATAGCGGGTCCTGGATTTATTAATTTCTTTATGGACACGTCTTACTTAACAGATGTCGTCAATACAATTTTTGACCAAGGTGAAGATTATGGACAGTCTAACGTTGGGCAAGATGAGCGTGTACAAATTGAGTTCGTGTCAGCGAACCCTACTGGTACATTACACTTAGGTCACGCACGTGGTGCAGCGTACGGTGATACGTTGGCTAATGTAATGGAGAAGGCTGGCTATAGTGTTGAAAGAGAATATTACATCAATGATGCTGGTAACCAAATTGATAACCTGGCCAAATCAATCGAAGTCCGTTACTTTGAAGCGATTGGTGAAGAGAAAGATATGCCTGAAGACGGTTATCGCGGCCAAGATATTATTGATTTAGCGAAAGGCTTAGTTGATTCACACGGCAGACAGTTTTTTGAAATGGATGAAACTGAACGTCTACAAAAGTTTAGAGAGCATGGCTTAAAGCATTTACTACATCAAATTAAACAAGATTTAGAAGCGTTTCGAGTGCCTTTTAATTCATGGTTCTCTGAAATGTCGTTATATGAAGAAGGTAAAGTAGAAGAAGCGGTCACATCACTACGTGAGAAGGGTTATGTGTATGAAGAAGACGGTGCTGTTTGGTTCCGTTCAACTGAATTCGGCGATGACAAAGACCGTGTTTTAATTAAACAAGACGGAACTTATACGTATTTAACGCCTGATATTGCCTATCACCAAAACAAAATTAATCGTGGCTTCACACATTTAATTAACATATGGGGTGCGGACCACCATGGTTATGTCACGCGAATGAAAGCAGCTATTCAAGCATTAGGTAATTCCAAGGACTTACTTGATATTAAAATTACTCAAATGGTTAACCTATTCGAAAACGGCGAAAAAGTAAAAATGAGTAAACGTACAGGTAAAGCCATAACAATGAAAGAATTAATTGAAGAAGTCGGTCTTGATGCTACGCGCTATTTCTTTATTATGCGCTCTAACGATTCTCATTTAGACTTCGATATGGACTTAGCGCGTTCAGAATCTAATGATAACCCTGTTTATTATGTTCAGTATGCACACGCACGTATTTGTAGCATGCTAAAACAAGCTGAAGAAAAAGGTGTAGACGTTGAGGCAACAGCTGACTTGTCATTGTTAGTCGCTGAGAAAGAGATTGACTTATTAAAACGTTTAGGTGATTATCCGCAAGTGATCTCTGAAGCGGCAACGAAGAAGATGCCACACCGCATTCCGCAGTATGTATTTGATTTAGCATCTGATCTTCATAGTTTTTACAACGCAGAAAAAGTAATCGACTTAGAGCAAGTTGAACTAACAAAAGCTCGTATTGCATTAATGAAAGCAACGAGAACAGTTCTAAAAGATGCCCTACAAATCATTGGTGTTCACGCACCTGAACAAATGTAATGATAGACCATAGCTACTGCATGGAGAGTATTTGATGGATTGTACAGTAGTTAAAAGCTAAAAGATGCCCCTAATACTCGTTTGGGAGCATCTTTTTTAATTTAAAATAAGTTGTCTAAAGTCACGGGGTTAAAAGAGAGAAAGTTTAGCTGAGCAGTGGAAATACACGGAGACTCCAATGGGAACAGCGCGAGCCGAAAATCACCCAAAACGAAACGGCAGTGAGTTTTGGGAAGTTGAGGCCGTGCCCATGGAAAGCGAAGTGTGTTTCCACTGCGGAGGTTTAAGTTTTTACTAGAGATTTGATGGTCTTTAAAGCAAAGGTCTAAAAATATAAGCGATCGCTTTATTAATTGCCATAACAAACCGATTAGGCTGCTCAAGCCACTCTTTATATAGACCAACGGAATCTTTTACATCTTGCTCATAATAACTATTAATCCTCTTAATCACTTCTTCGTCATAAATTAATACGTTAACTTCATCATTAAGGTAAATGCTTCTACGGTCAAAATTAGCCGTCCCGATATCAATAACGTAATCATCAATTAATAATAATTTGGCATGATAGAAACCGTTATTAAATAAGTGAACATTCGCCCCAGCCTGTTCCATTCTTTTTAAGTAAGGAATCGAAGCTTCTTTAACAAAAGGATGATCTGATTCATGCGGGTATAAAACATCGATCTGTACACCTTGCTTAGCTTTCTCTTCTAATAAAGTAATTAAGGCTTCATTAGGAATGAAGTAAGGTGACCCTATTTTTATTTGTGATTGAGCCCTGTTAATCAAGTCATAAAAGCTACCTTCTAAAGAACCGTGAGAAGTAGGTCGTAATTGGGTTTTGCTTGCCCCTTTTATGTTTGATTGTGTTGATACTGGAAGTAGAACCCCATTATTTCGTACCCAATCTCGTTTGAATAGGTCTAAAACATCTTTTACAATCCCTCCAGTCAACCTCAAATGGTAATCCCGCCATAAAGAGAACTTAGAACTTCCATTGACGTATTGGTTACCGACGTTAAAACCACCAACATATGCAGCAGTTCCATCAATAACCGTTATTTTACGGTGGTTACGGTGATTGACAGAGTGAAAGAAGTTCTTAAAAGAGATTTTATTACTAAACGAAAAATGAACACCTGATACTTTTAAATTTTTTCTAATTTCTTTAGAAAGAGCTCTTGAGCCAATCCGGTCAACAATTAAATAAACAGCCACGCCTTCATCTGCTTTTTCTTTCATTAATTGTATAAACTCTTGTCCAAACTGGTCTTTTTTTACAATGAAGAAATTAATACATATGAACTGTTTAGCATTACGTATATCTTCGAAGTATTGATTGAATAGATCGCGCCCATTCCAAAAAAACGTAATATCAGCATGTCTTATCGGATAGTTAGGTAGATCTTCTTCTTGTTCTTTACGGTTAGTAATTAAAAATATAATGATAATAACTGCAATGGCAATTAAGACCCACATGGTGCGCGTCCTCCTTCTTTGGTAGTATGTTTTTATTCTAATTAATGTATACAAAAAATGATTGACTGAATGTTCATTCAGTGTATAATGAAATTATACGAAAACTTCATCAATTCTGACGCATTTCGTGTTAGAATGTGATTAATTGTTCGAAATATAAACAATCATGGGGGGAGACAGATGGAAGCGCTATTATGGGTGAATTGGATTGCTTTTTTAGCAATTACAATCTATGCAGTACTCTTGTTTGTGAAAGTTGTGCGAACTAGAATTGCTTACATTAAATTAGGGCGTAAATCTGAATATGATCAAGACGTTAAACAGCGTCTTAAAGATATTTGGGTATACGTATTTGGTCAGAAGAAGCTGTTAAAAGACATGAAATCCGGAATCATACACGTGATGATGTTCTACGGATTTTTACTTGTGCAGTTTGGTGCGATTGATTACATTTGGAAGGGGTTAAATCCTGAATCACATCTTCCATTTGGAATTTTCTATCCAGGTTTTGTGTTTTTCCAAGAGATTGTTACATTAACAATTTTAGTGGCGGTTGTATGGGCTTTTTATCGCCGTTATATTGAGAAGCTTGTTCGTCTTAAACGTGGGTTTAAGGCTGGATTAGTATTAATCTTTATCGGAACATTAATGGTAACAGTGTTAGCAGGTAACGGTTTTGAACTTATTTGGCATGAACATAGCTTAACATGGTCCGAACCAGTTGCGTCAGCTATTGCAGCTGCTTTCATGTGGATGAGTCCTACTGTAGCAGCCGTTATGTTTTATATTATGTGGTGGATTCACTTAGTTGCGTTACTAGCGTTCTTAGTTTACGTACCACAATCTAAGCACGCTCACTTAATTGCAGGTCCTGCGAACGTTTACTTTAACCAAGACAAAAAGCACGGCAAGCTTCAGCCAATAAACTTTGACATGGACGAAATGGAAGAGTCAGATGAAGAACCGTCATTTGGTGTTGGTAAAGTAGAAGACTTAAGCGAATTGCAGTTACTTGATTTATACGCTTGTGTTGAGTGTGGACGTTGTACTGATGTCTGCCCGGCATCAGGCTCTGGCAAAATGCTATCACCAATGGATGTGCTCGTTAAAATTCGAGATCACTTAACTGAAAAAGGTGCTGCGGTAACTGGTAAATCAGCATGGGTACCGTCATATGCTTTTGCGGATTCAGCAGGGAATCAAGCAGTAGATCCAAACAATTCATTAGCTGAACAGGTCATGAACCAACAGTTAATTGGTGATGTTGTAACTGAAGAAGAGTTATGGGCTTGTACGACTTGTCGTAACTGTGAAGATGCATGTCCAGTTATGAACCAACACGTTGATACAATTATTGACCTTCGTCGTTATTTAGTTATGACTGAAGGTAAAATGGATCCTGATGCACAGCGTGCTATGATGAACATTGAGCGTCAAGGTAATCCTTGGGGTCTATCTAAGAAAGACCGTGAAAACTGGAGAGAAATGGATGAAACACTAAACATCCCTACAGTTAAAGAAATGAGTAAAGAAGGAGAAGAGTTCGAATACCTTTTCTGGGTAAGCTCAATGGGTGCATATGACAACCGCAGTCAGAAGATTGCTGTAGCTTTTGCACGCTTAATGAATAAAGCAGGCGTTAAGTTTGCTATCTTAGGTAATAAAGAGCGTAACTCAGGTGACACACCACGTCGTTTAGGTAATGAATTCTTATTCCAAGAGCTAGCAGAGAAAAACATTAAAGAATTTGAGAAAAATGATGTGAAAAAGATCGTAACAATCGATCCACACGCTTATAATATCTTTAAAAATGAATATCCAGACTTTGGCTTTGAAGGTGAAGTTTATCACCACACTGAGCTATTAGCAGAGTTAATTAATGAAGGACGTCTTGAGCCGCACGAGGCCGTGAATGAGAAAATTACGTTCCACGATTCTTGTTACCTTGGACGTTATAATGAGGTTTATAACCCACCGCGTGATATTTTACAATCGATTCCTGGCGTTGAATACGTTGAGATCGAACGTAACCGTGAAAACGGTATGTGCTGTGGAGCGGGGGGCGGTATGATGTGGATGGAAGAAACAACTGGTAACCGCGTCAACGTCGCTCGTACTGAACAAGCACTAGAAGTATCACCGAATACGATCTCAAGTGGATGTCCTTACTGTTTAACGATGTTAACAGATGGAACGAAAGCTAAAGAAGTAGATGAAGAAGTAACAACGCAAGACGTTGCAGAAGTGTTAGAACGTTCAATCTTTGGCGAGCCAGCTAAAGTGGAACAAACAGCATAATTAAACAGGATCCCTATAAGGTTTGATCCAAAACCTTATAGGGATTTTTAGTATAAACTTGACTTGTTTGAAATAGGTTAATATTGCTAATAGACAAAATATACAAATATACTTGAATATTTAGAATTCAATGATAGAATGTTTAATAACTAGCTGAAGTGGGAATAGTTAAAAATTTAATATATTTTCGAAAATTACAGAAATAAGGTTGCATTTTACAGAATTGTTACTTAAAATTATAGATATTGAAATATTTAAAAAATTTAATTGTCAAAATTCTTGCTTATGTCTACTATTTTTCAAAGTTAATTTTCGGAATATACAAATAAAGAGAAAAACCTATAGAGGTCAGCAAGAAAAATATAAGTGTAGGGTGATAGGGTTGAGCAAAACTTTATTGGAGATTAAGAACTTAACAACATCCTTCCGCATAGGGGAAGAGTATTACGCAGCAGTTGATGACGTTTCGTTAAACCTTCAAGAAAATGAAGTGTTAGCGATCGTAGGGGAATCGGGTTCAGGTAAGAGTGCAACAGCTTTCTCGCTTATGGGGTTACACAACAGAGCGAAAATCGAAGGTGAAATTTTATTTAAAGGGCGAGATATTGCTAATTTGTCAACGTCAAAAATGAATAAAATTCGTGGTAATGAAATCTCAATGATCTTCCAAGATCCATTAACAGCTTTAAATCCATTAATGGAAGTCGGAAAGCAAATTGGTGAAGTTTTATTATTACACAAAAAAGATATGTCAAAACAAGAACGTCGCGATTATTCAATCGAACTTCTTGAAAGAGTAGGGTTACCGCGACCAGAACGTGTAGTGGACCAGTTTCCGCACGAATTATCTGGTGGTATGAGACAACGTGTAATTATTGCGATTGCAATAGCTAACAAGCCTGAATTGTTAATTGCAGACGAACCAACGACTGCATTGGATGTAACAATTCAAGCTCAAATATTAGATCTAATGAGAGAGTTAAAGGATGACTTGAACTCAGGAGTAATCTTAATCACTCACGATTTAGGTGTTGTTGCTGAAATGGCCGATCGAGTAGCCGTTATGTATGCTGGAGAAATTGTCGAAATAGCAGATGTTGAATCATTATTTGTTAATCCTCAGCATCCATATACACGTTCTTTACTAAGTTCAGTTCCAGCAACAGACTTTGCACAAGACCGTTTGCACGTTATTCAAGGAATTGTACCTTCTTTGAAAAACTTACCTCGTGAAGGTTGCCGTTTCAAAGAACGTATACCGTGGATTGAAGATGCCGCTCATGAAGATGATCCACAATTACATGAAATAAGTGAAAACCATTATGTACGCTGTACATGTTACCAGCATTTCTACTTCCCAGAAGAGAGCAAGGAGGAGCAGACTAATGGCGTTACTGAAAGTTGATGACTTGAAAATCCACTTTCCGATACGAGGTGGAATTTTAAATAGAAAAATTGATGAAGTAAGAGCGGTAGACGGTGTTTCCTTTGAAGTTAAAGAGGGGCAAACTTACGGATTAGTTGGAGAGTCAGGGTCAGGTAAGACAACGACTGGCAAAGCAGTTATGGGCCTTAACAATATTACGGAAGGCGATATGTATTTTGAAGATGCTCATCTTAATGCTAAAAAGGGGAAGAAAGTTGACGTTAGAAAAGACGTCCAAATGATTTTCCAAGACCCATACTCCAGTTTAAATCCTAGAAAACGAGTGTTAGATATTGTTGCTGAACCGTTTAGAAACTATGAGAAGATGTCTAAAGCTGATGAAAAAGAGAAAGTTAAAGAGTTACTAGAGCGTGTAGGAATTAGTAAGGATAGTATTTTTAAATATCCACACGAATTCTCGGGTGGACAGAGACAAAGAATTGGGGTAGCAAGAGCAATTGCTCTAAATCCAAAATTAATTATTGCAGACGAACCAGTTTCTGCATTAGACGTTTCGGTGCAAGCACAAGTATTAAACTTTTTACAAGATATTCAAAAAGATATGAACCTTACTCTATTATTCATTGCCCATGATCTAGGGGTCATTAAACATATGTGTGACCGTATTGGGATCATGTATCAAGGAAGATTAGTAGAAGAAGGTTTGAAAGAGGATATTTTCAATAACCCTCAACACATTTATACGAAAAGGTTAGTTGCGGCAATTCCAGATGTTGACCCTAGAAGACGCGAAGAGCACCAAAGGTTTCGTGCGCAAGTTAAAGAGGAGTATCAGCAATCATTTTATGATTACTTTGATGAAAACGGCATGGCGTACGACCTTAGAAGTATATCAGACACACACAAAGTTGCGTTACCAGAAAGAGGTTGATTAGATTATGTGGAAATTTATAGTTAGAAGATTAATCATAACAATGCCGCAGTTAATCTTATTAAGTTTAATTGTTTTTATACTTGCATCTATGATGCCTGGTGATGCATTGACTGGACAAATTGATCCAAACATTTCATCAGAGGCAATTGAAGAGCAACGTGAAAAGTTAGGTTGGAATAATCCGTGGTACGTCCAATATTCTGATTGGGTTGTTGGAGTCGCACAAGGAGATTTCGGACAATCGTACCGTTTTAAAATGCCGGTTACTGATTTAATTTGGGACCGCATGATTAATACATTTTGGTTATCGTTAATCTCTGTATTCTTTATTTATGCATTAGGTATTCCGATGGGAATCATTAGTGGTCGTTGGAATGACAAACTAGTTGATCAAATTATCACAGGTTACACTTATTTAGGATTTGCAACACCGATTTTTATCTTTGCATTAGTAACATTATGGGTGTTCGGATTCCATCTCGGTTGGTTCCCAACAGGTGGTTCAGTTGCACCAGGTTTAGAATCGGGGTCAATGGAGTATATTCTGAGTAAAATTCACCACTTACTATTGCCGGGGCTTTCAATAGCATTAATTGGTTTAGTGGGTACAGTACAGTATTTAAGAAGTGAAATTGTCGATACGAAACAGAAGGACTTTATTATTACGGCACGAGCAAAAGGTGCTCCAGAACAACGTGTTTATAATAGACACATTTTCCGTAACTCGGTTTTACCGATAGCTGCTTTCTTCGGTTATGAAATTACAATGTTAATTAGTGGATCGATCTTCGTAGAGCAAATCTATAGTTATCCAGGAATGGGTGCTCTATTCCTAGAATCGATTGTACTTAGAGATTACTCTGTAGTAACAGCCTTAGTATTATTATTCGGTTTGGCTGCCATTTTAGGTGCATTACTATCAGATATTATACTAAGTATTGTTGATCCACGAATTCGAATTAAGTAGAGAAGCTATCTTAGGGGGTGAAACGAGTGAGTAATAAACAAACAGAACAAGAGTTAGAACACAAGGTTGATGAAGTAGAAGTTGAAAAAAGTCCTTCGGGATTAACTATATTTTGGAAAGAAATATTAAAGGATAAACTAGCTTTTATATCGTTGATGTTTTTAGTCTTAACATCATTAGGGGTATTCGGTATATCTTTAATTTTAGATCAAGAGGAAATAATTAGAGTAGATTTGTTTGCCCTGCACGAACCGCCGTCGATTGAGTTTTGGCTAGGTACTGACTATGGTGGACGTGACATTTTCGGGCAGTTGATTATAGGAACGAGGAACTCTCTAGCAATTGGCTTTCTTGTAACCTTATTATCAGGTTTTATTGGTATTGTGTTTGGTGTTGTATCAGGTTACTTTGGAGGTCACGTTGATAACGTAATGATGCGTATCCTTGATTTCTTCATGGTATTACCGAACATCATGATTATCATTGTATTCGTAACAATCGTTCCATCGTATAATGTTTGGTCATTTTCACTAGTTATGACTGCATTCTTATGGATGGGGATTGCAAGGTTAATTCGTTCAAGGGCATTACAAGAGAAAGAACTTGACTACGTTCAAGCGTCGAGAACGTTAGGTTCATCCCACATGAAAATCATATTCACACAAGTACTACCAAATATAACATCGTTAATTGTTGTAACAATGACATTGAATTTAGCAGCAAATATAGGAATCGAATCAGGACTATCATTCTTAGGATTCGGTTTTCCAGAAAGTACACCTAGTTTAGGTACTCTATTAAGTTATGCAACGAACCCAACGACATTAGAGCATCGTTGGTGGATTTGGGTACCTGCCGCAGTGCTAATTTTAATTCTCATGTTAGCAGTACGTAACGTTGGTGAAGCGTTAAAACGAGCTGCTGATGCTCGACAAAGAAGAGCATAATGAATTTGGTACAATCGTTAGCCTCATATAAATGGGGCTACGATTAGTATAAATATAGTCAGAATACTCTGACTTAAAATATTGAGGAAAAAGGGGAGGTATTTCAATGAGCAAATCATTGATGGGCAAGTATTTATTTGTCCTAATGCTCGCTCTGTTCCTTGTCCTTGCTGCTTGTGGCGGTGATGACGAAGGTGCTGAAGATCCAAGTGATGACGGTTCAGAAGGCACTGAGGAAACAGAAGAGCAAAAAGAAGAAGAAGAGGAAGAAGCTGTCGATCCAGAAGATCAAATCTATGATATCGACGACTTCAGTACAGCAGTATCAAATGATGGTGACCCAATCGATGGCGGTTCACTAAACTATGGTTTAGTATCAGACACTGTATTTGAAGGTACATTAAATTTCAACTTTTATGGAGGTACTCCTGATTTTGAAATTTTACAGTGGATCGATGAGGCATTATTGTCAATGGATGAAAACTACACATATACTCAAGATGGTGCAGCGACATTTGAAGCTGACCAAGAAAATAACTCAATCACATTTACTATTCGTGACGATGTTCAATGGCACGATGGTGAAGAACTAACAGCTGAAGACTGGGTATTTTCATATGAAGTAATTGCAGATCCAGAGTATACAGGTGTTCGTTACGGTACAGCAGGTTTCACTTTAATTGAAGGTATCGAACAATACCGTGAAGGTGAAACTGACTCAATTCCTGGTATTGAGATTCATGACGAAAAGTCTTTCACTATTAATTACGAGCGTTTAACGCCTTCACTACTAACTGGTGGTGTATGGACTTACGCTTTACCTAAGCACATTTTCGGAGATATTCCAGTAGCTGAAATGGAAGAAAGTGATGCTGTACGCCAAGAGCCAATTGGTATTGGTCCATTCATGGTAGATTCAATCGTTCCTGGTGAGTCTGTATCACTAGTGAAAAACGAAAACTACTGGCGTGGAGAGCCTAACCTAGATGAGGTTACGGTTCGCGTTATTAACCCAAGCGTTGTAGTTCAAGAATTAGAAACTGGTGGAGTTGACTTAGTATCGTCATTCCCAGTTGATCAGTATCCTGAAAATTCTCAAATGGAAAACGTAGAGTTCTTAGGTCAGATTGACATGGCTTACACTTACATTGGCTTCAAACTAGGTGACTGGGATGAAGAAGCTAGTAAAGTAAATTATATGCCAGATGAAATGAAGATGGGTGACGTTGAACTACGTCGTGCTATGTGGTATGCAGTAGATAACGACACTGTTGGTGAACGTTTCTATAACGGTTTACGTTGGGCTGGTACAACGCTAATCGCACCTTCTCACCCAGATTATCACGATGATTCAATTGAAGTTCCAACTTTTGAACCAGAAGAAGCTGAACGTATTCTAGACGAAGCTGGTTATGAAGATGTGACTGGTGACGGTTTCCGTGAAACTCCAGATGGTGAAGAGTTAGTAATTAACTTTGCTTCAATGTCTGGTGGCGATGTAGCTGAGCCAATCGCTAACTACTACGTTCAATCTTGGCAAAATGTTGGATTAAATGTTCAATTACTAGATGGTCGTCTACATGAGTTCAACTCATTCTATGACCGTGTAGGTAATGGAGGAAATGATGACCCAGATGTTGACATCTATATGGGTGCTTGGAGCGTAGGCTCTGACGTTGACCCTTCAGGTCTATATGGTAGTAACGCAATGTTTAACTTCCCTCGTTATGAGAGTGAAGAAAACGACCGTCTATTAGAAGAGGGTATTTCTGAAGAAGCATTCGATGTTGAATATCGTCAGGAAGTATATAGTGAGTGGCAAGAATTTATGGTGGAGGAAATCCCTGTATTCCCAACACTATACCGCTCTGAGTTACGCCCAGCTAACCTACGTGTAACTAACTACAATATTGAACAAGGTTCAGGCGTATACCTACATGAATTAGGTGTTACTCAAGAAGAACCAGTAGTAGCTGAATAATAATTTCTAATAACGCATAGAGGTGATCCTCTATGCGTTATTTTTATGCCTAAATTAGTATTAACGTAAAGGCTATAAGAATTGACAATAGTATTAGTTTAAACAATCACCTATGTTCCGATGAAAGGCTAATAGATCATTAGTCTTTTCTTAAATAAGCACAAAAATTTTCAAAAATTCATATTTATTGAACGAACGCTCAGTCGAATGTATGTTATAATTAATGGTAGCGGTTACAAAGAAGTGAAGGGAGAGTTGCATAATGACAAAAACAGTTATTGTATCAGGAGCAAGAACGCCTTTTGGCAAGTTTGGAGGGGCTTTAGCACCTCTGACATCTGCTCAACTAGGTGGTATTGCGATTAAGGAAACGTTAGAAAGAGCAAGTGTTTCTGGTGAACAGATCGGTGAAGTCATCATGGGCACTGTTTTACAAGGTGGTCAAGGGCAATTACCTTCAAGACAGGCGATGCGATATGCGGAAATTCCATGGGAGACAAAAACAGAAACAATTAACAAAGTTTGCGCTTCAGGTATGAGAAGTGTTGCCTTAGGTGATATGTTAATCCGATTAGGTGAAGAGGACGCAATCGTAGCTGGTGGTATGGAAAGTATGAGTAATGCTCCATACTTTATGCCGAACGCAAGGTGGGGCTTTAGAATGGGCGATCAAAAAGCTGTCGACATGATGGTCCATGACGGCTTAACTTGTTCGTTTGAAAATGTTCATATGGGTACTTACGGAAATAGAACGGCTAATAATTTCAATTTAACTCGTGAACAACAAGACGAATGGGCAGCACAAAGCCATGAACGTGCGCTTAATGCGATAAAAGAAGGTAAATTCGACGATGAAATTACAACAGTAGAAGTACCACAACGTAAAAAAGATCCAATTAAAGTAGAGCAAGATGAAGCGCCTCGTGAAGGTACAACGGCTGAAGGACTAGGAAGGCTTCGTCCAGCATTTGATAAGGACGGTACTATAACAGCAGGTAACGCGCCAGGTGTTAATGATGGTGCTGCAGCGATGTTATTAATGTCAGAAGAAAAAGCTAATCAAAATGGTCATGATCCTTTAGCGACAATTGTTGCCCATGAGGAAGTGGCAGTAGAAGCTGAACGCTTTCCTGAAACACCAGGAATCGTTATTAATAAGTTGCTAGAAAAGACAGGTCACAAGATTGAAGATATCGACCTGTTTGAAGTGAATGAAGCTTTTGCGGCTGTCTCATTAGCTAGTAGTGACATTGCAGGATTAGATCCGGAAAAAGTAAATGTAAACGGTGGTGCTGTCGCGTTAGGTCACCCAATTGGTGCAAGTGGTGCGCGCATCATTTTAACACTTGCATATGAATTGAAACGTCGTGGTGGCGGTTTAGGTATTGCATCGATCTGCTCAGGCGGTGGTCAAGGCGATGCACTACTAATCGAAGTTCCAAAACAGTAACTTTTCAGATCCATAGAGGAGGAACGAACTATGTCAGTAAACAAAGTGATGGTAATCGGTGCTGGGCAAATGGGCTCTGGAATAGCTCAAGTTTTTGCACAGGCTGGTTTTGAAGTGAAGTTAAACGATATTGCGGATGAGTCACTAAATAAAGGCTATGCAAGAATTGAAAAATTACTTTCGCGTAATGTTGAAAAAGAAAGAATGACAGAGCAAGAGAAAGAAAGCGCCCTTAAACAGATCAGCACGACTACAAAACTAGAGGATGCTAGTGATTGCGATCTTGTCATTGAAGCAGTCGTTGAGAATATGGATGTTAAAACAAAAGTGTTTAAACAGCTAGATGACATTACACCAAAACATGCCATTTTAGCAACGAACACTTCATCTCTACCAATTACAGATATCGCTGCTGTAACAAACAGACCAAGCCAAGTGATTGGAATGCACTTTATGAACCCAGTACCAGTTATGAAGCTCGTTGAAATCATTCGTGCAATCCAAACTTCAGATGAAACGTACCAGTTAATCGAAGAAACGACGAAGAAATTAAACAAAAACCCAGTTGAAGTAAACGATTATCCTGGATTCGTTTCAAACCGTGTTTTAATGCCGATGATTAACGAGGCGATTTACACAGTTTACGAAGGTGTAGCTGAACCAGAAGCTGTTGATGAAGTAATGAAGTTAGGTATGAATCACCCAATGGGGCCACTTCAGTTAGCAGACTTTATCGGTTTAGATACATGCTTATATATTATGGAAATTTTACATGAAGGATTCGGTGATAGTAAGTACCGTCCATGCCCATTGCTACGTAAATACGTTAGCGCAGGTTGGTTAGGTAAGAAATCAGGCCGAGGCTTCTACGTCTATGAATAAGGCATATGAGAAGGTCATTGGGGGAGAACATTCATGAACTTACAATTAACAGAAGAACAAGAAATGATGCGCAAAATGGTGCGCGACTTTGCCCAGAATGAAGTCGCACCAGAAGTCGAGCGTATGGAAAAGGAAGACCGTTTTCCAGAAGAATTGATCCAAAAGATGAGTGAACTCGGATTATTCGGTATTCCTATTGATGAAAAACTTGGCGGTGCCGGTATGGACTATATGTCTTATATCATTGCCATTCATGAGTTATCAAAAGTGAGTGCAACGTTAGGCGTCATTTTATCGGTTCATACATCAGTTGGTACCTTTCCAATTTTGAAGTTTGGTACAGAAGAACAAATTAACCACTACGTACCAAAGCTTGCGACAGGAGAATATTTAGGTGCTTTTGCTATAACAGAGCCAAGTGCTGGTAGTGATGCCGGTAACTTAAAGACGAAAGCGGTTAAAGACGGTGATCACTACATTATTAATGGCTCAAAAGTGTTTATCACAAATGGGGGTTACGCGGATACGTATATCGTATTTGCCAACACGAACCCTGAACTTGGCAGTAAAGGGGTTTCTGCTTTTATCGTAGAAAAAGACACACCAGGATTTGAAATTGGCATTGCCGAGAAAAAGATGGGGCTACACGGCTCAAGTACGGTAGCTTTAACGTTTGACCAATGTAAAGTACCAGCTTCTCAACGGTTAGGTGATGAAGGTGAAGGGTTTAAAATCGCCTTAGCTAACTTAAATATTGGTCGAATTGGAATTGCGGCTCAAGCACTAGGAATTGCTGAAGCAGCATTTGAAGCAGCGACTGATTATGCCAAAGAACGTGAACAGTTCGGTCGTCCAATTGCGAAGCACCAAGGTGTTTCGTTCAAGTTAGCCGATATGGCAACAGCTGTAGAATCTTCAAAACTACTAGTCTATAACGCTGCATCACTGTATCAAGCAGGTATGGACAGTAGTAAACAAGCATCAATGGCGAAAAAATTCGCTTCAAAAACAGCAGTCGATACATCAATTGAGGCTGTTCAAGTGTTTGGAGGCTATGGCTATACAGAAGACTATCCAGTTGAACGATACTTCCGTGATGCTAAGATCACTCAAATTTATGAAGGTACAACTGAAGTGCAAAACGTTGTCATTAGCAGACAACTGTTGAAATAGAAAAGGGGAGGCAAACATTATGAATTTTCAACTAACAGAAGAACAACAAATGTTACGCAAAATGGTTCGTGATTTTGCGGTAAATGAAGTAGAACCAACAGCGGCAGAGCGTGATGAAGAGGAGCGTTTTGATCGTGAAATTTTCGATAAAATGGCAGAACTAGGCTTAACAGGGATCCCTTGGCCAGAAGAATACGGCGGAATCGGATCAGATTTTGTGAGCTACGTCATTGCTGTTGAAGAACTTTCACGCGTATGTGCATCAACAGGTGTAACGCTATCAGCTCACATTTCATTAGCTAGCTGGCCAATTTACATGTACGGAAATGAAGAGCAAAAACAAAACTTCCTACAACGTCTAGCAACAGGTGAAGCGCTTGGTGCTTACGCATTATCAGAACCAGGTGCAGGAAGTGACGTATCATCAATGAAAACGACGGCGAAATTAGATGGCGATGAGTATGTCCTAAACGGTTCAAAAGTTTGGATTACAAACGGTGGCGTTGGCGACATTTACGTCGTATTCGCAAAAACAGACATGGATGCAAAACATAAAGGAATCTCTGCTTTCATTGTAGAGAAAGGAACAGAAGGATTCACTTTCGGTAAAAAAGAAGAAAAGCTAGGAATTCGTTCATCTCCTACAACTGAACTAATCTTTGAAAATTGCCGTATTCCTAAAGAAAATATGCTAGGCGAAGAAGGCGAAGGGTTTAAAATCGCGATGACGACACTAGATGGTGGTCGTAACGGAATTGCAGCACAAGCCGTCGGAATCGCACAAGGTGCCCTAGACAAATCAACTGAATACGCAAAAGAACGTGAACAATTCGGCAAGCCAATCGCAAAAAACCAGGGCATCTCTTTCAAACTAGCAGACATGGCAACCGAAATCGAAGCTTCAAGGCTATTAACTTATCAAGCAGCGTACAACGAGTCAGAAGGGATCCCTTACCAGAAGGAATCAGCGATGGCTAAACTTTTTGCTGGTGATACTGCCATGAAAGTAACAGTCGAAGCAGTGCAAGTATACGGTGGCTATGGCTACACGAAAGACTATCCAGTCGAGCGCTATATGCGTGATGCCAAGATCACCCAAATTTACGAAGGCACACAAGAAATCCAACGCTTAGTCGTCGGCCGTATGGTAACGAAGTAAGTTTTATTGAAAATAAAAGCCTGAATGGCTAAGGCCATTCAGGCGAGCCAATAATTGCCGAATAGCAGCCAATCAAAGAAAGGACTGAACGCCAATGGATCAACTCGCTGAAAGAATCGATAACCAAGATCAACGCGCATTAGCACGAGCGATTACGATGATTGAAAATGATCATCCTAATAAATTATCGCTACTAAGTGACCTTAATCAGCGTAAAAAAGGAGCGCATTACATTGGTATTACTGGTTCGCCAGGCGCTGGTAAAAGCTCACTCGTTGATCACTTCATCACGCTTTTACGTGAACAAAACAAAAAAGTTGCCGTCATTGCAGTTGATCCGACCAGTCCTTTTAGTGGTGGTGCCTTGCTTGGTGACCGTGTTCGCATGCATAAACATTTTACCGATGAAAATGTCTTCATTCGCAGTATGGCAACGCGCGGTAGTTTAGGTGGCTTAGCTCGAGCGACAAAGGATGCGATTAGAGCATGTGATGCATATGGCTTTGACTACATCATCGTTGAGACAGTCGGTGTCGGTCAGTCAGAGCTCGACATTATGAAAGTGGCGGACACGACGGCTGTTATACTGACGCCGAATTCCGGTGATATTTTACAAGTCTTCAAAGCTGGCATTATGGAAATTGCGGACCTTTTCATTTTAAACAAAGCCGATCTACCAGGTGTTCGTAAGTTAAAAAATCAGCTAAAAGATTTAATCCATATTTCAGGCCATCACGGCCACGAACCACAAATCGTAGAAACAACCTCTGCTGCAAAACCGACTGGATTTGATGAGCTTCACGAGGCATTCAAACACCATTGGCAATACCTTCAGCAGTCTGAAGCCGGTATGCAAAAGAGAAAAGAACAACTACGGCATGAAGTCTATGAACTGATGCAAGAAGCTTTATATAAAGATCTACACAAAACAATCGAAAACACTCCTCAAATGAAAGAGAAGATAGATCAAGTAGAAGACCCTTACCAATTAGCTCAAACATGGCTTAGCGAATGGCGAGGGTTGAGTAAGGGGGAGTCAAATGGTAAAAGAAATTAGTTCATCGATTAAAGATGAATCACTAATAGTCAAACGACGCGCCCAACTACATAAAGGCGCTGTCACCCTTTTTAAACAGAAAGGCTTTCACCGAGCGACGACTCGTGAAATTGCTAAAGCTGCAGGATTCAGCATTGGCACCCTTTATGAGTACATTCGTAAAAAAGAAGACGTCCTCTTTCTCGTCTGTGATGCGATTTATGATGAAGTAAAAGCGCGGATGAAAGCGGTTATTGATACAGACACAACATCTGAAAGTTCTTTATTTCAGGCGGTTGAATCTTACTTTCAACTGATGGATGAATTACAAGATGAAGTGCTCGTTCTTTACCAAGAGTTAAAAGCACTTCCGAAAGATGCGCAAGAATACGTGTTAAATAAAGAAAAAGAAATGCTTAGGCTGTTTGAAACCATTCTGGAAAACAGCTACAAAGACGTCTTGAGCCAAAATGAAATAACGTTAATCTCTAACAATATTTTTATTCAAGGGCAAATGTGGGGCTTTCGCCGTTGGGTGTTGCAAAAAGAATTTTCATTAGAACAATATACACAACACCAATTTAATTTATTAAAAAGCCAATTGGCGCACCTCACACAAATAAAACAACAAGGAGGCGTGAAATGATGCAACAGCAAGTAGCTTATGAAGTGAAACACCCTGTTAGATTCGTGACGGCATCGAGTTTATTTGACGGACACGATGCTTCAATCAACATTATGAGACGAATTCTTCAAGCAAGTGGTTCTGAAGTCATCCACTTAGGGCATAACCGCTCTGTTGAAGCAGTTGTGAACGCTGCGATCCAAGAAGATGCACAAGGTATTGCCATTTCTTCTTATCAAGGTGGACACGTAGAATATTTTAAATATATGGTCGATTTATTAAACGAAAAAGGTGCAGGCCACATTCGCGTTTACGGCGGTGGTGGCGGTGTTATTTTACCGCGTGAAATAAAAGAATTACACGATTACGGTGTCGCACGTATTTTCTCACCTGAAGACGGTCGCGAAACAGGTCTACAAGGCATGATCAATACAATGTTAGAAGAGTGCGATCATCCAACACCAATCGAATTAGAAGCGGATGCAAAAGCGGCAAAAGAAGGTGACAATCAAGCGGTCGCTCGACTGATCACACACGTTGAAAACGGTTCTGTATCTAGTGAAAAGCTAGATGAATTGTTAAAAATCGACGGTTCTTCAGTGCCTGTATTAGGTATTACAGGTACAGGTGGTGCAGGTAAAAGTTCATTAACAGACGAACTGATTCGCCGATTCGTTAACGAAGTCTCTGATAAAAAAGTTGCGATTATTTCAGTAGACCCAACGAAAAAGAAAACAGGCGGTGCTTTATTAGGTGACCGTATTCGTATGAATGCCATTTTTAACCCTCGTGTTTACATGCGTTCACTTGCAACACGTGATTCGAAAAGTGAGCTTTCAAAAGCGATTACGGATGCGATTAACGTCGTAAAAGCAGCGAATTTTGATTTTGTCATCGTAGAAACGAGCGGAATTGGTCAAGGTGATGCTGAAATTACTGAGATTACAGATTTATCAATGTACGTGATGACAGCTGAATTCGGTGCACCATCGCAGTTAGAAAAAATCGACATGATCGATTATGCTGATTTCGTTGTGATTAACAAATTCGAACAAAAAGGGTCTGAAGATGCATTACGCCAAGTACGTAAACAATATGAGCGTAGCCATATGCTATTCCATGAAGACCATGAAACTTTCCCAGTGTTCGGGACGATCGCGAGTCAGTTTAACGATGCTGGTACGAACACCCTTTTTGCATCACTACTTGAAACGTTAAATGACCGCTACAACTGGGATGTTGAAGTACCATTTGAAACGAACATTAAAGTAGCAGAAAAACAAAATCTAATCATCCCACCTGAACGTCGTCAATACTTACGCGATATCGTCCAGGCTGTCCAAGGGTATAAAGATAAAGCTAGAAGACAAAGTGAAATTGCAAGCAAGCTTTATAAGCTAGAAGGTACAAAAGAAGAGTTAGCTGAAAAAGAGCTTGAAGCGATTCAAAACTTAATTGAAAGCTATGAAAAACAGTTAGAAGAAGAAAGTGTGGAACAGCTTGAGAAGTATGATGAGCTTCAAGAGAGCTACACAAAAGATGAAATGTCTTATGAAGTTCGCGGAAAAGAATTTAAAGTCGAGTTGAACACGGAAAGTTTATCCGGTATAAAAATTCCTAAAGTCGCCCTTCCGAAATATAAAGACTGGGGCGATCAACTAAAGTTCATGCTTCTAGAAAATGTACCAGGATACTTCCCTTATACAGCAGGCGTGTTCCCGTTCAAACGTCGAGGTGAAGACCCGACACGCCAGTTCGCAGGTGAAGGAACACCAGAACGTACCAATCGTCGTTTCCACTATTTATCGAAAGACGAAGATGCGAAACGTTTAAGTACAGCTTTTGACTCTGTAACACTTTACGGTGAGGACCCTGATGAGCGTCCTGACATTTACGGTAAAGTCGGTGAATCAGGTGTTAGCATTTGTACAGTTGAAGATATGAAGAAGTTATATGATGGTTTTGACCTATGCCATCCATTAACGTCAGTTTCAATGACAATTAACGGTCCTGCACCGATCATTTTAGCGATGTTTTTCAATGCAGCGATTGATCAACAAATCGCGAAGTTCCAAGAAGAAAATGGTCGCGATCCGAATGCTGAAGAGCGTGAGCAAATTAAAACGGAAACCATATCTGTCGTTCGCGGTACAGTGCAAGCTGACATCTTGAAAGAAGACCAAGGCCAAAACACGTGTATCTTTTCAACAGAGTTTGCTCTACGTATGATGGGTGACATCCAAGCATACTTTATAGAAAATGAAGTACGTAACTATTACTCAGTCTCGATTTCGGGTTATCACATTGCAGAAGCAGGTGCGAACCCAATCAGTCAGCTAGCCTTTACACTAGCTAACGGCTTTACGTACGTTGAATATTACTTAAGTCGTGGTATGGACATTAATAAATTCGCACCGAACTTATCATTCTTCTTCTCAAACGGTTTAGACCCAGAGTATACGGTGATCGGCCGCGTCGCTCGTCGTATTTGGTCAATCGTTATGCGTGATAAGTATGGCGCTAATGAGCGTAGCCAAAAGTTGAAGTACCATATCCAAACGTCAGGCCGTTCATTACACGCACAAGAAGTTGACTTTAATGACATTCGTACAACGTTACAAGCGTTAATCGCCATCCAAGATAATACGAACTCACTTCATACGAATGCATATGACGAAGCGATCACAACACCGACAGAAGAGTCCGTCCGTCGTGCCATGGCGATTCAAATGATTATTAGTAAAGAGTTCGGTTTAACTAAAACGGAGAACTCACTGCAAGGTTCGTACATTTTAGAAGAGCTTACAGACTTAGTAGAAGAAGCGGTACTACAAGAATTTGAACGTATTAACGACCGTGGTGGCGTACTAGGTGCGATGGAGCGTCAATATCAACGTGGTAAGATCCAAGAAGAGTCACTTTACTATGAAGGTAAAAAGCACACGGGTGAACTGCCGATCGTTGGTGTTAACACGTACCAAAATCCAAACCCACCATCAGAAGATGAAATTAACTCAATGGAAATAGCACGTGCAACACAAGACGAAAAACAACAACAAATCGCAAACTTACGTGCATTCCAAGAACAAAATGCAGATGAAGCCGAGGAAGCCCTAAAACGACTAAAACAAGTCGCAGCATCAGAAGGTAATGTTTTTGCTGAGCTCATGGAGACAGTGAAAGTCGCAAGCCTTGGCCAAATTACAAACGCACTATACGAAGTCGGCGGACAATACCGTCGTAATATGTAAAAAGCTAAGCTCGCCGAACATGTTTCGGCGAGTTTTTCTTTTGGGGCTGAGCGCTGATAAAATCTCGTGAGCGCTGATAAATATTCGACGAACGCTGATAAAAATATGCGAGCGCCGATAAATCCGTGCGAGCGCTGATAAAATGTATGCGAGCGCCGATAAATCCGTGTGAGCGCCAAAAAGTAGTCTGTGACGGCTAGGCCCCCTTAAACTGGACACAAAACAATTCACCTAGCTGTGACTCAAAATTGCTCAATTTTTTATCATTTCCCTCCATATTATAGTGG
>NZ_JAUSUP010000011.1 GCF_030814115.1 Alkalibacillus filiformis
AAAAACTAAGGAGGAATAATAATGGAAGTAGCAAAAACATTAGACGCAAAAGGTTTAGCATGCCCAATGCCAATTGTAAGAACAAAGAAAGCAATTGAAGAAGTCAATAGCGGAGATGTTCTAGAAGTCGTAGCAACAGACGCAGGAGCCAAAAGTGATCTAACAGCATGGACGAAATCATCAGGTCATGAACTATTAGAAACAAAAGAAGAAGATGGCGTATACACGTTTTACGTACAAAAAGGCTAAAGTTTTTTTATTGAATTATATACCTTTAGGGGTATAAAAATGAGGAGGAATTTAAGATGTCAGAACAAAAGAAAACAAATATTATCTTATTCAGTGGAGATTATGATCGAGCGATGGCTGCTTATATTATTGCTAATGGTGCGGCAGCCTATGACCATAAAGTAACGATTTTCCATACGTTTTGGGGGTTAAATGCTTTAAGAAAGGACGAAAAGCTACGCCCTAGCAAAACGTTTATGGAAAAGATGTTTGGCAAAATGATGCCAAAAGGTGCTGAAAACTTACCATTATCTAAAATGCAATATGCTGGCATGGGACCTAAAATGATTAAAAACGTTATGAAAAAGCACAATGCGATGCCATTAGATGATTTAATTTCAATGGCACAAGAGCAGGATATTACACTATTAGCATGTACGATGACAATGGATCTTTTAGGTCTAAAAGAAGAAGAACTATTAGAAGGAATTGAGCTTGGTGGTGTAGCAGCTTATATTGCTGACGGTGAAGATGGTGCAATTAATTTATTTATCTAAGCAGAACCAATAGGCGGCAATTTTAAAAAATTGCCACCTATTATCCATAAATTAATAACAACTTATAAAGTGAGGGTATACAATGAAGGAAGTTACAGCTAAAGAAGTACAAGAGCGCCTAGAAAATGGTGAAGAACTAAATTTAATTGATGTTAGAGAAGCAGATGAAGTCGAACAAGGAATCATTCCAGGTGCAAAGCATATTCCATTAGGATTAATTGAATTTCGTGAAAATGAACTGAATAAAAATGAAGACTACATTATGATTTGCCGTTCAGGTGGTCGTAGTGGTAAAGCAACACAATATTTAGAAGAACGCGGCTACGATGTAACAAATATGGCCGGTGGAATGTTGGACTGGGAAGGTCCTGTTGAAAAATAAATTTGGAGGGATTTCGCATGGCGGAAATTAAATCCGATCACATTTTAGATGCAAAAGGTATGGCTTGTCCTATGCCGATTGTAAAGACAAAAAAAGAAATCGAAAGTATCGAGGCAGGAAAAGTATTATTAGTTGAAGCAACAGATCCAGGTTCAAAAGCTGATATTAAAGCATGGGCAGAACGAGCTGGCCATCAGTATTTAGGGACAAATGAAGAAGGTGACACATTAAAGCACTATATCCGCAAAGCTTCTGAAGAAGAAGCAGAAGGTGAAACTTCATTTGAGAACGTTGTAAACAACGATGAACTTAAGCAAAAACTATCTGATGGAGTTGCTACAGTTATTGATGTTCGTGAATCAGCGGAGTATGCATTTGGTCATATCCCGGGTGCAAAATCGATTCCGTTAGGTGAATTAGATAGCAAAATTGATGAATTAAATAATGAAGATGACATTTATGTTGTATGCCGTACAGGAAATAGAAGTGATTTAGCAGCGAAGAAATTATCTGAAAAAGGTTATAAAAACGTAACTAATGTAGTTCCAGGTATGAGTGAATGGGACGGAGACGTAGAAAAAGCTTAAGTAATACTATTATTAGGAGGTATTTTTCATGAGTTTTAAAAAGTTAACAGTAGACGAATTAGCAAAGAAAGTTGTTAACCAGGAAAATCTATTTTTACTTGATGTTCGTAATGAAGATGCATTTGAAGATTGGAAAGTAGAAAGTGACAGCTTTGAACATCTAAACAAACCTTACTTTGATTTAATGGATGGAATCGAACCAATTCAAGATCAAATTCCAGAAGACCAAGACGTTGCAGTTATTTGTGCAAAAGGTGGCTCTTCTGAGTTTGTAGCAGAACAATTAGTTGATGCTGGTTTTGACGATGTTTATTCTGTTGAAGGTGGTATGAAAGCTTGGAGTGAGCACTTAGAGCCAGTAAAAATTGGTGATCTAGAAGGAAACGGAGAACTATACCAATTCGTACGTCTAGGTAAAGGTTGCCTATCATATATGGTCATTTCAGATGGTGAAGCAGCTGTAATCGATGCGACTCGCATGGTTGATACGTTTATTAATTTTGCTGAGGAAAAAGGTGCAAAAATCAAGTATGCACTAGATACTCACTTACACGCAGACCATATTTCTGGTGGCCGTAAGATCGCGGAGCAAACAGGTGCAACTTACTATTTACCGCCTAAAGATGCTGAAGAATTACAATTTGAATATGAGCCGATTGAAGATGGAAATGAAATTCAAGTTGGATCATCTAAAATTGATGTGCAAGCATTATATTCTCCAGGACACACAATCGGCTCCACTTCATTTATTGTAGATGAGAAGTATTTAATGTCTGGTGATATTTTATTCGTTCAATCAATTGGTCGTCCTGACTTAGCAGGTAAAGCAGAAGATTGGGTAGGCGATTTACGTACGACGTTATATGAACGTTACAAAGAACTTTCAGATGATTTAGTTGTATTACCTGCACACTTCTCGTTCAAAGAAGAGTTAAACAATGACGGTTCTGTACAAGAGAAGTTAGGTGTACTATTTGAGAAAAACGATGGTCTGCAAGTTGAAGATGAAGATGAATTCCGTAAGATGGTAACTGAAAACTTACCACCTCAACCAAATTCACACCAAAAAATCCGTTTCACTAATATGGGTAAAGAAACACCAGATGAAGAAGAACAACGTGAAATGGAAGTTGGACCAAACCGTTGTGCAGTAAGGTAAACATGATGAATTAAGAAGGAGCGGTTTAGGCTCCTTCTTAATTTTTGCACAAGGGTGCAGTTAAAAGTAAGAGAGGTGAAATTATGTTAAGTAAGTATGTACCATCGGTGGACTGGCTTAAGCGGTATAACGGGATGGATTTTAAAGGTGATTTAATTGCAGGTCTTATTGTTGCGATTATGTTAATTCCTCAAGGTATGGCTTACGCGATGCTTGCTGGTTTACCACCTGTTATGGGACTTTATGCATCAACTATTCCACTTATTATATATGCATTATTAGGATCATCTAGACAATTAGCTGTTGGTCCTGTTGCTATGGTGTCTTTATTAGTTTATTCCGGTGTTTCTACATTAGCTGAGCCAGGGAGTGACCAGTTCATTTCCTATGCTTTACTATTAGCACTCATGGTTGGTGTCATCCAACTTGTAATGGGCTTATTTAAACTCGGCTTTTTAGTTAACTTTTTATCACATGCTGTCATCAGTGGTTTTACTTCTGCTGCAGCCATTATTATTGCTTTATCGCAGTTGAGTGGATTACTTGGAATTGAATTACCGAGTAAAGGTAATGTGTTGGAACTATTAACTGAAGCGGTTATAAACTTAAATGCTGTCCACTTACAAACAGTTACTTTAGGTATTGGAAGCATTATTATTTTAATTTTATTTAAAAAGTATGTACCTAAAATACCAGGACCATTAGTGGTGGTCGTTGCGACAAGCTTAGCTGTTTATTTGTTTAATCTTGATCACCAAGGTGTTGCGATTGTTGGAGATGTACCGTCAGGCTTACCTTCTTTATCTTTACCGACAATGAGTTGGGATTCCATATCAGCCTTACTTCCAATCGCTTTAACGATAGCGTTCGTCGGGTTTATGGAATCTGTAGCTGTGGCGAAAAAAATAGCTTCTAAAGAAGGTTACAAAATTAATTCGAACCAAGAGTTAAATGGTTTAGGTGCTGCTAATATAGTCGGTTCCTTTTTCTCAGCCTTTCCAGTGACAGGTGGTTTCTCACGTTCAGCGGTTAACTATCAATCTGGGGCAAGAACAGGAATGGCAACCATTATTACTGCCGTTATGATCATTTTGACGTTATTGTTTTTCACAGAATGGTTTTACTATCTACCGCAAGCAGCGTTAGCGGCGATTATTATCGTAGCTGTATATGGATTAATTGATGTGAAAGAAGCTGTTCATCTATTTAAAGTGAAACGAATTGACGGATGGACTTTAGCTGTTACATTTTTTGCAACACTACTGACGAGTATTGAGACTGGTATTTTAACAGGTATTGTTTTTTCATTAGTCGTATTTATTTGGCGTAGTGCATATCCGCACGTAGCTGAGTTAGGGTATTTAGAACAAGAAGGTGTCTATCGTAATATTGAACGTTTCCCTGAAGCGAAAACATTCCCTAATACGATTATTTTTCGTATTGATGAATCACTATATTTTGCGAATATTGCCTTGTTAGAAAATAAATTAGAAAAGCTAATAGACAAGAAACCTGACACTAATCGAATTATACTCGATTTTTCAGCAGTTAATGACATGGATGCTGTTGCGATTGATGAGTTAGATGAACTGATCCAGGCTTATGATGATTATGGTGTAGAGGTTAGTATTGCGAATATGAAAGGACCAGTCAAAGATTTAGTTAAAAAAGCAGGTTGGTATGATAAGTATGAAGACCGAATTAAGTATCTTTCTATTAATCAATGTGTAAAATAATGTTACGTATGGCTTCTCGTTAAGGGGTTGTTTTAAATGGAACCAACAAAAGATTCTAACTATATACAACAACATCTCGCTAATGAACGAACGTATTTAGCATGGATTCGTACAGCCTTAGCTATTATCGGAATAGGCTTTTTGATTGTAAATATCCATTTCTCAACTAATACAAGCTTAACTCCATATTCAGACCGTTTAGCTGAGATGATTGGAATATTGTCCGTTTTAATAGGATTAACGGGGATTATTTTTGCAACGGTTCATTATGTTCGTAAGAGAACACAAATTAATGAGCAAACGTTTAAACCTGCCATTCATCTTGTTTGGCTTATTTCTGGATTGATGATTTTGATGGTTATTTTGTTTTTCCTTTACTTTTATTTATATTAAGTAGTTAAAGTCCATTCTTATTAAGATATAAGAGTGGACTTTTTATAAATCTGACAAAAAAGTGGTTAATATTTGAAGTGAAGGACTTTTAAAATTGTGTGTTTTGCTATACAATATCATTACTAGAATTTTTAAAATATTTATAATGTTCTATTAAAACAAAAACATGAGGTGATGGTTTTGAGTGAAAGCGTTTTAAAAGCTAGAAGTAATCAACACAATTTAGGAAACTATGAAGAAACTTACCAAAACTTCAACTGGGAAGAAGCGAAGAAAGCTTTTTCTTGGAATGATACAGGGAAAGTAAACATTGCTTATGAAGCGGTTGACCGTCACGCTGAAAATCCTGACAAGAAAGATCAAGTAGCATTGCATTATGTTTCTCCTGATCGAAATGAATCGTTAACGTTTGAACAATTAAGTAAGCAAAGTAACCAATTTGCTAATGTATTAAAAGATCAAGGTATTGAGAAGGGTGATCGTGTTTTCTTATTTATGCCAAGATCCCCAGAGTTTTACGCAAGCTTTTTAGGAATTTTAAAGGTAGGCGCGATTGCTGGACCTTTATTTGAAGCATTTATGGAGCAAGCAGTTCAAGACCGTTTAGAAGATAGTGAAGCGATAATGCTTATTACAACACCTGATTTATTATCACGAGTTCCTGAAGATGAATTGCCAAATTTAAAGAAGGTAGTTTTAGTTGGTGATGCAAGTGATATTCAAGAAGGATATGTTGATTATCATAAGGAAATGAGTAGTGCTAGTGAACAATTCGACATTGAATGGGTTGGTCTAGAAGATGGCATGTTAATTCACTATACGTCAGGTTCTACTGGCAAACCTAAAGGTGTATATCACGTACACAATGCGATGATTCAGCATTACCAAACAGGTCAGTGGGTGTTAGACTTTCAAGATGGTGATGTTTACTGGTGTACAGCTGACCCAGGGTGGGTAACAGGTACGAGTTATGGTATTTTTGCCCCTTGGCTAAATGGTGTAACAAATGTTGTAGTTGGTGGTCGTTTTACACCTGAAGCATGGTATAAAGCTCTAGCTGACTATAAGGTTACGGTATGGTATTCAGCACCTACAGCATTTAGAAAATTGATGAGTGCAGGTGAGGATGCAGTTAAGCAGTTTGATTTATCTAAAGTTCGCCATATTTTAAGTGTCGGTGAACCGTTGAACCCAGAAGTTGTTCACTGGGGAATGAAAGCCTTTGACTTACGTATTCATGATACGTGGTGGATGACTGAAACGGGTGCACAGTTGATTTGTAACTATCCGACAATGGATATTCGTCCTGGTTCTATGGGTAAACCAATTCCAGGTGTTGTTGCATCAATTGTCGATGATCAAGGTCAGGAGTTACCACCAAACCAAATGGGTAATTTAGCGATAAAAGAAGGATGGCCATCGATGATGCGTGCCATTTGGAAACGTCCTGAAAAGTATGAGAGTTATTTCTTAAATGGTTGGTATGTATCAGGTGATAGTGCCTACCGTGATGAAGATGGTTATTTCTGGTTCCAAGGACGTTTAGATGATGTAATTAATACATCAGGTGAACGTGTTGGTCCGTTTGAAGTTGAAAGTAAATTAATCGAGCACGAAGCGGTTTCAGAAGCAGGGGTGATTGGTAAACCAGACCCTGAACGTGGTGAAATTATTAAAGCCTTTATTGCTTTAAATGAAGGTTACGAGGAATCTGAAGAGCTTCTTGAAGAAATTCGCCAGTTTGTAAAGACAGGGTTTGCTGCTCATGCTGCGCCTCGTGAAATTGAAGTAGCAAAAGCGATCCCAAAAACACGTAGTGGTAAAATTATGCGTCGCCTGTTGAAGTCAAGAGAGCTTGGCTTACCAGAAGGTGATACATCAACTTTAGAAGAGTAAAAAAAAGTAAAGTAAGTGAGCGCCTTTTAAAAGGTGCTCACTTTTTTGTGTGAAAAAGTGTTTAGATCACTTATAGTTAGGAAACTTAAATAAGTACATACTAATAAAAAATGGAAAAAGGGTGGTCGTAATGGAACATAAGTTATATACATTTATCGGAATTGGCATAGGGCCTTATAACTTAGGATTAGCTGCACTTACTGAAGACCTAGATGACGTTGAACGCATATTTTTTGATCAAACACCAAAGATGGATTGGCACCCTGGTATGTTAATTGAAGGAACAGATTTACAAGTTCCGTTTTTAGCGGATTTAATCACATTTGCAGACCCGAAAAGTCGCTACACTTTTTTGAATTACTTACATGAACATGGCCGATTGTATAAGTTTTTCTTCTTTCAAAAATTAGAGATCCCAAGACAAGAATATAATGACTACTTACAATGGGCAACTGAGCAAATTAGCGGACTTTATTTCGGTCATCGTGTAGTGGACGTGATTGAACACCAAGATGCTGAAACACCCCATTATGAAGTCGTTGTCGAAGACCAAGAAACGAAAGAGTTTTCTAGTTACTATGCTAAGCATGTCGTCATGGCTACAGGTTCAGAACCTTTTGTTCTTGAGTCTACAGAAGGGTTGCCTGAAGAAGATGTACTGCATACGAGCCGTTATTTGTACCATAAAGATGAACTGTTAAACTCTAACCACATTACAGTCGTTGGGTCAGGACAGAGTGCAGCTGAAGTGTTTTATGATTTGTTAGAAGAACGTGAAAATAAAGAGTTTCATATCACTTGGTTTACCCGTAGTAAAGGTATTTTCCAACTGGAGTCGGCTAAATTGGGACAAGAATTTTTCTCACCTAACTATGTTGATTACTTCCACCAATTAAATTTTAAAAAACGTCAAGAAACATTAGATACGTTAGATCCTTTGCGTAATGGTGTAGATGAATCAACTCTTGAAGGCATATATGATATGTTGTACCACTATTCGATTGGTGAAAAAGACCCGAAATTAACGATACAACCGTTAACAGAAGTTAATGGCATTGAGCCAAAAGGTCAACTGTATGAGCTGAAGTGTGAACAGTGGCAACAAGAAGAATCATTTAATTATGAAACAGAAAAAGTGGTTTTAGCGACAGGTTATAAACCTAACATTCCGGATTGGTTTATGGAACGATTCGAGAGTAAAATAAATTGGGAGCAGAAAGAAGATTATTTATTTGATATCTCACGTCGTTACCGATTGAAGTTTCAAGGTGAACGTCAAAACCAGTTTTATATGGTAACCAATTTGGAGCATTCTCACGGAACCGCTGCCACTAATTTAGGTTTGGCGATTCAAAGAAATATGGAAATTATTAATGACATGCTCGGTGAAGAAGTTTATCAAGCAAAAGGGCATTCGATTTTTCAGCAATTTAAACATGAAGATCAATAAGTATGTGACGTTTAAGTTTCTAACCGATTGATATTGGGAATATTGTTTATAGAAATATCATTGAATAATAAAAGGAGGCATTATTATGGCAAAAAGAATAGCATGTGTCATGACTAACTTATTCGAAGATAGCGAATATACTGAGCCAGCTAATGCTTTTCGTGAAGCAGGACACTCTGTTGAAACGATTGAAAAAGAGAGCGGAGTTGTTGTAACAGGTAAGCAAGGTAAAACGGAAGTAGCCATTGATTATAGCATCGATGAAGTCAAGGCAGAGGATTACGATGCTCTCTTTATTCCTGGTGGTTTTTCTCCAGATATTTTAAGAGCAGATGAACGGTTTGTTCAATTTAGTAAGCATTTCATGGACGAAAATAAACCCGTTTTTGCAATTTGTCATGGACCTCAATTGCTTATTACAGCAAAAGCATTAGAAGGGCGAACGGTAACGGGGTATAAATCAATAGCTGTTGATTTAGAGTATGCAGGTGTTAATTATAAGGATGAAGAGGTTGTTGTATGTCATAACTTAGTGACAAGTAGACAACCAGATGATTTACCAGCGTTTAACCGTGAATCATTAAAACAATTAAGTGATTAACTTAAAAGCCAGCTACAGTTAAGCTGGCTTTTATACTATACATATAAAAGGAGAGAGTGCGCATGATTGTGACGTCTTCTAATTCTTATTTTAAGATGATCACGCAACATGACCACGCTTTAGTGAGTGGGGAAATAGCGAAACATTGGTTAGATTCATTGTTTGAAGGTGGATTTTACCGTAAGGAAGTGGAGTATGCCGTAAGCCAACATGATTGTGCTTGGATCCCATTAGACAAACAGCCCACTTGGAATGAAGAAAAAGACCAACCACATTCCTTTATGGATTATCCGTTGGAACCTAAAGTGCAACACTATCGAAAAGGAATAGATTTAGTTGAAAATCAGTCTGAATATGCTGCTTTGTTATGTAGCCAACATTATTTATCATTCTTCGATGAAAATTCATCTAATTCGACTATTACCGATTTCATTTCCCAGGAAATGATTCGACAAGATAAAATTAAAAGGATCTTAAACATTCAAGTGCCAGAAGAGTATATCGATTTTCATTTCCGTTTACTACAGTTTTGTGATGACATATCTTTATACCTTTGCTTAAATGAACCAGGTACAGCAAAAGAAGATGAAAATCCGATGTTTAAAGATGGTTTCAGACAACAATTTTCAGGCATTGAAGGTACAATTAAAGCAAAGTGGCTAGACGAACAGACTGTTTCTGTTACGCCTAACCCTTTTAAAAGTCCATTTAAAGTCGAGATCCCATACAAAGCTGTATCAAAAGAAGACTGTGAAACGAGAGGACTTCAACAAGCCCATGACTTAACACCAAACGATCTTAGAGAGGTTTATATTCGTTAAACAATTTTATCGATATCAAAGTTATAATTTAATAGTGCCCAGTTTTGTGGGAAGGCTAAGCCTAGTTTCCAATAACTAATTCCTTTTAAACCTAATTCATCAATTAAATCAAACTTAGCTTGGATAGAACGACCATCTTCAAACCATACTTCATGTTGATTCCCTTGTTCATCCCAATAATAAAAGTATGGTGCTTGTGCTTCTTCATCGTATTCAATTGCTTGGTTATTCTCTCTTGCGATTTGAATAGCTTGATTTGGACTGATTGCAGGCGCTGTTTCCCCACCTTCTTCATAAGGTAAAGTCCAATCATAGCCATAAGTGTTTTGCCCGAGCATAATTTTTTCAGCTGGCATTTCTGATAGAGCGTATTCAACTACTTCACGAACTGGCCCTATCGGTGAGACAGCCATTGCCGGACCGCCACCATAACCCCATTCATAAGTCATTAAAATAACAAAATCAACAATTTCACCATGGGCCTGGTAGTCATGAGCTTCATACCATGGACCAGTTTGTTCGTCACTCGTTTTTGGTGCTAATGCTGTAGAGATGAGTAACCCTTGTGGGCTTAGTCTTTCTCTCGCTTTTATTAGGAAATTGTTATAGTCTTCTCGGGTTTCTGGTGGTAGAAATTCAAAATCAAAGTGAATATCACGATAACCTACTTCGTTAGCGATCCGAATGATTTCATCAAATAGTTGATCTTGAACTTGATCGTCAGTTAAAATGATTCTCCCTAATTCTTGGTCGAAAGCACCGTCCCGTAAATTTGTAATTACCATCATTAATGCTGTATTATTAGTTTGTGCAATCATAGGAAGATCATCTAAAGGCGGTGGAGAAAGCGTTCCATCTTCATTCACTTCATAACTAAACATACCTAAGTATGTTAATAAAGGTGTGCGAGCCCAGGCTGATTCAATTAAACTGTCACTTACGGAATCACCGAATGGTTCAATATAGGCGTTAGTCGTGATCGTGCGGCGGTCAGGCTCTGGTAATATTAACTCCTGACCAATCATTAACGGTTCATTTAAATCTAAATCATTGTAAGAGGCTAATAACTCATAGGGAATGTTTAACCTTTGACCAATTGAATAAAAGCTGTCACCTTCTTGGACTGTATATTGAGATACAGGAACTACTAGTGCTTGCCCGATGACAAGGTCATCTGGTTGATCTAATTGGTTTAATTCAATGATATCTTGAATGGGTGTTTGATACCGGTTAGCAACAGAGTATACCGAATCACCTTGTTGTACGACGTGTATGAGCAATGAGCACACTCCTTTCCAATTTATTCTTTTTGAATGTATGTGTCAGTTTCTATAGATATGCATAAATGAAATAGATGTTCATAAGCCTAGAGGTGAAATTGTCATGCATGAGCAGTATATGCAGTTAGCTATTGAAGAAGCGAAAAAAGCAGAAGCTATTGGTGAAGTGCCTATAGGGGCTGTAATTGTATTTGATGGTAATGTCATTGCTACGGGATATAATAAGCGTGAATCTAGTCAAAGAAGTACTTCTCACGCTGAACTCATTGCTATTGAAAAGGCAAATGAAGTCTTGGGGAGCTGGCGTTTGGAAGGTTGTCAGTTGTATGTAACGTTAGAACCATGCCCCATGTGTGCAGGAGCGATTGTACAATCAAGAATTCCTCACGTCATTTATGGAGCAAAAGACCCTAAAGCAGGTTGTGCTGGGTCCATTACAAACTTATTAGAAGAACCACGTTTTAATCACCGTGCTGAAGTGGAGCATGGTGTACTTGAGGCAGAATGTGCTTACCTTTTAACAAATTTCTTTCGCCAATTAAGACAAAAGAGAAAGCCAAAATAGGAGAAAATATTGGTTCGTTATTATCATTGCATTTTTATTTGAAAGATAATATACTTGTATATGCGCTAAACAAAGCGCAAACCTTATAACACTTGCCGTGCTAGGTGGGGAGGTAGCGGTGCCCTGTTACCCACAATCCGCTATAGTGGGGCTGAATTCCCGTCTGAGGTAAAGTAATCTTAAGGTCTGACGTAAGTGAATAGTGTTGACGTTTGGGTCCTGTGCAACGAGAACCCGTGAACCCTGTCAGGTCCGGAAGGAAGCAGCAGTAAGCGGTCTCTCTCGTGTGTCGCAGGGTTACCTGAACCGAGCTAGGATCTTGCGTAACGCTTATGGGTTACTTTATCGAAGATGGGTGCACGGCGTACATAAACGATGAAACTCACCTGATTAAACAGGTGAGTTTTTTCATATATTTCGTAAAAACATGCGATACATTTTGAAATGTCTGATTCGAATCAGTTATAATGAAGAGAGAACTTAAAGGAGATTATGTCCATGGCCTATCAAGCATTGTACCGAGTTTGGCGTCCACAACAGTTTCAAGATGTTGTTGGTCAAGTACATATTACAAGAACGCTACAAAATGCGATTGAACAATCAAAAGTAGCACATGCTTATCTTTTTACTGGTCCACGTGGGACTGGTAAGACAAGTGCTGCGAAAATTTTCGCAAAAGCTATCAATTGTGAACATTCCCCTGTTAAAGAGCCTTGTGGAGAATGTGATGCTTGTCGAGGAATTCAAGACGGTTCGATCTCGGACATAATTGAAATTGATGCTGCTTCTAACAACGGTGTAGATGATATTCGCGAAATCCGAGATAAAGTGAAGTATGCACCAAGCTCAGTTTCGTCTAAGGTTTATATTATTGATGAAGTGCATATGTTATCAACTGGAGCTTTTAACGCACTATTAAAAACATTAGAAGAACCTCCAGCTCACGTCATCTTCATATTAGCAACGACAGAACCACATAAGATTCCACTTACGATCATTTCAAGGTGTCAACGGTTTGATTTCAAACGAATACCACAACAAGCTATTGTCGATCGGTTGAAATTGATTTTAGATGATGGTGGTATTCAATATGATGATCACGCTGTCGTTCACGTTGGTCTAACAGCGGAAGGCGGAATGCGTGATGCACTTAGTATATTAGACCAAGCGATTGCATATAGTGAAGATGGTCATATTCATATGGAAGACGTGCTAGCTGTTACAGGATCAATCGCCCAAGAGCAGTTGTTATCAATGATTGATGCCCTTGTTAACCAAGATGGAAAAGAAGCGTTAAGCTTGCTTGATCAAATGATGCAAGAAGGTAAAGATCCTAGTCGCTTCGTGTTTGATTTTATCCACTTTTTAAGAGATTTGTATATGTACAACAGTGCAGAGGGTGTTGAAGAAGCGTTAGTCCGAGCTATTCCGAATGAACAGTTTCATCAAGTAAGAGAACTTTTAACTTCAGACTGGTTAGAAGAAGCCATTTCAATTCTTAACCAGACACAACAAGATATGAAATGGACGAGTAGCCCTAAAATTTTAGTTGAAGTTGCTTTGTTAAACATTCAAGAAATTAGTCATCAATCGCATAACGAACAAGTGCAAACAACATCACCAGAGTTGTTACAACAAATTGCAACTTTAGAAAAAGAATTAAAAGCTTTAAAAGAACAAGGTGTATCGGTTAATACAACAGAACAACCAAAGAATGAGACGAACAAACGCCCAGCACCTAGTCGTCAAAATAAATATAAAGTGCCTTATGAAAAGGTACGCCAAACTTTATCAGAAGCAACGAAAGAGGATATTCAGGCGATTAAAACAAATTGGGCTAGCTTTATGGACGGATTGAAAAAGACAAGTCCACCTGCACATGCTAAACTAGTTAATAGTCAACCAAAAGCAGCCTCATCTCAAAACTTAATATTAGCATTCAAGTTCGAGATTCATTGCTCACTTATTCAAGAAAATCAGGAAATGGTAGAAACTGTACTAAGCGATTATATTGGAAAAAGAATAGCTATTATTCCGATTCCAGAAGAAGATTGGAATCCAATAAGAGAAGACTTCTTAAGCCAACAATCTGAGCAAGGTGAAGGTGATGAAGATGAAGAAAGTCACCACCAGCACACGAGCAGCGGGGAAGATCATTTAATTTCTGAGGCACAAAAATTAGTTGGCGATGATTTAATAGAGATTAAGGATTCATAAGAAGAACTTACAAATATGAAAGGAATGGGAAATATGAATAACATGATGAAACAAATGCAAAAAATGCAAAAGAAAATGATGAAAGCGCAAGAAGAGCTTCATGAAATGAGTTTTGAAGCAACTGCTGGCGGTGGCATGGTTAAAGTCGTCGCTAACGGTAAGAAAGAAATTACAGACATTGAAATAAATGAAGAAGTTGTCGACCCAGATGATGTAGATATGTTACAAGATTTAATGATTGCTGCGACTAACGATGTGTTAAAGCAAGTAGATGATACAACAAATGAAAAAATGGGACAGTTCACGAAAGGTATGAATATGCCGGGAATGTTCTAGGAGGCATGCGATCATGTATTATCCAGAACCAATTACAAAGTTAATTGACAGCTTTACAAAATTGCCAGGTATAGGTCCCAAAACTGCCGCACGCCTGGCATTTTTTGTGTTAGAAATGAAAGAAGATGACGTGTTGGACTTCGCGAAGTCGTTAGTTAATGCTAAACGCGAATTAACGCATTGTACAGTTTGTGGTCATATTACAGACCAAGACCCGTGTAGTATTTGTAGCGATCCAAGTCGTGATAACTCCGTCATTTGTGTCGTTCAAGATCCAAAAGATGTGATTGCTATGGAGAAAATGAAAGACTTTCAAGGGAAGTATCATGTGCTACATGGTACGATCTCTCCAATGGAAGGCATTGGTCCTGAGGATATAAATGTTTCAACTTTAATTGAGCGATTAAAGGATGAAAAAGTAGAAGAACTCATTCTAGCGACTAATCCCAATGTTGAAGGTGAAGCAACGGCAATGTATATTTCAAGACTAGTGAAGCCTTCAGGCCTACGGTTAACTAGAATCGCTCACGGATTACCGGTTGGGGGCGACTTAGAATATGCCGATGAAGTGACGTTATCCAAAGCGTTAGAAGGAAGAAGAGACCTATAATAAAGATTTTCCTTTTTTAGTTCTATTAATAGTCTAAGCGACATAGCGTATTAGTAGGACAAGCGAAAGGAGATCAAATATGGATCCAATAGTTGTGACATTAGCATTTTTAGCGGTTGTTATTTTATTGCTGTTTTTTGGACCACCAATGAAGTTTATGCAATGGGCTTCAAAAGGGGTTTTGAAGGTCATAGTTGGTGCACTGTTTATATTTTTCGCTAATGTATTTGGCTCGATGTTCGGTCTGCATATACCGATCAATTTGTTTACATCAGCGATAGCAGGCTTTTTAGGGATCTTTGGTGTTGGTGCATTAGTTGCGATCCATGTATTTATTTTATAACCGTCACTTAAGGAGGGGTGCAAATGCGCCTCTCTTTTTTACGGTTATTTTTAAAAAATAAAAAAGTTTAATAGATACGTATAAAAATCTAGTAATTTGTCCACTCTAGTTAATGGAGGTGGGAGACGATGAAAGGTCAATCAATTAATTGTTGTCAAATTTGTGGAGAATGGAAGCAAGACGGGATTCACGTATTGTCTTCTTTTATTTGTAAGAGTTGCGAAAGAGAGATTGTTAATACTAGTCCTGATGATGAAAGTTATCAATATTTTGTTGATCGAATGAAATTCCGCCGTTTACTAAATCAAACGACGTCATAACTTAATAGATACCTCCCCTAATTTTATATAAAAAGAAGCGGCTAATCATAAGCCGCTTCTTTGCATTTATTCAAGGTCTTCTCCAATTATACGTACCTCACGTTCTAAATTTACGCCGAATTTTTCACTAACTGTCTTTTGAACCATTTCGATCGATTGAATGTATTCAGTTGCTGTAGCGTTATTTTTATTAATGATAAACCCAGCATGTTTTTTAGATACTTCAGCCCCACCGATACCTTTTCCTTGAAGGCCACTATCTTGAATTAGTTTTCCTGCAAAGTAACCTGGAGGACGTTTGAACACACTGCCACAAGATGGGTATTCCAATGGCTGTTTTGACTCACGTTTATATGTGAGATCATCCATGACGGCTTTAATCTCGTCATATTTACCAGGCTTTAATTCGAACAATGCCTCTAAAACGATATAACCTTTTTCTGGTATATTACTATGACGGTATTGTAAATCAAATGCATCTGCTGGTAGTGTCAGAAGGTTGCCTTCACGGTCAACGACGACGGCTTCCTTTAATACATCTTTAATTTCCCCCCCATAGGCACCTGCATTCATAAACAAAGCACCGCCGACTGTTCCTGGTATACCACAAGCGAACTCGAGTCCTGTTAAATGTTCGGTTAAAGCTTCACGTGAAGCATCGATAATACGAGCACCGCTTTGAGCAATCATCTCATAGCCATCTACATTAATATCATCTAACTTTTTAAGACTTAGAACGACGCCGCGAACACCGCCATCTTTTACGATTAAGTTAGAGCCGTTGCCAAGTAGTGTAAAAGGTAGCTGTTCTTGATTAGCAAGCTTTACAACGTTTTGGACTGCTTCATAAGAAGTAGGCGTGACGAAGAAATCAGCTTCTCCTCCTAACTTCGTATAAGTATGATTATTTAACGGTTCATTAATTAAAATATTTTCATCAGAAAGGATCTCACGTAGTTTATGTTTAATTGATTGATCATCTAACATTAATTATTCACCTCTAATATTTATCATAGAGAATTTAACGCACGGTGTGTCAAAGGTCTCTCTTTTATTTAGTGTATTATTGTATTATTGTAACATGAAAATTTATAAAAGTTAGTTTAGGAGTGTATAACGTTTATGTTACGTGTTTTATTTTCGTGTACAATATGAATTAAAACGAGTTTAAGTTAGGTGTTTATATGAATCAACAACGAGCGCCTTTGTATGAGGCCATTCAACAGCATTTAAAGCAAAAGCGATACTCCTTTCATGTCCCGGGACATAAAAGTGGAGCCATTGTACATAATCAATTAAAGCCCATTAATGAACTGTTTCGCTATGACTTAACGGAATTGCCAGGTCTTGATGACTTGCATGAACCAGAAGGGCCTATATTAGAAGCGCAAAAGTTAGCTGCTCAATACTATGGTGTGGAACAGACTTATTTCTTAGTAAATGGGACGACTTCTGGTAACTTGGCGATGATTCTAGCCAGTTTGAATGCAGATGATCACGTGTTAGTTCAACGGAATTGCCATAAATCTGTGATGCATGCCTTAGAATTAGTCGGAGCGAAGCCTGTTTTCATTTCACCTGAATATGACTCCATTGCACGTCGGTATTGTCATATATCTCCCGACGTTATTAAGCAAGCTTTAACGAATGATTCAAGTCTTAAAGCAGTTGTACTTACTTATCCAGATTATTTCGGAACGACTTTTGATTTATCGTCGGTTGTACAAGTAGCACATTCTTTTAATGTTCCAGTTTTAGTCGACGAAGCGCACGGTGCTCACTTTTCCTTCGATGCACCCTTCCCTAAATCAGCGAAACAATGTGGTGCTGACCTAGTCGTTCAATCAGCTCATAAAACATTACCGGCTTTAACGATGGGTTCTTTTCTGCATGTGAATTCTAACCGAATCGATCGCAGTAAATTAGAGTATTATTTAGAAGTTGTCCAATCGAGCAGTCCATCTTATTTAATTATGGCGAGCTTGGATTTAGCTAGGCAGTACATAGCTAACTTTAATAAAGATGATCAAGTTCAGTTAGTTAAAGAAATTACTGAGCTTAACAACCAGTTAAATACGTTGACTAACTGTGAAGTTTTACCTGTTCGTGAACAAATAGATGACCCTTTAAAAACGGTTTTAACTTCAGAGACGTTAGACATGAATGTAGTATACAAGCGTTTACACGATTACGGGATCGATGCGGAATTAGTTGACCAAAATCAGTTGTTACTCATCCATGGGATCGAGTTAGATGAAGAATTACGACAAAAGCAGTGTACGGCATTAATTAATTGTATAAAAACAGTGGAAGACAACGCTTATCATGATAAAATGGTAGACAGTCAATTTGATGTAAGTACAATTCAACGTTTTCCATATTCCTATCGTGAGTTAAAGTCGTTTAATACAGAGTGGGTAGATGTTCGTGAGGCGAGCGGGCGAATTGCTGCTGAGTCGATTACACCTTATCCACCTGGAATACCCGTTATATTAAATGGTGAGTTTATTTCTCAACAAGCTTTAAACACGATTGAAAAAGCTGAAAAACGCAAGCAACATATTCAACGAATCAGTAATGGTGATCATAATAAAATAAAAGTTTATCAAATTTAGTATAAAGGGAGTTATCTTCGTGAGCGGATTATTTATAACGTTTGAAGGTGTAGAAGGTGCGGGAAAGTCAACAGTAATTCAATATATTTCAAATCAATTAAGAGCTGACGGTTATGAAGTTGTAACAACACGTGAACCTGGAGGCATTGAAATTGCTGAAAAAATTCGTGAAGTTATTTTAAGTAAGGACCATACTTCTATGGACAGTCGCACAGAAGCTTTATTGTATGCGGCGGCCCGTAGGCAACATTTAGTTGAACGAGTCATGCCTGCATTAAACCGTGGACAAATTGTTTTGTGTGATCGGTTCGTTGATAGCAGTTTAGCATATCAGGGCTATGCAAGAGGATTAGGTATGGAAGAAGTTTATCAAGTTAACGAGTTTGCGATTGAGGACTGTATGCCGGATTTGACCATTTTATTTGAACTAGATCCTAAAGTTGGTTTAGAGCGAATTAGTGACAATGAACAAAGAGAAAAAAACCGACTTGATTTAGAAAAGCTAGATTTTCATAAAAAAGTAGAAGAAGCTTACCGTCATTTAAAAGAGCGTTTCTCGGATCGAATTAAAAGTATTGATGCTCACAAGTCTTTAGAAAATGTTCAAGTTGAATGTGAAACAGTTATACGTTCTTTCTTATCTAGTAAGTAATGTTTGTTATGCACACGTTTTGTGAAAAATAATCATATCATGTGCTAAATAATCAGAAAACTTGTTATAATATAAGTAAGTACAAATTATGAGGAGGAAAAGGATGAAATTAGTCCTTGCGATTGTTCAAGATAAAGATTCAAACCGTCTTTCAGATGCGTTGTCTGAAGAGAATTTTAAGTCGACTAAATTATCATCAAGTGGTGGTTTCTTAAAGGAAGGTAACACGACATTAATGATTGGTTGTGATGACGATGATGTCGATCAAGCATTAGAAATTATTAAAGATAATTGTAGTTACCGCGAGCAAATGGTAGCACCAATTTCACCGATGGGTGGGAATGCAGACTCGTACATTCCAAAGCCAGTTAAAGTAGAAGTTGGTGGAGCGACAGTTTTTGTTCTTCCAGTAGATGCTTTTCACCAATTTTAATAGGAGTGACAAGTAGTGAAAGTTAGCCAAGAAGTACGTACGCAAATGGAAACATCTAAACAAAATAATCAGAAACAGACTAATGCTAAATCATCTTTTCAAGGCGTCGTTGGACAGGAGACACAAAAGCTGAAAGAAGCAGAATTAAACCGTCTTCTGGCTGATTTAACTAAACAAGGTGATAAGGTAGCGAAATTTCGCTCGTTTCAGGATTTAGGGAAATATAAAAAGATGGTCAGACAGTTTATTCAAGAAGCGGTTAACTATGGGTTAGATCTTGAGCAGTCCCGTAAATGGGATTTAGAAGGTGGCAGCCAAACTCTTTCTTTAGTTAAGCAAATTGATGATAAGTTAATTGATTTAACAGATGATGTATTAGATCAAGAGAAAAGTTCAATTGATGTTTTAGATGTCATTGGGGAAATTAAAGGTATGTTACTTAACTTATATGCTTAAAGGAACAGGATGAATGAAATGACAACAACTTGGTCAACGATGCGTGAAGTACAACCTGTAGCAACACGTATGTTACAAAACAGTATTGTTAAAGATAGAATTGCTCATGCGTATTTATTCCACGGACCTAAAGGGACTGGCAAACAAAAGGCCAGTCTTTTGTTTGCGATGCGATACTTTTGTGAGCAAGCTGAAGATCAGTATAGCGAGCCTTGCTATGAGTGTAGCTCGTGTAAAAGAATTCAAACAGGCAACCATCCTGATGTGCATTTTATTGAACCAGATGGTCAGTCGATTAAAAAGGACCAAATTGAATATTTACAAAAAGAGTTTACATATACAGGGTTAGAATCGAACCAAAAAGTATATATTTTACATCAAGCAGAGAAAATGACGACAAATGCAGCGAATCGTTTGTTAAAATTTCTAGAAGAACCGAGTAGACAAACTATGGCCGTCTTATTAACAGAAAATATTGGTTCTGTTTTAAATACGATTTTGTCTCGTTGCCAAAGAATTCAATTTCACCCTTTGAAAAGCGAAGGTATGTACGAACAATTTGTTGGTGAAGGGATTCCAGAGTCGACAGCAAAAATTTGTGCGGCTTTAAATATAGGGTTAGATGAAGCGAAAGAGCTTAGTCAGGATGGTTGGTTTGCCGAAGCAAGAAGAATAGTGATACAATTAATAGATAAAGTAATGAATCCTAAAGAAGAAGGTTACTTGTTTCTCCATCAAGTGTGGTTAAATCATTTTCAAGAGCGCCACCAACAGGAGTTAGGTATAGATTTGCTGTTGTTATGGTACCAAGACCTTATATCCTATCATTTAAATAGAGAAGATATGGTCGTGCTAACAGATCAACTAGATAGACTACAACAATATCAGTACACAATTTCGTTAAATGATGCAAAAACATGTGTTTATGAACTCTTACAGACAAAGCGTAAGTTAGCATATAACGTTCACAATACACTTGCAATGGAACATTTAGTCCTTCAATTGCAGAGGTGATATAGATTGTTAGAAGTAATTGGAGTTCGCTTCAAGAAAGCGGGTAAAATATATTATTTCGACCCTGGTGATGCTGACTTAACAACGGATGATTATGTCATTGTTGAAACAGTACGCGGTGTCGAATTTGGTAAAGTTGTAATCTCGAATAAACAAGTTGATGAAGAAGATGTCGTTCTTCCACTTAAGAAAGTTATTCGAATTGCAGATGATAAGGACAAGCTAACTATAAGCGAGAACAACGAGATGACCGATGAAGCAGTCCGTACTTGTTCAGATAAAATTAAAGAACATCAACTTGATATGAATTTAGTTGATGCTGAGTTTACATTCGACCGTAACAAAATAATCTTTTACTTTACAGCAGATGGCCGTGTTGATTTCCGTCATTTAGTTAAAGATTTAGCTGCAGTGTTTAAAACACGAATCGAACTTAGACAAATTGGGGTTCGTGATGAGGCTAAAATGTTAGGTGGAATTGGACCATGTGGAAGAATGCTGTGTTGTTCTACGTTTTTAGGTGATTTTGAACCTGTATCAATTAAAATGGCAAAAGACCAAAACTTATCATTAAATCCAGCTAAAATCTCGGGCTTATGTGGCCGTTTAATGTGTTGTTTAAAGTATGAAAATGATATGTATGAAGATGCTAAACAAGAACTTCCAGATATCGGAGAAAGCTTAACAACATCAAATGGTTCAGGTAAGGTTGTCGGTTTAAACATGCTAGAAAGATTAGTACAGGTTGAATTATCAGAGATGGAACGTGTTGTCGAATATACACTTGATGAGTTAATTGATGAAGGAGCAATCTCCGTTCCAGCAGCAGAGTAATGAGGTGGATGTTGTGAACAAAAAAGAAGTTTTAGACCGTTTTTCTCATTTAGAAAAACAGTTTGAAGACTTACAGAAAGACTTTTCATTATTGAAAAACGACCTCGTACAGTTAATGGAAGAGAACCATCAACTGGCGCATGAAAATCATCATTTACGTCAGCGTTTAGATGATTTAACACAAGAGGACTCGTCAAACGATGATCAAAATCCTTCAAAAAGCGTCGGTGAAGGTTATGATAATTTAGCTAGAATTTACGAGGAAGGCTTCCATATTTGTCACGTTTATTTCGGAACACCTCGAGAAGAAGAAGATTGTATGTTTTGTTTAAAGTTTTTTAATTAAATATACATGTTGTAACATCCTTTACTGCAAACATTGTAGTAAAGGTTGTTTTATGTAGGGAAACTTACTTGTAACAGGTTAAAAAGGACATAAGAAGGATGAGCTATATGGTAGAGTTAAAAGGTGATGAAAGAATAGACTATTTATTAAATGACCAACAAAGGCAAATTATCCAAAGCCCAACGGTGTTTGCTTTTTCGGTGGATGCTGTACTATTAGCTCATTTTACATATTTGCCGATTAAGCGAGGTCGTGTTTTAGATTTATGTACTGGCAATGGTGTGATACCACTTTTTTTAACTAAACGTTCGCAAGCCAAAATAATCGGGGTTGAAATACAAGAACGCCTTTACGATATGGCTGTACGAAATGTTCAATTAAACAAACTAACAGATCAAATAGATATGATTCAAGGTGATTTGAAAGAAGAAACGAAACGGTTTAACCAAACGTTTGATGTTGTCACATGTAACCCACCATACTTTAAAACAGATGAACCTAATAAACGTAATCAAAATGAGCACTTAACGATCGCTCGCCATGAGGTTTATTGTGATTTAAATGATGTTATAAAAGCGTGTAGCCGTTCAGTGAAATCAGGCGGGAAAGTATCGATGGTTCATCGGCCCAATAGACTTTCAGAGATGATTACAATCGCTAAAAGTTATAAGTTAGAAGTGAAACGTTTGAAGTTTGTTTATCCAAAACGAAACAAACAAGCTAATATTGTATTAGTCGAATTTGCAAAAGATGGACAACCTGATTTAAAAGTAGAACCACCATTATATATCCATGAGGAAAATGGGGATTATACTAAAGAGATGACGAAAATTTTGTACGGTGAAGAAGGGAGTTCCGCTCATGATTAACGTTCAAAAGAGCTTTGAACAAGAAGGACCTAAATTATACGTTGTTCCGACACCTATAGGAAATCTTGAAGATTTAACATTTAGAGCGTTGAAAGTGTTAGAAAATGTTGATCTTATTGCGTGTGAAGATACGAGACAAACGCAAAAGTTACTTAACTTTTTTGACTTAAAAAAATCATTAATTAGTTTCCATGAGCACAGTCACGACAAACGCACTGAGGACCTCTTACAACGTATTCATAACGGTGATTCCATTGCATTAGTTAGTGATGCTGGCATGCCTTTAATATCAGACCCAGGGTATACTTTAGTTAGTCGAGCTCGAGAACAAGGGGTTGATGTTGTCGTATTACCTGGAGCAAACGCAGCGTTATGTGCTTTAGTCGGCTCAGGATTACCGACTAATTCCTTTACATTTGCAGGTTTCCTACCTAAGAAAAAGAAAGAGATCGTCAATATTTTGGAGTCACTGGACCAACAACAACATACGCTTATATTCTATGAATCGCCCTATCGAGTGACGAAGACATTAGAAGTCATGAAAGAAGTATACAGTAGTGGTCGAAGGGTTACACTGGCTAGAGAGTTAACGAAGAAGTTCGAAGAGTATATTAGTGGTTCTATAAATGACGTTTATGATTGGTCTATATCCAACGACTCTACAATACGTGGTGAATTTTGCATCATTGTTGAGCCAATTGATGAAAAAGATATGGAAAGTGATATCTGGTGGGAAGATTTATCGTTAGTTGAACATGTAGAATACTATATGGAAAACGAACATTTAAAGACAAAAGCCGCCGTTAAATTAGTCGCTCAAGACAGAGGGCTTTCAAGCCGTGAAGTTTATAATGAATTTCATCAGTAAAATAAAAAACGGGGCTTATAATAGCCCCGTTCGGATTAGCTCATTTTCTTTTGAATCTCGTCGATTAGCTGCTCTGCGCCTTCTTTGCTAAGGACGATGTTGTCTCCAACAGAGATGTTGTCGTTAGAGATTTCGCCAGTAATTTGGCAAGCCATGTTTGGCTGGTATTTCTTTAGGACGATTTGATCGTCATCTACGTAGATCTCTAGTGCGTCTTTTACATTTATATCTAGTGTGCGACGCAACTCAATAGGAATTACAACTCTTCCTAATTCGTCTACTTTTCTTACGATACCTGTTGATTTCATTATTTTTCTCCCCTCTCGATCATAATTTCGCTATCTTTCGCAACTAAATTTACCACTCTTTGTATGTATAGTCAATTAATTAAAATATAAATAATTGTAAATTGTTTCATTTTGAAACAACATAGATGATTGACATAAGTTGTCAGAGTTATATGAGAGAAACTATGAATAACAATGGAAATTGTTCAGTTTAATCGTTACAATATATAGTACCTAGTTGTATATAAATTTAATTATATAATAAAGAAATAGTATTTAATATAGGAGGTCAAACCATGCCAGAAGAACGTAATACGTTTTATATTACAACACCAATTTATTATCCGAGCGGCAATTTACATATTGGCCATGCTTACACGACAGTTGCTGGTGATGCCATGGCGCGTTATAAGCGTTTAAGAGGTTATGATGTGATGTACTTAACCGGTACTGACGAACATGGGCAAAAGATTCAACAAAAAGCTGAAGAAAATGGTGTAACGCCTAAAGAATATGTTGATGAGATTGTAAGTGGTATTGAAAAACTTTGGGATAAGTTAGAGATCACTCATGATGACTTTATTCGTACGACTGAAAAGCGCCACAAAGATATCGTTGAAAAGATTTTCGATCAACTTGTCCAACAAGGTGATATCTATCTTGATGAGTATGAAGGTTGGTATTGTACACCTTGTGAATCTTTCTTTACGGACCGTCAGTTAGAAGAAGGAAACTGTCCTGATTGTGGTCGTCCTGTTGAGAAGGTTAAAGAAGAGTCGTATTTCTTCAAAATGAGTAAGTACGTTGATCGTCTCGTTCAGTTTTATGAAGATAATCCAGAATTCATTCAGCCTGAAAGTCGTAAAAATGAAATGTTAAACAATTTCATTAAACCAGGTTTAGAAGATCTAGCAGTCTCACGTACAACATTTGATTGGGGTGTTAAAGTTCCTGGCGACCCTAAACACGTCATTTACGTCTGGATCGATGCTTTAACGAACTACATTACAGCATTAGGCTACGGAACGGACCAAGACGAACGCTATCAGAAATATTGGCCAGCTGATGTTCATTTAGTTGGGAAAGAAATTGTTCGTTTCCATACGATTTATTGGCCGATTATGTTAATGGCACTTGATTTACCACTTCCGAAAAAGGTATTCGCACATGGTTGGTTATTAATGAAAGATGGTAAAATGTCTAAGTCCAAAGGGAATGTCGTTGACCCAGTTGATTTAATTGACCGTTACGGATTAGATGCTTTACGTTACTATTTATTACGCGAAGTGCCGTTCGGTTCTGACGGTGTCTTTACACCAGAGGCATTTGTTGAACGTTCAAATTATGACTTAGCGAACGATTTAGGTAACTTACTAAACCGTACAGTGGCGATGGTTAATAAATATTTTGGTGGAGATATTCCATCCATTACGTTAAATGAAACTGAACATGATCAAAGTTTAATCGAACAAGCTGAACAAACAAAGCAAGAAGTCGAAAATGCGATGGATGAGATGGAGTTTTCCGTTGCTTTGTCAACGTTGTGGCAGTTTGTCAGTCGTACAAATAAGTATATCGATGAAAATGAACCTTGGGTGTTAGCTAAAGATGAGTCACAGAAGGATCGTTTAGGTAATGTGATGGCGCACTTAGTCGAGTCGTTACGTAAGACAGCTGTTATGTTGCAGCCATTCTTAACCTCTACACCTGAGAAAATTTTCAACCAGTTAGGTATTGAAGACGAATCGCTTAAAGCTTGGGATAGCATTTCACAGCATGACTTAGTTAATGATGCTCAAGTCGTCAAAAAAGGTAAACCGATCTTCCCTCGCTTAGAAACAGAAGATGAAGTGCAAGCGATTAAAGATATGATGACTAAAAATACACCGAAGCAAACGGCTGAAGAAGAAGAAAAACAAAAAGATGAAATTACAATTGATGATTTCTTCAAAGTTGATTTCAAAGTAGCTGAAGTAGTTCATGTTGAGAAAGTTAAGAAAACAAACAAGTTATTAAAGATTCAAATTGATTTAGGTTCAGAAAAAAGACAAGTGATTTCTGGTATAGCTGAACACTATACAGAAGAAGATTTAGTAGGTCGTAAAGTGATTTGTGTAACGAACTTAAAGCCTGCTAAGTTGAGAGGCGAATTATCAGAAGGAATGATCTTAGCTGGGGAAGACGACGAAGGTCATTTATCGTTAGCGACAGTTGATCAAACTTTACCGAATGGAACACCAATAAAATAATATGAACAAAAAGGGGGACGGAGTTTTACGTTCCCTTTTGTCTTGTATAACTAGAGGAGTGGATATAATGTTATTTGATACACATGTACACTTAAATGCTGATCAATTTAATGAAGATCGTGACGAAGTAATCCGACGTGCGCAAGATGAAGGTGTTACACAAATGGTTGTTGTAGGATTCGACCGCAAAACGATCCCATTAGCTATTGAGATTGCTGAAAACTATGATTTCATCTATGCAGCGGTAGGATGGCACCCAGTCGACGCAATTGATATGACTGATGAAGATTTGAACTGGATTGAAAAACTTAGTCGTCATGAAAAAGTCGTCGCAATTGGTGAAATGGGTCTAGACTATCATTGGGATAAATCACCTAAAGATATACAAAAAGATGCATTTCGCAAACAAATTGCACTAGCCAAACGTGTTAACATGCCGATCATTATTCATAATAGGGAAGCAACCGAAGATATCGTTGAAATTTTACAAGAAGAAAATGCGGAAGAAGTTGGCGGTATTATGCATTGTTATAACGACAATGTTGAATACGCGAAGAAGTGTTTAGATATGGGCTTTCATATTTCTTTAGGTGGTCCAGTTACTTTTAAGAATGCAAAAGATCCTAAAGTCGTGGCGCAAGAAGTGCCGCTTGAGAAATTATTAATTGAAACGGATTGTCCATTTTTAGCACCGCATCCAAACCGTGGCAAACGAAATGAGCCGGCGTACGTAAAGCTAGTCGCTGAAAAAATTGCAGAATTAAAAGATTTATCAGTAGAAGAAGTAGCAAAGCAAACGAATGAAAATGCTAGACAATTATTTAAAATCTAGTTCAAGTGCAGTCATAAAAATATATGAACTACGTACGTATAGTAGAGGCCTGTTTTGGTTATGATGGCATGTAGGCACCTGCTTTAGTCTATTATTCTATGGCTAAAGAACTAGTCTGTAATAAATATGTAATATTCTCTTAAACAAATATTATTTGACTTATGTCTATACGGTGCCTATAATCAGATGCGTACAGAGGAGGCATTTTTATGGTAGGTACAGAACAGGCGAAAAAGGGTTTGAGTCGTTTTGGTTTTAAGCAAATAGCCCTAACCTTGTTCGCAACAATTTTAGTTTTAGCCTCAATTACTTTCTTTGTCTATGACTCTATGAGGGCTGAAGTAACTGTTGTGTTAGACGATGAAGAACAAACAGTTGTGACTACAGCAAATACAGTAGATGAGTTGTTAGATGAACTTGATGTTAAAGTCGGTAAACATGATCATCTATCTGTAAATGTCGATGCTGAATTAGAAGATGGTATGGACATTACTTATGAACAGGCAAGAGAAGTTATTGTAACAGTGGACCAACGTACAGAACATTACTATACAACAGAAAATACAGTAGAAGACTTTTTAAATAATAAAAATATTGAATTATCAGAGCATGATCAAATGTCAGTTTCTTTAAACGATTCGGTTCATGATCAGATGCACATAGCTATTAACACAGCTTTTGAAGTAAAAATTGTAGATGGTGGCGAAGAAGAGACGAAGGTTGTCACAAACCAGACGGTCCAAAATTTACTTAATCAAGAAGGAATTGAGTTAAGTGAACATGATCAGTTAAACGTTGAACCGTCACAAATGGTTAGAGACAAACGTGATATTGAAATCGTGCGTGTGTCTATAGACTATGAAACAGTTGAAGAAAGTGTTCCATATACAACGGAGACACGTGAAGACGATTCAATGTTACAAGGTAAAAGTGAAGTTGTTCAATTAGGTGAAGAAGGTAAAAAAGTTCAAGAGTACGAAGTCGTAAAAGAAAACGGTGAAGTCGTATCTCGAGAACTTGTGGATGAAGAGATTGTAGAAGAAAGTGTTAACCGTGTTGTAATGGAAGGAACGAAAGAAGAAGTTCAACTGGCATCTTCATCATCTGGTGAATTTCAACAGTTTACGTCAACGAAGTATACGGCTAACTGTCCATCAGGTTGTACTGGCGTTACAGCAACTGGTGTAGATGTGCGCAACTCAATTTATTACAACGGCATGCGCGTCATTGCAGTTGATCCTAGTGTTATTCCACTTTATTCTATTGTTGAAGTGAAAACACCTAGCGAAACATTTACGGCTATTGCACTTGATACAGGTGGCGCCATTGTCGGAAACAAGATTGATATTTTGGTTGATTCGCGTAGTGAAGCGATGAATTGGGGTCGTCGAACAGTTCAAGTTCGAGTAATTGATTAAGATAATTTTTTCGATTTATAGATAATCCTGCTATACTATAATAACGTATAGTAAGGGTTATCTTTTTATTTTGGTTAACTATAGTTATTTACATAAATGAATTAGACTTAAATTAAGAAAGGAAGCATCTGTTTGAAAATAAATGAAGTAATTGTCGTTGAAGGTAAAGACGATACAGTTCGAATTAAACTAGCTGTCGATGCTGATACAATTGAAACAAACGGTTCAGCGATAAATGAAGCAACGATAGAACAAATTAAGCACGCAAAAGAAAAACGCGGTGTGATTGTATTTACTGACCCTGACTATCCTGGAGAGAGGATAAGAAGAATGATTGATGAACACGTGCCAGGCTGTAAACATGCCTTCTTACCTCGAGGACAAGCTAAAGGTAAAAAAGGGTTAGGTGTAGAACATGCTAAGGTTGAAGACCTTAAACGAGCGCTAGAAGCAGTATATGAAGTTAAAGAGACGAAACATACTAATATCATATGGAAGCCATATTTAGTCCAATACGGCTTAATTGGTGGAAATAAAGCTAAACAAAGGCGTGAACAACTAGGACACTTACTAAAAATTGGATACGCTAATGCCAAACAATTAGAAAAAAGATTAAACATGTTTCAAATTGAAATATCAACTCTAGAGCAAGCTATGGAAAAGATCTATGAAGAGGAGCGAACGAGTGAATGAAGCCGATTGCAACAATTACAAGAACGAAAGCAATCATGGAAAGGCATAACTTATCCTTTAAGAAAAGCTTAGGTCAAAATTTCTTAATTGATGTAAATATACTAGAAAACATTGTATCAAAAGCAGACGTTGATGAAGATTGTATTGTCATTGAGGTTGGACCAGGAATTGGTGCATTAACAGAACAAATAGCGAAGAAAGCTAAACACGTTTATGCTTTTGAAATTGATGGACGTCTAATTGATGTTTTAGAGGACACGTTATCGCCTTATCATAATGTTACAGTCTATCAGCAAGATATTTTAGAAGTGGATTTACAAAGCTTCATTGAAGAACATGTGAAGCAAGGTGAGAAAGTTAAAGTTGTAGCCAACTTGCCTTATTATATTACAACACCTATTTTGATGAAGTTGTTAACAAGCCATTTACCAGTTGACTCAATTACTGTCATGATGCAAAAAGAAGTAGCAGCAAGGATGTCAGCAGATCCAAATAGTAAAGATTACGGTTCATTATCGATTGCTGTTCAATATTATACAACTTCAAAAGTTGTAATGAATGTTCCTAAAACGTGTTTTATGCCTCAGCCCAATGTTGATTCGGCCATTTTGCAGTTAAATGTTCGTTCACAACCTAAAGTTCATGTTGAGCATGAGGGCCTTTATTTTGAGATTGTTCAAGCTAGTTTTGGTCAAAGACGTAAAACGTTAAAGAACAACTTAAAGAGAGCTTTTAGCGATGAAATAGATGGTGAAACGTTAGATGGATTATTTAAAGAGGCGAGTATTGATCCATCACGTCGAGGAGAGTCGTTAAGCTTAGAAGAGTTTGCAGAGCTGGCTAATGTGTTTAATCATTATGTAACTCGTTCTTAACTCGCCTTTATTCGGTGAGTTTTCTTTTATTAAGGCTTATGCACAATTTGTTCACTTTCACAATACGTTATAAGAGAAGGTTATTAGTGAAAGGGAGAACGAGATGAATTGGCATAGAGGAGAAATTGTGACAAGACACTCTTATGGTCATGACTTGTTATTTCGAATACAAAAAGTCCATAACAACCAAGCAATCATCTATGGGGAGAATTTTCGCTTAGAAGCAGATGCTCCGTTAGATGATCTAAAACGTGTACAAAATGATGAGAGACACGAAATTGAACGACAAGTACGCCAAAAAGAAGCAACGTCCTATCGTATGTTTAGACAGGATTATTATTTACGTTCATTCCGTGATTATGCGCAACCAACTTCTGTCAAAGAAGAGGACGTAGCGCAATTTCAGTTATGTCCAAAAGTGCTTCATATTGATGGAGATGCTTTGTTTTTGAAAAAATGTGTCATGCTTTATAAAAGACTTGGTTTACAGGTGCATGGAATTCATGTGGAAGAGTCAGAAATGCCTTTAAAAGTTAGAGAACTGATGGAAAAAGTACAACCAGATATTTTGGTTATTACAGGTCATGACTCATACTCTAAGCAAAAAGGTGAAGAACATGATATTAGAGCTTATCGTAATAGTAAGTATTTCGTTGAGTCTGTTAGAGAAGCTAGAAGGGTCGAACCAAGTCTTGATCAATTAGTGATCTTCGCAGGTGCATGCCAGTCTCACTTTGAGTCACTTATTAAAGCTGGAGCCAATTTTGCGAGTTCTCCAACGAGAATTAATATTCATGCGTTAGATCCAGTTTATGTAATTGCTAAAATTGGTTATACATCTTTTATGGAAAAGGTTAACTTGCATGATGTCATTAATAAAACCATTACAAGAGAGAAGGGAATAGGCGGAATTGAAACTCGAGGCTTATTTAGAATTGGTTTGCCATACATGAAAGGTCTACCAGTTACAAATGAGAAATCAAAAGAAAGTGATTAAAATTAAACACCGTATACATGCGGTGTTTTTTATTTGTCAAAATAACATTGTTGAAAATTGTATATTTATGTATGATAACGTCTTTTTAGGTAATGTTAAGAAAAGGAATGGATATTTTATTGACATTGTAACTGTTAAATTGTTATAATGAAAAATTTTTGACTTTACGGCTTAAATATGGTATATTATTGACAGTGAGGTGGAGTCTAGTGGGCAAGACATTGGGTGAAATTAAACAAGCATTAGATGTAAAGATTGGTCAACGTTTAACGCTAGAAGCTAATGGCGGACGTCGTAAAACCATTGAGCGTTGCGGAGTCTTAGCGGAAACATATCCATCAGTTTTTGTTGTTGAACTCGACCAAGACGAGCATTCGTTTGAGCGCGTATCTTATAGTTACGCGGACGTATTGACTGAAACGGTCAAAATTACCTTCACAGATGAAATCACCAAGATGGCATAATCCTGTAGTATCTACTGCATTACTTCTTTTTGCTAACATCCTCAACACTTTCCATGTTTTAGTTTCTCAAAAGTACATATAATAAGTGTGTCGTAAAAAACGACAAAAGGAGTTGTGGTCCGTTGAGTAGACGTAAAGGCATTATGTCTGATCGTTTTAAAGAGGAGATCGCAAAGGAGTTAGGAATTTACGACACGGTACAAAGAGAAGGTTGGGGCGGGATTAAATCTCGCGATGCAGGTAACATGGTAAAAAGAGCAGTTGAGATGGCACAAGAACAAATGGAAAAGGGCCAACGTTAACGTTGGACATAGTAAAAAGTAGGTCTTTTTTTAAAGGCCTACTTTTTTTACACTTTAAAGAGTTACATTACATTAATTTAGTTGAGCGGACACATGATGATTATGATACAATCACGGTGATAACAATTACAGTAGGTGAAAATATGATTTATGAAAAAGCGCCAGCAAAAATTAATTTAACTTTAGATATATTACATAAACGAGAAGATGGATTCCATGAAGTTGAAATGATTATGACGTCGATTGATTTGTCAGACCGATTATTCTTTGAAGAATTGACTAGAGATGAAATTGTTATTGATTCAGAAAATCGGTACGTTCCTAATGATCATCGAAACTTAGCGTATCAAGCTGCTAAAGTTTTTAAGAAACAATGTGGAATTCGATCAGGAGTTAAAGTTGATATTGATAAAAACATTCCTGTAGCTGCAGGTTTAGCCGGGGGCAGTAGTGATGCAGCAGCAACTATTAGAGGGTTAAACCGTTTGTTTGCAACTGGCCTTTCAAACGCACAGATGGAAAAGATGGCTGAGCAAATTGGCTCTGATGTGCCGTATTGTATTCAAGGTGGTACTCAACTGGCAAAAGGACGTGGTGAAGTGTTGACACCACTTTCACCGTTACCTGCTTGTTACGTCGTATTAGCTAAGCCGAAAATCGGAGTATCAACGAAAGAGGTTTACGGACGAGTTGATTTAAATAATATGATTCACCCTAACAATGAACAAGCTATTAAAGCATTGGAAAATCAAGACTTTCAAGCAGTGTGTGAGCAAATGGGAAATGTTTTGGAGCCTATAACAATGAACATGCATAAAGAAATTAGTCCAATTAAAGAGCAAATGGAGAACGCAGATGCTGACGGGGTTTTGATGAGTGGAAGCGGGCCAACTGTATATGCATTAGTAAAGCAACAATCTAAGGCTGAAAGAATTTATAACAGCTTAAAAGGGTTTTGTGAAGAAGTTTATGTCGTCCATTCTTTACGGTAAGTTGGAAATTACAAATAATACATGGTATATTATAGTTCAATATTCGTGTTTTGAGGTGTAGTGAATGAAACGTAGTGAGAGAATAGTAGCGATGACGCATCACTTTAAAGAAAATCCGAGGAAATTAATCTCGCTTCCTTATTTTGTTGATTCTTTTCAAGCGGCAAAGTCATCGGTAAGTGAGGATATAGATATTATTGATGAAATGTTCCAATCATTAGGTATCGGTAGAATTGAAACGACAGCAGGGGCTTCTGGTGGTGTTCGCTATATTCCTGATTTTAACCATAACCAAAGTCGTCAGTTTATTGACCGGTTAATTCATGTATTAGAAGATTCGAAGCGCATTTTACCCGGCGGTTATGTTTACATGAGTGATGTATTAGGCGATTACAACTATATTAGAGAAATAGGTAAAGTGTTTGGAGCTGCTTTTAAAGACGTAGACCTTGATTATATTGTTACAGTAGCGACTAAAGGAATACCCTTAGCTTATGCGGTTGCTGAGGTGTTAAATGTACCAGTCGTCATTATTAGAAGAGACCCTAAAGTGACGGAAGGCTCAACAGTGAGTATTAATTACGTCTCAGGTTCTTCTAGAAAGATCCAAACAATGGCTTTAGCCAAGAGAAGTATTCAAGAAGACTCTAACGTACTTTTAATTGATGACTTTATGAAAGCTGGTGGCACCATTAAAGGGATGGAAAATTTAATGCAAGAGTTTAATGCTACTGTTAAAGGCATTGCTGTTTTAGCTGAAGCTGAAGATGAAGACGAAGAACGGCGTGTAGAAGATTACGTGTCGCTATTAAAAATTCAAGAAGTAAATGAAAGATCTGGTGCTATAAAAGTTGTAACAGGTAATTATTTTAATAGTTAATAAAAGAAGGGGGAAACCTCTCTTTTTTTATAAATAATTTTTGTCACAAAATTATAAAAAAATGAATTTTTTAGAAGGATTTTTGATTCCATTGTTGAAAGGTAATAGAGAGGGTCTTAAAAGCTTAGTTATGAGCTTTTGAGATTTACGACATGTTTTGCAGTTATTTATCTAAAAGGTGGTGAGACATAATGCAAGTAACTGACGTAAGGCTTCGTCGCGTGAATACGGATGGTCGTATGCGAGCAATCGCTTCGATTACATTGGATGATGAATTCGTAGTGCATGATATTCGTGTCATTGATGGTAACAATGGATTATTTGTAGCGATGCCAAGTAAACGAACTCCAGATGGAGAGTTTAGAGACATTGCTCATCCAATTAATTCGGGTACACGTGGTAAAATTCAAGATGCCGTTTTAGAAGAATACCACCGTGTCGGTGAAGAAGTTGAATATGAAGAAGCAGGTGCTTCTTAAAATTTTGAGAGAAGTTCAATCGCCCATGATTGAACTTCTTTTTTATGTTTTACCTATTTTTAAGAGAACTAAACCTCCAATTAGCCGAAATAAAAAGGTTTAATACCTTTTATTAATTAAAGTAAAAAATACCACAACTATTAAGTAGGATTAAGTTGCATGTGCTATCTATTTAAGATATATTCATAATGGATGATTATAAGGATTAAGATAACCTTTTTTGATAAATTTCGCATGATTAGTTGGAGGGAAAATGATGTCAAAACGTTTTGCGGTCGTATTGGCTGCAGGAGTAGGCTCGAGAATGAAATCAAGCCTCTATAAAGTGTTACATCCTGTATGTGGTAAGCCAATGGTTCAACATGTTGTCGACCAACTACATAAATCTCAATTAGATGAAATTGTAACAATTGTTGGTCATGGAGCTGAATCTGTACAAGAGCAGCTAGGTGATCAAACAGCTTATGCCGTTCAGGGGGAACAGTTAGGTACAGGCCATGCTGTACAAATGGCAAGTAGCCAGTTAGAAGGAAAGCAAGGGACAACAGTTGTTGTTTGTGGAGACACACCACTTTTAACTTCTGAAACAATTAGTCAGTTAATGAATCAACATGAACAAGAACAAGCTAAAGTAACGGTTCTTACAACTACGGTCGAGAATCCAACTGGATATGGTCGAATTATTCGTAATGAACAAGGCCATGTCGAAAAAATCGTTGAAGAAAAAGATGCAAATGAAACGGAACAAGCCGTACGAGAAATTAATACAGGAACGTATTGTTTTGACAATGAGTTGTTGTTTGATGCACTAAAACAAGTGTCTAATAACAATGCACAAGGTGAATATTATTTACCGGATGTTTTAGAAATTGCTAACAATCGTGGAGAAAAAGTGGCTGCTTTTCAAACGAATAATGTGAATGAAACAGTAGGTGTAAATGATCGTATAGCCCTTTCTAAAGCAGAAAAATTGTTGAAAGATCGCATTAACGAACACCATATGCGAAACGGTGTCTCAATCGTAGACCCTGACAACACGTATATTGGAGCGGATGTTATAATTGGTACAGACGTTACAATAGAGCCTGGTACACACATTAAAGGTCAGACTCAAATTGGTAACAATACGACAATCGGTCCAAACACAGAAGTTGAAAACTGTGAAATCGGTGAAGGTACAACGATTAAACATAGCGTTGTAACAGACAGTTATGTCGGGGCCAATGTACAAATTGGTCCATTTGCCCATATTAGACCAGAAAGTCATTTAGAAGACGACGTGAAAATAGGCAACTTTGTAGAAGTGAAGAAGACGAGCATGCAAGCGGGTAGTAAAGCTTCTCACTTATCTTACTTAGGTGATGCAGAGATTGGATCAGATGTTAATGTTGGTTGTGGTAGTATTACAGTGAACTACGATGGTCGTTCAAAGCATAAGACCGTTATTGAAGATGGCGCTTTTATTGGCTGTAATTCTAATTTAGTAGCCCCGGTTAAAGTAGAGAAGGGTGCATATGTTGCAGCAGGCTCAACTATTACAAAAAATGTGCCCGAAAAAGCATTATCTATTGCTCGATCTCGTCAAGAAAACAAAGAAGGATATGTGGAACGATTAAATAAACGTTCATAATTTAAGGCTGAAACTAGCCTGAAAATATAACATAATTTTACTGTGGAGGTTCCTGTTCTATGGCTAATCATTACAAAGACCCTTATTTTAAAGTGTTTACATTAAACTCTAACCCTGAATTAGCGCAAGAAATTGCAGATTCTGTTGGTGTTGAATTAGGGAAATGTTCTGTTAAACGCTTTAAAGATGGAGAAGTACAAATTAATATTGAAGAAAGCATTCGTGGTTGTGACGTATTCGTTGTTCAATCAACAAGTAATCCGGTAAACGAGCATTTAATGGAATTGCTCATTATGATTGATGCTTTAAAGAGAGCTTCAGCTCGGACAATAAATATTGTAATGCCTTACTATGGTTATGCAAGACAGGACCGTAAAGCTCGCTCAAGAGAGCCAATTACGTCGAAGCTTGTGGCGGACCTATTAGAAACAGCGGGCGCTGATCGTGTCGTTACAGTAGACTTACACGCAGCTCAAATTCAAGGTTTCTTTAACATTCCAATCGACCACTTAATTGGGGTTCCGACACTATCTGACTACTTCTTAGACAAAGGGTTAGAAGATGTTGTTATTGTTTCCCCTGATCATGGTGGTGTAACGCGTGCTAGACATATGGCGGACCGATTAAAGGCTCCAATTGCGATTATTGATAAACGTCGTCCTCAGCCAAATGTGGCAGAGGTGATGAATATTGTTGGTAATATCGAAGGTAAAACAGCAATTTTAGTTGATGATATTATCGATACTGCGGGTACCATTTCATTAGCTGCCAATGCGATGATCGAAAATGGTGCAAAAGAAGTATATGCTTGTTGTACACATCCAGTGTTATCAGGTCCAGCCATTGAACGAATTGAAAACTCAGCCATTAAAGAATGTGTTGTAACAAATACAATCAAACTATCGGATGACTTAGATACGGATAAAATTGTTACGCTATCAGTTGGTAAGATGGTTGGTGAGTCAATCAAACGTGTTCATGAGCATCGTTCAATCAGTAGTCTATTTGACTAAGAGTTAGTTATTCAAGTTTATTTCACTGCTTAATCTTGTTAAGATTTTCTTCTTTTAAATTTTACTTTTGCGTTTAAAAAGGTATAATAAAGGGTAAGAGTAAATATCAGAGATTTCTTAAAATGGAGGTTGTAACACATGGCAGCAGTAATTCAAGCGAAGGAAAGACCAGACACAAGAAATTCTGTCACTAAAACAATTCGTGCAGAAGGTTTTGTACCTGCAGTCGTATACGGCAAAGGTAAAGAACCAGTAACCATTTCAGTAGAAAGCATGGATTTAGTTAAGAAAGTAAGAGATGAAGGCCGTAATGCGGTATTCTCATTACAAATTGAAGGCGGTAAGTCTTTAGACGCTATGCTATATGATTACCAAAAAGATTCAATTAAACAAGACTTAACTCATATTGATTTCTACCTAGTGGATATGTCTACTGAAGTAGATGTTGAAGTGACAATTAATATTGATGGTGAGTCTAAGGGTGAAAAAGAAGGTGGCGTACTGCAGCAAACGTTGCATACATTAAATATTAGAACAACACCTAATAAGATCCCAGATGAAATTACTATAGCTTCAGCTGAATTAGATATTGGTGACAGTGTTACAGTTGGCGACCTGAAGACAACTCAAGACTATGAAATCCTAGATGATGATGAGTCGACGATTGTGACGGTTTTACCACCACAACAAGCAGATGTTCCTGAAGTAGGCGAAGAAGGAGCAGCTGCAGATGAACAAGCTGAGCCTGAATTAATTAATGATAAATCTGAAGGCGAAGGCGAAAACGAAGAATAATTTGATATTTACTTGAAGTGAACAGATCGAAGTCATACTCAGTTGTGAGCTTCGGTCTGTTTTCTAATTTTAGTGATAAAAGTGATGATTTTGTAGAATCTAATTTTAACAGCATATCGAACTAAAGGAGTTACATATAATGAAGTGCATTGTTGGGTTAGGCAATCCAGGCTTAAGATACAAAAAAACACGACATAATATTGGTTTTCAAGTGATCGACCATATAGCGAAAGAGAATGGTTGGAAGTTTAAGAAAGATAAGTTTAATGCCCATTACATTCAAGAAGTAGTCAATGGAGAGAAAGTATTGTTATTAAAGCCGCAAACCTATATGAATCGTTCAGGTCAATCAGTAAAAGAAGCAACTGATTACTTTAATATCGATGCAGATGATGTATTAGTGATCTATGATGATTTAGACTTACCAACAGGGAAAATAAGACTGCGACAAAAGGGTGGACATGGTGGGCATAACGGAATTAGAGATATAATTGCTCATTTAGACACTAAAGAATTTAATCGAATTCGCTTTGGGATTGGCCGACCTGAAGGTGATGAAAGTGTAACAGATTATGTATTAGACAAATTCTCAAAAGCAGAACAGGCTGATATTACACCGTCTATTGAAAAGTCGAAAGAAGCTTGTGAAGCTTGGTGTGAGAAACCTTTTTTACAAGTGATGAACGATTTCAATCAATCTTATTAGTTGAATAAGGAACCTTTTAATTGGAAAACCTATAACTAGTTTTCACTTCACATAAACTAATTTGTGTCATTTTGCATAACATGAATTAGTTGATATGTGGAAGTTTAAGGAGGTTCCTTTGTGTCAGCAAAAGTGAAATGTCGTCATTGTAGTCGAAACCTCGGTGAGATTGATGACACAAAACAGGTGCAACAATTGGTTCAACAACAGTCGCTAACGCAAGAAGAATTAAATGATATATTACAAGAAGGAGAACAGGGTGAGTTAAATGTTCTTCTCGTATGCGAAGAATGTGAGGAAATACTTTCGCAAAATCCAAGTTTATTTGAGCTAGAAAACTTTATCCACTAACCCGCTTTGGTGAAAGCCAAAGCATTTTTCTGTTGAGAAATACCCGTCTTGTGATTTGAAGGGGGAGCATAAAATGAAGAACATAAAAGACTATTTAGTAACTCAAGATGATTTTTCTCATATAATTGATGGAATAGAAACTGGCATGAATGAACAACTCGTATCTGGGTTAACGAACTCAACAAGAGCTGTATTAGCTTCACTTATTCATGAATCAGCTAAACAACCAATCTTGTATGTGACCCATCAATTATCACAAGCACAAAAAGTGTACGAAGAGTTATTATCAATTGCAGAAGATGAAAGTAAGATCCACTTATATCCTGCAAATGAATTGTTAGCAGCTGAGATTGTGTCATCATCACCTGAATTAAAAGCTCAAAGACTTGAAGCATTAAAGAACTGGAAAAAACATGAAAAAGGGATTATGGTCGTACCTGTATCAGCATTGAAACGTTTACTACCTCCTAAAGAGTTAGTCGAGCAGTTTCAAGTCTCTTTTAAAGTTGGTGAAGAAAAACCACTTGAAGAAGCGATTAAAGATATACAACGATTAGGTTATAAGATGGTTGATTTAGTTAACGCACCTGGTGAAATGAGTCGTCGTGGTGGAATAGTTGATGTTTATCCTTTAACTGAAGCCTATCCTGTTCGAATCGAATGGTTTGATGATGAAGTTGAATCAATTCGATATTTTGATGCCGAAACTCAGCGCTCACAAGGTGAGATGGAACAATTTGATATCTCGCCAGCAGAGGAATTCGTACTAACACATGAACAAATGGAACAAGCTGCTGAGAAACTTAAAATATTATTGAAGTCATCGGTCGACCAGTTAAAGGAAGATCAGCAAAAGGAACGTTTGTATGAAAAAGCAAACTACGACATAGAGCGCCTTGAACAAGGAGAGATTTTTACTGGGATATATCAGTATTTAACGTTGCTTTATGAAGAAACGAGTAGTTTACTAGATTATTTACCTAAAAATAGTGTTGTATTACTAGATGAGATGAGCCGTATTTCGGAGACAGCAGAACAATTGGACCGTGAAGAAGCTAATTGGTATACCGAAATGCTTGAGCAACAAGATATTGTAAATGGCTTAAAATTGTCATTTGATTGGTATCAAGTTTGGGATCAGATGGTATTCCCTAAAGTCTATATGTCATTATTTTTAAGACATATCCCTAACACGAAGCCGGAAAATATCGTTAACATATCAAGTCGTCAAATGCAGCAATTCCATGGTCAAATGAACTTATTAAAAAATGAAATGGACCGGTGGATGCAAGCGCAATATTCTGTTGTCATAATCGCTGCAGATGATGAAAGGGCTAAAAGGGTCGAACGTGTATTAGACGATTATGACATGGTTGCTCATCAACCGCATCAGTTAACCGACCTACCAGTCAATGAGCCAATTATTATCCAAGGTAATATTAGTGAAGGGTTTGAAATGCCAAGTTACAAACTGGCGGTACTAACCGAGGAAGAATTGTTCAGAAAGAAAATGCCGAAGAAGCGGAAGAAGCAAAAGATTTCAAACGCCGAACGCATTAAAAGTTACCAGGAGCTTGAAACAGGAGACTATGTTGTACATACGAACCATGGTATTGGTAAGTATTTAGGAATTGAAACATTACAAGTTAATGACGTGCACAAAGATTATATGGTGTTACGATATTCAGGTAATGATAAACTGTTTGTCCCTGTCGAACAAATTGATCAAGTACAAAAGTACGTTGGCTCAGAAGGTAAAGAACCTAAACTTTATCGCTTAGGTGGCACTGAGTGGAAGAAAGTTAAATCGCGTGTACAATCTTCAGTTGAGGATATCGCCGATGATTTAATACAACTTTATGCAGAACGGGAAGCTTCAAAAGGATATGCTTTCTCAAAAGATAGTGAAATGCAAAAAGACTTTGAAGCGTCTTTTCCTTATGAAGAGACAGAAGATCAGTTGCGTTGTATTGAAGAAGTTAAAGGTGACATGGAAAGAGAGCGCCCAATGGACCGCCTTCTTTGTGGTGACGTTGGTTATGGTAAAACAGAAGTCGCCATTCGTGCAGCTTTTAAAGCTGTGATCGACAATAAACAAGTTGCTTTATTAGTGCCAACGACTATTTTAGCACAACAACATTTTGAAACGTTTCAAGAGAGGTTTCAAGATTTTGGATTAAACGTAGGTGTACTCAGTCGTTTCCAAACAGCTAAACAACAAAAGGAGACGTTAGATCAACTAGAAAAGGGCTTAGTTGATGTTGTAATCGGAACCCATCGACTTCTTTCAAAAGATATTAAATTTAAAGATTTAGGGTTATTAATTATTGATGAAGAGCAACGGTTCGGTGTTAAACATAAAGAGAAGATTAAGCAGTTAAGGTCGAATGTTGATGTACTAACGTTAACAGCCACTCCAATTCCTAGAACACTGCACATGTCAATGGTTGGTGTAAGAGACCTTTCAGTCATAGAAACACCACCTGAAAATCGTTTCCCAATTCAAACATACGTAGTGGAGTACAATCCACCATTTATTAAGGAAGCGATTGAAAGGGAGATGTCGCGCGATGGGCAAGTTTTCTTCTTATATAATCGAGTCGATATGATTGATCGTGTTGCAGCTGAAATTGATGAGCTAGTGGAAGATGCACGGGTTGCGCATGCTCATGGACAAATGAACGAAAGACAGCTAGAGAATATTATTTTGGATTTCCTTGAAGGCAATTATGATGTTTTAGTTAGTACAACGATTATTGAGACCGGTGTTGACATACCTAATGTTAATACATTAATTGTTAATGATGCTGATAAGATGGGATTAAGTCAGCTCTATCAATTGCGAGGTCGAGTTGGACGTTCTAACCGTTTAGCTTACGCTTATTTCACACATCAAAAAGATAAGGTGTTAACTGAAGTAGCTGAAAAAAGGTTAGAAGCGATTAAAGAATTTACTGAGTTAGGCTCTGGTTTTAAAATTGCAATGCGGGATTTATCGATTAGAGGTGCTGGTAATTTATTAGGTACTGAACAACATGGATTCATTGATTCAGTCGGTTTTGATTTATACTCACAAATGCTTAATGAAGCGATTCAAGCGAAACAAGAAGGCAAAACTTATGAAGAAACGAAACCGTTCGAAGTCGAAATGACGTTATCATTAGATGCGTATATTCCAAGTGAATACATTGAAGATGAAACACAGAAGATTCATATGTATAAACGAATTCATGCGGTTAAAGAAGTTAGTGAAATATTTGAGATTAAAGATGAACTCATCGATCGCTTTGGGTCATATCCACAAGAAGTTGAAGAGCTTATGCAGGTAGCGCGCATTAGGTTGCTAGCTCAAAAAGAAAAAGTGGAGACAGTGCATGAGAAAAACAATAAAATTGAAATGCTTATGCAAGAGGAAGAAAGCTTGAAAATCGATGGTTCAGAGTTATTTATGCTAGCTAATGAATATGGTCGAATGGTCCAGCTAGGTACTGAAGGTCAAAAATTAAAAATCATGATTCAATACAACCATAAAAACAAACAAGAGCGTTACGATGTATTGGAAGATTTGCTATCAAAATTAGAAAACGTGAAAAAACAACCAAATCATGAATAGTTTTCTCCTGTTGCTTCATACTACAAACACGAGTAAATCATTAAACACTCATCTATATGAGTACATCACAGAAAGCGGGGATTGCAGAGTATGAAAGCAACAGGAATAGTACGTCGTATTGATGACCTAGGAAGAGTTGTTGTCCCTAAAGAAATAAGACGCACGCTACGCATTCGAGAAGGAGACCCATTAGAGATCTTTGTTGATCGTGAAGGTGAAGTCATTTTAAAAAAGTACTCACCTATTAACGAATTAAGTGAATTTGCGCAAGAGTACGCTCATTCACTTTTCGATGCCACGGGACATAAAGTATTAATTTCGGATCGGGATGAGTTCATATCTTGCGCGGGTGCATCGAAGAAAGAATACTTGAATAAAAGTATTGGCGAAGCTATTGAAAAGGCAATGGAAAAGCGAGAAACAATTGTTGAACGAAATGAATATACGTTAGAACTGGTTCAAGGGCAAGAAGAGACGGTCGCATCGTTTCTTATTCAACCGATTGTTACAAATGGTGATCCAGTAGGTAGTATTATCATGTATGCAGATAAAGGTTCTCTTACTGATGTTGAAACTAAAGTGTGTGAAACGGCGGCTAACTTCTTAGCTAGACAGATGGAATAATTAAAATAATATCTTTATAAATGTATGTGATATAATATAACCAATACTTTATTAGACAAGTGAGGAAAGACATGTCGAACTCAAGTGTATGGATTAAAGGTACGGTTATATTAACGATTGCAGCATTAATTGGAAAAGTGCTAGGTATGGTTTATCGCATCCCGCTGCAAAATTTAGCAGGGGATGAAGGGCTCTATGTTTATCAGCAGGTTTACCCTGTCATTTCATTAGCTCTTATGTTGTCCATTTATAGTTTGCCGAGCGCTTTTTCGCATGTTTTAACATATTACACACGACAAAACGCCCAGATTCGTTTTAAAAACGTATCTGCGGTGTTTTATTTATTAACGACTCTAGGTTTTGTTGTCGCTTTAACGTTATACTTTACGGCTCCTTTTTTCGTTTATTTAATGGGCGATGACCAATTATTGTGGCCGTTTAAAATGACAAGCCTTCTATTTTTGCTCATCCCGATCACGGCTTTTTTTAGAGGGTATTTTCAGTTTAAACAACAAGAATCGATCATTGCTTTATCACAAGTGACTGAACAATTAATACGTGTGTTATTAATCGTTGTCTCAACAGTTGTCATCGTGAATTATGGACTATCGGTTTATAACATTGGTTGGCTTGCCACAGTTGCAACATTAATAGGTGTTGCCTTTGCTATTTTAATTTTAGTATTATGTTATTTTAAATATAGAAAGACGACGGAGGAAGCAGTTTCGTTAAAGCTTAAAAAAGTTTTAATTCCGTTAATAACAGGTATGGTTGTCTATAGTATAACTCACGTCTTACATCTCATTGTTCAGTTAGTTGATGTTTTGACGATGGTTAACAGCTTAAAGGAATTAGGTGCTACTTTTACAGAAGCGATAGTCTCAAAAGGTGTTTACGATCGAGGTAATCCATTAGTGCAGCTAGGGCTTGTTTTTGGTTCAGCTTTAGCCTTATCGATCGTTCCGGCAATCCAAATGAATGAACCGAGTAAACAAAGGGTTACAGTGTGGAATCAAGTTTTTGCTTTTAAATTAACCTTTTTATTTTCTCTAAGTGCTTCCTTTGGTTTAGTGGCAATTATGCCTGTATTAAATCCACTATTTTACTTGTCTAGTGATGGCACAGTAGCCATTCAAATTATGATGGTTTTAGTTTTCTTATTTTCGATGATTATGACGTTGTCAGTACTTTTACAAGGACATGGCATTCGTATAGCACAAGTAAAATGGCTCGCTTTACTTCTAGTTGTGAAATGGGCTTTAAACGTTTTATTAATACAACAATATGGCATAATTGGAGCAAGTCTTGCTTCAGTTATAGCGACTGGATTGATCGTAGTCGTATTTTACCGTTTATGGTCATCAAGAGTGGAAAATAAAGGTATTAATCGATTTATGCTTAAATCTTCTGCCATTGTATTTATTATGACTATGATGGTGTATATCTTGAACTTGTTAGCGACAAACTTTGTTGCACTAGATGAAAGATTACAATTACTATTAATAGTAATTGTGCTTTGTTTTGTAGGTGCTTTAATCGTTTTATATTGTATTGACCGAATAAAATTATTTACAAAAGAAGAACAAGAAGCTTTAAATACAATACCACTGATAAAAAAGCTAAGAAAGTTGGGTAAGAATGGGGCGAATTAAAGTAATTGGTTTAGGGGCTGGTACTATTGAACAGCTACCGTTAGGTGTATATCGTGAATTGATTAACAGTAGCCAAGTTTTAACGAGAACTATAGATCACCCAGTAATAGACGCGTTAATTGCTGAAGGGGTTCAATTTCAAAGTTATGATGAAATCTATGAAAATAATGATCAATTTGAAAGTGTGTACGACGTCATCGCCAATGATTTAATTAATCAAGCGAAGAAAGAAGACATTATTTACACGGTTCCAGGACATCCAATGGTTGCTGAAAGAACGGTTCAACTTCTACTAAATACAAATGAAACTAACGTAAAAGTAGAAATAGAAGGCGGACAAAGCTTCCTTGATCCTCTATTTACTGCTGTCCAAATTGACCCAATCGAAGGCTTTCAACTGTTAGATGGGACGCATCTAGACAGAAGTAAGATACAATATGAAAATCACTTACTCATTAGCCAAGTGTACGATTCCTTAACAGCATCAGAAGTAAAACTGACGCTGATGGAAGATTTACCGTACGACTACCCAATTACAATTGTTGAAGAAGCGGGAAATCATAATCAGTCCGTTAAAACTGTCTCTTTACATGAGTTAGATCGTGACTTTCAAGTGAGTAATTTAATTACGTTGTATGTAAGACCGCAAGAGCGAAGTGAGTTACACCATACATTTACAGCATTAAGGGATGTCATTGCAACACTTAGAGGACCAAATGGTTGCCCGTGGGATCAAAAACAAACGCATGAATCGTTACGACCATACTTAATTGAGGAAGCTTATGAAGTAATCGAAGCGATTGATGCCCAAGATGATGACCACCTTGCTGAAGAATTAGGTGATGTCTTGCTGCAAATTATGTTACATAGCCAGATTGGTGAGGAGAATGGATTTTTTACCGTCGATGATGTTATAAAAGGAATTACAGATAAAATGGTTGAACGTCACCCACATGTTTTTAGTGATGTTTCAGTCAACTCAGTTGAAGAAGTAACGAACAACTGGGAAGCAATTAAACAGAAAGACAAGCCAAAGCCACAATCAGTACTTGATGGTTTAAATATTGCTCTGCCGCGTCTATTGTATGCAAAAGAGATCCAAAAGAAGGTGGCTAAAGTAGGATTTGATTGGCAAGAAGAAAGCCCGGTAATTCATAAAGTTAAAGAAGAAATAGAGGAATTCCAAGACGCTATCGCGAATAAGTCAATAGATGAAGCAGAAATGGAGTTAGGTGATGTTTTATTCTCCATTGTCAATTTAGGTCGCTTTTATAAAATTGATCCTGAAATAGCTTTAAATAGAACGTGTGAGAAGTTTATCAGTCGATTTAAAGAAGTGGAAATATTGGTGCAAGAAAATAATGAGAACTTAACTGACTTATCTTTAGACCAGTTGGATCAGTATTGGGAACAAGTAAAATCATCACAAGCATGAAAGAGGTGTTAACATGCGTTTAGATAAATTTTTGAAACTATCGAGGTTAATTAAAAGAAGAACTGTCGCAAAAGACGTAGCAAGCCAAGGTAGAATTCAAGTCAATGGACAGTCAGCCAAAGCTTCGACTGACTTAAAAGTCGGTGATGAAGTGATGATTCAATATGGACATAAAAAACTAACGATTAAAGTAGAGGCGTTACAAGAACATGTGAAAAAAGATCAAACGTCTCGACTATATTCTGTTATTAATGAAGAAAAAATAGAGTCCAACTCAATTTAATAGCATGTTTCTAATCCCTCTATCATACGGTAGTAGTAAATAGGAGGGAAGGACATGCCATACGAAAAACAGTTATATCAAGGGGAACGTGAAACAAAACGTGAACATGACCTGAAGTTGAAGGATCGTCGCAAGTTAGAAGTGACTGGTGTATTAGATGTAGATAGTTTTGATACAGAAGAGTTTCTATTAAAAACATCGATGGGCTATTTGTTAATTCGTGGTCAAAATTTGCATATGAAAAACTTAAACGTTGATGAAGGTTTCTTAACCATTCAAGGTAAAATTCATTCTTTTGACTACATTGATGAAAATAAACAAAACCAAGCTAAAGGAATCTTTAGCAAGTTGTTTAAATGACGCTAAGTACGCAATTTATTACTATGTTAACAATGGTCTTTGCAGGCGTCCTCTCTGTCGGATCATTTGATACTTATAAAAGATTGTTAAGACCACATGTTTATTGGCAACAGTACGCAATAGATCTATTATTTTTTCTAACAATGGGGTCTTTCGTTTACTACTTGTTGTTCTTAGCTAATGGTGGCATTTTACGATTCTACTTAGTCATTGCATTTTTGCTAGGGATCTCAGCTTATTATGCTTTATTTCAAAATGTATTTTTAAAAGTGTTAGACGTAACCATTCGAATCGTTGTGCACTTGTACAATACTATAACAAACTTAATAAATCTATTACTTGTTCAGCCAATAGTATGGATTTTACTTCTGGTTTTTAGTATAATTGTGGCAATTGGAAGGTTTTTACTAAAATTGCTACAATTAATCATTAAGGTCTTGTTCGCATTAATCTCACCTTTCATTCCGAGAATAGTAAAAAAGCACCTTAATAGTCTTGCCCATACTTGCGATAATGAAATTAGAAGATGGTGGAAAATGTTAAGGTCTTGGTGGGGAAATAGGAGGAAGACAAGTGTTGAAAAGAAAGGGAACGAAGACGAATAACGTAAAAAAAATAAATTCAGCCTATGTTAAACAACAAGAACAACATTTAGAGCGCAAGCAGCGCGAAAAAAAACTGCTGATTCGTCGCCTTGTAGCTTTTGGCGTTCTCTTTTCAATTATAGTTGGAACCCTTTCACTATATTTTTTTCAACAGCAGACTATTCATAGTGAGAAGGAAAGTGAGTACGAGCAACTTCAAAGCGAACTTCAAGCTCAATTAGAGGAACAAGAGGAGTTAGAGCGAGAAGTCGAGTTGTTAAATGATGTTGATTATTTATTGCAAATAGCAAGAAAAGATTACTTTTTTTCTAAAGAAGGAGAAATTATTTTCACTTTACCAGAGGAAGAGGAAGAGCCTTCTTATTGACACTTTTAAAAAAGCTTATATATAATAGTAAGGAATAGATCTTTTAATAAATCTAAGGAGGAGCATTTTCTTTATGTCAGTTGAAGTAGGCAGCAAGGTGCGCGGTAAAGTTACCCGCATTACTAACTTTGGAGCATTTGTGGAATTACCAGGGGGCTCAACAGGCCTGGTTCACATTAGTGAGGTAGCTAATAAGTACGTAAAAGACATCAATGAGCATTTAGCAGTAGGGGATGAAGTTGATGTTAGAGTTTTAAATGTAGAGGACAACGGAAAGATCGGCCTTTCAATTAAAAAGGCGGATGAAAAGTTCGAAAAGCAAGAGCAGAAAAAGCGAACTGAAAACTTTGAATCAAAAATGAATCAGTTTCTAAAAGAAAGTGAAGATAGGTTGGCCTCACTTAAGAAGCACACAGAATCTCGTCGTGGAGGTCGAGGTGCTAAAAGAGGATAATCTTGCTGTCTATGAAAGTAGCAGTATATATAGTTAATGTTGATAATATAGCACGTAACTCTTTTTAGGGTTACGTGTTTTTTGGTTCTAATATATTTTTTAGGTAGCTGTATAATTTTTTTACTACCGAAAAGGTCGTTACCTCTTACCTGAACCGTTGGTATCAGGTGATCCGCTTTCGGTGGACGCTTGCCGCGGGCACGGCTCGAGCCTCCTCGGTCCAAAAGCGGGGCCTGTGGGGTCTCGAGACACGTGCTGTTCCCGCAGGCGTCGCCACCTTCGCTCCTCACCTGAAACCAACTCTATGCTTTAACAGGATAACAAAAAAGCAACACCCATTGTTGCTGTTCCCGTTGGGAGTGTGGATTCCGTGTAGCACAGCTCACCTAAAGCACAACTTGCTATATGTTCATGTTTTAACTGCATTATCAAGCCCCCTTATTATTCTGTTATTAATACTAATAGAATCTTTTGACGCAACCTTTCAAACGATACAAAAAAGGTGTTGCAGTTCCGAGGTTATCAAAATAAAAAACACGTCATAAATCTATGACGTGTTTTAAGTAGTGACCCATAGGGGATTCGAACCCCTGTTACCGCCGTGAAAGGGCGGTGTCTTAACCACTTGACCAATGGGCCTTCATATTAAAATGGTAGCGGCGGAGGGGATCGAACCCCCGACCTCACGGGTATGAACCGTACGCTCTCGCCAGCTGAGCTACACCGCCATGTGTTATTTCTCTTGTTGAGCACAAAAATTATAGTACAACACGTTATTTCACATGTCAACAATATTTTCATCTTTTCTTTAATAAAAATTCGATTGAGTTATACGAAAAAAGCTAACAGAAGCTAAAAACTGTTTTAAACCGCGCGATCCTTCAGCATGAAAAGTGTAGAATAAAGTTATTTCATGAAGCTTATAAGTCGAATACTTTTTTTACCACTATCCTTTATTTTGACAAAGTTTTAGTCATAAATATGTTTGAATTTTCATATAAAGGGGTGGTGACAAAATGGAACGATTACTTAAAATGGCAGTCTTAGCTGATGGTTCAAAGATCCAGAAAATTAGTCAGTGGATCGCATCATTAAAAAGCTCTGTTAGCCAACTACTTTTTGCCCGTGGGGTTTTACTTTATATATTAAGCTTCTTTTTAGGACGAGCTATTGTATTAACATCGATCTCTCCATTTGCTTTAGCATTTTTAGCAACTGCAATCATTGCAAAAAGGCAATTTGCTTTTCCGACATTTCTTTTTGCGGTAGCCGGGGCGATTACTGTTAGCTTTTCACACGCTTCTTATATTTTACTTTCAGGGTTAATTTTAATGATACTTTATAAGAAATGGGTCCACAAAGTAGAGAAGCGAATTAAATGGATGGCAGTGTCTACGTTCGTTAGTGTTGTAGTTGGTCGTTTAATTGTACAAGCTGTTGCAGGAACAGTGGTTATATACGATGTTGCAACCTTTGTGTTAGAGGCAGCTTTAGCTGGTTTTCTTGTTATGGTCTTTATTCAGTCTTATCCTTTTTTAAAACTTAAAGCGCCTCGCCTTAAACTAAAGGTCGAAGAAATGGTGTGTATTGTTATTTTATCAACGGCTGTCTTAACAGGGTTTGTCGGCCTCTCAATATATGAATTGTCGTTAGAACAAATAGGAGCGATGTACTTAGTTGTTATGGCTGCTTTTATTGCCGGAGCGACTGTTGGTTCTGCTGTTGGTGTTATGATCGGTTTAATGCTAAGTCTAGTAAGCGCTTTTCATTTATACCAAGTCAGTTTGCTAGCCCTCGCAGGTTTACTTGGTGGCTTAATGAAAGATGTTAATCGGTATGCTGTTACAATAGGGCTTTTCGTTTCAGCCTTTTTAATCGGTATGTACAACATCGAAGTTATTCCATTTGAGCAACTATTATTACAAGCGGCTGTCGCAGCAGGTTTATTTATGTTAACGCCGAAAAGTTTAATTAGTAAAGTTGCGAAATACGTTCCAGGAACTGAAGAAGAGAAAGAGGAGAACGAACAGTATTTACAAAAAGTTCGTGATGCAACTGCTAGTCGTGTAGAACGTTTTTCAGAAATGTTTGAAGCGTTATCCCATAGTTTTGCTTATATTGATACAGACGGTAAGCCGAGTGATCCGAATAGTGATGTGGACGAATACTTAAGCCGAGTAACAGAGAAAACGTGTCAAACATGTTTAAAAAAGCACTCATGTTGGGTGAATAACTTCGACCGAACTTACCCTGTCTTACAACAAACGATTATGTCGATTGAAGATAATGATACGTCCAATGTTAACTTTAATGTCGGCAAGCTTAAAAACTTCTGCGTTAAAAGTGATCAAGTTGTCGATCAAATGCGTTATGAGTTGTCTTACTACAAAGCGAATAAACGATTAAAGCAACAAGTGAAAGAAAGTAGGAAGTTTGTTTCTGAACAATTAAATGGTGTGTCAGAAGTGATGAACAATTTTGCGAAAGAAATGGTGAAAGAACGAGAAGAGTATTTTTGGCATGAGCAAGAAATTCGTAGAATACTAGAAGCTCACCATTTTTCTCTGGAACATTTAGAGTTGTTTTCTATTGAGAAAGGAAATGTTGATATTGAGATGACGGTTTATTTTAACGATTACCGAGGTGAAGGCGAGAAGTTAATTGCGCCTCTCTTATCGGATTTGTTAGAGGAAACAGTTGTCGTAGAAGATGAACAATCAGTAAATGAACGGAATGGAGATCGTACCTTTACATTTAGTTCGGTGAAAAATTATCAGCTTAGCTCAGGTGTAGCACATGCAGCGAAAAAAGGGAACTTTTTATCAGGTGATAGTTATTTAATGCTAGAGCTAGGAAAAAGTCGTTTCGCTTTAGCGATCAGTGATGGAATGGGTAATGGTGAACGTGCTTATTTAGAAAGCTCTGAGACATTGAAGTTACTTAAACAAATTTTACAATCAGGTATAAATGAGCAAGTCGCGCTACAATCCATTAATTCTATCTTATCGTTAAGAACTTCAGATGAGATTTACGCGACATTAGATTTAGCATTCATTGATTTACAAGAACCGCACGCCAACTTTTTAAAGATTGGCGCGATGGTTAGTTATATAAAACGAGGAAGTTCAGTGTACCCTGTAGAGTCCGGTAACTTACCAATCGGTATTTTAGAAGAGTTTGATGTAGAACCCGTCCGTGAAGAGTTAAAAGATGGTGACCTATTAATTATGGTCAGTGACGGCATATTAGAATCGATGAACTTTAGCGAAAATCGGGAAGCGTGGTTAAAGCGTAAAATCCGAGAACTTGAAACGGACGACCCACAAGCAGTAGCAGATTTAGTATTAGAAGAGACGATTCGAAATAATCATGGTCATATCATTGATGATATGACAGTACTAGTTACGAAGGTCGAGAAAAGCAGACCGAAATGGGCTTCTTTCTCTTCTGTCGCATCTGTCTAGCTGACGTATATTCTCCTCATTTCATGTCAACAATGGTTATAGCAAAAAAGAGGAGGCGTTTGTATGAATAAAGGTACGGTTAGTCAAATTCTATTAATTACAGACGGGTGTTCAAACCAAGGTGAAGACCCGGTATCTGTTAGTCAGCAAATTGCACAAGAGGGAATTACCGTCAATGTCATAGGTGTACTAGAAGATGATCAAACAGAAGATCCAACTGGTTTACAAGAAGTTAATGATATTGCAGAAGCAGGTGGTGGCATTAGCCGAATTGTTTATGCTGATGATTTATCTGAAACAGTACAAATGGTAACGAAGCAAGCGATGAACCAAACGATTCAAGGATATGTAAATAAAGAACTACAACAGATCTTCGGTAAGGAAACCGATGAAGAGTCTTTACCTCCAGAAACGAGAGGCGAAGTACAAGAGGTGATGGAAGAACTAGGTGAAACATGTGACTTAAAAGTACTCGTATTAGTCGATACGAGTGCCAGTATGCAAAATAAAATGTCTTCTGTTAAAGAATCGTTAGATGATTTAATTTTAAGCTTGGATGCTCGTGCTGGCTCACATTACTTCTCGATCTACCAATTCCCGACGAGAAAGAAAGTCGTAAAAGAATTGCTAGATTGGACAAATGATGGGGACCGTTTGGCTAAAGTGTTTCCTAAGTTCGCAGTTGGAGGTATTACGCCAACAGGAACGGCTTTGAAAGAAGCAGCTAAAGCCTTCCATATCAGTATGGGCGATGAAGTTATGAGAGGAGCGGCATACGATGTCGTCGATTCATCCTACCGTCAGTCTTTATAAAGGTGATCGCATTCAAGGTGTTTGGAACCACAAGCAATATCGAATAGAACGCTTGCTAGGTGAGGGAGCTAGAGGGTCGACTTATCTAGCTTCTATTAATCAAAGCTTAGTGGCTTTAAAAATTAGTAAAGACCCAGCTGTTATTACAGCAGAATCCAATGTACTAAGGAAATTTAGGAAGGCCCAGGGCGTGAAGCTTGGGCCTTCTTTGTTAGATGTAGATGACAGTTATATAAGACAAGGTGAGAAGTATAGTTTTTACGTCATGGAATATGTTCAAGGACGTACACTGAGTGAACATTTCTCCTCTATAGGGTTAAAATGGTTAGGTCAAATTACTTCAGAGTTACTAAAAGCATTGCATCAGCTTCATCTACTTGGGTTTGTATTTGGAGATTTGAAACCCGATAACATTATAATTGAGCAACAAACAAAGCAAGTGAGATTAGTCGATGTCGGTGGTGTAACTCAAATAGGAAGAGGAATTAGAGAATATACGACCTTTTATGATCGAGGCTATTGGCGTTTAGGGAGCCGTAAAGCAGATCCTAAATACGATTTGTTCTCCTTAGCAATTTGTATGATTCAAGCAGACCCTTCAAACCGTTTAAAAGTAGCGAGTCAGAATCGAGATGTGCTAAAAGTGTTAGCAGCTAGTCAAATGGTCACACCATTCCAATCTGTTATAAAGAAAGCTTTGTTGGGGAAACATGCAAACGCACTAGCGATGAAAAGAGAAATCGACTATGTAACTAAACGGTTACCAGTAGCTACTCAAGCACAAAACAACGTAAAGACTTTGCTTAGGAAAGGAAAAGGCGATATAGACCGTGCTGAAGTTATTAGCATTTCATCGCTTGTCGGTATACACTTATCTGTTCTTTATTTAATTTTGCAAGCATTATAGTTCTGTTGATTGAATAGTGTGTTGTCATAATGGTACGATAAACAAGTAATCAAATTGTAGGTAAAAGGCGGCTTTAGTTACATGAAAGAAGATGTTCTAAGCTTTAGTGAACAATATAATTTATTCAATCAAGGGGACCATTTGTTTTTAGCTGTCTCAGGTGGTATCGACTCAATGGCGATGCTACATTTTTTTGCTGAAATTAAGCAACATTGGGATTTGAACTTAACAACATTAACAATTGACCACCAGCTACGCCAAAGTGAGTCAGAAGCGGACACTCGGTTTGTGAAAGAACAATCTGAAGCGTTAGGGATTCCGTGTGAAGTTATTTCCGTTGATGTAAAAGGTTATCAAAAGAAGTATCAAGTTGGTGTTCAAGAAGCGGCTAGAGTGTTACGGTATGATGCTTTCAGAAAGTACGTAGATCCTAGAGGGAAACTAGTATTAGCTCATCATGGTGATGACCAAGTTGAAACGATGTATATGCAATTGACTAAAGGGTTAGTACCGACTGGGATGAAAGCTTCACGTTCTTTGTATTCGATGAACGTTATTAGGCCTTTTTTATCTATCGCGAAAAAAGATATAACAACGTATATGGCTGAACGAGGGTTATCTCATAGAGAAGATCCTACAAATAAAGAGGATCAATACACCCGTAACCGATTCAGACATCATTTATTACCATTTATAAAACAAGAAAATAATAATATACATAGAAGTGTTAGACGTGTACATGAACAGTTAAGTGAGGACGAGGAATTGTTAACTAAGTTAGCTGAAAATGAATTGGGATTGTTCAGCCAATTTTGTGAACAAAAAGTGACCTTTTCAATTAAATCTTTTGTGAGCTTGCCTCAACCTTTACAAAGGAGAGGCTTTCATCTAATATTAAACTATCTTAGTGTAAACACGAATAGGTATCAAGATTTTTACCCTTCCTTTTTAGATTGGCTATCATCTAACCAACCAAACAGTACATGGTCTCCTAACGAAGAGTGGCGTGCAATAAAGTCATATGATGAATGCACGATTACAGTGGAGAGTTTTGAAGTTTTAAAGCCGTATAACATCGTACTAAATTTAGATGAAAAGGCTACATTACCTAATGGATGGACTTTATCTGTAAGATTACACGATCGTTATGAACAGCTAGATGATTTAAACCATCAACTGTTGATTAATGTAGAAGAATCAGACTTACCACTAACTGTTAGGACTCGGAATCCTGGAGATCGAGTGAAACCTTTAGGGTTAAAAGGAAGTAAAAAGGTAAAAGATATATTTATTGATGAAAAAATCCCGAAAATGAAAAGGGATTCTTGGCCTATAGTCGAAAGTAAACAAGGGGAAATCATTTGGGTTCCTTTTATAGTGAAGAGTGAATTTGTCAGTCGATCTGGCGCTTTGAAATTAAAACTGACCATAGAAGGTGAACAGGATTAGGGGGATTCATAGTGCATAACGAAATTAAAGAAGTTCTAATTTCTGAAGAAGAAATTCAGAAAAAAGCTGAAGAACTTGGGGCTCAGATTACGAGAGAGTTTAATGGAAAGTTCCCGCTTGCTGTCGGTGTTCTTAAAGGTGCTATGCCATTTATGAACGATTTGCTAAAGCGAGTTGAAACACATGTTGAGATTGATTTTATGGATGTCTCTAGCTATGGTGGCGGTATGGAGTCATCAGGTGAAGTAAGAATTGTAAAAGACCTTGACACTCAAGTTAAAGGGCGCGATTTGTTAATTATTGAAGATATTATCGACAGTGGTTTGACGTTAAGTTACTTAGTTGATTTATTTAAGTACCGTCAAGCGAGGTCAATTACGATCGTTACACTTTTAGACAAGCCTTCAGGTCGCAAAGGCGATATTTTTGCTGATATTGTAGGTTTTGAAGTACCTGATGCTTTTGTTGTCGGTTATGGTTTGGATTATGAAGAGAAGTATCGTAACTTGCCATATATTGGAGTTTTAAAAGAAGAAATATATTCGTAAGTCTTTAATATAAATAGCTAGTAGGATTTACATAGCTATTGTTTGAGTCATGAAAAAAAATTGTGATAGTATTAGTTTAGTTTTGTCGCTTAGGAGGAGGTAAGAGATGAATCGGGTTTTCCGAAATACCATATTTTACTTAATTATTTTTCTAGTTGTCATCGCAATTATCGGTATGTTAAATGATCCGAGTCCAGAAACAGAAGAGCTCAATTATAATGAGTTTCAAGAAGCTCTAGAAACTGGTCAAATAGAAGAGATGACATTACAGTACACGAATTTTGCGTATGATGTTCGTGGTGAGTATAGATCGCCTGAAACGAATCAATTAGAAGAGTTTAGAGCAGAAATTCCATCAACTGAAGATACAGTGAATAATGTGATGGACCTTGCTACTGAGCAAGGATTAGTTAGTGTAGAAGCAGCGGAAGAGCCAAGTGCTTGGGCTCGTTTCTTTACAACATTAATTCCATTTTTAATTATTTTCATTCTTTTCTTCTTCTTACTTAGCCAAATGCAAGGCGGCGGTGGCCGTATGATGAACTTTGGTAAGAGTAAGGCGAAGATGTATACAGAAGATAAGAAGAAGACGAAGTTTGATGAAGTAGCAGGTGCTGATGAAGAGAAACAAGAGTTAGTAGAGGTTGTAGAATTCTTAAAAGACCCAAGGAAGTTCTCTGAATTAGGTGCGCGTATTCCGAAAGGTGTTTTACTAGTTGGACCTCCGGGTACTGGTAAGACATTACTAGCTAAAGCGGTAGCTGGTGAAGCGGGAGTGCCATTCTTCTCTATTAGTGGTTCTGACTTCGTAGAAATGTTTGTTGGTGTTGGTGCTTCACGTGTACGTGACTTATTCGAAAATGCGAAGAAAAACGCGCCTTGTATCATATTCATTGATGAAATCGATGCAGTCGGTCGTCAACGTGGTGCTGGTGTAGGTGGCGGTCACGATGAACGTGAACAAACGTTAAACCAGCTGCTAGTTGAAATGGATGGCTTCGGCGTTAACGAAGGAATCATTATGATGGCAGCAACGAACCGTCCTGACATCTTAGACCCAGCCTTACTACGTCCTGGTCGTTTTGACCGTCAAATTCCGGTTAACACACCAGATGTTAAGGGTCGACAAGAAGTATTACAAGTACATGCTAGAAACAAGCCACTAGGTGAATCAGTAGACCTTAAAGCGATTGCTTTAAGAACGCCTGGTTTCTCTGGTGCAGACTTAGAAAACTTACTAAACGAAGCAGCATTAGTCGCTGCGCGTTCCAATGTTAAGAAGATTGAAATGGAACACGTCGATGAAGCAATTGATCGTGTCATTGCTGGTCCGGCTAAGAAGAGTCGTGTCATTTCCGAGAAGGAGAAAAACATTGTGGCTTACCACGAGAGTGGACACACTGTTATTGGCATGGTGTTAGACGAAGCTGATATGGTTCACAAAGTAACCATCGTACCAAGAGGTCAAGCAGGCGGTTATGCCGTGATGTTACCTAAAGAAGATCGTTACTTCCAGACGAAACCAGAGTTGCTTGATAAAATTACAGGCCTCTTAGGTGGACGTGTGGCAGAAGAGATTATCTTCGGTGAAGCAAGTACAGGTGCACACAACGACTTCCAACGTGCCACAGGTATTGCGCGTAAGATGGTAACTGAGTTTGGAATGAGTGATAAACTTGGACCGATACAGTTTGGCAGCACAGGAGGTCAAGTATTCTTAGGTAAGGATATTCAAAACGAGCCAAACTATAGTGATCAAATTGCTTATGTAATTGACCAAGAAGTTCAAAGTATTATTAAATCTTGTTATGCACGTGCGAAAGAGATCTTAACAGAAAATCAGGAGCAGTTAGAGTTAATCGCGAAGACGTTACTAGAAGTAGAAACGTTAGACGCACGTCAAATTAAAGGTCTGTTTGAAGATGGTGTACTTCCTGAGCCTATAGAAGAGGATGTGGATGAAAGTCCAAGTCAGCCTACTTCAGATGAGGAAAAGGAAGACGCAACAGAAACAGACCAGGAACAATCTGATTCTGATGTAAAAGTTAATATTCAATCACAAGAAGAGCAAGAAACGCATAACGACGAAACATCTGAAGAAAATAAAGACGATGAAGACCGTCGTAAAGAGTAATTAATATCACCAAGAACTACCTCCTAACATTAGGGGGTAGTTTTTTATGTCTAAGTGTAGTAGGTTTGGCGACATTTTTAATATTTTTTATGATATGATTTACGGTGAGTAAATTTTACGTTTAAATTTAAAATAATATAAAGGTTAAAGAAATGGTGTGAACTTATGATCTTTGTACTTGATGTGGGGAATACAAATACTGTTATGGGCGTTTTTGATGAGGGTGAATTAACTTATCAGTGGCGCGTAGCAACTGATCGGTATAAAACAGAAGATGAATATGCAATGGAAGTGAAAGCATTGTTACAACATCACGGGTTATCGTTTAATGATTTTCATGCTGCTATTATTTCATCTGTCGTACCACCAATTATGTTTGCATTAGAGAAAATGTGTGAACGTTACTTTAATTTAAAGCCAATGGTCGTAGGCTCAGGGAATGTGGATGCAAGTTTAAAAATGGTTTATCCAAATCCAAAAGAAATCGGGGCTGACAGAATCGTTAACGCAGTTGGTGCAATTAAAGAATATGGTGCTCCGTTAGTCATTATTGATTTTGGTACAGCTACAACGTATTGTTATGTAAATGAACATGGTGAGTATGTTGGCGGTGCGATTGCTCCTGGGATTAACATCTCGACTGAGGCGTTGTATTCAAAGGCTGCTAAGTTACCGCGAATTGAAATAACAAGACCAGAACAAGTCGTAGGCACTTCGACAGTTGAAGCGATGCAATCAGGAATTTTCTTTGGTTATGTTGGTCAAGTTGATGAAGTCGTCAACCGTTTTAAAGAACAAGCTAATCTAACACCAACTGTAGTTGCAACAGGTGGTTTATCTAAATTAATCGGTAAAGGATCTCGAACGATTGATTATGTTGATACTGAGTTAACTTTGAAAGGCTTATATGAAATTTATCGTGCAAACAAGGAAGGTGACAACAATGAGTGATTACTTAATTAAAGCAACAGCTTTTGATGGGCAAGTGCGTGCGTACGCGATAGAATCGACTGATTTCGTGAATGAGGCGTGTCAAAAGCATGATACATGGCCGACTGCATCTGCTGCATTAGGTCGTACCATTACGATTTCAGCTATGATGGGTGCGATGTTAAAAGGTGAAGATAAATTAACAGTTAAAGTTGAAGGTGATGGTCCTGTTGGTGCCATTGTTGCAGACGGAAATGCTAAAGGAGAAGTGAGAGGGTATATTAAAAACCCACATGTCGATTTTGACTCTAATGCTCATGGTAAATTAGACGTCCGTCGTGCTGTCGGTACAAACGGTTCCATTAGTGTCGTAAAAGATTTAGGACTGAAGAACAATTTTACTGGTCAAGTTCCAATTGTTTCAGGAGAAATTAGTGAAGATTTTACGTATTACTTTGTAACGTCAGAACAAATACCATCTGCAGTTGGAGCTGGAGTGTTAGTTGACACTGATTATTCAATTTTAGCGGCAGGTGGCTTCATTATTCAAATGATGCCTGGTGCAACTGATGAAACAATCTCATTAATAGAAGAGCGAATCGGACAAGTCCCTGCGATCTCTACATTAATTCAAGAAGGTAAGTCACCAGAAGATATTTTAGAGATCTTCTTTGAAGGGCAAAATTGGCATATTATTGATCGTCAAGAAGCTAAGTTTAAGTGTTTCTGTTCAAAAGAACGTACTGAAGACGCAATTGCTTCACTTGGTAATGAAGAAATTGAGGAAATGATTAATGAAGATGGTGGAGCAGAAGCAACTTGTCATTTCTGTAACCAAGTATATACACTAACAGTAGAAGAACTAGAGCGTTTGAAAAGTTAGTTGATATAATGAGGGAGGCATCCTAATGCAAACAAAAAATAAACTCGATATTCAACAAAAAACAGCAGTAATGGGGATCTTGAACGTAACTCCCGATTCGTTTTCGGATGGTGGCCAGTTTAATGAAGAACATGCTGCTATAAAACAAGCTCAAATGATGGTTGAGAATGGAGCAGATATCATTGATATAGGTGGCGAGTCAACACGTCCAGGCCATACACCTGTAAGTGTGAATGAAGAAATTGATCGCGTCGTTCCAACGATCAGTGCTATACAAGGGCATATTGATCAGCCTATTTCTATTGATACTTACAAAGCAAAAACAGCTGAGGCAGCTATTAAATCAGGTGCTTCCATTATTAATGACGTATGGGGAGCGAAACACGACCCAGAAATAGCAGCGGTTGCAAAAGAGACAGGTGCTCCAATTATTTTAATGCACAACCAAGAAGAGCCAGAGTATGATGACCTAATTGAAGATATGAAAGCAACTTTATATGATTCGATTAATTTAGTGAAGAAATACGGCGTACAAGACGAGCAAATTATTTTAGATCCTGGCGTTGGTTTTGGTAAAACTCATGAACAGAACTTGCTTGTGATGCGTCGTTTAAATGAACTAAAATCATTAGGCTTTCCAATCTTACTAGGTACATCAAGGAAGTCGATTATAGGAAAAGAACTCGATTTACCAGTTGAAGAAAGATTAGAAGGAACGATTGCAACGATCTGTCAAGGTATAGCTCAAGGGGTAGATGTTGTTCGAGTTCATGATGTAAAAGAAGTAGCTAGAGCAACAAAGATGATGGATGCGATGATTGGCAAGGGTGGGTTTAACTTTGGATAAGATTTTACTTAATGGCCTTATGTTTTACGGTTACCACGGATTATTTCCGGAAGAAAATAAGTTAGGTCAACGGTTTACAGTCGACTTAGAATTAAAGTGTGACTTAAGTAAAGCAGGTCAGTCGGATCGAATGAACGATAGTATTGATTATGGGCAAGTATATGAAGTAGCAAGAGCTGTTGTAGAAGGTGAAGCGAGAAATCTAATTGAAGCAGTTGCTGAAGAATTAGCACAACAAATGTTTGAAGCCTTTTCTTCATTAGAAGCTATTACAGTCAAAATTGACAAACCTGGACCGCCAATTCCCGGTTACTATCAATCAGCTTCAGTTGTAATTGAACGGGAGCGAAATTATGCAAAATAAAGTGTATATTGCGTTAGGTTCAAATATTGAACCTAGAGAAGATTATCTAAATAAAGCGATTGAATCTCTAAATGGCTTAAATGAAGTAAACATTATTGAAGCATCACCTGTTTACCAAACGAAGCCGGTTGGTTATACTAAACAAGGTCAGTTTTTAAATATGGTGGTCTTAGCTACAACTGATTTGACACCAGAACAACTATTGAAAGAGACTCAATCAATTGAGAAAAAGTTAGGAAGAGAACGTGACATTAGGTTTGGACCGAGAACGATTGACTTAGATATATTAATGTTCGGTGATCAATCGATTCAGCTGGATCATTTAACGATTCCGCACCCAAGAATGGTTCAACGTGCATTTGTTTTAGTACCATTAAATGACTTAAACCAACAGTTGCATATTCAAGGGACCCCAATACAAACATATATAGATCGATTAGACCAGACTGAAATTGAAGGTGTGGAATTGTATCAAAAGAATTGAGCAGTTGGGTGGCATGCCAAGTCGGTCTAGTGAAAGGTGCACTTAATGGTCAAGGGATGACCCCCTACAACCATAAGTAGAATGCGGTTGAGACCGCATGAAACTAAACGTATGAGACAGCTAACAAGCGAAGAGGTTGCAACGTAGTTTCATATTGTTACTATTAAGGTAGAATAGACAGTATTGAATAAATAGAGGTGAATATTGTGTCTGAAGAATTAAATGACCAAATGCAAACCCGTATAGAAAAGCTAAAAGCGTTACAAGATTCTGGTGTTAATCCTTTCGGCGATAAGTTCGAACGTACTCACTTAGCTAAAGATTTAAAAGGAGACTTCGATCAGTTTTCTAAAGAAGAGTTAGGGGAAAAAGAGGACGAAACTTCTGTAACGATTGCTGGACGTATTATGACAAAGCGTGGTAAAGGTAAAGCAGGCTTTGCTCATATTCAAGACCTATCGGGACAAATTCAAATTTACGTTCGTAAAGACCGTGTAGGCGAAGAGGCTTACGAAATTTTTAAATCAGCAGACTTAGGTGACATTGTCGGCATATCAGGTGTCATGTTTAAAACAAACGTTGGTGAATTGTCTGTTAAAGCTGATTCATTTGAGTTCTTAACAAAATCATTAAGACCGTTACCTGAGAAGTTTCATGGTTTAAAAGACGTTGAACAACGTTATCGTCAACGCTATTTAGACTTAATTACTAACTTAGACAGCCGCGACACATTTGTTTTACGTAGTAAGATCTTACAATCCATGCGCCGATACCTAGATGATCGTGGCTTCTTGGAAGTCGAAACACCAATGATGCATTCAATTCCAGGTGGCGCATCAGCACGCCCGTTTGAAACGCACCATAATGCTTTAGATATACCATTATATATGCGAATTGCAATTGAGTTACATTTAAAGCGTTTAATTGTCGGTGGTATGGAGAAAGTGTATGAAATTGGACGCGTATTCCGTAACGAAGGAGTATCGACTCGTCATAACCCAGAGTTCACGATGATTGAGTTGTATGAAGCTTACGCAGATTATCATGACATTATGGACTTAACCGAAAACGTAATTGCACATATCGCAAACGAAGTACTAGGAACAACGGCAGTTGAATATGGAGAAGAGACTGTTAATCTGGCGCCTAATTGGAAGAGATGGCACATGGCTGATGCTGTAAAAGAATATACAGGTGTAGACTTCTGGCAAGAGATGTCTGATGAACAAGCACATCAATTAGCTAAAGAGCAGGGTGTTGAAGTAGATACCAACATGACTTTCGGTCACATTTTAAATGAGTTCTTTGAACAAAAAGTAGAAGAACATTTAGTACAACCTACATTTATATATGGTCATCCAGTCGAGATTTCACCATTAGCTAAGAAGAATGAAGATGATGGACGCTTTACAGATCGTTTTGAACTATTTATTGTTGGAAGAGAACATGCTAATGCATTCTCTGAGTTAAATGATCCTATTGATCAACGTCAGCGTTTTGAAGCGCAAGTGAAAGAACGTGACGCAGGAAATGATGAAGCGCATTTAATGGATGAGGATTTCTTAGAGTCATTAGAATATGGAATGCCCCCTACAGGTGGTTTAGGGATCGGAATTGATCGCCTAGTTATGTTATTAACGAATTCGCCATCAATACGCGATGTCTTGCTGTTTCCACAGATGAGAAATCGTTCATAAAATATGTATAGAATGATAGGCTACTTGTTAACACTATGAGCGGTGTTGGCGGGTAGCCTTTTTATTTTGTTCTTTTAAGTTTGAGAATGAAGAGTAATAGAAGTTATTTTCAGAATAAATTAACTTCAATAAATCTATTGCCTTTAGCTTTCATGCATGATAAATTATTAAATGTCGCATTGAGAAACAGCTCATCACGACAAGTTAACTAAAACAGTTAACAAAAAACATTTAAATAGTTGTTGACTCACCTATTGAAATTTGGTATATTTAAAGGGTCGCTTTTTGAACGGCGACACTAAACAACAACGATTTAAAAAAGATATAAAAAGTTGTTGACGCAACGAAAACAACTTGATATATTAGTAAATGTCGCTTTTAAGGCGACCAACTTCGAACCTTGAAAACTAAACAAAATAGCCTGTCGTCAATTCAGTTTTCTTCTAGTGATTGACTAAGAAGAAAACAACGATGACATTAAATTATTTAGAGTCAATCAAACACTTTTATGGAGAGTTTGATCCTGGCTCAGGACGAACGCTGGCGGCGTGCCTAATACATGCAAGTCGAGCGCGGGAAGCAG
>NZ_JAUSUP010000012.1 GCF_030814115.1 Alkalibacillus filiformis
CGTGGACACCCTTGCCTTTGACTATGTGCTTACCGCTACTAGGTCGCACTCGGGACTTTCACCCGTTAGAGCTCACCCATGCCGGGCAAACAGAAAAGGTCCGAAGCTTATGCTTCGGACCTTTTTATTATTTCTTCATAAATTCTTTTACAATTATTTTGATCCCTATGTTCAAATAAATACTGCATATACTTGTTATAACTTTTATCCGTTTTAAAATCTGACTCTATATAACTCTTAATTCTATTCACAAGATCATCTTCTGTTGATTCTATATCACCTAAAAATGTTTTCTCCGGCTCCCTTAAAATACCATTTTTAAAGAAACGGTTATAATCAAATTGGTAGAACACAACTGGCTTACCTAAATAGTTAAAGTCCATAGATACAGAAGAATAATCGGTAATCATGAGATTGTGCTCTTTAATTAAATCTTGAACATTTTTATAACCTTGTGGTATCACCTTTATGTTTTCATTAGTGCTTTGGTTGAAATAGTTTAAGAAAGGCTGCATGCGATAATGAGCATAAAAATTTAGCCTGACACCGTGTTCCTTTAATAAAGCATGTAACTCACTATTTGATAATAGACTTTGATATCGAGAATAATAGTTAGAATTTATCAGTCTCTCTTCATTCGTTAACCACTCTCGCCACGTCGGAATTAATAAAATTTGTCTATTACCTTCAGATTGATCTTCCAATGCATCAAACCTCGATAAACCTGTTACTACAACTTCGTTCTCCTCATAACCCATTTCTTCTACAACTAACCGTTTTTCATCTGTAGAACTCACAATAAAAAGGTCAAATGGGTAATTATAATAACTTTTATCATACTCAACTCTTTTCCTTCCTAAGATGCCATGTTGTAAAAAGACTCTTTTTGCTTCTTTATAGGAAGGCCAATCTACCGGCTTTGTGGGTAGTAAATACTCTACATCATGAGAAGTTATAAACATTTTTGCATGAGCGCTTAATCTTAAGTGCTTCCAAGATCTCACTTCAACAACATTTCCTAAGTGATCGATGTTCTTTCTATCAGTCGAATCTGGTTCAATCACATAGTATATATTTTTATTAGGATAATTCTCTCGACAATATTTGAAGAAATGATACCCGGTATCTTGAGCAGTATCAGACCTTTCTCCAATTAACCATACGTCTTTCTTATTAAATAAAAATCTATCTAGTTGTTGTAAGTATTTTAAATAGATACTTTTCATCAAGGAGGTTTTGAAAGTTTCTATTTTCAAGTTCCCCATCGGTGTTACTAATAGATTACAATGTAAAGCTCCCTTGTTTAAAACTGTCTTTTTAGCTATGACTTCATCTTTTACAAATTCATACTCCTCTTCACCTAACTTTCTCTCTAAAACGAAATGTTCGTTTCTTACTTGGATATAGATATCATAAATTTTATGATCATTTGGAACTGTGTTATATAAATCTACTAAATTGATCCGTTGTTCAAAGTCAATCGTATAATTATCAATGTTGTAACTTATTACCTCATCACTCTCACGGTCGCGGATTACTATCTGTTTCTCTAAATCACTGTAGTCATGGTGTCCAGGTATGTTCGCACTACCTTCTATTAACAGGTGCTTCCCTTTAAACTCTTCATATACAACATCACGGTGTAACACCATCTTCTCCATCACAAGTGATAAGTTCCCATTTACTGTTTGGTACATATATAATTGGTAAGGTGAAGTAATCAAATTTATGACTGAATCAAGGGCATCAGGACTTTCTACTACTTTAATTCTCACTAAAGAACCTTGTTTCAGTTTCAAAAAGCAATGCCACTTGTCTTTTTTAAGTTCTCCATCCAATAAATGTTTATAGGATACCGTTGATGATAATTGCAATTTACCGATATGATCTTCATTTATATGAAGATCATAATCATAATAAACCTCTTCTTTATGTTCTTTTAACACTAATGCTTGCATCTGTTCTTTTCGTAATTCACCTGAGATATCACCACTTAAATTAAGAGCTAAGTTATTTTGTTTCTTGTTAAAAGTTAAATTACTTAGCGTCACAACTTGTTCTAACACTTCAATCGAAAACGAGCCTTTAACTGTTTGATATGGGGTAATATTAATAATTATATTATCTTTATTTAAAGCAGAATAATTCCATTCAATATTGACTGATTCTGTTCTAAGCCTATATTGTACGCCGTTGCTAACTTCTAAATAAAAGTCCCAAATGCCTTCATTTAATTGATCTGTTTGCAAATTAGCTAACCACTGATTATCGGGTTCAAGTTTGATACTTGATTTAAATTGAGGTTGATCCTCTCCTCTCTTAATCCCAATAAGAGAGATTTGATCACTATTTAATAAGCCGTTATGTACATAGCCACTGATTTTCAACGTTCCATCACTTAACCCTAAATTTGTCACATAATTAGGGAGACATACTAAATCTTCGTTCTTGTAGAATTTAGTAGTACGTGCAGCTAAAGCATTATCTTGTGATACCAATTCTAATAATGTTTTTTTTTGAACTTTTTTATACTTGTATCCTTGAATTTGATAATCGATTGCATCAGAAACGTGTAATGAATAAAGTTCATCTTTAATTCTGATATAAAAGCTTCCTCTTTTATTTATGCGTTTAAATGGAAACGTACACTCAAACAAACCGTCTTCTATATGATCAACTTCTGATAGTTCTAATTCATTACCAGTTCGTTGTTCATTAAAGATTAGTGAAATTGATTCATTTGTGTTAATACTTCCATCAAATTGAATAAAAACTTCGTTATTATCACTTACACTAATTTTTGTTATTCGACAAGTATTATACTTTGTAGTACTTTGCTGTTCCATTTCTTTAACATCCCCTAGCATTCAAAAATTACAACACTGTTATAATTCTAACCAATTTTTAATCTACATTTAATTGATAATTCTTAACTAAAAGTTTACAATATAAAGTAATATAATGCATTATTATGTGTGATTTTAGGGAGGAACAACAATGAAAAAAATCATTACCTACGGCACATTTGATTTATTACACGTAGGTCATATAAATATTTTAAGACGTGCAAAGGAATTAGGCGATTATTTAATCGTAGCAATTTCAACAGACGAGTTTAATGACCTTAAAGGCAAAAAGGCTTATTATAGCTTTGAGGACCGTAAAATAATCCTTGAAGCAATTGAGTATGTAGATGAGGTAATCCCTGAAAATAATTGGGAGCAGAAAATTAGCGACGTTGTAGATCATAACGTAGATGCTTTTGTAATGGGCCATGACTGGGAAGGTCAATTTGACTTCCTTAAGGATTATTGTGAAGTTGTTTATTTACCTCGTACTGAGGGGATATCTACGACAAAAATTAAAACGGATCTAAATCGAGTGTAAAACATGATTAGAGAAATATTTGTTTTCTTATATTTATTACATGTTAAGATCTGGTTTGGTATTTTTAAAATATTACCTCAAAAGAGCAAGACTGTCTTACTCTCCTCTTTTGGGGATAATATTTTTTTTGTGTGGGAAAAAGTACTTGAACAAACAAATCATGAAACTGTCATACTAAAAACGCCCGGCACTAAAGGCGAATTTAACCAAAGTGAAAGAACTGAACTAATTTCATTCGACCTTAAGAATAATTACTTTGGTTTTATTAAAGGGATTTATCATTTAGCGACTTGTCGTGTCGTTTTTGTTGATAATTATTACGGTGTCCTTGCTGGTACAAAGTTTAACTCTAACGTCCATTGTGTGCAATTGTGGCACGCTAATGGAGCAATTAAGCAATTTGGAATGCGTGACCCCTCGATTACTTTTAGAAGTGAGAAAGCGTTCAGACGTTTCAAGGCCGTCTACAATCGTTTTACTCACATCACTGTTGGTTCAGATGAAATGGCTCAAATATTTAAAGCTGCTTTCTATTTAGGTGAAGATGTCATGTTAAAAACAGGGCTTCCGAGAACAGATTTATTTTTTGACGAGCACTTACAACAGTCTATTGTTAACGACTTGGAACGATTATATCCACAAATTAAGCAGAAAAAAACGATTCTTTATGCCCCAACTTATCGTGAACAACAGCTTAAAGAACATTCCATTAAGCTCAGTTTACAGAAGTTGTATGAGGAATTAAGTGGTGACTATATATTATTATTAAGGTTGCACCCTGCTATTATAAAGAAGTATCGAAATAATTATCCGGATTTTGTCACCGATGTTTCCGACTACCATGACTTAAACCATTTATTATTAGTAACAGACTACTTAATCACTGATTATTCGTCTATACCTTTTGAATACTCCTTGTTAAATAAGCCGATGATCTTCTACCCTTATGACATAGATGAGTATCGAAAAGAGCGTGGGTTTTGGGACGATTATGAAGACTTAGTCCCTGGTCCAATTGCATTAGACACCAATGATATTATTCATTTAATTAAGCAAGATGACTTTAATCTAAATACCGTACTTGAATTTTCAAACGTATGGAATAAGTATAATGATGGTAAGGCAACCATAAATTTAATTGAAACAATTTACGGGGAACGTACGTCTAATGTAATAGAAAAACAAACTGATGCAAAAAGTATGAATAGAGAAGTCTAGAGTACAAACAGAAAGAGAGCGGGAGTTTATGACTACATCTAGAAAAGAGATGAGAAAGAAAAAATTTAAAAGACGGCTTAAAATTTGGGGATTAGTTGCGATTGCTTTTTTCTTAGTATTTACAGCTTATGTGATTTATGAATACCAACAGGGACGTAGTGTGGCTCAGCAAGATATGGCTGATTATCAAGATGAAGAACAAAGTGAACAGTATCGTGATGAATTCCAGGGTGATGCTGAAATTGAGGATCAAACTAATGTCCTCATCCTTGGAGTGGATGCTGAAGAACAAGGCAACCCAAGAACTGATGCGATTATGATAGGTCAATATGATACGGATGAAAATCGTGCAAAAGTTGTTTCGATTATGCGTGACACCTATGTTGATATTCCTGGACATGGTCGTAATAAGATTAATGCTGCATTTGCTTTTGGCGGGCCAGAATTATTAAGACAGACGATAAAAGAAAACTTCGGAGTTGACGTTAATTATTACGCTATGGTGAACTTTAGAGGATTTGAAAACATCGTTAATACAATTGCTCCAAGTGGCATTGAGATTGACGTTGAACGTCGTATGCATTACGTCGACCGTGCTGGAGGGGTGCATATTGACTTACAGCCTGGACTTCAAAAACTTGATGGTGAAAATTTATTAGATTATGTTAGGTTTAGAAGTGACAGTGAAAATGATTTCGGTCGTGTACGTCGTCAACAACAAGTAATGTCAGCCTTGAAAGGTGAAATTCTATCTTTCACTGGCGCATCGAGGTTGCCACGAGCAGTTGGTACACTAGAACCTTATGTTGATACTAACATGGAAACTGGTACAATTATTTCAATTATGACTAACTACTTTAGTAATACTCCTGATGAAATTGAATCACTTAGAATTCCAGTAGAAGGCAGTTATTGGGATGCAAGGTATAGTCATGCTGGGCAAGTACTTGAAATTGATTCAATTGAAAATAGTGAAGCTCTTCAAAGTTTTTTAGATAAAGAAGAGAATGAAGATGAAACTGGAGATGGAATAAATTAAGGAAGGCGGCTTTATGCCCCCTTCCTTTTATTGTATATCCATATGCTCATTTATGACATTTTGAATTCTACTTCGTTCTTGCTCTGATACGATGTAGTACCAAACGCCGCCTATGCGGTCGCCACTACCACTTATATCTTCATTAATTGTCTGCTTGTTTGAACCTCTATAATTGAGGAATAACTGACGCATTTCATCCATTTGCATATTTGTTTCAACATTATTGCCAGCCGCTTCTAATACGCCATCAATACGTGTGAAAGATTCAAATGAAAGTGCTTCTTGGACCATAGAATTAATAATTTGCTGTTGCCGGTCATTTCTTCCAAGGTCTCCTCTTGGGTCTTCATTACGCATTCTTGCATACTCTAATGCTTCAGAGCCACTTAGCTGAAGCTCACCTTCTTCAAAGTGATAACCTTCTTGAGAAAATGAACGTTCATTTACAACAGAAACTCCCCCTAAAGCATCAACACCATCTTTAAGCCCCATCATATTGACTTGGGAGTAGAAATGAACGGTAGTATCCAAGAAGTTTTCAACCGTTTGTACTGATAAGTCTGCACCACCAAATGCGAATGCATGGTTAATCTTATCCAGCCCACGTCCAGGGATCTCCACTCTCGTATCACGTGGAATGCTAAACATAAGCATCTCTTCAGTATTCGGATTTAAAGACAGGAATATAATTGAATCCGAACGTCCTCTTTCTCCTTCTTCTGCATCAATACCTAGAAGCAATACGTTAATCGCATCTTTATTATCTAATCTTTCTTTAACTTCATCTTTCTTTTCTTGGTCTGATTCTAGTGGATTATACATAGAGGATACCGTATCATCTAATTGCTTATATAAATAAAGGCCATAACCGGCTATTGCTATAAAGATTATTGCTAATATGGATAATGCTATTTTTAAACCTTTTCGCTTCCCCTTTGTTTTCTTTCTCTCTATTCGGCTGCTCATTTATCTTTCACCCTTCTGTTAAAAATTAACTAATGATATTATACTACACATTTTGTCTTATTAAATTAATTTTTCATTAAAAACTATGGAGATTTTGAAGAGATTTTTACAGTCGACAAGGTTCGAAAACCATAGTAATATTAAATTGTTAAAAGGAGTGACGGGCATGGACATGAAAAAGCTACAGATTGGCTGTTTAATTTATATTATCTTTGGTGTCGTTATTACGACGTTATATTTTACGATGACTGATGCTGACTTGTTTCGCCGTTATTTTGAGTGGAGTGATTTGTTTGATGCGTTCTTTGGTTAAGAACGGTTAAATGTGATACATATGTATAAAAGCCTTGGTGCCAACAATTGCACCAAGGCTTTTTTAACGTTCAATTATTCTGTCTTGCTTCTTCTCGTGAATTTTGCTGATAGGTCGTCAAATAACGTATATACAACAGGAATTAGTAATAGTGTGAAGATCATCGAAACGGTTAGACCGAAAATGATAACAACAGCTAACGGTTGTTGTGCTTCTGCACCTTCGCCAAGTCCTAGTGACAATGGTATCATACCGAGTACGGTCGTTAATGTCGTCATTAAGATTGGACGTAGACGGTTGGCGCCGGCTTCTAAGATGGCCTCGAAACGTTCTTTTCCTTTTCCTCTTAGTATATTGATATAGTCAACGAGTACGATGGCGTTGTTGACGACGATTCCGGCGAGCATGATGATCCCGATAAAGGCCGGAATGCTAAATGGTAGCCCTGTTACAAATAGGCCTAAAATGACACCAACGATCGTTGCTGGTAGTGAGAACATGATGACAAATGGATGTAAGAAGTTCTCAAACTGGACAGCCATGACGGCGTAAACTAAGAAGATCGAGAATAGTAACGCAACAGCTAAATCTTCAAATGCTTCAGCCATGTCTTCTGCTTCGCCACCCATTGACCAATCGTAGCCATCTGGTAAGTCGACACCTGCTAGTAAGTTTTCAATGTCGCCTGTTACACTTCCTAAGTCACGGTCGTCAATGCCACTTGTTACATTGACGGTGCGTTGTTGGTTTTGTCTCGTTAAGCTTGCTGGGCCTTCAACTTGAACGAGTTCTGCGACTTCTGATAGTTCAATACTCGCACCTGTTGGCGACTGGATTGTCAAGTTCTCGATGTCTTCAATTGCTGAGCGCTCATCTTCTGGTGTCATAATGCGAACGTCTAGTTCTTCACCGCCGCTTCGGTATTGTGTAGCGACTTGACCGATAAGTTCCATTTGGAGTTGACCCATGACTTGTTGGTACGTTAAGCCGTACTCACTTGCTACATCACGGTCTACTTGGATCTGCATTTCAGGGCGTCCTTCTTCAGCAGAAGTTGTCGGGTTATGCACGCCTTCAACTTCAGAAATAATATCGACGAACTGATCAGCGATTTCATCTAATACTTCATAGTCATCGCCTGTTAGTTGGATTTGAATTGGGTCGCCACCACTAATGTTTGCGCCCATTGCGTTGACTGTAATGTCTGCTCCTGCAATGTCTTGGACTTGTTCGTCCCAATCGCGCATGACTTCTTCTGTTGTACGCTCTCGTTCACTACTTGAAATGAGCTGGACCATGTAATCGGCGCTATTATTGCCGCCACGTCCAAAGCCCATTCCTCCGCCGCTACCGATTGTCACGAAGTTTGAATCAATGATGTCTTCATCTTGTTGAATAATTTCGTTGACGTGGTCTGCGACGTTTTCAGTTGTTTCTAAGTTGGTGCCTGTCGGTGTTTCAACAGATATTTCAATTTGCCCTTGGTCCGCTTCAGGAATAAATGCTGCACCTAGCTGTGGTAGCAAGAATAAACTTCCGACTACAACGGCAAATGTTCCGAGTAACATCGTCTTTCTAAACTTCAGCACACCGCGTAGCATTTTTTGATAAACCGTTATAACACGGCTTAAGAAGCGATCAAACCAGTAACGTCTTCCTCCTTGATCAACTGCTTTTGTTAATAGCTTTGATGACAACATCGGTATGAGTGTCACAGATGCTGCCAGTGAGGCAATTAATGCAAAGGCTACTGTAATCGCGAGTGGTGTGAAAATTTCAGATGCTATACCATCTACAAATACGATTGGTAAAAAGACGACTAAAGTGGTTGTCGTCGATGCAATAACCGCTGGTGCAATCTCGGATGCGCCTCGCCGTGCTGCTTCTTTTATACCGTAACCCCGTTCTCGGTAGGTGTATATGTGCTCGAGTATAACGATTGAGGAGTCGACCATCATACCGATTCCGAGCGCTAAACCACCCATTGTCAAAATGTTAACCGTTTCTCCTGTAAAGTACATGAGTGTAAAGGCTGTAATAACAGCTATTGGAATTGATAAGCCAATAACTAATGTCGCTCTAATACTCTTTAAAAATAGTAATAAGACGACTACAGCAAACGCCGCACCGATTAAAATGTTTTGAAAGACAGAATCGATTGCTTCACGAATAAAGTCTGCTGTATCAAAAACGACGTCTACTTCAACAGATTCAGGTAAATTACCTCGAATGTCCTCCATCGAACCGATAATTTCATCAGAGACGCCTACTGTGTTGGCGTCGGTTTGTTTAAGAATGCTCATGACAACAGCATTTTGACCGTTAACTAACGTCCTTTCATCCGAATCGAGAGTACGTTGTTCGACGGTTGCAATATCATTCAACCGGAGAAAATCACCTTCTCCTATTTGGATCAGTGTTTCACCAATTTCGTCGATTGAGCCGTACTCGCCAGGAATACGTAATTGTAATTCTTGTGTTCCACGGTCAATGACTCCGAGTGATGCTGATTGGTTCGCGCTTTGTACAGCTTCCATCACTTCTTGTGACGATAGCCCGAATTGACTTAGTCTTTGTTCGTCTAATTCGACTTGGATCTCCTCTGTCTCGCCACCTTCGATTGTGACAGAACCAACGCCTTGTTGACGTTCAAAAGAGGGCTCGACTTCTTCTTCGGCTAAGTTTTGTAACGTCGATTGGTCATCACCTGTTAAGCCTACCCACATGACTGGCATTTGTTGTGGGTCGAATCGTAAGACGCTTGGGTCATTCGCTCCACTTGGCAAAAAGCCTGTTACTTGATCGACCGACTCACGAACGTCGAGTAACGCTTGGTCAAGGTCGGTGTCCATAGAGAACATGATGATGACCAATGAACTGCCAGGTTGTGATTGCGCTTGGATGGTGTCGACACCTTGTATCGTACTAACAGAATCTTCTATTGGTCTTGTCACGAGCTCTTCTACTTCTTGTGGTGCTGCATCGTCGTATGACGTGGCAACGACCGCTATTGGTAAATCAATATCTGGGTATAGATCGACCGGTAAGTTACGAAATGAGATAAAGCCCATCGCTAATATAGCGAGGACAATCATAATGACGCCGACCGGTCGTTTGATCGATGTATTTACTAAACGCATAGATTAGTCCTCCTCAACGATGCGTACCGTCTGGCCATCTTCTATCGTTAATTGGCCACGTGTCACCACCGTGTCCCCTTCTGCAATGATGTCGTCGGCTAACGGTTCAATGGCTGTATATTGTGATTGCATCGCAATGACGTCGACATCAACACGAATTGCTTCTTCATTGTCGACTATATAAACAAATTGATCCGCTCCACGCTCAACGATCGCTTCAGTCGGTACAACATATGCATCTGATTCGATGACTTCATCGATTTCGATTTGTGCTGTTAAGCCTGAAGAGATTGGTTCATCGGTTTGTTCTATTTCTGCTTCTACATCAAATAATCCATTTTCACCAGCTGTGCTAGCCATGTAAGTTACTTCTGCTTCGCCTTCACGGTCTGCCTGTGACACGCTATAACGGATGTCATCGCCAACTTCAATTAAGTCACGATTGTTCGCTGTCAGTTGAAAATGTAATACGAGTGGGTTTGTATTAATAACAACGGCTGCAGGCTCTTCTGTTGTTACCATTCGCCCTTCTTGTAAATTCAACTCTTGAATAATGCCGTTGATTGGTGCTTCCATTTCCATCCAACCGTACTGAGAAGAATATTCTGCAATAACATCTCCTTCTTCTACTACATCTCCACGCTCAACAAAAAGTTCCTCTACTTCACCTGGGGCTTCAGCTAAGACTGGAACTTGGTCATTAGGCATTGAACGTGCGGTAAAACTTTTCGTTACTGAAAAATCTTCAACTGTCACTTCTTCTACTTCAACTGGTGTTACCGTTTCGACTTCTTCTTCATCTGTTTCTTCATTACAAGCCGATAAAATGAATACGCTTATTAGAGCTAACATTAACATCCACTTTTTCATCTTTCTTCACCTCTACACGTTCAATTTTGTTCTAAAATGACGGACGTCTTTTCTAATTTCACTATATGTTTCTAGATTCATCAGTAATGAATCTAATACGATTCGTTCTGGTTCTTCTTTTTTAAGTTGTTGATCTATTGCGCTTAAGGCGTCTAACGCTTTGTTTTGATTGCGTGACATCATACTAAAGACCTTTTGCCTAATGCGAGTTAGAATAATGGATTGATCGTCTAAGAAATCAGGCTTCTTTTTTATTGGGGTGCTCTCTCTTTCATTAATAAGCTGCTCACATAGCGTTTCGACTCGTTTTAAAATGAACTGTGGCAACTGGTCAACATCGATTGACTCTTCATCGACTAAAATCCAATTGTTATAGCTTTGGAGCATACCATCGACTATGACGAGTACATCATAAATATAAGGCTCTGCTTCTTGGCCATAAATTCTTTTAATATTTTGATGCAACCAATCGTAATGTTGCTGCTTCATCTCTGTCATGAAACTTTCCATATCGCGGTCGATTGGAATTTGTTCTTTCATAATCATTTTAATTAACGGTTTATTGTTTAAGAAAAACTCGAAAAAGACAGCTAATTGGTTTTGGAACTGTTCTTTTGGGTCATCTGTCTGTGTCTTTTCCTCAACCATCGCTTCTTCTAAAACAGCAAAATAAAAGTCATAAATCGCTCTTATAAGATCGTTTTTTGACGTGAAATAATTATAAAAAGACCCTTTTGCTACGTTCGCTCGATCTACGATTTCCTGTACAGACGTGACATGGAAACCTTTCTCAGCAAAAAGGTCGATACTAGCTTTAATGATTTCTATTTTCTTCTCTTGCATATAGACCATCCAATCTTTATTTAGATTTTAGAATGACCAGTCAGTCACCATTTAAACTTATCAAAATAAACCTTTTGTTACAAGTGTTCGCAAAAATGTTCACAGTATATTCAAAACGTCGAATTTTGTACATACATAATTAAAACCGGTTGCTCTTGAGCAACCGGTCTATTTAACATATATCGTCTTTTTTATAAAAATAGCCCAAAAGAAAACCTGCGTACAGCATTTGTTTTTCATAATTTGTTTTCGTTATTTCGAATTGGACTTTTAATCCATTAGTGAACTCTATTAGTGAAAAGAAATCATTGTCGCTTGGATGGAAGTTATGAATGTATCGGTATGAGATCCAGTCTGAACGAGTTCGTTTCCTTGTTGTCGTCGGTATGAACAGGCTGTTGTACTCAATTTCAATTGGTACAGGAAGCCTGATTTTGCGACTCATCAAATTCTCTACCGCTTTCTTTCTACCATCTAACGTCGTTAACCCCTTTTTCATGCAAGAGTCGTTGAGTATTTCTTCTGGCTGCTTTTCGCACAAATAAATCGTTTGTTCCTCTAAAATCCAGCTACCATACTTAGAGTCCTCATCATAGTGCTTAATAGCCATAGTGCCATCATTAATAACATAGTCAGATTTATAGTCAATGTTGTGCGACACCTTCTACATCTTCCTTTCTTTATTCAGTTATTAAATGAAATTAATGATATAATAAAACTAATACTATTTTACTATATTTTTTGTGATTTTCCACTATTTTGACTTTAATTTTAGTAAGTTTTTGAAAATGTACTAAATAAAGTGTTTTTGTTGTCGATATTATGCATAAGAACGCGAGGTGAAGGTATGGATGTAGCAAAGGCGTCAATTGCGATGAATCAAGCCCAAGTGAAACAACAGTTCAATGTTGGGCTAGCAAAAGAGGTCAAAGATCAGCTTAATCAACAAGGTGAGGCGTTCGACAAATTAGTCGAGTCGAGCCAAGTACCGTCACATCCTAACTTAGGTCATAACATTGATCTTAAAGGTTAAAAAATCCCAAAGCTATAATGAAGTGATCCCCATTCGTTAGAGTGAAAATCTAACTCGTTGTCGGGGTCACATCATGCTTTGGGATTTTTGTTCGTTATGAATCATGTTAATTGTTAATAGTTGTCTTCTTCGTCTTCATTGTCATCTGGATCAAACTCATCATCGAATTCATCTTGCATTTCATCATCTTCTTGATTTTCATCATCAAATTCTTCATCTTGCTGCATTTCACTGTCATCTTCAGGAGCATCGATTCCAGGATCCTCATAATCTTCATCATCCGTCGTTGCACACCCCATCAGTAGACCAAACGTAAGTAGCACGACCATACAAAGCTTCCAAATATGTGTTGTCATCGTTCTTACCTCCTAATTTATATGATCATGCTTTATTGTTTCCAATATTAGTTATTTTATAAAGAGTTTTTTGTGTTCGTTCGTGGGTGCGCTTGCGCGAGTGCGAATTTTGTCGATATTCGGCGTTCGCCTGATTATGAGGTGGTTTCGCCTGATTATTTAGATTTTCGCCCGATTATCGAGGATTTCGCCTAAATATTGAGAATTTCGCTTAATTATTAATTTTTTCGCCTGAATATTGAAATCTTGTATCATATAACGAACGACACATTTAAAAAAGAACTTTGCGCTGAGCAAAGTTCTTCCGCTTCTTAGTTATTGTTGTTCTGGGTCAACGATCGCAAACATAATTTCTGCTTCACATGCTACTTCGCCATCAACGGTTGCGACGGCTTTACCTTTTCCGACAGGGCCTTTAAGTTTAACCATTTCGACTTCTAGCTTTAACGTGTCACCTGGTTTGACTTGGCGCTTGAAACGGCACTTATCAATGCCTGTGAACATGCCTAACTTGCCTTTGTTTTCACCTAAGTTCAGAATTGCGACAGCTCCAACTTGTGCTAAAGCTTCTACAATTAGAACACCTGGCATGACCATGTAATTTGGGAAATGACCTTGGAAAAATGGTTCGTTTGCTGTGACGTTTTTATAACCAACAGCGCGCTTTCCGTCTTCAAGCTCTGTTACTTGATCAACGAGTAAAAAAGGATAACGATGTGGGATAATCTCTTTAATTTGTTCGATATCTAACATAAAGATCCTCCTAGATTAGGCAATAGAAATTTTATTTTCCTTTTATATAATCATATAAGTTTTCCCATAATGAACGGTCAAGAACGGAACTTGGCTCATCACCTTCACCTATGACTCCATAACCGACCATCATACCAATTGCTAAAGCGGCGATACTTAAGACAATAGCTAACACAAAGCGTAACCAAACTGGAATATAACGAATGCGGCCTTTTTTTTGCTTTTTCTCTTTTTTGCGTTCTTCTTTGGCGGCTTTTCGTTTCGATTGATCTTTTGGCGTATCTTCTTTCTCTTTAGGCTTGAACTTTTTCGCGCCTTTGAGCTTGCGCGATTTTTGATTTTGCTTATCTTCTGAAGCCATAATTACAACCTCGATTCTAATGCTATCTCATATTTCCAATTAAGCCCATCATTTGATCACCGATCGATAGTGAGCGTGCGTTAAACTGATAAGCACGTTGGGCCTCTAGTAAATCGGTCATTTCCTTAGCCATGTTAACATTAGACCCTTCTAGTGCGCTAGGGGCTAAATTCGCATCAATTGGCGCAACTTCTGCTACTAATTCCTCAACTGGTACTTCTAAGTCTTCCTCATTTATTGTAAATGAATTCGCATCAACTGGCTCCATGACTCTCGTATTTTCAATATCAACGAGTTGGAGAGTCGCTTCAACAGCTGTGTCACCATCTCTAGTGACTTCAACCTCACCAGATTCGTTAATTGAAATATCATCAAACTCTCCGTCAAGTGTGATTGGACCATCTTGACCTTCTACTGGGTATCCAGCATTTGTCGTTAGCATCATACTGCCATCTGCTTGTTCAGATAGGTAAAAGTTACCTGCACGTGTGTAACGCTCCTCAACTTCGCCGTCCTCTGTCGGTGCGTTAACGACAAAGAACCGATAGTCATCTTGGATCGCTACATCTAATGGGCGGTCACTCGGCTCGATTGTACCTGACGTCATGTTCATATTAGTGTTTGATAAACGAGCACCAGCCCCTACACGAATACCATCTGGTGTAAGACGTGGTGAACCTTGATCATAGTCTAAAATGTTATCATGTTGCTGATACAAAAGTGACGAAAATTGCCCTTCTCTAGCTTTATATCCATGGTTATTGATGTTAGATAAATTGTTAGATGTTAAATCCATGCGCTGCTGCATTTGGCCCATTGTTGCTGCTGCATTAAACATGTTTCGCATCGATTATGCCTCCTCTAGACTATCTTAAACGCCCGATTTCGTTTGCGGCTAGTTCCATACTTTGATCAAACGTTCTGACGACTTGTTGGTTCATTTCGAACATACGATGAGCGCGTGTCATGTCAGCCATTGTTGCCTGCGTGTCGACATTAGACCATTCTAGATGATTTTGTCGCACTTGAAAGTCTGCTCCTGCAGCTTCACGTGCATCAACAACTGCAGCTTCACCGTCATTGTTAAATAAATTTTCGCCTTCTTTTACAAAATCATTGGCATTTGGATGATAGCCAATACCTAATAACGTTTGATCAAAAGCAGAAATGACTTCACCATTTTCAGTTACTTCAAAAGCTTCAGAGCCTGTTTGAATCTGCTCACCATCTTCATTTAATACATAATAACCTTCATTCGTCGTTAAAAAGCCTTCTGCATCAACTGTGAAATTGCCGTTACGTGTATATCGAACTTCACCGTCTTCATTTGCTACTTCGAAAAATAGAAAGCCTGTTTCATCAGGTAAGTTTCCATTTTGAAGTGCTAAGTCTGTCGGCATACTCGTTTCGCGGACGTCTCCTTGTTCAAACAAAGGTACGTCTTCCTGCAAATAAGTACCAGAATTGATCGCCCCAACTGTATGGTTACGTGGCAAACTAAGCCCGTTTTCTGTCGGGACGTTTCTATTTTCAACGTTTTGGATTAACATTTCTGGAAATGCACGAAACGTTGAACGGTCTTGTTTAAAACCAGGTGTTAATGCATTTGACATATTGTTACTTAACGTATCTTGATGGCGCTGATTAGCAATCATCCCTGCACCAGCTGTATTAAAACCTCTTAGCATGGTGTGGCCTCCTTTTTAACCGAAAAAAGCGTTGTTTAAACGATTTTGTCTTTAGGTAATTTATCGATATTTTCAAGCATGATTCCTGTGCCTTCTGCAACACAGCTCATTGGGTCTTCTGCAATAAAGACCGGTACTTTAAGCTCTTCAGCTAGTAGTTGGTCAATTCCGTTTAATAGACCACCACCGCCAGTAATAATGACACCGCGATCAATGATATCTGCTGATAACTCTGGTGGTGTCGCTTCAAGTACTGTCTTCGTTGCCTGAACAATTAGGCTTACAGATTCGCGTAATGCTTCTTCAATCTCATCAGACTGTACCGTAATCGTGCGTGGTAGACCAGACACTAAATCACGTCCACGAATGTCCATTGATTCATCGCGGTTGCCTGGGAATACCGTTGCAACGTTCATTTTAATATCTTCAGCTGTTCGATCACCGATTAATAGTTTGTATTTGCGCTTTATGTATTGCAAAATTTCTTGATCGAATTTGTCACCAGCTAGTTTGATAGATTCAGAAGTTACGATATCACCCATTGATAAAACGGCAATATCAGTCGTTCCACCACCAATGTCGACAACCATGTTACCGCTCGGTTGGAAAATGTCCATCCCTGCGCCAACTGCTGCTACTTTTGGCTCTTCTTCTAAATAAATTCTCTTACCGCCAGACTTTTCAGCCGCTTCTTTAATCGCTTTTTGCTCAACTTTCGTAATATTCGTTGGGCAACATACTAAAATACGTGGTTTGGAAAACATTCCGCGCACGTTAATTTTTTCTATAAAGTAACGTAGCATCGCTTCTGTCACGTCAAAGTCTGCAATAACACCGTCTTTAAGTGGGCGAATCGCTTCGATGTTTCCTGGTGTACGACCGACCATACGACGTGCGGCATGCCCTACTTCTAAAACTTTTCCTGTATTGCGATCCATCGCGACAACCGATGGCTCATCTAACACAATGCCTTTTCCTTTCACATGAATCAAAACATTTGCTGTACCTAAGTCTATCCCAATATCTCTAGCGAACATGTAAAATTAATCCCCCTGACTTATATCCCATCATTTTGGCGTACGAAAATATAATTAATCTATTGTAATATTTTATCACTTTTTTCCTAAGGTGTCATGTCATTTTTCACCATTGTCGAAAGTTTATGAAAAGGACGTGGTTGACGAGTTTAATTGGTTTGTCAGCCTTTTTGTCCTATTAGGTTGGATGTCAACTGCACTCGAAGAAAAGTGAAAAAAGTCGGATGTTGCCAATGTCGTCTGCATATCAAATTACCGCACAAGCAAAAACCCACCGCCAGTGCTTGACGGTGGGTTGATTTATGATTGAGTAGGTTGTGAATTTTCTTCTTGAACGATTGTTTTAAAGTGCTTTAACGGTAAGTCTGTGACGTTGTTTTCCCTTTTAAATGTTTTTTCTAAAAATACTTCACAAACAGCATAGGAGCGTTGATCTTCTTCTGCCATTTCTAATGCTGTCACTCCTTCTAATATTTGCGTCATTAAGTTAGCGACGCGTTTAGGGTGCATGAGCATCGTTTGTTCGTCTGATTCGTTTAAGTGACTGAGCAATTCCATTAAGTCGTTGATGGCCACTTTAACGGGTGCGGCTAGTGACGTAACTCGATCTGGTAAACGGTGGATTCGCTCATTAATGTCTCGTAAAAATAATTCATGAACGTTAAACTTATTGATCAAGCGCAACACTTCAAGCCCTAAAATATTCGCTGTTCCTTCCCAAACGGTTAAAACTTGTGCATCGCGAAGCAGTCGTGGTGTGACAAAGTCTTCAATATATCCGTTGCCGCCATGCATTTCGATTGCTTCGTGTGAGAGTTCAATTGCCTGTTCCGCGGTTTCTTTTTTCAATAGAGCAATGTGTAAACGTAACATTGCTTTGTCGTCATCTGTTGCTTGTGAATTTTTAACCATCACTTGGTCAAATTGTTCGATGAGGTTAAAAGTCGCTGTCATTTCAACTTCTAACTTCGTCGCCAAATGTGTAAGTGTTTCTTGGACCATCGGGTAGTTTGCTAACTTTTCTCCAAATGCATCGCGATTAAAAGCATAATCTCGTGCTTCCGTATAAGCTCTTCTCATAATGCCAAGAGAGGCAACAACGTTACAGACGCGTGATAGATTAAGAGCTTCCATCATGTATTTGAACCCTTCAGATGGATCACCAACTAAGTAGGCTTTCGCACCGTGGAATTCGACTTCTGCTGATGGCACTGCTCGCACGCCTAGTTTATCTTTTAACCGACGAATAGATAATTTGTTATCAGCCCGGTTCTCTTCCCATGGGACTAAAAATAAACTTAAACCGCGCGACCCTTCTGGTGCCCCTTTCATTCGGGCAAGCACCATAGCAACACCGCACATACCACTGTTACTCGCAAAATATTTTTCCCCATATATGCGGTAATGATCACCTTCTTCAACCGCCTCAACGACATTCGCACCGACATCTGATCCACCTTGACGCTCGGTTAAAAACGTCGCTCCTTCAAAAAGCTCAGTATCACCTGTTGCCAACACGTGTGGTAAAAAGCGTTCTTTTAACTCATCATCAGCATAGTGATCGATTAAATAAGCCGTTGCCATCGTTAAAGTAACGGGGCAGTAAAAGCCAGGCTCTGACTGTGATAACACATAACCTTTCGCATAAGAGTAAATGTAATTGCCTGCATGACCTAACTCTGGAATATCTTTATGAACGTAGCCGACGATCCCGGTTTCATACGTTTCTTTGACTGTTTCTAGATAGCCTTCATTAACCCACACTTCATTTACTTCTTCACCCATCTTGTTATATTTTATAAGCTGTGGTTGCCCTTCTCGATCAGTGTGAACAGCGCGTTCATCAATGTCTGTTGCAACGCGTTCACCGAAATGAGTTAACTGTTGATCGGCATAATCGAAAAAATGGTCGGGCAAATGTTTTTTTAGTAACTTTTTCAGTAATGGGTCGTTCGTGTAAAAGTTTTGACTCACATTGATGCCTCCTGACGTTCTAATTGGTTTAACTCATCGTGAAACACTTGCAAAAATTGCTCCACTTCATTTTTCATTTGCTCGAGCTCTTCGATGCGTTTTGAGACTTCATGAATTTTGTCCTCGCCATATTCGATCGTACGCTTAAGCTGTTCTTTTCCAGTAGGGTCTTCTTCGAATAGGAGAACCATTTCTTTTATTTCTTCTAGGTTAAAGCCATATTTTTTGCCACGAAAGATGAGCTGGAGTTGGGTCATTTCTTTTTTCGTAAATTGTCTATGACCGCTTTTGTTGCGCTTCGGTTGTAGTAAACCGACTTCTTCATAGTAGCGAATGGTTCTAGTCGAGACGTTAAATTGTGCAGCAAGCTCGGAGATCGAAATAGTAGGACACTGACGGCACCTCCTTTTGTTTTCGGAATTTTCTCATATTTATAGTTTACCATTTACGTTAACGTTAAGTTCAACTAGTTTTTGTCATGTTTATCAAAGTTTTTGATTATATATTAATAGAGTTGTCCATAGGGAGGTGATGTCATATGGGGAAACTATTTTTGAATGTTGGTGTCGTCGTATTCTTTAGTTTGCTAACGGTTGCTCTATTGTTAATGGTGAATGATGAAGGAAGCCCTATTCAAGAAGGACAACCTGTATCTTTTGAATTAAGTGGAGAAAGCGAATTCTGGAGCTTGTCCCGTTATCAAATCGCGATTGAACCGATGCAGCTAATCGCTGGGGATGGCGTTTTAACGTTTAAAGATGATTACCGTGAAACAGATTACTTTTATTATACTGTCATGGCGAATGTTAATGGCGAGCAACAGACGATTTCAACTACCACTGTTCATATGAAAGATGGGAACAAAATTGAGATCGATGAGTTCGAAATGGGAGAAACAAAACTTGGTGGCTACTTTTATAATGTCGATGGTGGGCCAGTGACAGAAGAGGATATTTGGCAAATATATGTGATATTAGAGTGGCACGATCCTAATGGGGAAATGGTGTATGACCAGATTTTGTTGTATCAATCAAACGTTTGATTAAAAATAAAAAATTGCCTGTCACGTGTTTAGGGGGGTGTTCCCCTATATGTACAATCTTGCGTACGTATCGTGACAGACAATTAGTTCGTACAACTATTTAAACACTGCTTTTTTCTCTGTACTTCTTTTTCGTTGCCTCACCACCTCTCAGATGCCTTATTGACTTGTGGTAGTCAAGCACTTCTTTAACTTCCTTTGCTAAGGCGGGATTAATGTCCGGTAAGCGTTCGGTAAGATCTTTATGGACCGTACTTTTTGAAACACCAAACTCTTTTGCGATCGCGCGAACAGTATTACGCGAATCCAATAAATGCTCAGCAATCTTGATCGTTCTCTCTTTGATGTAATCGTGCAAATCACTCGCCTCCTGTGATGTTCACTCTTAAGGTGTAGATAGTACATTTTATTCACTGCACTAAAGGAATATGATACACAAACGTGATTTACAGAAAGCGATTTAATGCCAAGTGAGAGCTGAGTTTTTGCTCGTAGAATTATATGCATAGATTTGGAGAATATGAGTGGGGGGAGCGATTTTGTGAGCGCTGATAAGTTGAGGCTGAGTGCTGATAAGTTCGGGCTGAGCGCTGATAAATTTTCGTGAGCGCTGATAAGTTCGGGCTGAGCGCTGATAAATTTTGGTGAACGCTGATAAGTTGAGGCTGAGTGCTGATAAATTTCTGGGGTGCTACAATTTTGTTTGAGGGATAAAAGTTGTGCGAGCGCCAAAATAGAATGCACGAGCGCCATCCCCCTCTCTCAATCGTCAATTCTCCTTAAAATCAAAATAAAAGCCCCGTACAATGACGGGGCTTTTAAATGGGTGATGGCTTACTGTTTTATTGGAATCCTGGATTTACAGGTTCACCATCTTCAATTAATTGGAAGTGTACTTTGCTCACATCAGGGCCTGAGTAAACATTTTCGCCTGAGACACCAAGTTTGTCGCCTTGACTTACTTCGTCGCCTGCTTCAACATCAATTTCAGATAAGCTTGCGTAGACTGTCATGCGTTCGCCTTCGTGTTCAATTTCAACTGTTTGACCAAGTAGTTGGTCTTCTTTAACTTCAACAACTGTACCACTTAATGCTGCGATGACTTCAAATGGTTCGCCATCTGTTGATGTAATATCAACACCTTGGCTTTGGTAGTATCGGTTGTTGTAGAAAATTAATGCATCTTCCTGCTCTTCAGCAGATGCGTTGACGTCGTAGAAGTTAGTTATGATTTCTGTGCGGTCTCCTAGTAATACTGGAAGAACCAAATCTTCTTGATCTGCTACTACCGGCTCAGCCTCATCAGCATTTTGTTCCTGGTGTTCGATGAGGTCGTTTTGTTCGACTTGCCAGTTGTGATCATTTTGTTCTGCCTCATCAGTTCCAGTCATCTGATAAATCAATACCCCTGCTAACACGACAGTCACTAATGTAATGTAAAGCGTTGGATAGAACCAGCGTTGGCGTGTGAGCTTTTTCCACTTCGATTCGCGGAAAGTCCTTCTTTCCTTTTCATTCATTTTTCATCACCTCAGCAACCATTCTGAACCGAAATGACAAATTATATACATGGAATAAGAAAAATTTTCTAAAAAACGTGAGTAAAGTGTTGTTTTTAGGACAAAATATACTTTTGTCTAATGATTTGAGTGTGATGAACATGCAAAACCCACCTTAAAATCAAGGTGGGTCAGCTTTATAAAATGGTTTCGATTGATTCAATTTGGACGTCTTGATAATAGTGTTGGACAATATCTTGGTATGAGTTGCCTGATTGAGCCATGCCGTTTGCGCCGTATTGGCTCATCCCGACACCGTGTCCGTATCCGTTTGTTTTAAATATAATGTGATCTGCTTCGGCTTCGATCGAAAAGTCGTTTGAGCGCAAGCCAAGCTTTTCCCTAACTTCTCTTCCTGAAAAAGTCTCCCCGTTAATGACGAGTTCTTTGACACGGTTGCTATCTGTTCTTACTATATTAGAGACATCGAATGTATTGCCTGACAATCCGAGTAAATGCAACACTTCGCTATAGGCGAATATTTCTTGATCTCGGTATACTGGTGATTGTTCATCCCATGGGCTTGAAACACTTCTTAAATATGGGATTTCATTTTGCCAATAATCTTCAGCATTTTCAGTATAGCCATTACTTGTTGAGAAAAATGCTGCTGTAATTGGGGTTCCATCATAAGTAATAATTTCGCCTGATGTTTCTTGGACAGCTTGATTGATTTTCCCCATATTACCAGAGTAGTTCACGCCCCACGCTTCTCTTAGTTCGCTTTCAGATTGAAACACTTGGTGGTCGACAGTGTCAGTCACGTGATATTCTTCATCTGATCCGTGAATGAGCCGCTGTACGACATAAGTTCTTGCGGCTAATGCCTGTGCTTTCAGTGCTTCCATCTCAAAGTCAGCTGGTATTTCAGAAGCCACTACTAATGCGACATAATCTTCAAGCGGTACTGTTTCAATCGCGTCAGTGCTTTCTCTTAGCACGTTGACCATAATTCCGTCTTCTCCGCCAGTAGTCGACACATGTTCAGTTGATTGTTCGATATTGATATGACCATTTTCTGTAGCTGCTTCTGCGAAAGGTATGACGATTAAACTCGGAATGATTGTAATAACGGCTAGTAAAATGATTCCTAGGATCAATCCTTGTCGTTTCAATGTAAAATCCTCCTTCAGTAAATGAATATTGACTTCTATTAACATTCTTATTCGGGTAGGAAGTTTAATAGAACGTAAAAAATGAGGAGGTTCTTGAAAAAATTATGAACAAAAATATGCCCTATCCCTAAATATAATTGGACAAAATAAAAGAGGAAGCAAACACTCGCTTCCTCTTTTATTCTATGAATTTGATTATTAACTAGATTGGATTATAGAATCATTTGCTGGATTTTGATTTTCTTCATAAATACGTTCAATGTCAGCGCCGATTCCTTTAAGTTTGCCTACAAAATCTACATAACCGCGATCTAAGTGTTTAAGTTCAGTTACGACTGTGCGTCCTTCTGAAACTAAACCAGCTAAGATTAATGCTGCTGCTGCGCGAAGGTCTGTTGCTGATACTTCTGCACCTTGAAGGGTAACTGGTCCTTCAACGATGGCACTACGGCCTTCTATTTTAGCTTTAGCATTCATACGTCTAAATTCTTCAACGTGCATAAAACGGTTTTCAAACACTGTCTCAGTAAGCACACTTGTGCCATGTGCCTTCATAGTTAAAGTCATCAACTGAGCTTGAAGGTCAGTTGGAAAACCTGGGTATGGTAATGTTTTAATATCAATTGGTTTTAATAAGTCCGTTCCAATTACGCGAACACTGTTGTCATATTCTTCAATTTGAATGCCCATTTCTTTCATTTTCGCAATAAGCGATCGTAAATGAGCTGGAATTGCGCCTTCAACGATGATGTCGCCACCTGTAATAGCACCAGCTACCATGAACGTGCCTGCTTCAATACGATCAGGAATAATGGTATGTTCTACACCTTTTAATTGTGCAACGCCTTCGATACGAATCGTTTCAGTTCCAGCGCCTACGACTTTACCACCCATTTGGTTAATGTAATTAGCTAAGTCAATAATTTCAGGTTCACGGGCACAGTTTTCCATAATGGTAGTGCCTTCCGCTAATGCTGCAGCCATCATTAAGTTTTCAGTAGCACCTACACTAGGAAAATCTAAATAAATGCGTGCTCCGTGTAAACGGCCATTAGCAAATGCTTCTACATAACCGTTTCCTACTTCAATGGTCGCCCCCATAGCTTCAAGTCCTTTTAAATGTTGATCAATTGGTCTTGAACCAATTGCACAACCACCTGGCATCGCCACTTTTGCATGACCATACCTTGCTAATAAAGGTCCTAAAACTAAAACGGACGCTCGCATTTTGCGTACATATTCAAAAGGTGTTTTAGTTTTTAGTTCATTCGCCGCATCTATATGCAACGTATTCTCTTCACGTAGTACATTCACATTCATATAACGTAGTACTTCACTAATTGTATCCACATCAGCTAATGTGGGAACTTGTTTTAACGTCGTCTTTCCTTCACTTGCCATAATGCTTGCTGCGATAACAGGTAAGACAGCATTTTTAGCACCTTCAACTTTGACAGTGCCAGTTAATCTATTACCTCCAGATACGATGATCTTATCCAATATCTTTCCCTCCGTGTCGATAGTCCGTATGTTATTTAATATTCAATTAGGAGGATAGGTGTTCCGATTGTAACTGTATTTTTTCCATGATCCTCTTCACGAATAGCTAATTGAACATTCATTTTTTCATCTTGTAATGGGACAAATTCTTTTATTTGTTTTGTATATCCACTAAAGACAGACAGTTGTTCTTCTATCATTTTATTCTTGAATTCTAGTTGCAAGTCCTCTTTAATGTCGTTTAGTAACAAATTACTATCTATACTACCACTTATGTTTGACTGAAAACATGAGTATACTTTACCATTTTCAAAGAATTGGTTTAAACTGAGTTCATTAAAGCGGTCAATCGTTTCAGAGTATATGTGTTCACTCCATTGCTCACCGCTTATTCGATACACTAATTGCAATGTGTTATGACTGACTTCAACTGTATATAACGTTTCGTCATAAATACCCCCTTTATGAGGGTATTTAACCTTAATTTGTTCATTTAAAACATTTTTTAGGTTTAAAATTTCATCTTGATCACCATTTAACTTCATCGTTACATTAAATGACTGAACATCCCAACCTTGTTCTATTACATAATCGGCTAAAACCTCAAAATCTGAAGTAGTTGCTGCTTGATTACTAGATTGGTAGATTATGACTTGACTCATTAATAAAACTGACATTAACACGAACAAGAATCGCATGGACGCTTCCCCCTTTGTTAGAAGGATGGTCCATGCCTTGTTATTTTAAACATTAAAAGTTTCGACAGTTTACTTATAAAAAGTAAGACAATTGTTGTGACCAGTTAATGAAATCTAAAAAGAAATTACTTACGGTTGTACCTAAGGCAACCGTCAAGAAAATTAATAAGATTTTACTTTCTGTTTCTTTATTCTTTTTAAATAAAGCTTGTATATTAATTGATTCTAACGCTTTCCACGCTAGTATGATAAATATTATATGTGATGCCATACCTATTAAAGCATCTACAGCATTATCTATAAACATCATAACACCTCTTTGTTAAATTTTGTATAGCAATTAATGACAATTATGTGCATTACCCAGGAAATATCGACACGGAAATATAAACTTTTCTATATGTATTGCAAAAAATATTTGTTAGATAAAGTGGAAAAAAGATCTGACCTTAAGGCCAGATCTTATTTGTTGTTAACTACTTCTAGGCGATTTGTAGCACGTTGTAATGCTAACTTCGCACGTGTGAAATCGATCTCCTCTGATTTTGTTTCATTAAGACGCTCTTCAGCACGCTGTTTTGCAGCTTCTGCACGGTCTACATCAATATCAGAAGGATTTTCTGCAGCTTGTGCTAAGATTGTGACTTGATCAGGACGTACTTCTAAAAAGCCACCACTTACAGCTACATAATCCGTATTGCCTTGTTTCTTTAGTCGAACTGCACTAATGGTTAGAGGAGCAACTAATGGGATGTGACCTGGTAAGATTCCCAGTTCGCCACCTTCTGCTCTAACACTCACCATATCATATGACTCTTCTAGTACAGGGCCGTCAGGAGTGACAACACTCACAGTTAGTGTTTTCAATCTTACCCCTCCTTGGGCACTATTTAAGCGACAGTAAGCTGCCGCTTAAAGTCCCATTATTGTTCCATTTCGTTAGCTTTTTCTACTACTTCTTCAATACGTCCAACTAGACGGAACGCATCTTCTGGTAAGTCGTCATACTTACCATCAAGAATCTCTCTGAATCCTTTAACAGTTTCTTGAACCGGTACGTATGAACCTGGCTGGCCTGTGAACTGCTCAGCAACGTGGAAGTTTTGAGATAAGAAGAACTGTATACGACGTGCACGGTTTACAGTTTGCTTATCGTCTTCTGTTAGCTCGTCCATACCTAGGATTGCAATGATATCTTGTAATTCTTTATAACGCTGTAAAGTTTTCTGTACTTCACGCGCAACATCATAGTGTTCATCACCAACGATGTGTGGGTCAAGTGCACGAGAAGTTGATGATAGTGGGTCTACCGCTGGGTAGATTCCTTGCTCTGATAACTTACGCTCTAAGTTAGTTGTTGCGTCTAAGTGAGCGAAAGTTGTTGCAGGAGCCGGGTCTGTATAGTCATCGGCAGGTACGTATACAGCTTGGATCGACGTAATCGAACCTGTTTTAGTAGATGTGATACGTTCCTGTAATTGACCCATCTCTGTTGATAGTGTTGGCTGGTAACCAACGGCTGATGGCATACGGCCTAGTAGGGCTGATACTTCTGTACCCGCCTGAGTAAAGCGGAAGATATTATCGATGAATAGAAGTACGTCTTGTCCTTCTTCATCACGGAAGTATTCTGCCATTGTTAGACCTGTTAATGCTACACGCATACGAGCACCTGGTGGTTCGTTCATCTGACCGAATACCATTGCTGTCTGCTTAATTACTCCAGAGTCGCTCATTTCGTAGTAAAGGTCGTTACCTTCACGAGTACGCTCACCTACACCTGCGAAAACTGAGATCCCGCTGTGCTCTTGGGCGATGTTGTTAATAAGCTCCTGGATTAGTACTGTTTTACCTACACCTGCACCACCGAATAAACCAATCTTACCACCTTTTACGTAAGGTGCTAATAAGTCTACTACTTTAATACCTGTTTCAAGGATTTGTGTTTCAGTCGCTAAGTCTTCAAACTTAGGAGCTTGACGGTGGATTGGATCACGGCGTGTTTCTTCCGATACTGGCTCTGCTAAATCAATATGTCCACCTGTTACGTTAAACACACGACCTAGAGTGTCATTACCTACAGGTACACTGATTGGAGCACCTGTATTTTCTACTTCCATACCACGGATTAGACCATCGGTAGAGTCCATCGCGATCGTACGAACTGCATCGTCGCCAAGGTGTAAAGCAACTTCTAGTACTAAGTCCGTTTCACTTTCACCTTGTACGATTAGGGCGTTATAAATTTCAGGTAATTGGCCGCTTTCGAATTTTACGTCTACTACCGGTCCCATAACCTGTGTTATACGTCCGTTACTCATCCTTTTCCCTCCTAACTGCTCATATCCAAAAACGTTCTATTCAAGTGCTGCTGCACCACTTACAATCTCTGAAATTTCTTGAGTAATGGCTGCCTGACGTGCACGGTTATAAGAAAGTGTTAGCTCATCGATGATATCTTCTGCATTGTCAGTAGCGTTACGCATCGCTGTCATTCTTGATGCGTGTTCACTTGCCTTACCGTCTAATAAGGCACCATACACAAGGCTTTCAGCATATTGTGGCAGTAGTGTTTCTAAAATTTGTTCTTGGTTTGGCTCATACTCATACATGCTGCTTTGTTTTTCGCCGACATCAATATCATTAAGTGGGAGTACTTTCGTCTCTGTCACTTCCTGACTGATCGCACTAATAAAGTGGTTGTAGAATAGGTTCAATTCATCAACTTCTTCATCAGCAAACAAGTTTACAGCATAGTTTGCAATGTCTTTAATCTCAGCAAAGCTCGGCTGGTCTGGTAAACCTGTAACTTCGTGTGCAATTGGTAGATCACGTTTTTTACAGAAATCACGACCTACTTTACCTATTGGGATTATGACATATTCATCTTTAGATTGATGGCGCTCTTCAATTGTCTGATACAACTTACGTAACACATTTGTGTTGTAAGGACCAGCAAGACCACGGTCTGAAGTGATTACGATATAACCTGTCTTTTTTACAGGTCGTGAAATAAGCATTGGGTGGTCAACATCGATATTGCCAGTTGCAATACTTGCCACAACTTCTTGAATTTTTTTCATGTATGGAACGAATGCTTTAGCATTGTCTTCTGCTTTATTCAGTTTCGAAGCTGACACCATTTCCATTGCTTTCGTAATCTGTTTCGTGTTTGAAGTCGAACTAATTCTCGCTTTTAGATCACGTAAAGATGCCACAACGTCTCACCACCTTTTTATAGAGACTTGTTTCTTTATTATTCAGAAACGACAAATGTATTTTTGAAATCACTAACTACTTTATTAAATTCATCTTTTTCAGGTAGATTACCTGTTTCACGGATGTGGTTTAGAAGTTCAGAACCATGTTGCTTTAAGTAAGCATGTAGCTCTTCTTCAAAACGTACAACATCTTCTACTGGAATGTCGTCTAGGAATCCGTTAACTAATGCATAGATAATGGCAACTTGGTACTCAACACGTTGTGGTTGGTGTAAACCTTGCTTTAGGATTTCAACTGTACGTTGACCACGGTCAAGTTTAGCTTGTGTTGCTTTATCTAAGTCAGACCCGAACTGTGCGAAAGATTCTAGCTCACGGAATGATGCTAAGTCTAGACGTAGCGTACCTGCTACTTTCTTCATCGCTTTAATCTGAGCTGAACCACCTACACGTGATACAGATAGACCAGGGTTAATCGCTGGGCGTACACCTGAGTGGAAAAGATCAGATTGTAAGAAGATCTGTCCGTCAGTAATTGAGATTACGTTTGTTGGAATATACGCACCAATGTCACCAGCTTGTGTTTCAACGAATGGTAGTGCAGTTAAAGAACCGCCACCTTTATCGTCACTTAATTTCGCTGCACGCTCTAGTAAACGAGAGTGTAGGAAGAATACATCTCCTGGGAATGCTTCACGGCCTGGTGGGCGACGTAGTAGTAATGAAAGCTCACGGTATGCTGCCGCTTGCTTCGATAAGTCATCGTATACAACTAATACGTGCTTACCGTTGTACATGAATTCTTCACCCATTGATACACCAGCATAAGGAGCTAGGTATAGTAATGGAGCAGGTTCAGACGCACCAGCATTAACTACGATTGTGTAGTCAAGAGCTCCGTGCTGACGTAGTGTTTCAACAACACCACTTACAGTAGAGTCTTTTTGACCAATCGATACATAAATACAGATTACATCTTCTTCTTTTTGGTTAAGAATGGTATCGATCGCAATGGATGTCTTACCTGTCTGACGGTCACCAATGATTAGCTCACGCTGACCACGACCGATTGGTACCATTGAGTCGATTACTTTAATACCTGTTTGTAATGGTTCATCAACTGATTTACGATCCATTACGCCAGGTGCTTTCGCTTCGATTGGACGCGTTTTTGTTGATTCAATTGGGCCGTTACCGTCAACTGGTTGACCTAATGAGTTAACAACACGTCCGATTAGTTCGTCACCTACAGGGACTTGCATAATACGACCTGTGCGGCGAACTTCATCACCTTCACGAATTTCTGTGAATGGTCCTAGGATTACGACACCAACGTTATTCTCTTCAAGGTTTTGCGCCATTCCCATAACACCGTTAGAGAATTCAACAAGCTCACCTGACATAACGTGATCTAGACCATGAACACGTGCGATACCGTCACCGATTTCGATTACAGTACCGACATCATTTACTTCTATATCAGAGTCATAGTTTTCAATTTGCTGCTTAATAAGCGCACTTATTTCTTCAGCTTTGATGCTCATCCATTTCACCCCTATCTTTACTTGTTTGCAGAGACGACACTCTGTTCAATGCGTTTTAGCTTTCTAGCAACCGTACCATCAAAGATTTGGTTACCAACGCGTACTTTAAGACCACCAAGAATTGACTGATCGACAATATTATTAATACGAAGGGTGTTTTTATTCAACTTTTTCGCAAAAACATCTTGGATTTGTTGTTGTTCTTCTTCAGTTAAAGCACGAACAGAATATACATCAGCTTCTGCAATGCCTCTTGCTTCATTCTTCATGTCGACAAAAGACTTTACGATTTGTTTTAATGAGTTCATTCGGCTTTTATCTGTTAAGACGAGTAATAAATTGACTGTCTCTTGAGAAAAGCTTTTGAACACTTCACGGATGAAGTTTTTCTTTTCATCTTTTGAAACACGTGGATTATCAAAGAAAGCATTAAGCTTTTTGTCTTGGTTGAATACTTCAATTACGGCATTCAACTCTTCTTCTAACTGTGGTAAGTTAGACTTCTCTGTTCCAATGTCAAACAAAGCTATTGCATATCGATTCGCTACTGCTGAATTACTCATTTGCTCTCGCCTACTTTTTCTAAGTATTCGTTAATTAGCTTTTCTTGTTCATCCACAGTTAATTCTTTCTCGATTACTTTGCTTGCAATTTGTACAGATAATGTACCAACTTGTTCTTGTAATGCTTGAACAGCACGCTCTTTCTCTTGCTCGATTTCTAGGCGTGCACTTTCTTTAATGCGCTCTGCTTCTGATTTTGCAGCTTTAATCATCTCTGCTTCTTCAGATTTAGCTGTTTGACGAGCGTCATCAATAATCTTTTGAGCGTTTGTACGAGTGCCTTTTAACTCGTCTTGTGCTTCTTTCATTAAACGTTCAGATTCTTGTCTGTTTTTCTCAGCTGTATCTATTTCATTTGCGACATGTTGTTCACGCTCTTGCATGACGTTCATTAATGGACGCCAAGCGAACTTCGTAATAAGTGCTAGTAGAATGACGAACATTACTAGTTGTACGATCATATCGCCTGCATTAAATCCAATTTCTGCGTTTAAAATAAATAAACGTGGGTCTAACAAAGCCTTCACTCCTTTCGCCTATTCATCTATATAAGGCTTAAAAGGAAAAACGATGTTAACGCTCATTCGCGAAAGTTACGTTTCCTTTTATTTCATCCTTTCACAAACTAACATAAAGGAATGGCGAAGTTTCATTAAAGTCACTTCGCCATTATGATCATGTCATGTAATAAAAGACTTATTACATAACCATAAATGCAATAACTACCGCGATAATCGGTACCGCTTCTACTAGGGCAACACCGATGAACATTGTTGTTTGTAGAGCACCACGTAATTCTGGTTGACGTGAGATCCCCTCTACTGTACGACTTACGATTAAACCGTTACCAATACCAGCACCTAGTGCCGCTAAACCTACCGCTAATGCAGCTGCTAAAAATTCCATTTTATAATCCTCCTCTAAGTATCTAATAAATTTTGTTTAAATCTTTTCTATAAAGCTTAATGGTCATGACTCACTTTGTGGGACATATAAACCATAGCTAACATAACGAAAATAAATGCTTGGATACCACTAATGAATAGCTTAAATCCTTGCCATAGCAACATTGGTAAGAAACCTGCTGCTGCTTCCAATGCACCTGATGCCATTAAACTAACTAATAAAGCTAATAGCACCTCACCTGCGAAGATATTACCGTAAAGACGCATACCTAACGTCAATGTATTGGCAAACTCTTCGACAATTTTCAATGGAAATAAAATAGGAATTGGTGAAAAGAAATCTTTTACATAACCTTTACCACCTTTAAGCTTAACCCCAAAATAATGTGTTAAAGCTACTACCATTACAGCAAGCGTTAACGTAACTCCTGGGTCAGCTGTTGGCGATTTCCACCATAAATCACCGTTGTATTCTACCATGAACATAATACCAAGAACATTGGCAATAAAGATGTACATGAGTAGTGTGATTGCCAACGGAAGAAACTGTTTACCAGTTTTCCAATCCATTGTACTCGAGATCATGCCTTTAACGAAGTCGACGACCCATTCCATGAAATTTTGGAATCCCGTCGGTTTTCGTTGCAAGTTGCGACTAGCGATCACTGCTATTAAGAAAACAATTACGGACGCAACAAATGTCATAAGGACGTTTGATAGGTTAAAGTCTAGCCAACTTATCCCAAAGACATCTTCGATCATAGGAGAACCGTGATCCACATCATTCACCCCTTTTCGTAGTGGTAGTCTCTTTGTGATGGATAATAAAATCTATCATAATGACAATGTAAGGTGTCATTAAACCTACAATGGCAGCGATTAAATGAAAATGTTCAGGAAATCTTAAGACAACCACAACGAGTAATGCCGCTCCTGCAAACCGTGAAACAGTTCCAAACGACTTCGCTGTTTGGTTATTAGCCGCTTTTCCTCCGACTACGTCAATCTTCTTTTGCATTAAGTATAAGTTAAAAAATCCGATAGCTTGTCCAAAAAAAAGACTAGCGAAGATTGTTTCATAGTCTGTAAATCCCCAACCTGCAACTGAAATGGCTAACAGGTAGAGCATCCATTTACGTTGACGGTTGACCATGATTTTGTAATATGTCATGATGCGTCGTCTCCTAATAACTTATTGACTAGTGTAATCGTTCCATATACACCAGCGGCTAACCCTAAAAATAACCCTACTAATAAAAAAAGAGGACTTGTCTGAAAGTAACCATCAAGCCACCTGCCGAGAAAAATCCCAACAATAGTCGCGCCTGATAAATGACTGAGAATCGCGGTTGTAATCGCCATCCCTCTAAGTGGATGCTTCATAAATTTTACCTACCTATCACAGAATTTCAGACAAATTCACTAAGATTAGAATGATTTTTATAGACCAAAAAAGATGACTTTTTTCAACTTTTTTCGCCTTTTAACCTAACCATTCCACACTAAAATAGCATACAATAGCACCCTGTATAAGTCAATTGGTTTTGTGATGATTTTAAGGCAACTTTTTGACAATGTTATAGACTTATGGAATCATTATTTGTTTTGACTGATATAAGGTGTTATTTTGATCGTCAACAACCTCAATCACTGCCTCGTAAATACCACTTTCTAAGTCTTTCTTGTTGAGTGACTTTTCAAACGTACCTTGCGAAATACTTTCACTTTCTAAGACGACACCTTGACTGACCAAGTCTTGGTCAAAGAGCTCAATTGTAAGCGCTTTAATTTCTTCAGCTATATATAGTTTCATTTGCAGCTCTTCTTCGTCAAAAGGTGGTGCTTCGATTTCTAGTCCAGTAATCCTTGGGTAGTCTGCTGTGTCGTGGATAAATAAATAAGGAAGATATTTATCCTCACCATTCAATTCTAATGAAATATACCCTTCATGAACACCCTTTTTTAATAATTTTTGTTGAAAATTGATAGCGATTTCAAAATTAACTTGAGACAAGCCTTCTACTGTCGTCGTTAGCGGTATATTCCAATTTAACCCACTCTGTCTTCGTGGCATGTTCCAAGTGACGTTTAATGGTTCTTCACTTTCATTATGAATCGTTAATGTATGTTTATGGTTTTTAGTTGAATTAGTGACTTTTCCTAAGTTTATGGCTTCATTTTCAATTCGGTATTGTTGATCTGGAAGGTTATCCATTTGTATAAACCCACTACCTTGACTGCTTGGATCTTGTTCAAATGGTGTCGTTGCGGTAAGTAATTTTTCTTTTAACGTTTGTGGGCTAGCGTAAGGCTCTTGTTCTTTTAGTAAAGCTAAAACGCCAGCAACATAAGGTGCAGCCATACTTGTCCCTTGGAATGCAGCATATCCATCTGGTACTGTGCTAACAATATCGACACCTGGAGCTATGAGGTCAGGCTTGATCGTCCAATCGGCCGTTACTGGGCCACGGGCGCTGAAAGAAGCAATATTATTCTCATCTTTTAAATAGACGGTGTCTAACCATGTTTCGTTAGTTAAGAGCTTTTCTGCTTCTTCTTTTGTTATATAAGCAACAGGTAATGGCGAGAGGATCCAGTCCCACGTGTTGGGGTCATCTTCTTCTTTGCCGTAGATAATGACGGCAGATGCGCCTTTTTGCGAAATTTCACTCACGATTTCACCGTATTGGTAATGCTTTTTTTCAATGATGACGATTCGGTCATGGATCGATGAAGGTAGTTGTTCTAACGTTTCAATGTGCTCAATTGGGTGTTTTTGCGTAAAGTTCCACGGTTCGCTATACGGGATTGGTCTTATTGGAATCGATTCTTCATCGAACACTTGAATAAAAGGTAGTTCGATTTCTGTGTAAGCTGCGCCGACAGAAATCGCGTTTTTCGCCGTTGCGGGTGATGCTACTGTCCAATCTTCTGGCCCGCTATTACCGTTAGCGGCAACAATGACGGCACCTAATTCGAATGCTTTGTTAACGGCTTGAGCCATCGGATAATCAGGACTGTTCACGTCAGTGCCTAGCGATAGATTTATAATGTCCATTCCGTCTTTGACTGCTTGCTCTAATGCCGCTAGTACTTGAGCCGATGTGCCTGAACCACCTGGCCCAAGTGCTCTATAAGCATAAATCTCAGCATCTGGTGCCACACCTCTTAGATTACCATTGGCTGCAATAATACCTGCTACATGCGTCCCATGGTTCGTCGGCATTCCTTCATCCGCCGTTGTCTCCATCGGGTCCCCGTCAAAATCAACTGCATCAAATCCACCTTTGTAATTTTCGGTGAGGTCAGGGTGGTTATAGTCAATCCCTGTGTCGATCACGCCGATTTTGACCCCTTTTCCTGTGTATGGGTGTTGATTGTCATGGTAGTCAGGCATTTGCGTTGGGCTTGTCGTATTTTGAATTTGCGGTGCTGTGTATGTGGTAGCTTTTGAGTAATGTTGTACCCATTCTTCTTGATGTAACTCTTCGATATAACGCTCAGCACCTTTTACCGCTACTGCTTGAAGCAATGTGTCATATGTATATAAAATCTCAACAAAAGGATAGTCACGCTCAATATTTTCTACTACGACTTCTGGGTTTTCATCCACTTCAACGATCCAAACGTCTGCATCTGCGTGAGAGTGATTTGCATTTTGACTGAAAAGCAACATGAAAAATGTGAGTGAAATGAGTAAACGCATATGAATCCCTCCGATTTAAGTTAGTTTATACAAAAAAAGGAAAACAATGCGTTTTATGTAGAAGGTTTGTTCGGGATTAATGGGGCGTGTTCGACATTAAGTGTGGTTCGTTCGGCAATTATGGCGTTACGTCCGACATTAAGTGGAGTTTGTCCGACATTTATGCTGCTTCGTCCGACATTAAGTGGGTTTTGTCCGACATTTAAGCTTTCCTAAAAAGAAAAAAGCAGCAGCTCGTGGCTACTGCTTTTTTAACAATTACTTCGTTCCAAATAGACGGTCTCCTGCGTCGCCTAGTCCTGGGATGATGTAACCTTTTTCGTTTAGTTTTTCGTCTAAACCTGCAACGTAAATGTCGATGTCAGGGTGTGCTTCTTGTACGGCTTCAACGCCTTCTGGTGCTGCAATTAAGCACATTAATCTAATGTGTGTTGCGCCGCGCTTTTTCAATGAGTGGATCGCTTCGATCGCTGAACCACCTGTTGCTAGCATTGGGTCGGTCACGATTAATTCACGTTCATGAATGTCAGATGGTAACTTGATGTAGTATTCGACTGGCATTAATGTTTCTGGGTCGCGGTAAAGTCCAACGTGGCCAATTTTCGCTGCTGGAACTAAATCGACGATGCCGTCAACCATACCTAATCCGGCACGTAGGATTGGAATAATCCCTAGCTTCTTACCTGCTAAGACGTTTGATTTTGCTGTAGCGACTGGTGTCTCTACTTCAACTTCTTCTAACGGTAATTCGCGTGTAATTTCAAACATCATTAATGCTGATACTTCATCGACGAGCTCGCGGAATGCTTTTGTACCCGTATTTTTGTCACGAATGTATGTGAGTTTGTGTTGAATTAAAGGATGGTCAAATACGTAAACTTTACCCAAAACGAACAGCTCCTTTTTAAAATATCTCTTGAATTGTAGCGAAAACTGTCGCTATATGCAACTTATATTTTTAATATAAGCGAAATTAATTAAATGTAAGCACACAAAAAGTGGTGATTTAACTCACCACTTTTTATATTACTTATACATTGGGAACTTGTCAGCTAGCGCTTGAACGCGTGCTTTAGCTTCTTCTAATTTGCCTTCATCTTCATGATTATTTAATGTAAAAGCAATGATGGATGCAATTTCATCCATTTCTGCGTCGCCAAAGCCACGTGATGTTACGGCTGCTGTACCGATTCGAACACCGCTTGTGACAAATGGGCTTTCAGGATCAAAGGGAATCGTGTTTTTATTCGTAGTAACACCGACTTCATCAAGTGCCGCTTCAGCTACTTTTCCTGTTAAATTTAACGGACGAACGTCTAGTAATAATAGATGGTTGTCTGTCCCATCAGATACTAAACGAATACCTTCTTTTTTCAACGATTCGCCAAGGCGTTTAGCGTTGTCGATCACCTTTTGAGAATAGTCTTTGAATGATGACTCTAGCGCTTCTTTAAACGCTACACCTTTTGCAGCGATGATATGCATGAGTGGACCACCTTGCATACCTGGGAATACGTTGCTGTCGATCTTTTTCTTAAATTCTTCTTGGCATAAAATTAAGCCACCGCGTGGACCGCGTAACGTTTTATGTGTTGTCGTCGTTACAAAATGTGCGTGTGGTACTGGGCTTTGGTGTAAGCCAGCAGCAACTAAGCCTGCGATGTGTGCCATATCAACTAATAGGTACGCGCCTACTTCATCAGCAATTTCGCGGAACTTTTTGAAGTCGATTTCGCGTGGGTATGCGGATGCACCAGCGACGATCATTTTCGGTTCGACTTCTTTAGCTTTTGCTAACACAGCATCGTAGTCGATTGTTTCAGAGTTTTCATCAACACCATAGTCAACGACGTTGTAAAGTTTACCACTGAAATTTACCGGGCTACCGTGTGTTAAGTGGCCACCGTGGTTTAAGTTCATCCCTAAAATGGTATCGCCTGGCTTAAGTGCAGCGAAGTATACAGCCATATTCGCTTGTGCTCCTGAGTGAGGCTGAACGTTTGCATGGTCTGCACCAAATAGTTCTTTCGCACGGTCGCGCGCTAAGTCTTCAGCAATATCGACATACTCACAACCGCCGTAATAACGACGTGAAGGATAGCCTTCAGCGTATTTATTCGTTAAAACAGAGCCTGCCGCTTCCATAACAGCTTCAGATACAAAGTTTTCAGAAGCAATGAGTTCAATTTTGTCGTGTTGACGGTTTTTCTCTTTGTTAATCGCTTCTAGCATTTCTGGGTCTACTTCGTTTAATTGGTTGTGCAAATGTGTCATATGTAAAGCCTCCCTATGTATTTATATTGAGCCAAATGGCACTTTTACTAGGTTATTAGTTTATTGGTAGATTGCGCGGTTTCCACCGATTAATTTCGGGCGCGTGTAAGCAAATGTTACATGAGCATCGCCGAGTGATTTTTTAGAAAAGCGCATTGGGACTGCGACGTGTTTTAAGTGCATTCCAATCAACGTGTCACCAATATCCATGCCTAAATCCGCCTTGATGTGCTCGACTAAAACAGGGTCGTCCATTTTTCCATAAGCATATGCTGCCATAGACCCTCCTGCAGCTGGGTGTGGTACGGCGCTTACTTCATCTATGCCTAGCTTTTGTTGTAACGCTCGCTCCATAACAATGGCGCGGTTTAAATGTTCGCAACATTGATAGACGACATACACGTCCATCTCTTGTTGAAACGCTTTCAACTGTGTGTGCAACACTTCAGCAATTTCAGTACTTCCAGCTGAGCCGATTGTTTCACCTGCAATTTCACTCGTTGAACAGCCGACGACCATTACTTGCCCGCTTTTAACGACATTAGATTGCTTCCAATCGGTCATGATCTTATGAAAGTCTTGTTGTAGCTTTTGTAATGTCATAACCATCCCTCCAATTTACGAGGAAAACATCTATTTAAAGTATAACAAAAAGACTGATAAAGGTATATGCTTTCTGCTTGGACTGTTGAAAAAGTTATCCAGGGGTGAATAATTCGGCGTTCGCCGGATTATGGCACCGTTTCGCCGGATTATTTTGATTTTCGCCGGAATAATGAGATTTTCGCCGGAATATCGAAAAAATCGCCGGAATAATAAAATTTTCGCTGATAATCCATCATCTTCCACCAAAACTCTATAAAAAATCGCCGGACTTTTCATCCGACGATTCCTTTATCATTATTGTTCTTCATATGCTTTAATTTTTTCGACGCGATTAGCGTGACGTCCACCTTCATACTCTTCAGTTAAGAAGTGCGACACGATTTCGCGGGCTAATCCTGGTCCAACGACACGTTCGCCTAGTGCGATCACGTTTGCGTCATTGTGTTGACGTGTTGCTTTTGCACTGAAGACATCGTGTACTAAAGCGCAACGAACGCCTTTTACTTTATTAGCTGAGATCGTCATGCCGATCCCTGTGCCGCAAACTAAAATACCGTAGTCAAACTCTCCGTCTGCAACACGTTCAGCTGCTGGAATACCATAATCTGGATAATCGACAGATCCTTCACAATCACAGCCGATATTTTCATAGTTAATGTTCATCTCTTCTAATAGTGATATGATTTCGTTACGTAAATTAATACCACCGTGGTCTGATGCGATAATTACTCTCATGAATTTCCCTCCTGCTTTTCAACCATTTGGTCAATATATTTCTCTATTTCTTGCAATGTATGCTCATACGTCTCAACGCTTAACCCAATTGGATCAACGATGTCTAAGTCGCCTTCATCATTGACGAATTCTTTTAACGTAAACAACTTATCATCGAAGCTTGTATATTCTAGCTTGATCGATTGTTTATGTCCATCTGTCATCGTTAAAATTAAATCCGCCCAACTAAGCAACTCACGTGTCACTGGTTGAGATGTGTGATGGCATGTAATACCTTTATTTTCAAGCGCTTGCTTCGCATGGTCATTTGCTCGTTGGCCATAACCTGCAAACATGCCAGCAGATTGTACATCAAAATGAGGATATTTATGCTTCATTACCGCTTCTGCCATTGGGCTGCGGCACGTATTTCCTGTACAAACAAATAACACTCGCTGCAACTAGATTCCCTCCTGCAACTTTGGCTTCTACTCTAGTTCCATTTTACTCGATATTTGTCATCTTGTCATTTGTTTTACCAAACCATTTGTATACCAATGATCACTAACACAATGCCGCCGAACGCCTCTGAGTATCGACCTAAAAAACGCTCGCCTTGTTGCGCCAACATAATTCCAGCCCAACAACAAAGCATGCTAATAATACCAAACATAATGACAACTACGAATAAGTTAATGCCTAACATCCCGATCGTAATCCCGACAGAAAAGCTGTCCAAACTGACAGTAAAAGCAAGGATAAATAAGCTCATGTAGCCAACGTACCTTTGCATATCTTTTTCAAAAAACGTCGCGATCGCCATTTGTACACCAATCATAATTAACATCCAGCCGCCGATGATTTGTGCAATGGCGCCGAGTTGGTGTGATAAATAGTTTCCAAGTCCCATACCGAGAAGTGGCATTATAATGTGAAATAACCCAACTAGTCCAATAAAAAAGGCTAACATACGTAAACGTTGGCGCATTAGCCCTACAGACATGCTGACAGAAAATGCATCCATGCCGATTGCAAAAGCGATTAATAAAAAAGGGGTTAAGCTTTCATAAAAAGAAATCACGCTCGTTCCTCCTATGCTCGGACATACTATTTCAATGTATGCATGTCCAAACGATTTTAGAAGATGAGCGTGATTGTCTATTATATAATTTTAGTCGCCGCTTTTTCTAGACGATTCATCAAAGCTTCACCAATTCCTTCTTTTGAAAAAGACTCCGCTAAAACGACGTCGTATTGTAATGTATCGACTTTACGCAACGTATGATATAAACGCCTTGTCACTTCGGTTAAATTGTCACGACTTCCTAGATTTAAGTCAGTCGGCAAACCTAATTCTTCAGCTCGTTCGTCACTGATCATTAAGCCAACTCGCTTCCCTTCAAACTCTTGCTGTTCAATTACTTCACGCATATCATGACTACTGCCTGCAACAACCCATATTGGGCAGTCTGGGGCGTAATGTTTATATTTCATACCAGGTGAGCGAGGGGCATCGTCACCTTTTACTAATGATGGGGCGAGGTCGACAGCACCGATTACCGCTTCAATCTCCGCTTGTGTGACACCACCTGGGCGTAAAATCATCGGGACGTCTAACGTGCAATCAATTACAGTCGATTCAACACCAACACCCGTTTGTCCACCGTCGACAACTCCATTAATTTTACCATTCAAATCTTGTAAAACATGCTCATGCGACGTCGGACTTGGTTTACCTGAACTGTTGGCACTCGGTGCAGCCACTGGAATAGCCGCTTCTTGCAACAACGCTAAGGCAACCGGATGATCAGGCATTCTAACACCGACTGTCGTAAGGCCTGAGGTAACATTACTTGCCAATCCACCTTTTGACGGTAAAATGATCGTTAAAGCCCCTGGCCAAAAAGCATCGATTAATTGCTGTGCTTTCGCCGAAATAGCAGTCACATATTGCTCAATGACATTTCGCTTTCCGACGTGAACGATTAACGGGTTATCAGCTGGTCTACCTTTAGCGTCAAAAATAGCTTGTACCGCTTGTTCATCTGTTGCATCAGCACCTAAGCCATATACTGTTTCTGTCGGAAAAGCAACTGTTTTCCCATGACTCAAATACTTCGCTGCCTCTATTATATATGGATGATTTTGAAGTTGTTCACCTTCGTCTACTTTCCAACAAATCGTCTCCATTGCCGTTCTCCTTCTACTCTTAAGTTAGCTTCTATTATTATGGAAGGAAAAGTGCAAAAGTGCAAACAACTTATTCAGCATTAACGATTAATAATTTCTCAAACCAATTACCGTCTAAATTAACTTCTGGATACGGCGATTGTGATATTTTTTTAAAATGGTTCATTTCAAATAATGTTTCTCGATTGGGATCGTCTACGTGCGCAAATAACTTTTCATGTCCAACACGTTGAGCGTATTCTGAGATCCATTCAAACGTCATAATAATAAGTGCAGGATTCGCTTGTTCTTTCATGAGTAATTTTCTTAACCAAACGCCATTTTTAACAGGGTATAAAACGAAATATCCAATTCTTTGACCTTCTAGTTCTAAAAAGTAACCGTATTCTTTCGCCCAATCTTCCTGTGGTTTTTGATCTTTAGCATGTCCTTCTTTAAAAAACTGTTCATATTCTAATTCAGACACATCATTCATATGCACGACTTTAATCATTACATTCGCCTCCTAGCCTTTTTCTCTATTAAGCTATGAAGGAAAATGATTGATTATGAACAAATCTATGAAATTCCTAACAAATTCTTTAGCCAATCCCATAGAAAAAAGCTAACTTCGGCTTCTTGTTCTTCTTCTAACTCTACTTCTTCTTCATCGTCGTGTTCTAGCACCGTTGTACCGTCTGCAAACTCAACGAAACATAACGGCGGAAACAAGACACACCACCAATTGTCACCTTCACCTGACCCTAACGTAATTAAAATCGCTTCATACTCACCACCAGGATATACAAAACGGTCATACACTTTATCAGGGAATTGAATATCACCGAACTCAACCGTAAAATCGTCATCACCTGTCACGTCAGCTACGATCTCTTCTATCTTTGGTAGATTGTCAATAATAGTTTCTCTAGCCACTTCAATTGACGTTAATTCCTCGACCCACTCAGTAATTTGTTCATTTACTTCATCACGAACTTGATCTTTTACTGCTTGAGCTTCTTCCTCATTAGAATCAGCCAATATACGAAGGCGAATCGCTTCATCTGGAATAACAACATAACCTGTATCGTCTTGTTGTTCTGCTATACTTTCTGTAAAAAACACTTGTATCATAACCACAACTAACAAACCAACAATAATGTAACGCATGCCCCTCAAACCTTTCTCTTAATCTATTAATCCCATTATTAACTCGAGAGGCAAAAGATATACATGCTTCTATTAAAAATGTTAGAATACTTAAAAAGCTTAGGAGTGAAAAGATGTTTACTTATGACATTGATGACAACCTATACTTACGACTCATCGATGAAGGTGATTGTAATGCGATATATCAATTAACGAATGAAGGTCGCGACTATTTAAGAGAATGGTTGAATTGGGTTGATAACATTCAAAATCAAGAGGACACGATGGGATTCATTGAAATGGCAAAGAAAAGTTTTACTGAAAATAGTGGGTTACATGCTGTGATTGTTTTCCGAAACGAAGTCGTTGGCATTGCTGGCTTCAACAAGCTCGATCAGTCCAATCATATCGCAAAGATCGGTTACTGGTTAGGTGAAGGTTACCAAGGCAATGGGATTATAACGAAAGTGTCAAAAGCTTTAACTGATTACGCTTTTAACTATTTGAACATGAACAAAGTTGAAATTCGAGCTGCTTCAGAAAACGTTAAAAGTCGTGCGATACCTGAACGATTAGGATACACAGAAGAAGGAACGATTCGTGCTGCTGAAAATATTTATGGTGTTTATGTCGATCATGTTGTTTATGGGGTGTTGAAAAAAGAGTGGTGAAAAGAGATTAAAATTTAACTTTTTCGAGATTACCTTTTAAACTCCGCTCCATCAAAATACTTCGCTTTCCTAGGGCACGGCTCGAGCCAAGCAACTACTTCGACTAACCTTCTTATGCTTTGCACCGAGGAATCCTGCTTCGAAGCATAGCTAGAAGACACAGGTGCATCACTCGGCAAACAAAGGAACATCGGCTAAGTACCGGACGTCCTGTCCGAACGCCGAAGTGACCCACATCCTTGTGCGCCTCTGCGGGGGGTCTCGAGACTCGTGCTGTTCCCTTAGGAGTATTCACACTTTGATTCCGCTCGATTACTGCTTATCTAATGAACTATCATAAATTCTCGCCTCACAACACTTTAAGGTTTCATCTACCTTCATTTTTTACTTCCATAAAATAATTCTATCTTTCCCATTAATGTCTTGAATTACTTTCACTTTTGCGTTCGGATCAAATTTTTTAATTAAATTAGGTACCGTTTCACCTTGATCAAAACCAATTTCAAATGCCGTTAACTGAGGATTTCGTGGTAACTGCATCACTTGGTTTATAATGGTTTCATAAGCGGCAAGGCCCTCATTTTTTGCAAAGAGCGCTTGTGCAGGGTCGTGGAACGAAACAGTCTCCGATAAATGTTCCTTTTCGGCATAGGGAATATAGGGCGGGTTTGAAACGACGACATCTGGTGCAATGCCTTCATTAATAAATGGTTTTAAAAAATCACCTTCTTCAAATTGAACGTCTGCACTTAACTTTTGACTGTTAATATGTGCTACAGACAATGCTTCTTCAGATAGGTCAGACGCATAGACTTTGGCTTCTGGCCATTCTTTCTTTAGCGTAATAGCTATGATGCCACTTCCTGTCCCTAAATCAACAACCGTCTTCGGATTTTTCACTTCGTTTAATAACGCTACAATCAATTCTTCAGTTTCAGGCCTAGGAATAAGTACACGGTTGTCTACATAAAAAGACCTGTCATAAAATTCGGCTTCGTTAGTAAAATGTTCGATTGGTTTACCTGTTTCAGCGTGTTCTTTAATCCATGATATGAATTCGTGCTCAATGTGTGGGTCAACTAAGTCAGTTTGCATCGCAAGGAATTGAGCTTGATTGACTTCTAACAAATAACGTAATAACAGTTCTGCAACACGCTCTTCACGATTATGTTCTTTTAAAAAAGAAGAAGCCCACATGCGGGCTTCCCTTACTGTTCGCTTTGTCATCTTATTCACCGATTTCTTCTAATTTAGACGTTTGTTCTTCAATCGTTAACCTTTCAACGATCTCATCAATCTTACCTTCAACAATTTGGTCTAACTTATTAATTGTTAAGCCGATACGGTGATCTGTCACACGGTTTTGTGGGTAATTGTACGTACGAATACGTTCAGAACGATCACCCGTACCAACCGCTGACTTACGGTTTTCATCTAGTTCATCTTGTTGTTCTTTTTGATACATTTCATAAATACGTGCACGTAGAACTTTCATCGCTTTTTCTTTGTTTTTAATTTGAGATTTTTCGTCCTGACATGATACAACAACACCAGTAGGATCGTGTGTTAAACGAACAGCTGACATGGTTGTATTAACACTTTGGCCTCCAGGTCCGCTTGAAGCAAATGTGTCTACACGAATGTCTTTTTCGTTAATGTCAATTTCCACTTCTTCTGCTTCAGGTAAAACGGCAACAGTTGCTGTTGACGTATGGATTCGACCACCTGACTCCGTGTCTGGAACACGTTGTACACGGTGAGCACCATTCTCATATTTCAATCGTGAGAAAGCACCTTTACCATTGATCATAAAGATAATTTCTTTATAACCACCAACATCTGCTTCATGAGACTCAATAACTTCTATACGCCAACCTTGTGTTTCTGCATAGCGAGAATACATACGGTATAAGTCTCCTGCAAATAATGCCGCTTCATCTCCTCCAGCAGCACCACGAACTTCCATAATAACGTTTTTATCATCGTTCGGGTCTTTTGGAACAAGTAGTAGCTTCATTTCTTGTTCTAACGGCTCAATTTGGGGTTGTAGCTCTTCTAATTCTTCTTTAGCCATCTCAACCATATCTTCGTCAGATTCATCAGATAAGATGACTTTCGCATCTTCAATTTGTTGTGTGATTTCTTTATAATGGCGATACTTTTCTACAATCTCTTGTAATTCGGATTGTTCTTTTGAGTATTCGCGTAATTTATTGGAATCATTAATGACTTCAGGATCCATTAGTAAGTCGGTTAACTGGTTGTAACGGTCCTCAAGGTTTTGTAATTTATCGAACATATTAACGTCCACCTCTAACTATTCTGTTTATTACTCATATTATATCATACCATAAAGAGTTAAAAAATTTATGTTGCAGGGCTATAAAGTTTTTACCGAGAGAAATCTTTAAAATTAGTATGAAGGAATATGGGTGATTTATGTAATTTTGTCTCTTAATCAAACGTTTGATTGAGAAGTTCTAATAAACAAATTGAATCTAAATTATTCGCAACTACATAAAACCCGAACGAAATCAGAACTTGAATTCGCTCGGGTTTGTCTTTTAATTACCGCTCCATCAATATGCTTCGCTTTTACCCACAGGGCACAAGTGCAACATCTGCTCAAACTCCCTACGGTCGTTTGTCGCAGTGTTTTCTTTGCAAGGACGGCTGGTGAGCCAAGTACTACTTCGAGTGACCTCCTTGTGCTTTGCACCGAGGAAGCCTGCTTCGAAGATTAGCTAGAAGACGCAGGTGCATCCGGTGGGGTCTCACCCTGGTCTTTGCTCCCGTAAGAGTCTTCGCATTTTAATTCCGCTAGTTACTGCTTCACACAGCAATTCATCAATCATTCGCCTATTGACGTAGTACTTAACAATCTTCCCACATACTCTTAATATTCTTTTGAATGGGTTGATGAAACGCTTGTTCCGAGTCTTGGGTGGTTGGGTACTTCATGGTGGTGACGACAGCGCGGTTCGTATGATTCAGATGCTCCGACTAAAATAACGGGATCATCATAAGATGCTGGTTTGCCATCAATTAACCGTTGAGTACGACTTGCGGGTGAGCCGCAAATTGGGCAAATGGCATTGAGTTTTGTCACGTTTTCAGCTAGAGCTAATAGCTGTGGTAACGAGCCAAATGGTTCACCGCGGAAATCTTGGTCTAATCCAGCTACGACGACACGTATACCACGGTCAGCTAAATGTTGAACAATATCAACGACATTTTCACTAAAAAATTGAACTTCATCAATTCCGACAATGTCAACTTGGTCATCAATTTGGTCTAATATCTCACTAATATCATCGATCGGTCGAGCAATAATCGAGTTGCCGTTGTGTGAGACGACTGATTCGTCATCGTAACGATTATCAATTGCTGGTTTAAAAACACGAACATTTAAATTACCGTATGTAGCACGGCGAACACGACGAATTAATTCTTCTGATTTCCCTGAAAACATACTGCCACAGATTACTTCAATCCAACCGCTATGTTTCATCACATACATCATATTCAGCACCTCGTTTAACAATCTTTTACAAATTTTGCATAGAGAATAATAAAAAATGGCGCCCATTTGTTAATGGGTTACCCTTAATATAAACAAATATAATTGCTGTTTTTATAAAAAATAAAAAAAGCCGACCGTACAAGCCAAGCACCACAACATAGATGATATAAAATTATATAATCTAATATGGTGTTTAGCTGAGTTGAACGGTCAGCTCCTTGTGTTGAATTGCCAGTATTATGACATGTTGTACTTTTTCTTGAATCGGTCTACACGGCCACCAACTTTGTCAGCTTTTTGCTTACCTGTGTAGAACGGGTGTGAAGCAGAACTGATTTCAACACGAATTAATGGGTACGTATTACCGTCTTCCCATTCAATTGTCTCTTCAGACTCCATTGTTGAGCCGCTTAGGAATTTGAAATCAGAGCTTGTATCTAAAAATACAACTTTACGATATTCCGGGTGAATACCTTCCTTCATGATTAACACTCCTCCTTGCCCTGAATCCTTTGTGGAATCAGAGTTGATTTAAAACCGTCTAAAGACGGGAGCTAACTTCTTCAAGTCATACAGAGTGATTATACCAACTCGGTATTTATTTTGCAAGGTGTTTTAGACAAACTTAGTTCTTGCCTTTCATTTCATCGCCCATGATTTTGAAGAACTCTTCATTCGTCTTAGAAGAGCGTAGTCGACGTAAAAATCTATCTAAGAAATCATGTTGGTCTTGCATTGTTTTACGAATCGCCCACGTCTTATCAAGCTGTTCTTTCGGCATAAGTAGTTCTTCTTTACGCGTGCCTGAACGTAGTACATCAATAGCTGGGAAGATCCGTCGTTCAGCCATGCTACGATCTAAGTGTAACTCCATATTACCTGTTCCTTTAAACTCTTCGTAAATAACATCATCCATACGTGAACCTGTATCGACTAATGCCGTAGCTAGTACAGTTAGGCTTCCACCTTCTTCAATGTTACGTGCTGCACCGAAGAAGCGTTTCGGACGGTGGAATGAAGCTGGGTCAATACCACCTGATAAAGTTCGTCCACTTGGTGGGATGACTAAGTTGTAGGCACGTGCTAGACGTGTAATACTATCCATTAGAATAATAACATCTTGCTTATGCTCTACTAAGCGCATCGCACGGTCTAATACAAGTTCTGACACTTTAATATGATTTTCTGGTACTTCATCAAATGTCGAGCTTACAACGTCAACATTGTCTGCAACAGAACGCTCAATATCTGTTACCTCTTCTGGTCTTTCATCAATAAGTAAAATAATGAGCTTCGAGTTTGGGTGGTTTTCAGACACACTGTTGGCAACTTCTTTTATAATTTGGGTTTTACCAGCTTTAGGTGGTGCGACAATTAAGCCACGCTGACCAAAGCCGACTGGAGCCATCATATCAATAATACGAGTTGATAAAAGGTTGCGAGTCGTCTCTAAATGCATTTTTCGATCAGGGTATAGGGCTGTTAAACCAGGAAAGTGAATTCGTTCTTTTGCACTTTCAGGATCATCACCGTTTACCGCATCTACGTGTAATAAACCGAAGTAACGTTCATTTTCTTTTGGTGGTCTTGCTTTACCTGATACTAAGTCACCATTACGAAGGTCAAAACGACGAATTTGAGATGCTGAAATATAAATATCTTCAGCGCTCGGTGCATAGTTAATCGGACGTAAAAATCCGAAACCTTCTGATTGAATAATTTCTAATACACCATCTACGAATAGTTTACCGTCTTTTTCTGTTTGCGCTTTTAAAATCGCAAATATTAATTCTTTTTTGTTTAATTTTGCATAGTAAGAAACGCCTAAATCACGCGCTAAAGCATACAAATCTTTTAGCGTCTTCGTTTCTAATTCTGCAATCGTCATTGTCTTTGACACAAAAACACCACGCTTTATTAATTTTTACATTATGTTTAATTCTTAATTAGGAAAATAAAAATCGGGATTGTCTTTATTCTTTGAGAAGAATTGTTTTTCACTCGGGGTATAGCTTCTATATTGTATCGTGTTTAAGAGGACTGCGCAAGTTTCTCTGTTGGAATACGATTACATATAATGAAATTAAGGCTGAGTCAGTCGACTACAGCCTTAGTTTCATTATAGACATTTTTTAATCTTTGATGACGAGATCTGGCTTTTTCTTCAAGCTATGTGTCCCATCGATGAAACGAACGGTTCCTGATTTGGCACGCATAACAACTGTTTCTGTCGTTGCTTTATCGCCTCTAAATTGAACACCTTGTAACAATTCACCGTCTGTAATGCCAGTTGCAGCAAAAATGGCATCATCACCACCACATAGGTCATCCATCTTTAACACACGATTAACATCTTCAATGCCCATCTTACGACAACGTTCTTCTTGTTCTTCATCAACTGGTTTTAGTCGGCCTTGGATTTCTCCACCAAGTGCTTTTAAACCAATTGCTGATAAAACGCCTTCAGGTGCACCACCGACACCCATTAAAACGTCAACACCTGTATGATCAAATGCCGCATTAATTGAAGCTGCAACATCACCGTCAGGAATCAACTTAATACGTGCGCCTGCTTTTCGGATTTCTTTAATTAATTGATCGTGACGCGGGCGGTTTAATACAACGACGACGATATCCTCGATGTCTTTACCTTTAGCTTCTGCAACTGCTTTTAAATTTTGTTCAACAGGGGCATCTAAATCAACTTTGCCAACTGATTCTGGTCCGACTGCAATCTTCTCCATGTACATATCTGGTGCGTGAAGTAAGCGGCCACGATTTGCAATACCAACTACACAAAGTGCATTCCACGTACCTAATGCTACGATATTAGTTCCTTCAACTGGGTCAACAGCAATGTCTACTTCAGGACCTTCGCCAAGCCCTACTTCTTCTCCTATGTATAACATCGGAGCTTCGTCTTTTTCCCCTTCACCGATTACAACAGTTCCTTTCATTGGAACTGTATCAAATACTGTACGCATTGCTTCTGTTGCTGCACCGTCTGCTTCTTCTTTCTCTCCACGACCCATCCATCGTGCTGATGCTAAGGCAGCCGCTTCTGTCACACGTGCAATTTCCATTGATAAACTTCTTTCCATCGTTATGTCCTCCCCGTTTTCTCTAATCCCTTATCGTTTTATGCGTTTTGGAACATTCTTTTATCTTCATCAGTCAATTGTTCGCGCCAGACATTTGCACCTAAATTTTTAAGCTTTTCGGTTAATTCGTCATAACCACGTTCAATATGATTAATGCCAACAACTTCTGTAATCCCATCAGCCATAAGACCTGCTATGACTAAGCATGCGCCCGCACGTAAATCGCTCGCTTTTACTTTTGCACCTTCTAAAGGTGATTTGCCAGTTATGACTGCAGAGCTTCCTTCTACTTTTATATTCGCATTCATTCGTCGTAGCTCATCAATATGTTTAAAACGCGCTTGATAAATCGTATCGGTTACAATACTTGTTCCATGCGCTTGTGTTAGTAAAGCTGTAAAAGGTTGTTGTAAATCAGTTGGGAATCCTGGGTATACTAGCGTTTTTATATCGACACTAGAAAGTTCACGATTACCTCGAACAACTAAATAATCTGCTCCTTCTTCTATCTCAACGCCCATCTCACGGAGCTTGGCTGTTAACGATTCTAGGTGTGTGGGGATGACGTTATCAATATATACTTCTTCGCCTTTTGCAGCTGCTAAGATCGTGTAAGTTCCAGCTTCAATTCGGTCAGGTATAATCGTATGCTGGCAACCGTTTAATGAATCAACACCTTCAATTCGAATCACATCGGTACCTGCACCTTTAATATTCGCACCCATACTATTCAGTAACGTTGCAACATCAATAATTTCAGGTTCTTTAGCCACGTTTTCAATCGTCGTTTTACCTTTTGCCCGTACAGCTGCGAGCATGATGTTAATCGTCGCACCAACGCTTGGGACATCGAGGTAAATTTTTGCTCCAATTAGTTCGTCTGCTTTTAGGTAGATCGCACCTTGTTCGTTCGTTACTTCAGCCCCTAAAGCTTCAAAACCTTTAATATGTTGGTCAATCGGACGTGGGCCTAGGTCACACCCACCTGGTAAACCGATTACCGCCTTTTTAAAGCGACCAAGCATGGCACCCATGAAATAATAGGAGGCACGCAATTTCTTCACACGTCCATTAGGTAACGGCATTGCCACCATTTCTGATGAATCAATCGTGACTTCATCACCGTCTTGGGACACGTCACCTCCGATATCACGTAGCAGTTCTTTTAATATTTGAATGTCAGAAATATTCGGAAGGCCTTCAATTGTTACTTCTGATTCGGCTAAGATCGTCGCTGGCAGTAAAGCTACTGCGCTATTTTTCGCTCCACTTATCCGAACTTCTCCATTTAATTGGTGGCCTCCTTCGATTAGTAATTTTTCCATACGAATACCCCTCGTCACAATGTTATGGTCGTATACGTTCGTGTTGCTTCGTCTAGTTGTAGTATGTGCGCTTTTTCAATAATCATTCTTGGTTAGCTTTTTCCCAATCGTTTAAAAACTTCTCAATGCCTTGATCTGTTAATGGGTGTTTCACTAACTGTTGGATGACACCGAATGGAATCGTTGCAATATGAGCACCGCGTAAAGCAGCTTCAGATACGTGCATTGGGTGGCGGACACTCGCAGCGATAATCTCTGTATCAATACCATGAATATCAAAGATTTGTGCAATTTCTTCAATTAAGTTTAACCCGTTTTGTCCCATGTCATCTAATCGTCCTAAAAATGGTGAAACGTATGTCGCACCAGCACGTGCTGCAAGTAAAGCTTGATTTGCAGAGAATACTAGTGTCACGTTCGTTTTCACACCTTGGTCAGTTAACGATTTACACGCTTTCAAACCTTCAAGTGTCATCGGAAGCTTAATCGTAATGTTTGGAGCGATTTTCACTAATTCTTCTGCTTCCTTCAACATTCCTTCAGCATCTTCAGAAATAACTTCCGCACTTACTGAACCTTCTGTTACTTCTTGTGTAATTTCTTTTAGACGGTCGTGGAAAGAGACGCCTTCTTTAGCAACTAGTGATGGGTTTGTCGTAACACCTGATAAAACTCCTAATGCGTTAGCTTCTTTAATTTCATTGATATTTGCTGTATCGATAAAAAATTTCATAACACTTTTTACCCCTTTTTGAGTTAGTTTAATCGTCATGCATACACGAAAAGGCTAACCCATGTTAAATGGATCAGCCATTGAATATAATTTTATACTTTTGGTCTGGACACAAGCCCCTTGTTTTATCAATAAGTGTGGCGCTTAAGCCATAACAAAGCTGAGCAGCACTATTAGAAACACCACTTGTTGTAGATGCTTGCAATTCTGCTCCTTGTAGGACAGCTTGTACGACTTGATCTTTACCATTTGATAAAAAAGGCACAATTGTTTCCTCCCATGTCATGACATGATGCTTTTTATAATAAAAATCTATAGTATTAGAATACCAATTGTGCCGTGATTTCGCAACTAAACATTATAGTGTTGACGCTTTCTCACGTGCTGATCTATTAAGTCCATAACATCCTTAATTGAAAATGGTTTTTCTAAAACATCTTGATACGTTGATTCACTACTTTCTTTAACTTGCATTTTCGATAGTCCCGTCATTAGAATTACAGGAGATTGGTGACCCTGTTGTCTAATTTCTTGAATGAAGTGATCTCCCCTCATGCCTGGAAGTAAGTAATCTACGAAAAATATGTCAATGTGTTCATTTTCAACGACTTTAAATGCTTCAATTGCATTCGCAAATGTGAACACTTCAAAGCCGTCTTGTGTTAATAACTCTTTCATTAATAATGAGACACCTGATTCATCGTCAATGACGACTGCCTTCAATTTTCCCATAACGTTTAATCACCTTATTCCGTTGCTTTTAATTTAACTTTAACGGAATAAGGTAGGAAAATCAATCCAATTCAACTAATTTGTTTGTGAATTCTAAAATTTCTCACAGATTACAATTACTTTACACAGTGTTCGACAAATTTCTTAAATAACGGTTGTGGGCGTGTTGGTCTTGATTTAAATTCTGGGTGAAATTGTGATGCCACAAACCATGGGTGATCCTTTAACTCGATAATCTCTGCTAAACGTCCATCCGGGCTAAGGCCTGAGAATACAAACCCTTCAGCTTCCATTTGTTCACGATATTCATTGTTAAATTCGTAACGGTGACGGTGACGCTCGTACACTAACTCTTCTTTGTAAGCGTCATATGCATTTGTTCCCTCTTCTAAGCGGCATGCGTATACACCTAAACGTAACGTTCCACCAAGATCTTCTACATCTTTTTGCTCTGGTAGTAGGTCGATTACTGGATATGGTGTCGACGGTTCGATTTCAGCAGAATGTGCACCTTCTAACCCTAATACGTTACGCGCATATTCAACTGTTGCCAACTGCATGCCTAAACAAATCCCTAAAAACGGAACTTTGTTTTCTCTCGCATAACGAATGGCCTCAATCTTGCCATCAATGGCACGATCACCAAAGCCACCAGGAACTAAAATACCATCAACGTCGTTTAAGTACTCGTCTACATTGTCTTTTGTCACTTCTTCTGAGCTGACCCACTTGATTTCAATATCGGAATCGAAAGCAAAACCGCTATGCTTTAACGCTTCTACTACTGAAATATAAGCATCCTGTAACGCTACATATTTACCAACTAATGCGATTGTCGTCGTTTTCGATAAGTTTTTCACTTGATCGATTAGCTGATTCCACTCGGTCATATCCGCTTCAGGGTGATCCAATCCGAAATGGTCACACGCTAACTGGTCTAAGCCTTGGTTTTGCATTTCAAGTGCCACTTCGTACAGCACTTCACAGTTGCGCGCCTCGATCACTGCCTTTTCGTTAATGTCACAAAATAGCGCAATTTTATCTTTCATGCTTTGACTAATTTCACGTTCAGTTCTTAGAACGATGACATCTGGTTGAATACCTAATGAACGTAGCTCTTTTACTGAGTGTTGTGTTGGTTTCGTCTTCAACTCACCAGCCGCTTCTAAAAATGGTACTAACGTACAGTGAATGTACATTACGTTGTCACGACCAACATCACTTTTGAGCTGTCTAATCGCTTCTAAAAACGGCAAGCTTTCAATGTCACCAACTGTACCACCAATCTCAGTAATGACAACATCAGCATTCGTTTCTTTTCCTGCTTGATAAACTTTATCTTTAATTTCATTTGTAATGTGTGGGATGACTTGGACTGTACCACCTAAGTAGTCGCCACGACGTTCTTTACGAATGACAGATGAATAGACTTTACCTGTTGTGATATTGCTATATTTATTTAAATTAATATCGATGAAACGTTCATAATGTCCTAAGTCTAAATCTGTTTCGGCACCGTCTTCAGTGACGAACACTTCACCGTGTTGATACGGACTCATCGTACCTGGGTCAACATTTAAGTATGGGTCGAACTTTTGAATCGTCACGTTTAACCCGCGATTTTTTAATAAGCGACCTAATGATGCTGCTGTGATTCCTTTACCTAATGATGAAACTACTCCACCTGTTACAAAAATATACTTCGTCATTCTTTTCTGCCTCACTTTCTCTATCGTTAGGGTGTGTTAAAACCTTTATAAAAAACAAAAAAAGCTCCCGAATTCAATTCGGGAGCTTTACGTTTATTTTTAGAGAGCCCACATAGAATAATACGCCTATGTCAATTTAAAGTCAAGTTCGTTTTTTACTTTTCGTCTTCGTCTTCGTCTTCGTCACCTTTGTCTAAATCCTTCTCAAGGGTGTCAACCTCGTCTTCAAATAACTCTTCTGACTCTTCGGGTTCAACCGCTAAATCGTCTTCAAGAAGGACTTCATCTTCAACGACTGGTTCTTCTTTAGCTTTTTTCTTCTTCGCCTTTTTCTTCTTTGGTTTTTCTTCAGCAACAAATGCATCTTCAACCGTTTGATCGAACGGATACCAGTGCTTTAGTCCCCAAAGGTTTGAACCGACAGATAGGAAACGGCCATCAATATTTAAATCTGTATAAAACTGAGAAATAAATTGTTGTTTTTCTTCCTCTTCATAATCTTTTGCCTCAGCCACTAGCTTGAAAATATCTTGGAAGTTTTTAGCTTGGTTTTCTTCTAGCATGATCTCGTAAGCAATATCAATCATGGACAATTCTTTGACTTCTTCTTTACTATACTTTGTTAAGCTCACAACCAGCACTCCTTTACCCAGTTAACAGGAACTTTTTTAGCTATTTTCCTAGTTTACAGAATATCATACATTATCGTCAATTCAAGCAAAAATTATATCTATATTTTTTATTATATCATTTAAGCGTGGATTTACTTTAATTTTTATTAGTGGGGGGGGGGGGTGATTGGAACATGTGCAGGTAGGGATCGATTTATGGAGGGCTGGTATTTGGCGTTCGAGGGAGGCTTTTTGGCGCTCGTGAAGTTTTTCTGGCGCTCACCTTTTAAGCCCCCTTAATCCTTTGGACACCAAAATTGGAAAAGCTTACAATGTATTTAATCTAATTTTGGGCAATGAGGAGGGATAAAATGGGTA
>NZ_JAUSUP010000013.1 GCF_030814115.1 Alkalibacillus filiformis
CGTGGACACCCTTGCCTTTGACTATGTGCTTACCGCTACTAGGTCGCACTCGGGACTTTCACCCGTTAGAGCTCACCCATGCCGGGCAAACAGAATAGGCTTGTTCCAAAATGGAACAAGCCTATTTAATATTAAAATAACTCACTAAAGCTTCTGTAATTCTTCTTGAAGCCTCTCCATCACCGTATGGGTTTGATGCTTTAGCCATTTTCGCATGTGCCTCATCATCTGATAATAACTCATCTGCCAATTTGAAAATGTGATCTTCATTTGTACCTGCAAGCTTCAATGTACCAGCGGCAACTCCTTCTGGGCGCTCCGTCGTATCGCGTAGTACTAATACTGGCACACCCAATGAAGGTGCTTCTTCTTGAACCCCACCAGAATCCGTTAAAATTAAATGCGATCGTGCGGCGAAGTTATGGAAATCAATAACGCCCAGCGGCTCAATTAAATTAATGCGATCATCATCACCTAAAATTGAATTCGCTGTCTCTTGGACGACAGGGTTTAAATGTACAGGATAAACGACGTGGATGTCATCATGATTATCCACTAACCGCTTGATTGCACGGAACATTTGCTCCATGTTTTGGCCTAAATTTTCACGACGGTGGGCTGTCACTAAGACTAATCGCTTGTCACCAATCTCTTGCATAATAGGGCTTGTGTAATTGTCATCAACGGTCGTCTTAAGTGCATCAATTGCAGTATTACCCGTCACTTTGATCGTCGACTCATCTTTGTTTTCGTCTAATAAGTTTTGCTTTGCTTGATCAGTCGGAGAGAAGTGCAAGTCAGCCATCACACCTGTTAGTTGGCGGTTAAGCTCTTCAGGGAACGGTGAATGCTTATTCCACGTACGCAACCCTGCTTCAACGTGCCCTACCGCGACTTGGTTGTAAAACGCTGCGAGCGATGCGGCGAATGTCGTTGTTGTATCGCCGTGGACGAGGACGATGTCAGGCTTAGTCTCTTTAATGACTTCATCTAAGCCTTCTAATGCGCGGTTTGTCACTTGAGCTAATGTCTGCTTAGCCTTCATAATATTCAAGTCATAATCAGGTGTAATTTCAAATATATCTAACACTTGGTCCAGCATTTCACGGTGCTGTGCTGTAACCGTTACAATAGTTTCGAATTGTTCACTTTTTTTATTCAGTTCTAACACGAGAGGTGCCATTTTAATCGCTTCAGGCCTTGTCCCAAAGACGCTCATAACTTTGATTTTTTGCTTCATTGTAACACTCCATCAACTTCGTATTGTCACCTCTCATTTTACACCAATCATTTGTGAAAATATACTTCAGGCAAATTTAGATTCTCACGTTGATTCAACTGTTCATTATCTTGTATATAGTAATTCATAATTTTCTCTTTCATTTCTGGAGAAAGCTCGTATCTTTTGTAATGGATTTTATAGCTTAGCTCATTTTGCAATAACGATCTAGGCGAAAGCGTGATTTTTTTACGTTTTCTGTTAAAGAGTTTCTTCACGATCTTCTTCGAGTAATTTCTTTTTAACTTAATCTTCACTTCAGGAATGAAGCCTTTGGGACTTTTGTTCGTCTTAAACCATTTGTTTAAACGCCTTGCTAACTTAGCTTGTAGCCTACCATAGCTTCGATTTAATTGGACATGTTCATATTTAGGTATATGATTAAACCCTAGAAAGTTTAATAACTTTAATAAGTAATCTTCTTTCTGTTCCTTAAAGTTCTCATATACCCAAACAAAATATTGGTCTCCATACAATGACTCAATGTGATCAATGTATTGATTGTATAAATAGTTATCAAACACTTCATGATCGACTAATTCTTGTATATAAGTCTCTTCTTTCTTATCGCCTCCTTGGTGAAGAAATTCAATGTATAATGAGGTCATTAAGTCGACTTGATTCCTTAGACCGAGTATGACATGAACGTCGTACTCCTCTTTTGGAAATATGTTTCTAAGGTCACTTAAAATTTGATATGAACTTTTCATCTTCTTCTGAGAGAAAGGACTTCCACTGAAACCTTCATAAGAAATGAGTAAAGGTTGATCACCTTTACGTTTCTTTTCTAATGATTGTCGAATCTCTTCAAAATCTTCACCTTTAAGCTTTTTGTTTTTTATTCGGTACAGTAACTTCTTGGAGTTTGATTTTCGAACTAATGATATTCCTTTAAGTTTAGGGAAGACTTGCCATTGTAGAAAAGTTGTTGCTGTCTTATGAACCCCTATATGCAAATATACTTTCTTCTTCATATATTCCACCTCAAACTAGAATTAAATATAGCCTTTAGTTTCTAAATAACCGATAATTTTGTTTACACTTTCTTCTACTGTCATAACATAAGGCTTAATAATAGTCATTACAAAATCCTCCTGTTATTAAAACTGAATATTCAAACATTTACTTCGAAGATATAGAATATATGAAATAATGTCAAATAATAACTGGACAAACCTAAAAAAGCCCAAAGGCGAAAATACCTTTAGGCTTAAAACTATTAATCTTTAATTATCTTAAATAAGCTTCTTCAGCTAACATTAATCCTATAGAATCGTTTTGTTCCCAAATAGCGTCATAGTTACTTAACGGTACTGGACGATCTCCTATATAAGGTGAAAGTTCTGGTGTATAACCAGGGTAACCTAATGAATCTAGCACCCAATCTTTATACCCTCCTCCACTTGGATTAAACGGAGTATATAATGGATAACCAGTCTTATCACTAATCATATTAGCAATACGTAATGAATCATCTTGTAGTTGACCGCTTGTATAATAGTCCCAATACAGAATCTCACCAGAAGAGTGGTAAGCTACTGCTGTTTGAAAATCATGACTAATTGTGAAATCAAACATAGCTTGTGTTTCTGGTTCTGATAATGGACGTGGGCCTTTATATCGTTCTGGACCTGGCGTCGGTTCAACATATCTAATCGTATCCCAATCTGCAGGGTACTGCCTGTTTAAGTCAACCCCTCTTATATTGGCCTTCCAACCGTCAAAGTTAGTACTACCACCATTTAAAGCAATCACATAATCTGTGTTTTCTACTGCTTTTGGCCCTTCTTGAACAAGTACTACACCATCTGGATTAACCATTGGAACATAGTAAATTGAAGCTTGTTCTAATATCTCTCTAGCATCATACCCATCTACCGTTTCTTCTTTAACATACGCCTGACTGTAGGTATCGATCTGATGCATAACTAGATTAGTAGAAATCCACTCACGCGCATGGTGAGATGAGTTTATGGTAATCTTAGTATCTCCATTACCAACTTTAACTGCGTGGATATCTCGACCTTCAACAGATTGTCCAATGACTTCTACCTCTATTAAACCTGGGTATTGTCTAGCAAGTTGGTGTATATCTTTCACCATTTGATCATAAGTATAGGTTGTTTTTGCATTCACAATTGGTTCTGCATTAACGCCATCTAAACTTACGTCATCTTTATAAATATACCCTGTATGACGTTGACCTTCTACTACAACTTCTGCTTCATACCAATTTTCTGTAAATGACTTAAAGATTAAATCTGACCCGAAATTATAACCTTTCAATTGTCTTGAGTTTTTAGATGGATCACTATAAACATACGTTTTATCATAAATAGCAATCCCATCAAGGTTTTCTTGACTGGCGTCAACCGCTATTACATCATCCTTATGAATATAACCGGTTTGTGCATTACCACCTAAAATCACTGTTGCTTCATACCAGTCTTGAATGTATGTTCTATACTGTAACAGCCTACCTTCTGAATAACTCTTTAGTGTCCCAGAGTTTTTACTTGGCGTACCGTATACCTTTGTATTTGGACTGTATGCATAACCTTGCAAACTTTCTTGTTCTTCTACTGGTTCTTCTACATCATCTTTATGAATATAACCTGTATGCGCTTCTCCATTTAAAAAGACAGTCGCTTTATACCAATCATGAATGAAAGTTTCATATTTTAATATATGTCCCTGATTATAAGCTTTTAACGTGTCACTGCTTTTATTAGGACTATCATATACATGGGTGCGAACTTTTAGTGCTACACCTGATAGAGATTCAGGGTTGTCCACAGGCTCTTCAACATCTGAATGATTGATATAACCCGTATGACCTTCTCCATTCAAGAACACCGTTGCCTTATACCAACCATCTATAAATGACTCATAAAGTAAAGTTGCACCTGGTGAATAATCTTTTAAAACATTTGATGATACATTTGGACTAGAATAAACATTCGTTCGATCTTTCAAAGCTATACCAGAAAGATCAACAGGATTATCTACTGGTTCTTGAACATCACTTTTTGATAAGTAACCTGACTTTCGTTCACCATCTAAAATTACTTCTGCTCTATACCAGTCTTCTAGATAAGATTCATATTTTAAAACAGAGCCTACTGCATAGCTTTTTAAAACACCTGATTGGTTATTAGGACTATTGTATACGTTTGTTCGATCAGTTAAAGCAACCCCCGATAGATTCGTAGAGTCTTCAGTCGGTTCTTCAACATGACCTTTGTTTATATAACCTACATGTTGCTCACCATTTATATATACTACTGCCCTATACCAATCTGACAAATAAGTCTCATAGTAAAGTAAATGACCACGGTCATACGTCTTCAAGACACCAGCATTCAAAGTCGGACTAGCGTAAACGTGTGTTTCCTCATTTAAAGCATACCCAGATGAATTCTCTTGTTCATCAACTGGCTCTTCGACATCATTTACATGAATATAACCTGTTTGACGTTCACCATCAACGATAACCGATGCTTCATACCAATTTGCACTTAATGAAGTATAATATAATAATCTACCTTCTGAATAACTCTTCCATGTACCTGACTGTTTAGTGGGGCTCTTATACACACTGGTGTTGTCAATTGAATAACCTGATAGATTGGTTCTTTCTTCATTAATTAAATCTACATCATCCGTATGTATGAAACCTGCTTTTCTTTCTCCATCCACTATAACTTCTGCATCGTACCATTCTTCATCATCTGATTCTGTAAATATTAAGGTTGAACCTTCTGAGTATGTTTTTAATGCTGAAGATTCCTTAGTTTTTTCCTCATAAACTGCTGTATCCCCATTTATGACAATACCTTTTTCTGTTTGAGTACCTGCATATACTGTGCTTCCAACAAACAATAACAAGAAAGAAAATAATGCTAAAGATCCTACAAATGCTCCTATAGAACTTTTGACCCTAAAATTCAAAACATTATCCCCCCTAAATAACTTTTTACAGGACCATTATAACAGAAATATTGCGAAAATATTACAGAATATGGCTAAATACTTATAATTTTCCCAAAGGAATTACTGTTTAATTTTTTTAAGAGCATTAAATACCTCTTTTAATTCAGATCTACTTAACACCACAATGATTAAAGCAAAGACGGTATTTAATAACCATGATGACTCGAATAAGTTGATAAAGCTTACCCCTAACAATACTATTGTCACTAACATGAGGTTTCGAATCGGGAACTTAAACCACAACATTCTGGAGAACAATGACCTCACCCATAAATATAAAACAAAGCTTAATCCAGTAGCGATTGCTGCACCTAAGCTACCATAGATTGGGACTAACAAAACATTACCAATGACATTAAAAACTACTGCTATGGTAGAAGATATTAAGTTAAAAATTGTTCTCCGAGAGAAGGCAATTCCTTTTCCTGTTGTCTGCATAATGATCTCACTAATAGGAACGATGACCAGAAAGGGAATTATGATTGATGCCGCTAAGTAACTTTCATCAAAGATTAGTAAAATGACATCTTTAAACAACACGATTAGAGCAAAGACTAACAGAGACATCGAGATAACAATGCTGTTAATCCTGACAAATTTTTTATTGGCCACCCCTTCTTCATACCAACGATAAGCAGTCGGTGACCAGAATGATCCAAAGGACACATTAAAGATCCCCATAACTCCTGCAATTTTCATCGCAATCGCATAGATTCCTATTTCATCAAAGCTCGCCCAAGCTCTTAAAGAAAACTTATCAATTGTCGTTAATAAGAAAGTGAGTAAAACAGCTGGCATAATTGGTAAACCGAACTTCAGTAACTGTTTGTTTAAGTTAAAGTCAATACGAAAAGCACTAAACCAATACTTACAATTTATGATCGTTAAAATAACCGTTGTTAAAGTAAAAGAAATAAACTGTGCTATGACAATACTTTTAAAGCTTGTATCAATCCAATATAAAATGGAAACTAAGACGACTAGATTAATCAACTTTTCAGCTATTAACGCCACTGAATAATAAATTGGCTGTTCTAACTGTCTTAATAACAAAATGTTAAATTGATGACTAATAAAGACAGGAAGTAGTAAGGCAAGGATGACCATGACAAGTAACTCAATATCACCAAATAACAAAACAGACAATGGTGCGTAAAACAGTAAAATGATCGACCCTAATATTAATGAAAAAGATAGAGGAATAACAGAACTATTGAGTAGTAAATGTGTAACGTGACTTCGCCATAACGTAAACTCTCGCTCAAACGCCCCATCCATCCCTAACTTGCAAAATAATATAAGCATCGATAAGACGGTTGTAAACATCGTCGCTTTACCGAATTCATCCGGTGAAACGAACCATGTCGTGATAGGTACAATAAAGAAACTTATAACTGCTGATACAATTGGCCCTATTGAAAATAATGAAAACCGTTTTAGTAAACCACTCGCATGATCCGCCATGACAATGCTCCTTTTAATTTAATAGGCCATGCCACTAAACTTGTCGATAAAACGTTGATAAGCTTTTATAATATCTTCTATGTTACTTTCACCCAATGTAACTTCAGACTCTAACCTAACGATTGAGTAATTGTAGAAATAAACATCTCTGCACGTAGGATCAAACTTCAACCCACAAGATTGAAACAGCTTAATTAACGAAGAATCAAATTGCCCGTTTAAGTAACATTCAATCAGTCTAAAGTCATCTCGTATAAATGCCTCGACAAACATGATGTTTAACACATCATAGTAAAAGATTTTGTTGGAACAATCTTCCCAATCAATCAAGTATAGTTCGTCGCCTTTTAATAACATATTCTCGAAATGTAGATCAGAGTGCATAGGTACAACAGGGACTAACTCTTCTTGGTTAACGACAGTTTTTAAGCTTGATAACAGACCATTTATAGAAGAGTTATTCGAAAAACGATCAAAATAATAATCTAAATTAATATAGTAAAACTTCTCATGTTGACTCGATAAGTATTGATCATATTGTTCAATCACCTGTTCTACAACTTGAATTTGTTGGTCAAAAGATCTTTCAATTATTGGTTGTGTATTAATTAATTGCTCCATAACCGTTCTCTGTTTTTGATCAATGTTCAGAATCGTCGTATTAAAATAAGGACTGAAGAAGTTGATTGTCTCTTCAAAAGCTTCAAAACGGGAACAGTCTTTAAAGTAAGTTTTAGTCAACTGATTTTTAAAACTGAACACTTTAATATCTCCACTTCGGTTTAATAATAACAGTCCACCTTTATATTTGTGATTTGACCCGTTATTCGTCCAGTTCAAAACCCTCTCAATAGACCTTTTCACATTTACTTTTACCGTATTGCTGTAGTCACTTTTAATTAATTGACTTACAAACTGTTCAGCTTCTGAGTCTTCTTTATAAACAATTCTCTTGCTGTGTAAATGCGTTTTATATACTCCATTTTCTAAGTCAGGCTGCACCATGTTAAAGGCTTCTTTTAGCTTTCGATATTGTTTAACGTAATGTAACACTTTCACACACCCTATCTGTCTGTCACACATATTTATAAAAAAAGTGATGACACTACACAGTATCACCACTCTTGTTGTATGTTTAAACTTTTGCGTTCACTCTTTTTAACACTTCATCTTTAAGTGCTACAAGCCGTTCTTCTGCCTGCTCTTTCGTCTCACCCTTAACACCGAAGTAAAATTTAAGCTTCGGCTCAGTTCCAGACGGTCTTAAACAAGTCCAACAGTCATGGTCGAATTTGAACTTCACGCAATGTAATAACCAAGACGTTCATATAAAGAATCAAGAGCATCAAACAACGTTTTACCTTGAGACTTCCAGTATGCAGCCATTTCACTCGCTAACACCGTTGCTTGAACGGCATCTTTATCACGAGCAAAATCTTTCACTAAATAACCGTAGCTCTCTTCATACCCAAAAACAAATTCATACTCTCCAGACTGATTGAACTCTTCAATCTTCTCAGCAATAAACTTGAACCCTGTTAGTGTATCAAGTGTCGAAATGCCATGATGTTCTGCGACAGCTTGTCCTAATTGTGACGTTACAATCGTCTTAATCATCAAACCGTTTTCCGGTACTTCAGCTTTGTTAGCTAAAATATAATCCAATAACAGCGCCCCTAATTGATTCCCTGTTAACACTTGATATTGATCCTCTCGATTTAAGGCCGCTACCCCTAAACGGTCAGCATCAGGGTCAGTTGCGACTAATAGATCAGCCCCAACATCACGCCCTTTGTGAATCGCATATTCAAATGCTTGATGCTCTTCTGGATTTGGAGAAGAAACGGTTGAGAATTCAGGGTCTTCTACAACTTGTTCAGAAACCGCATGAACTTGGTTGAACCCTGCTTGTTTCAACCCTTCAGTCACAGGCATATTCGCTGTTCCATGTAACGGTGTAAATACAATACTTAAATCATCAGCATGACGCTTTAACAAGTCATGATTCATCGTCACAGATTTTAGCGCAGTTAAATACGCCTCATCGACTTCACAATCGACCCACTTCAACAAGCCCTTCTGATTAAGTTCTTCTTCACTTAGTACATCTATTTTCAACTCTTCTTCAACACAATTAACCTTCTCAATCATTTGATCGGCTTGTTTTGGTGGCAACTGTCCACCTACTTCATTGTAAACTTTATAAACATTGTATTCAGGTGGATTATGACTTGCTGTGATCATTACTCCAGCAGCCGTTTCTAATTGACGCACAGCAAAAGACAATTCAGGTGTTGGACGTAGTGAAGTGAACACATAAGTTGGAATACCATGGACACCTAACACTTTCGCCGTCTCAAGTGCGAACTCTTTTGATTGATAACGTGAATCATAGGCAACGACTACACCACGCTCAGCGTTCCCTTGCTCTTCTATGTATAACGCTAGCCCCTTTGCTGCTTTACGTACTGTATAGATATTCATTCGATTGGTTCCAGGTCCTAATTCTCCGCGCATCCCACCTGTTCCAAACTCTAACGTCTGATGAAAAGCATCTTCTAGTTCAGATTCATTCATTTGGAATAGCTTAATTTTTAATGATTCATCAAGTTGTTTAAACTCTCGCCACTTTTTGTACCGCTCTTGCCAACTCATACCATCACTCTCCTCTAGTTATTAAACGATAAAACACAAGATATATCAACATACCAAAACTAGCACCAACCGTATCTAAAACAACATCGCTCACTTCTCCGGATCTTCCTGGTATGTATAATTGATGCACTTCATCTGAAATGGCGTATAATAGACAAACTAAAATCGACACCCAAACACTTCTCTTTAACTTTACACCACTGATTCTTAAAGCATTTATCACAAGAACACCTAAAATAAAGTATACAAAAAAATGCGCCCCTTTTCGAATGACAATGTGTACCCATTCAGTATCAGCGTCAATAAAAGGCACAATCGAAAGCACGATTTCGACGACACTACCACTTAACTCACTTGATTCTTCTCCCGGCTGGTGAGAGAAATAAAAAATAAGCCCCATCCACATAAGGACAGCCAGCCAAGACACAATCTTCTTCATAACCCATCTCCTTAAGCCCTACGATCAATCAAAAAACATTATGTAAAACAAAAATAACCTATCATCATATAGTACAACAACTTCCATTATTTTGGAATCTATTAAACTAAAATCATAATGAAAATTAAGTGGAGAGATCAAATACCGCATTAAATTTTAAACTCCACCGCACAAAGGCGGTGGAGTTTCGTCTGAGTGTCTTTTTATTTTATTTTTTGGGGAAAGTGGGCTCCATTAATTCCCACTGTGTTTATTGAGAGTTATTTTCCGTTCAATTTTTAGTTACCTTGCCTTTTTTGGCGAAAATCTTCTTTAAGGACTTGTATAAACTTAAACATACTTAGAGGAATCTTGCCACCACTTAGCTTAAAGATCCTCCAATGAAGTCCGAGCATCTGTTCAAGATCTTCTTTCCGATTCTCCTTGGCGAATCTATAGTAAGCATGAATGAACTCAGATTTCATTTTTTCAATCTCTTCTGCTTTGTCTTTTACAGTTTCCAAAAAGCTACCTTCTCACCTCCACTATAATTTGTTGAAAAAAGCTGCGATTACAATTAGTTCCTAATAACCACCACCTTGTTCCTACAAAGTACATCTTTATTTTACAAAGTTTTCAGAATAAGTAAAGTACTTTTTTGAAAATAATTATGAACAATTTGTGAACAATCGCGCAAGAAAGTAACCATTGACCCATCATTATTTAATTTTTAGGTAAAAACGGCAGCCACAAGCTTGTTTATAGATATTATGAACAAGTTAAAGCTTGATCGTTGTAAACGCTAAACTAAAGTAGACAGTTTTTGCTTAATAAAAGTTTACACTTTTCAATCAAAAATAACTCTCTGTAGTATGATAGAATGATCAACTGTCAGCGTCAGCAGTAGGATAAAAGATGGAATAGTGAGACAAATGTTTATGGAAATCTATCAAATTAAGAAACAACGATTTAAAATTAGGAGGATTGTAAGGAAGTTAGGTGTTTCATGAACAAAAATTCAATAACAGTTTCAATTTGGCTATAATATATTTAATGCTCTTATTAAGTATTCTTTCGATGGATTAAAGTTAAAGGTGGCCTTTCGGCCACCTCTAATCTCTACTAAACACATCTCTTGTATAAACTTTGTCACGAACATCTTGTAGTTCTTCTGATAGTCTATTGGCTACAATTACATCAGATGAAGCTTTGAACTGATCAAAGTCGTTAATAACTTTCAAGCCTTCAAACTCATCGTCTGTTAGTGATGGTTCATAAACAACTATTTCAACACCATTCGAGCGTAAGCGTTCAATAACACCTTGGATGGCTGGTTGTCTGAAGTTATCAGAATCTGTTTTCATCGTTAAACGATAGATTCCAACTTTCTCAGGGTTTCTTGCTAAAATTCTATCTGCATTGTGAGTTTTTCTTGTTTCATTAGCGTCGACAATTGCTGTAATGATGTTATTAGGTACATCTTCAAAGTTCGCTAATAACTGCTTGGTATCCTTCGGTAAGCAGTAACCGCCATAGCCAAATGAAGGGTTGTTGTAATAATCTCCAATTCGTGGGTCTAGACTTACCCCTTCAATAATTTGTTGTGTATCTAAGCCATTAATCTCGGTATAGCTGTCTAGCTCATTAAAGAAAGATACGCGCATTGCTAGATAAGTATTAGCAAATAGTTTAATAGCTTCTGCTTCTGTTGAGTTTGTAAATAGCGTTGGGATATCTTCCTTGATGGCACCTTCAGCTAATAGATTAGCAAACGTCTCGGCACGTTCTGATTGCTCTCCAACGATAATACGAGAAGGGTGTAAATTATCGTATAACGCCTTGCCTTCTCTTAAAAACTCAGGTGAGAAGATAATATTCTCAGTATTATACTTCTTCCTTAACTCTTCTGTATAACCAACAGGGATTGTTGACTTGATCACCATGATAGCATCTGGATTAATATCTAAAACATTCTCAATCACCGTTTCAACTGAGCTTGTATCAAAATAATTCTGTTCTGGAACATAGTTTGTTGGTGTTGAGATAACAACATACTCAGCATCTTTAAATGCTTGTTCTTTATCTGTTGTTGCTGTTAGGTTTAAGTCTTTAGTCGCTAAGAACTCCTCAATCTCAGGATCAACAATTGGAGATTGTTTATTTTTAATTAGATCTACTTTCTCTTCCATTATATCTAATGCAATGACTTCATTATACTGGGCTAGTAGGACTGCGTTTGATAGACCTACATAGCCTGTGCCGGCGATTGTGATTTTCATATAAAAGTCTCCTTTATGAAAGTTTGCTATTTAACAACTTATCTTTTCACTAAAAACCATTCATTCAATAACTCTTTCTTATTATAAGTAAACCTCTCGCCATCTGACTCTCGTAACACTTGTCCACCTGCTGCTTCGACAATCGCTTGGCCTGCACCTGTGTCCCATTCCATAGTTGGGGCGTAGCGTGGGTAATAGTCTGCTTCACCTTCAGCGACTAAGCAAAACTTTAAGCTACTGCCGGATGATACAGTTTGAACATCACCTTTTAACCCTTCAATAAAAGCCTCAGTTTCTTCAGACATGTGCGAGCGACTTGCAACAACGTGAATCGTGTCGCGCTCTTGATCCATAGGCAATTCCACTGCTGCATCAAGCCAATAATCTGCAGTCACTTTTGATGCTTGTTCAACTTTATAAGCACCCTCACTTTCTGAACCAATATACATAATGTCTAAAGCTGGTGCGTAAATCACACCTAATGTTGAAACATTTCCTTCAACAAGAGCAATGTTAACGGTAAATTCACCATTTTTCTTAATAAATTCTTTCGTACCATCAACCGGGTCAACTAACCAAAACTCACTCCATTTCTTACGTTCTTCATAAGGAATATCGCGACCTTCTTCGCTTAAAATCGGGATGTCTGGAAAAGCTGATTTCAGTCCTTGAGAAATCACGTGATGTGCTCGTTCATCCGCAATTGTTAGTGGGGAATCGTCTTCTTTAAATGCCACGTCGAAATCTTGTTCATAAACAGACATGATTTCTTTCCCTGCTTCTAAACAAATGTCATATAATGTCTTAATTTGATCACTCATATATATTCTCCTTTCTTATTAAAACCAAACAAAGTTCACAATGGTTACTGTCGTAATCATTACAAGTAATGCGAGTGGTGTACCGACTTTAATGTAATCTTTAAAGTGATAGCCACCGGGGCCGTAAACAATCAAATTCGTTTGATAACCAATTGGGGTAATAAAACTGGCTGAAGCTGCGATGGCAATGATTACAGCAAACCCCATGTAATCCACTCCTAATGTTGATGCCATTTCAAGTCCAATTGGAAGCATTAACACAGCAGCGGCACTATTAGTAATCAACTCTGTAAAGATATTCGTTAATATATACACGGCAGCTAACAACACCAATATACCCAATGGTTCACCTATTACTAGTAATCCATTAGCTAACCACGATGCCAAGCCAGTCTGTGTCATCGCTTCTCCAACCCCAAATGCACTAGCTATTAAAAGTAACACATTAAATTGGATATAACCCTTTGCTTCTTCTGGTGTTACTAATTTAGTAATCACGTAAATAAAGACGGTTAATAACATGGCTTTAAACATGGTTAAGAACCCAAGTGTTACTGACATGATCATCAATAGTAAAACCGCAATCGACAACCATCCTTTACGTGGATTGCCATTTAAATCTTTCGGTGTCTCTAATGAAGACACAATATAAAAATTATTGGAGTTGCTGTAGCGCTTCACAAAATCTGAACCGGCGAGTAAGAGTAATACATCACCAGGCTTTAAAATGATATCACCGATTTTACTTTGAATCCGTTCATTGTTACGGTGCACGGCTAGCACGCCGGCATCAAACTGTGAACGAAACTGAGATTGTTTTATTGTTTTTGATAATAAAGAAGATTGGTGGGATACAACAGCTTCCACAAGTTGAACACCACCATCTTTTAAATCCTCTAAGTCGAGGTTGGAACCTGTTTGTAGTTCTAGTCCTTTTATTTGTTGTAATTCTGCAATGGTTGACATCAATCCAGTAAAAATTAATCGGTCGCCCTCTTCAATGATGGTTTGCGATTTAACAGGTGAAAGGCGGTCTTCGCCACGAATAATTTCAATCAAGTATAGCCCTTTTAATTCACGTAATCCTGCATCGGCAACCGTTTGGTTAACTCCATGAAATGATGATAACACGACCATTTCTGCTATGTATTCGCGTGTTTCTTCCTTAATACGTTCACTAAATCCTTTATGACCTGGTAACAACTTATTTCCGATCGTAAATAAATAGATAAAACCGATAATCATGATTGGAATACCAACGACAGCAAGCTGGAATATACTAAATCCAGTTAGTTCACGATCCAATAACATTCCATGAATGACAAGATTCGTCGACGTACCCATCAGTGTAATCGTGCCACCTAAGATCGTGACATAGGACAACGGAATTAAAAATTTCGATGGAGCGATTCCGCGCTCCTCACACCAGTTTTTAATCATTGGGGTGAATGTGACAACGATTGGTGTATTGTTTAGAAAGGCAGATGATAAAGATGCTGGAAAAAAGAAACGAAACATCGCGTGTTTAACACTTTGACTTTGATCGAGCCACCTTACCATTAGCTTCTCCAACACACCATATTTTTGAATCGTTCCAGCTACTACAAATAATAATGCAATAGTTAACATACCTTGGTTAGAAAAACCGTTGAAGGCTTCTTGAGGTGTTAACAGGCCAGTTAAAACAAAGACGATTAAGACAGAAAATACAATCATATAGGGGCGCGCCATTTCAAACAGTAAGGCACCAAACATAACTAAAATCATACATAGTACAAAAATCATCTCTATTGTCACTTCATCACCCCATTCCTATTAAAAAGGGCTACTACCATAACATTGATAGTAGCCTTTTTCGTTTATGCTAACTGTTGTTGAATTTGTTTTACGATATAATCTGTTGCTTCATCTAAACTCATTTGACTTGTGTCAACTTCGATATCTGGGTTCTGTGGTGCTTCATATGGGCTTGTGACACCCGTGAAGTTAGGGATTTCTCCATCTCGAGCTTTTTGATATAGCCCTTTAACATCACGTTCTTCACATACTTCAAGTGGTGTACTGACATAAATTTCGATAAATGATTCACCGATAATGTCACGTGCATTTTGGCGATCACCTTCGTATGGTGAAATAAATGACGACAACGTGATCAGACCTGCATCATTCATTAACTTACTTACCTCAGCAATACGACGGATATTTTCGACTCGATCGGCCTCTTTAAACCCTAAGTTTTGGTTCAAGCCATGACGAACATTATCACCGTCTAATAACATCGTATGGTGGCCATGTGCGACAAGACGTTTTTCCACTTCGTTAGCTAAGGTTGATTTACCTGAGCCAGATAAACCTGTAAACCATAGTGTAAGTGGTTGTTGGCCTTTCTGTTGTGAACGGATTGGACGTGTAATATCCGTATCTTGCCACACAACATTCGATGAGCGACGTAGAGCATGATTAACTACACCTGCAGCTGATGTCATGTTTGATACACGATCAATTAAGATAAAACCACCAAGCGCTTCGTTATTTTCGAATTTGTCAAAAACAGCTTTCTCAGATAAGGCAATATCACAGACAACAAGCTCATTTTTATAAACTTTGTCAGCTGGTACGTCATCACCTGTATTAATATCGATTTTATGTTTGATTTTCATGACTGTACCAGGAAGTGTTTTCGTTCCAAGTTTGACTAAATAGTTACGTCCTTCGACTAATTCGTCACCATCCATCCATAATAGTGTTGTCGTAAATTTATCGGCAACATTAAGCTCTTCATTTGTTGTTAAAACGTCACCACGTGATACATCGACTTCTCGATCTAATTGAACCGTGACAGCTTGGCCAATGCCCGCTTCACCAGACTCTTGATCTGAAACTAGTAAACTCTTAACATTTGCTTTCTCTTTACTTGGTAACGTTATAACTTCATCGCCAACATTAATTTGGCCTGATTCAACTTGACCTTGAAAACCACGGAATTGATGGCTTGGACGGCTAACGCGCTGAACAGGTAATGTGAACGCTGCTTCGTCCATTTGATCTGTCACATCAATATCCTCTAAATACTGTAGCAACGGCTTACCATCATACCAAGGTGTGTTTTCGGATAATTTCGTGACGTTATCGCCAGCAGTTGCTGATACTGGAATAACTTGAATGCTCTCTAAATTGAAATTATACGTAAACTGTTCAAATTCTTGTTTAATCTCGTTAAAACGTGCTTCATCATAGTCAACCAAGTCCATCTTGTTCACGGCTAAGACAATATGGTTAATCCCCATAAGTGAACAAATACGTGCGTGACGCTTTGTTTGCGCAATAACACCTTTAGTTGCGTCAACTAAAATTACCGCTAAATCCGCAAAAGACGCACCAACAGCCATATTACGTGTATATTCTTCGTGTCCGGGGGTGTCTGCTACGATAAATGAACGGTTATCTGATGTAAAATAACGATATGCAACATCAATTGTAATCCCTTGTTCACGCTCAGCCATAAGGCCATCTAGTAATAAAGAATAGTCTATTTCACCACCACGACTACCAACTTTACTATCGAGTTCTAATGCTTTTTCTTGGTCCGCAAATAATAGTTTAGCATCATATAGCATATGTCCAATTAATGTTGATTTACCATCATCGACACTACCACATGTGAGGAATTTTAATAGTCCCTTCATTTTAGAAATACCCCTCTCGTTTGCGACGTTCCATGCTGCCTGCAGCCTCTTGGTCAATCACGCGACTTGTACGCTCAGATGAGACAGCGCCAAGTGTTTCTTCAATGATTTCATCTAAGGTATCAGCTTCTGACTCCACACCACCAGTTAATGGATAACAACCCAATGTACGGAAGCGCACTTTCTTATGCTCAACTTTTTCATCTTCACCAATAGACATGCGGTCATCATCGACCATAACGATATTGCCATCGCGTTCAACCACTGGTCGTTCTTTCGCAAAATAAAGCGGGACAATCTCAATATTTTCACGGCGTATGTACTGCCAAATATCTTTTTCTGTCCAGTTAGAAAGCGGGAACACACGCATGCTTTCACCTTTATTAATGTGCGTATTGTATAACTTCCACATTTCAGGCTTTTGATTCTTCGGATCCCACGCATGGTTTTCGTTACGGAATGAAAATACACGTTCCTTTGCACGTGACTTCTCCTCATCACGACGTCCACCACCAAACACTGCATCAAATCCATGTTTATCAAGTGCTTGTTTTAAAGCTTGTGTCTTCATGACGTCTGTATAAGACGCCCCATGATCAAATGGATTGATCCCTTTTTCAACACCTTCTTGATTAATATGTTCAAACATTTCAATACCAAGTTCTTTTGCCTTTCGATCACGGAAATCTATCATTTCTTTAAACTTCCACGTCGTATTTACGTGTAGTAACGGAAATGGTGGTTTTTCCGGATAAAATGCCTTCATTGCTAAATGAAGCATAACTGAACTATCTTTACCGATCGAATAGAGCATGACCGGGTTTTCACATTCTGCTGCTACTTCTCTTATAATATATATTGCTTCAGCCTCAAGTTGATCGAGGTGTGTTAGTTCTTTCATTGATAAGTACCTCCTTTGAAATTTCAAAATTAGTATACATTCAAACTATTAAAAATTTGCGAAAATATTTAATTTTATAGAGTGTCATTAAAACCTGTGGCTAACTAAGTACACTTCTGACCCTCAATAACGAGCAGCAATAAAATTAAAAAACAAACCAAAGATTAGTGCAACAACCTTCCCAAGAAAAACAAAGCTTAGTTGTTTAGTTACATTGGATAACTCCTTTTTCATGTTCATCTTCTTAACTTTAGTAACTAACTTCATGTATCAGTTTTATTTAAAGTAATGATCCTGTCTAGAGCCTATATTTTGATCTTTTTCATATTTATTAATTACAGTTGATAGCCCCAATAAAATCCATAAATGTGTTACAATCCCATTCGTATTCATATTCATAAGAATTTCATCATACCTTCTAAATAGAACAAGCTCATAAGCAACGAAATTCATAAAGAATAAAACTGAGATTAATAAAACTAATGGTAGAACCTTTAATGTATCTTTCTTTATTATCGCCTTAAATTTTATATGCGAAATTATAATATAATGATATAATACTGAACCAATGACTCCTAGTGTTGTTGCTAAATTTAACAATGAGTTATGAGCAGAAGTCCAACCTGTTTGCCCAAAAGTATTATAATAGTAATTCCCTATCCCGGTTCCCCACAACATATAATTATTTTCATTAATATACTCTAATGTTAAATCCCATATCATCACCCTAGGTGTATTTAAACCTTGATCTAAAAAACGAGACATTGTTGTTGAAAACTCAGCTAGATATGAAGCGTTTAAAATAAAAGGAATAATTAGTAAAGCATACACACAAAACAGAATTAACCTTTTTAATGTAATTGGAATTGTAATTAGAAATAGGCACATCCCCACTAAAAGGCTAAGTAGCGCACCTCTAGAACCAGTAACAAGTAACAAGAATATAAACACACCTATTCCAACAACATATACTGTATTAAATTTTTGGTAGTTTAGGTATAATGCTATTAAAATAGCAATTACTAATAAAACAGCTAACTGATTTGAATTAGTAAATATTCCCGAGAACCTTTCATTTTCTAAGGCTATATATATTATGTTCTGCGTTTCTAAAATAATTGTTGTTAGGCTATGGATTAGCATAACAACAAAAATTGTATTTAATACTAAATGTATATCTCTTCTATTTTCAACAATATTACTAATAACTAGAAATATTGCATAAGGAATTATCCCCCCGTAAATAACACCATTAATAGCAACATCTATTCTCTCCGCGTTTATTACTGAGAAAATAGCAAAGATTAGAACTACCCAATTAATATAAATTATTTTTCTATCTACTTTTAATCTCTTATTTACAAGTATCCTAGATATTAATACTATCCAATAAATCAAACTATAGTTTATAATTAAACCCAATAAAGAAAAGTTTAAAAAAACAATATCTCTCATAATATACCACTGCAGTAATGGGTAGATCATAAGATAAAGGAAAATTAAATAAATATAGTTATTTTTTGTGATTGCCTCAACCAAAACCCATATACATACGAACATTGACAAATAATATATTACTGGAGGGCCACCCACATTTGATATATCTATTAACCCCAAGTAATAAAGAACTATATATATAGGTAGTGATAATATAAAATTAACCAATGTCTTTGATGTAAAAAAAGAATGATAGTAAATTTTTAACATAAAAAAAGACCCAATCCTTTTTCATTTTTTTATAATAGATCTTATCTCTAACTTCACAGCATAGCCCTATTGTAAGCGTCAAGTAAAAAAGAACACTTTTTGCTAATTAATTCTGAACACTTTCTTCCTCAAATATGGACGTTCGATTCTTCATCTGATGACTATTTTCATCGCGAAATTGAATGACTTCTACTCGATGTAGAGCCCATCCAAAATGGCTGTGCTGATCCCTTGATCACCTAATATCACTTGGACCCTTATTTAAATTTATATAATCGAGGCTTTGTCATGTAAGTCATTGATGAGATGGAAAAAGAGGTTAGCTTCTCTCTGATCCATCGCCATAAACATTAGATCATCAATAATGACCAGATTAACGTTTCTTAATCGTTTCATCCTAATTTGGGCTTTTCGTCTGAATTCTTCAGCTTTTAAATTCCTTATTAATTCTTCCAATGTTATAAACATGACCTGTTCCTCTTTCTTCTGGCCACTCGGTCTACTTTAGTTTAGCGTTTACAATGATTAGGGAATAAAACTTCTTGCATAAAATTTGTGCCAGTTTTGTGATATCCAATGTGAATAATTTTATCCATTTTTTCACCCACCCAATTAATTAACTTTAATTAGCATTGAAACAAACCTATTTATAACCTAGCATTTTTAAGTTTTTTTCTAAGTTTGAATTAACATACTCTTTTTCATTCAGAGACAATTCATGTTCCCATTTCCCTATTGAGTTTTTATTAACAGAATTATTTAAGTTCTTATGATGGCTTAAACTTGTATCTCCTAATCCACCAATATTTTCATAGAAAGACAGCATAGATTCTTCGAATTTAATATTTAAAAAGTTGCATATTTTTTTTAGTTCATCTTTAGGATTTCTAACAATATCTTCGTATTGAACTTCATAATATTGCTGCCTTTCTTTCTTCCTACCGAACTTCTTAGCTCGTGTAATACTTTCGTTCCACCTTTCACATGAATACTTTAAGTCATATAAACCCGCTTTTTGATAAGAATTTGCGACATCTCTACCATCCCTAATAATATGAATATACTTAGCATTAGGAAATAAACTATCTAACCAATTCAAACCTAACGTATTTAACGGAGTTTTATCTCCCCAAATTTGAGAACCAGGAAAATGAACTTCGGAATAATAAACATATAACTCATCTATAATATTTGCTAGAGTCCTTTTTTCCTTTGATAATAACTTGAGTCTTTGGTAGAGTTCATTTGTATTTATATCCCAAGTTGGAAATTGTTGATGAGATTCAAATTCACCTATAACAATCTTCACCAATTCATCCCACTCTAAAAAATTATATGTATGGAACTTTCTAATGACTCTATTTAAAACATAAGATTCTGGTGGAATTGATATTTCTGAGTGGCTTGTAAGCATAGCTCGTAACAAAGTGTTTCCAGACCTACCCGATCCTATAATGAAAAAGGGCGTACAACTCACATTTTCAGTCTTATAATTGAGTGGAGATCTGTTTAATAAAAACCTTTTTAGTAATTTCGCTGTATCATACATATTATAAACTTTTCTAGGATATCTATTTTTTTTAGATATTTTGTTTTCTTTTAATGTTTTCACCCTGAACACCCTTTCTCAAATATAATGTCAATTTAAGTTTAATTGTTCTTAGTTTTATTTCCTTTTATTTTATCCATAATTTTATATAAAATAAATTTGTCATCATTACTTAAACCAAATAAATACATAACTAACGAAAACAACAAAATGGTTATTGGTACATATATAATTAAATCTACTATATAAGATATAGTAAAAACCATTTTAATAAAGTACACTGACACAAAACTAATCAAAACAGCAAATATAGCATTGATATATTGGAAACTATATGGATGTATTCGATAAAGCTTATATACTAACAACAATCTTATAATGTTTGCCAGAGCGACTGAAACTAGAGAAGCGACCGCTGCTCCTGATATACCATGGTTAGGAATTAACATAAGGTTTAATACTATATTTATTACAACTATTAAAATATTAATATACATGCCATACATTGAGTAACCTGTCATAATTAATATATAACCTGATGAACCGACTCCTACGTTTACCAGCTGGCCACAAGCAATTATAACTAGCACAGTAGATCCTATTAAAAACTCTTCACCAAACAAATACATTATTTCATCATTTAGCAAAAGAATAATACTAAAAGCAAATAAATTAACTATAACAACCCATTTTGTAATGGTCTTAAACATGGATTCTAATTCTTTCATATCCCCTCTATGAAAAAGAGAAGATATGGTTGGAGCAAACATCATATTAAAAGCTACAAGTATAAAACCGCTTAAAGTTCCAATTTGTAACGCAATTCTATACACCCCTACCTCTTCGTCTGTTAAAAAGTAGCCTATCATTAAGATGTCAGTTTTTTGACTTATAAATCCTAAAAACCCTGTAAACATTAATGGCAAGGAATAAATTAATACTTTCTTATATTCCTTTAAAGCATCTATTTTTATTCTTGAAAAAAGCTTTTTGTTGTGAACTTTATATATTAAATAAAGAACACCAATAAAGATAGAAATATAAAATGAAAGAACTAATGTTTCTAAAGTTGTTCCTAATAATGTTAAAGCAAAAGTTAGTGATATAATTTTTAGAATTGGTATAATTATATCTTGATTAATAACAAATGGTTTAATGTCTTTAATACCTCTAAAGACACCTTGAGTTAATTTTGATAACACTAACAATATTATTAACGGTGACAATATTTTAATTATATAACTATAATCAGATTCAGAACCATTTAATAAAGATCCTATCCATTCACTATTAGTTATTAATAAAATAGTAAATAATAAACTTACAAGAAGTACAAAAATATAACTAATACTTATTATTTGATTCCTGTAGTTATAATTCTTTTCTTCAGTCATTTTTGGTAAATAATACACTAACCCCTGTTGCAAGCCTAATAATGCTAACATAGGAAAGAAGCTTATAAAAGTAAATATTAATGTGAATTGACCATATACTTCAGCTCCAAGAAAACGTGCTGCAATTAAGTTAAATAGAAGACCAAATACAAGCCCTAGGATTTTACCTATAAAAACAATACTTGATTGTTTAGTAACATTTTTTAATTCACTTCCCACAACATACACCTTTTCACATCATAGATTAATTTCGTTTTACAATCTTATTGTAATGGTATTCTTCCAATTCACAGACTACTTCCCAAGAAAAGTTTTCTTCTATCCTTTCCTTTAATTTCAAAGCATTGGATTCATAGTTAGAAGAGTTTAAAATCTCAACAACTCTTTTAGCTATATTTTTTTCAAAATTATCATCTAGTGAATAAACATTTTTGTTATAACCGATAGCTTCTGGGATTCCTCCAACTTCCGAACCGACTACAGGAATCCCCATTGCATTAGCTTCCAACACTACCATACCTAACCCTTCAGCACGACTTGGGACTACTAAAACACCAACATCTTCGAGGGTTTCGGGAACTTTTTCAGGTGGTATATTACCTAATAATTCAACCTTTTCTACAAGCTCATTCTTTATTAAATCCATTTCAACATTATTTTTCAACACTCCATCACCTATGAGTTTAAAGGAAATGTTACTTTCTAGTTTATTAATTTCTCTAAAAATTTCTGGAAGCAAATCGACCCCTTTTATTTCCTTGAATGCTCCCATATATGCAACTTTCTTTTGTTTAGCACTAGTAATTTTAATTTCACGATTGAACTCCATTAGATCAACGCCATTATAAGTGACCACCGCATTTTCTCCAGAATAACCTTTAGATTTAGCCTCTCTTAACAACGCCTCACTTACAAAAAAACACTTTTCAGCATTCTCCATGGACTTAATTAACTTAGTTTTGTTATTCTCTTGTACCCTATTCAGTTCACTCCCATGTATGGTAACAAAATAAGGAACTCTATACTTTTCATTTAATTGATATGCTATATATCCATGCGGAAAACCTTTATGTGCATGAATAATATCAGTCTTTTCCAAATCATCCTTGAAGCACTTGATATAATACTTAAACATATGTTCTGCTGGAGAGTTTGTTAAGAAGTTTTTTAAATAAAATAAGGCTGATAATGGAATATTCAAATTACGTACTTGAACACCTTTTATATCTTGAGTTGAAAACTCGGATTTATAATTAATACCCTTTCTTAATAATTTTTTAATATTAGCTACAAAAGTACTATGATAAGTATTATTATTAATCACGGTCACATCGTGTTTTTTAGAATGTTTTAAAACTCTTTTATATGTTGCATTGAATAAGCCACCTGTTTTTCTGATATCCAACTCGGTAATAAATAGAATTCTCATGGTTTCCATCCTTTAAAAATCTAATGTAGTGTGTCAATAACAATCTTCCTCAATAAATTAACTATTTCTTGAATTTTCGTTTAAATTTTATTAAATATTTCATAGGTCTTGTCTTGAATTTGGATTGCTTCAATATAAGCAGGTATACCTATAATTCTGTCTCGTTTGTGTTGTCTATATAGATAATGGTATAAGATTATAGACTATAGGGCTCAAAATCATAGTCAGTGACTGTGGCTAAAAATAAAATGAATATATATCAATAAAAGTAATATATAAAGTATACATTAATATTATAACAGTAAGTTTATTAACCTTTAGTTTATATAATGAAAAAAGAAGCAATATTAAATAAAGAACAATTATACCAATGTAGCCCCTGCCACTATATTTGGTGCAAGAAAATCAAGGTATAATAATAAAAAGAAGAAGATATACTACACACTATAATTTGGTTTATTTTTTTCATTACTAATAGAATTTGTCTTCATTATAGTAAAACCTTACCTTTTAATTCTTTTTAAAGTACGCAAATAGTCTTCAGAAATTTGATTTTGAGTCATCTTCTTGGCAGTGGAAACTGCATTTGTTAACATCTTATCTTTATTTGTATTATGAATGCTTTGTGCTAACTTCAATTTTAATTCATTGACATTTCTTGGGCTACATAAATAACCATTTTCACCATCAACTATTGTTCCGTCTATTCCTTCACCTTTTGCTCCTATTGTGATACAACCTTTTGCCATCGCTTCTAAATAAACTAAACCAAAAGTTTCAGGTGAACTAACCATTACAAATACATCAGATTCTTCCATATATTTCAACACTTCTTTTCTGCTTAAGAACCCTAAAAAACTCACTTTATGTTCTATGCCTAACTGACGAACCAATTTCAATAACTTATTTTTTTCAGGTCCACTTCCTGCAATTTTTAACACTATATCTTTATCATTTAGTTTTGAAAATGATCTTAAAAGGACATCTATATTTTTCAGCTTTATAAGTGAAGCGGCTATAAATACTTCTTTCGACTTACGATTCTTTTTATTTTTCAATTTATTTAAGTCTATGATTGCATCTTCATCAATCCCAGACGAAACAATGCTCGTTTGATCCACAATAAATCCTATCTTATTATATGTTTCTCGAATAGATTCACTTCTAAAACAAAGTTGATCTATATTTCGTAATACCTTATCATATCTAGAACGATGCTTTTTTTTACTATCCAAGTACAATAAATCCGTTTGGTGAAGTGTTACAACTAAGGGAACATCGATATACTTTTTTACTAATTCTGCTATATATAATGATGGGTTTATCATATGACATAAAATAACATCAGGTTTATCAATCTCATCCAGATAATTTTTAATAATTTTATAGCTTTTATTAATAGATGCTTCACCATAATTAATTTTAGGTATTTTAGTTATCGGAACCCTTGTAACATTCACATTATCTTTCTTGAAAGAACTGACTGTTTTAAAAGCATTTGCCATTTTACTCTTTTTCAACACATTAAAAACACTAGGATATGTTGGTTGTATTCTAACAACTTGAACTTTATGCCCTTGTTTGGCCCAATCATCAAAAAAATAATGTAATGCATGGGTGATTTCGTTCCTTTGTTGTTCTTTGTGCGTCGGGTATAGTGTAGTAATGACCATGATATTCATAATTATCAACTCACAGATCTTTTTAAATTTGACAAGCTCAAACGGTGTAAGAGTTTTTCTGTATTATTAAGATAATGGTTCAGCTATAATTAACCTATATGTGATGAATTTATAAAAACCTTTTTATTATATGTCCTATTTTATTTATTTCATCAATAGACAGGTGCGGATACATAGGTAAACTCAGAACTTCATCAGCTAACATTTCAGATATAGGAAGTTTTATACTTGAGTTGTATAAAGGAAGCTTATGAACAGGAGTAGGATAATACACCATTGTTCCAATACCTTGTTCTTTCAAATATGCTTGCAATTTATCACGTTTGCCGTTCAACACTCGAATCGTAAATTGATGATACACGTGTTTCGTACCACCCATCTCTGTGGGTAAAATTATCCCGTCTAAATCAGACAGCAATTCTTTGTATTGTTGATCTACTCGCCTTCTTCCTTCATTCCATTCCTCTATACTATTCAATTTAACTCGAAGAATGGCCGCTTGAATAGAATCAAGTCTGGAATTATAACCTACTAACTCATTGTGGTACTTTTTCTTTGAGCCGTGTGCACGCAACATGGATGCCATTTCATAAATTTCTTCATCATCTGTTACGATAAGACCACCATCACCATACGCCCCTAGGTTTTTAGTAGGGAAGAACGAGAAGCAACCTATGTGGCCGATTGACCCTGTTTTTTGCCCTTTATATTCTCCTCCAAATGCTTGTGCAACGTCCTCAATAACTATTAAGTTATAATTATTAGCAATTTCCATCAGTGGATCCATATTAACAGCATGTCCAAATAAATGAACCGGAATAATTGCTTTCGTCTTTTTTGTTATTAGATTCTCCATTAAGCTAATATCAATATTATACGTTGATTCATCAACATCAATAAAGACAGGTGTTGCTCCAACGTGTTCAACTGCTTCTGCAGTAGCAAAAAACGTGAACGATGGGACAATTACCTCATCACCTTCTTGAATATCTAATGCTCTTAAAGCAATTATTAGTGCATCTGTTCCTGAATTTAAGCCAATTGCATACTTAACATTTAGATACTCCGCCACTTCTTTTTCCAAATTTTTAACATCAGGACCCAAAATAAACTGTCCTGAATCAATAACACGTTCAATTTCTTGCATAATTTCTTTCTTTAATAATTTCGTTTCTTCAGCTGTAGTGAATGGAGGAATTTGATGCATTATACCTCATCCTTTGCTATTAAAATATTTTTAGTTAACTCATAAGTTCGTCCACATTGATAACATGCATAATAAGTATTTATTTTGTGACCGCATTTACACATCCAACCTATTTGTTTTGCTGGTACTCCAACCATGATCGCATAATCAGGAACATCATGGTTAACAACTGCTCCAGCTGCTATGAAAGACCATTTACCAAGAGTATTGCCGCACACTATTGTCGCATTCGCTCCAATACTAGCTCCATAACCAACTTTTGTTTTTAAATAGCCTTGATTAATATCTTTTGGAAATGCAGCACGAGGATTGATATCATTCGTAAAAACCATGCTAGGACCACAAAATACATAATCTTCTAATTCGACACCTTCATATACAGATACATTATTTTGTATTTTAACCCCGTTACCTATCTTTACATTCTTTCCAATGAAAACATTTTGACCCAGATTACAATTATTACCTATCTGAGCGTAAGGCATAACATGAGAAAAATGCCACACTTTACTATTAGTGCCTATTGTAGCACCTTCATCTATATAACTTGTTTTGTGTATATAATAAGACATATAAATCCTGCTTTCTTTATTTAGAAACGTTTTTCAAAAGTACCTTTTCTATTTTTTCTGTTAACATTTTGTAATCATATTTTTTTGCAACTTCTAATGAATTTTTACAATATTGCTGATAATTTTCATTTGTCAAATTCTCAAATTGTATAATTTCATTAGCGAAATCTTCAATTGAATCACTCTCTACCGTTGTTCCACAACGATGCCTTCCTATTAGGTCATACTGACATTTCAAATTTGATATTACTGGCTTAGCTGAGGCGAAATAATCAAATATCTTATTCAAACTAATTCCATAATTATATAGATAAGTTTGTTGACCTGTAATAATATTTAAATCACTCTTCGACAAGATATTTGGTATATATTTTTTTGGCACCTTCCCTTTAAATTTTACATTACAAAGTCCAAGTTCCTTAACGCGTTTTTGGTGACTTTCTCTTAAATAACCATCGCCAAATAATATGAATTTAATATTAGTATACCCTCTATGCTCTATTTCCTGAGCAACATCAATAATGTCATCCACTGCATTTGCAATTCCCATTGATCCAGTGTAAACAATTTTAAATGACGATTTATCATCTAAGTCATCGTCATTATATTCGTATGTGCGAACATTGTAATTATACTCATAAAGGTCTACACCATTATTGACATGATATACATTTTTTCTTTTAATTGAACGTTCTTCTAAATAACTTTGACCACCTTCCATTGTAAAAATTAATGAATCAGCTTTTTTATAAATAAATTTTTCAAGACTATACATCAATTTGGCAATTACACTTGTTTTATTTATTTTCCGCATAGCAACCAGTGTTTCAGGCCATAAATCACGGGTCTCAGCAATGAATTTTGCATTATAACGTTTTGCTAATAAATAACCTGATAACCAAGATAAAGGATGAACAGATGATGCATATATAATATCCGGTTTATCATGTCCAAATTGTTTTGAAACTTTTAATAACCGCCATGCATAATCTAACATATTTTTATACCGTTTTTTTTCATTTCCTAAGTAAGCGGTTGAATTAATGAAAACAAAAGGAACACTATCATAAACTTCTAATTTATAATTTTCATTTTGTGAAATTCGATTCTGCTGAGTACCATGGATTGTACTTGCAGAAAATACTTTAACTTTATGCCCCTTTTCAGTTAGATATTTCGATATTTTAAAATGTCTGCCCTCATGTGGTTTTGCGTAATGGTTTAGGATCCAAACTTTCATATTTAACTTTTCCTTTTTTAATTTTCTGTTAGATAATTACTTACAATCCAAATACTATCTAATTTCAGTTTATAGATCTATGTCTTTATAAGTCCCTATTAGCTTGATTGACTCTTGTTCCCAATTAAAATAATTTTCAACAGCCAACCTTCCATTTTCACCCATTTTTTTAGCTTCCTTAGGGTTATCGATAATCCACTGAATCGCTTCAGCTATTTCATCTTCATTTAATGGATTAACACAAATCCCACAATTGTTTTTTTCAATAATGTTTTTCCATAAGGGAAAATTGGAAGCTATCACAGGAATGCTAGCAGACATATACTCAAACATTTTAATAGGTAGGGAATCTAAGTAATTTTCTTTCGGTTCTAATATTACTAACCCTGCTAAAGATTCACTCAGTGTATTTTTGATTTCTTCACGATCTATAAACCCTAAATGTTTAATATTATTTGCAGTTATATGATTATAAAATTCATTTTCTTCTGTTTTTGTAAGAAAAGAACCTGCTAATACTAATTTAGCAGAAGTATTATTAATAGCTTTTGCCATCGTAATGCTACCTCTTGCTTTTGAAATCCCACCTATATAAGCTATTTGTCTTTTTTTAAAGGTTTCTGAATGATCGATATGCATTTCACTTAATATTGGGTAATTGTTTACATTTACAGAATTTTCATTAACATTATAAAACCTTTTCTTTATGAATGGTGTAGCAACAATTAAAGCATCAAACTTTTTTGCTGAATTGTTTTCATACCTTTCAAATACTGATGAAACACTTTTTCTTAATGGCTTAGGAATCCAACTCTTACTCATGATTTGCCTTGGCACATCTTCATGAATATCATAAATTACGTTTTTACCTTTGCGTTTCAACTTCAAACCCACCGGAATAAGCTCTGGATCATGGAAATGATAAACATCGGCATCAAGTTCTACAGCTTTTTGATAAATTTGTTTAGTAAATTTTTTAATTCTATTCAATCTACCATTATAGTTATTAAATAACCCATGAATAGTAACACCATTAAATTCCTTAACCCTTGTATTAGGTGCAATTAAATGTACATCATAACCAGCATTGACTAACGTTGTACATTCTTTAACTGTGATTCTTATGTCATTGTATTTATGAACTGATGTTAAGTGACATATTTTCATACAATCTTCACCATTTTCATTTCTCATTTATATTTTGTAATATTTATTCATTATAACTTCTTCAATTGAGTTTCTTGTATCTAGAATTACCGAAGAAATATATTGAATCTTCTTATAATCAAATGCTGAGTGGTTTGTAGTAATTAATGTTAAATCAGGTGAATTGTTTGTGAAATCATCAAGCGTGCCATCAGAAGTCGACCTCATCTTATTATTAAGCTTAAATTCGTTAATATATGGGTCAATAATAGTTAAATTAGCACCTCGATTTTCGAGTAATTGAATTATCGGTAACACTGGCGATTCTCTATAATCATCAATATCTTTTTTGTATGCAACGCCTAATATCAGAATACTTGATCCATTTAATGCTTTGCCTTCATCATTCAATAACTCCATCACTCTCTTAACTACATATTCAGGCATTTCATTATTAATTTCTCCAGCTGTTTCAATTAATCGAGTATGGTAATTGTATTCACGTGCTTTCCAAGTTAAATACCAAGGGTCAATTGGTATGCAATGACCACCTAAACCTGGTCCTGGATAAAATGGCATAAAGCCATATGGCTTTGTTGCGGCTGCATCAATTACTTCCCATACATCTAAGCCCATTTTATTACACAAAATGGCCATTTCATTTGCCAAGCCAATGTTTATATTACGAAATGTATTTTCTAGAATCTTCTCCATCTCTGCAACTGATGGACTAGATACTTGATGAATATTACTTTCTAGTACACTCTCATACATTGAAGCAGCTACTTTTGTGCATTCTTCAGTTATACCACCAACAACTTTCGGCGTGTTCTTCGTGTTAAATTGTTTATTACCAGGATCTACCCGCTCTGGTGAATACGCTAAGAAGAAGGTTTCTCCACAACTAAACCCGCTCTTTTCAATCAACGGTTTTACTATTTCTTCTGTTGTTCCTGGGTACGTAGTACTCTCTAAGACGACGAGAGTCCCCTCTTTAATATATTTCGATATTTCACTGGATGAGCTTTCCACATAAGAAGTATCCGGCTGTTTGTAGATATCTAAAGGTGTCGGCACACAAATAGCAACAGCATCAACTTCTTCTATCAATCTATAATCCGTTGTAGCTTTCAAAGAATCATCTTTAATGATTTGGTTCAATTCTTCGTCAACCACATCACCAATGTAGTTAATGCCATCATTAACTTGATTGACGCGTTCTTGCTGAACATCAAATCCAATCACTTTGTAACCTGCTTTAGCTTTTTCAACTGCTAACGGTAGGCCGACGTAACCTAATCCGACAACACCGATTGTTGCAGTTTTACTTTCTAATTTATCAATTAAAGTTTTAGCATTCGAGTTTTTTATTTGATCTGTTAATGTCATTAATTCAACATCCCTTCACGTAATTCACTTAAATAAATAGGCTTACCACCCTGCTTTGACGATTCATAAATAGCAAGAATGATTTCAAGAGCACTTTTGCCATCTTCTAAGGTAATATAAGGTTCACGGTCTTCTTTGATTGAATTAACCATATCTTGTACAATGCGTTGATGGCCGAACCCGTATACATCAGTTGGGTTTTCTTGTTCAACTACCATTGTTGCTTCTTCATCATGAAAATCCTCATTAAATCGCCATGATTCAATTTTATTTACTGCTATCCCACCAAGGATAACAGTCCCTTGTTCACCGAATAGATTCAAAGTTTCTTCCAAATTAGATGGGTATGTTGTCCCTGCTCCTTCTATTACTCCTATCGCACCACTTTCAAATTCAAGCGTTGCAGCAGCGACATCTTCCATTTCTATATCTCTAAAACGTGTTTTTATTATTCCCGTTACTTTTTTGACTGGTCCCATCATCCAAATTAAAAGGTCAATATTATGGATGCACTGATTCATTAAAATACCATCTTTATGGTCAGCTGATCCGCGCCAACTATTTAAATTATAATAATTCATGTTTCGATTCCATCTAATACTTGCAACTCCGTGGGAAAATTCCCCAAACCTCCCTTGCTCTAAGGCTTCACGTGTTTTTTGTACAACGTCATTAAAACGATTTTGGTGAACAACTGATGCTTTAACACCTGTTAATTTTTGAGTTTCAATAAGTCTATTAGTATCAGGCAAATTAACTGCAATCGGTTTTTCGATCATTACATGTTTTTCGGCATGCATAGCGTCAATTCCAATTTGGGTATGTGGGATATGTTCTGTACACACGTTCACAACATGTACATTCTTATCACCTAATAATTCTTGATAATTCGAGTATACTTTTACATCAGTTAATCCTTGAACTAAATCGTGAGCTTTAGATTCTTCTACATCACAAACAGCATAAAGCTTTGCTTCTTTTGTATTTAAAATTGCCTCTTTATGCTTTTTGGCAATACGGCCACAACCTATGATTGCGAAATTTATCATAAATAACACCTCTTCAATTATTAAGAATTTTTTAAAGTTACCATAAAGACTTAATACTTCTTATAACTCTGTTTATTTGTTGAACAGTCATCTTTGTATCACTTGGTAAACATACGCCTACATCAAACAACTTTTCTGCAACACCATGCCCGATATAATCATATTTTTCAAAGTATGGTTGCATATGTATTGGCTTCCAAATGGGTCTGGACTCGATGTTTTCTGCATCTAACGCATCCATAATATCAGCTGGTTTTACACTACCATTTAATGTTATACAGCTTAACCAGTAGTTAGGGTCATCAAAGTCGTTCTCTGGCATGAAACCAATTCCATCAAGGGCATTCAATTCTTGTTTATAAGTTTCATAGATAGATTTCTTTTTCTGAACTCGTTCATCTAACACCTTTAATTGACCTCTACCAATACCAGCGACAACATTACTCATTCGATAGTTATAACCTAGTTCACTATGTTGGTAATGTCGGGCTTGATCACGCGATTGAGTCGCCCAAAATCTTGCCTTTTCCACCATTTCTTCATTATTGGAAACTAGCATTCCTCCACCAGAAGTGGTAATGATCTTGTTACCATTAAATGAGAAAATACCGTAATCTCCAAATGTGCCCGTTTGTTTACCTTTGTAATAAGTGCCCAATGATTCTGCAGCATCTTCAATTAATGTAACGTTATATTGATTACATAGTTCTACAATACGGTCTAATTCTGCTGATAATCCGTAAAGGTGAACAACGATGACTGCTTTAACTTCTGGGTACTTTTCAAATGCTTCTTCTAATGCTTCTGGACACATATTCCATGTTTTATAATCGCTATCGATAAATACTGGTATTGCACCTTGATAAATGATAGGGTTGGCCGTTGCTGAAAAAGTTAACGTCGGACAAAAAACGATGTCTTCTCGTCCAACTCCAGCAGCTTTAAGCGCTAAATGAATAGCTGCTGTACCTGACGACAGTGCAGCAGCTGATTTAATTCCAACTTTATCGGCTAACTCTTGTTCAAAACCGTTCACATTACTCCCTAATGGTGCAATCCAGTTTGTATCAAATGCTTCTTGTACATATTGTTGTTCGTAACCCTCTTCACTCATGTGTGGTGACGATAAGTAAATTCTTCCCATAATAAGACCTCATTTATAAAAGTTTAAGCTGCTACTTGCCTTTTTTGTTATTTCTGGATCTAAAGGGATTCTATTTAATAAATATGGCTCCTTATTTAATACAATAGAATTACTTTTACCATTTAACTTGTTGTTAACTATGTAGAATAGATTAGCAATTTCAATACTTGAACTTTTCACCTCTATATAGTTCTCAACTGAATTTAAATGGTCTAAAATTATGCTAACTACTTCATTCACATGAACAAATTCCCTTTTAGATACCGTTACAGTTGACGGTTGATTGCTTTTGATATTATTTTTGAAAATTTGCATCACCGAATGTTGCGGAGCATATTTTCCTATCAAATTAGGTAACATAAAAATTGATATTTTTTCGTTATTAACCTTACTTAAGTATTTGAAGTATGTAAGGTAGAAATCTAGAATTATATTATATTGGTTTTGATAACTGTTACTGGGTTCTAAGTATTGATTCTTATTTAGTAGCAATAGCACATTCGCATTTTGCCTCTCAATTAGGTCTAAACAGAAATTTAGTGTTTGTAGTAATAAATTTTGACTTTGTTTACTTTCATGTATTGCACTTGGGTCCAGTAAATCATATAAATTTATAAAGATATAATCTACATCTTTTGAATAGTTCCCTAGTTTCACAAGGTCTCTCATATCTAAAAATTCTTCATCAGATGTTTTAAATAACAAATAATTTTCTCTCGGCAAATCTATGGATGTTATATGACTACTTAAATAAATTCTCTTAAACTGGCTTTTTAAGGAATGGCCAAGAAAGGTTGACCCACCGATAAACAAAGCGTTCATAACTATACACCAATACTTTTAACTTTCTTGCAAGGGCTACCTATCGCCACTACATTACTTTCAATATCTTTCGTGACGGTCGAACCAGCTCCTACAGTCGTACATTCACCGATGTTCACCTTTGGTAGAGTGTTCGCACCCAATCCAAGGAATACACTCTCTTTTAAATATGTGTATCCTCCTAAAGCACACCCTGGTGAGACTTGTGTATAATCTTCTAACACCGAGTCATGACCAATACTACTATTTTTGTTGATTATAACAAGGTTGTTTATCTTAACATCCGGGTCAATCGTAGAATTAGCCAGTATAATGTTCCCCACTCCGTAAGATGAATTCGCAGAGATCGTTGCATTTGGATGAATTACATTGATATATGGTAAAGTTAATTCATCTGCGATTTTCTTTCTAATCTTATTATTTGAGATAGCAATTATAAATTTATAGCCGTGACTTTTAAATTTGTTTGCTTCATCGAGCCCTCCGACTACTTTGGCACCTAAAAATTCAGTATCACGCTCTACCACATCATCGAGAAACACTATATTCTTCAACTCATATGTATTTGCTTGTAATACTGTATCTAACACAACTTTCCCTAAATCACCAGCGCCGATTATAACTAACTTATTCTTGTTCATATATTTTACTCTCCTCGAAACTTTTCAACAAATTGACCTTGGCTAGAGTTGATCCCTTCTCTTTTAAACACTTTTATAAAGGTTAACAATAATATTTTCATGTCTAATAAAAAAGACCGATTCTCTACGTACCAGACATCTAATTCGAACTTCTCTTCCCATGAAATCGAGTTGCGACCATTTACTTGTGCCCAACCTGTAATGCCAGGTTTCACATCATGCCTTTTCGCTTGTCTCTCTGAGTATAAAGATAAATACTCCATCAATAAAGGCCTTGGCCCAACTAGGCTTATATCGCCTTTAATCACATTAATTAGCTGTGGTAATTCATCCAAGCTTAATTTCCTAATTATAGACCCAGTTCTCGTTATTCGTTGTTCATTAGGCAACAAGTTACCTTCGGAGTCAGTTCCATTTGTCATTGAACGAAATTTATATAAATAGAAAGGTTTTTCACCTTCCCCAGGACGTTTCTGCATAAAAAGAATTGGACGTCCCATTGAAAGCAATATAGCTAGTGCAACCATTAATATTGGGATGAATAATAACACGGCTATAGTTATTGATACTATCAAATCAAACCATCTTTTCATTAAGTATTCCCCTTATATAACTTTGTGTTTCTCTAACACTTCACTCATAAATTGTAGAATTTCATCTCACATCATCACTCTCAAGAGACACCTCAATCGTTGTCTTTAAGAAAACTTTATTTTCGCCTACGTTCTAATACCTACGTCTCTAAGATAAGCTTTTCAAATAAGATAACGGCTCCACTTTGTCATACCGACCATTTGCTAAATTAACAAGGTAGTCCCGGACATCTTCTTGTTCAATATTTAACAAATCATTTGTAATTTGATTAATTGGTCGCTGTTCACTTAATACACTTTTACCGATATAAATCTTAGGAAACACTTGTCGTTCCATCTCTTCGGTTTTATTTAACAATTCTTCATACATCTTTTCCCCAGGGCGCTTACCTGAGTAAACGATGTCAATCTCATCTTCAGTGAATCCTGATAATTTAATTAAGTTCTTTGCTAAATCAACAATCTTTACTGGTTCACCCATATCTAGTACGAAAATTTCTCCACCACGAGCAAGAGCACCAGCTTGAATCACTAACCGACTAGCCTCTGGTATGGTCATAAAGTACCTTGTCATTTCTGGATGCGTAACTGTAACAGGACCACCTTTAGCAATTTGTTGCTTGAATAGTGGAATTACACTTCCTCTACTACCTAATACATTACCAAAACGAACTGCTACAAAATTTGTATCACTTTGTTGGTTTAGTTGTTGAATCACCATTTCAGCAACACGCTTAGTTGAACCCATCACATTCGTTGGATTAACAGCTTTATCAGATGAAACTAATACGAAAGTACCTATACCCGCTTCATGCGCTGCTTCAGCAATATTTTTAGTGCCGAACACATTATTTTTCACAGCTTCTAATGGGTTATATTCCATTAGAGGGACGTGTTTATGTGCCGCTGCATGGTACACAACATCTGGCTGGTAATGTTTCATTAACCCAAACATCCTCTCACGATCTTTTATATCAGCAATGACAGGTTCAATCGTGAAGTTGCCACTAAGTTCTCCTCTTAGCTCTCGTTCAATTTTATATATGCTATTCTCACCATGGCCTAGCAGGATTATTTTATCAGGTGAGAATTGACTCACTTGACGACAGATCTCAGAACCAATTGAACCACCCGCACCTGTAATTAATACTGTTTTATTTGTTAAGTATTTAGACACAGTTTCAATATCTAATTCAACCGGTTCCCGACCTAATAAATCTTCTACTTCAACATCTTTAAACTGGTTAACCGACACTTTACCAGTTAAGATATCTTCCATTTTAGGCATCGTTTGCGTTCTTATTTGAGTCTCTGAACATAAATCAAAGACTTCGTTCAGTTTAAATCGATCCATTGATGGTGCTGCTATAATGATATGTTCAATTTTTTCACGTTTTACCACTTCTATGACATCTTGCACTTTCCCCTTAACTGGAACACCTAAAAATTGAATCTTCTCTTTTTTAGGGTCATCGTCTAGAAATGCTACAGGATGAAGGTCACTTTCCTGACTGGATAGTAGTTGTCTTACGACCATCGTTCCACCTGCACCAGCTCCAATAATTAAAGTCCGCTTCTTACCTTTAATGTTCTGAAACCAGTTATCACGAAACATACGCCAAGCAAAGCGAGAACCACCGATCATTAACATGTGAAGCATCCACGTAACGAGGAGTGCACGTAACATAATATTCCCGTAGAACAAATATTGGGTTAAAGCCGCTAGTAAAATCGATACTGTAACAGTGTTAAAGATAATAAACAATTCACCAATACTCGCATATTCCCAAGCTTTTTGGTAAAGTCCATAAAATAGGGCTAAAGCATGATGTGATAAAAACAATACAATGGCTGAAATGATTAATACATCTTCACGTAAAGCAAATGTATTGTAAAGAATATATGAACTTAGGAATATAGCTGTTAGAACAATCGCTGAATCTAATGACATTAATATCGCGATCCGCTTCCGATAAGTCATGTTCGCCCTCCGATAAATATAGATTAATAGTCTTATGTACTACAAGTTTAGTTAAAATATATCACAGTTTTTAACAGTTTCCAACCCAATTCGACAGCTTTTGAAGATATGGAAAAAGGTGACAACAAGTGTCACCTTACTCCGATTCTTTCAAGTAACTTCTTAAGAAAACGACGAAAACACCAACCATTAGTCCTAAGACTAAAGCAATAGCTAAATTCAATGTTTTGTTCGGACTTACAGGGTTCCCTGTTGAAAATGGTTCAGATATAACATGTATAGATTCACCAACAACATCAACAGCTTGCGCTGACCTTACATCTTCTAAATATCCTACATATGTTTGGTGATTACTATATAGTCGACTTATTTCATCATTAATTTGCTCAAATTCAATTTGTGCTACTTTATCTAAATCGTGTAACTCTTCCATCATTTCTTCATCAGCTTCTAAAAGAAACTGCGAACTACTTGCAATATCTTCAAATAACACAAGTGTTGGTAACCCTTCACCTGCTCTTAAGTTATTATACTCATTGATTTGTTCTTGAAGTCTATTTTCTTCTGTTTGCATCTGCATTTCATATTGTTCTTCTAAATGGGCCAACCGATCAGTTACTGACTTAGACAACTCATCCGTTGTAGCATTAATCACTGTATAAAGAAGGTTAGTAATTTCATATGAATCTCCACCTGAGATATTCATATCAATTACTGATGGATCTTCACTTTCTTCTACTTCAAAAGACAGACTCCCTCTTAGACTACTGACAGAGCGTCCTTCTAGGTTTTCTTCTTCCAATACGTTAGATAGAACTTCTGGTGACTGAGCCGTTCTTACAAACATATCTGTATCTATGACTTCATCAACATAATCTGAAGCTGTCCCTAATTGGTAATTCGGCTGACTAATACGAACAGTTGTATCCGCTTCATAACTCGGTGACATAACAAGGAAACTAACCATTGCACTAATGATTAAAGCAACAGCAGTAATACTTGCTATAATCCACTTACCTGACCATAACGTATCAATAATCTCCCTAAGACTAATTTCTTCTTCCTTCATACTCTCCACCCTTTATTCTACTTTTCTATTACTAAATATTATGTAAATTCAATCGCAAATTAGTATACCATAGAAACATATAACTGATAAGAAGATTATTGGAATTTGTCATTATTTGTGAGTATATGAATAAAAAAAGTCGTTATAGTAAATTTACTATAACGACTTAGTAATCACAGCTATTTAAAGACTTGGTCAATGACCTTCTTCGATGCTTGACCATCTTCCCATGCACAAAACTTTGCATAAAATTGTTCATATCGCTCCTCATACTTCATAGCCACATCTTCTATATTTTCTATTGCTTCAATGACTTCTTCATTTGTTTTTAATAATGGACCAGGGACTCCTGTTTCCATATCAAAATAGAAACCACGTAAATCATCTTTATAATCTTCCAAATCATAAGTGTAGAATAAGATCGGCCTTCTCAAGTTCGCATAATCAAAAAATACAGATGAATAATCAGTAATAAGTATATCTGAGATTAAATACAACTCTGCTATATCATCATGTTTGGATAAATCAAAGGCAAAGCTTGGATACTCTGTTAGATCTAATTGATTTGCAATTAAATAATGTAGCTTAAGTACAATTACATAATCATCAGATAACTGCTCTTGCATTTCATCTAAATCTAACGGTAATTCAAAACTATATTGCCCTTTATCAATATATTGATTATCTCTCCACGTTGGAGCGTATAAGATCACTTTCTTCTCTTTCGGCATACCTAAACTTTCTTTAATTCGCTCTGCTCGTTCTTGACTATTTTGTTGCAACACATCATTTCTCGGATAACCCGTTTCCAACATCTCTTGCTCAAACATAAAAGCTCGCTTAAATATATCGGTTGAGTATTGGTTAGGTGATATTAAATAATCCCAGCGACTTACTTCGTCTGTGAAGTTCTTGCGATACTTTCCTGTGTCAGTACCTGGCATTTGGACATTTTCAATATCTAACCCTAATCGTTTTAATGGAGTTCCATGCCACGTCTGCAGAAGGATCGTATCTTCTCGTTTAGTAACATGTTTAGGGACTCTTGTATTAAACACCCAATATTTCGCTCTAGCCATATAGTAATAATAGGCAAGTGAGAAGCGTTTTATTTGTTTAGGCTTACCTGGAATGTCCAACTTATCATTAGCATGAATCCATATGAATTGATAGTCGTGATTGTTATTGTGCATATGTTCATGTATAGCCTTTGGATTACATCCATAACTTTTCCCCATGAAACTTTCGAACACAACGGTTTGTTCCTTTAAGTCCATTTTCTTGAAGACTCTTTTAAATAAATATTTCTTTAATGAACCGAAACCTTTAAATCCCCGCTTTAATAGTCGCATCTCATCATGTAGGTTAAACCATTTTAAAAACTTGGCTTGGTCACCTTGCTTTAAATAGTTAATTTCTTTTTTTAATATAAAGTTCAATTTATTATATGAACTTTTGGGTACTTGTTTAAATGCTTCTGACAGCACTGAAAATGTGTGATTAAAATCTTCTGGCTCTTTTAAGTGAAGTACCGCTGTCTTTCGGTAGAAGTTGAGAAAGTCTGAATCGATTAACTTTTGCATAGTTGGGTTGCCCTCATACTGTTCTTTAACGGAATGGAACATATATGCATAATGATCGATTTTCTCGTAACGTGGAGTTAGAACAAGATTCGGATTAGTCACACGATCAATACGATTCTTTCTAAAGTAGCGACTATCTCTTGTGTAGTTAATATATGGTTCTAACTCAATTAATTTGTACATAAATGTATAATCTGAGTATAACCTCGAGTCTTCATAAAACCTAATGTTATGTTCGCGAATGAATTCCAAGGAATAAAGACCCTTTAATACGGATCTAGATTTAAAGACTTTTGAAGTCTTCCTTCTCTTAATCTGTATTTCATCATTTTGTTCAAATTCTTCTATTTGGTATAAATCATTAATTGTTGATACGCTACCTGCTATAACATGCTCGTCCCCTACTTCTTCAACTAGCACTCTGATTGCTTCTTCATGAATCACATCATCACTATCGACAAAGTATACATAATCCCCTGTCGCTTGATCTAGTCCAATGTTTCTCGAATAACCTACACCCATATTCGTTTCATTTTCGATAACTTCTACCCTTGAATCTTCCTTTTGCAATTCCTTTGCGACAGATAGGCTTTGATCAGTCGATTGATCATTGATCAAGATAATCTCTAAATGACTATATGTTTGGTGTAAGATCGAATTTAGGCAATCCTGTAAGTGTTTCTCTGTATTATAAAATGGTACGATTACTGATACTTTTTTCATCTACGAACAACACCTCTCCCTTGTTACTTTGAACCGATTAACCGTTTTAATTGGTTAAGTAATGGTGTTTTTCCACCATAAACTAGCCCTGTCAACTCTGCCAATAAATGCAAAATAATAACAAGGATTGCCATAATAATTAGAGATAAAATCATAGTAGCATTAGTGAAAATGATCGCAAGTGCTCCGAATGCAGCACTAAAAGCATAAATGATCAACACTGTGTTGCGATGGCCGAATCCCATACCTAGTAGCACATAATGGATGTGCATACGGTCAGCCGTCATTATATGCTGCTTATTAATCGCTCTTCTTACAATCGCAAACAAAGTATCAAAGATTGGGATCATTAATACAATGATCGGTACAATGAAACTAAACACCGTTACGTTCTTAAATAGTCCCATCATAGAAATAACAGCTAATGAGTAACCAATAAATAAAGACCCTGTATCCCCTAAGAAGATCTTTGCAGGATAGAAATTGTAGACTAAAAACCCTAATAAACTCGCAAGGAATAGAATACTTAAATAGATCACAACTGTGACACCATCAGCAATTGCCATAATTAGAATACTACCAAATGCAATTGCTGCTACTCCGCCAGCTAAGCCATCCAATCCATCGATCAAGTTCAATGCATTGGTTACACCTACAATCCACAGGAGAGTAACAATAAAACTAAGAATGCCTAAATCAACACTACCTAAAAACGGTACTGTTAACGTTTCAATCATTAAACCTGAAGAAATTACGATAACCGCAGCCGTTAACTGGACTAAGAGTTTTGTTAATGGTTTTAATGAGTATACATCATCTGCTATTCCAGAGAGAATGATTAAGATTGCACCAAGTACGACTGCCCCTAAGTATGGATCTTCCAATTGTAAGAAAATCCCTACTACAAAGACTGGAATAATTATAGCTAAACCGCCCAATAGCGGGATTTCACCATCATGTTTTTTACGATCGTTTGGTCGATCAACAATACCTACTTTTTTAGACATACGTATAACAAGCGGTGTTGTAATAAGTGTCATTATTGCTGTTACTAAAAATATAACAACTAACTCTTGCATGTTAGTCACCTTCTCACAAAAATATCGAAACATATTGTATCATATATCTTATAAAAATTGACAGAGATAAATGATAAGTTTAATTTAGTCTAATTGATTTATATATTCTTTTCGTGTTTTCATAAAACTTCTCTAATGAGAAATGTTTGGAAGCGAAATCATAAAGTCGTTCGCCATTATTAGATAGTTTGTTACGGTTCTTTAATAAGTGTGCTTCATTAAATGTTTTAACAAATGCCTCATGTTGGTCTGATTCTACAATCCAGCCGTGGTCTTTCGTTGGAATTAAAGTTTTAACGTCTCCTACATTAGTTGTGACAACCGGAACTTTAGCTCTCGCCGCCTCTAATAACACAAGCGGGAAGCTTTCACTTTTAGACGTTAATAACACAATGTCTGATAAGCCGTACAAACGGTTAACATCATTCCTTCTGCCTAACATCCATACATGATTATCTAAGTTAAACTTCTCAATTAGAGAACTTATCTTCTCCTGCTCAGAACCATCGCCAACTAAAATTAATTTAGAAGAAGGGTTATCCATGTTAAATTGACGAAACGCTTCTATTGCCATCTTATGCTGTTTCACTGGCTCTAACCTTGCAACCATCATAATAATAAAATCACTTTCATTTAAGCCAAAGTCTTCTCGATTATATCCTTCGTATGAATCATCGAAATTCAGACCATTTAAGACGACTGAAATTTTTTCTTGTGGGACTTTATACTTCTTTTGCATTAAGTTAGAAAAATTGTTAGAGACAACTAGAAAATGATCGACATACTTAAACGACCACTTGTGCAATTGATGACATACCCAACCTTTAATACCTTTCCCCTTAAAATCGTCACAGGGACTACTATGAATCGTTGTAATTAAAGGTTGTGAAATCTGCTTTTTAATTAAAGCCATCAAAAAGGCAGCTCTAGGGCCATGAGTATGAATAAAGTTAAAGTTATGATCTCTAATATATCTTGTTAATTCACTAAGGATCGATAAATCACCTTGGTGCCTTTGTTTAAACATAATTGTATTAATACCTTTTTCCTTAGCTTTGTGGTAAAGCTCACCTTCTTCAAAAACTCCTAACACAACTTCCTCTTTTGGGAACTTTGATAGTAAAGACAGTATATGAAACATACCTCCACCTGTTTCATTCCCTGCATTCAAATGTAAAACACGCAATAAGGGTCATCCTTTACGGCTAAATTTTCCCCTTAATACATGAATAAGAAACAACGGCAGTTTTATTACTCTTTTAAACCGAGTTGGATCCGCCAATAAGCGATAGAACCATTCAAGGTATAGTTTCTGCCACAGTTTCGGTGCTCGTTTAACCTCTCCCGCTAACACATCAAAACTTCCTCCAACCCCAACCCATATACCTTTATTTAGTTTAGACTTATTTTCGTATATCCATTCTTCCTGTTTTGGAAAACCTAAGGCTACTAATATAAAGTCTGGCTGAGTTTCTTCTACTTCGTTAATGACTGTTGGGTCAAATGAGTCGATATAACCATGATGAAAGCCAGCTATCGTTAAATTTGGATAGCTGTTCTTAATATTGTCAACTGTTTTATATAAGACAGATTCTTTTGCACCAAATAAGTAGATTGACTTTTTTTGTTTGTCTGCGTAAGCAAGCATTTCTTCTACTAACTCAAAACCAGGAATTCGTTCTGGTAACGTTTTTTTTATAATTTTAGAGGCAATAATAATACCGATCCCATCAGCAACGACATAGTCAGCTTTTGAGACGATTTCTTTATAGTTCGAATCTTCTTGAGCATACATAACGATTTCCGGATTGGCTGTAACAATCATTTGTTTCTCTTGTTTCTCTACTGATCTGTATACAACTGTTTCTAAAAATTGTTTCTTTGTTATATAGACGAATGGTACCCCTAAGATAGTTACATGTTTTTTTAAATCCATACTAAAGTCCCTTTCTATTTAAACTGGAGTGTTTTGATGAGGTTTTCTTATATCTTATTATTTATATACATTGCGCTTATAGCATCTTGTTTAATCATTACGAACCCATTATGGGGTTACATAATTACAATTATTATATTGACTAATTTGCTTCAGCTAAAGACTAATATAGTATTTCTCTTTATTTATTTCCCAATAAGGCCGTTTATAACTGAATTCAACACAGGTCTATTATTTCTTGGTGACGCAATTATCGTTCTATCTTTCTTACAAGTCATCTTCATTGAGCGAGACAGGCTTAAAACGATATTTTTAAAGTCTCACTTTATGGTTTATTTTTATTTATTCTTAGCTTTTGGTGCAGCTACTGCAATAGTGTCAAATGTTCCCCTTGCATCTATTATATTTCAATTAAGAACGCTCGGCATTATGTCGTTACTAGTCTACATTTTATGTTCTAATTATTGGCAACCAAAAGACTTATCAAGAATTGTAAACACGTCCATGATCACTGCATTAATTTTAAGTTTACACGGAATTGTTGAGAAAGTATTTTCAAGAACATATTTATTCCCTGAAACTTGGAGTGAATGGGAACTAGCATCAGTAAATGCAGAGCGGGTATATGGAATGCTTGCTAATCCTAATGTTTTAGCTACATATTTATTAATTGTTTTTTGGCTCAGTTTCTTGCCAATTCAAAACGATTCAAAAATTACTCGACTCTATCCAATCATTCGTCCAATTATATTAGGGACCACCTTACTGACCGTTTCACGTGGTGCTTTTATTGCTTTTGCAGTCGGCTTTGCTATTTATCTAGTCTTAACAAGAGACTTAAAGACATTACAAAAACTAACACTATCAGCAATACTTGCTTTCACTTTTATATACTATCCAGCTACAAGCAACTGGACTTCCAATATACACCCTATTGAGAGTGATGAACATATTGAAGAATCTCCCGAGCAATCAAGTCAATATGATAGTTTCTTTCAAAGAATCACTACTATGCTATCAGACGATACGATTCAAGCAAGTACAGAGTGGGGGCGCATTTACATTGTCATTAAAGGTTTAGAACTATTTAAGAATAGTCCAGTTTTAGGCCATGGGTTTGGTACGTTTGGTGATGCCGCAACTTTAAGGTATGGCTCTCCAATTTACGAACAATATGAAATAGAAAGTAGAATCTATTCAGACAATCAGTACGTTAACATTCTAGCTTCAACTGGTATTACAGGTATTATCTTATTAATTGCTTTGATCGTGTCACTGCTCAAAAAACTATTTCCTATAATAGGACATAGAGAACGAGCTACTTTAATTATGCTCACCATTGTTTTATTAATATTGGCTAGTTTTTACAACATTTTAGAAGATCAAGTTTTTATGGTGTATTATTTTACCATTTTAGGTTATTTAATTAATTTTAACAACTTTAAGGATGTGTCTTAACGATGCGTATTTTAATTGCGACAATATTTAACTACCCACACGAAGGTGGACTATCCACCCATATGACAACTTTAAAAAAAGGTTTAGAAACAAGAGGTCATACAGTTGATATTATATCTGGTAGCGACTTTTCTAAACGAGACACCACAAGTATTCGCGGGAGAAGTTTTATTGTAAATAAGTTCAGGAAAGGAAAGGGGCAACTACTTGGTGATCAACTAAGGATGAATTTGCTAAAGAATTTAATTAACAATGAATCTAGTCAATATGATGTTATTAACACGCAGGATGTGTTTGCCACATTAGCTTGTAAAGAGATGGGTATAAAAATCGTTGAAACCGTTCATGGCTATTATACTTTTGAAGCCATTAGTAGAGGTGCTTATAAAGAAAATAGCAAGTCAGCCATTAAGGCTAAAGAAATAGAAAGAGATGCCTATCAATCTGCAGATGACATTATTTGTGTCGATCAACGTATAAAAGATTATATAAAGAAAGAAGTAAGCATTGAAGGAAATGTAATCAGGAATTTTATTGACCTAGAACTCTTTAACACTTCTCAAGAACAGATCGAAAATACATTTACAAAGTACAACATATCTAACAACAAAAAAATACTACTAGTTCCAAGAAGGCTAACTGAGAAGAATGGTGTGATCCTTCCATCACTCGCATTACCGACTATTTTAGAGGAGCACCCACATGTTCAGCTCGTTTATGCTGGTAGTGGTGAACTTTTAGAGCGTTTAAAAAATAAAGTGAAAGAACTTAACATTGAATCTAACGTTATGTTTCTTGGGTCAGTTCCCCATCATGATATGAGATCCCTATTTCAAGGTTGCGATGTCGTTATAGTACCTTCTATCCACTCAAAGGGTGTTGAAGAAGCCACATCTATCGCAGCATTAGAAGGGATGGCTGCCAAGAAACCTGTCATAGCAGGTGGAGTAGGAGGATTAAAAGAGATGATTAATCACTCTGACAATGGCATGTTGTTCGAAAATGAAAACTATAATGAATTAGCTGAACATATTAATATTTTGTTAAGAGATTCTAACCTGTATAACCAAATAGCATCCTCAAGCTATCGATACATTAAAAAAAACCATGCACTTGATACAGCAACAGCACATTTTGAGCAAATATATGTACAGGCCTCTGAAAAGAAATAGATGATCGACTGCTTTCAATATATTTCTTAGATATGAAAAACCACAGAACGAATTCTGTGGTTTTATTAAATGCTATTCTAGCTTGGCACTTTGTTTCGCAAGGGCTTGTTTTCGGAAATCTTTTTTCTCTTTTTTAGACATCTTTTTATAATGATTTAAAAACTCTTCATATTGCGGAAGAACTTCATTAACGTCACCGTACATCTTAACTTCACCAAATTCTAGCCAAAGAATCTTCTCACAAAACTCCTTCATTTGCCCAATCGAATGGCTGACAAAGAACATCGTTTTGCCAGATTCCTTAAATTCCTTCATCTTATCTAGACTCTTTTGCGCGAAGGTTTTATCCCCTACCGACAATGCTTCATCGATTAATAAGATATCAGGGTCAATATTAATCGAGATTGAGAAGCCGAGACGAGATTTCATTCCACTCGAGTATGATTTCACTGGTTGATCGATAAACTTGCCTAATTCTGAAAACTCAATGATGTCTTCTTCCATGCTCGCAATTTCCGTTTTATTAAATCCAAGCATTAACAATTTTAATTCAATGTTCTCTCGTCCAGTCAACTTCTTGTCTAACCCTGCATTTACAGCAATCAGTGACGCTTGGCCATCAAGTTTCACTTCCCCTTCGGTTTGAGGTATAACGCCAGCCACGATATTGGCCAATGTTGACTTTCCTGAACCATTAACGCCTACGAAGCCAACAATGTCACCATGTTCTACATCGAAAGAAACATTTTGTAAAGCATAAAAATCTTCACCGTAATCTTTGCCAGGGAGAAGCAGGTCTAGCATTCTCTCTGAGCGTTTACTATATAGTTTATATTTTTTATATACATTTTCAACAATGACAGACTTACTCATTTAAGCCACACACCCTAATCATAAGAAATCTACAAAATGTCTTCTAAATTTAACATGTAAGTAGGAACCGAATAAAAATAATACGATTACTAATGACCAGAAATATAATGAATATTCCCAGTTTGCAATAAAGAACCATTCTCCACCTAATAAAGATTGCCTATAACCCTCAACAATATAGTAAAAAGGATTAATCATCATGACCATCTGTAGCCATTCTGGTAAACGGGTTGGTGGCCATAGGATTGGAGATAAATATAACAACATCCTCATAATGGATTGCAAAAACATTTGAACATCTTGTGCAATAGTAGAGAGTGTTGAAGTGATTAATGAAATACTAAACAGTAATGCCATAACAGCAAACATATATATTGGTAACTGCAAATAATACACCGATATTGGATAGCCAGCAAACTGTAACACGACCATAACGATTAATAAGAGCACTAAGTGGGGATATAATTGCGAAAATATGACGTAATTAGGGATCACACTCATTGGAAAATTCATTTTAGAAAGCATTTTAATCTTTGAATAAATCGCTTTAGAACCTTTCAACACACCGTTGTTAATTAAAAACCAAACAACAATTCCTGCTAACATCCACTGAAAGAAAGGAACGTCTTCGATTGGTTCTCTTTGACGAATACCGTAACCAAAAACAAACCAAAAGATTGAGATCTGGATCATTGGGTTAATTAATTCCCAAGCCATCCCTAAATATGTATTCATCGTTGTACTTTTCAGTTCATAAACAGAAAGCCTTCTAACTAAGTAAAAATATTTAATCTGTTCCATTAGAACAGTTATACCTGCTCTCATTGTTATTCCTACTTTCTAATGAGCATACTAAAATGTTAAACAATCTGTATTATCTTATAGTTTCTATACATTTTCAAGAATTTATTTATCGTTATAAAAAGCTTCTACAACTCGTTTCGAAGCCTCTCCATCTTCTATACCGCAAAACGTACTGTAAAATTGTTGATATGAAACACTTAAATCATTATCTTTAGATACTGCTTGAATATGTGAAATTACTTGTTCAGTATTTTTCACTAAAGGACCTGGCGCTTCTTGCTCTAAATCGAAGTAGAACCCTCTTAAATGATCGCGATACTCATCTAAATCATAGACGTAAAAAATAATAGGGCGTTTCAAGTTCGCAAAGTCGAAAAACACAGAAGAATAATCAGTAATTAATATATCTGAAATTACATAAAGCTCTCTTATATCCAAGTAATTAGAAACGTCATACGCAAACCCTTCATACTCAGTTAAGTCAATATTTTCTGAGATTAAATAGTGCATTCTTAAGAGGATTACGTATTCATTGCCTAATTGCTCTTTCATTCGATTAAGGTCTAATTTAATATCAAACTTATATTGTCCTACACTGTAAAATTGGTTATCACGCCATGTTGGTGCGTATAATATTACTTTTTTATCCTTTGGTATATTTAATTGTTCTTTGACTACGCTTACATCGCGTTGAGTGTAATTATATAAGAAATCATTACGTGGATAACCTGTTTCTAACACTTGACCGTTGAAACTAAAAGCTCTTGTAAAGATTTCTGTTGAGTATGCATTTGGTGATACTAAGTAATCCCAATTGCTTGATTCCGTTATAAAGTTTCGTTTATATCGTCCTGTATCTGTCCCTGGCATATGAATTTCTTTGATGTCTACTCCTAACCTTTTTAATGGTGTTCCGTGCCAAGTCTGAACATACTCCGTCTTCTTCGGTTTCGGCAACCAATTAGGTAGTCGGACGTTGTTCACCCAATATTTCGCTCTAGGCATCGTTAGAAACCACTTGATTGTAAATCGTTTAATATATGGAATATTTAGACCTTCAAATAATTTAGTATGGCGACGATCAACACTCCAAACGAGTTGTGCGTTAGGTGTATTTTCACTCATGTATTCGAAAATTGCCCTAGGACTATCACTATATTGTTTACCATGAAAACTTTCGAATACGACTAAACTGCTTTTTTTTGGTAATTCACCAACTATTTTAAAAATGATTTTGTATATTTTCTGCATTTTACTACCTGATAAGATCCTTTTTATAACCTTACTAACCAACATTTCTCACCTCTTCTATTAATTCATCCCTTTTGAACATTGCGTTAACAGTATATAATAACTTAAGAGATTTATATTGGATGAAACAAAAGGAGCCTTTTAAATGAACATTCATGAGCATTTAAGCCAATTATTCAAATTACTCTTAATCATATTACTTTCCCTTCTACCTATAAATATAATTGTTTCAACCAATTTCGCTAGTGACATTAGAGAAGTCGGCCTTACAACAACCGATTACACATTATATTTAAGTGCTATTCTAATAGTTTTATATCTTATTATTAACAAGAACTATTGGAAAGGTATATTGGATAAATTTATATACTTATACATTGCATCAGGTTTATTTATTATTATTAATTTAGTAAGCCATATTTATAACTCTAATTTTAATGAAAATTCAACTTTCATTGAATTAATATTTTCTCTCTTAATTATAATTGCTTTCGCTAAAGTTACTTGGTCTCCAAAACTGATTATAAATATCGGTTTTGTTGCTAGTTTTATTGTAATTTTAATCTTTATACATTGGCAAGTACTTGATAACCCTACTAACAGATTTCAGAGCATATTTAGAAATCCAAACGGCCTGGGAATAGTTGCATTTTGTTTAATCTTCTTTCAGATTATAGCAATTAGATTCATGCCTTTAATTTACAAATCTTATTTCTATATAACAATCTGCCTTAACGTTGTTTTGGTATACGTTACTACATCAAGAGCTGTATGGCTAGCATTACTAGTTTCATTAATTTCATTTATTGTTATTAAATTTTACAGAGAGAAGAGCAAGCACTTATTTGGGATTACTATTGGTACGTCATTTACACTTGTATTTCTATACATTCAGTTAGAAGGCACTCGATTAGGTGATTGGCTTAATGATCAATCCCGTGAACATTTTTCTAAAAACTTTTTCTCAGGAAGAAGTGGTTTGTGGGCAGAGTTATGGGAAGCAATAATGGCTTCTCCAGTGATTGGGCACGGTGTCGGTGTCCATGCTAGAGATATTACATCTTATCAACTAACATCACATAACCAATTTTTACAGACTATGTTAGAGTCAGGATTTATTGGCTTCGTCATATTAATTGGCCTTTTATTAAGTCTATGGCTTTTACTATTAAAGAATTTGAATCATGGTGTTACAGTTTGGTCTATGAGTTTCTTTGTCGGCATTCTAGTATATCAATCACTTGAAATGAGCTTGTTTATTAACAATACATGGTTTGGACTATTTCAATGGCTAATTATTTGTATCGGTATAAGCTTCAAAGATAATTATACAAAAACTGACAAAAATCTATAAAATTATTAAATTCAATGTAGGATATTCGACTAAATATGTTATAATTCTTACAAGATTGTTACTCTATTTGATAGAAAGGAGTGTACTTACAGTCTAGCAATCTATTTCTACTAAATTACTAAGTTCCTATCCAAAATTAATAATTTTTGGAGGGAAGCTAATTGAAAATTGAATTTAATCGCATCTTACAGTTATCTGTGATGGCATTAATTATAACTATTCTTAGTTTGAGTGGTGCACATCAGTCTCAAGCTAGTGGCGATACTTTAGAAGGTGTAGCTTTGAAGGATCGCACCCATGTATATGAATCAACTAACCGTAATTCTGACGTTTTACGAAGCTACTCAGAAGGTAGTATCCTTCTTTACAAATCGTATTCTGAAAATTGGTATGAAGCCGTTGTCTTTGTAGATGGTGAGAGGAAGATAGGTTACATTAATGCATCAGATGTAGAAACTTCTACCAGTAATCCATCAAGTCTACAAGGGATCGCATTAAAAGACCGCACCCCTGTTTATAGTAAAGCTTCAACAGACTCTAGCTCTCCACGCTCATATGCGGAAGGAAGACTTCTTTACTATCAAACTTATACATCTGAATGGTATAAGGCAATCATTATTCGAAATGGTGAACGCGAGACAGTCTACATAAACGCAAGTGATGTAGAAAGTAAGGTTGACAGTCAAGAGTCACTTCAAGGCGTAGCATTAGCTGATCGTACACATGTGTACAGTAGAGCAAGTCGTGATGCAAGTACTCTACGTTCGTACGCTCAAGGTCGAGTACTGTACTACAAGACTTTCTCTTCTGAGTGGTATGAGGCTATCGTCATTATTAACGGTGAACGACAAACTGGTTATATCCACCGTGATGATGTTGACAATCTAGTTGACAACCAAACAACTCTTGAAGGCATTGCAAAGGATACAACTAATGTTTATAGCCGTGCTTCCCGTAATTCAAGCACATTTCGTTCATATAGCACTGGTACATCGCTAATCTATAAAACGTACTCTTCTGAGTGGTACGAGGCAATAGTTTTCATTAACGGTGAGCGACAAACTGGTTATATCCACCGTGATGATGTTGACTCGAAGTTAGATAGTCAAGTTAGCTTAAGAGGTATCGCTACAGAGAGTAATACTAATGTGTACTCTTACCTATCAAGAAATGCTGATGTGTTAAGATCCTACAATGAAGGCTCTGTATTAATGTATCGTTCATTATCAGATAACTGGCATGAAGCTGTTGTATTTGTTGATGGTCAAAAACAAATTGGTTACATTAATGTGGATGATGTAGAGAATGCCTATAATACCCAAGAGAGTTTACAAGGTGCAGCAGTTAAAGATCCGACAAATGTTTATAGTGGTGCTTCGAGAGATTCAAGCGTCCTAAGGTCTTATGATGAAAACCGAACATTACTTTTTAGAACATTTTCTGATTCTTGGTATGAAGCGACTGTTATTATTGATGGTGAGCCACAAACCGGTTATATCCATCGTGACGATGTAAATACAGACGCTAGAGTCGAAGATACAACACAGTATGATCGAGACTTTAATGATGCTGTTGATAAATGGATGGCTCGCAGTCCACAAATTTGGGATAATGGTGGCTTCAAAGACGCTACTAGAGAAGACGTCATTTATTATGCAAATCCCGACAACTTCTCCGACAACAATGCCAATAGTTTTTTCCAGTATTTAGTCTTATCACAACCTGCAGGCCTTGATGCTAATGAGTTAGACCAAAACTTGCTACATGATAAGGGTACATTACGAGGTACTGGTAGTGATTTTGTACGAGCAGGCCGTGACTATGATGTAAATGAGGTTTATTTAATTGCTCATGCATTACACGAAACTGGTAACGGTACTTCTGAATTAGCTCAAGGTGTAGAGTACAACGGAACAACTGTTTATAACATGTATGGTATTGCTGCATATGACAGATGTCCTGTAGAGTGTGGAGCAGAACATGCGTACGAACAAGGTTGGGATACACCTGGTAAAGCTGTCATTGGCGGAGCTGAGTTTATCAGACAAAGGTACTTAGACTCTGGACAGGATACACTATATAAGATGAGGTGGAATCCTGAAAGCCCAGGTGATGACCAATATGCTACTGATGTCAACTGGGCTATTGGCCAAACACATCGTATAGCTAACCTGTATAGTTCAATAGATAACTATACTTTATTCTTTGATATCCCTGAATACAGTGGTGAAACTGATCAACCTAGTGAAGTAGCATCTTACCCAAGTGAAACAACAGGAACTACTACTGCTAGCTCCTTGGACTTCCGTAGTGGTCCTTCTACATCCGATTCAGTACTTGGGTCAATTTCTAACGGTACAGAAATCGATGTATTAGGATATGCTGTCGGTCAGGAAGTAAGCGGTAATGACATTTGGTATCAAGTTAAGCATAATAACCAAACTGGATGGGTTCATAGTAATCATGTAGATTTAGATAACTTGCTACAAGTTAATACATCTTCGACTTCACTGAACGTTCGTTCTGAACCTGAAGTAGCTGACGGAAACATTATTGGTTCATTAGCTAAAAGTTCTTATGCTAATGCAGTAATGGAAAGTGGCTCAATGGTTAAAGAAGATGGATGGTATAAAGTTCATCTAACTGACAGTTCAGAAACTGGATGGGTGAGCGGAGATTACATTCGTGAAATTAGATAAATAATCAAGTAGGAGGAGGTGATTAACCTCCGACCTCTCACACCACCGTACGTACGGTTCCGTATACGGCGGTTCAATTTTATATTAAGCACGTACTTTCTT
>NZ_JAUSUP010000014.1 GCF_030814115.1 Alkalibacillus filiformis
TTTTTCTGGCATAATTACCCCTACCTTTTCTAGACTTAATTTCATGGAAACATTTTGCCTTAGAGTGTGTCCAATTTTGATACTAACCTTAATAGATATATTCAAATAGCTCATAGCCGACAAAATTCGCCAAGAAAAATCTATCGTCTTAAATTTTTTATAAAATAGTCCTAAATTCTACTATCCATATGGTTTGATTTTCCGTTATGATGGTAGATATAGGAGCGTGTTCGAATTGAAGCAACATTTACGAAATATAGATTATCCCTTATTTATCATGATTGTGATTCTATCTTGTATTGGCCTTGTTATGGTTTATAGTGCCAGCTTTGTTTATGCAGGGATGAATCCAGATATAGATAATCCATCATTTTATTTTAATAGACAACGACTTTGGGTTATTTTAGGCTTGGCGGTCTTTTTAGTCGTCAGTCTATTTTCGTATAGAAAATTAGGTAATTTTATTAAGCTATTAATCATTGCAACTCTAGTTATGCTCGTCTTAGTGTTAATTCCCGGTGTTGGGGTGGAGCGTAACTTCTCAACGAGGTGGTTAAGTTTAGGACCTGTATTATTCCAACCGTCTGAATTAGCCAAAGTAGCCATGATTTTGTATTTTGCTAAAGTTTATACGAATAAGCGAAATAAGTTGCACCATTTTGGACAAGGTGTATTGCCACCTTTATTAGTGCTAGCTTTTGTAGGTGGTTTAATCGTATTACAACCAGATTTAGGTACTGCAGCTTCAATCATTTTAGCTTGTGGGATGATTTTATTATTTGCTGGTATTAGAATTCACCACTTACTTTTTTTAGGTACTACAGCAGTTGTTGGTGTGGTTCTGTTAATTTTGGGGGCAGATTATCGAATGGGAAGGTTTACATCTTTTTTAGATCCATTTGCTGACCCTGCTGGGGATGGTTATCAGTTAATTCACTCATTAATAGCGATCGCAAACGGACAAGTTACAGGTGTCGGTTTAGCAAATAGTGTTCAAAAGTCAGGCTTCCTCCCTGAAGCACATACTGACTTTATTATGTCGATCATTGCAGAAGAACTAGGTCTTATTGGTGCAGTAGCTGTTATTAGCATATACTTTGTCTTTATGTTCAAAGGTATTTTAATTGCAAAAAGAGCACCTGATGGTTTCGGTCGATTGTTAGCATTCGGTATTACATTCCAAATCGTAACTCAAGCGATGATTAACTTTGCTGCCGTATCAGGGCTTATGCCGATTACAGGTATTACATTACCGTTAATTAGTTACGGTGGTTCATCGATGTTAATTACCTTTTTCCTTTTAGGAGTCTTAATGAATATTGCTATTAAAGGAAACATTTCAAGAAGAGAGGGAACAAATTAAATCCATTAAAAAAAGGTCTTTTCTCAATTAGAGAAAGGACCTTTACTTTATTGACAACTTGGGCAGCGTCCGTAAATTTCGAATTTATGATTTTCAATCGTATAACCAGGAAAGTCTTGTTGAATAAAATTCATAGGGCAAGCATCAATTGTTTTCGTTTTACCACAAGATTGGCATATAAAATGATGGTGGTGCTCATGATGATCACAAGCTAAACGGAAATGTTTCTCACCATTTAAATCCGTCGATTCTAAAATGTTAAGCTCACGAAATAGATGTAAGTTACGATAAATCGTGTCATAACTTAACCCACCATATCTTTCACCCATGAAGTTAAGGAGGTCACTTGCTGTACGGTAACCATCTTCTTCAGTGAAATATTCTAATATATCTTCTCTTTTCTTCGTATATTTATAGCCCTCTTGCTTCAAAAGACCTAAAGCTTTCTCAAGATTCATAACGCTCACCCTTTATAAATATAAGCCAAATACCATTTCTTAATTAATAATGTTAAGCCTAGTAATATAGCAGATGTAATAACAATCGTCCCACCTGGTGGGATCTCTAAATAATAACCTGCAATTAAACCTATTATAACAGCAAATTCACCAAAAATGATACTATAGACAATCGTTTGTTTAAAGCTTTTTGCTATACGCATTGCTGTAGCAACAGGTAAAGTCATTAAGGCAGAAACTAGTAAAACACCAACAATTCGAATTGATGCAGCAATGACTAAAGCTGTCATAATGATAAATAAATAATGAATGATTTTAGCACGTATACCTGATACTGTAGCGAATTCTTCATCAAATGATAAAGCAAATAGTTCTTTATATAAAAAAATGATAACAACGATGACGAAAACAGCAGTAAATAAAACTAAATATAAATCAGAACGGCTAACAGCAGCTACTGAGCCGAATAAATACGCATATATATCCGTATTGATTCCATCAGCCATCGCAATAAATACGACACTTAAGCCAACACCAATAGACAACGTGATTGGAATGGCAATCTCTTGGAAAGCTTTATATACGCCTCGTAAATTTTCAATGACAATCGCACCGATAATCGAAAATATAATCCCTGTGTGAAACGGTGTCAGCGCGAGTAGTGTATATTTCTTTTGCATAAATAAACCAAAAGAAATTCCTGCTAACGTCACGTGAGACAGTCCATCTGCAATGAGTGACAAGCGACGTACAACAATAAATGTCCCTAATAAAGGGGCAAGTAAACCAACAATTAATCCGGTGTAAAACGTATTTCGTAAAATTTCAAAGTTTAATATAGCATCTAACACAATTGCCCCTCCAATCGACGTTAATGATCATGCGTAATTGTGTGCATGTCGTGTCCGTAAATTTTTGACCTTTGTTCATCTGTCATATGTTCAAAGTCGCCCGGATTACCGTGATAATGAACAGATTTGTTTAAACATAATAAGTCAGTAACATGTGTCGTAATTGTTCCAATATCGTGTGAAACGAGAATTAGCGTAATCCCTAATTCTTCATTTAATTGAGATAATAGTTGGTAGAATTGCTGGACGTTTTCTGTATCAACGCCAACTGTCGGTTCATCTAAGATTAATAGACTTGGGTTGTTAACGATCGCGCGTGCGATGAAAATTCGTTGTTGTTGTCCGCCTGATAAGTCACCGATATTATGGTTAGCATACTCCATCATATTGACGCGATCTAATGCTTCAAAAATTAAATACTCATATTTTTTAGTAGTTGGACGAAGTAAGCTCACTTTAGACGTTAACCCCATACTAACGACCTCTTTAGCCGTTGCAGGAAACCCTCGACTGAACGAGTTGGCTTTTTGTGAGACGAAGCTAACATGTCCTTTATTGTGAAACTTTTCGATTGGCTTTCCAAATGCTTCAATCGAACCTTTCTGTAGCTTTTCAAGTCCAAGAATTAGTTTAATAATCGTCGTTTTACCAGAGCCGTTTGGGCCGACCAAACCGACGAATGAACCAGTTTCAATTGTAAAACTGACATCTTCAAGTACTTTGTGCTTATCATATCGGTGCGTCACACCGTTAACAGTAATTAAATTCGTCACGGTAACTCCTCCTTCCAAAGAGGTAATTAAAATTAACAATAAACAAGAAAAGAAAGGCGATGGGCGAACTATAATTAGTCCGCTTTTCGCCTTTATTATCATAACATATTATTCTTCGATTGTTTCTAGTAAAACGTCTAGGTTTTCTAGCATAATATCAATATAGTCATTGCCATTTTCAATATCTTCTTCTGTTAATGTTTCTAAGTTGTGTAATTCATATACTGCTAGATCAAATTCATCCGCAATAGTTTGCGCTAAACGGTCTTCACGATTTTTTTCCAAGATGACATGATGGATATTTAAGTCGTCTAATGACTCAAATAGCTCTTGAAGCTCTCGCTGTGATGGCTCTTGAGACGATGATAAGCCGCGGATGCCATATTGGTTAATACCGTAAGCTTGTTCCCAATAACCGAAAGCCTCGTGAGCAACTAAAATATTAACATCTTCATCAACTGTTAAAGCTTCTTGGAAAGTTGTGTCTAACTCTAGCATGTTGTTAGCAAATTGTTCATAGTTTTCTTCTAGTAAATCAGCGTGGTCTGGATAAATGTCCTTTAGTTCATCTAAAATCACTTGACCAACCGCAATCATACGAGATGGATCTAACCAAAAGTGTGGATCAAAGTCACCATGGTCATGATCATGATCGTGTCCGTGGTCATGGTCGTGATCTTCATCTTCATGGTTGTGATCATCCTCATGGTTGTGATCATCCTCATGGTTGTGATCATCTTCATGGTTGTGATCGTCTTCATGATTGTGATCATCTTCATGGTTGTGCTCATCTTCATGACCGTGGTCGTGATCATCGCTGTGCTCATCATCATATTCCATAAATAATTCCTCTTCATACTTTGAAAGGGCAAATGTATAAACACCTTCATCTTCAATAGTGTTTGCCATCGTCTCAGCGAATACTTCCATACCTTCACCGATATAGAAGAAAGCATCGCTATCTGCTAATTCGATCATTTCTCTAGTAGATGGCTCATATACGTGAGCATCTGCGCCTGGAGGAATTACTGTTTCTACACCAACTAGGTCTCCAGCAATTTCAGATATGATATATTCAATCGGGTAAATTGAAGTGACAATCGTTCCAAGTTCTTCTTCAATTATTTCTTCATCTACAGTTTCTTCTGATGGAGTGTCCCCATTGTCATCAGCTTTAGTTTCTTCTTCAGATTCTCCACCGCAAGCGGCTAAAATAAATAAAAGAGTAATAAAAATAAAACCTTTAAATAATTTCAACTTGTTTCTCTCCCTTTACTGTTATTTTCCGTTTTTTAAGTAACCAAAAGAATTATATCGTAACCATTACGATTTGTAAATAGTAATTATTACGATTTATAAAAAGTTTTCAATACCTACTATATTGGGTAGACTGAAAATAAATGATTATTAATGGAGGGTTTAGCATGTTTGATTATACGGTAACGACGAGTAAGTCAGTTGATGAAGCAGTTGAAGCGTTAACTAAGTCACTGCAAGAGGTGAAGTTCGGTGTGTTGTGGGATTTTGATGTGAAAGAGACATTACACCAAAAAGGGTTTGACGATTTTGATCAAACCTATCGCATTTTAGAAGTTTGTAATCCGAAAGCAGCAAAGGAAGTATTAGGGATGGAGGAAAAAGTAAGTTACTTCTTACCATGTAAAGTCGTTGTTTATGAAAGTGAAGGAACGACGAAAATTGGTATGCCGAAACCAACTGTATTATTGAGTTACATTGAGAAGGAAGAGGTAACACAATTTGCACAAGATATAGAAGAAACAATGGTTAAAGCAATTGATCAAGCTAAATCGTAATGAAATTGATAAAAAATAGTACTAATTTTTATGATATATTGAGTTTGTACAATATATTAGAAAGGAATAGGGCTATGAAGAAATACTTCCTAGTAATAGTGCTTCTACTTACGATCTTGGCTGCATGTTCGGATCCTATTAGCGAAAATGAGGCGGGAATTAAGTATGATTCCTCATTAGAAGGGTTAACTTATAATGTAGAAGAACAAGCTTGGTCACCGCAACTAGCTGATGTTTTTAAAGACGAAGCATTGGAGCCAATGAAAGAAGCTTATGAAATTGCGATCCATCACGGCGATTTATTGTCGTACATGCCTTGTTATTGCGGTTGTTATGAAATGGGGCATGAAAGCAATCGTGATTGTTTTGTAGAAGGTGTTAATGATGGTATAGCTGAAATTGATCAAATGGGCTTTGGTTGAACGATCTGTGTTGATATAGCCCGTGAGGCTAAACAAATGCATGATGAAGGCTATGATATAGTTGAGATTCGCGAAGCAATTGACGCTCAGTATGAAGACACAGACTTAGAACCTACACCAACTCCAATGCCTGAATAGAAGTTTATGATTGAAAAATATCAGAAAATACGCAATAATAAAGAAAAGGTTGAAAGGTAGGGGACATTAGATGGAATTAACGTTAAATGTACAAGGTATGTCTTGTGGTAATTGTAAACAAGCTGTTCAAAATGCATTGAAAAACTTAGATGGCATTGCCTCAGTAGAGGTTCATTTAGACAGTGGCAAAGTTGATGTTAGCTTTGATGAAGATACGGTTAGCACTGAAGAAGTTAAAGAAGCAATTGAAGAACAAGGTTATGATGTAACAAATTAATAAAGCATACAAGTGGATGGCACAAAAGGAAAGAAATGTTGTGAAACACTTACTTTTGGTATTTTATGTTAGTTGAGCAATTACTGAGCGGAATCAAAATGCGTAGACTCCTGTGGGAGCAAAGGCCAGGGTGAGACCCCGGGGATGCACCTGTGTCTTCTAGCTATGCTTCGAAGTAGGCTTCCTCGGTGCAAAGCACAAGGAGGTTACTCGAAGTAGTAGCTTGGCTCACCAGCCGCCCCGGCAAAGAAAACACTGCGACAAACGACCTTAGGGAGTTTGAGCAGATGTTGCACTTGTGCCCTGCGGGTGAAAGCGAAGCATTTTGATGGAGCGGTGATTAAAAGATAAACCCGAATGAAATCTATTTCTGATTTCGTTCGGGTTTTGTGTATTAATCTGGAGTTTGTCCCAGTGCTTTTTTATTTTTTAATAGTTAAACTTAGTTATTTTACATAAAAAACAATTAAAATTTTAGTCAGAAAATGATAAAATAGAAAACGGTTTCATAGAAATGCACTTACGACTGGGGGAGTAGACATGGAGAAAGTATTACGCCAATTTTTCTTATTTTTATCTAACAATAAATTATTAACAGCGCTTGCGAAGCGTTATGGGTTTAGGTTCGGAGCTAGCCGTTTCGTAGCAGGGACGAACATTGGCCATGCCGCTGAAAAGATCCGTAAGCTAAATCAAAAAGGAATGTCAGTCACATTAGACCACTTAGGTGAATATGTAACTGATAAGGAAGAAGCCATTGAACGTACAAAAGAAACGATTAAATCGATTAAAGTAATCGATAAATTAAACTTAGATTCTCAAGTATCAGTCAAAATGACGTCTATGGGTCTTGATATTTCTGATGATCTAGTATTAAATAACATGCGCCGAATTTTAGACGCAGGGAAAGAGCATAATGTGCTAGTTACAATTGACATGGAAGACTACGAACGTTGTGAAAAGACGGTAACCATTTTCGAAACGTTAAAAGAAGAGTACGATTTATTAAGCACTGTGTTACAGTCTTATTTGTATCGTACAGAAGAGGATCTACAACGTTTAAATAAGTACAGCCCCAATATACGATTGGTTAAAGGTGCATATAAAGAATCAGCAGAAGTCGCTTATCCTGAAAAGAAAGACGTTGATGAGAACTTGAAAAAACTGATTGCATTGCATTTAGACAACGGGAACTTTACTGCTCTTGGATCACACGATGATGCAATGATCGAATTTACGAAGCAATATGTTAAAGAAAATAATATTCCAACTGACCAATTTGAATTTCAAATGTTATACGGTATGAGAAACGAACTTAAAGAGGCGTTAGTTGAACAAGGTTATAACGTAAGAGTTTATGTACCTTATGGCCGTGATTGGTTCGGTTATAACATGCGTCGACTAGCTGAACGACCAGCCAATGTTTTATTTGTATTAAGAGGTGTGTTTAAGAAATAAATTTTATTATAGATAAATGTTTGCGAAATGTCTGAAAATATTTTATAGTATAAACAGATGAATTTTTTGGATAGCTTGCTATCCAAAATTTTTTAAACAAAAATGAATGAGTATTCATTCAAACTAAATAACGGATAGGGGGAGCATTCATGAATGGAAGAATTAAGCGCGCAGCAGTCCTAGGTTCAGGGGTAATGGGAGCAGGAATTGCAGCGCATTTAGCAAATTTAGGCATTCCTACGTTAATGCTTGATATTGTTCCTAAAGATTTATCAGAAGAAGAGAAACAAGATCCACGTGCGCGCAATAAAATTGCGGCAGAAAACAAGAAAAAATTATTAAAACAAAATCCATCTCCAATTACGACGAAGAAAAGTTTAGATCTAGTTTCAGTTGGTAACTTTGAAGACAACATGCAAGATCTAAAAGACGTTGATTGGATTATTGAAGTCGTTGTTGAAAACTTAGAGATTAAACAAAAAGTATACGCTCAAGTTGATGAACACCGCTCAGAAGGTAGTATCGTGAGTTCAAATACGTCAGGTATTTCAATTGAAGCAATGGCTGAAGGGCGTTCAGAAGACTTTAAGAAACATTTCTTAGGTACGCACTTCTTTAACCCACCGCGTTACTTAAAGTTATTAGAAGTGATTCCGACGAAAGATACGGACCCAGAAGTGTTAGAGAATATGAAACGCTTTAGCGAAGACGTATTAGGAAAAGGTGTAGTTGAAGCAAAAGATACACCAAACTTTATCGCAAACCGTATTGGTACATACGGCTTACTAGTCACTGTACAAGAAATGCTAAAAGGTGGCTATAGTGTCGGTGAGGTAGACTCTGTGACAGGACCAATGATTGGCCGTCCGAAGAGTGCGACATTCCGTACACTAGATGTAGTCGGATTAGATACATTTATCCACGTTGCTAAAAACGTTTATGACAAAGTCGAAGGTGAAGAACAGAAAGTATTCGACGTACCTGATTTCATGAAACAAATGAATGAAAAAGGCATGCTAGGTGCTAAATCAGGCAAAGGATTCTACCAAAAGCAAAAAGGTGAAAAAGGTAGTGTCATTTATGAACTAAACCCTGAAACACTTGAGTATGATCAAGAACAACAAAAGCTTAAAACACAAGCTTCTGGTGCTGCTAAGCAAGAAAAAGGACCGAAGCGTAAGTTGAAAGCGCTTGTATCTGCTAAAGGTGACCGTGCTGGTGACTTAGTGTGGAACATTTCGAAGCCGACATTAATTTATTCAGCAGAACTTTTAGGTGAGATTGCTGATGATATAACGCAAATCGATGACGCTATGAAGTGGGGCTTCGGTTGGGAAATCGGCCCATTTGAAATGTGGGAAGCGATTGGCGTTGAGAAAGCTGTTAAACGTATGCAAGAAGAAGGTTCTGAAGTCCCAACTTGGGTTACAGATATGTTAGACAAAGGCTTTGAGACTTTCTACAAGCGTGAAAACGGCAAACTATATTTCTACCATAATGGTGAATATGTTGAGAAGAAAGTGAATGAAAAAGAAATTAACTTAAAACTTCACAAAGATGCTAATGGTGTCATTAAGAAAAATAGTGGAGCTAGTTTAATAGACATTGGTGATGATGTTGCTTTACTTGAATTCACATCTCCAAATAACTCAATTGGTTTAGATGTCATTCAAATGATCAACCAATCCCTTGAAGAAGTAAATAACAATTACCGTGGTTTAGTAATCGGTAACCAAGGTAACAACTTCTGCGTTGGTGCTAACTTAGCGATGATTTTAATGGAAGCTCAAGAGTTTAACTTCTTTGAAATTGATATCGTTATTAAACAGTTCCAACAAGCGATGCAAAACATTAAGTTTAACGAAAAGCCAGTTGTTGCAGCACCATATGGTATGACATTAGGTGGCGGTACAGAGATTGTACTTCCGACTGCAGCACAACAAGCTTCGCCTGAAACTTATATGGGCTTAGTTGAAGCTGGTGTTGGTCTAATTCCTGGTGGTGGTGGAAACAAAGAATTCTACATTAACCAGTTGAATGGTCTACCTGAAGGTGTTGATTTAGATTTACAAAAAGTTGCAAATGACGTCTTTGAGAAAATCGCAACAGGTAAAGTATCAACTTCTGCAGCTGAGGCGGTTGAACATGGCTTCCTAAATGGACCAGAATCAATTAGCTTCAACGGTGATCACCAAATTTATGATGCGAAAAATAAAGTGCTTGCTTTAGACAAAGCGGGTTATCAGCCACCGAAACAAGAGAAAGTACCAGTAGTTGGTGAGGCTGGTTACGCAACGATGGTGTTAGGTGCAAAGCAAATGCAGTTAAGCGGCTATGCTTCAGAGCATGACATTAAGATCGCTAAGAAACTAGCAAACGTATTAGCTGGTGGCCAAATTAAATCTGGAACAAAAGTAGAAGAACAGTACTTACTAGATTTAGAGCGCGAAGCATTCTTAAGCCTAGTCGGTGAACAAAAGACACAAGAACGTATGATTCACATGTTACAAAAGGGTAAGCCTTTGCGTAACTAATAAAAATCCAACGTAAGAGGAGGATCAATCGTGAGAGAAGCAGTTATTGTATCAGGTGCAAGAACACCTGTTGGTAAAGCAAATAAAGGAACACTTGCTCATACACGTCCAGATGATTTAGCTGCTTTAACAGTAAAAGAAACGTTAAAGCGCGCTAACAATTATGATGGCAATGTCGATGATGTCATCATTGGATGTGCCATGCCAGAAGCTGAGCAAGGTATGAATATGGCTAGACAAATTGCAGGTTTAGCAGGTTTAGATAATGATGTACCAGGCATTACGATTAACCGTTATTGCTCTTCTGGACTACAAAGTATTGCCTATGCAGCGGAGCGTATTATGCTAGGTTATTCTGACACGATTATTGCTGGTGGAGCAGAATCAATGTCAATGATTCCAATGGGCGGTAACGTCATTAAGCCAAACCCAACTTTAGTTGATGAAGCACCAGAATATTATATGAGTATGGGGCATACAGCTGAAGAAGTGGCCAATCGTTACGGCGTTAGCCGCGAAGATCAAGATGCTTTTGCTGTTCGCAGTCACGAAAGAGCAGCAAAGGCACTGGCTGAAGGCAAATTCGATGACGAAATTGTCCCAGTAGAAGTAACAGACCGAACAATTGGACCAGATAACAAAGTTCAAGAGCGCACGGTAACACTTTCACAAGATGAAGGTGTACGTGAAGGTACTAGTATGGAAGGTTTAGCAAAGTTGAAGCCAGCTTTCAATGTAAAAGGTTCAGTAACAGCAGGTAACTCATCTCAAATGAGTGATGGTGCAGCATCTGTGTTAGTGATGGACCGTGAAAAAGCTGAAAAAGAAGGACTTCAACCTATGGCTAAGTTCCGCTCATTTACTGTAGCTGGTGTAGAACCAGAAGTAATGGGTGTCGGTCCAGTTGAAGCTATTCCTAAAGCTGTAGAGCTAGCTGGTCTTTCTTTAGACGACATCGGTTTATTTGAGTTAAATGAAGCATTCGCTTCACAAGCTTTACAAGTTTGCCGTGAATTAAATCTAGATGAAGAGATCGTAAACGTTAACGGTGGTGCAATTGCATTGGGCCACCCATTAGGTTGCACAGGTACGAAACTAACACTATCGCTAGTTCATGAAATGAAGCGCCGTGACGTCAAGTACGGTGTCGTGACGATGTGTATCGGTGGCGGTATGGGCGCTGCTGGTGTATTTGAATTACTATAATATAAACTTATAGGGGGAATTAGAATGATCGATGAAAAGTTATTAAAAGGTGGCTCATTCTTAGTTGAAGATGTAGATCCAGATGAGGTTTTAACACCTGAAGATTTTACAGATGAGCATAAAATGATTGCTAAAACGACTGAAGAATATATTAAAAACGATGTATGGCCAGTACTAGAAGACTTAGAGAATCACGAATTTGATAAGTCAGTCACGCTTTTACAAAAAGCAGGTGAACTAGGTTTACTAGGTATTGACGTACCAGAAGAATATGGTGGTCTAGAGCTTGATAAGATCACATCATCATTAGTAACTGAGAAGATGGCACTTGCAGGTGGATTCTCAATTACACACGGTGCTCACGTTGGAATCGGTTCACTTCCAATCGTATTTTTCGGTAACGAAGAACAAAAGCAAAAATACCTTCCTTCACTAGCGACGGGTGAGAAGATTGCAGCATACGCACTTACTGAGCCAGGTTCAGGTTCAGACGCATTAGGTGCTAAAACAACAGCAGTACTGAACGAAGAAGGTACTCATTACGTGTTAAACGGTGAAAAGCAGTGGATCACAAACTCTGCATTTGCTGATGTTTTCGTTGTATACGCTAAAATTGATGGAGAGAAATTCTCTGCATTTATCGTAGAGCGTGACTTCCCAGGCGTTTCAACTGGTCCAGAAGAGAAGAAGATGGGTATTAAGTCTTCTTCAACTCGTACGCTAGTACTTGAGGATGCACAAGTGCCAGTTGAAAACGTATTAGGTGAAATTGGCCGTGGTCACGTGATCGCATTCAACATCTTAAACGTAGGGCGTTATAAGCTAGCAATCGGTGGTGTTGGTGGTGCTAAGCGTGCACTAGAATTAGCTGTTCAGTACGCAAATGAGCGTAAACAGTTCCAAACACCAATTTCAAGCTTCTCATTAATTCAAGAGAAGTTAGCGAACATGGCGACACAAACGTACGCTAACGAAAGTGCAGTATACCGTACAGTAGGTCTATTTGAATCACGTCTAGGTCAGCTTTCTAAAGAAGAGCTTAACGACGGTTCTCAAGTAGCAAAAGGTATTGCAGAGTATGCGATTGAGTGTTCAATGAACAAGTATACAGCAACTGAACTATTAGACTATGTAGCTGACGAAGCGGTGCAGATTCATGGTGGTTACGGCTTTATGGCAGAGTATGAAGTAGAGCGCATTTACCGTGACTCAAGAATTAACCGTATTTTCGAAGGTACGAACGAAATTAACCGTCTAATTGTACCAGGAACGTTCATGAAGAAAGCGATGAAAGGTGAACTTCCATTGCTAGAAAAAGCAATGGGACTACAAAACGAACTAATGGCGATGATGCCAGAAACTCCAGGTGACGAAGCATTAGAACAAGAGAAATACCTTGTTGGTAACGCGAAGAAAATCGGCTTACTAGCAGCTGGTATTGCTGCTCAAAAGTACCAAGAAAAATTAGAGCAAGAACAAGAGTTACTATCTAACATTGCAGACATTGCAGCGGACGTTTATAACATGGAATCAGCTGTTTTACGTACAGCAAAAGCTATTGCAAGAGACGGTGAAGAGAAGAGCAAACAGAAGCTTCTTTACACTCAAGTATTCGTAGAAGAAACGTTAAACAACATTGAAGCTCATGCGAAAGAAACGTTAATTGCTGTAGAAGAAGGCGATAACCTACGTATGATGCTATCAGCACTTCGTAAGTTAACACGTCGCGAGCACATTAACGTTATTGAGAAGAAGCGTGAGATCGCAAGCACGTTAATCGAAGAAGAAAAGTACTTCGTATAATCATTAATCGATCAAAGCACTGACCGCTATAATGGCGGTTAGTGCTTTTGATTTGGTAGAAACTGTTATATCAGCGATTTTGAAGATATATCGGCGAAAAAGCCTATAATTCGGCGATAATTATAATATTCCGGCGAAAAACTAATTATATCGGCGAAAAAATAAATATATCAGCGAACGCTGATTTATATCGGCGTTCGCTGATTTATGGATATTACGACCTATGCTTTTCAAGTGAGCGATTCGATTCTTTATGGTAAACTCACATTAAGGAGGTGTCATATATGGCTTTAACCGTTTATCAGTATCCGAAGTGTGGAACGTGTCGCAAAGCTCTTAAATGGCTAGATGAAAATGAAGTGTCATATGAATCTGTACATATTGTGGACAATCCACCTTCGAAAGAAACGTTAGAAGACCTTATTCAAAAGAGTGACTTACCTGTGAAGAAGTTTTTCAATACATCAGGTAAGAAATATCGTGAATTGGAGTTGAAAGATAAGCTGAAAGATATGCCTGAAACAGATCAAATTGACTTACTCGCATCTGATGGTATGTTAATTAAGCGCCCAATCACAACAGATGGTGAACAAGTAACGGTAGGTTTTAAAGAAGAGCAATTTGACCAAACTTGGAAATAAAAAGCTAGAGAGTAATGCATTAACTAGCTGTTTGTTGTATGATAAATATGTGATATCGATATTAATGGAGGGTCAGAAATGAGTTTACCAAAAGACTTACGTTATTCTGAAGAGCACGAATGGGTAAAAGAAGAAGGGGAAAAACTACGCATCGGAATTACAGACTTCGCACAATCAGAGCTGGGTGATATCGTTTTTGTTGAGTTGCCAGAAGTAGGTGACGAAATCGAATTAGACGAGCCATTTGGTAGCGTTGAATCTGTTAAGACAGTTTCAGAGCTTTATGCTCCTGTTACAGGTAAAGTAGTTGAAGTAAACGAAGAGCTCGAGGACAGCCCTGAATATGTAAATGAATCTCCTTATGAGCAAGCATGGATGGTTGTGGTTGAGCCGAGTGACAGATCACAGCTAGATGACTTAATGGATGCTGATGCTTATAAAGAAATGACTGAAGACGAATAATATAATGTACGAAAGACTGATTCCTATTAATAGGATCAGTCTTTTTAGTACTTCTGGGCAATATAATATTATTGAGTAATACCTTCACATGAATGACAAGTAGGTGTGAATTATGGAAATGGAAACGTTGCAACAAGTATTAATCGTTGAAGGTAAGCAAGATCGAAAAAAGATCGAAAAAGTGTTGGCGAATAAAGAGGAAATCATTTGTACTTATGGCACGTTAAGTGCTTTTGCTTTAGATGAATTAATTGATGAGTATATGCTTTTTGACCGTGATGTATTTATCTTTACAGACACAGATGATCCAGGGAAAAAGTTGCGTAAATTGTTGAACCAAGAACTTTCCCATGCGGAAAACTTGTTCATTGACCCAAAGTATCGTCAAGTTGAAGATACACCTGAGCACGTGTTAGCATCAATATTGCAATCAGCTAACTTTAACGTGAAGACAAACTATTTGAAAGGGTCAGAACGTGATGCAAGAAATTAATCGAGAGCAAGCACAGTTTATTATTCGGAAGAAAAGCTATCATATTTTATTTGTTAATAGTCCTTTTTGTGGTACGTGTAAAGTGGCGAAGAGGATGTTGACTTACATTGAGGAAACATTAGAGAAGGAGTCATTCTTTGAATTAAATGCTACGTTGGCTCCTGATTTTATGCAGCATTTTAATATTAAAAGTGTTCCTTGTTTGATTGTATTCAAGGAAGGCGAACCCGTGGACAGGCTTTATACATTTAACTCAGTTCCTTATTTATTAAAAGAAATGGGTCCTTACTTAATTGAAAAATAGGCTCTGTTAAAGGTTTATTCGAACCTTCAACAGAGCCTTATTTCTTACCGAGCTGGGAAGTAGCTCCCAACGATTTTAATGACTTCTACAAAGTCGTCTTTATCTCCGAATCTGCCTACTATATTACCTTCAAGGTCAATGACAATAGTAGTTGGAACAGAGTCGCATTCAAAGAGATCATAAACTTCTGTGCCGCGATCTTTTAAAGTCGGTTGCGTTAAAAATTGGTCATGGAATTTTTGCGCTTCACCTTCTTCACGCTCACGTCCTGGCACGTTGATTGTTAGCATTTCAATATTGTCGTTACGCATCGTCTTATAGAACTGTTCTTTTTTCGGCATATCTCTGGAACAATCAGGGCACCAAGATACCCAAAATGTTAAAATGACGACTTTTTCACCGATGACGTCTTCTAATTTGAATGTTTCATCTCGATCTAAATATGGTAGCTCAAATAATGGTGCTTTCATGATTCTCATCCTTTTTCATATTTTCTATAATTTTAATTCAAACAAAATTTAAAAGAAAAGGTTTATACTTTTATTAAAAATTTAATTGACGAGTTCCATAACCTATGCTAACATACAATTTATCGAAAGTTGAATAATTAAATTCTTATCAAGAGTGGTGGAGGGAAAAGGCCCTACGAAACCCGGCAACCGTTATGTTCTGCATAATAGGTGCTAATTCCTACAATGTTTACACATTGTAAGATAAGATTGAGATCCGTACTCTTTCTTGTTCTTACAAGGGAGTTTTTTTATTTGTTAACACATTAGTCTAGTAACGTATAAAACTACTAAAATAATAAATATTAATCTCTTATCAAGAGTGGTGGAGGGACTGGCCCGATGAAGCCCGGCAACCGTTATGCTTTGCATAATAGGTGCTAATTCCTTCAAAGCAATGCTTTGAAAGATAAGAGAACAAAAAGGTTAGCCATTTCTTAACCTCTCTGTTCTCTTATCGAGCAGAGGGGTTTTCTTATTTTAGAAAAATACGACTGAACCGGCGAACCGTTCGCTCTAGGAGGGGAATAAATTGATTTCTATAAAAAACCTGTCAAAGGTGTTTAAAATGAAAGATCAAACCGTGCAAGCTGTTGATGATGTTTCAATCGATATTCCAAAAGGTGAAATATTCGGTGTCATCGGTTATAGCGGAGCGGGGAAGAGTACTTTCATCCGTTTAATCAATCGTCTCGAAGATCCATCTGAAGGAGAAATTATTTTAGATGATCAAGATATTGCAGCATTAAAGAAAGAGCCGTTACGAAAACAACGTCAAAAAATCGGGATGATCTTCCAACATTTCAATTTACTTTGGTCACGTACAGTGTTTGAAAATATTGCTTTTCCGTTAGAAATTGCGGGAGTTGCGAAAAACGAAAGAGAAGAAAAGGTTCAAGAGTTAATTGAACTTGTTGGTTTAAAAGGACGAGAAAATTCTTATCCGTCACAACTAAGTGGTGGTCAAAAGCAGCGTGTAGGAATTGCTCGCTCGTTAGCAAATGATCCGACAGTATTACTTTGTGACGAGGCAACTTCAGCATTAGATCCTGAGACTACAGATGACATTTTAGACTTATTAGTTTCAATTAATGAAAAGTTGAATTTAACGATTATTTTAATTACACACGAAATGCATGTGATTCAAAAGGTTTGCCATAGGGTGGCTGTTATGGAGCAAGGACAAGTTGTTGAGCAAGGTGAAGTGCTAAATGTTTTTGTTAAGCCACAATCGAAGACGACGAAACGTTTCGTACAGCAGTTAAGCCCGCTCGAACATCAAATTGACCGTTTAGATGAATTTATAACAGATGATCAACAATCAGAAGTTGTTAAATTACACTTTATCGGCAACAATGCAAAGCGTGCGCTCATTAGTGAAGTATCAAAGCAGCTCGATGTTGCAATCAATATACTGCAAGGTTCGATTTCACCGACACAAGAAGGCGCTTATGGAACTCTTTACGTTGAAATAAAAGGCGAACCGAAAGTGATTCAAGAAGCGATTCAATATATCGAAGCTTCTGGTGTGGAAGTAGAGGTGTTAAAGCATGTTTAATGACATATTTCCAAATGTGCAAATGGATCAAATGTGGGTTGCGACTTATGAAACGTTCTACATGACGATCATTTCAGTCGTTGGCACATTTATTTTAGGAATATTGCTAGGGTTGTTATTGTATTTAACGAATCGCGGGAACTTATGGCAAAACTCAATTATTAATTCAATTACCGCATCAGTCGTTAACATTTTCCGAGCGATTCCGTTTATTATATTAATTTTATTATTATTCCCATTTACTGATTTTTTAGTAGGTACAATCCGTGGACCAAACGCCGCATTACCAGCACTTATCATTGGTGCAGCACCGTTCTACGCACGACTTGTTGAAATTGCGTTAAAAGAAGTGGATAAAGGTGTTATTGAAGCGGCACAAGCAATGGGTGCTAAAGCTCATACGATCATTTTTAAAGTACTATTACCAGAATCGATGCCAGCGTTAATCTCTGGTATTACCGTTACAGCGATCGCGCTGATTAGTTATACAGCGATGGCTGGTGTAATTGGAGCAGGCGGTCTAGGTGACTTAGCTTACATGCAAGGGTTCCAACGCCGTAACTTTGATGTTGTCTTTTTATGCACTGTCTTTATCGTTGTCATTGTATTTATCTTTCAATTTCTTGGAGATTGGTCTTCAAGAAAAGTCGACCATCGTTAATAACAAGCTTGTTATAGCACAAACTTGTTTATAATAATATATTTAAAATTTGAGGGGAGTTTTACAGATGAAAAAATTATATTCAGCACTATTAGTAGCATTTTTAGCTGTTGTATTAGCAGCATGCGGAACAGGTGAAGCAGAAGGAGGAGACGAAGGCCCAGTTGAAATTACAGTTGGTTCAACAAACGTACCTCACTCTGAAGTACTAGAAGAAGCTAAGCCTTTACTAGAGGAAGAGGGTATTGAGTTAGAGGTTGAAGTTTATCAAGATTATGTCCTACCTAATGAGGATTTAGAGAACGGCACATTAGATGCCAATTACTTTCAACATATTCCTTATTTAGAGGATCAAATTGCAGAGGTTGGTTATGATTTCGTTCATCTTGGTGGCATTCATATTGAACCAATGGGGATTTATTCTAAAAACATTACAGACTTAGATGAAATTGAAGAAGGTACAGAAGTTATAATGAGTCGCTCAGTTGCTGATCACGGACGTATCTTATCTTTACTACAAGAAAATGGTCTAGTTGAAATTGACCCAGAAGTTGATCCAGTTGCAGCTGAGATTGACGATGTAGTAGAGAACCCATACAATTTAGAATTTGATCCAAGCATTGAAGCAGGCTTACTACCTGAATTTTATGAGCGTGAAGAAGATGCACTTGTAGCGATTAACACGAACTATGCAATTGAAGCAGGACTTGTGCCAACTGAAGATGCAGTTATTCTAGAAGGTTCAGAATCACCATATGCAAACGTTATTGCAACGCGTGCAGAGAATGAAGATTTAGAAGCGTTACACACATTAGTGGAAGTACTACGCTCAGAGGAAATTCAAACATTTATGGAAGAAGAATATGAAGGTGCGATTGTTCCCGTAAACGAATAATTTTCCAAATTTAGAGTATTTGCTAATAAATTAGAGCATCTTATATGTATTATGCATAGAAAGGGTGTGAACATAATTGAATATGTTCACACCCTTCTTCAGCTATAATAATCTCTTTAAATCACATTTTTAGAATAAACTTGTCACGTGTTATTCTTATAAATGTAAACAAAACGAAAGGATGATCTAGTCATTTTACAGATTGACATGAATTACACAAGTGATATGGAGAAAGCGATGCAACAGTCTCATGGAATTGGGTACCAAGAGTATAGTCGAAAATTAGATTACAGACTGGCTGTTGAGAAACGCAGAGAGCAAGAATACCAAAAATCACAAGTGATGGTTTCAGAAGTTGATCGGATGATTCACCGTTAATACAATATATGATAATTATTTGAAAAAGTTAATTTAGTTGATACCACATTTTATTTATAGAAAAGACCTTTAGTGAGCGACCTCGATTTAATCGAGGTCGCGTTTTTTTTCAGGGATATGACTTCTTATAACAGGGTTAAGTAAGGGTTAGGAAAAGTCAAAGCGAAAAAATTGATGTAGTTCGTATAAAAATGAGTAATCAGTCCTTATCAATTTAAAAAAAGAAATTCTCATTTATATAAACTGTTTTGTTGCATTGAAGCGGTTTTCATTTAAATTCGTCGTATTTTTTACTATAATGGAGAAGGTAGGTAATGGTTGGTTATTCTTAGTGAATAAGTTGATAATACTTTGGAAATGTTTTAAACTAATAATGATAATAAATTGAGAATAACCAGACATTGAATTAATAGAAATTGGAGGTATTCAAATGGCAGGATCAACTTTAGAGATTAAAGATCTTCATGTTGAAATCGAAGGAGAAGAGATATTAAAAGGTGTTAACCTTACAATTAATGGTGGAGAATTCCACGCAGTAATGGGACCGAATGGTACAGGTAAATCAACTTTAGCTAGTGCTATTATGGGTCACCCTAAGTATGAAGTAACTAAAGGTCAAGTACTTTTAGATGGTGAAGATGTACTTGAAATGGAAGTTGATGAGCGTGCTCAAGCTGGTCTATTCCTAGCAATGCAGTATCCAAGTGAGATCAGTGGTGTAACGAACTCTGATTTCTTACGTTCATCTATTAACGCACAACGCGAAGAAGGCGATGAGATTCCATTAATGAAGTTCATTAAAGAAATGGACGCAACAATGGATTCATTAGAAATCGATAAAAATATGGCACAGCGTTACCTAAACGAAGGTTTCTCTGGTGGTGAGAAAAAGCGTAACGAAATTTTACAGCTTATGATGTTAAAGCCAGCAATCGGAATTTTAGACGAAATTGACTCTGGTCTAGACATTGACGCGTTAAAAGTAGTATCTAATGGTATTAACCAAATGCGTGACGAGAAATTTGGTTGCTTAATCATTACACACTATCAGCGTCTACTTGACTATATTACACCAGATCACGTACACGTTATGATGCAAGGTCGCGTTGTTAAATCTGGTGGTCCAGAACTTGCACACCAACTAGAGGCTGAAGGTTATGACTGGATTAAAGAAGAACTAGGAATTGACGACGAAACAGTTGGCCAAAAAGCATAACACGATAGGAGGGTAACGAATGGCAGTGGAAACACATTTACCTTATGACAAGCAATATGTCACGGAATATTCAGAGAAACGAAACGAACCAGCTTGGTTTAAAGATATTCGCTTAAAGGCATTTGATTTAGCCGAAGAGCTGCCAATGCCTAAATTAGAAAAAACGCGCATTCGTAACTGGAATTTCACGAATTTCAAGCACGATGTAGCAGGTAACAACATCGAAAGCTTTGATGAACTACCTGAAAAAATTCGTGTACTTCTAGGTGAAGGCGTTGAAGAGCGCAACTTAATCGTTGTTCGTAATAGCGATGTTGCTTATGCAAAGTTAAGTGAAAACTTGAAAGCAAAAGGTGTCATCTTTGAAGACATCTTTACAGCTATGGAAGAACACAGTGACTTAGTTCAAAAATACTTCATGCAAGATGGTGTCTCTATTGATGAAAACAAGTTAACAGCACGCCATGCTGCGCTATTAAATAGTGGTGTATTTTTATACGTTCCGAAAAACGTAGTCGTAGATGAGCCAATTCAAGTTGTGTTCTGGCAAGAAGACAATGAAGCGGCGCTTTATAATCACGTATTATTAGTTGCTGATCAGCATAGCCAAGTAACTTATGTAGAAAACTATGTTTCAAACAACGAAGAAGAAGAAACGGTAGCCAATACCGTAAGCGAAGTATTTGCTTTAGATGGTGCAAAAGTATCTTATGGTGCAGTTGATAACTTCGCAAAAGGTACGACTTCTTACGTTAACCGTCGTGGAACAGTTGGCCGTGATGCAACATTAGAATGGGCATTAGGTCAAATGAATGACGGTAACACAATTTCTGAGAACATTACGAACTTAATGGGTGATAATTCGTTATCACACGCTAAAGCTGTAACAGTAGGGCGTGGTAACCAAAGCCAAGACTTCACAGCAAATATCCGTCACTATGGTAAGGCTTCTGAAGGGTATATTCTACAACACGGTGTTATGAAAGACCGTGCAGCTTCAATTTTTAACGGAATTGGTAAAGTTGAAAACGGCGCATCTAAATCAAACGCTGAGCAAGAGTCTCGCGTCCTAATGCTTTCTGAAGGTGCGCGTGGTGATGCGAACCCAATTCTACTAATCGATGAAGATGATGTAACAGCAGGTCACGCAGCATCTGTTGGTCGTGTTGACCCATTACAGCTGTTCTATTTAATGAGTCGTGGTATTAGCCGTAAAGAAGCAGAACGCTTAGTTATTCACGGTTTCTTAGACCCTGTTGTTAGAGAAATTCCAATCGAAACAGTACAAACACAACTTCGTGAAGTAATTGAAGGGAAAGTATACTAATGACAAACTTGGATTATGTTCGTAGCCACTTTCCGATTTTAGATCAGGAAGTCAATGAACATCCGTTAGTCTATTTAGATAGTGCTGCAACGTCTCAAAAACCAAAGTCGGTTATTGAGGCGTTAGAAGACTACTACAAACGTTATAACTCCAATGTTCACCGTGGTGTGCATACACTCGGTTCACACGCTACAGATGGATATGAAGGTGCTCGTGAAAAAGTTAAAAACTTTATTAATGCTTCAAGTATAAAAGAGACAATTTTCATGCGTGGTACGACAACAGCTCTTAATACGGTTGCTTACAGTTATGCTCGTACAAATCTGTCTGAAGGCGATGAAATAGTTTTAACTTTAATGGAACACCATAGTAATATCATCCCTTGGCAACAAGCAGCGAAAGCTACAGGGGCTACATTGAAGTATTTACCATTACAAGAGGATGGAACAATCTCGTTAGAAGATGTTCGTGAAATGGTAACAGAAAAGACAAAAATCGTTGCTATGGCACATGTATCTAATGTGCTAGGGACGATTAACCCGATTAAAGAAGTAGCTCAAATAGCTCATGAAAATGATGCTGTAATTGTTGTTGATGGTGCACAAAGTGTTCCTCATATGCGTGTGGATGTTCAAGAATTAGACGTAGACTTCTACGCTTTCTCTGCTCATAAAATGTGTGGCCCAACAGGTGTCGGGGTTCTATACGGTAAACAATCTCTTCTAGAAGAGATGGAACCAGTTGAATTTGGTGGTGAAATGATTGATTTCGTTGAACTATATGATTCAACTTGGAAAGACCTACCGTGGAAATTCGAAGGTGGTACACCAATCATTGCTGGTGCAATTGGTTTAGGTGCAGCTATTGATTACTTGAATGAAATTGGCATGGATCAAATTGAAAAACATGAGCATGAACTGGTACAATATGCACTAGAGCAGATGAATACAATCGACGGTATTATTATATATGGACCAAAAGAGCGTGCAGGATTAGTGACGTTCAATTTAGATGACGTGCATCCACATGACTTAGCGACAGCATTAGATTCATTAGGTATTGCTGTAAGAGCAGGTCACCATTGTGCACAACCATTAATGAAACATCTACAAGTTGCTGCAACTGCACGAGCTAGTTTTTACATGTATAATAGTAAGCAAGACGTTGATGTATTTGTCGAAGGACTTAAGAAAGCGAAGGAGTATTTCGGCGATGTCTTTTAATAACTTAGATACACTTTACAGACAAGTTATTATGGATCACTACAAAAATCCACGTAATCGAGGACAATTAGAAGGTGACCATATAACAGTCGAGCTAAACAATCCCACTTGTGGCGATCGTATAGACTTACAACTAAAAGTAGAAAACGGTGTTGTTAGAGATGCTAAGTATGAAGGAGAAGGTTGTTCCATTAGCATGGCTTCTGCATCTATGATGACACAAGTTATAATTGATAAACCTATAGAGGATGCTTTGAAAATTTCTGAAATGTTCTCAGATATGATGCTTGGTAAAGAAATGGAAGGTTACGAGTTCGATATTGATAGCCTAGGTGACATTCAAGCATTACAAGGTGTCTCAAAGTTCCCAGCACGAATTAAATGTGCGACATTAGCTTGGAAAGCAATGGAGCAAGGTGTTGAAAAGGACGACAAGCAAGGATCATAATGCTTGCTTACAATCTTTGAAGGAGGGTGAAAGTATGGCTAAGAAAGCACCTGAAGTCGGTGATTACAAGTACGGTTTTAATGATCGTGACGTATCCATTTTCCGTACTGAAAGAGGCCTTACAGAAAATGTTGTGCGTGAAATTTCACGACAAAAGGACGAACCTGAATGGATGTTAGAATTCCGCTTAAAAGCGTTTGAACAATTCCACAGCATGCCTATGCCGCAATGGGGTGGAGACTTAAACGAATTAGATTTTGATGAAATCACTTATTACGTTAAGCCATCCGAACAAACTGAACGTTCTTGGGATGAAGTACCTGAGGAGATTAAACAGACGTTTGATCGTTTAGGAATCCCTGAAGCAGAACAAAAGTATTTAGCTGGTGTATCAGCACAGTATGAATCAGAAGTTGTATACCACAACATGGAACAAGAACTTGAGGATATGGGCGTTGTGTTTAAGGATACAGATACAGCACTTCAAGAAAACGAAGAACTATTCCGTGAGTATTTCGGTAAAGTTATTCCACCATCTGATAACAAGTTCTCAGCATTGAACTCTGCAGTATGGTCTGGTGGTTCATTCATCTATGTTCCGAGGAATACGAAGGTTGAGACGCCATTACAGGCTTACTTCCGTATTAACTCAGAAAACATGGGTCAGTTTGAGCGTACACTCATTATTGTAGATGAAGGTGCATCAGTACACTATGTTGAAGGTTGTACAGCACCTGTTTATACAACAAACTCACTGCACAGCGCAGTTGTTGAAATTTATGTACAAAAAGATGCTTATTGCCGTTATACAACAATCCAAAACTGGGCAAACAACGTTTATAACTTAGTTACGAAGCGTGCTTCAGCTGGAGAGAATGCAACAATGGAATGGGTTGACGGTAACTTAGGTTCTAAACTTACGATGAAGTATCCAGCAGTGCTTCTAAAAGGTGAAGGTGCACGTGGTATGACACTTTCCATTGCATTAGCTGGTAAAGGACAGCACCAAGATGCTGGTGCGAAAATGCACCACTTAGCACCGAACACGTCATCAACGATCGTTTCTAAATCGATCTCTAAACAAGGTGGTAAAGTAACGTATCGTGGTATTGTACACTTCGGTAAGAAAGCAGAAGGTGCTCGTTCAAATATCGAATGTGATACGTTAATCTTAGATAACGAATCAACGTCAGATACAATTCCTTACAACGAAGTGCTTAACGAAAACATTTCATTAGAGCACGAAGCGAAGGTTTCTAAAGTATCTGAAGAGCAACTATTCTATTTAATGAGCCGTGGTATTTCAGAAGAAGAAGCAACTGAAATGATCGTAATGGGCTTCATCGAGCCATTTACGAAAGAGTTGCCGATGGAATACGCTGTAGAAATGAACCGCCTAATCAAGTTCGAAATGGAAGGTTCAATCGGTTAATAAACACTTTTCAGTAAAGGCGAGCTTATAAAAGCTCGCCTTTTTAAATTGATAAAGCAATTGTGTCAGCAAAACAAATTAACATAATATTTGCCTTTTATGATAATATAGAAGGCGTGATGTATAACATCTAGTGAATACCTCAAAGAATGAAGGGATATTATAATGGTCTTTATCATAATGTTTATAATCGGATTATTAAGTGCTTTCGTCGGCAGCATTGCTGGTTTAGGTGGAGGCGTTATTTTTGTTCCGGTTTTATTGTTTTTTGCTGAGTTTAATGATAGCTTCTCTTGGGTTACACCTCAAAATGTTGTTGCCATGTCGTTAATCGTCATGATCTTCACAGGACTATCTTCTACATTGACATTCTTAAAACGTAAACGAGTAGATGTTTATAGCGGGACGTTATTCTTAATTGGAAGTATCCCTGGAGCATTAACGGGTGTTTATATTAATCAATTTGTACATATTGATGCATTTCAGTTATATTTCGGTATGCTCATGCTTGTCGTCGTGAGTATGTTTTTTGTTAAGAAGAAGTTAGTGAAGGAACCGACACTTCCTAATGTAAAACCTGGACGTTTTCGCGTGACAAGAACATTTGATTTATATGGAAAAAGTACGACATATTCTTATTCCGCTATTTTAGGTATATTTATTGCTTATTTTGTCGGTATGATGTCAGGGTTATTTGGAGTAGGTGGCGGTTCACTAATGGTACCAGCCATGATCTTGCTATTTGGTTTCCCAGCACATATTGCAGCGCCAACCTCTATGTTTATGATCTTCTTCTCAAGTGTCGTTTCTTCAAGTGCGCACATTGCAGCAGGGCATGTCATATGGGCATTTACGTTAGCTGCTATACCAGGCGCATGGATTGGTGGACATTTAGGAGCGGTCGTCAATCAGCGCTTAAATAGTAATATTATTGAGTGGATTTTAAGAATTGTTATGATTATAATCGGCATAAGATTAATAATACAGTCTTTCTAAATGAAGGAGATTAATCTGAATGAAAGAACAAATCCATCTATATTTTACAAGTGACTTACATAGCCACTTTCAATATTGGCCTCACATAATGGACTCAATTAATAAAAAAATAGAGCAGCACAAAGTTGATGGTGAGCACTATTTATTATTTGATAATGGTGATCACGTTGATCGCGTCCATCCCATTAGTGAAGCGACTTTAGGACAAGCTAACGTAAAGCTTTTAAATAAAGCGAACTACCATGCGGTTACATTAGGCAATAATGAAGGTATTACGTTGCCAAAGGATAATTTGTATCATTTATATGATGATGCACAATTTGATGTCGTTTGTGCTAATTTAAGACCTTCAGATGCACCGAGCCCATTTTGGTTAAAGCCTTATGAAATTTACACAACACCAAATCAAACAAAAGTAGGCGTCATCGGTTTAACGGCCCCATTTAAAAAGTTTTATGAGCAATTAGATTGGGACGTAACAGATCCTTATGCTAAGTTAGATCAGTATATCCCATTCTTACGAAATGAATGTGATTTAATCGTTGTGATGTCCCATTTAGGAATGTACGATGAAGAGGCGATTGCTGAAAAATATCCAGTTGATGTAATTTTTGGTGGGCATACTCATCACCTTTATGAAGAAGCGAAAAAAGTAAATGGTACACTAATAAACGCTGTCGGTAAGCAAGGTCGTTTTTTTGGTTATGTTAATTTAGTCATTGACCATAACGATGCTAAACTATCAGCTACTGGTGAAGCTCTTCCAATCCCAGCTACAGTTGATGCCGAAACAGTGACGTACTTAAATGAGTTGGAAACATATGCTAATGATCAACTTAATCAAGTGGTTACTAACCTTGAGCATCCATATGAGATTAGCTGGTTTGAAGAAAGCGAAATCATGAGTGAGTTTGTAAAAACGCTTAAAGATTGGACCGGCGCAGATGCTGCTGCACTAAATTCAGGGGTCCTATTACAAGGTTTTAATGTTGGTGCAGTCACAAAAAAACACGTCCATGAAAGCTGTCCACATCCGATGAATCCTTGTAAAATGGTGTTAACGGGTGAAGAGTTGGTTGAGACAATTAAACTTTTTGAGAGTGAACGCTTCACTAACTTTAAGTTAAAAGGATTAGGTTTTCGAGGGCAAGTGATTGGTAAAATGATTTATTCAAATATCACTTTTGATCACAATTATTATTCTAATAAAATACAAAAAGTGTATTTAAACGGTGAAATTGTTAATCCAAATAAAAGTTACACGTTAGCAACAGCTGATACGTTTTCTTTCCCTTGGCTTATTCCACCAATTTCAAAAGTTAATGAAAAGAAATATTATATGCCAGAATTTTTACGTGATGTATTAGAGGAGTGCTTGTCTAAAAGCTGAAATTAGACAGGCACTACTTTTTTTCTCCATTCATAACTTATAAGGAGAAGGAGGTTGGTGTCATTGATTCACGTAGAGCCAATTTGGATAGAGGATCACGCTTTTACTTTCACTCATGTGGAATTACCTAAAACAGACTTACTTATTATTTCGAATGACATCGGGTATATTATGTGCGGTGCTTTAGATGTCGATTTGTTAAATGAAAAATTACACGACCGTCAAATTGTCGCAGCGCGTGCTGTAGGTGTTCGTAACCGAGATGAATTATTATATGCCCCTTTACAAAAAGTTACGAAATACTCTGAGGAGAAGTACGGATGGTATGAAGGAATGATTGGTAAGCAAGCATTACTTTCTTTAAAATAATTCGTTAGGCCCTCCGACATTTATACATGCCCCCTTAACCTAGAGCATATAGTTTAGGTAGAGGGGGTTTTTACGTGCGTCGATACAAACCGAGAACTTGGAACAGGAGAAAACCGAAGACGTTTAGCCAAATCCTCATGTTGACATTTATATCATTTATAGTGGCCATCATTTTATCTGTATGGATTATTAACCGTGGTATTGAGCCAACATTAATTGAAATTGCTGAAACGAAAACGAATCAATTCGCACGAGAAGCGATTAATGAAGCAGTTAGTAAACGAATTGCTGATGACTTACAAGCTGAAGAGCTGCTTGATATTGAAACAGATACTAATGGCAACATCGTTTCATTAAATTGGAATAGTGTCGTCATTAATCGTGTGTTGCGTAATACGACCTTTCGCGTGCAAAACTTCTTAAAGCGAATTGAACGTGGTGAAATCACACCAGAAGATACGTTAAATTTTGATTTAGACGATGATATTATTATTCAAGAAGATACGGTAGAAGAACATCGCGCTATTGTGAGGATCCCAATCGGTCAAGCGACTAATAATGCTTTACTTGCAAATTTAGGTCCACAAGTCCCGGTACATTTTAGAGTAATCGGTGATGTGCAGTCTGATGTAGAAAGAAGAGTGACAGAGTATGGGATTAATAATGCTTTAATTGAATTAGATATTCATATTCAAGCAAACGTCCAAATTGTAATCCCATTTGCAACGCGTACGACAGAAGTGGAAACGAATGTACCTGTTTTTGTCGGCGTTGTTCAAGGACAAGTGCCTGATTTCTACAACCAAGGGGCAACTGATTCTCCAAATGTTTCTATTCCATTTAGGGATTTACAAGAGTAGTTAGGCATGATATATTATCTCTTGTGTGAAAATCAAATAAACTTATAACCTTATCGATCGATGAGGTAGAGGTGCGCTTATCATGACTAACATATGTGAGGATGACAACGAAGATCATATGTGAAAGGGGTAAGTGCCGAAGTACTCAATTAGTCAATATTTGAGTATTGGTGTATTTCTGAACAAGGGGTACACTCTCGCGTGAGAAGCGGGGAGCTACTGATCGAGAAATAACCGACTTTCAAAAGTAATGGTAGATTTCTCTATCATTACTTTTTTTATTGCTCAAAAATTAATATTTGAGCATAGTGAAGAGAAGCGGAATTCTCGGAAAACAAAAAGGGAGGAAATAAACATGGAAGGAACAATTTGGTCATTGATTCCCCCGTTAGTGATGATCGTACTTGTATTACTTACTCGTAAAGTACTATTGTCATTAGGGGCTGGAATTATTGTCGGAGCTTTAATGGTTGAAAGTTTCAATATTGTAGCTACGGTTGAAACAATCTGGTTTTCTTTTCAACATTTATTCTTTATGGAAGGTGAATGGGATATTTGGAGTCTTCAATTAGTCGCCTTCTTATTATTACTTGGGATCTTAATAGCGTTTCTAACAGCTACTGGAGGCGCACAAGCTTTCGGTAATTGGGCTGTGAATCGTATTAAAACACGTAAAGGCTCGCAATATACAACAGGGTTTTTAGGTCTTGGAATCTTTATCGATGATTATTTTAATAGTTTAACGATCGGCCAAGTTTCTCGACCAGTAACGGACCGTCAAAATGTTTCTCGCGCAAAACTTGCTTATTTGATTGATTCCACATCAGCACCAGTTACGGTATTAACACCAATTTCAAGTTGGGGTGCTTATATTATTGGAATCATTGCAACGATCATTGCAACACATGAGTTAACGAATATTGGCGCTTTAGAAGCCTTTATTCAAATGATACCTTATAACTTCTATGCGATTGCAGCGATTGTTTTAGTTTTCTTAGCCGTGTACTTTAAGTTGGACTTCGGACCGATGAAAAAGCATGAAGTCCGTGCTCAAGACACAGGCGAACTGATTGATCCAAACAATTCAGATGTACCTGGTGACCTTAAAGGTGGCGTCATTGAGAATATTAATGGTAAAGTATACAACTTACTAATTCCAATTCTCGTCTTACTTGTAACGACTGTTACTTCAATGATTGTTACAGGTGTTCAAGCTTCAGAAGATGAAGTGTCATTAGTTTCGATCTTTGCCAATACAGATGTCAACTTGTCACTAGTCTTAGGTGGTACTTTCTCAGTCGTAGTGGCGATGCTATTTTACTTCGCTCAACAAGGTGAGAAAACAAACTTCTTCTTAGTTACTTGGGAGGGTATTAAAGCAATGCTTCCAGCTGTGTACATTTTAGTACTAGCATGGATGATTGTATCTGTTATAGAAGCGATTGGAACTGATCAATATTTAGTGTCTCTAGTTGAGGAAGCAAACTTAGATGCTGCCTATTTACCATTGATTATTTTCTTAGTTGCCGGTGTTATGGCGTTTGCGACGGGAACATCTTGGGGAACATTTGGTTTAATGTTACCAATAGCAGGTTCAATGGCTGTTGCGCTTGAGCCAGGCTTACTCATTCCTGCATTAGCAGCTGTGTTAGCTGGTTCAGTATTTGGAGATCACTGCTCACCAATTTCAGATACGTCCGTACTGTCATCAACAGGTGCAGGATCTAATCACATAGACCACGTGATTACTCAAATTCCTTATGCATTAACTGCAGCCGTTTCAGCAACAATTGGTTATCTAGCATTAGCATTAACGAGTTCTGTTATTGTCGGCTTAGTGACGACTTTAATTATATTAGTAGGATTTGTTTTACTAATAAAACAATTTATTAAGTAATAGAAAAGCACAAGAGGGTGATCCCTTTTGTGCTTTTTTATACTCTTAATTCTACACAAACTAAATTATTTAAAAATTTTAAATCAACTGTTGCCATATTGTGTCGTTTGTTGTTAATATAAATACCGTTGCTCTCTCAAAGGATTATTAAAATTATGACTTTTTGACTAAGACAATATATTGTTTTCTTAAAAAGCTTGCAAAAAAATTGTCAAAAAATTATAATAAAACAAAATAGTTAATATATTTATTTTGAGAGGGTTGGTACATAAAAGTAAACAAGCAAGATCATGTACCAATAAAATTTAGCAAACGAAAGGGGAATATGGTTATGCAGGGACGTGAACAGTGGGCTACAAGGCTCGGTTTTATCCTAGCAGCTGTTGGTTCGGCAGTAGGTCTAGGTAACATTTGGCGCTTCTCTTATGTACTAGGAGAAGGTGGAGGATTTGCATTTTTAATTGCTTATATTATTTGTATCTTCTTAATCGGTTTACCCGTATTACTAGCTGAAATTACAGTTGGCCGAAAAGGTCAATCAGATGCAATCGGATCCTTTGAGAAAATTGCACCAGGTAAATGGTGGAAACTCGGCGGTATTTTAGGTGTTTTATCCGGTTCACTAATTTTATCTTTCTATGGCGTAATTGCAGGTTGGGTATTCTACTATGTGTTTAGTTATCTATCTGGTTCTGCAGGTAGCGTTGAACAAGGTGGATATGCCGATTACTTTTTAGGGTTCATTGGTGGAAGTGGTGAGCTCGGTGGAGTTCTTGGCCCAGTATTCTGGCAATTATTATTTATGGCGGTTGTAATTGGAGTTGTATACTTCGGTGTTAAGAAAGGTATTGAGCTTGCGAACCGTACATTTATGCCGTTATTAGCTTTACTAGTAGTTATTTTAGCGATTTATGGTTTAACGATGGACGGTGCTGGTGAGGCGATGAATTTCATGTTCTCACCTGATTTCGGACAATTAGGTAATATGGAAGTATGGGGTATGGCGATTGGTCAGGCATTCTTTACTTTATCTCTAGGTATGGGGGCGATGATCACATATGCTTCTTATTTACCTAAAGAAACAAAGCTTCCAAGTGCAGCAGGTACCATTGTAACTTTAGATACTTTATTTGCAATTTTTGCAGGATTAATGATTTTCCCGATTGTATTTACGTTCGGTTTAGACCCATCAGCTGGGCCTGAGCTTATATTTATCACATTGCCTGAAGCATTCGGACAATGGGGAACTGGCGGTACAATCTTCGGTATTCTTTTCTTCTTCTTAGTAGGTATTGCAGCATTATCTTCTGCGATTTCACTATTAGAAGTTGGCGTATCTTGGGCTATGCGTAAGTTTGATTGGAGCCGTAGGAAAGCAGCTTTAACAGCTGGTATTATCATTGCAGCTTTCGGTGTTCCATCAGCGTTATCGCAAGGAGGACCATTAAGTCAAGAAATCCTTGGATTATCTTTCTTAGACCTTATTGATACAATTACTGACCAATATACATTAGCACTAGGTGGTATGATCACAGCGCTATTTGTAGGTTGGGGCTGGAATAAGATCGAAGTATTACGCGAAACAGGTTTACAAGAGACAACGATCGGTGCCATTTGGATTTGGTTCTTAAGAATTGTAGCACCAGTCGGTATTCTGTATATTGTTTTGAATAACTTCTATAACATGTTTATTGCTACAGAGGAGTCTATGAGCTACTTAATCATCCAAATGATTAATTACTTTCTATAAGTTTTAATATTAAAACATGAGCCTGAACTTCAGGCTCATGTTTTTTTAATTTCTTTCCCATCTTTTTAATGACTGATATGGATCAAATGCCCACTCATACTTTCCGTTATCACGGTACATGCCATAATGTAAATGTGGCGGGAATTTTCCTGATGTTCCGACAGGTCCATAACCAGATGCACCGACATAACCGATGACATCTCCAGGTTCTACCATTGTCCCTTCTTCAATGCCGTCTTCAAAACCGTTTAGGTGAGCATAGTAGTGGTAGATGTTTTGTGTATCACGAATTCCTACACGCCATCCGCCATAGCGGTTCCATCCTTTAACTTCAACAATCCCATATGAAACAGATCTTACGGGTGTTCCATAAGATGCGAATATATCTGTTCCTTCATGAATGCGTCTTCCACCATAACCTCTTCCAGCGCCCCAAGTAGAGCGGTACGAGTAGTTATGGTATTTAGGTATAGGAAAAACGCGTTCATGTAAGTCAGTTGTATTAAAGTGTTTAAAGATCTGTGCATATTGATTTATTAACGAAGCTGCTTTTTCTCGACCGAAAAACATTTCAAAAATTTCATCATAAGTTTTTCCATTGCCCAGCTCTTCGTAAATGTACAATCCTACTGTAAATAAAGCATCTTCATCATTGTTAGATTCAGCATAGCCGTTTCCATTCCCATCCTTCCCGATTCCTTCAAACATTTGAACGGTAGATTCTAAATGCTTTCTCTCAGAGTCAAATTCTAAGAAGCCATACCATTTATCCTCGGGAACTTGTATTCCAGTTATTCGTTCCTCATCATCTACATTATTTACATTTCGTTCATACTGGTCGACAGCCGCTAAAATATACCACGGTACATTTGTTAAAGCCTCAGTTTTCTTATATAGTTGAACACGCTCTTCATGAATAGATACTTCATTTTCTTCTGCTTTTAGATTTTCAAAATTATAAGTCGTTATGATGATCGAAATAAGTATGGTTGTAATCAAAAGCTTGAATATACTGCTATGGATCATATATATAAACCCCTTTTGAATCAAGTCTATTGTTTAGTGTGTTCATCTTTTTTAAAAACATGAGAGCGTTTAACAATGAATTTATGGTACACTAGGTTATGCAGAGGTGATACGAATGGAATTACAAGGACAAACTTATGAATTAATATATAATTACCGTGATGGCTTTCAACAAGAAGTGTTAGAGGAGCGATTCACAGATATTTTAACGAAATATGATTATATTGTTGGTGATTGGGGATTCGGACAACTTAGGCTAAAAGGATTTTATGATGATCATAATCAGAAAGCTACATATGATACAAAAATCTCGACATTAGAGGATTACTTATATGAGTACTGTAATTTTGGCTGTGCTTATTTCGTCTTAAAGAGAATCGAACAATAAATGACCGGAAAACTCATAACGAGTTCCGGTCATTTTTTACGTTCGTCATCTAAACCTTCATCGTGCGGGAAATTTTCTGGTTTATGAGCAAAAGGATATTTTCTTGGTAAATCTTCGTGTAATTGTTTATTTTCGTAGTTAAAGGCTGAAAAATGTCTTCGCTTTGGATCGTGCTCTCTTTCTTGTAAAGGTTGATCATCAGGTTGCCCATAGTTACCATCGGGAAACTCTTCAGGTACTTGATAATTTTGTTGTACTTCGACTGTTGCGAAGTCATCATGTTTTTTTCGTTTTCCCACTGTATAACCTCCTTATTTAGTTAACAGCAGTGGACCCTTCATTAAATACATTAGACAAATATCCATGTAATTCTTCTGCTTCGTAGTTATTTAAGTGTAAGAAGTGGCAAAAGTAATCAATGTCTTCAATTTGAGAGTCGCATACTTCTGTGTAACGCGATTTCTGTAAGTCAATAATTAAACTTTTATCATGATCACGGTCGCTTTTAACTATTGCAATGTCATAACGCCTTGCATCTCCCATAAAACTAACGTAGCGAATTTGAGCTTCGTTCGTTTCATCTGTAAGAGTTCTGTTAAGCATAAGTCTCAGCTCCTGTAATATTCTTCGGTTATAGCATGCCTCGATTTTGAAAAATTATGAGGATACAATTTATAAAGTTAAATGTGGTAAACTAATGATTGAAAGGACGTGTTTACGATGTATTTTGTAGATCAAGAAAAAATTGATGAAACATTATCATATATGGATCGACTTTTAAAAACTTATGAACAAAACACTTTCGAAAGCGATCAAGATTATTTAGCTTTAGAAAGAATGGTGCACATGACGATTGAATCAATCATTGATGTTGGCAACATGATGATTGATGGTTTTATTATGCGAGACCCAGGTAGTTATGAAGACATTATTGACATTTTAGTTGATGAAAAAGTAATCTCACAACAAGAAGAAAAAGCTTATAAAAATGTCATTTCCTTAAGAACCATGTTAGTTAAAGAATATACACACATTAATCATACTCAAATTGTGGAAGAGATGAACGAACATATAAAAACGCTTAAAACATTTTCTAATCACGTTTTCACATACTTAGAAAAGGAAATGGGGCCAATAACTGCCTTTAAAAAGAGAGAAGGTGAAGTTTAGCTTGAAACAGTATAAAGCGTATTTTATCGATTTAGATGGAACAGTGTATAGAGGAAAGGATCACATTCCTGAAGCAAAAGCTTTTATAGAATCTTTAAAGGCAAAAGGGATTCCACATTTGTTTGTTACAAATAATTCTTCACGCACTCAAAAAAAGACAGTGGAGAAGTTAAAAGAGCATGGAATTGAAGCTAAAGAAGAGCAAGTGCTTACACCTTCTATAGCGGCAGCTAACTATATTAACCAGCAGCAGAAGAATGCGGATGTTTTTATGATTGGGGAAGAGGGTGTAAAAGATGCACTCGAAAATAAAGGAATCACAATAACTGATTATGAGCCGGATTATGTTGTCGTTGGAATTGACCGTCACAACAGTTATCAAAAGATTAAGGAAGCATGTCTTATGATTCAAAATGGCGCACAATTTGTAGCTACAAACCCTGATATACGTGTACCAACTGAAGAGGGCTTTGTCCCAGGAAATGGAGCGTACGTCAATTTGATCAAACAAGTAACACAAAAAGAACCCATTATTTTAGGAAAGCCAGAGCGCTTAATGATTGACGTTGCACTCAATGAAATAGGGGTAAAACCAGAAGAGGCTGTTATGGTAGGAGATAATTACAATACAGATATTAGGGCAGGTATTAACGCTGGTTTGGATACGCTACACGTTCAAACCGGTGTGACGTCTAAAGAGGACTTAAAAGAAGTAGACATTCAACCAACGTACACTGTAGAAACGCTGGCTGAATGGGAAGTGTAGAGGTTTAGTCATCTTCAACGCGATATTCTTGACTATGAGCTAAACGGCTTGAAGCGGCAGCTGCAATAGCGCCTACTATGTCATCTAAAAACGTATGACAGCCGTTCGCTTTATCATTTAAGTCTTCAAGAATACCGGGTTTTACTTTGTCGATATATCCATAGTTAGTAAACCCAATTGAGCCGTAAACATTGATAATGGAGAAAGCGATAATTTCATCGATTCCATATAATCCTTCATCATTTTCAATCATAGTTTGTAGCGGTTCTTTCAATTTGTTTTCTTCTGCTAACTGATCAATTTGAATCCCAGTTATAATAGCATTTTGCACTTCACGTTTTTGCAATACTTTATTAACATTCAAAAGACATTCTTCTTCAGTTAACTGTTCGTGGTACTTAGATTGAAGGAAATAGACAAGGTCGGCAATGTCCTTCTTTTTTACACCACGTTCTTCTAAAAGTTGTAACGCTTTAGATTCAAGAGTTTCCATTTGTCTAACCCTTTCCATATCATTTTAATTATATTTATGCTTTTGTTAAGTTAAAAATAATATCAATTATTTGTTATATTGTACGTTCGTAGTAAAATCATTCAATTAACATATATAAAGATTATTTGAGGTGATCTTGTGACAAAGCCATTTGTATATATTACGCGGAAAATTTCAGATGATGTCGTAAAAGATTTAGAAGAACATTTTGAAGTAGAGATGTGGGAGCAAGAGGAAGAAGTCGTTCCTAGAGATCTTTTGTTACGAAAAGCAAACCAGGCAGATGCCATTCTCTCGATGTTAACTGACCAGATTGATGAAGAGTTGTTATCTCAATCACCTAACCTTAAAGTTGTCGCAAATATGGCTGTTGGCTACGATAATATTGATGTGAATGCCGCTAAGCGTCATCAAGTGGTTGTGACTAATACCCCAGACGTTTTAACTGACACGACTGCTGATTTGACTTTTGCATTATTAATGGCAACAGCTAGAAGACTGCCTGAAGCGATTGATTATATAAAGGATGATTTGTGGAAGACATGGTCACCATACATGCTAGCTGGTTCTGATCTTCATCATAAGACGTTAGGAATTGTTGGATTAGGTAGTATCGGTCAAGCGGTAGCTAAAAGGGCAACAGGGTTTGATATGAACGTTATTTATCACAATCGATCAAGAAAAGAAGACGTTGAGAGACAGCTTGGGGTTCAATATGCATCTTTTGATGAGTTGTTGCAGCAATCAGATTATGTCGTTTGTATGACTCCATTGACAGAGGAGACAGAAGGAATGTTTGATCAGGAGACGTTTCGCCGAATGAAAGATACGGCTATTTTTATTAATACTTCAAGAGGTGGCGTTGTGAACGAAGATGACCTTTATCAAGCTTTAAAGCAAGGGGATATTAAAGCAGCAGGGTTGGATGTTTTCCAAGATGAACCGATTGGAGCAGATCACCCATTAATTAGCCTAAACGAAGTTGTTGCATTGCCTCATATTGGATCATCAAGTATTGAAACAAGAACTGAGATGATGGAATTAGCAGCTCGTAATATTAAAAAGGTATTGAATGGAGAATCCCCAGTCACACCGGTATAAAAAAAGAGCTGGTTAAAGAACCAGCTCTTTTACGTATAATTGATTAGAAAATTTGTTCTACTTCTTTTACGCCAGGTACTTCTGCGACTAATGCACGTTCAATACCAGCTTTAAGAGTAATAGCTGAGCTTGGGCAATTTCCACATGCACCTTTCAAACGAAGAAGCACGATGCCTTCATCAACATCTACTAATTCAACGTCGCCGCCGTCTCTTAGTAAAAATGGGCGTAATTTACCAATAACCTCTTGCACTTGTTCGAACATCGCTCATCTTCCCCTTTCTTACTTATATTATAATGAATTCAGTTTAAAAAATCTATTCATGAATACTAAAACAATAAAATTATTGAGAACCATTTTCATTGTAACTCGAGACAAAAGTTTTGTAAAATGTAATTAAGGCAATAGAATGTTTTTTCTGCCAAGGGGAGGATTATTATGGGGAAACAAGTTGAATTAGTTGTTTATGGGGCAGAAGTATTATGTCCAAGTTGTGTTAATTTACCGAGTTCTAAGGAACAATATGATTGGTTGCAAGCTGCTATTTCTAGAAAGTTCGGTGGAAATGGTGTGACATATAAGTATGTTGATATTTTCAATCCACCTGAAGAAGAGCCGTATAAAGAATTCGCAACACGAGTTGTTGATGAAGATATGTTTTATCCAGTTGTTTTAGTAGAGGGAGAGGTAGTCGGTGAAGGCAACCCTCGTTTGAAGACTGTCTATAAAGCATTAGAAAAACATGGACTACAACCCGAATAATTAATTAATGAAGGGTTCAAATCAATATATAGAAACAGACTGAGGAGTGTACGAGACTATGAACCCGTTAGTCGAGTTTTGTGTGAATAATTTAGTTAGTGGTTCACAAGAAGCATATGAAAAGTTAAGACAAGATCCAGATTTAGATGTTGTGGAATATGGTTGTACGAGTAACTGTGGTATTTGTGCTATGAGTTTATTTGCTATTGTTGAAGGCAGAAGAATATTAGCTGATACACCAGATGAATTAGTGGACCGTATATATGAGTATTTAGACGAGGAAGAGCTAAGTATTTAAGAAAGATCGTGAGGTTATGATGGATGAAAGTACCTTTTACTAAAATGCATGGATTAGGCAATAGTTATATTTATATAGATGGCTTTCAGTTTGAATTAGAAGAACAAACTATACCTAAACTTGCACAAGAAGTTTCAAACGTTAATACAGGTATTGGCTCGGATGGCTTGATTATCGTCATGCCATCATCTCAAGCGGATGTAAGAATGCGAATTTTTAATAAAGACGGTTCAGAAGCGATGAACTGCGGTAATGGTTTACGTTGTGTTGCTAAATTTGCTTTCGAACATGGATATGTAAACACTGAAGACTTTAAAATTGAAGCTAAGTCGGGTGTTGTTGACGCCACCGTTCATACAGATGAACAAGGTCAAACGGTAAATAGTGTTTCCGTTGATATGGGACCACCGATTTTAGAACGCGAACAAATTCCGATGACAACAGAGCATGGTGGTCCTAATGACCAAGTGATCGCAGAACCTTTTGAAGTTGATGAAGAAAAATTAGTTGCGACTGCTGTATCAATGGGGAACCCTCACGTTATTTTTTATGAAGACAATATAAAAGATGCCCCAGTTAGCACATTAGGTCCTAAAGTGACGAGTGACCAACGCTTCCCAGAAGGTGTAAATGTTGAGTTTGTGGAAGTCGTTAACTCGCGTGAGATCATTTTTAGAGTGTGGGAGCGTGGCTCAGGAATAACGCAAGCTTGTGGAACAGGAGCATGTGCTGCTGTCGTTTCATCCGTTCTAAATGGTTTTGTGAAAAAAGGAGAAGAAGTGACTGTACACTTAGATGGTGGCGATTTATGGATTTCATGGCTACACAATCACCACGTCTTAATGAGAGGACCTGCTAAGACAGTAGTAGAGGGAGTTTTCTTTTCTGAAGTCACTTAATTGAATGACGTCCGTTTACCTAGTATACTAAACAAGTAGGGGAGGTATTGTGATGACAATTAATTTAACAGAACCAGCAACGTTACAAGTTAAAGAAATGTTAAAAGATGAAACTGCTGAGGAAGTTTTCTTGCGCTTCGGTGTTAAAGGTGGCGGTTGCAGTGGTTTATCTTATAAATTAGGATTCGATTATGAAAAGAAGGATACTGACCGTGAATTGGAAATTAGTGGTATTCCAGTCTTAATTGCTGAAATGGATGCACCAATTATTGAAGGAACAACGATTGACTTTAAGCAGAATATGATGGGCGGCGGATTTACGATCGATAATCCAAATGCGATTGTTTCATGTGGTTGTGGCTCTTCATTTAAAGCACCGGGTGTTGAAGGTCAGCCTGGAAATTGTTAATAAGCCTATAAATAAAAGGAGCTATGCTATTTCAGCGTAGCTCCTTCTTAATTTAATCATTAAACATGTGTGTAGAGTGTTTCGGTTGAAGGCGTGCATTAGGGTCCATTCTTTGCATTGCATTGTTTACCGCAGTTGGTCCTTCACCAAAACCAGCAGCAATTAATTTAACTTTACCTGGATAAGTAATAATATCTCCAGCCCCATATATTCCTTCAATATTAGTTTCCATTCTCGTATTAACGACAATATCATTTTTCTCTAATTCTATGCCCCAGTTTTTAATAGGTCCTAATTGTGAAATGAAGCCGTAATTAACGATTAAATCATCAACTTCAACTTCGATTGTTTCATCTGACTTTGTTTTTTGTAATTTCACCTTTTCAATTGCCTCTTCGCCTTCTAATTCATAAGGCATATAAGGTGTTAAAAGCTCAACAGAAGATTGTTTCAATTGTGCAACACTATGTTCATGGGCACGGAATTGATCTCTTCTATGCACTAAACTCACTTTGTTTGCAATTGGTTCAAGCATTAATGCCCAGTCAACAGCAGAGTCGCCGCCACCACAAATCATGACATTACGATCGCGGAAAGCTTCAATATTTGTAATGTAGTAGTGTAAGTTATGGTTTTCATATTGATCCACATGATCGATTTTTAACTTTCGTGGTTCAAAAGCACCGTTTCCTGCGGTTATTATAACGGATTTTGCATAAAATACTTCTTGATCAGTTGTTAATTTAAATAAGTTTTCTTCTAATTTCTCAATCGATTGTACGGCTTGATCAAGCGTTATAGTAGGGTTGAATGGTTTTGCTTGTTCATATAACTGGTCAACTAATTCTTGTGCTGTTACTTTTGGAAAGCCAGCGACATCGTAAATATATTTTTCAGGATATAATGCAGAAAGCTGTCCACCGATATGAGGCAAGCTTTCAATAACTTGTACATCAGCTTGACGTAACCCACCGTAGAAGGCTGTGAATAAACCAACGGGGCCAGCGCCAATAATAGCTATATCTCTAACGTGTTCGTTCATATATATTCCTCCAACTTCATAAAAAATCGTATAAGCACCATGAAACATTATAACATCAGATGTATTGATTGATAAATGTTTTGCAAACTAATCAATAACTATATAATAGGTGAATTATCAGAAACATTAGAAATCTAAGAAAGGGTTGAAAAACAGGTAAAAAAGTTCTATGATTATTTTTAGGTGAGTATTACGTTTTTAGACAAAATGTTACGTACTACGTGAAGTAATTCACAAAGAACTTATTTTTATTTTAAACTCTTAAAAATTTTTGGATGGATGTGATGTAAATGAACAAACCGAGCATTGTTGTATTAGGTGCTGGATATGGCGGAATCATGACAACAATCAAGCTACAGAAGATGATTGGTGACAATGAAGCCGACATTACATTAGTGAACAAGCATGATTACCACTACCAGACGACTTGGTTACACGAGAACGCTGCAGGAACGTTACACCATGACCGTACACGTATCCCAATTAAAGACGTTGTTGATTTTAACCGCGTAAACTTCTTACAAGATACTGTTGAGTCAATTGACCCAGAAAACAAAAAAGTAGTCTTAGAAGATGGCGAGCTTACATATGATTACCTTGTCATCGGATTAGGATTCGAATCAGCTACATTTGGAATTGAAGGATTAAAAGAACATGCCTTCTCAATTAACAACATTAATAGCGCTCGTTTAATTCGTGATCATATTGAGTATAACTTTGCTCAGTATAACAACGAAGAAGGAGACCGCCAAGATTTAGTGACGATCGTAGTTGGTGGCGCAGGGTTTACAGGAATTGAATTTGTTGGTGAAATTATTAACCGAGTTCCTGAACTTTGCCAAGAATACGACGTTGACCCTAGCAAAGTTCGCGTAATTAACGTTGAGGCAGGACCGACTGCTTTAGCTGGTTTCGATGAAGAACTTGTTGAGTATGCAATGAATCGTCTAGAAGAAAAAGGTGTTGAATTCCGTCTAGGGACAATGCTTAAGAAGTGTACAGAAGATGGTATTATCGTTGAAAAGGACGATGAACAAGAAGAAATTAAGACGAAAAACATCGTGTGGGCAGCAGGTGTACGTGGTAACTCAATCGTTGAAGAATCTGGCTTTGAAGTTAGTCGTGGTCGCGTACCAGTACGTGATGACCTACGCACTCCTGACTATGATGATGTATTTGTTGCAGGTGACTGTGCTGTCATCTTTAATAAAGAAACAGAAAAACCATATCCACCAACAGCACAAATTGCGATGCAAATGGCTGATACAATCGGTCATAACTTAAAGCAATTATTAAACGGTGGAGAAGAATTTGAATCATTTACACCTGACATTAAAGGTACAGTCGCTTCATTAGGTCATACAGATGCGATCGGTGTTGTATTTGAGGATAAGAAGTTGTATGGTCGTTCAGCTTCCATTATGAAGAAAGTAATCGATAATCGTTACCTTGTGAAGTTAGGTGGCGTTGGATTACTACTGAAAAAAGGTAAACTAGATATGTATCGCTAATATGAATGATGAGCAAAGGTAGTGACGATCACTGCCTTTGTTTTTTGTTTTAAATATGAAAAAAATGTGTCCCCTAAGCGTTCGCATTTTTTATGTTCATTAATTGTGATAGAATTAGTTTAGTTTTGTAATTGTCTAGGAGGATCTTTAGCAAATGGGGATTATACAAGTATTTGTTTTATCTGTATTGTTTTTTATATTGTTTTTCGGTATTGGATTTATTTTAAATATGTTACTACGTTCAACATGGGTTATGGCAGTTGTATTTCCAATCGTTGTTGTGTTCATAGTGGATGATGTATCATTTACATCTTATTTCTCACAGCCAGGCGAAGCATTTCCTGCTCTGTGGGATGATTTGAACAGTTTACAAGCCGTTGATATGTTTATCTTATTAACTGGATTTGCAGGTACGATTGTATCAGGTATTGTTATTAATATCTTACGTAAAAAAGGTTATCAAATGTTTTAAATATTCAAAAAAATATACCGTTCATGTATAAAAGTTTCTAATATTGGTTACGCTTTGTGGCAAAGAGGTGTTCACAAATGAGTAATCGAATTAGAAACTTTTCTATTTTAATAGTAGGTGTCATTATTACATTTTTCATGGCTTCCTACTTCGTAACGAGCTCAGTACACAGTGAAGAAAATCGTGAAACTAAAGAATTTAAAGTTAAAAGTTCAACAGAGTTAAGTCATAAATCGTTTGCTAGTTCAGAAGAGGAAGAAGCAAACCAACTTGAAGAAGTGGAGCTAGCATCTTTAGATGAAGAGGTTGCCACTGAGGTTGCATTTAGACATTTTCCTACTCGAACTGTTGTAGCAACTGGTTATACAGCTGGATATGAATCGACAGGAAAAACAGAAGGTCATCCTTTGTATGGTATAACTTACTCTGGTCTAACTGTACAACGAGACACTATTTCAACAATCGCTGCTGATATAAATGTTTTTCCGTTAGGGACAGTGCTTTATGTCCCAGACTATGGATATGGAATTGTGACAGATATCGGCGGGGCTATTAAAGGGAATAAAATTGATTTATATTACGATACCGTAGATGAAGTGTTTAATAAATGGGGTAAACGTGAAGTAGAAGTTTACGTCATTGAAGAAGGGGATGGACAAGTTACGGAATCTGATTTGCACTATTGGGAAGAAGCGATTCAGTCTGAGACAGTTCCTGTTATTGGTGGACAATATTATTAAGGTATTAGTATAGAGGCTGGGACAAAAGGGATAGAGTGTGGTGAAAACCCGAACGAAGTCAACATATGATTTCGTTCGGGTTTTGTGCATTGTTTAGTTTTGTCCCAACCTCTTTTAATGTTTTGTTATTAAAAAATACTATAAGTTATAAGAGCTAATAATATACCGGTTACTGCACCGAAGAATACTTCAATTGGTTGGTGACCTAATAATTCCTTGAGTTCTTTCTGTTTTTCGGCTTCTTCTTTTTGGTCCCAATGTTTAGCGTCTTCTACGATTCGCTGAAAGTCTTTGACGAGCTGATTTAAGATCGTTGCATGCTGACCAGCATGACGTCTAATTCCAGTTGCGTCATACATAACGATAATACTTAATACGCAAGCTATAGCAAAGTATGGTGATTCAAATCCGTGTTCAATTGCGACTGCTGTTGTTAAAGCCGATACTGCAGCTGAATGACTGCTCGGCATGCCGCCAGTGCTAAAAGCCAGTCCTAAATTAATTTCTTTTGTTGCAATAAACTGTATCGGTATTTTAACAACTTGAGCAAAGATTACTGCAAATAAAGCGATCAATAAAGGTGTGTTGTACAAAATTTCCATCTATAAAGCCGTCCTTTCTCTCTATATGTTTCATCATACCCTAAATTGATGTCGTAAAAAACGGTTTTATGAAAATATTTATTTCGAATTTTGAATTATTTTGTTATGATAAATAATAATCATAAATCGGAGGGCTGATACATGTTTAAAGTCGTTAATGAAAATTTAGAAAGTCATCAAACAGATGCTTTAATTATTGGTTTGTTTGAGGAAAACAAGGAAAGTCAAAGCTATTATCAACTTTTAAATGACAAGTTCAATGGTCATTTAGATGAGCTAGTTCAGTCAGGGGATATATCAAATAAGGAAGGATCAGTCTCTAAAGTACATACATTAGGTTTAATTGAAGCTAAAAGACTATATTTTGTAGGATTAGGCAAAAGAGATGCCAAGACCGTTAATACTGTTCGAAACACTTTCGGGAAAGTTTTTAAACAATTAGCTGAAAATGGAGTTGCTCAAGCATCGATTCAATTAAATAGTATTGTATCAGAAGAAGACCAAACTGATTACGTTGAGGCGATAGCTGAAGCGATGGCTATGGCTCCGCACCAGCTACAAACCTATCATACGGATCGTGAAGAAGAATCTGTTGATTTAGCAAATGTTCAATTTTTAACAGATCAAAGTCAAGGTGTTGTTGAAGCTGCTAATACAGGCTATGCTTTAGGTAATGGAGCAAATATTGCGCGTCATTTAGTTAATTTACCAGGAAATTTATTAACAGCATCAGACTTAGCTGCTTTCGCTGAAAACATTGCGAGTAAGCACGATATTGAAATTGAAGTGTTTGATCATGAAAAGATTAAAGCATACGGGATGGGTGCACTATTGGCCGTCAACCAAGGGTCAGAGGAACCTCCTCGTTTTATCGTTATGAAGTATCAAGGTAAAGATACTTGGGAAGATCCTGTTGCGTTTGTCGGTAAAGGTATTACGTTTGATACTGGTGGTTATTCTTTAAAACCAAAAGACGGTATTATTGGCATGAAGATGGACATGGGTGGGGCTGCTTCAGTTATTGGTGCAATGGACGCGATCGGTCATATTAAGCCGAAAGAAAACATCATGGCATTGATTCCAGCAACGGATAATATGATTAGTCATACAGCCTATAAACCTGATGATGTCATTGTAACAATGAGTGGCAAAACGGTAGAAATACGTAATACAGATGCAGAAGGACGTTTAGCAATGGCAGACGCTGTAACTTATGCTAGACAAAACGGTGCTGCTAAAATTGTTGATGTTGCAACCTTAACAGGTGGTGTCGTCGTTGCATTAGGTGATCAAGTAACAGGTGCGATGACGAATGATGAAAAATGGTTCAGTGAAATTCAAGAAGCATCCGAACAAGTAGATGAGCCAATTTGGCAGTTACCATATTTAGATGTTTATAAGAAACAAGTACGAAAGAGTCACATAGCTGATTTAAACAATTCACCAGGTCGTAAAGCACATGCGGTCATGGCGGGTGCATTTGTTGGGGCATTTGCAGAAGATACACCGTGGGTTCACTTAGACATTGCGGGTACAGCAATGGCAGAAGGTGAGCATGATTTAGGGCCTAAAGGACCAACTGGTGTTATGGCGAGAACGTTAGCTAAAACGATGATGAATGTAAAATAAGTAAAAAGCGCTAAGGGTTGATCCTTAGCGCTTTTTGTATATTTATTGAGACGTATTATGATTTGGAATTGAAGAGTTAACAACGGATAGCCGCCCTAAAATTTTCGGAAGCAGTACAGCAGCTCCCATCGTAATCACGAAATCCTTTATAAAGAATGGCAGCATAGCAATAGCACCTTGTGTCAACGTTAATGGCACTTCTAATACAAGGTTAGTTGAAGCTACCATAAATGGTGTGCCAATTAAATAGTTTGCCATTAAACCAGCAAAGGTAGCTGCGATATAGACTGTGACATTAGGTTTTTGACTTTTTTCAACGATATACCCAGTTACCCATGCTACAGCAATAAAGGATAATAAAAAGCCTCCTGTCGGGTAAATAAACGGTTGTAAACCAGAACTCATTTCAGCAAACACAGGCACTCCTGCAGCGCCAATTAATAAATAGACAATGACAGAAAAACTTCCTAACTTTCTTCCTAAAATAATACCAGCTAAGATTGCAAAAAATGTTTGTAATGAAAGTGGGACTGATCCAGCACCATATGTAATTTTTAAAAATGGAAACCAAATCGCAATGTTGGCGCCGATCATCAGTAATACAACAAATACAGAACCTAATGTTAACTCACTCGGACTGAACCTTCTCTTCATTTTCTTCCCTCCCTTTGATGATAATAATATATCGAAAGGAAAAGGGATTGTCAACTTGTTTTTGTTTTAGGTAAACAATAAAGGTGATACTTATGGGAAAATATCGGCGCACACGGGTTATTTATCAGCGCTCGCAGAAATTTATCGGCGCACACCGGCTAGGCCCCCTTAAACTGGACACAAAACAATTCACCTAGCTGTGACTCAAAATTGCTCAATTTTTTATCATTTCCCTCCATATTATAGTGGT
>NZ_JAUSUP010000015.1 GCF_030814115.1 Alkalibacillus filiformis
TATAATATGGAGGGAAATGATAAAAAATTGAGCAATTTTGAGTCACAGCTAGGTGAATTGTTTTGTGTCCAGTTTAAGGGGGCCTAGCCGTGAGCGCCGATAAAATATCGTGAGCGCTGATAAGTTAGCCTGAGCGCCGATAAATTGGCTTGAGCGCTGATAAAATGTGAGAGCTGAAAAGTTGCGAGCGCCAAAAAAGATACAACAAACGCCAAATAATTTTCATGAGCGCCAGAAAAGGTCACCCGAGCGCCAAATTAATCTCGCGAGTGCCAAATAAAATCCCACAAACGCCAAAATAAATCTCCCCTCAGCTCACATCAGCTAAGGGGATTATTTTACTCTTTATATAGTAATTCAAACTGCTCGCAGACAACGGGTAAGTCGTCTTCAAATTCTTCGTTAATCGTTTCTAACTCTTTTGTGAAAAAGTCAACGTGAGCATCATGCCAATATTCATAGCTTTTGTCACCTTCGCCTTCTTTTTCAGCGAATTCTTCTGGTACGGCTAGGAAAGGAATGATATCTAAGTCTGTCGTGCGTGTGACAGCTTCAGGGTTACCGTTCCAGTCTGTAATCACGTTGAATTCACCTTCAGTTGGAAGTGGTGCATCTTCTACTTCATACATTCTATATAATGAGCAAGTCGCTGTTTTATCGCCTGACTTAACTAAGTCTAACAGCTCACGCGCTTGGTCTTCGTTTGAGCCAAATGCCCAACTAGTGTACGGCGTATTTTCATCCGCTAACTGTGGGTTCTCTTGAACAAATTTATGCCAAAAGTTTTTCACTAAATCTTCATTCATTTTAATACCTCCGAGTGTTCATGTATGATACGTTAATTATTAGCATAGCATGATTTTAGTATATTAACAGTATTTTGATTAAAGTTTAACTTTTCTTAAAGATTTTTGCGAATTTCATGTTAAAAGGAGGAGAAACATTGAACTATAGTAAAACGTTATTAAGGTTGTCTGCGATCTTTGCAGCTGTTGGTGCGTTTATCGGTTCGCATATGGCTGGTTCAGGCGGTTATGAATTTCAGACGCTTCACGCGCACATTTTATTAGTCGGTTGGTTAACGTTATTTGCGTGGGCAATCTTTTACAAAGTATATGATCCATCTCCATCACTCTTAACGACATCTCATGTTTGGACAGGCATTATCGGTGCATTTGGCTTAACGATTGGTATGTGGCTTTATTACGTTCGCCCATTCCCGTTGCCAGATTTGTTTGTCACTTTATTCTTTGTGATCGGCGGGACGATCTTATTAATTAGTTTCTTCTTATTTGTCCTCGTAGCGTTTCGAAAAGTGGATTAAACTCTTGTTGGGCTTGGTTGCGAAACCAAGCCCTTAGCTTTATATTACTAGAGTTGCCGATTCTTTCTATTATTTCAAGCTTAATCGGACTGCTTTTTACACATGAGATTGATTAACATTTATATGGTAAAATAAGTTAAAGAACGTTATTAAACTAATGTAAGCAGAAAAGTGAATAATAAGGAGGTTGATCATGAATTTCAAGTTATTTATTTCTTTTTTAGCTATTTTTTTATTAGTGGGTTGTATGAATAACGAATCTACATTCTCATATGAATATGAACTAAATTCTATTGAAGAAGAAGATCACGATGAAGTTCAAAAGTGGATAAATAAACCAAACCAAACACCGACACGAACCTATCAAGTTAATGATGAGATTAACAACCGCCACTATATTTATGGTCATTCCAAGACATACAGCGCAGTTGATGTAGAAGAAAATGATGGTACAATCACTTTAACTTTTTCAAATGAAAAACAAGCCACTTCAGAGCAAGATGCCCTTGTAAAAATAAAAATAAACCCTAAATCGATTGATTCAGTAGTTCTTAAAACTAAGTAACGAATGTGCTATGTTCAGTGTTTAGCAAATTAAGGAGGAGTAGTACATGGAAAATACACTCCAATACAAGATTTTGAAACCTTATATAAAGGTATTATTGTTAATCTTAACAATTTTATCAACGTGTTTAGTCATTTGGGTAGGCTTTACTGGTAGAGAGTCTATATTACCGTTTTTATTAACTTTAACACTGTTTTTTTCTATAAGTAATTTAATGCTTATTGATGAAAATCCGAATAGAAAGAAGTTTTATAGGGCTTTATTTTTTGTATTATGTTTGTCAGTTGTATTGGCATTTGCAAGCTTATTCGTTTGAGTAAAATGACTTGTTCTTCTATTAATGAGGCGTTATTTAATGAGCATCAAATTGCATGCAATTCAACGCTCATTTTATACTACAATTTTGTTGTTTGTGCTCCAAAACTGGTGCGTTACTTTTTCCCAACGAGTATTTCTAAGTCTAGCGTGATTGGTTCTACAAAATTAATGCTGCTTAAATCTATGCCTTGAGTCAATGGCGTCATTTGAATTAAATCGTGAAACTGACCTTCTGTTAATGTTACTTCGTCATACACGTTTTCGCGGTGTGTTAGATGAAAAAATTGCTTAAAACGTGCCACCGTCTCTTCATTTGAATATCCTTCTTGATTAGTACCTGCAAAAATTTGCTCGCGTAATTCTTTTAAATAATTTGGACCAGGAACGACTTTTATAACGATTCCACTATCTTTTATTAATCGGGTGAATTCTTGATAGTTTGATGGCGATAAAATGTTAATGATCGCATCGAACGCCTTGTCGGTAAAAGGTGTATTAGCCAAATCGCCGACGATCCATTGGGCATTTTCATAAGTTTTGGCGGCTGTTTGAATGCCTTCTTTGGCAATGTCTACTCCAACACCAAGTTGGTGATCAACCGTATCTAGTATTTGAGCTAAGTGAGAGCCTTCTCCACATCCAGCATCTAATAAAAAATCTGTGTTTCTACTTTGCAATAATGATTCAATTTGTATCATAAGTTGATTGTAGAAACCTGATTGAATCAATCGTTGGCGTGCTTCAAACAATGACTGGTCGTATTGGGTCTTCTTCGACTGTTGTACCATATTGATATACCCTTGCTTAGCCAAGTCGAACATATGACGATTTTGGCAAGTGAGCTTTGAATCGTCTGCTGACATCGTTTCGTGGCAGACCGGGCATTGGAAGAGATCAATATGTTTTTCGATCCGGTTCATCGCAAGCTCTTTTTTACTTAACTTCTTCAATTGTTTCACTCCAATAAAACATACTGCCAATAGAATAACGTGAAAGAGTATAAAAGTCACTTATGATTGTCATATTATTTAATCTTTAGAAATAGTATGTGAACCTATATAATGTTAATTAAACGAATTACCGTGTTAAAGTTTTATATTTTATCACGTTCGGGAGGATTTAAAATGTCAGAGCAGATTAAGCAACAAGTAAAAGCGTTTTATGATCGGTTAATGAACGATTATGATGTTAACAATAGTCATTCTGGTATTGATGGAGAACGTGTAGCTAAACGTTTAACCGCTTTAGCCGAGCTTGGCATGACAGAAGATGGGGGTTGTCGACGGGTCTCCTTTTCACAAGAAGAAAAGCGAGCGAAGGAGCTTGTGAAGCAGTGGATGGAAGAAGATGGCCTAGCAGTAACGGTTGATGGGGCTGGAAATGTTTTCGGTCGAGTAGAAGGAAAGGTCGACGGGCCAGTGGTTATGTCAGGTTCTCACTTAGATAGTGTGATGCACGGCGGACATTTTGACGGACCACTAGGTGTCATTAGCGCTTTAGAGGTGGCGTCAGCTTGGAGAGATACAGATGAAAAACCTCATATCCCTTATGAAGTCGTTGTGTTTACTGATGAAGAAGGGGCACGATTTAATGGTGGCCTTTTAGGTAGTCAATCTGTAGTAGGTGAGTTAGACCTTGAAGAAGAGAAAAAGCGTGTAGACTTTAATGGTACACCTTTTGAAGACGTGTTGGCTAATGTTGATTTAACACCAGAAGGCTTTATTGAAGCTAAGCGTGATCTATCTCAAGTTAAAGCGTTTGTCGAAGTGCACATTGAACAAGGAAAACAGTTAGAGAAGCGAAATCTACCAGTTGGCGTTGTAACAGGTATTGCTGGTCCTACATGGCTTAAAGTATCTTTTAAAGGTGTAGCTGGTCATGCGGGGAATACGCCAATGAATGACCGAACTGATGCGTTAGTTGCAGCAAGTGAATTTGTCACGAACGTAAAAGACTTCCCAGTGCAAGTGAGCGAGTCAGGGGTTGCAACAGTAGGGAAGTTAGAAGTCGAGCCTAATGGTGTTAACGTCATACCTGGTGAAGTAACGTTGACGGTCGATATTCGTGACATTAAAGAAGAATGGAAAAATGAGATCACTAGTCGTATTAAAGAATATGCGAAAACTGTAAGTGAACAACATGGAACAGCTGTTGAGATAGAAGAGAATATGAATGTATCACCTGTTCAAGTACCGGACAAAATGCAACAGCAGGCAGGTGAAGCCGTACAAGAAACACTCGGTTTAGAACCATTTTATTTACCGAGTGGAGCAGGACATGATGCAATGATTTTAGGGAGATATGTCCCAATGGCGATGTTGTTTACACAAAGTTTAGACGGTGTTAGCCATAACCCGAAAGAATGGTCTTCGTTAAATGATTGTGTGCAAACCATCTACGTTCTGAAGCGGTTTGTTGAAAAGATTGGAGAAGAATCATAAGTGACTTGCTCCTTCATTATTTTGTAAAACTATATTGGTTAACGGATGTCTCTTAATCTGTTAAAATTAATACTTGTGCAAACTATAATAGAATAGCAGTTCGCGAAATCCTGCTTAATCAAAACTAAGGAGAGATGATTATTATGTCAGAGAATTATTATTTACCAAGGTCAGGCCCAATGCCAAGACCTGATAGTGTTAAAGAGGGTCGTGAAATCCTTAAAGATGAAGCGTTTGTAGCGCCGAATGTACAAACGATTACATTCAAGGCGTTAGAATTTACAGCAGTATGTCCCAAGACTGGTCAACCTGACTTCGGTCAAGTTGAAATCACATATACACCGAACGAAAAGTGTATTGAGTCAAAGTCACTTAAGTTCTATTTATGGTCTTATCGTGACGAAGGTGCTTACTGTGAATCGCTAGCAGCACAGATCGCTGATGACTTCGTTTATGCGATTGATCCTTTAAACGTTGAAGTGACAGTCTATCAGTCAGCTCGTGGTGGTATTGAGTTGACAACGAAAGCTGTGCGTAACCGTGACGAGTAAAGAACAAAAGCTCATATTTTTAAATGTGATCTTTGCGACATCACTCGTTATTGCTAACGTATTAGCTGGTAAACTAGTCGCATTTAGTGAAAACTTCGTTGTACCAGCTGCAGTTGTTGTCTATGCTGTGACATTCCTAATTACCGACATCGTTCACGAAGAGTATGGTAAGAAACAGGCTAAACAAACCATTATATTCGGTTTTGCTGCACAAATTTTCGCAAGTATTATGATTTATTTAGGGTATCTGTTACCAGTTGCCCCGTTTGCACAAGAATCACAAGCAGCATACGAAGAATTACTTGGTCAAAATGCCCGTTTCGTATTAGCGTCAGCAGCAGCGTATTTAACATCACAGTTTGTTGACGTCTATATTTTCGCAGCTGTTAAAAAGATGACGAAAAATCGATTGAAGTGGTTGAGAAACAACTTAAGTACAGCAACTTCACAGTTTTTTGACACGTCGATCTTTATTACGATCGCGTTTATTGGTACAGTACCTAACATTTGGGTGATGATTGTTAGCCAATATGTTATCAAACTGGCCATTGCTGTAATCGATACACCGTTATTCTATTTATTTACGCGAAAACACAGACGAGAACAAGCACAACAAGAAGAACATCAACAGTCTGCCTAGTCTTTCTAGGTAGGCTGTTTTTTGTAGTTAGGAGGAGGGCCGGGACTTTGAAAACGAAAAAACCGCCCAACTAGGGGGTTAGTTGGACGGTTACGACGTTCTATATTCAATATTTAAGGGAAGGTTCACACAAGCAATCTCTTGCTTACAATCTAATCATACTACTTACTACTAAAAATGTCTGTGAATGGACTGTGAATATTTGGTTAAGAAATTGTTAATTTCCACTCGCTTCCTTTAATTCTTCCTCGCCTTGCTCCTGTTCTTGCTCGATCCGTTTTTGTAACTTGCCTAAGACAAAGATTGAAACGTAAGGAATGAGTAATAGAATAATTAATAGACCAAATAACGTCATCATCGGGAAGTGGTCGGCAATTAAACCACCGAACAACGGCCCAACCATCCGTCCACCCGTTCCAACACTATTAATAATTCCTTGATAAAATCCTTCTCTACCTTTAGGTGCTAGACTGGCTGCAATAGTTGGTACCGCTGGCCAGACGAGCATTTCACCGAGTGTTAAAATAACCATTCCTGTGGCAAAATCTAAAAACGTTTCAGCTTGAAGTAAGTAAGAAAACGAAATAATAAAAATCGTATTACCGAGTAAAATTTGGACTTTCGGTGATGTGATGTATTTTGTGACGATTTTAATTAAAGGCTGACCACTAATGATCAGTAACCCGTTAATCACCCAAATCCACGTATATTGATCGACTGGAATACCGAGTTCGATTGTATACGTTGCGATTGTCGACTGCCATTGCACGTAAGCGACCCAAGCGATGAAAAATCCGATACTTAAAATGATTAAAGCGACAAACGATTTTCTGTTATGAATTTTGAACCCTTGGCTGGCCACTGTCGAATATTTACTCGTGTCTGTCTTTTTCCCTAACGGTTTGAACGTGAAAAAGACGAGGAAGTAAAAGGCTGAGAACAAAATCGCATTAGACAGAAAGGCATATGAGAACGAATACGATGCGACAAGTCCACCAGTTGCTGTACCAACAGCGACACCGATATTTTGTGCGACATAAATAGCGTTAAACGGACGGCGGCCACCTTCTGGCCAGACAGAAGCAGCCAAAGCATACATCGCTGGGACGACAACCCCTGTTCCGAACCCGATACAGACGAGTAATATTGCATAAGGAATCAGCGAATGGAACATTGATAGAGTAATCGCCGATAGAATGGTTACAGCTCCACCTAAAAGGATCGTTCGATAACCACCGAGTTTATCAAACAGCGTACCACCAACTAAGTTACCAATAATGGCAGCCCCTTGATTTAAAAATAAGATGACACCAGCAAACGCTAATGTCGTCCCTAATTCATAGTGCATATAAATCATATTTAACGGCCATAAAAACGAAGCGGCCGTAACATTAATCGCCATTGCTAGAATGAGTAGCCAGATTTGTTTAGGCATTGTGACACCTTCTTACGTAATTAACTTCAATCCAATTGTAGCCGAGATAATGCAAAAAATAAACAATATTCTAAGTCTTGTAGCAGGTTCATTAAAAAAGACTATCCCCATAATCGCACTCCCTGCAGCACCAATTCCAGTCCAGATCGCATATGCGACACTCATTGTGATTTCATTCATGGAATACGAAAGCAACACAAAGCTAATCGAAAACATAATAATCATGAACGCTACAGACTTCCGATTTTTGTATTTATTGATAAAGTTAATGCCTAAAACACCAAGCATTTCAAACGATCCTGCTATGATTAAAGCTGTCCAATACATTAAGCATCACTTCCTTCTTCTGTTACGTACTTAAGTCCAATAATTCCGAGTAAAAGAAGCGAAATAAGCACGACTTTTAAGACCATAAAAGGCTCGTTAAAAAAGACTATGTCAACAACGACCGTTCCAGTTGTTCCAAGTCCAGCAAATACAGCATAAACCGTTCCTACTGGTAACTTTTGTGCTGCTAGTACTAAGAAGAAGAAACTTAAAAAGATGGCGACGACTGTACCGGCCCATGTCATCCAATTATAGGCATGGCTCAGGCCAACGACCCAAAACACTTCAAAGAAAGCCCCAAGAAACACTTTAAACCAATCAGAATTCATATGACGAACCTCCGAAGTTAAACCAATATAAAAGCCCAGAAGATGAATGAACATCTCCCGGGCTTTTATCCCTCCGTGTCACAGCATTTGCTATGTGTTTTCTCTCGGACCTGACCAACAGTTGTTGCGGAACCCTAGAAAACTAAAGGTGTGTGTGGTTTTAATTAATAATTGTTCAGTTCATATTCTAACACGAGTATAAGTTATTTGCTATGTCGAAAGGGTGTATTTTAAAGAACGAAAACAGATGAAGGCGCGTTGTCCCCATTAACTTTTAATTTATGATAGAATTTATAGGGTGTAAGATTTAGAGAGAAAAATGGGGGAGCAGACATGAATCAACTGCGTCAGTGGAGTTCGCAAATAGTTGAACATAGAGCCTTTCAACCGACTATTATAACGTTGATTGTCATTAATGCGATCATCGTCGGTTTAGAAAGTTACCGTGGTTTATATGATGCATACGGTGATTGGTTTATTAGGATCGATACAATAATTCTAACGATTTTTGCGTTAGAGATTGTTATAAAGTTAATAGCAGCTAGGCCAACGACCAACTTCTTTAAAGATGGTTGGAACGTTTTTGACTTTTTAATTGTAGCAAGTAGCTTTATTTTTATGGGTTCACCTTTTGTTACGGTACTACGTATTTTACGTGTCATTCGTGTATTCCGTACGATTTCCATGATTCCATCGCTTAAGAAAATTGTTAACGCGTTAATTATGACACTGCCATCGCTAGGGACGATCTTAATTTTATTAAGTATTATGTTTTACGTCTTTAGTGTTATGGGGACGTTCTTATTTAGAGATGTCGCACCAGAGTATTTTGGTAACCTACAATTAACATTGTTAAGTTTATTCCAAATTATAACGCTCGAATCTTGGGCGAGTAATATTATGCGACCGATTCAAGACGAGTTCTGGTGGTCGTGGATTTATTTTGTCACGTTTATTTTAGCAGGTGTATTTATTGTGCTGAACTTATTCGTCGGTGTCATCGTGAACAACTTTGAGAAGATTGAAAAGATGGAGAATGATGAACTGCCTGAAGGTGACGATCTTCAAGATGAAGTGTATTTATTAAGGCAAGAAATTAAAGAGTTGAAAGATGCAGTTAAAGAGAAGTAATATAATCGCCGGATTGAGTTGCAATCCGGCGAATTTTTAGTGTGAACGTGCGGGCAGTTCTTCGGTCGATTAGGTGGTAAAATATGTATTATCAGCGATTTTTAAATTTTTCCGGCGAAATTTTTGATATTCCGGCGAAAATCTCATTTTTCCGGCGAACGTCAGGCATAATTAGGCGAAAATCTCTAAAATTAAGCGAACGCCTGAAAAATCAAGCGTTCGCCTAATTGTTAATGTTGCTGTTGTTGCTGAGTCACTGGTGCGTAGCTATTTAATAGCTGAGTCATCGTTTGATCGTCAAACTGCGGCACTTGGTAATAGCTCTTATCGTTTTGGTATAAGAAAATTTCGTAAGCCATTTCAGAGAAGTTGGCTACGCTATCTTGTAGAACACGACGCATAACAGGGTTTGTTGCTTCTAAAGCAGCGGTTGTCGCCCCTGTTGCACAAGCTTTTAAATGACCTAGCATGAAGCTTGAATAACATTGGTCATTTAATTGCTGAGGGTTTTGTTCTGGCTGTTTCGGCTGGCTCGGTTGCATACCATAAGTGACGTCGTTTGAGATCTCCATGTTGTATAACGTTGTTGGTTGAGTTGGTTTTTGACCTGATTGATATGCATCAACCATTGTGTTATACGTTTGGCTTAAATAGTTATATTGGTTTGTTAAAATCCCTTGTAATTGCTGACATTGAATATTTTGTTCATACATTTTATAGTGCTCCATCGCACCAATTACAGTTGAGATTGCTTCGTGAGCGTCAAAAATCGCATGAGCACCATGGCTTTTATCTTTCGGTAATGATTCAGATTGTTTCATTTGGCTGTTTGGGTTTTGTTGTTGTTGCATAAAAATCCTCCTTGTAGTCTGTTCTACAGTTTTAGGTTGGATTATTTAAGCTTGATTATGCATGAGTAAAATAAAAAGGCCCCACCAAAAAGTGGAGCCAACAAAAGTTATCCTAATGCATGTTTTAAATCAGCAATTAAATCTTCTTTGTCTTCGATCCCAACTGATACACGTATTAATCCATCGGTAATGCCAAGTTCTAGACGACGTTCGCGAGGAATAGAAGCGTGTGTCATTTTGGCTGGTACTGAAATTAAGCTTTCAACAGCACCTAAGCTTTCGGCTAATGTAAAATATCGCACTTTGCTCAGCAGTTCATTTGCTTTTTCTTCAGAGCCAACATCAAACGAAAGCATCGCACCAAAGCCTGAGCATTGTTTTTTTGCAATGTCATAGCCTGAATGGTCCTCTAAACCAGGGTAATATATTTTTTCAACAATGGGATGGTCTTTTAAAAATTCTATAACTGCTTGAGTATTTACCTCATGCTCTTCCATACGAATTCCTAATGTCTTAATTCCGCGCATAAGTAACCATGAATCATGTGGCCCTAAAATGGCACCTGATGAGTTCTGAATGTAGTGTAAGTCTTCACCTAACTGATCATCGTTAACGACGACTAAGCCAGCGACAACGTCACTATGGCCACCTAAATATTTCGTTGCACTATGAAGGACGATGTCAGCTCCATGTTTAATCGGATTTTGGAAATATGGTGTCGTAAACGTATTATCGACAATCATAAGTAAATCATGCTCTTTTGCATAGTTTGAGACAGCTTCTAAATCAGTCACTTTAAGTAACGGATTAGTTGGTGTCTCAATGAAAATAGCTTTCGTATTGTCTTGCAGCGCACCTTCAATTTGACTCAAATCGCTCGTATCAACAAATGTTGAACTAATGCCTAAACGATTCATCACGTTTGTCATGATACGATACGTTCCTCCGTAAACGTCATCGGTGAAAATGACGTGATCGCCACTATTCAAAAGCATCATCGTTGAAGTAATTGCAGCCATGCCTGATCCAAAAGCAAAGCCACGTGTTCCACCTTCAATGTCTTTAATAAGCTCTTCTAAAGCATGACGTGTTGGGTTACCTGTACGTGAATATTCATATCCAGAATGCTGTCCAGGTGCTTCTTGTTGATATGTGCTCACTTGGTAAATCGGTGTTGAAACAGCACCCGTTTCTTTGTCACCAAAAATACCACCATGAATGAGCTGTGTTTTTTTACGCATTATGACTCCCATCCTTCATAAATGTTTTGACTTAAGTATCGTTCGCTACTATCCGGAAACACCGTGACGATGTGACTTCCTTTTTCGGCTACTTCAGCTTCTTCAATCGCAGCCTGAAAAGCAGCGCCAGAAGAGCTTGCCACGAGCAAACCTTCTTTCATAGCGATTTCTTTCATTCGTTTAAAAGCGATCTCATCAGTAATCGTATGAACCGCATCAAAGAGACGTTCTTCCATATAATCGGGTATAAACTCCATGCCAATTCCTTCTGTCGCATGAGGTCCTGGTTCACCGCCGTTTAAAATCGATCCTTCTGGTTCAACGATGACTGTTTTAATCGATTCATTTTGTTCTTTTAAATATTTTGCCGTTCCTTGAAAAGTTCCACCAGTACCAGCACCGGCGACAAACACGTCAATTCGTCCATCGAGATCACGGAAAAGCTCTGGACCTAACGTTTTGTAATACGTATTAGGGTTCGCTGGATTTGCGAATTGGGCAGGGGAGAAGGCATCATCTGTTTCAGCGACTAACTCATCTGCCTTTTCAATCGCACCTTTCATTCCTAACTCAGTTGGCGTATTAATGACTGTTGCGCCTAATGCTCGCATTAATGTCTGCTTCTCTAGGCTGAACTTTTGTGGAACGACAAAGATTACATTAAACCCTTGATTAATCGCAGCTAATGCAAGGCCAATTCCAGTGTTTCCAGCAGTAGGTTCAATAATCGTTCCGCCAGACTTAAGTACGCCTTTGTTCAAAGCATCATCTAAAAGCTCTATTCCTAGACGGTCTTTCACACTACCGCCAGGGTTCATAAATTCTAATTTCGCAAATAGCCGACATTGATTCGGAATGTGAACGTTTGTTAGTTCAATTAAAGGAGTGTTGCCGACTAAATCTTGCACGCGACTAACGTAATTCATGCCTAAGCTTCCTCTCCAAACACATCTTTCCATTCGTCTTGACGATCTAAAATTTCTTGCGCGATCTGTTTAGCACCTTCTAAGCTATGGTTTGCAGCCCAACCGCACTGGACTTCGTTACAAGCAGGTACTTCATCAGCTTCTAACACGTCTTGGAACGTATTTTCTAACGCACTTAAAATTTCGTCGTAGTCGTCATGGTTTAAAACAGCTAAATAAAATCCTGTTTGGCAACCCATCGGACCAACATCAATGACATTGTCTAAATGGTTGCGAATCTTCTCGGCCATTAAGTGTTCAATAGAATGTAGGGCATCCATTTCCATATGCTCTTGATTTGGTTGTTTAAAGCGAATGTCATACTTATGAATCTTATCCCCATTTTGTCCTTCTGTGATCCCAACTAAGCGTACATATGGTGCTCTAACCTTTGTGTGGTCTAAGTTAAAACTTTCAACGTTCATTTTTTCCGTCATAATTAAACTCCTCCTTTAAAGTACTGAATATTCTATCTATTTATATGATAACGCAATTAGTTCTTTTTAGCATGCGTTATCCAAACGAAATCATTAAGCTTCTTAAACTGAACTTGATACCCCGTCTCATGTAGCATTTGCTTCATTCTAGGAACGGTTGTGTAATACTCACGGTTTAAATCCTCTGCAAGCTCATAAAATTGCTTTGCCTTTGCCGTATTAATCATATCTTCATGTGCTTGTTCATTAACAAACATCGTATCAGCGAAAATGATCTCACCAGACTCACTTAGTAGTGAATGATACAACTCAAAGGCTCGCTTTTTCTCGTCGTCTGTTAAGTGATGAAAAGCATAAGAACTAATGATGGTATCCACCTTACCTAACTTTGGAAAATTTAAAAAGTCACCATCGTGGATCGAAAGGTAGGGGAATCGTCTTTCGGCAACGAGACGCATTTTTCTATTAGGTTCAACGGCAACTAGTTCAACGTCTTTTTGTAAAACTTTTTCTGTTAAGTTGCCAGTGCCAATACCGAATTCGATTGTTATGCCGTTAGTCCTTTTAGAGACTTCTTCGAGAATGTCGTCGTAATTTTCGAAGACGGCTTTATATTGCTCATTTTTGCCTTGTACGGTCGTATCATACGAATCTGCCCACTCATCAAATATATGCATAAATTCACGACCCATGTCGTCCACCTCTTATTGTTTATTTAACCTACCTGTTTAGTAGGGATTAAAAAGATTATACCATAGCATATGTTTTAAACGCAAAAAGTGAGAGCCTATTTGTAGAGGTTAGGAGGGAATAAAAAAGAAAGCCCATATGAAATGGACTTTCTTGCTGCAATTATATAGTCTTCGTGTCGTAATATTTTCTCCCTCGCGGAAAATAGGGTCAAACGGACGAGGTTGAGGAAAATAAAAGCCTTTAAACACGTTTATCGCTGTAATGTTGTTGCATCACGGTTAGCGAATTGGTTAACCGGACCAACGTATTCATTTAGTTTCCAAGATTGCTTGATGGCATTAGTAATAAATTGCTTAGCAAATCGAACAGCTTCTTCAGGTGATTGACCTTTTACAATCGATGCTGTGACAGCTGATGCGAATGTACAGCCAGCACCGTGATTGTATGGAGTGTCGATGACGTCATTTTCGATCGTGATCATGTCACCGCCGTTATAAAAAACGTCAATGGCTTTGTCACCTTCAACTTCAGAGCCACCTTTAACGATGACATTTTTCGCACCTAAGTCGTAAATACGCTTAGCAGCTTCTTTCATTTCATCAACCGTCGTGATGTTGTGCATCTCCGCTAGTTGACCTGCTTCAAATAAGTTAGGCGTTGCAATAAGTGCTTTTGGAACGAGAAGTTCGCGTAAAGCTTTCGCATTTTCAGGATATAAAGGTTCATCTTGCCCTTTACAAGCTAAAACAGGATCAACAACAGCATCCAAGTTATATTTTTCAATAGTGTCAGCTGCTAGTTGAATAATTTCTGTCGTTGGTAGCATGCCTGTTTTCATAATATCGACACCGACACCATCAAGAATAGTAGAAACTTGTGCTTTTACCGTATTAATTTCCATAGGATAAACATCATGAGCCCAACTGTTGTTAGGGTTTTGAGCGACGATTGTTGTTAAAGCCGTCATTCCGTAAACGCCTAATTCTTGATAAGTTTTCAAGTCAGCCTGTATACCAGCACCACCACTTGTATCTGAACCAGCTAGTACAAAAACCTTTTTCATTGGTGAGACCTCACTTTCGTATTTTACTCCATAAGCATTCTATCGTTAATTTAGTCATTTGCCAATCTCTTTAATTCGATGTATTGGCAGAGCCTTTACTTAATACTGTCTTGTCTGCTTCAGTTGATTCTGATTCTTTCCACTTAGTAATAAGTAAGGCGATCCCTGAGGCTAATAAAAGCGCACTTGTAACATAGAATACAGAACCTATTCCATAGTAACCAGCGACAATGCCACCCATTACAGGACCAATGACGTTACCTAAAAACCTTAAGCTTGTATTGTAACCTAAAACCTCACCTTGAATAGCAATCGGTGCACTTTGGCGAATGTAAGCCATTCTAATTGGAATAATACCACCCAATGTAACACCGAGTAAGAAACGTAAAATAACGAGCTGCCACACTTCTGTAACCATACCACCAGGGAAGTAGACAATCGCAGCTAATATGACGAGCAGTATTAAAATCTTGTCATAACCGACCTTGTCAGCAATAATTCCCCACCGCCGGGTCATCAACAAGTTTCCTAACCCAGTAATCGAAAAGGCGATACCAGATATTAATGCTAAGTTAGCAGGTCCGTTTAATTCTGCTACATATAAAGCTAAGATCGGTTGAATCGAGAAGTGAGCAATTTGTACGAACATCGAGATGATCAGTACCATTAATAACATCGGATGGCGTACGATATGTTGAAGCACTTCTTTTTTCGAGTAATATTCTTTATCATCTTTTTCTGCAGGTAATCTAACTTCTTTAACACCAATGGAAACGAGAATGGCTGCAATGAAAAGAGCAACCGCTGTATATTGAAACGCTTCAGCAAAACCAATCCAATCTGCTAAAACACCACCTAATAGTGGTCCCATTAATGTTCCGGTTACAGTACCTGTCTGTAAAGTTCCTAGTATACGGCCGGATATATTCTTAGGTGTCTGGGTTGATATGAGAGCTTGTGAAGTTGATATGAAGCCGGCGAAAATACCCATTAAGAGTCTTAAAATAAAAAGTTGAATAACTGAATTGACATACCCCATCGTAAAAACACTGATCGCTAGTCCAAATCCCATCGCGACTAGGATCGGTTTTCGTCCGAAACGGTCACCAATTCGTCCCCAAATAGGCGAGAAAATAATAGCTGTTAAAAATGTAATAGCAAACGTCCAGCCTGCCCATGTTGTCACATATTCTTTTGAAAAGTCTCCAAATGTTTCAATATAAAGTGACAAAAATGGCATAACCATCGTCATGCTACCAGCTATAAAAAAGTTGGCAAACCACATGATTGCCAGATTGCGTTTTGCGAGTCGTTCGTGGTCCAAATCGTACCCTTCTTTCTAATATTTCGTATTACGATTATTTCGGCAGTCTAAATATAACAAAAAACTATATGGTTGTCGAGGTTACTGTTCAAAAACGAAGGGGGAGAAGGGGGGAGAACGCTAGCCATAGCAATGACTTGTACAATTTCAGAAAATTTATTAGCTGTATAATAAAAAATCCCAACTCCTATTATCACAACGGAATTGGGATTTCATACATTATATATCATTAACTATTAGACACGAGAAAGGACACGAGGCTTAACAGGCATACGATCAGCGAAGTTACAGTCTGTGCCAAGAATTTCTTGTGCAGTACCAATTTGAGCAACTTCACCTTCACGTAAAACGACAATGCGATCAGCTAAAGCTTGTGAATCATCTTGGTCGTGGGTTACAAAAATTGATGTAACGCCAGTTGACTTAATAATACGTCTTAGTTCTTCACGAATACGAATTTGTAAGTCGGCATCCAAGTTACTAAATGGTTCATCAAATAGTAACAACTTCGGCTTAGGAGCCAATGCTCTCGCAAGGGCAACACGTTGTTGTTGACCACCACTTAATTCAAATGGATAACGTTTACGGTAATCTTCTAAGTTTACAAGCTCAAGCACTTCACCGACACGGTTTTTCTTATCTTTACGCGACCACTTTTGAAGACCGAACTTAATGTTATCTTCAACCGTCATGTGAGGGAAGAGGGCATAATCTTGAAACACCATGCCAACTCCACGCTTTTCTGGTTGTGTAAAGGTTGAATTACTGCACATGCAATGGTCGCCAACCATAATGTTTCCGTTCGTTGGCATATCTAAGCCAGCAATTAAACGCAAGATCGTACTCTTACCACTACCTGATTCACCAAGAATCGAAATAATTTCACCTTGATCAATCGTTAAGTTGAAGTCATTGATTGTATTGTCCTTTGCATTCGGGTATTTAAAAGCTAAATTTCGAATATGAACAAACATAACTCATTACTCCTTTTCTAAGACGTGATGAAACACATAAATCGCAATACCACTGACTAAAATAATAAAGATTGAAGGGATCGCGGCCTGTTGGATCATTTCATCTACAGCATATTGATAAGCCTTAGTCGCTAACGTGTCAAAGTTAAACGGACGTAAGATTAACGTTAATGGCAATTCTTTCATAATATCGATGAAAGCTAAAATAAAGCCACCAAAAATCGCGCCGCGGATTAATTTCATATCCACTTTAAAGAATGACTTAGTTACACTCATACCGAGCATACGTGATGCTTCGGTAAAGTTCGTGCCAATCCGGTCAAAGCCAGATTCAATCGAGTTGTACCCGACCGCTAAATAACGAATGACGTAAGCAAAGACTAGCATAAACAAGCTTGTGCTTATGAGTAATGTCGGCTCTAAACCAAGCCATTCATAAAAGCCAAATAATTGGCGGTCTAAAGCGGTGAAAAGTGTTACAACACCGACTGCAATAACGGCACCAGGTATAGAATAACCTAAAATCGTGATTTTTGGAAAGGTTTTGGCTAACATACCTCGGTTTAAGCGTGCGAAATTACTAATAACAACGGCCATAACGACAATAATAGTTGAAGCGATAAATGCCACGCTCACAGAGTTCCAAATGAGCTGCCAAAAATCGATAGAGAAAAATTGCTCATAAGTCATTGTTGCCCAATAAATTAATTGAATGACCGGTATAATGAAACCGATTGAAAAGATGAACATACAAAAGCCAAAAGCATACCATTTTTTTGGTCCTTCAAGCTTAACAGGCTGTAGCAATTTTACTTTCGTTGTTGTGAAACTAAATTGACGCCTGCCACGAGCAATTCTTTCTATTACTAGTATACCAAGAACAATGACCATTAATGTACCGGAAAGTTTTACTGCCGATTGTAAGTCACCCATGCCAAACCAAGTTTGGAAAATGGCTGTCGTAAAGGTTTGAATGCCATAGTAACTTACGACACCGTAGTCATTGAGAACTTCAAGGATAACTAAACTAACACCTGCAATAATCGCTGCTCGTGAGATCGGAAGAACAACACGGAAATAAATCCGCCATGAGCTACTTCCTAAAATACGAGCATTTTCCACAAGGGCTGTCGACTGACGCGCCAAAAACGCCTTCGTAATAGTATATACATAAGGGAATAAAAATATGGTTAAAATAAAGATTGCACCAGGCATGTTCATAATGTTGAAATACTGCTGATTTACAGTAACATCAAACTGATTTCTGAGTGATGTTTGAATGACACCGGTATAATTTAGTATGCCATGATAAGTATAGGCACCTATATATGGGGGAATAGCTAAAGGTAGAATCATTCCCCATTGGAAAAATCGGCGCATCGGGAAATCATATGCCGATATAATCCAAGCTAAACTTGTGCCGATAAACAAGGTCAAAATACCTACGAAGAACACAAGGATTAGCGTGTTTTGTATATAATTTTGTAACATATATTCGCGTATATGAAGCCAATTTTCATTTGGTTCTGCGAAAAACTGTACGATGATTGAAAGGTTGGGTAATAATACGAGTAAGACAAATATTACGCTTAATACGGTCCATAAATTCATCGTTGTTTTAAGAGATCTAAACCATTTCAAAAAGACACGCCCTTTACTAACTAAGCAACCTTTCCTATCATACTAAAAATATAACTAAAACAAAAGGCATAATACCGCCCCAAATACTGGGACGGTATTAATTTTTAGTTTTTGTTCACATTCAGTTTTTCAATGGTGATTTACTCAAAGCCTACTTCATTGAAAATGCGTGTCGCCTCAGCACTGTTTTCACCTAAAATTGAAAGGTTGATTTCTTGTGTATCGAATTCGCCCCACTCTTGGATCGTTGAATCTGCTTCAACATTAGGGTTTACAGGGTACTCATAATTCGCAGCTGCGAAAATCTCCTGAACTTCCTCAGTCGTTAAATACTCAATTAATTTAACTGCATTTTCAGGGTTTGGAGCGTTTCCCGCTAGGCCAACACCACTGACGTTAACGTGTGTACCTGTTGTTTCTTGGTTAGGGAAGAAAATACCTAACTGCTCTGCAACGTTCACTTCTTCTTCATCAGGTGAATTTAACATACCACCTAAGTAGTAAGTGTTCATAATCGCTACGTCACCTTCGCCTGCAACGACAGCACGTGCTTGGTCACGGTCGCCGCCTTGTGGTGAACGAGCTAGATTATCATGAATACCTTGTGCCCAGTCTTTTGCTTCCTCGCGTCCATGTAAGTCAATAAATGAAGCAAGTAATGATTGGTTATAAACGTTTTCTGATGAACGCATTAACACGCGGCCTTCCCATTCAGGTTCTGTTAAAGCTTCATACGTTGATAGTTCTTCAGGGTCAACACGGTCTTTATGGTAAGCAATAATACGTGCGCGTTGAGTTAAGCCAACCCATTCACTGTCACGATCGCGCATATTTTCTGGAACATTTTCATTTAGAACTTCACTTTCAATTGATTGCAATAATCCTTCTTCTTTAGCGCGGTGTAAACGACCAGCGTCAGCTGTGTAGAATAAGTCAGCTTCAGATGCTTCACCTTCACGGTTCATACGCTCAATTAACTCATCTGCACTCCCGTTAATGATGTTTACTTCGATTCCTGTTTCTTCAGTAAAATCAGCATAGATTTCATCGTCGATATCGTAGTGACGGCTTGTGTAAATGTTCACTTCACCAGCTTCCTCATCACCTTGACCAGTTGTGCCCTCAGGCTGTTCTTCGTTTTGTGGTTCTTCATCTCCGCCACCACAAGCGGCTAAGATGACGGCTGTTATTAGTAATGCCATCATCATGAATAAATGCTTTTTGTTAAACATGTTTGAAACTCCCTTTCTATGTAAACTTTTTATTTTGTTGAGAATGATTATCAACCTCACACATTCTATTTTACTGATAATCATTCTCAAGTCAATTACTTTTTGATAAAAAGTTTAGTTTTTTTATCAAAAAAGCTAAAAACAGCTTGCCATTATAGTATGGCAAGCTGTTAGGGGATTAATGCTGATTACTTTTATTCGTTTTTGGCGCTTGAGTGGGATTACTTGGCGTTCATGAGAATTTATTGGCGCTCAAGCAAAAATATCAGCGTTCACGATAAATTATCGGCGCTCACGCGAATTTATCAGCGTTCACGTGAAATTATCAGCGCTCAATTTAAAAATCAAACAAGTCACCAGATAGGTAGCGTTCACCTGAGTCAGGAATGATTGCGACAACAACTTCACCTGGTTGTTTACGCTTAGCGACTTCAATAGCCGCATAGCATGAGGCACCTGCAGATGTTCCGACTAAAATGCCTTCTTCACGAGCGAGGCGACGTGCGATATCGTAAGCTTGATCGTCTTCAATACGGAAGATCTCGTCATATATTTCTTGGTTTAAAATATCAGGAATAAAGCCAGGGCTTGTTCCGACTAGTTTGTGTTTACCTGGTTTCCCGCCTGATAAAACGGGGCTTCCAGCTGGTTCAACAACGTGAACGGACATATCCTCATATACTTTCTTTAATTCTTCACCCGTTCCAGTAATAGTACCGCCTGTTCCTGCTGTCGCGACAAAAGCTGAAAGTGGCTTGTCAATTTGCTCCATCGCTTCAACGATTTCTTTTGCTGTTGTGTGACGGTGAGCATCAGAGTTAGCTTCATTTTCAAACTGCATTGGCATGAAGCTATTCGGAATTTCATCCATTAGCTCTTTAGCACGACGAATGGCACCTGGCATTTTCTCATCGCCTGGTGTTAACTCTACTTTTGCGCCATATGCTTGTAATAGGTTAATTCTTTCTTTCGTCATCGTATCGGGCATCACGAGAATCGCTTTATATCCACGAGCAGCTGCATTCATCGCAAGTCCAATGCCCGTATTCCCGCTTGTTGGCTCAATAATGGTGGAGCCTTCTTTAAGAAGGCCAGCGTTTTCAGCTTCTACCATCATATTGTAAGCTGCACGGTCTTTTACACTACCACTTGGGTTATAAAATTCTAATTTCAAATAAATGTCAGCGCCGTTAGCTGGATTTAGCTTGTTCAGTTTCACTAACGGAGTGTCACCAATTAATTCTGCGATATTGTTTACAACACGCATCTTTGTCACATCCTTCGTTAATCTAAAATCCATTCCCTAGTTTACCAATTGGTTTTAACTAAATTCAACAAATGAATATGAGATCCTTATATTTATTTTATCACAATTTCATTTTATACATTTGTCATATGTTAAGATAAAAGAAAAAAGGAGCGTTTCATCATGACTTTTGAGAATGAGAAGGGGATCCATACTGATTTTAAAGATCGAATGACTTATGGCGATTATTTAGATTTAGATTCAATTTTAAATAGTCAAAATAGGCTTTCTGATCATCACGATGAAATGTTGTTTATCATTATTCACCAAGTAAGTGAGCTCTGGATGAAGTTAACGTTGCATGAGTTACAAGCTGCGATTAATGCTATTCAAGAAGAGTCGTATCAGCCAGCGTTTAAAATGTTAGCGCGCGTTTCAAGTATTCAAAACCAAATTATTAAAGCTTGGGATGTTTTATCAACGATGACCCCAAGTGAATATTTAGGTTTCCGCGATCAGTTAGGTAATGCTTCAGGCTTTCAATCTTACCAATATCGGATGGTCGAGTTTGCGTTAGGCTATAAAACACCATATGTCATTAAAATCTATGAAAAAGAACCTGAACTACAAAAGCAACTGATTGAAGCATACGAAGCACCAGGACTTTATGACGTTGCGATTCAAGCACTAGCAAAAGAAGGCTTTGAGATTGATGAAGACGTGTTAAACCGCGATTTAACCAAAACTTATGAAGTTAATGAAAGTGTTGAACAAGCTTGGATTGAAGTGTATAAAGACACAGAGCGTTATTGGCATCTTTATCAATTAGCTGAAAAGTTAATTGACATTGAAGACTGGATGCAGCAGTGGCGCTTCCGTCATATGAAAACGGTCGAACGAATCATCGGACATAAACAAGGGACAGGTGGATCATCAGGTGTCGGTTACTTAAAGCAAGTGTTAGACCATTACTTCTTCCCTGAATTGTGGAATGTGAGATCAAGGCTTTAATAAATCGCACAACACTATAAAACTTCCTAATTAGCACGTGAATGCTCATTTCAATTCACGTATTTTGTTTTATTTAACCAAAGGTGATCGATTAAGTGCAAAGGGAGGGGGGCTAAAATGGTTATACAATCTAATATGTCACCAATTGCTATTGTTGAAGTTTGGTCAGAGGCAGAAGAAGTCTTCAGTAAATACAATATTCCTATTAGCAGGCACGCCTTAGAAACTTTAGTAAAAACGGAATCTCTACCATCGCTACTTCAAGAGTTAAATTCTATTGTTGGAAGTTCTAGTGAGACTTGTATAGAAGGTGGCTGACAAATGCCTTCCAAAAAGGAGTAGGTTACTCCTATTAAATAACGAGGCATTAGTTGAAGAAGTTTCAGAATGGAAAGAGGTTTGGACAAAAGGGATAGAGTGTGGTTAAAACACGAATATTTAACAGTTCATCATAGTTGAGCAGGCACTTAGCGGAATCAAAATGCGTAGACTCCTGTGGGAGCAAAGGCCAGGGTGAGACCCCGGGGATGCACCTGCGTCTTCTAGATAAGCTTCGAAGCAGGCTTCCTCGGTGCAAAGCACAAGAAGATTACTCGAAGTAGTAGCTTGGCTCACCAGCCGCCCCGGCAAAGAAAACACTGCGACAAACAACCTTAGGGAGTTTGAGCAGATGTTGCACTTGTGCCCTGCGGGTGAAAGCGAAGCATTTTGATGGAGCGGATAATAGATAAACCCGAACGAAGTCAAAATGTGATTTCGTTCGGGTTTTGTGTATTGACATTTAGTTTCGTCTCAGTCTCTTTCATGTTCTATATTTTATTTCGTCTCTAATATAGCACGTACTGGCGAGCCATCAGCGCCTTCAACCTTCAAGGGTAATGCGGTTAAGCGGTATTCACCAGCTTCAACCTCTTCTAAATTAAGCCCTTCTAAAATGTGAATGTTGTTAGCTTCAAAGGCATGGTGCGCATCTAATGTTTTGCTTTCAAGCGGGTCGACAGAAGGTAGGTCCACGCCGATTAACTCGACACCATTTTCTCTAAAAAACTGACCTAAGCTAGGTTCCAAGATTGGAATCTCAGTTGGAAAGTATGAAGGGTCTTTCCAAGCTGATGTTTTTAAGATGACACGTCTAACATTCGATAGATCGACTAACTTCAATTCATCCGGACTAATTCGCCCTTTAGTAGATACATCAACGACAAGAACGTCGCCAACATATAAATCTAACGGTAATTGATCGACCGTTAAGCCGCTATCATTGAAATGATAGGGGGCATCGATATGAGTTGCGGTATGGCAACTCGTCGTGAACTGTCCGACATTGACAGAGCCTGTTTCGGCTTTTGACCATGACAATTCATATGAAAAGGGCGTATCACCTGGCCAAGTTGGTGTGTTTTGGTTTAACGTGCGAGAAATATCAATGATCATGCTAAGCCTCCTAAGCGATGACGTCGCGTTCGTTTTTATACTTTTTATATAGTTTGTTTTCCATAATTTCTTTTAATATAAGAACGGTGCGGTATACGTCATGATAAGTGACGTAAAACGCAACAGGTGCTAGTCTAATGACATTCGGTGAGCGGAAATCAGGTGTCACGTCGTAATCTTTGAGCGCTTTGCAAATGCTTGCTGCTTCATCATGTTCTAAGCAAACGTGCCCGCCACGGCGTTCATCTTCTTTAGGATTCCCTATTGTAAAGCCATACTCACCTAAATATTCTTCAACTAAATACATTAAGTATGCTGTTTTATGGAGCGATTTTTCTCTAATGTTTTCAATACCTGCTTCTTCAAATAGCTCTAACGACCCGATTAATGGTGCGACACTTAAGACGTGTGGTGTACCGATCTGATAAGCTCCTGCATCTTTAGCAGGTGTAAACGTATGCTCCATATCGAATTGCTTTTCCTTATCTGAACCGAACCAGCCTGTTAATCCTGGTGTCTTGCCAAAATGGTTTTCATGTACGAAAAGGCCTGCTACCCCACCTGGGCCACTGTTGACATACTTATAATGGCACCAGTATGCAAAATCAACACCAGCATTATGAAAATCATGTGGAATAACCCCGACAGAATGACACCCATCAAAGCCGATCGGAATACCACGCTCATGAGCTGCTTTCGTTAATTTTTCAATATTTAGTAACTGTCCGCTACGGTATAGGACAGTTGGTAAAACAACGAGTGCGACATCGTCAGTCATCGCTGCAATGATGTCATCTTCTTCAATTGTGCGACCGTCACGACTCTGTACACGGATCAGGTGTTCGTCTGGGTCATACCCGTGCAGTTTTAACTGGCTCTGTAAGGCATAAATGTCTGAAGGGAAGTTTAACTCATCAGCTAAAATTTTCATGCGACCTTCTTCTGGCTGGTAAAACGTGCTAACAAGTTGATGTAAGTTTGTCGTCGTAGAGCCTGTGACGATGACTTCTTCAGGTTTCCCGCCAACTAAGGGTGCAATACGCTTGCCTAAGTCTTCAGATAAATAAAACCACGGGTGATCACCATTCATCCAGCCACCAATCGCATAATTCTTCCATGCTTCTGTCACGTTATGTAACGATTGTTCAGCACGTTTAGACATTAGTCCGAGTGAGTTTCCGTCCATGTATATATGGTTGTCATTTAGATAAAATTCATCTTTAAAATGTTTCAGTTCATCTTGTTCGTCAAGTTCGTGTGCGAATTGTTCATCTCGTTTAAACAAAGCAATCCCTCCTTGTACTCAATATATCACAATTGAGGTCATTCTGGACGATTTTCTGTTAAACTAAAATAAGATAAAAAAGCAGGAGGAGAAGTCAATGAGAAAGCCGACAGATCGAACAGTGATGCATAGTTATCCAGGGATGGTCGCCATCGTGACAGCGTCTTATAATGGACAAAATAACGTCATGTCAGCAGGGTGGCATTCTTATATTTCATTTGAACCGCCAATCTATGGCGTAGCGATTGGACATGAGCGCCATACATATGAGTTGATGAAACAATCAGGGCAGTTTGCGGTCCATTTTCTACCGATGGAAAAAGCGCAATTTATTCAACAAGCAGGCGTCTATTCGGGGTCTGATACCGATAAGTTTTTGTTAGGTGAAATGGAGTATGAGCGTGGCATTACAATTGATGCACCCATTTTAAAAGATGCTTACGTTGCATATGAATGCCAAGTAATTGATGTAAATAAATATGGGGACCATGATTGGTTTGTTGGTGATATTACCCAATTTTATCGTGATGATGACTTGTTTCTAGACAATGGTTTACCTGATGATGAGAAGTTAACAATTCCACTTTACCTTGGACGTTCAACCTATACGACAACGGGTGAGCGACAAGAATATCGAGTACGTCGAGACTAACGAATGATGGCAGGGATGTAGCATGATAGTCATGATCGATCATTATGATTCTTTTACATACAATTTAGTTGACTATTTTGAGCAGGTCGGTGTCGTCGTAAAAGTTGTAAAACACGACGAAATGACAGTTTCAGAGCTTAAACAGCTTAATCCAGAAGCAGTTGTGCTCTCGCCTGGACCAGGTAATCCGAGCGATGTTCCTCATAGTATTGAAATTTTACGAGCGGTACAAGGCGAAATACCTGTATTAGGGGTCTGTTTAGGCTTTCAAATTATCGTTCAAGCTTTTGGAGGTACAGTCGAAAAGGCTCATGCACCCATGCACGGAAAAGTCGAGTGGGTGACGCATGATCAAAAAGGGGTCTATTGCCATATAGACTCCCCAACAGCTGTTACACGTTATCACTCATTAATCGCTCGTAAAGAAAATTTACCCGATGTACTCGAGATCACAGGGCAGACTGATGATGATGAAGTGATGAGTGTTAGGCATAAATATTGGCCACTTGAAGCGGTACAGTTTCACCCTGAGGCGATCTTAACGACGTATGGCTTAAAAATGGTTGAAAACTTTGTAGTCGATAATCGTTTAACGAGGCAGGTGAGGTAATAGTGAGTGATGTGAAGTTAACCTTTCAATTTAAACACCGTTGGCTTGAAAGTGAATCATTACATTTTCGGGAACCGATAGAAATTTTACAAGCTAATACAATTGAGGAAGTCGAACGAACGATTAAACAAGCTGAAACGTACGCGCAAAGAGGTTATTACGTCGGTGGTTTTGTTAGTTATGAAGCGGCACAAGCCTTTTTACCTCATTTGCCTTTTCATAACGTTAAGGAGCTTCCTTACGTTTGGTTCGGTGTCTTTGAAAAGCCTGTTGAACAAGAGAGTGTTGTATCAAATGAAACGTTCTTTAGTACAAAGTGGAAGCCTGACACGAACAAACAAGCTTATGAACGAGCGATCCAAACGATTCATAATTTAATTTCTCAAGGGATTACCTATCAAGTTAATTATACGCTACGGCTTTTAGCAGATTTAGAAAATGTTGATTCACAAGCTTGGTACAACCAGCTCACTCAAGCTCAACAAGCGAATTATACGGCGCTCTTGCAAATTGGTTCGCATGATCTTTTATCAATCTCTCCGGAATTATTTTTCGCATCGAATGGACATACAATTGAAACAAGACCGATGAAAGGCACGGTCCGAAGAGGATTAACAGTTGAAGAAGATGACAAGTTAAAGCTACAACTATCTGAATCGGCTAAAGACCGTGCTGAAAATGTTATGATCGTCGACTTACTAAGAAATGACGTATCACAAGTTGCGAAAGCAGGAACAGTTAAGGTGCCAGAGTTATTTACGATTGAACATTATCCAACCGTTCATCAAATGACATCAACGGTGACAGCAGAATTGAAAGAGGATGTAGGCCTCGTTGAAATCTTTAAAGCCCTGTTTCCGTGCGGATCGATTACAGGTGCGCCGAAACAAAGCACGATGGAGCAAATCTATCATTTAGAAAATAGTCCTCGTGAGGTTTACTGTGGCGCTATAGGATTACTAACACCTAATGGTGAAGCGGTCTTTAACGTTCCGATACGTACTGTTTTATACAATAAGAAGACGAGTCGAGCAATTTATGGCGTTGGTGGTGGCATTACGTGGGATTCTTCTGCTGAAGGAGAGTATGAAGAAACGGTAGATAAAGCACGCGTTTTATATCGCAAAGCAAAGCCTTTTCAATTGCTGGAGTCCATGCTTTTAAAAGATGGGGTTATTGAACTGGAACTTGAACATATAAACAGACTTAAACGGTCAGCAAACTACTTTAGTATAAACTTGAGTGATCAAGCCTTAACAGAAACGATCGTTCAAATTAAAGCGAATAACCAAGGTGAATACAAAGTACGTCTTCTAGTCGACCAACAAGGGCAAATCAATTATGAGTTACAACCGATTAATAATACGCCAAAGCAATTACAAGTAGCGCTAGCTCATGAGCCAGTCGAACAAGACCAAGCTTTTTTATACCATAAAACAACGAATCGGTCAGTTTACAACGAACGAATTCGTGCAGAGGTTGATGAGACGTTGCTATGGCATGAAGAAGGGTTGATCACCGAGTTTACGACAGGAAATGTAGCTTACAAACTAAAAGGAAAATGGTATACACCACCGGTTAGAGACGGCTTGTTACCTGGAACTTATCGCGAGAGGTTGTTAAGAGAACAACAAATCACAGAGCGCAGTCTAGCAAAAGATGACCTAGCAACAGTTGATGAACTAGCCTTTTTAAATAGTGTTCGAGGGTGGAAAACAGTCCACTTGATTACTGAATAAAGGGGAATACAAAGTGAAAAAGAAATTACTCATCTTTTTAGGTAGTTTTTTCGTCGTTGTGCTCGTAGGGTTAGCTTTTGCGGGGAATTACTTTTACGATCAAGGGATTAAAAGAGGAACTGAAGTTGAGCTTCACCGTGAAGATGAAGCGGTTAATGTCGTTGCGACTGATGAGAGTCAAATGTTAATCGATGAAGCAAATGATTGGTATGATGAGCAAGATACCGAGATTGTTGAGATTACGGCTTATGATGATTTGAACTTAGTCGCACAATTTATTGAGAGCGATTCTGATGAGCAGAAGGCAGTCATTTTAGCTCATGGCTTTAGAAATACGAGTGATAATATGGGGAAGTTAGCTAAATTTTATTATGACAAAGGCTTTGATATTCTTATCCCTGATGCGCGAGGTCACGGTGAGAGTGAAGGGGATTATATTGGCTACGGTTGGCATGATCGCCATGATTATGTTGATTGGATTGATGTGTTAATAGAAGAGTATAGTGCTGAAGACATTATATTGCACGGGAATTCGATGGGAGCAGCGACCGTTCTTATGACAAGTGGTGAAGAGCTACCTAAACAGGTGAGAGGAATCATTGCCGATAGTGGCTATAGTTCAGTGAAAGATGAATTGGCTCATCAGTTAAATCATATATATGGCTTACCAGCATTTCCATTGCTCGAGGTAACAAGTGTCGTGACGAATATACGCGCTGGTTACACATTAGGTAAAGCGTCTGCAATTGATCAAGTTAAGCAAAATGAACTTCCACTGTTTATTATTCATGGTGAAGATGATGACTTGGTGCCGACCGAAATGGCTTATGAAATTGCAGAAGCTACAGCCGGAGATTACGAATTGTGGATCGTACCTGGTGCCGGTCATACGAAAGTATTTGATAATGTAACCGAAGAGTTTTATGAGCGTGTTAGAAGTTTTATAAATACAGTATTAGTTGAATGAATAAAAGGGTAAAGGATTATTTTTTGATCCTTTACCCTTTCCTGTAGTCAAGTTAATTAATTATTGAACTAATGGAATTTCGATTTGGTCAAGTTCATATGGCTCTTTAACTAATTCTAAGTCATTGTCTTCTGTGGTTGCATAGGTTGAAACTTCCGGGATGATGAAAATAGTTGATGCAACTTCATGTATGGAAGTAGTTGTGATTCGTGAAGTAATATTGTATTTGTTGTCCCCATACCCTGCGTTAGGTAACACGTTATATTCATTGCCTAAATTATCCGCCACTGTGTAGCGAATAGATACATATTCATCTTTTCCAAAAGCGTCTCGGCTAATGTTCTCGGTGAAATAGAAATTGGCGGCCACTGTAGTTGAGGTCATTTGATCCAGCTCTACTTCTATACCTTCTGAATAAGATTTGAGGTCAGTATATTCATAAGTGTCTTTTTCTGTAGCCTCTAAACTGAATTCGAATGACCAATCACCATCAACTGAATTTTCTTCTTCATAAAGTTGACTAATTGTGGAACTAACCCAATTCACATCAATTTCTTGTGAGACTTCACCCTCTAATAAGTAGTGAATATAGACCCCTGCGTATTTATTATCATTTATTTTTTCAGTCATAAACCTTCCAGGTGTATAGACCGTTTCATCTGCTTCTTCCATACTTTCAATTACAAATCGCCCATCTAAAAATGGTGCATCACCTAAATCCTTCTCACTCTCAATCGTATAAGCAACCGTTACACTTTCTAAGTCGTAAACGGCATCCGTCAATGTTACAGTGACACCATCACTTTCTTTGGATAAATCCAAATTTGTGCTGTGCTCATCATACTCTTCGAATACATATGTTTCTTCATCCACAAAAATTTCGTATATGTTACTTATAAGAGGTAAATTGGTAGCCAAAGCAGGATTCGCAAAACTGATGGCAACAATAAAAGTCATCACGGAGCTCAGTACAATGGCAGCGGCTGGCACATTTTTTGACCACCGTTTTTTCTTATGTTTCATAGCTTTGTTTTTAATTCTTTCTTTTTCTAATTCGTTTACTTCCATCGGTTCTATTTCATGATCTTCTATTTTCAGTCGACTAAGTTGTTTGTATAGCATTTTCATGAGTAAATCCCTCCTAAATGGAATTCTCTTAACTTCTTTTTTCCTCGATAAAGCCGATTATCAACAGAGGCTTTAGATAAACCAAGTTGGTTAGCAATATCATTATTTCGCATGTTTAAAAAGTACTTCATGGTGAAAATATCACGGTCAATCTCACCTAGTTGTTTCAAGACTTGATAGAGTTCTTCTGTTGTTTCCTTAGTTAAGTATTCTTTCTCAGCAGATATTACAGGTGTTTGTTGGTCATCTATATTTAATAGGTTTGGATCTCGGTAAATTTTTCGTTGATAATCAATAGCCTTAAATTTAGCAATAGAACATAACCATTTCCGAAAGTCTTCTTGGTTACCTTTGAACTGTTTAGCATTTTCAAAGGCTCCTAGAAAGGTGTCACTAATACACTCTTCAATTAATTGACGGTCGTACTTAATCTTGAATGTGTTGTATATAACCGCTTTGACAATCCCGATATACTCATCAATGACATATTCAAGAGCTGCTTCTTTCCCTCTTTTGAAGTGTTTAATAAAATTATCACTAGTAATTCTCATATTATTGAACTCCTTTTTAATTGTAAGGACCCTTACACTTACTACATCGTCTAGAAACTAAAAAATTCTCACATATTTTTGTATATGGATGGTAAATAAACAGATCATTTAACAAATGGTGGGAGAGCAATTCCGATCGTCTTAATTTTAAGTGGTGACGGAGAACTCGTTGGAAAATGGGGACCTCGAGCACCAGAAGTTCAACAACTCGTTGATGATTACAGAGATTCATTTCCACCAAAAGATGACCCTAATTTTGAAGCAAAGCAAAAAGAAATGATTCAAACATTAACGAAAAGGTATTCTGAAGACCCAACCTTATGGAATTATGTTTACGACAGCTTTAAAGAGACACTTCACAACATATCTATTAAGAAATAATCATCTCATACTATTTTTGAGAATAGCCGTATTGTATAATAAAGCACAATAAAGAGTTTATGATTCTATAAAATAGTGAGGTGGCGCTATGATCGATTTACGTAGTGATACAGTAACGAAACCGACTCAAGAGATGCGAGAAGCAAGTTTTCATGCTGAAGTTGGCGACGATGTATACGGTGAAGACCCGACCGTTCAGCTTTTAGAGGAAAAAGCAGCAAAAATGCTAGAGAAAGAAGCGGCGTTGTTTGTGACAAGTGGTGTGCAAGGCAACCAGATTGCCGTTTTAACGCATACGAACCCAGGTAATGAAGTGATTTTAGAGGAAGAGTCCCATTTATTTTATTATGAAGGGGCAGCGATCTCCGCATTTGCGGGTGTTCAACCGCGCACCGTAAAGGGAAATCGTGGGGCGATGCATCCAGCTGATGTTGAAGCGGCGATTCGCCCAGAGGACGTTCATTTACCTGAAACAGGTTTAGTTGTTTTAGAAAATACACACAACCGCGCTGGTGGAGCGGTTATTCCACTTGAAACGATGCGAGCGACTTATGATGTAGCTAATCGTCATGGCATTCCTGTTCATTTAGATGGTGCAAGACTATTCAATGCAGTCGCTGCGACAGGGATTTCGGCTAAAGAGTACGCTCAATGTACTGATACGGTACAAATTTGCCTTTCAAAGGGACTCGGTGCACCAGTTGGTTCGATCATTGCTGGTTCACAAGAGTTTATTAACCATGCACGCAAATGGCGTAAACGTCTCGGTGGAGGCTTAAGACAAGTAGGTGTCGTTGCAGCTCCTGCTATGATTGCATTAACTGATATGTCTAAAAGACTTCACGAGGACCATGAGTTGGCTAAAGAAATCGAAGAAGGCATAAAAGAAGCTGGTTTTGAATTAGCTTACCCAGTTGAGACGAATATTGTTATTATGGATGTTGCCAAAACAGATATGAATGCAGAACAGATGGTAGAGAAGCTGGAAGAGGCCGGTATAAAAGCCGTTCCTTTTGGTCCAACCTTAGTTCGATTCGTCACACATTTTGACATTACAAAACAAGATATAAAAATTTTAAAAAAAGTCTTTAAATCTATGAAAAATGCGTTATAATAGTACTTGCGTAAGCGGTGGAGGATGTCTGAGTGTCTTCAGAAATGTTTGGGGAAACATTTCTATTGTTAGATTATTCTTTACTAAGTGTTAATCCTGGTTGATTCGAAATCAACCAGGAATTTTTTTGTTTAATAGATGATTAGTTCAAGTTAATAGCATCATGATTAAAAATCATGTCAAATTGTGGTATAATTTAAATAGATTTCGTCTTAAATATAATGAGGTGGACATATTGATCGATTCACGTATGTTAGAAGTGTTAATGAACTATAGAAGGTCGGTTCAAAACACTCCTTTGCTTAACGATAACCAAAAACAAGAGCTTTCAGGAGCTTCTTTTGAAACGCTTTTTATGGATCAGTTAGGATTAAACAATAATCTAGCGACACATTTTGCTTCAGGTGAAAGTGAGCAGGGTGTTCAGTCGAGTATGCAAGTTGCTCCGGATTTAAACAATGATGATTCAAGCTTTAATGACATTATTGAAGATGTAGCGTCACGTTATAACATTGACACTGACTTAATTCGTTCTGTCATTCAAGTTGAGTCGGGCTTTAACCCGCAAGCTGTTAGTCATGCAGGTGCTCAAGGTCTCATGCAGCTTATGCCAGCTACGGCCGAATCATTAGGTGTTCAAAATGTATTCGACCCAGCACAAAATATAGAAGGTGGCGCTCGCTACTTAAGAGATATGTTAGATCGATATAATGGAGATTCTGAGCTCGCACTAGCAGCCTATAACGCAGGCCCAGGGAATGTAGACTATTATGGTGGAGTACCGCCATTTGAAGAAACACAAAACTATGTTAAACGAATTTTAGGTTAAAAAAAGTTCAAGCGATTAATTCGCTTGAACTTTTTTATTAATTACATCTGATCTAAGCCTTGTTTTAAATCGTTCCAAATATCCTCCCATGCTTCTAAACCACATGACATGCGAATTAATGAATCTGTAATCCCCATACTTAGACGATTCTCTTCTGGTACAACAGCGTGTGTCATCGTCGCAGGATGTTGAATAATAGATTCTGCATCTCCTAAACTAACAGCTAGCTTAATAAATGATAAACGGTTTAAAAAGGCTTGTGCTTCTTCTTTACCACCTTCAACTTCAAAGGCAATTACACCAGCACCGAGTTTCATTTGTTTTTTAGCCACTTCATAATCTGGATTGTTTTTGTCGAATGGGTAGTGGACACTTTTGATTTTTGGATGTTGTTTTAACTGTTCAACGACTTTCTCTGCGTTAAGTGAGTGACGATCCATTCGAATAGGAAGCGTCTTGAGTCCTCTTAGTAATAACCAAGCATCAAATGGCGAAAGAATACCACCAATATCTTTTTGTGTCGTCATCGCAACTTCTGAAATAAAATCTTCTTTCCCGACTAATAAGCCAGCGACAATATCACCATGACCACCGATATATTTAGTGGCACTGTGAAGAACAATATCACAACCTAAATCGATTGGTCGCTGTAAGTAAGGTGATGAAAAAGTGTTGTCCACAACAACTGGAATGTTAAATTCCTTTGCTACACGTGCAACCATCTCTAAATCAATAATCTTCATCGTTGGATTAATCGGTGTCTCAACATAAATTAATGACGTGTCGTCTTTAATTTGTTTGCGTAAAACATCCTCTGACTCCATTAAACTATAGTCAGACTGAATATTATATTTTTCTCTCATTAGTTCTAGTAAACCAAATGTACAACCGTAAAGCCCTTGAGAGCATAATATGTGATCATTTGCTTTCGTTAAGGCGATTAACGTTGCTGAAACAGCAGCCATCCCTGAAGAAAAGGCTAAACCAGCCTCAGCGTTTTCTAAATTTGCAATTCGCTCTTCTAAATGGCGAACAGTTGGGTTTCCTAAACGAGAATAAATAAAGCCATCGTCTTCTCCAGCAAAACGTTTTTCCCCTTGTTCAGCATTCGCGAATGTGTAAGTTGACGTTTGATAGATTGGCGTTGATAAACTATCGAAATGTTCTTTTGAGTCATAGCCGTGGTGAATAACATCAGTTTCAAATCTTTTCGTCATGAAATGTCCTCCTCTTACCCCTTTTTGTATCATTGTAACACAAAACATGAAAGCGCTTTCTGAATTAGAGGAAAAATTTAAAAATTAACATTTAAGTAGGAATGAAAAAAGTAGAGAGTCGGTTCCTCTCTACTTTTAAACTTGAGATATTTGTTTTAATTGTTTTACGCGTTCATAGGTGTATAAGGTTAGACCGATCCAAATGAGGGTAAATGTAATAGCATGAACCGACGTAAACGGTTCGTTAAATAAGAACACCCCTAATAAAAGCATGATCGTTGGCGCGATGTATTGTAAGAAGCCAACTAATGATAGTGGAATTCGTTTTGCACCTTGGGCAAATAATAATAACGGAATAGCCGTTGCAAGCCCTGTTCCGATTAATAAAACGCCCGTCCAAGACAGGCTCATGGCTCCAACTTGTACCCATTCCAGATGAATAATATAAATAAGCGCAACTGGTAAAACAATGACCGTTTCAATAGCTAGGCCGAATATTGCATTTAAGTTGACGATTTTTTTCAATAAGCCGTAAATAGCAAAAGACACAGCGAGCAATAAAGCAGCCCAAGGGACGTCACCAAAGTTATACGTCATATAGCCAACGCCAGTTAATGCAAGGACAATCGCAATCCATTGTAATTTTGAAAATCGTTCTTTTAGAAAAATAAAACCAAATAAGACGCTAATAAGTGGGTTTATATAATAACCGAGACTAGCATCTAACACACGATCAGAGTTAACTGCCCATATGTAGGTCACCCAGTTTATACTGATCACAATTGAAGCGGCCGCGATGCCTAGAGCTGTTCGCCAGTCAGTAAAAAGGGTGCGGCATTCTGTCATAAATAAGTGCCACCTACGAATGACGAATATGAATAGCATCATAAAAGCAAAAGACCATATGATTCTGTGGGCTAAAATTTCCCATGCTGGAACGTATTCAAGTATTTTCCAATAAAGAGGGAGAAACCCCCATAGTATGTAAGCGAATGTAGCATATAATGTGCCAACTTTTTCGTCGTTCAATCGATTTCCCCCTTTACTTCTCTAAAGCATGAATAACGTTTTTAAAATTTTACGACACCCGAAAGGTTTTTGCAATATGAAGTTAGAAACTTTTGAGTTGTTGTTCACTGTTATGTTAGATAAACTAAAATTATAAGGAGGCCTTTAACTATGGAAATACACGTAACAGAGCAAGCAGTAGACTGGTTTTTTGATGAAATGGACCTAGAGACAGGAGATGTGGTGAATTTCTTCCCTAAGTATGGAGGCACTTGTTCATTTCAAAAGGGCTTCTCGATTGGAATGGCAATCGGTAGCACAGCAGAGCCGGAGGTTGAAACGGAGAAAAAAGGGCTTAGCTTTCAAATTGATGAAAAAGACGTATGGTTCTTTGATGGAAAAGATTTATATATAGGCCTTAAAGACGGAGAAGTAGAATATTCAGACGGACCAATTGAGTGAAGAGGGGATTACGAATGGGATGGACGAGAGAGGAAGCATTTGATTTTTTAAAAACAGTTTATACAGATGATGTCATGCAGCAAGAAAAACGGCGTGTTTTCAAACAGGTGAACCGTCAGTTGTATGAACGTCTTGATGACTTAGCTATTAATAACGCGTTATCCGAACAAGTCGAAAAGCAGTTAAAGCTCTTTAAAGACTTTACATTTATGCCTGGCGACAACATCTTTCAATCGATGCGCTACTTATTTTTATTAGCGCGAGGTGAGAAAGAAATAGATCGACTAACGACGAGAAAACATTTAGACCGTGTTTATAACTCGTTATTTAAAGCAGCTGGCATGCAAAACCCGATTATTCCGGATCATTTTTGGGAAACGCCAATTGGCATTGCCTGCCGTATTGCAGAAGACGGTGTTGAAGCGGTTTATCCAGTATTAGATGAAATGGTTGATTAACACTTCCTTTATGAGGGAGTGTTTTATTTTTATAAGGTGTTTTGATATAAATCGAAACAGTGTATTGATTAAAATAGAAAATAGTTGTAAACTTTCTTATAACAGGACATATAATGATAATCGAAAGGGTGTTTAGATGGATGTTAAATATGATGTCGATAAGCAAATAATGGCTGATTTTATTGCTTTTGCATTTCGGGTTGCCAATTTAGGAAAAGGGGAGGAAGAAGAGAAATACAAAGCATTAATTCGAGAAAGTGAAGGGGAAAAGTGGATCGAGTCAATTCATCATAAATTATCGACTGACGAACTGAAAGAACTACAAGTATTTTTCCAAAAAGATAGTCATATCGCTATTTCGCTTATGCCGTATTGGTATAGTCAAAGTGCGCTTACTTCCATCGAGGCATTACTCGATTCAATACGTGCAGTAGATGAAACGCAGCTAGTTGAGTGGATGGTCAATACGAGCTTTGTAGATGATTCAGTTAAACAATTACCAGTAGAGAAAAGAATAAAGTCTTTACCCATTCCAGAAGAAGAAAAGTGGAAGTTAATTTATTTCATTCAACAACCTAATGAAATAAAAGACCGATTATGTCAATTGTTACAACACCTCTATGATCAGCACTATGCCAATTTTGAATCATTAGTGTCGACTAAAATAAAAGAAAAAGTTGAACATTTTAACAATCAAAAGTACAACGAGTTTATTAAAGAAATGGCGTCGCAATATACGAATTGGGATGGAAATAAAAAGCTGGTTGTTATTCCTTCTTATTCGATGAGTGTTGGTTTTATAAGTTTTGATGAAGCAGATTTTAGCTTACTAGTTGTTGGTATAGAGAGGTTTGATCTTAGTCAAAAAATGCGTGATGAAAAAGAAGTATTAGAGCTCCTGAAAATCTTAACAGATGAGCGTCGGTTTAATATGTTAAGGCTTTTAAAGCAACGTGCGCATTATGGTTATGAAATAGCGCAAGAACTAGGTGTATCAAATTCAACGGTTTCACACCATTTAGCAATACTACTCAACCACGGTTTTGTTCAATCAAAACGAGACGAAAATAAAGTTTATTACGCAATTAACCAAGATGAAGTGAAATCGGTTATTAAAGAGTTAGAAGAGTTGTTTTTAACTTAAGAGAGGATGTAAGTCGTGACCAATAACACTGGGGAAAGTCGTTTATCGTTGTATCGGAATCGATCGTTTGTGTTGTACTTTTTCACTTTTTTGGCCTCAAGTTTAAGTGTTGCGTTCTTTTTATTTACGGTTAATTGGTATGTCGTTGATTACTTAAGGTTAGAAGCGATGCTAGGGTTTGTGTTTGTCGCAAGTTCTATTCCCAGGCTTTTGTTTATGTTAATCGGTGGTGCAATTGCTGATCGTGTCAATAAAGCGTCGATCATGTTGCTATCTGATTTCACAAAGGCTGTTTTATTAATACTTGTTATCTGCCTGCTTGTTTTTGATTTAGTTTCAATATGGGTATTAGTAGGTTTAGCGTTTTTGTTTGGTCTTCTAGATGCATTCTTTTGGCCAGCGAGTTCTTCGCTCTTTCCAAAATTAGTAGAAAGAGAGCAGCTAACTCGAGCAAACTCAATTGTTCACACGACACAGCGTTTTTCAGTTATTGTGGGTCCATTAATAGCTGGATTAATTATTGGGTTTGGTAGTTATGAGTTGATGTTTGGTCTTGTTAGTTTAATGCTTATGTTGGCTGCTGTAGTCGATTTATATTTAAGGAGAAGGGTTGGTTTGGACGAAGAAGAGAATGAAACACATCCTTCTGTTTGGCGATCGATAATGGATGGACTTCGCTATGTAAAGCAATCTCCCTTTTTATTAACTTTAATGTTAACTTCTGTCTCACTCAATTTATTTTTAAGTGGACCGTTGCAAATGGGGTTACCAATTTTCGCACGAAATGTGATTGGTGGCGGTGAGTTCACTTATAGTTTATTAAGTGGGGTATTAGGTGTCGGGATGTTAATAGGAGCGGTGATCGTTGGGGTTATTAATATAAATAGGCGGCGCGGACTTGTTTCACTTGTAAGTATCGTTGCACTTGGGGTATTTATGGTCATCTTTAGTTTAACAGGTGAATTATGGCTTAGCTTATTAGTCATTAGCTTAGTTGGTTTAACATTGTCTATCATAGATGTGCCAATACTCTCAGCTATTCAAGCGAACACGGATGAAGACTATATTGGAAGAATGATGAGTCTAATTTCTTTCGCATCTATGGGATTACTTCCTGTATCTTTTTTATTAACTTCACTATTTATTTCGTTAGGGTTTTCAATTGATCAAATTATTTTTGTTGCGTCATGCTGTTTATTAACGGTGGGGTTAATCGTCGTCACTTTTGCAAAATCGATCAGATATGTTGATTAATTTAGATACTTTCGTTAAAAACTATACAGTATAGCAGAACTAATATATAATAACAAAGGCAGGAAATTTTAGTTATAGAAATGGAGCGTTTTTATGCAAGAGTACAAAGATATTCGTAATATCGCCATTATTGCGCACGTTGACCATGGTAAGACAACGTTAGTAGACCAAATGTTACACTATTCTGGGACGTTTCGCGATAATGAAAACGTTGATGATCGTGCGATGGATACGGATGATTTAGAGAAAGAGCGCGGGATTACGATCCTTGCGAAAAATACAGCTATAAATTATGGTGATGCACGAATTAACATTTTAGATACGCCAGGCCACGCAGATTTTGGTGGCGAAGTAGAACGTATTATGAAAATGGTTGATGGTGTATTATTAGTCGTAGACGCATATGAAGGTTGTATGCCACAGACTCGTTTCGTGTTAAAGAAAGCATTAGAACAAAACTTAAAGCCAATGGTTGTTTTAAATAAAATTGATCGTCCGAATGCTCGTCCTGAAGAGGTTGTTGATGAAGTATTAGATCTATTTATCGAACTTGGGGCTGATGATGAGCAGTTAGAATTCCCAGTAGCCTATGCTTCAGCATTACAAGGAACATCAGGTTATGAAGCGGAAGATCAAAACGAAACGATGGATCCAATTTTCGAGAAAATTCTAGAGCATATTCCAGCACCGCAAAAACTTGTCGATGACCCATTACAATTCCAAGTCACTTTACTTGATTACAACGATTACGTTGGTCGTATTGGTGTCGGTCGTGTATATCGCGGTAAAATGAAAGTCGGCGATCAAGTAGCTTTAATGAAGAAAGATGGATCAGCTAAAAACCATCGTATTACAAAGTTATTCGGTTTTATCGGCTTAAAACGTGTCGAAATCGAAGAAGCTGAAGCGGGTGATATCGTTGCCGTTTCAGGTATGGAAGATTTAAACGTTGGTGAGACAGTGTGTGATGTTAATCATCATGATCCTCTTCCAATTCCGAGAATCGATGAGCCAACATTACAGATGAGGTTCGTTGTTAATAACAGTCCGTTTGCTGGTAAAGAAGGGGACTACATTACAGCGAGAAAAATTGAAGAGCGTCTATTAACTCAACTTGAAACAGATGTGAGTTTACGTGTTGAAGAAACTGAAACACCTGATGCATGGATCGTATCGGGTCGTGGTGAACTGCACTTATCAATTCTAATTGAAAATATGCGTCGTGAAGGATATGAGCTACAAATATCTAAACCTCAAGTAATTATTCAAGAAATTGATGGCGTGAAGTGTGAGCCGTATGAGCGTGTTCAAATTGATGTTCCAGAAGATTACACAGGTCCTGTCATGGAGTCTTTAGGAGCACGCAAAGGTGAAATGCTCGATATGATTAACCACGGAAACGGCCAAGTGAGACTAGAATTCAAAGTACCATCTCGTGGTCTAATTGGTTATTCAACCGAGTTTATGTCTCAAACACGCGGTTATGGAATTTTAAACCACTCATTTGATGCTTACGAGGCTGTTGCTCAAGGTTCAGTTGGTGGACGTCGTCAAGGTGTCTTAGTATCACAAGAAAAAGGTAAAGCAACGCCATATAGTATTATGGCACTTGAAGATCGTGGTGTTATTTTCGTTGAACCTGGTACGGAAGTGTATGAAGGAATGATCGTCGGTGAGCATAATCGTGATAACGACTTAACAGTTAATATTACGAAAGAAAAAGCTTTAACAAACGTTCGTTCAGCAACGAAAGATAATACCGTGACATTAAAAGGTACGCGTAAATTAACATTAGAAGAAGCGATTGAGTATTTAGATGATGATGAGTATTGTGAAGTAACGCCTGAGTCAATTCGTTTGCGTAAAAAGATCTTAAACAAGAGTGAACGTGAACGCTCACAGAAAAAAACGAAGAACTTATAATGTTGAGAGCTATGAGGGTGAATGTCCTCATAGCTCTTTTTATGCTAGATGCTCATAAAGTGGTTCAAGATGCTCAAAGTAGAAGTCTAGATGCTCATAAAGTGGTTCAAGATGCTCAAAGTGACGTTCTGTCAATATATTGGACATGTTTTTGCTCTCATAAGGCAAACTTTTAATCCATATGAAAGAAGATGCTTTCATATGGAATCCTCAT
>NZ_JAUSUP010000016.1 GCF_030814115.1 Alkalibacillus filiformis
CTTTTTTTCTGGCATAATTACCCCTACCTTTTCTAGACTTAATTTCATGGAAACATTTTGCCTTAGAGTGTGTCCAATTTTGATACTAACCTTATAACACTGCTTTGTCCGACAATTATGCACCCTCGTCCAGCATTAACACTGCTTCGTCCGACATTAACCTCGCTTCGTCCGACAATTATGCACCCTCGTCCGACATTCACTCCTAGACAGTTAAAATTAAACACAAATAAACCTCGCATTCAACGCGAGGTTTATGGTTTTTATATTAGCTTATTTCGATCGTCTCTGAAGTTTCTAACGTGAAACGTGGTGTTTCTTTTACGAAGATTAAGCCAAGCTCATGATCTTCATTTTCATAGATCGGTCTTTGGACAAACCTCGTTTCACCACTCAAATCTTGTACGGCTAATTTACAATATGTTCGATGTTCTGTCATGACGTCGAAAAACTCATATTCATTTTGGACTGGCTCATCGTGTACACGGACAATTTTTTCCCCGACCATTAAGCCCATATCGTCTGCTGGCGAACCTGGTACAACACCAACGATTGTAATTCCATCAGATTCTGGTCTAAAAATTGGACGTCTTTCAACATCGAATTGACGAACAATAATCGATGTTAATGGCCTCATTAATAAAGCTATTCCTACGACAATCATACCAAGGTAAAGCGTGTTATATGCCCCAACTGCTGCTCCTAGCAATAATAGAGTTATCGGAAATAACGTAATCGCAATACGTTTAGCTCCCTGCTCACTAAATAGACCGATAAACCTTTGTGAGAATCCTATTATATAAGGAAAGATTATAAAACTCATTCCAGCTCCATCTAAACCAAACACAGGCCACCAAGTAAGCTGCTCACTTAACGTTAGTGAGCCAATTGGCAAAGGAATCAATAGTGGAACGAACATAAGTCGTGTCACTTGATGGGCACCAACGTCTTTACCACGATCACCTTTTTGCAGTCGAGGGAATGATCTGTTACGATGCGTTGTTGCAATAAGTATGACCTCGGCAATGAGGAGAACTAACATTAAGTAAATCATGGCCATTAAGTCGACTTGTAATAAACCAGTTGTAAAAGCCTCATTGATCACTTGTATTTCAAATAGCCCAACAGACCATACAGCCAAAATAGATAACCCTAATGTGTAAACAGGGGAAAGTAATGCAACTTGTCCAGTTAACATTAGTAAAATGATGACGGCGGACCAGACGATTAACCATTCCCAAGTCATAAACAATCCAGTTAAGACAATACTTGCTGAAACAATGATGCCAATAAGAAACCCTAACAGCCATGTCCCTTTCCATTCTGCGTGGAATGGAAACACTCGGTGACCGAATTGCTTACGGTCTTTTTTAATTCTTCTATTTCCAATTAAAAATGATAATATGATCGCTACATATAGTACTGGTTGTGCGAATAACCACAGTAGAGCATAGCCTATTTCAATCAACCATTCAATCCACATACATAATCCCCCCAATCGCACTGGTGCACTGTATTAAACAATTCTCTATATTCAAGCCAAAATCCTGCATATGTTTTGAGTAAAAATAGATGACTCAACAGATGAGTCATCTATTTAAACCAAGCTTATTCAAACAATACTTCAATGGCACGCTGTAATTGTAGATCATTTTCTGGTTCCATTACCGCGTCTAAAATCAACTCTTCAATTCGTTCTTCAGTTGTTTCATCAACGACTCCTGTCACATCTAAACCTTCATCAGACTGGAACTGTTCAACTACTTCAACAGTGTTTTCATCAAAGTAACCATCCGTACGGTCAATATCATAGCCTAGGCCTTCAAGCATAAGTTGCAGCTTTCTTACTTCGGAATTGTTCATGTCATACTCTAATGGTTCTTCAGATTGAATTAGCGTTGAATAGAAGTATTCTGGTTGTCTTTGTTCAACGGTTGGGTCAACACCTTCACCTTCAATTCGATTTCCATCTGGTGTTAACCAATCAAACACCGTCATTTTCAACATGCCGCCATCTAAAGGCATCGTCTGTTGTACTGTTCCTTTACCGAACGTCGTTTCACCAACGACTTCATAACCGTTAACTTCATTAAGGGCGGCAGCTAAAATCTCTGATGCACTAGCACTACCTTCGTTAATTAAGACTGAGATTGGGTAATCCTTCACACCTTGCCCATCTAGTGTAGATGGTTCTGGTTCCATATCATGACGGTCTGTGTAAACATACGTTTCCTCGCCGTCCATGAAGTGAGTTAATACGTTTTCAACCGCGTCAAATAACCCACCAGGATTTCCTCTTACGTCTAAGACTAATCCATCAATTCCAACTTCGTCTTCGAGGTAAGCTAGCTCTTCAGCGAACTCTTCAGCTGTTCCTTCACCGAAAGATCTAATTTCTAACACACCAACTGTTTGACCATTCACCTCTTCTACATGTGGTCGAACAGTAACTAATGGAATTGTGTCTCTTGTGATCGATATATCAAATGATTCATCTTCACCAGGACGATCAATCGTTAATACAACGTCTGTTCCCTTCTCACCACGAATGAGTTGAACAGCCTCATTAACCGTATGATCCTCAACAGATTCGCCATCAACAGCTAATATACGATCATTAGGGCGAACCCCTGATTCCTCAGCTGGTGAATCTGCTCTGTCATTTCAGCATCCATATACTCACTGAATGGGTCATCTAACGAGCTAACAACGCCTTCAATTGCACCTTCATATAAAGAATCAACATCAACTTCTCGTATATAATACTCATCTAACATCGAAATCACTTGCTCAATTTTAGTGAACTCTTCACTTATTTCTTCTTGCACATCACTATGAATTTCATCATCAGGCACTTCTACTTCTTCTTGCTCTTCTTCCTTTACTTGTGGTTCACCTTCATCAGCAAGAAAACTCATTGCAGTCGCTGAGATCGCTCCCCCTACTAAAAAGGCTACCAAAACTAATAAAAGAACAAATTTCCTACTCATATTCAAAATTAATCACCTCAGCAAACGCTTACAGATTTAGTATAAAAAATACTATAATTAAGTATATTGATGTGAATTTCTACTATACTCAAAATTACACCTAAACAAAAATAGCTAAATAAATAGCATAAAAGCATCACACGAACATTGTGCGATGCTTTTATACTACTATAATTTCCTCTTTTAGTAAAAGGTAAGATTTATTGAGAATTAAATTGACCGCGTGATTGAACATTGATGTAATTTAGTGGGTCTACTGCATTTGACTTAGCATTATTCCAAGATCCACGGTGAATTTCAAAATGTAAGTGTGGGCCACCAGAGCTACCAGTGTTACCCATATTACCAATTTGATCACCTTGTTGGACAGTTTGACCTACACTAACATTAGCAGATGATAAGTGAGCATATACCGTATCATAAGCTTGACCATCAATATAATGCGTCATGTATACAACATTTCCGTATCCGCCACCACAGCTTCGGTCACCGACAACACATCCAGAAACAACTCGATAAACTTCACCTGTTGCTGCTGCATAAACTGGTGTTGTTGGGTTATTAATGTTACCCATATCAACACCAAAGTGGCTTCTTCCCCAACGTGGGCCAAAGTTAGACGTTAAATAACCACTCATTGGCGTAATAAACTTTCCACTACCACCAGCTTGAGTATTGGCTGGGTTTGATTGAGCGTCTTGCTTTTGGTTTTCTAAAGAACGTTCACGAGCCGCTAAAATATCTTGCTCCTCAGAAAGTGAAACTTGATACTCTTCTAACTCTTCCTGCTCCTCTTGTAAGTTAGAAAGAACTACTTGCTGTTCTTGTTTTCTCTCATCAAGGCCAGCAATTAGTTGATCAAGCTCCCCTTTTTGAGCGACTAACGTCTGCCTTTTATCTTCTAAATTAGCTTTATTCGCTTCAACTGTTTCTTTATTACCTTCAACTGTTTCTTTCGATTCTTCAACTTGCTCTTTATTTTCTTCAACTTGTACTTTTGCTTGTTCTAAAAATTGCTTGTCATCAAAGTGTTGGTTAATAATACTTTGGTCTTGATCCATCACTTTACTTACAGCTGCAGTACGACTTACGAAATCACCAAAATCACTAGAACCTAGAATGACTTCCATATAACTTACAGAACCACCATTACGTTGTAGTGTTCTCAGTCGATCGACAAGAACCGCTTCACGTTGTTCTATTCTAAGTTCAGTTTCAGTAATTTCTTCTTCTAAATCAGAGATTTCTTCTTCTAGTTCTTCGATCTCTGCTTCAAGTTCTTGAATCTCGTTTTCTAGTTCTTGAATTTCAGCTTCTAATAGATAGATTTCTGTTTCAGTCTCTTCAATATCAAGCTCTTTTTGACGGACTTCTAACTCAGCTTGTTCAATTTCATTTTCAATACGATCTAACTCGTCTTCTGTTTCATCTTGTTGATTTTCAAGTTCACGGATCTGTTGCTGTAAACTATCAATCTCATTAGAAACATTCTCTCGTTCTTGCTGCACTTCATCTAATTCTTTCTCAATATCTTCTACTGACTGATTAGCTTCGACCGAACTGGAATCTGAAAACATTAGCGCTCCGACAATTACTAGAATCAAAGTTAAAAACGGTATAACTTTCTTCGTCAACTTGGTTTCTCCCCTTTTGTATTTGTTGTGATTTTTTTAGTTAAACTTTTAAGAACTTACGAACACTCATCACGCTTCCCCAAATACCGATAAAGGCACCGATTGCTAATAGCATGAGTGAAAGTTGCCATGCAAATGGGTTCCACGGTAATAACTCAACGAACTGAAAATTCAATCGATCGTTTAAGTTTATATACAAGAAGTGATAACCACCAAGTACAAGCGCGATCGGGATCACTGCACCAATAACACCTGTTAGCATTCCTTCAACAAAGAATGGCCAACGAATAAAGCTATTCTTCGCACCGACTAATCGCATAATGCCAATCTCGTCTCTTCTTGCTGTAATTGTCATCTTAATTGTGTTAGATATTAGGAAAATAGCCGTCAATAATAACGCTGCAATAAATGTAATTCCTATATATCTAGCATATTGGTTAAATTGTAAGAGTCGGTCTACTGTCTCACTTCCATAATCAACGTCATCAACGTTTGAAAAGCCTTCTATTGTTGAAGCGACTCCTGCTAGGTCTTCTGCTTCGTACGTCTCGACAACGTAAACATCATTCAGCGGGTTGTCTTGTTCGAAAAGTTCCCAAGCTTCCCCATCTTCACCTAAGTCTTCAATTAAAGATTCAAGCTCATCGTCTTTTGAAGAAAAATAAAACTCCTCAACTCTATTAAGATCACCGATATTTTGACCTAACTCGTCAATATCGTCTTCCTCAGCACTTAAATCTATAAACACACGAATATCTGCATCTGATTCAATGTTGTCTGCAATTTGATTTAGATTTAGCATTAGCATTAAAAATGCTGCTACTAATACTAATGTCGTTGTCACAGCACCAACTGCTGCTACTGTCATCCAGCTATTTCTAATTAAGTTTTTTGCGCCTTCTTTAAAATGTCTCTTTAATGTACTAATCTTCATATCCGTATTCCCCTCGATGCTCGTCTCTTACGATTTGACCATTTTCCATAGCAATAACACGTCTACGAATCTTGTTAACGATCTCTTTACTGTGTGTTGCCATAATCACTGTCGTACCACTCGCATTGACTTCTTCAAAGATTCTCATAATCTCCCACGACGTATCTGGGTCTAAGTTACCTGTCGGCTCATCGGCAATAACAATTTTAGGGTTATTAACTATTGCTCTAGCAATAGCAACACGTTGTTGTTCACCACCTGATAGCTGAGCCGGGATAAACCTCGCTTTGTGCTTTAAGCCAACCTTGTCTAAAACATCCATGACACGACGTCTAATTTTTCTCGGGTTTTCTTCTATCACTTCTAACGCAAAGGCTACATTTTCATAGATTGTTAGTTTCGGCAACAATTTAAAATCTTGGAAAATAACGCCGATTGAACGTCGTAAGTAAGGGACTTGCTTATCTTTCATGTCACCGATATCTACATGGTTGATTTTTACTTGACCTTTACTTGGCGTTTCTTCACGATACATCAATTTAATGAAAGATGATTTACCAGCACCACTTTGACCAACGACATAAACAAACTCACCATTATCGATGGTTGTTGATATACCATTTAAAGCTGTAACTCCATTTTCATAAACTTTATAAACATTGTTCATCTCGATCATAGTAATCCACCTTGGTCCTCCTGCTGCATTGCAACATTTTGTATTCACTTTATAGCTTGTCCATTCCAAATCGAGACATCGCAAATCTACGATGTCTCAATTAAAGTAAATTGTCGAAATATTTGATTTTTTATTATATTATTTTATCATATCTCATGCTATTATGTCTTTTTTTAATAGAATTTCTTAATCTAGTATTTGTATTATAACATTATTCGCCAAAATATACTGCCCAATTTATATTACATTTTCTTTTCATTTAGTTAATAGATGAAGGGGGTGATTGTAAAAGAAAAGGGTTTTATAGGTAAGCTTACCAATGATGAATTAAAGAGGTAAAAATTGTGGAATAAAAAAACAATGAGAAGGAAAAATCCTTCTCATTGCCCCTTACTGTTCTAATACATAATCAGCAATATCTTCTGCTTCGGCTTCACTTACACCTGCTACAGCAGCCATGCTACCGTATCCTTCCAAAATAATTGATACGATATCATCTTGGTCGTACTGGTCACTAGCATCAACTAGTCCAGGTCCAGCACCACCACCTAAGTCACCACCGTGACAACTTGCACAGTTTTGCTGATAAAGCTCTTCACCTGCTGCTGTTTCATTTGCAGTTGTGTCGTCGCCGCCATTTCCATTAGCACCGTCGTCGCCACCGCCGCCACAAGCAGCTACTACCATCATTAAGCCAAATAGGCCGACAAATAATTTCTTTTTCATTTGTTTCATGACCTCCTGTTAGTGTTACTTTTATGTTTTCCTAAACGTTCAGAAGTTATCCATCTACTTTTGAACGTAAATAGGCATCAATAAATGGATCCAATTCACCGTCCATAACCGCTTGCGTATTCCCATTTTCAACGTTAGTACGGTGATCTTTTACCATGTTATACGGATGGAAAACGTAAGATCTTATTTGACTTCCCCATCCGATTTCTTTCTGTTCACCGCGAATTTCATCCAATTGTTGTTGTTGTTTTTCAATTTCTTGCTGATAAAGTTTAGACTTCAACATTTTCATTGCTTTTTCCCGGTTTTTAATTTGCGAACGCTCTGATTGGCACGTCACGATTGTGTTCGTTGGCACGTGTGTTATTCGCACGGCTGAGTCAGTCGTATTAACGTGCTGACCACCTGCACCACTAGCACGATACGTATCAACCTTTAGATCTTCATTTCGAACGTCAATTTCAACATCATCATTAAATTCTGGCATGACATCTAAAGATGCGAATGAGGTATGACGACGTCCTGATGAATCAAAAGGAGAAATTCTAACTAAACGGTGGACACCTTTTTCAACTTTTAAATAACCATAAGCATTATGACCTTGAATTAAAAGGGTTACACTTTTGACTCCTGCTTCATCACCTGGTAAATAATCAAGCGTTTCCAGTTTAAAACCTTTACGCTCTGCATAACGTTTGTACATTCTTAAAAGCATCTCTGCCCAATCTTGACTTTCTGTACCGCCTGCACCTGGGTGAATTTCAATAATCGCATTGTTTTGGTCATACGGTTCACTTAGTAATATGTTCAATTCAAACTGATTTAAATCAGCTGAAACTGATTTTAATTGTTCTTTTAAGTCTTCAAAAAGTTCTTCATCATTCTCTTCTTTCACTAATTCAAAAGATACTTCTAAACTTTCAATTGCTTCTTCATTTTGATCGAAGTTTTGGACGAGCTCTTTTAAACTATTCGATTCACTAATCACTTTTTGGGCATTCTGTTGATCATCCCAAAAATTCGGCTCTGTCATCATTTGTTCAAGCTCAGCTAAACGATTACGATAACCCTCTAAGTCAAAGAGACCCCCTGAAGTTGTCTAATCGCTTTTGCAGTTGATTAAGTTCACTACGAATATCTGCTAGTTCCATAAAACATCCACCTCTACTCTATATTCTACCCGTATTATACCATTTATAAATCGACTAAAAACGAACATTTAGTTACAAATTGGAAAATTCAACCGTCACATAATGTAATAAAACCTTATCCACTCATGAGAATGGATAAGGTTTTGAATTTTAAGCACCGTGACATTGCTTATATTTCTTACCACTACCACACGGGCATGGCTCATTTCGCCCGACTTCTTTCTTCCTTACGATTGGCTGACGTTTCTTTTCTTCTTTTGGTCGTCCACCAGCAACGGCTTGAGTACCTGTTGCAACTTGAACACGTTGTAAGTTTTCACGAATCTGTGCTTTCATCGCATATTTCGCAACTTCTTGTTCGATTGAAGCGATCATTTCCTCGAACATAGAGAAGCCTTCCATTTGGTACTCTTGTAACGGATTCGTCTGACCATAAGCGCGTAAGTGAATACCTTGTCTTAGTTGGTCCATTTGGTCAATGTGATCCATCCACTTCGAGTCAACCGTTCGAAGTAAAATAACTTTTTCAAACTCACGGATTTGTTCTTCTGTTAGCTCTTGTTCACGCTGGTCATACTTTTTCTTTACAATCTCCATGATTTGTTCAACCATTTCATCTGGCTCTTTACCTTTGAAGTCCTCACCGGAAATTTCATCTTGCTCTAGTACGTTTGCGTGCAAGAATTGAGCAAGGTTATCAAGCTCCCAATTTTCTTCTTCTTCATCTTGCGTATACAGTTCTACGTTACGTTTAACTGTTGACTCGATCATGCCCATGATAATATCACGTAAATTGTCCGATTCGATTACTTCATTACGTTGTTCATAAATGATGTCACGCTGTTCACGTAATACATCGTCGTAAGAAAGGATTTGTTTACGTGCATCGAAGTTGTTACCTTCAACACGTTTTTGTGCTGATTCTACAGCTCGAGATACCATTTTACTTTCAATTGGCTGGTCATCTTCTAAGCCGAAACGTTCCATCATCGAGTGCATACGTTCCGAACCGAACCGGCGCATTAACTCATCTTCCATTGAAAGATAGAACTGTGACACACCTGGGTCACCTTGACGTCCTGCACGACCACGTAACTGGTTATCAATACGACGTGATTCGTGACGCTCAGTACCAACAACAGCAAGACCACCAAGATCTTTCACGCCGTCACCAAGTTTAATGTCCGTACCACGACCTGCCATGTTTGTAGCGATCGTTACAGTCCCTTTTTTACCTGCTTCCTGGATAATCTCTGCTTCTGAAAAGTGGTTTTTCGCATTTAAGACGTTGTGTTTAACGCCAGCTTTTTTAAGCATTTTTGCAATTAACTCTGACGTTTCAACAGCAACTGTACCAACTAGAACCGGTTGCCCTTTTTCGTAACGTGCTTTAATATCTTCAACCATTGCTTTATATTTACCATCTACTGATTTGTAAATTAAATCTGGACGGTCATCACGGACAATTGGTTCATTCGTTGGGATCGCCACAACGTTCATATTGTAAATATTACGGAACTCTTCTTCCTCAGTTTTAGCTGTACCTGTCATACCAGCTAACTTATTATACATACGGAAGAAGTTCTGGAACGTAATCGTCGCTAAAGTCATGCTTTCCTTTTGAATTTGTAAGCCTTCTTTAGCTTCAATCGCTTGGTGTAAACCATCACTGTAACGACGACCTTTCATGAGACGTCCTGTAAATTGGTCCACAATGACAACTTCGCCTTCATCTACGACATAATCCGTATCTTTCTGCATAACGACTCGCGCTTTTAATGCTTGGTTAATATGGTGCGTTAAAGAGACGTGATCTAAGTCATATAGGTTCTCGATGTTAAAGAACTTCTCAGCCTTCGTAATACCATTTTCGGTTAACTGAACGTTACGTGACTTTTCATCGAAAGTATAATCTTCTTCATTTTTTAGTGTTTCAACAAACGAATCCGCTTGTAAATAATTGGTTTGAGATTTTTTCTGTGAACCTGAAATAATAAGTGGCGTACGTGCTTCGTCAATTAAGATCGAGTCAACCTCATCGACGATCGCGAAGTTCAGTTCACGTTGTACACGTTTTTCTTTATAAAGCACCATGTTATCACGCAAGTAGTCGAAACCAAACTCATTGTTAGTACCATACGTAATATCGCAACTATAAGCTTCACGCTTCTCATCTTTATCAAGGTCATTTGTGTTAAGACCTACAGTTAGACCTAACCAATCGTATAACTCACCCATTTCAGTAGAGTCACGGTGTGCTAAGTAATCGTTTACGGTAATAATATGAACACCTTTACCTGAAATAGCATTTAAGTAAGCAGGCATTGTAGAGGCAAGTGTTTTACCTTCACCTGTTTTCATTTCAGCAATATCGCCATTATGAATAGCAATCGCACCGATCAGCTGTACATAGTATGGACGCATTCCTAAAACACGCTTTGCTGACTCACGGACAACCGCGAACGCTTCAACCATTAAATCATCTAATGTTTCACCAGACTGATAACGTTCTTTAAACTCTGCTGTTTTCGCTTGCAGTCCTGAATCAGATAACTTTTGAATATCAATTTCTAAAGCTTCAATTTGATCTGCTTTTTTACGAAGTTTCTTTAATTGTTTCTCGTTTAAATCCCCAAAAACTTTAGTTAACATTTGCTTCATGAATTTGCACCTCGTATCCTCTTGTTTACAACAATCCAACTATAATGATAACACTATCAAAACAGTCATGACAACTAACAGAATATGAAGAACTACGAGGAAATATGTCAAAAAATGTTTCAGGCTGACTTAGTGTAGGCGGTGGTTAAATTAAATCAGCCTGAATCAAATAACCAAGACCATAAAGGCGGATTATTGATTTATTCGACATGAGGGTTTATTGGGATAGGAATAATTTGCATTGGGTTCGGAGGTTACATTTGATATGTCATGTTCCAACATCGTTACTTTTTTATTAGTAGCTGCAACGATTCGCATTAACTGAGAAATCAAATCACTCTGGCGTTCTACTTGATTTCGTAAGTTAACACAGGTGAGGCAATTTTGTTGTTTTTCCATCTCGTATTCCCCCTTTATGATCTTGTCAATTATATTTATATCATAGGGATTTGAGGGGTGGTAGCCCCCTTCAAATTGGAGAGTTTTTTGGAAAATGAGTTTTCTGAGGGATTTTTGTTTAGTTGGACTGATTTAGCTTAAGAAATTGAAGTTATAGCGCGGAAAATTTTTTGAAAAAATTTGGATTTATCGTAGGTTGTATCGAAACTAAAGGTGTAGAACATTTGATTTGAGGATCTTGAGTTGAATTTTGAGCATCTGGAACTTAGTTTTGAGTATCTGGCCCTTGTTTTTGAGCATCTCGAACTTAGTTTTGAGCACCTAGCCATAAAAGTCATAAAAAAAGAGACCCGAAATTCGGGCCTCTTCAATTATATGTTTACGCGTTCGGTTCGATTAAACCATATTTACCATCTTTACGTTTATAGACGACGTTTGTATCACCTGTTTCGGAGTTTTCAAAGACGTAGAAAGCATGGCCTAACATATCCATCTGTAGAACTGCTTCCTCTTCGTCCATCGGCTTTAAGTCAAACTGTTTCTTTTTGACGATATCAATTGAATCGTCTTCCACTTCTAATCTACCATTTAAAGCCTCTTGCTCCATTTCAGCAAATACATATTTCGGAGCTCCTTGGTTACGGAACTTACGATTGACTTTTGTTTTATATTTTCTAATCTGTCTTTCCAGCTTATCGACGACTAAGTCTGTAGCTGCATACAAATCGGTGTGAATCTCCTCTGCTCTTAATAATAAGTTTGGCATTGGGATTGTCACCTCAATCTTCTGCTCCATGTTATGAACACTTAAGTTCACATGGACATCTGAAGCAGGCGGCGTCTCAAAATAACGCTCCAACTTGCCAATTTTCTTTTCTACATACTCTCGGATCGCATCTGTAACTTCGATGTTTTCCCCTCTCACGTTGTAAATCATATGCAAGTCCTCCTTTCGTCTATGTAGGTTATATTCAACGTTACCCTTAATTATTCCTTCTCAAACACATAAAAAATTTAGAATTTTTTGTCGAAGTCGAAATGCGTCGAATTTCACCTACATAGAAATCATTTTGCATCATATTTTTCACGATAATTTCGATACTTAGACCTTCCTAAATTGTATTCGACGATCTCCTTTAAGAAATGCATCACTTTCAACAACTTCAGCATCTTAAAGACACGTAACATCCTGAGGATGAACGAATCTAGTTGATAAAAGTAGAACGGAATAATCGCCAGCAAGTCAATGACCATATAAAGTGAAAACATATATTTAATGCGGCCTTTAACAGGATGCTCATAGCCCGCTTTATAGACAGCAGTCCAAATACGTAAAATATACTCTAACGTAAAGAAAACTAGTGAAAACTGCTTTAAAACAAAAATAGAATCTTCCCAAGCAGCGTACATCTCAGGCATCAAGTAACGCTGAACAGTCGTAACAATATTTGCAGTGATTAACAAGATTAAAAAGACGTCAAAAAACTTTCCGACTGTAGGTTTCGGTGGGTTCAGTTTAATAATATTGAAAGTTTGCCATTTTAACGACTCAATGTGAATCATCGTAACCACCTAAAAATAAGACTTATAGATTTTAAATACCCCTAATCTAAAGGTGGTTAAACAAAAAAGAGCATTCCAATAATAGGAAAGCTCTTTCTAATTCCGCTTATCAATAAAACTACCATCATTGCCCTGGAGGTTTTGATAAGGATTAATATATTTTTTGTTCGTTACTTGCTTTTTCTTAAAGCTAGCAAAGTCTTTTTGGAAGTTTTTCATATACTGATCGGCAAGTTGTTGCAACTCACGATCAATCTTTAACGTCTCTTCACCAATTCGCTTTTCTTCTTCAGTATATTCACCACTTAACTGTTCAATCACTTGACCGCGTTTCTGAACGAACTCATCAAACTCATTAATGAGCTGTTCACGCTCGACCTGTTCAGCTTGCTTAAAACGATCAAGCATTTGCTTCGTTAAAGTATATAATGCTTTAACCTGTGACATTATGCTTTAGCCTTAGTTCCATATTTGTTTTGACGATCAAGCTTAATCGCTTCCTTCCATGTGTCACGAAGTTGCTCAACCATCTTTTGCGCTTCGTCTAACTTGGCTACATCGTTTTGAATATTCGCTTCACGAAGACAGTAGTTAATGTAGTCGTAAAGTGGCAAGAGTTGATTTGTAATTTCATAGTCAGGGTTCAACGTGACCATAAGTTCTGCGATAATTTTTTGTGCTTTTTGCAATTGTTCGTTTTTACTTTGAATATCTTCTTTTTCAATAGCCGTTTTCGCTAGCTTAATAAACTTAATACAACCATTATAAAGCTGTAACGTTAATTCACCAGGTGAAGCTGTTGAAACTGAGTTTTGTTGATAAGCTTGATAGGCTTGTCCATAAGCCATTAATATCACTCCTTAAATTACATCATACCGCCCATGCCGCCCATAGCTGATTGCATCTGGGCATATTGATTGTTCGCCTCTTGCATCGCACGTTCCATCCGATTGAATTGATCCCAATAACGTTCTTCAACTTGTTGCATACGACGTTCGAAGTTAGCCATGCGGTCAGTCATGTTCATTAACTCACGGCCCATAGTATATTGGTGATCTGTTTGAGTTGCTCGGCCAGCACGATCGGTAATACGGTCCATCGAGTTATCAAGTGAATCCTTAACACGACTTAACACACCACGTGACTCATCGTCTGCTCGGCTTGATAACATACGATAAACGCCTTCAGAGTCTTCCTCTAGTGCTCTGCGTAGCTCTTGTTCATCTATTTCTAATTTACCTTGGTCGTTTTGAGGTGTATTAACAGCACTAATTGTCGTAATACCAATTTCATATATTGAGCTAAATTCACTATCCTCATTATCTACTGACTCATACCACGCAGAACGCATTCCAGAAATGGCACCACGCAGAATTCCATCCCCCCTTAACTCACCACTTTGAGACTGCTCTTCCCACAGTTCAATCTCGCTTTCAGACATTGCTCTTCGCTGCTCGTCTGTTAACGGTGGATAATCACGGTTACGCGGTTCGTTAGTTTTTTCATTCATATATTCAATTAACTCATTGTACTTATCCACAAAGTTTGTGATCTCTTCAACCGCACCGTCAATATCTTGTTCAATGGAAATGGTAGCTGCTTGATCAGTTGTTTGATGGAATTGTAGTGTAGCACCGTTCAACTCATAAGTATTATCTCTTGATGTTAACTCCGCTCCGTTATAAGTAAATTCAGCATTTTGACCACCTTGTTCGTTGGCTTCGTCTAAATTGAACATATCAGTAAAGATGGTGTTATCGTCAAATCCAATCTCAGCACCATCCTCGTTAAACTCACCTGTTTCCGTACGTTCTACAAACACTTGATTTGATGATTCATTATAAAATGCTCTAACTGCACCGTCGGATGCTTCATTAATTTTACTTAGCGCGTCTTCGATTGTATCATCAGCCTCTAAAGTTAAAGTATGAGGGAGCTCTTCACCATTTTCGTCGTAGGTATAAAACGTGTGATCACCAGCATAATCTTCTCCAACTTCTGATTCTAAATCTAAATCAGCACCACCAATATTAACAGCAGCTGTTGCTAATTGGTTTACATCGACCTGGTAATTTGCCTCATCTGCATCACTTCTAGCCGATACAGAAATAGCATCAGATGAAGACGTCGCCTTTGTTGAGTTGTAAGTTGACGACATACGCATATTTAAAAACATTGATTCAAACTCAGACATTTTCGCATTAGCTTCACGATAAGCATCACGCTGCTGTGTTAGCCATAACTGGTCCTGCTTCATTTTTTGTAAAGGTTGACGTTCAGCCTCCATTAGATCATTAACCATTTGACCAATGTCCATCCCTGAAGCGAATCCTGTCATTCTCATATTATTTGAAATCATGTTAATCTCACCACCTATATTTAAATTCTTTCGTCAACTATGAATCCCATAAATTCAGCCATCGCCGCATATACATCTAACAACTTTTCTGGCGGTATTTCTTTTACAACCTCATCAGTTTCTTGATCAACAATAGAAATGTAGTATCGTTCCAATTTGTCATGAACCTCATAACGAATGGATGTATCGGCAGGTTCTAAAAATTCATTTAAGCCTTCTACCAATTCATTAGCCCGCTCTTTTGTCATTTCTTGTTCTGGGTAATTCCTTCTTCCATTCGCTTCATCATTCATCGCCTGCAATTTCGGTTTCGCTTTGTGAACCTTCTCAGTTGAATTTACTTCCGTCGCCCCCGACCGCTGCAGGAGTTGAGTATTTGATAATACTTGGTCGATATTCATCAATGACAACTCCTTATAATTCTATCTATACTTAATATCGACAAGAAATAAATTAAGTTAAATATTAGAACTTAATTTATTATGATAGTTTTTCAGGAACTTAATCCCTTACAATTAATGACTGACCACAATTAAAATAGATAACTACAGCCTATATAATTAGTTAAACTAAGTATTTTTATTAGATGCATACTTAACCTTAACCTGAATTTGACGATATAATACTTAATTAAATTAAGAGGTGATAAGATTTGTTAACTATTAAAGAAAAAGAACAAATAATCAATATATCTTACACAATAATTGAAGCATCTGATAATCTTATAAGTTCAATTCAAAAAGAAAAGATTAATCAAGAGTCAATTTATATTTTTAGTACAATAGTTGAAGGCATAAACTCTATACAAAAATCATTAGTCAAAGACGAACAATTATATGATGAAATTAAAAAGAATTTTGAGCATGTCATCCAGTCTGCAAATTTAATAACAGAGCTTTTTGAGCAAAATTATACTAATAAGATTTATGAAATAATTCAATTTAGTTTCAAACCAAAATTCAAAATCATAATTAAACACATCGAATCTACATTACCTGAAAGGGACAAATCAATTACTATTGGTATATACCACAGCCAAGAAAACCCTGCTAACTTTTACTTAGAAGAGCGCTTAAATGCAATGCTAGATGCAGCAACAAAGAAAAACTGCAGAACGATATTTTTTACAGATAGTGACGTTAACCTAAGTGATAAAGTGATTAATGCTAAATATAAAACAGAAACAGAATGGCAGCAAGTTCAGTGTCAATTTCCTGATGTTATATATAATATCTCTAAAAACCCTATACATAAGCAATCACGGATCGAAAGAAAACTTAGGCGTATGATCCCATTTACATCATTTCTTTTTGGAAACAAATTTGACTTACCAAAAAAAATGGTTAAGCAACGGACATATGCGCAATTATTAGCTCCTTTCAAAATCATTACTGACACTTCAATCTTTTTTGAATTCTTATCAAAGAATGATAAAGGAGTAATAAAACCAGTTGCAGGTGCACGTGGCGAGAATATTTACTTTATAGAAAAAAAAGATAAGAACAAATATAAAATATCTAGAGATGACCAGTCTGAAATTTACAGTGAAAATAAATTAAAGGATTGGCTTTACACGAATATCCTTAAAAATAGTTCTCAATATATGATCCAAAAATATATAGAGTCTCTAACAAAAGATGGACAACCTTTTGATTTTAGAATTCACATGCAGAAAAATGGCCAAGGTAAATGGTCTTTAACCAAAATGTACCCTCGAATTGGGAATAAAAATAGTATACAAATACAAATTTATAGAGATGGAGAGAATGTAATTGATACGGATGAATTCCTAAAAGGGGAGTTTGGCGAAAGGTCTAAACAATTCAAACAAAATTTAATTAATCTATCATACAATTTAGTACAACACATAGATAAATTATATGGTTATGCAATTGAAGAAACTGGTCTAGATATTACAATTGATAAAAACGAACGCTTTTGGTTACACGAAGCTAATATGGGCCCACAAACAAAAGGCCACGAAGTTGAAAGAGCAAATACTCTGATAGATTATTGTTGTTATTTAGCTAAAAATCAAATCTTCTTTACTAATGAATTCAACAATAAAAATACAGATAAAGGTTATTTCGATGCACGCAAAACAAACACTAACTATTATAAAAATAAGAATGAATTAGTTGGTGTTTTTATAGACAACAGTTCTAATAGCGACAATTTAGTAACTCTCTTCTTACTAGCAAAACAATATAGAATTGATTTATTTTATTTCTCACCTAAAGATATCGATATGGATGAAAGCCTAATTAGAGGTTATTTCTTTGAAAATAGAGAGTGGAAAGAATACATCGTCCCTTATCCAAACCTAATTTACGATTTAGTTCTAAACAAAGAATCTAAACACCTAAAAGAATTATATGATGAATTTAGCACTATACCTATTATTAATGATAAATTTTACTTTGAAGATATTATTCATTGTCTTGATGATAATAAAAAGAAAAATAAATTTGTGGCACCTAAAAATTTCAAAGACATAAATGAATTATTAAATATAAGAAAACAACTATACATACGTTGTACTAGTAAAGATAAACAATTTTTAATTTATATTGAAAAACTAAAAAATTCAGATTATATAATTAAAAGCAACAATCTTGATACCATTTTAAACCAATTGTCTACAAAACATTATTTACAGGATTTGATGAAAGATCACCAATTAATCATTTATCCCTTTGACAATAATATTAATCAATTTTACACCAATTCAATTAATGTTCAAATGTCAAAATATCAACTAAATAATTGGAAGGTAGTAAACCAAAGTGTTATCACTAATCCTGATTCTAATATCTTTACAACCATTAGTAACAAACACAACTTCTATAATTCCTTAGATAACTATTATGAGAATTTTCTTGATCATTATAAGTTCAAACAGTTGAAACATAAAGTAGAGGAAGTAGCAATTAATTATTGCCACACTATAACAAGCCATACAAATTTGTCTTTAAACAATGTTGAGTTAAGCTTCGCTTTAGATAAAAACCTTAATATACATTTTATTGATGTTTTCTCTCTTAATCACACAGGGATATTTGATAATTATCAAATATCAAATAATTCAATCAAATTACTACTTGACTATTTATACCAAGATATACATTAATTCAAAATACACATTAATTATGGATATAAATATACACGCAATTTTTACCTTTTGTTTTTGTTTACCTAAGTAAACTTTAACAAATTAGGAGCATGCGTGTTTATTGTTTAAAAGCTTTGATATCCGCGAAAAGTCTGGCGGGTACGCACGGTACGCACATGTTTAAAGATTCCATGAAACCCCGTTTTTTTGGGTCGAGGAGGCTCTAGTCGTTTCAGTGAAAGCTTCCACCGAAAGTGATTCACCTGATACCAACGGAACAGCTAAAAATCATCCACCCTATACGGTAACGTTAAAATTGTACAGATCTTCCGACATATTATTTGGAAACCAAAATAATAAAAACCACCTTTCAATTTTATGAAAGGTGGTTTTATTTATAAATTAACCGAGTAATTGTAAGACTGACTGTGGTTGTTGGTTAGCTTGAGCTAACATTGATTGTGAAGCTTGAGATAAAATGTTAGCACGAGTCATTTCCATCATCTCAGAAGCCATATCAGTATCACGGATACGAGACTCTGCAGCTGATAGATTTTCAGATGCGTTGTCTAGGTTAGAAATTGTGTGCTCTAAACGGTTTTGTACAGCACCAAGGCTTGAACGTTGTTCAGAAACAGTTTCAATTGCTTCATTAATAGTTGTAATTGCTGCGTCTGCGGCATCTTGTGTGGAGATGTCAATTTCCTCTACTCCAACACCTTCTGCACTCATATCTTCAATTGAAAGTTCAATGCTTTGACCTTCATTAGCACCAATGTGAAATACAGCTTCATCAAGAGTACCATCTAATAACTCTTGGCTGTTAAACTCAGTGTTTTCAGCAATACGATCAATTTCAGCTTCTAATTCTTCCACTTCAGCTTGTAGTGCTGCGCGATCTTCTTCTACGTTTGTATCGTTCGCAGATTGTACTGCTAGTTCACGCATACGCTGTAAGATGTTATGTGTTTCATCTAGCGCACCTTCTGCAGTTTGGATCATTGAAATTCCATCTTGTGCGTTACGGCTTGCTTGCTCTAAACCTTGGATTTGACCACGCATTTTTTCTGAGATTGATAGACCAGCTGCGTCGTCACCAGCACGTTTAATTCGCATACCTGAAGATAGTTTTTCCATAGCTGACTGTTGTTCGCTTTGGTTGATTCCCATTTGACGATGAGTGTTCATCGCCGCAATATTGTTGTTAATAATCATTACAAATTCCTCCTTGAATATGTTTGTTTGCCACGTCCTTGTGGCTTTTAATTAACAGTCATTTAGTCGGCCGACGTTTGACTGGTATCCTTACATTTATAATATCGACAAGCTTTTAATAAGTTTTAGTCTTTTTTGGGATTTTTTAATAGATTTATTGTATTTTTTGATAGTTGACTTGCTTCTTGGTTTTCTTGGGTGATTTGTTGGTAAACTTCTTTCCTATGTATATCAACGTGTTTGGGAGCATCAATGCCAAGTTTTATTTGATCTCCATCAATCGATAAAATTTTAATTTCTATATCATCACTTACTTGGATTGATTCGCCTTGTTTCCTAGTCAGAACTAGCATGTTGATGCTCCCCTCCTTTAATTGAGTGTTTTGTATGGTAGCTTGGGTGGTTTAGTGAAATTTGTTTTGCTTTTTTACTCTCGTTATTAATAACAACTGGTGCTTGGAGGTTGTGTGTTGATGTCTCAAACGGTTCTTTCAAAGTAACAATCGACCAAACAGAGATGTCTTCTGGCTTTTTTACATTTAATTGTTCTACTGTTGAATCATCTAGTTTGAATTCATAATCTGGCTGAATTAAAAATGGATTGGTTACAACAAAAGCAAGTGATTCTGTTTGTGCAGATTGTAATACTTTAAAAGCGGGGTTTCCTTCTAAATCTAGTAAGGTAAATTGTGTCTCGTTTTGAAAGCCTGGTAGCCCACTTTCAAAATGAATTAAGTCTTCTTTGTTTATTTCTATACTTCCAAAATATACTGTTTCAATCTTCATAGGTCTAATCAACCCTTCTGTTAAATTTTCATATCAAGCTGTTGCGCTCGGAAAGTTTCCATATCAACTTCGATTTCAAAGTACGGTTCCTGTGCTAAATAAATATCGAGTTGTCCAGGTGTGTAATCAATGATCGGTTCATTTGCTCGTGCTTCGATTATCGGATCATTTTTTTGAGCATTAACTTCAACATTACCTGGATCGTAATCAATATCGACAGCAAAATACGAAGATGGTATAAAACCAATCGTAAAGTCTTGACGCTCATTTGGCATATTTCGTTTAGCAATTCGCGGAATTGCATCTCCACCATTTTCAATACGTTGCATTTCATTACCTTCTCGTGCCCGTCTAGCCATGCCTTCTATTGCTTTTTGCATACCTTCATTGGCACTGTTAGAAATTGATTCATCAATACTAATAATACCCATGTCGCGCCAGGCTGCGGTTTGATCAATTGTTAACTTAGATGGTGTGTGAGTAATTTGAAGGTCAGCTTCAGGTTGGCTTATTTGCAAGTCCGCTTCACGCTGATCAATTTGCAATTGTCCATCTGTTTGATCAATCGCGATTTGCCCTCTTTGAATGTGATATTGAATTGGAGGTAGTTGCATATATCTTCCCTACTTTCCTAACTATGTAGAAAAGCTATCTGCTTTCACAGATAGCTAAATTAGTTTAAGAAATCCATTAATGTTGGTTGAAGTACGCGCGCACCTGCTCCAAGTGATGCACGGTGTACGTTTTCTTGCATTTGCAGGTTCATAATCACTTCTGACATATCAGCATCTTCATTATTAGATTTTAGTTGGTTCGTTGTAACTTTTTGTTGTGATAGACGGTTTTCAATCAAGTCAGCGCGATTCATACGAGCACCTAAGTCCGCACGCTCGTTCACTAAGTTTTGATTATGGTCATCTAATTCATCTAGAAATTGGCTCACTCTAACTTCAGCGCCATCTTCACCTTCTTCTAAGTCACCGCCTCTTAGAGCGTCAACAACTTCGTCCAAACTATTAAACATCTCGTCTGAAAATGCATTCTCTGGATTAATATTCGACTGAATATAAACGCCATCAGACACTTCAATTTCAACTGCATCATCATTAGCATTTTCTGACGTTCTATTACCTTCTTCATCAATGTCGAATCGCGGCTCTAAAGTGTTCGCACCGTTGAAAATGTACTTATTATTAACTCTAGAATTCGCTAATTCAGTAAGGTGATTTTTAATTTCTTCTACTTCACTCGCCATATTAGCACGGTCATCACCGTCGTAAGTGTCGTTACTAGCTTGTACAACGAGTTCACGAATTCGTTGCAGACTCTGCCCCGCTTCATTCATCGCTTCATCAGATGTATCCATCCAACTTCTTACTTCTGACATGTTACGCTCAAACTGTTCAACTTTTGAAAGCTCTGAGCGATAGTCAACACCTTTCATTGCTACAACTGGATCATCTGAAGGGCGGTTAATTTTCTTACCAGTTGATAGTTGTTCCATCGAGCGTTGCATTTCAGCACTGTTTTGTCTTAAGTTATTAAGCATATTATTGTTTAACATGTTTTGTGTAACGCGCATTACGATTCACCTACCTTCCGACAATACCCATTTGGTTAATAACGCGATCTAGTGTTTCATCGACGACTGTCATACTACGTGCTGCAGCGTTGTATGCATGTTGGAATTTAATCATGTTCGACATTTCTTCATCCAATGATACACCGCTAATTGATTCACGATTATTGTTTACAGACTCACGTAAGTCAGATGTGTTTTGTGCCATTCTGTTAGCTTCTTGGGCTTTTACACCTAAGTCACCAATTAATGCTTCATAGTATTTTTGGGTTGATTGTCCACCAAGTTCATCCAAATTTTGGTCTTTTACATCGGATAGAGCCCTTGCATTAGAGCCATCACCTGGTTGCCCGGTTCCACTAGCTGCGATTAAATTTTCATTATCCAAAATATCTTCGGAAACTGAAATGGAAGCAGCGGCATTTTCTACATCATTAAGTTCGTTAAAGAAAATACCACCTTCATCACCATTTAAGTCAAACCCTTGTTCATGTTGGGCGTTGAATTCATTAACAAATGCATGTGCCATTTGATTTAAGCCATCAAGCATTTCTACATAATCTCCTGCATAGATTGGATTACCTTCATCATCTGTTTCACCAGAGTCATATCCATTTGCATGAATTAACCCTTGTAATTTACCTGGTGTATTAAAATTGCTTGCTTCGATTGTTTGCTCTACATCAACTTGACCATCATCACCTATTGGGCCAATTCCAACACTTGAGACAATCTCATTATTTTCACCAGTAAACTGTACGTCTAACCCGGCCATATTATTTTCAGCGTCAATTAATGTTCCTCCGTCAACCTCGGCACCATTATGATCTATTAAATTGATAATCGCTTGTCCTTCTGCACTTTCTTTTGAATGGCCACCATTGGATTCATAGGAAACATCAATGTTGACGAACTGAGATAATTCATCAATTAACACATCTCTACGATCATAAAGGTCATTCGGTAAATCACCATTCGGCTCGACACGACTAATTTGGTCATTAATTTGTTGAATTTGATTAACTAGTGTGTTGACTTGACCAGAATTTGTATCCATTTGGTTTTTTAGCTCACCTTGAACGTCTGTCAGTTTCTCGTGTAAGTGGTGGAACGTTTCTGATACAGCTTGTCCACGTTGTTGCATAACACGGCGAGCACCACCATCTTCAGGATTCGTGGCAACGTCTTGAATCGATTCCCAAAACTGATCCATCGTGCTTGCAAGACCAGAATCACTTGGTTCATTCATAATATCTTCCATACGTTTTAAGGCTTCTGCTTTACTTTCGTAGTAACCAGCTTGGTTGTTTTCAGCTCGATATTGGAAGTCTAAAAACTGATCGCGAACACGTTCAATTTGGCCTGCTTCAACACCTGTTCCAAGTTGGCCTGCAAGTTGCGGGGCGTTTCGTGCTGGCATTGGAAAGGCTTGAGATGCTTCGAAATTGACGCGTTGTCTTGAATAACCTTCTGTATTCGCATTAGAAATGTTATGACTCGTTGTATGTAACGCGGATTGTTGTGTAGCGAGTGCTCTTCTTGCTACTTCCAATCCGTGGAATGTTGATGTCGCCATTGGTTACGCTCCTCTCGTGAACTATGCTTTTGAATCAAATACTGAACGATCTGTCGTTTGGTTTGTTTGCTGTTGTGGTTTTCGGTAATTTAAGTCTTTTTGATATGTTGGTTTTATTAGGTCTAACGTCAATTCAAGATACTGTAAAGACTGATGTGTTAAATCACGGTTTAATTGTTCTTGTTGTTTTAAGTTAGCTAATACATAGACTAACTTTTCATACAACGATTCAAGACGCTCTTTCTGCTCGCCGTCTTGAATGTACTCAATCATATTCGTGATCGTCTGCTCTTCGTCATTTAAATCATTTTGTTGGAACCATGCATCTGTTTCTTGAACACGTTTTGCTTCAAGCTGGTCGATCGCTTGTGCATGTTTACGCTCTGTTATTAAAAGCTCATTGAATGTCTCAAGATCATTATTTTTTAGGCGTTCTGTTTTATCTTGAGACAATTGATATAAGCTTTCATTTAGTTGTTGAATCTTTTCTAACTTCTCAATAATGGACTCGATTAACAACGGAAGTCCTCCTTAACCGCGATAAAATTCTAGTAATTTCTCAGCTGTCTTTTTCAAATTAACGTCATATTCTCCATCTTGAACTTGTTGCTTAATCGACTGAACATGATCTTGACGTGCCTTTTCAATCGAATTACCTTCTTGCATCGCTTTAGCTTTATTCGAGATCTCAACCTTATCTGATTGTTGGTTAGATTGCTTAGCCGGTTGGTTCTGCATTTGCTTTTGGTATGGGTTTAAATGTGGTTTGTTAGTCGGATTAATTTTCATCCTTCTCACCCCTTTATTGAACGAACATTTCTCTTTATTTTATCGGTCTTTTTGCTAGGATGTTTAGTTTCTCCATTTATTTTCTTTGTCAACATTGTAATAAACTTGTTGACGCTTATTTTCGTTTTCTTTTTCAGCGATTGTTTTTTCTTCACTTTGTTGTAAGTCAGTCTTTAAATCACCAGCACAATCTAAGCAAAGCTTTCCTTCATAAATCTGTGTATCGCAACGCTCGCATTGATAAGTTAAATTTGGGAAAGTGCCAGGCTGAATTCTTCTTTGTCTTAGCCATTTTTGAATTAATGACTTTTCGACTCCTGTTTCTTCAGACACTTTGTTCATCGTCGCTGTACGATTTTTCTTTTTTCTGATGAAAACATAAACTGTTTCAAACTTTTCTTCTTCCTCTTGAAAGCATGTCTGACATACTGTTTGTACTCCTTTGACGAAAAGCTCACCACAATTTGGGCAGTTCGCTAATTCTCCCATCCTGATTCCTCCTCGATTTTCTTCTATCTATTATATCGGCAACTATTTTTATTTACAAAGTGGTTCAGGAAAATTAGCTTCGGATTAAAGTTAAAGATTGGACATGTTCGGCACCCGCCTCTTTTAAAAGTGATGCAGCTTGGCGAATGGTTGTGCCAGTCGTGTAAATGTCGTCAACTAGAAGGATCGATTCGGGTGGCTGTTCTTTTAGTTGGAAAGGGTTATTGGAGAAAACTCGTTCACGCCTTGATTTCTTTGATTGTTTTTGGCCATCTTGACGGGTGAGGAGTTGGTGGATTGGTTCATTTAATAGGCTCGCGATTGCTTCGGCTTGGTTGAACTGTCTAATTGTATAGCGGTCTTCGCCTAGTGGGATGGGGACTACTAAAAGATCTTGGTTGTTAAATTGTTCGTTAAAAGATGTGCGGACACTCTTTTTCCAAGCGTTAATCATTTCATAATCTCCGCGGTATTTAAAGCGTGCAATCAAGTCTTTCATATAATCGTTGTATGTATATATGGAAACATTTCGACCTAGAGGGTCTTCGCCAAAGTGTTGTTCCCAGCGGAGGCAGTCGCCGCATTTTTCATTATCGGTGGGTTTCATACATTTTTGGCAATGAGGGTGAGTGATTTTATCGAGTTTTTCTTCACAGTGGTCACAAATGGTGCGGTATTGTGGATTCAAAAAGTTACTCCACGTTGTGTCTTCTTTAATTGATGTTAAACATAGGTAACAAATCATATATTGCACCTCTTGGCTTCTTTATTTTTTAAAATGGTATAGTTGCGCGCTTGGATCATCGCATTGGTCTTATATTCGTAGAAAAAGGTAACATCGCCTGTCGGGTCGCTAGCGCTTCGGCCTGCACGACCAGCAATTTGGATGAGCGCTGCTTCGTCAAACACATGGTGGTCCGCTTGAATGACCGCTACATCAATGGACGGGAAGGTAACGCCACGCTCTAAAATCGTTGTCGTAATCAGAGATTGGAAGGCACGTGCACGGAACTGTTTTATTAAATACTCGCGATCAGGACTTTCGGCGTGGACATAAGGCATGTTTAGCTTTTCTGCTAGTTTTTCAGCGAGTTGAATCGTCGGTGCGAACAGTAAAAAGCGGCGGTTGGTCGTTTGTTTTTCTTTGATCCACTGAGTGATTTTAGGTGGCAGTACGCCTTTCTCAAGCTTGTCGTTCAGACGGAGGACTGCTTGGAATGTTGGTGTCGGAATCGGGTGTCCGTGGTAACGGCTAGGAATTGAGACTGTTGGAATTTGTTTCGTTGCGATTTGAAGTTTGTGAGATCGTCTTGGAGTAGCGGTTAAGTAAATTTGTGTGCTATTAGGTTTGGACGCGCGGGTGACTGCTTTCGGTAGTGTTTTGTCACGGTGGTAAGGGAATGCATCGACCTCATCAACGATCATGAGGTCAAAAGAATTCTCATAGCGTAGCAGTTGATGAGTTGTTGCGATCACTAAATGATTGTTCTGGTCGCGCTCGGTTGAACCACCGTACAATGCAGACGAGTGAATCGTTGGAAAGTCACGACGTAATCGTGGCGCAAGCTCCCTTACAACATCAGCACGTGGTGTCGCAACGCACACTCTCTTATTTTGCTTGATCGCTTCTTGGATCCCGGCATAAAGCATTTCTGTTTTACCAGCACCACAAACGGCATAGATTAATAGCTTGGATTGATTGTTGACGGCTTCAACCATTTTTTGTGACGCCTTTTCTTGTAACGGGGTTAGGATCCCCTTCCATTTAAGAGGGTTCATGACTTTGTGACGCATTGGGTGTGTACCGGTCCACCTATAGAGCGATTCTTTTGTGCTTACTCGCCCCATCTGAATACACTTTTTGCAGTAGGTGATCGGGGCGCGGGCGTGTTGTGGAATTTTACCGAATAGGGATTGATTTTTGTTGAAGCAACGGTTGCATTCGTGAAAGTTGAGGGTTGAGCGGATTCCGTCGACTTCTTGTAGGTAGTTTTGGTCTATTAGGTATTGAAATCGATGCTCTGATAGATTGAGTTCATGTTTGAGTAATAGTTTAGTAGAAAATTTCCTTGCGAGGTCTTCTATTAATGGGGGAGTTGTTGTCATAGGATTGGTCCTTTCTCTGAAGATTTATAGATACAGTGGGCGTGGTGGTAAGCATTTATCAGCGCTCAGAGTTTTTTATCAGCGCTCGTTGAATATTTATCGGCGTTCGTACATTTTTATCAGCGCTCACGGAATATTCATCGGCGTTCAAACAAATTTATCGGCGCTCGTAAATATTTATCAGCGCTCACACGAGTTGATCAGCTCTTGTCTCATAAGCTAGGATAATGTATAAACTCTCGACTTCCTCTCCCCTACATAAGAGGAGCACGTTTTCTTCAACAATCTTTTGGCTACATCATTTGGTACTTGAAGAAACTCTCTAGCTTGTTTATTTTTAATTTCACTCTCGAAGATCAGCTTGTACTCTTCTAAGGCATTTATATGAGCATTAGGATCTTTGTGCTTACAGGATGGGCATCTCCAGTTACGATTTATACGTTTCATCATATATTTTTTACAATTAGTACACCAAACGCCATTTCTAATATGTTCCTTCTTAACATTACATTCTTTCATGATGTCGACTTCTTTAGGTTGATGTTTGGTTTTTAGCATCTTTCCTACATTAAGTAATTCATCATTTGAGAATATAGGCGTGGTATATTTTTGTTCTAACTCGGATACTCTCCATGGAAGGCGTTGGCTGATAATTAGATCTGGCTGGTGGCCTTCAATTTCTAAAACTGCATCTTGGTGTGAAAAGACGACTAACGTGTGGATCGGAGGAACAGTGAATCCAGATGGTTCAAGGAGTTTCTTTAGTTTAAAACGCTGAATTCTCGCTTGGATAAACGGATCGCCATAATGTTCATAAGTTCCATCACTTTTAATGCACTTAAGCACTCCGGTTTCCGTGTTGTACTTGATGAGGCCAGCATTATTTTTCACTTCGATTATAAGGAAAAAGTTAGGGAATAGTATTAAATGGTCAATTTGGAAAGTGAATTGCCGTTCTTCGACACGGAGGCCATGTAAATAGATGGCGTTTTGTGGTAAGAAGTTGAAATAATAATTTAGCGATCGCTCTCCATCATAGCCTGACTTTTCACGGCGATATCGGTCGCGAACATTTTGATAAACTGGGGAATGTTTCATTAGACGAGGGGCGATTACTTCTAGCTGAGCTAGACTCGAGGGTTTTTGTTGAGGTAATAAAATCATTTCATAGAACACTTCCTTTCTAAAACAATATTATAGTTAATTTTTTATAAAAAGAGAAGTGTTTTGGATTAATTTTGGGGATCGGTTAGGTATTTTTATTGGTGTTCAAGATTTTTTATCAGCGTTTGCATATGATTTATCGGCGCTTACGATTTTTTATCAGCGCTCACGTAAATTTATCGGCGCTTGTGCATATTCTCAGCGCTCACTAACTCCAACAAAAAAAACGCAGATGAGCTTGTCTCATCTGCGTACCTTTTATTTAACTTTATACCAACCTAAGCCGATGCCGCCTTCTCCGAGGTGTGTGCCGATTACTGGTCCGAAGTAGCTAATAGTAAATTCTACGTTTGGATATTTTTCGGATAGCTCGTCTTTCCACTTCTTCGCGATTTCTTCTCGTTCGGCGTGGATGATAACAGCTTTCATTTCATCAGCTTCATCTGCCGCTTCTTTTAATAAGTTTTCCATACGTTTGTATGCTTTTTTGCTCGTACGGATCTTTTCGAATGGGACGATTTTTGTATCTTCGAAGTGAAGTAAAGGTTTCACTTGTAACAAGCTACCGACCATTGCTTGTGCACCTGTTAAACGACCACCGCGTGCAAGGTGGCTTAAGTCGTCTACCATGAAGTATGCACTCATGTCTTGTTTCATTTCTTTAAGACGATTTAAAATTTCTTCAGGTGTTGCACCATCTTGGGCCATTTGAGCCGCTTCTAGTACGTAAAAGCCTTGTGCCATACAACTTATTTCAGAATCAAATGGATGAACTTCTAAACCTTCAACCATATCACCTGCTGAAACAGCTGCTTGGTATGTTCCACTAATTCCACTTGATAAATGGATTGAAACAACGGCGTCATAGTCGTTGGCGATCTCTTCAAATTTCGTTGTGAAGTCCCCTACAGACGGCTGGCTTGTTTTCGGTAAATCTTTTTCCGTTCTTACTTTTTCGTAAAACTCTCTAGTTGTAATATCAACTAATTCACGATAACTTTCATCACCAAATGTAACACTGAGCGGCACCATATATATATTCCAATGATCTAATTGTTCTTGAGGTATGTATGCCGTGCTATCAGTTAAAACAGCTGTTTTCATACCATCGACCTCCCTAATCCATATTTTACAATAACGTGTACTTTTTTGCATCGGTAATTTTAAATATCGTACATAAAAGAAAAAATCACCACTCACAATTTGTGAGTGGTGTCTTTCTACCTTACAAGTACCCAGCCATTTTTAATCGCTGTAACGACAGCTTGCGTTCTGTCATTCACATTCATTTTCTGAAGAATGTTAGATACGTGGTTTTTCACCGTTTTTTCACTAATATAAAGGTCTTCTGAAATCCCTCTATTGCTGCGCCCATCTGTCATCAATTGTAAAACTTCACATTCACGGCGAGTAAGTAGATGAAGGGGCTTACGATATTCGATATACTCAAATGCTGCGTCTTGGCTTTCGCCACCAACATTTGAAAGTCGGCGATATTCTCTTATTAACCTGTGCGTCACTTTCGGATGGATATATGATCCACCTTTGCTGACGACTTTAATGGCGTTCACTAGTTCTTCAGTATCCATTTCTTTCAACATATACCCTAGTGCACCAGATTTAAGAGCGTGTGTAACGTAAGATTCATCATCATGGATTGATAGAATAATGACTTTAAGGTCACCGTGCTGATCGATTAATTGTTTAGTAGCCTCTACTCCATTAACATCCGGCATGTTTATATCCATAATAACGACGTCTGGTTGATTTTCCTCGATAACGGCTAAAGCTTCTGATCCATCGCTAGCTTCAGCAACGACGTTAAAATCTTCCTCAAACTCTAAGATGCGCTTAATTCCTTCTCGGAAAAGTTTATGATCGTCTATAAGAACGATATTTGTTGACATGTTACTCCTCCTTCAATCCTAATCGTTACTCAAGCCGCTCTTTATCCCCCGTAAAATAATAATATAATTATACTACAATTAAGGTTATCTAGGTACTATTTCATGCAAATTTATTAAATAACTTGAATTATTAATAAATAATCGGCAATGAAATCGATACTTTAGTCCCTTTACCCTCTGTAGACTTAATGTCCATTTGACCATTTAACATTTCAACACGCTCACGCATTCCTGTTAAGCCAAAAGAATTTTCTTTTTTCTCATCGACATTAAACCCTTTCCCATGATCAACAATATGGATGTTCAACTTATTATAGGCTTGTTCAAATTGCACTTGAATTAAGCTCGTATTAGCATGTTTAATTGCATTTTGAACACCTTCTTGCACTAATCGGAAAGCAGCTGCTTCAAATTTTTGTGAGTAACGATCTCCGTCTTTGTTTGGTTTAAATTCAACTTTTAGTTTGTGATATTCTTCAATTGTAGATAAGTATTTTCTCAATGTCGGAACTAGACCTAAATCATCTAACGCCATTGGTCTTAAGTCATAGATAATTCTTCGCACTTCATACAAAGCACCACGAACCATTTCCTTAACGTCTTTCATTTCTTTCAAGGCTTCGTCAACGCCACGCTCACGAATTGTTTTCTGTACAATATCTGAGCGAATCATAACATTAGCTAACATTTGCGCTGGGCCATCGTGAATCTCTCGAGATAATTTCCTTCGTTCTTCTTCTTGTGCATCGATAATTTGCAATCCAAATTCATACTTCTCTTTAGCTGAAGTGATTGCTTCATTAACATTCTGAAAATCATTAGTTAAGTAATTCAATACGACGTTAATTTTACCAATAAGGTTTTCTGTTCGCTCAATATTTTCATTTAAACCACGAATACGATGCTCTAACTCGTCTCGTCGCTTAATAAGTCCAACTTCTTGTTGACGTTGGACGACGAGCTTTGTTTGTAATTCATGCGTATCGCTATATGCTTTTTGAACTTGCTCTTCAGAATACTTACTAAAGTTTCGACTAACCTCTGTTAACCTTTGACGAGCTAACTTTAACCTTCGCTCCAATTGATCATTTTCATCAATCATTTTACTAACATCTTTACGAATTTGCAGAACTTCTTTAGCTAATTCTTGTTGTTCTTTACGCGCATTTTCACCGAGGTCAAATATTTCTTCTTTACTATTTGAAACGACATTGACCATCTCTTCGATGATTTTATTAAGGGCTTGGTCTTGTTCTAAAACTTTTGACATAGAGATTCCTCCACCATTATGACTATATTGTTCGTTTTTTATGCAAAAACTTTTGGGGGTTTTGATTTATTTTGTATTTTTTTATATTTCCCTGTAACTAAAACGGTATAAAATACGTCTATATAATTGCCCATCATATTTTGTTTATATATAATGATAGTTTAGGAGGATTATCATTATGTTAGAATATTACTTAACTGTAAAAAATGAAGGAAAACATGAAATCAATATACAAAAATCTCATTTTATCGGTCATATCAAACGTACCGAAACTGAAGAAGAAGCGCAAGCATTTATACAAAAAATCAAAAAAGAACACGCCAGTGCAACACACAATTGTTCTGCTTACATGATTGGTGAACAAAATTTAATCCAAAAAGCACAAGACGACGGAGAACCGAGTGGTACAGCTGGTGTGCCAATGCTTGAAGTTTTAAAACAAATGGACTTAAAGGACACAGCAATTGTCGTCACTCGTTATTTCGGTGGGGTTAAACTTGGTGCAGGTGGTTTAATACGCGCTTATTCCAATTCAACTTCAGAAGCGATCCGTCAGATTGGTGTTGTTAAACGATCTTTAATGCGAGAAGTTATTATTACTGCTGACTATGGTATGCTTGGAAAGCTTGAAAATGAACTAAGAAACCATGAGCAGTTAATTGAAAACATCGATTATGCTGAGCAAGTATCTTTCCACGTCTTAGTTCCAGTATCAGAGGTCGATTCGTTCAAGGGCTGGATTATTGATTTCACGAGTGATCAAGTTGAAATGCGTGATGGTGAGAAAAAATATATTGAGCGTGATATTCAAATATAAAAGGGGAATCCGGAATGAGTTTTAAGAAAAAATTATTAATCACGACACTAGTTACTTTCCTACTAGCAGCTGGTGGTGTTACCTATTACTTTTTCAACCTTTATCAAGAAGCTGAAAAAGCAGTAACAGAATCATATCAAGATCTTGAACGAGGCGAACACTCTGAACAACGTGAAGAAGAAGTTGACCCGAGTGAAGACAATATTTCTATTTTGTTCGTCGGTGTCGATGATAGTGATACAAGACAAGGTACGTCAAGCTTAGCAGACGCACTTGTTCTAGCTACATTTAACAAGGACGATTTATCAGTTAATATGGTTAGCATCCCACGTGATTCATATGTCGATGTTAGCTATCAGTATTCAAAGGATAAAATCAATCACACACATGGTTTTGGTGGGCTTGATGAAACCGTCTCAGTAGTTGAAGATTTATTAGATGTTCCGGTCGATTATTATGTTAGGTTAGATTTTATGGCGTTTGTCGATACCGTTGATGCTTTAAGTGGAATAGAGTTTGACGTGCCATACTATTTAGAAGAATTAGATAGTACTGACGAAGGAACGGTTGTTATTCACCCAGGTGAACAAACGTTAAATGGCGAAGAAGCGCTTGCGATGGCAAGGACGAGACAACACGACAATGATCTTGAACGTGGTAACCGCCAAATGGAAATACTTGAATCTATTATTGATCAAACTTTATCGTTTTCCTCTATTACCCGTTACAATTCGTTGATTGAATCAATTGGTGACCGAATGACAACGAATATTTCATTTAGTCAACTCGTTAGTTTACACGAATACGTAACAGGTAACGATGGACTTGAAATTGAACAGCACCAAGTTGATGGTAGTGATTTGTGGGTTAATGACATTTATTATTTTGATTTAGATGAACGTAGCATTAGTGATATTAGTCGAGAGTTACGAGCTCATCTACAAATTGATAGCCAATATGTTGAGGCAAAAGAAAATGAAGAAGAAGATCAAGGTCTTTAAAAGCTAGGGTTAAACTCTAGCTTTTTTTATTGCACCAAAGCTCTTAAAACAAAAAAAGGACCACCTAAATAAATTAGGTGGCCAAGAAAAAAGATAGCGTCTAATCAACCTTTATGATCGAGGTTAATTACATTTTATTATAGTTATATACCTTTTACAATCCTTTTGGCATTGATAAATAAATTCGAATATTGAAGAACAAATCAGTAAATAACCAAAAGTTTAAACAACTTTTTATAATAATTATAATCTAATAACTATTATTTATCTTGGTCTTTATTTAACTTGAACTTCTCTTCTCCTAAGATTAAGTAAGCTAACTCTTCTCTCGTGTATTTCATCAGCTCTTTCCGACGCCCAATATAGAAAATGGCACCAATTACAACCCAAACTAATAACGCAATTAGTGATTCAATCCCTAATGCGGCTGGTGATGCTGGATACAATAACAATATTAAGAATGATAAACTGGCAACCATCCCTAACAGTGTCACAACTTTTTTACCAGGTGAAACGATGTGTAATTCTGGGTCGTATTTAGGATCTTTGTCATTCCACCTCAATAGTTTATAAGCTGTGTACGTTGTGTAGAAAAAGGCGATCGATACACCGACTGATGACATATCTACAATCCAACCTAATACTTCACGTCCAAACCACGGTGCAATAATCGCAACAATCGCAGCAAAAATAATAGCAAAGTAAGGTGTATTATACTTCGAGTGTAAATTTGAGAACGCTTTCGGTAACACTTTACCTCTCGACATAGCGAATAACACACGACTTGATGAAATTAAGAAACCATTCAAACCAGTGAAAATCCCCATTGATAATGCCGTTGCTAGCACAATTAATCCACCTGTACCTAATACTTCTTGTACGACGACACCCGTTCCCCAAGCGTGGTTCGCTTCAGAAAGTTGCTGCCACGGCATGGCGACACCCGTTGCAACGATCATTAATGAATAAATGGCTGCAGCAAAGAAAATAGCTAATACGATTAGCGTTAGTGCTTTTTTCGAGGAAAATTTAAATTCCTCTGCCGCTTGCGGTACGTTATCAAACCCAACGTAAGCAAACGGTGCGATCGCCACAATAGTTAATATGGCAGCAAGCGCGGATATTTCCGGTGTAAACACTGGCGTTAAGTTACTAAATGATGTCTCTCCACTTGATGTCATCCCGATTGTAATCGTTAAAACACCTGCGATTAATATAGCAACAAAAATAAATTGCAATCGACCTGAAATCGTCGTCCCTCTTATGTTTAATAATGTAAAAATACCAATTAATAAACTTGCTATAATAATTTCGGTTAAATAAACTTCCCAACCTGCAATTTCATAAACTTTAACTTGTTCGATAAAATTCGGAAAAATAAACTTAAGCATTAATGAGAACGCAGTTGCATTAAGTGCGACTATACATATGTAACCTAGCGTTAAAAACCACCCACTAATATACGCATGTAATCGACTTAAACCTAAAAAAGCGTAGGCGAACTCCCCGCCTGACACTGGGTAATTACGAATGAGCACGCCATAGCTAATTGCAATAATAATCATCAGCAATGCCCCGATTGTTAAACCTAAAATAACACCTAATGGACCGGCTTGACCCATCCAAGTGTCAGGCATAACAAACGATGCCCAACCGATCGACGAACCAAGTGCGATCGCCCATACCCAATGTGGTTTGAGTGTTTTGTCTAATTTCTTTCTTGTTAAATTCTTACCACTCACACAGAAAACTCCTTTATTGAATTTTTTTAAAACTTCGACACTTATTATCCCACACTGAAAATAGGTTTGAAAATAGGAACTTCCTTATTATTTGAGAGCATTTATAAGAATCTTCTCCTAACAACGGGCGGGATTTTATAGAAGAACAATATATGGTGAAAAATGACTTAAAATGTCTAAATTTGATGGTATAAATTTTAGCTAATTGGGCAACAATGCTTTCAGAAAGGCAGGTCGTCTACGATGCGCAAAACTTTTTTAATTATGACCTTTATTACCGCTTATGCCGTTTATCACTTCTCATTTCATTACTTGGACTTCTCGGGCTCACCCTATAACCATGAAGGAAATGAAGATGAAGTAGGTGAACATACATATGCCCAAATTAATGAAGAAGATTACTTGGAAGTTTCCTATTCTAACCAAGTCATTCATATGGAAGAAACAGATTTAGTTGCGCAATATGAAGATCAATTTAATGAATTAGAAGAATCAATCTTAAGTGATATTGAGTCATTGAAAGACGATATAATAGATGAAGTTGGGTCAGGTCAAAGTATTATAACCCAAGGGTTTAACCTATTGAAGTATGAACGCGAAGCAAATGAAATAGAAGAAAAAGCTGACCGACAGTTTGAAACACTTATAGCAGAAATGGAATCAGCAGCCAATGATCATTTAATTCCTAAACAAACAATCGATGAATTTAAAGAACAATATGAAACAAGGAAAGATCATATTAAGAATTCTATTTTCAAAGAGGTTAATAGTTGGTTAGAAGAAAGTGAAGCTTTTTGACATTTTAGGTTCTTTTATCCATGAAATTCAAAAACAACCTATTATTTTGTAGAAATTTTTGGATGAAAAGGGGCTATTAAATCATTGAAAATAACTATAGTATTATAGTTAGAATAATAATTTCGGTGTAGAAAAAGGCAAACCTTTTGAAAAAAGGGGACGCAAAGCTGTTGGTCTAAGGGGAAAACTATGATTGCAAGGCTACCTCATCTGTTGGGGGAATGAGTATGCGTACATTGGCTATGGAGATTCGTTTACAGAAGGGGCTTGACAACGAATGGGTTCAGCTAATGAAAGAAGCTAGAGAGGCCGGAATTAGTAAAGAAGACGTCAAAGAGTTTTTAGCATCAAACAAAGTAACTTAATAACTAAACGGGGTGGTGATCGCCACCCCGTTTAGTTATTTATTCATTTAAATATAAATAACCAGTCAACTCTAAAAACTGATCCTTATCTCCTTGCAATAGTGATTGATCAATTAGGCGATATACATTTTGCTCTACCAAATGAGATATGACTAAATCTACTTCTGCTTGTGTCACACGGGGCTGCTCGTCAAAATACTCGTCTGTAATATTATTTAACTGCTCTTCAAACGATTCAAACCTCATCAGTTTATAGAGTGGCAACTTAATATAGTTAACCCCTTTTTGAAACACAAATTGATCCTGTTTATTGACAATTTCACGATTGTAACGATCAATGACAATTTCTCTAGCCTCTAACGGAATGAAATGATATAGCTGGTCATCCATCACAACTGAAAAGTATTGGAAAGCTAATATAATACGGACAAACCGCTCATCTTTCTTAACATAATAAGGTTTTAACATTTTTACCGATTGCATGGCCACCACCCCAACATTAAAAGTTTGAATATTCTGTTTATTATAATTATGCACGAAAATCTAAAAAAATTAAAGAAAAACACATTTTAATTTACTCTAAAACTTATATAAACCGTCAAAATTAGATATAATAATAGATAATAGTTTCACATTTTTTTCCGCTATATTAGAATAGTAACAAATGGAGAGAGAAACCAAAGAGAGTTGGTGAGATTTAATGCCAGATGGAAAATGGTTTAGAATTGGTTACGGTATTATTTTAGTTTTCTTAATTGTTTTTCTAGCGACACAAGTTAGTTTTATTTTTCAGCCTATTTTTGTGCTTTTTCAAACCTTATTTATACCTATTATTATCGCTGGAATTTTATACTACTTAACCCGTCCTTTTGTGGACTTTTCATCAAAATACATACCAAGGCCGTTATCTGTTTTGTTAGTTTTCGTTGCAGGGCTTGGTATTGTTACAGGTTTAGTGATGGTCATTGCACCAGAGTTGCAACGACAATTTAACAATTTAGTTAACACATTACCGGATTTAATTGAAGATGCGAATCAAATGTTGTTAAGCATTCAAGCTAGTGACTGGTTTTCCCGCATATCACCAGAGGAGGATGCCATCACCGAGTTTTTTGAAGGGTTACAACAAAACATAGATAACATTCTTTCAACGATTGCATCACAAATTACGCACTATCTCGGTGTTGTCGCGAACATTTTAATTTCGATTATTGTCGTCCCTTTTATATTGTTTTACTTGTTAAAAGATGGCGAGCGTCTTCCGAAGCGTGTCATTGGCTTTTTACCGAAACGTTATAAAGTGGATGTTGAAGGTATTTTAGATGAGATGGATGATGCACTTAGCTCATACATTCAAGGTCAAATCATCGTAAGCTGTTTTGTCGGAGTGCTCGTTTTTATCGGTTACACGATCATTGACCTACGCTTTGCGCTTATTTTAGCGGTTATTGCTTTGTTTACAAACTTCATTCCGTTTATCGGACCGTGGATCGGGACAATTCCTGGCGTTATCGTCGGATTGTTAGAATCGCCATTCCAAGCATTACTCGTTATCATTATTGTTGTCATTATCCAGCAATTAGAAAGTAATTTAATCGCACCACAAGTTATGGGTAAGAAACTACAAATACATCCAATTACGATTATATTCCTGTTGCTATTTGCGGGACGATTCGGTGGAATTTTAGCGATGATTATTGCGGTTCCAACTTATGCAGTAGCGAAAGTAATCGTCAGCCACATCTATCGAATTATTAAATTAAGGAATAAAGATGCTTTCGAGTAAATGAAGCGAACGTCGAATGACGTTCGCTTTTTTTATGTTTGAGCGCTGATAAATTTTTGTGAGCGCTGATAAATTTTTGTGAGCGCTGATAAATTTTTGTGAGCGCTGATAAATTTTTGTGAGCGCTGATAAAT
>NZ_JAUSUP010000017.1 GCF_030814115.1 Alkalibacillus filiformis
TACCCATTTTATCCCTCCTCATTGCCCAAAATTAGATTAAATACATTGTAAGCTTTTCCAATTTTGGTGTCCAAAGGATTAAGGGGGCTTAAAAGACACGAGTTATTTATCAGCGCTCGCAGAAATTTATTGGCGCACACGAGTTATTTATCAGCGCTCCAGAAATTAGGGCTCACAAAAAAACTCTCTTATGAACTAATCATAAGAGAGTTAGAATTACACTTATTTAATTGCTGCATCTAGTGCAACTTCGATCATGTCATTAAACGTTGTTTGACGTTCTTGAGCTGTTGTTTCTTCACCTGTAATGATATGGTCACTTACTGTTAAAACAGCTAATGCTTCGCGGTTGTATTTTGCAGCGATTGTATAAAGAGCTGTTGCTTCCATTTCAACTGCTAATACGTTATATTCAGCTAATTTGTTGAAAAGTTCCATCGCGTTATCACGGTAGAAGCTATCACTTGTGAAGACGTTTCCTACACGTAAGTTTAGGCCGCGCTCTTCACCTACGTCATAAGCATTCTTAAGTAATCCGAAATCAGCAGCAGGGGCGTAATCAACACCACCGAATACCATACGGTTCATTTGAGAATCTGTTGTTGCTGTTTGAGCTAAGATCACATCACGTACTTTAACGTCTTCTGTAAGTGCACCACAAGAACCAACGCGAATTAACTTTTGGACGTCGTATTCTTGGATAAGTTCGTTTACGTAGATTGCGATGCTCGGTACTCCCATACCTGTACCTTGTACTGAAATACGTTCACCTTTATATGTACCTGTATAACCGTACATACCACGTACTTCGTTGTAACAAGTCACATCCTCTAAAAATGTTTCAGCGATATACTTAGCACGAAGCGGGTCTCCAGGTAGTAAAATCTTATCAGCGATATCGCCTTTGTTAGCACCAATATGTGTACTCATAATTAAATTTCCTCCTTAAGTGTTCTTACTTAATTAAGCTACCACAAAAGAAAAGCGCAAACAATTTATAAAACATCTTTTAGTCTTATTCATTATTTTCAATCAATTCTTCTTAAAAGTAGCTATACTACAATAAGTATTTCTTTCCTTGTTCTATTTATTTATGTAGAGAAAAATTAACGAGCCGAACAATCACTTGTCCGACTCGTTAAGCTTTACATAACTTCTTCTAATACTTTAGTTTCTTCGTGATCGAGTAAGTTTTTATTCACCTTGTTTTCAATCGGTTTGTTCATATTTTTCTCTAGTTCGTCAATTTCATCAGAACTACCGATTAAGTGAATTTCATCCCAATCATGTTGTTTTGCTAATTGATCGATTTTCGGTGCGATTGATTTATACCAACGAGAACGGTTTTCCTCAAATCGATCAGCAATTTCATCTTTTTTGGCTGATTTTGCGCCGCCTGAACCTAAGTTAGAGTCAGCGTGGTGTGGACCAACGTGTTGCTTCCAATCTTCTGTATTTAAATCAAGTTCGTATAACATGGTATCTTTAACTGAGCCTAACTCTGCATCGATTAATTTAATGTGATCTTTTTGTGTTAATACAATACCTGTTTTTGGGAATTGTTCATTTAATGTTTTCAATTGATCCAACACCGGTGCATCTTCCCAATAAAACTCAGTTTCAACTGGCATTTGCAATGTGTCAGCAAACCAAATGTCGCCTTCACCTGTTGCGAAGATGATGACACTCTTCTTAAGGTCTTTTTGGTGTTCTTCCATAAACTTTTCAACTTTTTCTTTAACTGCCCAGAAATTTCGCTTTTCATCTGAGTCGCCATCTTCTTGTAAATAGTTTTCAAAATTGTTTAATCCGTTTTTAAGGTGAATTTTCCATTCACCACCCTGTTGGTCTTGGTCGGCAAGGTCCGTATTTAAATACATTGTAAATACACGGTTTGGCTTTTCACTCTGATAATGTTCTAGTTGGTTTAATACTTTTCTTAGTTCCATTTTGATCCGCTCCTTTTCGTGTATTTATTTGTTTCATTCCCATGGAAATTTTGTTTTAAACGTTTTAGCTGAAAAAATGAAACAGGATGATAGCATAATCAATATATGTAGTTTATAATAAAATTTATAAATAAGTTTTTTGTCATTTTAAGACACAATTGCAAAAGAAAAAGTAGGAATTAAATGTATTCAGTCATCTAGATTGAGTATTGATTCTTCGGGGCAGGGTGAAAATCCCGACCGGCGGTGTTGAACCATAAAAGGTTCTCAGTCCGTGACCCGTATTCGTACGGTGGATCCCAGTGTGAATCTGGAGCCGACAGTTAAAGTCTGGATGGGAGAAGGATCAAATCGTGACCCGGTTCTATAAAGGGGGTTAACGATTGAAAGACGAACAATTTTATATGCAACATGCCATTGATTTAGCCAAATTAACGGTTGGACAAACGAGACCGAACCCTTCAGTTGGAGCGGTTGTCGTAAAAGATGGGGTTGTTATTGGTACAGGTACTCACTTACAACCAGGTCAACCACACGCTGAGGTGTATGCTTTACATCAAGCACAAGAACAGGCGAATGGAGCAACGATGTTTGTTACGTTAGAACCATGCTCTCATTATGGCAAAACACCACCTTGTGCTAAGGCAATTATTGATTCAGGGATTAAAAAGGTCTACGTCGCAACCTTAGACCCAAACCCTAAAGTAGCTGGGAAAGGTATTCAATGGCTAATAGATGAAGGTATAGAAGTAGAAGTTGGTTTATTAGAAGAGCAAGCTCAAGACATAAATCAAAAATTCTTCCACTTTATGAAACATAAAAGACCATTTGTCACGCTAAAAACGGCTGTTTCAATGGATGGAAAAACGACAGCAAATAGCGGCGACAGCAAATGGATCACAAGTATTGAATCAAGACATGACGTACATGTTCATCGTCATCAACATGAGGCAATTTTAGTTGGAAGTAAAACCGTTTTACGAGATGATCCTCAATTAACCACCCGTCTGCCCCACGGAGGTTTAAATCCTACACGTATCGTCCTCGATACGAATTTATCAATTCCATTAGATGCAAACTTATTAACAAATGATCAAGCGGATACAATTGTCGTTTGTGCTAAACAAGCTGAACACCAAAAAGAAGAAAAAATCAGTGCGATCGACCATGCTAAAGTGTGGCGAATGGATACAGAACGCATTGATATAAAAGAGCTATTACATAAACTAAAAGAAGAAAAAGTCATGAGTGTTTATGTAGAAGGTGGCTCGACGATTCATTCAGAGTTTATCCAAAAACAGCTATTCGATGAAATTCATTTATATATGGCACCGAAACTAATTGGTGGTGAGTTTAGTAAAGCTTTCTACAATCAATTAGGTTTTGACCAGGTAGAAGATTCTGTCCAAGTCGACTTTCAAAATGTCGAAATGGTAGGTCCTGATCTTAAAATTACAGCTAGACCGCAAGAAAAGGGGGCAGACTAATGTTTACAGGTATTGTTGAAGAAGTTGGAACGGTTCAAAATATAAAACAAGGTTCTGAGTCTTTACAATTAACGGTTTCAGTTAACGAAATTACAAAAGACGTTAAACTCGGTGATAGTATTTCAGTTAACGGTGTATGTTTAACAGTTACTGAGTTTTCAACGACATCATTTAATACAGATATTATGCCAGAGACATTTCACCATACCGCTTTAAAAAGTTTAACAGTCGGATCGAAGGTGAATTTAGAGCGCGCAATGCCAAGTGATGGCCGTTTTGGGGGTCACTTCGTCTCAGGTCATGTCGATGGGCTAGGTAAAATTGTTAATCGTGAGACGAAGGATAATGCTGAGTATTTCCATATAGAAGTTGACCCAGACTTAGCTAAGTACATGATGTTAAAAGGATCTGTCAGTGTTGATGGGACATCACTAACGATTTTCGGTTTAGAAGGAAATACGTTTACGATTTCACTTATTCCTCATACTCAAGACGCGACAATTTTAACGAAAAAGTATACGGGTGATCTCGTCAACATTGAATGTGATATGTTGTTAAAATACGTTTATCAATTAATGAACCCGAATCAAGAGGAGAAAAAACAAGGGTTATCGATGGAAGCCTTACGTGAAGCAGGTTTTCTAAACCAATAGGAGGGGCATTATGTTTGATTCAATACATGAGGCAATTGAAGATTTAAAACAGGGGAAAGTCGTCATCGTCGTCGATGATGAAAATCGTGAAAATGAAGGTGACTTTGTTGCCTTAGCAGAACATACAACACCAGAAGTGGTCAATTTTATGGTTAAGGAAGGACGCGGGTTAGTTTGTGCTCCAATTACGCAAGAAAAAGCTGACCAATTACAATTGGAGTTAATGGCTGATGTCAATACAGACAGTCACGGAACTGCGTTTACTGTCAGTATTGACCATGTTGAAACGACTACAGGTATTAGTGCAGCTGAACGCTCGCATTCGATTATGCGATTAGTAGAAGATGATGTTGTTCCGACAGAGTTTAAACGTCCTGGTCACATCTTTCCGTTGATTGCTAAAGATGGTGGCGTATTGCGTCGTGCTGGTCACACAGAAGCGGCTGTCGATTTAGCTGTATTAGCTGGAGGAAAGCCTGCAGGTACAATTTGCGAAATTATGAATGAAGATGGAACGATGGCAAGAGTGCCTGAATTACGTAAAATCGCTGATGAACATGATTTGAAATTAATCACGATTGAAGAGTTAATTAAATATCGTCGAATGCATGAAAAATTAGTTGATCGTGCTGTTGAAATTAACTTACCAACATCTTTTGGTGACTTTAGAGCGATTGCTTATACGAACATCATTGATGGACGTGAGCATGTTGCGTTAGTGAAAGGTGATATTACACCGACAGAACCGACTCTCGTTCGTGTACACAGTGAATGTTTAACAGGAGATGTATTTGGTTCAAACCGTTGTGATTGTGGACCACAACTGGAAGCGGCGTTAACACAAATTGAAGAAGAGGGTAAAGGTGTTCTTCTTTACATGCGCCAAGAAGGTCGAGGCATTGGCTTGCTAAATAAATTAAAAGCTTATAAACTGCAAGAGGAAGGCTATGACACAGTAGAAGCTAACGAAAAGTTAGGTTATCCAGCAGATTTACGAGACTATGGAATTGGTGCGCAAATATTAGAAGATATAGGCGTTCGCAAAATGCGCCTTTTAACGAACAATCCGCGTAAAATTAAAGGCCTTTACGGCTATGATTTAGAAGTTGTCGAGCGTGTTGGGTTAAAAATGGAACCAAATAAAGATAACGAAAAGTATTTAGCTACTAAACGAGATAAATTAGGACACTTATTTTAGGAGGATGAACAATGAAAACATATGAAGCAAACTTAGTCGCACAAGATTTAAAGGTAGGGATCGTAGTCGGTCGTTTTAATGCATTTATTACAGAGAAATTATTAGATGGTGCTTTAGATGGTTTGAAGCGTCACGGATTAAGCGAAGACAACATAGAAGTAGCTTGGGTACCAGGTGCATATGAAATACCTTTAGCAACTAAAAAAATGATCGAGAATGGCGATTATGATGCCGTCATCACATTAGGTACAGTTATTCGTGGTGCAACACCACATTTTGATTACGTAAGCGGTGAAGTTGCAAAAGGAACTTCATCAGTAAGTTTAGATACTGGTGTTCCAGTCATTTTTGGTGTATTAACAACAGATACTATTGAACAAGCGGTTGAGCGCGCTGGTACAAAAGCTGGTAATAAAGGTTATGAAGCGGCAGTAAGTGCTATTGAGATGGCGAATTTAGTAACAGAATTCAAAAAATAGATTGTCATAAAGCTGAAACATTCACATATGACTGATTAAGCTGCTTCTGTTACAATGGCAGTAACAGTGACTAGAAGTAGGTGTATGCTTTATGATGGAATTTCTATATTTTCCAGAGGATAAGACATTATATATCCCAGCTGTAATAACACTAATCATCTTTATGATTTTAGCTTTTATGTTTTATAGATGGATGGTGAAAGTTTCTAATAAAGAGGAGCAATCATTTAACGAAAGATTTCCTAATCAAAATGAACATGATCAGCAAAATCATAACGTTGATTCAAAAGAACAGTGAGTTAAAAAGGTGAGCGATTAGCTCACCTTTTTTTATTCCCAAAGTTTAAATCCATTTTATTCTAGCCATAATAGAGAAGAGGTGATGAGAATGAAGTGGGTTTACTTAGTTGGAGTTATTATCTTATTATCAGCATGTCAAGCGGAGACACAAGTGACGACAGCAGATATTATTAATACAGATTACGATGTAATTGGTGAGATTACATTAACTGAAGATGCAGAAGGTGTCGAAGTTGAAGTTGAAGTGGTTGGCTTAACACCAGGTTTCAAAGGGATTCACATCCACGAAATACCGGAATGTGAAGCACCTACTTTTGAATCAGCGGGCGGACATTGGTCAGTTGATGAAGAAGCTGAACATGGATTGATGCACCCAGATGGTCACCATATTGGTGATATGCCGAATATATTAGTAGAAGATGATGGTTCTGCGACTTATGAATATGTGATCGAGGATGCAACGTTGCTTGATGGACAAGGTTCTTTTTTTAATGAAGATGGTGGAAAGTCCCTCATCATTCATGAAGGTCCTGATGATGGGATTAGTCAGCCAGCAGGTGATGCAGGTGATCGGGTAGCTTGTGCTGAAATTACTAAAGATGATGACGGTGATGAAGAAACAGATAACCCAGCTGAAGGTGAAGATGACGAGGAAGAGGAAGAGTAATTAAATTATAGAAACCACTAAATTTGTGCTCGCAACAGATTTAGTGGTTTTTTCAGATTCTCCACAATAAACTGCTGGATATTTATGTTAACATGGAAGGAAAGGGATGAGGAGAGATTTTGTGTATAGGTTGTTATTACTTTTAAGTATGATGACATTACTTTTAGTTGCCTGTAATGATGGTTTAGAGGAGAATACGATCAAACACGTTAAGTTATCAGATATAGAACGATCAATTTCAACAGTTAGCTCAGATCAAATGAGTGTTCATGAATTTAATGTTAGTGAAGAGTATAATTGGTTAGAAGTGTGGGTCGAAAAATATGTTGATGGTGAATTAGTGGATGATGATTTCAAGTTTTCAAAGGGAGTTGAAAGTGGAGGACACATCATCTTTTCTACTGATCGAGATGACAATTTTTCATTTAACATCGGCATTACGAACAATGGATCAGTCGGGACGAGTCATGGTCATGATACCATTTCGGAAGACCGAGAAGTTTCATCGTTTGGTTGGACTATAAACGATGGAATGGCAATTAGTGAAGAGGAGCTACCGTTAGCTGGAAAATTCTATATAAATGAAGGTCAAAGTATGGGCTTCCGAGCTAATACGTTAGAAGAATGGGATGACTATAAAGACGATTATGATATTGCTTATATAGTTAAAGCTCGATTCACAAATGAAAATTAGTACCCGCTTATAAACTTAAGCGGGTACTTGTATTTATTCACTAAACGCTTCAACTATTCGTTTCGTTGCTTCTTTTACTGTTTCAGTCGGTGCAGCGATATTAATACGCATAAACTGGTCACCATCATCTTTACCAAACGTTACACCGTCATTTAAACCGACCTTTGCTTCATCATTTAGTTTGGATTTAATCTCTTTATGAGCGTAGCCAGTTTGACTAAAATCTAGCCAAATTAAGTAAGTTCCTTCAGGCTTAATTGGTTTGATTTTAGTGTGATTGTGTAATTCGCTGTCTAAGTGATGATAGTTTTCCTCCAATAACGGAATTAGTTCCTCTAGCCATTCATCACCGTGCTGGAATGTAGTCTCCATCGCCACATAAGCAAACGTGTTAAGTAAGCCAAATCCTTGCTGACTTAATTGCTTTTCTAGCTGTTTTTTTAGCTCGTTGTTAGGGCTAATGACGAAAGAGCCTTGCAATCCTGCAACATTAAATGTTTTAGATGGTGCCATTAACGTAAACGTAATGGCAGAGATTTGTTCATTCAGTTTGGCGATTGGTGTATGTTTGTGTCCATTAAAAACAATGTCAGCATGGATCTCATCTGAGAACAAATATACATTATATTTAACACATAAAACAGCTAGCTGTTGAAGCTCTTCTTCTGTCCAAACTCGACTCACAGGGTTGTGAGGACTACATAATATGAAAGCTTTCGCCCCATCTTTAAACTGTTGTTCAAGCTCCTCAAAGTTCATTTTATATCGTCCATCTTGTAGTTGTAGCGGACTTTCTACAAGTTCTCGCCCGTGGTTTTTAACAACTGAGAAAAATGGCGGATAAACAGGAGGCTGTATAACAATTTGGTCTCCTACCTCAGTAAATGCTTGAACAAGTGCATGTAAAGCTGGGATAACCCCAGGTGTAAAAGTGATTTGTTTTGAATCTACTTCATAATCATGCCTTCTTTTAAGCCAAGATTGAATGGTTTCTAGTAAATGATCGTCATGAGTCGTGTACCCATATATATTATGTTCGGCACGTTTTATAATAGCATCTTGTAATGCTTTTGGCGCAGGTAAGTCCATGTCTGCGACCCACATTGGAAGAATGTCATCACTTCCAAACAATTTTTCTCTAAATTCGTATTTTGCTGCACGTGTATTTTTACGATTGATGGTTTGCTCGGATAACTTCATCTCGTATCCCCTCCATATTCTTATCGTACACTTAAAAAAGGGCAAAAAAAAGGCAAAGTGTTCAGCACTTTGCCAAAGGGGGAATACGAGAAAGTATTACACTAATAGTAATAACCATATTGAAAATTTATAAACCTGTTTTTAAAATAATTTTTAAAATTAAGGTCAAAATGTAATTGTGTAGCGTTCAAAAGCAGACTTCTAGTCAGAACTGCTTTTGAATAAAGAAAACCAGTATGTTAAAATACGTAACGGTATAACAGAATACTAGTGGGAGTTGGATAAAAATGACTAACGTAATTGAACAAGGACAAGTTGTTGAAGGAAAAGTAACAGGAATTAAACCTTATGGTGCTTTTGTAGAAATTGGTGAAAACCTACAAGGTTTAGTGCATATTTCTGAAATTACTCATGGATATGTTAAAGATATTAATAATCACCTTAATGTAGGTGATGAAGTTAAAGTTAAAGTCATTAATGTGGAAGAAGATCGTGGTAAGTATTCTTTATCTATTCGCGCGACAGAAAAGAAGCCTGAGGTTCAATCAAAGCCTAAACAACCACAACAGCCAGTTCAACAAGATAGTGACAACAACGGTTTCAATGTTTTAAAAGACAAACTTGAAGAGTGGATTGAACAATCTAAAGATCGCGAAACTTATCGCAATTAATGCGAAGTGACCGCCTACATGAGTAGGGGGTCACTTTTTTTACTTAAGTATTTCTTTTGCGAAATAAAACCCTATCCGACATAATAATAGGAGAGGAAAGAAAGGAGCATTCAAATGGAGAATTTTATATTTCATAACCCGACAAAATTAGTATTTGGAAGAGGACAATTAGAACAGTTACCATCTTTAATTCCAGAAGGGGTTAAACGCGTTTTAGTTACGTATGGTGGAGGTAGTATTAAACGAAACGGTATCTATACGAACATTATGAAAAAGCTAACAGACAATGGTTATGAACCGTTTGAATTAGGAGGAGTAGAGCCTAATCCACGCTTAACAACAGTTAATCAAGGTGCTGACTTATGTAAAGAAAACGATATTGACTTTATATTAGCTGTTGGTGGAGGAAGTGTGATCGATGCTGCAAAAACGATTGCATCAGCAGCTAAGTACGACGGAGATGCTTGGGACTTAGTGACCAAGAAGGCACAACCTGAGGATGCACTTCCATTAGGTACAGTACTGACATTAGCTGCGACAGGTTCAGAAATGAATGCTGGAGCTGTGGTTACAAATTGGGAGACTAATGAAAAGTATGGTTGGGGCTCCCCATTCTCATACCCAGTCTTTTCAATTCTAGATCCTGTGCATACTTATTCGGTTCCAGAAGATCAAACGGTATATGGTATTGTTGATATGATGAGTCATGTTTTAGAACAATATTTCCATACACCGACTAATTCACCTGTACAAGATCGAATGGCTGAAGGGATATTACGTTCAATCATTGAGGCTGCGCCAAAACTAATAAACAACTTAGAATCTTACGAGCATAGAGAAACGATTATGTACGCAGGTACAATGGCCTTTAATGGAATATTACAAATGGGTTATCGTGGTGATTTCGCGACGCATAACATTGAGCATGCTGTTTCAGCTGTGTATGATATTCCTCATGCTGGTGGATTATCGATACTCTTCCCAAATTGGATGAAGCATAATTTAAGTGTTGATGTATCTCGATTTAAACAAATGGCAACACGTGTCTTTGGTGTTGATCCTACAGGGAAGTCTGATGAAGAAACAGCCTTAGAAGGTATTGACCGTTTAAGTCAGTTTTGGAGCTCATTAGGTGCACCTACTCGTTTAGCTGATTATGATATTAATGATTCTAAACTCGAATTAATGGTTGATCGCGCGATGAAACGCGGTCCATTTGGTAACTTTACTAAATTACACGAAGAAGACGTAAGAAAGATCTTACAAATGTCTTTATAATTAAGCAAGAGGTTGAGACAAAAGGCTTGGAGTGTGATTAAAACACGAACAATTGACATTTCAGCTTAGTTGAGCAGTCATATAGCGGAATCAAAATGCGGAGACTCCTGTGGGAGCAAAGGCCTGGGTGAGACCCCGCAGTGCGCAGCAAGGGAGGCTCACCAGCCGCCCACGGAAAGCGAAGCATTTTGATGGAGCGAAGCTAAAAGATAAACCCGAACGAAGTCAAAAAGGTGATTTCATTCGGGTTTTGTGTTTTACAATCAGTTCTGTCTCAGCCTATTTTCATATTCAAAGCCATTACCATTTCTTTTTTTAATGAAATCGAAAAAAAGCGTACACACTATGAGCAACAAAAAATAAAAAAAGATGGTGATAAAGTTATGATTACATTGAATTCAGGAATTGAAAACCAAGCGTACTCATTTGAAGACATAGAAAATATTTTAAGCAGATTTGACTTTATGGTTGGTGGTAACTGGGAATATGACCATGCTTACTTTGATCATAAATTAGAGCAAGATGATGAGGCTTACGCTTTCATTCGAATCCCTGTTACAACTGAAATTGGTACAATCGGTGAAAAAAATGCTCATGTAAGAGTAGGAAAACCGTTTGTATTAGTCCACAAATATGAAGCAAATATTGATCATCAAGGTGATTCTGGAAACATTCAAGCTACTTTTAACCAGTTCCAAGCACCTGAAGACCCTGACGCTGAAGTAGATGAACAATATGTTAAGCAAGCAGAGGATGTAATGGTAAAAGTCGAAAGAGCCTTATTGCAGTAGCTCTTTCGTCACGATAATGCGATCTTCTGCTTGAAACTTATCATCTGAAGGTGGGTTGATAATCACTTCTTCATTACGAATGTAACCTATTAAAAGCTTGCCGTTTTCTTTTGCCTGATGGGTTAATTGTAAGACGGTTTCATCAACCCATTCTTCTTCCACTTTATGAACGATGAATTGTTGCTGTGATAATAGTGACATGACGTAATCAAATGCTTTTACATATTCATGTCCTGTTAATTCATGATAAAACAATGTGCTAGTTGATTCGTTCGTACAAATAACCTCGGTAGCTCCTGCTCTTTTAGCGTTCGACTTTTGATTCTCTGTTAGTATTTCAACTAAGATGGGAATTCGGTGGTTCAACCCTCTTGCAGTAATAACAACTAAAATTGTGTGTATGTCTGCTTCTTTTTCCACTTTTGATTGGTCAGCTGTCACAATTATTTTTTTAGCTTGTTTTAGATTAGCATTTTCCCAAGTTTGATCAACAGATGGATCACCGTGTATAAAGTGTACATTTGAATCATTAACAGGGTCTGTTTGTAATGTTTCATCAATTAGTACAATCTCTACTTGGTTTTGATATTGCGAATCGATTAAATGAATGAGTTTACGTGTTCTTTCGTTCCAACCGACTATAATAAAGTGCTCTTCACCATGAAAGGATACTTGACCACTTTTATAGTCCTCTTCTCTTTTAATTGCTCCACTCGATAAAGTAACCATATAAAACGTTAACAAACCTCCCCCTGCTAAGATAAGTAAAATCGTCATTAATTTTCCTATTGTTGATTGGGGTACAAAATCACCATAACCAACTGTAGCCCCAGTAATAAAAGCAAACCAAATACCTTCAAAAACCGTCTTAAACTCATTTGGCTCAATTAAATGCATGATGAAACCGAAAATTAGCATTATAGTAAGCACGGTGAGTAGTAGTCTTAAGAAAATCGGGATTTGAAAGTATAACCGTAAAAAACGATAAACCACATAGTTCACCTCAAGTCTCTATCTAGCTACATTATTTCCTTTCATTAACATTTTTATTAGTTTTATTACGAAATAAAAACACGTGAAAGTTTCACGTGTTTTGAATGAATTTATATTTTATAGCGTGCTGTTGGCATTGCTTGTAGACGTTCAAATGGTATTGCTTCACCAGTTTTTTCACAAATCCCGTAAGTGCCTTCTTCCATTTTTTCTAAAGCATGATCAATTTCTTTCAGTTGCTCTTTGGCACGGTAATAAAACGTTGTGTCTTTTTGTCTTTCGTACAATTCCGTTGCTGAGTCTCCTGGATGTTGGTCGTCTACTGAATTCAGCTCACCAACAGATTCTTCAAATAATGCTGGAGAATCTTCAAATTCTTCGATCTGGTCGACTAATTGTTCACGTTCTTCAAGCATTTCTGCTCGTAATAGACTCCACAGTTGTTGCTCTGACATGATGCCACCTCACTATTTTGTTCGTTCAACGACACCTATTGTACACCGTGAAGTGGAGATTAACTGTTCATTTTCATCGGCTATGTTAATTTCCCAAACCATCGTCATCTTCCCAATATGAACAGGTTTTGCAGTTGCATATACGAACCCTTCACGTTTGCTTTTGACGTGGTTCGCATTAATTTCAATTCCAAATACATTGTATTTCTCTGGGTTAATATTGAGGAAAGCCCCTAAACTAGCGGCAGATTCGGCTAATGCTACAGAAGCTCCACCGTGTAAGAACCCCATAGGTTGGTGTACAGTTTCATTAACAGGCATCGTTAAAACGACTTGATCTTTCGTTGCTTCTTTTACTTCAATGTTTAACGTACTGAAAAGCGTGTTATTTAGATCCATTAATGATCCTCCTTTATAATTTGTACAACCGACAATGGAGATATTCTTTTTTTAAATAATCCAAGTAAATAAATGTTCTAATAAGAAACTGATACCATAAAGCAAGCCGAACTGTGTATTCATTTGTGCTGTAAATTTCATGCCTGGCATCATTTCTAAAGGCGTGTTGTTTTGTTTAAACGTATTGTAAGCCTTAATTGCTTTCGTTGCACTTAAAAGTGTAATGACTGCCCATATTGGAAGTAATCCCATTATCATAAAAATAGCGCTTAGAACATAAGTACTGATGAAAAATAAAGCTAAAACACGTATTGCATTGTCTCTTCCAACTAAAATGGCTAACGTTTTTCTACCGCTTTCTTTGTCATTATCTAAATCACGAATGTTGTTAGAAAGTAGAATTGCTCCAATTAGTATGGCAGGTGGAAGTGATAATAAAATAATTCCAGTCGTAACGGTTTCTGTTTGGATATAATAACTAATACCGATAATCACTGTACCCATGAAAAAGCCTGCAAATAGTTCACCAAAAGGTGAATAAGCAATCGGGTATGGTCCGCCTGTATATAAATAACCGAATAACATCGAAATAATTCCGATTACTGCAATCCAGAACGTTGTTTCAATACAAATGTAAAAGCCTAATAAGACGGCAATGCCATAAAATATAAAGGCAAGGTTACGGACTTGGATTGGCGGGATCCCATCTCTTACTATTGTTCCACCAATACCGACTGAATCTTCTGTATCAAGCCCCTTTACATAATCATAATACTCATTAAACATATTAGTAGCCGCTTGAATTAGCATAGAAGCTATTAACATAGCCAAAAACAAGCCGACGTGAATGGATATATACATACTAGCAGCGACAGTACCAATAAAGACTGGGACAAATGAAGCTGTTAGTGTGTGTGGCCTTAACATACGCCACCATACTTGGAAGCCCGGTTTTTCCCCTAGGGCTTCTTGAACTGATTGATCTTTACTCATTCTGTCATCCCTCTCTGTTTTAACGTACTAAAATAAGTTTAGATAAAGGCCTGACTTGTGTCAATGAGAGTATTTTGTGTTATTCTTGTCGTTTCGTAAAAAAAGTCATAAAATGAAAGGTAGACATTTTATATAGGTGGTTGAAGACGTTTATTTCCTATATTTATATAGTGACTTATGCCGTTTTCTTATTGGAGGATTAATCATGCTTACTACAATAGAAAGACTTTCGATTAATGAAAAACTTAACGAAGCTTTAAGTCATATAGATGAACAAGGTCAATTTTTATCGCTTACAATTGAGGTATCTTCAATTAATCCAATTGATTACTTTGCGAGTAGAGACGATTTAAAGGGTGAACGATTTTACTGGACGAGTGCAGATGGCGAGTTAACTTTTGTTGGCTTGGGTTATGCCAATCAGTTTTATTCAACGGATTCTGATGAACGTTATCAGTCAATTGAACAAGCCTTACAGGATCAAAAACAACAAATGATCCAACTTCAAAATGAACAAATCGCAGGTACTGGAGCTATATACTTTGGTGGCTTTTCATTCTTTAATGAACGTCATCACTCTGAGTGGCATGACTTTCCAGTGAATCAGTTTGTGCTTCCTAAACGCCTTCTTACCGTTAAGAGTGGGAAGCATTACTTATCTTTAAATTTATGGATAGAACCCAACGACTCTGCAGAAAATGTTTCAACCATGATTGAAACTGAGTTAGATCAAGTCAATGGAGTACAACCATTCACAAATAAGGAAATGAGCTTTGCGCAGGTTAATGACGAGTTAACTTATGAAGAATGGCAGTCATTAATTGTTAATGCGGTTAATGAAATTAATGATGGCAAGCTTGATAAAGTAGTACTAGCGCGTGAAGTCGAAGCGCTCTTTGAAGAACAGGTCCCTGTTGAACAAGTGTTGAACGCATTGTTAGAACAACAAGAGCGTAGTTACATTTTTGTTATGGAAAATAATAATCAGGCTTTTATTGGTGCGACACCTGAACGATTAGTGGAAGTGAATAGTGGTGAGCTTCAGTCAGCTTGTTTAGCTGGTACGACATCACGTGGACAAACAGTTGATGAAGATGAGTGGAAAGCTTTAGAGTTATTGAAGGACGATAAGAATTTAGAGGAGCACCAATATGTCGTTAAGATGATTCAAAATTCTGTGTCGCCTTTATGTGATAGGCTATCTATTCCAAATCAACCGATGATCAGGAAGTTAAGCAAAATTCAGCATCTATTCACACCCGTTTCAGGAACATTAAAAGAAAGTGTGACTATTTTTGATGCATTAAAAGCGTTACATCCTACACCAGCTTTAGGTGGGGAGCCACGTCAAGAAGCGATGGATTTTATCCAACAACATGAACCTCTTGAGCGTGGTTGGTACGCAGCACCAATTGGTTGGGTCGATGCAAACTTTAACGGTGAGTTTGCTGTTGCCATAAGGTCTGCATTATTAACAGGACATAAAGCGCGACTATTTGCTGGTTGTGGTATTGTTTCTGATTCAGATCCTAAAGCAGAGTATGACGAAACAAACTTAAAGTTTTCACCAATGTTAGGAGCTTTAGGGGGGTACATCGATGACAATGAATGAGCAAACGTATTATTTATCTTATTTTATAGATGAACTTTTTCAAAATGGTATGGAAGATGTTGTCATCTCACCAGGGTCTAGGTCAACGCCTTTAGCCATGTTATTTTCAGAGCACCCTCATCTTAATGACTGGCTTCATTTCGATGAGCGCTCTGCTGCATTTTTTGCTTTAGGCATTGCGCAAACAAAGCAAAAGCCTGTAGCATTAATATGTACTTCAGGTACGGCGGCAGCAAACTATTACCCGGCAATAATTGAAGCTTACTATAGTCGAGTACCATTGATTATTTTAACCGCTGATCGTCCACATGAATTACGTGACAATGGTGCACCACAAGCAATTGATCAAATTAAAATGTACGGTGATTATGTGAAACATTATCACGAAATGGCGTTGCCTGAAGCAACAGAACCTATGTTAGGCTATAGCCGAAGACTAGCTAGTCGGGCTTATACGATCGCAAACAGCCGAAATAAAGGCGTTGTACAGTATAACTTTCCATTTAGAGATCCGTTAATTCCCGATTTACTTTTGAAGGACTTATGGGGACAGTTTAAGTCGCCATATTTAAAATCGTCTGGCGGATTTGAGACGATTGATGACTTTGAAGCGGAAGATATTTTGCAAGCTGTCTCTAATTACAATCGTGGATTAATTGTTTGTGGCGAACTAACACGTGAGGAAGAAATCACTTCAGTATTAAAACTTGCAAAAGAATGGAAAATACCTGTCTTAGCAGATTCACTAAGCCAATTAAGACAGTATGAAGAGACTCATGAGTATGTCATTTCTACATATGATGCATTGCTAAAGCATGATGATTTTCGTGAAAATTACCAACCAGAGTTCATCATCCGATTTGGCTCAATGCCGGTTTCAAAACCATATTTTCAGTGGTTAATGAGTTATGAACCTAATTTACACATCGTCGTTGATGAACAAGCGGGATACCGAGAACCTTCGAATGCAAGGACATGGATGGTATATAGTAGTGTAGATCATTTCATCGATCAATTGTTAAGCAGTAATAGCTCTTACGTTTGCGATCAAAAATGGACTAGAGAATGGCTGTCCATTGATGAAGAAACGAAAACGATGTTAAGAAGAATCACTGAGCATGAATTAACTGAGGGTTCAGTTGTTTCAACTTTGTCAGATCACTTACCAAACCGCCATACAGTATTTGTTGGTAGTAGTATGCCGATCCGTGACATGGATACATTTTTTCTCCCGGCTAAAAAGCATGTAACGGTTAGAGCTAATAGAGGAGCGAACGGTATTGATGGCGTAGTTTCATCAGCCTTTGGTGCTGCTGCAACAGGAGAAGAGGTCACATTGTTAATTGGTGACTTATCGTTTTTACATGATTATACGTCATTGCTTCTTGGTATAAAAAATGAACTGAATCTACGAATTGTCGTCATTAATAATAATGGCGGTGGGATCTTTTCATTTCTACCACAATATGAGCATAAAAAACATTTCGAAAAACTGTTTGGCACACCATTTAATCCGCCAATTAAAGAAATGGTTGGATCTCTCGGGGTTCGTTATCATTTTGCTCAGTCCAATGAACAGTTAGCTCGTCTAGTTCGTAAGCCCGTTACTGGAATTGAAGTCGTTGAAGTACAAACAGATCGTGATGAAAACTTCAAATGGCATCAAGATATAAGAGGACATGTCCGTCAGATAATTAATGATTATAAAGGTGAACGTTAATATGTATTACACAATTAATGACAATACGTATTATGTAAGGACGATTGGTGAAGGTGAACCGTTAGTCATGTTACATGGGTTTACTGGAGCTTCAACGACATGGAAAGATGTCATTGAATATTTGAGTGGTTACAGACTGGTGTTAATCGATCTACCTGGACATGGGCAAACAGAAATAAATAACTTAACGGATATGAGACAAGCTTGTGTTGAACTAAATCAACTATTTCTTGAAATCGGCCTTAAACAATTTAATCTACTAGGTTATTCAATGGGGGGGCGTATGTCGTTAGTTTATACATCGATGTACCCCGAAACTGTGAGCTCTTTAATATTAGTTGGTGCATCCCCTGGGTTACAAGGAGCAGACCGAAATAAACGAAAAGAACAAGATGAGAAGTTGGCAAATTTCATTATAGAATCAGGTATGGAGTCATTTGTCGACTATTGGGAATCGCTCTCTCTATTTAAAACGCAACTTAATCTCTCAATAGAAAAACGTAATGAAATTAGAGCAGAACGTTTATCACAGCAGGCAGAAGGGTTAGCGCTGTCTTTAAGGACGATGGGAACAGGTCACCAACCTAACCTTTGGCCTGATTTAGCAAAAATTAATCCACCAGTTTTACTAATTGTAGGTGAATTCGACGAAAAATTTGTTAAAATAAATGAAGAAATGGTAAAAAATCTACGAAATGCTAAAATGGATATAGTGGATGAAACTGGACATGCTGTTTATGTAGAAAGTCCGCGAATTTTTGGTAAAATAGTAAGTAGGTTTTTAAACCATACATAACATTGAAGGGGGTAAGACAATGGCAATCGAGTGGGTAACTGAAAGAGAATATGAAGAAATTAAATATGAAACGCATAATGGTATTGCCAAAATTACTATTAATCGTCCGGAAAAGCGTAATGCCTTTACGCCTTTAACGGTACAAGAGTTAATCGATGCTTTTGCCTATGCACGTGATGACTCTAAAATTGGAGTAATCGTTTTAGCAGGTGAAGGGGACAAAGCATTTTGTTCTGGTGGAGACCAGTCAGTACGTGGGCATGGTGGATATGTAGGAACTGACCATATACCACGTCTTAACGTATTAGACTTACAACGTTTAATCCGTACAACTCCTAAACCAGTAGTCGCTATGGTGTCAGGTTATGCAATTGGTGGTGGACACGTACTACACGTTGTATGTGACTTAACAATTGCAGGTGACAATGCAATCTTTGGTCAAACAGGTCCTAAAGTAGGTAGCTTTGACGCTGGATACGGTGCTGGATATTTAGCGCGTATTGTTGGTCATAAGAAAGCGCGTGAAATTTGGTACTTATGCCGTCAATACGACGCTGATGAAGCAAAAGAAATGGGTCTTGTAAACACAGTCGTTCCAGTTGATCAGTTAGAAGAAGAAACCGTTCAATGGTGTAACGAAATGTTAGAAAAGTCACCAACAGCACTACGCTTCTTAAAAGCTTCGTTCAACGCGGACACTGACGGTTTAGCTGGTCTACAACAAATGGGTGGCGACGCAACATTACTTTATTACACTACTGAGGAAGCAAAAGAAGGTCGCGATGCATTTAAAGAAAAGCGTAAGCCGGACTTTGATCAATTCCCACGTTTCCCATAAAAATGAGTGAAGAGGTTGAGACAAAAGGGATGATGTGTTGTGAAAACACGAACTTTTGATTTTTTGATGTTAGTTAAGCAATTACTTAGCGGAATCAAAATGCGTAGACTCCTGGTCGGCTAAAAGCGGTCACGTCCTGCGCCTGCGGTTACTCGGCGCAAATTAAAGCGCTGAAGCTTTTGAAATCTGCATTTGTGGCCAACGCCGACATTAGACCGTCCAGGTCGTCATGGCAAAGGCCTGGGTGAGACCCCACCGGATGCACCTGCGTCTTCTAGCTATGCTTCGAAGCAGGCTTCCTCGGTGCAAAGCACAAGGAGGTTACTCGAAGTAGTAGCTTGGCTCACTAGCCGCCCCGGCAAAGAAAACACTGCGACAAACGACCGTAGGGAGTTTGAGCAGATGTTGCACTTGTGCCCTGTGGGTAAAAGCGAAGCATTTTGATGGAGCGTAATTAAAAGGTAAACCCGAACGAAGTCAGTATATGATTTCGTTCGGGTTTTGTGTAATAAGAATTAGTTCTATCTCCTACATATAAAGTTAGACTTGAAAGGAACGTCAGTAATATGACAGAAATGATAAATTGGCTAACTAAAAGAGCTGAACTATCCCCGAATAAACAAGCCGTCGTTTTAAAAGACGGCACAGCTTATACATTTTCAGATTTGAAAAATCACGCTAAAAGTGTAGCTAGCTACTTAGCTCATTTAGGGATTAAACAAGGGGATCACGTTGCACTGTTATCTAAAAATAGTTATGATTTTCTTGTTACGATTCATGCTTTAAATTATCTCGAAGTGACGAGCTTTTTAATAAATACGCGTTTAACAGCTCAAGAGATTAATTATCAGCTAGAAGACGGGGAAGTTCGTTACTTAATATATGATGAGGATTTGTCAGATCTAGCTGAACCAATCGCACAACAAGCGGTTAAGACAGTGAGTATGCAACAATGTCCTAAAAGTAACCAGACTAATAATATAATGACTGACGATTTAAACTTGAAATCAACATCACATATTTTGTATACGTCAGGTACGACAGGGAATCCAAAAGGTGTGCAATTGACGTATCAGAATCATTGGTGGAGTGCGACAGCTTCAGCATTAAACTTAGGGTTACACGACCATGATCGTTGGCTGTTAAGTTTGCCAATGTTTCACGTAGGTGGGTTATCAATCGTTTACCGAAGTGTTATCTACGGTATTCCGATACATTTACATGACACGTTTGATGTAGAAGCGGTTCACGAAGATTTGATGAAAAATGGTGTGACTATTGTTTCAGTCGTTAGCGTTATGTTGGAGCAGTTGTTAGATCGCTTAGGTGAAGAGCATTATCCAGAGCAGTTTCGCTGTATGTTATTAGGTGGAGGTCCAGCACCTAAAGGCTTGTTACAACAAGCAAAAGATAAACATGTCCCTGTGTTTCAAACGTATGGCATGACAGAAACGGCCTCACAGTTTTGTACGTTAGATGATGAGAATGCTTTATCTAAAATTGGATCAGCTGGTAAACCCCTTTTTCCAAATCAATTAAAAATCATACAAAACGAACAAGAACAACCAGCTAACGAAGTAGGAGAAATTGTTGTTAAAGGACCCACTGTAACTCAAGGTTACTACAATCGAGACGAAGCGACCCGTGAAACGATTGTTAATGGCTGGTTAAAAACAGGTGACCTCGGTTATTTTGATGAAGACGGTTTTCTATACGTTGTCGATCGCCGCAAAGATTTAATCATTTCTGGTGGAGAAAATGTATATCCAGCTGAAATAGAAGGTGTATTAAAAATGCACCCTAAAGTAAAAGATGCAGGTGTCGTCGGACAAGAAGATGACCGATGGGGACAAGTACCTGCGGCGTTTATCGTTTTTGAAGAAGCGGTTGATTTTGCTAAACTCGAGCAGTTTTGTTTAGAACATTTAGCCAAATATAAATGTCCAAAAAAGTGGACTTCAATTGATGAATTGCCACGTAATGCTTCTAAAAAGTTGTTACGTCATCAATTACAAAAGCAATTAAAGGAGTGAGAAGATGGACTTAAAGGAAGTCATCGTTCGACAAGTCGGGATGAAGTTGAAGAAACCCTTTCAAACGGTTAATGGCTTAGTTGTTATGCGTGATACGCTTATTATAGAAGCGCATGATCAAAATGGTCATGTTGGATATGGTGAATGTGTCGCCTTTGCAGACCCTTTCTATACACCAGAGACGACAACGACAGCTTGGGATATGTTGAGGTATTTTTTATTACCAATTTTAAAGAAAAGTAAAATTGAACACCCTAATCAAGTTCACGAAACGTTTAGTGGTGTTCAAGGTCATCAAATGGCTAAGGCTGGAATTGAAACAGCTTTATGGGACTTATACGCTAAACAACAGAAGAAAAGCTTGAAAGAAGTAATCGGTGGTCAGTACGATGAAGTCGAAAGTGGTGTCGTCCTTTCCTTGACTGATGATTTAAAGGAACAAGCGAAAGAATTTACTAAAAAAGGCTACAAGCGCTTCAAGTTAAAAGTACAAAAAGGCAAAGAACGAGAAACCATAGAAAAAGCAAAAGAATATATCGGTGATGTACCGATTATGTTTGACGGTAATGGCGGATACGGTCCTGAAGATATGTTGCATCTAAAAAATTTAGATGATTTAAACTTACATATGATCGAACAACCTTTTAGACAAGATGACTTTTATTATCATCATCAATTGAAAAAAGAGATGAACACATTAATCTGTCTTGATGAAACCGTTAAATCTGAACATGATGCTTTTCAGGCAATTGAACTAAATGCAGCTGGCTGTATTAATGTCAAATTAGGACGCGTAGGAGGTTATCAAGTTGCCTTGAACATTCACAACTTTGCTAAGGTAGCGGATATGCCATTATGGTGTGGCGGAATGATAGAGACAGGAATCGGTCGAGCTCATAACGTTATATTAGCCTCACTAGAACAATTCAAGTTACCTGGTGATTTATCTGAATCTCAGCGTTATTGGGAAGAAGATATAATTGATAAGCCATATAAAGTGAAAGACGGGAAAGTTCAAGTACCTACGAAGCATGGTATTGGTGTTAAAGTAAATGAAAAAAGATTAAGTGAACGCACTGTACGCCAGTTTGAATTTGAAATGACAAACTAATGCATAAATTAAAACCACCTTTGGCACATTAAGGACAGAGGTGGGGCGAATGGAAAATGAAAAAAGAAAATTTTATGTAAGCATTGAATCAGGTGAGATTTCTGAATACAAAGCGGGAAATAATGATGATTTTATTATTTACGGAGATCCCGAAGAGATTATTGCACTTCGAGAACTCTTCGATGATTTAAAAGGAGCAGAAGGTGCTACGGGCTTCCGAGCTACGATCCCTTTTAAAGAGTACCACAATGATGATGAAAATGATTCATACGATTATCATTTTATGAAATGTTATAAAATGATACACCATTTAGGAGATGAAGCAACAAAACAACATATTGAAACAATGCCGTTCTATGACCAGTTTGATAAAATTTCAGATGAACAATAACCTTGATCCATTTTTGGTTCAAGGTTTTTTTTGCCTTTTATAACTTCTATCAATTTTATGTTTAAGTAAGGTCTAATAGAGGAATAGTAGTCATATAGATATTAAAAAAGATTACTAGTTTTATATTATGAGAGGTGGAAATGATGAAACAATTAATGTATTTAACAATTATTGCATTACTTATTGTCACTATACCGTTTTCATATAATCAATTAAATGCTGAACATGGGTCATTAGTTGTTTCTGAACAACAGAACCATTTCAGTTTAACTGAAAATAAAGATCAAATGAGTACATCTGATGAATCAGAACATGAATTGTCACATGAAGATATCGTTTCAGTCATGGATCGATTTATGGATCAATTAGTTCAAGAAACAACAGAAGACTATCGTGTATCAAATTATGACACAATGGAACAATTGAAAGAGAGCTTTTCTGATTTTGCCTCAAGTCATGTAACTAATCAGTTTGTCGATTATTATTATGAAGAGAAAGATGATGGTCTCTATATTATTCCAACTGCAACACCACCTTGGTTTATAGATGGTGTAGATTATGAAAAGGTAGAAGTTGAACCAGGACACTATTTAATTAAGCAAAATAATGAAACAGAATTCGATGGAGAATATACAATTGTTATTGAGCTACAATTGAAGGATGGAGGGCAACCGTATATAATGGATATACAGTACGAATAGACAAAAATATAATAAAGGAACGTGTTCTAGTGGAAGTATTTAAGGACTACTACCAAAATACAGTAAAATTCGTGAAAAATGAGATGTACTTTTCAAATCAACCTAAACATGTTTGGGTTATTACTAAACATAAAGGACAATGGCTATTAACGAAGCATAAAAACCGAGGAATAGAGTTCCCTGGTGGAAAAGTAGAGCAAGGGGAAAGTGCTGATCAAGCTGCTATAAGAGAAGTGTATGAAGAAACTGGTGGCATTGTGAAAGAGTTGCAGTTCGTCGGTCAATATTATGTCGATGGTAAAGGTGGAGACATAGTTAAAAACGTGTATTTTGCTCAAATTGATGAGCTTGAAGAACGTCCCCATTACTACGAAACAGAGGGACCTATTTTGTTAGATGATATACCGAAAAATGTTAAAAAAGATCACCGTTATAGTTTTATGATGAAAGACAAAGTGTTACAAATTGCGATTAAAGAAATTAAAAGCTTATAAATGATAAAAATAAAACCGTCTTGTGATGATCACGAGACGGTTTTATTTATTATTAACTTTTATAAGTAGGACCTGCTTGACTAATGTCAGTTGGAACATACTCAAACTTATTGAAGTTGTTGTGGAACTTACGAGCTAATTCTTTGGCTTTTTCATCATATGCATTAGCGTCGCTCCAAGTTTTCTTAGGATTTAACACGTCACTTGGTACGCCTGGGCAAGTCGTTGGCATGTGAAGGCCGAAGATTTCATCTTGGTTATAGTCGACATTATTTAATTCGCCTTCTAATGCAGCGTGTACCATAGATCTTGTATGGCTTAGCTTCATTCGAGACCCTTCACCATAACTGCCACCAGTCCAACCAGTGTTAACTAAAAATACTTGCACATCATGTTGGTCGATTTTCTCACCTAACATTTTCGCATATGTTGCAGCCGGTAACGGTAAGAATGGTGAACCGAAGCATGCAGAGAATGTTGCTTCTGGCTCGGTTACTCCTCGCTCTGTTCCAGCTAACTTACTCGTGTAACCACTTAAGAAATGATACATTGCTTGTTCCTTTGTTAATTTACTAATTGGAGGTAATACTCCAAATGCATCAGCCGTTAAAAAGATAATCGTATTCGGGTGCCCAGCAATGCTTGGTTTAATAATATTATCAATATGTTCAATAGCATATGCCGCTCTCGTGTTCTCTGTTAGGCTCGTATCATCGTAATCTGGAAGTCTAGTTTCTTCATCAACTACGACATTCTCTAATACTGCCCCAAAGCGGATTGCGTTATAAATTTGAGGTTCTTTCTCTTCTGATAAATTAACACATTTAGCGTAGCAACCACCTTCGATATTAAAAACACCGTTTTGTGACCAGCCGTGCTCATCATCACCGATTAAGCGACGGTTTTCATCAGCTGACAAAGTCGTTTTACCTGTACCAGATAAACCGAAGAATAAAGCAACGTCACCTTCTTCACCAACGTTAGCTGAACAGTGCATGGATAGAACATCACTTTTTTGTGGAAGCATATAGTTCATAACAGAGAAGATCGATTTTTTAATTTCACCAGCATATTCTGTGCCACCGATTAACACAATACGGTGTTTAAATGATACAATGATAAAAGTTTCTGAATTTGTGCCATCTACTTCCGGGTCTGCTTTGAAGTGAGGGGCAGAAATAACAGTGAAATCGGTATTGTGGTTTTTAAGTTCTTCGTCTGTTGGGCGAATAAACAGTTGGTTGGCAAACAGATTATGCCATGCAAATTGTGTAACGACTTTAATTGACAAGCGGTGTTTTTCATCAGCACCAGCAAATCCACGGAATGAATATAATTCGTCTTGTTCTGATAAGTAATCTGTTACTTTTTGAAGTAAGTTATTAAACTTATCTTCGCTAATTGGTTGGTTAACTTCTCCCCATTCAACATGGTCTTTCGTTTCTTCATCTTCAACGATGAATTTATCTTTAGGGGAACGACCTGTATATAACCCTGTTGTTGCTCTAACTGCACCTGTTGATGTTAGAATTCCTTCTTCTCTAGATAAGATCTTTTCGACGAGTTCGGCAATAGATAAATTCTGTTGCATTGCATCATCGTTAGCTAATTTAGAGACAAGTGTGTCCGCATTTATTGTCTTCATATTTAGATCACCCTTTACATTTGTATGTATAGATATTCTTTTTTTATAAACTTCGTTAATAGTGTAACACATTTACATAAATAAACCACACTATTAATAAAATTTTCACAAAATCTAATAAAAATGGGTGTATACCTATTTTAATCTTATCGTATTTAAATAATTGGAAAAAATAGTCGTCAGTTGACACGATTTGCGCTTCACGTTATTATAATGCAGAAACGGTATTTCTCTTATCCAGAGTAGTGGAGGGAACAGGCCCTATGAAGCTCGGCAACCATCACTTTATGTGACAGGTGCTCATCCTGATGCAAGGGACTCCTTGGACGATAAGAGTGAAAGGCAGCGATCACCTTTCCCTTGTCAAAGCAGGGGAAAGGTTTTTTATTGCATGTGAAGTTGATGTAGGTAAGTTAAAATACGTTTATAAAATATAAAGATAGTGAACGCTTTTCACTAGGGTATGAGATCCGTTCAATTAATTATTTGGGGAGGATATTTGTTTATGTCGAATCAACGTCGGTTGTTTACTTCTGAATCAGTAACAGAAGGACATCCAGATAAAATTTGTGACCAAATTTCTGATGCTATTTTAGATGAAATTTTAACACGTGATCCAAATGCTCGTGTAGCATGTGAAACAACTATTACGACTGGTTTAGTACTTGTATCAGGAGAAATCTCGACTTCAACTTATGTTGATATTCCAACGATTATTCGGGACACTGTTAAAGAGATTGGCTATACTCGTGCGAAGTTCGGCTTCGATTATGAGACGTGTGCTGTTTTAACATCAATAGATGAACAATCACCTGACATTGCCCAAGGTGTAAATGAAGCTTTTGAAAAGCGTGAAGGACAAATGACAGATGATGAGATCGAAGCGATTGGTGCTGGTGACCAAGGATTAATGTTTGGTTATGCGAGTAATGAGACAGAAGAGTTAATGCCTCTTCCAATTTCATTATCACACAAACTGTCTAAGCGTTTAGCTGATGTTCGTAAGACAGAAACGGTTCCTTACTTACGCCCAGATGGTAAGACACAAGTGACGATTGAATATGATGATGATGGTCAGCCAGAGCGAGTTGATACGATTGTTATTTCAACTCAGCACCATCCTGAGATTGACTTAGAACAAATTAAGTCTGACTTAATGGAACATGTTATTCGTCCGGTTGTGCCTGAACAGTTAATTGATGAGAAGACGAAGTTCTTTATTAATCCTACAGGGCGCTTTGTCATCGGCGGTCCACAAGGTGATGCAGGCTTAACAGGTCGTAAGATTATCGTCGATACTTACGGTGGTTATGCTCGTCACGGTGGTGGCGCATTTAGTGGTAAAGATGCTACGAAGGTAGACCGCTCAGCTGCATATGCAGCACGATATGTCGCTAAAAACATTGTTGCAGCAGGATTGGCTGATCAGTGTGAAGTACAATTAGCTTATGCAATCGGTGTTGCTCAGCCAGTATCTATTTCAGTTAATACGTTTGGTGCAGGCAAAGTTTCTGAAGAGCGTTTGGTTGAGGCAGTTCGCGAGACTTTTGACTTACGTCCAGCCGGTATTATAAAAATGCTAGACTTAAGACGCCCTGTTTATAAGAAAACAGCTGCTTACGGTCATTTCGGTCGTACAGATGAAGACTTTACTTGGGAAAAAACCGATCGAGTAGAACAGTTGAAACAGAAGATTGGTATTGAGTAGATAAATAAAAGCTATGAGCGTCAACTAGACACTCATAGCTTTTACTTTATTTATTGCGATTTTGTTGCTCTTCTTTGTAAACTTGTCCCTTATCAATGTAAGTTTGTCGGATCCGGTTCATCTCCTTAAGGTCATCATCAGTAATTTCCCTAACGACTTTAGCTGGTCTACCGAAAGCTAACGTGTTAGCTGGTATCTTCTTTCCGGGCGGTACTAAACTACCTGCTCCGATAAAGGCATTCTCACCAATCTCAGCTCCATCAAGAACTGTTGCTCCCATACCGATTAACGAGTTTTCTTTTAAAATACATGAATGTAACATCACTTGGTGACCAATTGTTACACCGTCTTCTATAATTAATGGTTGATTCGGACTTTGGTGTAACATACTTTGGTCTTGAATATTAACGTTTTGACCTATTTTAGTCGGTGAAACATCACCTCGAATGACTGTTTTAAACCAAATGCTACTATGTGCTCCAATCGTCACATCACCTGTAATGACGACGTCTTCAGATATGTAAGCAGAAGGATCAATCGTTGGGTATTGTCCTTTGTATGGTAATATCATTTTTACCCTCCTATATAAATAATATGGTAAGATAATTATAACAAAATTTATGCACGTTATGTTATGGGAGGAGAATGTGGATGTTAGTTCGTGAAAGTGAAAACCCTAAAGCGGTCATTGTGTTAATCCATGGAGCTTTCGAACATTCAGGGCGTTATGAGTGGTTAGTTAACCAGCTCAACCATAACGGTTTTCATATCGTTTATGGTGACTTGCCAGGTCAAGGCACCAATAAAGGTAGAAGAGGTTTTATTAAATCGTTTGATGATTACATTGTAACAGCTGAAAAATGGATCAATCACGCGTTAACGTTTGAATTGCCAGTGTTTTTGCTAGGTCATAGTATGGGTGGCTTAACGGCCATTCGTGCTCTTCAAGAAAAACAATATCCCATTCAAGGCGTATTATTATCTTCACCAGCATTAGGGATTCATAACGTACCAGAAAAGCCACTTTACTTCGTTTCAAAAGTGTTAAACTATATATTACCAACGATTTTGTTCAAAACGAACATACACTCCGAAATGGCCACGCGAAATGATGCATTTTATGCTAGAGATTTAGCAGACCCACTCTACTTACGGAAGGTGTCTGTAAGGTGGTATCATGAGTTTGAAAAGGCAATTAATGAAGCGTTTGAAAAAATTAACGACTATCCGGAAGTGCCGACGTTAATTTTACAAGCAGGGGAAGATTTGTTAGTGCCTATTGATCAAGTAGAATCGTGGTATGAGAAATTGAGCATACAAGATAAAGAGATCAAGATTTGGGAAAACTTATATCATGAAGTATTTAATGAGCCAGAACGAGATGAAGTGTTAACTATGGCGTTACACTTTTTAAATACTCAATTAGTTGAAGAAAAGCAGGAGGGCTAATGCTTTTATGAAGATTCCAAACTCTCTATCTCAAGTTTTAACGACTTGTTATAAAGATTTATTCCCACAAGTTAATGAAACACTCAAGCAGTGGAAAGAAGAAGCTCACCATATTCCAAACGAAGAGTTAAGAACTCAAGCTTTAGCAAGTATTGAATCAAAAACTTTCCACTGTGAAGGTGGCTCAATTTATGCAACTTTAGCGCGCGATCATTGGAAAAATGCGATTGAATTTATTGTAGCCTATCAAACCATTAGCGATTACCTTGATAACTTATGTGATCGAAGTAAATCACTAGACCCTGACGATTTTAGACAGTTACACGAGGCACAGCTGGATGCGATTCGAATAGAGCCGAATTTAGAAGGGGTAAATTATTATTCATTTCGCGATGATCAAGATGATGCGGGTTATTTATTACACTTAGTCGAAGAGTGCCAACGAATTATTAAGCAAATTCCTAATTACGAATTGATCCAGCCGTATATTGAACGGTTAGCTTCATTATATGTCGATTTACAAGTACATAAGCATGTCGTTGAGCATGAACGTGTTTCGAGGTTAACTACTTGGTTTGAAAAGGAAAATGACGACGATGATTTGCGCTGGTTCGAATTTTCAGCAGCAACGGGTTCAACTTTAGGTATATTTTGCTTGATTTCTTATGGACTAGCTAATGAACGACATGGTCGTATAATGTTAGAATCCTTCTTTCCGTCATTACAAGGGTTACATATATTATTAGACTATTTTATTGATCAACATGAAGATGAAGTTGAAGGGGACTTAAACTTCGTTAATTATTATGAAGATGAATCAGATAAGGTAGCTAGGATCGGTCATATGATTAAGCGAGCAAGAAATGAGTTAAGTGATATCCCAGATCAACAATTTCATCAGTTAATTATTGACGGCTTAGTCGGATTATATTTATCAGACCCTAAAGTGAAAGAGATTAGTGGTGCAGATGTAGCTGTTAAACAATTGCTACATGATGCTGGTTGGCGGGCGAAAGTGGTTTACTGGAACGGTAAAGCTTATCGAAAGTTGAAAGGTCGGAAGTCAGCATAGTATTTTAAAAGGGAAAACCCGCTAGGATTTAGTGAAGCTAAATCCAGCGGGTTTTTATTGGCGCTCAGGAAAATTTATTGGCGCTCAGGAAAATTTATTGGCGCTCAGGAAAATTTATTGGCGCTCAGGAAAATTTATTGGCGCTCAGGAAAATTTATTGGCGCTCACAGAAATTGATCAGCGCACAATCATCACTTTTTATATACAGCAACGACAAAAGGAGCTTTCCTACTTCTATTGACCATTTGATATTTTGCAATGTCGACTTCTTTAGCCGATTTAGTTGATAAATATTCAAGTAGTTCAGTTTTTTCGATTTCGCCTGTTTCATGACCGGGATAGATGACAATTACGATATAGCGTTCTGACTTCAACAACTTCAGAATGCCTTCAATCGCTTCAATTGTCGTGTTGGCATTTGTCGTAATCGATTGATCACTTTTAGGTAAAAAGCCTAAATTAAAGATTGCACCATCGACCTCATTAACATTTCTTTTAGTTAACTCTTCGTAGACATGTTCATGCCCCCGTAAAACGGGAGTAATTTGATTAGCATGATGATCATTGAAAATTTTTTGTGACTGGTCTATTGCTTCTTGTTGAATATCGAATGCATAGACATGACCATTTTCCCCGACTAATTGACTGAGCATTAAACTATCATGTCCATTACCTAAAGTCGCATCAACGACGACGTCCCCTTGTTGAAGAGTATCAATTAATAGCTGGTGTGCAAACGGAATAATTTGTTTCATGAATGAGTCATCTCCAATGGTTGATAATGTTTACCTTGCCAACTGAAGCGGCGTTTAAATTCAGCGTCGATTTCATTAAGCACGTTAAATTTGTCCATACTCCACATCGGGCCAACCATTAATTCAATCGGGCCATCACCGGTAATTCGATGAATGATCATGTCAGGTGGTAATACTTCAAGTTGATCGACGACGAGTTGAACATATTCATCTCGTGATAAAAACTTCACTAACCCTTTTTCATATTGCTTTATCATAGGCGTATTTTTTAATAAGTGAAGTAAATGGATCTTGATGCCTTGTATGTCTAGTTGAGAAACGATCTTTGCTGTTTCTAGCATCATGTCATAATCCTCACCAGGCAAGCCATTAATAATATGAGAGCAAACGCGAATATTATGTTTGCGTAACTTGTTAACGCCTTCGATATAACATTCTAAATCGTGTGCACGATTGATTAGTTCACTCGTTTTTTCATGAGCTGTTTGTAGACCAAGTTCAACCCATAAATAAGTTCGTTCATTTAATTCAGCTAAATATTCAACGACGTCATCTGGCAAGCAATCAGGTCTTGTTCCAATCGATATACCGATGACCCCATCTTGCTTCAATACTTTTTCAAACTTCTCGCGTAACTCATCAACAGGTGCATGAGTATTTGTATAAGCTTGAAAGTATGCCATATACTTGCCGTCTTTCCATTTGTCGTGCATACTGTCTTTTACTTTATGAAATTGAACTTCAAGATCCTCTGCACGGTCACCGGCGAAGTCCCCGCTACCAGCAGCTGAACAAAAAGTGCACCCTCCGTGAGCTACAGTCCCGTCACGATTTGGGCAGTCAAACCCTCCATCTAACGGGACTTTGAATACTTTATGGCCGAAGGTTTGTTTTAAATGATAATTCCATGAATGATATCGTTTATGATCCAACGAATAAGGAAACGGATTTTGCATAATTTAACTCCTTAATACTTAAATTCTGAACCTATCTTAACACGTGAGATGGTTGGTTTGTCACACTGAAGCTGTAATTAACATATTTAAACAGTATGAAGCTTGACATTTATATCGAGGTTGATTAAACTTTATATACAAATATTCTACTATAATTGTATAGCATAAAAGCAATTATAAAGGAGTAGTAAGAATCTCGACAAACTTAGAGAGGTAACGGTTGGTGAAAGTTACTTTTGTCACTTCTGAACTCGCCTTTTAGTTATGTGTATGAAACAAGTAGTACACATCGTTTTTCCGCGTTAAGGAACTCGAGTGAGCCACATACATAAGTGTTGGCTAATTTGGGTGGTACCACGGGTAATACTCTCGTCCCAACTTTTGGGGCGGGAGTTTTTTATGTTTAACCTAAGTTTTACAAAAATGAAACGAAATAAAGGAGGAAATAAAAATGGCTTATAACCATCGACAAATCGAAGCCAAATGGCAACAGTATTGGGAAGAAAATAAAACATTCCAAACGAACACAAATTCAGAAAAGCCTAAGTTTTATGCGCTTGATATGTTTCCATACCCGTCTGGTGCAGGCCTTCACGTTGGTCACCCTGAAGGTTACACGGCAACAGATATTTTATCTCGTATGAAACGTATGCAAGGATTTGAAGTGCTACATCCAATGGGGTGGGATGCATTTGGTTTACCTGCAGAACAATACGCGATTGATACAGGTAATGACCCAGCGGAATTCACGCAACAAAATATTGAGATTTTTAAACGTCAAATTAAGTCATTAGGGTTCTCATATGATTGGGACCGTGAAGTTAATACGACTGATCCTAACTATTATAAATGGACTCAATGGATCTTTGTTAAGTTATATGAAAAAGGTTTAGCTTACATTGATGAAGTACCAGTTAACTGGTGCCCAGCGTTAGGAACAGTATTAGCTAATGAAGAGGTTATTGACGGCGTTAGTGAGCGTGGGGGTCACCCCGTTATTCGTAAACCAATGCGTCAGTGGATGTTAAAGATTACAGAGTATGCAGATCGTCTTTTAGAAGATCTAGATGAACTTGATTGGCCTGAAAGCTTAAAAGATATGCAACGTAATTGGATCGGTAAGTCTGAAGGTGCTGAGATTACGTTTGATATAGAAGGAACAAATTCTAACTTTAAAGCTTTCACGACTCGTCCAGATACAATCTTCGGTGCGACTTACGCTGTCTTTTCTCCAGAACATCCGTTAGTTGATCAAATTACAACTGAAGATCAGCGAGACAAAGTGGAAACCTATATTAATGAAGTAGAGAAGAAAAGCGAACTAGAAAGAACAGATCTAGCAAAAGGTAAAACAGGTGTATTCACAGGTGCTTATGCGATTAATCCAGTTAGTGGAGAAAAGATGCCGATTTGGATTGCAGACTATGTTCTAATGTCATATGGTACGGGTGCCATTATGGCAGTTCCGGCACATGATGAACGTGACTATGAATTCGCTAAAAAGTTTGACCTACCAATTGTAGAAGTTGTTTCTGGTGGGGACATTGATGAAGCGGCATATACTGAAGATGGTGAACATATTAATTCGGACTTTTTAAATGGATTAAAAACTGATGAAGCTATACAAAAAGCGATTGAATGGTTAGAAGAGAACGGTCGCGGTACGAGACAAACCACGTATCGTCTGCGCGATTGGTTATTTAGCCGTCAACGTTATTGGGGTGAACCAATTCCTATTATTCATTGGGAAGATGGTACGATGTCAGCTGTAGATGAAGCAGATCTACCATTAGAACTTCCGAAAACGACTGAAATTAAACCTTCAGGGACGGGAGAATCTCCGTTAGCGAATATTACTGAATGGGTTGAAGTAACAGATTCTGAAACAGGTAAAAAAGGTCGAATCGAAACAAACACAATGCCACAGTGGGCAGGAAGCTGCTGGTATTATTTACGCTATATTGATCCTCATAATGATGAAATGATTGCTGATCCTGATAAGTTGAATGAGTGGTTACCTGTAGACATTTATATCGGTGGTGCTGAACACGCAGTGCTTCACTTACTATACGCTCGTTTCTGGCATAAGGTGCTTTACGACATAGGTGTAGTGCCAACGAAAGAACCATTCCAAAAGTTATTTAACCAAGGAATGATTTTAGGTGAAGGTAATGAAAAAATGAGTAAGTCAAAAGGAAACGTTGTAAACCCAGATGATATCGTGAACTCTCATGGTGCTGACACGTTAAGATTATATGAAATGTTCATGGGACCTTTAGAAGCTTCAGTTGCTTGGAGTACAAATGGTTTAGACGGAGCGCGTCGTTTCTTAGATCGAGTATGGCGCTTGTTCGTTGATGAAAAGGGTGAAATATCAGCAAACATTACAGATGGTGGAAACTCTGATTTAGAAAAGGTTTATCATGAAACTGTTAAGGCAGTTACAGAATACTATGATGAACTAAGATTTAATACAGCTATTTCACAAATGATGGTATTTATTAATGAATGTTATAAAACTAACTCTGTACCTCGTGAGTACGCAGAAGGTTTTGTTAAATTAATCGCACCTATTGCACCACATATTGGTGAAGAGTTGTGGTCTAAGTTGGGTCATGAAGGTACTGTTACTTATGAGCAATGGCCAACTTATGATGAATCAAAACTTGTAGAAGATACAGTAGAAATTGTGCTACAAGTAATGGGGAAAGTTCGTGCAAAGGAAAGTGTACCGAAAGAGGCAACCCAAGAAGAGTTAGAAGAAATCGCATTAAATAATGAAACAATACAAGAGTGGATTGAAGGTAAGACTGTACGTAAAGTAATTGCAGTTCCAGGAAAGTTAGTCAATATAGTTGCAAACTAATGTATGAGGAGGGCACCCTCCTCATACATAAATTTGAAATGGAGGATATGACATGAGCGAGGAAGTAAAAGAGATCTTACCAGAAGAACTAGAAAAAGAGATTGAAAGCGGATCAAAGTATACAATAGTAGATGTTAGAGAAGATGAAGAGGTAGCGACTGGTATGATTCCAGGAGCTAAACATATAGCATTACAAACTATTCCTGATCAATTAAATGACTTACCGAAAGACGAGGAGTATGTAATGGTCTGCCGCTCAGGTGGAAGAAGTCATAATGCCTGTATGTTTTTAAATGAGAGAGGGTATAGCACCGTTAACTTAAAAGGTGGCATGCTAGAGTGGACAGGTGAAAAAGTCTTTTAAGATTTATTATTGACTTTTGATTTTCAATTTGGTTATAATTGTCCCTGTCGCCAAAAAAGGATAACAAATCTTCGAAAGCGACAGGGTAAAAATTTCCATCTATGAATAATTGACATTATTAGATGAGATACGCTATAATTTATATTACAACAAATCAATAGAGATGAGTTGTTGATCAACAAAATAATTAGTCAAAAAGTTATTGACACTTATTTTTGATTGATGTTAAATTATTTAAGTCGCCTTTTGAAAAGGCACTAAAACAAAATATAAAAAGTTGTTGACTTACAAATCTCAACTTGTTATATTGATTAAGTCGCTTTTTTGAAGCGGCCAACTTCGAACCTTGAAAACTAAACAAAATAGCCTGTCGTCAATTCAGTTTTCTTCTAGTGATTGACTAAGAAGAAAACAACGATGACATTAAA
>NZ_JAUSUP010000018.1 GCF_030814115.1 Alkalibacillus filiformis
TTTTCTGGCATAATTACCCCTACCTTTTCTAGACTTAATTTCATGGAAACATTTTGCCTTAGAGTGTGTCCAATTTTGATACTAACCTTAATAGAATCGTTCAAGAGGCTCATAGAACCGAGCAAGAAGCTCATAGCATCAAAAAAAGCTGGCACCCAGGCCAGCTTTAATTATATTTAATCCTTTAACTTGAGTAAACGTAGTGCATTAAGTGTTACAAGTAATGTCGCTCCCATATCGGCTAAAATGGCGATCCATAATGTTAACCAGCCAGGGATGACTAACAATAACGCAAGTGCTTTCGTCGTCAGTGCAAAGACGATATTTTGTTTAATAATGTTTAATGCTTTTCGACTTAACTTCATCGTGTAAGGGAGTTTTGACAAATCATCACCCATAAGTGCGATATCAGCCGTTTCTAATGCAGTATCTGTTCCTGCGCTGCCCATTGCAATTCCAACGTTTGCAGTAGCTAGTGCAGGTGCATCATTAACACCGTCACCAACCATCGCAATTTGTCCGTGTTGTTCTTGTAGTTCTTTAACTTTCACTTGCTTATCTTTCGGTAGTAATTGAGACAAGTACTGTTTAATGCCAACTTGATGACTGATTGACTTAGCTGTTACTTCATGATCACCAGTTAGTAACACAGTACGGTTGATGTTTAGTTTATTTAATTTAGCAACCATGTTTTCTGCCATTGGACGAATGGCATCTGCTATACTAACCAAGCCAAGAATACGATCATTTTCACTCATTAAAATAACCGTATGGCCAGATTGTCTAGCTTCATTGACAGCTGTTTGTTGTTCACTATTTAAGTCAAACATTGATGGGCTTCCGATTTTAAACCGTGAACGGTCGATTTCACCAGTTACACCTTTTCCAGTGATCGATTGAAAGTTAGTAACATTCGATAATTGTTCTGGTTGAGCATGTTGATTGGCATATTCAGTAATAGCTTTAGCTAGCGGATGTTGAGAAAGTGTTTCTAATGCGTAAGCTTTTTGGAAAAAATACTCAGCTGATATGTTCTCATCAAATAATTGATAAGATTGAACAACAGGTTTACCTTGTGTAATAGTACCCGTTTTATCAAATGCGATTGTCTTAATTTGACCGAGTGCTTCTAAGTAAGCCCCGCCTTTAATTAACACACCATTTCGTGCTGCACTTCCAATTGCAGTAACAATTGCTACAGGCGTTGAAATGACCAAAGCGCAAGGACAACCGACAACTAATACGGCTAACCCTTGGTACACCCAAGTTTCAAAACTTAGCCCGAAAAAGATCGGTGGAACGGTTGCGACACCAAGTGCGATTATCATAATTAAAGGTGTATAGTAGGCAGCAAAACGGTCGATAAATTGTTGAGCTGGTGCTTTTTCATTTTGAGCTTCTTCAACTAAATGAATAATTTTGGCTAAAGTAGAGTCTTCCGCTAACTTTTGGACATCAACTTCTAAATAGCCTTCTTCATTTAAAGTACCAGCAAACACTTCTTCGTTCTTGTCCTTAAAAACAGGAACTGATTCACCTGTAATAGCAGCTTGGTTAATTGTTGATTCCCCTTTGGAAATAATACCGTCGACGGGAATTTTCTCACCAGGTCTAATAATGACAGTATCACCAATTTGAAGATCAGAGATGTTTAACTCTAAAAACTCATTGTTGCGTCTTACTCTTGCTGTATCAGGTGCTAATTCCATTAACGACTGAATAGATGAACGGGCACGGTCGATTGAAAAACGTTCTAACGCTTCACTGATAGCGAAAAGAATCACAACCACTGCACCTTCAACCCACTCACCGATAATTGCTGCGCCGATTACGGCAATTGTCATTAAAGTTTTCATATCAAAACGTAACCTTAATAAATGTCGCACACCTGTACTTAACAGTTGATAACCACCAACGGCGATTGAAGCGAGGAATGCTGTTGTCGTAACAGGATGTTCTTCACCTAACTGAACTAATAAGTAAATTCCGATCAGTAAGAAAATTGAAGAAGCGACAATATGCCAATTCGACTTTAATGTATTTAGCCGATGTGGTGTATGTTTCTCGTACTGTTTAGACACAGACAAGCTTTCAAATGCACCGGCTTGTTCTAATTGTTGGATAGAAGCATCACCTTGGACGGTAATTTTCGAAGCGCCAAAATTAACGTGAGCATCTTCAACTGATTCAATGTCTTTAACGTTATTTTCAAATGTTTTAGCACACGAAGTACAAGACATACCTCTAACGTAATAGGTTTCTTGTGCCATTACGATTCCTCCAGTTCGTGCTGGTGCTCTACGGCAATGTTAATAAGATCGTGAACATGGTGATCATCAAGTGAGTAATAAATATTTTTACCTTGCTTTCTAGTCTTAGCTAAACCGTGTTTTTTTAAAGTTCTTAAATGATGTGATGCGGAAGCAACAGACGTTTCTGTAATCGCTGCAAGGTCACAGACACAAAGTTCTTCTTCAATTGTTAAAGCTTGAGCGATTTTAACTCTAGTCGGATCACTTAACACTTTGAACAATTGCGCTACAGCTTGAATGGATGTTTGATTAACCGATTGATAAATATTTTTAAGTTGATCTTCACTTATTTCAGATGTACAGTTAGGTAGTTTCAATTGATTTCCCCTACTTTCATTCAAATGTTCGTTTGATTGTATTATATTCAAATATACGTTTGAATGTCAAAAGCAATGCAACTAAATTAAGCTATAATTTAATATGTGATAAACTATGAAAAAAAGATAAGGTGATTTTAATGATTAGAGAGGCTACTCATCACGATTTAGATCAAATCGAACAACTAGTAATCGAAGCTAAACGCGTTATGAAAGAAGCTGGAATGACGCAGTGGGGCGATACATATCCGTTAAGAAACCATTATGAGACAGACATTGAAAAAGACGAACTATATGTTTATGAAGACCAGGGGGAAGTATTAGCTGTTGCTTGTATTAGTGACCAAGGACATGAAGAGTACGAAGAGATTAATTGGTCCGAACAAGCTCCATTTTTATGCATAAAAAGACTAGCCGTCAAACCTGCTGCTAGACATAAGGGAATTGCTTTAGCTTTTTATCGTTTTGCAGAAAACTTAGCGGCTAATCGAGGGTTCTGTTACATTCGGACTGATACGAATGGCGAAAACAAAGCAGCGATTAATTTGTTTTACAAAGGCGATTATCAACTTGTTGACCGTCAACGTCACGGTAATTTTACAGAGCCATTTTATTACTTTGAAAAGAAAATCCCAGTTAAGGACTAACCCTTAACTGGGATTTATTTTACTTACTCGTTAACTCTAAATATTCCGTTACATCCTTCTTACAAAGTTCAATACCTTTCTCCCAGAACGCTTCTTTTGTAATATCTTCTCCTAAATGTTTCATCGCTAAGTCTTCAACCGACATTCTCGCCGTATCTTGTAATAGTGCAATATATTGGTCTTCATAGTTAGTACCTTCTTCTAACGCTTTAGCATAAATGCTAAGCGAGAATAAATAACCGAACGTGTACGGGAAGTTATAAAAAGGTACCCCTGTAATATGGAAGTGTAGTTTATTAGACCAGTAACTCGAGCTTGTTGAGTTTACAGCATCGCAGTAAGCTTCACGCTGAGCTTCATCTGTTAACTCATTTAAACGGCTTGCTGGTACGAATCCGTTTTTACGCTCTTCATAAAAGCGGGTCTCGAATAAGAAACGAGAATGGATGTTCATAAAGAACGCAACACTACGCTGCAATTTATCTTCTAATAATGCGATTTGGTCTTCTTTCGTTTCTGTTGCTTTAACGGCTGCGTCTGCAACAATCATTTCAGCAAACGTTGAAGCGGTCTCAGCTACGTTCATTGCATATCGACGGTTAAGCGGGTGAACAGGCTTTAACGCATACGAATGGTAAGCGTGACCCAACTCGTGAGCTAACGTTGCTACGTTAGACATAGAACCGCTGTATGTCATGAAAATACGAGACTGTTCACTTAATGGGAATCCAGTACAGAACCCACCAGGACGTTTGCCTGAACGATCTTCAGCTTCAATCCAACCATCTTCAAAAGCTGTCTTCGAGAAGTCAGCCATCTTAGGGCTAAACTCTTCAAAATGCTTTAATATAAATTGCGCACCTTCGTCATAAGAAAGCTTTTGACTATTTTCTTGAGTTGGTGCACCAAGGTCATACCATTCAAGCTTATCTTTACCTAATAACTCAGCTTTGCGGTATAAAAAGTCAACAAAAGGCTGTTTATGCTTCGTGATCGCACCCCACATCGCATCCAGCGTGTCTTGTTGCATACGGTTAATATCAAGTGGTTCTTTCAACACATTGTCCCAACCGCGCTTTTTATAAACGTTTAAGCGGAAGCCAGCTAAATGGTTTAGTGTATTAGCAAATAACGATTCTTTTTCTTTCCAAGCAGCTTCTAACTTATCATAAACTTGTTTACGTACTTCAGGGTTTTCATGTGATAGTAAGTTATTCGCTTGACCTACGGATAACTCTTTTTCTTCACCGTCAACTGTGACATTGACTGTCATGCCACCTACAATCGTGTTGTACATTTGTCCCCAAGCGTGATAACCATCAACTGATAGGGAGGAAATCAGTGCCTCTTCATCTTCAGAAAGTTGTTCTTGTGCTGCATCACGCCACTCGTTTAAAACGAAAGTGAGCTCAGATAATTTGTCGTGCTCTAAGAAACCTTGCCAAACGTTTTCATCTGTTTGGGCTAATTTTTGTTTAAAGCTATTAAAAGCTGCCCCATATGTAGCTGATAACTCAGTTACTTCACTACGTAATGTGCTTGCCTTATGGTCTGACATATCTTGTGCTTCAAGGCATGAGATGAAAGCACCAGCTTGTCGGATATGATGGCTAATGTCAGTTCCTTCTTCAATTAAACTTGATACAGCCTCAGCTTGATCAACTGAAGTTGGTGTTTCGAATTGATTAAACTTTTCAGCTAAAGAAGCGAGGCGTTCTTTAGTTTCATCAAGGTGACGACGTAATTCCTCTGATTCACTTCCGCCTTTAAAAAAGACATCTAAGTCCCAAACGACAGGATAACTTGTCTTTGTCATATAAAAACCTCCCAGTTACATTCTAAATTTTCATAATAGTATAACGACAGTATAGCATAAAAAGTAGTTCGAATGAAGAATATTTCGAGTTAAGAAATAAAAAGCATTGCCGTTTGACGACAATGCTTCTAAAGAAATTTTATTTCAACTCGTATTCATCTAATAAAACAAACTCATACCCTTGTTCGATTAGTTGTGGAATAGCGTTCATAACACCATCTCTCGTTCCGCTGCTCGGTTGATTCATGTGTAAAAGAGCAATTGAGCCAGGTTCTGATTGAAGTAATGACTGTTCGACTTGTTCACTAGAATATGTCCCACCAGCATCACCTAAAACGTTGTAATTCACAGCTTCAAGCCCCATATCTTGGATCATTTGGACAGCTACTTCATCATAATAAGCTGTCCCAGACCTGAAATAGCTAGGTGTTTCACCAGTAAGTTCATAAATATATTGCTGGTTCGTTTGAACTTCTTCATATACTTCTTCCGGACTGTTTGTTCCATCGATTCCCCAAGCTGTACGACCACTTACTGAGAGTGGTAAATGGTCAGTGCCGTGGTTTTCGATTTGAAAAAGAGGGTTTTCAGCTAGTTGTATAAAGGTTTCCTCATTATGTTCAATCCAGTCTTTGTTGACGAACAAGGTGGCTGGAATGTCGTGTTCAATTAAAAACTCTATTAACTCTTCATCATACTCTCGTCCATACGGCCCACCACAAGCATCAAATGTTAAAGCAATGGCTTGTTCTTCTGTATCGAGTTGTGTTTTGACACCTGTGACAAACTCACCCCACTCATAACTCTCACTTGAATACTGTTCAGGATCAATATTTGGTGGTGAAGAAATGTTGCTTGTTGTTCGTTCAGCCATAAAGTGGTCACTAACTTCATGGTCGTTAGCGCTATATAATTCGCTCTCATTTAAGCCTGAGCAAGCGGCTATTGTTATTAGAACGATTAAAATTAATAAACGAATTAATTTCATAAGATCCCTCTATTTTAGTTGGAATGTAATGTGATCAAATGTAGCTTTTAAGCCTTTTCCTTGCTGGACTTTTAATAAGCCGTTCTCTAATTGAAACGTATGATTGTTCAACTCTTTTAATTTTAAATCATTAGTAAAAAATCTTTTGTAAGTTTCAATATCAATAGTGTGAACTTCAATTGTTGTAAATGGTGTTTTGTTAATTAATGAAGTGTCATTTGGAATATTACCTTCACCGTTCCATTCGATTAAAAATGGCAAAGTTTGATTAGTTTCTTCAAGGTTAGGAAATAGCATTCGCCATTCTAACAATGAGCCGTCCGTTTTCCTACGACTCCCTGGAAAAGGGCCTTCATAGTTAACACCTTTTTTATTAAAGTCATCAATGTAACAATCAAGATCACTAACCCGTAAAGCAAATTGAATGGGTCCTTCAATCTGATCGCGCCAAGCTTTAGCTGTTTGACGGATAAGCGGGTTATCAGATTGATTGGCTACGGCTTCATCATCAACACCGATCCATTCAATGTAACTGTTATTTTCCATGAAAGCTAAGTAATTATACGTTCCCCATAGTTCATGTTTCCCACCAGGAACACCGACAGAGTTATGAAAGTTTGAAAACATCTCTTGGTGTTGTTTCGGATCAAAGGAATGGATGACAAGGTGGTCAAAAGCAATCATAAAAACACTCCTTAACAATAGATTATTATTTTAATTGAAAAACTTGAGCTAGCTTCTCATAAGCTTCGAGACGTTTCTCAAATGGCGAGACAATGGTATTAACGATCACTTCGTTTACTTGAAACTGCCTAGACATATACTCAAGTTGTTGTTTAACACTTTCAACACTACCAACAATCATTCTATTTCTATTTTCTATTATACGTTGTTGTTCGAAGTGACTAAAGGCTTGTTTGCTAGCTTCTTCTGGTTCAGGGAAGTACTCACGAATTTGTCCTTGATCAGCCATTAGTAAAGCAACATCTAAACTAGATGCTAAGTATTCAGCTTCTTCTTCAGTATCTCCAACCACAACAAAAACCGCAATACTTGCCTCAGGATCTTGTTTCAAGGGAGAAGGGATGAAACTGTTATAATAGCGTTCAATAGCTGCTGGTCCACCATCCCCATTAATGAATTGGGCAAAAGTGTAACCAGTACCTAATTCACCAGCAACATGAGCGCTAGCACCACTTGAACCTAGCATCCAAACCGGTGGGGTTGTGTCGCTCATAGGCGTTGCTTGGACTTGATACCCCTCAGGATCATTGCCTAATATGTAATCTATAAGTAATGATGCTTGTTGAGGGTAATTTTTAACATCTGGGTATTTCCCTCTGTTTAAAGCGTAATTAACACCAGGCATCCCACCAGGTGCGCGACCTATACCAAGGTCAATGCGATTAGGATACAATGCTTCTAATACTCGAAACTGTTCAGCTACTTTGAAGGGACTGTAATGGGGGAGTAGCACACCACCAGTACCAACTTTGATTTGTTCAGTTTGAGCTGCTATGGCTGGGATTAACATTTCAGGGGCTGAACCTGCTAAACTTTTTGTGCTGTGGTGTTCACTCATCCAAAAACGCTTATATCCTAATTGATCAACGTGTTTAGCTAATTGAATCGTTTGTTGTAGTGCTTGCTGTGGTGTTTCGTTTTTTAACAATGGAGATTGGTCTAGCACACTTAATTGTATAGTCATATTCGACACCCTTTTGTAAATAAGTTATGATTATAATTGTTTTAGATTTACGTTTAAAATTCAATTGATATGCCTATAAGAGTGAGGGAAGATGAACATGGGGAAAAAAGCCGTAGTTTGTAATCGTTGTAACAAAGAAATTACTGACCGTCATGATTTAATGACAGGTAACGTCAAAATGACTGTCAGACCGTTTCATGAGAAATGTTTTAAAAAACGTGTAGAAGAAAAGAAAGAAAGAGCTTCAATGTTCTTCGATGCTATGCCGTTTAACGGCCGTTATGCCAACGTTATGACAGTGATTTTCTTGTTACTATTTTTAGCGTTTTTAACATTCATTGAGGTACCAGGTCTTGCCTTAGTTCTTGTGCTTATTTATCCAATCTATCGCTTTATTAGTTGGGTTGCGATTGAACTAAGATTGCCAAGTAAGAGTTGAATTTATAAAATATATTTTAAACAAAGAGGTTGAGCCAAAAGGGTTGGAGTGTGATTAAAACACGAACAATTGACATTTCAGCTTAGTTGAGCAGTCACCTAGCGGAATCAAAATGCGTAGACTCCTGAGGGAACAGCACGTGTCTCGAGACCCCACAGGCCCCGATCTTGGGCCGAGGAAGCTTGAGCAGATGTTGGCCTTGTGCCCTGTGGGTAAAAGCGAAGCATTTTGATGGAGCGAAAAATAGAAAACAAAACCCGAACGAATTCAGATTATGACTTCGTTCGGGTTTTGTGTATTAGTGTGCAATTCAATTAAAACTCCTTAGTCTATTACTCGTGTTCTTTAGCTAAATTCGATAGACTTTCAGCTGCTTCATTAACTTCAGCATAAGATTCACTTAACTGTTCGACTATGTCATTTACATTCTCAAGTTTTGCTTCCATTTCATCATTTAACGCTTTACTTTCATGTGTGTTAGTTAAGATGTCATCAAAAAATGTATTCGTGCGTTTCATACTTTCAGTGCCATCTTTAATTAACGTCGTCGTTGCGGATACATCTTTTGAGACTTGATCGATTTGCTCGTTAGTCGTGTTAATTAGTTCTGTAATGTTTTCAATCGAGCCTTTCGTTTGATCGGCTAACTTCTTAACTTCTTGTGCTACAACGGCAAAACCTTGACCTAATTCACCAGCACGCGCTGCTTCAATTGATGCATTTAGTGATAATAGATTCGTTTGTTCTGACACATCCGTAATGAAATTTAAAATCTCATTAATTTTACTAGATGCTTCTTCTAGTTTATTCATCTCGTTATAGATTGAATTCATCTCTTGCTCAATTTCGTCCATCTTATGTAGCTGCTTATCTAAATCAGCTTTACCTGTGTTTGATTGATTCTCAACCGTAGAAGCTGTGTCGACAGTTGTTTTAGAGAAAGATCTAATTTCATTTGAATGTTCAAGTAGTTGTTTCATAGCAAGATCTGTTTGATTAGAAATCTTCACTAATTCATCTGACATACGGTTAATTTCATTTAATAAGTTATTTTGTTTTTCGTATTGCTCTTCACGTTTACGCTTATTTTCTTGTTCGAATGTTTCGAGAACGAGTTGCTGTTCGATGTTTAATATTTTTGATGTTGCTGATAACGCTTTGAAAATATCATCTTTGTGACTAAAGTGGTCAAAAAAGATTTGTTGAAACGAGTTTAATAGATCTTGGAAGGCACATAAGTACCACTTAGGCATTAACCCAATTTTTACGTGGGCATATGCGATATACTTACGTTGTTCAACAAATTGACTGTCAATCACGCCATTAAACATTTCTTGAATGTGACGAGTAAGTGTTTGTTTTAACCGTTCAACTGAGCTGTTATGTTGAATAATTTTCATTAAAGAAGGTTCGTGCTCAATGTTGGCATAAAATTGAACAACAATTTCTTCAATGTGTTCAGTTACAATCGGTTTTAATGCTTTTAACGTCGCAAGGTCTTCTTGTGTTAAATTTACCATTCTTAATTGCTTTTCAAGGTCTGGTTGATTGGTCGTATCAATGATGACATCATCCAAAAATGAGTCGACTGCTAAATTAGGTTCTGCTTGTTTTTGAAGTTTAAACATTTTAACAACTCCTAGGGACTAGTTCGTTTGTCCTTAGTATAGCAATAATATCTTAGAAAGTAAATTGAATTTTCGACTGATAAATATGTTTTTCGACCTATTTTGTACAAACAGCTATGCCGAGTGGGTAACGAACGTTTTCTCGTTTCGGCTCAATTAAAACACCATCTTGGTAAAAGAACTGCGAGTTAGAGTAGTTTGTGAATAAGGCTTTAAATTCTTGTTCAGTTAATTGATGAACATGAAATGGTGAGCCACACGGTTTACCTCGTCCTTGACCAAATGGTGTTGAAACGATTAGCTTACCACCGGGTTTTAACAGACGATAATAGTTATCTAATAAAGCTTGCTCTTCAGCTATATGTTCAATTGTTTCAAAACTAACAATAGCATCAAAGGTTCCGACCCTATCAATTAGTGTTTCATCAATGGCATTAGCTTCAATAAACTGTGTCTTCGGGTGATAATATTCACCTTTTGCATATTTAATAATGTCTGGGTCTAAATCAATTCCGATCACTTCTTCGACCTCGCGCTTGCGACGCTTCGCAATCATGTGACTGCCGTAACCTGACCCACATGATAAATCTAACACTCTTCCACGTAAGTAAGGTAATGCAAATTGGTAACGTGCAATATGTTCTAACAATAATGGATTCATTGGGTCCATCATTTTCGGTATGACGCGTTCACCTGTATCTTCAATCATTATTTTCCCTCCTAGAAAACTATTATGCCAAATGATTATAAAAGTTAAAACCTTTTTGACGGTCGTTTGCTAACAACCTATAATAATTGTATCTTGAAGATAGGCTGAAATCGTTCGTTACCATACAAGAGCATGAAAGAGGATGATTGTCGTGAATGAAGCAGAATACCAAAAAAGAAAACAAGACCCATCATTAAAATTGTTTGTCGTATTATCGAAAGCGGCTAGAACTTTAAATGACTTAGCACAAATGGATATGACAAGGTACGGTTTAAATCCGACAGAGTTCGCTTTGTTGGAACTGTTGTACCATCGCGGTAAGCAACCATTACAAAAGATTGGTGAACGAATATTACTTACGAGTGGCAGTATTACTTATGTCGTCAACAATTTAGAAAGAAAAGGGTTGTTAAGCCGGATTCCATCTCCTCAAGACCGACGTGTAACTTATGCAGAAATAACAGATCAAGGCCGAGAGCTGTTAAATGAAATTTTCCCAAAGCATTGGAAAGAAATTGAGCGTTTTATGGATGGGTTGACAGAGGAAGAAAAGTCACAAGCGATTGATCTTGTGAAAAAGCTCGGTCGTTCAGCTGAACAATACAAACACAATTAAAATGAATTAATCGTGATAAACACACACCTCTCTTATGTTTCATAAAATAATACACATTGATATGGAAGATGAGGGAGGTAAGTTTACAGTGTATCGATACGAGTATAGTGTCTATCCATATGCAACAGGGCCATATGATCCTTATTATCAATATGCTGCTTATGATTATGGTTCAGAAGCTGAAATACCCAATGTGAGTAATCAACAGTTTTATCCAGATTATCAAGAATATCAGAGTTATCCAGAGGACCCATACAATCAATGGTTCGACAATTATATGCCTGACCAACAAGAAGTTCCGCCGTATAACCCGTTTATGAACCCAAATAATCAACAAGAGGTCCCACCGTATAATCCATTCATGAATCCCAATGACTATCAAGGTTTTCAAATTCCTGGTCAGCATGCGATGACACCATCACAAAAGCAAATGTTATTACAATACTTTCAAGATGAAAACGGTGAAGTTGATTTAGATAAAGTATTTAAAACATTAGGGCAAGTTGTTCAAATAACTCAGCAAGTATCACCATTGATTAAAACGTTAAACACAATGGTTCGTGGGTCATAATTAGAAGAAGAAGCCAAAAGTACATTGGTTGACTAACCCTCCCGAGATACAAGGGAGGGTTTTAATTGCATATACATAATTTTATAAAATACTCTAAAAATTTTGTTATGTAATATGTTAAAATAGTTAGGGTTTCGAATTTTTCGTGAAAGTAGGAATTATATGTTGCAACAGCAAAAGGTCATCAAGACACCATTTTACTACGGTTGGTTGATCGTACTTGTCTCAGCTTTAAGTGTATTTTTCTCTGGACCTGGACAAACATTTGCTATTTCGATTTTTATCGAGTATTACATAGATGATTTTGATTATTCGAGAACGTTTGTTTCCGGCTTATATTCAGCTGCCACGTTATGTGCAGGTTTTTTGTTATTTACAATTGGTAAATTAACTGACCTTTATGGTCAACGCATCATGATGGTTGTAATCGGTCTTTCTTTAGCGTTTGCGACGTTATGGAATGCGCTTATAGTTGGACCTGTAATGATGTTTTTAGGATTTTTTATGTTACGTTTATTTGGTCAAGGTTCAATGACGTTATTACCGAATACGTTAGTGCCACAATGGTTTATGAGAAAGCGTGGGCGTGCATTAAGTGTTATGGCGATTGGTGGGTTTGCAGGTGCTGCATTAATACCCCCGTTAAATACTTACTTAATTCAAATGTATGACTGGCGCACAGTGTGGTTCATATGGAGTGGCGCTTTAGCATTCGTTTTTGTACCATTAGCGATTTTTATTGTTCGAAATAAACCTGAAGATATTGGTGAAGTCATTGATGGACAGAAGAAGCCGGTTCGTTCAAAAGGTCCATCGAGGATTCCTTTGTTTGTAACAGTCAGTTTTTCAGCATTAGTGTTAGTGACTATGATTCCAACGATTGATCAATATTTACAAGGGTTATTCATATGGCTCCCTTCTATGTTTTGGCGGATTTTAATCTTTACTGCATCTTTTATTGGTGTCATGGTACTAATTAGAAATCGCTACATTCATCAACCTGCTCGCTCAGAAGAACGAATGAAGGAAGAACAAGAGGAAGAAATTGATCATGAGGTTAGTTGGACGTTAAAAGAAGCGGCCAAAACACGCGCGTTTTGGATGATTTTATTCTGTGTAAGTGTACCAGCGTTAACGAATACGGGAATCACATTCCATCTCGTTTCAATCTCAGAAGGAAAAGGGTTAACACCAGAAGTTGCTGCGATTGTTCTATCGCTAATGGCCATCATTGGTTTTCCTGTTACGTTTATATCTGGATATTTAGTGGATAAGATTAAAGTTCATTACGTGTTGTCGATTACGTTTGTCATTCATATTGTTGCGATTATTTGGTTGTGGCAAACACAAAGTGCGACTGCATTTATTATATACGGTGTCATCTGGGGGATTGCGCACGGATTTGAGCGTATTACGCTTAATATCGTTTGGCCAAATTATTTTGGAAGACAACATTTAGGTAGTATTAAAAGTATCGCACAGTCTGTCATGGTAGTTGGCTCAGCATTAGGCCCATTACCGTTTGGGTTCTTTTATGACAGGTTAGGTGGGTATTCAGAAATTTTATTACTGTCATTACTACTACCATTATTAGCTGCCATATTTGCATTTATTTCACCTGCACCAAATTATGATGAACAGAAAAAAAGGTAAGGAGCTTGTTTAGCTCCTTACCGTTTTATTTATTGATCATCTTCTAAAAATGAAATAACTATTCCGCCTTCACCAGCATAATTAGCAACTAATGGTCCCATTTCGACCGTGTAATCTTCCTCTTGGTTATATTGTTCTTTGATTTGACTCATTAATTTTTGAGCTCTACTTTCACAATTACCTTGTGACATGACAATTGTTTTACCTTCAAGTGTTTTTGAATATTCACCAATTTGTTCAATTAAGCGGCGTAATGCTTTCTTTTCTCCGCGTATCTTTTCAGTGACCTCAATTTCCCCTTCATCTGACGCTTTCATTAACAATTTAATGTTTAAAGTTTTAGCAATCGTACCGCGGAATTTATCAAGGCGGCCACCTTTAATTAAGTTTTCAACAGTTTTTAAAGAGAACAGTGTAACTGTCTTCTCGACGTTTTCCTTCGTTTGATTAACTATTTCATGAAAATCAACATTTTTAAGTTTCATTTTAATAGCTTCATTGAGTAATAGAGTAACACCACATGAAGCTGTTTTCGTATTAACTATTTCTATTTCACGATCTGGTTCTTCATCTAAAATCATGTCTCTTCCAATGACAGCATTTTGATAAGTTGCACTTAAGTTTTTAGTTAAAGAAAGCAGTAAAATAGGTGTGTTAGTATCCACCTCTTTAAATGCTTCATAGAAATCATTGGGACTTGGAGCGGAAGTTTTAGGAATGTCTTCCATCGCATTAAACTTCTCGTAATACTGATCTGTTGTTAGTTCGACTCCTGCTTTGTACACCCCATCGTTAAAATGAATGTTCAACGGGATTTCTTTAATGTTAAATTTCTCTGCAAAGCCTTGTGGTAAATCTGCTCCGCCATCGACCATAAATTGAATACCCATACCATCACCTCTATAAAAAATTTTTATATAAACTATGTTTCGTTAATAACTTTTATTTTCCTCTTTTTTGATGTACTAATGATAAATAACATTAGACCGACAATGACAATCGAACCACCTAAGAATTGGGACCAAGTTACAATTTCTCCAAGAATAAAATAAGCCATAATGGAAGCGCCGATTGGTTCAAATAAAACGCCCATTGTAATTGTAGATGCACTTACCCACTTAATCGCCCAATTAAACAATGTGTGGCCGAAGAAGGTTGGGATGATCGCTAACGCTAAAAAGTACATCCAAGTTTCTCCGCTGTAACCAGTAAAAGATGTTCCTAAGACGATATTATATAAGATTAACGTGATGGAACTAACGCCATATACAACAAAAGTATATGTCATTAGTGAAACACGTTTTCGTACATTTTGTCCAAACAAGAAATAACCAGTAATGGCTATTGCACCCATTAATGCTAAGAAGTTTCCGACTAGAGCCATGCCGCTAATTTGAAAGTCGCCCCAACTGATAATGACACTTCCAGTAAAGGCGATAATCATACTTAAAACAGCCCCGCTTGTAAATCTTTCTTTAAAAAATAAGTATGTACCTATAAAAGCAAATATAGGTTGGGTTGTGACTAACACAACAGAACTTGCAACTGATGTATGGTTAAGTGATTCGAACCATAAGATGAAATGTAAAGCTAAAAATACACCAGCCGCAGCGGAAAACCACCAATCACGCCGCGATATATGTTTAAATTCTCCTGTATGCTTCCAAAGTATTAAAGGAAGCATGATCAATACAGCTAACAATAAACGATAGTTAGCGACAATCGATGAAGGAGCATCAGCTAAACGAACGAATATCGCTGAGGTCGATACGGCTATAACGCCAATGGCAATAGCTATATATGGTGCAAGTTGTTTGTTGTTCATACTGTCACTCCTATCCTCCTACTCTTAAATTCGAGTTTTGCCTTTATATCTCGCAAATAGAATAGGTCCTAGTGCAAGGCCACCGATTAAGCCGAAAATGTGGCCAAAAATATTAATGCCTGGTCTGAATGTAAGGAATAATCCTACAATAACAATGACGACTATGATTTGCCTACTGTTTGAATCTATTAGCTCAGGTTTCATGAACAGTAAGTATAAGTATATGCCGAATAAACCGAAAATGGCACCAGAAGCACCGATGTTTGCTGTTTCAAGAGATGCTAAAAATAGCGTTGCAAAGTTCGCAATTATTCCTGCGCCTAAATATGCTAAAATAAATTTAAAACGTCCAAGCATCGCTTCTAGTGCAGGACCGAATAAAATTAAACTAAACGTATTAAATAATAAGTGCTCCGGTCCAACATGAACGAAGATCGACGTAATTAAACGCCAATACTGGTCAAAGTATATAATAGCAAAATTCCAACCACTTAATAGGTCACGAAGATCGGCTGAAATATTAACGAGTAAAAATATAATGATATGTATAACGGCGATCGTTGAAATAACAGGATAAAAACGTAAGTATTCTTTGAAGCTTTCTGTGCGTATAAAAAACATGATTTAACGCCTCACTTATAATGTACATATTTCCTTTAAGAATACTAATCTTTGCGAAAACTTGCAATAAGAAAGAAGGCCATAACATGATTACAGGAACTGGGATTGATATTACAGAGTTTGATCGAATAAAACAATTAGTAGAAAGGCAACCACGATTTCCTAAAAGAGTTTTAACTGAACGTGAGCTACATAAGTATCATAGTTATCAAAATGATCGAAGAAAGATGGAATTTTTAGCTGGTCGTTATGCAGCCAAAGAAGCTTATAGTAAAGCAGTCGGTTGTGGTATTGGAGAAGAGCTGTCTTTTCAATCTATTGAAATTTTATCAAATGAAAAAGGACAACCACACGTTAATTTAAATGGACAAAAGCAATCAGGGACGCACATATCAATTTCCCATAGTGACGCTTATGCAGTAGCTCAAGTAATTATTGAACAAGTTTAATAGCTAGTCTGCATATTCATACTCCTTGTCTCATATAGTGTATTGCGGGTAACAAAAAGGGTCCGATGTGCACATTGTCACCGCAACTGAATAGATCGCTTGTTCAAATAGTAAACAAGCAATGAAAAATTGAGACGAAGGAGTTGTCCAAATGAAAAGAAAATTATTTCTCTTCTTATCCATTATGTTAACCGCTGTTCTTTTAACCGCATGTGGAGAAGAGACTGTAGACGATGTTCTACAATCACTTGATGACCAAGTAGCTGACATGTCGAGTTTCAAAGCTTCTGCAGAGATGACAATGACGACTGGGGAAGAATCACAACAATATCAAATTGATGTTTGGCACAAAAAAGAAGATTATTTCAAAGTTGTTATGAATAACATGGCTGATGAACAAGGTAATCAAGTCATTTTGCGTAACGATGAAGGTGTATTTGTTTTAACTCCTTCGATCAATAAGAGTTACAAATTCCAAAATGACTGGCCAAAACAACATAGCCAACCATACTTATACACCTCGCTTGTCAGTGACATTATCAACGATAGTGAGCGAGAGTTCCAAATGACTGATAACTATTATGTCTTTAAAGTGAAGACAAACTATAAAGGTAATCAACAGTTACCTTTCCAGGAAGTGTACTTCCACAAAGGATCCTATGACCCGGCATTAGTTAGAGTTCAAGACCACAACGGTGAAACAATCGTTGAGGTCGATTTCACATCATTTGAATTTGATGTAGAGATAAGTGACGAAGAGTTTGATACTGAACAAAACTTAGCTGAAGGTGCAGTGAGTGTACCAACGATGACAGAGTTAGAAGATCGCGATATGGAAGTTTACTTCCCATCGTTTGTACCTGAAGGTGTAGAGGCTACTAGCGAGGAAGTAGTAGACTTTGAAGATGGTGAGCGAGTCATTCTCTCATATGAAGGTGAAAAGCCATTTACACTCGTACAGGAGAAATTCGATTCATACCCTACAAGCTTAATGGTTCCAGTCCATGCTGGCGGTGACATGGTCGACTTAGGTTTTGCTGTAGGTCATTTAACGAACAATTCATTAGAGTGGGAGTTAGATGGAATGCGTTTTGTCCTAGCGAGCGAATCATTAACAGTTAATGAAATGGTTCAAATCGCACAATCAGTAGAATCTCAAATGATGAAATAATGAAAAGCAATATTTAAATAATTGCAATCAGATGCCCAAGGTACTCTTTGGGCATTTTTCTTTTGCGTCAAATAAGTAGATCACAAGTCGAATGGATATTTGACATGCCTTGTGGTAGAAATAGATAATATAAAGAAAGCTTAATAAAAAGTGAGAAAAGAAGGTCAGACATGGTGCAACAATTTTATCGAGATACGTGGGCAGAAGTTGATTTAAATGCAATAAAATATAATGTCAAACAAATAAAGAAGGTATATCCTTTACCTAAGTCAGTTTATGCGGTTGTTAAAGCAAACGCATACGGTCACGGTGATGTTCAAGTTGCTAAAGCTGCATTAGAAGCGGGAGCTGATAAGTTAGCAGTGGCTTTACTCGATGAAGGGCTAAGGTTACGTGAAAGTTTCCCAAATGTTCCGATTCTAGTGTTGGGGAGAATTCGTCCAAGTGATGCTCAAATAGCAGCCGATCATGACTTAACTGTGACCGTTTTTCAAAAAGAATGGGTAATGGAAGCTTCTAAACACTTAACTTCTAAGTTAAATATTCATATTAAATTTGATACAGGAATGAACCGTTTAGGTATAAGAACGAAAGAAGAAGCGTATGATGTATTAAAAGAGCTAAAATCGACAACTATGGTAGTAACAGGGATTTATTCACATTTAGCAACCGCCGATGAAAATAACGAACCTCACCTTGCAAAGCAGTTTGAGCTTTTTAAAGAGTCTGTAAAACTTCTACAAGACAATGTCCCGAATAAGATAGAAGTGCATTTGGGTAACTCTGCTGGGGCTATGCGTTTTCCAGATTCCATGTATGATGCTGTAAGGTTTGGTATTGGTATGTACGGTTTATACCCGTCTCAACTCGTTAAGCTTGAAACTGGTATCCCATTAAAACCAGCATTTTCATTAATGAGTCAATTAACACATGTTAAGAAAATAAATAAAGGTGATACAATTAGCTATGGAGCAACGTATACCGCTGAAGAAGATGAATGGATTGGTACAGTCCCTTTAGGTTATGGGGATGGTTGGATTAGAAAGTTACAAGGATTCCACGTATTAATTGATGGTAAGAAATATCCTATTGTAGGTCGAATTTGTATGGATCAATTTATGGTGAAGTTAGACCAGCCTAAACCTATTGATACGAAAGTGGTTATTATAGGTGAGTATGGCGATGAAACCGTTTCGACAGATGATGTCGCAACTCATCTTGAAACGATTAATTATGAGATTCCTTGTATGATTAATGAACGAGTTCCAAGGGTTTATATTGATTAAAAAACGCTAGAAATAGCGACACAATAATATTTTGATAAAGATTTTCCTTTACGAAACTTAGCGAATGATGTTATGATGTTTTTAGATTTGTTGTTCGTAAAATGTTGGGGGTGTAAGGATGTCAGATTCTTCGAAAGAGGTAGTTGTTCAATTACCGATGTCTTTACTGAATGAGTGCGATGAATTGGTTAAGAATGAGGAAGATGTAGATAATCGCCAACAGCTCATTCTACATGCTATTAATAGCTATGTGAAAGAAGAAAAGAAACGTAAAATTAAAGAAAAGATGCGCCGTGGTTATGTAGAAATGAGGAATATCAACTTAGATATCGCATCTGAAGCTTTCCAAGCTGAAGAGGAGGCTGAAACCACTCTAGAGCGCTTAGTGAGTGGGGTGTAATTAACTTGTACGTTAAACGAGGCGACGTCTACTACGCAGACCTGACCCCCGTGGTAGGCTCTGAACAAGGCGGTGTTCGCCCAGTTCTTATTATTCAAAATAATATAGGAAACCGATTTAGCCCAACAGTGATCGTTGCTGCTATTACTGCTCAAATTCAAAAGGCAAAATTACCGACACATGTCGAAATTGATGCTGAAAAATACGAATTTGAGCGTGATTCTGTTATTCTTTTAGAACAGATTCGAACGATCGACAAACAACGATTAACTGATAAGATTACAACGCTAGACGAATACTTAATGGGTCAAGTAGACGATGCGTTACAAATTAGTCTTGGGTTATTAGATTTATAGTAGTGATCAAGAGGCCACCTTTTATGAGTATGTATAATACATATGATAAAAGGTGGTCTTTTCGTCTTAAATAAGGGGGATATGCTCCTCTCTACTTTATATTTTTGCCATTATACACTATAATAAAACCATCATTAATAAGATGCTGAAGTTTTCTGACAAATTAAGTAGAAATAAGTCAAATGAAGTGGTAAATTGTAGATAACATAATTATATGGAGGTACGTCATTCGTATGAACCTAAAAGAGCTTGTATTAGAAAATAGTGATGAGATTGTTAGCAGGTGGGTTGAAAAGCAAGGAAATCATTCGTTGCAAGATTATAGTTCAACAATATCAGATGATATGATTAAGCAAATGAATCATGAATTCGCAGATATCATCATTTCTAGTTTGAAAGAAGGTGGAGCAAACTTAGAGAACTTAGATGATTTTGCTGAAAAAGTAGTTAACCTAGGATGGCCGTTTGGTTACATTACTGAAGGCTTACAAATTTTCAGAACTGAAAGTATTAAATTTGTTTTAGATCAACAAGGAACAGAAAACAAAGAAGACTTTATATATGTAATGGATGGCATCAACGAGTGGATTGATCCATTAAAAACGAGACTCATGAATCAATACTCAGCTAATTGGAATAACATTATTTCCTTACAAAAATTGGCCTTAGAAGAATTGTCAGCACCATTAATTCCAGTTATGGATGAGATAACGGTTATGCCATTAGTTGGAACGATTGATACAGACCGTGCCAAGCTAATTATGGAAAACTTGCTTAGCGGAGTCGTTAAAAACCGTACGGACGTTGTTTTAATCGATATTACAGGTGTCCCTGTCGTTGATACGATGGTAGCGCACCATATTATACAAGCTGCAGAAGCAGTTAGATTACTAGGAGCAACATGTATCTTAGTAGGCATTCGCCCAGAAATCGCCCAAACGATCGTTAACTTAGGAATTGACTTAAGTCAGTTCCCAACTAAAAGTTCACTCAAGAAAGGTTTTGAGACTGCCTTAGAACTTACAGATAAACAAATTATTACGAGCGAAAATAAAAGAGAAGACGTCGAAGAAATTCTAGATTCGATTGGGAAGGAGTAATCACTGTGCGTGTACCTATTTTAAAGTTGCATAATTATTTATTAGTTTCAATTCAAATAGAGTTAGATGACCAAACAGCGATGCAATTTCAAGAAGACTTGTTAAGTAAAATTCATGAAACAGGAGCAACGGGTGTTGTTATTGATTTGACATCAGTTGAGGTTGTCGATTCATTTATCGCTAAAGTATTTGGGGACGTAGTATCAATGGCTGATTTAATGGGGGCAAAGGTAGTCTTCACAGGCATACAGCCAGCAGTTTCGATGACGTTGATCGAACTCGGTATTTATTTAAAGGAGGTACCAACTGCACTGGATTTAGAGCAAGGTATTATTAAGCTAAGACAAGAATTGGAGGAGAAGTGATGAAAGAAACGGTATCCTCTGTCGCTATTAAAAAAGAATGGGATATTGTTGGTGCTCGACAAGCGGGAAGGCAACTCTCACAAGAACTCGGCTTTGGCTCTGTTGACCAAGCTAGAATTGCTACTGCTATATCAGAGTTGGCTCGCAATATATATTTGTATGCAAAAGAAGGGGAAATTACCTTCGAAGAATTGTATGACTTACCTAAAGTAGGTCTGAAAATAGTTGCGAAAGACAAAGGTCCAGGCATAAATGACCTAAGCGCTGTAATGCAAGATGGTTACTCCACTTCTGGTGGTTTAGGTGCTGGTTTACCAGGTGTTAAAAGACTGATGGATGAATTTGACTTAGTATCAGACGGAGAAGGCACTAAGGTAACCACCATCAAGTGGGCCCGGCTATAGGAGGGGTACTAATTGAGTTCGTTACAAACAGATATGCAAGATTATAAAGACTTACTATCGAAATATTTGGAGACGAAGGATGAAGCGATTCTTTATCAAGCTGAACAGTTTAGTAAGCAATCAATTCAACAAAATATCTCTCCGGATGAAATTGTTAATGTTCACTATCAAGCCTTGAAAGATATTTACCCTGATCTTCATGAACAAATAGAAGGTTCCTTTAAATTTTTAATCGAAACGATGATTTCGTATGGCTTAGCTTATCAAGAGCATCAAGTTTTGCGTGAGAAACAGATCGAGTTAAAATCTGAGATTGGTGTAGCAGCTAACATGCAAAACACGTTGCTTAAAACGTCAGTCCCTAAAACAAATGCAATTGATATAGGTGTGAAGTCTGTACCAGCGAAAGAGATGAACGGTGATTATCATCATTTTATTAAAGACGAACAAGGTAATGTCGGGGTTGCGATAGCTGATGTGATTGGGAAAGGGATTCCTGCGGCTTTTTGTATGTCGATGATTAAATTCGCGATGGAAAGTTTCTCGGAGAACCAAATCTATCCACAATGGATTTTAGACTCATTAAACCGTGTTGTTAATAAAAATGTGGAACAAGGTATGTTTGTTACCATGTTTTATGGTTTATATGACGTATATACACATCAGTTTTACTATGCATCTGCAGGACATGAACCTTGTTTTATTTTAAGGAATGAGACGAAAGAATTTGAAGAGATAGATGCTAAAGGTTTGTTACTCGGTGTTGAGAGCGCAGTTAAGTATGAACAACTTAACACATCCGTTTTTGAAGGGGATTTAATCGTGTTGCTCACAGATGGTGTGACAGAATGCCGAGTGGATGGACGCTTTATCGAACAAGAAGAAGTGTTAAATATAATTAAAGAACATGAACATTTAAATTCACAAGAAATTGTAGATCATGTATTTAAATATTTTGAGCGATTACAAGACTTTCAGCTTAGGGATGACTTTACACTAGTAGTTATGAAAAGAAATACAAGTTTAAGTGTTTAACGACCTGAAATTGCGGGTATATGCTCTAAAGTATAGTAGAATGGGGGATGCACAATGAACTTACACATTGATGATCATCAAGAAGGCAATTATGGTATGTTAAAACTATCAGGTGAAATTGATGCCTATACAGCACCTCAATTAAAAGAGAAGCTTTTAACTTTAGTTGAGGAGAAAGAAAGTGTTGAAGTTGATCTAACAAAAGTAAGTTATATGGATAGTACTGGCTTAGGTGTTTTTATTAGTGCCTTAAAGCTTTCAAAAGAGAAAGATCATAACTTTAAATTAATCAACTTACAAGAGAACGTTTATCGTTTGTTTAATATTACAGGTCTTAATGAAGTTATTAATATTGAAAATACAATTAAGGGTGGATTGTCATGAAGCAAGCATTTGATTTCGTAGAGATGAAGCTGCCCGCAAAGTCTGAATTCGTTGGTGTTTTGCGGTTAACCATTTCTGGGGTTGCAAACCGTATGGGTTTTTCATATGAAGAAATAGAAGATTTGAAAGTAGCGACTTCTGAAGCTATAACCAATGCAGTAAACCATGCTTATTACGAAGAAGGAACCGGCGAAGTGACAATTGGGTTCGGGTTATATGAAGATCGGTTAGAAGTTATGGTTGCTGATCGTGGAGGTAGCTTTGATCTGAAAGAAGTGAAAGAACAAATCGGTCCGTATGATGAAAAAGAGTCAATTGAGGATATGAGAGAAGGAGGGTTTGGTCTCTTCTTAATCGATGCCCTAATGGACAAAGTTGAAATTAATAATAACCATGGCGTAATCGTCCTAATGACAAAGTTTTTGTACGAAAATGAGGTGGGGCAAAATGACGACCAAATCTCAACAACACAATAGTGGAGAAGATATTTACGAGCTAATTGATTATTTACGCGAACATCCAGAGAGTGAAGAAACGCAAGAAAAAATTATTTATAAATACGAAAACTTGGTTCATTCATTAGCAAAGAAGTATTCTAAAAATAGTGAGATTCATGAAGATTTGGTCCAAGTCGGTATGCTAGGTTTAATGGCTGCTGTTCGTCGATATGACGGTTCATATGGTAAGTCTTTTGAATCTTTTGCTGTACCAACGATTATTGGGGAGATTAAACGTTTTATTCGTGATAAAACGTGGAGTGTTCATGTTCCTCGTCGAATTAAGGAATTAGGACCGAAGATTAAAACAGCAGTCGAAGAATTAACGACAGAAAATCAACGTTCACCATCTGTAGCTGAAATAGCAGATTATTTAGGTGCTTCAGAAGAAGAAGTGTTAGAAACGATGGAGATGAGCCAAAGTTATAACGCTCTATCAGCAGATCGTCAAATTGAAGCAGATGCAGATGGTAGTACAGTAACTATTTTAGATTTAGTCGGTGACCGTGAAGAAGGTTATGAACAAACAGATTATAAGCTATTAATCGAAAAGATTATGCCCTTATTAAGTGAACGAGAGCAAGAGATATTAAAGTGTACGTACTTTGAGAATCTAAGTCAGAAGGAAACAGGCGAACGCCTCGGTTTATCCCAAATGCACGTTTCAAGATTACAACGTCGTGCATTAAGGAAGTTAAGAGATTCCATGGGTGAAGAAGACCTGGAGGTTTTATTTTGATTGATAAGAAAGACCGCATGGAGATTGCTACTTTTCAAAAACCGAAAAAAGGCAACTATCATTCGGGTGATTCTTATTTTTATGTCGAAACGGATGATGGTTTTCTTTGTGCTTTGGCAGATGGTTTAGGTAGTGGTGAAGTAGCGAAAAATTCTGCAGATACTGTAATTGATGTCATAAAAAACAGCTACACTAAACCTTTAGATGAGTTAGTACACTTAGCAAATGAAGCTTTGTTCGGTCATCACTTGCGTGGCTGTGTTTTAGGGATATTGCGTGTTGATTATCGTGAGCAATTTTATTCCTATGTATCGGTAGGGAATATCAGTGTAATTGCAGTCGATCATCATGGAAAGAAAAGAAGAAACATTCCTGTTCCAGGCTACCTATCAGGTGTAAAAAAACCCGTTAAAGTCCATTATGGAGAATTACAAAATGGTTCTGTTTTTTTTATGTTTTCTGATGGTGTTAACGAACGCAAACTAACAAAAGAGTTTTATAGTCATCAAACGATGGATTTAACGATTCAATGGTTTACGTTACAACAAGAACAGTACATGGACGACGATACAACGTTAATAGCTATGAAATATAATGAATAAATTAATGAGAGTGACGAGTTAGTCGCTCTCATTTTTTATTTATGAACAACAAGCTCACAGTTTTTGATTTTTTGTTACAATATTAATGTAAGTTTGATTTATTAGGAGGAAACGTTTTGGCAGAATTACAAAATGATTTGGTACAAGTAGTAGCTAAGCAAGTAAATATTCAACCTGAAATAATTACAACCGTAGTTCAAATGATTGAAGAGGGAAACACAGTTCCTTTCATAGCAAGATATCGTAAAGAACAAACGAAAGGGTTGGATGAGACAGAAATCCAATCGATCAAAGAAACTTATGATTACCAACAACAGTTACATAATAGAAAAGAAGAAGTGATTCGGTTAATTGATGAGCAAGATAAATTAACTGATGAGTTGAAGAAAGATATTTTAAGCGCCACTCAACTTCAACGTGTAGAAGACTTATATCGTCCATATAAGCAAAAGCGTCGAACGAGAGCGACGATTGCGAAAGAGAAAGGTTTGGAACCACTAGCACAACTAGTCTGGGAGCAAGATGGGATTCAAGTTAAGAAAGAAGCAGAGCAATATCTTTCTGAAGAACATGAACTCACAGATGTTGAAGCGGTATTACAAGGCGTTAATGATATTATCGCTGAATGGATCTCAGATGAACCTGCTTTCCGTGATGACATACGTTCGTATACTTTTAAACAAGGTGCTATTACGACAGAGTTGAAAAAAGGCGCAGAAGATGAAAAAGAAATTTTCCAAATGTATTATGAGTATCGCGAACCAGTTAAAAGTATGGCCTCACACCGTGTGCTAGCTGTTAATCGTGGTGAAAAAGAAAAAGTATTAAAAGTGGCAATCGAACCCCCTGTTGATTCCATTCTCGATTATATTAAAAGAGCAGTTATTAAAAATAGTGAAACTGAAGAAGCTGTCATTATCAATGAGGCAATCGAAGACAGTTATAAACGATTAATCCAGCCTTCTATAGAACGAGATATTCGCACGTCATTAACCGAAGAAGCAGAAGAGCATGCGATTGATATATTTGCTAAAAATTTGAGAAACTTATTGCTTCAGCCACCATTAAAAGGTAAAACAATTTTAGCCGTGGACCCAGCCTTTAGAACAGGTTGTAAGTTGGCGATCGTTGATGAGACTGGGCAAATGCAGTCAGTAGACGTCATTTACCCTACTGAACCTCGTAAAGACGTAGCAGGTGCTGAAAAGAAAGTTCTAAAAGCACTAAATGACTATCCAATCGAGTTAATCGCAATTGGAAATGGTACAGCGTCACGAGAGACAGAGCAATTTGTTGCAGAATTAATTCAAAAACATAACCTTGATGTCGCTTATTTAATCGTCAATGAAGCGGGCGCTAGTGTTTATTCTGCGTCGAAACTAGCAAGAGAAGAATTCCCTGACCTACAAGTAGAAGAGCGCTCAGCCGTCTCAATTGCTCGACGTGTTCAAGACCCGCTTAGCGAATTAGTTAAAATTGACCCTAAATCGATTGGTGTAGGTCAATACCAACATGACGTAAGCCAAAAGAAATTAAACAACTCGCTTTCTTTCGTTGTTGAAACTGCTGTTAACCAAGTTGGTGTCAATGTTAATACAGCCTCATCATCGTTGTTACAGTATATTTCAGGTTTGAACAAAACGGTTGCGAATAATATCGTTAAGTACCGTGAAGAGAATGGGAAGTTTACAGATCGTAAGCAAATTAAAAAAGTCCCACGTCTTGGTAACAAAACGTATGAACAAGCGATCGGTTTCTTAAGAATTTTAGATGGGAAAAATCCACTAGACCGAACGTCAATTCACCCAGAAAGCTACCAAGTAGCCAAAGACTTATTGGATCAGTTAGAGCTAACAACTTCAGAAATTGGTTCAGATGAAGTGCGACAAAAAATAGGTGAGAGGTCTATAGAACAGTTGATGGAAGGCTTAGATGTTGGTAAATTAACGTTACAAGATATTGTGAGTGACTTAAAGAAACCAAATAGAGATCCACGTGATGAGCTACCTAAACCTCTGTTAAAGACTAACGTATTATCAATGGAGGATTTAGAACAAGGCATGGAGTTACAAGGAACAGTACGTAATGTTGTCGATTTTGGTGCCTTTGTTGATATTGGTGTAAAACAAGATGGACTTGTCCATATCTCGAAATTATCTAACCGGTTTGTCAAAAACCCATTAGATGTAGTCGCTGTTGGTGATATTGTTACAGTGTGGATTGATGAAGTAGACGTTAAAAGGCAACGTATTGCCTTAACGATGATTCCGGTAACTAGTTAATCATTAAGAAGCTTTTTATAATAAAAGAACCAACATTGATTTAACGTTTTAATTTGTTGTATATCTTTAGAAGCATAAGCTTTTAAAAATTGGTTTTGTAACCAACTAGGCATAGACATCACCTTTATAAGAAGTTTTGTCATTATAATATGCACAGATAGCTTGTTCGCTTCCGAGTTTTTAATAAGAAGTCTTAATATACCAAACGCATGCTCTTTGTGTTTGGTATATTAATTTTAATGTGGGTGAAGAGAAATGGAACAGTATGAGTTAGAACAGTTAACAGATCAATTATCAAGAAAGTATTTTGATAAACCTTATAAGCATCATGTTTGTTTTAACAAACGTTTAAGAACAACTGGTGGGAGGTATGTACCTTCCAGGCAAACAATAGAGATCAACCCAAAGTATTTACAAGAGTTAGGGATCGATGAATTGGTTGGCATTGTTAAACATGAATTGTGTCATTATCACTTACATATAGAAGGAAAACCATACAACCACAGAAGTAAAGAGTTTAAGGAACTGCTACAGAAAACAGGCTCTCCACGTTACTGTGAACGTCTTCCTTCTGAAAAGAGTAAAGAGACATATCAGTATCGGTGTGAAAAATGCGGTTTAACGTTTAATCGAAAAAGAAGGATACAAACTTCTCGCTACCGATGTGGTAAATGTAAAGGAAAGATCGTTGCAATAAGTGATCGGAAAAAGTAAAAATAGTATTGACTGTTCTATAAATCACATGGTAAATTGTAAAAGCCGTAACGAAGAGAGCAGTTCTTTCACGGCTTCTAAACAAAACATTTAATTATTTACTAATAAGTAATTGACATGAAAAACAAGTTGTTATATTATACTTTATGTCGCAACAACTTAGAGAACGTTAAGACGTAATTATGAAACTAGAAATCACGTTTTTTTGCACCTTATGAACTTAATAAATTTCTCTTAAAAACACTTTACATTGAACTTAAAACATTTTATAATTATCTAGCGTTGGGGTAAGCAATTACCTTAACAAGCGGAAAAGTTCATTTCATATTCCAGCGTAGCTCAGAGGTAGAGCAGTTGGCTGTTAACCAATTGGTCGCAGGTTCGAATCCTGCCGCTGGAGCCATGGAGAAGTACCCAAGTGGCTGAAGGGACACCCCTGCTAAGGGTGCAGGTCGCGTAAGCGGCGCGAGGGTTCAAATCCCTCCTTCTCCGCCATTTTAATTTAAACGGCCCATTGGTCAAGTGGTTAAGACACCGCCCTTTCACGGCGGTAACAGGGGTTCGAATCCCCTATGGGTCATCCGGTCCGGTAGTTCAGTTGGTTAGAATGCCTGCCTGTCACGCAGGAGGTCGCGGGTTCGAGTCCCGTCCGGACCGCCATTACTTTCTTGGGCCATAGCCAAGCGGTAAGGCATCGGGTTTTGGTCCCGTGATTCCCAGGTTCGAATCCTGGTGGCCCAGCCATTTTATTTAAAATCAAATAATTGTGTTTAAGTCTTTTTTTATGTCTTTAAATAGATAGTAGAAAGTTAATGAGAGTGCTAGAGGTTCTTTTGGACTCTCTTAGGATCATCACTTGCGGTCGTGGCGGAACGGCAGACGCGCTAGGTTGAGGGCCTAGTGGGGTGATCCCCGTGGAGGTTCAAATCCTCTCGGCCGCACCAAAAAACTTCAAAAAAGACTTGATATATCATTGAGAATTTGTTATTATAGAATTTGTCGCATTTAGCGCCCGTAGCTCAATTGGATAGAGCGTTTGACTACGGATCAAGAGGCTAGGGGTTCGACTCCTCTCGGGCGCGCCATTATAAGTGAATAACTTTAATTTAATTGCGGGTGTAGTTTAATGGTAAAACCTCAGCCTTCCAAGCTGATGTTGTGGGTTCGATTCCCATCACCCGCTCCATATATGGGCCTGTAGCTCAGCTCGGTTAGAGCGCACGCCTGATAAGCGTGAGGTCGGTGGTTCAAGTCCACTCAGGCCCACCATATAGAACTTCGAACCTTGAAAACTAAACAAAATAGCCTGTCGTCAATTCGGTTTTCTTCTAGTGATTGACTAAGAAGGAAACAACGATGACATTAAATTATTAAGAGTCAATCAAACACTTTTATGGAGAGTTTGATCCTGGCTCAGGACGAACGCTGGCGGCGTGCCTAATACATGCAAGTCGAGCGCGGGAAGCAG
>NZ_JAUSUP010000019.1 GCF_030814115.1 Alkalibacillus filiformis
GGATTCCATATGAAAGCATCTTCTTTCATATGGATTAAAAGTTTGCCTTATGAGAGCAAAAACATGTCCAATATATTGACAGAACGTCAATAATTACCGAATGCTAGATTAAAATTGCCGGACGAAGTGGGGTTAATGTCGGACACGGCCCCATAATTGTCGGACAAAGTAGCATTAATGTCGGACAAATAACCAAACCCACCCTGCTCTCCCCAATCTACTAAAATTTATACTTCGCCCCTCGAAGGAATTTACAAATTAATAGATTTACCTTATTATGAATGTTGAGAAAAATTAAAAAAGTGGAGGGGAAGCTATGTTAGTTTTTAAGAATGCTTCGGGGTATGATGGTTTAGGTCAATATTTTGAAGGCAAAGTGATTGTCACTGAAAATGGTAAGATTAAAGAAATTGCAGATACATATGATGCACCAAGTGATGCGGAGGTTGTTGATCTCACAGGTAAAGTAGTATCGCCTGGTTTAATTGATGTTCATACGCATTTAGGTGTGTTTGAAGAAGGTAAAGGTCCTTCAGGGCACGATTTTAATGAAACGAGTGATGCGAATACGGCTCAGATCCGTGCGATTGATGGTGTGAATCCATTTGACGTTGGGCTTGAAGATGCACGTAAGTTCGGCGTGACGACCGTTCAGACATTGCCAGGAAGTGCAAATGTCATTGGCGGTGAAATGGTCGTTATTAAAACGGTTGGTACAGTCGTTGATCAAATGGTTGTGCGTGAGCCGTCTGGTCTTAAAGCAGCTACTGGTGAAAATCCGAAGCGTGTTCATGGTGGAAAAGGGAAACTTCCAACGACGCGAATGGGTGTAGCGGCGCTTTTACGCCAAAAGCTTCATGAAGCACAAGTTTATATGGAAAAGCGTGAAAAAGGTGAAGCGGATTACAAGTTAGAGTTAGAAAATATTACGAAGGTGCTAAAAGGTGAAATGCCACTACGCGTTCACGCTCACCGCGCTGAAGATATTGCTACAGTACTTCGTGTTAAGCGTGAGTTTGAAATCGATGTGACGATTGAGCACGGAACAGAAGGGCATTTAATTCCTGAATTTATCGCTGAGCATGATGTGAGTGTCGCTGTTGGTCCGACACTGACTGCTCGCTCAAAAGTAGAACTAGAAAATCGTGGTTGGGAGACACTACCGACTTATGCGAAGCACGGCGTTCCATTTACGATTACAACCGATCACCCTGTTGTCCCAATCGAGCATTTAATGACAAGTGCCATTATGGGGGTAAAAAATGGATTAACCGATCAAGAAGCGATGAAAGCTTTAACGATTAACGGAGCAAAACATTTAGGCATTGAAGATCGTGTTGGTTCACTTGAAAAAGGAAAAGATGCTGACTTAGTCGTCTGGAGCGGTGATCCGTTTGACTTACGCAACAAAGTCGAGACTACTTACATTGAAGGAAAAAAAGTAAACTAAACACACGCGAAATGAATGACTGCTGCACCTAATCAATTATAGGTGCAGCTTTTAATTTAATTTAAGAAAAAGGACATATTTATGGTAAAATTAAACGAATAATCTTTTAAGTAAAAAAACAAGAGTCATAGGAGAAATATAATATGAAAAATAGAATGTCAATCTACATAGCAGTTGCTCTGCTATCTTTATTTAGTTTTATTGCATTATCCATTTCAGTCATAAACCAAGAACAAACGTGGTTGGATCGTCAAATTGCTGATGTGTTAAGTCCACTTCAAGACACAGCTTTCATGTCGTCGATGGACTTGATCTCAAACCTAGGATCAACCGAGCTTTTAGCGGTGTTATCGCTACTGACGATTGCGGTTTTATGGTTTAAGCAAAAGTCGCTTAAACATATCATACTGTTCATCGCTGTTATGGGTGGTGGCGTATTATTAAATCTGCTCTTTAAGTTTTCGTTTGAAAGAGGAAGACCAGATGACCAACATCATATTGAAGCATTTGGGGTGAACTTGGAACTTGTGTCTTATAGTTTTCCAAGTGGCCACTCGACAAGAGCATTTTTGTTTTTTGCGTTTTTAATTTACATCGCTTGTATGTTTATAAACCACCGGGTTGCGAAGGGTGCTATAATTACTGCGCTAACGATTGTTATTTTTGCAATTGGAGTTAGCCGCATTATGCTTGATGCCCATTTTGCAACAGATGTACTGGGTGCTTATAGCGTCTCACTAGCTTGGTTAATGCTTTGTGTGATCGTCTTTGAACAAACTATGAAAAATAGAAAAAACAGAGCATTCGGTTAGGCCGGATGCTCTGTTTTTAGTAATATAAAGTCTTAATTCAGTTTTTTATAAAATCCCGTCGCTTTTGCCTCGTAACCTTGGCTCGTGTAAAAGTGATGGGCGTCTTCACGATCATCACGATTACCACTGTTTAAGACGAGTTTGCTTGCCTTTTGCTCTTTGGCCCACTGTTCGGCTGCATCAAGCAAAGCTTTCCCAATCCCACTTCGTCGTTCACCGCTGTCAACGACGAGTGCGACGATTCGAATATAATTATTATTGTTTTCATAATGAAAGCCCCGAATTAGTCCTGTCATGCCAACGACTTTACCATCTTGTTCATAAACGAGTGTTCGATAATCATCACTAGCATTTATTTTCATCATGCGGTGGTTCATCTCATCAGTCGTCGTCGGGTAACCAAGCTCTCCCATTAAATAGGCTAAACTTTGTAGATCCTCATGTTTGGCATCGAGAATCATGAATAACCTCCTACTCCGTATCGGTCGGACGTTCTAAGAAAAGAGGTTCACTCAATATCGCATAGTTCGGTCCTGCCAATCTAGCTAATGGATTTAAATTTTCGGCATCAATTTTATAGTTTTCTTGATAGACACTCTCATCAATGTGGTACTGAATAACTTTACCTAATATTAAATCATTATTATACTCGCCGTTTTCGCCAAGTGGCATATGTTCGAATAGCTCACATTCTAAACGGACTTTGCATTCTTTAATGCCAGGGACAGATACGTGAGTGCTAGGGATCGTCGTCAAATTCGCTTTTTCAACTTCACTAATGTGTTCTTTGTATGGGGCTGCCGTTTGATTCATTTGTTCAAGCATGTCGACATCAACGATATGTACGACGAATTCTTTTTGACTTAAAATATTTTTCGCTGTATGTTTAGTGATTTCTCCATCTACGCGTCCAACAGAAATAGCAATTAACAGTGGATTTGAACCTAACATATTAAAAAAGCTAAATGGAGCGGCGTTGACTACGCCATCTTCATGTTCTGATGTGACAAAAGCGATCGGACGTGGGATGACACATCCACTTAATAGTTTATAATTTTCTTTTGAGTCTAATTGGTTTGGATCAATTTGGATCATGTAAATCCTCCTTATTCGTAACATAATGTTATATTACATATTATCAGAAAATAATGACACATGGAAAATTTATGCGCTATAATATGATACAATTATTGTAAGTTCATAGAGTTATAGGGGGCACATTATGACGGAGTATAAGACAGAGAAAGAGCGTATATTAGCTGATAAATCGTGGTGGTTAGCTAAGCTCGGTGAGTCGATCTACCACCAATATCGCATGGGGCAATTATATAGTGAAGAGTTAAAAGAATTTGGTGGACATATTCAAAAGCTAGATCATAGACTTCATGAGCTTGAAGTGTTGAGTGGAGCACGAAACATTTACTGTACGTGTGGGCATGAAGTGGACAGAGCTGATATGTATTGTGAACGTTGCGGTCAGAAGTTAGAACATGTTGAAATAGACCATCAAGATGAACCGTGTCAACATTGTGAAACACCACTTATGATTGGGGCGAACTTTTGTCATGTGTGTGGCATGCGTCAAGAGGAGGAGTTAGCTTGATTTACTGTACGAAATGTGGAGCGAAAAACTCCGCTGACGCGTTATATTGTCATGCAGATGGTCATTCTTTACATAAACTAAGCCAGTTGCCAAACTATCAAAAGCGCCAAGAAGAAACGTGTCATTATTGTGGTGCGTCTCATTATGATGGAGCCTTTTATTGTCACGTTTGTGGTGAAAGCTATCAATCTGTTAATAAGAAATCTGTAAAAAAAGCGATCACACAAGTAAAATTTGGGAAAATGAGTGCGAGTCAAGTCGGTAAAACAGCGGTCATGGTCATTCCATTTGTTTTACTAACATTGGTTATGATGCTAATTAGTATACAACTCACTTATACAGAGCCTGATTTAGATCATGATGTAGCTCCTAGAGGCGAACAGAGTATTGTCGTTGAAGCATTAGAACAATATTCAGTATTTGAAAATCATATAATGTACTTGAAATCAGGTGATGAAGAATATAGAATTCATCGCCACAGTAGTGGATGGGAGAAAAGCCTTAATCTAGGCGAATTATTGTTGATTAGTAACGCGGTGCCAATTGCTATTAGTGCACAAGAAACCCATGAACCATCACATGAAGATGGAGAAGTCTTTGAAACGAGCTATACACAAACCTATAATTTTGGTACTGCCCATCAAGCAGTTGTGCTAATAGTAGCTGTGGTCATTAGCGCAGGACTATTTAGAATGTGGCGTCGAAATAGTACATTAGTGAGTCAAATCGTTAGCTCTGGTCTGTTTGGTATGTGGTATGGGTTAACGTTGTTAGTGTTAGCTTTACTTTCAAGTGATCATTTTACGATTGAAGATGGTTATCGCTCAGGAAGTACAGATCTTTACTTTTTGTCTGGTGAAGCTTTTGGGAAAGGTTTCTTAATTACGAGTGTTATTTTCTTAATCGGGCAGCTTATATGGGAGAAGCGCCAGTTGCCACATTTCTTTACAGGATTAAAATTAGGTGGAAAATGGTTTAGTGTTATATTCCTGTTATTCATACTCGTAAGTGGCTGGTATACATTCACACATTTAACAGATATCAGGTTTATCAATTCAACGGTTAACTATTCAGTGTTGTTAAGTTTTATTTTAATTGCCGTTACACTAGCTGTCATCGTATTAAATGTTGGATTCTTAAATACACTTTACATGCAACAGTTGTTTTTCGATGGTGAAAGAGTTCCATTCCATTTATTAAACCCTGACTTGGAAGAATTTCTCGAGGGTTCTGATCACGAAAGGTTTCATGCGATGAACCAACAAGATTATTTTGCTCCAGTGCTTAATATGTCTGGGTGGTTTTGGTTTAGTTTCATCGCCATCGTTGTTATATTATTAATAATTGGTTATCTTCATAGTGTTAAGTCTATTAAAGGTAACGTTTCTACAATTACGGGGATCGCAACAGCGTTTGCAATTATTAATGTTGTACTCGTATTATTTGCAAACCATGAAATAACTATTTTTCATCATATAGATGAAGAAAGGCTTTCGAATATGACAGGCTTTGACCCATGGCTAACATTTGGGATCACATTTGCATTCGTTTGGATCACCGTCTTAGTCGGTGTTGTTATTAGTAGAATGATAAAGAAGGAGGAGTAACATGAAAGCTATTATACATGAACAACAACTAGGGTTAGAAGGGCTTGATTATCGAGATGTAACTGATCCTGAAACGAGAGAGGGAACAGTTAAAGTGCGGTTAAAAGCTGTCGGGATGAACCGCCGAGATGTAGCGGTGACTTCACGCCGCCAAGAAGGTGACCCACCATTAGTTCTTGGTTCTGATGGAGCAGGGGTGATCGAAGAAGTCGGTGCTGGTGTTAATCAGTGGCAAATTGGCGATGAAGTCGTTATTAATCCAGGTGTTGGTTGGGAAAAGAATAGTGATGCACCGCCAGAAGGGTTTCAAATTGTCGGCCTTCCTGATGATGGTACTTTTGCTGAATACATGGTTGTTGATGCTCAACATGTCGAAAAGAAACCGAGCACATTATCGTGGGAAGAAGCAGGTGTCTTACCATTAGCTGGATTAACGGCTTATCGCGCACTGTTTACGCGTGGTCAAGTGAAAGATGGAGACACAGTGATGCTTCCTGGAATCGGAAGCGGTGTGTTGACGTACGTGTTGAAATTCGCAAAGGCTGTCGGGGCTCGTGTCATTGTCACATCAAGGCATGAAGAGAAGCTTGAAGCAGCGAAAAAGTTAGGGGCTGACGTTGGCCTTTTAACGGAATCGGATTGGAATGAACAGTTAAAAAACGAAACGGTTGACCTTGTCATTGAAAGTGTTGGGCGTGCGACTTTTAACAAATCATTAGGCATTGTGCGTCGTGGTGGAACAGTCGTCACTTTTGGTGCTACGACTGAAGATGAAGTTGAGATTGACATTCGCAAGTTTTTCTACGGTCAGTACAATTTATTAGGAAGCACAATGGGAAGTGCTGAAGAGTTAAATGAGATGCTTCAATTTGTTGAAAAGCATGGTATTAAGCCTGAATTAGATCGTATGTTTAAAATGGATGATTACCTTGAAGCATTTGAGTACTTACGTGATTCGAAAAACTTTGGGAAAATTGGATTCCATGTAGAATAATTATTTCCGCCTCGAGCTAAGCTTGGGGCGGGATTTTTTAATAAAAATATAAAAATCCTCCTAATCTCACCTATTTTTGAATAATTTAGTGGTAAGTAAGACGAGTTTATACTTAAATAACAGAATTTTTAGATAACTATTGAAATTGTGAAAAAATAAGTATAAACTTTTGATTGTAATGACCATATTAGGGGGGATGAGATGTGAGTGGTATTTGGTTAGCTCTAGCCGGTTTTCTAGTCTTCTTCCTAGGTTATCGCTTTTATTCAAAGTTCATCGCAGAGAAAATTTATAAGTTAGATCCGGCTTATGTCACACCAGCGCATAAGTATAAGGACGGGGTAGATTTTGTACCGACCAACAAATATGTGCTATGGGGGCATCATTTTACATCAATTGCAGGTGCAGCACCGATTTTAGGTCCTGCAATAGCTGTATACTGGGGTTGGTTACCTGCATTAGTATGGGTTGTTCTTGGTACAGTGTTCGCTGCAGGTGTTCACGATTCTGGTACGTTGTTTATGTCGGTACGAAACAAAGGGCAATCAGTTGGAACTTTAGCGAATAAACTGATTGGACAACGTGCGAAAATATTGTTTTTATTTATTATTTTGTTACTCGTATTAATGGTTAATGCAGTGTTTGCGTGGGTTATTGCGAACTTATTTATTTCAAATCCATCAGCTGTATTGTCAGTCTTCATTCAAATTCCACTAGCTATTTGGATAGGTTATCACGTTTATAAGCGTAGTGGAAGTATGTTGTTACCATCGCTGATTGTTTTGATTATTATGTATGGTACAGCCGTAATTGCAAGTTACGTTGAACCACTTCAAATTGACTTAGTGCGCTACTTTGGTGGAGAAGGCGCAACGACTTTTATAGGACTCAATGCAACTTCAGCAGCTTTCTTTACTTGGATTATTATTTTAATGGTCTATGTTTACTTCGCTTCAACCTTACCTGTATGGAAATTGTTACAGCCTAGGGATTATATTAATTCACATCAGTTAGTGGTAGGTTTAGTTATTTTGTATGCTGGATTATTTATTACATCACCTGAAGTAACAGCTCCGATGACAAACCCAGCAGCAACTGATACACCTTGGTTCCCAATATTGTTTATAACGATTGCTTGTGGTGCTATTTCAGGTTTCCACGGTTTAGTATCATCTGGTACAACAAGTAAGCAGTTAAATAATGAACGTGACGTGCGTTTTGTTGGTTACTTAGGTGCTGTTGGTGAAGGTTTACTAGCATTAATTGCGATTATCGCTGTTGTGACATTCTTTAGCTCAACAGACGCATTTACAGCTACCTATAGTAGCTTTGGCGCAGCTAGTGATGGCGGTTTAGGTGTATTCGTTCAAGGTGCAGCAGCATTAGCAACAGGGCTAGGGATTCCAGCTGCAGTAGCGCCGACGATTATTGCTGTTATAATCGTAAGCTTTGCTGCAACAACGCTTGACTCATCTGTGCGACTGATGCGTTATATTATTTCTGAGCTAGGCGTAGAATATAGCCTTCCAACGATCACGAAGAAACATGTTGCTACAGCCATTGCAGTTATCTCAAGTGCTGCATTAGCTTTGATTCCACAAGGGCCAAATGGTTTCGGATCTGGTGGTTATCTATTGTGGCCACTATTTGGTACATCAAATCAGTTATTAGCTGGTATTAGTTTACTATTACTTGCCATTTTCTTAAGACGCAGAGGAAGTAGCATGTTACCAGCGTTAATTCCGATGGTGTTCTTAATGTTTATGACTCTATATGCCATGTTTGTTCAAGTGTTTACCGATTGGGCACCATGGGCGACGAATACAGATTGGTTACTGTTCACATTTGGTTCAATCATATTTGTCTTTGCAATATGGATCGTCTTTACAGCATTCTCGGTTATATCCAATGAGCGAAAGAATGATAAGTTTAAAGATGTAGCCTAAAATCAGAAAAGCCGTACGAATTGTGCGGCTTTTTTGTATGGAAAATAGATTTTTTTGATTATTTTGATAAAATGTTAATAACCATACTAGTTATTAAGGGTGAGGACATTGGTAGATCAAAAGATTTGGCAAAAACTTAAGCGGGTGATTGAGTTATACGATGAAATGTTAAGTACGCCACACCGGACTGAAATAGCTAGAGAGCTAAGAGATGAGGACGATCTATTTTTATTGTTAGTTTATTCGGACATGCTCGGCATTCCAAACCCTGCATTTTATTACACGTTAGAGTTATATCCTTTTATTATTGAAAGGTTCCACGATTGGCATTTAAGAATGGGCATGGAACATTCACCTTTAGATGGCATTCGATGTTGCTAAAACTTTATGTAAAGTGAGTGGTTAGATGAATATACAAAAACAAAAGATTATATTCGTTGGGGGAAAAGGTGGCGTTGGTAAATCAACTTCATCAGCTGCACTTGCTCTAGCCAATGCACAATCTGGAAATAACACGTTAGTCGTTTCAACCGACCCGGCCCATAATTTAGGTGATGTATTTCATCAGCCGTTATCTCATGAGAAAACGAAGTTATCAAACCACTTATGGGGAATTGAGATCGATTCAGCAACCGAGACTAAACGCTATATGAATCAAGTTAAGGATAACCTCAAAGGGTTAGTAAAATCGAAAATGGTAGAAGAAGTTCATAGACAGATTGATCTTGCAAGTGCCTCTCCTGGAGCAGAAGAAGCGGCATTATTTGATCGTTTAATTACAATTTTAATAGAAGAGCAAGTCCATTTTGATAAAATTATTTTCGATACAGCCCCGACTGGACATACGATTAGATTGCTAACTCTGCCAGAACTTATGAATGTATGGATCGACGGCATGTTAGAAAAAAGGCAAAAAATTAACGACAATTACACCCAACTACTAAATGATGGTGAACCAGTTGATGACCCAATCTATGATATTTTACAACAACGTAAGGAGAAGTTCTCACAAGCAAGAGATATTATTTTAGATGAAGACATAACAGGTTTTGTTTTTGTGTTAATTCCTGAAAGGCTTCCAATAATTGAAACGAAACAGGCGATTAAGCAACTAAACCAATTCAACTTACATGTTAAAAACCTCATCGTAAACAAAGTCCTTCCCAAAGAAGCGGACGGCCAATTTTTAGAAAAAAGAAGACAAATTGAAAATAATTACTTACAAAATATCGATGAACAATTTAAAAATCAAGCTGTATTAAAAGTCCCTTTATATGAAGAGGATATTTCGGATTTAGATCGGCTAAGTGTATTTGCCGAACAGTTAAGCTCTTTAATTAAGACTCATGTTTGAGTGGTTTAAATCCCGTCCTAATGGGCGGGGTTTTTAGTGACACTTTTCTTAATAAATGACGTCTAATTAAAAAGGAGGTCATCTCATGAAAAGGTTAGCAGCGATTCTAATGGTTGTCTTTTTATCAGCTTGTGGAACAGGCGTTACTTCTGGTGAACAAGATCAACCGCAACCGGACGAACATCCAAGCTTCATTGGGTATATTGCTAAAGTAGAGGATAATCAAATACTTGTTACTGAAAATAAAGTAGATGAAGAAGAAGCGAATCATGAAGATATAGATCAATTTGGTGAAAAGGCTGGGCAGGCAATTTATTTCAGTTTAACTGAGATTGATGAAAGTACGATTAATCAGTTAGATGTAGGTGATCACATTGAAGTGTTGCACGGAGCTGTAGCCGAATCATATCCTGGGCAGAGTTCGGCCAAAAAAGTGAATCATATCGAGTAAAAAGACTTGGAAGTTAATCTAAGTAGTTTAGATAACTTGGAGAAACATATGAAATTGCACCGTCTAATATATAAGGGGTGAGGTTGATTATGAAAAAACATATTATTATCTCCATTGTTCTTGTGTTGAGTATAGTTGGATGCAGTCAAAAAGATATTATTAATTTCGACAAAAACTCAACTTTAAGGGTAGAAGAAAGAACGGGAGATGAACTTTCCAGTAATTATGAAGTGATAAACAAGATTGAAGATGAAGAATTAATTCAGGAGATTATTGACATTTTTCAAGGTATCAAATGGGAAACAAATGTAGACATTGAAATGACACACGAACCCGATTACAAGCTGAATAAGAATAATCATATTTGGGTTACACCTAAAGGTAATATGTTAGAGATAATAAATAGAGATAACGGATATTATGTTAGATTACAAGAGGAAGCTTCGTCAGAGTTATTTGAAATAATGACAGGAAAAGAAATTGAATAAACTAAATAAAACAAGAAAACGCTTGGATAAATTAAACAAGCGTTTTTTATGTGCTATTATAAATGTTATTGAGTTAATCTTAATTCTTTTTTTGCAGGATTTAAAAGTTATATCTAGAACTGTGGGGGTATAACTAAAATTGTGTGGTGATGATATGGAACATAGTCCAAACAAACTAAAATTCTCTTTTAAGTTTGTTGTATATGCGTTGCTATGTTGGATGTTGTGGACTGTTTTAACAGGTTTTTTGCTTTATATTTACTCTCATTTTGGGTTAACAAGAGAAGGATTGGGACACTCGGATTAGCAGGTGCTGTTGCCCTTGTCTTAGCTTTTGAAGATCGTAAGTTGCAATACTCGCGTCTTTATCCTGGTGAAGCGAAGATGAAATTTAATCATTTGTTTTATAAAGGGTTAATTAGTTCCGGTTGTCGTAAGTGTACTGACATAGGAGCTCCCGCCTTAGCCGATTTGCGTTAGAACGTATCTAAAGAGGTGAAAAAACAACTTATTATAATTATCGAAATATTGTAACAATTGGTCGGTTTTTCTAAGGCTTTCTACAGTATTATATTAGTAGGAGGGATAGAAATGAGGAGGTTTTACATTTTACCCTTACTGCTGTTAGTAGCAGTGGGTTGTAGTGATGGTGATAGTGAAACGTCGATCACAGACCCGCAAAGAAATGCTGAACTAGAAACCGTTAGTCAAGAAGACATGATTGTTATTAAATACGAAAGTGACAATATGGAACGTGGAGATAACCCATACAATTATTTAGGAAGGGATCTTGTAATTGACCCAGATTTTTATATAAAGCAAGAGGTTCGAAGAGGGGAAATTGTTTACTATGAACGACCTGAAGAATATTATAACTTCCTTGAAGAACGACAAGCATACTTTGAGAAGCAAGGTGAGAGTTTTGAACCACAAGCTTTACCAGAAAGTGTAGCTAGAGTAGTGGCATTGCCCGGAGAAAGTATAGAGATCCAAGAAGGGCAAATTTATATTGATGGTAGAATTTTAGATACGTTTTATGGAGATATTACGCTCAATCCAATGAATGAAACTGATCAAGAGTTTAACATGGAAGCTGTAACAGTTCCAGATAACCATGTATTTGTTTTAGGGGACCGTGTATGGAGAAGTATAGATAGTAAACAGTACGGCCCTGTATCACAAGATAACTTTATTGGAAAAGTAAAAGGATACCCAAGATAAAAGCATGTAATTAAAATAAGGTTCTCGAAGTACTTTAACTTTAAAATTAAATAACACCTTTGAATAAGGTGTTCACCTTAACCTTAAGCCTATTTTTTAGGCTTTTTTTATTTCATACTGTGATAAAATCATAAAAAAGAATGATCAGATGGAGAGGATCAAATGAAACTAACCGTAAAGCTGGCGAACGAAATGATAAAAAGAGTAAATGAAACTGTTGATGTTCCAATAAATTTAATGGATGAGACAGGAACAATATTAGCAAGCTCAGACCCTGTTCGTATCGGGGAGTTCCACTCAGGAGCTATGGTAGCATTAAAAAAACAATCTACGGTTATTATAAAAGACGAACTTATAGACAAGTATCCAAACACGAAGCCAGGAGTCAATATTCCCGTTATGTTTCAAGATGAAATTGTAGGGGTTGTTGGTGTTACAGGTGATCCTGATCATGTTTTCCAACTAGCCAATATGACGCGTATGACTATAGAAATGATAATTGAACAAACGGCGCTTGAAAGACAGAACTTTGTTAGAGAAAGAAGATTGCGTGATTGGGTACAAAAGTTAGTGCATCCATTAGGTTTTGATGAAAGCCAATTAGTACAAGAAGCAGATTATCTTGATGAAATTGATTTAGATCAATCCTATCAAATCGCACTCTTTACTAGTTATCATACAGCTTTCAATATTGATCAAATTACTCACACCTTAAATCAGTATGTGCCGCATTATGCATTCATAATTCTCATTAATCAATATGAAATTGTTGTCGCCTTTAAGAAAGAGCTAACAGATGAACAGTCATCAATCATTAAAGAGAATTTACCAGAAAACGGACTTTACATTGGCACGTTAGATCTAGGTGTAAATGGATTAAGAAAATCATATATGTTTGCTAAAGAAGCATGGTTTATGAGCGACTTTAGTAATAAGCAGAACGATGTTGTAAATATTAGAGATTTAAAATTGGAGGTCGCAATACGGTCAATTTCTAACGAAGCAATGGGGTTACTTAGCGATGAACAAAATTATCTCAATAACTTGAGTGACGAATATGTACATTCTTTTTATGTGTATTTTAACTGTAATTTTCATGCGAATGAAACTGCACAACAATTACATATCCACAGAAACACGCTAAATTACCGATTAGACATGATTAAACAGAAAACTAATTTAAACCCGAAAAATGTTAAAGAAGCCCTAATGTTATATATTTTACTGACGAGACAACGGTTTAGTCATTTGCACAAAATAATTGACTGAAAATTGTTATTTTTTTATTCAAAATACAAATTGTTTTGTAACAAAATGTTCACTAAACTTGACATTAATAGGAGGAATGACAGGCATGAAAATCACCGTTAGCCCAGATTCTTTTAAAGGGAGTTTATCAGCTAAACAAGCTAGTAATGTTATTGAACAAGGGTGTCAAACTGTAGATTCATCAGCTGTGATCAAAAAAATACCTATGGCTGATGGTGGAGAGGGAACGGTTGATGCCTTAATTTATTCAACAAATGGAAAGCGCTTACATTGTGAGGTGACAGGTCCACTAGGAGAACCAATTTCAACGATTATGGGTGAAAGTGGTGCAAATCATGAAGCGCTAATTGAAGTTGCTAGTGTATGTGGGCTTATGCAAGTGCCTAAAGAAAAACAAAACCCACTTTTTACAACATCTTATGGATTGGGAGAACTTGTAAAAAAAGCGCTTGATGTCGGCTACCGTCAATTACTCATTGGTCTTGGTGGAAGTGCGACTAATGATGGTGGTCTTGGGATGCTTCAAGCATTAGGAGCCAAGTTCTATGATCGAAATCATGAAAAGGTTGGATTCTATGGGAATGACCTACAATTTGTCGAATATGTTGACTTAACTAACCTTGATCCACGCTTGAAACAATGTGAGATCAAGGTTGCATCAGATGTGGAAAACCCATTGTATGGAGAAAGTGGTGCTTCACATGTTTTTGGTCCACAAAAAGGGGCATCAATACAAGTCGTAAAACAAATGGATGAAGCACTAGCTCGTTACAGTCAAATTGTTGAAAGTGAGTTAGGTCAAACTTATAAAAATAAACAAGGGGCTGGTGCAGCAGGTGGTCTAGGTTTTGCGTTAATGGTAATTGGAGGAGAAATAACGTCTGGAGCCCAAGTTGTAGGTGAAGTTGCAAGGCTTGAAGATGAAATTAAATCGAGTCAATTAGTCGTGACGGGGGAAGGGCAAAGTGACTTTCAAACTTTTTATGGAAAAGCACCAGGGTATGTTGCGAGCTTAGCGCAAAAACATAATGTTCCATGTGTATTGATATCAGGGGCAATTGCTGATCAAGACGGAAAGCTTCGTGAATTATTTTCAGGTGTATTCTCGATCACAAATCAGCCGATGTCACTAGAAGATTGTATAAAAAATGCTGATCAACTCCTATTGCAACAAACGGCAAATGTCGTTCATTTATTTAACAATTTAAGAAAGTGAGGGGAATGGAAATGGAAGGTTTAGGATTAGTTATTGTTATCGTAGCTGCTGTTCTATTAGTTATTGGTTTAACAGCTAAATTTAATATGCATCCGTTCTTATCTTTAATCATTGCAGCCTTTTTACTCGGTATTTTTGCTGGATTGCCTTTAGCTGAAGTTGTAGAAGCGGTTAACTCAGGTTTTGGCGGCTTAATGAGTGGTATAGGTTTAGTCATTGTGTTTGGTACAATTATTGGTGTTCTATTAGAGAAAACAGGTGCTGCTTATCGTATGGCAGAAGTCATTTTAAGATTGATCGGTGAAAAGAGACCTCAGCTTGCGATGAGTATGATTGGTAGTATCGTCAGTGTACCTGTATTTTGTGACTCTGGTTATATTATTCTATCATCTCTTAAGAAAGCGATTGCAAAACGTGCTAAAGTGGCTGTTGCTTCAATGGCAATCGCGTTATCAACCGGTTTATTCGCAACACATACACTCGTTCCACCGACACCTGGACCAATTGCAGCAGCTGGTAACATTGGAGCAGAGCAATACTTAGGAACGATTATTTTAATTGGTATCGTAATCGCGATTCCTACAATTATGGCTGGTTACTTCTGGGCTATTAAAGTAGGTACTAAGATTAAAGTTGAAGGCGAAGATGAAATGCAAATTGATTATGATGAGGTTGTTAAAGAGTTTGGCGAAATGCCTTCAGCGACAAAAGCGTTTGCACCAATTTTTGTTCCGATTATACTAATTTCTTTAGGATCAATTGTAACATTCGCGGGTTGGAAAGGCTTATTATTTGATATAATTTTATTCTTCGGTGCACCTGCTGTTGCTCTGTTAGTCGGTGTGTTATGTGCCTTTGCACTACTACCGAAGTTCGATCGTGAAACAATGAATGATTGGATTAATGAAGGGTTGAAAACAGCTGCACCAATCTTACTTATCACAGGTGCTGGTGGTGCGTTTGGTAATGTGATTTCTTCTACTAATATTACAGGTTTTATTGAAAGATTCGGTAATAATCCGTTCTTAACGGGCGCATTTTTCTTACTAGTACCATTCCTAATTGCAGCAGCTTTAAAGACTGCGCAAGGTTCTTCTACAACAGCATTAGTTATTACATCAACATTAGTTGCACCACTATTAATTGATGTTGGTATTCAAGATCCACTACCAATGGCTCTAGTTGTTATGGCAGTTGGTGCAGGTGCAATGGTTGTTTCGCACATCAATGATAGTTATTTCTGGGTGGTTAAAGAATTCAGTGGTATGAGTGTAACGCAAGCTTACAAAGGCCAAACGGGAGGTACACTCATCCAAGGTCTTGTAGCCATTACACTTTCTATCATTATTTGGATAATATTTGTTTAAGAGATTCATAGTTTAAGAGCAGGGAGAACTTCCTTGCTCTTTTTTTGATTGTTTACTGGGTATTTTTGTTATAAAATTGGTAATAAATTCTGAAACTTTAAGGAGACGTTATGTATAACTACATATGGTAAGGAATGGCTGTCGGGATGACGGAGGCGGTTCCAGGCGTGAGTGGAAGTACGGTTGCTATGATTCTAGCAATTTATGAGAAATTAATATTCAATTTAAGTTTACTTCAACGAAACGTCGAAAGGAAGCGTTATCGTTCTTAGTTCCTTTTGGTGTAGAAATGATTGTTGGTTTTGCATTGTCGAATGTCACGATTCATTTGTTGTTGACACATTTCAGGGCACCGACGTTAATCTTTTTTGTTGGGATTATAGTTGGCTTCCTCCCAATGTTGTGGCAAGAAGGTGTTAAACAAGCTAAAAGGGATTATCGGATGACTGACTACATTGTTATGGCCTTATTTATTGCAGTTGTCGTTGTTGCTAGTCTATTTAGTGATTTTAATCAAATTGAGTTGTCAGCATTAGCTGTCAATGATGTCACCTTTTAATGGTAGCGGGATTTGTAGCAAGTACGGCACTCGTTTTACCTGGAATTAGTGGGGCTTTAATGTTAACGATTTTAGGCAATTATGAATTAGCGACAGCTTCACTTGTTCAATTTTATTGGCCGGTCATTTTGTCAATTGGGGTTGGGGTCATCGCAGGTGTATTATTTATGAGTCGGTTAATCCAAAATTTACTGAACCATTATACACAATCGACTTATGCTGCAATGGTAGGATTAGTTGCAGGTTCTTCGCGATTTTTAATACATTGAATTTGGTTGAGATTCAACAACATTTTATTCTCTCAGTTGTATCTGGACTGCTAGGTTTTGTTGTTGTTTCTGTCATGACTAGGCGTGTGAGTGAGAAAGTTTGTTTTAGTTTGCGTAATAAAGGAGGGATTGGATGAATAGAAAGTGGATAAGTTCCATAGCCGTCGTGGTTGGGATGCTAGTCCTGTTGTTTATATTCACGACTACTTACGCTGATTTTCAACAAGCGTTAGAAAGAGCTGAATATAAAATTAGTCATTTTGTACTGATCAGTTTATGGGCATTTCTTTTTGGTGTGTTAATTGAATGGAAAGCGCTTGGTCAGATAATTTTTGAAAAGCGGATCAAAGTAAATTGGCTTATTGTTCCAGCAATTATATTAACTATTTTAACTTTTATACCACGGTTATATTGGATTGTCTGGTTTGGTTTTGGTCAGCCGTTTTTTATAGAAGTTTTTACAATACCAGAAACGCAAATTCTTCTTACGGCTTTGGCTGGTATCCTTGTCGTTCGAGCGTTTGATGGGAGATAAAATTAAGCAGAGGACTTGTTCCTCTGTTTTTTTTCGTGTCAGAGCACATTTTCAATTATATTACAATTGCCGTTTCTAGTAATCTTTAAAAACATATATTAATCATATACAGCAATCAATGTAGCAATTCTGAACTAAGATATTTACTCATATCATAGTAATAATCAGAGTTGTAGGTCTGTCTTAGTTAAGTTGTGAAATGGTACAAGCAACTCAAATTGGAGGTTTCAATGTTAACGACTCCCTAAAATGAAAGGGGTGAGAGTTATGGAATTAATTAGCTATATTATGGAAGATGCGTTAATTTTAATTCCTGTATTGATGATTTTAGGTAAAATGATCAAAGTGTCGTCGATCATACCTAATCGTTTTATTCCATTTGCGTTGCTAGCCATTAGTGTTGTGTTTTCGACTATTATGATGGGCCTTTCTTTAGAAACATTTATTCAAGCGATTCTAGTAACTGGTGCTGCTGTCTTTGGGCATCAATTAGTGAAACAAATGAGGGAAGTTAAGTAACAGAGAAACTCCCGGGTGCATTTGCACTCGGGAGTTTTTTAGTTTATTGAGTTAATGAACTTTGCATAACTTCTGTTACTTGCTCAACTTCCCAATCGTCGTTTACATAAAGGCCAACGACTTCCATATCAAAGCCCCAGCCTCGAACAAGTTGCACACTTTGCTTAATTTGTTCGACTTTTTCTTTCTTATCAATTGGATTACCAGCACAATCGTGGTGTCCAGCAATGGCAATGATTTTTGAACCGTGTCCGTTATGGGAAATGCCGATTCGGTTTTTTATAGATGCCAATGTTTGAGCATCACCGTCTAGTAAAACTTTATTAGGGCCAGCTTCATTAATTTTATCGACGTATTGTACTTGAAAATGCTTCCTTAACCAGTTCATAACAGGCTCTTGCACACGCCCGTCCATGCAGTTGATCGCAGTTCCGAAAGTCGCTTCACTCATGTTTTCAGTCCTCCTAATGGGTAGTCTTTATTCTATTATACTGTGATTTGCTGATTATGTCATGGGGTTAATATTTTAGAAGGAAAATAATGGTGTCATTAGGTATTTTAGCAGCTCTTAATTTCGTTATTTGGTAACCCATTATATTAAGAAAAACGCAGTGATGTCACTGCGTTTATTAATTGATTTGACCTTGTGAGCTAGCTTCGATTATCCAATTAATCGTATCGTCTTCAGTTAAACATGCTTGGAATGTGACACGTTCACCGCCACCAGTTCCTGTAATGCGGCTCCAATAGTTTTCACCATCATCAATGCCGATTGCATGGTCATCTACTTGATAGACATCGTCGACTGTGTAACGAAAGGCATTGCCATCAGAGTCTGTGATTACAAATTCATTAGCAGTCCAAATGTTGTTAAACACGCCTGGGTTGTGGCCAATGAAGTGGGTATTCATACCGTCGGTGCCACTAAATGTCTCAGCACCACCCCAAGTGGATGCGAATGGACCACTATCTATAATTTGTTGACCGTTAGCTTGTCCACCGTTTTTATATGAAACAGCTTGATCGTGAAAATAGATGGTATTTGGATCATACTGTACTTCGGTTGATTGGTTGGCTTCTTCATTGTCGGACGTTTCATTATTATCGGATTGTTCCTCAGCTTGTTCTCGTTCACTGTTGTTTTGTTCGTTATCTTTAGTTTGTTGAGGTTTTTCATAAGTTGTTAAATAGGCGCTAGATGCCCAAAGCTCTTGCTCTTCAAATTCTATTAAATACCACATTTGGTCATTCAATGACGTTTGAGCTTTAGCACTTACTTTTTCATAGGGTGAGAGTGTTGCTTTTGTTTCAAAATCTGTAGATGGACCTTCGCGTAAGTTGAGGTTGATCTCTGACATGTAATCGCCGTCTTGAGGTTCTTTCGTGTAGGATGGTTCTTCCTGTAGCGTTTCCTCTTCTGAAGGATTTTGTGATGATTGAAGTTCAATACCATGTTTCGTCAGTATAGATTGTTCAATTAATGGATTAGCCGAACTTATATATGATGAATCATTCGTTTGACTAGTTGGTAAAACGATGAGTGCAATCGTGATCGTCGAAGCGATTAACAGGGCAAAGCTATAAAAATATCTTTTCAAATCGATTCCTCCTTCCATAACATACCATCATTTTACGACAAAATTTTCTATAAAACTACTAAAACGCACGTTTTGTTCGTAATTTAGGTTGAAAGTTTTATAGAGAGGTTATCATCCATGTCGAATATTGTTGAATTTATAGGGTTAAAGATGGACGCATTGGAGTAATTACCGAATAGCGAGGTTTATTACCGAATAGGAACAGATTATTACCGAATAGAAAGCAGTAACTACCGAATAACTTACATTCTAAAAGATCTTTAGTTCACTATTATGTGAAATTATTCACAAAATCCTCACAATCTAGCCAAAAATCCATCAAGATTTTGACGCTTCAGAGGGTGGTATATGGGGTAAAATAGTATTGTAAGGTTTGATAGAGATAGCCCTTGAAGGAGGGGATCGAGATGTTATTGTTTGAAGATCCGGTGTTTTCGAGTCGGATGTTGACACTTCTCACGCTCACGTTCCACGTGATTTTTGCGACGTTAGGTGTTGGACTTCCGCTCATGATTATGATTGCACAATGGGTTGGAATTAAGAAAAATGACTTGCATTACATTATGATGGCCCGCCGCTGGGCAAGAGGATTTGTCGTATTAGTTGCAGTAGGTGTTGTAACGGGTACGGCGATTGGTTTACAGCTCGCGCTATTGTGGCCTAATTTTATGGAGTTAGCAGGTCATGTTATTGCACTTCCGCTATTTATGGAAGTATTCGCATTTTTCTTTGAAGCTATTTTTCTAGGAATCTATTTATATACATGGGATCGATTTGAAAATCAGCGTAAGCACTTATTGTTATTAGTTCCAGTGGCAGTGGGTGCGACGATGTCTGCCTTTTTCATTACGACCGTAAACGGCTTTATGAACGCACCAGCTGGATTTAATATCGTTGACGGACAAATGACTGGTGTAAGCCCGATTGAAGCAATGTTTAACGTAGCGACACCGACAAAGGTAGCGCACGTTATTTCAACGGCGTTTATGACTGCTGCATTTGTGTTAGCAGCGATTGCGGCGTATCGTTTAATTCGTGGATCTAATCACGTTTATCACAAAAAAGCGCTTCATATGACGATGAAGTTAGGTCTAATTTTTGCTGTTGCAACGGCTATCATCGGTGATTTCTCAGGTAAGTACCTTGCTGAACATCAACCGGAAAAATTAGCGGCAGCTGAATGGCACTTTGAAACAGAAGAAGAAGCGCCGCTCATTTTATGGGGTGTTTTAGATGACGATCAAAAAGTGCGCTATGGTATTGAAATTCCGTATGCGTTAAGTATTTTAGCGCATAACGATCCAAGTGCTGAAGTGATTGGGTTAAATGAATTTCCTGAAGAAGAGCATCCACCAATGTTTGTCCATTACTTGTTCGACATTATGATTACGATCGGCATGTGGATGATCGTGCTATCGCTAGCTTATTGGTTTGCGATGCGAAGAGGCTGGAATTTTGTTAAGAAAAATTGGTTCCGCTGGCTTATCGTATTAGGTGGTCCACTATCGATGCTAGCTATTCAAGCTGGTTGGTGGATGACAGAGTTCGGTCGTCAGCCGTGGATTTTACGCGGTGTGATGACGGTGCAAGAAGGGGCAACACAAAGTGATTATGTCGGCCATATGTTCTTCGTATTTGCTGGTTTGTACTTGATTTTAGGCATTGGTGTTGCCGTCGTCTTAAGGAAAGTTTTCAAAAATCATCCAGTTGAAAAAGAACTAGCTGAACAAGGTGGTGATCAGTCATGAGTTATGAGTTAATCGGGATGGTCGTACTGTGGACGTTCTTGTTCGGCTACGTCATTGTCGCATCGGTCGACTTTGGTGCAGGATTTTTTAACGCTTATAGCTTAATTACGGGTAAACAACACATTTTAACCAAAGTCATTCAAAGGTACTTGTCGCCTGTTTGGGAAGTGACTAATGTGTTCTTAGTGTTCTTTTTCGTTGGGATCATTGGGTTCTTCCCATCGACAGCTTACTATTATGGCAGCATTTTGCTAATCCCAGTCAGTATCTCAATTATTTTACTAGCCATTCGCGGTTCGTATTATGCGTTTGAGACATACGGAAATAAAGGTCATCGAGGCTATGCGTTTATGTATGGTGCGACGGGGTTAATTTTACCTGCCTCTTTATCGGTTGTGTTGACGATCTCTGAAGGTGGATTTGTTGAGATGACAGACAACGGCCCGTTCCTCGATTATTGGGCGCTGTTCTCAAGTCCATTAACATGGAGTATTGTCGTCCTAAGTGTGACGGCTGTGCTGTATATTTCTGCCGTGTTCTTAACGTGGTATGCGAATCGTGCTGGAGATTTTGAAGCGACAAAAGTACTACGACGTTACGCGCTCATTTGGGCATTGCCGACGATTGTGACAGCTGGCGGAATTGTTTATGAGTTACGCTCACACAACCCAGAGCATTTTGAGTCACTCATGAACTTATGGTGGATGTTCGCGATCTCAATTGTGTTTTTCTTATTTAGTGTTTGGTTCATTTGGAAGAAGAAAAATTACGGCGTAGCGTTCATTTTACTAATCGGACAGTTCGCGTTTGCCTTTTACGCTTACGGCATATCAAAATATCCGTACTTGTTGTATCCGCACTTAACGGTGCATGATGGTGTAACAAACGATGCAATGGCGATTTCGTTAATTGTTGCCTTTGTTGCTGGCTTGTTATTACTCATTCCATCATTATACTTGTTAATGCGCTTGTTCTTATTCGATGACAAGTACGTTTCCGGTAAAAAATAAAGACGGGGTGAATGAGCATGAGTGATTTTCTAATTTTATACGCACCGTTTATTACGTTAATTGGCGCAATTGCATTAGCCTTTTGGGCAGCGCTGAAAGGTAGTCATATAGATGGAGAGTAAAGAAAGCAGCCATCCCTTAATTGGGGTGGCTGATTTTTCGTATCGCTAATTTTTGAAAATTTTGATAAACTGTAGTGATACAAGGGAGGATTACGACGTGAATGTACTGCAATATTTAACCGAAAATAAAGACCAAATTTTAAGAGATATAGAGTGGATTGTAACATGTGAATCACCATCAAGGCGAAAGGATTTGTCTGATGAGTGCGCTGATGCGATTTATCAGATGTTTTATGAACGACTCGGTGTATACGGTGAAGCCTATGAGCAAGAAGAGACAGGCAAGCATTTAAAGTTTGAAATTGGACGTGGTGACAAGACGGTCGTCATGTTGGCACATTATGATACGGTTTGGGAAGAAGGCGATCTTTCTTATTACATAGAAGGGGACAAGGCGTATGGTCCTGGAACAGTTGATATGAAAGCAGGGTTAGTTCAGAGCATGTGGGCGATCAAAGCATTGCAGGAGTTAGATGTTGAACTAGATTATAAAATTAAATTTTTAGTTACAGCAGATGAAGAGATTAAAAGCCCGACTGGTCAATATTTTATAAAAGATGAAGCGAAAGATGCTGATGTCGTTTTAGTTGTCGAGCCGCCGACAGGATATGAAGGTTTGATTAAGACAGAGCGAAAAGGTGATGCGACATATGACATTAAAGCGATCGGTGTGGCATCGCATGCGGGCAATGACCCGAAGCCACAAGCGAATGCGATTAACGAATTGGCACATCAAATTGTGAAATTGGAAAACTTAGCTGATCTTGAAAACGGCACGTCGATTAATGTTGGTGTCATTCACGGAGGAAGCAAACGAAACGTGACAGCAGCAGAAGCCGTGATGGAAGTTGACTGTCGATTTTCGAAAAGAGAAGAAGCACACCGGATTGATGAAGCAATCCAAGCATTGAAGCCTACATTGAAAGAGACAGACCTAGTCGTTGAAGGTGAAATTGGCCGATACCCAATGGAACGAACAGAACAAACTGTTGAACTATATGAAATGGCAAAAGAAGTCGCAAGTGACCTTGGAATGGAGATTGGTGAAACATTTGCTGGCGGCGTGAGCGATGGCAATTTCACTTCTGCTATGGGCATTCCCACTTTAGACGGCTTGGGAGCGATTGGTGACGGTCTGCACGCACCGCATGAACATATTGTGATTAGTGAACTGCCTAGACGTGGGGCGTTGCTTGCTGGGGTGTTGGAGAAGTTGAATAAGAGCTAGAAAAAAGACCTCAAGGACGAGGTCTTTTTATGTGGTGTTTGTTCGACATAAATCTTGTTTTGTTCGGCAATTAATGCTGCTTGTCCAACAATTATAGTCGCTCGTCCGACAATAATTGACGTTCTGTCAATATATTGGACATGTTTTTGCTCTCATAAGGCAAACTTTTAATCCATATGAAAGAAGATGCTTTCATATGGAATCCTCAT
>NZ_JAUSUP010000020.1 GCF_030814115.1 Alkalibacillus filiformis
AATTTAATGTCATCGTTGTTTCCTTCTTAGTCAATCACTAGAAGAAAACCGAATTGACGACAGGCTATTTTGTTTAGTTTTCAAGGTTCGAAGTTGGTCGCCTCAAAAGCGACATTTACTAATATAACAAGTTGTTTAATTGGTGTCAACAACTCTGTTAATTATTTTTTGTCTTGTGCTTTTCAAAAAAGCGACTTTAATAATTTAGCATTAATCAATTGAAGTGTCAATAACTATTATTAAAAGTTTTAGACGTTTGATTTTTGCTTTTTTGTCGTGTCTTTTGACGACGAAAATAAATATACCATATGCCTATAGGTTCATCAATACTTTTTTATAATTTTTTATTTAACATAAACAAATTTTTGTGTGGCGTATATTTCAGACACTCCTTTTTACTCGCGAACCGTTTATATATATTAAATAGAAGCGCGTAACGTTCCTTAATCGCTTGTTGTACTTGTGGGTCAAGGTCGTGATAACTGAAATCGTATAAAAGCTCATCCATTTCTCTTTTCAGTAAGTACTCAAGCTCCTTCTGCTCTTGATCATTAACCATTAAACCAATCATTTCATTCACTTCCATTTCTAAACTTTTATGTTTTAATTTTTACCCAATAAACTTCGCTTTATGTATAATCACCATTCTAAAACTATGCAATTAATCATATATATATTTCAGAAATCTAAACTTCTAATAAAGGTTGGGTAAACAATGTTCTTTGCTCTGAATTGGACAAGTTGGAAGAAGTGGATGTTGGGTGTCGTTTTAATAATACTTACGATTACATCTGTACATTTCTCTACAACATATGTATTAAATGTTGGATCACCTGATGCAACACCATCTGGCGCTATTACTAAAAGTTTAAAAGGTGAACCTGAAATTGCATTAACTTTTAATGTGAAGTGGGGAGATGATGTCATCATTGATATTCTTGAAGTTTTGAAGGAACAAAATGTACAAGGCACATTTTTTATTAATGGTGAATGGGCTTTAAGAAATGAGGATTTAGCAGAGCTTATTATAGAAGAGAACCACGAAGTTGGATTATTAGGGTTTTATGATGAGCCGTATAAAGATAACCCCGCTACATACATCGAAGAAGATATAGAAAATGGTACCACAGTGCTGACAAATTTGGGGTATGACCCTCTAACCTACGTTAGACCACCCGAAAACGAGTATGATCAATTTGTAATCGACACGATCCAACAGCTAGGTTATGAATCAGTGTTTTGGAGTATTTATGCTAATGTGAAACATGACAGTGAAGCTGAAGAGGTAAGTCAACATTTAAATGGCCAAGTAGATGAAGGGGATATTATGCTCTTCTTTGCACAAGATAATTTAACGGCTACGCCAAATGTGATTGAGGAATTAATTCAAACAAAAAAAGAAGAGGGATATCAGTTTTTAACAGTTACAGAACTCCTGTCCCCTGCAAACGTTGATATTACCCCTCTTGATTAATACTAATTTTTCTTTTTGTCTTTTGGATTTTGTTTTGAATTCGTTTGTTGAGTTTTCTTAGCTTCAGTGTCTTCTGGGTTGTTAAACCCTACGATACGGTGAAGTTTTAATAATTGGTATGTGTTACATGCTAATAAAGGAACAATCATTAGCATAATCCACTCCGGTTCACCAGTCTGTAAAGCAGGAATCCATTCAATTGTCGTTACAACAATCATAAAGAATAGCGCAGGCAGAAACGCACGTGGGTGTGTTTCTTTTGCTTTCACTTTCGCAACTGCATAACCATAAATCGCGATCATTGCAGCCACTACTATATAAGGGAATAAACCTTCAGGACCTGCGTCTTGGTGATACCTTAAATAAACTAATTCAAAAAGAACAAAACCAATCATAATAACTTGGGCATGTGTCCAAAAACGCCCAAAAAAACCTTTACCGAATTGGTGTAATGTTAAATATGCAAAAAAGCCCATTTGAGCAATTACACTATAAACTAAACCGTAGCCTGAATACCATAAGAGGGCTCCAAAAATTTCCCATGCATCAAATGGGTTTAGATATGGTTCGTAAGCGTGTGTAGAAACAAAAAAGCTTGTAATAACTGTAGATATTGCACCGATCGCTAATAGCGTTATAAAAAATTTTAACCATACACGGATCGTCACTATGCTTCCCCCTATTTACTTATATAATCTTGTCCACTCGTATTTTATCATGGTTTGGAGAATTTTGCTTTCTGTAAATATGTATATTTTTTCACATCCATCTAATATTAAAAGTACTAAGAGACACAATCATGGGGAGCATCTAAGATGGCAAAACACACTTTATTGCTAGTATTAACTGTATGTTTATTTTTAACCGCATGTAATGGAGATGACCAACAATCATCACCCGATTATGAGGCGACTAAACGGATGGTTGTAGATATACTGAAAACGGATGATGGAAAAGAGGCTTTAAAGGAAGCTTTATCTGATGAGGAACTCGAACAAAAGTTAGTACTACAGTCAGATACAGTAAACCAAGCAATTGAACAAACAATATCAAGTGATGAAGGTAAAGAGTTTTGGATTAGCCTTTTTGATGATCCATCTTTTGTCCAGGCCTATATACAAGCTACAAGAGAGCACGATAAAGAAATTATTAAAGGTCTTATGAGTGACTCTAACTATCAAGACCAAATGATTAGTTTATTTCATGAAGATGAAGTTCGAGAATTGATTATGCAAATACTAAAAAGCCAAGAATACAAAGAACACCTAGAGGAATCTATCCAAGAAACATTGCAAAGCCCTCTATTTAAAGCCCAAATAGTTGAGGCATTATTAAAAGCTGCACAAGAAATGGAAGGGCAATCTAATGGGGGTACAGATGAACAAGAGTCAAACCAAGAAAGTACTAATAGCTCAGGAGGCGAAGAAACTGAAGGTGAAAGCATGGAAGGTGAAGGCGGAGACCTTCTAGAGTAAAAAAAGGTTTAGGCTGAATAAGCCTAAACCTTAATCTTTTTATTTAGCTCTTTTAATCACTTGGTTTGCAATAGATAAGAAAATCTTTCCTGTTGGATGATCTTCTTGATAAACTCCAGGTGCAAATGTATCTTCTTCGTCATATGGTTGTTGTAATGGTAAGCGACCTAATACATCAGTATTTAATACTTCAGCTAATTTATCGCCACCACCTTCACCAAAGACATATTCTTTTTGACCTGTAATGTTACTTTCAAAGTAAGCCATGTTCTCAACAATACCTAAGAGTTCATGATCTGCTTTTAATGCCATTTGACCTGCGCGAGCTGCTACGAATGCAGCTGTAGGGTGTGGTGTTGATACAATCAGTTGTTTAGATGATGGTAGTAACTCTTGTACATCTAAAGCGATATCACCTGTTCCTGGTGGTAAGTCTAATAGTAGGTAATCTAAATCTCCCCACTCTACTTCTTTAAAGAAGCTTGTCAACATCTTACCAAGCATAGGGCCACGCCAAATGATTGGTGAGTTATCTTCTACAAAGAATCCCATAGAAATCATTTGCACACCGAAACGCTCAACAGGGATAATCTTTTCGCCTCTTACTTGAGGACGATTTTCGACTCCCATCATATCCGGTACGCTGAATCCGTAAATGTCAGCATCAACAATACCGACTTTTTTTCCTAAACGAGCTAAAGCAATGGCTAAGTTCACTGTAACCGTCGACTTACCAACGCCACCTTTACCACTTGCAACAGAGATAAACGTTGTGCCTTTTTGACCGATCAGATTCGCTTCTTGCTCTTCGTTTGCTTCTGACATGTAAGCATCACGTTTTTCTTCAGGGAGCTCAGTAAAACGAAGTCCTACTGTAGTCGCTCCTTCTCTTTTCAACATGCCTACAATTTCTTGCTGTAACTGTAGTTGTTCTCCAGAATTAGGATCAGCTAATGCGACTTTAACACTAACGTGGCCTTTATCCTCTTTAATCTTAACGCTCTCGATTGCATCTGTTTCCTCGAACGTTTTATGTATATGTGGATCTTGAACTGGTTTCAATAATTCTCTAACGCGCTCTTCTGTAATCAAGTAGGACACCTTCCTTTGTCGTGTTCAATTTAATGCCACAGCTAGTATAACATAAATTTTAATTTCACTCAGTGATTTGGCTTGATTGATTTTCATCGTTTTGTAGTCCTACGACGTATTCAACAATACCTTCGTACATTGCTGACGCTAAACGTCTTTGGTATTCCTCGGTAACTAATAAAGCTCGCTCCTCAGGGTGTGATAAAAAACCAGCCTCTACTAAAGCTGCAGTAGTATTAGCATGTTTTAATATATAGATTTGATTAATTCCTAGTGCCTGACGGTTCGTACCCACTGACTCTTGTAGTCTTCCTTGAATTGATTGTGCGAGTACTTTATTTTCGTCATCTTCAGGATAATAAAATGTTTGTGCACCACTCCAATTTTCATTCAGCACTGAATTCAAGTGAATGCTCACGAATAAGTCCGCTTCATGGTCTTGTATAAATGAAACACGCTCGCGGATATCATGGGCTTTCCTTTTTGAATATCCTTGCATACCTTCAGGAGCTAAGTCCACATCTTCTTCCCTTGTTAAATAAACTAAGGCTCCCGCTTCTTGTAAGTAATCTCGCAAGTAAAAAGAAGTCTGGAGCGTAATCGTTTTCTCTTGAAGGTCACCATAATCCGCTCCGCCATCTACTCCACCGTGACCAGGGTCAATAACAATAACCTGTCCTGCCAATGGCGATGTCACACTTGCAGGCTGTAACAACGTCGGAACAGGTACTTTTAATAAATATATAAGTAATATAAGACCTAAAACCCACAAAACAATAAAAAATAATCGCTTCATTAAACAAACCTCCTCACCAAAATATATGGACAAGGAGGTTTGTTCATGCCATTTATTTGATTAATGAACCACACTAAATCAACAGTTTACCATGGTATTTTTAAAAAATCCGCTTCTGTAATGAATACCAATCAGTGATTCGTTTCGCGTGTTCAAAATCTAACTCTCGCACTCCTGCATGTCGGCCTGCAAAGTTATTTAAGATCGATGACTGAACTGTAGCTATACGCTGCTTTCGATGTAATAATGTCTGTCTCAATTGAATCGATTGAACGCGATTGTGCTTCATCATAATCGTATCTTTACTAAAATCACGGCTTCTGAAGATCAGGTGGTCCTGATCGATACAATAACCTGCTGTCTTCATTCGCCACCAACCAAGCGACATAGCTAAAAGAATGAGTACAAATGGAAGGTACCAAAAATCTGTAGCAAAGATTAACGTTACAATTAACACAATGATCGGCAAGAAGCTTGCTCTTAGCATATAATAAGGTGCTGATCTATTTGGAACTCCTGTAAATTCATTAGCTACTAATTGGTACTCTGGTAAGATTTTTTCTAAGAAAGGCGTGACTTCATTCCTTTTTAATATCGGGAAAATGAACGTTCTGGCATTTTGCCCGCCTTCTCCGCCAGCAATCTCTACATATAAGGTCGCAAAACCTAAAGGTTGTCTAACCATACTTTCTTTAATGCCGAGTGCCTGGATACGTTTTAACGGAATCGTTACTTGCTTTTTCTCTAAAAGACCCCTTGTTATATACAATTCATCTTCATAACGAGTAATTTCAAAGTTACCGTATTTAATAACCGTACCTAAAATACCTAACACCCATAAAAAAATTAAAACAATTAAAGCAAGCACCATGAGAACACTAATTGTTTGAGTTAAAAACCAACTCATCGCATCATCATACACATGTGTTGGAATAAACCGCTCAACTTCACTAAACAGAACAATAAACAACCCTATTATGACTCCGATACTTCCTGATGTTGACCCTGCAATCACTAACCGCTTCGTACTAATGGTTTCTTTTGTATAGTGTTGTTCCTCTTCCTGCTCCGTTTCATCTATATACTCAGATTCTACCGTTTCCCCGTTATGGTACTTCAGTTCATTACGCAGAGCTTGTCCTTCTTCTAACGTCACTGCACTTAATGAAGCATCTGTACTTAAATCGCTACCCGCTGTTTCTATTTGAACTTTCGTTAAGTTGAATAGTCGATGAATAACACCTTGAGTTAAATCAATGGATTGAACGCGGTTTTTAGAAATATAACGCTTTTTTCGCACAATTAATCCTTGCTCAATCCTTAACTCATCACCAACAACAGAATAACGAAACCTAAACCATTCAATAACACTTGTTATTATAAATAAGGAAATTAAACCTGCAATGCCTAAAGCAATGTAGTTAAAAAAATCGTTACCCATCGTTGCAATGATAGTAGCACCAATGACAAAAATTAAATTCCTTAAAATACTAATAACCCTAAAGATTACTGCAGCTGGGTGAAGTCGCTTTGGATTAGACATCATCTTCATCCACCCTAGCTAATTCCGAGATTTGATCACGTAAGTCTGCGGCTTCTTTTTCAGGCAATGCCGGAATTTCATGAACGGTTGCTGCTGTTGAAATCGTTAAATTAGATAAACGATACCGTTTCAAAATAGGTCCTTGCTTCGTATCAACATGCTGAACACGAATCATTGGCACCAATGTACGTGACACAACAAGAATGCCGTGTTGGATATATATTTCTTGTTCAAACAGTTCATACCGCCAACGACGCCAACGAATTTTCGGCACAATTACCACCATGAAATACGTAACGACAATTAATAAGGCCACTGCACTTATAGAATACCAATAGGTGACTTCTATAAAATGCACGAGAAAAAAACTTGCAATGGCTAATCCCCAAGGAACAAGCATGACCAAAGCAGCTGAAAGACGCCATGCTTTAATGGCATCTTTCGCTATTCTATTCTTGGGTGCTTCCCTCATATATGACTCCCCCTAAACTTTCTAAGACTTAAGCGACCATTCATGAATGACACGAGTGTCACCGATCATATCATGGATGCCTTGTTTCTGAGAATCAAAAGCAACAACTAAGTAGAGGATGTTTGTAAACCATAATACTCGGTAAAAGAAACGTCCGACTACTTCACGAAAGATTAAGTCACTCCACTGTAATGGTTCAAAGTCTTTTCTTATAACACGTATGCCAAACACTTTTTTTCCAATTGTTTGTCCAAAGTATTTCGTTAATAAAACAAAGTAAGCATACAGCACTGCAGTACTAATAATTGTTGCTATTGTCCAAAACCCAATCTCCAAAACTTCGCCACCAGTTATTAAGCGATATGGAGCCAATATGATTCCGTTTATACTAAACACGATGACTAAATCGAAAAGGTACGCCCAAAAGCGCATCCAAAAACCGGCAAAACGAACTTGTTTTAAAGAGGATTCAGCCTCTTGTCCTTGGGCTTCAACATTATATGTCTCACTCATTTAGGCACCTCCTATTCTGTATATAAATACATCGCTCTTGGAGCACTTGATTTACGAATCATTTCTTCTAATTGCGAAAATCGGAACTCGTCAGATACTAAACGTTGAGCTGTTCCACCTAAAAAGGCATTAAACCCTAACTGAAATTCATACTCTACCACTTGGGCACCTTGTAAATCGTTATCTTCTTTTAATTGAGAAATCGCATCATCTAAAGAACCTAGACTATCAACGAGACCATTTTCTTCAGCCTGTGATCCTGTATAAATACGACCATCACCTAAGTCACGTACAGTTGATTCATCCATATCACGACCGTTGACAATAACTTGGACAAAATCATCATACATGTCATCAATCATTGACTGAAGAATTGATTCTTCATCATCTGTCATCGGTCGGAACGAGGACATAATATCCTTATACTCACCACTTGTAATCGTATTAAATTCAACCCCTAGGTCATCTGCGAGTTCAGCAAAGTTAATGGCCTCCATAATAACACCGATTGAACCTGTTAATGTAGCAGGATGAGCAACGATATGATCAGCAGGTGCTGATACATAATAACCACCTGATGCAGCCATGTTACCCATTGATACGTAGACCGGTTTGTCCGCTTCTTGTAAATCTAAGATTTTACTATGCACTTCTTCACTTTCAACTACACCACCACCTGGTGTATTAACACGTAACACGACGGCTTCTACATCTTCATCTTCTTTAGCAAAATCAAGCATGTCTAACAACATTTTGTGATTGTATGTACTAGTATTTAACAAACCACCAACATCACTACTTTGAATAACACCTTCTAAATGAATAACCGCGATCTTATCAAATGGGTCTCCATCTTCTCGAACTTCTTCAGAGAAATCACGATCTGATTCAAACATCTCATTCCAATTAGTTGTAGCAACCGTTGTCGAGACTTGCGCAATAACTGACACGATGAACAAACCGAATGCAATTCCTAATGCAATCCAACGTTTTTTATCCATTTCTATCTAACCCCTCACTTCTTAAATCTTATCCATATGAATGGCTGCCTCCTAAAGAGACAGCCATATTACTAGCCTACCTTTAACCTCGCCTTTTATCACGGTAAACAACTCGTGTATTACAGATCATATCATGCAGTGCTTTTTTCTCTTTATTCCATCCAGCGATCATAAAACCAATTAAAAACGGTATGGCTGATAAGATATAAGCAAAAAAACGCCCAATTGACTTCCATATACTAATCTTACTCATATCGGGATTTACAACTTGAATGCGACAAATCAATTTACCAGGCGAACCTTTTAACTGACTCGCTGTAAAGCCAATAATAAAGATAATATTGTAAAAGATGTTCGCAACCGTCTCTGATGTAGTCATTAACTGTTCAGCCATAGTAACTTGCATCGCTTCAAAATAAGCTTCATCACCAATTAATACTGCTATGATCCATGTTAGTACTAACATTATAATACCATCTATTACCCACGCTAAAAATCTCATCCAAAATCCTGCAGGTTTCAACTGTGTGAAGTTAAGTGCCAACTTTGCTCCTCCCTTCTCATCAACTGACATACCTTATTCGTATGTACCATTATAGCACTTTTCATTATTTTTCCAAAACACAAATATGGTCTAGCTTTCGTGAATATTCTATGCGAGCTTAAAGGGTAAGTTGTTCTACGTCTCATCATTAAATCAAGCAACCAAAAAAGGCTGACACTTTTAAAAGTGCCAACCTCTAACTTTAAGCTGAAACAGGTTCATAGCTTTGCTTATCGTCTGGACGACGCGTTTGTAAATACCAAACTAAAGCAATCATTAAAATACCTGCAAGATCAATATAAATATTTGGTGTAATTAACATTAAACCAGCCGCAATGAGAACGAAGCGTTCCCATACGTAACATTTTCTTTGGAAATAGCCCATTACTGAACTGCTAACCCCCATCATACCGAGCAATGCCGTGACTACTGCCAATAATAGCATAATGATGGAGTGATCTCCGGCTTGAACTAATATCGGATTATAGACAAATATATACGGTATGATAAAGGCGGCTATGGCCAGTTTAACGGCGGTCAACCCACTCTTAAACGGATTCGATTTGGCTATACCTGAACCTGCATAAGCTGCTAAGCAAACCGGTGGGGTAATGTCAGCAACAATACCGAAGTAGAATACGAATAAGTGTGCCGCTAAGACTTCTACACCGAAGCCGTTAATTAATGCTGGTGCTGCAATAGTCGCTGTAACAACATAGTTCGCTGTTGTCGGTAAGCCCATACCTAAAATGATACAAGCAATCATCGTAAAGATTAATGCTAACAGCTGAATGTCATTCGATAGCGCAATGATTCCTGCTGCTACTTTACCACCTAAACCAGTCATACCAACAACACCAGCGATAATACCAGCTGTTGCGACAGCTGCAATTACTGGTAATGCAACACGTGCACCTTGCTCAAGTACAAAGAAGATCTTTCTAACAGACATTCTCGTCTCTTTACTTATTAAACTGACACCAAACGCAACTAAAATACCCATTAATGCTGCACGCTGTGGTGTGAAGCCCATAAATAGTGTTGATACAATCGCAATCAACGGCAATAACATATAGCCTTTTTTCTTTAGTAATTGCCAAGTATTTGGAAGCATCTCTTTTGGCGCTCCGAAAATCCCTTGTTTCTTCGCCTCATAGTGAGCTCCCATGAAAATACCTGCAAAATAAAGCATAGCTGGTATTAATGCCGCTAACATAATGGTTGTATAGTCAGTATTTGTATACTCAATCATGATAAAGGCAGCTGCACCCATAATCGGCGGCATTAATTGACCACCTGTTGATGCTGAAGCTTCTGCCGCTGCTGCGAACTCTGGTCTAAAACGAGCTCTTTTCATCATTGGAATTGTAAATGAACCAGATGATACAGTGTTAGCAATCGAGCTACCAGACACCATACCTTGCATCGCACTAGCTGATACAGCTGCTTTTGCAGTACCACCAGTAAAACGACCTGTTAGAGCGAACGCTAAATCATTGAAGAACTTACCGATCCCTGAATGTACGAGAATGACACCAAACAATAGGAACAAGAAAATAAAACGAGATGATACTTGAACTGGAATACCAAAGATCGCATTTTCTCGATACCATAGATCCGTCATGACACGCTCAAACGAGAAGCCACGATGTGACATCATTTGAGTTGGAATGATATTACCATATAACGCATATAAAATTACAAAACCTGCTACAATAACAATCGGCAGTCCAACTGCACGCCTCGTTGCCTCCAATAGTAATAAGACACCTAAAATTGCAACTAAGACATCTAACGTCTCGTATCCATGAATACGAGCATTTAATATTTGATCAAAGAAAATGATCTTATAATACCCGACAAAAATAGCTGTGAAAGCTAAAATAACATCATACCAAGGTATACCACGATCATGAAGACCTTTTTTAGCAGGATAAAGTAAGTAAATGAGTCCTAAAGCTGTACCGACGTGGACGGCACCTTGTATTTGAGATTGCAAAGTACCATAGTACCCTGTGTACAAATGGAATAGCGTTAAGTAGATTGCTAGAAAGGTAACAACCCAAGCCCACTTTCCTATATTTGATCTCGTGTTACTTTCGCGGTCATACTTCCTCAACAACTCTTTCTCATTCACCTTCTCACCGTTGTCATGCGTGTCTGGTGATGTGTTATTCAGTTGTTCATTATTCTGGTTGTTTTCGTTATTCTCTTTTCTAGACACACCCTTCACCACCTTGTAATAGGTTAAACCTAACAGCCTAATAAATTGGCACAAAAGGGACCGGCACACTGTGTCGGTCCCTTTTGCAATTTAATAACTTAATATTTAATCGTTAATTATTTTAAGTCTTCTAAGCTTTCAATTTCTGTTGCTTCACGCGTAATAATCTGCATTACTTCTGGGTAAATGTGACCGATAAATGCAAAGTTATCAACTGCTGCACCTTCAAAATCTTCTTCACCATTAAATGCGTTTAATGCAGGTACGTGAACAGTCATACCTAAATCCTGCTCATCTCTACCGATTGAAGCTAAGTTCTCAACAGAAGCTCCTGTTTCTGTAGATGTTACGTTTACACCATCAATATGGTTATTCCAAACAGTAGCCATCTCACCACCTAGAGGGTAGTAAGTACCACCAGAACTACCAGTACCAAGAATTAGCTCATCTGGACGATCTGCTTCAGAAGCAGCCACTTCAGCTACATCTCCAGAAACGTCTAAGCCTTGCTCTTCATAGTACTCAGCAGCACCAGGGTGGATTGGTAGACCTTCTGCTCCACTTAGTGCATTTTCTAGAGTCATATGATCAGATTGTGCGTGCGTATTCTCATCTGCATGTTCTACTGATACACGCGCTAATTCATAACCTAACTCATGGTCAATTGTATTTGTGTTACCAACTAGAATTGCATAAGCTGTTACCGTTTGCACATCTTCTTCTAAAAAGTCATATGCATCAGCAGAAATTGTGTATGGTAGGTAACCTAACTGATCTTGTGCATATTGAATTTCATCATCTGTTAAACTAATTAGTTTTGCATCTCCAGTGTTTGCTTGTAAGTCATTAACACTACCAGCTGGTAAACCTAGTAAACCAAATGATACGTCAATGTTACCATCTTGCAAACCGTCACGCGCATTACCGAAACCTTCTTCATAAGCATCGTAATCGCCTTCTTCAATTCCAGCTCCTTCAAGAATCACTGTAGCTGCAGCTTGTGTACCACTACCTGCAGGACCAATAGCAACCCTAGAGTCGCCACCGCCACCACATGCTGCTAGAATCATTGTTGCTAAAAAGCCAATTGACATTAAAAATACAATCGATTTTTTCATGTGAAGCTTCCCCCTATATTTTTTATTTTTTAGAAAACTAGATCCTAATTAAAGTTTATTATATTAGGGAATCTAGTATTCACACAATAAAAAAATAAATCTAGTATGTAGTTTACCCTAATTTTTACAAAAAATCTATTATAAAGAACAAATTAGGCTACAAAACATACTATACCACGTTTATTGACTGATTGCATCTATTAAGCTATAGTAAATAATAGCAAGGGGAGTAGCGACCGTATAACACGGTTGGTGAATCGTCATTCCCGGTGATTTGTCACCCGGTTCATCAAGTAATACGCAAGACCTTGGCCTTACATACGTGAGGCCAAGGTCTTTTTTTGTTTAATGAATTAAAGTGTTCTCGGAGGAGTCTGTCATGGTTATATACATTAGTTTTACATTAGCAGCTATTCTTGTAGTATTCGCTGCAATCAAACTGAATGAGTATGGTGATCAAATTAGTCGACAAACAGCGATGAGCGGGGCGATGGTTGGTGGCCTTTTAATAGCAGGTGCCACTTCCTTACCTGAATTAACAACAAGTGTTACCGCTGTTTATATCGATAATGTCGATATTGCAGTCGGTAATATGTTAGGTAGTAATGTGTTTAACTTACTCATAATAGCTTCAGTCGATTTATATTACCGAAAACTTAAAGCTTTTAACACAGTTGAACCTAACAATCATTTTTCACCTATTATTTTCGGTATTATACTAACATCAACTGTCACGATCGCAATGGTGCTTGATTTAGGGTTTTCAATTTTTAATATCGGTTTTGAAATGTACATTTTAGTCGCTTTATACATTATTAGTGTTAAGCTATTTGAAAGTGAAGAACCAGAGGAACCGGTGGAGCAATACGGTGACGTCACACCAACTCATAAAGTTATTCGCTATTTTATCTTCTCAGCAATTGCTGTGCTATTAGCCGGAAGTGTCCTTTCTATTTCTGGTGACTTGTTAGCTGCACAAACTGGTATTAATTCAAGCTTTGTCGGAAGTGTGTTAATTGCTGCATCTACATCTCTCCCAGAGCTCGTGGCTGTCATTGCTGCTTACAAAATCGGTAACTACGCGATTGCAGTCGGGTCTATTTTAGGAAGCAATTTATTTAACTTACTACTTCTTGCATTTACGGATGCCTTTTACCAACAAGGTCCGATTTTACAAGGTGTAAGCTACTCGATGATAGTCATTGCTGCATTAAGTTTAGTTATGATGTTATTTACACTTTATATGTTAATGCGCAGCCCAACTCAATCCACATTTAAGTATATCATCCCTTCAATAGCTATTATTGCTATTTACTTGATTGTTTCCTATATAACGTTTTAAAGCACAGGTAAGCGCACCTGTGCTTTTATTATAAGCTAACGATTTGCCGAAACGCTTCATCGGGATTTTTGTTCGTTTCAGTTAACTGTTCATACGACCCTTCAAAAGCAACCTCACCGATATGGTTGATCACAAAGAAGATTAAAGGAATAAAAACGACCCAAAATAATCACTTTAACCATCATAAAAAACCTCTCTGCCATAAAAATGACAGAGAGGTTGAACCTTTGTATATAAGGTATATTAACGCTTTGAGAACTGTGGTGCACGACGAGCGCCTTTAAGACCGTATTTCTTACGTTCTTACAAATTGCCGATTTTGTGCCATCAGTTCAACCGTTACAAAGTGCATAAAATAAGGGTTTTGCGCTTTATCCATTCCATTGAATTACACTGAAAAATTTAGAAAGGGTATTCAATGGGTATTCAAAAGGTATTCAATTCTCCTTAATCTTGCTGGCGGGTAATGTGAGGGTCAAGTGTCATTTTGACCTTAGCACAAATGGTCTTGTATGCTTCAAGATCAATGGCTTCAGCTTCAAACCATGCTTCACCGACTACCTCAAAGTCATCTTCTACAATGGTACACACATTTCCCTCTTTCCAGCTGTACTCTGACACACCAAATGCATATGGTTTAGCGTTAAGGATCATTACCTGTTCCCCTGGAAGTAAGATCCCGTTTAATAGTGTTTCGTGTTTATCTGAATCAATATATTTAACTGTCACTTGTTGCATTATAGTTCCTCCTCAAAATGATAAATAAACGTCCATGAGGTCACTTCTTGACACACCATGGCCTAAATAACTATGAACTTGGTCTATAGCTTGTTTAACTCGTTGATAGATAAGGCGCTCTGATTGTTCAATCTGATAATCCTTCCTGTAACCTTCCGAACGGTTAAGGACCATTCTCTGAACAATGTCAAGGCCTTGTTTTTCGATACCTAACTGCTTGAATTCCTCCTGCAGCATAAATCGAGCATACGTATGACGTAAGCTATGGGATCCTTTTATCCCCGCTCGCACATATCCGCTTCTAATCGTGTCATATTTCACTTTCAGAATATAATCTTTCTGATCGCCGTCTTTGACTAGCGCTTGAATTCTCTCTTCCATATCAGGCCGACATAACGCTTTACGTCCTCTTCCAGCTTTAGTGACTCCTACAGCTGTATTAGCAGCGTAACGATCGCTAACAGCTCCCCAGTAATACTGGCCATCTTCTAACGTAATGTGAGCGTATGTCGTATTTGCCGCTTCACGTAACCTTAAGCCGAAAGCCATCTGCAGATCAGCTGCAACTCTCACATGATTGGATAAGCCCTGGTAAGCTTCTTTGTATTCCTGGTCTGTTAGTGATCGGTTAACAGCCTCCTCTCTTGATCTCACGTCAACTAATCGTTTTTTAGGACACCAGTTTCTTGGCGCCATTCCTTTATCTTTAGACACTTTGGCCATGCCTTTATTAAGCAGCCTTAAATTCGTCTCAATGTTAATGAGATGGCCATTTGAAACCTCTTTCGTTTTCATGTGGTCTATATAAAGGCGATAATGCGATCGCTTCACCTGGTATAGATCCATTAATCCTTTTTCGTTTTTTAACCACGCTACAAAGTTTTGTGCTGTCGATAGCGTCTCTTTCATTTGTTTAATAGAGTGAATGCCCGTATCAAGTTTTTGTCTCTCTAGACTATATTTTGAGACACCTATTTGATCAATTGTTTTTAGTGCCTGGTTCACTTGATATTTCAACTTACTTCCGGATCTCTTCACTCCTGATCAGTCCCTTCAAAAGGTATTAAAAATAACAGAACAACATAAGGTGATGCATGTTATTAAAGCCCAAAGGCCAGCGGAAAACCGCTTCTATTGTGGCCATGCATGACCACCGTAAATCTATATATGAAACAGCTTTTAAAACACAAAAAAGAGCGACTTCAGCTGTATGAAAAGTCACTCTCTTAACCTTCAATCACCTGTATATAAACAGGCAATCGACATGTTCTGTTTTTTAAATTACGCCTTCTAACGGATTTTTGATATAAAAAAAGACAGACCAACCGAATTTACGGTCAACATCTGCTTTCACAATTACTCCCTCAAACGGTTTTTTAATGCTGGCTCTTAGCGTCCAGCTCCTCAGTAAATTTATGTGCTATGTCAGCACGCTTCTTTCGATTCTGTATTGAATCATTTGAAGCAAATTAATTTTGTGATTCACTTTCTACCTGCTCTATGGTTAGTTTGCATTCTTGGTTACTGTCTAACGCTTATAGGGATAGTGTGTGAATCAATCATCAAATAACAGTTTACTTTTAAACCTGTCGGCCAAAGCCGATTCATTTGCTATCAGGTCGCATGACCCAATCCAAGAAAAAGAAAATAAAAAGTTAAAAAAGTAATTTATGTAATAATCGTAGCAATTATCTAAAAGTTTTTCAAGTGAAAATTAAAAAAGCCTCCCGCAAAAGCGAAAGGCTAGTGTTTCATGACATATTCTTTAATCAAGTCTTCATCGATGTCTCTGTTTAGACGTTTGCCACCTTCAGTCACAATATCCCAAGGTGTTCCTGGTTGATGCGTTAAATGGACCAAATCCCAAGCTTTATATTTTTTATATTCAGTGAGTGTTTCATCCAGTACATCTAGATACTTACCAAAGCTTGATGTCTGCATAAATCGTGAGTATACGGACAATTTAAACTCATCATCTTGATTAATTGGCGTTGTGTCATCTTCCAATTGATCCATTATGCTGCTTCCACCATATTTTTTATACGTGTCATAAACTTCTTCAATAACTGGACCATGTCTCCAGGCAACAAATTGCTCTTTAAAAGGTGCTTCTGCATATTTTTTAACATAGCCTTCATAGAAGAAATACAATAGCTTCTGTAGCTTTAAATGTGTACATTCTATCTTAGACGTGATGAGATTCGCTATGTCAAAAGACGTTATCTCATCGTCATCAGCAAGAAAGCGCATGAATGAATCGAAATCATTAGCTGGAAACACATCTTCAAAGAATTTGTCGTACTCTACAACTGATTCCCATGTTTTAGCGTCCGTTTTCACATGGTGAAAGCCAAAAGATAGTTCCGGATAATATGATTTTAGAGTATCAGTCAACTCTTTAAAATCCTTTAAACCATCTACGCTTTTGTGCACCTGGTGAAACGCAATACGCTTCCCTTCACTGTAATCACTGTGAAGTAAAATAAAGTGTTCAAACATAGCAAATCCCTCCTTTTCGCGTAATAATTAGCCATCCCTATATTTAGTTGGCCAATATGTATAATCTTTCTTATATACCTTATGTGAATCAAGATTAGAACGTTCATGCTGTGCGTCCCAAACTTGAAGCTCTATTGGAAAACAATTATTTGACGCTCCCATAAAGTAAATATGGTATGCTTTATAATCCTTTATTTGACGTTCACTTGCTCGAATCCTTCTTTTATCCTCATCTTCCATAACCTCGATGTGTTCAGTTAGATCATGAAAGTTAGATGCAAAGTCTTCATCAACGACTCTGAAGCCTAGCAGATCGTTTAGATATTTGTTAATCGAAAAACTGCCGTTTGCATCGAATCTTTTACGATGAAGTTTCGAGACAATGGAATCATCATTTTTCACTCTTCCCGTAATCGGTATGCCATGGTTGGATGACAGCTCCACCACAATATCAGCATACAGATCGTACAGCCCTAGTTGATAACTTTCCATATAATCAAGAAAGTCTGTATCAATGAAATCATCCATGTTCTTTGGATCATCTGACGTTACATGTCGGACTTGTTTCTTTTTAAGGTTAAAGGTTTTACCCTTCTGAGTTTCAAGCCATTCATGGTTGTACTGATCATGTCTTTCACAAATAATATCGATAATTCTTTTGTAGTCGTCAATACTATAGCTATGTGAAAGTGACACGATAATTACCCCTCAGTTTGTCCAAAGTCAACACCAAGTATACACAATGAGTGCAAAACGAGCAAACAGGAGCTTTATTTATATAATCGGTTAAATTCTAAAAAAGTGAATAAGGAATGGGATAATTACTTGATGTCCTGGAGAGATTAAGTAAGAGATGACTAGAAGGCAAAAAAGTATTCCCGGAAAGGACTGACCGGGAAACTTTTCGATAAGTTATATTTTATTCAGACAGTAGAACGATAACGACGATTAACTTATCAATGGATTTAGAAAACTTACTTAAATTATACAACATTCTTATCATATATACCAGCTTTTTAAGCGTTTGTTTTCAGGAATAATCCAATATTACGCATGGCCACTTTATGGGTACTTGCTGTATCTGTACCACCAAAAGTTAAAGCATCCTGATTAAATTCACCTGTAAGGTAAACAGCTGCACGTTGATCAGTGTCAGTAGCATCTACTTCATCCATTAGAATCGCATAAGGGTTTTGTACGGATCCAGCTCCAGCTGAATCAACTAAGACACCTTTATCTTCAGCATCTAACGCTAGTACGGAACCTTCAGGATAAACTTGGCCAGCTTTTAGTGTCATTCCATCCGTTACCTTGGGCATTGTGCCCCCGGCTATTAAATTTTGATAACTCATAGAACCAATTTGCATGTTATATCATCCTTTCGTTTTTAATTTGACCTCTTCCATTCTTCTAAGGCTTCGTCAAACTCTTTACCCCACTGCTCTTTCAATGCTTTTAGTTCTGTGAAATCAACTGTGGATCCTTGCTTATTTTTATACTCCTGAAGACGCATTGCTATATAGCCTTCTCTTGTGTTTGATAAATTCTTCGGTATTTCTAGCAGGATAAAGTCTTTTTGATTATCTGCGTACTGGATCGTGTAGGTGATAAGGTCATCAGTTTTTATCTGATCTACCTTCAAATGATGCTCTAAATCCAACGATAGGTAGTGTTTACCTTCCTCAAATTGAATTAAGAGTAATCTATCGTTGTGTTCAACGCTCTTAATGGCGTTCACAAATATAGATGTCATAGCGCCATTTTGAACAGTCCACCTAAGGTATTCACCCTTCATATCCATTAACAAATTTGCACTAAGCATCGTTTACCTCCTCGATTAATTTCCTAGATTAACTCTGCGTTGATTCTGCAACCATTTTCTCATCTTACGCTCGAAATCTCTTTGAGACATTTCCATAGCCTCTCGGACCTCATTAGCGTCTGCGCCACCGTGCACATGAACCTCGGCATTGTAATGAAATACAACTTGATCTGAATCGTTATTCGTCGTGTCGCCTCCGCCTTTATCATCACGATTAATGAATTGATCTAACTTCGATAAAGGTAAGACAGCCTCTTGTTCGGCACCTTCACCAATCATGGCCAACGTTGCACCGGTTGTAATACCACCTTGAGCTAATTCAGGAATACGAGGAAGACTGACAGTTGGGATGTCAGGGACTCCAATTTTCCCGATACCAGGAATGTCCATAGACGGGATCTTATTAACGGCATTTGCTATACCATTGATGATTTTTTCAAACCCTGATATTAAACCATTACCCATGCCAAGAATGGCATTGATCGGAGCTCGTACACCATCTTTCATTTTCCCAAAAGCATCAACAAAACGGTCTTTCATCTTGCCGACAACTTCACCTATCTTCTCGCCGAGGCCAACGAAAAAGTCACGAATGCCGCCCCATATCTCCATCGCTTTCGCAGACACAACATCCCAGTTTTGATAAAGGGCCACACCTGCAGCTATTAACAGGCCGATTGCAATAACGATTAACCCTATAGGGGAAGTAATAAAGGCCATTGCTGCACCGAAAGCCCAGGTAAGGTTAGTATCAAAATTGGACACACTCTAAGGCAAAATGTTTCCATGAAATTAAGTCTAGAAAAGGTAGGGGTAATTATGCCAGAAAAAAAGC
>NZ_JAUSUP010000021.1 GCF_030814115.1 Alkalibacillus filiformis
CCACTATAATATGGAGGGAAATGATAAAAAATTGAGCAATTTTGAGTCACAGCTAGGTGAATTGTTTTGTGTCCAGTTTAAGGGGGCCTAGCCGTTGTCCGACAGTTATGACATCGCGTCCGACATTAATCCCACTTCGTCCGACAATTATGATCCCGCGTTCGACATTAACCCCACTTCGTCCGACAGTTATACCCCCGCGTCCAAAATAAAAAAGGAATACATACGCAAAATGTCGAAGCATCTAATAAAGACTATTTAAAAAGGAGTTAATGATGAATATTTCTAAAGAAACTTTTCAAAAAACAGATGCTTGGATGAAAAGAAATGCACGTCCATTAGAACTAGCAAGATGGGAATATCACTTCAAAGGTGGTTCAAAAGAAAAAGTCCTAGATCGCCTCTCTGCTTTTCAAAATGCAGATGGTGGGTTCGGCCATGGACTTGAGCCTGACTTTTGGAACCCTCATTCAACACCAATGGCGACTTGGGCTGCAGGACAAATTTTAGTGGAAATTGATGCGCTGCCAAACGAAAAACTGACACATTCCTTAACCCAATACTTAACTAACCTCCCACAAACCGAACCTGGCATGTGGCCTTCCGTCACGCCTGAAAACAACGATCATCCACATGCATTTTGGTGGAAATGGCAAGAAGGGGCACAGCAGTTTTGGCAGTTCAACCCAAGCGTGGAACTCGCCGCGATGCTGATTCACTGGTCCTCACATGAATCTAAAAGCGCTCAAATAGGTTGGCAAACTCTCAAGCACGCAGTAGAACATCTTATGACAACACCTCAAATGGACACACATGAAATTCAAAACTTTCAACAATGCATTAAACTGATAAGACCATTCGAACAAACTTTTAATCATGTCATTAACTATCAATTACATGACGTCTCAGAAAAAATAATGCAATTAGCTGAACAAAGCATTGACCAAGACCCAGCTACTTGGGGAAAAGGTTATCAAACGTTGCCTTTAAATTATATTACTCACCCAGAACACCCGCTTTCCAATCGGTTAGGCAATTTAGTAGAAAAAAACATCGAACTGTTTTTTAATGAAATGACTAACGAAGGCATTTGGGATATTTCATGGAACTGGGAAGGCTTTGGCTTTGATCAAGAATTTGCAGTTGCTAGAAGACAGTGGCAAGGGATACTCGCTGTCGACCGCTATAAAATATTGCGTAACTTTGGATACTTATAAAGGTGAGTGGCTTAAGCCATTCACCTTTTTATTATTACAAACAAAATTTAAATTCGTTTGACTTAAACACAACTTAAATGTATTATGTTTATAAATAAACAAACAAAATAAAAGGATGCTTACAATATGACTAACAATCAATTTTGGGATGCTTCAGTTGAAGAGTTAACAAAAGGCTATTCTTACAACCAAGATTACGATACATACACTTGCCTCATCTGTGAGAAAACGTTTGAAAACGGGGTGATATATCCCATTGAAGACACATTGTTCGAAGCTAGAAAAGCAGCTAAAAAACACATCATAACTGACCACGGCTCTATGTTTCAGCAACTCACTTCACTCGATAAAAAATACACGGGTTTAACCGAACTACAACAAGACATTTTACAACACTTTAAATCAGGGCTAACGGATAAAGAAATTGCCAAACAGATTGATGCTAAAAATACATCGACGGTCAGACACCATCGCTTCAAACTTAAAGAAAAAGAAAAACAAGCACGAGTCTTTCTAGCAATTATGGAGTTACTTGACAAAGATCAAGACGATTCCAATTCATTTATCACAATTCATAAGGGGGCGACGATGGTGGATGAACGTTATGCCATTACTCAAGAGGAAAAAGAAAAAGTATTAAATACTTATTTTGACAAAGGGTTAGACCAGCCACTCAAGCAATTCCCAAGTAAAGAAAAACGCAAGATCATCATTTTACAACAAATCGCTACAAAATTTGATCGCGACCAAACGTACAATGAGTTTGAAGTGAATCAAGTGTTAAAGCAAATATATGATGATCACGTGACACTGCGCCGCTACTTAATTGAATACGGTTTTATGGAGCGCAGTCGTGACGGTAAAGAATACAACATTAAATAAAGAAGAGTTAGAAATCAATTCAAAAAGGGACTTAGAATCTTATCTAAGTCCCTTTTTATCATGGAAGTTTCTAATTAGAGTAACAACGCTTTCTACTGCTTCAATAAGCTACATTTTATAAAAAAGCTAACACGTAAGTCACAAAAACAGCTATTGGAAATATAATAAATAGCCAATTTAACGCTTGTAAAACTCGAACAAAATAACTGTGGTTTTCGCTTTAAAATTTTCTAATATACACCAGGGAAATTAAAGCAACTATTGGCGTTAAAAAACCTAAAAATCCATAACTTGGTTAAGTAGCATCTAATAACTCTTGAATCAAAAATGAAGTAAAGATGATGTTGAGAAGAAGTAATAACAATGGAATCCATAAATTGAATTTTTTTGATTTATTATAAGTCATACAAGATATCCCACCTTCTTTCAATTTACTTCAACTAAAGAAACCTTCACCTTATTCAACTCTTATGCTCACAATAGTGAAAGAATTAACGGATCTATTAAACCAACGCTCTCCGTTAATATCAATAATAAGAAAGATTGGTGGGATTGATGTTTTAGAATCAATGGGAATAAAAGTAGTTGTTTAATTATTTCTCATGGTTGATCAACTCAAATGACTCTTCAAAATCATCCCATTTTACTTCAACTTGGATTACCGCATCCTCTTGTACTTTAGCCCCGGTGCCACCACCACTAATTGTAAATGTAGAATCCTTCGGTGGTTCATTGAATTCCGTACTCCTTCTTCCTGCTTTAGCCCCTGCGTCATAAGAAAATTCAAGCTTTTCAATTGATTGGAAATCTTTCTCTGTCCCTTTATAAGTGAGCTTAAATTCAAAATCGTCTTCATTAGTATAAGTTTTCACCCCTTCTTCTTCATCCCATATTTCCGTTCGCTCATAAACATATTCAGCTTCCCAAGACTCACCTTCACCTAAAAACGTGTACTCATAGTTAATCACTTCTTCATTCGAACATCCAGCAAGTGCCACGATCACTATAAATACTGAAGATATTAATAGTTTCTTCATCTCGATCCTCCCCCTTTTGTATTTTTATTGTTGAAGATGCTCACAGGTAAAATTAATTAACTTACACTACTTGTATTTCTCAAATACTGCATTGCACCAACCACTGTAATCAGCAAGACAAATAAAGGTGTAAAGTATGCAAATGAATACATTACAAAACAAAGTACAGAGTATAGATATTGAAGTCATCAAAATAAAAGTTATCAAAACATTTAAGTGAAAATAATTTAATAAAATAAACCCCACTAGTATCATAGGTGCAAAAATTAAGAAAGATACCAAACCTCTGGAAAGTAAAGTTATCTCGTGTTCTGTTTTACATTCTTTACAATTAATAGGTTTGTATTCTAACAACAATGATTTAATGATTTTTCCTTTGTTCACTTGTACACCACATCTATTACACCTTGGCAAAATCATAATCCCCCTTAAGAACAGGTTTCTATTATCTACTAGAGGAACTGTTCTTATTGATCAATCCCCATCTGGTAGAGGAACAAGAAAGTCATCTATTTTCACATCGAGATTTGGATTAGAAGATTATATAAATTAAGATTACAGAACCCATTAACACAAATAAAAAATCTATGATTGCCAACTTCTTATTTTTCTCTATTAAAGACTTATAAAATCCGTACACACCACTTATGAAGAGTGAAACTATTATTAATATAAGTCCAACTTCACTCGTTCCATAATCTCCCAAGATCATACTCGCCGCAAGCAACAAGAAAATAGTGACTACGATTCCATACACAACTTTAATCGTTTGATTAACTTCTATATTCTCACTACTCATTAATATACTCCCTTCATTAACTACGTTATTTGACCTGTTCCGTTTCATGACCTGAATCATTACTTTTAAAACTGCCATATACTCCGATTACTAAACCTAATACCATAATAAAGTAACCTGTTCCTAATAAGTTCGAAAATAACAAAATCCCACCAAATAGTGTTAGATGAATACCGAAAAGTTGTACTTGAATTGGAGTTGGGTCTATAAATTTAACAGCGCTAAATATGAAAAATGCAATGACGATTAATATTATTATAATAAAAGAAACCATCCCAACTAGTTCTAGCATTTATCTCATCCTCCCCCTATAAAGATTTATAATCCCTGCTCCTGTGAGTCGCGAACACCTTTAAACAGGAACCATTTAGAACAATCACTTCCACAATACCATTTGTTGTAAGTTTTGTGAATAGACTGACAACTTTTACAAACAAAAAAAGAACTGCCCTCACGGAAAGCAGCTCTTACAATTCTTAATGAACCTTACTATTCACAGCTTCAACGACTTCATCTGTCGACATGCCGTTGCAGTTAATGACGGGTGCATTTGTTGCTTTGTCGCTCATCCCCATCATGTTGTTGTCTTGTCCAGAAACACAGCAACAATCGCAATCTGGCACTTGTTCACCTTCTAATTGAATGACATCATGCCCAGTTTGAGCAAGCGCGTGTTGTAGGTCTGACATGTTATTTTCTACTGCAATACGAGCCATTTCATTCACCTCCGTTTTATTACCGTTCTTATTGTAAAACGTAAGGCTACTTTTTATTCATTTATTTTCCAACGGCATTCAAAATCGCTTCTTCCATCACTTCAGTCGCCAATTGTCCAATCAAATCAACAGAAGCACGTTGTTCACCTGTCGCCAGAGCAAAGATCGTATCACCGTCATACATAGTATGTGCTGGAAAGATCGTTCGTCCAAGCGCGTTTTGCGACATTTGTGCCACTTTTTTCGCTTCCGCTTTCGTTAATTTCGCATTGACCGCAACAGCACCAATCGTCGTGTTCGTTCCAGCAATACCCTCCACTTCAGCTTGTTTACGCATCATTTGAGCACTGTTTAAAAATTCACCTGTCTCTAAGTTACGCGCACCGGCTAATATTTCACCCGTCATAGAATCGCAAACATCACCAACAGCGTTTACCGCAACGATTGCACCGACAACAAGGCCATTTTCAAGTTCGACCGACGCACTGCCAAGGCCACCTTTACTTGCCGCTTCAAAGCCAGCAATTTTACCAACTGTCGCACCACACCCTGCACCGACTGCTCCTTGTTTAACGGGAAGAGGACTTGCGATTTCAGCTGCTTCATAACCCATCTTTTGATCTGGCCTTACATTCGCATCCCCTACAGCCAAATCAAACAAAATCGCACTCGGCACGATCGGAACTTTAGCCACTCCAACGTCCATGCCGACATTCTTTTCTTCTAAAAATCGCATCACACCAGATGCTGCGTCCAAGCCATAAGCACTGCCGCCAGCAAGGCTAACCGCATGAACTTCTTCCACTAAATTGACTGGGTCAAGCAAATCTGTCTCACGAGTTCCTGGTGCAGACCCGCGAACATCAACACCACACGTCGCGCCGTCTTCAGTTAAAATAACCGTACACCCAGTTCTTGCGACTTCATTTTGCTTATGGCCGACTTTAACACCTGGTACATTAGTGATTGTCATCCGTTTCCCCCCTTAAACGATTAACGTCATCATTTCACGAATAACTGGTGATAAGATTAATACTAAACTTCCAGCAACTAACCAACGTGTTGTGGAAGTCGACAGACGCTTTCGTTGCTTACCGTTATACCAACCACTAAACTGCAAGCGATTACGGTAAAGAACAAAAACGACTAACATAACGCCAACTCCAACAAATGTACTGCTCTCAATCCCAAACACGCCATAAATGTTTATAAACATAAATGACAACACACCGCCAACAATGAAAAAGATTGCAGCTAATCGCAACAACTCAAGTACCGATCGAACAACTAAGCTCATATTAAACCTCCTCATACTCCTTCACCATTTGTAACGTCTTTAACGTATGCCCTGCAAAAACATCATCATACTCTTTTACGACATTAAACCCTTTTGCTTCATAAAACTTCAAACCTACTTCATTCTCTTTTTCAACTTCTACATATAACCTTTGTAAACCTTTTAACTGACTGACACCACTTTGTAGTAGTTTTGTTCCAATTCCGAATCCAATATGGTGAGGTAATATATAGATTGCCACCAATTCCGCTTCCCCATCATCATTAACAGGCGTTAAATTAGCAAAACCAACGATCCCATCTTGGTTTTCTGCTACCCATACACCACCACGATCAAGACGGCGCTGCATATTCAAGTCACTATACGCTTCAGTTAAAAACGTATCTTGAATATACCGGGGAATAATCCCTTCATAGGTATGATGCCAGCTTTCTTGCGCTACGTGTTGCACAGCACGGATGTCACTTTGTTCTAACGGTCTAATAACAGCGTCCATCTTGATCATTCTCCTTTTTCTGCCAGTATAACATAATATATGGAATTTCGAAATTCGAAACAAAATACTTCCCTTTTAAACTTTCAAAATGTTAAAATAATTTTAGTGTTAATACATAGGAGGGTTCACCATGTCAAAATATTTAATCGTCCTTAACAAAGATGAGGACACGCTTTCGATCGTTGATTTAGACAAGCAAGAATCAATCAAAACGATCCCAACGTCTCACAACCCACACGAAGTCGTAATAAGTAAAGATGGGAAAAAGACTTACATCGCTTGTTCATTAGGAAACGCTGTCGATATTATGGATAACGATTCTTTTGAAATCGTTAAAACGATTGAACACCCTGAATTCGCATTCCCACACGGTGTTGATCTTACTAAAGATGGCAAGAAGCTGTTTTTGGCGAGTACATTTTGCAGTAAAATTTTCGTCATTAATACAGAAACTGATGAAGTCGAGAACGTTTTCCCAACGTATCAAGATAAGTCACATATGATTTCTTTCTCACCAGATGGTAAGACTGTATACGTACCCAACATCGGAAGTCATAACGTCACAGAAGTTGATGTAGAAACAGAAGAAGTCGTAAACCATTTCCCTGTCGGTCGTGGCCCTGAAGGTTTAGCCGTTCATCCAAACGGCGAACACATTTATGTCGCAAACCAAGAAGACAATACATTATATGTGTTAGACAGTTCTAACTACGAGACACTATTTAAACGACGTGTAGGTGAATTGCCAGTAAGATTAGTCTTCTCTCCAAATGGCGAATATGCTTTAATTGCTAACCGCTATTCACACGACGTTTCAGTCATTCAAACTGAACAAAAAGTTAACAACCAAGTTCGTCCTTGGGAAATTAAGCGAATTCCAGTTGGCCGTTGGGCTGGTGGGGTTGTCTTTAACTATGAAGGTAGCTTCGCATACGTTGCCAATAACAAAACAAACGACATTTCCATCATTAATATGGAAACGTTAAAAGAAGAAGAGCGCATTGATGTCGGCGTACACCCTGATGGAATCGCCTATTTAGAACGTTAAAAAGCTTGGGAATCCCCAAGCTTTTTCTTTTCTCTATTTAATTAACAACCATTTCCATATAAGTTAACAACTCATCTTCAGAAACCGTCCCATCACTTGAGACAACTTCATATAACCAATCATCTACAGGGATATAAATTTGCACTCTGTCTGAAGATCGGTTGACATAAGCGTCACGTCCGCCGACCGATTTCACATCAAAATTTTGATTCGGGTCTAAATAAGGTGCTGTCACTTCGTCAAAATAACTAACTGCTATTCGTACTTTTTCTTTCCCTTCATAAGGTCCATACAAATATTCAAGTTGATCTCGCTCTTCTTTACTTTCAATTTTTTCTTCACTCGCAGCTAAATCACCAACTTGCTGTATATCTGAATAAATGAGACGTGCTTCATCGACGTGATCACCTTGCGAATCATAACGCACATGTGCGTCGATTAACGTATAACCTTCTGGCTCCATAACAGTTAAATCATCATCGAATATGTTTTGTAATTCATTTTCTGCTTTGCTATAACCTCCACTATTTGTACAGCCGACAGTGAATAACATAACAGCGAATATTAAAATGATTTTCTTAATTTTGACCACCCTCTATTTTAAGGACTATATTACTAAAGGTCATCTACTTTTCATAATATGAGGCTCTTCCTCTACTATATAATAAACCATATGACAGTCAACACACCGACCGTCCATACACCACTTCGTTCAATAATCTGCCTTTTCGATAGCTTGTCCTGACTAACCTTATACACGATCGCAACACCCATTATATTTAAAAGAAATATAAAATAGTAGATTAATAAATACATCAAGCCGCGGTATTCAGAAACTAGTTGATAACCACCGAATTCCATTAGAAATATTAAGACGACTGCCGATAAGAAAAAGACAATTGTTATAAGGATAGGCATCTTCTCCCAAATCGGATGAATTAAAAATGTCTCACTTTTCTTCGTCTGCCAATAAAAGATCAAACTAAAACAACTAACAACAATGGCAATATAGGCTAGTAAACCTATAATATATAAGAAAAACTCTGAGCCATCGTTTACACCAAATGTCTCGAGTTGTTCTGTTACAAAAGCTAATAGTACTAATCCTGCTAAAACGATTACTTGATAGATTGTATACCGCATTTAAATACTCTTTCTCTTGTACTACTCTAGCAATTCTGTTTCTACTAACATGCCGAACTCTTCGTCCCACTTACCAATTCCTTCACCAGCTTTCGGGCTGACGATTGTTGCTGAACCATCATCATGGAACCATATGACATAATCTAACTCTTCTTCTGTATCACTTAAAATGTGGGTTACAGTGACGTCTTGTGTACGCTCCATATTCGGCATCGTATGATCACCCCACTCGATTTCACCCCAATAACCTAAAAAGCGGTCAAGACTGTCCCCCTCTGAAATCGTATACTGCTCTTCTCCAGTATCAACAATCATTTCAACAACTTCATCATCATTTCCCATCGTCGTTACCGCAAATAAAACAACGACAACAATTAAAGCAATCCATGTCCATTTTAACCTCATGCTGCATCCTCTTTCTCATTCTATTTTTAACCAAACTACTACTAATTCTCTCTAATTTCAACTCATAAAACAATCCATAACATCACCATTCCAACTATTCAATATAGTGACAATTTCATGATAAAATAGTAAGACTACAATCATTCAGTTCGGAGTGTTCAATTATGGCCTTAACACTTTTACTAGCATTACAAGGAGCTATACACGCGCTATTAAGTCATATTTTCTTTCATCAAGATCACCATAAACTGAAACATACTGATGGGATTAAGCTCATGCATTTTACCACTTGGACAGTAGTTACCTTCATTTTTTTGTTGTATATAGCACTTGGGATTGAAGGACTGACTATTTACCTTGTCTACATCTCTATTTTTTCTATAACCATTATTTTAGGAACTGGCGCTTATTTAGAATGGCGGTATTTAAAACAATCGAACGCTTATACCTTAACTTTATCGACTTTGGCCTTCTTCGTTATTTGCTTTTATTATTTTCTGTAATGGTGTTGAATTCCTCCTCCGTGATTAAGCATTTATTTTAATTTCGAATTAAAATGTATAACCTTCCCTATATTGAGCAACGCTATTAGAGGAGAATTTTATAAGGAGGGACATGATGGAAGTTAATCGAGCGCAAGAGATTTATGAATCACCGACTTTAATCAACGTTAGTTACCAAGGACAGCCCATTTTCATTCAAGACATTCACCCTGGTGAAAACAAGGCAACCATTTCCCCATTAACAGACGTCGATGACAAACAAGAAGTCGAACTTGACCATTTAGTCGAAGAAGGACCTACTCACTAAAAACTTAGGAGGAATTAGATGGATCAAAACAGAGCAAAAGAAATTTCTCAATCCCCTGATATGAAAGATGTGCAGTATAATGGCGAACGTATTTACATACAGGACGTCGACGAAAACTTAGGAAAAGCAAGGGTATATTCACTGAACGATCCTGGTAAACAATTCGATGTAGAAGTCGGTCAGCTTGTTGAAAAAGACGACCTAAAAAAATAATCACCAAGTCGTAAAAGCACCTTCAATTTTAGGAGGTGCTTTATTCTTGTTCTTCATCGATGATCTCATTTAAAAATTCATATAGCCCATTATCGTCTTCTACTCGGTATTCATTTCTGAAGCTAAAGCGAATTCCATTTTCATCGACCATTATAAGAGTCCTTCCTCCACCTCTTCTCGTCGTTTGCAGAGCAACTGAGTTGGCACTCCCTATCATAGCTACCACACCACTCCGAAGTGTCATATCACGATGGTCGTTTAGTATTTGGTCAATTATCTCTTCATCATCAATGACAATATCACTACGCCTTTGACCACCTAAAATCGTTATTTCTGATAAGGCAGGACTTAACTCTTCGTCAACAACTTCTCCAAACGTCGTTGTTTGCGCTTGTGCGATTAAGTCGAATATCACTAATAGGCAGACCATCCCGAAGATGTAAAAGACTTTTGTCCGTCTTTCTTCAAACGCTGTAACAGCGTATCTAATAGCCGTTGCAAAGATCATTAATACGATGATGTGCAACCAATTAGCTCCAATCGTTTCAAACAAACTGGCCACACCATACCTATACAAATCAACTACTAGATGAAAACCGACATACGTAACAAACGTAAAAACTGGAGCCGTCCAACCTTTAAAATTAAACGAAGCTAACACAGATAATACTGCAAGAACAACGACTAACATACTCATTAACACACACTTACTCCCCCATTAATCTTCCCATTCTATATCTTCATTTTCTAAAAACTCATATACTTCTTCAGGATTAAATATGTAATAGTTTTGCCTATCAACATATATATTGCCGTACTCGTCTAATTCCATTCTATACTGACTGCTATTAAAATCGAGTATATAATCCACCCTTGGCCATCCTTCTTGCCTTTTCACCTCGAGATCATTTAAAACTTCATGCCACTCACGAAGTAGTTCTTCATCCTCAATGGTCGTATTCGTTCGGTTGATACGTCTGTCTATTTCGAGACGTTCGATTTCAAACTCTTCACCATACTCATCAGCGATTACTTGCTCCATTGTAGTGTGTTTAGACTGCTCTATATAAAATAGAACACCACCTAAAAATACCAAAATGACAGTTAATGTTATTGGAACAACCTTATACTTCCATATACGGTCTATAGCAACATCTAGAATAACAGAAATAATCGCCAAGAAAATAACTGCTTCCAAAAATGATAATCTAACAATGCCAGGAACAAACAATTGATAGAAAACTATAGCTCCATAATATAAGATGACTGTAACAATCGGTGTCGCCCACCATTTGTCATAAAACCGCGCAATGAGGACTCCTGCCACTAGAACAAATAATATTAAAACAAGACGAAATAATTCTACTTCCCCCATTTAATCCCCCATTTATATGTATAACTTGCTATAATTTTACAAGTTAAAAAATGAAAAATCAAAATATTTTTGAACTTCTGTGCACACTAATTGCAGGTGTATAGGTGAGCTTATAAAATGAGTATAAATAGACTAGTTCTACTAGCAATTACAATTATATTGTGGGATTCTTTTCGAAGACGAAAACAAGAAGAACAAAGCGATCATGAAAAAGGAGGATATGAATAAGCCATATCCTCCTTACCACTTTATCTCTCTAATTTCTTATCAAAAAACAACTCATGCTCAGCTGTCTCATCACGATTTTCTAAATTAATCGCCTGTACTAAATGGATGCCATCTTCTTCTAAGAAGAGTTCAAATTGACCACTACTGCCAAACTGATCAGAATCATATTCAAATAACCCATAACCATCTTCAAATTCATCTAACACACCGATTATGTCTTGAAGCAGTCTTCCTTCTGAACCGACTTCATTATAATTGAAGTGATACTCGCCGTCCTCTTCTTCAATTCTTAAAATCTCGTAAGGTTCTTCATCCGATTGATAAGTTAACCAAGCACCTAAGTATGACTCTTCATCCATTGGGTCACCGTCTTGGAAGTCGACTAAGGCTTCATCTAAATTTTCTGGCTGTTCGATTGCACCTGCATCTTCATCACCGTTATTTTGACACGCTGCAAGCACTAACATTGCGACTAATAATACTATTATTTTTTTCATGCTCGTCCCCTTCCTTCATTCTTCTACTTACCATTATAAACGATTTTGCAACAATTCTAACAAGGTTCAATAAAATTTCATCGACTTCTTACATCGTTTCAATTAAAAAAAGACTGATAAAAGCGTAAAATGGTATTAGAAGGATGAAAGGACATTCGTTATGCTATTAAAACCTTTAATTAAACGACAAACTTATATTCAGTTAAGCATCGTAAGCATTGTATTTGCGCTTATGATTATTGCACAAGCGTACTTAATCGTCTCTATTATAGAAGCGATCTTTTTAAGTAACGCTACTTTCACTGCCATTTTACCAAGCTTAGGGCTGTTATTGATAGTGATTTCATTACGTGCTGGTATGAACTATTTAAACGGCTTAATTGGTTTGCGCTCAGCTAACCAAGCGAAGAAAAAGCTAAGGGAACGCACTTTGAATCACTTTACAAAACAACCCGTCGACTTATCTTCACAAGGTCGTTCTGGGGAAAAAGTGTCTCAACTAATTAACGTCGTTGAACAAACAGACAGCTACTTTAGCCAATACATTCCGAAAATGATTCAAGCGACGATTGTACCACTTGCTATTTTAATTGTTATTTTTACACAAAATTGGGTATCAGGCTTGATCATTTTAATTACAGCACCTTTTATCCCATTATTTATGGCGATTATCGGCATGAAAACGAAAGATAAATCAGAAGAACAATTAAACGAGCTCTCCTCTTTTTCGGGACAGTTTTTAGATTCGTTACAAGGCTTAACAACTTTAAAACTGTTTGGTCAATCTGAGCGAGAAAAAACAAGAATTGAAGACAGCAGTATCAATTTTAGACAAGCAACACTCGGCGTGTTAGCTGTCGCGTTTACATCAGCATTTATGATGGAATTGATATCAATGTTAAGTATGGGGCTGATCGCACTTGAATTGGCTCTTGGATTAATTATTTTTGATACGATTTCGTTTGCAACTGCTTTCTTTGTCTTGCTATTAGCACCCGAATTTTACATTGCGCTTAAAGATTTAAGTAGCGCTTTTCATTCTGGTCGTGAAAGCTTAACAGCCAGTAAAAAGCTTGAAGAACAATTGAACGAACCTGTTGAGGAACTAACATGGGGTGAAGCTTCACTTACTTCACTTCCTCCTCGAATTCAGTTAAATGAAGTGTCATTTGCTTACGATGAGAGTGAGACGGTTCAAGCAGTTTCAGCAACGATCGAAGCTGGAAGTTCTGTCGCGATCGTTGGAAAAAGCGGTGCTGGTAAAACGACATTACTTCACTTAATCGCCAGGCTTTTACCTATTCATGGTGGGGAAATTTTAGTCAATGATACTGATCAAGCCCGATTAGATGAACAGGCATGGTTTAACGAACTCAGCTATATTTCACAGCACCCTTATATTTTTTCAGGAACGATCTATGACAACATTCAAATGAGTGAGCCGAGTGCAACAAAAGAAGGCATTGAGCATGCTGCAAGAGAAGCTGGATTAGAGCCTTTAATCGAATTGTTAAATGACGGCTTGCACACAGGGATCGGTGAAGGTGGACGCGGCCTTTCAGGTGGGGAAAAACAGCGTGTTGCATTGGCGCGAGCCTTTTTAAAAAAGCCATCTGTAATATTATTTGATGAACCGACGACTGGGCTTGATTTAAAAACGGAACAAGTGTTAAATGAATCAATTAAAAAGCTTGCTGAAGACGCGACGCTTATTACGGTCGCCCACCGCATGCATACGATTCGGAAAGCTGATCAAATCATCGTGATGGATGGAGGACAAGTTGTTGGAACAGGTCAACACGACATGTTACGTCAGTCAAATGCAACTTACCAAGCTTTAATCGGAGAGGCAACTGGAGGTGAGCGCGATGACAGGTCTTAACATTGTTATTAAACAATTAATGAAAGAGAAAAGAGATGTTGTTTTATCGATCCTCTTCGGCTTTATCGCCGGAATTGCTGCTGTTGGCTTATTTACTGCAAGTGGTTATTTAATTTCACAAGCTGCTTTAGGTGTACCGATCACTGCTTTGACCGTCGTCATCGCAATCGTAAAACTACTCGGGTTCACACGTGCATTATCTCGTTATAGCGAACGTTACTTTTCACACCGCGCAACCTTTACGATGTTAAGTCACATTCGCGTGCAATTTTTTGAGAAACTTCAAAACCTTACACCATCAAAAGTGCAACACTTTCGCACAGGTGACTTATTATCACGTTTCGTCTCTGACGTTGAGTCGTTGCAAAACTTTTTCTTAAGAATTTTTTATCCGCCCATTGTACTGGTGCTCATCTTCTTAAGCACAGTTTCATTTACGCTTTATTTTTCATTTTGGATTGCGCTTCTATTAGTCGTCGGACTCTTATTATCGACAGTCGTCTTACCCGCATTGTTTGCTAAAATGCGTCAGACAACAGAACAGCCCGTCCAAGAAAAACGCAGCGACTTATCAGCACAAGCGACTGAATTGCTGTTCGGCTATCAAGATTTAAAGATTCACCAAAAGTTGTCTGATCAAGGTGAGGCTTTTAACACAGCGAATGATGAATTAATTCAAGCGCAAACGAAAGAAAGAAAGCATGAACTGTTGAACCAAGTTCTCGATGGTTGGGTTGGATTATTGATGGCTTGGGCTGTCTTAGCAGTTGGTGGTTGGCTCATTGCAACCGGACAAATGGATGGCGTGTGGTTGGCGATGTTCATGCTCCTTACATTAACCGTATTTGAAAACACACAACCGATGGCAGCTTTTCCGCAATATTTCCTAGAAAATAAAAAGGCAGCGAATCGAATTTTCTTTAATGAGGATGAAGTAGTTAGTGAGCCAACACAACCTTTGGGCGACGCTGGGGCGGTCGACATTTCCTTTCGCGGTGTCGACTTCACTTATCAAGATGAACCACGATTAACTCTAAAAAATGTCAATTTATCGATCCCTTCTGACAGCAAAACAGCCGTCGTCGGTGCAAGCGGTTCTGGGAAATCAACCTTGCTTCAGTTAATATTAAAGTTGGAAGAAGCAAGCGGTGGCGAAGTGTATATTAACAGTCAAGGCATCAGCCAAGTGACACCTGAAAGCTTATGGCAGCAGACGAACACCGTCATGCAAGACCAGCAATTTTTTGCCGGAACAATTCGAGATAACTTACTGTCAGATGTTAATGACGAACAACTAACTTACGCGCTAAAACGCGCACGTCTTACCGATTTTTCACTAACGGACGAAGTATACGAAAAAGGCGATAACTTATCTGGCGGTGAAAAACAACGACTTGCGATTGCTCGTCTATTTTTACGCGATGCCAACTTGTGGCTACTCGACGAACCAACTTCTTCACTAGATCAAGTTACTGCCCAAGAAGTTATGAACGAAATTATGCGCGATGCAGAGGGTGGCACGGTCGTGATCGTAAGCCACAACTTACGAGGGCTTGATGAAATGGATCAAATCATTGTGATGGACCATGGAGAAGTCGTCGAGCAAGGAACTTTTGATGAACTGATGAGGCAAAAAGGTTACTTTTATCAATTGAAAGAGATTGAGAGAGATACGTTGTGATGAGAGTTACCGAATAGTGGCTGATTATTACCGAATAAGAAGGTTTATTACCGAATAGAACTCCATAACTACCGAATAAGAAGATCTATTACCGAATAGCGGCTAGGCCCCCTTAAACTGGACACAAAACAATTCACCTAGCTGTGACTCAAAATTGCTCAATTTTTTATCATTTCCCTCCATATTATAGTGG
>NZ_JAUSUP010000022.1 GCF_030814115.1 Alkalibacillus filiformis
ATTCCATATGAAAGCATCTTCTTTCATATGGATTAAAAGTTTGCCTTATGAGAGCAAAAACATGTCCAATATATTGACAGAACGTCACTATGAGCCTCTCGACCGATTCTATGCGTCTCTCGAACGATTCTATGAGCCTCTCGACCGATTAAAAGAATGACTTAAATAATCAAAGTCTGTTTTATAGTCGAATTTTAACCTATATTTTGTATAGCGACCTTTTCCTGTTTGATCTTGAGCATATTTTTGCAACATGTTTCTTGCTGTATGCCTCGATGTGATCCCAGTAAATTGCATAAACTCTCCATTTGTAATGGTGTTACCTTTTAATAGATAGTAATCTTTTAAGGCAGTGTGCGCCCCGTCTCGACATACATGACCGCATTTAGTGCATCTCCACCTTAGATTACTCATAAACTATTGTTATAAAATTGCATTTTTCGCAGGTGACACCTTGTATGAGCTCATCAAAATTAACCCCAAACCTCCCCAATATATCAGGCTCGTGATCTTCGTGGCACTCTTTGAAATAGTAAGCGAGTTGTCGTGCGGTGCCAACTAAGAGAATTGATTGGTTATAGTGTTCGTTAACACGGCGGATATAGGCTGGAAGTTTGGCTAAGGGGATTATTTTTTTAATGTGTTGTTGGTGCGATGGGTGGATGTTCATTCGGACATTTGGGCTTGTCATCACGACGACGGTTTCAATTGGGATTTGTCCGTAATTTGTTTGGGCAAGCCAGTTAACGAGTTGGAATTTTTGTTCTTCGACTTGGTTAAGGGGATCGTCGTATGCTTTGTCGTGATGAAAAAGTTGGTGAGATCCTTCATGCATCACGACATCGCCGCTCATATTTTTTGATTCGATGATTAAGATGAAGTTCGGTGTCACTAGGATAAAATCCATTTGAAAGTGTTTATTTGAAAAGGCAGCTTGAAGTCTGATGTTATGCAAAATGAAGTTCGGAAAGGTTAGCTTTTTCAGCGGATATAGTACGCGCTTTTCGCCGATGTAACCGGAATGTTCACGCTTAATCCGGTCTTTCACTTGTTCATATTTAGCGTGATAAGGATCGAGGCGGTTAGCTAAACATAACAGCTTTAAATAATACGGTGTGAATGAAATATCTTTAATAATCATGAGGGAGGGCCTCCTTGTGGGGATTTCTCAAGAAAAATGGCTTGCCTAAGCAAGCCATTCATTTAAAAATATACTATTTTCCTGAGCATTTGTCCATCGCTTGAATGATGGCGCCGCGGAAGCCGTTTTGTTCTAAGGCATCGACGGCTTTAATCGTCGCGCCGCCTGGTGTACATACTTGGTCTTTCAGTTCGCCTGGATGATAGTCAGTGTCTCGTACCATTTTAGCTGCGCCTAGCAGTGCTTGGGAAGCATAGTCGTAAGCTTGTTCGCGTGGGATGCCTTGTTTTACTGCGCCATCGGCTAATGCTTCAATAAACAGATAACCGTAAGCTGGTGAAGAGCCACTAACAGCTGGAATTGAATCCATTAACTTTTCACCAACTTGATCAACCTCACCGTAAAGTGAAAATAACGACTCAACTAATTGAATGTCTTCTTCCGTTACATGTTCATTAGCACAATAAACCGTCATACCTTCTCCGACCATTGATGGGGTATTCGGCATCGACCGAATAATTTTCGTTTCCTTACCAAAAGCCAATTCAATATCTTTTAACCGCACGCCAATCGCGATCGTAATAATAATCGTGTTTTGACTAACATGCTTGCGGATCTCTTCAATTACGTTAGGATAAACGTGTGGCTTAACTGCTAGAAACAGCAAGTCACTTTCACTTGCAATTCGCTGATTATCTGTCGCAACATCGATCTCATATTTTTCTTTTACATAGTCAATCGTTTCTTCAGTCACAGCAGAGGCATGAATTTGTGACGGGTTAATATTGCCGTATTGAATCATGCCGTTAATAATCGCTTGTGCCATTTTGCCGCAGCCTATAAAACCGATCTGTTGGTCAACCATTAATAAGAATCCTCCTTCATAACGACTTTCTAGTATATACCATTGTACGCATTTTCGAGAAAAAATACCAACTGTACATAAAAAGTCTACCTAGTAAAAGATTTTCAAACATTCTCCATTTACTAAAGAAAAGAAGTTGATGCCTTTAAAAGCACCAACTTCTTATGTCTAAACGAGATCTGCTGTTTCTTCAGTTTGTAAAAATTGTTCGACTTGCTCAGCGACTTCACGACCTTCGCGAATCGCCCATACGACTAAGCTTTGACCGCGTCTTGCATCTCCTGCAGCGAAGACGCCTTCTTCGCTCGTACGGTAATCTTTAGTTCCATCGACAGTCCAAATGCGACCTCTTTCATCTAACTTCAGGCCAAAATGCTCTAACACTTCACGTTCTGGACCTGTAAAACCAATGGCGACAAGGACGAGATCGGCTTCCCAAATTTCTTCTGATTCAGGAATTTCTTTCGTTACTAGTTTGCCGTCTTCCATTACTTTCTCAACACGGACAGTACGTAACGACTTCACATTTCCGTCTGCATCTGCTTCAAACGCTTGAGTTAAAATTTCATATTTACGCGGGTCTTCATCATTTGCTTCTAAAGATTCTTTGTAGCCGTAATCTAGTTTAAAAGTCATTGGGTACAGTGGCCACGGGTTATCTTCCTCACGTTCTTCAGGACTTGCTGGGTGTTTACCGAACTGCACGACACGGTTACACTCCTGCCTTAGTGCTGTTGCGACACAGTCGGCCCCTGTGTCACCACCACCGATGACGATGACGTTTTTACCTCGTGCGTGAATCGGAGCTTTTTCAGGATCTACCGCCAAAGCTTTCGTAGATTCTGTTAAATACTCCATCGCAAAATGAATGCCTTTACTATCACGATTTTCAGCAGGAACATCACGGTGTTCTTGTGCACCAGTACATAAAATAACTGCGTCATACTGCTGTTTTAACTCTTCACGTGTTATATCTTTTCCTACTTCAGTATTACATTCAAATGTAATGCCTTCTTCTTTTAGCAAGTTGACACGACGGTCGATCGTGTCTTTTTCTAACTTCATGTTTGGAATACCATACATTAACAAACCACCAGGACGATCGTCACGTTCGTAAACGGTGACATAATGACCTTGTTGATTCAGTTGATCAGCTGCTGCTAAACCTGCTGGACCAGAACCGATGACAGCGACATGTTTACCTGTTCGGTGTTGAGGTGGGTTCGCTTCAACCCAACCTTCATCAAAACCACGCTCAATAATTTCGTTTTCGATCGTTTTAATCGCGACTGGGTCATCGTTAATCGCAAGCGTACAAGATCCTTCACAAGGTGCAGGGCAAACACGTCCTGTAAATTCAGGGAAGTTGTTCGTCTCCTCTAATCTTTCAAGCGCGTGCTTCCAATCACCTTCACTCACGAGCTCATTCCATTCAGGAATAAAGTTGTTAACAGGACAACCGATATCCGAATGATCAAAATTAATCCCTGTATGACAAAATGGCGTACCACAATCCATACAACGCGCGGCTTGTTGTTTTAAATCCTTTTCATCTAAACGAATCGTATATTCTTCCCAATCTTTTATTCTTTCAATTGGGTCTCTTGTCTTTTGATCTTTTCGGGAAAAATCCATAAAACCTCTTAAATATCCCATTTGCGCACCTCCTTAACGGTTATTGAACGACTTTGCTAGTCTGTTTTTCTTCTTTTTCTTTAAGGAGCTTTTCTTTATATTCGATCGGGATGACTTTAACTAATTGATTAGCCGCTTCACTCCAGTTGTTCAGCAAATGTTTAGCCCGTTTACTACCTGTGTATTCTACATGGTTAACTAACATTTGTTTCACTTCATTAAGCTCTTCTGACTCTTCAATTGATTCGAACAGTACCATGTCGTGGTTTGATTTTTCTTTAACGGCTTCTAGATCTTGATTCCAAATGTATGCAATACCACCTGACATACCAGCTGCAAAGTTTTTACCAATCTCACCTAAAATGACGACACGGCCACCTGTCATATATTCACACCCGTTATCACCGACACCTTCGACGACTACTCGAACACCACTATTCCTAACTGCAAAACGCTCACCAGCTGCACCGTTAACATAAGCTTCACCACTCGTAGCGCCAAAGAATGTTACGTTACCGATAATCGTCTCTGCCATACGATGAACGGACGGTGGATTATGTGGCTTAATCGCTAACTTACCACCTGAAAGTCCTTTACCAACGTAATCGTTCGCATCACCTGTCACGTGCATCGTAATGCCTTTCGGTAAAAAGGCGCCAAAACTTTGACCAGCAGAACCTGTAAAGTGAAGGTTTATCGTATTCTCTGGTAAACCTTCCTCACCGTAACGCTTCGTCACTTCATGGCCTAATTCAGTACCAACTGTTCTATCGGTATTTCCAATCGGCAAGTGCAACGTAGTCGGCTCTTTTTCATCTAGACTGTTTTGCACATTCGGTAGAATCTCTGTCTGATCGATGTGAACCTCATCGTAACGATTAATGTGAGGACGCTCACGTTTTAACCATTCATCATTTGAATGTTGCATTAATGGTTCTAAGTCTAACTGATTAGCTTTATGGTGACCTTGTTTACGACGGTGAACTTTTAATAAGTCTGTACGGCCAATTACTTCATCTAAAGAGCGTACGCCTAGTTGAGCCATAATCTCACGGACTTCTTCAGCAATAAAACGCATGTAATTAACAACGTGATCTGCTTGGCCAGTAAACTTTTTACGTAAGTCTGGGTCTTGTGTTGCAATTCCGACTGGACACGTATCTAAATGACAAGCGCGCATTAAAATACAACCTAATACGACCATTGGAGCTGTTGAAAATCCATACTCTTCAGCACCTAATAATGCTGCTTTAACGACGTCTTTACCTGTCATTAACTTACCGTCAGTTTCTAACCTTACTTTTTCGCGTAAGTTGTTTAACACTAACGTTTGATGTGCTTCTGCTAAACCTAACTCCCACGGTAGGCCTGCGTGACGAATACTTGTAATCGGTGAGGCGCCTGTTCCACCTTCATAACCACTAATTAAAATAACGTCAGCTTTACCTTTAGCAACACCAGCAGCAATCGTACCAACACCCGCTTTTGACACGAGCTTCACGTTTACGCGTGCACTCGTATTCGACTTTTTCAAGTCATAAATAAGCTGAGCTAAGTCTTCAATTGAGTAAATATCGTGGTGTGGTGGCGGTGAAATTAACCCGACACCTGGTGTTGATTTACGAACGTCAGCAATCCACGGGTGAACTTTCTTACCTGGTAAGTGACCACCTTCACCTGGCTTGGCACCTTGAGCCATTTTAATTTGTAGCTCTTCAGCATTCGATAAATAATGACTTGTCACACCGAAACGACCAGAGGCAATTTGCTTAATCGCACTGCGACGACTGTCACCATTTTCATCTGGCGTAAAGCGATCAGGGTCTTCTCCACCTTCACCACTATTACTTTTACCACCAATACGGTTCATCGCCACGGCTAAAATTTCGTGCGCTTCCTGACTTAATGCACCATAAGACATGGCACCTGTTTTAAACCTTTTCCAAATCGATTCTACCGACTCAACTTCTTCTAACGGAATCGGCTCTTTATCTTCAACATCAACGTCTAACAAGTCACGTAAAAATGTCACTTTTTCGTTGGCAACTAAATCAGTAAACTGATTATATTTCTCACGATCGTTCATACGTGCAGCATGTTGCAACGTATGGATCGTTTTCGGATTAAATGAGTGGTGCTCACCATCGCTACGCCACTGCATATCACCACCAGAAGGAAGTGTCCCTCTCGTTAGCGGATATGCTTGGCGATGACGTTCTAAACTTTCTTCAGCAATCGTCTCTAAGTCGATTCCTCCTAGTTTAGAAGCAGTCCCTCTAAAGTACTTTTCCATCACTTCTTCACTTAAACCAATCGCTTCAAAAATTTGTGCACCGCGATAACTTTGAATCGTCGCAATGCCCATCTTAGACATCACTTTGACGATTCCTGAAGTTGCCGCGTCACGATAACGATCAAACGCTTCTTCACGCTTAAAGTCTTTAATATATTCATCATCGATTAACTTCTCGATCGAACGATAAGCTAAATAAGGATAAATCATATCTGCCCCAAAACCAATTAACGTTGAAAATTGATGGACATCACGCGCTTCTGCCGTTTCAACAATTAAACTAGCTTTCGTGCGCAACCCTTTTTCGACTAAATAATGGTGCAAGCCACTGACAACAAGTAGTGACGGAATCGCTACTTTTTCTTCTGACTGTTTACGATCAGTTAAAATAACTAATGATACACCTTGGTTAATCGCTCTTTCAACACGTTTAAATAGTTGGTCTAATGCTGGTTCAAGACCTTTAGCACCATCTTTGACATCAAAACAAGTCGATACTTTCTCAAAACGGAAATCACTACGCGAATTGTGAATGACCGCATCGAACTCAGCCTTTTTCAAAATTGGTGTGTACAAACGAATTCTCTTACAATGCTCGGGTCCATCGTCTAACACATTCGGTTTTGGCCCTAAATAAGAAGTCGTCGATGTTACTAGCTTTTCACGAATCGCATCAATTGGTGGGTTCGTTACTTGGGCAAATAGCTGTTTAAAATAGTTAAACAGTAGTTGCGGTTGTTCAGATAGTACGGCAAGCGGCGTATCATTTCCCATTGAACCAATTGGATCGCGCTGCTCTTCAACCATCGGCAAAATATTTTTCATCACTTCTTCTTTCGTAAAACCATTTGCCAACTGAAACTGCAACAACGTTTCATCCGAAATCCCTTCGCTACGTTGATCCATCGGCAGTCCACTTAATTGAACTAACGATTGGTTTAACCAGTCACGATATGGATACTTTGTTGCAATCTCTCGCTTAATATCATCGTTATAGTAAATCTCTTTCTCTTCTAAATCGATTAATAGCATATCACCAGGACCTAGACGGCCTTTCTCAACGACGCTGTCTGGTTCAACATCTAAAACTCCAACTTCAGAAGAATAAATAATACGACGGTCATCTGTAATGTAATAACGAGCCGGTCTTAAGCCGTTACGGTCAATCGATGCACCGATGCGCTTACCGTCAGTATAAGCAACCGCTGTCGGCCCATCCCACGGCTCCATAATACAACTTAAATATTCAAAGCATGCACGCTCAGGGTCACTCATTTGTTCATTTAAATCCCAAGCTTCTGGTACCATCATCATCGCCGTTTCCGACAATGTACGGCCATTCATCACTAAATATTCAAACGCTTGGTCAAGCATTCCTGAGTCACTTGACGTCTCATCAACTACCGGTAAAAGGTCTTTGTGACGCTCACCGTATACATGCGATTGCGCCGCTGTTTCTCTTGCTTTCATCCAATTAACATTTCCTGTAATCGTATTAATCTCACCGTTATGCATAAGCATACGATTCGGATGGGCACGCTCCCACGATGGGAACGTATTCGTACTGTAACGCGAGTGCACCATACCGAAGTTCGTTTTTGCACTTGGGTCAGCTAAATCTAAATAAAACTGGTCAAGCTGCTCAGCTGCAAGCATCCCTTTATAAACGATTATATTTTGAGAAAGGCTCGCCACGTAAAACGGCCCTTCTTTTAATTGTTCATCTGATTCTACTTTTTTCTCTACAATTCTACGAATCAAGTAAAGATCACGGACGAACTTTTCCTCTACCTTTACTGATTCGGATTTTTTTATAAAAATTTGTGAGATGAAAGGCATGGTCCCTTTTGCAGTATTAGAAATAACACTTCCATCAACTGGAACATCACGCCAGCCAATGACACGATGACCTTCACGCTCTACCGCTTCATTAAATAGTGATTGAGCTTTTTCACGTTTTGCTTCATCTTGAGGTAAGAACACCATCCCTACAGCATACTCTCCTCGCTCTGGTAACACCTCATTCCACGTACGACGAAAAAGTTCATCAGGTATTTCTAACATGAGTCCGGCACCGTCACCTGTGTGACCATCAGCACCACGGCCTCCTCTATGATCTAACCGAATTAATATTGTAATCGCATCTTCAATCATTTGATGAGTCGAAACACCATCCATCTGTGCGACAAAACCTATTCCACATGCATCACTTTCAAACTTTGGATCATATAACCCTTGTTTTTGTGGAAAACCTGTTCGTATCATCGTGTCACCTCATCTTTCGAAAGTTTAAATTTTCAGACAGTATTGTGTTTCTATCTTATGCTTTTTCTGTTATGCTTTCAATATATATATTCGATTGTATTAATCGCAAAATGAGATAAAGCGCTTACAAAGGTTGGTAGACATGGAACTAAGACAATTAAAATACTTCATAAAAGTTGCTGAATTAGAACATGTGAGTGAAGCAGCGGACCAATTACACGTGGCACAATCAGCTGTTAGTCGTCAGATCGCGAACTTAGAAGAAGAATTAGGAGTCGAACTTTTTCTACGTGGTGGAAGAAAAATTCGTTTAACGCCAGTTGGAGAAGTCTTTTTAGAAAGAATTAAAATGGCGATGACAGAGATTGAAAATGCAGAGCGCGATGTGCGTGAGTTTTTAAACCCTGAATCAGGTACGATTAGACTCGGATTTCCAACAAGTCTTGCAGCGAAAACACTGCCTTCTGTTATTTCTGCGTTTCGTAAAGAACACCCACAAATCGGGTTTCAATTACAGCAAGGAACAGTTAATGATTTAATTGACGCTGTTAAAATAGGACAAATTGATTTAGCTTTCGTTTCACCAGTCCCTCTTAATAACCAAAATGTTAAAGGGGATATCTTTTTCACTGAAAAAATTCAAGCTTTACTGCCACGGTATCATGAGTTTGCCCAAAACGATCATTTACGACTTGATCAATTGAAGCATGAACCGTTCGTCTTGTTTCGCCAAGGGTATATTATGCGTGATTTAGTTACACAGGCGTGTCAGCAAGTTGGATTCGAGCCGAGAGCAGCGTTTGAGGGTGAAGATGTTGATACAATTAAGGGATTAGTTGCAGCAGGTTTAGGGGTAAGTTTACTGCCAGAGATTACATTAAGTGAAAGGCCATCTAGAGATGCGCGAATCATTGATATCGCTGAGCCCAACATGACCCGAACAGTAGGAATGGTGCGCCCCAAACATCGTGAGGTCGCACCATCGGAACAAATCTTCTTCGATTTTCTATTAAATTATTATCGCAAACTGGATCAATTCGGTTGGTAATCACCCGACGATATTTTCTAAAACACCGACATCTTCAATTTCAATGCGAATGCGATCGTCTGGTTTTAAAAATTTCGGAGGGTCAAAGCCTTTACCGACACCACTTGGCGTTCCAGTCGCAATGACATCCCCTGCCTGTAAGGTCATTCCATCTGATAACGTCTCAATTAGTTCACCGACAGAAAAGATCATTTGAGACGTGTTCGAATGCTGACGCAACTCACCATTGACGTAAGTTTTAATATCTAAGTTTTGTACATCACCGACACGGTCTTGTGTAACGACAGCTGGACCAAATGGCGCAAACGTATCTAACGACTTTCCACGGAAAAACTGCTGGTGCTTCTTTTGTAAGTCGCGTGCTGTAATGTCGTTTAAAATCGTATAACCGAACACGTAATCTAAAGCATCTTCACGCGAGATGTTTTTCCCTGGTTTGCCGATGACAACAGCGAGTTCACCTTCATAATCAAGCTGTTTCGTTTCCATTTCATGCGCATCAATCGTGGCATTTGGGCCGATGATCGCACTTGGTGATTTCGTAAAAATAACTGGCGCTGTTGGCACTTGGCTTTCATCATTTCCAGTCATCTCAAGCGCGTGCTCGCGATAATTTTTCCCAATACACATCATGTTTTTATTCGGGCGAAACGGCGCAAGAATCTCGACTTCATGAAGTGGAATGTACTGATTAATTTCTTGGAAAAAGTTAATCCCACCGTAGTTCTGAATGACTGAATGAAGCGTTGGAAATACATTGACGAGCTTATCCGAATAGTAAACGCCATCTTCCTCTTGAACTCCCCAAAATGTTTGACCCTTAAATTTAAACGTAATAAAGCGCATGCGACTGCCTCCACGTAACCTATTTTCTTTTAGTTTATCACGAAAGTGGCGATCATCGTTAATATGAACTATGAGTTTTTACCCTAAAATGATGAGTAATACAGAGATCGTCACAACACTTAAAATCGTCGAAACTAACGTCACACTTGAGACGAGTTCAGGCTTAGCTTTAAACTCTAGTGCATACATTGTTGTCGTTGCTGCTGTCGGCATCGCAGCTAACACAATTAACGTAATAGCTACTGTAGAAGATAAAGGCATGAACGACACAAGTGCCCACGCAATAAGAGGTGAAACGATTAAGCGAGCAGTCGTCCCTGTAATGACTTTACCCGTCTCAAACTCTTTAAATGAAATATTCGCTAATTGCATGCCTAAACCAACCATCATTAATGGCAGGGCAACGTCAGCCATAAACTCAATCGTCTCAGCAGCACTTCCAGTAATATCGATATTTAACCATTGCGCTACAAATGCAGCAATAATCGCATAAGTTGCAGGCATTTTCATGACAGCCATTAAGGCGAAACGTATTCCACTTGAACTTCTTGATGCATAATAAACACCGAAAAAATTCATAATTAACGCTTGAAGCGCCATAAAGACAACAGCGACCACAAACGCATCTTGTCCGAACGCGAATAAAACGACAGGCGCACCATAGTTACCAGCATTCATAAAGGCGCTCGATAAAATCATGCCGCTTTCCTCTTCCTCGTCCCACTTCATAATCCACCTTAAAATTTTGTTTAAAAGGATTAGCGCAAATAGTAGTAGAAATGCAAACAGCACAATCGTCCAAAACTCTTGTCCTAACTCAGTTTCATAAAAAGATTGGAAAACGAGTGCTGGAATAAATACGTAAATAGTTACAGCTGACACTGAACGAACGTCAAGTTTACGCCACTTTTGTAAGACGTAACCGATGAAAAATATAAGTACAATTGGAAAAACAACTTCTATAAATACACTCAAAACTGACACCTTCCTAATTTGAAACGGGAGCTCGGAACAGAACATTTATTCCGGCGAGTTCTCTTGCTTTTCCGGCGAAAAATATTATATTCCGGCGAATTCTTTTATAATCCGGCGATAATTTAAATAATCCGGCGAAACGTATGAATTTTCCGGCGAATTGCTTTTCAATACAATAATAACTTTATTTTAAAGTTTCATATGTATACTGTACACTATGAGTAGAACATTCGGAAAATTTTAAAGCTCTTATTAGGAGGTTTTATGATTGAAATTTTCATTATGTCAAATGGATATTGTGCCTGGAGACCCTGAAGCGAACCGTAAACGCGTCCAAGAGTGGATTGAATCAACTGTTCAAAATGAAAACCCTGATACGATTGTCCTTCCTGAAATGTGGACGACTGCTTATACGTTACCGCAACTTGAAGAAATTGCCGATCATGACGGTGAACCGTCACGGAGCTTTCTACAACAGCTCGCACAACAGCATGACGTTAATTTAATCGCTGGTTCGGTCGCTAATAAAAAAGAAGACGGCATTTACAACACAGCGATCGTCATTGATCGTAAAGGTAATGCTGTTTATGAATATGACAAGGCTCATCTTGTGCCTATGTTAGATGAACCACAATACTTGCAAGGTGGCAAAAAAAGACCTGAAGTATTCGAACTCGAAGGTTTAAAAATTGGTCTAATTATTTGTTATGACTTACGTTTCCCTGAAATCATACGTCCACTTGCTTTAGACGAAGCTCAAGCTTTATTCATTGTCGCAGAGTGGCCTGAAGCTCGCGCCAACCATTGGGAAAACTTACAAATTGCCCGCGCGATTGAAAATCAAATGTACGTCCTATCTGCGAATCGAATTGGAAATTATAATGGTGTGGAATTTAGCGGTCGCTCGATGGTCGTGAACCCATGGGGCGATGTACTTGAAAAAGGTTCACAACATAAAGAAGAAGTGATCACGACAACGCTTGATTTAGAGAAAGTGAAACAAGTCCGAAAAGACGTGCCGATCTTTGAAAGTCGAGTGCCTCATTTATATGATTGAGGTTGGGGTGAGCGCTGATAAAATTTCGTGAACGCTGATAAGTTTGGCACGAGCGCTGATAAAATTTCGTGAACGCTGATAAGTTCGGTCCGAGCGCTGATAAAATTTCGTGAACGCTGATAAGTTCGGTCCGAGCGCTGATAAAATTTCGTGAACGCTGATAAGTTCGGTCCGAGCTTTTAAGCCCCCTTAATCCTTTGGACACCAAAATTGGAAAAGCTTACAATGTATTTAATCTAATTTTGGGCAATGAGGAGGGATAAAATGG
>NZ_JAUSUP010000023.1 GCF_030814115.1 Alkalibacillus filiformis
TGAGCGCTGATAAATTTTTGTGAGCGCTGATAAATTTTTGTGAGCGCTGATAAATTTTTGTGAGCGCTGATAAATTTTTGTGAGCGCTGATAAATAAAAACTCGCTTGGGTTTCACCCAAGCGAGTTTTTCCTACTACTCAACAATACAAGGCTTTCCGTCAATAAACGTCTGCACAACATTTATATCTTTTATCACCATCGGATCAATCGTTAACGGATTTTGACCAAGCACTGCGAAATCCGCTTCTTTGCCAATTTGGATCGATCCATTCGTCTCCTCTGTATCGTTCAGCCGCGCTCCATATAAAGTCATCGTTTTCAAAGCTTCATACGTATCAATTTTTTCACTTTCACCTAATACATGACCATTACGCGTCACGCGATTAACGGCTGCCCAGATCGAAAACAGCGGTGAAATGGCAGTGATCGGATTATCCGAATGTAACGTATACAATAGGCCATGCTCTCTTACACTGTTTAGTGGGTCTAGTTTCTCAGCACGTTCAGGACCTAAAAAGATATCACGGTGACGGTCACCCCAGTAATAAACATGGTTAATGAAAAGTGATGTAGCAATATCATACTCAGCCATTCGCTTTAAGTCCTCTTCCTTTGCTGTCTGAAGGTGCTCAATACGATGCAAATGGCCTTCTCGAGGTGATTTTTCCAATGCATTCGTTAACGCTTGGATAATCGAGTCGATTGCTAAATCACCATTTCCGTGGCAGGCAATTCGGAAACCACGATCGTGAGCATTTCGAAACATCTCATTCAACGTTTCTTGTTGATGAATAAGTGCTCCATTATGTTCAGGATGTAAATGATACCCATCGCGAAGTGCACCGGTATACCCTTGAATCGAACCGTCTTGGAAAAACTTCGCACTATCAAGTCGTGCTTGGCCATTCGACTGAAAACTAATATAAGAATCGACTTCATCAGCTGAAAGATCAGCAAAAGGCTTCTCATTTAACACATCGTCCATTACCATGTATCGCATTTTCAATTTAAAATCTGGATGTGTGACAGCGCGAATGTGCTCCTCATACTCTGAAAAGCCGCCATCAAGCCCAACTGCTGCATCTGTATTCGTCGTAATTCCTTCTTTAATATAATCTTCTGATGCTTCAATCATGAGTCGAGTTAATTCATCACTCGTCAGTTGATCTAAGTGGCGCATCACTTTTTCCAAAACAGGCAATTCATACAACACACCATCTAACGTTCCATCTTCATGTCGGCCGAAATGACCACCTGAAGGATCTTTTACATCATCATTAATGTCACTTACTTCAAGCGCTTTTGAATTGACAACGGCTAAATGACCTGAAATGTGACGAATAAACACAGGATGATCAGGTGCGACACGATCGATCTCCTCACGTGTAATATGACGTTGCTCTTCAAGCATCGTATCATCATATCCGTAGCCAATAATCCATTTCGTCGACTCTTGATTTTGTGCTTCTTTTTTGATCGTGGCTAGTAATCGATCAACACTTCTGTTTTCCGGCGGGCCACAATAAACCTGACTTTTCATTTTAGAATACATTAAAATATGATTATGCGTATCGATAAAGCCTGGGGTTAGCGTTTTCCCCTCAAGGTTATACCACTCTTTGGCAGTTACTTCCTCAGGGTCAAAATCACCTGTCCAAACTTTCGTAATCGTCCCGTCTTCTACTCCAACGGCTTGAACATCAATCAACTCTTCTTCTAACGTTATAATGTCACCGTTGTAAATGATTAAATCATAAGTCATGAAATCACCTTTCTGACTACGTTCTCGTATTGAAATCTTCTTTATAAACTGCTTTAACGTTCTCAGCTTTAGAGTGTTTGGTTAGTAAACTGACAACAATTAACACGATAAACGATGTTAAGAATCCGACAATCGTTTCATCGAAAAAGGCTGTTATAACCTCAATCGTATCAGCCGCTAAGATGTCCGCTGTCATATTAGAAAAACCAGCGATTATTTCTTCTTTGAAATAAGGCCAGATGATCGTGACTGCACCTGCAAGCACCATGGAAGACAGTGCACCAGCTGTCGTTACACCTCTCCAAAACATAATCGCTAAGAACGGTAATACTAGTGTAACAGCAGATAATCTTAACGCCCACTGATACAACGTGACAATATCTTGTACTTGAAATGCGATCATTAGACCTAAAACAGAAATAATAACTACCGTTAAACGTGAGACGAACATCATTTTACGATTGTCTGCGTGCGGGTTAATCATACGCGCATATAAATCTTGCGTTAAGTTTGAACTACCTTGTAAAATAAACGAGTTCGCACCTGTCATTAAGGCTGATAACAGACCAACTAACACTAAACCACCGATAAATGGCGGCAATAATTCAACCGTGACGTAAGAAAAGATTAAGTCAGGGTCAATATCACTCGGAACATATTGACGTGCCATAACACCGATCGCATACGGTAAAATTGAAATCGCCGTACCGATTGCAATTGCTGTAAGACCCGCTTTTTTCGCCACTTCTTCTGTACGAGCAGCAAAAATACGTTGCCACGTCGACTGCCAAATTAAGTAGAACGGCCCAACAGAAAGTGCGAAGATTAACACGGCTAATCCACCTTGTTCACCAAACGGCGTTAAATAATGGGCAGGCGTGTTTTCTAGCACTTCTCCTATGCCACCACTGTAATTTAAACTTGCGATAAATAAGACGACGATTCCGATTGTAAGAACAATCGACTGCAAAGCGTCTGTAATAATCGTCGCTGGTAAACCACCTAAAATTGTAAAACCTAAAATAAGCGCAAATGCGACTAAAATTCCCGTTTGTGGTTCCATACCAAACGCGATATTAAATACCGTTGACATACCAACGATCTGTAGCGCTAACGTTGGAACAGCATAGATAAACGCTGATAAAACGGAAGGAAATATACCAAGTTTTCCACCAAAACGTTCACTAAACAAATCCGCCAACGTATAAAGCTTCTGACGTCTTAACTGCTTAGCAAAAAAGACGACTAAAATTAATGTGAAAAAATAAGCTGGCAATGCAAACTCGAAAAAGCCTGACATACCAACTGAGAAGCCCATACCGACCCAACCAATGAAGACGGCGGCTCCACAAAACGTACTAATAATCGTACCGACGATCGGCCAGAATCCCATATTCCAACCAGCGATTAAGTAGTCATCGGAATCTTTAACTTTAAAATAATAATAAATGCCAAAACCAAAAACTATACCAAAATATACGAAAAAATAACCTATGTACCAGGCCATAATCCATACTCCTCCTTATAAAACAGATAGGAACTAGGATACCCGTTTTTAAATAAATTGACGAACATCCGATGAACTAACATATAAAAGCATATAAGAATAATTTGGTGATTTTTGTCGAAAAAATACGCGAGAAAGGAAGAAATGACTAAATTTAAACAAAAAAACTAGCGTCCTTACCGTGAACGCTAGCTTTTTAATAATGATTACCTATTTAGTAATTTTTTAGTGATTTTCCAAGAGAAGAATAGTGCGATTAAAGCGCCGAGCCAAAATAACGTGATTTCTACAATTTCAGTAGAGTTATATGGAACAAGTGAGGATAAGAACAGACCACCTAATAACGCACTACACAATGGAATACCAAAAGCAAACAACGGATGGAGCGATCTGAACATTAGGAATTCACCGCTATATTCAGATGGTGACTTTTCATAAATCACCAATGCTAATACTGTAAACAAGATCGCCGCTATAACTGGGGTGATTAAGTTTAAATGATCAAACATGAAAGGGCTAAGGTAATTCGGCCAGAGTAAATCTTGAGTGATCCATTCCATGAACGCATTGTTCGATATGCTAGCCCCATGCACTTCTAGAAAGCCAACCATTAACATTAGGAACCCTTGTGGGAAAAATAAAAAGATTAACGTTAGTGCAATTTGTGATTTGATTTCACCAGAGATTGTGCCAATGAACATCGCAAACGAATAAATAACCAAGTATGTCACCAATGGATACCAGAAGACTTGAGATACGTTAACTTCAGATAGTAAAGCAGCAAACTCTGATTGGTAAACCGCAAAATACATGAGCCAATAAGCGATGTTATAACTAATCGTGATTACCAGTAGCCCTAGAGCATATTTTGTTATAAACATTTCTTTTCGAGAATACGGTAAAGCCATAGAGAAGTCATGACGCTTCGTATTACGTTCTAACCCGATTAAGAAACCAGCTAGCAGTATGACAAGTCCGACTAAAATCATGCCGAAAAAGTTCGGTTCAAATATGAACTGAATCTGAGAAGCCTTCTGCTGTTCCCAAATTTCAGGGTTGAACTGTTTCCACTCACGCCATGTTTCAAACTGCATAAATGCCATAAGCGGATAAGCTAATAACAAAGTAATTAAAAAACCAGCTGAAACTAGAAGGTTATGCTTCCACTCTTTCATCCATAACGCCTTATGAAACATATAGTTCACCTCCTAATTTCGTTACGAAAATATCTTCTAATGATAATGGCAACTCTTCATATAAAATAGGTTCATAGTTTTTCAGAATCGCTTCTCCTTCAGCATCATCTGCTTCTAACAATACAACGCCTACACGACCGTTTTGACTTAACACTTCTAAGTTTTGTAACACGTCTTCTGGGAACTGTTCTTGATAAGCGACTTGAATTTTTCTATAGTCTTCTTTTAATGTTTCCATTTCAAGCTCAGAATTGACCGTTCCTTCTTTTAACACGACAATGTGATCTGCCATTTTTTCTAACTCATCTAGACGGTGAGATGAAATCATAATCGATACTTCTTTGTTCGCGACTTCTTCAGCGATAAATTTTAAAATTTCTCTTTTAATAATGACATCTAGTCCGTCTGTCGGTTCATCGAGTAAAATGTATTTGGCATTCGTCGAAAAAGCTAAGATTAATGAAAAAAGTGCTTTTTGTCCTTTAGAAAGCTGCTTAATCTTACCTGACTTCTTAAATTGGAATTTTTCTAACAGGTCAAAGTAGTAGGTCTCATCAAAGTTTGGGTAAACTTCCTTATAAAACTTTACGATCTCTTTAATCGAGTAAGCTTTTAATGCGTCAGTTGAGTCAGGTACGAAGACGACATCTCTTTTCACCCGCGGTTGGCTAAATATATTTTCATTTGCAATAAAGACCTCACCAGAATCAGGTTTTATAATGCCTGAAATAATACGCAACAACGTTGTCTTTCCTGCACCGTTTCGACCAACGACACCGGTAATCGTTCCTGGTCTTACATTAAACTGGACATGGTTTAGGACATCATTTTTATGGATTGATTTTGTTACATTTTTAACTTCAATCACGCTCCCCACCACCTTGTTGGAATAATTCGTCGATCCATTGCTTCATCTCCTCTTTTGAAATGCCAGCTTGTTTGGCTGACTGAACTAATTTCTCAGCTTGCTCCTTCAAAAGCTTCACTTCCCTTTCTTGTACAAGCTCATGAACATCCTCACTAATGAACGTCCCTTTTCCACGGAAAGTAACGAAAATACCTTCTCGTTCCAATTCTTTATATGCTTTACTTACCGTGTTGGGGTTAACTGTTAGCTGTGCAGACATCTCTCGAACTGAAGGCACTTTGTCCCCTGCTACAACAACACCTTGCAAGATCCGCTCTTTAACTTGTTGGATGATTTGTTCGTAAATCGGCTTGTTGCTCGTTGGGTTTAACAGTATATGCAAACAATCACCTCTTTCTTGTGTGTATTAAGTGTACTACATACAATAGTACACTTGCAACAGTTTTTTATTGTGAGGTTTGGTGCTATAATGTCATAAAACGTGTGGGGAGTGTTTAAAATGGAGAAGTTTTTTAGCTATTTGGAGTCGATTAATCCTGAATTAGTTGAGTTTAGAAGAGATTTACATATGTATCCTGAAGTGTCACACGAAGAAGTTGAAACACCTAAGAAAATTGCTGCCTACCTCGAAAATTTAGGGCTAGAAGTTCGCACTGGTGTTGGCGGCCGTGGTGTTTTAGGTATTTTACATGGAGGTCAACTTGGCAAAACAGTTGCTTTGCGTGCTGATTTTGATGCTTTGCCTATTCAAGATGAGAAAGATGTAGACTTTAAATCGCGTGTCGATGGTGTCATGCACGCATGCGGTCATGATGTGCATACGTCTGCGTTGTTAGGGGTCGCAACGGTTTTGTCACAGTTTAAAGATGAGGTCCCTGGTACGATTGTGTTCGTCCATCAATTTGGCGAGGAAATGACACCAGGTGGAGCAAAACCGATGATCGATGATGGCTGCTTAGATGGCGTTGACATGATTTACGGTGCACACGTTATGTCTAATTTACCTGTTGGGCAGTTTGGTGTGCGCTCTGGTTACATATCATCAGCGCAAGATGATTTTGTAATCGAAGTGCACGGCAAGGGCGGACACGGTGCCATGCCGCACATGACAGTTGATGCCCTTGTAACAGGAAGTCAACTCGTCACTAACTTACAACAGATTGTCAGCCGTCGCGTAAGCCCAATGGATGCAGCAGCCGTAACAGTTGGATCCTTCCATAGTGGTGAAGGTCACAATGTTATCCCTGAAAAAGCTGTATTGAAAGGAACCGTTCGGACCTATAGTGCTGAAGCGCGCGACATGATCGAACAATCCCTTCACAACATTACGAAAATGACTTGCGAAGCAGCAGGCGCAGGATATGAAATCGACTACGTCCGTGACTGCCCGTCGATGTATAATGATCCTTTAGAAACAGAGCGGATCAGACAGCTAGGCGTTGAAGTTTTCGGCGAAGATCATACAGTTGAAGCCGAACCACTTATGGGTAGCGAAGACTTCGCCTATTTCCAAGAGGAAGTTCCAGGCGTCTACTTTATACTAGGCGGCGGTAACCCTGAAGTTGGCGCTGAATATCCGCACCACCACCCGATGTTCAATGTAGACGAACGTGCGATTGAAAATATTGCTAAAATGATGTTGACTGCTGTTATAAAGTAGATGATTGATCCCGCCGCGGCGGGATCTCACTATCCTATGAGCTATTTTTTGGATCTATGAGCTTCTTGAGCGATTCCATGCGTCTCTCGAACGATTCTATTAAGGTTAGTATCAAAATTGGACACACTCTAAGGCAAAATGTTTCCATGAAATTAAGTCTAGAAAAGGTAGGGGTAATTATGC
>NZ_JAUSUP010000024.1 GCF_030814115.1 Alkalibacillus filiformis
AAATCAGCCTTCTTGTATGTAATGCAAATGGGGTCTTGTGTCATTGGCAGCATATCTCGATTTTGCCTAACGATTTCAATAGCTCGTTGACGATCCTCTTTGTTATCTATTTCTATAATCCCCTCTAGATAATCGCTTTCGATCGTTTCTGCTATCACTCTCAATTCTTTTATTTGTTTCTTTGTAGCACTTTTTAAATTTTCTCCTAGTGACCATGTCAATTCAAAACCAGCAATCGCACGACCTTTTCTCTTTATGTTGTATCGTACTTCAATCTCTGTATATTTGTTGATTTCATTAATGGCAAAATCTAGCACTTTTCTTTTAAATAACCCTGTATTGTTTTGATAACTTTTAACATTTTCTACTCCAAATAATTTCATTAGAGCTTCTTTGGATATTGATTTACGCCAGTAACCATAATGTCCTTTCAAATAATCGTATAACGTCCAACTAAAGCTACTCCTAAATTGCGATGTTATTGTTAAATCTGTTGTAACAAACTTCTCTTTTAATTCTAAAATATGTGGAACAAACTCTTCGTTCCATTTGAAAGTAAACAGTCCTTTTTTATACTTTATTCCTTGAAAGACATTCCAGTATTCAACTGATTGTTCTTCTAGATCAGTAAGGCAAAATGATAAGTGACCAAGCTTTGGGACATCCTCTTGAGCATGTTTTGTTTGATATTTTTCAAGAGCAAATTTCTTTTCAAAATCAGCTTTATTAAATTCTGTTTTTCCGTCCTGTTGAGTTGAATAAATAGCAAAAGCTAACAATTGCATTTGATTTAGAGTGAGTCCTTGACTTAGTTTAGCCATAGATAATTCGTTACTTTTTTGAATTGAATTTTCGTACGAAAACATTTGTTGCTTACCATTTTTTCTAGCCATCAAATCCCCCTATTGTACTTTTTACTCGTCTTTTTATGTAACTCATGCACAATTTTAGTTATATTTAGCTTTCTTATTATAACTTTGTTTTTATTAAGTTTCAAATCGAAGGATATAAAAGTTTCAATAAAGGGATATAAAAGTTTCAATAAAGGGATATAAAAGTTTCAAAAAAAGCTAAAACCCCTTGTGTCTAAAGGGGTTTAGCTTTTCGCAAATATAATTAATATAATTAAGTATTTTAAATAAATAAATATATACAAAATCATTATTAAAAATAATGTTAATCAAATAATTAACAACAATATTGATCCTAAAAACAATATTTAAAAAAATTTTTTATAAATAACCATGCATGTGAGGATAATTAAAATCGCCACCATAATAATAAAAAGCACACCTGAAATCAATGTAAAGTTTGCCATTATTTATTCCTCCTTTAATTAAAAGACAAAAAAATCTGAAAATATATTGACTGGGATATTTTGGTGCATTATTGTTAGATTTGTAGATTAATTCAATTTTATGTAAAAAAGGAGTTGAAAGCAACTATACTATTTTATATTAATCTACTACTTAAATTTTATAGAAAAAGGATGTGTTATTTTGAAAAAATCATTTAAAAAAATAAGTTTTATTTTTGCAATTGTACTAATTACAGCCTTAGTCACTAATGTTTCTGCTATTAATGCCGATAGTAAAAATGACGAAGAAGTAGATGCTTTAGATCGAGAGAAAGAAGTTCAAAAAACTTTAGAACAAACAGGTCAAAATTTAGAAGAAGGTTTAGATTTAAAAGTTGGTGAACCGCTTACTGTAGAATTTGATGATGGTAGTTCTATAACCCATGAAATTACTGTAGAACCAGCAAATTCAGATTCAGATTTTAATACTCTTTCTAGTGGTCAACTTAATTACGCTTATACTAGAGTATATGAAGCATTACTTTTCGGAAGAGCTGACATAAAGTTACACATAGAGGATGCTAGGTTTGCAGAATATGGCCAAGAAAAAGCAATCACTGTTCATGGCCCTGTCTATCAATCGGTTCCTATAACTAATTTTGCTACCGTTGATACAGGAGCAACAAACTATAAATATGTAAATTATGCAGACTATACAACATCTGTTAGAGCAAGAGCAAGAGGCGATATAGTATTTAATGTTTCTGGAGTAACGCGACAACAATCGTATGATTTCGCAATAGAAGTTAATGCAGGATCCCCAGGAGAAGTTTCCTTGATTAGTCACTATTAAAATTACTCTAGTTTTTTATATTCAATTGAACTATCAAATCATTTACCATGAAATGATATTTTCTCTTAAGAAAACGAACGCTAAAATTGAATTTTAGCACCCACACACACCTTCATTTTTGAAGGTGTGTAAGTGGGCACTCCGTGAAATTTTGGTTCAAAATTTACGAGGGCATCGATAAAAGTTGCATCAGCAACTATAAAAGTTTTGCTGCGCAAAACTTTAAAGTGATTCACTCTATCATTCGAAGTGATTCATTCTTTTAATGACCCTCATTCTACAAGAGGTAAAAATGATTCACTCACTAAAATTCATCACTTTTGCCATAACACACTTAAATAAAAAAGGACTATCACTTAATTAAAAGCGAAAGTCCTTTTATTTATTTTCGAACACTATCCAATACTCTTTGTTTAAATTCTTCTTCAGTGATTTGACCCCTCAGACGCTCTTTAACCAACTCTACTTCCTTTTCTTCAAGTTCCATACCTTCAATCGCTAAAGACGCTCTAGCATTCGCTATGGCTTTCTCAAGACGTTCTGAACCCATTTAATCAACCCCTTGTAATATTTGCGCCATTTAAACGGTCAACATCCTCTTTCATAAAACGTTTAATCGCCTGTTTCGTTTCATTCTGATAAACGTCCTCAACTTTATCTTGTAAGTAATCTAAGAACCTTTCTAATTCCTTCACGTCAACTAATCCTTGATTCATAGACTCAACCCTCTTTTCTGATCAACACAAGTGTTGTAATGCTAATAATTAAAGCTAAAACCGAAATACCAAATGACCACCAAATCACACTAACAACCCCTTTCTCTAGGATTTCCAAAACTGCCACTTCTTTTTCTTTTTAGTCATAGCTAACTCTTTTTTGTGTTCCTGAATTTCACGCAAAACAGTCATTAAATTTTGATCTCGCTGGTCTATTCGCTCTAATAATTTTTGATTAAATTGGTCTTGTTGATCTAATCGATCATTTATCTTTTTAAACTCGCCCTCGAACGACTCACGAACGTCGGTATCACCAACTCGAATGGGGGTCGTTCGAGCATTCGTATAAAACTCTTCAAACACTTGCTTTGAAGCTTTTTTAATCGTTCGCCCTTCCACTTTTACCAGCTGTTTAAAATAAATCAAAGCTTTCTTATCACGAACGAGGAACGCACGACTATTATTTTCACCTTTAGTAAATATATAGCCTTCTTCTTCTAGTGCAATACACCATTTTCGTAAAGTGCTATCAGATACGTTTAAAATACTCGCCATTTCATGAGTCCAATAAGCTTTTTCTTCACTCATTTGAATTAAGTTCTCCTACTCTCATTACTTATCCCACCATTTTTTTCATTTAAGTCTTTGTTTCTTTTCTTCACATCTCTTTAAATCTCCTTCAACCCGCAAGATTATTCATCCAACCAATTATAATAGGGGCTATCCTTTTTATTAGCGAGGTGATGAAGTTCTTTTATGTTACGATTTGCTTCTTTAATCAGTAAATCAGCCTTCTTGTATGTAATGCAAATGGGGTCTTGTGTCATTGGCAGCATATCTCGATTTTGCCTAACGATTTCAATAGCTCGTTGACGATC
>NZ_JAUSUP010000025.1 GCF_030814115.1 Alkalibacillus filiformis
CCATTTTATCCCTCCTCATTGCCCAAAATTAGATTAAATACATTGTAAGCTTTTCCAATTTTGGTGTCCAAAGGATTAAGGGGGCTTAAAAGACAAAGCGGAGTTAATGTTGGACGCAGGGACAAAATTGTCGGACAAAGCGGAGTTAATGTTGGACGCAGGGGCAAAATTGTCGGACGAAGCGGGGTTAATGTCGGACACGCGCCCATAACTGTCGGACAAAACATTAATTAACCACCAGCTACCTAAATTAAAAAGCTTAGAATGGGGAAAATCCCACTCTAAGCTTTAATTTAAATAACCCATTCTTCATTAACAATCGCAACGAGCTTCCATTCGCCAGCGTCGTTTTCTTCATAGACAAGGTTGATTGAACCGTAGTCCATACCCTCATATTCGTCTGATCCTTCAACGTGATATTCAACGACATGGGCTTCAGGGAAATATTCTTGGATGTTGTTTTCCATCATGCTGCGATCTTCAAATTCATCAACTAAACGCTCATCTGGGTTTGTGTAGTCATGTTGATACACATATTCTTCATGATATTCCATTGGCGTTAGTTCGATGTCGTAACCACTACCGTCTTCTGTACCCCATACGTAAACTGTCTCATCAGTTTCAAAGTTAGCCACTTCTTCTGCTGTGAAAATCAAATCGTCTTCATTCACATTAACATAGGGTGAGAATAGTAGGCCTTGTTCTTCGTGAACGTATTCAGCTACTGAAGCGTAATCTTCATTTGCTAGATGTTCAATAATATTTTCAGATTGTTCAATGACAATCGTTTCAGAGTCTTGTTTGGTTTCTTGAGCTTCAGCTTCTTCTGATTCCTCGCGAGATTCTTCATCTCCCATAGAACCTTCCTCTTCACCATCTTCAAATGTCGAAGCTTCACCATCAAAATCGTCTGTTTCTTGTGTTGTCATCGGTTCGTCAGCGTGATCGTCATCTCCCATAAAGCTAATTCCGATAAACGCGATTAAAAATACTGCCGCAGCCGTCGTCACTCCTACAGCTATGCGTCGCATGAAAATCCTCCTTTTGTCTTTTTGGTCATATTGTTCAGCTGTTTTCATGAGTTCAGCATGCATGCTTTCAATTTGCTCATCAGTCATTTTATGCTTAGGGAGAGATTCCAATTGTTTTTCAAGTTTTTTATCATTAAATTCACTCATTTTGAAATCCTCCTTGGACTTCTCCAAGCGCTTTTAGGGCCCGTGAGTAAGTGGTTCTCACTTTTTGGTTTGACCAATTTAATACAGATGCAGTCTCGGAGACGTTTAATTCTTTAATCGCTCGTAAAATGATCACTTCACGATAATTGGATTTAAGCGAATTGATCGCTTGATATAGTAGTTGCTTTTCCTCGTTTTCTTGTACGACGGAATCAGGTGTGACATGATGCCCGACGTTGTAAGCTTCATCTAAATCTACATTTTGATCCATACCGCGGCGCTTGTTCTTGCGGATATCGTCAATGGCGACATTACGCGCAATACTAAATAGCCACGTTTTTGGACTGGATTTTCCATCAAATTTGTCCAACCCTTTAATAGCCTTGATGAACACTTCTTGAACGAGGTCTTCAGGGTCACGTTTACCTGTATAGTAAACTAAGAAGTTATAAACATCATGATTGTATTGGTAAAACCAGTCGGAAACGATTTCTTTTCTAGACATGTCTATTGCCTCCGATTCCTTAATTCATAACATTAGACGACAGAGTTTTGCGTTTGTGTCACATAAAAATAGAATTGGCTACTTAACCAATTCCCTTTTTCTCTAGATGTTATTCGTTGAAGCGGTATTCAATATGTTCTTCATACAGTTCTCGTACGTGTTCGTTCATTTTCTCATGGAACTCTTCAGTTGTGTCAGGACACGGATCAATTGTAGTATTTTCACAAAATACATCTGTAAAATAATAAGTCGCGCTTTCGGACTCGACGATGCCTCTTTTATAACGTCCATGAGTGATTTCTTCAACATCCATATTTAATATTTCAGCGCTTTCTTCTATCGATGCTAAGTTTTCTTCTAAGAATAGTTCGTACATTCCGGAATAATCGCGAAAACTTTCGAATTCCTCATCGACCTCTTGTTCAGTCATGTTAAACCCATGTTCTTTAGCCTTCAACACCATAACTTTCTGTTGAGCATAAGATCGGACGGACTGTTCAAAAGAGTAGTCTCTGTGATATCGATATAGATAAACGTCCTCTGCCGTCACCTCTTCATCCATTACTTCTGCGACAACATCATCTAAATCGAATTCAGCTGTGGATGTACAACCGACTAACAAGGTAAAGGATAATAGCAATAACAACCTTTTCATGCAAACACTCCCAAATTAACATCTTGTCAAATTGTACCATAAAATGTGATATAATACTTGTTGAAAATTGAATAGGGAGTGATGATTTTGATTGTAAAAGAACACGAAATACCTGCTAAACTATTAAAACTAGCAGCTGCTCATAAATGCCTTTTTGAGCATCATCCAGATTATCGCCAAGTCGAAACAGAGCTGTACCGCGAACGATCCGGCTACGCAGGTGAACTCCGCGTCGATTACCCACTAAGCAAGCTCGACTTTCCACACTTCATTCTGCATGACCTTCGCTTACGCCTTTTCCAAAACTTTTTTCAAATGGATACACTACTATTGACTGAGCGTTTCGTTTTAATTTTAGAAGTGAAAAACTTTACAGGCATCATCACGATTAACCCGACTTTTAATCAGTTGATCCAAACAGTCGATGGCGAAACCCACACATATGACGACCCCGTTATCCAAGTCGAAGAACAAAAACAACAGCAACTCCAGTGGCTCGGATTTTCCAGTGTTCACGAATTGCCAGTCGAAACGTTAGTCGTCATGGCCAACCCGAAAGCCACCCTCGACATCACTTCTGAAAAACACCGCGACTACATCATTCCAATCTCACAACTGACCCAAAAAATTCGCGACGTATCACAAAAGTACCGCGAGCCAATCATGCCAGTAGACGCCACATCCCGGCTCGCCCACAAAATGAAAGACCACCACAACTTTAAAAATTACAATATCGAGAAAAATTTTCGAATCCATTATGACGATTACAAACGAGGCGCCTTTTGCCCCAACTGTAAGGCGAGCATCATGATCCGAATGAGGCGCAGATGGGAGTGCCGACGTTGTAAGCATAGAAGTGCCGATGCACACGTGAACGCCTTAAAAGACTATTATTTATTAAAAGGGGAGGAGGTGACGAATAGAGAGGTGAGAGATTTTTTGAGGGTGGAGTCAGCAAGTTTATCAAAGCATTTTCTAAAGAATGCCGATTTTGAAACGGTTGGAAAGACTAACACAAGGAAGTATCTACTAGACTATGACTATCAAAAGGACTTTAGTTATTTACTTCAATAATATTAGACTATTAGTAATGATAAGGTACATCTAAAAGGGTGTACCTTATTTTAAATTATTGTCGGACGAAGTGGGGTTAATGTCGGACGCGGGGCCGTAATTGTCGGACGAAGCGGGGTTAATGTTGGACACGGGGCTGTAATTGTCGGACGAAGTGGAGTTAATGTCGGACGCGGGGTCATAATTGTCGGACGAAGCGGAGTTAATGTCGGACGCGAGGTCATAATAAGGTTAGTATCAAAATTGGACACACTCTAAGGCAAAATGTTTCCATGAAATTAAGTCTAGAAAAGGTAGGGGTAATTATGCCAGAAAAA
>NZ_JAUSUP010000026.1 GCF_030814115.1 Alkalibacillus filiformis
GTACCTTGAAAACTAGATAAGATGAGATACCAAAGCATCGATAAAGTAAAGACAAACGCGTCTTTTCACGCAAGTAAGTTAAGTGAATAAGGGCGCACGGTGGATGCCTTGGCACTAGGAGTCGATGAAGGACGGGACAAACACCGATATGCCTCGGCGAGCTGTAAGTAAGCTACGACCCGGGGATTTCCGAATGGGGAAACCCACTGTCCGTAATGGGGCAGTATTCAACACTGAATTCATAGGTGTTGAAAGACAACTCGGGGAACTGAAACATCTCAGTACCCGAAGGAAGAGAAAGCAAAAGCGATTTCCTGAGTAGTGGCGAACGAAACGGAATTAGCCCAAACCAAGGCGCATGCGTCTTGGGGTTGTAGGACACTCCATACGGAGTTATCAAGAAAGTGAGTAGGCGAAGTGATCTGGAAAGGTCAGCCAAAGAAGGTAACAGCCCTGTAGCTGAAACTCACTTTCCTCCGGAGTGGATCCTGAGTACGGCGGAACACGTGTAATTCCGTCGGAATCTGGGAGGACCATCTCCCAAGGCTAAATACTCCCTAGTGACCGATAGTGAACCAGTACCGTGAGGGAAAGGTGAAAAGTACCCCGGAAGGGGAGTGAAATAGAACCTGAAACCGTGTGCCTACAAGTAGTCGAAGCCCGTTAATGGGTGACGGCGTGCCTTTTGTAGAATGAACCGGCGAGTTACGATTACGAGCAAGGTTAAAGGGAAGACCTGGAGCCGCAGCGAAAGCGAGTCTGAATAGGGCGAATGAGTTCGTGATCGTAGACCCGAAACTGTGTGATCTACCCATGTCCAGGGTGAAGGTAAGGTAACACTTACTGGAGGCCCGAACCCACGTATGTTGAAAAATGCGGGGATGAGGTGTGGGTAGCGGTGAAATGCCAATCGAACACAGAGATAGCTGGTTCTCTCCGAAATAGCTTTAGGGCTAGCCTCAACGTGAGAGTCTTGGAGGTAGAGCACTGATTGGACTAGGGGCCCCTATCGGGTTACCGAATTCAGTCAAACTCCGAATGCCAATGACTTATCGTTGGGAGTTAGACTATGGGTGATAAGGTTCATAGTCGAAAGGGAAACAGCCCAGACCGCCAGCTAAGGTCCCTAAGTATGTGTTAAGTGGAAAAGGATGTGGCGTTGCTCAGACAACCAGGATGTTGGCTTAGAAGCAGCCATCATTTAAAGAGTGCGTAATAGCTCACTGGTCGAGTGACGCTGCGCCGAAAATGTACCGGGGCTAAACACATCACCGAAGCTGCGGACTGTCCAATGGACAGTGGTAGGAGAGCGTTCTAAGGGCGTTGAAGTCAGACCGTGAGGACTGGTGGAGCGCTTAGAAGTGAGAATGCCGGTATGAGTAGCGAAAAAGAAGTGAGAATCTTCTTCACCGTAAGCCTAAGGTTTCCTGAGGAAGGCTCGTCCGCTCAGGGTAAGTCGGGACCTAAGCCGAGGCCGAAAGGCGTAGGCGATGGATAACAGGTTGAAATTCCTGTACCACCTCCTTTCCGTTTGAACAACGGGGGGACGCAGGAGGATAAGGGAAGCGTGCCATTGGATGTGCACGCCCAAGCAGAGAGTGTGATGGATAGGCAAATCCGTCCATCAAACGCATGATCTGTGATGGGGAGGGAACATAAGTACCGAAGTCCCTGATTTCACACTGCCAAGAAAAACCTCTAGTGAGGAAAGAGGTGCCCGTACCGCAAACCGACACAGGTAGGCGAGGAGAGTATCCTAAGGTGATCGGGAGAACTCTCGTTAAGGAACTCGGCAAAATGACCCCGTAACTTCGGGAGAAGGGGTGCTCACCTAGACTACGGTCTAGGGAGCCGCAGTGAAAAGGCCCAAGCGACTGTTTATCAAAAACACAGGTCTCTGCGAAGCCGTAAGGCGAAGTATAGGGGCTGACACCTGCCCGGTGCTGGAAGGTTAAGGGGATGCGTTAGTCCTTCGGGACGAAGCGTTGAACCGAAGCCCCAGTAAACGGCGGCCGTAACTATAACGGTCCTAAGGTAGCGAAATTCCTTGTCGGGTAAGTTCCGACCCGCACGAAAGGTGCAACGACTTGGGCACTGTCTCAACGAGAGACCCGGTGAAATTATACTATGCGTGAAAATGCGCATTACCCGCGACAGGACGGAAAGACCCCGTGGAGCTTTACTGTAGCCTGATATTGAATGTTGGTACAGCTTGTACAGGATAGGTGGGAGCCAGAGAAACCGGAGCGCTAGCTTCGGTGGAGGCGCCGGTGGGATACCACCCTGGCTGTACGGACATTCTAACCCAGAACCGTGATCCGGTTCGGAGACAGTGTCAGGTGGGCAGTTTGACTGGGGCGGTCGCCTCCTAAAGAGTAACGGAGGCGCCCAAAGGTTCCCTCAGAATGGTTGGAAATCATTCGAAGAGTGTAAAGGCAGAAGGGAGCTTGACTGCGAGACCTACAAGTCGAGCAGGGACGAAAGTCGGGCTTAGTGATCCGGTGGTTCCGCATGGAAGGGCCATCGCTCAACGGATAAAAGCTACCCCGGGGATAACAGGCTTATCTCCCCCAAGAGTCCACATCGACGGGGAGGTTTGGCACCTCGATGTCGGCTCATCGCATCCTGGGGCTGTAGTCGGTCCCAAGGGTTGGGCTGTTCGCCCATTAAAGCGGTACGCGAGCTGGGTTCAGAACGTCGTGAGACAGTTCGGTCCCTATCCGTCGTGGGCGTTGGAAATTTGAGAGGAGCTGTCCTTAGTACGAGAGGACCGGGATGGACACACCGCTGGTGTACCAGTTGTTCCGCCAGGAGCATCGCTGGGTAGCTACGTGTGGTCGGGATAAGTGCTGAAAGCATCTAAGCATGAAGCCCCCCTCAAGATGAGATTTCCCATCGCTTCGAGCGAGTAAGATCCCTCAGAGACGATGAGGTAGATAGGTTCGAGGTGGAAGCGTGGTGACACGTGGAGCTGACGAATACTAATCGATCGAGGACTTAACTTAAAACAAAAGTGAAAAGCGCGT
>NZ_JAUSUP010000027.1 GCF_030814115.1 Alkalibacillus filiformis
CGGCTAGGCCCCCTTAAACTGGACACAAAACAATTCACCTAGCTGTGACTCAAAATTGCTCAATTTTTTATCATTTCCCTCCATATTATAGTGGTTATGAGGTTGATTCAATTTGGCATGGATTCAAAAAGTAGATATGACCCCTTATGAAAAAACAGAACAATCTCGCAAAATGGGCTATCAGCCCATTCCATGCCAAACTTAATCCTCTCGTCGCATGTGCCTCATATTGCTACTATAGTTTTACTTTTTGAATTGGAATAACTCCTTCCAACGTAAGTTGGTTGAACCTATAAGGAGAACGATCATTCAAACTCCCATGTGGACGAACTTTATTATAAAAATCAATGTACTGCTCAATGTGGTAATAAGCTTCATCGAAAAAAGTAAACGTGTGTCTTTTAAAACACTCACGCTGTAATTGGCTATAAAAAGATTCTATATAGGCATTCATATCAGGCGTTTTCTTTGGAATGCGCTCATGGTAGATTTTTTGGTGCGCACAAAAGTCTCCAAAGATATCACTCACAAATTGGGGACCATTATCTGTTCGAATAATAAGTTTTGTTTCCCCAACGCCCTCCTTGAAATGAATTCTTCTTTTAATCATCGCTTTAACCAACATAATAGTAATATCTTTTGCACGGCAAGTCGGCCCCTTGAATACACCTACGATTTGGCGATCGTAAACATCAATCGCACAACACACAAACACAAAGTAATTGGAGTTAATAATGTGTCCATATTTAATGTCTACTTGCCAAAGTTGATTAGGACCTGTTATTACTCGATTTCGCGCAAGTCGTCTTGGGTGCTTAGACTTTTTGACTCTACGTTCTTTTAATATATCGAGCTTTTTGCACAGACGATAAACTTTCTTTTTATTAATAATTAGTTGATATTGATCTCGAATAAGAGACGTCCATTTTTTATAGCCTAAACCACCAATATCATCATCATGATAATACTCCATTAGATATTCTTCGATTTGTTCGTCTGGTACACGGAAACCATCACGATGCTCAGAAAAGCCGGGACTCGGTCTCCCTCTCTTAATATGAGCCCTTACAGGCTGGGGGGAACGCCTCGCATAATAGCTTGAACGTTTCACATCCAAAATGTCTAGTATGCGTTTAGTAAAAAATCCTTCGGACAACCAATTCTCAGCTAGTTGAATTCTTTCATCTAATGATGGTCGTTTTTTTTTAGTGCGTCTTTTAAGACAGCTACCTCTAACTCTTTTTCACCAAGCAACTTCATAGCTTGCTCATACTTCTTTTTATATTCTTTTTCTGTAGGTTCAGGTTGGGTCAAACGGACCCCTTCGGACTCCATCTGATCTAATACTTCAGTTTCATACTGCCTCATCCAATTACGAAGCGTCGAAGATGATACACCAGCTGATTTAGCTGTGGATGCATACTGATTGGTCTCTAAAGCCATTCTGACGTATTTCTTTTTTAAGTCCTCAAAAATCTCAATCTTGCGCTTACCCATTTTATCCCTCCTCATTGCCCAAAATTAGATTAAATACATTGTAAGCTTTTCCAATTTTGGTGTCCAAAGGATTAAGGGGGCTTAAAAG
>NZ_JAUSUP010000028.1 GCF_030814115.1 Alkalibacillus filiformis
GTAGGCTTTTCATATAACCTATCCTAAAGTAATTAACCCAGCCTCTTATGAGTTGGTTAATCCGCATCACTTGATACTTCGTATCTACACTCCAATTTCTTTTTGTTAGCTGTTTCAGTTTATATTTGAACGCTTCGACCGATTTCTGGTGTGGCTTTGCTTTATACTCATTACTTTGGTAGTCTTTAAAGAAGCCAAAACCAAGAAACTTTAGGTCAGGATTATTGGGTTTTGTCACTTTTGATTTCGTTGTGTTGACGATTAGGCCAAGCTTTTCTTCGATGAACTTTGATACCGATCGCATAACACGATTGGCAGACATTTCGCTTTTAACCATGATGATACAATCATCAGCGTATCTAACGAAACGGAGTCCTCGGTTTTCAAGCTCTTGGTCTAATTCATTCAACATGATGTTACTTAACAGAGGGGATAAATTACCACCTTGCGGTGTTCCTATGATTGTCTCCTTATATCCTTCATCGAGTTGCACTCCACTTACTAGGAACTTTCTGATGAGTGAGATGACATCACCGTCTTTCACTGTTCTCGATATTAGGTTCATTAGACGGTCATGATTGACCGTATCAAAGAAACGTTCAAGGTCTATATCCACCACCCATTCGTAACCTTCATTCATAAATTCAAGCGACTGACGTATTGCCATTTCAGCGTTTCGTCCTGGTCTAAACCCATAACTGTGTTCATGAAACTGTTGATTAAATTTAGGAGTGAGAACTTGGGTTATAGCTTGTTGGATAACCCTATCAACTACGGTTGGGATACCTAATAGTCGAACTCCCCCATCATCTTTAGGAATTTCGACCCTTCTAACTGGGGATGGTTGGTACTCTCTTTGTTTGATTCGGCGGATAATATCCTTTTTGTTTTCCAACATGTGTGATGGTAATTCTTTGATTGTTATACCATCTACACCTGCGGCACCTTTGTTTTTAATGACTTGTTTCTGTGCCTGGTCAAGGTTATCCTTTCTTAGAATTCTGTCTAAAAGTTTCTCGTCATACATGCTTGTTACTTCCTTTCCTTCTCGTAAAGTTGGTATCCACTTTAACGCGGTATGCCAGTGGTCTTTTTCCTCTTCCAATCAAGATTTCCATAACCATAAAATTGTTCAGCCCTTCGCTCTTTCTAACTTTCGTTAGACGTCTTCACTACTACGGCTTCGGCTGACTTCTCACCACCCAAACTTATATCACTACAAGTCTTTGGTGTAGGTGTTGAGACCTCCCCGGTTAAGGTGTGAGCTCTTTCACTCCATCTATCTGCCATATTTACACCGTATGATATGAGTAGCTATAGGACTTCAACTTCTTCTGCAGTCTTATCCTCATACGTTGCCTCTTATATGGTTTCTGTACGTCAAACCAGAGGTTTGTCTAGGGCTTCCTTCAGATTCCACGTCACCGTGGACACCCTTGCCTTTGACTATGTGCTTACCGCTACTAGGTCGCACTCGGGACTTTCACCCGTTAGAGCTCACCCATGCCGGGCAAACAGAA
>NZ_JAUSUP010000029.1 GCF_030814115.1 Alkalibacillus filiformis
TAAGGTTAGTATCAAAATTGGACACACTCTAAGGCAAAATGTTTCCATGAAATTAAGTCTAGAAAAGGTAGGGGTAATTATGCCAGAAAAAAAGCACTATTCGCCTGAGTTTAAAGAGTATGTGGCCAAAATGGTACTAGATGATGGAAAAAAAATTAAAGATATCTCGATAGAGTTGAAACTTCCATATCACACCTTAACGAAGTGGGTCGCTCGTGAAAGAAATCACCGCAAAGAACTGGAAAAGTCACGAAAATCAGAACTACTTTCTGCAACGGAATATAAAAAACAACTAGAAGATGAACGGAAACGTGTTGCTGATCTGGAAGAAGAGGTTGATATATTAAAAAAGGCCATGCACATCTTCAATCAAAACCACAAGTGAAGTATGAGTTTATTGATCAACATCGGAATGAGCACACCGTTTTGAAGATGTGTGTTGTTTTAGGTGTGTCCAAATCAGGTTTTTATGAATATAAGAAAAGAAAAAACAATTCTGAAACAGAAAGAAAAAAGCATGAACGACTATTACGTGAAGCAATTAGGGTGTCCTTCTATGAGAGCAAAGAAGTATACGGTAGTCCGCGTGTGCATGCTGATCTAGTAGCTCAAGGTTTTACTGTAAGCATAAAGACTGTGGCTAATTATATGAGGGATATGGGCCTTCAGGCCAAACAACCTAAGAGAAGTCGTTCTACAACACAATCAAACCACCATTACAAGACTTATAAGAATCATATAAATCAGGATTTCAAAGTTGAATCACCAAATGAAATATGGACGACAGACATAACATATATTCCAACCCTGGAGGGTTTTGTGTTTCTTAATGTCATTATTGACCTGTACTCACGCCGAGTTATTAGTTATCGAGTCGATGATCATATGAAGGTTAATTTAACTACAGAAGCATTACAAGATGCGATGAACAATCGGCAGCCCGAGCCTGGTTTGATTCATCATTCCGATCGTGGTTCACAATACTGTGCACATGCCTATACAGAGATTTTATTAAATCAGGAAGCAATTATCAGCATGAGTCGTAAGGGTAACCCATATGACAATGCCTGTGCTGAATCTTTTTTTGGGAGTATGAAAACCGAGATGCCAACATTAATTTTCGGTTCAAAAGTTGATGCCATTGATGAAGTGCATGATTATATCGTCTTTTATAACCGTCGGAGAAGACACTCCGCCCTTGATTATATGACACCTGAAGAGTATGAATGGGCAAATTAAAGGTACATCCAACCTTTGCCTTCGACGGTTCAATAATAGCCTCATGATGAAGTGAAATTTTATTTAAAATTTCGCTTCACATGAGGATTCCATATGAAAGCATCTTCTTTCATATGGATTAAAAGTTTGCCTTATGAGAGCAAAAACATGTCCAATATATTGACAGAACGTCA
>NZ_JAUSUP010000030.1 GCF_030814115.1 Alkalibacillus filiformis
ATAATTTAATGTCATCGTTGTTTTCTTCTTAGTCAATCACTAGAAGAAAACTGAATTGACGACAGGCTATTTTGTTTAGTTTTCAAGGTTCGAAGAAAAAATTGGTGGAGCCTAGCGGGATCGAACCGCTGACCTCCTGCGTGCAAAGCAGGCGCTCTCCCATCTGAGCTAAGGCCCCGTTGTAGAAATCGGGAAGACAGGATTCGAACCTGCGACCCCTTGGTCCCAAACCAAGTGCTCTACCAAGCTGAGCTACTTCCCGCAATATTAAAATGGCGCGCCCGAGAGGAGTCGAACCCCTAACCTCTTGATCCGTAGTCAAACGCTCTATCCAATTGAGCTACGGGCGCAAAGATGGTACCGAGGGCCGGATTCGAACCGGCACGGTAGTAAACTACCGCAGGATTTTAAGTCCTGTGCGTCTGCCAATTCCGCCACCCCGGCAGCATAGTGGAGCGGAAGACGGGATTCGAACCCGCGACCCCCACCTTGGCAAGGTGGTGTTCTACCGCTGAACTACTTCCGCAATATTAAAATGGTGCGGGTGGAGGGAGTCGAACCCCCACGTCGAAAGACACTAGATCCTAAGTCTAGCGCGTCTGCCAATTCCGCCACACCCGCGCGAATGGTGAGCCATGGAGGATTCGAACCTCCGACCCTCTGATTAAAAGTCAGATGCTCTACCAACTGAGCTAATGGCTCATCGCTAACTTAATCTTACAGATTAATGTTATTTTAACTTGAATGGTGCCGACCGAGGGACTCGAACCCCCAACCTACTGATTACAAGTCAGTTGCTCTGCCAGATTGAGCTAGGTCGGCTATTGAATTAGATGGTGGAGGATGGCGGGCTCGAACCACCGACCCCTTGCTTGTAAGGCAAGTGCTCTCCCAGCTGAGCTAATCCTCCATATATCAATTGCCCGGCAGCGTCCTACTCTCACAGGGGAAGAACCCCAACTACCATCGGCGCTAGAAAGCTTAACTTCTGTGTTCGGCATGGGAACAGGTGTGACCTTTCTGCCAATACCACCGGACAAATTGTTTCAAATTTCAAGGACAAGTAATATTATATTCACCCTCATTTAAAATTGCAAGGGTTTTTCACAATTTTTTAGAAGGAATTTTACATCCATTTTATTAGAAGGTTATACCTTCAAAACTAGATAAGAGTCAACCAAAGTCGAAGACGCGCTTTTCACTTTTGTTTTAAGTTAAGTCCTCGATCGATTAGTATT